>CBDFJV010000007.1:0-3195665 GCA_965248605.1 Dehalococcoidia bacterium
TTCCGTTCCCGGCCTGACAGCCAGCCTGCAACTGACCCAACGTCCCCGCAATCTCGCGCCACCCCGGTCGCGAGAGTCCCCTGCTGCGTATCCTCTCGCCTTCCCGCGCATCGCAACTCCCGCATAGGGCCTTAGGGGCCCTGTGCGGCGACTGAAGACCGGCCGCCGGCCTCCCATCTACCCCAAGACCCCAGGCCATCCCCCCTGTAGCTCCCTCACCCACCCCCTTCCGCTGCCCTCACGCCGTCCATCGGTGTCCTTCGGTGGATTCGGGATTAGGTGGAATCGGGCATCCGCACATCTGCCCATTGTCGTAATTCAAGTAACGATGGCTCCTAAGAATCCTTCATCTAGACTACTGCTGCTCGCACCAGTGCTCGTGGCGTGGGCGCTTGTCGCGTGCTCCGGAGAGTCTTCGACCGACCCGCCTTCACCGACACCTACGCAGAGCGCGACGGTCGTTGCGCCTGCTCCCGCTCCTTCGCGGCCGCCAGCCGCTTCCAGCGGGCCGGAGTACGACCCGACCGCCACGATGCTAAGGCTCTACACGCCCAAGACCTTTGCTCCCGAGTTCATGTTCCAGGCCATGGTCGAAGCCGAGCAGAACCGCGACGTCTCTCAGGTGCCCATCATCATCGAGTTGCTGAGATTCCTCGGGAACGAGGAGTTTCAGGACAAGGCACCCGCGACGTTGCAGGCGCTCACGGGTCAGACAATCGAAGCTAATGGGACCGCGTGGTACAGGTGGAGCGAGTGGCTGTTCCGGAACCTCGACAAATACCAGCCCCCTGAGGGCTACGTAGAATGGAAGATCGGGCTCTTTTCACAGATCGACCCTCGATTCGCCGAGTTCCTTGCCCCGGCCGCGGACAACTCGCGGATCGACCCCGTGGAGCTGGCATGGGGTGGGGTACGCCCCGACGGGATTCCAGACCTCGCTTTCTCGCCGACGATTTCCGCCGCCGAGGCAGGCTACCTACTGCCGGACGACCGCGTCTTCGGCGTTTCGATCAATGGGGAACACCGGGCCTATCCGTTGCGCATCATGAACCCCCACGAGATGGCGAACGACATCCTTGGGGGGGAGCCCATCGCCCTCGCCTATTGAACGCTCTGCGGCACCGGAATCGTGTATTCCGCGAAGATCGAAGGGGAGCCAACGACGTTCGGGACGTCCGGGCTGCTGTTCCGCAGCAACAAGGTCATGTATGACCGGCTGACGAAGAGCCTCTGGCACCAGTTCACGGGAGAGCCCATCGTCGGACCACTCGCGGACAGCGGGATCAAGCTGCCCTTCTTCCCGGTGCTGTTGGCGACCTGGGAGGAGTGGGTCGACCTCCACCCGGACACGACCGTGTTGTCGATCGAGACCGGGTTGTATGCCTCCAGCACATATGCCGTAGAGTCCGACCCTCGGGCCGTTTACAACGACTACTTTAGCGATGCACACACTTGGTTTCCCGTACCAGACCGCAGCGCGGTACTCGCAACGAAAGCTGTCGTACTGGGAGTAGGGATAGGCGAAGCGTACAAGGCGTATCCAATCGACATACTGCAACGCGAAAGAGTCGTCAACGACGTGCTCGGCGGGGAGGAGATCGTGGTCGTCGGCTCATTGGAATCCCAGGGGGCCCGCGCTTACGAGCGGGACGGGCAGTCATTCTCGTTGGACCCAGACGACACTAGTGAAGGCATCCCAGGCGAGCTGGTAGACTCGAGCGGAGTGACCTGGAATGTGCTGGAAGAGCACCTCGTGAACGCTAGGGACTCGTCCAAAAAGCTGGCGCGAGTCCCCACCCACATGTCCTTCTGGTTCGGCTGGTACTCTTTCCATCAGGACACGGAGCTGTACACGACCGACGCACCTTAGCCCCACTCGGCAGGTCGGCGGTCCCTGGTCCGCGTCGCCTATGCTCGCGTTAATATGGTGTCGACCTCGAAGAACGGAGCGCCCCGATGCAGACTTTGGTTGATGGGATGAATCACGTTTGCGACGACAAGCCCTTCCACGTCGGGTGGTACGTGAAGGACCTTCGGACCGGCGAGACGGCCGACAGAAACGGCGACACCGTGGTCCCTTCGGCGAGCGTTCGGAAGATATCGATCATGATGTGCGCTATGCGGGCAGTCAACGAGGGCTCACTCAGTCTCGAACAGCGCATCGAGATTCAGGCGAGGTATCAAGACAACGACTTCGGGCCGATTCGCCACCTTTCGCCCGGGTTCAGCATCACTCTGGCGGACGCTCTGACGATGATGATCATCCTCAGCGACAATACGTGCACCGGCACAATCGTCGATATGCTGGGAATCGACCTTATCAACGCCTTCTGCGAGTCCGTCGGAATGACGGGAACAACTCACCGGTTCGCGATCCCACCTCGAGGCCTCGACCGGGACTACCCGGTGACCGCCGTGAACGCGACCACGCCGAGCGACGTCGGGCAGCTGCTGGACTTGATTCAGCGCGGCCGCACCGAGGAGAAGGTCGCGCACCGGCTAGGTTGCCTGCCCGAGCATTGCAACCTGGCCGTCGAAATTCTCTCGAAGCAGATGCTGAGCGCCGCCCTCCCATCGCGGCTGCCTTACGGAACGAAGGTCGCCCACAAGACCGGCACTAGTATGGACTCGCGGGGTCACAACGACGCCGGGGTCGTGTTCCAGGGCGATGACCCGCTATTCGTACTCAGCGTTTTCACGGACCACGTCCTGCTCGCGTTGCCCGACGGGATGCCGGCTCAGTTCGCGGCCGAACAGCTCATAGGGCAGCTCGCCAGGATCTGCTACGACCATTTCGCGAGCTAGGGCAAGTCGTCCGTGACTTGAACTAGAACCCAACCACCCCCGTGTTACAATCGCCCTCGCTTTACGACAGGCGAGGTGCTATCCGTGCTCGATCGCTTCAAGGTCCCCGTAGGGGACCAGGTCCGCGTCCCCGAAGAGTCGCTTCGCGCGACGGTGGCAGCGATATTCGAGAAGATGGGCGAGAGCGCTGAGAACGCCGCGATGGCGGCGGATACGCTGGTCTCTGCCGATCTCAGGGGAGTATCGAGCCACGGCGTTTCTGTCACCTTCCCCGTCTACCTCAAGTACTACCGCGACGGCACGATCAAGGCCAACGCCAAATGGACTGTGCTTCGCGAGACCCCGGGGGTAGGGGTCACCGACGGTGACCGTGGGCTCGGCATCATTTTGGCGCCCAAAGCGATGCGGATGGCCATCGATAAGGCCAGGCGGGTTGGCATCGGCATCGTCACGATCGTGAACAGCGCCCACTCGGGCGCCATCGGCCATCATGCCATGGTAGCCGCCAAGGAGGACATGGTAGGCGTCGCGATGACGGCGGCGGGAATGTACATGCACCCAACCTTCGGGTCGGTCGCCAGGTTGGGGACGAACCCTATCGCCGTAGCGGCTCCCACAAGGCACGAGGCGCCATTCCTGTTCGACGCCGCTACAACGACCATCTCTGGGAACAAGATACAAATCGCCCGAAGCGTCGGGGCAAAGTTAGCCCCTGGGTGGGTGGCCGAAAAGGACGGCGTGCCAATCATGGAGGAGATCGAGCCACTGGAGATGGGCGAGCATCTGCCTCTGCCTCTCGGTGGCACTCGAGAGAACGGGTCCCACAAGGGCTATGGCCTGGCGATGATGGTGGAGGTCCTCACGACGGTCCTGTCAGGTATCCAGTCGAGCATGGTGGAGGACACCCGTACCGATAAGCATTACTTTGCCGCATACGACATCGCGGCCTTCTCGGACGTAGACGAGTTCAAGGACAACATGGACCGGATGCTCGAGACCCTGCGGACGACAGAGCCGATTCCGGGCCACGACCGGGTGCTCTATCCGGGGCTCATGGAGCACGAGGAGGAGCAGGAACGCCGCGCCAACGGAATCCCGCTCCATCGGGACGTGGTTAAGTGGTTCGAGGACCAGTCTGATGAGCTGGGCGTCCCTCGGCTGGTGATTAGAGACTGAACGCGAGGCCAACCGCCTTTCGCGATCGAGGTCGGGCAATGAAGATCAAGTCCATCAAAGCGGCTGAGGTACGGCTCCCCCAGGAGCCCAGCGAGACCGAGGCGCGCAGGCCGTCGTGGGTCGAAGACCCGACGCTCGCGAGGCCGCTGTCGAGGTACGACCGGTTCCGCTCGGACGCGTCCTGGACGCCGCCGTGGAAGCAGGTGGCGTGCGTAGTCGAGGCGGAGGACGGGACCTGGGGCCTGGGCATGACTACCTATAGTGGGCCCGTGGTCTCGATCATCAACGACCACCTGGGGCCGCTGCTGATCGGCGAGGAGTGCACGGCGACGGAGAAGCTCTGGGACGTGATGACGCGAACGGCGGCGCTGTACAGCGCGGCGGGGCTGTCCAGCTACGCCATCAGCGCCGTCGACCTGGCCCTATGGGACCTGAAGGGCAAGCTGCTGGGCCGGCCCGTGTACGAGCTGCTAGGAGGACCGGTCCGGGACAAGATCACCTGCTACGCCACGGGTCTCGACACGGACTGGTATATGGAGCTCGGGTTCAAGGCGACCAAGATCGGGTGCCCATACGGCCCCGCCGATGGACTCGACGGCTTGGAGAAGAACGAGGATCTCGTGGCGAAGACCCGCGATCTCATCGGCCCCAGTGTAGACCTGATGCTCGACTGCTGGATGGCCTTCGACCTGGAGTTCGCGGTCCGGCTGACTGAGAGGCTCCGCCCCTATGGGCTCCGCTGGGTGGAAGACTGCCTCATCCCAGAGGACCTGCAGGGCTTTGTCGAAATGCGGAAACGACTACCGTGGGCCGGCCTTGCAGCCGGAGAGCACTGGTACTCGACCCACCCGTTCTTCTTCGCGGCCAGCAACCGGGCGCTCGACGTGCTGCAGCCGGACGTCCAGTGGGCCGGAGGGGTCACAGCACTGGTCAAGATATGCCACATCGCCGAGGCGGCCGGAATCTCGGTGATCCCTCACGCGGGCATGAACGACGCCTACGGCCAGCACGTCGGATATGCGATGCTCGCTATGCCGTGGGGCGAGATGTTCGTCGGCTCCGCGCCGGGAGAGTCGCTTCGGCGCGGATACCGCGCCACACCCGGCGGAGCGGTACCCGAGGACGGCTACCTGGTACCCACCGACGCACCCGGCTTCGGCATCGAGCTCACGAAAGACGAGCTCGAAGCGGCAACGACGTAACGGATGCGGTTGACCAGCGCTTCCTGGCCCAGTTAGAATTCACACAACGGCCCCGTGGTGTAGCGGCTTAACACACTGCCCTGTCAAGGCAGAGATCGCCGGTTCGAATCCGGTCGGGGTCGCCAGCAGATTGAGTGGATGGGAGTAGGTGAGGGAAGTGACATCAGAGAGGTGGGAAAACGACCAGCCGAGGGGCGCTTAGGCACAAAAGTAGAAGGTATTGAGCATGGAACAAGCAGAGGCAACGAAAGTGCTCGAACAACTCGAGCGCGTGACCATGCGGCCAGGCTTCGTCCTCAAGACTTGGGGCCAAGTCATGGTCAGACGTCTCAATGCTGACCAACGGAAGCGATATGAGGCAGCCAAGGCCACTGGGGTCATTGAAACCAAACAACTCCGGGCGCCTACAGTCGACTACGCCTTCAACGCATTCTGTCACTGGTGCAGGGCAATGGACCGCCCCGTCGTGGAACTCCGTCGGCGAATCAAGTATGCGCGCGTTAGCGTCGACCTCGGTATGACCTCCCGCCGGCTAAATGACGAACAGGTCGGGGTTATCCGCAGAAAGTTCATTCCAGTCGCAGTGGTTGGACGCTGGTACATGTCGTTCGGCCCACAATTCTGTGCTGTGAAGCAAGTCGCGATTGAAGATGCGGCACCGTTGGCATCTTGGTTAGTCGAATACTGTCAAACCTACGTTGAGTAAAGTAGGTTAGAACGGCGGTTCGATGAGAGACTAGTGGTTCAACGTTTTTGTATTGATGGGTAGAGTGACTTTAGCTTGATGCGCGCATCCTCGGTAGTGAAGCGCCAATCCACTCGTATCACATCCCGGTTGCGTTGATTCTGCCAAGCATTGACCTCGCCGCGCAGGATGTCTTGATTGGCAATCCGTCGGTCCAGGCACTGTCGAGCCAGCACACCGATCTCTATCTCCGCCATATTCAACCAACTCCCGTGTTTGGGAGTGTAGTGTATCTCCAGTCGCTCAGCTATACGCCTCGCCTCAGCAGGCTCGAATGCCTCGTATAGCGAGGACAGCTTGTGAGTGTTGAGATTGTCCATTACCAGCACGATCCGGTCTCTGTCAGGGTAGTCCTCGTCGACCAGTTTCTTTATCACATGCGCCCAGTCCACCTTCGTGCGACGCTCTCTGACCTCGACTCGGCGCCATCCGTCCAACGGTGCAAACAGCATGAACAGGCTGCTCACTCCATTGCGCTCGTATTCGTAGTCGTATGCCGCCGATAAGCCGGGCGCTGCGGGACGCGGCACTCGCGTCTCCTTGACTTGCTGTTTGCTCGTCTCATCCATGCACACCAGAACCTCATTCCCATCGTACGGCCGTTGGTAGACCTCCAGTACGTCTTCCATCGCGCACACAAACTCCGCGCTCTGACCGGGCGGGATGCACCAACTCTGCTTCAGCCACGGCTTCAGTTCGTTTTTTTTTGAGCGCCTGGCGAACCGTCTCGGTGCTAATGGTCCCGACTATCTCACACTCGACCAACTGGTCAGCCAACAGCTTCAGGGTCCAACTGGCACGCCCCTCCGGCGGTTCCCCGCAGGCCATCGCTATCAACCGTGCTTCACCTTCGCCGTCCAGTCTCTTTTGACGCCGACGCAGTTGCTTTTTGCGATTCAGCGCAGACTCGACCCCCTCCTCCACACAGCGCTTGCGTATTCGCTCGACCGTTGACTGTCCCACACCGAGCGCGCTGGTGATGTCCGCGTCCTTCATTCCCCCGTCCGAGCGTGACTCATCGCTCATCAGCAGAATGCGCGCATGGGTCTGTTTGTACGCCGCAGCCCGACCGCGTGAGACCAAGGCGTTGAGTTCCTGTTGTTCGTCGGTAGTCAGTCTGATACGGTACTTCTTGGTAGACATCATGGTTCCTCCTCGGTTCAACGTTACGATTGAACCCCCAAGAGGAACAATGACTATCATGGTATTCATTTCAATGATGTTGGACCACTAGCTATGGTACAATTTGAGCCGAAATCTAATGGAAACGGCATCGTCGCAGAGGACGTCTGGGTGAGCGGAATGCGCCAGGCGGGTTTCTCCGAGCAGGAGATCGGCCGCGTGGTAACAGCTACAGCCGGCCTAGCGGAGTCCGGCAACGGACACGGGAAACTCGTCCCGGTCAAAGAGGCCGCGAGACGCATCGGCCGGTCCGAGAACACCGTGCGGTCCTGGATACGGCTGGGGCACCTTCGGCCCGTGGAGATACCACCGCCTCCCGACCATGCGAATGGACCTTGGCTCCATGTAGACATGGCAGATGTCGAGGATCTAAACAAGGTTGGCAACCCGCCAGGAAAGGGGGGGGTGAGCTAATCACGCTGCGTGAGGCCTCCGAGCGGTTTGGCATACCCTTGGGGAGACTCCGGGGGTGGGTGCAGTGCGACGCGTTGAAGGAGAAAGGGCGTGAGCGTGCCCCAGGAGGTGGCCGGATTCTAGTCGAACCCGATGACGTATTGACTCTAGTCAACAACCCGCCCCGCAGAGGGCGACCCACCGCGAGGTGGCTTAAACATTGACATATTGACATAAGCCTGTACCTGTTGTACAACTAGCCCCATCCACTGAGATGGGGCTAGCGCTTTTGAAGGGCCTCCCCTCTCTGGACGGGAGGCTTTTTTCATTGCCCAACACACCGCCGACATGGCCAGAGCACTACCCCGTGCGACGGCTTTCGGGCGGAGCTGAAGCGGCTAGGCCCGCCGACGGACGAGTACAAGCGGGGCGGCTTGGTCACGATCGAGATGAACGACCTTGAGGCCATGCTGTTCGCTCCTCAGAAGGTCAAGGCCATCAAAGAGGCGCAGCCGGGCTACTTCCTGGAGGCTCGGTCAGCCGTCATTGAGGAGTCCTACATCGTCAGGGTGAGACGCAAGGACAGAGTTTGGGAATACACGGTCAAACACGACACTGAGGAGTACAAGCTACCGGCTGCGGTGGTCGAGTGGAAGGAGAGGGAGGACGGGTTATGACGACTGTATGGACGCAAGAGGCGGACGCACGGTTACGGGACTATCTCGCGTCACACGAGTTGGTCGCCGGCATCGGGACGGAGGAGTTGGCCTGCTCGGTCGCGGCGATCAACCTCGCACTCACTGAGAAGGTAACGGACGCCATCCCGAAGTGTATGTCCAAGGTTATCGGTCAATGGATGATTGTCGTCCAAGACGCGATGCCCTCGGAGATGCGCAACTCGCCGGGGTGGAAGCGTTTGCTGCCGATGGCCGCTGGCACGGGCCGTGAGAGGGAGGAGGAGCGGCTGGCTCTGGTCATGAATTGGATGTGGGGGACGGTGCTCCCCGATTTACAGAGCGTAGCGGATCAGGGCGGCTTCGGCGCCGAGTGGCGGACGATGTGCGTGGAGAAGTCTCCTGAGGCTGCTAAGGCCGCCGCCGAGGCTGCCAGGGCCGCCGCCAGGGCCGCCTGGGACGCCTGGGACGCCGCCAGGGCCGCCGCCGGTGACATCGGCCAGTGGTCTGTCAAGGGCGGTGTGAAAACGTACCAGCGGGGCGGAGCAAAACTGTACCACTGAACGCCGTAGAATGGGCATCAAGGTTCGTGGGGCGTTGGAGATCAGGCTCAGTCAGATAGCTGGCGGCCAGAAGTCTTCTTGCTGTGCTTGAGTCGGTAGCTGTCCCCGTTCATCTCCAGGATGTCGACATGGTGGGTGAGGCGGTCGAGGAGAGCTCCGGTCAGCCGTTCAGAGCCGAACACCTCGGTCCACTCGACGAAGGGCAGGTTGGAGGTCACCAGGACCGATCCACGCTCGTAACGCTGGCTGAACACCTCGAAGAGGAGCTCGGCGCCAGTCTTGGACAAGGGCACGAAGCCCAGTTCGTCGATGATCAGAAGCTTGAGTCGTGCGAGCCTTCTCTGCAGGTTGAGCAGACGCCGTTCGTCCCTGGCCTCGATCAGCTCGTGAACCAGAGCAGCGGCGGTGGTGAAGCCCACGGACAGTCCCCTCTGACACGCAGCCAGACCGAGACCGAGGGCGATATGGGTCTTGCCGGTGCCACTGTTGCCGAGAGCGATGACGTTGTGGGGGCGCTCGATGTACTCGCATCGTGCCAGCTCCAGAACCAGAGCCTTGTTCAGGGACGGCATAGACAGGAAGTCGAAGGTGTCGAGGCTCTTGGTCGTCGGGAAGCGGGCTGCTTTGATCCGACGTTCCACCATGCGATGGTGACGGTCGATCAGCTCCAACTCCGATAGTCGCAGCAGGTAGTCCGGATGGTCAGCTCCCTCACTGGCACACTGGGATGCCAGCTTGTCGTACTCCCTCAGGAACGTGGGGAGCTTGAGTTGCTTGAGGTTGTGTTCGAGCAACATCGTGGACTTGTTGGTCATGACCGGCTCCCCGCCAGGAGAGCCATGTAGTCCCTGGTCGAGGTTGTTGCAACGTTGGTCCTGGGCAGATACGGGTACAACTCCATGTCGAGTCTAGGCGGTCGACCCTCGATCCTGCACAGCACCAGGTGCTTGACAGCATCGAAGCTCACAGCCCCGAGTCGAATGGCGTCTCGTACGGCGTCGTGGACTTCTTCCGGCTGGAAGTTCTCCATCAGTCTGAGCACCTGCACGAACTCCCTCTTTCCTCGCTTGCCCATCCGAGACTCCAGCAGCCGCCGCAACACTCCGAACTCCTCGGGCAACTCCCATCCAACCAGCGGCGCCGCCTGATCCAATGCCCTCGTCTTCTTCTCAAGGAGCGGCAGGTAATGGAGAGGGTCGAAGACGAAGTCGTCTCGATCGTAGGACCGCCGATGGCGGGCGATGACTTCAGCGCCACAGCTGATCACAACCTCATGTACATATCCGCGGACCACAACGTCCCGATGACCGTAGGCCACCGGGACCGAATAGTCATTGGTCCGGTATCTGACCAGGGACAGAGAACTGACCCTCGTCGCGTGCTTGTCGCTGGCGTCGTACGGTACGGCCGGCAGAGGCAGCAACTTCTCCAGGTCCCGCTCCAGCCGTTCTCCTATCGTCTCGTTGTGGCCGCGGAGTCGATCTTCGAACCGTCTGAGGCAGTGTTGCTCCAGATGAGCATTGAGGGCATCGAAGCTCTCGAACGATGGAATGGGCACCAGGAAGTTCCGGCGGACATAGCCGACCAGACCTTCTACTTTGCCCTTATCGTTCCCTTTGCCTGGACGGCCGAACCGGTCCTCGAACAGGTAGTGGGACTGAAGCTCGGAGAACACCCTGGTCCGCTGCCGGCGACCATCTCCCAGAATTCTGGCTACCGCGAGCGTGGTGTTGTCGTAGAGGATGCTCTGAGGCACTCCGCCCAGGAACGCGAAGGCGGAGACGTGTCCGTCGCAGAATGACTCCGTCGTCTCGGCGGGATACGCCTTCACATAGCACCCGTCGCTGTGAGGGAGGTCCAGGGCGAAGTAGTGGGCTTTGCGTTCCACTCCGCCGATGATCACTCGAGCTTCGCCGTAGTCGCACTGGGCATGTCCCGGGGAATGGGACAGTGGTACGAACATCTCGCGGGTATGACGACGGCGTTCTCGAACGTAGTCTTTGACTATCGTGTACTTGCCGGGGAAGCCGTGTTCGTCTCTGAGCCGTTCGTAGATACGCTTGGCGGTGTGACGCTGCTTCTTCGGTGAGCTCAGATCCTGCTCCAGGATCTGGTCCATCACACCCTTATATGGATCGAGCTTCGGTCTGCGAGCCGGTCGTTGCCGTCGATACCCTGGGGGCACGGAGTACTCGAGCATCTTGCGCACCGTGTCCCGGTGTAGCCCGAACACTCGGGCCGCCTCTCGGACGCTCATCCCTTCGACGAAACAAGCCCTGCGAACTCGCAGGTACATCTCCACCTTGTACATCCAATCCACCTTCAATCAGGTTCGGTCGTTCCTGATTGAAGGCGACAGGCGGTACAGTTTTCAAGCGCCACATCTCAGCGCTCGACCGCCCAGGTGGTACATTATCTCTCCGCCCTTCACAAACGCCAGTTCCTTCTGAGTAAGGCCAGAGATGCGCCTCAACGCCACGAGTCTTTCGCCAAGTGTTCCAGCCGAGGTATCATACGGCACGTATCCTAGGAATCGGATGACGCTGGGAATGAACCGCAGGGAAGGGGAGGACCGGTTGTTCTCCCAGTTGTAGATGGATTCCACCTTGACTCCAAGCCTGTTGGCGACATCCTTCTGAAGCAGCGATAAGTCGAGTCTTCTTTTTCTCAAATGGTCCCCGAGCGTGGTGAGTTGTCGCGGATAGGCTGGTGAGATAGGTCTTGGTCCTTTCAATACAACATGGCAAAAGGGCAACGCAGGAATGTCTGTTCGAGTACCACAATGACCCGGTCAACGACTGCTCCTGCGTACCGCGTTCTGAGATAACCGTAGTCGAACCTCAGCGACAGGTTGACAAATCGGCCTGTCGCTGCTCTCCTAGTTCATAGGCATCGGAATCGTCGAATCCTTACCGTTCCAGCGATCTGGAGTACTCGGCGGGCTCGAACCAAATAGCGATCCCTTAGATGGCGTGCTCCAGGTCAAGATATGGTGCGGAATGTTGCCGTGGATACCGGCTGGTTTGTGGCTTGGGCCCATGAGCGACAGAAGGCTGCGCTCCCCAATATGGATGATGTCTTAGCCCAAAGAGGTCATACAAGTTGAGCTCTCTCTTCCGATGTCCCCGATGCTCCAACCCTCTTGATGGGTTCCCTCCGGTTTCGGGCTGCAGGCGCTGTGGGCACCATATTCCTGTCGATGGAAACATCTACCTGTTCACAGACCGACCTGTCACCTCCGAGGAAGGCCAGCGCACCTACGTAGGGTATGATGAGGTTGCAGACGGATACCATCTGTACTTCTATCCCCTCGATCTGCAAGCGAAGTTGTTTGCTGGTTTTGCCCACGCCATCTCTAACCTTCTCGGATACCACGCTGAAATCCTGGACTTGGGCTGTGGTCCCGGATCCTATGCCCTTGAACTGGCACGATTTGGAAATTCAGTCATTGCGGCCGATATCTCGCTCCGAATGCTGCAGATTCTTCAAGACCGGCTATCAACCACGAGCGATGGCCGGGTTGTACCAAGTCGAATGAATGCTTATGAGCTGGCGCTTGCTAACGAGTCGATGGATGCAGTCCTGGCACTACAGTTGTTGACTATAGGCACGTTGCCCTCACGTTGGTGAAGCTTTAGCCCGAATCCACCGAAGGACACCGATGGACGGCGTGAGGGCAGCGGAAGGGGGTGGGTGAGGGAGCTACAGGGGAGATGGCCTGGGGTCTTGGGGTAGATGGGAGGCCGGCGGCCGGTCTTCAGTCGCCGCACAGGGCCCCTAAGGCCCTATGCGGGAGTTGCGATGCGCGGGAAGGCGAGAGGATACGCAGCAGGGGACTCTCGCGACCGGGGTGGCGCGAGATTGCGGGGACGTTGGGTCAGTTGCAGGCTGGCCGTCAGGCCGGGAACGGAATGGCTTGCAGCCGGGCCAAGGCGCGACTGAAGTGGGTTTCCCAAGGCCAGCGCCGGGGGAGATGCAAAGTGAGGCGGCGCGCCGAGCGGGTGATCCGTCCCACCAGAGCGAAGACCCGCCGCCTGAGGGTCTTGGTGATCACGGTCCGCTCGCCCAGACCAATCCGCGCCGTCCAGCGGGCCAGGTTATGCGCCATCACCTGGACCGCCAGCCAGGCGCCGTTGGCGGCGAAGCGCGCCGACGGCATGTGGTTCAGCCCGACGCCGTACTTGAGGTCGCGTATGGCGTTCTCGACCTCGGCGTGGCGGCGATGATCGGCCTCCAGTTCCAGCGTCTCCCCATCGCGGTCGGTGATGAAGGCGTGATAGCTGTATCTGGCGAAGAGGGCGAGCTGGGAACCGGGCGTCGGCTTCACCCGCCGGACAATGAGCCGCACCGGCGCGGCGTCCGGCTTGGTCTGGAACGGGGTGTAAGTCGTCTCGGCGACATCGGCGGCGCCGTCCATCCAGTAGGGAATGGGAGTCCAGTCCTCCTCTGGTATCGCCTCGATCAGGTCCCGCAGGCTGGCGCGCTGGCGGATGGTGATAGAGAAGCGGACATCCATTTCCCGGCAGGCGGCAACGACAGTGTGGGCGTAGAAGCCGCTGTCGGCCCGCACCGTGAGTTGTCCCCTGGCCCCGCCGTAGCGCACCCGCCCCACCGTCTCACGCAGGAAGTGGGCGGCGCCACGGGCGGTGTTGGCCCGGCCCTCGCGCAGCCGGGACATCAGCACCTCGCCGGTGCCGGCGGCAATGGCCAGCAGCGGGTGATAGCCGCGGGCGCCGGTATAGCCGTGGTGGCGCGCTCCCTCCTTGGCCAGTCCATAGGTCTCGCAGATGGTCGAGTCCAGGTCGATGGTCAGGGGCGAGTCGCCGGGTCCGGCCCCAGCGGCCCAGGCCCGGGCCAACAACTGGCGGCTCACGCGGTCGAGTTGACGGACATGCCCCCACCGGAAGCTGCGCAGGAAGGTCCCCAGGGTGGATGGCGCCTTGACCACGCAGCCTAGAACACCGACCGTCCCACCAGCGCGCAGCGCATCGGCGTCGTCGATGCAGTCGCCGCCTGCCAGCGCGGAAGCGACCAGCGTCAGCATCTTGTCCCCAGTGTTCGCCCGTCCCGGCGCTCCGCCGAGGTCAAGGTGATGGTCGACGAGTTCCCGCAGGCCCAGGTGCCGGGCTAGGGTGGCCGGCAGGAGCAGGCCGGCATTCGCCACCAGGCGATGGTCGTCAAAGAGGATGCGGATACGGTCGGGTTTGTTCTGTGGCAGCATCTATTGGGTGCTCCTTGTTTCCGGGCGGGTTTCTGTTCCAAAACCATTATCCCAGATTCAGAGGAGCACCCGCTGGCTTCTTCAAGCGCTGTCCCCAAGGACGTCCTTCGGTGGATTCGGGTTTAGAACGAGGAACTGATAGACTGGTCTAGACAGTCCGGCCACGGTCCACCCCAAGAATCGAATCTGGCCGTCAGGGAATCGTTTGAGAGGATGACTAGTGGTCCAACATCCTAGTATTGAAGGGTTCTGAGGTTACGGCTTGGTAGGGGCGGGTTTGAAACCCGCCCTGTCGTCGTAGCACGCCAATCTCGGCTACCCCTCATTTCAAAGATTTCGGTCTACTAGTGGGAAGTTCGATGTGCGTTTCCTGCAGCGCCCCACCCGACAGCCAAGAGTACCTCAAAGTTTCCTGGTAGCTGGGCGATTCGCCTTGACGATGCCGGGTACAGTCGCTATGTTCCCTCGGAGAGTGCCGCATCCGCCTCGATCCATTCAGCCAGGCGTTGTCTATTCACTTGCCTTGGAGCGACTTTCCCCAACTCCCAGTCCTGGATTGTTCTCACATGAACGCTGAAGTGACAAGCGAGCTCTGGCTGGCTGACGCCCAGGTCATGTCTCCTTCGTCTGATGATGTCGCTAGGCTGATCAGATGCCGATAGCCAGGCGGCGTTTCCTATGTCCAACAGTGTGGACACGAATCGTGGGGCGAAGGCCTCCCGGCCTTCACCACTACGTCCCAAACTGGGAGAACCGTTCCGGCTTAACGTGGTGGTCGTTTCGGTGCCTCAGTCTATGAGGCCCCTAAGTTGAGGCGGGACTACTCTAGCTATCTCGATGGTGGGCGTGATCTTACTGTGTGGATGTAGGCAGACTGACTGCCCACGAGTACCGCACTTTTTGGTGTCGATTGAGAAAGTGGGATGGACATCGCGCTATGGGACATCGCCGGCAAGCACTTCGGGGTGCCGGTCTACCAGCTCCTGGGTGGACGGACGCGCGACAAGGCCCGCGTCTACTACCATGTCATCGGCGACACGAGAGACAAGCTGGTACAGGGCATCAAGGACGCCCGAGAGGCGGGATTCACCGCCGTCGGCCACCTGTCACCATTCTTCGACGAGTCCAGGGACGTCCCGTACTTCAAGACCCACGTCGACAAGATACGGGACGCCATCGAGTCCGTGGCGGCTTACCGGGAGGCCGCCGGCGACAAGGTCGACCTGTGCATCGAGATACACCGACGCCTCACTCCCGCCGAGGCGATCGTGCTTGCCAAGGGCATCGAGCCGTATCACCCGATGTTCTACGAGAACCCGGTCCTGCCGGACAACTTCGACGCCATGGCCGTCGTGGCCGATCACATCTCCATCCCGATCGCAACCGGTGAACGCCTCCACTCGATCCACGAGTTCGAGATGCTGCTAAGGCGGGGCGCCCGTCCAGTACGTGCGGCCCGACGTCTGCATGGCCGGTGGACTCACTCACTCTAAGAAGATCGCCGCACTGGCGGAAGCGAGCTACGTGGGCGTCGTCCCCCACAACCCTCTCAGCCCCGTCAGCACCGCCGCCTGCCTCCAACTTGCTGCATGCATCCCCAACTTCGCCATCCAGGAGCTGCCGACCGGCGAGCACGAGCCGCCGAAGAGAGAGATAGTCAAGACACCGCTCCAGGTCGAAGACGGCTTTCTGCTAGTACCGGATACGCCGGGTATCGGGATGGAGCTCGCCGACGACGCTCAGGAGAAATATCCTCCGCGACCCCGCGAAGTTGAAACGCGCCTGCACGTCGACGGCTCCGTTGTCGACCAGTAGGTGGTTGCATTCGTTCGAGTTGTTCTTCGCCGGCGGAGAGCTCAGGTGCGTGCGGTGACCAGGTCGAACCCGCCAAGACAGAGTCCTGACTAGCCTGTTTCGATTGCCTGATGTCACAACAT
Organism: Dehalococcoidia bacterium; assembly: GCA_965248605.1. Classification (GTDB taxonomy): domain Bacteria; phylum Chloroflexota; class Dehalococcoidia; order Lucifugimonadales; family CAUZJF01; genus CAUZJF01. The sequence goes on from CBDFJV010000007.1 coordinate 15,899, forward strand.
ACCCATCGTAGCACCGGAACCTTCCCCGCCCTTCAATACCGAGACCTGCGCGTTCTGGGTGTTGGGTCGGTGCTGGGCTCCTTCGCGCACGTTGGCGAGGGTATCGTTCTGGGCTGGCTCGTGCTGGACCGAACGGACTCGCCCTTTATGGTCGGCCTGGCATTCGGCGTCCAGGCGCTGCCCCTCGGGTTGTTCGGTATCCCGGCGGGCGCTCTGGCGGACTCGGTCGACAGACGTCGCCTCATTCCCTTGAGTGCCGCCGCGACAGCCATCCCGTTGGGTGTGCTGGGCCTCCTAATTGCATTCGATCTAGCCGAGATCTGGGCCATTATCACTTTGTCGTTCTTATCGGGCATCGCCCGCACTTTTTATCACACGGCGCGGATGAGCTACGCCTACGATATCGTGGGCGCGGTCGCAGCAGTTCAAGGGATCGCTCTGATACAGCTAGCGATCCGCGTCGGCGCAGTGGCCAGTCCGATCGTCGGGATAGTTGCAGCGCGTTCCGGAATCGATATGGCATACTTCGTGGTATCCGGTGCTTACCTCTTGACCGCCGCTGTCATGTTGCTGGCCCGTTCCAAGGGCCGGGCCGCGCCGACTTCGCGCGGCTCCGCGAGACGTGGTGTAAGAGAGTTGCTTGTCGAGGCCAGAAGCAACCGCGTACTGCTAACTCTGATAGCGAGCACTGCCCTCGTGGAGGTCCTGGGGTTCTCCCACAAGGCGTTGCTTCCGAGCATCGCAAAGGACGTTCTTGGCGTCGGCGTAGAAGGCCTGGGGGTCATGACTGGGGTAGGTGCGGTGGGCGCAGTTCTGGGCATCGTCGCGCTTTCCGTCCAGCGGACCTCGGTCCGAAACGGGTCTTTGTATATTGCCGTAGTCCTGGTCTTCGGTATTTCGCTGGCGGCGCTCGGCGGAGCGCCGGGCTTCGTCCTCGTGCTCTTGGTGCTTGCCGTCGTCAATGCCATGATGGGCCTCGTTGACGTGCTCTCCCAGAGCCTCATGCAGCTTAGCGTGCCCAACGCGCTTCGGGGGAGGGCCATGGGCTCCTGGGCATTCGCCATCGGAGCCGGGCCGCTCGGGAGTCTCGAGGTCGGCGCGCTGGCGTCCTTTGCCGGGGTAACTTCTGCGCTCGCCTTCAACGGCCTCGGGCTGGTCGTACTGTCGGCGGCGATTGTCGTACTCGTCCCGCAGATGAGGCGCATCTAGTACCGTGAATCTCGACGCCTACTTCAAGAAAGAGATCGCATACCCGTACGAAGGGCGGGCCCTCCGCTTCCGCGTTGGGCAGGACCTGTTCAGCAGTTTCGATGTCGACGCGGGCACCAAGCTATTGCTGCGCACCCTTGACCGTTCTGACAGGCGGTTCCGCAGGGTCCTCGATTTTGGCTGTGGCTACGGCCCGCTAGGGCTCGCCCTCAAGAGCTCCGACCCGACACGAAGCGTCCATATGGTGGACCGGGACGCCCTCGCGGTCGATTTCACCCGCGAGAACGCCCGGCTCAACGACCTGAGCGGCGTGGAAGTCTACGGGAGCCTCGGTTTCGACGAAGTGCGAGCGACCGACTTCGACCTCATAGTCGCCAACCTGCCCGGTAAGGCCGGCGAGCCGGTGATTGAGCACCTGCTCCGCGCAGCCGCCGGCCACCTCGCCGAGGACGGCCTGGTCGCCGTCGTCATCGTCTCGCCTCTCGCGGAGACCGTCGCCGGCGTGCTGGACGCAACCCCAGAGTTGGAAGTCTCCCTGCGCAGAGATTCGCCTAGCTACGCCGTATTCCACTATCGTGTCTCCTCACCTGCGATGGCGGAGCACGGCTCCGGCTTCGACCGGGGCGTATATCGTCGTGGTGAAGTCGACCACTCGGATGGCGGAATCGAGTACGAGGTCGAAACAGCGTACGGATTGCCGGAGTTCGATTCCCCCGGATACTTGAGCCGCCTGCTCATGTCCGCCCTAGCGGATATGCGAGATACCAACCTGAGCCACGCCGTAGTGCTCAACGCCGTAGTGCTCAACCCTGGAGTCGGTCACGTTGCCGTGGCCCTTTGGAAGACCCTCGCACCCGAGAGTATCGCTCTGGTCGACCGCGACCTACTAGGGCTGAGGTACTCCAAGGCGAACTTGGCCCGCCACGGCTGTCCGGAAGAGCAAATCACGGTGATCCATCGGATTGGATTGAACGACGCCGGCCATCGGCCCGCCGACTTGGTCCTTGGCGTTCTCAGAGAGTCCGAACCCCCGGCCGCACACGTGGCGCTCCTGACCGAGGCCGCCGAGCTGCTCGCGCCCGACGGCCGGGTTCTGGTCGCGTCTACCTCGACTGCGGCAACACGCGTCGCGAAGTATGTCCAGTCGCGAAAGCTCCTCCGAGTAGTAAGCCGCAGGCGCCGAAAGGGGAACACTCTGCTTGTATTGCAGCGGTGAGGACGTGCGCATCGCGATGCGCCCCTACAAAGAGCGAATAGCGCGGCCTCATGAATGACGGTTCTACATTTCCCTGATCTCGTAGACTCTGATGCTCGCAATATACGGGCAGTCTTTTGCGACTTTTTCCGCGTCATCAAGGCTGTCGGCCTCGATGATGTTGAACCCGGTGATGGACTCCATCCCCATTGGGAGGTCTTTGGTCCCGGAGCTCGAAATTTCTCGCCCAGCGGTGAACATACCCTGGTCGACGGTGATGTCGGCGATCGACTCAAACCATTTCCCCCACGCCTCCATGATCTCCGGAGTGGGATTCTCGAATCCGTAGTGCAGAAGTGCAAACTTTTTCACGTCTCTCTCCTTGTAGTGAGTTTTCCGTTTCTCTCTCTCGCGTCGCGCTACGAAAGGGACTCAGTGTCTCGCGCAGCGTGATGGTCAGCGGCGAGTCATACGCTAGTCCGGTCCGTTATTTCTTCCCTTCTCGTCGACCAGCACTGCTGCTAGCTTCTCGAATGCCTGCCGATACCCCTCTCCCGCGTGGGTTCGGTAATCTCCCTCTGGCAAGCCGGCATGCCGCAGAGTTATCCGGGTCCGGCCCTCCCCCTCCTCCTCTAGGTTCAACGTCAACACCGTCTCGTGTGGCATACCCCCCATCTCGACCACCTTGCCGTCGGCATCTGCAGGGCTCTCCGTCTTCACGAGTCGCTGGACGGGGCCGATCTCCTGATACGTTCCCGTGAGCCACATCTCCTGCCCCTCCGGAGAGCGCATGCAGAGCAAGAATTTCCCGCCTACTTGCAGGTCGATTGTGCAGTATGGGATGGTGTAGCCCTTGGGGCCGTACCACTGTTTAAACAGTTCTGCCTCCGTCCAGGCCCACCAGACCATCGGACGGGGCGCCTCGAATACCCGAATGATCTCCAACTCCTCCGTTCTATTCTTCGCCACCATTGGTGAGTCTCCTTTCTTTCGAATCGTTTGGCTCTTGTAGTTGCAGTAACACGGAGTCTAAGCGCTCGAATCGCTCTTCCCACAAAATCCTATAGCGCTCTATCCAGTCAGCCACCTCCTTCAGCTTCTTTGTCTCCAACCTGCATGGGCGCCATTGGGCCTCCCTCCCCTTGCTGATTAGCCCAGCCTTCTCCAGCACCTTCAGGTGCTTCGAGATCGCAGGAAGAGTCAACGCGAAAGGCGCGGCTAACTCCATCACCCCTACCGCCCGCCTCTCGGACGCGAGCCGCTCCAAAATAGCTCGCCGCGTCGGGTCCGCCAGCGCCGCAAACGTCGTATCCAGTACCTCAGTTGACACTCTATTTCACCATATGGCTAATTAACTATCAGGTAAAATACTCCATCGACGCGACGATGTCAAGATCCTCTCAAACAAACAAGGCGGGCCGTTGGGATTCGGCGAAGCCGAACCGGACATCAAAGCATTGCCCTTCACTTGACGACTTTCAACCGCGCAAGCTACGATAGTCGTACGCTCAGAAGCGAGACACAACGCTTGGGAACCCGCTAGCGGCGGCAAGCCGCAACCTCACATCGACTACGTAGCCTCCCGCGTTCTTACGCGATCGCGGGGGGCTTGTCTTGTCCTCTACCCCCAAGACCTTCCGGGCGCCCCCCTGGTGTAAGATTCCCGAAGTGGACTTTCCCCGACGCTGCCCGGCTCCCATGAAAGGACTCACCCAATGGTTTTGAAACAAGACTCGGAACTCGCCGAGCTGAGAAAGCGGATTCGACATTCCGCCTCCCATGTGATGGCCGACGTCGTGACGACGATGTACCCGGACGCCAAGCTGGCCATCGGTCCGCCCACCGATGACGGCTTCTACTACGACTTCCTGGTGCCGGAGCCCTTCGCCGATGAAGACCTGCCGAAGATCGAGGCGGCTATGCGGGAGACCATCGCCCGCGATCTCGATTTCGAGCACCACGAGTACGGGCGGGCCGACGCGCTCTCCATGAACGCAGACGAGCCGCTCAAGCTCGAAATCATCGATGGGATCCCCGAAGAGGAGGCGATCACGACCTACAAGCACGGCGACTTCGAGGACCTCTGCGCCGGGCCCCATGTCGAGTCCACCGGACGGATACCTGCGTTCAAACTGCTCAGCGTGGCCGGCGCCTACTGGCGAGGGGACGAGAACCGCCAGATGCTGCAGCGCATCTACGGCACGGCGTTCGAGTCCCAGGAAGCTCTCGACGAACACCTCGAAAGATTGGAAGAGGCGAAGCTGCGAGACCACCGAACTCTCGGTCGCGCGCTCGACCTCTTCTCGGTGCACGACGAGATCGGGCCCGGCCTGATCGTATGGCACCCCAAAGGCGCCCGTGTCCGGGGCTTGATCGAAGACTTCTGGAAGCAGGAGCACTACCGCTCCGGATACGACCTGGTGTACACGCCTCATATCGGGCGGGCGGCACTGTGGCAGACGAGCGGCCACCTCGATTTTTTCCAGGAGAACATGTACGCGCCGATGGACATGGACGGCCAGGACTACTACTTGAAGCCCATGAACTGCCCGTTCCACATTACGTACTACAAGACGGGGCTCCACAGTTACCGAGACCTTCCGATGCGGATCGGAGAGCTTGGCACCGTGTACAGAAACGAGCGCGGCGGCGTTCTGCACGGATTGGAGCGCGTCCGCGGCCTTACCCAGGACGACGCCCATATCTTCTGCCGGCCCGACCAGGTCGAGGAGGAAGTCAACGGCGTCCTCGACCTGACCTTCCACTTGCTGCGGAGCTTCGGGCTGCACGATTACCAGGTCATGCTCTCGACTCGCCCGGATAAGGCCGTCGGCGAGTTAGGCCAGTGGGAGCTGGCGACCGAATCGTTGAGCCGCACGCTGAAGGGCCGGGGGATCGCCTACGACGTGGATGAAGGAGGCGGAGCGTTCTACGGCCCCAAGATCGACATCCATATCCCGGACGCCGTCGGACGCCTCTGGCAATGCACCACCGTCCAGTTCGACTTCAACCTGCCGGAACGGTTCGAGCTCCGATACATCGGCGAAGACGGGAAAGAACACCAACCGTACATGATCCATCGCGCCGTGCTCGGCGCACTGGAGCGGTTCATGGCGGTGCTGATCGAACACTACGGTGGCGCGTTCCCTGTCTGGCTGGCGCCCGTGCAGGCAGAGATCATACCCATCGCTGAGCGTCACCACGACTATGCGAGCAGCGTGGAAAAGCAACTCGCCGAGGCCGGCATCAGGGTGCACAACGACACCCGCAACGAGCGTATGAACGCCAAGATCAGGGACGCGCAGCTCCAGAAGATCCCATACATGCTGGTAGTCGGCGACCGCGAAGCTGAAGGCGACGCAGCGTCGGTCCGGTTGCGTAGCGGAGAGGACCTCGGCGCCCTTCCCGTTTCCGAGGTTGTCGCTCGCATCACCGCTGAGGCGGAGGCGCGGACGTAGCGACTGCTCGGCGGTCCCACACCAATCGATCCATGCCCACGAGTCGGCGGCCGGGTCGGAAACCCGATGGGCCTCCCCGGACGGGTCCGAGCCGGCCGTGGCTCGACTTCGAGATGGAGGTAGTCCAAGGGCTCGAGGAGTTCGCCGAAGGTGAACTCGCGCGCCGCATGGGCGCCGAAGCGATCGTTGTTGGGCGGCCTGTTCCCGGAAGGATCGCCATTCGATATCGCGGCAGTCCCGCCGCGCTCAACGGGCTGCGGTCGGTCGCGGCGGTCCACATGATTGAGAGCTACGAGGTAGCCAGACCCCGAGCGCTCCTCGGGCACGAGAACCTCACCAGGCTCCGACGCCTGATCGAGGGTATCGTCGGCCTGTTCCCACGAGGGTCATTCGAGACCTTCCGCATCAGCGCGGCCGGCGCCGATTCGAGCACGTTCAAGCGTCTGGGTGACGAGATCGGGACCGCGACCCGACTGGTCGCGACCGAGGAGCCGGCGCATCTACAACTGGCGTTCCGTCGAACACCGGGCCTTCGAACAGGGTGGCAGGTTCTCGTCAGGCTGAGTCCCATGCCACTTTCGGCCCGAAAATGGCGCGTCTGCGACCTGCCCGGCGCGCTCAATGCGACGATCGCTCACGTGATGGTCGAGCTGGCCGGCGTACCCCAAGACGGGACGTTGGTGAACCTCGCTTGCGGCTCGGGTACCCTGATGGCCGAGGGTCCGGAGCTCGGCCCGACGGGCGTCGTCTTAGGCTGCGACACCAGCACAGACGCACTCGAATGTGCCTCCGCGAACATCCGCGCCGCAGGACGTGCCGGTCGAACGCAGCTGCTACTCGCCGACGCCCGGCGGGTCCCGGCGCCGATGGCCTGCGCCGACGCGATAGTGGCTGACATGCCGTACGGGATGCTATCCGGAGCCGGTGTCAAGCTCGGACCTCTGTACTCGGGAGTGGTACCCGAGGCCACCCGCCTGGCGCGGCCAGGCGCGGCGTTGGTGGTCATCACGTCGGCAAGAAAGCACTTCGAGGACGCACTCAGACGCCACGAAGCCAGCTGGCGGATCGACAGGGTGATCCGGTTGCAGGTGCCATTCCGCAGCGGTTACATCAAGCCCCAGATATACGTTCTCAGGCGGCGACCATAGGACGGCGAAGCTCGGAAGAAACCCAGGATTCCTGTTGCCAGCTATGAGGCCGTATGCTATAGTCGGTGAGTCGTTTTAGAGAGCAGCGTTCTCAGCGCCACTCTGACGAGGTGCAGGTATACCGAGAGATTATAGGATTAACGCCCGAATCCGGATTCCGGAGGTCCGGCTGGTCGACGAGAAAAGTAACCAGCTGGGCGTTATGCCTACGCGTCAGGCGTTGGAGCTTGCCGAAGAGCGTGGGCTAGACTTGGTTGAGGTCGCGCCGGGTGCGAGCCCGCCCGTGTGCCGACTGATGGACTATGGGCGGTTCCGTTACGAGGCCACCCGCAAGGAGCGGGAGGCCCGCAAGGAACAAAAGGCCAACGCTTCCAACGAGCTGCGCGAGGTCCGACTCAAGACTCGAATAGGCGAGCATGATCGCTCGGCTAAAGTACGGCAAGTCAAGCGGCTTTTGGGAGAAGGAGCCAAGGTCAAGGTTTCGGTGATGTTCCGCGGGAGGGAGATCACTCACCCGGAGGTCGGCATGGCAGTGCTCAAGGCGGTGGCTGATGACCTCGGCGAGGATGTCCTGGTTGAAAAGACACCGTCCTTCGAGGGACGCTTCCTTACCATGATTATCAACTCCGCCGGCCCCAACTCACGCAAGCGGGCGAAGAAAGAGGAGGCCAAGGCAGTTGCCAAAGCTTAAGACCCGCAAGAGTGCATCGACGCGGTTCCGCGTAACCGGCACCGGAAAGCTCTTGCGTATGAGAGGCCCACGGGGCCACTTTCGCCGTCGGAAGTCCGCGAGTGTGAAGCGGCAGCTCGCTCGCAAGACCGGCGTGGCCGCAAGCGATTCAGGTCGCGTCAGGAGAATGCTAGGGGCCGGGGCCCGAAAGCGGTAGAGACACCATGAGGATCAAACGAGGCGTTACCAGACATCGACGCCACAAGAAGGTGCTGAAGCAGACCGCCGGACACCGAGGTGGGCGGCACCGGCTTTACAGACAGGCGCATGAGTCGCTTCTCCATGCCCTCCACTACTCGTACGCTCACCGCCGCCAGAAGAAGGGCGCGATGCGGCGGCTGTGGAACATCCGCATCAATGCTGCTGCCCGGGCAAACGGGCTCTCCTACAGCAAGCTTATCCACGGGCTCAAGCTCGCCGGAATCGAGATCGACCGCAAGATACTGGCTGAGCTCGCCGTCCGAGATAGCGATGGCTTCGCCAAGGTGGCGGACCGGGCCAAGGAACAACTGGCAGCTTCGCCAGCCTAGACCTCAGTCTTAGGTCCGACGCAAGAGGCGTCGATACGCCTCTTTTGGCCATGATCGACCGTCCCGAACGCAGCCGTAATTCTGATCAACGATCCCATCTCGGCCCGGTAGTCTTGAATCATACCTACGTTTTCTGCTAGATTTTTTCTGAAGGTTCTTTTCGCGATCGACCTTCCAGAACACCGCTAACAGGGTCGGCTCCGTCGAGAGAATGGCCAGCCAGTCACCCGCTAGAGTGGACGACATGGGCCGCGCCAGGGCCCGGTACAAGTCCGCTCGCCAGGCCGAGATGAACGCCATCGGCGCGCTTCGAGAGGCCGAGTACCGCTTCCAAAGGTGTCGCGACGCCAGAGTAGAGGCGACCGGCGCGGTTGAGGCGGCTCGCTACAAAGAGGAGCGATCCAAGCGAGAGCTCAACCGGGCGCGAGTCGCCTTGCAGGAGGCCTGCCAGCGCGGTCGTCGAGTCGAGCGACTTGAGGCGGATCTCCGGCTGCGAGAGGCCGACGGCCGGCAAGCCGGGCTGGATTTCAAAAGGTGGAAAGACGAGGCCGCGCGCGCAGAGAGCGAGTTCCAGGAGCTCTCGAGACGTGTCGACCAGCGCAAGACCGAGCTCCACAACCGCAGACAAGAGGTAGCACGCTGGAAGTCAGCGCTAGACGCGTTGAGCCGGCGGCCAGAACAGGATACTGACGGCAAGCCTGCACCCGGCCACGCCGGCCCGTCCCTAGCCGTGACCGATCGCGCAGTCGAGTCGCTGAAGCTCTTGCTGGAGACGATAGACCACCGTCCGGATCAAGCGTTTCGATTGCTGGTCGACGACGCGGGTAAAGTAAAGCTTGAGGTCGACTCCGCCGGCCCGACCGACCAAGTGGTGGTTTATCGAGGCAGGCCGGTGCTGATAGTGAACCAGCCGCTGCCTGACAGCGTGATCGGATCCAAACTAGACGTCACGTCGACACCGGACGGACCCGTCTTTTACCTCGCCCGATAGGCAGGCTCAGCCAAGCAGTTTTCGTATGTCGTGGACGATCTCTTCGGGGTCCAACGGGAGCGTAAAGAGCACGCGCATGACCCGCTCTCGGTCGATGAGATAAACCGGAGCCGAATGGCTGATCGTGTATTGCTCTATTGTTTCTCGCAAGAATTCGTTGACTCCGCCGCGAGTAGCTGTCGCCGCCGGCGCCGCTCCGGTCACGGCCGTGTGTGAAGCGTCGTCCACGATCGGGTCGACGAAGTAGGCCTTCCACACGCCGGACAGCTGCTCCCGGTCTCCGACCAGATACGCCCAGTTATCGAGCATCCCCCACTTTTCCGAGTACTCGTGGGCCGCCTGCACAGTATCGCGGGCCGGGTCGATGCTGATGACGACAATCCCGACATCGTCGGCCTCCTCACCCAGCAGACTATGAACGTCCCTCAGGTGATTCGCCACGATAGGACAGATGTCAGGGCACGCGGTGTAGAGGAAGGTGAGGACAACGACGTCTTCTGAATAGTCTCCCAACGAGACCGGCTGGTCGAACTGGTCGCGCAGTTCGAAAGCGGGCGCAGTGTCTCCGGAGGTCAACACCGTTCCGAGCAGGGGGTCTTGCTCCGAGCAGCCCGTTATTGCAGCGGCGGCGACGGCCAGCGCCACGTATCCCAGGAATGCCGCAAGGTGCAGGCGTTGGCGAAAAGGCCCGATTGGGTCGAGGGCCTCTATCCGCTACGTTCCGCGGAGCGTTGCAACAGTGCCGCGACGGTTGGCACGCCGACGACCAACGCCGCGCCGACCCCAACGACGGCAAACTCGCCAGCAGCAGCGTATATAACCATGAACGCCACTCCCAGGCCGCCCGCGTAGCCGACTATGACTAGACCGGCTAACAACGGAAACAGCAGCGCCATGCCGAAGCGGTTGTCGTTCATTTTTGGATGTCCTGCTTTTGCATTGAAGTTCTCTTTCAGATGTAGGTTGCCCGTTCCCACCCTGCCCCCTTCGAGGGGGGAAGGGATTCTTACCTCCTCCCCTCTCGGGGATAAGGTGGAGCCCTAGCCCGCGCCTATGTCCCCTCGCTCCGACGCTTCGACTTTCGTCTTTTCCTCTTCCTTGTTGTGCCACCTGAAGAAGGCGACGATTATCAGTACCAGGAAGATCGCCCCACCGCCCATCTTCATGATGACTCCGCCGATCTGCTGGTCCGCGAGAGCCGCAACGCTCCAGATCCTCGGCGCCTCCGCGTACCACTCATACAGCGGTGCTCTCGAGAAGGTTATAGGCGCGAACACGATAAGCTGGGCAATAGACAGCAAGAATAGGTACATCATTTGGAGTGGGTAACTGAGACGCGGTAGCTCGGGCATATTGCTGGTGATCGGCCACCACATGATGACAGCGGTGCTCATGAACAACAGATGCTCGCCGATGTGGACCAGATGGTTGGTCACCGACAGGTTGTAGAGACCGGGGAGGTGCCATAGCGCGAACATCGCGTTGAAAATGAGGAACGCCAGAACCGGATGTGTGATTAGCTTGGCCGCCCGGAATGCCACGTCTGGTCGGAGTAGAGGGCGTATCAACCAGTCCGGTGTCCCGACTATCAGTAAGGGTGGCGCTATGAGGGTCAGCAGCACGTGCTGCAGCATGTGGGCGCTGAACAGGTAGCTGTCGCTCAGCTCGTGCAGTGGCGAGAGCAGCGAAACGAAGATGACCAACACGCCGAGCGTGAAGGTCGCTATCTGGCGGGGATCCGTTCGATCGGCCAGGTTGTATCGCTCTCTGATAGGGCCGACGCCTAGCAGGTAGATGCCTTCGAGAATCGACAGCCCGATTATTACATCAGGGTGGCCATGCCAGTGAGTCCAGATACTCTCCAAGATCTCTAGCTCCTTCTGGACGACCTAGATGAAAACCCTGAACAGGACGAGCAACGAGATGAACACCAGAATGGCGAGCAGCAGCCCGCCTACGAAGAAGCCGGAGAACAGCCGCGCGTCGTACCTGAGATGCATGTAAAACATAGCCACCAGGCTGAACTTGGCCGCGGAAAGGACTATCAATATCGGGATTATTCCATGCCCTATGACCTCGATGTAGAAAATGCCTACCTCTATCGCCGTGATAATCGATAGGCCCATGGCGACCTTGAAGTAGGTCAGTGGTGTCGGGTGACCAGTATGTGCGGTCCCCGTCCCGGTATGTCCGTGAGTCTCCTCTGCCATATGGTCTCCTACCGAAGTTCAGTCACGTCATTCTGAACGAAGTGAAGCATCCGGGGTGGATTGGATCGTCAGTTCACATTGAAGGAAAACAGGCCCATCCCCAGGTTCTTCGTCGAGGCTCCTCAGAACCACAGGTCCTTGTCCACTCCCTAGATGCCGGGGAATACACCGAACAGGTAAATAACCGTGAAAATGACGATCCATACGACGTCCACGAAGTGCCAGTAAAGCGCCGCCAGGTCCAGGTCGAGGTTGGTCTCCGGTCTGACACCTCCTCGAAACGAGTAGAAGAACAGGGAGAGCAGCCATATCACGCCCAGAGTGACGTGGGCCCCGTGGAACCCCGTCAGCGTGAAGAACGTCGTGCCGAAGAGGTTCGTCCTCGGAGTCAGGCCGTGCTGCTCTTCGACCACGACGTCATCGCTGGTGCACTGATCGATGAACGTCTTCTCATACTCAGTAAGCTCCGACAAGGAGTCCGTACACTTGAAGTGGACCTCGTGGTTCGCAAATTCTCTGAACTCGAAGACCTGGAACGCCAGGAAGGTCATCCCCAGGATGGCCGTCGAGAACAGCCATATGCGGAACGTCTTCATGCTTCCTCTGGTCAACGCCGCATACGCCAACACCATGCTCATACTGCTCATCAGGAGCACGAAGGTGCTTGTGGAGGTGACGGGGATGCTGAAGACGTCTTCCGGGAAAGGACCGACCTTGCTCTTTCCCTGGTAGACAAGGTAAGTACCGATCAAGGACCCGAAGAACATGCAGTCCGAGCCCAGGAACGCCCACATGAGGAGCTTGCGGTGATTCAGGCCCGTGGTCGTGTCTTCGTGCTCAGCTTCGTGAGCTATGGGAGGTGCGTGCGCCAAACAGGGATCTCCGTCCGTGGGTTAGTATTCTGACGCCCCGTCCGGCTCGTTTACAGGCTCGAATGACCAGGCATAAACCGAGACCATGGTAATCGCCCCGCCGATGGCGGCGACCGCTATCCCAGCCAATGAAGAGGTATAGATAAGGCCATATCCGCCGATCAAAAGCCCAACCGACGAAAGCAGCGGCCAGTACGACGCCTGCGGGAGATGAATCGAGTGCTCATCATCCTCGCCGGAACCTCCGGCGACGGGCACTGAATGCACTCCTTCACGCTTCTGCGCCCAGAAGGGGTCTCGGCCGTGGACCGTTGGGATCTGCGCAAAGTTGTACTCGGGAGGCGGTGATGGGATCGACCACTCCAGCGTCCTGCCGTCCCAGGGGTCTGCACCCGCCTCCTCCCCTTGTCTCGCGCTCCGCACCAGGTTGACTAAGAACACCAGTACTCCGAGAGCGATAAGGGCGGCCCCGCCTGAGGAAACGGCATTCCAGGTGTTCCAGCCCATCTCCGCGTCGTAGGTATAGATGCGGCGAGGCATCCCATCGAGCCCCGTAAAGTGCATTGGGAAGAACGTTAGGTTCATCCCGATGAAGACCAGCCAGAAGTTAAGTTTGCCAAGGCCTTCGTTCATCATGCGGCCGGAGATCTTGGGGAACCAGTAGTAGATGCCCGACCCCAGCGCCATTAGGCTGCCGCCGAATAGAACATAGTGGAGATGGGCCACGATGAAGTAGGTGTCTTGTTGCTGCGCGTCCGAAGCAGCCGACGAGTGCATCACGCCGCTAAGGCCGCCGATGATGAAGAGGAAGATGAACCCGATGGCGAAAAGCATCGGAGTCCTCAGGTCGATAGAGCCCTTCCACAGTGTGCCCATCCAGTTGAATATCTTGACACCCGTAGGCACGGCGATGGCCATCGTCGTCAACGCGAAGACGGAGTTGACGACCGGACCCAGGCCGACCGTGAACATGTGATGGCTCCAGACCATCCACCCCATGAAGCCGATGATGACCCCGGAGAGGACGACGACGGGGTATCCAAAGAGGGGCTTCTTGGAGAACGTAGGTATGACCTCCGAGACTATCCCCATCGCCGGCAGAATCAAGATATAGACCTCGGGGTGGCCGAAGATCCAAAAGAGGTGCTGCCACAGTACCGGGCTGGCGCCTGCGGCAGGGACGAAGAAGTTGGCGCCGAACAAGCGATCGAACATCAGTTCGATCAATGCCACGGTAATGACCGGGAACGCCAGGATCAGCAGGAACGACGTCACAAGTGTCATCCATGTGAACATAGGCATGCGCATGAGCGACATTCCGGGCGCGCGCATGTTGACGATGGTCACGATGAAGTTGAACGCGGCGGCAAGCGACGCGATGCCGAGTATCTGCAGGCTGAGTATCCAGAAGTCGATGCCGTGGCCGGGGTTGTAGGTCTCACCGGTGATCGGAGAGTAGCCGAACCACCCTGCGTTTGGGGCACCGCCGAGCAACCAACTCCCCTTTAGCATGATCGCGCCGGCCAGGAACGTCCAATAGCTGAAGGCGTTCAGCCGAGGGAACGCGACGTCTCTCGCGCCGATCTGTAGCGGAATAATGTAGTTGAAGAACGCCGCTCCCATCGGCATGATCGCCAGGAAGATCATCGTCGTCCCGTGCATGGTAAACAGCTGATTGAACAACTCGGGACTTACGAGATCGTTCTCTGGGACCGCTAGCTGGGCGCGTATGTAGAGGGCCTCTAGACCTCCGGTCAGGAACAAAATAAAGGCCGTCACCCCATAGAGAATGCCGATCCTCTTGTGGTCGATGGTAGTGAGCCAACCCCAGACCCCGGTAGGGTGCAAGGGCCGGCTCGGGAGAGGAATCGCCAGCGACGTCACAGTTGGCCTCCGAGAGGGCGGCTATAGCAGGAGGGTGTCGAAAACAGGCGGCTATTATACGTCACTCGAACTACGCTCCACTAGTCGAGGCCTCTAAGGTAGGCTACTAGCGCCGATATTTCGGACTCTTTCAGTTTCTTTTGCGGGTCATTGTAGACGGCCGCGTCCGTAAACATGACGTTGCCCGGCTTAACGTCGTTGGGGTCCGTCAGCCACGCGCGGAGATTGTCCTGGGTGTTCTCTTGAATTCCCGCGCTGATATGAGTACGCCGTGCCAGGTGGGTCAGGTTCGGCCCCTTGGTACCCTTGGCCTTCCTGGACCCGTCCACAGTGTGACAAGCCCAGCATTCGCCGGCGCCCTCGAATAGCGCCTGCCCTTCGACCGCGAGGGGCTCGACCGGCGCATCCGCCGGCGCCGCCTCTGAGGCCAACCAGCGATCGAAGTCGGCTCTAGGTTCCGCGATCACCCTAAAGCGCATCAGCGCGTGCACGATGCCGCAGAATTCGGCACACTGTCCCAGGTAAACGTCGGGCTCGTCGGCCTTTATCCACATGGTGTTGGGGTTGTTGGGGATTACGTCCACCTTGCCCGCCAGCTTCGGGATCCAGAAGCTGTGGATCACGTCCTTGGAATCGAGGTTGATGTTAACTACCTCGTCTACGGGAATGTGCAATTCGTTGGCTGTAACGACAACCTCACCGGGGTCGTCCGGATGAGGGTATCGGAACTCCCACCACCACTGGTGCCCGACGACATCGACGGTCAGAGCGCCAGGCTCGGGAGAGTTTGCGTTGTCGAATATCGTTATTACAGTCGGGACGGCGACGACGGCCAGCACCAAAGCCGGCAGGATAGTCCAGCCGATTTCCAGCGGTGTATTGCCATGGAACTGAGGCGGGTCTGCGTCGCCGGGCCTACGCCTGAAGCGGATTATGGTGTAGAGCAACACGCCACCGACCGTAACGAATACGAACGCGGCGGCGCCGAATATCCAGTAGAAAAGTGTGAGCTGGGAGCGAGCTACCGGCCCAGAGGTGTCGAACGTCGACTGCGGGTGATCGGGGGCTACTACCGCAGCATCCCCACATGCGCCGAGCAGCACCAGAAACGGCAAGAAAGCAACCGCACCCAGGTAATATACGAGGTGCCGGTTGGACTTAGGCATCGGTTTCGGAGACTTCCTCCAGTTCAAACTCGGCGGCCGCTCGTGGGCATCGGTGTATGAATCTATCAAAGCGCTGGTTGGGCGGTCAAGGCTACGCGACCACTCGGTTCGGGAACTCGTGCCCACCTGCTACGAAACCATGCTCTCGATCATCATCGCCCCGAACAGGAGCGCGAGATAGAGCAGCGAGTACAGGTACATCCGCCTGGCTGCCCGAAGGCCGTCGGAGTTCACCAATCGAGCAGCCTGGTATATGAAAATTGCACCAAGGCAAGCTGCAGCCACGAAGTAAATCCACCCGACTGCGCTCGTCCAAGCGAACATCAAAGACACGGCGACCAGGGGAAGTGTGTAGAGAAAGATATAGCGCTTCGTCTCCCTGACGCTGGTGACGACCGGCAGCATGGGGATCCCCGCCTTGGCGTAGTCGTCCTTGATCAGCAGCGCCAGTGCCCAGAAATGTGGGGGTGTCCACAGAAATATGATCGCAAACATATAAATGGCTGGGACTTCTATCGCACCCGTAACGGCTGCCCAGCCGACCACGGGCGGGACCGATCCGGCGGCCCCGCCGATCACGATGTTCTGGGGAGTCGTCCGCTTGAGAGCCAGCGTGTAGACGATGATGTAGAAGAGCGTCCCGGAAAGCATTACGACGGCGCTGATCACGTTCGCCAGCGACGCGAGGACGACGAAGGCGATAACGTTGAGGGCGATGCCGAACGCCAGGGCATTCCCTGGAGGCACGCGTCCGCTCGCCACAGGCCGGTTCCGCGTCCTGGGCATCAACCCGTCGATGTCCCGCTCGAAGTAGTGGTTGAGGGCGTGGGCGCCGCCGGCGGCCAGCGACCCCGCGACCAGTACGAGCAGCACGACTGTCGGGTCCGGCGCGCCTTCGGCCGCGACGAACATCGCGCCCAACGCCGTCAGAAGTAGCAGCGAGATGATGCGCGGCTTGGTGAGCGCCACGTAGTCTCTCAGCACGGTGTGCGATGCGGCTACCTGCGCGATCACGATGTCACCACCCCTAGCTCAGGCACCCGCGCCCGTTCGCCGGACGCCCGATTGTGGGCGACGCGATCGGGAACGAATGTCAGTCCCGCCAGCCAAACCACCGCGGACCAGAGTAAGGTGGCACCGACGAGGTGTAGCGCCTTGAGCACCGTCTCGAATGTCGTCCAAACAGTCAAGGCGCCGAGTAACACTTGAGCCAAAAAAACGGCCGCAACCGCTGCCGCGGCCCAACGCAGGTGGGGGCCTTCGGGCCTATGTGACCACGCCGCCACAACGGTCGCCGCCAACACCAGTCCCACTATACCGGTCAGAAACCGGTGCGCCATATGAACAAACTGAGGCTCGGCGGTCGGTAGGACGTCCCCCTGGCAGAGAGGCCACGTTATGCAGGCGGCTCCGTATCCGTTGCCGACCATGTAGGACCCCGACAAGACAACGACGAAAGTGCCGATCAGGCTGAGGACAATCAGAATTGTGAACCGACCGTCGTCCCTCAACGGCACCTGCTGCCGGCGGTGTGGTTGCGTGACGTGTCCTGCCGCCACCGTGGCGATGATCATCAAGGCCACCACGGTCTCGGCGATGGTCAGGTGCAGAAGGACGATCCACCACTCGAGCTCTGTGAGCACGGCGGCCCCGCCAAGTCCGCCTGCGACCAGGACAAGCGCCAGAGCCGCCGTCGAGGGCCACAGGATCAGGCTGTCTGACCGAAACGACCGCCACGCGAATATCGTCGCAACCAACACTACGACTCCGAGGACGCTCGCGGAAAGCCTGTGGGAGTACTCAATTAGGGTGTGGAACTCGAACGGCGGAACCAGTTGACCGTGGCACAGCGGCCAGTCGGGACAGCCGAGGCCAGAGTCCGTGACCCGCACTATGCCTCCCAGCGCAATCTGCACGACCGAAGCGACAACCGCCGCGACTCCGACGATGAGGAACGCCGTGCGTCCCGTGACACCCAATTCCGACTCTGTGCTCACCCGATAGCGTCCTATCCTCAGCCTATTCGTGAAATCTCTCACAACTTTAGCATGAGTCAGGAACGGTGTCACTCACTCTTGGCGTCCGTCAGCGGCGTGCCCGAAGGGTGCGTTCTGCTTGACGCTAAGAAGCGCCCGAACCTACAATTGTTTGCGCCGCCGCGCCGCAGTGCGCGATTGGTTCTGCAGGTCCGGCCCGCTAGCTCAATTGGCAGAGCAACTGACTCTTAATCAGTAGGTTCTCGGTTCAAGTCCGAGGCGGGTCACCAACCCCTTTATAGACGGGCGCACGGCCCTCACCGGGCGTGCCGTTCGCATCGAGTCCCGTTGGGCCGGTGGTTTGTCGTGGAGCTACTGACATTCGGGAACTTCTCATCGATTCGGCGATCAGAACTCTAGCCGCCCGAAGCGGAACCAGGAGTTCTAGTAGGGCCCAGGCATCTGGTACCGGATTTGGATTGCGCCTATGTGACTAAACGTTGCCAAGGAATCTCTCGTGCAGACTACTCCGTAGGCGTATATCGAAGCGTTGATGGGATTAAGGATGATGGTCGTATCTTCTGTGGTCCAACCCCAACCTACGCTGGAGCGCGCAACGGTGGCCATGGTGTTACCCCTGTTGTTGGTGCCTCGACGTAGTTCGCACGTAATCGTCCCGGAAACGCTAAACGCGTGAACCCGAAAGCCCGTAACAGTGGCGCCATTGGGGAGATTCACGCTCCAATAGGCGTAGGTGTCGGATGGCCCGTCACCCAGGCGGCAAAAGAAGGGGCTATTCGCGGGCGTGGTCACCAAATTCGAGCCCTGGCACTGGGAGCCCGCGATCATAAGGTATTTGGTCTGCGACGTGGAGTAGGTGAAGTCTTCCGCATTCACTTCTCCGGCGACATCGAGCATTGCTGTGGGACGCTTGGTGCCAATTCCGACATTCCATTCCGAATTACTGTTGATTAAGAGACCGGCGTCCAGCATATCGATTTCGTTACCATCAATAACAAGATTCAGTCTATTGTTCAGTCCTGTGATTCTCAACGCCGCGTTCGCAGCGTCGTTCTCGCCTTTAACGATGTGGAGCAGGGCGGCCGGCTTGGTCGTTCCAACTCCAACACCCCCTGGACCGGGCTCAACAAATAACGTGCCGTTGTCTATCGTGATGGAATTGGGCACCTCTGAGTCTGAGTCTGGTGCGTCGTCGTCGATTGTGCAGCCTTCCGCATTTCCTAGAGCATCTACTCCTCTTGCGTATCTACCGAAGCCGCAGTCTGAGCCGTCCGCCGCGAGCGCCGTTGCAGTCGCCGCGTTTCCGCTTATGTCGTCGCCGACTGATGTGCAGAATTCCGCATTCCCCCGAGCGTCTACTCCTCTTGCGTACCTCCCAGCGGCACAGTTGAAGCCGTTCGCCTCGAGCGCGGTTGCAGTCGCTGCGTTTCCGCTTATGTCGTCGCCGACTGATGTGCAGAATTCCGCATTCCCCCGAGTGTCTACTCCTCTTGGGTAGCTCCCGACGGCACAGTTGAAGCCGTTCGCCTCGAGCGCGGTTGCAGTCGCTGCGTTTCCGCTTATGTCGTTGCTAAGGATCCCGCTCCCGGTTTCTGTAAACTGGGCGGCATCGACTGCCCCGAATGTGACACTATCGGTCGTTCTTAGATTTTGGTCCATTGCGAACAGCTCAGCGGGCCCTTGACCCGTGTCGATTGTTGTGACTCCAGTCACGCTGCCCTCAATCGTGACATCGCCGACAACGTGAAGCTTGGCGGCTGGAGCCGTCGTCCCGATACCCACCGAGTTGGTCATATTGTCGACAAACAGGGTCCCTGAGTCGACGTCAAGGTTCGTACCCAGAGACAGAGTGATCGATCCATCACCATAGTTCGTCGTCGCTCCCGCTATGAACTCACCGCTGGCGTGGACATTCCCCAAGACGTCCAATGTTTGAGCCGGATCGGCCGTTCCGATGCCAACATTTCCTACTAGTCCGGTGTACATGTCAGAACCGGAGATTATCCAGCCGGCATCTCGGTCACCTGCTTCCTGGCATTCAACGGTTCCGTCGTCATTGATTAACCTGATGCTGCTCCCTTCGTCGCATGAATCCGCGACCCGCTTTTGCAGGAATTTAGTATCAGCTGTTAGCGTGACGTTTCCAGCCGTTCCTCCGCTCTGGAGCCCCCCTCCCGATATGATTTGCGTGATGTAACCGGTGTCGTCGCCGCAGCGGATGGCTCCATCCGCTTCTATGCCTGTGACGTGTTGCTTGGCACCACATCCGCCGTAAAAGAAGTTTGAGCCGGTATTATCGAAAAGGCGTTTGAGTCTAAGCCCGAATCCACCGACGGACAGGGATGGACGACGTGAGGACAGCGGAAGGGGGTGAGGGAGTTACAGGCGTGATGATCCGGGCTCGAATTTGGGTAGACGGGAGGTTGGCGGGCGGTCTGCAGGCGCTTTTGGGGGCACCGATGGCGGCCTACAGTGGCTGTGGCGAGCCAGATGGCGGGATAGGACACGGCAAGAGGCGCTCGCGGACTGGGCTGGCGCGAGTTTGCGGGGACGTTGGGTTGGCTGGTGGGTCAGTGGCGGACGGGCTCCGTCAGGCTGGGAGTGGAATGGCTCGCAGTCGGGCCAGGGCGCGGCTGAACTGCTCCTCCCAGGGCCAGCGCCGGGGAAGCTGCAGGGTCAATCGGCGTGCCGAGCGGGTGATCCGTCCGGCCAAGGCAAAGACCCGTCGTCTGAGGGTCTTGGTGGTCACGATCTGCTGACCCAGGCCGATGCGGGCTGTCCAGCGGGCCAGGTTGTGCGCCATCACCTGTACCGCCAGCCAGGCGCCGTTGGCGGCGAAACGGCCCGAGGGGAGATGGTTCAGCCCCACGCCGTACTTGAGGTCGCGTATCGCATTCTCGATCTCGGCGTGACGGCGATGATCGGCCTCCAGTTCCAGCGTCTCCCCGTCCCGGTCGGTGATGAAGCCGTGATAGCTGTAGGTGGCGAAGAGAGCCAGTTGAGAACAGGGCGCCGGCTTCACCCGCCGGACGATGAGCCGTACCGGCGCGGCGTCCGCCTCGGCCTGGAACGGGGTGTAGGTGGTCTCGGCCACATCGGCGGCGCCGTCCAGCCAGTAAGGAATCGGCGTCCAGCCATCTTCGGGTATCGCCTCGATGAGATTCCGCAGGCGGGCGCGCTGGCGGATGGCGATGGAGAAGCGGACATCCATCCGGCGGCAGACGGCGACCACGGCGTGGGTATAGAAGCCGCTGTCGGCCCGCACCGTGAGTTGGCCCCTGGCTCCGCAGTAGCGCACCCGCCCCACCGTTTCACGCAGGAAGTGGGCAGCGCCGCGGGCGGTGTTAGCCCGGCCCTCGCGCAGGCGGGCCATCAGCACGTCGCCGGTGCCGGCGGCGACGGCCAGCAGCGGGTGATAGCCCCGCGCACCGGTGTAGCCGTGGTGGCGGGCGCCCTCCTTGGCCAGTCCGTAGGTCTCGCAGATCGTCGAATCAAGGTCGATGGTGAATGGTGCGTCGCCGGGTCCGGCACCGGCCTTCCAGACCCGGGCCAGCAACTCGCGGCTCACCCGGTCCAGTTGGCGGACATGGCCCCACCTGAAGCTGCGCAGGAAGGTGCCCAGGGTGGAGGGAGCCTTAGCCGTGAAACCGAGCACGCGGGCGGTCCCGCCGGCGCGCAGCACATCGGCGTCGTCGATGCAATCTCCGCCGGCTAGGGCGGAGGCCACCAGGGTCATCATCTTGTCGCCGGTGTTCGCCCGGCCCGGCGCGCCGCCGAGGTCGAGGTGCTTCCGGAGGAGTTGGGGCAGGCCAAGGCGCAGGGCGAGGGTGGCGGGAAGGATCAGCCCGGCATTGGCCACCAGGCGGTGGTCGTCGAAGGCGATTTGGATGCGGTCGGGGTGGTTACGTGGTAGCATCTATCGGGTGCTCCTTTTCTGGGACCGGTTTTCTGTTTCAAAACCATTATCCCAGATTCAGAGGCGCACCCTTTTGTTTCTTCAGCAGGCCTCCTACACGCCGTCCTTCGGTGGATTAGGGCTAAGGGAGAAGTCCTAGCCTCCGGGAGTACGAGCAGCCTTCTCGGCGCCCCCGAGTTCGGCCACCAGATGACCGTACATGTCGAAGGCCTAAAGGAGTCGGCTGCTGCTGGGCTCGCTCATATCCCCGGAGTCCACGAGGTTAGTCCGCTCCGGTCGGTAGACGGAAACGGGGTCTCGGCCTTCGATATTCTCGTGGACGAACCAAAGATCCAGGTCCCGATAGTCTTGGAATCGCTGTACCGCGCCGACGGCAGGGTCTCGCAATGCGGACCCAAGGAAGCGTCGCTTGGCGACGTGATGGCGCGTTTTGTAGGCGAGAGGTCGTAGCATGGCAGCGAAGCTGGGAGCATTCCTTTGGAAAGACCTGCTGGAGGCATCGAGCTACAGGCTCGCGTTCATAATGCAGTTCGGCGGCCTTTTTATGGTGCTAGTTGTTTTCTTCTTCCTCTCGCGTCTGCTCGAAGACGCGTTCCTGCCACACCTGGAGCAGTACGGCGGTAACTATTTCTCATTCGCTTTGATCGGGATCGCTCTCGCGACCTTCACCTCGCTCTCCTTGCAGACATTCCGGTCAACGATTCGACGGTCTCAGACGAACGGCACCATGGAGGCCCTCCTGAGTACCAGAACCAGGTTGCCGACGATCATACTCGGGTCTTCTCAATACAGCTTCGCGTTCGGCGCGGTACAAGTGGTGGTCTATCTTGTAGCTGGGGCCGTGATCTTCAAAGCTGACCTGGCCTGGGGCAGCATGTTTGGTGCGCTGCTCGCTCTATCACTGACCGTGCTCAGTACGGCCGGACTGGGCATACTCTCGGCGAGCTTCATCATGGTGCTCAAACAGGGAGACCCATTGTCGTTCCTGGTCAGCGGCGGCTCGTGGCTGCTAAGCGGCGTGGCGTATCCCGTGACTGTCCTCCCGACGGGACTTCAGTCATTTTCGCCGTTTGTACCGATGACACATGGCCTCGAAGCGATGAGGCAGAGCTTGTTGATGGGAGCGTCGATCGGCGACATCGCGCCGCAGCTGCTTGCTCTAACCCTCTTTGCTGCCGTGCTGCTCCCCACAAGCCTGTTCGCGTTCCGTTTCGCGGTCCATCGTGCGAAGATGGCGGGGAGCCTCAGTCACTACTGACCCTCGGCGCCTTGCACAGTCCCTCCGACGGGTAGATCAGTCCCAGGTGCAGTTGGGGGTGATCGAGAAGTTGTCCGCTCGTTGTCCCGCCGGTATCTCTAGGACTCGATTCGCGTGAGTATCCAGTCCTAGCTGGACCACTAGCTGCGAGGGCGACAGGCCCTTGATCTCGATCCTGCAGGTAATGGTGTTCTCAGTCTTTTCTTCGTTCTCGATGCTTATCGTCACAAGGCCCAGGGCGTGGTCAATGCTCTCCACGTCTACGTCGACCTTCGGCGGATCGACGTCGTTGGAAGAGAACAGCCTTTCGACCCACTCGTTCAGGACGAACAGCAAGACGACGAGAACGAGTGCGACTACTATCGCACTCACGAATAGGGCGGCCGCCGCCAGGTATACGCGCATTCTTAGTGACCGGCCATGGTGTTCAAATCGATCGGTCTTACGACCGAAATCGGCTGAGCGAAAGCATCGTTAGCGAGCGTTCGCTGGCTCGCACATTCTAGTCGGATGGCGCCTGCGCGGCAACGAATACCGGCAGTGAGGGTGGGCTCAGAGTGCGTAGAGTGAATTTGAGGGGGACCTCTCGGGCTCTCGGGCGCATCCCGATGCTGCATCGGGGCCCTACGAGATACCAGAGCCGTTTATCCCATTAAGCGCACCGCAGCAGTGACACCTACTCTAGCCAGCCGACGGCCGCCATTCGTGTCAATACTAGGTGTACCAGGTCCTCCCGGCAGTGATGTTACCGATTGGCACCTATCCACCTCGCGAGTTCACCCGATTGTCACCGGTTTGTTCCTTCTGGCTTCATTATCGGTAGCTAGACTGGGATGTGGGACTTCCTTGGCATCTCCGCCCGTGGTCGCGCCTCCTTGTCCAGTCGCACGTGGCCGCGGCGGGCCGAGGAGTCCCAGCAAACAAAAAACGGTCGCCTCAGGTGAAACGATGGCTGCATTGCCCCTCTTCAGATTCCGTAATGAACCTCGTTGGGTGTCCTGGTTTGGCGAGGGCGACGGTTCACGGAGGGATCTCTTAGGAGGAAAGGGCGCCGGACTAGAGGAGATGACCTCCATAGGTCTGCCGATTCCTCACGGTTTTACCATCACGACTGATGCATGCAAGGAGTTCTACCGGGCAGGAAAGAGGCTTCCCGATGGGCTGTGGGTTGAGGTGCTGGCCGCGCTGAGGCGCTTAGAGGACGTTACCGGGGCCAAACTCGGAGACCCATCGATGCCGCTCCTGGTCTCTGTAAGATCGGGCGCCGCCATTTCCATGCCGGGCATGATGGACACGATACTGAACCTCGGTATCAATAGCAGCGTGGCGGAGGCCATGGGACAACAGACGAACAACCCTCGATTCGCGCTTGACCTCCATCGCCGGTTCATCGAGATGTTCGGAAGCGTCGTCTTGGGTGTCGACGGCAAGCTGTTCCAGGAAGCGATCGAAGCGCGGCAAGACGAGGTGGGCGTAGGCCGAAGCGCCGACCTCTCGCCTGAGGACCTAACGAACGTCATCTCGGCCTTCCAGCGTATAGTGGCCGACGCTACAGGAAATGGTGTCCCAAACGACCCCTATGTTCAGCTGGAACAATCCATAGCAGCGGTGTTCGACAGTTGGAATACCCGTCGCGCCGTCGCCTACAGGGAATACCACGGTATACCTCACGACCTGGGAACGGCGGTGAACGTCGTCACCATGGTGTACGGCAACAAGGACGAGCGCAGCGGCACCGGAGTGCTCTTCACGCGCAACCCCGCGACCGGTCGCAGGTCGCTGCGGGGAGAATACCTCGCCAATGCACAAGGCGAGGACGTCGTGGCCGGAGCTGTTACCCCAAGCGACATAAGCGCTCTGTCCGAAGATATGCCAGAGGTCTATCGGACCCTGGTCAAAACGACGGAGACACTTGAACGCCACTACAGGGACGTTCAGGACGTGGAATTCACAGTAGAGCAGGGCAAGCTGTATATATTGCAGACTCGGACCGCCCAGCGAAGCGCCAAGGCTGCGGTAACAACGGCGGTCGACATGGCAATGGAGGGCTTGATTAGACGTGACGAGGCTCTTCTACGGGTCGAACCGCAGCAGATATACCAGCTACTACTTCCAAGATTCGAAGACCAAGCGAAGGACGAAGCTAGAAGCGACGGGCGGCTCCTTACCAAGGGGATCGGTGCGTCCCCAGGGGCGGCGACCGGCGAGGTGGTCTTCGACGCCGACATCGCAGCCGAGAGAGGCGCCGACGGCACGAGCGTAATCCTGGCACGCACTGAGACGAGCCCCGACGACGTGCACGGGATGGTGGCGTCGGCCGGGATTCTAACGAGCCGAGGCGGCGCCACGAGTCACGCGGCAGTTGTCGCGACCGGTATGGGCAAGCCGTGCATCACGGCAGCCGAGAGCATCGAGATCGATTCCGAGAGGGGGCTTCTTCGCTGCGGCGACATCCTAGTCGAGGAAGGTGAAGATATCAGCATCGACGGGGCTACCGGAGAGGTCTTCGTCGGTCCGATCGCCACCACGCAGCCAAACGTTGACGACGAGGCCGAGCTGTCAACCCTTCTCGACTGGGCCGACGATGCCCGAACGATGGGCGTCTGGGCCAATGCTGACACACCTCAAGACGCGACTATCGCGAGAGACTTTGGAGCTGAAGGAGTCGGTCTCTGCAGGACCGAGCATATGTTCTTCGAGCCAGAACGCCTTTCGCTGGTCCGCGAGATGATTATTGCCGCGCACCGGTCGGTCCAAAGCCCAGAAGACGAAGTGTCGCGGGGCACATATCTGAAGGCGTTGGGTGAGCTGCAGAAGATGCAGGTCACCGATTTCGAGGGAATCTTCCGGGCGATGGCAGGTCGCCCTGTAGTAATTCGACTCTTAGATCCGCCGTTGCACGAGTTCCTGCCAAAGTACGATGAGCTGTTGACGGAGGCCGTTCGGCGTCAGGCGACCGAGGGCGGCCGCGAGAATAGAGACGCACCGGATCAGGATGAACTCCTGGCCACTGTGGACGAAATGCGCGAAGCCAACCCGATGATGGGACTCCGAGGGTGTCGCGTTGGGCTGGTATATCCCGAGATCTATGACATGCAGATGCAAGCGATTCTGCAGGCCGCCCACAATGTCGCTACAAAGGACGTGGTGGCTCGACCGGAGATCATGGTGCCACTCGTGAGCCACGTCTCCGAGATGCGACGGGTTCGGGCTCGCCTCGAGCAAGTCGCGGAAACGTTCGCAGACGACACGGGCTCGAACCCGGACTACAAGATCGGCGCGATGGTGGAAACCCCCAGGGCGGCACTCACCGCTGGTCAGATCGCAGAGGAAGCTGAATTCCTGAGCTTCGGTACCAATGACCTCAGCCAGCTGACGTTTGGCTTCAGCCGAGATGACGCGGAAGGTAAATTCCTATCCCGCTACGGCGAAATGGGGGTCCTCGAGGAGAACCCCTTCCAGACCATCGACCGAGAGGGTGTTGGCTTGCTGGTCGAGATGGCGTGCGCCGACGGGCGACAGACTCGGCAAGACATTAAGCTCGGGATATGCGGAGAGCATGGGGGCGAGCCGGCGAGCATAGAATTCCTCCACCGTCTGGGCCTCGACTACGTAAGCTGCTCGCCTTATCGAGTCCCGGTGGCCAGGCTGGCAGCGGCCCAAGCGGAACTGCGGTCCGCCGCCAAGAACGAGACTGAAGTCACACGCCAACCTGAGCTTCTGGCAGTGAATCGCTAAGTAGGTCCCTGTCGAGGCGTACATGCCCCGAGAGCGGTCGCATTCTTCCGATCCGTAGGTTCGTCCAGATACCTCATCTGACCCTCGACGATCGGGAGCGGTGGAGCCGGGGTCACCGCACCTGAGGCACAACCGCTAACCGTGATCGTTGTAGGCGAGTCCGCCGTTCCAATATACTGGCGTCGCCTACGAACTTCCTTAGATCCTGTTCGTAAGAGAGTCACGGAGACCCCATGCGCGCGCTCGTAACAGGTGGCGCCGGCTTTATCGGCTCACATATCGTCGACAACCTCGTCGGCCGCGGACATGAGGTTCTCGTGGTCGACGATTTGTCCACCGGCAAGCCGGCGAACCTGGCCGAGCAAGTCGCGCTGGAAGAGATAGATGTGGCTGACCAGGCACTCCAGCGTCTGGTTACCTCGTTCAAACCCGACTTGATCACGCATTGCGCGGCCCAGGCGTCGGTCCCAGCCTCGATGGCCGACCCCGCGTTTGACGCCTCTACGAACATCGTCGGTGGCATAAACGTATGCAGAGCCGCCATCGCTGCGGATTGCCGCCGGTTCATCTATGTCACCACCGGCGGCGCTCTTTATGGCACTCCGAAATACCTGCCGTGCGACGAGCAACACCCTATTCAACCTGAGAGCGCGTACGGGTTGAGCAAGTGGACCCTCGAACAATATCTGGCGATGCTGCTTCCGGCCACGGTGAATTTACAGGTATTGAGGCTGGCGAACGTTTATGGACCACGCCAAGACCCCCACGGAGAAGCGGGCGTCGTCGCGATATTCGCGGAGCAGATGCTGCGCGGTAGGCAGGTCAAGATCTTCGGAGACGGCGAACAGACCAGAGATTTCGTTTACGTCTCCGACGTCGCCGTCGCGCACGACCGCGCCATTACCGCAGGCGATTCGGCGGCGGTTAACATCGGAACGGAAATCGCCACGACCATCAACCAGATCTACGAGTTGCTCTCCACGGAAACGTCGTATCAGCTACGGCCGGTCTACGAGCCGGAACGTGCAGGTGACGTCAAGCACGTAGTTCTAGCGAATGGCAAAGCCGACCGCGAGCTGGGCTGGCAGCCTAATATCTCGCTTGCCGATGGCATCCGTGAAACCGTGGACTGGTTCAGAAGTCAGGCCTGAATTTCGCCGCCAGGTCCTACAGAAGTGCGGCGACTGGTCCCTCTGGCTCTCGGCAATCCGACTTAGCCTGATATTCAACCGGTCGGAAATGCGTGGGCCAACTCCGAAAACCCGAACGTTCACATAGCCCGACGACGCGATGAGTCGCGTGGTGCCTAGCCCACCCGAGTGTTGAATATGCCGAACGAATGTGCTACTATGCCTTCATGCAGGTATTGGCCTGCCGCTAGTGGTCCAACATCCTAGTATTGAAGGGTTCTGAGGTTACGGCTTGGTAGGGGCGGGTTTGAAACCCGCCCTGTCGTCGTAGCACGCCAATCTCGGCTACCCCTCATTTCAAAGATTTCGGTCTACTAGTGGTCCAACATCCTAGTATTGAAGGGTTCTGAGGTTACGGCTTGGTAGGGGCGGGTTTGAAACCCGCCCTGTCGTCGTAGCACGCCAATCTCGGCTACCCCTCATTTCAAAGATTTCGGTCTACTAGGTGTGATTCGACAAAATCGACAGAAATCGACAAAAGTCGACACTTGGTGAGATTGTCGCCCCCGCTCATGGTGAGCCTGTCGAACCATCGACTGGCCCAGCGTGAACGGAAAATATCTGCCTTATAGTCAAGATAGTCAAGAACCGAAAGACCCTGAGTCGCATGGCAAATCTTCTTGACAAAGGTTACCGCCGTCTGGTAGAAATTCCAGGCCGTCTCAAGCATTCGCTTGAGGTGATGTAATTGCAGTGGTCAAGCCGGACCTGCGGGAAGCGGGGCCGAGCCAGCACCAGAATCAGCTGTAAAATGCGATTCATCGCCCGGCTAGCTCAGGAGGGATCGCGATGAAAGCCCTGTTTGTTGGCAGTAATCCGGACGTCGCGGAACAGTTGAGTGTTTCGGTCCGTCTCAGGTGGCCGAGTGCCGAAGTCCTGGTGGCCAACGAGGGCGACGTCGGCCTCGAAGTGGTCGAGGAAGAGCAGCCCGACGTAGTGATGTACGAGTCGGCTTCGAACGGTAAGACCGACACAACCTTCGTAAAGGACCTCAGAACCTTCTCTGACGTTGCCCTGATCGTCCTCGAGCCCCCCGAGGGTTCTGGTGCAATGGACGAAGTCAGAGCTCTGGAGGCCGGAGCTGACGAGTACATCCGCGAGTCTGCCGGCGGCATTAGCCTGATCGCCAGGATTGTCGCGCTGACCAGGCGGACCAGGCGATCATTCACCGAGCAACAGCCGACCCTCTCCAACGGGCCGCTGACCGTCAACCCGACCAGCTATGAGGTCTTCCTGCATGGGCGTCGGTTGACTCTCACACCCACTGAGTTCCGGCTGCTCTACCTGCTACTCAACAATCGCGGGAACGTGCTGAGTCGCGAATTCATAGCGCGATCGATTTGGGGAGACCAGGTCGACAGCACCGGACTGGTCAAGAAGTACATCCAGCGCCTGCGTCGCCGGCTGAACGATACTGCTCAGTACCCCAGATGGATCGCCAACGTCCATGGGGTCGGCTACAAGCTCCTGGCGTTGCGAGAGTCAGACGGTGCGGAGACGAGCGCGCCCGAGTTGGTCGCACCCTAGCACGTTACCTAACAAGATCGAGTCAGAAAACCCCGGCGAACGGAGTTCACGCCGGGGTTTTCTTTTTCTCCTGAGTTGGCTGCGGACAGTTTTAAATTTCCAGAGCCCCTTTAACGCGCACGCCCACCGCATTAGGACGCGAGCGGTTCGCGGCGGCGCGTGACGAGTTGCCAGGCCATCATGACAGCCGTGACCCACAGCGCAGGAACGTAGAAAATCAGGATGAGCCACGGAACGCCGAACGTCTCCTCGAATAGCTCGTTGGTCGCGCCTTGGACCCCGGCGTTTGAGAGGTCGACGAGAGTTACGATGACTAGCAACCAGACGATCCAACGAGCGGCCTGGAGCCGGTAACGAAGTCGGTCGCGTCGATCAGTAGATAGATGGGTCTGAGTGTTTCCGCCTGCCATGCAAGTTGCATCAGGGTAGCTTTGAATCCTCCGTCGCCCATCGATTCGGTCGACGGCAACCACTTCAGCTCCACGAGATTCTTGTTTTCGTGATAGAGAATCGTGCTCCAGTCGTTGCCCGCTACCTGGCTTGTCATGCCGAGTCCTCCTTCGTGCTGACTCTGAATCTCTAAGCGATGCCGTGCCGTTGACCCTTCTCGACGAAAGCCCTGAGCCTGAAGCCGATCAGGTCTTTCCATCCACGATCGAGATCCGCCGCGACCTCCGGAGTTGGAAGCCCGAAGGCCTTCTGCGAGAACTTGACCTCCGTAGTGCCCTTTAGGTCGGTCAGGTCGAAGGTTACGACGGAGTGGACCAGCCCCATGTGGAGCGGACCAGTCAACTCGACAAGACGGTCCGGCACAATTCGCGTGACCGTGGCCAGTAGCGCCTCGCCGCCGTTTTCCAGTCCTTCAATGAAGTGACCCCCTAGCCTGGGGTCCAAAGTCAAGCTGCCTGCTCCTTCAAACGTGTAAGCCCGAATCCACCGAAGGACGTCCTTGGGGACAGCCCTTGAAGAAGCCAGCGGGTGCTCCTCTGAATCTGGGATAATGATTTTGGAACAGAAACCCGCCCGGAAACAAGGAGCACCCAATAGATGCTGCCACAGAACAAACCCGACCGTATCCGCATCCTCTTTGACGACCATCGCCTGGTGGCCAATGCCGGCCTGCTCCTGCCGGCCACCCTAGCCCGGCACCTGGGCCTGCGGGAACTCGTCGACCATCACCTTGACCTCGGCGGAGCGCCGGGACGGGCGAACACTGGGGACAAGATGCTGACGCTGGTCGCTTCCGCGCTGGCAGGCGGCGACTGCATCGACGACGCCGATGCGCTGCGCGCTGGTGGGACGGTCGGTGTTCTAGGCTGCGTGGTCAAGGCGCCATCCACCCTGGGGACCTTCCTGCGCAGCTTCCGGTGGGGGCATGTCCGTCAACTCGACCGCGTGAGCCGCCAGTTGTTGGCCCGGGCCTGGGCCGCTGGGGCCGGACCCGGCGACTCGCCCCTGACCATCGACCTGGACTCGACCATCTGCGAGACCTATGGACTGGCCAAGGAGGGAGCGCGCCACCACGGCTATACCGGCGCCCGCGGCTATCACCCGCTGCTGGCCATTGCCGCCGGCACCGGCGAGGTGCTGATGTCCCGGCTGCGCGAGGGCCGGGCCAACACCGCCCGTGGCGCCGCCCACTTCCTGCGTGAGACGGTGGGGCGGGTGCGCTACGGCGGGGCCAGGGGACAACTCACGGTGCGGGCCGACAGCGGCTTCTACGCCCACACTGTCGTTGCCGCCTGCCGGGAAATGGATGTCCGCTTCTCTATCACCATCCGCCAGCGCGCCAGCCTGCGGGACCTGATCGAGGCGATACCACAGGAGGACTGGACTCCCATTCCCTACTGGACGGACGGCGCCGCCGATGTCGCCGAGACGACTTACACCCCGTTCCAGACCAAGCCGGACGCCGCGCCGGTGCGGCTCATTGTCCGGCGGGTGAAGCCGACGCCCGGTTCCCAGCTCGCCCTCTTCGCCAGATACAGCTATCACGCCTTCATCACCGACCGCGATGGGGAGACGCTGGAACTGGAGGCCGATCATCGCCGCCACGCCGAGGTCGAGAACGCCATACGCGACCTCAAGTACGGCGTCGGGCTGAACCACATGCCGTCGGCGCGCTTCGCCGCCAACGGCGCCTGGCTGGCGGTACAGGTGATGGCGCACAACCTGGCCCGCTGGACAGCCCGCATCGGCCTGGGTCAGCAGATCGTGACCACCAAGACCCTCAGACGACGGGTCTTTGCCTTGGCCGGACGGATCACCCGCTCGGCACGCCGATTGACCCTGCAGCTTCCCCGGCGCTGGCCCTGGGAGGAGCAGTTCAGCCGCGCCCTGGCCCGACTGCGAGCCATTCCACTCCCAGCCTGACGGAGCCCGTCCGCCACTGACCCACCAGCCAACCCAACGTCCCCGCAAACTCGCGCCAGCCCAGTCCGCGAGCGCCTCTTGCCGTGTCCTATCCCGCCATCTGGCTCGCCACAGCCACTGTAGGCCGCCATCGGTGCCCCCAAAAGCGCCTGCAGACCGCCCGCCAACCTCCCGTCTACCCAAATTCGAGCCCGGATCATCACGCCTGTAACTCCCTCACCCCCTTCCGCTGTCCTCACGTCGTCCATCCCTGTCCGTCGGTGGATTCGGGATAAGGCAAAGCATGAACATCAGTGTAGTTGGAACTGGTTATGTCGGTCTGGTAACAGGGGCCTGCCTTGCAGACCTCGGGCATTCCGTTATGTGTGCCGACGTGGACGCCGACAAGGTCGCCGCCCTGCGTAAATCGCGGATTCCCTTGTACGAGCCAGGTCTCGATGAGCTGGTGGGCCGAGCGGTGGCAGCCGGAACCCTGGGCTTCACTACCGACGTGAGTGGCGCCGTAAGGGAATCGTCGATGGTCTTTATAGCCGTGGGCACACCCGCATCCGAAAACGGCTCCGCGGATACACGGGCCCTGTTCGAGGTGGCGGACACCATCGGACAGGCGATGGAGAGCCACAAGACCGTGGTGCTGAAGAGCACCGTACCGATCGGAAGTGCTCAGAACGTCCGGACAGCTATTGCTTTGAAGACAGACTCCACATTCTCCGTCCTCAGTAATCCCGAGTTCTTGAGGGAAGGACACTCGGTGGAAGACTTCATGGGGCCGAGCCGCGTCGTGATTGGCACTGATGAAGATCGAACAGCGGCCGAGCCTCTCTACCAGCTTTA
The DNA here is from genome assembly GCA_965248605.1 of Dehalococcoidia bacterium. Taxonomy (GTDB): domain Bacteria; phylum Chloroflexota; class Dehalococcoidia; order Lucifugimonadales; family CAUZJF01; genus CAUZJF01. The sequence continues at coordinate 48,125 of CBDFJV010000007.1, forward strand.
TAGCGCCTTCGTCCCCAGCGACAGGATCGTAGTGCTCGATACCCGCACAGCGGAGATGAGCAAGTACGCATCCAACGCGTTCCTGGCCACCAAGATTTCATTCATCAACGAGATGGCCAATCTATGTGACGACATCGGCGCCGATATCGAGCAGGTACGACAAGTGCTCGGTCTCGATCCGCGTATCGGGCTTCAGTACCTGTCTCCCGGGATCGGATATGGGGGGAGCTGTTTCCCCAAGGACGTGCAGGCGATCATGCATACGGCGGACGCGGCCGGAACGCCGCTTAGCCTGCTCAAGTCGGTCCACCAGATTAACGAGACCCAACCAGACCGACTGGGTCCGGAAGGTCTTTGACTACTTCGGCAACGACGTCGCCGGCAGACGCATCGCGGTCTGGGGACTCGCGTTCAAGCCCGGCACGGACGACGTCCGAGGATCACGTTCGTTGGCTCTCATACACGCGCTGGTCAGGGCTGGCGCCAACATCGTTGCTTACGACCCGACTGCCAACGCGAGAGCGAAGGAGTCGCTGGACGGACTCGTCGAATACGCCACCGACCCCTACGAGTGCGTTCGCGGTTCTGACGCCCTCATCGTGGCTACCGAGTGGGATGAGTTCCGCAGTCCGGACTGGGGTGTCATCCGTCGAGACATGAGGACGCCGGCCGTGTTCGACGGGCGAAACCTCTACGATCCGCAATCGATCGCGAACGAAGGCTTTGCCTACTTCGGCGTCGGGCGCGGCAAGGAGCTTGCCGCCACTCCGTCGGAGGCCCCGACGGCGACGGAACCCGAAGTTCGAACACCGATGGGAAACGGGGCATTTGCCCTGACCCGGTAAGGCACTAACGGACATTGGCAAGATTCGAGATGAAAACAGCAAGTCAGACAGTCGCAGGACAAGAGCCGGTCATGCAGGCCGGCGCCAACGTGCGCTCGGAGAGCTTTATGCCCGCGGCAGCGCACTACGTCTTCGATTCAGCCATAGCTCTCGCGACACTGGTCGTCTTGTCACCGGTGCTATTGATAGTCGCGGTTCTGATCAAGCTCGACTCCCCGGGGCCTGTCATCTTTCGACAGACCCGAGTGGGAAAGGACCGCAAAGAATTCACGTTCTTGAAATTCCGGTCGATGTACGCCGACGCGGACCAGCAGGTCCACGTGGAGAGTTTCGATCGGTACGCCAACGGAATCGCAGCGGAGGTCAATGGCGATACCGTGAGCTTCAAGCCCTCGAGTGACGCCAGGGTCACCAGAGTTGGAAGGATCCTGAGGTCGACCAGTCTCGATGAGATCCCTCAGCTGTTGAACGTTCTCACCGGGAAAATGAGGCTTGTCGGGCCACGGCCGGCAATACCGTATGAGCTCGCTTATTACGAGGACTGGTATTTCCAGCGTTTCGACGTGACGCCCGGAGTAACCGGAGTCTGGCAAGTCTACGGACGAAGCAATGTAACTTTCCAGACGATGATAAAGATGGACGTTGAGTACGTCCGAACGCGTTCGTTTCGGTTGGATCTCAAACTGCTCTTTCTGACCGCGTATGTGGTCTTTTTGCGCAAGGGCGCGTACTAGAAGGTCTTGATTCAGGAGGTCTACAAATGGTGAAGATCGGAGTGATGGGCTGCGGATATTGGGGCTCGAAGCATATACGCAACTTCCATGAGTTACCCGACGCGGATCTGGCGGTGGTGTGCGATCTGAACCCGGAACGACGGGAGCAGATAAAGGGGATGTACCCGAACCTCGCCGTCACGGACTCCTATTCGGATTTTCTTGACTCCGACGTGGACGGCATCGTCATCGCGACACCTCCACTGACACACTACGCCCTTGCCAGAGAGGCACTTTCTCGGGGCAAGCACGTGCTGGTGGAGAAGCCGTTGACGACCAGCAGTTACGAAGCTTCTCACCTGGTAATCCTCGCTGAGGAGCGGGAGCGGATCCTGATGGTCGGGCACACCTACGAATACAATCCGGCTGTCGAGTTCCTCAAGGAGTACATCCAGAGCGGCGAACTGGGTGACCTCTACTACATCGACTCTGCGCGCCTGAACCTGGGTGCATTTCAACGAGACGTGGACGTGGTCTGGGACCTGGCTCCGCACGACCTCTCTATGTTCCGTTACATCCTAGGGCAGGAGCCGCTTTCCGTCAGCGCCCGGGGCGCTGCACACATAAACCCGAAGATATGTGAAGTGGCCTATGTCGAGCTCAAGTTCCCGGACAACGTCCTGGCCCACGTCCACTTGAGCTGGTTAGACCCACGCAAGGTCAGGCGGATGACGATCGTCGGCAGCAAGAAGATGGCTGTATTCGACGACATGTCCGATTCGGACCGGATACGGATATACAACAGCGGCGTGTCGGTTAACGCCGACGGCCAGGACTTCCGGTATCCGCCGGTCTCCTACCGGCACGGCGAGGTCTTCATTCCACACATCCCGCCCGCCGAGCCGCTCACTTTAGAGTGTCAGCACTTCGTTGACAGCATCCGGGACGGAACGACCCCGCGGAGCGATGGGAGGGCTCGACCTGGGCCTTCGCAGGAGCCGCTCCCGACATCGGCGCCTTCGAGTTTGGCGCTACGGAAACGGACCCGCCCGTAAGGTCGAACGGCGCCCCAACCGGGCTGCTTTCGTCCTTTACCACGCAGGTCGATCTGACCTTCGTCACCGACGAGATTGCGACGTGCAGGTACTCCGACGGAGCCGGGGTCCTCTACGACAATATGACCACCACCTTCACGGTATCGAACTTCGTGTACCACTCGAGCACCGTCACCGGGCTGACATCGGGAAATTCGTACTCCTACTACGTGAGGTGTGAGGACTCGGCGACCAATCAGAACGACGACGACTACGTGATATCGTTCGACGTCTCGGCACCCAATCCGACGGCGCCGATCATCACGAGCGTTCAGGCTACGGTCGGGGTGAGCACGTCCACCATCCAGTGGACCACCGACGATCTAAGTACATCGGTCGTCATGTACGGTGTAACGTCAACCGCCCTGGACATGACCGTGTCCGACTCCAGTCTGGTGACAGGCCACTCCGTCACCATTACCAACCTCGCTCCCGGAACAGTCTACTACTACCAGGCGAAGTCTTGCAACGTCGACAATGTTTGCAGCACGTCGGGGATCCTGAGCTTCAGCACGCCTCAACAGCTCGATTTCAATGCCACCGACGACGCGTTCGTCCGCGAAGACACTCCTGACGGCAGCTTCGGCACGGAGACGATCGTCAGGGTGGACCGATCCGACCCGACGGACGAGGTCTGGAGCTTCTTCAAGTTCAATGTAACCGGCGTGGCGGGACCCGTTCTGCTGGCAGAGATGACGATCCAGGTTTCCACTCAGCCGAACTCCGACAGCTCGGAAGGAGGAGACCTTCACCAAGCCCTGGGTACGAGTTGGACCGAGCTCGACCTGACCTGGAATAACAAGCCCGCGCTCTCATCAACGATGATTACTGAGCTCGGACCCGTGGTCGAGGGGTTCATATACACGTTGGACGTAACCTCTGCCGTGACGGGCAATGGACAGTTTGCCTTCGCGCTCAAACCGACCTCAGGCAACGGCGCTTTGTACGACTCCACGCAGTCCGCGAACCCGCCCACGCTTTCGGTGACTTACCTACCGCAGGCGGGCCCCGACGTTACAGCGCCCGTAAGGTCCAATGGACAGCCGTCCGGGACACTGGTGTCTGGCACGACGCAGGTCACCCTCAGCGTAAACACCGACGAGATAGCCCAGTGCAGGTACTCGGCGACGTCGAGCACGGCCTTCGCGTCGATGGTGGACATCTTCACCAATACGAGCTCCACGTTCCACTCCACGACTCTTTCCGGTTTGACAGACGGGAGCGCGTATTCGAACTACGTCAGATGCGTGGACGGCGATGGAAACGAGAACACCGACGACTTCCTGATCTCATTCGACGTCGCGGTACCGGACCTCACGCCGCCCATGATAAGTAGCATCAACGTGACGGGTACACCACCCACGGCGACGGTCACATGGGACACCGACGACCCGAGCGATTCGGCGGTCATGTACGGCACGTCGCCGGGTGTCCTTGACCAGCAGGTGACAGACGCGGCCCTGGTGACCAGCCACTCAATCGACCTTCCCGGGCTGGTTGGCGCCACGACTTACTATTACAAGGTGTCGTCCTGCAACCTAGATAGCCTCTGCAGCACGTCCACCGTCGCCAGCTTCTCGCTCCCAGGTCAGGCTAGCTTTACCACGATAGACGACGCCACGGTAGAGTCGGCCACTCCGGATGCGAACTTTGGTAGCGACGTTACGCTGGCGGTGGACTTGACGCCACTCAAGAGGAGCTACCTGAAGTTTACCGTTGCCGGCACCTCGGGCCAGATAACTTCCGCGACGTTGAAGCTCTATAACACCAACGACAGCACTCAAGGTGGGGATATCCACCACGTGCCTAGCAACGCCTGGGACGAGTCGACAATAACGTGGAACAATGCCCCAACCACCTCGACCGACCCGGCCCTCGACACACTAGGGCCGGTCGCTCCAGGGAATACTTACTCCCTAGACGTGACCCAGGCTGTAAGCGGCGACGGGACCTACTCGTTCGCTCTTGTCCCCATCGTCACCAATGGCGCCATCTACGACTCGAAGGAAGGCACAAACGCTCCGATCCTCGAGGTCATGTTCCAGGCCAGCGGCGCGACCCCGGTCCTGCTGTCGGCGGATCCGACCGTGTCGGTCACCGAGGGCGGAGCGGGCACGACCACCACGGCCGACGTACTGGTCACACTCTCGGAGACCAGCTCGACCGATGTCATGGTCGACTACGGGACGGTGGACGGAACGGCCACGACAGGCGATGCTGATTACGTAGCCCCTGGCAGCACGTTGACGATACCGGCAGGCAACCTGACCGGGACGGTCTCGATCGTGGTGAATGGCGACGATACGTTCGAGCCCCACGAGACGTTCAGCGTGACGGCGTCGAACGCCACGACCACGGGCACGAGCACCGTAGTGACCATCACCCAGGCGACCAGCACCGTGACTATCCTCGACGACGACGGGAACTACATCGATATTGCCGCCGAAGCCGCCGTATCCGTCACCGAAGGCGCTGCGGGCGCGACCACGACAGCCGACGTGCTCGTAACGCTCTCCGCGACCAGCACTTCGGACATCATGGTCGACTACGCTACGTCGGACGGCTCGGCTACGACCGGAGATAGCGACTACGTGGCGTCGGCGGGCACGTTGAACCTCCCTGCAGGCACCGCGACCGGTACCATCTCAATCGTGGTCAACGGGGACTACATCTACGAGACCGACCAGAGCTTCTCGGTCACGCTGTCTAACGCGACAACTACGGGCACGACGACTGTCCTGGCGATTATCCAGCCGACGGCGACGCTGACCATCCTCAACGACGATCCGCTGCCCGTGAATATATCGGCGGTGGCGGCCGTCTCCGTCACCGAAGGCGACGCGGGCACGACCACCACCGCCGATATACTCGTGAGCCTGTCGGGCACCAGCACCGACGATGTCATGGTCGACTACGCCACGTCGGACGGTACCGCCACAACCGGAGACAACGACTACGTGGCCCCCGCCAGCACGCTTACTATCTCGGCCGGCAACCTGACCGGGACTATCTCGATCGTGGTCAACGGTGACGACGAATTCGAGCCCGACGAGACGTTTACCGTGTCGCTGTCCAACGGCACCAGTACGGGGACGGGCGAGGTCGTTATCACCCAGGGCACGACCACTGTGACCATACTCAACGATGACGCCGCACCGATAGAGGTCCAGGTCAGCTTCACGGCGACGGACGACGCGACCGTCCAGGAAGACAATCCGGATACCAACTACGGCGCATCGCCTGTGCTGGAAGTGGACCTCGCGGCCCCGCACGCACACAGCTATCTGAAGTTCGTTGTAACCGGAATTGCGGGACCGGTGATCTCGTCCACGGTGAAGCTGGTCAACCGTAACGAGACTACCGATGGAGGCTCTATCTATCACATCACCAGCACGTCGTGGGACGAGTCGACGATTACCTGGAACAACCGACCTCTAACATCGACCGCAGTGGCCCTGGACACTCTCGCGGCAGTAGCCGTTGGATTCACCTACGCACTAGACGTCAGCGACGTTGTGAACGGCAACGGGACCTACTCTTTCGTGCTCGTGCCGCTGGTCACCAACGGGGCCGACTACGACACCAAAGAAGGGCTCAACGCGCCTGTTCTTTCCGTCACGTGGGCGGCGGCCAGCTCGACCGTCCAGGCAGAGACGCACCTTAACGCCGCCCTCGACGGCACCACAGCAGTCGTCGAGGTAGTGATCGATCGATTCAAGAACCCTGCCGACAACTCGACCTCCACGTTGGAGTTCGAGTCATTCGTGGCTGGTCTTACCTACGACACATCGAGTATCGAGATAGTGGACGTTATCGGAGTCGCTCCCTTCGGTACGACAACGTTCACATCCACCGACGGGACCCTGACCATCACAGGTACGCAGGGCGGTGCCACGGTCAGCACGACTCCGGTGGTCGTTGCCAAGATAGCAGTGCGCCTGATTGGTAGCGCTCTGTCATCAACCAACTTGACGCTGGCGAGCTTGGATGTAACAGTAGCCGGCACTGCCCAGCAGGTGAGCCAGGACCAGGCCGCGATCAACAGCTTCACGAGGGGTAACACCCAGACCAATTCGGCGACGGTGAACATCTTCGACGCGCTGTTCATCGCCCAGTGTCTTGCCGGCCTGCGTGAATATGGAACGGCCACAACCGAGTGTCATCCCAGCAATGCCGCCAGCGTGAGACACGATGGGGCCGCCGGCGATAGAGTGAATATCTTCGATGCACTGTTCATCGCCCAGTACCTGGCTGGGCTGAAAGACGACAAGTTCCAATAGAGCGTGGGCTCCTGTCCGATGGTGGCAGCCGGGCCCATACAGCCCGTTGATAGGGGCTACGTCGAGGCCTGAGCCACCTCTCTGCGGTCTATTTGCCCTACAATCCAGGTCGGCTGCGGGTCCCGGACAAGATCCTGTTGTTCCGCCGTCTACAGTCTCGCGCGAAGTTCTCACCGCGACTCCTGGGACTTCGTATACGTCCGCGCTGGCCCACGCGCCGTCGCGTAGCGGCAGTGAAAGAGTCAAAGTGGTGTGATAACCTGACCCGTACGCTCAAGTGAGGCCTATTAGATTGACAGCACCTCGACTCCCAGGAGCCGGTACTTTTCGACGTGGTCGGCGTCTCGCTCTGGCCGTCTTTTTCCTATTGCTGTTCGCGCTGACCTCGAACGTATCCACGGTCTATGCGGCTGACGCGACCAGTAACCTGTCCATCGAGCTAATCCCCACGTACGAGTCTATCGGCGTCTACCTCTCGTTCCAGGACGACGACAACGACAACAACACCGCGTCGGTCGAATACCGTGAAGTCGGCGGCGGCGCGTTCATTCAGGGCTTCGACATGACCCCCGACCGCAGGGACACGGTCGGGAACGACATCACCCCGAGCTTCCCCAACCCCTACAAGGACCAGTGGCGTGTAAGCATCGTCGGCCTAACGGCGAGTACTACCTACGAGGTGCAGGTCACGGTCACCGACGCCGACGGTGGCGGTGCGGTGGTGTCAGACACTGTGTCGACGTGGATGGAGACGGAGTTCGTACCGTCCGTCGGCAACACATACTACGTGAGCACGTCCGGAAGCGACGGCAACGACGGCAGCGAGGGCACTCCGTGGAGGACCATCCAGAAGGCTGTAGACAGCGTCGTGGCCGGTGACACGATACTCGTCAAGGCGGGCACCTATAACGAGAACGTCTTGATCGACAAAACTGCCACGGCCGTCTCCGGAACTGCGTCCAACTATACAACCCTGCGGAATTTCCAATCGGACACGGTCATCATCCAACTGGGCGGAAGCTCTACCGATCGAGGGAACGCCGGCATCAACATCAACGCTAGTTACTGGAGAGTTAAGGGGTTCACGATTCAGGGCGGCAACACAGGAATCCGGGCAGGCGTAGATGCGACGAAGATAATCATTGAGGACAATTTCATCAACGGTTACGGCGACAAGGGGGCCGGGATCGAGTTGGGTGGCCTTCTCTCGGGAAGCTCCTTCAGCCCGGTGACCACCGTTAAGAACATCACCGTCCAGAACAACATCATCCACGTCGACACCGTCCAGACTCAGGACCGCGCCGGCATCGAGTCGCTGACCAACAACGGCGGCCACGTTATCCGGGACAATACGGTGAAGTTCCTCCACTTGGGGGCTGGCAACCACGGGGAAGACTGCATACAACACATCGAGAACCTGGAGTTCGACGACGGCCTCAAAGACACGGACATCTACCGCAACTTCTGCGACATAACGACGGACGACGCCATCGAGCTGGACGGCATGAACGTGAACACCCGCGTTTGGGAGAACATCATCAAGGGCTCCAACGTCGGGATTAGTATCGGCCCCTCCATGGGAGGTCCTACGTACGTTTTCAGGAATGTCATCTACGACATCGTCAACCACTGGAGCCTTTGCATCGGAATCAAGTACGGCCGAGGCAGCTCGGGCCACGTCTACTTCTTCCACAACACCTTCCAAATGCGGGGGGCCACTTGCGGCGGCGCTGGCCTGAGCATCGCCGACTTCGCCGGTCCGCGGTCCAGTGGTATCCACCTGAAAAACAACATATTCTGGTTTCCGGACCGCGGGCTCGCGATACAGAACGCTCTACCTGACGACCTTGAATCAGATTACAACCTCTGGTACGACGAAGGCGGTGGAACACTCGCGAAGTACGCCGGCACAGGATACTCGGACATAGCTGCCCTTAGAGCAGGCACTGGGTTCGAGCTGAACGGAGTCGTTGGTGATCCGCTCTTCATAGACTGGGCAACCCAGAACTGGAACGTGCAGACCAGCAGTCCTGCGGTAGACGCTGGCGTCGTGATCCAGGGGTTCAACGATCCCCAGTCGGCTTGGGCTTTCGCCGGCAGCGCTCCGGACATAGGAGCTTTCGAGGTCGGCGGGCCCGATATTGCGCCGCCGAATAGATCGAACGGCCAGCCATCGGGAACGCTGGTGTCAGGTACCACACAGGCGACGATGAGCCTGAGCACAGACGAGATCGCCCAATGCCGGTACTCGGCGACGTCGAGCACGGCGTTCGGGTCGATGGTCGATATCTTCACCAACACGAGCTCCACCTTCCACAGCACGACTCTATCCGGCCTGACCGACGGCACGACCTACTCGAACTACGTCCGGTGCCTAGACGCCCATGGAAACGCCAACACCGACGACCTCTTGATATCCTTATATCCTTCGACGTCCCGATTCCGGCGCCGCCGGTACGGTCCAACGGGCAGCCGTCTGGAACGCTGCTCGCCGGTACGACCCAGGTGACGATGAGTCTCGACACAGACGAGATAGCTCAGTGCAAGTACTCGGCGACGTCGAGCACGGCCTTCGCGTCGATGGTGGACGTCTTCACCAACACGAGCTCCACGTTCCACTCCACGACTCTTTCCGGTTTGACGGACGGGAGCGCGTATTCGAACTACGTCAGATGCGTGGACGGCGACGGGAACGAAAACACCGACGACTTCCTGATCTCGTTCGACGTCCCTTTGCCCGACCTGACGGCGCCGGTCATAAGCAACACAAACGTGACAGGGACACCGCCGACGGCGACAGTTACGTGGAACACTGACGATTCCAGTGACTCGGCTGTCATGTACGGCACGTCGCCGGGCGTCCTTGATCAACAGGTGACCGATGCCGCCCTGGTGACCAGCCACTCCCTCGAAATCCCCGGGCTGGAGGGCCTGACGCTCTACTACTATAAGGTTTCGTCTTGCAACATAGACGGTCCTTGCAACACGTCCACCGTCGCCAGCTTCTCGCTACCAGGACAGGCGAGCTTCACCGTGATCGATGACGCTACGGTCCAGGAAGATAGTCCGGACACCAACTACGGCGCGTCCCCCGTGCTGGAAGTGGACCTCGCGAGTCCGCATGCTAACACCTACTTGAAGTTCAATGTGACCGGCACGACGGGCCAGATAACCTCTGCCGTGGTCAAGATCGTCAACGCCGACGCGACGACCGACGGCGGAGAGATCTACCACGTCACCAGCACGAGCTGGGACGAATCGACCATAACCTGGAACAACAGACCGCTGAAGAGCGGAGGGGCTCTAGACGCCCTCGGGGCGGTGGACCCTGGGAACACATATTCCCTGGACGTCAGTTCAGTCGTGACCGCCAACGGAACCTACTCCTTCGTGATAGTGCCGACGGTGACCAACGGTGCCGACTACGAGTCCAAGGAGGGCGCCAACGCGCCGGTACTCGAGGTCGAGTTCGCGGGTGCGGGCGGCACCTCGCAAGTCCTGCTGTCGGCGGACCCGGCCGTGTCTGTGACCGAGGGCGGAGCGGGCACGACCACAACCGCCGAAGTGCTCGTCACTCTTTCGGAGACTAGCTCGACCGACGTCATGGTCGACTACGCCACAGTGGACGGGACCGCCACGACCGGCGACAACGACTACGTGGCCCCGGGCAGCACACTCACCATCTCGGCCGGAAACCTGACCGGGACCATCTCGATCGTGGTAAACGGCGACGACACGTTCGAGCCCAACGAGACCTTCACGGTAGTCCTGTCAAACGCAACGACCACCGGTACGAGCACCGTCGTGTCCATCACCCAGGCAACCAGCACCGTGACCATCCTCGACGACGATGGGATTCATGTGGACGTGGCTGCAGAGGCGGCCGTCTCCGTCACCGAGGGAGGCGCAGGTGCAACGACTACCGCCGACGTAGTCGTGACACTGTCCGCGACCAGCACGTCTGGCATCATGGTCGACTACACTACGTCGGACGGCACAGCGACGACTGGAGATGGCGATTACGTGGCCTTGGCAGGCACACTGAACATACCTGCCGGCAGTGCGACCGGTACCATCTCAATCGTGGTGAACGGCGACTACGCCTTCGAGACGAACGAGACCTTCTCGGTCACGTTGTCTAACGCGACTACCACCGGCACGACCACCGTCCTGACGATCATCCAACCGACGGCGACGGTGACCATCCTCAACGATGACGCACCTCCGGTTAATATATCGGCCGAGGCAGCCGTATCCGTCACAGAGGGCAATGCCGGTGCGACTACAACCGCCGACATAATCGTCACCCTGTCGGGTACCAGCGCCGACGACGTGATGGTCGATTACGCCACGTCGGATGGCACGGCGACAACCGGAGACAGCGACTATGTGGCCACCGGTAGCACGCTCACTATTTCGGCCGGCAACGTAACCGGGACTATCTCGATCGTGGTGAACGGGGACGGCGTATTCGAGTCTGACGAGACGTTCACCGTGTCGCTGTCCAACGCGACCACGACCGGGACGACTACCGTGTCGATAGTCCAGGGCACGACTACGGTGACGATCCTCAACGACGACGCGGCTCCGATACCCGTACAGCTGGACTTCACGCCGGCGGACGACGCGACGGTCCAGGAAGATAATCCGGATACCAACTACGGCGCGTCCCCCATACTGGAAGTGGACCTCGCGGCCCCACATGCACACAGCTATCTGAAGTTCGTCGTAACCGGAATTACGGGACCGGTGATCTCGTCCACTGTGAAGCTGGTCAACCGCAACGAGACTACCGATGGAGGCTCTATCTATCACATCACCAGCACGTCGTGGGACGAGTCGACGATTACCTGGAACAACCGACCTCTAACATCGACCGCAGTGGCCCTGGACACTCTCGGGGCGGTAGCCGTTGGATTCACCTACGCACTGGACGTCAGCGACGTTGTGAACGGCAACGGGACCTACTCTTTCGTGCTCGTGCCGTTAGTCACCAACGGAGCCGACTACGACTCCAAGGAGGGTCTGAACGCGCCGGTCCTGGAAGTCATGTTCCAAGCTGCGGCCACCTCGACGGAGATCAACCTGTCCGCGGATGTGGCCGTCTCGGTAACGGAGGGCGACGCCGGTACGACCACCACGGCCGATATCCTGGTCACGCTGTCCGAGGCAAGTCTGTCCGACGTCATGGTCGACTACGCCACGATCGACGGTACGGCGACCGCCGCAGATGGGGACTACGTGCCACCAGGAAGCACGCTGACGATACCCGCCGGGAACGTGACGGGGACCATATCGATCGTAATCAACGGCGACGACACCATCGAACCAGACGAGACTTTCACCGTGACGCTATCCAACGCGACCACGACTGGCACGAGCACCGTCGTGATGATCACTCAAGGCACTTCGACGGTTACTGTGCTCGATGACGATACTCCCCCAAGCGTGTCAGTAGAGTCGTCCGTCTCGGTCGCGGAAGGCGGAGGCGCGGGCACGACTACGACTGCCGAGGTGCTTGTTACGCTGGTGGGTCTCGGCGGACGGGAAGTCAGTGTCGGTTACACGACTGTCGACAGCACCGCGACGGTGGCCGACGGAGACTACGTGGCGTCTGGCGGCAGGCTAACGATACCGGCCGGCAACGTGACTGGGACCATCGCGATAACCGTAAACGGCGACGACACGTCCGAGCCCGACGAGACCTTCGTGCTCGCCCTGTTCAATGCGACGACGACAGGCACAAGCACACCGGTGACGATCACTCAGTCCATTGCCACCGTCACCATCCTGAATTACGTCCTGCCGGTGGTTTCGGAGACGCGACTGAACCCTGCTCTCGACGGGACCACGGCTGTCGTTGATGTAGCGATCGACCGCTTCAAGAATCCTGCCGACAGCTCGACCTCCACGTTGGAGTTCGAGTCATTCGTGGCTGGTCTTACCTACGACACATCGAGGATCGAGATAGTAGACGTCATCGGAGTCGCTCCCTTCGGCACGACAACGTTCACATCGACTGACGGAATCCTGACCATCACAGGCACGGCGGGCGGTGCCACGGTCAGCGCGACTCCGGTGGTCGTTGCCAAGATCGCAGTGCGCCTGATCGGAAGCGCTCTGTCATCAACAAACCTGACGCTCGCAAGCTTGGATGTAACAGTAGCGGGCACTGCCCAGCAGGTGAGCCAGGACCAGGCCGCGATCAACAGCTTCACAAGGGGCAACACCCAGACCAATTCGGCGACGGTGAACATCTTCGATGCGCTGTTCATCGCCCAGTGTCTAGCCGGCCTGCGTGAATATGGAACGGCCACAACCGAGTGTCATCCCAGCAACGCCGCCAGCGTGAGACACGATGGGGCAGCCGGCGATAGAGTGAATATCTTCGATGCACTGTTCATCGCCCAGTACCTGGCTGGGCTGAAAGACGACAAGTTCCAATAGAGTGTGGGCTCGTGTTCGATGGCCGTAGCCAGGCCCAACCGGTCTGCTACTGAGTTTACGATCGGACTCGGAATAATCGACCTGTCTACGGGCGTATCGGCTGATCCAAGTCAGCAGTCGGTTCTGGCTCAGGTCCCCTTGTTCCGCCACGTGCTATTAATCTCCTACAATAGTCTACGTGGGCCGGTAGCTCAGTCTGGTCAGAGCATCGGACTTTTAATCCGAGTGTCCAGGGTTCGAATCCCTGCCGGCCCACACCCCTTCCACCGCATAACTAAGGCGCTTAGCTCTATCTCTAGGTTCTCCGGTTTCTTACCTCAGGCTCCATTTTGCCGCCAAACTGCCGCCATCGTTATGGGGCATGGGCGTCCATCACTTCCGAGAACGCATCGGCTGCAGCTCTCTGGAGGCCCGGAGTGACGTGGGAGTAGATGTCGGCAGTAACTGCGATGCTGGCATGCCCCAATCGCTCCTGCACCACCTTTAGATGGGTCCCAGATTGTAGGAGCACGGTGGCGTGGAAGTGTCTGAGATCGTGGAGCCTTATGTGACTCAGACCAGCCGCACGTACCAGTTTCTCAAAGTTGCGGGTCAGGGTGGCTGGATCGAGAGGATTACCAAGTCGGCCAGGAAAGACGAGCCGATGGTCGCGGTACGCATCTCCCAGCTCCGCATTCAGCAGGATTTGACGGCCTCTTAGTTCTCTGAGGATGTCCACCGTATGTGAGTCTAGTACGATCCCTCGCTGGCTCTTTGCCGACTTCAGCGGTGCGAAGACCAGCCCTTCCCACGGATCCGCTGCAACGACTGCGTAATTGATGCGATAGCGTGATCAAGATCTACGTCACTCCACCGGAGACCAAGACATTCGCCGCGTCGAACGCCGGTCCTGGCCATGAAAGTCAGAGGCGCAAAATACGGCGTGCTCTTCGAGAGATCAAGAATCATCCGTGCCTCCTCTATCGTAGGAGGCCGCACTACTTTGGGCTCGATCCTAGGGGGATCGACCGCGTCAGCGACATTTGTATACAAGAGCCCCCATTTCACTGCGTGCTTCTCCTGAGCTCTCTTCCGTGCCGCGTCAATATCAGGTACCCACGAAGGGGACAGGCTCAGGTTCAGCAAGGCCTGATCCAGGCCTTGTTTCAGTAGTTCCCTGGCCTCGGCCTCGATATCCTTCACGGGGATGGTTGCTTCCGCTTCCACTGGCTTGAACTCGCCCCGGTCGATCGCAGCCTGATAACCCTCTCTGACCTTGATCTTCAGTTCCTCTACTTTGTCAGACCGCCCGATATTCGCGTAATGGGCTGCCGCGTCCTGGAGAAACATGGCTCCTACGAGGCTACTGGCATGGCCCTTCAGCTCTGCTTCCGCCTCCCAAAACGCGCCTATGCTCACCCGGGCCACCGCCGCTTCTTCTTCCCTTTTCAAATGAGTAAGGATGACTGCTGTCCTTGATAGGAATTCCCTTGCGATGCGATAATTGTGACCGCCTTGGTCCGATCTATAGAACTCGGCTCCTGCCTGGCAGACCTCAAGGGCCGTCTCCACATCCTGATCTTCAATATCCCCCTTCCCAATCTCAAGCAACGCGTCGACGAGGTCAAGACAGTAGCGGACGTGAGGATGACTTTGCCTCTGCGAAAGGATCTTGGACTTGGCCAACTCTGTCAAACTACGATCGTTAATGCTGAGGGCGAGCCTGAGAGCACGAACCAGTGAGTCTGCCGCCTCTTCCCACCATTCCTTTTCCATGCAAATCGGGAAACATTCGTGATATGCCTCGATGGCCCTACGAGCGAACACGTGATTCGGTCGTTTCACCCACAGGAAGTCGGCGTACCATGATCTCACGATGGGGTTGATCGTTATCTCTAGACGCCTCTCGTAGTAGTCTAGCGCCTCGTCGGTGAAGACGGCCGGATCAGGAATCTCCCCTCCATTGAACGTGTGAAGGGCGGAGAGATAATGTACCACCTGGGCGGTCGAGCGCTGAGATGTGGCGCTTGAAAACTGTACCGCCTGTCGCCTTCAATCAGGAACGACCGAACCTGATTGAAGGTGGATTGGATGTACAAGGTGGAGATGTACCTGCGAGTTCGCAGGGCTTGTTTCGTCGAAGGGATGAGCGTCCGAGAGGCGGCCCGAGTGTTCGGGCTACACCGGGACACGGTGCGCAAGATGCTCGAGTACTCCGTGCCCCCAGGGTATCGACGGCAACGACCGGCTCGCAGACCGAAGCTCGATCCATATAAGGGTGTGATGGACCAGATCCTGGAGCAGGATCTGAGCTCACCGAAGAAGCAGCGTCACACCGCCAAGCGTATCTACGAACGGCTCAGAGACGAACACGGCTTCCCCGGCAAGTACACGATAGTCAAAGACTACGTTCGAGAACGCCGTCGTCATACCCGCGAGATGTTCGTACCACTGTCCCATTCCCCGGGACATGCCCAGTGCGACTACGGCGAAGCTCGAGTGATCATCGGCGGAGTGGAACGCAAAGCCCACTACTTCGCCCTGGACCTCCCTCACAGCGACGGGTGCTATGTGAAGGCGTATCCCGCCGAGACGACGGAGTCATTCTGCGACGGACACGTCTCCGCCTTCGCGTTCCTGGGCGGAGTGCCTCAGAGCATCCTCTACGACAACACCACGCTCGCGGTAGCCAGAATTCTGGGAGATGGTCGCCGGCAGCGGACCAGGGTGTTCTCCGAGCTTCAGTCCCACTACCTGTTCGAGGACCGGTTCGGCCGTCCAGGCAAAGGGAACGATAAGGGCAAAGTAGAAGGTCTGGTCGGCTATGTCCGCCGGAACTTCCTGGTGCCCATTCCATCGTTCGAGAGCTTCGATGCCCTCAATGCTCATCTGGAGCAACACTGCCTCAGACGGTTCGAAGATCGACTCCGCGGCCACAACGAGACGATAGGAGAACGGCTGGAGCGGGACCTGGAGAAGTTGCTGCCTCTGCCGGCCGTACCGTACGACGCCAGCGACAAGCACGCGACGAGGGTCAGTTCTCTGTCCCTGGTCAGATACCGGACCAATGACTATTCGGTCCCGGTGGCCTACGGTCATCGGGACGTTGTGGTCCGCGGATATGTACATGAGGTTGTGATCAGCTGTGGCGCTGAAGTCATCGCCCGCCATCGGCGGTCCTACGATCGAGACGACTTCGTCTTCGACCCTCTCCATTACCTGCCGCTCCTTGAGAAGAAGACGAGGGCATTGGATCAGGCGGCGCCGCTGGTTGGATGGGAGTTGCCCGAGGAGTTCGGAGTGTTGCGGCGGCTGCTGGAGTCTCGGATGGGCAAGCGAGGAAAGAGGGAGTTCGTGCAGGTGCTCAGACTGATGGAGAACTTCCAGCCGGAAGAAGTCCACGACGCCGTACGAGACGCCATTCGACTCGGGGCTGTGAGCTTCGATGCTGTCAAGCACCTGGTGCTGTGCAGGATCGAGGGTCGACCGCCTAGACTCGACATGGAGTTGTACCCGTATCTGCCCAGGACCAACGTTGCAACAACCTCGACCAGGGACTACATGGCTCTCCTGGCGGGGAGCCGGTCATGACCAACAAGTCCACGATGTTGCTCGAACACAACCTCAAGCAACTCAAGCTCCCCACGTTCCTGAGGGAGTACGACAAGCTGGCATCCCAGTGTGCCAGTGAGGGAGCTGACCATCCGGACTACCTGCTGCGACTATCGGAGTTGGAGCTGATCGACCGTCACCATCGCATGGTGGAACGTCGGATCAAAGCAGCCCGCTTCCCGACGACCAAGAGCCTCGACACCTTCGACTTCCTGTCTATGCCGTCCCTGAACAAGGCTCTGGTTCTGGAGCTGGCACGATGCGAGTACATCGAGCGCCCCCACAACGTCATCGCTCTCGGCAACAGTGGCACCGGCAAGACCCATATCGCCCTCGGTCTCGGTCTGGCTGCGTGTCAGAGGGGACTGTCCGTGGGCTTCACCACCGCCGCTGCTCTGGTTCACGAGCTGATCGAGGCCAGGGACGAACGGCGTCTGCTCAACCTGCAGAGAAGGCTCGCACGACTCAAGCTTCTGATCATCGACGAACTGGGCTTCGTGCCCTTGTCCAAGACTGGCGCCGAGCTCCTCTTCGAGGTGTTCAGCCAGCGTTACGAGCGTGGATCGGTCCTGGTGACCTCCAACCTGCCCTTCGTCGAGTGGACCGAGGTGTTCGGCTCTGAACGGCTGACCGGAGCTCTCCTCGACCGCCTCACCCACCATGTCGACATCCTGGAGATGAACGGGGACAGCTACCGACTCAAGCACAGCAAGAAGACTTCTGGCCGCCAGCTATCTGACTGAGCCTGATCTCCAACGCCCCACGAACCTTGATGCCCATTCTACGGCGTTCAGTGGTACAGTTTTGCTCCGCCCCGCTGGTACGTTTTCACACCGCCCTTGACACCACACAAGCGCCGCCTTTTCTCTACACAAGCGCCGCCTGTTTTCCCCACGCACGCGCCGCTTTTGGTGAATGATGATAGCAGGTTCATATTTCTTATTATAGCACATCAGTTCTGTTGCTCTGAGGCTTGTGGGAGAGCCTTGACGTGAGGTTGACCTGTGGGTCTTTCGCCCCCGCACGACGGGCGAGCTCCCGCAGGGGACCGAGGAGGGGCGTCTACCGACCGGTGCGCGCCTAGCGGCCTGCTAGCGCTCGGTCAGCGTGATGGTCGTCGTGTCTACGCGGGCGTTCCTGACGTACTCCACGTTGACCTCGTCTCCCACGTCGTACCTCCATAGAAGGTCGAGCCACGTCGAAACGTCGGGCGTCGGGATGCCGTCCATCTTGGTAACGACGTCTCCGAGCTGGATCCCGGCTTCGTGTGCCGGGCCGCGCGGCGTCAGCGCCGTCACGAGCACTCCATCGAGGACCCCGAGCTGAAAACGGGCGGAAATCGCGGGCGTGACGTCGTCGCCGTTGAAGCCGATTAGTGGCCGGATCACCCGCCCGTGCTCCAGGAGGCTCTGGATTACGGGCAGCGCCTCAGCGGCGTTGATCGCGAAAGCCATCCCTTCCGCCTGGCGCAGTATCGACTGGTTGATGCCGACGACCTCCCCCTCGAGGTTCACGAGCGGTCCGCCGCTGCTGCCGTCATTCATCGCTGCGTCCGTCTGGATCAGGTTGTAGAAGTGCTCTCCCGTCTCGCTCTGGATGGTCCGACCCAGAGCACTAATAATGCCAATCGTCACCGTCGGCCCGCCCTTCAGGGCCAGCGCATTCCCTAAGCTCACGACCCACTCCCCAACGCGGATCTCGTCCTCGCTCGCGAACCTCGCCGCGGGCAGGTCTTCAGCATTGATCTTTACCAGTGCTAGATCGGTCACGTCGTCGACACCGACTACCTGCCCGTCGTACGTCTGGCCATCGACGTGGACCTTGATGTCTCTCGCGCCGGCGATAACATGCGCGTTGGTCACCACGTAGCCGTTGGGCCGGACTACGATCCCTGAGCCCGCGCCTTCGTCGGTGAAATCGGTGAAGACGCCGCGGAAGACCGTCTCGACGGATATGGAAGCGACCCAGGGCTTGACCCTCTCGGCTACGTCCGCGATAGGCGGCATAGAAGCAAGGGAAGCGACCGGTGGCGCCTGGTCGTCCGTCTGAGCGGGCGCCGGGATAGGGGTCGACGTCGGGGAAAGGGAAGGCTCGTCGAAGACGGGCAGCGCTGTCGGGGAGGGTTCAGGTGTAGGCGCCGGCTCGGAGCCACACGCAAGGCCAGCGGCGATCACGAAGGGCCATAGCCAAGCTCCCAACGCAATGCGACTTGGAGCCCTAAGCCATCCTCGGGGCGTCCACGATTCGGAGCCTGACTCGCGAGAATCCCGACCAGAGGATTCTAAGAGTCGGTCGTTCGATCTCGAGATTGGAGGCGTAGGCGGCGTACCTCGACGTAACTAGGGCCCCGAATAGAACAATGATAGCTGACACGTATACCCAGGTCAAGAAAGCGAGGATCGCGCCGACCGAGCCGTAGAGCACGTTGTAATGGTCCAGGGCGAAGTTCTTCAGGTACCAGACGAAGCCAAGGTTGGCGGCGTCGAACGCCAACGACGCAAGCAGCGCCACGGGCCAGACATGCTGGAACTTCACGTAGGTGTTCGGCAGGAACGTGTACAGGAATAGGAAGGTGCCGAAAGCCAGGGCGGGGAATAGCAGATTGTCCGACAGCCTCCATACCAGGTCACTGAAGATCGGAGACTCCGGTGCAACGACTTTGGTTATTTCCTGGATCACAGCCAGTACGAGCGGCGAGAAGAGTACGAACAACATGACGACGCCGGCCCCGAGGACCAGTGCGAAGTCGATCAGGCGCTCTTTGAGGAAGGGCCGTGGCGTCTTGATGCCCCACGCTGCATTGATACCCTTCCGAATGGCCCCGAAAACGGCCGTCGCGGCCCAAAGCAGGCCGAACACGCTGGCTATACCGGTGATCGCCCTGGCGCTGACGATGTCCTGGACTTCCCTGGCTACGAACTCGCTGGATACTGGGAACACGTCGGCGATCTTCATCGCGAGATCGAGCTGCTCCGGCTCGGCGCGAGGGCCAAGCACGAATCCAATGCCGGAGATCACCGCAAGCGACAGCGGGAATATCGAGAACAGCGTGTAAAACGCGATGGCCCCGGCTATGTAGGGACCATTCTTAGAGAGGAAGTCGTTTACGGTGTCCCAGCAGAAAAGCAGGAACCTAATTGCAATCACGAACCGACTCCGAGCGAATCGCTCACTACGGTAATTCTATTCCTGAATTAGGATTCCCGAATCCCAGAATCCAGCCAGATAGTACCGAATAACGTTTGCGTATGTCAAGGTACAAAGCTCTCAGCTTACTCAAGGCACGTTTACCGGAGAGTATAATGATTTGTCCGGTCGTCCGGCTACCCACCCGTAGGTGACCTTTCGATGAGCGTCACGACATCCAACCCAGCCACAGTGTCCGTCGAAGAGAACGTAGTGGCCGAAATGCGCGACGGCACGGTGCTCAGGGCTGACGTCTACCGGCCCAGCGGCTCGGGGTCGTATCCGGTCTTGCTGTGCCGCACTCCCTACAACAAGCAGCTCGACCGCAACGTCCGGACTGGTCACGCATTGGCTGAACGCGGCTACGTCGCGGTCGTCCAGGACATCCGCGGCCGTTTCGAGTCCGACGGCGAGTTCACGTGGCAGTTCCAGCACTGGTCCGAGACCCACGACAACGAAGACGGCTACGACACCGTCGAATGGGCCGCGCAGCTCCCCGGCAGCGATGGCCAGGTCGGCACGTGGGGTCACTCATATCCCTCTTGGTGCATCTGGCGGCTGGCGACCACCAGGCCGCCACACTTGAAGGCCCTTTTCGCCGGAGGCATGGCATCGCGACTCATGGACCTGAACTTCGGCGTGTTCGAGACCGGGCGCCGACTACAGTGGACGTACCGCATGGCCGTCGACGCCCGGCGGCGTATAGGCGACTTGATCGGCCCCAAGACCGACGAGGAGTCGGAGGTCTGGTGGCAGGAAGTCGAGCGCGGAAAATGGGTCTGGCACCTGCCTCTCGGCGACATCCCGGACAGCGTCTTCTCGACCCTGTCTCCGATGCTCAAGCAATACATGAAGGAGCAGAACAAGGAGTTCTGGGCCTTCGACACCCTCCACGACCAGGTCAACGTGCCGACCTGCCAGATCACCGGTTGGTATGACAGACTTATCGGCACCATCGACAATTTTGCCGGGATGCAGGCACACGGCCCGGCAGCGCTCCGTGGCGAACACCGGTTGACCGTCGGCCCGTGGGGACACAGCTCCGACCTTCTGGTCCGCCGGCAAGGGCCCCTCGACTTTGGAAAAGACGCCAACACGACCTACACCGACGAGATAGCGCGCTGGTACGACTACCGACGAGCCGTTTCTACGGCCTACTTCGTACGGGTCTCGAGGAGGTGCTCGCATGAAGACCTGGCGTTACCTGTGGGCGTTGTTCCTTGTCAACAAGTGGTCCCTGACGCTGGAACTGGTCGTCGTCGCTCTGGCGTTCGTCGCGGTTGAGCATGCGGTGGGACTTACCCAACGAGAGATCTTCAACAATCTGACTGGCGACTCCGGAGTGTCTCTGGGAATCTGGCAGCTCAGTGCGGTCCTGGTTGGCCTCGCCTTCGCTAATCTAGCGACGCTCGTAGGCGGGGTCCTCCTCCATATGATAAACAGGTTCACCATGGCGACTCTGCTACGAAGGAATGCATTCGAGTACATTATGGAACTGCCCGGCGACCGGTCGCTTCCGGAATCGGCCGGCGAGGCCGTGAGCCGGTTCCGCGGCGACGCAAGTAGCGTTGCGGGCTATATGCTGCAGTTCGAGTTCCTGGCGATGAATATCCTCTTCACCGTGGTCGCCGTGTTCATCATGGTGCGGATCAGCCCCGCGGTCACGTTCGGCGTGTTTCTTCCGCTGATCGCGGTGGTCATAATCGTCAACTTCGCGACGAAGCGCATCGAGCAGTTCCGCAAGGCGAGCCGAGAGGCAGCGGGCGACGTTACCGGATTCATCGGCGAAGTATTCGGGAGCGTGGAGGCCATCAAGGTAGCCAACGCCGAGTCGCGCGTCATCGGGCAGTTCAACGTGCTCAACGACGCTCGTAAGACGACGACGCTCAAGGACACCCTGCTGACCTCGACGCTTGGCGCACTCTTCTCCAACGCCCAGAACCTGGGTACCGGCATGATCCTGATCGTCGCGGGGCAGGCGATGAGCCGCGGAAGCCTCACCGTCGGAGACCTCTCGCTGTTCGTCTTCTACCTCGGCTACACCAGTTGGTTCAGCCAGACGGTCGGCAACATGCTCACCGGCTACAAGAAGGTGGGGGTCTCAATCGAGCGCCTGCTGGGGCTGATGCCCGGCGCCGAGCCCGAGAAACTCGTAGAGCCGAGTCCTAGCTACCTTCGTGGTGCCCTGCCGGAGGTGCCATTCGCTGAGCGGGACGACGGGGACCGAATCGAGACCCTCGAAGCGCGAGGACTGACCTATCTGTTCCCAGACTCGGATAAAGGTGTTCGAAACGTCGACCTGAGACTCGAACGCGGCACGTTAACGGTCGTCACCGGCAGGATCGGGTCGGGCAAGACGACACTGCTGCGGTCTCTATTAGGACTGCTTCCCCTCCAGACCGGCGAGGTCAGCTGGAACGGCCACGCGATAGACGAGCCAGGCAAGTTCCTCGTGCCACCGCGCTGCGCGTACACGTCTCAGGTCCCTCGACTCTTTAGCGAGCAGCTCCGGTCGAACATCCTCATGGGTCTTCCGGAGCAAAGGGTGGACCTCCCCCGCGCAGTCACCTCCGCCGTGCTGGAACGCGACGTCGAGGATCTGGAGAACGGCCTCGACACGGTGGTTGGACCCCGAGGCGCGAAGCTCTCCGGCGGACAACAACGCCGCTCGGGAGCGGCGCGAATGTTCGTCCGCGAACCCGAGCTGTTGGTCATGGACGACCTCTCCAGCGGACTGGACGTAGAGACCGAAGAGGTGCTTTGGACGCGGCTATTCGAGCGGAGAGACTCCACGGCCCTGGTCGTCTCGCACCGGCGCGTCGCGCTCCGCAGAGCCGATCACGTCATCGTACTCAAAGACGGGCGCGTAGACGCCGAGGGCGCGCTAGACGACCTCCTGAAGACCAGCGACGAGATGCGCCGTCTGTGGCGCGGCGACGTGGGCGCGCCTGCGACATCGCCCGAAGCGGCCGGATAGGCCCGGCCTTCGACAAGCTCAGGCTGAGCGGGGTAGGTTACGCCGTGACTCGTCGACCTCGTAGCGCACGCGTGTTTCCCCGTTCGTCCATGCAACATCAGAATCATTCGCGGGCTCGGAGAAGCTTCTCTTCAGGTAGGGTTTTGGCGATGTTCCCAAGGCCCATGAGCGGGCGGGTGGGATTTCGGCGAAGCCGAACCCAGTAACGCGCCCCTTAATGTATACTCGCCCGGATGCCACCCCTACTCGCAGCAAAGGGACTCACGAAACACTACGGTGACACCGTCGCCCTCGACGGCGTCGACTTCCAGATCGACGAAGGCATAACGGGGTTGCTCGGGCCCAACGGCGCCGGCAAGAGCACCGCCATCAAGCTGTTTCTAGGCCTCTTGAAGCCCACAGCCGGCGCAGCCGAGGTCATGGGCGAACGGCCGTACGAGACCGTAGAGAGTCGCGCACGGCTCGGCTACATGCCTGAGCACGAGTGCCTCCCACCCAACATGTCGGCGTCGGAGTTCCTGACTCACATGGCCCAGGTGAGCGGGCTTCCACCCGCGTACGCAAGGACCCGCGCTGCCGACATCCTCAGACACGTAGGCCTCGATGAGGAGCGATACCGCCCCATCAGCGGCTACTCTACCGGGATGCGGCAGCGGACTAAGCTGGCCCAGGCGCTGGTCCACGACCCTGTCGTCGTGATGCTGGACGAAGCTACGGCCGGGCTGGACCCGAGAGGCCGCGAAGAGATGCTCGAGCTCATTCGACGCACCGGCCGGGAGTTCGGTATCAGCATCGTACTGTCGTCCCACCTCATGGGCGACGTGGAGAGCACGTGCGACCAGCTGGTCGTCCTGGAAGGCGGGCAAGTGATGGCCCAGGGCACGGTCTCCGAATTCACGGAGGAAACCCAGGTGCTGGCCATCGACGTCGACGAAGGCCACGAAGAGCTGGTGACAGCTCTCAAAGCCCGTGGGGTAGACGCAACCTTAGACGAGCTATCGGTAATTGTCGAACAGGCTACCGACGATCAATATGACGCGATCAGAGACGCGCTGGTCGAGTCCAACGCGCCTCTGCGCCGGCTGGCCCCGCGACGCCGCCACCTGACAGACATCTTCCGGGACGGCGCGTGATGAACGACGCCACGGGCGAGATATATGACATCGGGTATCAGCGGTACGAAGGCCCCCGCGAAGGCCGGATGCGCGCCCGCAAGGCCCTATGGACCAACGGAGTAAGGACGATCATTGGCTTGGGCCGAGGTGTGCTGCTCAAGGTCTTTCCGACGATTCTTGCGTCGATCGGTGTCGGGCTGGCCGTAATCTTCGCGATCACATCTTCCCTAGGGCTCCCGACGGATGACCTGCCTGACGCTGCCCTTTACTACGAAGTGTTGTCCTTTTTCGTATTCCTGTTCGCCGCTATCATAGTCCCAAACCTTGTTTGTCCAGACCGGCGCGACAACGTTATACATCTGTACCTTGTCAGGCCCCTGTCTCCGACAGACTATGTCGCGACCCGTTGGCTGGCAATGTTCGCGTTCCTGCTCGCCGTTCTCTACTTAGGACAGATAGTCCTGTTTTCCGGGCTAACTCTTGGCGCGGACAAGCCGCTCGACCACCTGCAGGAGAACTGGCTCGAGGTGCCTCGCTTTTTAGGGGGCGGTCTAGTCTTGGCCCTTTATGCCGCTACCCTGCCGCTGGCTGTGTCCGCGTTTACCACGCGCCGCGGCTACGCACAGGCGTTCATCGTCGGCTTATTCTTCATCTCAGTGCCGCTTACGGCCGCCTTCACCGAGTGCGAAGAGTTCGAGACCGACGGGTTCGGCCATCAGGTCGAGTGCGAGCCGGTTACAGGCGAGTTTGCGAAATGGGTCGTCCTGGGAGACCTGACCAGAGTGCCTGTATATATGAGCGATCTAGTCTTCAACGAGGAGGCCGACTCAGAGAAGTCCATGCTGTTGGCTCAGCTCCCCGACGTCGTCCCTGTCGGTTGGTTTGTGTTCCTCATAGCGGGGCCGGGCCTCGCCGCGTGGTGGCGTTATCAAAGGATTATGCTGTGACGACCGCCGTACCTGACGCTCCGCTAACGGCAAATAGCTCGGTAGTCAAAGTCGATGGCGTTTCTAAGTGGTACGGGAACGTCGTCGCCGTCAACGACGTTTCGTTTACGATCGAGAAGGGTATCACCGGCCTGCTCGGGCCCAACGGCGCCGGTAAGACAACCCTCCTGCACATGATGGCCGGTCTGGCGTCGACTTCAGACGGAGAGCTCCAGCTCCTGGGTGAGCGCGTTCGCGACAATCCCGCTCTCTATCGTCGTATCGGCGTTATGTCCGAGCACGAAGCCGTCTACGGCTTCTATACCGGACGCCAGTTCGTGGAGTTCGCCGCGTACATGCACGGACTCGACCCGATGGCCGCCGCTGTCGACCGGGCGATCGACGCTGTCGCCTTGGCGGATGCCCAGCATCGGCGTCTGGGCGGCTACTCGAGAGGCATGAAGCAGCGTATGCGCCTTGCCGCGACACTCGTGCACGACCCCGAGGTCCTGCTGCTGGACGAGCCCCTAAACGGCACCGACCCGCGACAGCGCATCGAGTTCCATGACCTCATGCGAAAGCTGGCGTCGGACGGACGAACGATAGTCGTTTCGTCCCATATCCTCGAGGAAGTCGAGTCCCTTGCGGACCGCATTCTGCTAATGGTAAGCGGCAAGCTGGCGGCGGCCGGTGACTTCCGAGCGATTCGGGCCAAGCTCGACGAGCGGCCGTACAACCTCAGGGTCGTCGTCGACGACCCGCGCGCCATGGCGGGTGCCCTGGTCCAGATGGACGAGGTGGGCTCTGTCACCGTCGAGGAGGACGGGGCGCTGGTTGTCCTGACGCACAAAGTGCAGGTGCTTCGTAGGTCGGTCCCGCAGCTCGCAAGCGAGCGCGGCATCCGACTACTCCGGATGGAGCCGCTCGACGAGTCGCTTGAGAGCGTCTTCAGCTACGTGGTCGAGAAATAGGCCTATGCTAGCCTTATTTGAGCTGTCGCTTCGCCAACTCGTCAGCCGATGGCGAGTTCTCATTATTCTCTTGCTGGCCGCTATGCCCATCGGCGTTTCAATTATCTTCCGGCTGGCGGACACGCGACTGGAGTTCGGCGATGCCGGTGACGCCTTCTACGACGGGCTGCTGGTTGGCGCTATCTTACCTATCGTCACGATGGCCGTTGCCACGGCCGCCCTGGGCAACGAGGTCGAGGACCGCACTTTGAGCTACCTCGTACTCAAGCCTATCGCCCGGTGGCAGATCGTGTTGCCCAAGTATTTGGCGTCCCTGTTGGTGGTGGCGCCGGTGATGGTTGCCAGCGGCGTCGGCGCTACGCTTCTGAGCAATACGGACGTCCGGGCGGCCCTCGCAATAGGGGTCGCTTTGTTCGCGGGTGTCGTAGCGTACGCCGCGATCTTCAACTGGCTGGGTCTCGTGTCGAAGAGCGCCCTGGCCTTCTCGCTGGTCTACGTGTTCCTGTGGGAAGGTCTGGCGTCGTCGTTCCTGAGCGGAGTGCGCTACCTATCGGTCCGGGCATACTCACTGGGCATTATGCACGGGGTGGACGAGGAAAGCTTCGAGGTCTTCGACGGGCGGGTCATCGAGTTCCCGGCGGCGATCGGAGGAGCGGTTCTGGTGACGGTCGTTTTTCTATGGTTGACGGTGAGGAGGCTTCGACGAATGGACGTGCCGTAGTAGGCGCTTCGGACCGGCGTCCTTCGCTCTCCTGACAGGTGTGGTTAAAAGTGGTAGGCATCTTCGGCATTTGCGCCCGAAGCGTTCCGCCCAAGCTGGTCTGTCGTTCTGACACGGTGGCTCCGCTTGGTTTCTAATCACCCCCTCTCCTGACCCTTAGATTGCTCTTGACTCCATCGTGAGCCTATGGTGTAATGGGGATAGAAAGTCGGAAAGTTGGCAAGATGGAGAATCCGTCATGACTCAAACAAAGTCGCGCCGCAAGGTGGTGAAGACCTTGGCCAAAGGGCAAGTCACGATTCCCAACGAATTCCGGAAAGCCCTAGACATCGGGCCTGAGACCCTCCTTTCAGTGTCACTGGTAGGTGACCATCTGGAGGTCACGCCACTACGACAGGAAGAGGACTCGCTTCGGCTCTACACCGACGAGGATATCGCCCGCTTTTTGGAGGAGGATAAGTTGGACGAAGAGACTGCCCGGCGGATCCATGAGCTCTTGAAGCGGGGCGAGCTATAGGTGGCACTCCGCCGCGCCCTGGTATTCTTCGACGCCAGCGTGCTCGTGGCGGCCTCTCGATCTCCTTCAGGAGGCTCGGCCGTGGCTATGCGGGCTTGCCAGGGACGGCGCTTCCGGGCTGCCCTAACCAAACAGGTGGTTTTTGAGGTGCGGGTGAACGTCGCGAGGAAGTTCGGCGAGACCGAACTATTACGCTTCTATCAGCAACTCGCGGACCTCGATCCTGAGATAGCGCCGCCTGCGTCTGCCAACCGCACCGCTGAGTGCGTCCCTCTCACGACCGAGAAGGATGCCCACGTTCTCGCGGCGGCGCTGGAGTGCAAGGCTTCCTACCTTCTCACATTGGATCGCCGCCACCTCCTCAACCCTGCCGTGATGTCCGCGGGGCTTCAAATACAGGTGATGACGCCGGGTGACTTCCTCCAGAACATCGAAGATAGCAAGGAATGACAGACCGCAGCAGCCGGCCACGTCGCGACAAGAGTCCTCGCATTCCGTTAAGGGGCGAACATGAAGATCACTGATCTCGAACTCATAGCCGTCTTCTCGACGCGCGAGATGGGGAAGACCGGCCCGTCGGACCTCGAGAAGGCCGTCTCCCACCATGTCATCGTTCAGCTTCACACCGATGCTGGCATCACCGGCCTCGGCGAGATGTCCGACGTGAATTTCACTCCGACACGCGAGGTCGTCGAGGGCCTGCGGAGCCGCCTGGAGCCGCTGCTCGCTGGCCGCGACCCCTTCGACCTGACGGCCATTCAGGAGTCGCTGAAGAGCAAGACCTGGGAGCACCAGGTCCTCTGCGGAATCGACATCGCACTACACGACGCCATCGGCAAGGCGCTCGACGTGCCGCTCTACCAACTATTCGGCGGAAAGTACCGCGACCGGGTCGCCTTCAGCTATCCCTTGGCGCCCTGCAGAGTCGAAGCGGACGTCGCGGCCAATCTGAAGCGTATAGAACGGGTCCTCGACCAGGGCCACTCGACCATTCGGTACTACTTCGG
Organism: Dehalococcoidia bacterium; assembly: GCA_965248605.1. GTDB lineage: Bacteria > Chloroflexota > Dehalococcoidia > Lucifugimonadales > CAUZJF01 > CAUZJF01. Next base: position 76,515 of record CBDFJV010000007.1, read on the forward strand.
CGAGGACCTGGACCTCGACGAGCGATTCCTGACGGAGCTTCGAGGCCGCTGGGGCGACACCGTCGAGATCAACGCCCTGGACGCCAGCGGCCGGTTCGAGGTCGAGGCGGCAATCGCGGCCATCGACCGGCTCGCCCCGTTCAAGCCTAACCTAGTGGAGTCGCCGGTGAAGGGGCGCCACAACGCGCCGGTGTCGGACTTCCTGGCCGTGAAGGACGCTGTCGACACACCGATAGGCGAGCACATCACGTACCCCGCCGTCGCGGCGAGGATGGCCCGCTACAACGCCGTCGACGTGTTCAATGTCGGCATTGGGTATGAAGGCATCACGGCTTGCAGGAAGATCTTCGCTGTCGCGGAGACCTTCGGAGTCAAGGCCCTGTTGGGCAGCACCGTCGAGCTGTCCATCGGCACGGCGGCGCGGGCCCACGTGGCAGCCGCGGCGCCGAACATGGACTACCCGTGCTACCCCGCTGGGCCCCTCGTCTACAAGGAACGAATCGTGAAGGAGCCGGTGCGCTACGAGGAAGGGCACCTCGTGGTGCCAGACGGCCCGGGCATCGGCATGGAGCTCGACCAGGAACTGCTGAACGCGCAGCGGCTCTGGTAGGTTGCGGCTGGCAGCAGCTCTTGACTACCCGCCAACCTAACGCGAGGAGCCCGGCGAGCACTACGCTCGACGGGCTCCAGACTTCCTCAGTAAACTCGCCGCTTGGCGAGTGGTTAGGCGGCGGCGACTACTCTTCGCCGCTGTTGTTGTACTCGTCCAGAAGGTCCTTCAGGTCGAGCGCCTCATCGCGGTCCGCATGCTTCCGGGTCACGGGGTCAGGATGAATGGCGAGAAACTCGATCGCGTCTTCGACGACCGGGCCGATGTCACTGCCGGTGGCGTTCGGGTCCGAGCCGTTTCTTAGATTCAGGATCGTGGCAAGAAGCTGGGCGCTCAGGGCGTTCCTGGCATCCTTCGCGTTGGAGTTGCTCAGGACCTCGACCGCCTCTTCGGCCGTTTCCACGATTGTATCGCCCAGATCGATTGGTCCGATGGCGACCATCTCCGCGAGGTGATCGCGGTGGGGCTCGGTTTTCCAGTACCCGATGGTCCGCGCACCCGGGCCCTCTTCTGGCGGTGGTTCTTCTGCGCATCCGATCCGTGTCATGTCATCGGCTGCGAACTGGTCGAAGTAGTACTCGGATGTCGCCACTGTGCCGTTGGCGCCCAGCCGCAGCCACGTGACCGGCAGAGAGCCCGTGTCCACGTTCTGCCTATCCGCGACGAGCACGCCGTCAACCCATGCTTTGACCTGTCCCTCGGTCGGGCTAACTGAGACGAACAGCTCCATGCAGGACCATTCGTCGAGCTGGACGTCACGTCCTGTGTCCTCCCACAACTGTGGGCCTGTCCCTGACCAGGCGAGGGTGAACAGGTTATTCTGCGGGTCACCGGAGAGTCTCCGTATTGCGAGAGCCCCGATCTTGCCGCTGTCGGGATGCGATGCCACAGTCAGGAACTGCTGGTGGGTCCCCTCTGAGACATCCTGGATGAGATTCACCCAGACCCGAGTGTATATCTGGTTCGTCGGGTCGATCTGCTTTCGGACGAAGGCGTCATCGTTGGTATTGCCCGTCGTAACGTGCAGGCCAAAGTCGCCCTCGTGGGCTGATTCCGAGTCTACGACGAGAGTGTTTCCGTCCTCGACATAGCTGGAATGCCACTTCGAGATGTCGCCCGACTCAAAATCGTCGTTGAAAATCTCGCCAGCCGAGGCGATTGCAACAAAGCCAAACAGCGCGACGATTGCGAGTCCCACCGCGAACAATCGGCTGTGCCAACGTGAACGCTTCTTCATTTCCAGTACCTCCTAGTCTGCGGTTCCCGTAGATAAGTCAAGCTCGTGATTCATGCCTGTCGGTTTTCAGTCTGTCCGGGTCGGCGTCTACAACTACTCCATCATTTCCAATTTCAAGCAAACCTCCCTGCCGTTCAATGGACATGCCGTGATGGCTGGGTGGCGAACAGGTGACCAAAGCTCTGCGATCGGTGAAGGGTGGTGAAAGTAAAGTGAGAATCACCTGACACTTCCGCTATGCGTCAGGTGATTCTCTGAGGGAGTGCTTAAGCTAGCTAGCGCCCAAATCCGCGAGGGCTAGACCGAGGGTCAGTCGGGCGGGCCTAAAATTCAGACCGGATACCGCCAGCGATGTCAGAACGGCCGCAGCGGGCACGACAATAGCGAGGGGGGCTCGCTCTTTTCGGAGAGGGTTGTTAGTTGACCGAGAGCGTGCGCGCCCTGTAGGGCTCCGCGATCTCGTCCTCGGTGAGCGGGTAGGCTTCTTTCTGGTAGACCTGCACCCTGTGGGACTCGAAGTCGGGCACGTACATGCGGCCCTCGTCGTCGACCCTTACCGATCTCGGTTTCTGAAATAGCTTCTCCAGCTCGACGCTGGCTCTCTCTCGCATTCGCAACGCCTTCTTGTTCGACGTCTTCATGCGATGCAGCATCGTCTTGGAAAAAGTCGCGTCGCCGAGGAACTTCTGCACGAAGCGCCCATCTGGAGCGAAGAGCTGGATCCGGTTGTTGCCCCAGTCGCAGACGTAGATGTCGCCATCCTTGTCGACGGCGATTCCTGCGGGGCGACTGATCTGGCCGTCTTCGCTGCCGGACTCGCCGAATTGGAAGATAAACTCGCCGTCGGCGGAGAACTTCTGTATCCGGTCGTTGCGCCAGTCGGCCACGAAAACGTCGCCTTCGTCGTCTATTGCGATGCCCCATGGCATGTCGAACTCACCGTCCCCATTTCCGTTCGAGCCCCACTTCTTCAGGTAGCGGCCTTCCTTAGTGAACTTCTGTACTCGGTGGTTCATCGTGTCAGCCACATATATGTCGTCGTCGGCATCGAAAGCGATACCGGACGGACGATGAAGCTGGCCGTCGCCGGAGCCGCGCTCTCCCCAGCTACTGAGGAAATCACCGAACCGGTTATACGCGGTTATGCGGTGGCACTTCTCGTCCGATACGTACAGGTCTTCGTTGCTGTCAGCGATGATCTGGGACGGGCCGACGATGCCTCCTTCGACGTCACAACTTCGAACTGAGTGCGCTGTCAACGCTGGTAGACGGAAGCCAGATCCCGGTTGGCCGAAGCTGCCGAGGTCCTCGTCATCGAGGTTCATGCTGGCGATGGGCCCCGAGTTGCCCATGCACAGGACGTACAGGCGGCCCTCCTTACCGATCGCGATGTCGTACAAGACCCGCGTACGGTAGAAGTAAGACAGGGTCTTCACGTAGGGGAACCCGGCTCTTAGAAGTGCATACGGCCTGGCCATGGCATCACCTCGATCGAAGGGGTTGGGGGTTAGGGCTAGGTGTTAGGGGCTAGGTGTTGGGGGCTCATCCCAACCCCAGAACCTAATCCCTTCCTAGTTGAATTGGTATTCCCTGGCCGACACTATGAGCTGCAGCATTCTTACGACACGGGCCTCGTTCCGGTCCCGGTCAGCATCGCTTACGAAGCTGAGGTCTCCTTCGGACTCGGCGTGGGTAAGCAGTCCTTCGCGGGTATCAGCCCCGACTGGCACCGGCCCGACCAGCTCAACGCATTGGTCGACGAAGTCGGTGGGTGAAACGACACCGTTTGCGGCCAAGCGGTCGACGATCATCCGGATCCCGGGCTTCGTCACGTCCGCCACCTGCTCTGTGGCGTATTCCACTCGGGTGCTCAACGTGCCACCGTCGATCCACTCCCTGCCGGTATGCCACCCCTCGACGGTAAGCGGGTTCCCCAACGACTGGCCCATCTCGCCGGCAGCGGAGGAGTGGGGTGAGCTGTCGAAGTCGGGAAGCGGTTCGGGGCCGATGAGCTTCGCCATGCCGGTCACGAGCTCGACAGGGCTCTTTACTCTCTTGAACATCGCCTGCTTGAAGAAATCGGAGCGGAAAAGGGCACCTAGGATATGACGAACGTCGGCGTGGCTCTCCAGGTATGCCTTGACGAGGATGTCGATGGCCTCTGGGTCCTGAGGAGGCGTCTCGTTCCACGATGCGACGGGCGGCTCGTCCGCGACGAAGAAGGTGTACAGGTGCCTCGATATGAAACGGGCCGTCGCCGGCTGCCGCACTATTACGTCGATGGCGTCCTCGCCGTTGAACGGACCGGTCTCCCCCAAGAACGTCTTGGTAGCTCGATCGTGATCCTGCTTTACGAACTCGAAATAGGTCGGAAAGGCATCCCTCGCTCCGGCTTGACGAAGCGACCAGGTGAACGTCCAACCGGTAAAAGCCTGGGTCGTAGCCTTAACATCCTCCTCGGTGTAGTTGCCAACACCCATCGAGAAAAGCTCCAGCAGCTCTCGGCCGTAATTCTCATTGGGCGCGTCGCCGAAGTTCTGGTTGTTGTCGAGCCACATTATCATGGCCGGGTCTTTCGACAGCTCGATTAGAATATTCCGCAGGTCCGTCAGCCCGACCCGCCGGAACAACTGGAGCTGGCGCCTGGACGCGGGGGGATGTCCGACCTTTTCAGCGCCGGTGGCGAAAACGTGGTGCCAGAAGAGAGCTATCTTCTCAAGCAACGGACCGTCGCCGTTGACCATTCGGTACACCCAATGACCCTCCGAGATGGCCTGGTCGCCTCCTTCGGTAGAGGATGCGTAGTACCTGTCGAGGATGTCCTGGTCGACGTCGTCGCGGCCCTGAGGATTCAGCAGGTCGTCCACGACCGCGTCGTAGCCTCTGGCCGTGAGCGTTTCCAACTCGTTCCGCCCCGCGCCAAACCCCGCGCGACGCATGAGGTGTGCCATCAGGTGGAGATCGTTGTCGTTCATCTTCGTGGCCTCACTAGAGACTACGGCGTTTACTGGTGGATGGTTGATCATTATAACCGAGGGCATCAACAGGTCCGGGAGGCCGACCCGTGTCGCTTCGTTGCCCGTTCCGCTCATATTAACCGCATCTCTATTTGAGCGCCTTTTTGATTGGTTCTAAACAGTGTTCAAAGGCTGAGGCGCGGGTACTAGATGCCATGTATGGTGCTAGCACCATACATGGTTATCGTGGTGTCACCACACAAATCGGCGTCGAGTTATGCTATGACATAACCTAACAACACATGACGCTATAGGACAACACAAGAGCAGGACGGAGGGTGACGAATCGAACCGTAGTGCTCCCACACTTGAGCGTTTGAAGACGCGGTCCCGTGCCAACGGGCAGCGCCCTCCAATCGCAGCAGAAAATTATGAAGGTGGCGGCGTTGATAGTCAAGAACTTATCCTCGGCTCGACCCAAGCGGTCAGCACTAGCTAAGCGTATTCGCAACTATGAGCGTCGCTACGAGATGCCGTCCGCCCAAATGAAACAGAACCTCGCACACGGTCATGTTCATGAGACGGCGGAGGTATTAAGATGGATGCAGGCCTATCGCGTTCATCAATACCTGAGCGAAACGACCCCCACGAATGGAACACATGGGACCATTACCAGACTATCCATGAGCGGAGGATAGCCGGACACGACTTTATCAATCATTCGAAACCGAACACCCTCGTCTTCACTGAATACGAAGACGAGGGTGTTCTTGCTTTGGAGGGGGAAATCTACTGCTCCGGTGATGTGGTACTGGAGGTTGAGAAGTGGTTTGCTATCCGCTACTTTGGGTCACTTCGCAAAGTGCGCTGCTTCTCCTACAGGTACGTTGCATTCGTACGAGGCGGTAATTCTCTTCTCCGCTACCACAACGTTCATTCCAATGACGACGATTACCATCACCGAGTCTTCAATCCGGAGACTGGCGAGCAGGTTTTGTATGAGCGACTAGAGCGATACCAGTTTCCCCTTTTGACTGAGATTCTGGATGAGTTAGAGCTGATCACGAGAGCCTAGTGGTCCAACATCCTAGTATTGAAGGGTTCTGAGGTTACGGCTTGGTAGGGGCGGGTTTGAAACCCGCCCTGTCGTCGTAGCACGCCAATCTCGGCTACCCCTCATTTCAAAGATTTCGGTCTACTAGTCGTGTAGTGGTTGGAGGAAGGGTGCCTGTCGGCCGCAGTGCCAGCAAGAGCATTGGTTGGCACTTCGATGATGAGTGCAGAGCCACAGTGCTATCCATTGGACCAGTCAAAGAAGGGGTGGGCGGAGTGGATGGGAGTACACAACGTAAGGTAAGAAGCCTTGCATCGCGTAGTGCGCCTGGGACCGACCAACGCCGGGCGCACGGACTTGTCGGAGAGATTCGGACGGGGCTCCAAAAGATGCTTCGGGGCCTCGGACTCATACCCACGGTTGCTTACGCTGGTCCAGGTAGCGCCCATTCGCACAACGCGTGGGTATGAGCAGTTATGAGGAAATGGCCCAACCAGACAGCAACCAAGGTCGTGCAGGAGATCCTGTACTCGCAGGATTCCGATTCCCTATACAACGGCTCGGAGGACGCCTACTGTTGGCAGTCAGGTTTTCCCCCCGGTTGGACTATCCACTATTGTACCGGAAGTTCCAATCTGTCCGGGCCGACCTATATGAACGGCGACATAAAGGCGCGTTTCACCCACCCCATTCTCGATCCAGACTTCACTTCGGAAGCGAGCCTGACCGTAAAGCAGACGTACTACCAGTACGATTGCACGTTCACCGGTTCATGGCCGAGTCCGGGTTGGTGGACGCTATACCAGAACGGTTTTGATACGCCTGAATAGCTTGAAAGCTACAGTGGGTGTCGGCTTTATTCTGTGAGAGGCCCCGCTTCCGTGGAGGACGGGTGAAACACTGCGATTGACCGCCCCCCACTGGCAAACAGCGGCCAACCACTTCTGGCGTCTACGGCCGCCTTCAAGAACTGACGCGGGCAAACACCCCGCGCGCACTACACGGAGCGACGCGTCTCGCCGATCTGACGGGCGTGCGCCTCAACATGATCGATCACGTGGCTTTCGATTAACTCCGTCGCGGTCTTGCCTAAACTAGAGCGCCGCTCCAGGTCTGTCGACGACATCCCTCGCAGAAGCTCCAGAGCCTGGCTGTTGGCGTCGCCCAACCTCTCGACGATCATGGCCAGCGGGTCCGATGCGTGATCCGTGATGGCTGCGGCGCGGGCGGCCGCGTCGGCCTCGCTACGGGCAACCGTAGGCTCGCTGTCCATCGCGGCGATCTTGCCCATCCACAGCGGCTGGAGCTCGGCGACGTGAGCGCAAACCTGGGCAACGGTCCACTCGTCCTCCGATGGCGTCGTGTAGAGCTCCCGATCGGTCGCGCCGTCAAGTGCGTCGAGTAGCTGCGTCTGGGCTGTTTCGAGCCGTTCCGCGAGTTCTGGAATTGTGCTGTTCACGATGCGTCTTCTCCTTGTTTGCCCTGCGGGTAATTCCCCTTCGAGTCCAGAGCGGGCGCATGCAATGCGCCCCTACAGGTTTCCGTCGATACGTTCTTCGAGGCCCGGGGCAACGGTGTTACAGGTCTACGTCCTGAAGACGACGCGGTCCGGGACCATGCTGATGATCACCCTGTCCTGCTGCCGAAGGTTCTGCATGCGGGCATCGACCCCGTCCGGGGCGACATAGCGCTCGACGATCGCCTGCGTGTCGGGCCAGATCGACTCGTCGTCTATCACCGCCGCTCGCCCCTGGACCGTCGCGTAACGCCTGCCCAGAGGCTCAGAGCAGATGCAGACCGCAAGGCGGTTGTCGCGCGTCAGGTTCCGGTACTTCACCCGGTCCTTGGTCGTCGAGATGACGAGTCTGCCGTCGAGGTAGGCGTACCAGTTCGGAGTGAGCTGCGGCATGCCCCGCCGGCCCACCGTCGCGACGACCGCGATCATCGGTTCGTCCAGGAACTCCTTGAGCTGCGTTTCTTCTTCCGTGCTCAACGGTGCCACAGATGTGTTCTCCTTTTCGCGCCCGAGGTGCTCTTCGTTGCTAGACGTATTCTAGCCAAGCCGACGATGCTTTGCCACGATGGACCCCGGGGGCGGCGGGCGGCGGTCAGGCCCCGGAAGACGCCCCGCCGGGGCGTTTCTACACTACAGTGACGAGGTACGGTGGCAGTCTTGTGGCAGTTGTCCATTGCAGCCGCACAAAGAGGTCGCGGGCGAAAAAACCAAGATATCCCGTGCCCGGTGATATAATCTTCCGGGCGTCCGAATGGGTGCCCAGAAACACTCCCAACTTCAGTTGCAACGAGGTATCGAATGGCGCGTTCCGACGACCCAGCCGACGTCTACCACGCCTTAGGCGTAAAACCCATCATCAACGCCGGGGGAACATCGACACAGCACGGCGGCACGAAGCTGCGCCCCGAGGCGATGGAGGCGATGAACAAAGCCGCGACGGTCATGGTGGAGATGGGCGAGCTCAACCGCCAGGCCGGGAAGGTCATCGCCGAGATAACCGGCGCCGAGGCAGGCCACGTTTCGGGCGGCGCCGCGTCGGGGCTGGTCCTTCAAGCTGCTGCAGTCATCGCCGGGGCGGAGCCCGCCAAAATGGTGCAGCTACCCGATACGACCGGTCTAAAGAACGAGATCATCATCCACAACAGCCACCGCTTCCCGTACGACCAGGCGTATCGAGCGGCCGGCGCGAAGCTTGTAGGTGTCGGCGACGGCCGGCGGTGCCAGCCCTGGCAACTCGAGGCCGCCTTCACCGAGCGCACGGCCGCCGTGGCGTACCTGAAGGCGGACTTTGTCTCGCAACGTGCGATCCCTCTGGAGCAGGTATGCGAAATCGCCCACGAAAGAGGCGTGCCGGTCATCGTGGATGCCGCATCGATGCTGCCCCCCAGGGCCCGTCTTAAGGAGTACACCGAGCAGGGTGCGGACATGGTGATCTACAGCGGAGGCAAGGCGGTGCGTGGCCCACAGGGGACAGGAATCCTGTGCGGTCGAGCCGACTTGATCGAAGCGGCCGCGGCCAACGCGGCGCCCAACCAGTTCATCGGGCGCAGCATGAAGGTCGCCAAGGAGGAGATAGTCGGGCTCATCACGGCCCTGCGAATATTTGTCGAGGAGGATGAGAGCGCCGAGAACCGGCGCTATCGCGAGATGTGCCGGCGGGCGGTTGACGCGCTGATCGAGGTCCCCGGATTAGAGGTCAGCGTCGAACACGATTACATCAACTACCATATTCCGACCGTCCTCATGGAGTTTACGACAGACTGGTCGGGGCCCTCTCGGGACCAGGTGTACTCGCGAATGACGGAAGGCGATCCCCCGATCTACCTGCACTCCAGAGGCGGGCCGCACGAGCTCTGTGTCGACCCCCTCAACCTCGACGACGGCGAGCTCGAGACCGTCATTCGCCGGTTGCGAGAAGAGCTTCTTGGGTCTGCGGAGTAGGAGGGTACCTCACCCCCGGCCCCTCTCCGTGCACGGAGAGGGGAGAAGGGCATGAAGGCTAAAAGCGACTCAGTATTATCCCGAATCCACCGACGGACAGGGATGGACGACGTGAGGACAGCGGAAGGGGGTGAGGGAGTTACAGGCGTGATGATCCGGGCTCGAATTTGGGTAGACGGGAGGTTGGCGGGCGGTCTGCAGGCGCTTTTGGGGGCACCGATGGCGGCCTACAGTGGCTGTGGCGAGCCAGATGGCGGGATAGGACACGGCAAGAGGCGCTCGCGGACTGGGCTGGCGCGAGTTTGCGGGGACGTTGGGTTGGCTGGTGGGTCAGTGGCGGACGGGCTCCGTCAGGCTGGGAGTGGAATGGCTCGCAGTCGGGCCAGGGCGCGGCTGAACTGCTCCTCCCAGGGCCAGCGCCGGGGAAGCTGCAGGGTCAATCGGCGTGCCGAGCGGGTGATCCGTCCGGCCAAGGCAAAGACCCGTCGTCTGAGGGTCTTGGTGGTCACGATCTGCTGACCCAGGCCGATGCGGGCTGTCCAGCGGGCCAGGTTGTGCGCCATCACCTGTACCGCCAGCCAGGCGCCGTTGGCGGCGAAACGGCCCGAGGGGAGATGGTTCAGCCCCACGCCGTACTTGAGGTCGCGTATCGCATTCTCGATCTCGGCGTGACGGCGATGATCGGCCTCCAGTTCCAGCGTCTCCCCGTCCCGGTCGGTGATGAAGCCGTGATAGCTGTAGGTGGCGAAGAGAGCCAGTTGAGAACAGGGCGCCGGCTTCACCCGCCGGACGATGAGCCGTACCGGCGCGGCGTCCGCCTCGGCCTGGAACGGGGTGTAGGTGGTCTCGGCCACATCGGCGGCGCCGTCCATCCAGTAAGGAATCGGCGTCCAGGCATCTTCGGGTATCGCCTCGATGAGATTCCGCAGGCGGGCGCGCTGGCGGATGGCGATGGAGAAGCGGACATCCATCCGGCGGCAGACGGCGACCACGGCGTGGGTATAGAAGCCGCTGTCGGCCCGCACCGTGAGTTGGCCCCTGGCTCCGCAGTAGCGCACCCGCCCCACCGTTTCACGCAGGAAGTGGGCAGCGCCGCGGGCGGTGTTAGCCCGGCCCTCGCGCAGGCGGGCCATCAGCACGTCGCCGGTGCCGGCGGCGACGGCCAGCAGCGGGTGATAGCCCCGCGCACCGGTGTAGCCGTGGTGGCGGGCGCCCTCCTTGGCCAGTCCGTAGGTCTCGCAGATCGTCGAATCAAGGTCGATGGTGAATGGTGCGTCGCCGGGTCCGGCACCGGCCTTCCAGACCCGGGCCAGCAACTCGCGGCTCACCCGGTCCAGTTGGCGGACATGGCCCCACCTGAAGCTGCGCAGGAAGGTGCCCAGGGTGGAGGGAGCCTTAGCCGTGAAACCGAGCACGCGGGCGGTCCCGCCGGCGCGCAGCACATCGGCGTCGTCGATGCAATCTCCGCCGGCTAGGGCGGAGGCCACCAGGGTCATCATCTTGTCGCCGGTGTTCGCCCGGCCCGGCGCGCCGCCGAGGTCGAGGTGCTTCCGGAGGAGTTGGGGCAGGCCAAGGCGCAGGGCGAGGGTGGCGGGAAGGATCAGCCCGGCATTGGCCACCAGGCGGTGGTCGTCGAAGGCGATTTGGATGCGGTCGGGGTGGTTACGTGGTAGCATCTATCGGGTGCTCCTTTTCTGGGACCGGTTTTCTGTTTCAAAACCATTATCCCAGATTCAGAGGCGCACCCTTTTGTTTCTTCAGCAGGCCTCCTACACGCCGTCCTTCGGTGGATTAGGGCTAATCCCGAATCCACCGAAGGACGTCCTTGGGGACAGCCCTTGAAGAAGCCAGCGGGTGCTCCTCTGAATCTGGGATAATGATTTTGGAACAGAAACCCGCCCGGAAACAAGGAGCACCCAATAGATGCTGCCACAGAACAAACCCGACCGTATCCGCATCGTCTTTGACGACCATCGCCTGGTGGCCAATGCCGGCCTGCTCCTGCCGGCCACCCTAGCCCGGCACCTGGGCCTGCGGGAACTCGTCGACCATCACCTTGACCTCGGCGGAGCGCCGGGACGGGCGAACACTGGGGACAAGATGCTGACGCTGGTCGCTTCCGCGCTGGCAGGCGGCGACTGCATCGACGACGCCGATGCGCTGCGCGCTGGTGGGACGGTCGGTGTTCTAGGCTGCGTGGTCAAGGCGCCATCCACCCTGGGGACCTTCCTGCGCAGCTTCCGGTGGGGGCATGTCCGTCAACTCGACCGCGTGAGCCGCCAGTTGTTGGCCCGGGCCTGGGCCGCTGGGGCCGGACCCGGCGACTCGCCCCTGACCATCGACCTGGACTCGACCATCTGCGAGACCTATGGACTGGCCAAGGAGGGAGCGCGCCACCACGGCTATACCGGCGCCCGCGGCTATCACCCGCTGCTGGCCATTGCCGCCGGCACCGGCGAGGTGCTGATGTCCCGGCTGCGCGAGGGCCGGGCCAACACCGCCCGTGGCGCCGCCCACTTCCTGCGTGAGACGGTGGGGCGGGTGCGCTACGGCGGGGCCAGGGGACAACTCACGGTGCGGGCCGACAGCGGCTTCTACGCCCACACTGTCGTTGCCGCCTGCCGGGAAATGGATGTCCGCTTCTCTATCACCATCCGCCAGCGCGCCAGCCTGCGGGACCTGATCGAGGCGATACCACAGGAGGACTGGACTCCCATTCCCTACTGGACGGACGGCGCCGCCGATGTCGCCGAGACGACTTACACCCCGTTCCAGACCAAGCCGGACGCCGCGCCGGTGCGGCTCATTGTCCGGCGGGTGAAGCCGACGCCCGGTTCCCAGCTCGCCCTCTTCGCCAGATACAGCTATCACGCCTTCATCACCGACCGCGATGGGGAGACGCTGGAACTGGAGGCCGATCATCGCCGCCACGCCGAGGTCGAGAACGCCATACGCGACCTCAAGTACGGCGTCGGGCTGAACCACATGCCGTCGGCGCGCTTCGCCGCCAACGGCGCCTGGCTGGCGGTCCAGGTGATGGCGCATAACCTGGCCCGCTGGACGGCGCGGATTGGTCTGGGCGAGCGGACCGTGATCACCAAGACCCTCAGGCGGCGGGTCTTCGCTCTGGTGGGACGGATCACCCGCTCGGCGCGCCGCCTCACTTTGCATCTCCCCCGGCGCTGGCCTTGGGAAACCCAGTTCAGTCGCGCCTTGGCCCGGCTGCAAGCCATTCCGTTCCCGGCCTGACAGCCAGCCTGCAACTGACCCAACGTCCCCGCAATCTCGCGCCACCCCGGTCGCGAGAGTCCCCTGCTGCGTATCCTCTCGCCTTCCCGCGCATCGCAACTCCCGCATAGGGCCTTAGGGGCCCTGTGCGGCGACTGAAGACCGGCCGCCGGCCTCCCATCTACCCCAAGACCCCAGGCCATCCCCCCTGTAGCTCCCTCACCCACCCCCTTCCGCTGCCCTCACGCCGTCCATCGGTGTCCTTCGGTGGATTCGGGCTAATAGGGAGATTGACCCAAAATGGTTACCTTGCTGAGAAAGTCTCAGATCAGCAGAGTGAACGCCCGTCATCTGCTCGACGACCTCGCGTCAAGCTACTCGTACTCGACGGAGGAGGCGGTGGTCGTCGAATTGATTGCCAATGCTCTGGACGCCGAATGCGACAACGTCTACGTGACGTACAACAGTCGTCGAGACTCGGTTACGTTCGAGGACGACGGAAAAGGAATGGGATCAGAGGATTTCGAGAAATACCACGATCTGGCCGAGAGCCGGAAGGTCCGAGGGCGGGGAATCGGATTCGCCGGTCTCGGCGCAAAGCTTGCGCACAAGGTTGCCTCCAAAGTTGTTACAGAGACCAGACGTGGGCGCCAAAGAGACTCCTCGGAATGGAGGTTCAAGGGGTCGGACCTGCATTGGAGCCACACTCGGTCTAGGACCCTCCAACGCGACGGGACTAAGGTCGAGTTGCAGCTGAACCGAAGATCGGACAGTCTACGGAAGGAGCGGTTCATAGCTGAGGCTATCCGTACTCACTATGCAGCTCTGCTGGACCCGTTTCTTTCGGAGGTTTACGTCTGGGATTCGATCTATCCGAACGGCGTCGAGTTCCATGTCAACGGCACACTTGTTGAAAAGATGCCTGGGGAGAGAACCCCACGACCGCCACCGCCATCTTCAGGCCCGCAGAAGAGAACGAGGGTAATGTCAACAGGCCCAAGATCGACTACTTCGCCAAGGACGCCGACGTCACGTTCGAGATCGTCGGCGCCAGGCCCCCCGACGAGGACGACACGGTGCACAAGGTGGGCAGGACCACCGGCTGGACGAAGGGTAGGATCGAGGACTTCAAAAACAGAGGCGGAAACGACTCCAGCTGTCCGGGGAACGAGGTTGGCATCGATGACCACAAGGTGTATGTCGACGCAGCCAAGACGATTGTCGACTACCACATCGAGTGTCTCGTGTGGGCATGGTTCGCGAGCGCCGGAGGCGACAGCGGCTCTCCCGTGTTCGTGCTGAGAGACAACCCCGACACGGCGGACGCTGTCGAGGTGCTGCTGGTGGGCGTGCTGTGGGGGGGGCTTTGCACACAACGACGGGTGGTTCATCCCTATAGAGAGGGTCTACGCCGAGTCGCTGCTGCAGGACAAGGACTGGCTCCCGGAGTGGCTCAGGCCCCTGCCGGTGTTGGATGGAGCCAGGGAGGAGTTGGAGCTTGCCGCCGACGGCTCGGCCATCGTGGCCACGTTCGACAAGAGGGACCTGAGCCAGGGTAGGGGGTTGACCTACGAGGCCGTGCTGTACCGGAACGGCGGGCAGGTGGAGGACACCGACGGCGACGTCTACAGCATCGAGGTCTCGAGGGGTACCGACGACTCCTCCTCCCTCGTCCGAATCAGCTTCACCGTATCTCGAATCCCTGTGGACCAGCGCAATGGCACCTTCACGGTGAGGGTGAGGCTGTGCCCGTACGTCGACTCTTCGGACGCGGCGACGCCGACGGACTCCTACTGCGGCGGCTACGGCTCCGACGGAGGCACGTCGCTGACGGTGCCTCCAGCGCCGGAGAACCTCAGCGTGACTAGGGCGAGCAACGGCATCACCACGATCGTCTGGGACGCCGTCGCCAACGCAGCCCTCTACAGGGTGGCCCACATGCAGACCCACACCGGCTGGACGGAGCTGCCGGACGTGACCACGACGGACACCAAGACGACCCTGTCGTGCGAAAGCTACGACTTTCGGGTTCGGGCGAAGGGTAACGAGAGTAGCTACAGCAGCTTGTGGGGCTTCTGGTCGGAGCCAGTCGCACTGCCTTCCTCCTGCAGTGTAGGCATCTCCGAGAAGGAGGGGGAGGAGAATGAAGAGGAATAGGAACGGGACCCAGCTCCTTGGTGGACGACATATGACGAGAGCGCGACCAGCACGCCGCACACCGGGGGTCCCCCGCCTGCACCCCAGGGCCTGACGGCCACCTCCGTGACGCTGACGTGGGAGGCGCCGGACACCCTCACCGTCACGGGCTATAGAATACTGAGGAAGGTGCTTGGAGAGGCCGAGATGTCGGTCCACGTCGAGGACACCGGGAGCGTTGAGGCGGGCACCACCTAAGTGTCCCGTGTGAAGGCGATCGGTGCTGGGGGAGCGGGCGCTCAGTTGGACCCCGTGGAGATCACGACGGGCGGTGCAGTGAAGGAAACCACTTCGTGGAGATGAGCGTTAGTAGTTATGTAGGATGTCTGGCGGAAGTCGCCGGACCGTGGGGAGGCATAAGAATGGGAGAGCGCACGTACGAGCGGAGGGTATCGATAGTCACGGTGCTGCTCGCGGGCGCGGTGGCCGCCGTATGGCTGACCGCCTGTTCCGCGGCTCCGGCCGCCGGCACCGACCAGAGGGAGACGCCTGCACCGGTATCTACGAGTACGGCCCAGCCGAAGCCGACTCAATCTCCCATAGGGCCACCGGTGCTCCCGACGGTGCCGGCGCCACGACCGACGAGTACACCGTATCCTACACCGACGGCCAGGCCCATACCTCAGACGGTCCGCGACTGCTTCGGCGGGGCGCTGTCCCAGGACCCGATCCACTGCACGGTGCTCCAGGGCGCGCACAATGAGAGGATCATCGAGGTCGAGGCCGTCTACCGGGCGGGCACCTCCCTCTATCTCTACCTGGCGCAGGCCGAGCGAGCGTCGGACGAGGTGTACGACTACATCAAGGGGAAGGCGAGACAGGAGGTCGAGAGGGGTGGCGGCCGCGCGTGCAAGTACTATGATAGCGGCTGCTATCCGGGAATACTACGAAATCAACACGGCGCTGGCCTTCTGCCGGTGTCGGAGGTCTATGACCATATCGAGCTGCGGCCTGGCGGTTCCGAGGCCAGGCGCTCGCATGCGGGTTGGGCGGCGTACCGTGAGCTTTGGCCGTCGCGGATCATCGTACCGTACGTGGATGAAGGCGGGACGACGGTGCCCGGCAGCTTCGACGTGTCGGACGTCGATACGACAAGATTCCCAGAGCTCAAGTGCAACTGGGAGCTCAGGACCGACGACGATAACTGCGGTATGTGGAAGTTGCACCAGGACCTCGGCATAGCGGGTTGGAATGACGCGGGTCTTAAGAGGTCCTACGTCCAGGTGAAGGCGCCTTCCGGTCAGGAGGCGAAGATCGCGGCTGCTAGGGAGGAGCTTCACCGGCAATATCAGAAGTATGCCGACGACGCCATCGTGATCATCCCTGTGAAGTACGACTACGAGGAGCTTTGGCGTTGGTCTGTGATCCTCGACCGTTTCGCCTACGCCCCGGGCAACACGATCGGCATCCTCTGGGCAGACGTGGGCGAGAATTGGGAGTCATACGCTGGTGAAGGGGAGGCGGTCTACCCGCTGCCGGAGGTGCCGGAGGCGGTGCGACGCCCCGGGGCGATCTCAATCCACCCGAAGGACTACCGTACGACGATCCACGTGTCGACATATGATCTGGAGGGTACGGTGAAGGCTCTGCCGGTGCTCCTGCCCCAGCTGGGCATCCCCGTCGACGCCGTGGGAGTGGTTATTGAGTACAAACCCGGGCCCACAGTAGCAATTACTCCCTATGAGAGCAGCTCAGCCCGGTGAGCGAGCAGCCGGGGAGACTCTCCGTGGCTCCTGGTGCGCTGTGCGTGGTGGTCTTCATGGGCGTTCGCCTCGCCAGGCGGCGTGTCTGAGGCGAGAGCGCATGGTCGAGATAGCCCGGAGGAGGCGGGTGGTGTGGTCGGTGGTGATGCGCAACATCGACGGCACTCACATCCTGCCCGGCGGTCGCGTGGAGGAGGGCGAGACCTTTGAGGAGACGCTGCAGCGCGAACTCCTGGAGGAAGCCGCCCTGGAGGTAGGGGTGATGGATCAGATCGGTCTGGTCCACCTCCGGCACACTACGCCGAAGCTCAAGAACTACCCGTTCATATATCCTGACTTTCTCTGGCCCGTATTCGTCGCATCTGTCCTGGCGGATAAGCCAGACGCCAAGGTGGACGATGGCTACGAGATCTCGTCACAGCTCTTGCCTCTCCAAGAGGTTCGTGCACTGGGGCTTGAGGACCACGACCTGGCGTTCCTGGAAGCAGCCGTCGCCGCCCGGTAAGAACATCTACAAGGGTGTCTGGAGTCCCTGGTCGTACCCCGAGGTCACAACCCCCACGAGCTAGAATCGGACGCTCCTTCCTGGTGAATACCGCTTAATTTGTCCGGGGCCTCTCCCTGCCTTCTCCGCTCCCCGGCGGCGCCTCCCGCTGAAGCCGGGTTCGTAATTCTCATCAAGGGGTTCGAGCTGTCGATGTCAAGGGAAAATGTCAGGGGTTAGCGTTGAGCGATTATGTCAGTAACCTAGGTTTCGGGCAGATACCGTCCGTTGGCGGACGGTAAGAGCGCGGGTCGCGGCGGTCTCGAGATCGCGGCTGTTGGCTTGTCGAGATCCGAGAGCCGCCGGAGGGTCGACAAGCTGATGCCGAGTTCCCTGGCCGCTTGGCGCGGTGAAAGACCATCAGGTCCGATCCGACTGACCACTTCGGCGAAGCGCTCAGCAAAGCCGTCTCGCTCAGTCACCTTTGGCCGCCCAATCCGTTTGCCCAGTTTCCGTGCTCGCTCCATTCCAGCCTTAACCAGTTCTCGGTGGCGACGCTTGAGTTTGGAGTCCTCGTACCAGATCGTTGGCGATGACTGCTTGCCCAGAGTTGGTGTCGGGACCTGGCGTTCCCACTCAGGCACCTCTTCGAGCGCGTGGGCAATCTCCTTCGGGATCGCGCCGGCCTGATCCTGCAGAGTAGCTGCGAGCGCGGGCGCCTCCGATGGTGTGAGAATCGTGCCCCGATGGGATATCAACAGGCTGCCGTCTAGGCGCTCCTGTACTTCGACCCTGGCCCCAGCATAGCTGCGCCGATCGTCACCTGGAAAAAGCTGTAATGTTCGCCCGTGGTATTGGACAGTGTTGTCCTTGGCCACTCTCCGCCGCTCTTTGTGGCAGAGAACTCCAGCTATGTCCACACCCGCATCGGGGACCCGATAGGCGCACACTGCCTGGGTTGGGGGCACTCCGAAGCGAGCATTGAAGCGTGGCAGGAACTCGCTCAGGGCGTCATTGGCCTCCTCGAGCGTGCTGGCATCGGCCAAGCGTAGCTCAGACACCAGTCGGTCTTGGAACGTCCCATTGGCACGCTCCACTCGCCCTTTCGCCTCCGGGCTGTGGGCGAATACCTGAGTTACGCCGAGCTCTCGCAGGGCACGGCCCCATTGAGTCGGAGTAATGTCAAGGATGCCGGACTCTTTCTCAAGCCTTTGCCCGGGAGATTGGAAGACGGAGTGGCGGTCCGTATATACGCCCAGAGGGATGCCATGTCGGGCGATGATGCCTTCTAGCAGCTCGAAGTACCCGTGGGTATCCTCTCGCTCACGAAAGACTCCGTATGGCACTGTCCCCGTTGCATCGTCCACCGCCAGCAACAGTGTGAACCAGGGTCCTCGGTCCTCCAACCAGCTGTGATAACTGCCATCGAGCTGGAGGAGCATCCCCTCTTGCGGCATCCGTTGACGCCTGTGCCGGTGGCGTGGCGGTCGCCGGTATCGCGGGCTGGGCAATCCCGCGCTCAGCAGGATGCTCCTGACTGTGGAACGACTCAGCACCACACCCTCCTTCTCGGACATGATCTCCGACACGTGAGTGTGATTGAAGCCTGCGTACTTCGTCCGTGCCAGGGTGGTTACCTTCCGTCGTGTCTCCGCTCCAACGGCGTTGCGAGGTCGACGCCCTCTGTTCCCGTGGGCTAGCGCGGCAGCACCCTCCTTCCGATATGCCGCCAGCATCCGCCAGGTATGGCGTTCGCTCAGCCCAAGGATGGTCGCCGCTTCACGTGTCGTCAACTGCTGCGCCACCAGTCGGTTCAATACCTGTAATCGTGTCTGCTCTCGTTGGGTCAATGTCAGTCCTCTCATGACTGACATTTTCCCTTAACGCTTAGCCCGAATCCACCGAAGGACGTCCTTGGGGACAGCCCTTGAAGAAGCCAGCGGGTGCTCCTCTGAATCTGGGATAATGGTTTTGGAACAGAAACCTGCCCGGAAACAAGGAGCACCCAATAGATGCTGCCACAGAACAAACCCGACCGTATCCGCATCGTCTTTGACGACCATCGCCTGGTGGCCAATGCCGGCCTGCTCCTGCCGGCCACCCTAGCCCGGCACCTGGGCCTGCGGGAACTCGTCGACCATCACCTTGACCTCGGCGGAGCGCCGGGACGGGCGAACACTGGGGACAAGATGCTGACGCTGGTCGCTTCCGCGCTGGCAGGCGGCGACTGCATCGACGACGCCGATGCGCTGCGCGCTGGTGGGACGGTCGGTGTTCTAGGCTGCGTGGTCAAGGCGCCATCCACCCTGGGGACCTTCCTGCGCAGCTTCCGGTGGGGGCATGTCCGTCAACTCGACCGCGTGAGCCGCCAGTTGTTGGCCCGGGCCTGGGCCGCTGGGGCCGGACCCGGCGACTCGCCCCTGACCATCGACCTGGACTCGACCATCTGCGAGACCTATGGACTGGCCAAGGAGGGAGCGCGCCACCACGGCTATACCGGCGCCCGCGGCTATCACCCGCTGCTGGCCATTGCCGCCGGCACCGGCGAGGTGCTGATGTCCCGGCTGCGCGAGGGCCGGGCCAACACCGCCCGTGGCGCCGCCCACTTCCTGCGTGAGACGGTGGGGCGGGTGCGCTACGGCGGGGCCAGGGGACAACTCACGGTGCGGGCCGACAGCGGCTTCTACGCCCACACTGTCGTTGCCGCCTGCCGGGAAATGGATGTCCGCTTCTCTATCACCATCCGCCAGCGCGCCAGCCTGCGGGACCTGATCGAGGCGATACCAGAGGAGGACTGGACTCCCATTCCCTACTGGATGGACGGCGCCGCCGATGTCGCCGAGACGACTTACACCCCGTTCCAGACCAAGCCGGACGCCGCGCCGGTGCGGCTCATTGTCCGGCGGGTGAAGCCGACGCCCGGTTCCCAGCTCGCCCTCTTCGCCAGATACAGCTATCACGCCTTCATCACCGACCGCGATGGGGAGACGCTGGAACTGGAGGCCGATCATCGCCGCCACGCCGAGGTCGAGAACGCCATACGCGACCTCAAGTACGGCGTCGGGCTGAACCACATGCCGTCGGCGCGCTTCGCCGCCAACGGCGCCTGGCTGGCGGTCCAGGTGATGGCGCATAACCTGGACGGCGCGGATTGGTCTGGGCGAGCGGACCGTGATCACCAAGACCCTCAGGCGGCGGGTCTTCGCTCTGGTGGGACGGATCACCCGCTCGGCGCGCCGCCTCACTTTGCATCTCCCCCGGCGCTGGCCTTGGGAAACCCAGTTCAGTCGCGCCTTGGCCCGGCTGCAAGCCATTCCGTTCCCGGCCTGACAGCCAGCCTGCAACTGACCCAACGTCCCCGCAATCTCGCGCCACCCCGGTCGCGAGAGTCCCCTGCTGCGTATCCTCTCGCCTTCCCGCGCATCGCAACTCCCGCATAGGGCCTTAGGGGCCCTGTGCGGCGACTGAAGACCGGCCGCCGGCCTCCCATCTACCCCAAGACCCCAGGCCATCCCCCCTGTAGCTCCCTCACCCACCCCCTTCCGCTGCCCTCACGCCGTCCATCGGTGTCCTTCGGTGGATTCGGGCTTAGCTACTGACAGAATCGTATAACACCAACATTCGAGCCCTCGTCGGTGCGGCAAAAGGATGTCCTTTTGCCGCAGGCAGATTCCGACGAGATTCCGTAGCTGAACTGCCCCGGTTTTCTGCACCCCCCTTTTGCCGCGTTGGAGTAAACTACCACGTTGACGGTTGCTGAACAGGCACACTGAGGTTCAAAGCTGGGGAAGGTTGAACGATGTCTACACATGGGGGTCGGCCTCTCATTCGAGGTTTGCGGAGAAGAGCTCATCAGGTCGTCTGGGTTGGCCTGCTGGCACTCCTGGCCGTGACATTGTCATTGTCATGTGGCGACGGGCCTCAACCTGATGTTACGGAGCGAGCCGCTCGGACCGCTGCGCCGGTATCGGTCTCAACGCCGGAATCTCAACCGGGACTGGTTGGTAGGATATCGCCCGCAAGGCCCGCGTGTTGCCCTTAGCGGGCTGACGTGCTCCGAATGCTAAGGCAGGTCTAGGTAGGGAGCAGTGTGAAATGCGGGATCGATGGTGGGAGCATCCAGCCTACTGTACCTGCGTCCAGTGCACCAACACCCGTTTGGCCGACCTAGATGTGCCCCATCGAGAGAGGGGGGCACGTGCACGTTCTCTTCAAAGGAACTACCCAGCACCACGTCGACGGGGCTCTCGCCTGTGGCGCGGAGTTAGATGGCTCGCCGTCGCATCTTTGGCTGCGGCAACGCTGGTTACCGGCTTCGTCACCTGCCTCCACTGGCAACCCGGCACGTCCGGTGGGTCTGCCGTCTGGATGACGATCGACGACTACCGGCTGTTCACCGCTTGTCCGACGCAGGGAGAGACGATTCTAGACTTTGTCAGGAGGCCGCCGCCCACACTCGACTATGCGCAGATGTCGGACCGTTATGGAGACGATTGGGAAACGCGGGTGTGCAACGGCGATGTCGACTTCGACTAGCGCGATCGGCACGGTCCAAACGGCCCTGGCGCCTGATCTCGAGAGGTCGAACCTGCAGGAGGACCGCGTTGCCCCTCGCAATGCCAGGATGTCTCTGATCGGGTATACCTCACGCTGAAGTACTCATACAACGTGTCGGGAGGCCCGCATGAAGTACCCTTTAGGTGGAGTACTCGTTCACGCCCTGACCCCTGACGTGCTTGGCGAACGCGTCAGCCCTGGGTGACCAACGGGGCCACGAAGTACGCGACGAGGACCAGGAAGATGGCGACCCCGATCAACGTCCTGGGCCTGAGCTCATGAAACATCGGCTCTCTCCTTCCACGTGTGAGTGTTAGTACCGGCCCTCCTATCGCCGCCGGCGACGGCGCTTGAATGAGACTCCACTCTCGTCGACCAGGACCCGCATCGCCCCGCGATCGAGCTCCACCTGGCTCGGTGGATCGTTGTCGTAGGCAAGGACCTTGAACGATCGCTGTGCGAGGCCGGGGCCTGGCGCGACCTGCCTGGCGCCTCGCGGCCTGGTCCTTTGGGTGCGGGTTTTTCCCGTGTCCATGTTCAGAACGACCCAGCTCATGCCCTGCTTCCACGTTACGAGATGAGGGTACCTTTGGCGTGTTGATGCGAGTTTCCTGGCCCTCTGCATATCTGAGACGGCGCGGGCAGGCCTCGGCGCTTTCGGCGGCGGCTTCCTTGGCGCCCTCGTCGGCGGCGCCCTCGTCGGCGGCGCGCTCCTTGGCGGCACCGTCTCTGGCGGCAATTCTTGCTTCACTTTCTTCGGAACCTCCGCCGGCGAAGGTGAGGGCTCGGTCTCCTTTACGGTCTCCGGTACGGTCTGCTCTTTCAGATAGGTCTCCACTACGGGATCCGGTACGGTCTCCTCCTTTGGGGGATCCCCTATTATGATGATCTCCTCTTCGGGAACCACTGCGGGAACCACTGCGGGAACCTCTTCGGGATCCACTGCGGGAACCACTGCGGGAACCACTACGGTCTCGGGAACCACTACGGTCTCGGGAACCACTACAGTCTCGGGAACCACTACGGTCTCGGGAACCACTACGGTCTCGGGAGCCACTACGGTCGCGGGAACCACTACGGTCGCGGGAACCACTACGGTCTCGGGATCCACTCCCGTCGCGGGGTCCACTCCCGTCGCGATCTTCTCTCCCGATGCCGGTTCAGGCTCCGGCGGCCCCTCCTCGCGCTCGTGGAGCCCTACGGATTGCTCTGGCTCATCCTCCGGCCAAGGTTTGGGCGCCGTTGCGGGTTCCGTGGATGCCGGTCCATGTTTCGGCTGCGCCGGAGCGAACTGCTCCGGCGGCCCCTCCTCGCGCTCGTGGAGCCCTACGGCCGTTGCGGGCGCCGCTTGGGGCATGACTGGCTCTACGGCCGTTGCGGGCGCCACTTGGGGCATGGCTGGCTCATCCTCCGAGCCTGAGAACGGATTGGCTACGACAACCCGTGGGAGCTGGGCGACCGTGGTTGCTGCAGTGATGTTGGCACTCGGAACACTGGGTGCGGTCGGGGGCCTAGCATCCAGTAGCGAGGAGCTCAGCGCGCTACCTCCGCTGGCGCCGGGAGCTCTGGGCGCGATCACGGGCTTGGTGCCGTCTCCTCCGGCACCAGGGGGTTTGGGCGCTGGGCCTTCGAAACGGCCGACGGACTTCAGCATAGACTGCGGTCCCTCGACGATCGACTTGAGATTGCGCATGGCCTTGCCCTGCATCTCGCGGAGCGATTGGAGGTACCTCTCGATCTCGACCATCCTGGGGGACCAGGCGTCCCTGTCCGGCGGGAACTTGGCCAGCGCCTTTTCGAATGCGAGTCGGCCATCGTAGAGAAGCCTGAAACTGCCGGTATTGAGGGCCGCAGTCTCGGTCTGGAGATCTCTGAGCTCGCGGGCTACCCCCCGGTCGACGTTGCCCGCTGCGATCTCATCTTCTACCTTCTTAGCCCTTCTCTTAAGCCCGAATCCACCGAAGGACACCGATGGACGGCGTGAGGGCAGCGGAAGGGGGTGGGTGAGGGAGCTACAGGGGGGATGGCCTGGGGTCTTGGGGTAGATGGGAGGCCGGCGGCCGGTCTTCAGTCGCCGCACAGGGCCCCTAAGGCCCTATGCGGGAGTTGCGATGCGCGGGAAGGCGAGAGGATACGCAGCAGGGGACTCTCGCGACCGGGGTGGCGCGAGATTGCGGGGACGTTGGGTCAGTTGCAGGCTGGCTGTCAGGCCGGGAACGGAATGGCTTGCAGCCGGGCCAAGGCGCGACTGAACTGGGTTTCCCAAGGCCAGCGCCGGGGGAGATGCAAAGTGAGGCGGCGCGCCGAGCGGGTGATCCGTCCCACCAGAGCGAAGACCCGCCGCCTGAGGGTCTTGGTGATCACGGTCCGCTCGCCCAGACCAATCCGCGCCGTCCAGCGGGCCAGGTTATGCGCCATCACCTGGACCGCCAGCCAGGCGCCGTTGGCGGCGAAGCGCGCCGACGGCATGTGGTTCAGCCCGACGCCGTACTTGAGGTCGCGTATGGCGTTCTCGACCTCGGCGTGGCGGCGATGATCGGCCTCCAGTTCCAGCGTCTCCCCATCGCGGTCGGTGATGAAGGCGTGATAGCTGTATCTGGCGAAGAGGGCGAGCTGGGAACCGGGCGTCGGCTTCACCCGCCGGACAATGAGCCGCACCGGCGCGGCGTCCGGCTTGGTCTGGAACGGGGTGTAAGTCGTCTCGGCGACATCGGCGGCGCCGTCCGTCCAGTAGGGAATGGGAGTCCAGTCCTCCTGTGGTATCGCCTCGATCAGGTCCCGCAGGCTGGCGCGCTGGCGGATGGTGATAGAGAAGCGGACATCCATTTCCCGGCAGGCGGCAACGACAGTGTGGGCGTAGAAGCCGCTGTCGGCCCGCACCGTGAGTTGTCCCCTGGCCCCGCCGTAGCGCACCCGCCCCACCGTCTCACGCAGGAAGTGGGCGGCGCCACGGGCGGTGTTGGCCCGGCCCTCGCGCAGCCGGGACATCAGCACCTCGCCGGTGCCGGCGGCAATGGCCAGCAGCGGGTGATAGCCGCGGGCGCCGGTATAGCCGTGGTGGCGCGCTCCCTCCTTGGCCAGTCCATAGGTCTCGCAGATGGTCGAGTCCAGGTCGATGGTCAGGGGCGAGTCGCCGGGTCCGGCCCCAGCGGCCCAGGCCCGGGCCAACAACTGGCGGCTCACGCGGTCGAGTTGACGGACATGCCCCCACCGGAAGCTGCGCAGGAAGGTCCCCAGGGTGGATGGCGCCTTGACCACGCAGCCTAGAACACCGACCGTCCCACCAGCGCGCAGCGCATCGGCGTCGTCGATGCAGTCGCCGCCTGCCAGCGCGGAAGCGACCAGCGTCAGCATCTTGTCCCCAGTGTTCGCCCGTCCCGGCGCTCCGCCGAGGTCAAGGTGATGGTCGACGAGTTCCCGCAGGCCCAGGTGCCGGGCTAGGGTGGCCGGCAGGAGCAGGCCGGCATTGGCCACCAGGCGATGGTCGTCAAAGACGATGCGGATACGGTCGGGTTTGTTCTGTGGCAGCATCTATTGGGTGCTCCTTGTTTCCGGGCAGGTTTCTGTTCCAAAACCATTATCCCAGATTCAGAGGAGCACCCGCTGGCTTCTTCAAGGGCTGTCCCCAAGGACGTCCTTCGGTGGATTCGGGCTAACCCCTAACCCCTAACCCCCAACCCCTAACCCCCTCCCTCCACCGGCGGCAGGTTCATCTCGCGGCGCACTTCGTTGACCGTCATGATTCCGGAGCTGACGTACGTCTGCCGACGCTTGGCCTTGTCGTTCTCGCTTTCCTGCAACGCTTCGACGGCGCCCGTGTCGAACTCGACGAAGAGCGACGGGTCTCCCAGGGCTGAGAGTAGCCGCTGGTTGAGGGCCTCCTGGTAGAACATCAGCTGGGGCACGATGGTGTCCTGCCAGAACAACGTCCTGGCCGTCTGGAAGTTGGAGAACGTGATCCGCTCGATGTCGCCCAGCATCGGCTTGGGCACGCCGTAGACTCGTGACACGTCTTCGAGGCTCCAACGCAGGGTCTGCAGGTACTCCATATCCTTGGGACTGAACCCCAAGTTCGCAGCCTTCATGCCGCCACTCAACAAAGCCGGACGCCTCACGTTGTCGGCGCCCTTGAAGCGCGACTCCCAGCGGTCGTAGAACTCTCGCACCTCTTCGTCGGTCGGGGTGTCGGAGGTCTCGATGAAGAGGCCTGGCACGCTCTCGTTAGTGAGGGCGTGTCGGCTGGCACGCAGGGCGTCCAGACCCATGTCGGCGGAGAGCCGGAGGGGGGCCATCGGCGACAGGCCCGCGTACTCGTCCAGCGGGTTGAAGTAGTGGATCCAGACGACGTCCTCGGCGACATAGGACACGAGCTGGCGCCCATTGCCAACGTAGACGAACCCCTTGACGTATTTTCGAGAGTCCGGCACGACCCTCATCCTGTCGGAGCGGAGGGGCCATATCTCGGCTACCCGCCCTGACTCGTCACGTTCGAGCCCCCAGAAGGCCGAGCCCCACAGGCCTAGATACGTCTCCGTCGCACGCCACAGGTCACCACGGGTCAAGAAGGGGTTTGGCGAGTCGAGCAATCGCTGGGCCGGATGGTCCGGACGCACGACCTCCGCCCGGCGCCTGGCGAGAGCCACCCGACCGTCGTCGGGCGGTTGATGGAGCGTGGGTCCGCGCTGACCAGACCCCGAGTCGCGTACGCCACTTTCCAGCCTCCGGTATACCTTGAGCGGCACCCGTGCCAGTGCGTCCTGCCTCAGCTTAATCGCCGAATAGACGAGGGCTGACCTCGGGTAGTACTCTCCGTACGACAGCGGCATCCACGATTGGCCCACACCGAGGTCGCGCTCCCACTTAGAGCTCACGACGGGAGCGACACGGTTCGCCCGTTGCCAGCCGCGCATCTTCGTGCCGACGGTTTGTGCCAGTAGAGTCACTTTCGAAAACATTCTTGCCTCCATAACAGGGTGTCTATGTCCAGATGCGTACCCGGGCGCGCTGGGCCGCGAAGGTCATGGCGAGGGCGTCGGCCTCGTCGGGCGACCGGTGCATTTTCTGCTTGCTTTGCAGGCGGATCTTCCCATTCTCGTCCCGTGAGTACATGCGGCTCGATACCTGTCCTATCAACGCCGCGTCGTCGTCGGTATCCAGTTCGTCGGCCACATATTTGTTTTGCATTGCCCACCATATCTCGGCGGTCCGATTGAAGAAGTAGTCCTTGTTGTTTGCGGCCGCGCCGGCGACGAAGGCCTCGAGCCGGGTGCTACCGAGCTTCCCGTGCTTCAGTTGATCGACAACCCCTCCACCGACGCCCGTATCGCCGACGACTAAGGTGTCGACGTGGTGGTCGCGGCAGTAGGCCTGGAGAACGGCGGATATCTGAGTGGTGTCGCGACCTCGCGTCCGCCACACGATCCGAGCCACGGGCCCCTGGCGTCTCATCACCACGGTCTTGTCTTGCCCGTAGCGCGCCACGTCGCACCCCAGGATGACCGGCCCATCCGCTTCCAGCTCCCTTCTCGCCGCTGCCACGGCCTTCGAAAGAGGCACGATCACGTCGTCGAGGTTATCCGGAAACTCGCCGAGTACGGCCCCGACGTAGAGGGCGCTCTCCTCGCCCCACTCCTCCTTCCGGTCGTCGATGTCCTCCTGCGTGATCATCCCCGGGACGGCGATCCGTTCGAGCTTCAGGTTCGGTGTGTCTGCCGCGCCGATCTGGATGGTCTCGTACATCTCCCTCCGGGAGTGGTGCGAGTCGTAGAAGACGCCCTGGTTAACGAAGGGATTGCCGGTCATAAGCAATCGCGTCGGGTTCAGTCGACGGATCGCGTCCATGTCGCCGTGCCTTACTGCGTGGGCCTCGGTAATAACGGCCAGAAGGTTCGGTGAGTGGAAGCCCTGCAGGTTGTAGGGCGAGTTCGTCGCGAACCCCAACGCGAAGCTCTGCTCGTCGATCTCGTACCGGGATGTCCGGAACATCCTGCCCCGCAGCTTCGACGCGGCTTGCGAATAAGCCGCGCGAATCTCGTTCCACAGGATGTCGTCCACCTGTCGCGAGGTCGGCCCGGTCACTATCGCCTTCGCGGGAGACCTTGCTTGGAGCCACCAGAGCACCACCCGGGCCGCCGCCCAGTCCTTGCCCGAGCCGTTGCACCCGACCACCGATACCCGACGGGACCTTGGGACGGCCCTCAGGATTTCGATTTGCTTGTCGTATGGCTTCTCTTGTAGTACCTCCTGTACGAACGCTGCTGGGTCCTTCTCTAATTGGGAGTCGTCGGTCTCATTCACCTCGTTAGTTAGCCCTCGCAGATGTCTGGCCGTCCGGTCAAAAAGAAAAGGACGGACCCCGCGGGGTCCGTCCCTCAAGTCAATAATAGTACAGATGTGCTAGTATGTCAAGCGCTGTTTTTTGCCTTATCCTCCTCCCAAAACCTAACCCCTAAACCCTAGCCCCCTCCCCCAGCTCCTGCCTGACCAGCTCCGTCCCCTTCACCAGCGCCTGAAGCTTCAGGACCGTGAGCCACCTGGGTAGCTGGAAGAAGCCGCAGTCGGGACTGACGTAGAGCTTCTCCGGGGCGACGTACTTGAGAAGCTCCCTGATCCGTTCGGCCACGTCTTCCGGCGATTCCACGTAGAAGGACTTGATGTCGATCACAC
Source organism: Dehalococcoidia bacterium (assembly GCA_965248605.1). Lineage (GTDB taxonomy): Bacteria > Chloroflexota > Dehalococcoidia > Lucifugimonadales > CAUZJF01 > CAUZJF01. Next base: position 104,664 of record CBDFJV010000007.1, read on the forward strand.
CGCCGCCGAGCTCGCGGTCGATGTCGAACTCCTTCCAGAGGTCGCTCTCCAGCATCTCGCGGTTGGCGAACTCGAGGACGATCTGCTCTGCTTTCGCTTCGAGCAGGCCGGGGAACATCCAGCGGTACGTGCGCTTCCCGCGCGGTCTGCTGCCCAGGTTGCCGAAGCACACGTGCAACGCAAGCTTGGCCTCGACCCCCTCGACGGCGGCGTTGTACAGGTCGATCCATTCATTGAGCTCGCCGGGCACTATCGCGAAAGAGGGCTCGTCGAGCTGGATGAAGTCGGCGCCGGCCTCGACGAGGGCTTTGAGTTCTTTGTTGATCACTCCGGCGAACTCCCAGGCCAGGTCGATCCGGTTCTTGTATACCTCCCCCGGGCGGATGTGGATGGTGATGGTCAAAGGTCCGGGACACGTGACTTTGATGGGCTTTTCGGTGTGTTCCCTGGCGTACTTGTACTCCTCGATGATACCGAGCCCTTCGGGCATGGTGACCTTCTCGACCGCTCGGTATCGAGGCGGGGAGTCGTAGCCGTAAACGCCAACTTTCCGGAGTGGTGGCTCGTCCACGAGGCCCGACATGCGGCCATAGAAGCTCTGGACAAAGAAGAATCGGCGCATCTCGCCGTCGCTGATGATGTCTACCCCGGCACGTTCCTGGTCCATCATCGCCATGTTAACTGCGTCGTCGTAGGTCTCTTGTATATCTGTCCGACCGTAGTTGCCCTTCTCGATCTCGTCCAACGCCGTCCACAGCCAACTCGGTGTCGCGTGGCTACCGATCACCGTCGTTGGAAGCAAGGGCAGGGGTTCGTCTGGCATCTATTCACTCCTTGGGTCTGTGGGCGGCAATTATATAGTACGAACGGTGACTGCGGCCCGTTGCGGCCCCAATACGAGCGCCCTATAATGTAGCGCCGACGAAACGGTAAGGACGGAGAATGAGTGACGCAGCCGAAGACAAGCCGGTTACACGCAGGCAGTTCCTAGGCAGCTTTCCTGGGAAGGTAGCGGCCGGCCTGGCGGCGGTCGCCATCGGTGGTGGCTCGCGACTATTGCCGCGGCGCCGGTCCAAGCCTCCCTCGTTCCCTGAAGGTTCGATCTTCACACCCGTCAAGAACCCGCGAAAACGGACGTAGCTCTTGTTGGTTCAGCCGACTCGCTCGGCATCAAACGTCGGGATCCACGACCCCATAGCCATACGCCACACCAAGTTGTAACGGGAGGACCTGATGCACCAAGCCGGAAGGTCGAACGCCCTCGCGGATGCCCTGATCCCGAAAAGCACCGCCGCGGTCAACGTGGTCCTGGACGCGGTGTTGATCGTCGGATTCGCTGCCCTGACAGGACTGTCGGCGAAGATTGCGATCTACCTGAACCCTGCCGTTCCGATTACCGGCCAGACGTTCGCGGTGCTTATGACCGGCGCCGTCCTCGGCAGCAAGCGTGGGACCGCGAGCATGCTCGTCTACCTCGGCACTGGAATCGCTGGGGTGCCGGTCTTCGCGCCGTCGGGTCCCATTGGGAATTCGAGCATCGGCTACCTGATCGGATACCCAGTCGCGGCGCTCATCGTCGGGCTTCTCGTCGAGCGGGGTTGGGGCCGAAATCCGTTCAAGCTCGCCGCGGCGATGTTCGCGGGCGAGGTCGCGATCTACGCCTTCGGACTTCCATGGCTGGCCTTCTACATCCCGGCGGCCGAGATGGTCGACCGCACGCGCCTCGCGGTCGTCTACGATTGGGGCCTTGAAGACTTCATTATCGGCGACACGATCAAGCTAGTGCTGGCCGCATCGGGCGTGCCCTTGGTCTGGGCGGGGATCAGACGGTTGAAGGGCGAAGACAGGGCGCCATAGCCTCTGTCTGGCTATTCCCCTTCCGCCGCGTGCAGCTCGACCGTCTCGCCTCTCGGGGCAGGCTCGATTAGCCCGTAGCCGCCCGACTTCCGACGGTAGACCACGTTGTGCCGGCCGGTCTCGCCGTTAAGCCCGAATCCACCGAAGGACACCGATGGACGGCGTGAGGGCAGCGGAAGGGGGTGGGTGAGGGAGCTACAGGGGGGATGGCCTGGGGTCTTGGGGTAGATGGGAGGCCGGCGGCCGGTCTTCAGTCGCCGCACAGGGCCCCTAAGGCCCTATGCGGGAGTTGCGATGCGCGGGAAGGCGAGAGGATACGCAGCAGGGGACTCTCGCGACCGGGGTGGCGCGAGATTGCGGGGACGTTGGGTCAGTTGCAGGCTGGCTGTCAGGCTGGGAACGGAATGGCTTGCAGCCGGGCCAAGGCGCGACTGAACTGGGTTTCCCAAGGCCAGCGCCGGGGGAGATGCAAAGTGAGGCGGCGCGCCGAGCGGGTGATCCGTCCCACCAGAGCGAAGACCCGCCGCCTGAGGGTCTTGGTGATCACGGTCCGCTCGCCCAGACCAATCCGCGCCGTCCAGCGGGCCAGGTTATGCGCCATCACCTGGACCGCCAGCCAGGCGCCGTTGGCGGCGAAGCGCGCCGACGGCATGTGGTTCAGCCCGACGCCGTACTTGAGGTCGCGTATGGCGTTCTCGACCTCGGCGTGGCGGCGATGATCGGCCTCCAGTTCCAGCGTCTCCCCATCGCGGTCGGTGATGAAGGCGTGATAGCTGTATCTGGCGAAGAGGGCGAGCTGGGAACCGGGCGTCGGCTTCACCCGCCGGACAATGAGCCGCACCGGCGCGGCGTCCGGCTTGGTCTGGAACGGGGTGTAAGTCGTCTCGGCGACATCGGCGGCGCCGTCCATCCAGTAGGGAATGGGAGTCCAGTCCTCCTCTGGTATCGCCTCGATCAGGTCCCGCAGGCTGGCGCGCTGGCGGATGGTGATAGAGAAGCGGACATCCATTTCCCGGCAGGCGGCAACGACAGTGTGGGCGTAGAAGCCGCTGTCGGCCCGCACCGTGAGTTGTCCCCTGGCCCCGCCGTAGCGCACCCGCCCCACCGTCTCACGCAGGAAGTGGGCGGCGCCACGGGCGGTGTTGGCCCGGCCCTCGCGCAGCCGGGACATCAGCACCTCGCCGGTGCCGGCGGCAATGGCCAGCAGCGGGTGATAGCCGCGGGCGCCGGTATAGCCGTGGTGGCGCGCTCCCTCCTTGGCCAGTCCATAGGTCTCGCAGATGGTCGAGTCCAGGTCGATGGTCAGGGGCGAGTCGCCGGGTCCGGCCCCAGCGGCCCAGGCCCGGGCCAACAACTGGCGGCTCACGCGGTCGAGTTGACGGACATGCCCCCACCGGAAGCTGCGCAGGAAGGTCCCCAGGGTGGATGGCGCCTTGACCACGCAGCCTAGAACACCGACCGTCCCACCAGCGCGCAGCGCATCGGCGTCGTCGATGCAGTCGCCGCCTGCCAGCGCGGAAGCGACCAGCGTCAGCATCTTGTCCCCAGTGTTCGCCCGTCCCGGCGCTCCGCCGAGGTCAAGGTGATGGTCGACGAGTTCCCGCAGGCCCAGGTGCCGGGCTAGGGTGGCCGGCAGGAGCAGGCCGGCATTGGCCACCAGGCGATGGTCGTCAAAGACGATGCGGATACGGTCGGGTTTGTTCTGTGGCAGCATCTATTGGGTGCTCCTTGTTTCCGGGCGGGTTTCTGTTCCAAAACCATTATCCCAGATTCAGAGGAGCACCCGCTGGCTTCTTCAAGGGCTGTCCCCAAGGACGTCCTTCGGTGGATTCGGGTTAAGGAAGAAGAAGTCGTGGTCAAGTAGCTCCATCTGCTCGACCGCGTCCCCCCGGTCGGATGCTCCAAGTAGGGGCAGACCTGCGGAGCATGTCTCAGAAGAAACGCCGTCTTACCTCCTCTCCCTCTGGGAGAGGATTGAGGTGAGGGTGTCTTGGTGTGCGCACGGAAACCGTCGCTGTAACCGCCAGCACGCCGACTTCCGACGACAGACTTCCCTAACTCTCTTCCCGACTGGGCAGAAACAGGACTTCTGAGACAAGCTCGTCGTGTCTGCCCGCGCCGCGCTCAGACCACCGCAAACGTAGACCCCGCGCTCGTTTTCGTTACCTCTATCCTCACCGGGAACGACTCTTTGACTTCCTCCACGTGCGTGATCACGATGATCTTCTGGAAGTCCGCCTGGATCGACTGGATCGCCTCTTTGAGCCGCTCCTGCCCAGCCGCGTCTTGCGAACCGAACCCCTCGTCGATGAATAGAATCGGCAAGGGGGCTCCCGACCGTCGGGCGAGTAGCTTCGAGAGGGCGATCCGAAGCGCGAAGTTGATCCTGAACGCCTCGCCGCCGCTGAACGTCTCATAGCTCCGCGTACCCACCTCGTCCGATATCTTGATTTCGAGCTCCTCGGATGGCAGGCCCATTCGGCGCTCGCGGCGCCCTTCCGTGAGCTGGAGTTTCAGCGCCATCCGGTTTTCCGTCAGCCGGGCCAGGATCTCGTTGGCCTCGTCCTGAAGCTGAGGGATCGCCATCTCTATGATAAGCGCCTGGACCCCGTTCTTCCCAAACGCGACGGTCAGTTCGTCGTAGATTGCCTTCTCGTCGGCGTTCTGCCGTCGACGCACCTCGAGTTCGCGTACCTCGCGCTCTTTTTCAGAGATCGATGAGAGCCGCTCCTCGATCACGCGCTTCTCGACTTGCTTGTCTTGTCGTTCCTTCTCTAGAGACTCGAACCGGGCCAGGGTCTCTTTGAACTCCAATTCTTTGCTCGGAAGAACTTCGATTATCATCGAAAGCTCGGTGCGACGCGCCATGTCATGTTCGATTTGCTCTCGCCGACCGTCGAGGATCTGACCGACTCCTTCTACCGCTGCCCTCTCGTCCGGCGCGTTCCTGGTTGCTTCGGCCAGTTTGCCGTGCAGCTCGGCCGCCGGCTCCAGGCGCGCGACGTTTCGTCGCGTTTCTTCGTGCGACGCTGGGTCGTACCTGAGGGCAGCCATCTTCGTCTCAAGGCCCGAAAGCTCGCCGATCTCGGCCTCCGCGAAGCCGTTTTGCTCCAGTTCGGCCGTCTTCTGGGCCAGCTCGCCGCGAGCGGGCTCGAGGTCGCGTGTGGCCTGCTGGGCCTCGGCCTCATCACGCTGCTGGGTCGCCAGGCGCGACTCCAGGTCCTGTCGAAGGCGCTTTAGCTCCGCTTCCTGGGAGAAGACGGCCGAACTGAGGTCCTCGCACTTGGCGGTCAGCGTTTTGCGCTCCGACTCGTGCTCGCTGTAACGGCGCTTCGCGTCCTGTCCGGCGTTAGCGTACTCGCCACGGAGGTGTTCCTGGCCCTCCGCTCCAAGGGGTTGCCTGCAGACCGGACAGTTGGGCTCGCCTTTCTCAAGGATGTCGAACTTCTTGCGAGTCTCTTCCATCTCGCTTCGAAGCGATGCGCTGGACTGTTCTAGAAACTGGACCCGGGCTGCCGCTTCCCGCTGCTCGCTGCGCTTCAACTCTAACGATGCTTCTAGCTTATCGAGGCCGGCTTGTTCCTGGGTCGCCTTCGCGATGTCGCCCTCGATTGATGGGAGCCGGTTTGCCATCGGCTCGAGACGCTGGGCTATGTGGTCACGAAATTGCGCGATTGTGGAGGAGATGCGCTCCCTCTTCACAGCGACGGTCTGTTCGACCTGCGCCCGCTGCCGGTCCAATTCCGCAACCTGAAGTGACACTGCCTGCAACCTATCCAGCTCCGTCCGTGCCTGCTTCAACTGTTCGAACTGTTCTTTTATCTTGTCCACGTCTGCCAGCGTTCTCTCGTAGTCGGCGAGCTTCGTTCGGTGAGCCTCCAACTGTCGCTCTAGGCCTGCCGTCTCGGACCGCGAGGTCTCCAACCGGCTGTTCAACGAGTCGAGCTCGCCCTTGCTACTCTCGAGTGAGTCGACGGTCGCTCGCAGCCGCTCGACGTTCGATCGTTCGCTTTCCACGGCCGGAACGATGCGTTCGAGTTCCTGGTTGGCGGAGGCCAGCCTGGTCTCGAGGTCTGCTCTATTCGCGATCTCCTGCCTACGCAACATGATCGCGCTATCGACTTCCCTGACCCTGTCTTGCGCCGCCTGGCTCCTCTCTTTAGCCCGCCCCTCGAGAAACTCGTAATAGTGGAGGTCGAGTACCTCCGCGAGCCGCTCCTTCCGCTTGGACGGAGTGCTGGTCGTAAAGTTGTCCGCGCGGCCCTGGAGCAGGAAAGCGGTGTTCACGAAGGTCTCGTAGTCCATGTGCAGGAGCTCTTTGAGGTCGGCTTCGGTCTCGCGCACGGTGTTCCCTGTCACCGCTCGAAACCCATTATTAGAAGAGACGTGGTGCTCGAGGAGAGTGCTGCTCGAGCGGCTCCCAGCGCCGCGGGCGTACCTGCGGCTCACACGGTGCCGTTGGCCTCTCGCGAGGAACTCCAACTCGACGGCCATGTCCATGGCGCCCTGGTGTACGAGCTCGTCGTGTGTCCGAGCCCGGGACTCACCCCAGAGTGCCCACGTCATGGCGTCCAGCAAGGCGGTCTTGCCGTGACCGTTCTGGCCACACAGGCAGGCAACGTGGATGTTTTCGAGGTCCAGCGTAGGTACATTGTCCCGGTAGCACATGAAGTTCTTTACGTTGAGCTTTAGGGGGATCATCACTCAGGACCAAGTTGAGGTTTTGTAAAAACGAGCAAAGTACCGTCGGGTTAGTCCAGTGAGTCGGGAAGCCACGGGATTTGAGCTCGGCGTGGCTAGTCGATTGAAGTGGGCCTAGGCAGCGAGACAGTCGCGCCTAGCTCCCTGAAGACCCAGTACACGGAAGTGGCTCCGCCAAGCTCGATTCGATCGTTGTCGCGGAGCCTTTTTCCCTCACCTTCCAACTGGACCCCGTTTACGAATGTGCCATTCCGGCTCCCAAGGTCTTCGATCCAGTGTCCGCCGCGGTCGCCTCTTATTCCAGCGTGCTGACGGGAGACCTCGACGTCGTCGACTACGATGTCGTTCGACGAGGCCCTTCCGATCAAGGTCAACTCGGTGGTCAGCTGTATCTTGTGACCGTCATCCGGGCCGCCGTGGACCCACAGTATTGACTTTGCTGGTGCCAAGACCCGCTCCCAATGCCAACGGTACCCAGCTCAGTGGGCCAGGAGACTCGTGGCGATTATATTTCTCGCCCGAGCAGCGGTCAACAAAAAACTGGCCCGAAAGACCCGCCGGCGCGACCGCTTACGGGACGTTGTTGGTGAGTCTGCCGCCGCCGTATCCGGGTATAATGTCGGCGCATCCGCGGACTCGCACCAGCTCAGGCTCGGTCCGGGGTATTCCAGCAACCGTGGTAGCGCCAAGCCCGAATCCACCGACGGACAGGGATGGACGACGTGAGGACAGCGGAAGGGGGTGAGGGAGTTACAGGCGTGATGATCCGGGCTCGAATTTGGGTAGACGGGAGGTTGGCGGGCGGTCTGCAGGCGCTTTTGGGGGCACCGATGGCGGCCTACAGTGGCTGTGGCGAGCCAGATGGCGGGATAGGACACGGCAAGAGGCGCTCGCGGACTGGGCTGGCGCGAGTTTGCGGTGACGTTGGGTTGGCTGGTGGGTCAGTGGCGGACGGGCTCCGTCAGGCTGGGAGTGGAATGGCTCGCAGTCGGGCCAGGGCGCGGCTGAACTGCTCCTCCCAGGGCCAGCGCCGGGGAAGCTGCAGGGTCAATCGGCGTGCCGAGCGGGTGATCCGTCCGGCCAAGGCAAAGACCCGTCGTCTGAGGGTCTTGGTGGTCACGATCTGCTGACCCAGGCCGATGCGGGCTGTCCAGCGGGCCAGGTTGTGCGCCATCACCTGTACCGCCAGCCAGGCGCCGTTGGCGGCGAAACGGCCCGAGGGGAGATGGTTCAGCCCCACGCCGTACTTGAGGTCGCGTATCGCATTCTCGATCTCGGCGTGACGGCGATGATCGGCCTCCAGTTCCAGCGTCTCCCCGTCCCGGTCGGTGATGAAGCCGTGATAGCTGTAGGTGGCGAAGAGAGCCAGTTGAGAACAGGGCGCCGGCTTCACCCGCCGGACGATGAGCCGTACCGGCGCGGCGTCCGCCTCGGCCTGGAACGGGGTGTAGGTGGTCTCGGCCACATCGGCGGCGCCGTCCATCCAGTAAGGAATCGGCGTCCAGGCATCTTCGGGTATCGCCTCGATGAGATTCCGCAGGCGGGCGCGCTGGCGGATGGCGATGGAGAAGCGGACATCCATCCGGCGGCAGACGGCGACCACGGCGTGGGTATAGAAGCCGCTGTCGGCCCGCACCGTGAGTTGGCCCCTGGCTCCGCAGTAGCGCACCCGCCCCACCGTTTCACGCAGGAAGTGGGCAGCGCCGCGGGCGGTGTTAGCCCGGCCCTCGCGCAGGCGGGCCATCAGCACGTCGCCGGTGCCGGCGGCGACGGCCAGCAGCGGGTGATAGCCCCGCGCACCGGTGTAGCCGTGGTGGCGGGCGCCCTCCTTGGCCAGTCCGTAGGTCTCGCAGATCGTCGAATCAAGGTCGATGGTGAATGGTGCGTCGCCGGGTCCGGCACCGGCCTTCCAGACCCGGGCCAGCAACTCGCGGCTCACCCGGTCCAGTTGGCGGACATGGCCCCACCTGAAGCTGCGCAGGAAGGTGCCCAGGGTGGAGGGAGCCTTAGCCGTGAAACCGAGCACGCGGGCGGTCCCGCCGGCGCGCAGCACATCGGCGTCGTCGATGCAATCTCCGCCGGCTAGGGCGGAGGCCACCAGGGTCATCATCTTGTCGCCGGTGTTCGCCCGGCCCGGCGCGCCGCCGAGGTCGAGGTGCTTCCGGAGGAGTTGGGGCAGGCCAAGGCGCAGGGCGAGGGTGGCGGGAAGGATCAGCCCGGCATTGGCCACCAGGCGGTGGTCGTCGAAGGCGATTTGGATGCGGTCGGGGTGGTTACGTGGTAGCATCTATCGGGTGCTCCTTTTCTGGGACCGGTTTTCTGTTTCAAAACCATTATCCCAGATTCAGAGGCGCACCCTTTTGTTTCTTCAGCAGGCCTCCTACACGCCGTCCTTCGGTGGATTAGGGCCAAGTCTAAGCCGACGTAACTGAGAGGGTCATGGTCAAACTAGGAAGCGGCAATCACGTCTACGAAGCATCGGGTGAGGACTGGGGCAGTTTGCCGGAAGGATGGGGATACCACGAAGGCACCGCAGTTGCCGTCGATTCGAAGGACAACGCCTACGTATTCAACCGCGGCGGCCACCCGGTCATCGTCTACGACCGCGAGGGCAACTTTCTCCGTTCGTGGGGGGAGGATGTGTTCGCCGGCATGCACGGTATCTCCATCGACCCGGAGGACTCGGTGTACTGCACGGACCACATGGATCACACGGTCCGAAAGTTCACACCCGAGGGCAAGCTGCTGATGACGCTTGGGCGCGCCGGCAGTTCCGGCGGCCCTCAGATGAGCGGGGAGCCGTTTAACAGGCCGACGCACACCGCCGTCGATCCACGGAACGGCGACATCTACGTGGCCGATGGCTACAGCAACGCGCGTGTCCACAAGTACTCGCCAGACGGCAAACTGCTTTTCTCGTGGGGCGAGTCGGGCACCGACCCCGGCCACTTCAACATCGTTCACAACATCGCCGTCGACCAGGACGGCTGGGTGTACGTAGCGGACCGCGAGAACCGGCGAATTCAGGTGTTCGACTCGGAAGGCAAGTTCGAGACCCAGTGGGGCAACCTGTCGCGCGCCGCGGGAGTTTGCCTTGGTCCTGCCGGCAGCGGTCTCGTGTACGTCGGTGAGTACTTCGGCGGTCAGGCTTCCAACTCGAACGCTACCAGGGTCGGGCCGCGCGTGACGATATTCAACACCACGGGCGAGGTGCAGGCCCGCCTGAGCGAGAACCCATCGGGCGAAGAACCGGGCCGCTTCTACGCGCCCCACGCCCTGGCCGTCGATTCGAGAGGCGACATATACGTCGCGGAGGTCTCGTTTGCCGAATACGGCCGGCACATGGACCCCCCGGCTGACCTTCGCTCCTTCCAGAAGCTAGTCAAGGTCGAGGCCTAGGCCGCACGTCGCCCGGACGTCGATCGTAGGGGCGGGTCTCAGACCCGCCCTCTTGACTGAGCGTCTGCTGCACGACCCGGTGGAGGCCCCCATGGCCAGAAGCAAGAACGTCGACTCCTGGATCGCCGAATACGATCCCGAACATCGAAAGATCGCCGGCAAGCTCAGGGACCTGATCCTCGACGCCGAGCCGGACCTCAAAGAGTCGATAAAGTGGAGCAACCCCACGTACGAGAAAGACGGCAACGTCTGCTACTTGGCGTGCAACGACAAATACGTGACGCTGGGGTTCTTCAACGGTGCCGCCCTAAACGACCCCGACGATCTTATCGAGGGGACGGGGGCCAAGATGCGTCACGTTAAGCCCGAATCCACCGAAGGACACCGATGGACGGCGTGAGGGCAGCGGAAGGGGGTGGGTGAGGGAGCTACAGGGGGGATGGCCTGGGGTCTTGGGGTAGATGGGAGGCCGGCGGCCGGTCTTCAGTCGCCGCACAGGGCCCCTAAGGCCCTATGCGGGAGTTGCGATGCGCGGGAAGGCGAGAGGATACGCAGCAGGGGACTCTCGCGACCGGGGTGGCGCGAGATTGCGGGGACGTTGGGTCAGTTGCAGGCTGGCTGTCAGGCCGGGAACGGAATGGCTTGCAGCCGGGCCAAGGCGCGACTGAACTGGGTTTCCCAAGGCCAGCGCCGGGGGAGATGCAAAGTGAGGCGGCGCGCCGAGCGGGTGATCCGTCCCACCAGAGCGAAGACCCGCCGCCTGAGGGTCTTGGTGATCACGGTCCGCTCGCCCAGACCAATCCGCGCCGTCCAGCGGGCCAGGTTATGCGCCATCACCTGGACCGCCAGCCAGGCGCCGTTGGCGGCGAAGCGCGCCGACGGCATGTGGTTCAGCCCGACGCCGTACTTGAGGTCGCGTATGGCGTTCTCGACCTCGGCGTGGCGGCGATGATCGGCCTCCAGTTCCAGCGTCTCCCCATCGCGGTCGGTGATGAAGGCGTGATAGCTGTATCTGGCGAAGAGGGCGAGCTGGGAACCGGGCGTCGGCTTCACCCGCCGGACAATGAGCCGCACCGGCGCGGCGTCCGGCTTGGTCTGGAACGGGGTGTAAGTCGTCTCGGCGACATCGGCGGCGCCGTCCGTCCAGTAGGGAATGGGAGTCCAGTCCTCCTGTGGTATCGCCTCGATCAGGTCCCGCAGGCTGACGCGCTGGCGGATGGTGATAGAGAAGCGGACATCCATTTCCCGGCAGGCGGCAACGACAGTGTGGGCGTAGAAGCCGCTGTCGGCCCGCACCGTGAGTTGTCCCCTGGCCCCGCCGTAGCGCACCCGCCCCACCGTCTCACGCAGGAAGTGGGCGGCGCCACGGGCGGTGTTGGCCCGGCCCTCGCGCAGCCGGGACATCAGCACCTCGCCGGTGCCGGCGGCAATGGCCAGCAGCGGGTGATAGCCGCGGGCGCCGGTATAGCCGTGGTGGCGCGCTCCCTCCTTGGCCAGTCCATAGGTCTCGCAGATGGTCGAGTCCAGGTCGATGGTCAGGGGCGAGTCGCCGGGTCCGGCCCCAGCGGCCCAGGCCCGGGCCAACAACTGGCGGCTCACGCGGTCGAGTTGACGGACATGCCCCCACCGGAAGCTGCGCAGGAAGGTCCCCAGGGTGGATGGCGCCTTGACCACGCAGCCTAGAACACCGACCGTCCCACCAGCGCGCAGCGCATCGGCGTCGTCGATGCAGTCGCCGCCTGCCAGCGCGGAAGCGACCAGCGTCAGCATCTTGTCCCCAGTGTTCGCCCGTCCCGGCGCTCCGCCGAGGTCAAGGTGATGGTCGACGAGTTCCCGCAGGCCCAGGTGCCGGGCTAGGGTGGCCGGCAGGAGCAGGCCGGCATTGGCCACCAGGCGATGGTCGTCAAAGACGATGCGGATACGGTCGGGTTTGTTCTGTGGCAGCATCTATTGGGTGCTCCTTGTTTCCGGGCGGGTTTCTGTTCCAAAATCATTATCCCAGATTCAGAGGAGCACCCGCTGGCTTCTTCAAGGGCTGTCCCCAAGGACGTCCTTCGGTGGATTCGGGTTAAGGTGTGGACTATGGCCGACATCGACGATGCAAAGGTCACCGCTTGGGTGAAGCAAGCGGTCACGCTGAACCGGCCGGTCGAGCGATGAGAGACTAACAGTGCGGGATCGACCCGTAAGAGTTGCGACCGCTAGACTCTGAATTCCGAGGGCTGGTCCCCGTTGCGACCTGGGACGCCTTTGCCGAAGAGATCAGCTGCACAACCTCGAACGTAGCCAAGTCTTCCCAACTGCGCGTCCAGCCATCGATCAGGCTTTTGTCGTCGCACTCCATTAGTTGAAAGCAGCGGTCCATCTCCGCTGACACCCAGCTGTCCAGGTAGGCTAGGCCCTCGGGCAGCGACCGCCCCCTTTCCCCAAGCCGCTGGTAGATCGCCGGCGCCTCCGCGGGCTCGAATGTTTCAATGATCATGTAGCGCATGGACAAAGCCGGAAACCGCTAGGGCACCATCCGTATGACTTTGTTCCGCTGCCGGTCGGCTATGTAGAAGACGCCGTCGTTCGTGACCGCGATCGCAACAGGGGGCGCAAAGTTCTTGAACGTAACCTCGAACTCGCCGCTCTGACTGAAACCCGTCTCCATCCTTTCGCCCGTCACCGAGCCGCCATCGGCGATGGTCGTGATCACGCCGGTGGACAGGTCCACCTTCCGGACCTTGTCGTTGCCGGTATCCGCGATGTACAGGTTCCCGTCTGGACCTATCACCACACTGCTCGGACTGAATAGCATCGCACTTGTGGCCGGTCCGCCGTCGCCTGAGAATCCCTGCCCTTCAGGTTTGATGGGCTCCTCTGGGTGAAACTGGGGCGGGTGGTGACCAATTCCAGCAACGGTCGTTATGATGCCGGTCGCCCCATCTATCCTCCGGACCCTCTGGTTGTACGTATCCGCAAAGTAGACGTTGCCCTCTTCATCGACCGTCAGACCTCTCGGGTCCGCGATGCCCGCACTCGTGGACGGCCCACCGTCTCCCGAGAGTTCGTCGAGTCCCGACCCGGCTAGCGTCGTAATCACGCCGTTGGCATCCACCTTGCGGACTCTATTGGAGGCCGTGAAGTAGACGTTACCCGCGCCGTCGACTGTCACGTCTTTGGGGTTCTTGAAGAAGGCGTCGGTGGCGGCGCCGCCGTCTCCCGGATCGATAATGCCGTTCACCCGTTTGGGGATGCCCCCGCCGGCGAACGTCGTAATAATCCCCGTTTCGCCGTCGATCCTCCGTACTCGACCGTTGTCCGTGTCGGCTATGAAGATATTTCCGTCACCGTCAAGGGCCAGTCCTTCCGGTGACTTCAGACGCGCCTCAATGGCCGGTTCGCCATCTCCACCGAAGCCGGGGCTACCGGTGCCGGCCAGCGTGGTAATAACTCCGGTCGCGAAGTCGACCATGCGGACGCGATTGTCGGGTGGAGATGTATAGATTGCCGTCAGCATCGACGGCGAGTCCGTCGGGTCCGAAGACTGAAGCGTCTAGAGCGGGGCCGCCGTCGCCCTCGAAAATGCCTCCGCCGTTTCCCGCGAACACGGTTATTCCGGGCTGCGGCGCGGCGGTGTCGTTGCTGGGTGCAGTGCTGTCCGCATCGGGTTGAGGCACATCGGATGCCGCCTGGTCTCCAACCACGGCCGGTCCGGGAGTTTCAGCCTGGTCCGCCGAGCTGCAGGACACGAGCAACCCAACAGCCGTGACCAGGCCGAACAGAGCCATAGACGCGCCTAGCGAAGGAAGAGTAAAGCGACTGAAGGAGGCCTCGAGGTGTGGCATATCTGTAACTCCGCGACCCGGTGCACGGGCACCGCCTAAGGAACGATTCTCACAACCTTGTTCTGCTTACGGTCGGCAACGTAAAAGACGCCTTCGCCACTCACCACGATCGAAACGGGTGGCGAGAAGTGAGTAAAGGTGACCTTCAGGTCTCCACTCTCGACGTGCGCCGTTTCCATTCTTTCGCCCTGGACCAGTCCGCCGTCTGCGAAGGTGGTGATCACACCGGTATCGAGATCTACCTTGCGGACACGGTCGTTTCCGGTATCAGCGATGTACAGGTTGCCGTCCAGGCCTATTTCCACGCTTTCGGGAACGGACAGCATGGCACTCGTCCCGGGTCCGCCGTCCCCGGAGAATCCCTGCCCCTCGGGCTTGGGGTGATACGTGATGTCGGACGTGCTCGAGGGCGCGTGTTTGCCGACACCGGCCACGGTCGTAATGATACCGGTCGCCCCGTCGATCCTCCGGACGCGCTGGTTGTCGGTATCGGCGAAATATACGTTGCCTTCGCTGTCTACCGTAATCCCTCTCGGGTTTGCCACGCTCGCGTCGACAGAGGGACCGCCGTCCCCGGAAAGCTCATTGAGGTCCCGCCCAGCCAACGTGGTGATCACGCCGTTTGGGTCCACCTTCCTCACTCGGTTGTCCGCGGTGAAGTAGAGGCTCCCATCACCACCTACTGCGATGTCTCTAGGGATCCTGAACCAGGCATCCGTGGCTTGCCCTCCGTCTCCCGGATCGAGCACGCCACCGATCCTTTTGGGTATGCCACCCCCGGCAACCGTGGTTATGACGCCGGTTTCGGCGTCGATGCGGCGGATGCGGCCATTGTCGCCGTCGGCTATGAAGAGGTTTCCGTCCGCGTCGACGGCGAGACCGTATGGCGCTTTAAGCTGCGCTTCAGCAGCCGGCCCGCCGTCGCCGCTGCGGCCCGGTCGCCCGGTCCCCGCCACCGTGGTAATTACACCAGCGGCGTCCACCATGCGGACCCGATTCTCGGTCGAGATGTAGAGATTGCCGGCGGAATCGACGGCGAGACCTGCGGGCTGCAGCATCGAAGCCTCAACAGCCGGGCCTTCATCACCCGCGAAGATGCCAGCGCCGTTTCCCGCGTAGACGGTGATGTCCGGTTGCGGCTGCTCTCAATCCGTGTCGGGTGCCGATGCCTGCGCGTCTGTCTGCAGAGCTGCTGCATCCCCAACGTCCGGCGGCACGGGAGTCTTGGCTTCCTTCGCCGCGCCACAACTGGCCAGGAGTCCGGTCGTTAATACCAGACCAAGGAAAGCCGAAGCCGTTCGCGCGGCGGAGCCGCGGTTGTTAACGCCGGTACTCATGGCAATTGACCCGTATGGGATGCGTAGCATCCTAGCAACCGCGCCGAAGGTTGGTCAAACGAGGCGAACACGTATCCGAGATTGTCCCCTTTGCCGGCCAAACGCCGAACAGCCGCGGCTGGCACCTTACAGTCTCCACGAGGGTAACGATGACCCGTTAGAGTTACAATGTCGTAGTGGCCCAAAAGTACGCTGTGCATATTTCTACGAGGAGTCGAGCATGTCCGGTTTAGTCAAGGTCGCGACATTCGGCAACAGGCCTGAAGCCGAGATCGCGAAGGGCATGCTGGAGGCCAACGGCATAAGGACTGTGCTTTCCGCTGACGACGCAGGCGGCTGGCGGCCCGAGCTGACTTTCACGATGGGGGTCCGGCTGCTCGTAGCAGAAGACGATGTGGAAGTCGCCCGGGAACTGCTGGACGGTACGAGGGACGGGGGACGCCAAGACTCATGACCGATGCCGTACTTACTGAGTCGCGAGGCCGAGCCGAGGGTAAACGATGAGTTACGATGCCTGGTTCCAATGCAGCGACGCCTGCGAAGGCCGGTATCCCCTGGACCAGATCGTGTACCGCTGCCCTCAATGCGACAGCCTGCTTGAGGTGCAGCATGACGTAGAGCGGTTGAAAAGCAGAAGCGCCTCTGCCTGGATGCGGTTGTTCGACGAGCGTTACATGAGGACCCAGGAGCCGTATGGGAGTGGTGTATGGGGCAAGAAAGAGCTCGTCTATCCCAACCTCGACAACAGCAACGTCGTCTCGTTGTACGAGGGAGGCACCAACCTTCATCGGGCTCAGCGGTTTGGTGAATCGATAGGGCTTGAAGACCTTTGGGTCAAACAGTGCGGCAATAGCCACAGCGGCTCCTTCAAAGACCTGGGGATTACCGTACTCGTCTCCGCGGTCAAAGAGATCATAAGCAAGGGCACCGACATCCGGGCTGTGATTTGCGCGTCTACCGGCGACACCTCGGCGTCCGTGTCGGCATATTGCGCGTCCGCCGGCATTCCCGCGGTCGTGGTCCTGCCGAAGAACAAGGTATCCCCCGCGCAGCTGATCCAACCGCTTGCCAACGGTGCGGTCACACTGGCCGTCGATACCGACTTCGACGGTTGCATGTCGATCGTCCAGCAGCTAACGAAAGACGAACGGTACTACCTGGCCAACTCCGTGAACCCCCTCCGCATCGAGGGGCAGAAGACGGTCAGCATCGAAATCGTCCAGCAGTTCGACTGGGAGGTCCCCGATTGGGTCATCGTCCCAGGCGGTAATCTGGGGAACCTGACGGCGATCGGCCTCGGCTTCCTGATGATGCAGCATTTGGGGATAATCCAGAAGCTGCCTCGGCTCGTCTGTGCACAATCGTCGAAGGCTAATCCCCTATACCTCAGCTATCTGAGCGGTTTCAAGGAGTACGAACCGGTGATCGCGGAGCCGACTATCGCCACAGCTATCCAGATCGGCAACCCCGTGAGCGCACCCCGGGCCATTCCGATCCTCAAGGCCTTTAACGGCATCGTTGAGCAGGCTACCGAAGACGAGCTGGCCCAAGCCACGGCATTGGCGGACAGCTCGGGACTATTCGCATGCCCGCAGACGGGCGTCGCCCTCGCCGTGCTACGCAAGTTGGTCGAGCGGAAGGAGATACCGGCCGGTGACCGGGTCATCGTTATCTCGACGGCAAACGGCCTCAAGTTCGTTGATTTCAAGATCGCCTACCACACGAAGGCGCTTGAGGGCGTAGGCGCGAAGCTAGCCAATCAGCCTGTCGAGCTCCCAGGCGACTACCGCGACGTTGAAGCGGCCATCTCCTCGGCCGTGCGGTAAAGGGCGCGTGCCGGCCCGCCTCGACACTGACTTAGCGGCACTCGGCCGAGCGTCGACGGTCGGACTTCACTCGGAACCCAGTGGGGTCCGATGAAGTACGTTGGGCTTGTTACTCTTTCCGCCGCAGTCCTCCTTTTCCAGCTGACCCTCACCCGAATCTACTCCGTCTCTCAGGGATACCACTTCGCGTTCCTTGCGGTAAGTCTGGGGCTGCTTGGATTCGGTGCCAGTGGCACGGCCCTTTTCGTCGCGTCTGGGCTGGTGAAACGGCTCCGAGAAAGGCTCCTCGCTTGGGGGGCGCTGCTGTTCGTTCTCACGACCCTCGGAAGCTTCTGGCTCATAAACGTCGTCCCTTTCGACGCTTATCGCCTGACAGTCGACCGTATCATGCTGCTTAACATGGCGGTCTTCTATCTCGCTCAGGTCGTCCCATTCTTCTTCGCCGGCCTGACGATAGGCGGGGCCATTACTCTCGACCCGAGCAGGTCCGGCAGCCTTTACGGGTCCGGACTAGTCGGTTCGGGCTTCGGGTCGCTCCTCGCCCTCGGAGGCCCCGCCGCGTTGGGGCCCGCATACGCTCTCGGTCTCGTCTTGACATTGGGTACCGTAGCGTGGGCTGCATTCGCCTTGGAGAGGAGGTCGATGCGGGTAAATCAGATCGTGGCTCTCGGCGTTCTGGCGCTGTTGGTGGTCGGCTGGCTAGCGCCGCACACCATCGACACGCGAATGTCTCCTTACAAGACCCTCGCCCAGGTGCTGCGCCAGCAGGGCTCGGACCATGTCCTGACGGAGTGGAACGCCTTCTCCAGGGTCGACGTCGTCGATTCCGATGCGTTCCATCAGGCGCCTGGTCTCAGCGTTACCTATGGGGAATCGCTGCCCCACCAGACGGTCCTCACGATCGACGGCGACCGCCTCACGACGCTGACGGCCAGCGCAGCCGCCGAGGCGACCTTCACGGAGTTTCTGCCGACGGCGGTCGCGTACAGCCTCGTCGACAACCCACGGGTGCTGGTGGTGGAGCCCGGTGGAGGGCTGGACGTGCTGACGGCACTCCATCACGGCGCGAGTGGAGTGACGGCGCTACTGGGGAACCCCTTAGAGGCAGGCTTGCTGGAGGGCCGGCTAGATACGGCATCCGGTCAGGTATTCTCCGACGCACGCGTGGACGTGGTAGCCGAAAATCCCCGAGGCTATCTGGCCCGCCAAGACGACGAGTTCGACGTCATCGTCCTGTCGCTCCGTGACGCGTTCCGCCCCATAACGAGCGGTGCATACAGCCTTCAGGAGAGCCATGAGTACACCCTCGAGGCTTTCGGCGAGTACTTGGAGCACCTGGCCCCAGGCGGTGTTCTCATGGCGACGCGATGGGTCCAGACGCCGCCCAGCGAGGAGCTCAGGGTCGCCGCCACCGTGCTGCAGGCGCTGGAACAACGTGGAGCCGACCCGCTGGCTGACAAAATCGCGGCGGTCCGGACCTTACAAACGTTAACCGTGCTCGCCAAGCCAGACGGCTTGTCGACAGAGGAGGCCGACAGCGTGCGGGACTTCGTCCGGACCCGTCGCATGGACGTCTCATATCTGCCCGGTCTGCAGATCGAAGAGACCAACCGCGTGTTCATCCTTCCAAAAGAGCACTACTACGACGGATTTCTCCGGCTGATGGACCCGGACGCCAGGGACGAATTCCTGGAAGAGCAGCGCTTCGAGGTCGCTCCCGCCACGGACGGTAAGCCCTTCTTCTTCCACTTCTTTCGCTGGAGCCAGGTCCCAGATGTGCTGTCCAACCTCGGGACGCAATGGCAGCCCTTCGGGGGAGCTGGATTCCTGGTCGTCATCGGCTTCCTGATCGTGTCCGCGGTGATATCGGGGGTGCTGATCCTCGTGCCACTGGTGATCGCCCGCTCCGCGCCCGAAGACGAAGGGACACCTCAAGACCGCACGGGTGGTCTGGCAGCTCTGGCCTACTTCTTCACGCTCGGCCTGGCGTTCCTCTGGATCGAGCTCCCGCTAATGCAGCGGTTCATATTGCTGCTGGCCCATCCAGTCTACTCGTTTGGGGTGGTCCTCTTCGCCATCCTCGTCTTCTCAGGCCTTGGGAGCATCCTGTCGCCCCGGCTCGGCAGGAACCGCCGCTGGGCCATCCTGGCCTTGGCGGTGTTGGCCATCGTATACGCGGCGATCAGCGGCCCTCTGGTCGAGGCCATGCTGGGTCTGCCGCTGGCGGTCCGCATGGTACTCGCCGTCGTTGCTATCGCGCCGCTGGCGTTGTTGATGGGGGTCCCGTTCCCGTCGGGAATACTGGCGCTGGAGCGACGGCAGCCTCGGCTGATCCCCTGGGCGTGGGGAGCCAACGGCTACGCATCTGTACTCGCCTCAGGCCTCGCCGCGCTCATGGCCCTGAGCTGGGGCTTTTCGTGGGTGCTCGTGGCGTCGGGGGCTGGCTATCTGGTCGCGTGGGCCGTGTTCCAGTTTTCGCTGGACGGTCCATCTGAGCGCCTGCGTATCTAGCGGGTGGCGAGTCCCTATCGCCACCCGCGTGGTCGCCTGAAACGCCCGCCGGCATCGGTGAGAGTTTTGGGGAACTGTGATTTGCTGAGAACCGATTTATTGATTGTTCTGATTTGGAAGGTGGTAACTTTTATCAACTCTTGGCTAATCCTGCCCTTGGGGTGCGGATTTATCACACCAACCGGCTTTCCGAACTTAGTCGTAACTTGCTCGATCGGTAACACCAGGTCAGAGTCATTGGAGACAATCACCGCTTCGTCAAAATCGTTGTCGAAGCAGTCAGTCAGTAGAAGTGTAGCTAGATTCACATCTGAGCGCTTTTCTTCGGTCTTTAGTACCGTGGCAAGCCGGGGGCGAGTTTGGCCTGGCAGATAGGTCAATGGAATCGTCGGCATTTGAGTTGGGCGGGTCGCGAATCGACCGAAGTGAATCGTTAGATTGGGAATCGTCTCTAAGGCACGGAGGTAGACATTGTGGCGGGCGGGTGCCTGCTGGTCGTGCGGCAATGCGTCTATCCGGGCTGTAAAGTACCTGATTCTATTGATCGTGTGCTTCGGTAACAGCCTTCGAGACACATCGGCGACATCAAGCCATTTGAGCTGAGGATAGCCCTTGAGCGAACCGTAGTAGAGGTTGAAGCCATCGATGTAGACATTGGTGCGCATTTTCAGCTATGGAAATGCAAAGACCACCTTGGAAGGTGGTCTTGCGGCCCTGCCACCGAAGCGACAGGGGGGATCAATTCCATTTGTACGTTATCTTGGCGGGAATGTCAAGAGTAAACCTGTGTCAGTACCATCATAGGCCAGACAGGGAGGACACGATTATCGAAGTGGTACATGCACTTGCAGAGCAACTTGGGACAGATAGGGAAGCTATTCGCCGTCGCGAATATGTAAGGCGCTGATCTACCGGACCAGCGGAACAAACGTGACGTCGCCCTGGTTGACGAACACCCACTCGCCCTCCCTCTGCTCGACTAACCAGAGCGTCTGAACGGAGCCGGTCGGCCCGACGGGAATCACCATTCGGCCTGTCGGCTTGAGCTGCTCGCGAAGTGGGGGAGGGAAATGGTCCGGAGCCGCAGTGACGATGACCCCATCGAAGGGCGCTGCTTCCTGCCATCCGAGGTAGCCATCGGCCGTTCGAGACTCGACTTCTTCGTAACCGAGCCGGTCCAGGCGCTCTCGGGCGGACTTCGCCAGCACCGGGATGATCTCGATCGAGTAGACCTCCACGCCCATCTCCGCCAGTACCGCCGCCTGATAGCCCGAGCCGGTGCCGACCTCCAACACCCGGTCTCCTGCCTCGACGTCGAGGAGTTGGGTCATAAGCCCGACCACGAACGGCTGAGAGATCGTCTGACCTTCTCCGATCGGCAAAGGCCTGTCGCGATACGCCAGATCGCGGTAACGTTCGGGTACGAAGTGGTGTCGCTCGACTGACTTCATCGCGTCGAGGACACGGGTGTCCGTGACTCCCCGCAGCTCTATCTCCTCGATGAGCCGGCGTCGCTGGACCTCAAGCGGTGTTTCAGGAGGTTCCTCGAAGGACAACGCCGGAGTGTCCTTGGGTTCGAATGGAGCGTTGGTGATTCCCGGCTCGTCCGACTCTGAGCAGGCGCCGAACGACAGCGCCCCTAGCAACAGGAGCACAATTAGACCGCTGCGGGACCCTCGCATAGCCTGAAGAGTGTAGCACCACGGAGGATGGGCGGGCCTCCGAACGAGCCACTCCGTAGCACAGTTATAATGGCCGGGACCGGCACAGGATCGTTCTCAACGGTCTACAAACTGCGGCTTATGGATATTGACCTCGAATTCGATAAGCACCCCTACCAGCGTCCCAGCGGGTCGTGACGATGCGGCTGCCCCTCCCGCCGGAGCGCAAGTAATGACACAAGACGAAATCATCGCCCATCTCACCACCGACGGCTTTTGCCACATCCCCGAGGTCATTCCAAGGGACAAGGTGACGCAGGTCCGCGAAAGCGTCGAAGCGACGGTCCAGTCGCCGGAGTACAAGGAGTCCAAGGGCGGCCACCTCATCGAGTACGACCAGTCCTTTGCGTCCTACCTGACCGACGAGCGCATCACCGAGGTGCTTCGGACCCTCTGGGGACCGTACTCCCGAATCTCGTTCACACGCTACATCGCGCAGCAGCCCAATCCCGACGCTCGCGCCAAAGATCCCGGGCAGCACGGCGTCTGGCACTCACTGGCCCTACGGCCAAAAGTACGAAGGGCACCTGATCGCACCATACCCCGACACCGTGCTGACCGTCACGACGGTCTGGATGCTGTCGCCGTTCACCGACGAGACGGGCGGCACCTTCGTCGTGCCCGGCAGCCACAAAGCCGACAACAACCCAACCGGCGGATACGGCACAGCCGAAGACGCACCCTACCCGACGGAGGTACAGGTTAAGGGCGAGCCCGGCGACGTGCTGATGTTCGACGCCAGGGCGTGGCACGCCGCAGGAGTCAACATCAGCAACCGCACGCGCTCGGCGATGCGGGTCTGCTGGGCCCCGTGGTAGCTTAACGTCAACATCCTCGACCCGGACTCGCCCGAGCGCGTTCCCATGGAGGCCGCGGGACGCGCGCCCTTCGTGGTGCGGAAGCTTCGAGCCGACGCCT
Source organism: Dehalococcoidia bacterium (assembly GCA_965248605.1). GTDB lineage: Bacteria > Chloroflexota > Dehalococcoidia > Lucifugimonadales > CAUZJF01 > CAUZJF01. The sequence goes on from CBDFJV010000007.1 coordinate 126,764, forward strand.
TCAACACCCTCCCAGACGACGTCAAGCCACTCTTTCGGCACTGGGTCGCCGATTGAAGATCACGGCTATCGAGCTCGTCCCAGTCTTCTCGACGCGCGAGATGGGACGGACCGGACCCTCCGACCCCGAGGGGGCCGTCTCCTACCACGTTATCACCCTCCTGCGGACCGACGCCGGCATGACCGGCCTCGGAGAGATGTCCGACGTCAACTTCTCGGTCTCCCGGTCCGCCATCGGGAATCTGAGCGCTCGACTTGAGCCGCTGCTCGTCGGACGTGACCCCTTCGACCTGACCGCCATACAGACCGATCTGTACCGGCAGCGGTGGGACCACCAGGTCCTGGCGGGAGTCGACATCGCGTTGCACGACCTGATCGGCAAGGCTCTCGAAGTCCCTGTATACCAGCTGTTCGGAGGCAAGGTACGCGACAGAATCCCATTCTCGTACCCGCTGTCCACATGCCAGGTCGAGGCCGACATTCAGGCCAACCTAGGGCGAGTCGAAACGCTCCTGGAGCAAGGACACTCGACCATCCGATACTACTTCGGCGCCGACCTGGATCTCGACGAGCGGTTCCTTAGCGAGCTGCGACTCCGGTGGGGCGAGGACGTCCACATCAACGCCCTGGACGCGAGCGGCCGGTTCGAGGTGGAAGAGGCGATCGATGCGATCGCTCGGATGGCCCCTTTCAAGCCCAACGTCGTGGAGTCTCCCGTGAAGGGACGTGAGCACGCGCCTATTGAAGACTTCGTGGCCGTTCGCCGTGAGGCGGCTCTGCCCATCGGCGAGCACGTCGCCGAGGCCTCGGCGGGGATCGCCGCCAACTTGGCGAAGCACGACGCCGTGGACGTGTTCAACATAGGTATCGGATACGAGGGAATGACCTCCGCACGCAAGCTCTTCGCTCTGGCCGAGGCCTACGATATCAAGACCCTACTCGGCAGCACGGTCGAGCTGTCCATCGGCACCGCTGCCGCCGCCCATCTGGTCGCCGCGATGCCAAACCTGACGTTCCCGTGCTACCCCTCAGGGCCGCTGGTCTACCAGGAGCGGGTGGTCAAGGAGCCGGTCCGGTACGAGGAAGGTCACATCGTCGTACCCGAGGGCCCCGGCCTCGGCATGGAGCTAGACGAGGCTAGTGGTCCAACATCCTAGTATTGAAGGGTTCTGAGGTTACGGCTTGGTAGGGGCGGGTTTGAAACCCGCCCTGTCGTCGTAGCACGCCAATCTCGGCTACCCCTCATTTCAAAGATTTCGGTCTACTAGGCTGGAAGCGCAGATCGTCTGACGTATGATCCGCACTCGCGTTGGCGTGACAAGACTCTAGACTGACGCATCGAGGTTTCAATGGCAGCCCAGCAGCCCGTTTCCATGCCCGACACAGTCACGATCAAGGCCACCGAGGTTACGGCCCCGCCGCCGTGGGCGTTGTTGGAGCGCCGGCTCATCTCGTTGATGGAGCAGGCCGCCGCGCAATTCATGGAGAAGTACGTCAGCCCGGGCGGCAAGCTGTTCTTTGTCCATGACGTCGACGACGAGTACGAGTCGATTCAGAACTGGGGCGCTTTCTACGCCATCGGCGGCGACAAACAAATACTCGAGTGGGGCCTCCAGCGCTGGGAAGCCTGTCGAACCACGGCTCCGCAACACGACTTTTGGTGCAAAGCCCTTGATGGGAGAGGATTAAGGTGAGGGTGTCTTGGTTTGCGCACGGAAACCGTCGCTGTTACCGCTAGCACGCCGACTTCCGACGGCAGGCTTTCCTAACTCTCTTCCCGACTGGGCAGAAACAGGACTTCTGAGACAGCCTCCCTCTGGGAGATGAATGAGCTTGTCCTGAGTTCACCGAAGGGATGAGGGTTCCTTGGTTGATCCGATAGAAAGCAGAAGGACGACCCCAGACGAAGACCGGCGGCAGCCGGTGAGCCGATACGCTCGTCGGACCATCTCCCGGCGGCTGAAACGAGTCGCTCGGCTTTTGCCGCGGGCGGCCAAACATCCGGAAAAGGACGTCGAATACGTCCACGATCTCCGGGTGGGTGTGCGGAAGGCCACAGCGACGATCCAGCTATTCGCACCGCTCCTGAATCGCTCCGTCCGCAGCGAAGTCGACTCTCATCTGAGGCGTATACGCCGATCGGCTGGTCCCGCTCGCGACCTCGACGTTATCGAAGAGAGGCTTTCTCGCCTCGCGTCGGCGGGCGGGACCACACCTCAGCTCGCGGCCGCCATAGACCGCGTCCGCAGGCGACGCAAGAAGGCCCAGAAGCCCCTCGTGAGAGCGTACAAACTGGTCAGAAAACAGGATCTCAAGGGCACGGCTCGACGGCTCCCGCACCAGGTCAGGTGGCGAGGTGACGGATCCGAGCCGGAAGTGGGGGAGTGGGCCGCGATCGCGATTCGCCCGCCAATCGATCGATTGTGAAGGGCGGAGAGATAATGTACCACCTGGGCGGTCGAGCGCTGAGATGTGGCGCTTGAAAACTGTACCGCCTGTCGCCTTCAATCAGGAACGACCGAACCTGATTGAAGGTGGATTGGATGTACAAGGTGGAGATGTACCTGCGAGTTCGCAGGGCTTGTTTCGTCGAAGGGATGAGCGTCCGAGAGGCGGCCCGAGTGTTCGGGCTACACCGGGACACGGTGCGCAAGATGCTCGAGTACTCCGTGCCCCCAGGGTATCGACGGCAACGACCGGCTCGCAGACCGAAGCTCGATCCATATAAGGGTGTGATGGACCAGATCCTGGAGCAGGATCTGAGCTCACCGAAGAAGCAGCGTCACACCGCCAAGCGTATCTACGAACGGCTCAGAGACGAACACGGCTTCCCCGGCAAGTACACGATAGTCAAAGACTACGTTCGAGAACGCCGTCGTCATACCCGCGAGATGTTCGTACCACTGTCCCATTCCCCGGGACATGCCCAGTGCGACTACGGCGAAGCTCGAGTGATCATCGGCGGAGTGGAACGCAAAGCCCACTACTTCGCCCTGGACCTCCCTCACAGCGACGGGTGCTATGTGAAGGCGTATCCCGCCGAGACGACGGAGTCATTCTGCGACGGACACGTCTCCGCCTTCGCGTTCCTGGGCGGAGTGCCTCAGAGCATCCTCTACGACAACACCACGCTCGCGGTAGCCAGAATCCTGGGAGATGGTCGCCGGCAGCGGACCAGGGTGTTCTCCGAGCTTCAGTCCCACTACCTGTTCGAGGACCGGTTCGGCCGTCCAGGCAAAGGGAACGATAAGGGCAAAGTAGAAGGTCTGGTCGGCTATGTCCGCCGGAACTTCCTGGTGCCCATTCCATCGTTCGAGAGCTTCGATGCCCTCAATGCTCATCTGGAGCAACACTGCCTCAGACGGTTCGAAGATCGACTCCGCGGCCACAACGAGACGATAGGAGAACGGCTGGAGCGGGACCTGGAGAAGTTGCTGCCTCTGCCGGCCGTACCGTACGACGCCAGCGACAAGCACGCGACGAGGGTCAGTTCTCTGTCCCTGGTCAGATACCGGACCAATGACTATTCGGTCCCGGTGGCCTACGGTCATCGGGACGTTGTGGTCCGCGGATATGTACACGAGGTTGTGATCAGCTGTGGCGCTGAAGTCATCGCCCGCCATCGGCGGTCCTACGATCGAGACGACTTCGTCTTCGACCCTCTCCATTACCTGCCGCTCCTTGAGAAGAAGACGAGGGCATTGGATCAGGCGGCGCCGCTGGTTGGATGGGAGTTGCCCGAGGAGTTCGGAGTGTTGCGGCGGCTGCTGGAGTCTCGGATGGGCAAGCGAGGAAAGAGGGAGTTCGTGCAGGTGCTCAGACTGATGGAGAACTTCCAGCCGGAAGAAGTCCACGACGCCGTACGAGACGCCATTCGACTCGGGGCTGTGAGCTTCGATGCTGTCAAGCACCTGGTGCTGTGCAGGATCGAGGGTCGACCGCCTAGACTCGACATGGAGTTGTACCCGTATCTGCCCAGGACCAACGTTGCAACAACCTCGACCAGGGACTACATGGCTCTCCTGGCGGGGAGCCGGTCATGACCAACAAGTCCACGATGTTGCTCGAACACAACCTCAAGCAACTCAAGCTCCCCACGTTCCTGAGGGAGTACGACAAGCTGGCATCCCAGTGTGCCAGTGAGGGAGCTGACCATCCGGACTACCTGCTGCGACTATCGGAGTTGGAGCTGATCGACCGTCACCATCGCATGGTGGAACGTCGGATCAAAGCAGCCCGCTTCCCGACGACCAAGAGCCTCGACACCTTCGACTTCCTGTCTATGCCGTCCCTGAACAAGGCTCTGGTTCTGGAGCTGGCACGATGCGAGTACATCGAGCGCCCCCACAACGTCATCGCTCTCGGCAACAGTGGCACCGGCAAGACCCATATCGCCCTCGGTCTCGGTCTGGCTGCGTGTCAGAGGGGGCTGTCCGTGGGCTTCACCACCGCCGCTGCTCTGGTTCACGAGCTGATCGAGGCCAGGGACGAACGGCGTCTGCTCAACCTGCAGAGAAGGCTCGCACGACTCAAGCTTCTGATCATCGACGAACTGGGCTTCGTGCCCTTGTCCAAGACTGGCGCCGAGCTCCTCTTCGAGGTGTTCAGCCAGCGTTACGAGCGTGGATCGGTCCTGGTGACCTCCAACCTGCCCTTCGTCGAGTGGACCGAGGTGTTCGGCTCTGAACGGCTGACCGGAGCTCTCCTCGACCGCCTCACCCACCATGTCGACATCCTGGAGATGAACGGGGACAGCTACCGACTCAAGCACAGCAAGAAGACTTCTGGCCGCCAGCTATCTGACTGAGCCTGATCTCCAACGCCCCACGAACCTTGATGCCCATTCTACGGCGTTCAGTGGTACAGTTTTGCTCCGCCCCGCTGGTACGTTTTCACACCGCCCTTGACATATACCAGATCCGGTATATACCCAACAAACCGGAGCCCTGTCATACTTAGGGGAGTGAGCCATGAGAGCAGTCCTGGACGCCAAGCCGGAGAACTCAGAGCTTCGCCGCCGGATGCCGGAGGCCCTCGTCTGGGTCCGCGACTCGCTGGGCTGCAGCTGGAGCGGCCTGGCAAGGGAGTTGGGGATGGAGTACCACCGCCTCTGCGAGGTGAGGAGTGGAATGAGGACCCTCACGCCCTCCCAGCAGCTGGCTCTGTACATATTGGCCGAGCGGTCCGGAGTGTTCGGCCAGCTATCGGAGTTTCTTCTGGGATGCGGCAACGAGCTGGAGAACGAGCTAGGGCCGGCCTCCTCGCCGCTCTCATCGCGGCTACGTGGTGGCTCGCAGATATCGGCAGCGCGTCGGCGTCGCACGGCTGGACGACCGTAGCCGTCCGCGAGGTGCATGCCTACAGGCACGTCCTCGCGCTCAACGACCGGCTGATCCTGGGCCGCTACGCTCTCACGGAGCAGCCCGGCGACGACGAGAAGGCATACGGTCCCGGCGGGGCCATCTTGAAGGTACAGGATGGCTCAGACGTCCTGGGGCAGTCCCACCCACCGGCCACCGGATACGGCCTCGTCGCCTTCTACTGGGGCCCCAACGCCGCCAACGCCGAAGTCCCCTGGGGAGATTCTGACGTGCAGCTGTGCATCCACGGCAGTCCGACGCTGTTCGACCCGCCCCAGAGCCACTGCGACACGCCCGCGAACGATCCCGACTGGAACGCGACCTCAGATCTGCCGGCGACGGCGGACGAGCTCGCGGACGACATCAAGGACGTCGTGCTCGCCCTCGAGGCCGACGATCCCGACATAGCTTCCCAAGAGTACGTATCGCCGAGCGGCATCACGATCGCCGGCCGCGCCAAGGTGGACGCGGCCTTCCCCCACATCGTCTTCATCGCCTCCGGCGCATTCGATATCTCCCAAGGCTCGGCAACGGGCGATTTCACTCACACCACCTCGACCATCCCGGACCCGACGGCCCTCACGGTCGACGGCTCTGACTCTGCGTTTTCGAGGGACATGGCGAACCTGGGCAAGAGCTTCGGGATCCCGTTCCTGGCGATGGGCATCGGGCTCGTCGCAGTCATGGCCGTCTGCATGTACGCCGCCATCGCCTACAGCCGCGGGGATAGTCAAGCCCTGCTCCTCTACCCGTTCCAGATCATCTTGGCGGGGGGCATGATTGGAGTGCCCCCCTTCATGGCCGCCGTCGGCATCCTCGTCCTCGCATGCACGGTCTCGTTCGCAACCCTCGTCAACCGGTTCTGGCCGAGCTAGGCGGAGGGAATACCACACCGTGAGGCTGATCGTCGCCGTAACGCTCGTACTCGGAGCCGTCGCAGCCGCGGTGGGTATAGCCACGGCCCAGTCGGCATACGACCCGACCGCATATACGTACAGCCTCACGGTCAACATCGAGAACGAGTCGAGCACCCCCTGGACCGGTCCGGTCCCGGTCACGATGAACACCAACGCCCTCGTCAGCGGAGGCTACGCGTCCTCCACCGGCCCCGACGTCCTGTTCACCGACTCGGCCCACAACCGCGCCGGCGGATTCGCCCAGGACATGGACAGCTCGGCCACCTCGGCCTGGTTCTGGTTCGCCGACGTGCCCGCCAACACGACGGTCGACGTCAAGGCCTTCATGGACGGACCCGCAGTCCCGGCGCTCTTTCCGCTCGACGGGAGCTCCGACCGGATCGAGGTCTCGGACGACTCGAGTCTCGACATCACCGACGACCTGACCCTCGAGGCGACGGTGATGCTCCATTCCCTCCCGGATACGGCCTCTACGGCCACCATCGTCGGCAAGTACAGGGCCTACGAGCTGTTCGTTCGAAACGGCGACGAGGCCGTGGGTGCAGTCTATCAGTGCTGTGCGACGGCGACGCTGAGACCGAACGGCTCGACTCAGACTACCAATCTGGTGTCGAGCGGGTGCACTACCAACTACCAGTGTGTGGACGAGGCCGTTCACGACGGCGACACCACCTACATAACCAACGCCCTTTATTCCTCACTCTCTGACCGCTACGCTCTGACCAACCCCGTACCGGCCACAGTTCCGATAGTGGCCGTTCGAGCGTTTCACGTTACGAAGGGAGGCTCCAACGACCTTGTAGGGGTGGGCCTCGTGCTCGGCGCCAACCTGGCCCAAGGAACCCTCATTACTCCAGCAAGCTCTTACACCAGATACAACTCCACCTTTTCGACGAGCCGTCCCGGCGGCGGAAGCTGGACGGCGGCGAACTTCCAGGACCTCCAGATAGAACTAACGCTTGATTCTCAATCTTGCTGTCGCACGACACAGGTCTACGTCGAGGTCGACTACTTGACTAGGACGGAGGCTACCTACTCGCCCATGTCGGCCGGCCAACCATACGACCTCAAGCTCACCTACGACAGCCCGGACCTCAAGCTCTACGTCGATGGAGTGGAGCGGGATTCCGCTTCACAGTCGGAGGCGATCCAAGCGAGCACCGGTCCGGTCAAGATAGGCAACGGCGTCACCGGCGGCGTCGGGGGGGTACGCATCGGCCACACCTCGAGCACCGCACCCACCTACGCCCTCGACCTGAAGCTCGCGGGCGGCGACATAGAGCCTACCCAGGTAGGCTCCGCCTCCAACGGCTGGGAGTGGCGCGGCACCGTCGACGACCGGTCTGCGGCCGACAATGACGGGACCTACTACATCACCTCGGACCCCGGCGATCTGACTATCACGGTCAACGGGCTCGAGATCCAGCCAGAGGCCCTGCCGTCCCTGCCCGACCAGCCGGTCGCCGCCGTCGCCCCCAATCCACCGCTCGCGGTATTCGTGACGCCGCAGGCGGGCGGCATCGTCTCATCGCCCTTCATGGACCCGTACAGGGAGCTGGTCAACAGCAGCGCCCTGCCGGTCCACGCCTTCTGGATGATCCTGTCGACGGTCGTCGCCGCCGTCGTCTCGGGCAAGGTCCTGCAGAGCGGACTCCGCTCGATGCTGTGGGCGGCCGTCGCAGGCGGCCTCGTCTACTTCGTTCTGGCCTACATCCTCGGCGTACCGCTCGCCTTCGTCGTCTTCGTAGGCCTCGGCTACTTCGCGGCGATCGGACCCGTCAAGTTCATGAGGTGATGTCGTGACCGTCAAGTTCGTCTCCGTCCTGATGTTCGGCTGGCTCCTCATGTCCTTCGTCCAGGGACTCTTGAACCTCGCCATAGGCAACCAGTCGGATCTGTCGACGGTGCTGACGCTCTCGGTCATCGAGATGAAGACGGTCATCTTCATCCCGATCCCCGTGCCCAATCTCGGGTACATAGGCGCCGTCGGACGTCTGCTGACCTGGGACTACGAGTGGTTCTCCGGAAACATGCAAGTCGTCCGCTGGCTCACCGTCCTCGTCTTCACCGGCGCCGCGACCTACGGATTCTTCACCGGTGTGCTCCCGGTGCTGCTCAATGCCGTCAGTCAGTTCATCAACGCCGCCAGAGCGCTCAACCCGCTCAGATTGATCGGGCTGGGTTCATGAGCTGCGCACCATCAACCAAGTGTTCTCAAATGAGAGGAGCTGAGCCATGGCACAGAAGCGATCCAAGAAGAGGTGCAAGATATGCGGGCAGTTCGGGCACACGGCGTCGAGCCACGACGCCATAGGGCTCCACGAGCACGAGGAGGGGCCGCCGGAGCAGTTCGCTCCGGAGCAGCCGGAGCCGAAGCCTGAACCGGCATCCACGAAGCATGTCGTCGTCTCGCAGGCGAAGACCACTACTTCGAAGCCTACCTCCGTCTCGCAGCCGAAGCCTACGCCTACTCCCACGCCTACGCCTACGCCCACGCCTACGCCCACGCCTACAGACACGCCTACAGACACGCCTACGCCTACGCCTACCTCCGTCTCGCAGCCTACGCCTACGCCTACAGACACGCCTACAGACACGCCTACGCCTACAGACACGCCCACGCCTACGCCTACGCCTACAGACACGCCCACGCCTACGCCTACAGACACGCCCACGCCTACGCCCACAGACACGCCTACAGACACGCCCACGCCTACGCCCACAGACACGCCTACAGACACGCCCACGCCCACGCCTACGCCCACGCCTACGCCTACGCCTACGCCTACGCCTACGCCTACAGACACGCCTACGCCCACCTCCGTCTCGCAGCCGAAGCCTACGCCTACGCCTACAGACACGCCTACGCCTACAGACACGCCCACGCCTACTCCCACGCCTACGCCTACGCCTACCTCCGTCTCGCAGCCAAAGACTGAACCGGTACCTACGAAGCCTACCTCCGTCTCGCAGCCGAAGCCTGAACCGGCACCGGGAGAGGAGACCGCGACGGCGCCCAAACCTTGGCCGGAGGATGAGCCAGAGCAATCCGTAGGGCTCCACGAGCGCGAGGAGGGGCCGCCGGAGCAGTTCGCTCCGGCGCAGCCGAAGCCTGAACCGGCATCCACGAAGAGTGTCGTCGGGGGACCGCCCGACCCGCGCGGCCCCGGCCAGTTGGCCGAGGGCTTCTACGACGTGTTGCCGGCAGGGCACCTCAGCCAGCGCCACGTCGACGATCCCACGCAGTCGAGGATGCCGGCCGGCCCACCCGCCGACCCGCGACTCGACGTGCCTGGGGTCGCGGGCTACATAGCCGGTACGGCTGTTGGCAAGCAGGTAGGCGAGTTCCTTGGGGAGCATATGCTGATATCAAAGGAAAAACCCGAGACGACCCGAGGGTGTCGTGCATGTCCTTGACCGACCTGAACGCCCGGTCGAGCTTGAACACCACCACCGCATTGAACTGGCGCCGGAAGCTCAGGTCCAGGAGCTTGCGCCACGAGGTCCGCCGGCGCAGGTCCCTGGCCGGCGCTTCGTCCACGAACTCTTCAACGATGTCCCAGTCCTGAGACTCGCAGTAGTCCCGGAGAGCCAGCAACTGAGTCTCAGGGTCCTGGTCTCGGTCTGACGTGCTGACCCGGGCGTATAGGGCTACCTTCACGAGCTACTCCTGCGTCTCCTCGCCGTGCTCGGCCTCCCACTCCTCCTCGAGCTTCTGGATGTTGGCGCAAAACTCTTCTTCGTCGGAGGCTGACGGCGGGTAACCGGCCTCCGCCCACCACACGATTGCTACACCATCCGGGCAGTCGAACCACACTTCCAGGTAATCGGACTGGGAGGTTGTGACAGCAAACCGCCACACCCCGGCCAGCAGGACCAGGAGCAGCAGGAGCACGGTTATGAGGAAGGCTACCTTGGCCATCGACGTCTCCCCGCTACATCCGCGACTCGGGCGGCACGTAGCGCCACCCCAGCAGCTCGAACACCTTGGCCTCGGACGGACACTCGATCTCGGTGCCATCCTGGTCCGTTACGCCACCGTAGGCGTGACCCCTCATGCCCATCTCTTTGAAGCGGGCCATCATGCGGATGTTCATCTCCTTCGGCCCCGTGCGGACCACGAGCGCCATACCCCAATTCGTGGCCGGGGCGCTGAAGATGTCGACGGGGATCCCGCTGGGGACGTGCGTGAGCAGCTTGTTCTTCTCGCCGTAGCTGTAGCGCCCAGCCTTGTTCGGTCGCTTCTTCAGAACTGAGCCGTCGGCAACCAGCTCGTCGAGCTTCAGGTCGAGCTCGTAGCCGTTCGTGGCAAGGCCGCCGAACAGGTCCTGCGTGCTCCACGCCTTCGAGACGCAGAGCAGCTCGATGTCCTTGACCTGGGGACGCTTTCGCCGGATCGAGCCGGCGATCTGGATGCGCTCGCAGCGAGGAGCTAGCAGGCGCACCAAGTCCTCGCCCACGGACCTAGCCACCGATAGTTCGGTTGTCACAGCGCCTTGCTCCGTGCCAAAAGACGTATACAGTTTTTGCAGTAATCACTCGGATCGTCGCTAGGCACATCCATAGTGCCATCCCGCATTCCGCACAGTGATCGCTCTAGGTCAGGCCACCAATGGGCCTTGGCGCGAATACTCGGACAACGCCCTACGCATCCGCTCCAAGTCGTCAGCCAATTCCTTCAGTGTCTCGCCTAGCGGACTCACCGGCCATCAATGGTCCCTACTACTAGCCGGGAAGAGGCGCTGCTGCCCCTCGGAGGCCTCCGGCTCTACCTGTGGGGTGTGTCGTCCTCCAACGCTCCCGCAGTACCTGCACCTCGCCGGCGTCTCGTCTGGACATCCTTCGGGACCGATCGGACATCCCTCGAAGCCCATGCCCCGAACCTCCTCGTCCATCCTGTCCCATCTGTCCAAGACCTCGACGAACCGGTCCGCCGCTTCGTCGGGGCCGTCCAGGTCCGCCTCGTGGCGGATCATCCAGGACTGGCCCGACTGCAACCGTCTAGTCAACTCCAACACCATGTCAGCCCTCCTCGGGGGATCCTCACCGAAAATGTTTTTGTCCAGGTCCTCGGCGGGCCGGAACAAAACCACGGAAACCACGGAAACCCCACAGTCCGGACACGTCGGTGACCGATCCGATGCCTTTCATGGAGAGGAACTCTGTTCCGGGTCGTCGGAGCCGGCTGGGACATTTATTTCCTCCAGCCGCCAGGCGTTGGGACAGAGCCAGGTATGTGCGGAGGGACTGCTCCCTCATGCCAAGACCTCCACCATTTCAGCTATGCACGTGGGGTGTTTCCGTGGTTTCCGTGGTTTTGTTCCGGGTCGTCGGGGCCGGCCGAGACATTTATTTCCTCCAGCCGCCAGGCGTTGGAATTCGTGTACCCATCCGCCCCAGCGCGCCTGATCGCCCACTCGCCGTACACCCGGTCCCGGTGAGCCCGCAGCGCGTGGCCGAACCGCTGCTGTCCGGCGACCTCGCTCCTGCCCGCCCACAGGTCCAGCAGCAGATCGTGCTCCTTGGCCAGCTTCAGGAGGTCCTTGGCGGTCACCGCGTTGCCGCCGTGGGTCTCCTGCCAGTGATGCACGATCTCCGCCCACTCCTGCGACTCGCGGTCCGAAGCCGATACGAGCTGGTCCCGGTTCTCCAGCAACCCTGAGACGCCGGCCACCTCCAGCACACCCCCCATGACGGATACCCAGTCCTCGAAGCTGCCCAGGGTGCTGGCCGACCTCGGCATCCCGGCCTCCGTCCAGGCCCTTATGAGCGACATGCACGCTCCGACCAGCACCCGTCTCTGACCAGAGGCCCAGGTGCCCAGGTACGGGTGCTTGAACCCCCCTCGGTTCTCAGGGCGCTCCACACCGGGGTCGAGACGGATCAAGATCGTGCGGCGTGTGATCTCGTTGCTCAGCTCCACGTTGTTGCCAGTGGCTATCCAGGTGGCGTTGTTCCTAACGTGTACGATCTTGGAGCTCCCCAGCAGACGGTCCTCCACCTCGCGAGTCGTCAGCAGAGACGACAGGACCCCCGACTTGATGCTGTAGACGTTGTCCAGCAGGACCATCGTCGCCCCCTTCAGGAGGAGTCCGGTGGTCCGCTTTCGCATCTCCTCTTCGTCCTTGGGCTGCGACATCACTGCGATCGGGCGGCCCTGGGCGACCCGGGCGATGACGTCGACCAGGAGCCCTTTGCCTACCCCAGGCGTGGAGCCGTCGACCAGATAGAGGGGCAGAGAGCCACCTATGAGCGGTAGCAGGAACGGCTGGAGCAGAAGGGCCACCGCATGCGTCCGGCTCGCCTCGTCCACGAAGGGGAAGTCGCCCATGAGCTCGTCGGTGATAAGTCTGAGGGCCTTCGCCGGCGGCATGCCCGTCGACACACCGGTCAGCCCGTTGAGGGAAAGCAGGTACCCGCTCTCGGGGTCGTACCCAGACTCGGTCACGAACCGGCCGGACTCGAGCACCACGGGAGACTGAACCAGTCCCGTCAGGCGCGGGAAAGGGCTCGTTTGCAGATGGATTATGTCGGCCACGACGTCGTCTGGGACCCGGCCCGGCGTCTCTGCGCCCTTGGCGTAGGTTATGTAGTCGGCAGAACGCTCCAGAAGGCCCTTCATGGCCGGCCCAGTCAGTAGCCCGGGCGAGATATCCCCCTGCTCGCTCTCCGCTACGTAGACGATGCCGCCTCCCGAAGAAAAGAGCCTCGGCCCACGCTCGTTGAGGGCCTGTAATGCCCTGATCGAGTCCCCGGTGATCTCGCGCATGTAGCGCCCGTCGGTCCGGATGGACGGCAGGCTGTGCTCCAGGGCCTTCGGCTCTCCATCACCGGACGCTCCGTTCCTGAGAACGCGGTCCAGCTCTCTCGCGCTGGTACCCGCAGAGATCAGGCCCGCACGGGTGCGCATCCACTCGGCCGGAGCCTCCGCTCTGACGAGGGAGATTGCCTCGAGGGCCCCCTGCTCGAACGCCGCTCCTGGGTCCTTGAGAGTGGCCTTGGCTAGAGACCTGACCAGATCGACCGCGGCGCTCAACGCTCCCTCGGCCGGAGTTGGGTGGGCCAGGCTGGTGGCTGAGATCATCTCGGCAATCACGGCGTCGACGGCGTCGCCGACGTGGACCTCTGGGGTCTTGCCGGCGTTGAGCAGATCGTCGATGCCCTTGCCGTCGGCGGCGTCCCAGGTCTCCAGCTCTACGACGTGGACGGAGCGCCGAATGCCGTCGGCGGCCATCTCGACCGCCTGGGCGACGTGTCGGTTGGCCACGGCGTCGGCGTCGAAGGACAGCACCACCGTCTCCGTCTTCAGTGTTCCGAGGACGTCCAGCACGGACCGCCACGCCGAGACGCCAGCCACGCTGATGGTCAGCAGGTCGGACCTGAGCGTCGCGACCTCGGCTTTCAGCTCGCCCTCGGTCAGACGAACACGGGTGCTCGATAGCGCGCTCTGCGGCACGTGACATGGCGCACCTGGCCCAGGGCCGCCGTGCCCCTTGCTCGAGATGTACCTGTACTTGGGGGAGCCCTCCTCCAGGCGGACCTTGAGGGCCACCGTGCGCCCCTCCACGTCGCGCACCGGAATCACCAGCCCAACATCGCCCGCAAGGCTCCAGCGATCTCGGCCCTCCTGCCGCTTGACGTAGAGACCTGGCACCCTCAGGCAGATGGCCTGGCCGAAATCCTTGACCAGCTCATCGGCCAGCTTGTTGCGAGAGCCCACAGGCAGGGATCGGTAACTGCCCCGCTCTATCGCCTCGTCGGTGAGGCCGCGATCGACAAGCTGCTGCCGGTGCTGGTCTTTAAGACTCAGCCTATCGAGGAGCTTTGTGTAGACCGTGTCGAGCTCGCCCGGCCCGGCCCGCTGCGGCTCACTCGTAGGTTGCAGCGGTGGGGGCGAAGAGGTCGTCGGTCCATCGGTCAGCCTGTATACCCAGTAGTCCCAGCCCGCCGCATCGGTCTTGTGAGTGCCTGTGCCGGTCTCCAGGCGACGGCACACAGCCCACGCTCCGTCTGCGCTCACCGAGCACCAGTCGGGCTTGCCGCATATGGCGCACGGCTCCTTGCGAGTGGCCCTCCGCCATGGATTATTCATCGGAGTTCTCGTCACGTGAGCTCCATCTAGCGCACTCCGTTCGTGGGGTGCAGGGGCTCCCAGCGCACAGGTCCCGCCCAGCCGCACCAGGTGCACGACGGCCCCTGCCTGTCGACCTCCACCGCGCCGATGGTGCAGCGCGGGCAGGACCTCAGGTGGAGCTGCGGCCACCTGGTGGACCACCGGAAAACATCCGTGCCCTTGCTATCCCTTAATGTGTGCATAGCCTGCTCCGCTGTCGGTGGGCGTGTTCGCCGCCCTTCCACCTGGTAACCTCTTGTAGGCGGAGCTATTGTGCTTGTCGGTGGGGGCATCCTTGTGTTCATTGGAGGGTATTGGCTATGGGGAATCGTCTACGTGCTCGTGGCTGCATTCATCTACGGGGCTGGACTGACCTTCGCTCGCCGCATCGCTGGGCGCGGAGAGTGGTTCGAGGCGGTCCAAGAGCCGAAGCGACACCCAAAGACCTACAACCATGCCGGGAAGGCCCATACCTAGAGTCACGGCATACGGCAACCACTCGAGATAGCCCGGAAGTCGCACTGGAAACGGTAACAGGAAGATCAAAGCCGCTATCGTCATTCCTGCCCCGAAGACGAAGAGCGACCAGGCTATGATGAACCTGGCCAGCGCGGATCTGGGCAGGATGCGGTGTAGGAGGTCAGCCATTGTCATCTCGTCCTCCTCGATGCGCTACCCCGTGGCCCGGGCCACGGTCCACGAACCCGGACTCGGTGCACCCCCCCCATGACTCTGCCAGTAGGTGAGGAGACCGTGGTATTCGTCGGGGTGGGATTCGTACATGTGGTCCCGTGCGAGGCGCTCCCATCCGAACCGGGACAGCCTGAAATGAGCTTCGGTGGCGTCGGGGTGGCAGAGCTGGAGTGCGTCGCAGCCCACGCACGGATCGAAGCCGCGGACGGCAGTGACCCAGGTCTTGGTCACGATAGCAATCGCGGCGTATTCATCGGAGGTCATACTCATCTCTCCTGCTCGTCTTGTAACGTGGGACTGTGACGATCCGCACCTCGTCGAACCCACTCGTCATCGGCGTGGGGCTTGAACCAGGGTCCCACTCGTTCACCAGCTCTGTGTTCTCCGGCCTCAGCCGCTCCTCTAGAGCCCACCGCGGTATCACCACCCGCGACCCCTTGATGTACTTGATGCGCCCATATCTACCCCTCCTCCGACTCCGCCACCAACCGCGCCAACAGCCCAACAGGGTCGTACCGCTCCCAGGCAGCGGCCCTGGCGGCGTCCCAGGCGTCCCAGGCGGCGTCCCTGGCGGCGGCGGCGGCAAAGGCAGCGGCCCCGGCGGCGGCCCCGGCGGCGTCCCTGGCGGCGGCCCCGGCGGCGTCCCTGGCGGCGGCCCCGGCGGCGGCCCTGGCGGCGTCCCAGGCGTCCCAGGCGTCCCAGGCGGCGTCCCTGGCGGCGTCCCAGGCAGCCTCGGCGGCGGCCTTAGCAGCCTCGGGAGACTTCTCCACGCACATCGTCCGCCACTCGGCGCCGAAGCCGCCCTGATCCGCTACGCTCTGTAAATCGGGGAGCACCGTCCCCCACATCCAATTCATGACCAGAGCCAGCCGCTCCTCCTCCCTCTCACGGCCCGTGCCAGCGGCCATCGGCAGCAAACGCTTCCACCCCGGCGAGTTGCGCATCTCCGAGGGCATCGCGTCTTGGACGACAATCATCCATTGACCGATAACCTTGGACATACACTTCGGGATGGCGTCCGTTACCTTCTCAGTGAGTGCGAGGTTGATCGCCGCGACCGAGCAGGCCAACTCCTCCGTCCCGATGCCGGCGACCAACTCGTGTGACGCGAGATAGTCCCGTAACCGTGCGTCCGCCTCTTGCGTCCATACAGTCGTCATAACCCGTCCTCCCTCTCCGCTTGTGTCAACCGTTGTGGCCACTTACTTTTTCTCCTCCTCCTCCTTTGCTCTTTGGCTTGCCAGTCGAAATCGATGCCCGTTAGCTTCTCGGCCTCGCTAGCCCTTTGGTCTCCTTGGCCTCCTGAGCCGCTGGACTGACGTGCTGGCGCGAGAAGAGCCACGCCTCTACCTCCTCCACTCGCCAGCCCACGGCACGGCGGCCGAGCCGGACGGGGCGCGGAAACTCGCCCTGCGAGATGAGCTTGTAGAGTGTGGTTTTACCCAAGCCCACGTAATGCAGCACCTCGGCGCGTCGGAGTATGCGGGTTGTGGTCGTCACTCCGCCTCCTCGGCCAGCGCACGCTCCCGCGCCTCCTGAGCCGCGCGCTCCGCTCGTAGCTTCTCGATTGCTTCCGCCGCTACGCGCTGCTCCTCTTCTATCTGATCCAGCGCCGCGTCTATGCGGGCCTCCATGCCGGCGGGCAAGGGGGGCAGATCGCGCAGCCATTGGCTTAGGGCCCCCTGACTAACCCCCAGGGCCTTAGCTAGCGCCCATTGGGAAATGTCTAAGCCCGAATCCACCGAAGGACGTCCTTGGGGACAGCCCTTGAAGAAGCCAGCGGGTGCTCCTCTGAATCTGGGATAATGGTTTTGGAACAGAAACCCGCCCGGAAACAAGGAGCACCCAATAGATGCTGCCACAGAACAAACCCGACCGTATCCGCATCGTCTTTGACGACCATCGCCTGGTGGCCAATGCCGGCCTGCTCCTGCCGGCCACCCTAGCCCGGCACCTGGGCCTGCGGGAACTCGTCGACCATCACCTTGACCTCGGCGGAGCGCCGGGACGGGCGAACACTGGGGACAAGATGCTGACGCTGGTCGCTTCCGCGCTGGCAGGCGGCGACTGCATCGACGACGCCGATGCGCTGCGCGCTGGTGGGACGGTCGGTGTTCTAGGCTGCGTGGTCAAGGCGCCATCCACCCTGGGGACCTTCCTGCGCAGCTTCCGGTGGGGGCATGTCCGTCAACTCGACCGCGTGAGCCGCCAGTTGTTGGCCCGGGCCTGGGCCGCTGGGGCCGGACCCGGCGACTCGCCCCTGACCATCGACCTGGACTCGACCATCTGCGAGACCTATGGACTGGCCAAGGAGGGAGCGCGCCACCACGGCTATACCGGCGCCCGCGGCTATCACCCGCTGCTGGCCATTGCCGCCGGCACCGGCGAGGTGCTGATGTCCCGGCTGCGCGAGGGCCGGGCCAACACCGCCCGTGGCGCCGCCCACTTCCTGCGTGAGACGGTGGGGCGGGTGCGCTACGGCGGGGCCAGGGGACAACTCACGGTGCGGGCCGACAGCGGCTTCTACGCCCACACTGTCGTTGCCGCCTGCCGGGAAATGGATGTCCGCTTCTCTATCACCATCCGCCAGCGCGCCAGCCTGCGGGACCTGATCGAGGCGATACCACAGGAGGACTGGACTCCCATTCCCTACTGGACGGACGGCGCCGCCGATGTCGCCGAGACGACTTACACCCCGTTCCAGACCAAGCCGGACGCCGCGCCGGTGCGGCTCATTGTCCGGCGGGTGAAGCCGACGCCCGGTTCCCAGCTCGCCCTCTTCGCCAGATACAGCTATCACGCCTTCATCACCGACCGCGATGGGGAGACGCTGGAACTGGAGGCCGATCATCGCCGCCACGCCGAGGTCGAGAACGCCATACGCGACCTCAAGTACGGCGTCGGGCTGAACCACATGCCGTCGGCGCGCTTCGCCGCCAACGGCGCCTGGCTGGCGGTCCAGGTGATGGCGCATAACCTGGCCCGCTGGACGGCGCGGATTGGTCTGGGCGAGCGGACCGTGATCACCAAGACCCTCAGGCGGCGGGTCTTCGCTCTGGTGGGACGGATCACCCGCTCGGCGCGCCGCCTCACTTTGCATCTCCCCCGGCGCTGGCCTTGGGAAACCCAGTTCAGTCGCGCCTTGGCCCGGCTGCAAGCCATTCCGTTCCCGGCCTGACAGCCAGCCTGCAACTGACCCAACGTCCCCGCAATCTCGCGCCACCCCGGTCGCGAGAGTCCCCTGCTGCGTATCCTCTCGCCTTCCCGCGCATCGCAACTCCCGCATAGGGCCTTAGGGGCCCTGTGCGGCGACTGAAGACCGGCCGCCGGCCTCCCTCTACCCCAAGACCCCAGGCCATCCCCCCTGTAGCTCCCTCACCCACCCCCTTCCGCTGCCCTCACGCCGTCCATCGGTGTCCTTCGGTGGATTCGGGCTTAGCCGTGAAACCGAGCACGCGGGCGGTCCCGCCGGCGCGCAGCACATCGGCGTCGTCGATGCAATCTCCGCCGGCTAGGGCGGAGGCCACCAGGGTCATCATCTTGTCGCCGGTGTTCGCCCGGCCCGGCGCGCCGCCGAGGTCGAGGTGCTTCCGGAGGAGTTGGGGCAGGCCAAGGCGCAGGGCGAGGGTGGCGGGAAGGATCAGCCCGGCATTGGCCACCAGGCGGTGGTCGTCGAAGGCGATTTGGATGCGGTCGGGGTGGTTACGTGGTAGCATCTATCGGGTGCTCCTTTTCTGGGACCGGTTTTCTGTTTCAAAACCATTATCCCAGATTCAGAGGCGCACCCTTTTGTTTCTTCAGCAGGCCTCCTACACGCCGTCCTTCGGTGGATTAGGGGTTAATGAGAAGGTGAGGATACTGGTCGCCATGTTCCGGTCAACAAACAGACGGACCTTTTCGGGAATGCGTCCATCATCGCCCACGCCTCGTGTCGATCGCCCGAAACCGTAAACGGTGATCTTCCCGAGCGCTCCAACGGCGCCGGCAATGATCGCAACTGTTAGAGGATTGGCGACCATGACCGTGGACGCGGCGCCAAGCTGGAGAAGAGGTGTTCCCACCAGCGACACTGCTGCCGCGAACGCCATAGGTGCCTTCATCCCTGATGAAAGCGTTACCTGTTTTGGGAGTAAGCTTCGCACTGAAAACCTTCCCTCGTTGACCGCACAGATCGGTGCTCAAATCCAGGCTACTGCCAGACCCACGGCCTTCGTCCCGGATATTGCTTTGGTCCGAAAGGCCAGTCAATGCCTTTTTTGCCAACAAGGGACCTCCTAACGGAATCCTGCAACAAGGCAACCGGGAACCTTACAGTGAGGGGACGAGCTTGAGCGCTAGCAAGCCGCTCCGCGAAGACTCCACGAATAGTCTGCAAGCGAGGCGCGTTGAGAGATACCTACGCCAGTGTTCTTGAAGTCGAGAGCTACCTTCGAAGGCGAGAGCTGTCCGTGCTCGACTGTCTTGACGCCGAGCCAACGGTGGGCCTTTAGGAAACCCTCGACGGCTACGCTCGCATACCGGGTCAGCGGTGGCCACTCAACCAAGGGCAGAATGAAGAGAATACGCCTCGCCACCAATCCCGGTCGTCGTGAGCAACCATACGTCCGCAGGGCGAACGAAACGTATGAAAGCAACTCGCTTGCTGTATACGTAGGGGCAGTGCCCCCGTGCCTGCCCTGGCGCTCCCGCAAGTCCCTCAAAAACCGAGCAGTTACTTGAGCTCCCGTCGAACCACACTAAATCCGCTCGAGCCACTGCGTCGCAAGGGCCAGAGCGACCGGATCAGGGGTCTTGAGCGCTGGGCTCGGGCGGGTCTCAGACCCGCCCCTACCGGAATCGACTGTCTCTGTCGTAGGGGCAGGTCAAAGAGAGCACCGTTTCCGCTCGTCGTGAGCGTGCCGAACCACACTAAACCCGCTCAAGCCACTGCGTCGCAAGGGCCAGAGCGACCGGATCAGGGGTCTTGAGCGCTGGGCTCGGGCGGGTCTCAGACCCACCCCTACCGGAATCGACTGTCTCTGTCGTAGGGGCAGGTCAAAGAGAGCACCGTTTCCGCTCGTGGTGAGCGTGTCGAACCACGCTAAACGCGCCCGAGCCACTCCACCAGGGCCACGACCGCCTCCTCCCACACGTCGCTTCTAGTCCTTGGGTCCGACTTCAACGTCGTGAAGCCGTGGTCGGCGCCGTCCAGCAGATGGACCTCGGAGCCAGCCACCTTCGCGGCGGCGACGCGGAGCTCGTCGACGGTCGCAAAGGAATCGCGGGTGCCGGAGCAAAAGAGCGTAGGAACGCCGATGTCGGGAAGGTGTTGGTCGCGCACGGTATCGGGATTGAACGGAGGCCGTAGCGGGTAGGCGAACAAGGCCAGGGCATCCACGGCCTCGCCCTGGGCAACGACGTGAGAGGCGATGCGCCCGCCCATCGACCTTCCCCCGACGACCAGCCTCTGGCCCGGTTGGCGCACCGATTCGATCACGGAGCGCCACGTCGCTTCCAGTACGGCGGTCCGGTCGGGGCGGCGCTTGCCCGCCTCAGAATACGGAAACTGGAACCGTACCGCACTTATCCCTTGTTCGGCGAGGTGGCGGCACGCATAGGCCCCGAAGCGGTCGTGGACGTTTGCACCCGCGCCAGGTGCATAGGCGAACAGCCACCCGGTAGCCGGCACCTCCGGCTCGACTCGAATGGCCGTGACGCTCTTCCCGTCGGAAATGGGGACCCGAAGAGTCTCCTCGACCACCAGGGAGCTCATCGGAGCGAGAGTACCAATACCGTACCCTGTACCCCTGACCCCGTACCCTAAATAAGTCCCTGCGCCCGGATGTCGGAGAGCGCCTTCGCCATAGCCTCGACGGTGTCGTCGATGTCCTGGTCGGTGAACGTCGAGCCCATCAGGAAACGGGTCGCTGAGTCGACGCCGTGGTTCAGTAGTGCGAGGTTCAGCTGGGCATTCCGGTGCGAGTCTCTCGTCTTGGCCAGGTCTTCCGGCGACAGGTCGCAGAGCTCCTTGTCGCACTCGTGGTCGACCCCCAACCGCAGGAAGACGATGGAGTCGAGGCCGCTGGCGCAGCCGGGGATCTCCATCCGCGAGAGCATGTCGTTGAAGCCGGCCTTGAGCCGTGCGCCCGCCGCATTGGTCTTCTCGTTCACCGGCGTCGTATCCAGCAGCTCGAGGGCCTTCGCGCCGGCAGCCGCCGACAGAGGATTGCCGTTAAAGGTGCCGGGGTGCGAGATACGCGTGTTCTGGTTGTACTCGGGGTCGTCGCGGAGCGCGATCATGTCTATGATGTCGGCCTTGCCCGTAACGCCGCCTCCGGGTAGTCCGCCTCCCAGGATCTTGGCCAGCGTCGTGAGGTCGGGGCGGATGCCGTAGTACTCCTGCGCACCGCCCTTCGATGTTCGGAACCCGGTGACGACCTCGTCCATGATGAAAACGACGCCGTGACGCTCGGTCGCCTCTCTGAGCTCGCTCAGGAAGCTGGGTAGTACCGGGTCCTGCCCCATGTGAGCGCCTGTCGGCTCGATGATTACGGCGGCGACGTTATCGTCCTGCAAGGCCTTCTCTACGAGGGAAATGTCGTTGGGCGGCAGCATTATCATCGTGCTGAGAGTCTCTTCCGGGATGCCGCCCAGGCCTGCGCCTCCGGCCAGAGCGTAGTCGTTCCAGCCGTGGAAGTGGTGGTCGAACTTGATTACCTTGGTCTTGCCCGTGTACGCCCTCGCCATTCGAAAGGCCATCATCGTGGCCTCGGTGCCGGAGCTGTGGAACCGGACCTTCTCGACTGTCGGTATGAGTTTCTGGACCCACTGCGCCCATTCGATCTCGAGCTCCGTCGAGGCGCTGTAGTGGGTGCCCTTGGCCATCTGCTCGTTGACGGCCGCGACGACTTCCGGATGTGAATGCCCGAGGATCAGGGACCCATGGCCTGTCCGGTAGTCGATCAGCTTGTGCCCGTCCACGTCCCACTTATGGGGGCCGAGGGCGTGGGTCACGAAATGGGGAAAGGGCAGCTGGTTGCGGGCCTCGTGGGTTACCCCATTGGGGAAAATGCCCCTCGAGGTGGCGTAGAGCTCGGCCGACTTGGGGTGAAGGTCGATGTAGCGTTGTTCGATTGGCGTGACCATCGGGCTCCTCTATAATGTGGCGTTGCTTCGGCGCGCCGGCCGGGCCGAGGCCAGCGCCGAACATTATAGATACTGACGTAGTGTTACGTAAACCGCCACGCTCGGAGCCGCCAGACCCATGAAAAGCTACCTGACTCACCTCGAATGCACCTACTGCGGCGAGACGCTCTCCGCCGACGAGCCCCGGCGGCTATGTCCGTCGTGCGGCAAGGTTTTGTATGCGAGGTACGACTTGGCCGGGGCACGGAACAACTTCGACCGGGGCTCCCTGCCGGGTCGGGCCGCCAACATGTGGCGCTACTTCGAGGTCCTGCCGGTTGTCGACGTGGACAACGTGGTCACGTTGGGGGAGGGGTTCACGCCGATTCACAAGGCAGAACGCCTGGGAGCCAGGATCGGCGCCGAGAACCTGCTCATCAAGGACGAGGGAGTCAACCCGACGGCGACGTTCAAGGCGCGGGGGCTGTCCGCGGCGGTGTCCAAGGCGCTGGAGCTCGGGCTGACGAAAGTGACCCTCCCCTCCGCCGGGAACGCCGGAGGCGCTCTGGCGGCCTATGCGGCCCGGGCCGGCCTCGAGGCCCATATCTACATGCCGCAGGACGCGCCCGAGTCGACGATGAAGGAAGTCGCAACCAGCGGCGCACACCTCACGCTGGTCGATGGGCTGATCAACGAGGCGGGACGCCAATCGCGCGAGAAGGCCGAGAAGGAAGGGATGTTCGACCTCTCGACCCTCCAGGAGCCCTACCGCGCCGAGGGCAAGAAGACGATGGCCTACGAGATGGCAGAGCAGCTCGGCTGGACGATGCCCGACGCCATCATCTATCCCACCGGCGGAGGCACCGGCATAGTCGGCATCTGGAAGGCCGTCGCGGAGATGGAGGAGCTTGGCTGGCTAGCCGGCAAGCGACCCAAGATGTTCTGCGTTCAGTCCGAGGGCTGCGCGCCGATGGTGCGGGCCTTCCGCGAAGGGACCGAGTTCGCGGAGCCCTGGGAGAACGCCCACACCATAGCAGGCGGGATGCGCGTGCCGGGTGCTATTGGCGACTACCTCATCCTGCGGGCGCTCCGAGAGAGCGGCGGTGGCGCCGTCACAGTCTCGGACGAGGAGCTCATGGAGTACGTCAAAGTGGTCCACTCCCTGGAAGGCATCTTCGCGTGCCCCGAGGGCGCAGCGACGGCCGTCGGGGCCAGGAAGCTCATCGAAGACGGCACGCTCTCGCCCGACGAAACGATACTGCTACTCAACACCGGCTCCGGCCTCAAGTACCTGGACCTGCTCTAGGCCGCCGCTCAGGGACCTGACTCTCGTCATTCCGGCGAAAAGCCTGCCCCGACGAAAGTCGTGGGCCGGAATCCAGGGGCACCGTACAACGGATGGCTGGTCGCCGACTTTCGTTTCAAAACATCCATGCCGAACACCAACTGGGACGCCCGGCTATACGACACGCAACACTCCTTCGTATGGGAGCACGGCACCGAGCTTGTCGAGTTGCTCGCACCGACGCCCGGAGAGCGGATTCTGGACCTCGGCTGTGGCACGGGGCACCTGACCGCTAAGATCGCCGAGTCAGGCGCAACCGTATTGGGCGTCGACAGCGCTCCCAGTATGGTCGAACAGGCCAGGCAGAACTACCCAGCCTTGCGGTTCGAACTTGCAGACGCCCGAGACCTCCCGTACCACGAAGAGTTCGACGCCGTGGTGTCCAACGCCGTCTTGCACTGGGTCCGCCCACCGGAGAAGGCGATTGAGGGCGTCTGGAGAGCCCTGAAGCCGGGCACCCGGTTTGTCGCCGAGTTTGGCGGGAAGGGGAATATCGCTCTGGTCCTTGACGCGATTCGCTCCGCCCTAGACCAGGTCCAACCCAGCACGCCACCCACGGGCCAGCCGGATTTCTATTTCCCGGACCCGGACGAATACGCATCGCTACTCGAAAACCACGGTTTCTCCGCCATTCAGGCCACCCTGTTCGACCGGCCGACCCCACTTGACGGCGGTCCCGAAGGCATGCGCCTCTGGTTGGACATGTTCGCAGGCGGTTTCTTCGATGGTTTTGACACGGACCAGCGGCGTGAGGCAATCGAGTTGGTGGAGCGCAAGCTGAGGCCGCGGCTGTACGGCGATGGTCAGTGGACGGTCGATTACGTAAGGCTACGGGTCGTCGCTCGTAAGGAGTAAGGAATAGATTTAAGCCAGTAACGCTACAGAGCGTCTTCGTGTGCCCCAAGGGCGCGGCTACGGCCGTTACCTCCAGGAGCAAGCAACGCAATCGCAGCTTTGACCTGGCGCAACGATGTGCTTTAAGCCATCGGGAGGATGAGAAGGAGCCCTGCGGTCGAACCGCGGAAGTATCCGGTTGAAGTATTCGTCGTCGCGGGACTCGTAATGCCTGTATGCAGCGTACGCACAGAAGTCCGCTAGTTGTAGCATCCTAGTGTCGCCGGACTGGCTGAAGTAGGGGATGTCGACTATGTTACCGAGGTACCCGTGTGTGGTCCCTGACCGGCGAGACTCGGATATCAGTGTCATATAACGGTTCTCAGAGTAGGTCGACCGGTCAACGATCAGGAGACCTTTGTCAGGATGCCCTCTTCTGAATTGACGCACCAGAAACATATTTACCCGTTCGGCCACATCTTCGAATGTATCTAGGAGCGCCTGTTCCGGAGTATGTACAGCCGAGATGTCGATCGCCGTGGCAAACGCGACAAGGTTAGGGAATCTTGCCTCGGAGACGACTTTGTACATTTCGTCCAGTAGTTGCCCTCTATCAGCCTCAGATAGGTCACGAAACCGTCCCTTACCGCCGCGGATTTCGTTCGCGTGCATCTTGATTGGAATCGAAATACCAGGAAAGTAATGGCCCTGGATCTTTTCTATCTGCTGAGTCAGTTGCCAGATCTGTCCTTCGTGGACAGCTACTCCGGCGATCACGAAATTGTTCTGGTTTTGCCAAGAGTTCGGATCCCCAGACTCATCTAGGTAGATCACGTACATTTGGAATTCCTCAAAAAGGAAAAGGCAACCAAGCGCGAATACTCGCGGCGGATCGAACGGTCGACCCTCTTGATTGCATCTTGCATCATAGCACGAGAAAGGTGGACCGTCAAACCGAACAGCAGACCTACCGAAGCTCCAGCTCGGCGACGTGGGGGGCGTGAATCTTCAAAGAAGCGGTCATCATCTGGTGGACCATGTCGTGAGTAGGCACGCACTCGGGGCACTCGTCGTTGCGGCCCTCTTTGTATTTGACGGTGAGGCGCCCCTCGGAAACGTCGACGACCTCGAGTGAGCCGCCTTCGGAGCCCACTATGACCTGCATATTGTCCAACACCAGCTGGACCGCCAGGTCGACGCTCGTTGTGGCCATCTGGCGCTCCCTGTCCAAGACCCGTTCTACCTTCAGGTTAATCGGCCCCCCGAAGGCTGTCAATCTGACCGTCTCAGCCGTCACGCTGGTATACTGCGGCCACCTATTGAGCCAGGCTCTTCGCTAAAGGTTTCGTCCGTGGCCGGCAAGCTATTTCTCATTCACTGGAGCTCAGCCGAGGCTGAGGAACTGGCGCAACCATTTCGAGCGGAAGGCTGGGACGTGGAAATTGAGGCGGAGGACGGTGCCCGGGCCGGGAAGCGCATCAGCCGGGACGCACCCGGCGTTGTGGTTATCTACCTGACGAGGCTGCCGTCCCACGGGCGTGAGACGGCCCACTACCTGCGCTCGACGAAGGCGACGCGAGACGTGCCCGTCTTCTTCGTCGACGGCAAGGGCGAGGCCCTTGAGAAGACCCGAGCGAAGGTGCCCGACGCCATGTTCACGACTTCGGACAAGCTGAAGGGCGTTCTTGCCGAACTGGGTAGCGCAGCGTGAGGCGTTGGTCGGAGATCGACGTAGGGGCGAGTCTCAGACTCGCCCTCGAGTCCGCGCCCGTAGAACGCGAATGGCAGACCTAAAGACCTGCCAGTACGAAGGACGCAGTAGATGGCTGAAAGCATGAACGAAAAGGTCGAGGAGATCCTTCGAGGCTCCTTCGACCTCCACGTGCACGCCGGACCCGATCCTGAAAGGGAACGGCGCATGGACGCCCTGGACGTCGGGCGCGCGGCCCACGAGGCCGAGATGGCTGGCCTCGTGCTGAAGTCCCACCTCTACCCGACGGCGGCCCTGGCGCATACCGTGAGCCGGGTGTACCCGGGGCTCGACGTGGCCGGCTCCATCACCCTTAACCGTGAGGTCGGCGGGCTGAACCCGCACGCAGTGCTCACGGCGGCGAAGATGGGCGCCCGGGTCGTATGGATGCCCACCCGAAGCGCCGACGCCCCGAGCGGCGACTACCCAGCGATCAGGCTTACTGACAACTCCGGGAAGCTCCGTCCTGAAGTCCATGAGGTACTGAAGGTGGTGCAAGACCACGAAATGGCCCTGGCGTCCGGGCACGCTCCGCCTCAGGAGGCAATTGCCCTGTTCAAAGATGCCGCCGCCAGAGGGATCACGCGGCTGATAGCTACCCACCCTTCGGGTGTCGCGAGCTACGCCGAGATGCGCGACATGGTCTCGGCAGGGGCCGTCGTGGAGTTCACGTTCCTGGAGTGCATGCCGTCGTTTCGCACGAGCAGCCCGCCGGAGATGGTCGCAGCGATCAGGACATTCGGGGTCGAGAACTGCATAGTGACCACCGACTTCGGCCATTGGATGAACCCACCGGCGGCCGAAGGCATGCGAATGGCCATCGCCGCGCTCCTCGACGCGGACATGACCGCCGACGAGGTCACGATCCTCGTAAAGACCAACCCGTCGAAGCTGGTTGGCAGGGAAACATAACCCGGGCCTGCCTTCTTTCACCAAACGCGGCGACCCAGACCAGCCCTTTCTTCAAGCCTCGAGATCCTCTTTCGCTCTGGGGTCTCCCGGCTCACCCGGCCGGTAGACTCCAAAACGCCCGGCTCTTGCCGCCTAGCTGCGGAGCCGCGTAGACTCGGTGGCACCGAAAGGGCTACGTCTCTGAGAGTGGCCTGAACCTCCCTACGGACTGAAGCCGGCCACAGTTTGAGACATGCGCACAAAGTAGCCCCTGACCGCTTCCAGGTCGAAACTGTTTATGCTGGTGGAGGGAAGAGATGCAAAGCAATCGCCCATCTGTGGCTAAGCTAGCTCTACTCACGCTCGTCGTCATAGTGGCGTTGGGGAGTCACCGGGTGGTTCAGGCTACCAGCGCTCTTACCGTAGATAGCCTGGATGTCCCGAATGATATCGTGGTGGATGCTGGCGAATCCTTCACCTTCGACTTGATCGTCACTAACCAGGCAGGGTTCGGGGGGTTTGGCCAAACCGGACTTGCCGCCTATGACTTAGAGATCCAGGTTGATGGTTCCGTCTTATCGATTTCGGACGCCAGTTCGCTGACCAGCCTCGACCCGGGTAATCGCGGCACGCCGACCAATTTCAAGTCTACCGCGTTTAGTATCACCGCCGAGGTCGGCACCTTCACGCTCCTTACTTACACGGCGGTCGCAGCGAATAATCCGGGAGCGACCAGTAATCTCACGATCGTAGTTACGAACTACGGCGACCAAGATGGTGAAGAGATACCTATTGGTACCGATACAACGCGGCCCAAAACGATAGTCGCTACGGGCAGGGTGAGGATCAACGCGCCGCAGGCCGACCTTTCGGTCACCAAAGGGGCTCTCCCCAACCCGGTCGTCGCGGGGAGCACTGTTACCTACACCGTAACCGTTGCTAACGCGGGTCCGTCAGCCGCCACGGGTCTCACGCTGATCGATACTCTGCCTTCAGGTGTGAGCTTTGTGACCAGCACTGGCGGTACCGCGTGCACCGAGTCTGTGGGGGTGGTTACGTGCAGCCTGATCGACCTTGGCGTCGATGCGACCATCAGCGTGGAGTTGCTGGCGGACGTCGGCTCTCTCACAACGGGCACGATCACCAACACGGTCAGCGTAAGCAGCGTTGAGGACGACCCGAATCCAAGTAACAACACGGCCACGGCCACAACGACGGTAAACGTTGAGTGGGATGTGCCACTACTGCCGGGATACAACCTGATCGGGATTCCCATACGTTTCGGGGCACCGTTCCTTGCCCGAGACCTAGCGGAGGCGCTGCTGCCGGTGGGAGTCAACATCGAAGACGGGCCGGTCACCGCGGTGCTGTCCTGGACCGGCGGCGGCTACTTGCCCTGGCTCAGCAACAATCCACTGGCGAACAACTTCGAGATCGAGCGGGGCAAAGGGTACTTTGTGCGATTGCAGTCGGCGGTACCCGGCGACAAGCTGACGGTCACGGGTCTTCCTTGAGTCCGGCCCGTAACGCTCGGCTTCTCGGCTGGGTACAACCTCGTACGTGTCCCGTTCGCTACGCCAGGAAGCTACGATGCGCTCGGCTTCGCCCAAGCAATCGATCAGCACTCGGGCGGCATCGACGTCTCAACAGGCCTGGTTCTGTCCGTATTTGAAATGGGACGGGGTGTTCAGCTTCTGGCTACGCGACAATCCTGTGGGCGGGATCCTCAGTGTCGAGCACGCTAGGGGCTATTTCGTACGAGTGAACCAAGCGGTGTTGGGTTTTACTCCGTGAACCAATGGGTGCTTCCGGCTGAGTCTAGTAGGACAAACCGAAAGGAAGAAGCAGGTCCTCTAGGCCGCCAGCAAGACCGACGGCCCGTGTTCTCGGTATGCTTCGACCCTACTCGGACTCCCCGTCTGCCACAGCCAAACGGTAGTCTCCACGTAGCGATTCCGTCGGAATATCGGGGACATCACTCCCTAGCAGAACCTCGATTTTGTCTTGCGACGACCACCAAACGTGGCAACCCAGACGGAAGCCTTTCGGCAGTCGTGGAGTCCCAGGGCCGAGCTGCAGCAAGTCGGCTCGCCGATAGACAGCCGCACAAACGCGGCTTGCCGTTCAATGGTTTAGAGTATCCCCAAGTATGAGCAACTTCGCTTCGAATACCGCGATCGTGGCGTCCTTGGCGTTCGTCGTGGCCAATGCCGGTTGTGCTCCGGATCGGTCTCCAACCGGAAGCACCCCACAACTGAACCCGACCCGTCCGTTACCCTGCTACACCCCCGCAGCCCGATGTCACGCGAACGCCAACGCCTCAATCTATCGCCTCGCCCGTTGTAGTGGATACCCCGTTACAGACAGCGACCGTCACTGCGACCCAGGCACCTCGACCTGTCCCGACTCCAACTAGCTCCCTCAAAGCAACAGTTATTCCACAACCGGGAGTTGACCTGATCAGCATCGATGATTCTGTCGTTGAATCTGGCGCTAGTGGGTTCAACATACCAATACGAGTGTTTGGCCAAGATCCGCCGGGCCTCGCTGCGTTTGACTTTACCCCTAATCCACCGAAGGACGGCGTGTAGGAGGCCTGCTGAAGAAACAAAAGGGTGCGCCTCTGAATCTGGGATAATGGTTTTGAAACAGAAAACCGGTCCCAGAAAAGGAGCACCCGATAGATGCTACCACGTAACCACCCCGACCGCATCCAAATCGCCTTCGACGACCACCGCCTGGTGGCCAATGCCGGGCTGATCCTTCCCGCCACCCTCGCCCTGCGCCTTGGCCTGCCCCAACTCCTCCGGAAGCACCTCGACCTCGGCGGCGCGCCGGGCCGGGCGAACACCGGCGACAAGATGATGACCCTGGTGGCCTCCGCCCTAGCCGGCGGAGATTGCATCGACGACGCCGATGTGCTGCGCGCCGGCGGGACCGCCCGCGTGCTCGGTTTCACGGCTAAGGCTCCCTCCACCCTGGGCACCTTCCTGCGCAGCTTCAGGTGGGGCCATGTCCGCCAACTGGACCGGGTGAGCCGCGAGTTGCTGGCCCGGGTCTGGAAGGCCGGTGCCGGACCCGGCGACGCACCATTCACCATCGACCTTGATTCGACGATCTGCGAGACCTACGGACTGGCCAAGGAGGGCGCCCGCCACCACGGCTACACCGGTGCGCGGGGCTATCACCCGCTGCTGGCCGTCGCCGCCGGCACCGGCGACGTGCTGATGGCCCGCCTGCGCGAGGGCCGGGCTAACACCGCCCGCGGCGCTGCCCACTTCCTGCGTGAAACGGTGGGGCGGGTGCGCTACTGCGGAGCCAGGGGCCAACTCACGGTGCGGGCCGACAGCGGCTTCTATACCCACGCCGTGGTCGCCGTCTGCCGCCGGATGGATGTCCGCTTCTCCATCGCCATCCGCCAGCGCGCCCGCCTGCGGAATCTCATCGAGGCGATACCCGAAGATGGCTGGACGCCGATTCCTTACTGGATGGACGGCGCCGCCGATGTGGCCGAGACCACCTACACCCCGTTCCAGGCCGAGGCGGACGCCGCGCCGGTACGGCTCATCGTCCGGCGGGTGAAGCCGGCGCCCTGTTCTCAACTGGCTCTCTTCGCCACCTACAGCTATCACGGCTTCATCACCGACCGGGACGGGGAGACGCTGGAACTGGAGGCCGATCATCGCCGTCACGCCGAGATCGAGAATGCGATACGCGACCTCAAGTACGGCGTGGGGCTGAACCATCTCCCCTCGGGCCGTTTCGCCGCCAACGGCGCCTGGCTGGCGGTACAGGTGATGGCGCACAACCTGGCCCGCTGGACAGCCCGCATCGGCCTGGGTCAGCAGATCGTGACCACCAAGACCCTCAGACGACGGGTCTTTGCCTTGGCCGGACGGATCACCCGCTCGGCACGCCGATTGACCCTGCAGCTTCCCCGGCGCTGGCCCTGGGAGGAGCAGTTCAGCCGCGCCCTGGCCCGACTGCGAGCCATTCCACTCCCAGCCTGACGGAGCCCGTCCGCCACTGACCCACCAGCCAACCCAACGTCCCCGCAAACTCGCGCCAGCCCAGTCCGCGAGCGCCTCTTGCCGTGTCCTATCCCGCCATCTGGCTCGCCACAGCCACTGTAGGCCGCCATCGGTGCCCCCAAAAGCGCCTGCAGACCGCCCGCCAACCTCCCGTCTACCCAAATTCGAGCCCGGATCATCACGCCTGTAACTCCCTCACCCCCTTCCGCTGTCCTCACGTCGTCCATCCCTGTCCGTCGGTGGATTCGGGCTTATGCATGATTGCGATCGAGTCGCACATCCGCCGTGCCTCGTCCAGATCGTGGGTCGCAACGATAACTGTTCTACCGTCGCGCTCGACAAGCTCCTCTTTGACAAACCGTCGCACCTCGGCGGTCACGACAGGGTCGAGGCTCCGGGTCGGCTCGTCCATTAGTAGCAACCGCGGACGCCTCAAAAGGGCCCGGGCGATAGCGAGCTTCTGGCGCATTCCTGTCGAGTAGTAGAGGACCCTGGTGTCCAGAGCATCGCCAAGGTCCAGTCGTTCGGCCAGCTCTTCAATTTGTGCCTGGCGCTCCCGCCGGCCGATGTTGTTCATCCTGCCGAAAAAGTCGAGGTTCTGCTTGCCGGTCAGCCGCCAGTAGAAACTGCGCTCCTCCGTCACGACGTACCCGACGTGTTCCTTTGCTTCGCCTTGGTCCTTTGCCACGTCGTAGCCGCATACGAAGGCTCGACCCTCGTTTGGGAGCACTAGTCCAGCGAGTATCTTCAAGAGCGTCGTTTTGCCGGCGCCGTTGGTGCCGAGAAGGCCTAACACCTTGCCCTCTGCAACGTTCAGGTTGACACCCTGAAGCGCAGGGACGATCTTCCGGCGGCTAGGCAGAATCAGGCTGAGATAGCCCGAGTCTTTGGTGAACCGCTTGGTGAGTTCTACGGTCTCGGCGGCATATACCATCGCTTACGCCGCTCCAACCGCAACGGGAGCCCCGAGCGCTACGTCCCGCACCGCATGCAGGTACGAGAAACCTCTCGGATAGTGGAGTCGCTTCACCTGTACTCGCTCGAATAGCTTTCCCAGAAAGGCGACGTGCCGGACGACGACTGCCTGGGCGATGTTGTTCATATTTAGCGTGCTCTTCACAAGCTCGGGTAGGGCGTCCTGGTAAGTGACACCCTCTGTCCAGATATCGGTGCCGTCCGATGGATCATATGGGTCCAGGAGATAGAGGGACTCTAGTGGCAACGCAGTATCCTGAAAGAGGCCATCGTCGAGACTCACGCGCACCTTGTCGTAATCGGGCTCCGTCCGAAGATCCCGTCCTGTTCCACTGGTAAGCCCGTCAATCGACTCGTTCGTCAGTCGCACCTGGGGATACCCGGGCGACACGTAGATCCGGTCACCGACTTCCCTGAGCGCTAGGACCTCCTCAGACAACACGGGATACCCGGAAAGTCCGCAGAAAGCAGCCAGCGTCGACTTGCCACCTCCCTGGGTCGCGATGAACCCTGAGGCCGAACCTCGGTTAGCTACGGCGCTACCGTGGAGATTCGATACGCCCTGAAGGTGCAACGCCAATGAGAGTATCCTGCCGAATAGCGCGAGCCGTATGTAGTCCCTCCCCGTGTCACTTCTCAAACGGCACACGATTGTTCTTCCGTCAATCGAGACCGAGAAGTCGAAGAAGTCGCGCCACCTCAAGACATAGCTGCCGTGGTATCGAAACGCGCAGAAGACTCGTGGTTGCCCCGCAGGATCGGCGGGAACGTCCTGATCGCTCCACCCACCCGGCTGCAACACCCGAAACGACACGTCCGGCTCTCCAAAAGCAGCCTCGGGGAGAGAGAGCCTGACGTCGCTCCGTATAGTAAGTCCGTAAGTTTGGTAGTCGAAGTTCAAAAGGGCTTCCTGCAGATGCCGTCCGGGGGAGGGGTGAGATCGGTAACCAGGGCAACGAAGCACCCCTCCCCCATCTGACAATTACTGAACGTCTTCTTGGCCGACTGTTTCTGCGGTACTCCCGCAGCTAGCCACTAAATGGCAGACAGTCGCCCGTATCGCACAGTGGCTGGTCCTGAGGGTCCAGTATGACTGTGTCGCTAAGACCCACGGACTTGTGGTCGCCTCCGTGCCCCAAAGTCAGCTCTTCTATCCGGCCGAACTCGATCAGCCTAGGTGCCGAGTAAAGTCTCCGATCTTCGTTCATCCTCGTTCGCCTCCTTTCTCAAGCAGACTAGTGGTCCAACATCCTAGTATTGAAGGGTTCTGAGGTTACGGCTTGGTAGGGGCGGGTTTGAAACCCGCCCTGTCGTCGTAGCACGCCAATCTCGGCTACCCCTCATTTCAAAGATTTCGGTCTACTAGTGGTCCAACATCCTAGTATTGAAGGGTTCTGAGGTTACGGCTTGGTAGGGGCGGGTTTGAAACCCGCCCTGTCGTCGTAGCACGCCAATCTCGGCTACCCCTCATTTCAAAGATTTCGGTCTACTAGGCTGGGCCGTAGCATTCGCGATCTGCGGCTGGTTCAGCTTCCTTGGACAACATCCGGAGCGCCGTCGACTGCAGATCGCTACGAGAGGCGAAACTGCGAAACTGTGTGTACTCATTCTTGGCGGAATCACTTCAATAGGACTCTTCCTGTTTTCTTTCAGCGAGAACTTCTGCTATATTGAATGCGCCCGATGGGAAGTCCCAGAGGTGGCTCCTGGGTCCTCAGTATCAGTTCCGTCGCGCGCAGGTCCGGGCACTGGAATCCTTCTCTTCATACCGGCGCTGATAGCCTCCTCGATCGCAATCAGATTCCCTCGTGCCTCGACGGTGCTGTTTACAGGGGTCGCGACCATTGCGATCGGAGTCGGCCTAGCGACATCGTTCGCCCCCCTCATCGTCAGTGGTGTGCTGTACGCCATATACGCAGTGCTCTGCCTTTCCGCCAACCTACCCGACCGTTGGTCCCGATGGCGTGTTGTTGAGCAGTGAACCCAAGTGGAGGACGTACTCAGCGGCGCAATACAACGGTCATTCGTCGACTCGATCGGTAGGAGCGAAGCTCTTGAACAGGATCGACGAGGGCTGATATTGTGTCCTAACGCATCCAGGCTAATGCCGTTCGGCTTTCGACTATCTGGATGTTCCAGTGTGCCCGTCCTCATGGGTACGCAGGCCGACCGCCCAGGAGTATCGCAATGTTTGGTGTCGATTGGGATAGAGCGATGGAGATCGCTCTTTCGCAAAAGACACTAAACTCTTGGCTGGGATGCCGAGGGTAATCCGGACGTTGTTGTCGCCGTCGACAACTATCTCTTCGACGATCAATCGCAAGACATCCCGACGTTGCTCGTCAGGCAGGTCATCCAGTTCCTGGCCGAACCTCGCAGCCCACTCCACGATGTTCTCCATCAACTCCCGCTTCTCCGTTGCCGAGGACTGTCGGGCGCGGTAGTCGTCAAGCTCTGCCCGCACCGCCTCCAGACGCTCGGTGATGAACTTGCGTTGACGATCGAGCTGTTCCTCGGTGATCTTGCCTGACACGTAGAGCCTGATCACCCTGTCTTCTTCCAGCTGGACCCGCTGTAGCTCTCGCTCGGTACTGGCGATCTGCTTTTCCAACCCCCCATCTTCATCGGCGTCCAGAGACGCGATACCGGCCACTATCAGCTCGGGGTTCTGGACCATCCCTTTGACCTCGTTCCACACGAGGCCCTCTAGCTGGTCGGCTCTTATGTAGGGCCGTTCCCGGCACTGCTGGCCTTCACGCCGCATCTCTTCGTCCACCCTCGGCCCACCTCCTGGTATCGTGCGGCGATGGTAAGCCCCTTGTCCTCGCAGTATGCTTCCATCTCGTTGGTCTGCTCGGCGATGGAGGTCTTGTCCTCCTCTGCCTGGCTCTTGTCCGATACCCGGGCGTAGATGGCCGCCCTCTTGCCGTCGACTTGCTTCATTGCCTTGGTTCTCGCCATGATTGCCTCCTCTTATTTGCACCTGTCTGAAATGAAAGAGACCCGCCTCCTGTCGGGAGCGGGTCTGCGAGTAGTACAATCACATCGCATCACCTGCTTCGTTCAGGTGGCGCCACGGCCCGGGGTGTTAGCTGCATCGCCGAGCCAACCTCTACCCAGCAT
Source organism: Dehalococcoidia bacterium (assembly GCA_965248605.1). Taxonomy (GTDB): domain Bacteria; phylum Chloroflexota; class Dehalococcoidia; order Lucifugimonadales; family CAUZJF01; genus CAUZJF01. The sequence continues at coordinate 161,899 of CBDFJV010000007.1, forward strand.
CATACCTGATTGGCGGGGCGCAGTCAAAGCGCGGACAACCGGAGAGAGACGTTTTGCCTCAGACTCCGCAGTGTCCCTCGCACTCGTTGCCGAACCCGTCACGATGGTGCTCGTAGATAGTCGGCGGCTCCCAGCCGGTGTCGGCGAATATGGCGCAGTCAGGCGCTCGTCCGAATGCGCCCCCACCGGCCATGAGCGCCATGACGGTAGACTGGACACCCCCGCCGAGGCTGACGACCGTCATTCGAGGAACGGAGCGCATCAGCCCTCGTCCCCTGCTCGGTCCTCTGAAGCGGAGTCGTTCCCCGGCACAGGGAGTCTGTCCTTAGCGGCGAGCTTGACGAGCAGCGTGAACAGGCGGCGCAGCCGGTCCTCGGCGTCGGGTCCGGGATCGCAGTCGATCCGCACCACCCTCGGCTCCGTTCCGGCCCTGCCGCCCCTCTCTGGTTTGCGTGGTCTCCTGGTCTCTTCCATCCGTCCCCTCCACGGGTCCCGATCCTCCGGTGGCCGACCGTTGTGCCGAACACCAGTTCTTATACCTATTGTGAAGCGGACCTGAGCGGTTGGGAATGTCGTGCAAGGGGGGCCTCTGCCGAGACCCCCCTGCACGTCGTACTAACGGGGATGTGCAAACGGTCGTAGGGGAGCGTCACGAACCTTCGTACTGGGAGACGGGCCGCTGACGCAAGAGCAGAACCCGTCGCGGACCCGACGTCCAGATAGGCGATAGGGAGACCTATCCGCCCGAAGAGCCAGCAAACGATGACAGAACGGACAGGTGGCCAATCACATGGAGGGGGAGCAGGGGAGCGAAGGCGGGTGCCGGGATGCGGGGGGACTGAGACGGAGCGCCGCCTACCGGAGGTCCTCGCTGGACTCAGGGAGCGTCCCTGCCTGGCGTGGTGGCGGTACGGACGGGCCGGATGGGGCATGGCGGTAGGAACTATCTTCGCCAGACGGTCGTGCCGGGCAGCCCTCTCAGTGAAGGCCGGTGCTCAAAGTAGAGACCCGCCGCCGTCAGCAAACTGAGCTAACGATTTTGGGCGGTCCCGCAAATCGAACGTCAATTCACTCCAGGAGGCTCCTGCCGGTGAAGCGCTCGTACATGTGGACGAAGAAGCGCTTGGCCCCCACCGAGACAGGCTCCTTCGGCCTCACGCCGGTACTCAGCCTGGGGTCGGCCAGCATGAACTGGTAGGCCCTCTCGACATCCCCGGTCGCCAGCGGTCCGTTGTCCGGGTCCCGCTGCCCGTCGTCGACATGGCCCGCTCTGGCCAGCAGGTCGCGTACCGCCACACCGTAGAATGTGGCCAGCTTCCTCAAGGTGCGGCGGCCGGGGCGCCTGCTGCCGCTCTCGATCTGGGAGAGCATCGAGGCGGAGACGCCTGAGATGCGGTGGGCCTCTCTCAGCCCCATCCTGCCTCGCAGCCTCCTGAGCAGCGGCCCTATCTCGAGCTCGTCCCACTCGGCGTCGTGCTCGATCACAGCTTCGGTCGTAGCCATCGGTCCCTCCTTCATTTTGATGCTCTGCAAGCAATTGGGCCAACATGTCGCTCAGGGCATTGCATCCTGCGTCTGAATGCGGTAGTCTTGGTCGATGCCTTCAGAACGTACGTTCTGAAGGCCCCAGTATACAGCCCTTACGCAGCCCAGGACAACCGGCGGGACGGCAGCAGCTAGAGATGCACCCCAGACAGCGTGATCCACATGCCCAGTACACCTTCACAATCGAGGGTACGGTTGAACCCCCAACCCGTATGGGACCTCCAGGACAGGCTCAAGGTGTCCCAGAACGAGCTGGCGCGGCTTCTCGGACTGTCGACGGGGTTCATGTCCCAGCTGTTGAACGGAACGCGGTCCCTCTCGCCGAGGACCCAGCGGCGTATCCAGAGGTTCTTCGGCGACGTAGGCCCAGACGAGCTGTTCATCGTGGTCGGGCCGGACGCTCAAGGCCCGGACCTGGCGGTCAGGATAAAGCGAGAGGCGGACTCCATCGCGGATGGGACGCAGGTGTCTCTGGCTGCGATACTGCCGCCCGGGTCGACGGAGATGCCCAAAGACTTCCCCAGGAGGCTGGTGGCCATCAAGGAGGCCACCCGTCTGCCGTGGACCCAGTTTGCCTATGTGGAGGGGGTCAGTCAAAGGCAGATGTACCGCTGGAGAAAAGAAGGCGCGAAGCCTGGCGGAGGGGCGATGCTCTCCCTGTTCCGGCTGGTTCAGATCATTCCCAACGGACAGCAGATGCTCCTTGGCGATCCTCCCCAGGATGGCCGCACTCGGCCGCCCCGGAAGGATGGGAGGTAGGGGGGATGCTCAGACCCAGGCCAACATATATTCGAGTGAATCACGTCTTCCCGGAGGACTTCCCCCGGCGGTTGGAGCGGCTGAAGGAGGCGAGCGGGCTTTCGTGGCATCAGATCGCCCTCGCGCTGGGGACCACCCCCAGCGTGATGAGGGAGTGGCGCTCGGGCAACAAGCGTCCCAGCCCCGTCTATCTGTACGCCCTATTCATGTTCGCCGACACGGTGCCAGGCGGCCGCGATATCCTGCTGCATGGAACGGACACTCCACCGGACCCCGACCGGCCGTCCTAAGTGGTATAATTCCCATAGGCGCAGACACATGACCACCATCAACAACATAGAGGACCTGGTAGAGCTGCTGGACAAGCATCCCAGGTGGCTGGACGCCGTGCGCGCCCGTGTGCTGACGCGCGAGCTGATCGAGCTGCCCCAGACGCTCGCAAGGTTCGCAGCCGGCACCAACGAGCACTTCGCGGAGGTCGACCAGCACCTCGACAAGATAGACCAGCGCTTCGACAAGGTCGATCAGCGCTTCGACAAGGTCGATCAGCGCTTCGACAAGGTCGATCAGCGCTTCGACAAGGTCGATCAGCGCTTCGACAAGGTTGACCAGCGCTTCGACAAGGTTGAATCCGATATCAGCGGGCTCAGGGACGACATCGCGCCTCTCAAGGGAGCGCACGTCAGGAGCGCCGCTGTCAGAGAGGCCGGTCTGATCGCCGAGGACATGGGGTTTGCCCTGGTGCGGACCCTCACCTCGGAGCAGGTCAGGATACTGAGCCGGTCCGAGAGCACGGCGGACATTTCCGCAGGCGATCTGAGGAGCTTTCGCAGGGCCGACCTGATTATGGAGGTCACGGACGGTGAGGGCGAGACGTGCTACGTGGCCGTGGAGATATCCTTCACCGCCAACGGCAGGGATACGACCAGGGCCGTCCGCAACGCCGGGTTCCTGACCTCCTTCACGGGGAAGAGGTCCGTCGCCGCGGTGGCCGGTCTTCGCAGGGACGACCGTATAGACGAGAGCATCGAGTCAGGCGAGGTGTTCTGGCACCAGCTGGACCCCTCGGACCTGGAAGCGGAGTAACCGCTCAGGTCCGGCATCGCGCCTCGGGGGAGTCACGCACTCCCTCGTTCCACCGGCCAGGGCGAGGTTCTCGGCCCGCCCAGTTCACTACGCCAGATCGGAGCCAGGGGGCCGTGCTCCTCCACGAGGCCCTCGGTGGTCGTGAGTATGGACAGCACGTCGCCAACCTCGTAGCGCTCGGTCTCGCCTTCGCTCATCCGCAACAGGCCCGTCCCGGCGATCTCGTCGCGGAGGACGAATAGCACCGAAGGCCATGCCCCGAAGGTGTGCAGGGGCTGCCCGCTGGCGTAGTAGCGAAGGTATGGCCGGAGCTTGTCGAGGAAACGCCCTCTCCACCCGGCCCTGCGCTCCACCTCCAGGAAGAGGTGGAGCACGCCGCGCCCCGTCTCGATGCGCCCGTATGCGTCGGGGTTGACCGAGCCGTACGCGCCGCCATAGGCGGGATACGTGCGCCCGGCCCGGTGCGGCGGCTCCGCCTCGACGAGGGAGCCGCCCGTCTCGCGTGCCTGGCGTGAGATGGCCGCCATGAAGGAGTGTACGGCGGCGGTGTGGTCGATGTGCCTTGCCAGCTGGCGGGTCCTGGAGCCCCTGACGCTCTGCCATGAGAGCGGCGACTCCGGCCCACTGCGGGAGGGACTCCAGCGGCGCAGGGCCATCGAAGTCGCCACACGGTCCCTGCGTGCGTGGAATGCGATGCCCCTGTCTGCCAGCGCGTACCTGGCGCGCCCGTCGTGCCTGGTCCGGACGACCAGCCCCAGGCGCAGGGGCCTGTCCAGCAGCTGATACGTCCTGGTCCTGGACACCCCCAGCAGGTCCTTGAGATCGGCCAGTCCGGTCCAGGGCCAGAGGGCTATCAGGTCGAGGACGCGCTTGCTACCTGCGTCGAGGGCCAGAGACAGCACGATGTATCCCGTGAGGACGAGGAAAGCGTGCAGCGTGCCCGGCAGGTCACTCATGCCAAGTAGTATGTTGACACTAGCTGGCTCCACACCGGGTTCGGTCATCCAGGCGGTGAAGTTGGTCCCGAGGAGAAAGCCCGTCACGCTGTCGAAACAGATTGAGCAGGGCGGCAACACCTAAACCCCGGCCTCTCTTCGATGCGGGTCGGAGGCTAGGGCTTTGCCATGCGGTAGCCGACGCGGGGCTCGGTAAAGATATACTTGGGGCTGTTCGCCTTGTCCCCCAGCTTACGGCGCAGGTTCTTTACGGTAGCCCGAAGCAATTCGCCCTCCCCTGAGTAATCCGACCCCCAGACCCGCTGCAATATCTGGTCGCGGGTCAATACACGTCCGGCGCTGATCGAAAGCTCGAAGAGGAGCTTGTACTCGGTCGCTGACAACCGCACCGGACGGCCGGAAACGGTCACACCTCGATCTGCATAGTTGATAGTCAGGTCTCCCAGGCGGTAGGGCTGGCGTGGCTTTGTAGCACCGGCCGATCCCCGCCTTCGCAGGCAAGCCCCAACCCTCGCCAACAATTCAGTCGAAGAGAAGGGCTTGACGATGTAATCGTCGGCTCCCATGTTGAGAGCCCTTACTACGTTATCCTCCTGATCGTTCGCGGAGAGGAAGATGATCGGCGCTTCGGACACCTCGCGGATGCGGCCCATCAATTCGAATCCGCTGGTTCCGGGCACCATCAGGTCCAACAGGACAAGGTGGGGCTGCTCCACCTCGAGCAGGTGCATCATCTCATCTGGGTTGCCAGTCCCGAACGGCTTGTATCCGTGTTCCGATAGTATGTTCCGAAGGAGCCGCAACACTTGAGGCTCGTCGTCGACGGCGAGAACCCTCATTCCATCACTCGACCTAACGACTGCAGCATCGCTTGTGGAATCCTGAACGGCGTCGGCGGCCTCCGGAATCGTAAAGGTGATCCGCGTGCCTCGTCCCTCACCACCACTCTCGGCCCAGATGCGGCCTCCATGTGCCTCTACTATTCCCTTGCAGATCGCAAGCCCCAGACCCTCGCCTGCGACCGGTCGCTCGCGGGCGTTGTCACTTATCCGAGAGAACTTCGTGAACAGCCCGGCCAGTTGATCGGTGAGCTTGCGTTGGAGAACGATTTTTTAGAGTCCGCGCTCACGAAGGCGGGATTGCCGGGCGCAAGGCGATGATCGACCGCGATCACAAGCTGCCTCTCGCCCGCCAGGCAAAGGCAGTGGGCATCAGCCGCGGGGGCATCTACTACCGGCCACGGTCGGTGGGCGAAGCCGGTCTCGGACTGATGCGCCGCATCGATGAGCTGCACCTTGAGTATCCGTTTGCAGGCAGTAGGATGATGCGAGGCCTGCTCCGCCAGGAGGGACTCTCCTCCGGGCGTAGACACATCGCCACACTGATGCGGCGGATGGGCATCGAGGCGCTGTACCGCAAGCCCAACACCAGCCGGCGACGGCCCGGCCATACGGTGTATCCGTACCTGCTGCGCGGGCTTGAGGTGAGCAGGCCCAACCAGGTGTGGGCAATGGATATCACGTACATTCCGATGGCCAGGGGGTTCGTGTACCTAGCCGCAGTGATGGACTGGCATAGCCGCAAGGTGCTGGCCTGGCGGGTATCGGTCACAATGGACACAGACTTCTGCGTGGAGGCGCTCGAAGAATCCCTGGGACGCCACGGCGGGCCGGAGATATTCAACACAGATCAGGGAAGCCAGTTCACAAGTGATGCCTTCACCGGCCTGCTGAAAGCCAGTGAGATCCAGATCAGTATGGACGGGAAGGGGAGCTGGAAGGATAATGTGTTCGTCGAACGACTGTGGAAGAGAGTCAAGTACGAGGAGGTGTACCTGAGAGCCTACGAATCGGTCCCGGAAGCCAGAACTGGACTCGGGCGGTACTTCGAGTTTTACAATGCCGGACGGCCCCATTCGAGCCTTGGGGGAATGACGCCGGACCAGTTCTTTGACAGAGCGCCTGCCGAGTCCGCGGCGGCCTAACGCACGGCAGTGCGATTCCACTTATCAAACCGGGCAGCGCTGTTCAGACAAACGAGACCACCTCTGTATCACATGAAATGTATTGAGGAGACGAATCTCCTTTGCATTCAACCCGTTCATCCTGGTTGGCAAATGGCATCAGCCTGAGGAGGAGGAAAGGTGTTCAAGATCGATAAGTTCCGTTTGGTGGTAGTTGCTCTGCTTGCCGTTTTGACTGTGGCAGTGGCCGCTTGCGACAGTGAACCCGAAAAGGTGCCTGATCCGTTGATTGTCGGCCACCTCAACGCCTTCACCGGGTCGCTGTCCTACTTCGGCGAGTCCCACTCAAACAGTGTCGGCCTGGCGGCGGACCACATCAACCGTGCTGGCGGCATCCAGGGCGGCTTCGTGCGCTTGGTTCACCGCGACACCGCAGTGAACCCGGTCCAGGGCGTGTCCGCGGCTGAGGAGTTGGTGAATGCCCAGGGAGTGGTGGCGATCGTGGGGGCGTTGGCGAGCGGTGTAACCATACCTGTCGCCACTTCTGTGACCGTCCCCAACGGCGTGCTGCAAGTTTCCGGCGCATCGACCGCGCCCGCCATAACCGTGCTGGAAGATAACGATTTCCTGTTCCGTACTTCACTGTCCGACGCCTCTCAGGGCGTGGTTCTGGCGGATTTGGCCAAGGAGTTGGGCTACGAGAGCGCGGGCATCCTGTACATCAACAACGCATATGGGGAAGGGTTGGCGGCCCAGTTCACGGAATCGTTTACCGCATTGGGTGGCACGGTAATCGCTTCGGTGCCTCACGAAGATAGCCAGCCTACCTTCGCTTCCGAGTTGGCGAAGACCACCGAAGGCGACCCTGACGTCCTGATCGCTATCAGCTACCAGCAGGCCGAGGTTTACCTACGCGAGGCCCTGGAAGGCGGTTATGCGGACACCTTCCTGTTCGTGGACGGCACCAAGATCCCCGAATCTTTCGCAGTCATCGGCTGGGACCTTCTGGAAGGCAGCTATGGCACCGGGCCGGGCTTCGAGGCCAACCCGTCAACCCAGGCGTTCATCGACTCCTATGTGAGGACCTACGACATGGAGCCTGAGCATCCCTTCATGAACGAAACCTACGACGCGATGATCCTTATCGGCTTGGCTGCGGCCAAGGCCGGCACCACCACGGACTCTGCCGCTATTCGCGACGCCCTCCGGGACGTGGCCAATCCCCCCGGCGAGGTGGTGAGGCCCGGAGAGGAGGGCATCAAGCGGGCCATGGAGCTGATCGCCGATGGCAAGGACATTAACTACGAGGGAGCTGCCGGCTCGGTTGACTTGGACGAGAACGGTGACGTCATCACAGGCCACATCGAAGTGTGGAAGATCGAAGGCGGCGAGATCGTTTCGGATCGCCAAGTGCCGGTTGACTTGGGCCAATAAATCCAGCGCGGGCCGAAACTAGACTCCTAGCGATTGCGCCGGGACGCTGAGAGCGGATTCTCGGCGACCCGGCGCATGTTATTCGACGTGAGCACATCGCCACGGATCAAGAGAGTTTGACCATCGTAGCATTCGCCACACCTAGCCAGGAGCGTCTGGAGGGAACCCGCGTCGGGCGACATGGCGCTGCTCACCCAGGATGCCGCTGGGGCGCAGCAGGATCACCGCCACGATGAGCGCGCCTATCAAGAAGAGCCGGAAGCTGGGATCGGAAAGTATGCCGGGCAGGGACTGCGTGCCAGTCCAGATTCCCCACACCACGAACGCTCCCAGGATTGCCCCCTTGTTGTTGGCGGAGCCGCCCACCATCAGCATGGCCCAGATCACGAAGGTAGCGAGCAGCGGGTCGAAGGTTAGCGGGGAGAGAAAGCGGATGTGGTGGGCATAAAGCGCGCCGCCGATACCCATGATCATCGCGCCCATGATGAACGCCTGGAGCTTGAACTTGAATACATCCTTACCGCTGGCTTCGGCGGCCGTCTCGTCCTCGCGAATGGCCCTCAGCACCCGTCCCCAGGGAGAGTTGACCGCCTGTTGCACCGCCAGATAGAGCGCCGCCAGCGTGACGATCACTACCGCTAGATACAGGTAGTTGTAGATCTCCGGCGCTATCCAGTCGCCCAGAAACTTTGGGATTCTGTACAGCCCCTTGGAGCCGTTGGCCAGCCACTTTTCGTTCAGGAATAAGAGGCGTACCGTCTCGGCGATTCCCAGCGTGGCTATCGCCAGATAATCGTCGCGCAGCCGCAGAGCAACGTAGCCAATGACCAGCGCAAACACTCCGCAGCACAATGCTGCCGCCACCAGTCCAAAGACGAACCAGACGTCGATGCCCAAGTCCAGATAGCTCAGACTGGACCAGTTGCCGCCGAACTTGAAGTCCTCGAACAGCGTCGGGTCCGGCGACGAGGTGGTCAACAGCGCCGATGCGTAGGCGCCCAGCGCAAAAAATCCGGCGATTCCGATGTTGAATAGCCCGGTGAACCCCCAATGAACGTTCAGCCCCAGGGAGAAGACGGAATAGATGCCCGCCATGATGGCAAAGCCCACCAGGTAATCGAGGATGCCGATTACTTCCAATTCAGCTCCGTGCTCCTCCCAAAATTCCGCGCGGCCGCACCAGCAGCACCATAATCATCAGCGCGAAGGCTACCGCGGGTTTGTAGCTGGGGTTGATCCATTGAGTCGAAACTTCAGACGTTACTCCGATGACGAAGGCACCCACCAGCGCGCCGTATGGGCTTCCGATGCCTCCCAGGATTACGGCGGCGAACAGAGGGATGAGGAACTTCCAGCCCATTATGGGCAGCATGTTCGCCTGAAATACGGCCAGCAGGATGCCAGCGGTGGCGGCCAACGCCGCGCCCATTCCCCAAGTCCACCATATGACGCGCTGGGTACCGATGCCGCTGACCAGGGCTAGGTCGGGGTTGTCCGCTGTGGCGCGCATGGCCTTGCCCATTTTGCTGCGGCTCAGCACCAGATACAACGCCACCACGAGGATGACGGCCACGATGGCGATGAAGATAGCGTCCGGCGGTATCCGCACGTCCATGGGTAGGTGAAACACCTGCCGGGTCTCCCTCGGCAAGCGCTGGACATCTCCTCCCCAAATCAGCTGCACCAACCCGCGCAGCGCGATGGCTACTCCCAGCGAGGCCATTGAAACCACTACGGCGTTCACGCCTCGGTTCCGCAGCCGACGGTACACTACCACGTCCAGAGCGATCGCCGCCGCGGCGATGACCGCCGCCGCTATCGGCAAGGCAATGAGCAGAGGGTAGCCGAATGTGAATGGCCCCAGACCCTCGCCCTCAACTCCAATCTTCGGAAGCAGGCTGCCGATAATGAACAGCGCGGCGTACGCTCCCAAGGTCATATAGTCGCCGTGAGCGATGTTGGCGAAATTGAGGATGCCGTAGATCAGGGTCAAGCCGATAGCGCCTAGGGCGATGATGGCCCCGAGGAAAATGCCGTTGACCACCAGCCCCATCTTGACGAAAGGCAGGAAGCCAATGGCCAGCGCCGCCAACACTATGACGGCAGTGGTGTGCGCTGGCGTCCAGGCCGAGCCGATTTGTCGGGCGGTATCGCGCAGGGTAGTCATCTCTGGCTTTCTGAGCGCACGTCTTGATTAGCCTCCTAGGTACAGACTGGCTACTTGCGGGTTGTCCAGCAGGTCAGGGCCGGTGTCGTCCAGCCGGTTTTCCCCCGCAACCAGAACGTAGCCTCGGTGCGACATTCGCAGCGCTTCGCGGGCGTTTTGCTCTACCAGCAGCACGGCTACGCCGCTTCGATTAATGTCCCTGATGCGCTCGAAGACCAGGCCCATCATCTCTGGAGAGAGCCCGGCGGAGGGTTCGTCTAGCAGTATCAGCGCAGGGTCCAGCATCAGCGCGCGGGCGAGGGCCAGCATCTGGCGCTGGCCACCCGACAGGCTTCCCGCCTTGCGGCCCGGCCGCATGGCAAGGTCTGGGAAGATTTCGAACATCTCGTCGATGCGTCCCCGGTAGTCGTCGCGACGGATGAAAGCGCCCATATCCAGGTTCTCCCGGATGCTCAGTGAAGGAAAGACGTTGCCGGTTTGGGGGACATAGGACAAGCCAGTGCGCACCGCCTGATCCGGTTGAATCCCAGATATGTCCTCGCCCCGGAACATGATGCTGCCCGATCGCATCCGAATCAGACCTACAATGGCCTTCATCAAGGTGGATTTCCCGCAGCCGTTGGGGCCGATGATCGTGACGACCTCGCCCATGCCCACGGTAATAGACACACCGTGCAGTATCTCGGTCTCTCCATACCCGGCCACGACACCGGAGGCATCAAGCAGCGTCACCGGCTGAGCCTCCTAGATATGCTTCCAGCACCTGCGGGTTTTGCCGCACCTGTCGCGGCGTTCCTTCCGCAATTACGGCACCGTTGGCCATGACGATAATCGGGTCGCACATGGTCATGACGAATCTCATGTCGTGCTCAATGATTACGAACGTGATGTCCCGCTCGACGCTGGCCAGAAGTATGTTCTGCGAGATGCTTTGAAGCAGCGTACGGTTGACTCCGGCGGCGGGTTCGTCCAATAGCACCATCTTGGGCTTGGCCATGAGGACGCGCGCTAGCTCCAGCAGCTTCTTCTGGCCGCCGGACAGATTCCCGGCGTACTCGTCGGCCAGGTGAGATAGGGTGAGCAGCTCCAAGACTTCCATCGCCTGTACCTCGATCTGGCGCTCCTCACGGGCCACTTTCCGGGGCATCAACCAAGATGCCCAGATGTGTTCGCCCGTCTGTGGAGCGGGTACCAGGATAAGGTTTTCCAGCACCGTCATGCGCTTCATCTCCCTAGGGATCTGGAAGGTGCGCACAAGGCCCAGACCGAAAGTCTGGTGCATTCCCATCTTGTCGATGCGCCGGCCGTCGAAGATGACTTGCCCGCTGGTCGGAGACATCGCGCCGGAAACCAGGTTGAACAAAGTCGTCTTGCCCGCCCCATTAGGGCCGATTATCCCCGTGATCGCGCCCCGCTTGATCCGCAGGGAGCAATGGTCAACGGCCCGCACTCCGCCGAAGTCCTTCACCAGGTCGTGAACCTCAAGGATAGGCGCTGTGTTCGTCAAACTGCCTCCATGCTATGGGCGGCCGGTACGGAAGTGCCGCCGGTTTCCGACATTTCCTTCTTTAGAACTCTGGTAGCTGAGAGGTGCCAATGCCTCTGCCACGATCCTTGAGCCGACGTGCCTGCAACAATGGTGACCAGTTGGCGCTTGCAACTCCCTGCTGTGCCGCTCCAGCGTCAGTGCTTCTACGGTATATAATAATGGAATCGAGCGGCCAACGCATCCATAATTTTGGGGCAGACCCTGGAGCGCCAGGTCGTCTCAGCCGAACCCACTCCCGTAGTGGTTCGGGGGATCGGCACTGCCAACCGAATGAGGTGACGTCGCCGCCATTCACATGGCTATACTGGCTATAAGGGAGGTCGAGCGCTTACGCTTACAGTGTTTGAGCGGCTGCCGCCGCCTCTGAACGACAGACGCCCAATCCTTCCACCTTTGGCGTCCAGAACGGCTGCCGTGGACGCCTCCAGAACTGGTAGGTTCGACATATGGCCCTCTCTGTAAACCGTCAGGGAAAATGGGACACCTGAGAGGGGTGGAAAACCCGAGAGTCTGAGAGTGGTGTGAGCTCCTGAAGCGAGGGTAAAGTACCTCATGAAAGGAGCGGACCGTGTCCCAGTCACAAGAGAGCAAGGCAGATGCTGCCCAGCAGCGGAGCGAGGAGACCAGGTCTTTCGTCCGCACGGTGAAGGCGGCAACCCGACGTAGATACACCCCCGAAGAGAAGATCCTTGTCGTCCTGGAGGGCTTTCGCCGGGAGGTCACTGTCAATGACCTGTGCAGGCGAGAGGGGATCAAGCCCCACTCCTACCACGCGTGGACCAAGGAGTTCATGGAGGCTGGCAAGGAGAGGCTTACCCGTGAGACGGTGCGGGACGCCACGGGCCAGGAGATCCAGCAACTCAGGCGTGACAACGACGAGCTCAAGGAGCTGGTGGCCGACCTGTCCCTGGAGGTCTACCGTATCAAAAAAACGGCTATCCCAGTGCCTGCCGACGACGTCGGTACCAACGCATGAGCGCGTCCGAGAAGACGACGGTCCTGGCCAGGGTAGCTTCGTCCACGCTTCCAAAGCGTCAGGTACTCAAGGACCTGGGTGTCCCCAAGAGCACCTACTATCGGTGGCTGACGCGCGAGCAACGGTGCCAAGGGCTTGAGAATCAACCGGGAGGCGGCCTGGCACCCTGGAACCGCCTGAGTCAACCTGAGGAGCAAGCGGTCCTGACGGTGGCACGTCGAGCGCCTGAACTGAGCTGTCGTCAACTTGCTGCCTGGATCACCGACAACCAGGGCTTCTCTGTCTCCGAGTCCACGGTCTACCGCATCCTGCGCAGGGAGGGTCTGGTCAAGTCACCCAAGATGCAGCTCAAGGCCGGCAAGGAGTACCACCGCAAGACCACCGGTCCCAACCAGATGTGGGCAACCGACGCCTCCTACTTCAAGGTCATCGGGTGGGGCTACTACTACTTGGTGACGGTGATGGATGACTTCTCCCGCTTCATCCTGGCCCATAAGCTCCAACGCGACATGACCTCAGACTCTTTCATCGAGGTGGTCCAGGATGCCGTGGACAAGACCGGCATGACTGAGATCCCGGTGCAAGACAGGACCAGGCTACTGAGCGACAACGGCTCTGGCTACGTCTCCCGTGCCTTCAGGGACTACCTGCACCTGGTGGGCATCAGGCACATCCTGGCAGCACCCTTCCACCCTCAGACCAACGGCAAGCTGGAGCGCTATCACCAGACTATCAAGCAGGACGTTAACCAGGTCCCCTACGAGGTGCCGTCCGACCTCGAGGAGGCAATCGCCGCTTTTGTGGGCTCCTACAACCACAAGCGCTATCACATGGCCCTGGGCAACGTCACGCCTGCTGACGTGCTCAACGGGAGGCGGGAGCAGATCCTACAACGGAGGAGTGCAGGTCCAGGCGATCGAACGGAGAAGACGCTATAACAGGACCCTCAAGGAGCTCGCCCGACACTCCTCATAACAATAACCTTCTCGGGTCTCAAAGTGTCCCATTTTCGCTGACGGTCTACACATTCGTTTGCAAACCCTGAGGAATGAGACTCCCGTCGAAGAGAGTGGTTCAAAGTGGTTGACTAGCATCGCTAGATGAAATTGAGCACTTCAAATGGTGATGGGCGACGTCAGCAACGGGATATGCAGCTTGCGCCATACCGGAGTATAGTGTTTACGAAGGGGCTGAGTTCCCTTGTGGAATTCCGGATCACAAGGCACGACCTTAACATGCACAAACGGGAGTCCTCCGAACCTGTCCAATGAGGGCGAGAATGCAACCATTTCGACTGACTAGTGGTCCAACATCCTAGTATTGAAGGGTTCTGAGGTTACGGCTTGGTAGGGGCGGGTTTGAAACCCGCCCTGTCGTCGTAGCACGCCAATCTCGGCTACCCCTCATTTCAAAGATTTCGGTCTACTAGCTTCTTTATACTCATCTTACTGCTGGGGACGGTCGTAGCAGCAGCCTGCACCAACGACGATAGGGTATCAACTGTCGCCGAAACGCCGCCCCCAGCGGCACCCACGCCGGATGTCGAAGCCATCGTTGAAACGGCCGTGCGAGAGATGTTGGAAGCGATACCCACCCCGGCCCCAGCGCCCACGCCGGATATCGAGGCTATAGTCGAAACAGTCCTACAGCGGACAACGGGTACCCTGTGAAGGCGGGCCAGACCGCTCGGAAAGAAGACCGAAGAGGTACGACAGGAGATCCAGGAGCTAGAGCGGTTCATCGAGGAGGCCAGCCTTCGGGCCGGCGAAGCCATAACCGGTAAGGGGCAGTAGCCCTGAGAGTAGGACCCTCACCTCAATCCTCTCCCGGGGGGAGAGGAGGCCGGGCTGCGGAGTTCCTGTTATCCGGCGGGGGCCGGACCGGGAATGTCGGTCGGGGTCGAGCCCGGCGCCTTGTCCTCAGGTAGAGATGTATCCGCCGATCCATCCGCGCTAGGCGGCTGTGGCTTTGGCGCCTCTTCTTCGGGAGTTGGAGGTTCGGCTTTCTTGTCGGGAATGGGGGAGTTGAACAGCTCTTGGAGCACATCCCCCTCGGCCGTCTCGTTCTCGATCAGATACGTCGAAAGCTGCTCCAGTTTGTCCCGGTTCTCAGTCAGGATGGTTTTGGCTCGCCCGTAGGCGCCTTCGATGAGGTCATGGACTTCACTGTCGATGGTCTCGGCGACACTATCGCTGTAGTCGCGTTGTTCGGATATCTCTCGCCCCAGGAAGATCATTTCTTCTCGCTTGCCGAAGGTCCTAGGGCCGAGCTTCTCGCTCATCCCGTAGCGGGTAACCATGGTCCTGGCCAGCTGGGTCGCCTTCTCGAGATCGTTACTGCCGCCGGTCGATACCTCACCTTTGCCGAACTGGATCTCCTCCGACACGCGACCGCCCATAGCCATGGCCATCTGGTCGAGAAACTGGTTCTTAGTCGCCATGTGCCGGTCTTCATCTGGCAGCGACTTTGTGTAACCACCCATGGAACCCCGCGACACTGTCGTGACCTTGGAGATAGGGTCGGCGTGCGTCAGCAAATGCCCAACCAGGGCATGCCCTGCTTCGTGCCAGGCCGTGATCTCTTTCTCCCGCACGATGATGACCCGCGATTTCCTCTCCGGGCCAGCCATGACACGGTCGATGGACTCCGCGAACTCGTCGGCGGTGATCGAAGTCTTGGTTCTGCGGGCGGCCAAGATCGCGGACTCGTTAACCAGGTTCGCCAGATCGGCTCCGCTGAATCCCGGAGTCTGTTTCGCGACGTACTCCAGGTCTACGGTTTCCTCTATAGGCTTGCCCTTGGAGTGGACCTCGAGGATCGCCGTGCGACCGCGGATGTCAGGGTTGTCCAAAACAACTCTTCGGTCGAAACGACCCGGCCGAAGCAGCGCTGGGTCGAGGATGTCGGGCCTGTTGGTCGCCGCCACGACGATGACGTTTACGCTGGTGTCGAAGCCGT
The DNA here is from genome assembly GCA_965248605.1 of Dehalococcoidia bacterium. Lineage (GTDB taxonomy): Bacteria > Chloroflexota > Dehalococcoidia > Lucifugimonadales > CAUZJF01 > CAUZJF01. Next base: position 177,292 of record CBDFJV010000007.1, read on the forward strand.
CCATCTCCACGAGGATCTGGTTCAAGGTCTGCTCGCGCTCGTCGTGCCCTCCACCGAGTCCGGCACCGCGGTGGCGCCCGACGGCGTCGATCTCGTCCACGAAGACGATGCAGGGCGAGTTGCGCTTGGCCTGATCGAAAAGGTCGCGTACGCGGGACGCGCCCACGCCGACAAACATTTCGACGAACTCGCTGCCGCTTATCGAAAAGAACGGTACGCCGGCCTCACCGGCCACGGCCCGAGCGAGGAGCGTCTTGCCTGTGCCAGGCGGGCCTACGAGGAGCACGCCCCGAGGGATGCGGGCGCCGAGAGTCAGGAAGCGGTCCGGGTACTTGAGGAAGTCGACGACCTCTTCAAGCTCGTCCTTGGCTTCTTCGACGCCCGCCACGTCAGCAAATGTGACATTCGGCTGGTTGCCCACAAGCATGCGGGCACGGCTCCGGCCGAAGCTGAACGTCTGGCTCGTGTTCCCTTGGGCCTGGCGCATCATAAAGAAGAGGACCGCGCCAAAGAAGATCAGGGGCAGGAAGTTCAGAAGGATGCCCAGGATACTTCCCAGGCCGCTGGAGCCGAGAACTGAGATCGAGATGTTACTCCCGACGGGGTCGACGCCGGCGCTCTCCAGCATCTGGAAGACGGTTGCGCTCTCTTCCTTGCGGGAAGTCAGCGTCTCGCCCCTCGTCGTCAATACCGTGAGCGTGTCGCCTCTTACCTCAATGGCATGGATGCTGCCCCGTTGGGCGAGGTCCATGACCTCGTTGATGGGCACTTTTCGACCGCCGCTCAGGTCGGAGAAGAGGGTGAAGAAGATCGCGATGACGGCCACCACGATCAATAGGTAGATGAAGCTGTTGCGCATCCAACGAGAGTTCATGGTACAGGCGTAACGGTAAGCGGGGAAGAATGCGGGTGGCAAACCGTACTGTGTCTCATCATACTATGAAACGAACGGGCAACGCAAAGGCTAGCAAGCACTGCGAGCTAACGGACGTCATGGCCGGTACCAGGGCAGAAGTCGCGGGCGGACACGCAGGTCCGCCCCTACGGTTCCTGCATGGCGCCTTTTCGACGCGATCAGCATGCCGGCGGCGTCATGGCCGGTACCAGGGCAGGAGCTTCTGTATGAGCTCCGTCCGATCGGGGGTCATCCCTTGCTACGACACCGGTCGATGTAATCGACGGCAGCGGAGGCACAGGGCGAGTGAAACCCGTCCAAGGTGAGGCGGCGGATGAAGACGAGAGCCACGAGCCAGTCTTCGGCGAACTGGTCATCCTCGAGAAAGTCCCGCCGTAGCTAGCCCACACAGTACGACTCAAATCCTCCTCGGAGAAGGGGCCTCGAGCGATCGGGGCCCTTTCTCTAGTTTTCAGGGATTAACCACAGAGATCACAGAATCGTATAACACCGACATACCGAGACCGCCCGGTGTCGCTTCTATCACTCCTTTGCTGCCCTTTGGCACTTGGAGATCGTCGAAGCGGACCACCGATCTGCGTAAGAGGCGCGGGCCTTCTGTTTCAGCTTGCGGTTGTAGCTAATCGCCGTGAGTCAAATCCCCCCAACCCCCCTTTACAAAGGGGGGGCAGAGCCAGTTACAAGAGCCAGTTACAAAGGGGGGACAAAGCCAGCCCCTAGCCGTGTTGTGACAAAGGTGCTTAACCGGCTGGAAAGGGAAGATCCCATGGCCGCACACATCATCTTCCGCGTGACTAACCACTAAGTGGCGTAATCGGTGCGGTGTTATAATCGCCGCGCCTTTCCCCTACCCCACCGTGGAGTCGTTTATTGATATCGATCTCGCATGAGAAGTTCACGCTGTCGAACGGCCTCGAGGTCGTTCTGCACGAGGACCATTCGCTTCCGAACGTGGCAGTTAACGTCTGGTACCACGTCGGGTCGAAGGACGAGGAGGTCGGCAAGACGGGCTTCGCGCACCTGTTCGAGCACGTCATGTTCGAGGGTTCGAAGAACCACAACCACAGCTTTTTCGAGCCACTGCAGAAGGTCGGCGCGAATATCAACGGCTCCACGACCTCAGACAGAACGAACTACTGGGAGAACCTTCCGTCGACTTATCTCGATCTGGCCCTGTGGCTGGAAGCCGACCGCATGGGTTTCTTGCTCGATGCCCTGGACCAGAAGCGGTTCGACGTCCAGCGGGACGTGGTCAAGAACGAGCGCCGCCAGAGCTACGAGAACAGGCCTTATGGCAAAGCGTACCTGTTGCTCCAGCCGGCCATTTTTCCGGCCCCACATCCTTACAACTGGCCCGTCATCGGCTCGCAGGCGGACCTGGATTCAGCGTCTCTGGAAGACGTAAAGGACTTCTTTCGCCAGTACTACGCTCCGTCGAACGCCAGCCTCGCCATCGCCGGCGACATCGACAGCGCGGACGTCAAGGACCGAGTCGAACGCTACTTCGGGGACATTCCCCCTGGACCGGCCATCAATCGCGTTGGGCGCATGGGCTCGTCTCTGTCTGGTGAAGTCCGGCTAACCATCCAAGATCGGGTCCAGCTCCCGAGGCTCTACCTCGTGTACCCCGGCCCATCGCTGTTCGACGTCGACGAGGCGCCGCTGGTAGTCATGGCCACTGTCATGGGAGATGGCAAGAGCTCGCGCCTGTACCGGTCGCTGGTGCACGAGAAACAGATCGCCCGTCAGGTGATGGTCGGCGCTCATGGCCAGGAGATCGCCGGCGAGTTTCATATACAGGTGACTGCCAGTCCCGGCCATACCGTTGAAGAGCTCCAAGAAGTGGTAGAAGAGGAGCTTGCCCGTCTGCTGCGCGAGCCACCTTCCAAGCGAGAGATCGACCGGGCCAAGAATTTCGTCGAAAGCCGGCACATAAGACAGCTCGAGCGGGTGGGTGGGTTTGGCGGACGGGCCGATCAGCTGAACTACTATAACGTCATGTCAGGAGACCCGGACCGGATAAACACCGACCTCGAGCGCTTCAACGCGGTCACGGCAGACGATGTAGTCCGAGTAGTGGGCTCCGTGCTGGACCAAAATCGCGTGCGTCTTGCCGTTTTGCCCGAAAAGGCAGCCAGCGCGTCCTCGGCGGCAATCGATCGAGCGGTTATACCGGAGGGCTCTGCACCGCGCGAGTATTCGCCTCCCGTACCGGTGCGCGCACGCCTCTCGAACGGCCTGGACGTACTGCATATCGAGTCCAGGGAGATGCCTCTAGTGGCCCTTGGGCTTGTGCTGGGCGGCGGCGCGGCGACTGACCCGGCCAGAAGGCCCGGCCTCGCTCACATGACGGCGGCGATGCTTGGTGAAGGCACCGCCAAACGTTCAAGTCAGCAAATAGCGGACGAGATGGAGTTCATCGGCTCAGAGTTGGACAGCTCCGCCAGTCGCGAGCATGTCCTGGTATCGGCCGATACCGTGTCCGGGCATACGCCGAAGGTATTCGAGGTTATAGCCGACGTTCTGCAGAACGCAACGTTCCCGGCTCAGGAGCTCGAGAGGGTCCGTAAGGAACGGCTGGCGGACCTCAAGCGGATCAAGGACGACCCGGTCGCTATCTCACAGAGGCTGTCGCGCGCCCTGCTTTACGGGCCGAACAGCAAATATGGACATCCTCTGGGCGGGACCGAGCAGTCGGTCGGGGACTTCGACCGTGACGAGCTCGTCGGGCACTTCGATGCCCACTTCTCGCCGGAAAACGCGACGCTGATAGCTGTCGGAGACGTGGGTCGCGAGGACCTGCTAAGGCACGCGGAGGAGTACCTGGGCGATTGGGCCGGCGACAGTGGACCAGAGCCGGCTTCTGACGACAGAGAAGGCGACCCGACGCAGAAGACTACGATCTACCTGGCCGACAAGCCGGGCGCGGCCCAGTCGGTAATCAGAGTCGGCCAGTTGATGGTGCCGCGCCACCATCCCGACTACCAGGCACTCAACCTGGCCAACTACGTCTTCGGCGGCAACCCTACAGCACGCCTGTTCATGAACCTCCGCGAAGACAAAGGATACAGCTACGGCTACTACTCGCAGATCGACTGGCTCAGCGGCCCGTCCGCGTTGTTCGCAGGCGGCGCGGTCGAGACGAAAGTTACCAAAGAGTCGGTTATCGAGACCCTGAAGGAGTTCGACGATATCCGCGGCGACAGGCCCGTCACGAAGGACGAGTTCGACACTGCCAAGGACGGCCTCTTCAGAGGTTTTCCCGCTCAGTTCGAGGCCAGGGGCCAGATGTTGCAGCAGTTGAGCCGGCTGGTTACGTTTGGCCTCCCCGACGACTATTATTCGACGCTTCTTGCAGCCATAGACGCCGTAACCCTCGAGGACTTGCATCGTGTAGCTGCAGAGAGGGTCGGTGGAGACCGACTGGTTGTGCTTGTGGTCGGCGACCGAGAAACGGTGGAACCCGGCCTGCAGGAGATCGGCCTACCTATCGCATACGTAGATTACGAAGGCGGACGCATCGAATAGGAACATCGTTGCAGGCGTTTCGCTGTGCCTACTCAATCGAGTAACTGTTCGGGAAGCCAGCGTTGCAGTGCCAGAGGAAAACCCCCTCATCCCTTCGATCGACTCAGGACAGGCCTAGCCTTCTCCCCCGCGGCGGCGGGAGAAGGGACCGGAGCGCTCCCCGCGAAGTTACTTCTAATATGCACGATCCGCTTTCGCAACATACCGATGCTATCGAGTAACTGCTCTTTTTCACGGGCTCCCGACGAGTCGTCTGAGAGGGGCGAAATCCCCCCTAACCCCCCTTTTACAAAGGGGGGGACACCCGTCGAGTTTCAAAGGGGGGGAGCTATCGAGTGACTGGTCAAATAGTTGCTCGCCTAGATTCGGTCCGGCCTGCGGACATAATTTGCTATCGAGTAACTGGTCATCAACAGTTATTCGACTGGATTCGGTCCGCCCTACGGACGTAAGGTTGCTTTCAACGAAGACAGTACACCGTTGATCGCCTGGCCCACGTCGCTCTCCCCTGGAGTATCCGGTTGAGACTGTGTCCACGTTGTGACGCTCGGTTGCCCTACCGAGCGTTCTTCTTGACTCCCCTTCCAGCGTGGCCGGTCTGTCCGAACTGCGGAATGAGGCTGGAGGGGAACAGGTCCGTGCTCGCCCTCTCCGTGGTCGAGAGCGTCCTGGTCGTGAGCCTTCTGCTGGCCGCGGCACTGACCCTGAACTTCGGCCTCCAGGACATCGCCGACCCCAGTCTCTATTACGTCGCCATTGTGGCTGTGTCCCTCGTCGGGTTGGCGACCGTGACGTGGTTCGTCTCAGGCGTGGTGGCGTTCCGCTACGGGCGGTTCTCCGTAAGGGCCGACCACGTGAGCGGGGACCTCATCCGCAACTACCTTCGTGTCACCGCCGTCATCGCGCTGGCACTCGGGGCGTGGGCCCTGTTCTCCGTCCCATTGCACCCCGTAGGAATGGTGATTCTGGCTTCCTGGGTCGGGCTGCCACCGCTCGTATACATCTCCCTGGCGAAGCGTGGCCGCCAGCCGGCGGTCGCGGCGCTTGTCGGCTTGCTGGCATGGGCGGGCACGGTCAACGGTCCAGCCATCGCATTGAACGTCTACTCTTTTGCCAACTACCCTGAAGAGCGTCCCTTTACCGAGCAGCTGTGGGTCTCGCGGTATTTCGGCTCAGAAACCCGGGCCTGGACGCTATTAGGTACGCTAACAGACGATCTGCGAGGCGACGAGGCCGCTTCGGAGCAGCAGAGGACTAACATCCTGGCGCTTCTGGAACAAACCATCGTTTCACCGCCGCGAGACGGTCTCTTTATTGGCAGCGAGGTCCCGGACTTCGCGGCGGTCGAGGCTATATCCGATGCTGAGCTGGGACAGATTCGAGGTCTGCTGACCGACGGCAATTCCAGGACGGCGAACACTAAGTACATAAGACTCTGGAAGGTCGCCGAAAATCTGGTCTCGTCTCGTTCAGTCATGGTGCAGTACCTTGTTGGCATGGAAATCTCTTCGGACCTCATCGCGTTCTATCTAGACGACGACAATAGCCGACTGCTGTCCAACGATGCGGAGCTACGCTTCAGGGTCGAGAGCGTCCGAGACAGACTCGATTCGGGTTTCGTTGGAGCAATAACCCGAGAGTACCTGACCTTGAGAAAGTCTATCGCGGACCGGCCGAGCGACGTCTGCCAGGGAGTACCTCGTGGGCTCTGTATCTTCGGGTGGCCGTGGCCGGTCTATGACGTCAACAAGACTCTCAAAGTGGAGCACGACCAGTTTGTCGACCTGGTTTCCCTTGGGATCGCTCCCTTTCACCAAGTCGAACGTGGCCTCAAGGCCTATGAGGACGAGGCGGAACGCACCAACCAGGTCTCGCTGCTGAAGAACCCGGTCGGGAGCGTGGTACTATCCCTAGGCGTCCCGGTGTGGCTGACGAGGTTCGTCTGTGTCAAAGAGAGGACGAGCGCAAGCCTCGCCGTGTTCCTTTACGCGTTGGACTCTCAGAACGCGGGCGTCTATGGCACGCCGCCTGTCGATCCTTTGACTGGGGAGCCCTTCACCGTGACGGACAGCGGCGCGTCCGTCACGATCGAGTCTACCTACATACGAGACGGCGGTCCGGCCGTTCAATACGAGATTGGCAAGACTACCAACTGATCCGAGGTTCTTCGTCACCCCCACCTGAGAACGACAGCCTGCCGAGCACTATGTCGACGTGAAGAAGGGAGTCTGGTTCTCGTGCCAGCCTCATGCGAACCGGCGCCTCGCGAAAGAGGGCAGGTCTGAGACCTGCCCCTACGCTGAGAGCCGCGTGGTCCTCCGGTAGGAGCGGGTCTGAGACCCGCCTTCGTCTGGCGGTAGGCGAGGTCCCAGATGGAGAACACGCTAGGGGGAAGCGTCACGTCGCTATCTAATCATAACGCCGGCAAGGAAAGCACCTAAGGAGCGAGAGATGAAGGTTACCAAGAACGTCCACAAAGTCATCGTCGGCGGGGACAACAACGTCTATCTGATCGTGGGTGAGGAGCGCGCTGTACTCTTCGACACCGGCTACGAGACCGACGAGAGCGTCGATTCCGTGCTCAAAATGTGGAAAGAGGCCGGCAGGCCCGAGATCGCGGCGATTATCGTCTCACACCATCATGGAGACCATAGCGGAGGCGCCGCCACGCTAGGTGAGACGACAGGGGCGCCCGTGGTCTCGTCGCTGGTCGAGAAGGAGCCGATCGAAGACGAAGTGCCGGGAACGCTGGTCACTGCGACAGTGACCGGAGGTGAAGTCCTCGACCTCGGCGGAGCGACGATCGAATATGTCTTCACGCCTGGACACACCTACGGCAGTCTCAGCGCATATTACCGAGAGCAGCGTCTTTTATTCGCGGGAGATACGATCAGGAACAATGGCCAGGTCGTCAAAGTGAACCCCGAGGTTGGCGAATTGAGCCTGTATCTGGAATCGCTACGCAAGCTGCTGGACTACGACATCCGCATGATCGGTCCCGGCCACGGCCAGGAAGTCGACGACCCGCGAGCTCACATCGAGAGTGAGCTGGCCCGCCTGTCGGCCGATCGTTGAGCTCACCCGCGGTCACGGTCAACGGGATCGCCTATAGGCGGCCGACCCGCCCCGTAGTGGTGGTCTGTGTCGACGGCGGGGACCCCGCATACTTCGATCACGCTCGGTCAGCGGGTATAGCCCCCAACATCGCGGCATTCGAGGAACGCGGCTTTGGCGCGATCGCCGAGAGCGCGATGCCGAGCTACACGAACCCGAACAACGTCTCGATCATCACCGGGGCGCCGCCATCGGTCCACGGTGTCTCGGGCAACTACTTCTTCGACAGGGCGACCGGGGCCGAGGTCATGATGAACGACCCGGAGTTCGTCCGCTGCGAGTCGGTGCTGGCCGGGTTCTCGCAGCGGGGAGCTAGAGTGGTCGCGATCACGGCGAAGGACAAGCTTCGACGAATCCTCGCGAAGGGCGTGGACTTGAAGACGAGCTCCATCTTCTCGGCCGAACGAGCAGACGAGTGCACACAAGGAGAGCATGGCATCGACGGCGTTCTAGCTCTCGTCGGTCGTCCGCTCCCAGACATTTACTCGGCTGAGTTATCGCTCTTCACCCTGGAAGCGGGATTTAGACTACTGGAGACCGCCCCGCCGCTTCTGATGTACCTGTCTCTGACCGACTACATTCAACACAAGTACGCCCCCGGGACCCCGGAGAGCGACAGTTTCCTCGCGGGGCTGGACGACGCCGTCGGCCGGATGGCCGGTCTTGGCGCCATCGTTGCCGTGACTGCAGACCACGGAATGAGCGACAAATCGAGGCCCGATGGTTCACCGAACGTTGTCTATTTGCAGGACGAGCTCGATACGACACTGGGTGAGGGAGCTACGAAGGTGGTCCTACCAATCACCGACCCGTATGTTGTCCACCACGGTTCGCTAGGTGGTTTTGCCCGCGTCTACTGCATGGGCGCGCCGCCGCCGATAGCCGTCATGGACGTCGTACAAGATTTGCCTGGCATCGCCGCGGTCTACGACGCGGCAACGGCGTGCGCCGAGTTCGATCTGCCCCTCGACGGCGAGGGCGACGTCGTAGTGATCGCCGACGGTGCGACCGCCGTTGGCTCATCGGAGGAGGCCCACGACCTTTCAGCCCTGGAAGGGCATCGCCTTCGCTCCCATGGGGGTCTGGCCGAACGGCGAGTCCCCTTCATCCTTTCGGCCCCATTGAACGACCAGTACGCCGCACGCGCCGACGGCCCTATCCGTAACTACGAAATCTTCGATTACGCGATCAACGGGGTAGCTGCAGTCCGATAGCGTTGTCATTACTCTGAAAATAGGGTGTCCGAGGGCTAGCCGTCCCCCCTTCCCAACCTTCCCCCAGAAGGGGAAGGGGTAAGACCCCCATCCGCCGGTCGAGCGGACCGAGGAACTCGTGCATCCGGTCGGCGACGCTTTGAGGATTGAACGCGTAAGGCGGTGTTGTATAATTCGCGAACCAAACGGTGCCCCACAGGAGGCCAAGATGGCGGATGACCTAGCACTTTACGCACACCTGACGCGCCGCGCAGGCTTTTCGGCCAGGCGGTCCGAGCTCGAAGAACTCGCCAAGAGGCCTTACGAAGAGGTCGTCGAAGACCTGCTCCACCCGGAGCGGTTCGAGGACGTCGAAATCGACCTTCTCGAACGCTACTACGGAACGGGCCAACAAGGGGAGAACCCCCTGTGGTGGTTCCGGATGCTCAACTCCCCGCGTCAGCTCGAGGAGAAGATGACGCTTTTCTGGCACGGTATCTTCGCCACCGGCAGCGCGAAGTCGGGCCACTCGAAGTCATCCCACGACCAGATACTGTTGTTCAGGTCGATCGCCTTGACCGACATCCGAACGCTTCTCACGAAGCTGTCGCAGGACCCCGCGATGATCTTCTGGCTCGACAACAATGAGAACCTCAAAAAGGAGCCCAACGAGAACTTTGGCAGGGAGCTGTTGGAGCTCTTTTCGATGGGAGTCGGCAACTACACGGAAGAGGACGTCAAGGCCTCCGCCTTCGCCTTCACGGGATGGACCCACTCAGTACCGATCCCGGGAGCCGGCAGCAAGTACGGTGGCTATAGCTCAGACTTCGTATTCGAGGCCGGCGAGCACGACAACGGCGCCAAGAGCTTTCTAGGAGAGAGCGGCCGTTTCAACGGCGAAGACATCGTAGACGTAGTCGTCAGGCAGCCGGCAACAGCCAGGTTCATTGCCAGACACCTTTATACGTTCTTTGTTGCCGACGAGCCGCCGGTGGCCTCTTGGAACGAGTTGCCCCCTCGGGACCCCGAGGCCATCGACCAGCTCACAAAGGCCTACACGGACACAGGTGGCGACGTCCGCTCGATCCTTCGCGTACTGTTCAACGCCGACTTCTTCAAAAAGGCCCGGTATACCAGGGTCAAGAGCCCGGTTGAGGTGGTCGCCGGAGTGCTCAAGCTGGTCGGTACCTACCAGTTCCCGGATCCAGACATCAATAAGCACGTCGGCGTCACCGGCGGCATGGGCCAGCAGCTGATGAACCCGCTTTCGGTCGAAGGGTGGCACACCGGCCCCGAGTGGATAGATGGAGGGACCCTGAACGAGCGGGTCAACTACGCGGTGAATGAGCTGCCTGACGCGAGCGTCCCCGGAATCCGGGACATCGTCGAAAGGCTGGCGGCCAACGGCGGCTCGCTGTCTCCTACCGAGTTCGTCGATCGGTGCCTCGACCTAGCAGGGCCGGTTGTCGTGAACGAAGACGGACGTGAGGGGCTGCAGAGCTATGCTGAGTCCGGCGGCGACCTCAAGTTCGACTCGGACGTCGAGCGGATGGAGAGCGAAGACCGCGTCGCTCGGATGCTGCAGCTGATTGTGTCGACGAGAGAGTACCAGTTTAACTAGGGATTAGGGGTTAGGGCCCCGAGACCCACCATCCAGGAGGAAGACCAATGACCAGGCCGTACGCGCTAATGAGGGCGGGATATCCCTACCTGAAGACCATCGGCGAGTTCAAGCGGATGCACTTTCCCGTGGACATCGTCGTAGCGGGCGACGGGCGCCTGTTTACCCTCGGGTATGGCAGCCGGTACTCGAAGGGCAAGTCGGGTCCTATTCACGTCACGAACTTGGACGACGACAATCTCGGCAGCTTCGCGTGGAAGGCCGACTACTTTCCAGTCGAGGATGCGGAGTTCATGTGGCCCTGCCAGATGATCCTGGACAGCGACGGAAAGTTGTACTGCTCCGACCAGGCATGCGATCGGATCTCGATCTTCAGTATCCACGGTGAGTATCTCGGTAAGTGGGGAGAGCACGGCTCCGGCGAGGGCCAGATAGACCGCCCCGCGGGGCTCGCCTTCGACGGAGACGAAAACATTTACGTCGTTGACTCACAAAACCATCGGGTCCAGAAGTTCACTCGAGGCGGCATCTTCCTCTCTACGTGGGGTTCCCTCGGTTCGGGCCCGGGCGAGTTCAATATGCCCTGGGGAATAGCTACCGACGATGTAGGCGACGTCTACGTATCGGACTGGAGGAACGATCGAGTCCAGAAATTCACTGCCGACGGCGAGTTCATCTGGATGTTCGGTACCTCGGGTAGCGGCGACGGCGAGCTAAAGCGTCCGGCGGGTCTAGCGGTGGACAAGGACGGCGACATCTACGTCTGCGACTGGGGGAACAACCGCATTCAGCTCTTTACCGCCGAAGGGCGATACGTCCAGCAGTTCCTAGGGGACGCGACCCTGTCGAAGGACACACTCGAGCGCATGCTCCAGCGGAGCGGCCGGCAGAAGCGTATGCGGGACGCCTCAAACCTGGAGCAGGAGAAGCGGTTCGCCCGTCCACGCTCTGTCAGGGTCGACAAAGAAGGGCACATGTACGTGCCGGACTACGAGCACTATCGGGTACAGATATACAAGAAAGAGGCCTACTCGATGGACGAGTCCCAGATCATTCCGCCCTTCAAGGTCCCTACCTTGAACGCCAACTAAGAACCGGCGGTCGCTCTTATGATGCTGTGACCTTCGCCGCGAACCACTTCGCTGGCGACGCCAGCGGTGTTGACCATAGCGTTCAGGCTATCGACTTTCGAGGTCTCCACGACCAACACCATGGCCCCTTTACGTTTCAGCAATTGAAGGGCGTCACGAAGTATCGACACTAGGCCCGGAAAGCTGGAATGCAAAGGAGGATTCCAAACAATCAGTTCAAACTCCCCCTTTATCCCCTGTACGCCGTCGGTAAGCATAACCCGGGCACTGTTCCGCAAGCGCAGTCGGCTGACGTTCTTTCTGCACACGTAGACGGCACGGGCGTCGGCGTCGGTCATTAGCACATTCGTATTCGGCAGCCACGACGTAAGCGATAGCCCAACCGCGCCGTATCCACACCCGAGGTCCAACAGGCATTGTTCGCGGCGTTCGTCGCCGATCAGGTTTAGCGCGTATTCGATCAACATCATCGACCCAGGGTCGACCCTGTCAGGCGAGAAGAGCGACGGAGTCGTCAGGAGATCGAGCGCCGGTTGGTCGGGCCCGGAGACGTCGACATGTTGGTATGGTGGGTCGAGCCTTCCAGTTTCTTCGCTCGCACCGACCTTTAACACTCTGATGCCACCGGACCCTCTCGCTTCCAACGAGACCTGGAACCCAAGCTCGTCCGCCGTTCGCCGAGCCAACCTTTGGGCTCCGGTCCTCTTGTGAGTAAGAACAAAAGCCTTCTTCGCCTTGCTGTTTAGAATCAGCCTGGACATTTCAAAGAGAACCGTCGAGTCCGCTGTGAACGCGTCATGGACGAACACACCGACATCGTAGGCACTGGACCGCACGAATGGGTCGGTAGTCACCACCACCCGATCCGCTAGTTGATTGTTCTCCAACAGATCGCGAATACTTGGATTCTCTGTCACTAGCCAATTCGAATGTACGAAGGACTTCGAGGGCTCGGCCGATGCCAGCGCAACCGTTGGCTTGGCAGCAGCTTCTCCTCGAACAAGAACCCTGCTCGCGGCTAGAAAGTCGGGGTCGCCGGAAAGCGCCTTCATCAGGCTTTTAACGCCTCTTTCGCTCCTCGTCACCTTGTCTTCTGTTCTCATCGCTCCTGTCTCGTTGGCGACCTAATGTTGGGCGCCGGCTAAATGTCGTCCTGAGGAGTCGGCAACGAAGTACCTGGGGAGGTGGCCCTGCTCTCGACAGCCGTCGTGGCAGCCGACGTCCCTAGATTCTTCGCAAGGCTCAGAATGACATAGGGCATTCTCTCGCGTTCCCACGTCACCCGACGGCTGCGAGCCCCGCAAGTGTCGTCCTGAGGAGTCGGCGACGAAGGACCTGGGGAGGTGGCCCTGCTCTCGACAGCCGTCATGATAGCCGACCTCCCCAGATTCTTCGCAGAGCTCAGAATGACAGAAGGGGTGCTCTGCGCGTCAGACCGGGCTCCTGAGGCTCGCGGCGGCGGTCAGCGCGCATCAACGGTGAGAACGAGCTTGCCGAAGAAGTCCCGGCTTTCCATTGCCTCGTGGGCTTTCGCGGCGTCCTTCAACGGGAAGGTCTGGTGGATGACGGCGCGGATGACGCCTTTGCCAGCCGTCTCGACGATCTGCCTCAGGTCTTCCTGCCGGCCCATAAAGACGCCGAACACGGTCTGGTTCTTCAGGAAGAGCATGCCCATCTGCAGCTCCGCCTTGTACCCGCTCGTCACGCCGCAGATGCCGTAGCGTCCCCCAGGAGCCAGCGATGCGAAGGCGGCCGGCCAGAAGTCCGAGCCTACGTGGTCCACGACTACGTCGACGCCCCGGCCGTCGGTCAGCTCCTTGACCCGCTCTTCGACGTCCTCGTTCGAGTAGTTGATCACCTCGTCCGCGCCAAGGTCCGAGGCCATCTTGGCTTTTTTGTCAGTGCTGGTGGTCGCAATCACCCTGGCGCCCACGACGTTCTTGGCCACCTGAGTTGCCGCGGTCCCCACCCCGCTGGAGGCGGACAGCACTAGTACGGTCTCCCATGGCTTTAGGTCCGCCCGACGCAGCAACATGTTCCAACAGGGCACGAAGGCCGTCGGTAGGCACGCGGCGTGCTCGTATGACAGCGTGTCGGGTATCTTGACGGCGTTCACGGCCGGCGCCCGAGCGTACTCAGCGTAGCCTCCCGCGGTCGTCTGGCCCATCCGGCCTGGGCTCAAGCACAGCTCCGCCTCTCCTGCGATGCAGTGGCGGCACTGCCCGCAAGTCAGCCGCGGGTTGACCACGACGCGGTCGCCTGGTTTGAGCCGGCTGACCTCAGAGCCAACCTCTACGACCTCCCCGGCAACGTCACCACCAAGGATGTGGGGGGCCGTCAGGTCGAGGCGAGTCCCCCGGACGCCCAGCCGAGTGAAGACGTCGAGCCTGTTCAGGGAGCAGGCGCCGACGTGGACCTTAACGTCGTTGGGGCCAGTTTCGGGCTCCGGAAGGTCGCCATACGTGAGGACGTCCGGGCCGCCGTGCTCGGTGATGTAGACCGCTTTCATTCGATGGCTCTCATTCGAATCCCTTCGCGAAGCGCGCGGGACTCAGGCTAAAGGTGCGCAAGGTTAGTGTCAACGACGAAGCTGCCACCGAGTCTGATCGAAAGCAGGTGGAGCGACCGTGTCAGAACAAGGGACCAGCCTGGTCGGAATGCTTCGGGCATTGCAATGCGCCCCTACAAATGCGGAAGACGCCCTACCGTTGTTGACCACACCGGCCGCCACCGGCGAGTCGTCAATCTGCAGCGCCCGCTGTGGGGTCGTCGAAGAATCGTTTCAGCTCGTCGTAGTATTCCTCGCCGCCGGCCACGTAGGTGTCGTTGTGACCTGCTCCCTCAATCGTGTAGAACCGCCTTGGCGGGTTCGCGGCGTCGAACAGCTTGCGTCCGATATCGATCGGCACGATGTCGTCTCGGTCGCCGTGCATGACCAGGACTGGGACATTTACCGCCTTGAGTTTCGCGCGACAGTCGAACTTGGTCTGCATCAGCCGTCCAAACACTCCGATGACCGGGTAGTGCAAGGAGGCCATCTCCTGGACCGAGGTAAACCCAGACTCCAACACGAGGGCGTTCGGAGGGCTTCGTCGTGCCGCTTCCGCAGCGACGGCGCAACCGAGGGAGCGCCCGAAATAGATCAGGTCGCCCTCACGGACGTCGCTCCGGGCGGCGACGGACGACAGGGCCGCATCGGCGTCCAGATACATTCCCTGCTCCGATGGGCTCCCATCGCTGAGCCCATAGCCTCGATAGTCGAATATCAAAATGCTTACTCCGAGCCGGTCGTGCAACTCGGCGATGTTGTCGACACGGTGACCGATGTTGCCCGCGTTCCCGTGGAACCAAACGATGGTCCTGTCCGTCGTGCCCGGCACGAACCACCCGTGGAGCCGTACCCCGTCGGAAGCCGTGAAGAACACCTCTTCGAACTCCAGCCCGCGATCGGCCGGGGTCCGGTCAAGGTCGCCCTCGGGGAAAAAGATGAAGAAACGGTCGACCAGCGTAGTGAATCGCACCAGCACTCCAAGAACGACGACAACAATAAGGACAGCCCGTGCAGCTCGGAGCAACGACTCTACGGGCCGGGGAAGCCGGGCCTTTAGTCCCACGAGACAGCCATCCTGGGAAGCGGAGCGACAAATCCCCCTAACCCCCTTTACGAAAGGGGGGACCGGATTGCGCCCTCCTTTGCGGAAGGGGGGTTAGGGGGATTTGCCTTCAGTGACTCCGAAATTGCCCCAAGTATCACTTCCATCACTCCTTCGATCTCCCTTAGCACTTGGCGATTGTCGAAGCGGAACACCCGCAGACCCTGGGACGCGAGGAAGGCATCCCTCTGTAAGTCCTGTGTCGCTCGCTCTCCATATGCTGGGAGCCATCCACCTCGACGACTATCTTAGCCCTTGGAGCATAGAAGTCCACCATGTAGTTGCCGATTGGCTTCTGTCTGTAAAACTGGACTGACAGGACCTGCTTGCGGCGCAACCTTCCCCAGAGCGCACGTTCGCTGTCGGTCATCTGCGTACGGAGATGACGGGCCTTCTCTTTCAGGTTGCGGTTGTATCTAATCACCGTGGGTCAAATCCCCCCAACCCCCCTTTTCGAAAGGGGGGGTAGAGCCGGACCCCTTGCCGTTGACGCGCACACCATCTTACGCGTGACTTACCACCAGTCTTTTAGTCTCAGCGGTGGGGCTACGGCACCATCGACTTGTAGACTTGTTGCCCCTGCCGGAATAGGTCCACGACTTCTCGGCGTTGGGCGTCGGTGTAAAACTTGCCTTTGGTCCGCACCCACTCCAGCGAGCGCTCGATGTGGTCGTCGAACCAGCGGGCCGCTGCCCGTTTCTCCGGGCTATCCATGCCTGCCTTGATGTATACCGGACTCGTGTGGGCGTAGACAGGCTGATTGTAGCTGTCGCGGGCGCTGCTGGAGATCCTGGCGGCGACCCAGCCGTCCGAGGAGACCTCGATCTCCGTCTCGAGATGTCCCTCTTTCGAGCCGGCCGGGAAGGACTCGCTGGCCACCACGTTCCCGTTGAAAAGGACCTCTGCGCGCGAGACCGGATAGTGGGAGGTCCAGCTGGCCAGCGTCGACAGCCGTTCGCCCGGCTTCGTCTCGATCTCGCCGCCCGGCGCTTCGCTCTGCACAGAGAGGGAGAGGGCCGGGCCGTTGGTAATGAAAGTCTGCCCTCTTTTGAGGGCCTGGACCCACGACTCGTACTCGAAGTCCTGGCCCGTGTGGGCGTACACCCGATTTCCGGAGCAGATGAACCAGTCGGACCCGGTGGAAGCGGGCAGTTTGATTCCGGCGTTCAGCATCTTGTAGTAGATGTCGTACTCGCTGTCTTTCCACGTCGGGTCGAAGAGGTTGTAAGCATCCAATTTCCCCAACGCCGCCGCGACGGGCGCCTCCATCCCCTTGCCGTTGTGGCACCAGATGACGATGCCACCCTGCCCATGGGTGTCGTCGCATGCGTAGCTTAGCGGCGGGTAGTCTGGGTCGAAGGCATCCACCAACAGTCCGCGACTGACGGGCTCGACGACGTTGCGGATGCTCAGTAGCATGATGTGCCCGTACCCTACGTCGTGGGAACCCCTGGCGTTGTGCCGGTTCTCCTCCCCACACTGGACGTAGTAGTCGGTCGAGGAGAATTCGGTCAGCGCGCCCGGCGCGTACTTGTTGGAGGCGTACTCCAGGTCCCATCGCTTGAGGACGCTGACGGCGGTCATCCTCAGGTCTTCGACGCGAGGGTCGAGCTGAAGGCGCTCGTCGGGCCGGGCCTCTTTCTCGTCGTAGTGGATGTGGGTATTGCCGGGATGCCAACCGCTGTCGCCGAGCTCCGACCAGCGCTCAAGCTCGACGTCCACTGTAAGCGCGCCCGAGGAGGGCACCTCGAGGTCTAGCTGCGCCGGGATGTACTCAGTGCCCCGCTCGACGGTGACCCGAGCCCAGCCTTTGCCGACGTCGACCTCGAACCCACCATCGGAGTAGAAGAAAGGCGTGCCGGTGCCGATTTTGAGGATGGGGTCGCGCGGCGTGACGTGGTTGCCGCCCGCGCTCAGCACGTTAACCTTCGCCTCGATGCGCTGTCCTGTCTCTTTGTCGACGATGGCTCCCGTCAGCTTTGCCATCTGCCCCTCCGGGGTCGGGTTACTCGAACGCTATCTGGACGGCGCGTCGCCTCTTGGGATTGCGGCCCGGACGACGTTGACCGTCGCGATCAATGTCCACTTGAAAGACCACGATCTCCCGGAATCCTTCACTAGCTCCTTGGCCTCGGCAGCGTGAGGAGGTGGGACCGGTTCGATTTCCAGTTTCACCTCCGCGGTCCTCGGCGAACCCGTTCGCAGCGTTTCGCCGTTCAGGAATTCGACGCTGCTGTGCATAAAGGACTCTTTACGCTCTTTGCTGACCTGCTTGACGACGGTGTCGGTTCCAGTCTGCCTAGGCGCGGAGACGCCCTCTCCCCCTTGAAGACTGTGGATGATTGGGACCTCCATCGTGAGAGTCGAGCTTTCCCAGTAGCGCTGCTGGCACTCCAGGTCTACCCTGGCCTCTCGCACAGATACGTCCCCGTTAGGCTTCAAGTCCAATCTCACGTAGATCGTATCGCCCAGCTTGTAGGGCCGGTCTTCGAATTCAAGAGCCAATTCCAGTGGGCGGAGTTTGTAGACCATGGGACTCGGCCTCCGGCTCGGGAGCTAGGCTGCAGCAATGCCATCGGCGGCAAGCAGAGCGTGGAGATGCTCGAGGGTCTGGCTGTTCTCCTCCAGAGTGAAGCCGTCGACCTTGTTCACCGACTTTGTCGTTATCCCGTCGACGGCACCTAGAGCGACGTTTCGCTTCACCAGCTCCTGCTCCGCCTCGATCGAAGGGAGGAGATTCTTGCGAGCCAGCTTCGACATCGACGCGACGAGCCCGTACCCCCCCCAGTTGGAGACGCTGCTGATTACCAGATTCGTGCACGTCGTTACGCAAGGGTCGGTGGCCAACGACGGCACGGTGGCGATCACCGATGCGAGGTTGCCCATGCCTATCTCGTTGCCACCGTCGCCGATGCCCACGGTGTTCGGATGGTCGGTCAACAGGTAGTCGATCTTTGCGTTGTATTCCGAGATGTTCTTGCCTTTCCAGTTCAGGTAGACACCGGCTTCGGTCAGGCCACAACGCTCTATAGCGATGATCACCGAGGGGTCGAGCTCGGAGCGCAGCTCGTCGGCGAATTTCCTGCTGGCGTCTTCGTCGGTGATGGGGAAGTCGACGACGCGTGCTCTGTCGCCCACGATTGCGGACATCAAGGGCTCGGTAAGGCGGTCCGTAACGTAGACGACCTCATAGCCCAGGGACTGAAGTGCATCGCCGATGACGATGGCTCCCGGCGGACCGTCGGTCTCCGTAGCGCCCGCGGCCAGGATGTAGAACCCCGTGATCACGATGGCCGTGCCGGGATGGTCGAGGACGAGGCGGGCCGCCTGGTCGCAGAAGTCGGGTGGGAGGTGGGGTCGTAGGGCCGATATTCCGCGGCCGTCGCGGTCGAGGATTATGTCTTCGACGGTCATGTGGCGTTTCTCCTAACTTCGATTAGATCGGCGGGCGTCAATCCTACCATGGGGGGGCTCCATCTCCCGTTGGTCGCGGTCGACGGGCGCAGGTCCCGATGCTGCATCGGGACGCCCCTACGAGGCAGATGTCGTCGGCTCCGGCCCGGTCAGAGGACGGAGACGTCTTCGTCGCGGAGGTCGGTGATAAACATGTGGCCGGGCGAGTGGGTAATCATCAGCGGCGGCTTCGATTTCATCGCTACCGCCTGAGGCGTGACTCCACAGGCCCAGAAGACGGGCACGTCGCCGTCCTTGAACTCTGTCGGGTCTCCGAGGTCAGGGACGGTCGGGTCGGAAACGCCGATCACCTCGGGGTTGCCGACTTGGACGGGCGCCCCGTGGACGGCGGGGAAGCGCGAGGTGACCTGCACGGCTTTGATGACCTTGTCTTCGGGTATGGCCCGCATGGAGACGACCATCGGCCCGGAGAAGACGCCGGCGGGTGTCGTCTCGGTCGATGTGATGAACATGGAGACGTTGGTGCCCTTCTCGAAGTGGGGAAGAGAGATTCCAGCTCGGATCAACGCCGCTTCGAAGGAGTAGCTGCAACCGATCAGGAAAGAGACCATGTCGTCGCGCCAGTAGTCGGATATGTCGTCGGGCTCAGCGACCATCTCTCCGTACTCGTAGACCTTATACTTAGGCAGGTCGGTCCTGAGGTCGGCGCCGGGGGCCGTCTGTCGCGGCTCCGCCGAACCAGCCTCGACGACCTCGATGAGCGGACATGGCTTGGGGTTGCGCTGGCAGAAGAGCAGGAAGTCGAAGGCAAGGTCTTTCGGTAGAACGACGAGGTTGGCCTGGACGTGGCCGGGCGCCATCCCGCTGGTGTAGCCGGTGATCTCGCGGCTACGGATGCGCTCTCTGATTTCCTTTGGTGTCGTCGGTATCGCTGTTGCTTGCATTGTCTTGCTCTCCCGCCTCCTGGCCGATATCGATAGCCTATTGAGACCGGAGGCAGCCGTCAAGTGAGATGAGGCGGGAACCGGACTCCGTTCGAACGCTTTTTGAAATGTTCCATTTCGCTCCAACTTGTTCCCCGCAGCTACGCAAGTGAGCGGCCGGCGGAACAGTCCAGCGTCCCGGTCCCAGATGGGCAGACACGCAGAGCCTGTCCCAGAAGAAACGCCGTCTTACCTCCTCTCCCTCTGGGAGAGGATTGAGGTGAGGGTGACTGGGCCAATCCACGAAAACCGTCGCTGATTACCATCGCCTCGACGACTCCAGACGGCCCTCTTACTGTGTTGCAGTGGAGATGGGACTTCTGAGACAGGCTCCGCAGGTCTGCCCCTACGTGTTCAGTCCGTGTCTGACGCGTGTCGGTATTCCCCCTTCTCCCCGAGAGGCTCGGGATCTTCGACAATCTTCCCGAGGGGGGGAAGAGGTAAGACACACCTCTTGCACAGACTATGGCACAATTATGCTATTCAGTTTGCCCTTTACTTGCCGCTGACGGTGGTGTTGGCCATGTCTTCGATGAAGTTGGCGATGCCGGAGTGGTCGAGGTCTCCTTTGTCGTCGTTGATCAACGAGCCGATCATCTGCTGGATCAGGCTCGTTACGGGCAAGGGGACACCGATATCCTTGCCTGTCAGAAGGGCGTTCTGGAGGTCCTTCTGGTGCAGACGGATGCGGAAGCCGGGCTTGAAGTCGCCGGAGATCATCATGGGAGCCTTGGCCTCCATCACGGTGCTGCCCGCAAGGCCGCCTCTTATGGCCTCGAACACGACCTGTGGGTCGAGGCCCGCCTTCTTGGCGAGGACGAGGGCCTCCGCCAGAGCCTCGATGTTCGCCGCGACGATGATCTGGTTCGCGAGCTTGGTGGTATTGCCGGCGCCGTAGTCGCCGCACAGGACTATGCTTCCGCCGACGACGCCGAGCAGGTCATGGTACTTGTCGAAGACGCCCTGCTTGCCGCCGACCATTATGGCGAGGGTGCCGTCGATGGCTTTGGGCTCGCCGCCGCTAACCGGAGCGTCTAGAAAGTCGACGCCGGCTGCTTCGCAGGCAGCCGCGATCTTTTGGGACGACCCGGGCGCGATGGAGCTCATGTCGATGACGGTCGCTCCCTTCTCGGCGCCTTCGAGCACGCCGTCGGGGCCCATGATGGCGGCCTCCGAGTCGGCGGAGTCGGGCACCATCGTGATGGTCAGGGGCGCGGTGCTTGCGGCCTCGCTGGCTGTAGAAGCGGCTTTCGCGCCGTCGGTTACGAGCTCTTCAACGGCCGAACCAACGATGTCGTAAACGGTCAGTGAGTAACCGGCGTTGATCAGGTTCCTGGCCATGGGCCTGCCCATAATCCCGAGACCAACGAATCCTATGTCTTTGTCACCCATGAACTGCTCCTTTTGCTGCCGCTCGTTCCGCGTCCGCGGACAGCTTTGCTGCGTTCTGACTTGTGCTGGCGTGAATTATTGGCGAGCGCGGTTGCAGAGTCAAGGTGCGTGGTTCGACAAGCTCACCATGAGCGGTTGGGCGGTGGTTCGGGCGGGCACGTACGCGCCCTACGGAACATCGGGCCCACCCTGGTGCCAAACCGCGGGCAGGTCTGAGACCTGCCCCTACGCACAGTTCTCGTAGGGGAGGGTCTCCGGTCCTCCCATTTCCTGGGGTGACAAAGGGGGGCGCTGCCCCTACGGAAGAAACAGGTGGTCGGTTGACGGGGCATTTCGGGGCGTCCTACTATGAACCGAGACGACATCCTCACAGGACGAAGGCGAGGACATACATGGCGGACCAGCGGTCGCCGGACGACTCGGATGCTGACAAGAAGCGGGAGAACCCGCTGCTCAGCATCGGGCTGAACGTCCTCGTTCCGGTCATCGTTCTCATGCGGTTCAGCGGCGACGACAGGCTTGGACCAGTGTACGGCCTGCTGGTCGCGCTCGCCTTTCCGGTGACGTACGGGCTGTACGACTTTATCCGGCGCCGAAACCTGAACTTCGTTTCGGGGCTCGGATTCATCGGCATCCTGTTGACGGGCGGCGTCGGCCTCTTAAAGCTCGACGTACAGTGGATCGCCATCAAGGAAGCGGGGATCCCGTTGATCATAGGAGCCGCAATTGTCGGATCTCTGAGGACGCGCTTTCAGGTCGTCCGGAAGCTGCTCGGCCAGATGATCAAGCTAGACGTGGTCGAAGCGGCGCTGCAGGAGAAGGGGACTGTGGAGGCCTTCGAGAAGCGGCTCGTCCGCTCTACGTACATCGTCGGCGCCTCGTTCTTGCTCTCGGCTATCCTCAACTACATCCTGGCGCGGATGATCGTGGTCAGCCCCGCCGGGACGACGGCCTTCAACGAGGAGCTGGGCAGAATGACGGCCCTGAGCTTCCCAGTGATCGCGGTGCCGTCGGTCATAGTGCTGACTATCGCGGTGATGTACCTGCTGAACGGCATCACGAAGCTTACGGGACTCGAGGCGCAGAACGTGTTGCGACGGTAGGACGCTCGATGTGCTTCTGTCTCAATCGGGATTCGTCAGACAGGTCGATCTGATGATCGGAGAGCTCTCCGACGCCGTAGCCGAACGTCGTGAGCTCACCGCGGATTTCAAGATCATGTTGATCCTAAACCTTAGATACCTTCGGAACCAGCTTGTGGGCCTCGAGCGGCCGGACGCCCCGATTCCCGAGCAGATCGCTCTCCTGTATAGCGACCTGCGAGAGATTCGTAACATCGCTCCTGAATGGATAGCCGATCGGATTGGAGCCATGTTCGCCGATAAGACGTTCGCGCTGGCTCTCGGTTCTGCCGTGGGGTCTGTCCTGGTAGCAGCACTGAAATGAACTCAGTGTCTGCTTCGGTTGGTGAAACGCGGATTCGGCCTCGGTGCGCAGGGGTTTCATCGAAATCCAAGTACGCTCCACACCTACTGCACACATCCGGTGAGACTCGACTGAGTAACTCTAAATGGGCAAGCTTCGGTAGTGACGTTGATCTCGATCATCCTAAGCCCGAATCCACCGACGGACAGGGATGGACGACGTGAGGACAGCGGAAGGGGGTGAGGGAGTTACAGGCGTGATGATCCGGGCTCGAATTTGGGTAGACGGGAGGTTGGCGGGCGGTCTGCAGGCGCTTTTGGGGGCACCGATGGCGGCCTACAGTGGCTGTGGCGAGCCAGATGGCGGGATAGGACACGGCAAGAGGCGCTCGCGGACTGGGCTGGCGCGAGTTTGCGGGGACGTTGGGTTGGCTGGTGGGTCAGTGGCGGACGGGCTCCGTCAGGCTGGGAGTGGAATGGCTCGCAGTCGGGCCAGGGCGCGGCTGAACTGCTCCTCCCAGGGCCAGCGCCGGGGAAGCTGCAGGGTCAATCGGCGTGCCGAGCGGGTGATCCGTCCGGCCAAGGCAAAGACCCGTCGTCTGAGGGTCTTGGTGGTCACGATCTGCTGACCCAGGCCGATGCGGGCTGTCCAGCGGGCCAGGTTGTGCGCCATCACCTGTACCGCCAGCCAGGCGCCGTTGGCGGCGAAACGGCCCGAGGGGAGATGGTTCAGCCCCACGCCGTACTTGAGGTCGCGTATCGCATTCTCGATCTCGGCGTGACGGCGATGATCGGCCTCCAGTTCCAGCGTCTCCCCGTCCCGGTCGGTGATGAAGCCGTGATAGCTGTAGGTGGCGAAGAGAGCCAGTTGAGAACAGGGCGCCGGCTTCACCCGCCGGACGATGAGCCGTACCGGCGCGGCGTCCGCCTCGGCCTGGAACGGGGTGTAGGTGGTCTCGGCCACATCGGCGGCGCCGTCCATCCAGTAAGGAATCGGCGTCCAGGCATCTTCGGGTATCGCCTCGATGAGATTCCGCAGGCGGGCGCGCTGGCGGATGGCGATGGAGAAGCGGACATCCATCCGGCGGCAGACGGCGACCACGGCGTGGGTATAGAAGCCGCTGTCGGCCCGCACCGTGAGTTGGCCCCTGGCTCCGCAGTAGCGCACCCGCCCCACCGTTTCACGCAGGAAGTGGGCAGCGCCGCGGGCGGTGTTAGCCCGGCCCTCGCGCAGGCGGGCCATCAGCACGTCGCCGGTGCCGGCGGCGACGGCCAGCAGCGGGTGATAGCCCCGCGCACCGGTGTAGCCGTGGTGGCGGGCGCCCTCCTTGGCCAGTCCGTAGGTCTCGCAGATCGTCGAATCAAGGTCGATGGTGAATGGTGCGTCGCCGGGTCCGGCACCGGCCTTCCAGACCCGGGCCAGCAACTCGCGGCTCACCCGGTCCAGTTGGCGGACATGGCCCCACCTGAAGCTGCGCAGGAAGGTGCCCAGGGTGGAGGGAGCCTTAGCCGTGAAACCGAGCACGCGGGCGGTCCCGCCGGCGCGCAGCACATCGGCGTCGTCGATGCAATCTCCGCCGGCTAGGGCGGAGGCCACCAGGGTCATCATCTTGTCGCCGGTGTTCGCCCGGCCCGGCGCGCCGCCGAGGTCGAGGTGCTTCCGGAGGAGTTGGGGCAGGCCAAGGCGCAGGGCGAGGGTGGCGGGAAGGATCAGCCCGGCATTGGCCACCAGGCGGTGGTCGTCGAAGGCGATTTGGATGCGGTCGGGGTGGTTACGTGGTAGCATCTATCGGGTGCTCCTTTTCTGGGACCGGTTTTCTGTTTCAAAACCATTATCCCAGATTCAGAGGCGCACCCTTTTGTTTCTTCAGCAGGCCTCCTACACGCCGTCCTTCGGTGGATTAGGGCTAAACCTGGGGGCCAGTCGCCGGCGGGCACGGTTACGATAATGTTCAGCGACATCGAAGGCTCCACCAGTCTAACCGAGGCCCTCGGTGACAACGGGGCGCAGGAGGTGTTCCGCGCTCACAACTCCACCATGCGGGAGCTGGTGGCGGCTCACGATGGGTACGAGGTAAAGACCATAGGCGACAGCTTCATGGTCGCTTTCTCCAGCGCTCGCGACGCCCTCTCGTGTGCGCTGGCGGTACAGGCGGCTTTCGCGGAGTCTAGCGAGCACCAGGTCCGTGTGCGCATAGGCCTACACACAGGCGAGGCAATCAAAGAGGGCGACGACTTCTTCGGCAAGAACGTGATACTCGCGGCCCGAATAGCAGACAAAGCCAGAGGTGGGGAGATCCTCGTCTCGTCGCTCGTAAAGCAGCTGGTCGAAAGCTCTGGGGAGTTTCAGTTCGACGATGGCAAGGACGTTGAATTGAAGGGCCTTTCGGGGTCCCAGCAAGTCTTCAGCGTGGCCAGCCAGTAGACTGCGCCACGCCGCCGGCCGGATTTTCTCAACGGCAGCACACGCCCGGAGACAGCCTCAGCGCCGCCGAACCGGCGGGCGATTTGCGTCCAGGGCGTGCACCAATTCTCTAAACCTGGAATCGCTGTGACTCCTCAACTGGCGTTCTTCAAGACGGGCGGCCGCGCGCTTTTCCTCACGCTGGTGTCCGTCATGTTCTCGGCTTGTGGAGGCGAGCCCGAGGAGCCGACGTCGACCGCCTTCCCGACGGAAACGGCCCGAGCCGCGACGGCGACCGCCGAGACGACCGATCCGACACTGACGGTCCAGACGCTCTCGCCGACCGCCTCGCCGGTTGGCGCCGCGGAAACCACGGTCCCGAGTCCGGCGCCGCAGCCCTCGACTCCAACCGTTCAGACACTGTCGCCAACCGCCACACCAGCTCAGTCCATAGCGGGACAGTCCTTAACGCCACAGCCAAGCCCAACGGTTTCTCCTCCCGTTTCAATACCGTCCCCGACACCAGTCTCGCGTCCAGAGACTCGTGCCACTCCGACCCCGACCACGGCGCCAGCGCCAAGCCCGACACCTACCGAGACCGCGTCACCTGCGGCAACCTCAGCGCCAAGTGCACACCAGACGCAGAACACAGCTTTGTCTCTGGTGGCTACCTATGTGAACGTCTCCGTGTACGTGTCCTTCCAAGGCGACGAGAACGCCGACAACCACGCAACGTTGGAGTACCGAGAGTCGAGGAGTGGCGCGTTCATAGAAGGAATGGACATGGTCCCGGACCGGAGGGCCATGATCCAGAACGACCAGAGTGGTATCCCGAACCCGTTCAAGGACCAGTGGCGGGCCAGCATCCTTGGCTTGAAGCCCGGTACCGAGTACGAGATCAGGGTCATGATCGACGATCCCGACGGTGTTTCCGGTTCCAACGCGGTCGCGGCCACTGTCTCCACTTGGATCGAGACGAACCAGATACTGTCTTCGGGCAGGACCCTCCAGGTCGCGGCCAACGGGAACGACGACTCCGGGGACGGCTCAGCCGCCAGACCATGGGCGACGATTCAGAAAGCCGCCGACGTCGTTAAGCCCGGGGACACCGTAGTTGTGATGCCAGGGACGTACGCCGAGTCGGTCAGAGTCACACGTTCGGGCGCCGTCAACAACTACATCACGTTTGTGGCTGCGGAGCCGGCGTCGCCAGAGAATCCGTCCGTCGTCATCGCCCCGCCGGGCGACCCCGAATCGCGAGAAACCACGGGCTTTTCGACGGACGCCAGCTACGTCAGGATCAGGGGCTTCGCGATCGTCGGCGGC
Organism: Dehalococcoidia bacterium; assembly: GCA_965248605.1. Classification (GTDB taxonomy): domain Bacteria; phylum Chloroflexota; class Dehalococcoidia; order Lucifugimonadales; family CAUZJF01; genus CAUZJF01. Next base: position 203,351 of record CBDFJV010000007.1, read on the forward strand.
AACACCGGCGTTCGGATCGGGGACGCCTCACACCACGTCATCGTCGAAGACAACTTTATCTCCGACTACGGCGACGGAGGGGCCGGCGTGGAGCTCGGAGGCAGGATGTTCGGCGAGGCCTATAGTCCCTCGACGAGCGTCCGGAACGTCACGGTTCAAAGGAACGAGATCCACGTTACGACGGTGCAGACAACCGATCGGGGAGGCATCGAATCACTCGATAACCTAGGCGGCCACGTGATCCGCCATAACACCGTACGGTTTCTGCACGAAGGCGCCGGCAATCACGGCGAAGATTGCATCATGCACATCGAGAACTCGGAGTTTGACGACGGATACAAGGACACCGACATTCACGGCAACTTCTGCTACGACGCCACGGACGACGGTATCGAGCTTGATGGCAACAACGTGAACACCAGGGTCTGGGACAACGTGATCGTCGGCGCCAATGTCGGCTTCAGCATCGGTCCCTCGGGCGTTGGCCCTACTTACGTTTACAGGAATGTGGTCCACAACCTGTCTCAAGCCTGGACTCGATGCAACGGGATAAAAGAGGGCAGGTCAAGCTCGGGCCATGTCTTCTTCTACCACAACACCTTCTATCTGCCCGCGGACGCCTGCGAGGGGGACGGCTTCATCCTGGCCGATTCAGCCGGCCGGCCTTCCTGGAACATCGTGCTCAAGAACAACGTCTTCTGGTTCGCCGAGCGAGGCATCTCGATCTCAAGGCCCATCGAAAACGACGTGGTTGCGGACTACAACCTGTACTTCGACGAGATTGTCAAGGGCGGTGTGAAAACGTACCAGCGGGGCGGAGCAAAACTGTACCACTGAACGCCGTAGAATGGGCATCAAGGTTCGTGGGGCGTTGGAGATCAGGCTCAGTCAGATAGCTGGCGGCCAGAAGTCTTCTTGCTGTGCTTGAGTCGGTAGCTGTCCCCGTTCATCTCCAGGATGTCGACATGGTGGGTGAGGCGGTCGAGGAGAGCTCCGGTCAGCCGTTCAGAGCCGAACACCTCGGTCCACTCGACGAAGGGCAGGTTGGAGGTCACCAGGACCGATCCACGCTCGTAACGCTGGCTGAACACCTCGAAGAGGAGCTCGGCGCCAGTCTTGGACAAGGGCACGAAGCCCAGTTCGTCGATGATCAGAAGCTTGAGTCGTGCGAGCCTTCTCTGCAGGTTGAGCAGACGCCGTTCGTCCCTGGCCTCGATCAGCTCGTGAACCAGAGCAGCGGCGGTGGTGAAGCCCACGGACAGTCCCCTCTGACACGCAGCCAGACCGAGACCGAGGGCGATATGGGTCTTGCCGGTGCCACTGTTGCCGAGAGCGATGACGTTGTGGGGGCGCTCGATGTACTCGCATCGTGCCAGCTCCAGAACCAGAGCCTTGTTCAGGGACGGCATAGACAGGAAGTCGAAGGTGTCGAGGCTCTTGGTCGTCGGGAAGCGGGCTGCTTTGATCCGACGTTCCACCATGCGATGGTGACGGTCGATCAGCTCCAACTCCGATAGTCGCAGCAGGTAGTCCGGATGGTCAGCTCCCTCACTGGCACACTGGGATGCCAGCTTGTCGTACTCCCTCAGGAACGTGGGGAGCTTGAGTTGCTTGAGGTTGTGTTCGAGCAACATCGTGGACTTGTTGGTCATGACCGGCTCCCCGCCAGGAGAGCCATGTAGTCCCTGGTCGAGGTTGTTGCAACGTTGGTCCTGGGCAGATACGGGTACAACTCCATGTCGAGTCTAGGCGGTCGACCCTCGATCCTGCACAGCACCAGGTGCTTGACAGCATCGAAGCTCACAGCCCCGAGTCGAATGGCGTCTCGTACGGCGTCGTGGACTTCTTCCGGCTGGAAGTTCTCCATCAGTCTGAGCACCTGCACGAACTCCCTCTTTCCTCGCTTGCCCATCCGAGACTCCAGCAGCCGCCGCAACACTCCGAACTCCTCGGGCAACTCCCATCCAACCAGCGGCGCCGCCTGATCCAATGCCCTCGTCTTCTTCTCAAGGAGCGGCAGGTAATGGAGAGGGTCGAAGACGAAGTCGTCTCGATCGTAGGACCGCCGATGGCGGGCGATGACTTCAGCGCCACAGCTGATCACAACCTCATGTACATATCCGCGGACCACAACGTCCCGATGACCGTAGGCCACCGGGACCGAATAGTCATTGGTCCGGTATCTGACCAGGGACAGAGAACTGACCCTCGTCGCGTGCTTGTCGCTGGCGTCGTACGGTACGGCCGGCAGAAGCAGCAACTTCTCCAGGTCCCGCTCCAGCCGTTCTCCTATCGTCTCGTTGTGGCCGCGGAGTCGATCTTCGAACCGTCTGAGGCAGTGTTGCTCCAGATGAGCATTGAGGGCATCGAAGCTCTCGAACGATGGAATGGGCACCAGGAAGTTCCGGCGGACATAGCCGACCAGACCTTCTACTTTGCCCTTATCGTTCCCTTTGCCTGGACGGCCGAACCGGTCCTCGAACAGGTAGTGGGACTGAAGCTCGGAGAACACCCTGGTCCGCTGCCGGCGACCATCTCCCAGGATTCTGGCTACCGCGAGCGTGGTGTTGTCGTAGAGGATGCTCTGAGGCACTCCGCCCAGGAACGCGAAGGCGGAGACGTGTCCGTCGCAGAATGACTCCGTCGTCTCGGCGGGATACGCCTTCACATAGCACCCGTCGCTGTGAGGGAGGTCCAGGGCGAAGTAGTGGGCTTTGCGTTCCACTCCGCCGATGATCACTCGAGCTTCGCCGTAGTCGCACTGGGCATGTCCCGGGGAATGGGACAGTGGTACGAACATCTCGCGGGTATGACGACGGCGTTCTCGAACGTAGTCTTTGACTATCGTGTACTTGCCGGGGAAGCCGTGTTCGTCTCTGAGCCGTTCGTAGATACGCTTGGCGGTGTGACGCTGCTTCTTCGGTGAGCTCAGATCCTGCTCCAGGATCTGGTCCATCACACCCTTATATGGATCGAGCTTCGGTCTGCGAGCCGGTCGTTGCCGTCGATACCCTGGGGGCACGGAGTACTCGAGCATCTTGCGCACCGTGTCCCGGTGTAGCCCGAACACTCGGGCCGCCTCTCGGACGCTCATCCCTTCGACGAAACAAGCCCTGCGAACTCGCAGGTACATCTCCACCTTGTACATCCAATCCACCTTCAATCAGGTTCGGTCGTTCCTGATTGAAGGCGACAGGCGGTACAGTTTTCAAGCGCCACATCTCAGCGCTCGACCGCCCAGGTGGTACATTATCTCTCCGCCCTTCACAGGCGCGCCACGTACTCCCGGATGCTCTCTCGGTTCACGGTTACCTCCTGGTCCTCGGTAACCGCAATTTTGAGGCGCATTCTCCCGTTCGGTAACCATATTTATGAGGTCATGCGCTCTCTTGACAACTGGCGCACTGATGTTCTATGGTAAGGTCAGACAGCTAGACTGTCCCACGGGAGGCCGCTAGAGGCGGCCCCCCAGAGGCGGCTAGACCGCCCCATAGGCTTCTAGAAAGCCCCCAGAGGCAGCGAGACTGCCCCCTTTGGGGGCTTTTTGCGTTCAAGAGGAGGTGTCGATGGTAAGCACAGCCTATAGAGAGCAGTGCCGAGTGATGGTGGTGACGGAAGCCCGCCAAGCGGAGGACGGGAGCGCCCACCGGATGGTGATTGCCGCCAACGAGCTAAGCCGCAACGGTGACGACTTGAATCTGCGTGGCATCAGCTTCAAGAACTACCGGAAGAACCCGGTGGTTCTCTGGGCTCATGACTCGTACCAGGGAATCCCCATAGCCAAGACCCTCAAGATCGGCCATGACGAACAGGGAAGGATTGCAGCCGACTTCCAGTTCAACTCGGACGACGAGTTTGCGGCCCGTGTGGAGAACGCCTGGAACGGGGGATTCATACGGGCAGCTTCCATACGCTACATGCCCACGAAAGTTGTCGAAGTGCGGAACGAGGCCGGTGAGGTCGAGCGATTCAGGGTCGATAAATCGGAGCTTTTAGAATGGAGCCTAGTAGACCGAAATCTTTGAAATGAGGGGTAGCCGAGATTGGCGTGCTACGACGACAGGGCGGGTTTCAAACCCGCCCCTACCAAGCCGTAACCTCAGAACCCTTCAATACTAGGATGTTGGACCACTAGTACCCATTCCCGCAGACCCGGACTCGGTGAGGGCGGCGGCCCGCGCCCTGGGTCTTCCCGCAGAGATATTCCGTGGGCTTGAACCGGAGCCAGAACCTGAGCCGGAGGAGTCTGAACCGCTCCCCGATCCGGTGAGTGAGGAGCCGGAGCCTGAACCCAAGCAGGGAGACCCCATAGAAGCCCTCACGGAGCGTGTGGACGCCCTGGAGAGTGAGGTCAAGGCATTGAGTGTTCAAGAGGCAGCGCAGGAGCAGACTGAGGCTCCCGAATCGGACGAGCGAGAGGACGGCGAACTGGTAGCCGTAGGAGAAGAACTTGCCGCCACCAGGCGGATCATAGAGGAGAAGTAGCATGACCACAGAGACGAAGGATCAGTTGAAGGAGACGGTAGCCGCCGTCCGCGCCTTTACGGAGACGTTCAAAGAGAAGGAGCACATGCCCCTGAAGGAGGAGGTGGAGCGCCTTTCGGCGCAGCTCACCGAGTCCATGCGGGCCTCCAAGCGGGCTGCCCTGCTTCGGCAGGTAGAGTCCACGACCCAGGGGACCAGAATCTTGTCCGGCAAGTACCGGGGATTCGACGAGTTTGACCTGATGCTCTCCCGCGCGGTGCTGCGGATTGCCGAGCGCGGCGGGGTTGACGGAAGGAGACCCGTAGACCCCCGAACGGCTGCCGAGTGGCGGAGCAACCTGGAGGGAGCGAGGGCGGACCTGTACGAATCTATAGGACGCGCCCTGGACTCCGACACGCCGGGCGCTGGGGACGAGCTCACCTTCACCGGAGAGACTAGCGAGATGTGGCGGAACGCCGTCACCTCCTCCTCCAGCAACTCCTGGATCAGCCTCTGGACCTGGCTTCGCACCCAATCCTCCAACTGCTCCCACTCCGGCCTTGACTCCGACCTACTCTCAGTGCTTTCCTTCCTCATGGGTGGTCTATCTCCTCTCTTGGGCCTCGAGCCCGTGTTGTTCAGAGAGAAGGTACACCGCCTGACTGTTTACACACTTTTTGAAGATACCTCGATGTCGTTGGCCGCAATCACCATCCGCTGGGCGCTCTCTTCCTCCGACTTCCGCACGTCGGTCAGGGTCACCAGTTGCCGTTGCGCTACGAGTCTGTCGGTCATGCGTCGCTCCTCTTGAACGCAAAAAGCCCCCAAAGGGGGCAGTCTCGCTGCCTATTGGGGGCGTGTGAAGGGCGGAGAGATAATGTACCACCTGGGCGGTCGAGCGCTGAGATGTGGCGCTTGAAAACTGTACCGCCTGTCGCCTTCAATCAGGAACGACCGAACCTGATTGAAGGTGGATTGGATGTACAAGGTGGAGATGTACCTGCGAGTTCGCAGGGCTTGTTTCGTCGAAGGGATGAGCGTCCGAGAGGCGGCCCGAGTGTTCGGGCTACACCGGGACACGGTGCGCAAGATGCTCGAGTACTCCGTGCCCCCAGGGTATCGACGGCAACGACCGGCTCGCAGACCGAAGCTCGATCCATATAAGGGTGTGATGGACCAGATCCTGGAGCAGGATCTGAGCTCACCGAAGAAGCAGCGTCACACCGCCAAGCGTATCTACGAACGGCTCAGAGACGAACACGGCTTCCCCGGCAAGTACACGATAGTCAAAGACTACGTTCGAGAACGCCGTCGTCATACCCGCGAGATGTTCGTACCACTGTCCCACCCTCCGGGACATGCCCAGTGCGACTACGGCGAAGCTCGAGTGATCATCGGCGGAGTGGAACGCAAAGCCCACTACTTCGCCCTGGACCTCCCTCACAGCGACGGGTGCTATGTGAAGGCGTATCCCGCCGAGACGACGGAGTCATTCTGCGACGGACACGTCTCCGCCTTCGCGTTCCTGGGCGGAGTGCCTCAGAGCATCCTCTACGACAACACCACGCTCGCGGTAGCCAGAATCCTGGGAGATGGTCGCCGGCAGCGGACCAGGGTGTTCTCCGAGCTTCAGTCCCACTACCTGTTCGAGGACCGGTTCGGCCGTCCAGGCAAAGGGAACGATAAGGGCAAAGTAGAAGGTCTGGTCGGCTATGTCCGCCGGAACTTCCTGGTGCCCATTCCATCGTTCGAGAGCTTCGATGCCCTCAATGCTCATCTGGAGCAACACTGCCTCAGACGGTTCGAAGATCGACTCCGCGGCCACAACGAGACGATAGGAGAACGGCTGGAGCGGGACCTGGAGAAGTTGCTGCCTCTGCCGGCCGTACCGTACGACGCCAGCGACAAGCACGCGACGAGGGTCAGTTCTCTGTCCCTGGTCAGATACCGGACCAATGACTATTCGGTCCCGGTGGCCTACGGTCATCGGGACGTTGTGGTCCGCGGATATGTACATGAGGTTGTGATCAGCTGTGGCGCTGAAGTCATCGCCCGCCATCGGCGGTCCTACGATCGAGACGACTTCGTCTTCGACCCTCTCCATTACCTGCCGCTCCTTGAGAAGAAGACGAGGGCATTGGATCAGGCGGCGCCGCTGGTTGGATGGGAGTTGCCCGAGGAGTTCGGAGTGTTGCGGCGGCTGCTGGAGTCTCGGATGGGCAAGCGAGGAAAGAGGGAGTTCGTGCAAGTGCTCAGACTGATGGAGAACTTCCAGCCGGAAGAAGTCCACGACGCCGTACGAGACGCCATTCGACTCGGGGCTGTGAGCTTCGATGCTGTCAAGCACCTGGTGCTGTGCAGGATCGAGGGTCGACCGCCTAGACTCGACATGGAGTTGTACCCGTATCTGCCCAGGACCAACGTTGCAACAACCTCGACCAGGGACTACATGGCTCTCCTGGCGGGGAGCCGGTCATGACCAACAAGTCCACGATGTTGCTCGAACACAACCTCAAGCAACTCAAGCTCCCCACGTTCCTGAGGGAGTACGACAAGCTGGCATCCCAGTGTGCCAGTGAGGGAGCTGACCATCCGGACTACCTGCTGCGACTATCGGAGTTGGAGCTGATCGACCGTCACCATCGCATGGTGGAACGTCGGATCAAAGCAGCCCGCTTCCCGACGACCAAGAGCCTCGACACCTTCGACTTCCTGTCTATGCCGTCCCTGAACAAGGCTCTGGTTCTGGAGCTGGCACGATGCGAGTACATCGAGCGCCCCCACAACGTCATCGCTCTCGGCAACAGTGGCACCGGCAAGACCCATATCGCCCTCGGTCTCGGTCTGGCTGCGTGTCAGAGGGGACTGTCCGTGGGCTTCACCACCGCCGCTGCTCTGGTTCACGAGCTGATCGAGGCCAGGGACGAACGGCGTCTGCTCAACCTGCAGAGAAGGCTCGCACGACTCAAGCTTCTGATCATCGACGAACTGGGCTTCGTGCCCTTGTCCAAGACTGGCGCCGAGCTCCTCTTCGAGGTGTTCAGCCAGCGTTACGAGCGTGGATCGGTCCTGGTGACCTCCAACCTGCCCTTCGTCGAGTGGACCGAGGTGTTCGGCTCTGAACGGCTGACCGGAGCTCTCCTCGACCGCCTCACCCACCATGTCGACATCCTGGAGATGAACGGGGACAGCTACCGACTCAAGCACAGCAGGCAACTCGCTTTGCTGCACACGTAGGGGCAGTGCCCCCGTGCCTGCCCTGGCGCTCCCGCAAGGCCCTCAAAACCGAGCAGTTACTTCAGAGCCCACCGAACCGCTCGTGGGGTCCGGCTCTGTCCCCCCTTTTGAAAAGGGGGGTTGGGGGGATTTGACCCACGGTAATTAGATACAACCGCAAGCTGAAAGTGAGCCACCATACATCCGCAGGGCGGACAAACGTATGAGAGCAACTCGCTTTGCTGCATACATAGGGGCAGTGCCCCGTGCCTGCCCAGGCGCTCCCGCGAGGCCCTCAAAAACCGAGCAGTTACTTGTGAGCTCGTCGAACCACCTTCGACTGGCTCAGAGCTTGCCCCGGACTCGATCCGGGGGTGAGCGGAGAAATGTCCGCCTTTTAACAAGAACCGAAAGACGCTGGAGGCAACCCAATGGGGGACGGAAGACCAAACATCCTCTGGTACTGCACCGATCAGCAGCGCTTCGATACCATTGGGGCGCTGGGTAACCCTTATGCCCAAACGCCGACCCTGGATAGACTAGTCGGCGAGGGCGTCGCGTTCACCCACGCATACTGCCAGAGTCCGGTCTGCACGCCCAGCCGTTCCAGCTTCCTCACCGGTCTGTATCCCAGCAGGCTCCACAACACGCGAAACGGCAACGAGAGCTTTTCGACGGACGCTCCGCCGTTGGTCACGAAGCTCCTGGCCGACAGCGGCTACGAGTGTGGCCTCGTTGGGAAACTCCACCTCCAAAGCTCTGGCCAACGCCCGGAGCCCCGCATCGACGATGGATACTCCTTCTGGAGGTTCAGCCACGCGCCTCGGGACGACTGGCCGGAAGGCCATGATTACGCCGACTGGGTGGACGAGAAGGGCGGCGACCTCGACGAGCTCCGCTTGAGCGAAGACCACGTCCCGACCGAGCTGCACCAGACCACGTGGGCGTCGGAGATGGCCATCGAGTTCATCACCAGGCCGCGGCAGGCCCCCTGGTTGCTAAGCGTAAACATCTACGACCCGCACCCGCCATTCATTCCTCCTCGCACCTACGCGGACCGGTTCGATCCCGAAGACATGCCTGGGCCCCACTTCCGCGAGAGCGACCTCATTCAGCAGGGACGGCTCAAAAATATCGACTTCTAGGGAGAGGCCAAACGGCCCGAGGAGCGGGACGCAAGGACGATCCAGGCCCTGTACTACGCGATGATTGCCCAGATCGACGACCAGTTTGCTCGAATCATTGACGTTCTCGAGGAAACTGGACAGCGGGAGAACACAGCGATCGTCTTCACGACCGATCCCGGCGAGGCGCTCGGAGACCACGGACTGTTGGAGAAAGGCTGTCGCTTCTACGAGGGGCTGGTCAGAGTGCCATTAGTGTTCAGCTTTCCCGGACGCTTCGTGGCCGACCTGAGAAGCGACGCACTGGTTGAGCTTCTCGACATTCCGCCGACGCTTCTGGAGCTGGCCGGGCTGAGCGTGCCCGACCACGTTCAAGGCAGTAGCTTGATGCCGATTCTTAGTGGGGAAGCGTCACCGGACCACCATCGCGACTTCGTGCGCTGTGAGTACTTCGACGCCCTCGATGGCAGTTTCACTCGAAGGGAGACGTCCGGACCGCTCGGTCACGTCAAGGCTCCTACCTCCGAACAGCCTGACCCAGAACCCTATCCTGACGGCGTCGGCGCCTTCGCGACCATGTACCGGGACCGTCGATACAAGCTAGTGGTCCAACATCCTAGTATTGAAGGGTTCTGAGGTTACGGCTTGGTAGGGGCGGGTTTGAAACCCGCCCTGTCGTCGTAGCACGCCAATCTCGGCTACCCCTCATTTCAAAGATTTCGGTCTACTAGTGGTCTACCACGGCCACAAGCTGGGCGAGCTATATGACCTTCAAGAGGACCCGTGGGAGCACGAAAACCTGTGGGACGATCCTGGACACGAAGGCGTCAAGAATCGGCTTATCTTCGCGGCCTTCGACGCTCACGTTCTGCTGACCACTGACGTGGGCAGCAGAAGAATCGCGCCGATGTAGTCTCGCCTACCGCTTACGAGTCAAATGCCGATTCTAGCTCCAGTGTGGGTACCCGGCAAGCCACGCCTGCCCTTCTGCGTACACGAGACCACGGTGAACGTTCGTTGCGCAGCCAAATCGACCATCGTAGAATTCATATCGCAAAGGGGGCCGCAACATCGGATAAACGGGCACAACCGCCTTATGGGCTAGCGGTACGGGTCGCAACCAGATAGTGTCTGCGGGTGGAGTCGGCCGACCAACTGTTGGCCGGACTCCGGTAGCCCGATTGGTGCACCCCGTCCAGGGAGGTCGCCGCCACATTCAGCGGCGCCAATGAAGCGTTTGGGAACCTTTCAATGACGCTCCGCGTGAAAACTCTTGCCGTTCTTGCGGTAACGTTCGCTAGCCTCGTTTTGGTTGTGTACGTCGTCTCACGACTGGTCCTTTTGGACGGTTTCGCTTCCTTTGAGGACGAGAACGTGACGACGAATACTCGGAGGGTTCTCGCGGCGTTATCTGAAGATGTCTCTGAGCTGGACGCCGAGTTGGCCAACTGGGTCGAGATAATCGATATTGGTAACGTCGGGGCTGAGCCTGACAAAGACTTTTCGCGTCTCCTGACGGAAGCGTTCACCAATCTCCAGATCGATTTCACAATGGTCGTCGATTCTTCCGGCAAGATCGTGTTCCGCAAGGCTGTGGATGTGCAGAGTGGGCGGGACACACCATTTCCAAGTAGCTTTGAAGATCACTTCGCCACCCACGATCTCCTGATAGGCCACACATCTCCGGATAGCAACATCACGGGCTACGTCAGTCTCCCGGAAGGACCGATGATCGTCGTCTCCAGACCTGTCCCGGACAGCGCAAACGATAAGCCCGTAGGAGGCTCTATGCTGTTCGTCCGTCACCTGGACGACGTCCAGATCGATGCCCTCGGCCGCTCGACGCAGCTGACCCTCGAGGTCCGGGAAGTCGCCAAGAGTGGGATGCCAGACGACTTCCAGGCCGTACTTCCACAGCTGACGGACAAAGAATCGATTGCCACCCGGCGTCTGGACGATGACGAGGTTGCTGGATACGCACTTCTGGATGATGTCTATGGGAATCCAAGCATTCTGGTCCGGGCCCAGATGCCGAGCGCCATACGCAAGCAGGGGCAGACCACGCTGACCTATCTGCTAATCACCGTGGTAGCCATCGGCTCACTGTTTGCACTGGTAACTATCGTGGGACTCGAGAGAGTTGTGCTATCGCCTCTCGCACGCCTCAGTCGCAGCGTCGAGGACATCGCCGGAAACGCGGGACATTCCGCGCGTATCTCGGTAGCCGGAGGGGACGAGCTAGGGAGGCTGGCAGATGGGATCAACACGATGCTCGCACAGTTAGAGGCGTCGCACACCGAGACCGTGGATACGGAGAGGCAACGCGGAGAAAAGGCGACCGCCGTTGTGCGAGCTGAGGAGCTGGAGCGCTCGCGAACGCGGGTGTTGGCCGTGTCGGAGTCGGTACGGAAGGATATCGCCAGGCACTTGCATGGCTCCGTACAAAACAAGCTGATCCTCCTTCTCCATAGAATCGACTCATTAGGGCAGGCCTCGCCTTCGGACTTATCAGCCGAGGTACGAAGCATCCACGAAGATCTCCAGGACCTGATAGAAAACGATGTCAGAAAAGCAAGTGTGCAGATATATCCAGACATTCTCCGTCGGGGCCTTGTGCCCGCACTCGAATCACTCGCAGATAGGTTCGAGGGACAGCTTGACCTCGAGACAGACCTTGATCGGGAGCTCGCGATTAGCGAAAAGTCCGACAGGAACACGGTACCTGAGAACCTTCGGCTGTCGGTTTATCGAGTCGCCGAAGAGGCGCTGACGAACGCTCTCAAGCACTCGGATGCGAAGAAGGTGACAATGGCCCTTGAACGCAAGGCCGAAGGTTCGCTTAGGCTGAAGGTCTCCGATGATGGACGAGGGTTCGACGTCGATGCCGAAGCGCAAGGAGTTGGACTCGGAACGATGCGCGACTACGCAGAGGCCGCAGGCGGCAGGCTGACTATCGAAAGCGTCCTCGGCGACGGGACATTGGTCATCGCGACAGTGCCGCTCGATCCCGCATGAACCGCGCTTCGTTCTGGATGCCTCCCAGTCCAAGCCGACGTCGAGCGTCATAAAGCACTCGACTTAGTGACCGTACCCTCGGGGTGTCTCTTGTGCCAGTCGGTCAACGACTGGAACCGACGTGCCACTGCGACAATGGTGTTCTCCTGGTAGGCTCTGCCCATGAACTGAATGCCACTCGGAAGTCCCTGATCAGAAAACCCGTTGGGGACCGAGACTGCCGGCAACCCAAACACGTTGCCAACCGCGCCCAACATGTCCGCAAGGTGGGACTCGGCCCAGGCGGTCCAGTCTTCCCCGACCTGAAGAGCGACCCTTGGTGCGCTTGGACCAATAACAGCATCGAAGGATGCCAGAGCCTCATCGACCTCCCTCGCAATCGCCGACCGGACGCGCAACGCTTTCAGGTAGTCTTTCGCCGATACCGCTGCGCCGGCGAGGAGACTGACGACCTTCGAGGCCGAAAGCTCCGCAGCCTTGCCACTCGCGATGAATTGCTTGAGAGCGCCGAGTGCTTCAGGAGCGTATATGGTCTGTGTGATTTCCGAATATGGGTAATCCGGCAACTCCAACTCATCTATCTCGGCTACCTCCTCCAAGACCTTTAGGCTGATCCCAAAGCTAGAGCGAACTGTTCCGTCGGCCCCTTCGGTGGCATCCTTCAAAACAGCCAGGCGAAACATTCGATCGTGTGAACCTGACCTATTGGAGTAGTGGTAGGGTCTGGTGGCTGCCGCAGGATCGTTGGAATCCGGCCCTGCGATGGCATCCAGCACCAATCCGCAGTCGTCGGCCGTCTGGCCGAGCGGGCCCAGTTTGTCCAGGGAAGCCGATAACGGCATCGCCCCGTACCGGCTGACCCGCCCGAACGTGGGCCGCAGCCCGGTGACTCCACAAAAAGCCGCGGGAATCAGGATTGACCCCCAGGTTTCGGAACCAATAGCGAATGGAACGAGTCCGCCAGCCACTGCAGAGGCTGATCCGCCGGACGAACCGCCGCTCCAATGCTGTTCGTCCCAAGGATTGAGGTTAGGTCCCGTTAGCGAGGCATCTGCGCCGTCGTAGTGCATTCCTCCAGCCAGTTCGACCATCGATAGTTTCGCGGCGAGCACGGCGCCCGCGCGTTCAAGCCTTGCGATAACGGTGGCGTCGTAGTCAAACAGCTGATCGCGCAGCGGAGCCGCTCCCCAGGTGGTCGGAATGCCGCCGGATGTCGCTAACAGATCTTTCGCTCCGTACGGTATTCCGTGGAGAGGGCCACGGTACTTGCCTGAGCCGATCTCTTTTTCCGCCCGGCGAGCCTCATCGATTGCGCGCTCTCGTGTCAGGGTGACAACAGCGTTGTACCGTGGGCCCAGGGACTCAAGCCGGTCCAGGAAGCCTTCGGTCAACTCAATGGGAGACACTCGCCGCAAGCGGACCATTTCCCCTAACTCCCGAATTGGGAGGAAGACCGCCTCTCTATTCATTGGGGCCGTCGCTGGCGTAGGGCCGAAACAACGGTTGTAGCTCCGTGGTGTCGTCCAGATTGAGCTCTCGGATCTTGCGTATCATCTTTACAGTTCTGCCGATCGCTTCGCGTAGTTCGTCGAGTTCGGCGGAGTCTATAAGGTGGCCATATTCGGCCTTCACCATTTCGAAACTGGCCTCCGCCTCGGCCCCGTAGTCATCCTCACCAGTCATTACGACCTCCATCTGTCCCGGCGGCCTGTTAATACGCCCGCGAGAAGGCCATATGCGGCCAGCTCCGTGGTCCACAAGTAACAGGAGTCCGGATTGGTCCCTTCACGTCGCCGCTGGTCGTTCACTGTGACTTCTAGGCGGAAGCTTCCAGCACGACCTTATCTTCTCTTCCGGGGGTGTATCTTGCGCTGAGTAGCGGCCTTCACTTGTCGGAAGAAGGACCTGGTCTGAATTCGCTGACGGTTTGGACTGGCTTCGAAGTGGTGCCGCAGGCTCGACGCGGCGGTTCAGCCGTGCAGGTGGGCGATCCGGGCAATTGACCCGTTATTCCGCCTTTACCGGATTGCTGAGTACACCGATCTCGCTTATCTCGATCTCCACGAAGTCCCGATCATGCAGGTCCGACTGTGTCCCGCCGGTCCCCGTATAGATCAGGTCGCCCGGCCCCAGGGTGACCCACTGGCTAATGTAGCTGATGCAAGCCGCCGTGTTGTGTACGATGTTTGTGGTGCTGACATCCTGAACCTGCTTGCCATTGATCCTTGCCTCGATGGTGACGTTATTGGGGTCCAAGTCCGTCTCGATGTACGGTCCTATGGGCGAGAAGGTGTCGGAAGCCTTGGCGCGCCAGAAGGTGGAGTCGATGCTCTGCCAGTCCCTTGCGCTAACGTCGTTGCCGCACGTATACCCGAAGACGTAGTCTAGTGCTTGCGCCTCAGAGACCCTCCGACACGGCTTGCCGATGATGGCAACCAGCTCGGCCTCTTCCTGTACCTGTTTCGCTTCCTTGGGCAGGATGATGGTGTCGCCCGGGCCGCAGATGGAGTTGGGTGTCTTGGTGTATACCTGGGGCACCTCGGGCCCCCCAGCGCCCCCCAGGTGGTCGTAGTAGTTGCCGCCCATGAAGAAGACTATGGAAGGCGTGCAGGGCGCTAATACCTTTACCTCCCGCAGTGGGTGGCTGTGGTCCGATCGCTTGTAGTCCTCCCAGGGTGCTCCGGCTATCTGGTCAACCGAATCTCCTTCGACGATTCCGTATGCCACTTCTCCGTGAGCCTCGTATCTGGCGAACTTCATCCGTTGCCTGCTCCTCTCTTGCTTGAATGGCGCGGAACTCGGAGTGCTTCGACTGCTGTTGGGGTTAGGCGATTCTACCACGGTCGGAAGGCGATAGCTGGACACTTTTCGGGGAGCTTCCAGCTACAGATCGAAGGCTTTGCGGGTGGGCGGGCGAGAGGCCGTGTCTACCGGGCATCGGCTTCCATCGGGTGAGTGTTGCCCGCAGCAATGGGACGAGCGGTTATGGCTGGCCGAAGCCGATCGTGTCGTTCGTCCCAAGGCTCAAACCTCGAACAGACAGCTCGCGCCTAATATAGGATACCGGTTGCGTGCCGTTCGTAAGTGATGGCAGGTCTGTGGACCTATGCATTACGGTCAATAGACGCTAGGGAATCGTCAAGCCCGCTACAGTCAGGTATGGCATACACTATCTACCCACACCCAGCTAGGTGCACTCAGACGTCGAACCAGGGGAGGGGAAATTGAGAAACCCACGGCTGATCTACTACAACGACGGCCATCACTTCCACGGCAAGAGGATAGAACCTCCGGCCAGCATCCATATGCTCCAGTGGCCCGTCGACGAGGTGGCGGGCACCGGCGTTGATTGCCTTGTGTTCGGCCTCGGATATGGCGACGTCTTCTTCCACAATAGCAAGGTCGGACGCGTCATCGGCCAGAACAAAGAGGTGTGGGAGAGCTACATCGATTGGCGGATCATGCGCATGGCCGAGGAGAGCTTCAAGAAGGGCACAGACCAGCTCCGGGAGGTGATCAATCGAGGCAGGGAGCTGGGCATCTCGGTGTTTCCGAGCCTGAAGGTCCAGAACAACTCCGTCCAGTTTAGCCAGCGTTGCGGCTCTCTCAAATGGGACCGCGGCAAGGAGGTATGCATCGACGAGCCGGGAGCCGAATGGTGCTACGACTACGCCAACGAAGCGGTCCGACAGTACAGGCTCGACCTTCTGCGAGAGGTGCTGTTCGACTACCAGCCGGACGGCATCGAGCTCGATTTCATGTTCAAAAGCGACTATTTCAAGAAGGCCGACGTCGAGAAGAACACCCCCATAATGACCCGTTTCCTGGCCCAGGTCCAAGAGCTGGCGAACGAGGCTGGGGAGCAGCAGGGCCGTGAGATTCCGATAATGGCCCGCGTACCCCTCAAGCGCGACGACTGCCTTGCGATGGGCCTAGACGTCGAAGCGGTGTTTCAAGAAGGCAGCCTCGATTTCGTGGTCGGCCAAGACGGGAACATAGTCATCGACACAGGAATCCAGGCCAAGTGGCTGCCGGACGCGGCCAATGCAGCCGGTGGCGCCGCCTACTATCGTCCTCCGCGGCGGGTATACGACGAGCGTGTGGGCGTACCGAGCATCGAGATGTTCCGCGCTCTCGGCAAGACCCTCGAGTGGCAGGGTTATGCCGGCCAGAACAACGGGTACTTCCTGTGGCCCTTCGCGGAGCGCGAATACCAGATCCTGCGAGAGCTCGGCTACCCGGAGGTCTACGCCAGGTACACTAAGCGGTACATGCTCTCACCTCGCGAGGGAGTCGAAGGCGAGCCTACCACCACTCCCGAGCGACAGCTTCCTGCGAAGCTGGAGGACGGCCAGACCGTCTCGCTCAACATCTGGGTCGCCGACGATGTCGACAGCGCCCGCGCCGACGGGGAGATGCGCAAGCCAATACTCACCGTCCGCTACTCGTACTACTGCAACGAGGACGATATCGAGACTCGTTTCAATGGCAAGGTCCTCTTGGCAGAGGACTCCGAGATCAACGACGATCGCGCTCTTGAGATCAAGACAATCTTGAACCCAAACAAGCACCTCCAGGCACCGTTGGGCATGTCGGCCCACTGGTTCCGGTACAAGCTCGATATAGACGATGTGAAGCGCGGCGAAAACGTTCTGGAGATCGAGACGAAGAAGCAGGCCCCGAAGGCGGGGTTCGACCGCAGCGTGAACGGAGTCGAGATACTGATGCGTTACAAGGACTTTGTGCGTCCCGAGGGGTTCGACGTGGAGCGGATCGCCCCGCTGTCCGCGTAGTCCCTGAAATGCAGTTAGATCGAGGCCAAGCAGAGAAGAGCCTAACTCGGACAGCGGCGGCTCCCATCTTTCTCCGATCAGTGGGTTGGTCCAGACGAGATTCGGCGATCCTAGCGCCAAGAGGCCGTGCCCGACATAGCTGAGGTAGAGCTCAGGACGAGGCCCGGCGGCCAGACCTCGTCTCTTCGAATGGGCTTTGCACTTAAAGTGCCCCGAACCGTCATTGTCCTTCGACGAGCTAAGGACGAACGGTGGGATTTGAAGCTACGTTCGTGGTGAGCCTGTCGAACCACGGCTCCGCAACACGACTTTTGGTGCAAAGCCCTTCGAATGAGAAAGTCACCCCCGGCTGGATTCCCTTCTTGAACCGCCGGCCACTCCCGGCGGAACCTAACAGGCCAGCAGTCCGATGGTTACCCCTTGCCTTCTCACATGCTTGGCCAGCCACCCTTGGCTAGCCGCCAGGCCGCCACGGTCGTCTCTCAGCTAGCCACACACAATCTCAGTCCTGACTATCTCTTGAATGGTAGTACCCCGTCGAAGTACATCTTCGACCGACGCCAGACGTCAAAGATCGGGTACTCCTCGAGATCCGTGTCGGGGTCGCCCGGCGTCTTGTAGGTGCCGGGTCGAACCCGCCGGATCTCAGGCCTGCCCAGCTCGCTGAAGAACCTCTCGAACTCATCCCGAAGAACGACGCCTGCCGCCGTGTTCATCGCTTCTTTGTACAGCCACTTTTCAGCCGGGAAGGGCCGCCTGTCCATCAGGCAACAGAGCTTCAGCAGATGAGAGACGCAACTGGTCATCGTGAGAACGACTGCCTCGCGTTCGGTTCGCCTCAAAGAGTTCTTGGCGCCACCAGCCGCTTTCCAGGCTTTGAGGTAGTGGTCTGTGAGCTTGGCTTCCCAGACATGGTCCGGGTATTCGGAGCACTGCCTCCGGATGTCCGTGTATCGTCCTGTAGGGTCATGCAAGACAACGCTTGACGCGTGGACCCACCGCTTCACGTCGTCGAACTCTCCAACCACCGCGTGTTCAAGGCTCTCGTACGTCTCTAGCTTGTATTCTCCCTTGACTCTGTCGATGTGTGTCAACGGAAACTCATCGTATTCGAGCGCAGCCAGGTTCAGAACATTGATGTTGCCGGCCTGGATCTCACGCCGGTAGTGTTCATACATGGGCCGCCAGGACGTCGCATCGACGAATACCACGATATCGATATCGTTGAACTTGTCAGCGACCCCTCGAGTACTCGATCCAACAATAGCGACGGCTGCGCTGTCCCAGTAGTCAGCCCAGAAAGGGAGATCTTGAAAGTGATCCAGGACTCTCTTGCGCAACGCCTGGGTGATCTGGGACTTGTCTGAGGTCATTTTCTGCTGGTAGACGCGTCTGTACTGAGTAGGCTAGACAGGGTACTCTATCGGGAATCCGTGAGGATAGCGGGTCCTGATCGAATTTCAACCGTCAGACCGGACGTCCACCTGAGCCCTGCGGCGGACTTCGAGGTGCAAGGCGATGGGCGAACCAAGTCAAACGAGAGAGGCTTTGAGGTCCCAGGCACGGTTGGCAGGGCTGGAGCTGTCAGACGAGAGAGTCGAGGAGTTGCTGCCACTCGTCCGCGAGGCCGCCAACGCCAGGGTCGCGCTCGATCAACTCGATTTGGGTGAGGCCGGGCTCGCGGTTATCTTCCGCCCTTTGGAGGAGTAACCTTTGGACGCCAACGACATCTGCTTTCTCTCCATCGCGGACGCCTCTGAGTTGATCGCGACAGGGAAGCTCTCACCCGTGGAGCTCGTAAACGCCCATCTAGACCGCATCGAAGAGATCGGTGGCCCTCTCAATGCGTTCATCACCCTTCTAGCCGACGAGTCCTTGGCCGCCGCCAGGGTAGCCGAGGCTGAGATACGCTCCGGCAATTGCCGAGGTCCGCTACACGGGATTCCGATCGGGCTCAAGGACCTCTTTTACACTAGAGGCATCAGGACAACGGCAGGATCGAAGATCCTAAGCGACTTTGTCCCCGACTACGACGCCGGGGTAGTCGTGCGCCTTCGCGATGCCGGCGCGATCATGATCGGCAAGCTCCAGATGCAAGAGTTCGGCATCGGGGTCACCGGCGAAAATCCGCACTACGGGCCGGCCCGCAATCCCTGGGATACGCTCCGGGTGGCCGGCGGCTCCAGCGGGGGATCCGGCTTAGCAGTGGCCGCGGGCCTCAGCATGGGCGCGCTGGGAAGCGACACCGGCGGCTCCGTTCGAATTCCTGCGAGCCTTTGTGGCGTCGTGGGTCTCAAACCCACCTTCGGACGAGTCAGCAGAATAGGGATGTACCCGGCTGCGTCGAGCCTGGACACCGCGGGCTTAATGACCCGCACGGTGCACGACGCCGCGCTGGTCCTGAATGCCATCGCGGGCCATGATACGCGCGACCCGGCGTCGAGCAGCAGGGACGTAGAGGACTTCGCGGCCGGGCTGGTCGGAGATATCACGGGCACTCGCATCGGCGTTCCAAAGGAGCACTTTTTCAGCGCAGTGGACCCCGACGTCCACAGCGCCGTGATGGGAGCTGCTGATGTGCTCCAAGGGCTGGGCGCGAGTGTTGAGGAAGTCTCGATTCCGCTGTCGGTCCACGCGCCGTTGATCGTGAGGACGATTTCAAACAGCGAGACGGCTGAGCTTCATATGGAGCACCTGCGCAGCCGCCCAGACGACTTTGAACCGCGGGTCCGCAGCAGGCTCGAAGCAGGATCCCTCACGCCAGCCACGCAGTACCTCAAGGCGCAGCGGGCCAGATCGACCTTCAACCGCCAAGTCAACGAGGTGTTGCGAACCGTGGACTTGCTGCTGACCCCCCACTACGCCGGTAGCCGCCACGAAGATCGGTGAGACATCCGTCACGGTCCGAGGCGAGTCCTTCTCGCCTTTGACGTTACTGAGGGACCTCACCTGTCCCTTCAATCTGACGGGCCTGCCGGCGGCGTCCATCCCCTGTGGGTTCACCACGGAGGGGCTACCTATCGGCCTGCACCTCGCCGCACGCCCGTTCGCCGAAACAGCGCTCCTCGGTGCCGCAAGAACTTACGAGCAGGCCACGAACTGGCATCTACGCCCACCCCTTTAATATTTTCGCAGCAATCCGCTAGCGAAACGTCTGCGGGTAGTCGCGGACACAGACCCAAATCGATGCTCAGTTCTTGCCAGCCGTTGACGCGGGCGCAAGCCGGATCCCAAGTACCTTGGTTGTGACTTCAGGCAAAGTCGATTCTCCTCCGCTCCCGACGCGGGTGCCGTGGCCTGGCTGGCCTACAACGCTAACAGCACTAGCACGAGTTCAGATATCGCCACCTCAACGCCCTACAATCCAGAGTGCCGCAGAGAACGTTCAGGTTCCTGATGTACGTCCTTCAGCCGGACGGCGAAAAGCTGGTCCCACTTTCGCGTATCACCCACAGGAGGTGCTCAGGCAAGTCGAAGGGCCAATGATCTAGCAGTTATGAGTCGACGTGCGAGGCTTTGAGCTGGCCGGGCGTCAGTTGTCTGAGAGGGTTACCGTCCTAAGAGCCGGAGCGATCTCGTATTCGTCGAGTGGGTATCCTTCCTTTCGATATATCTGAATCCGGTAAGCGCCGAAGTCTGGAACAAACATCAATCCCTCACTGTCCACCCGCACCGACCTGGGACTCCGAAAACGCTCCTGCTGCTCCAGGTTCGAGTTTTCTCGTAGCCTCTTGTTGCGCAGCATGGTAGGCAGAACCTGCAGTGCCGACTTGGACAGGGTGGCGTTACCGACGAACTGCTGAACGTAGCGGCCGTCGGGGTTGAAGAGCTGGATCCTGTCGTTCCCCCTATCACAGACGTATATGTCGAAGTCTCTATCCACGTCTATCCCCGCGGGACGATTGAACTCGCCGTTCCCCCTCCCGGAGCGCCCGAACTCCAAGATGAATTCGCCCTCCGCGCTGAATTTCTGCACGCGGTCATTACGCCAATCTGAGACGTACACGTAGCCCTCAACATCCACCGCGATGCCCCACGGCATGTTGAATTGGCCTTGGTCCTTCCCGTACTCGCCCCACTTCTCGAGAAACCGGCCGTCCGTGGTGAACTTCTGAATCCGATGATTCATGGTGTCGGAAATGTAGATGTTCCCGTCGAGGTCAAAGGCGAGTCCAGACGGTGCATCGAGTTCACCGTCTCCGCTACCATGGCGCCCCCACCGGCCGGCGATGCGGCCTCGGCGATCGATGACTGTCACATTGTGAAGCAGCTCATCGGTTACGTAACAGGTCTCCTGGCCGTCGGCAATGACATGGACGGGCAGGCACTCCTGTCCCCCATCTCTGAGAGATAGTCCAGGATATCCGCTCGGTGCATCGTCGTTTTCGTATCGAAGCAGCTCGTCGTCGAAATGAACGATCCGGAGTGAACCGCCTCCGGACGATGACAGAACGTAGATGCGGCCTTGTTGACCAAACGCCAAATCGACCGCGAAGTCGGTCATCTTCTTTCGGCCAATAGTCTTGTAATACGGAAACCCAGCGCGAAGCATTGCATGGGGTCTCGGCATTCTCGGTACCTCCAGCCTATCCAACGCCCTCGCCCGAGGGCTGTCGGTCACGTTCCCTAGTTGAACTGATATTCCCTAGTGGCAACGACTAGCTGCAACATTCGAGCGACCCGCGTCTCACTTTTGGCCTTCTGTTCATCACTACCAAACGTAAGGTGGCCCTCTGCCTCCGCATGGGAGATCAGCCGAGAGAGCGTGTCGTCGTCAACGGCCAATTGTCCGGCGAGTTCAAGGCACGTTTCGACGAATTCCTGAGGCAGTAGTGGCCTCCCGTATGCGACAATACGGTCGACGATCGCCTGGATGCCTGGCTGGCTGCTATCACTAACCTCATCGACGGCGAAGTTGACCCGCTTGTTGAGTGTGCCACCGTCTATCCATTCGGGTCCGGTACGCCAGCCTTCGACGGTCAAAGGGTTGTAGAGCGTCTGCCCCATCTCGGTAGCGGCCTGCGAATATTGACGAATGCTTGGATGCCAAGACTTGTAGGTGCCTGTCAGCTTCAGCACGGCGGCAACCAGTTCGGTGGGGCTTTTTACCATGCTGAAGCGGGCCGTTTTGAAGAAATCGGAGTTAAAAAGCACAGATAGGATGTACCTCAAGTCGGCGTTCGACTCCATGTACGCGTTGGCCAAGGTATCAATGGCGTCCGGATCTTGGGGAGCCACCTCGTTCCACGAGGCGACGGGGGGCTCGTCCGCGACGAAGAAGTTGTACAGATGCCGCGATATAAACCTGGCGGACGCAGGTTGCTTTGCCACGATTTCGATAATATCTTCTCCGTTGAGACCGCCTGTCTCCCCCAGGAAGGTCTTTCTCCCAGTGTCGTGGCTTGCATCGTCGTATACGAAGTCAGAACCATACTTGCCGTACGGTGAGGTGCCGGGCACAGGTTGCCGGAAAGTCCAACCGGTGAAGGCGCGTGCGCACTCTTTGACGTCCTGCTCGGTGTAGTTACCGACGCCCATCGAGAACAGCTCGAGCAACTCACGCCCATAGTTCTCGTTGGGCTCTGCCTTGTTGTTTTCGTTGTTGTCCAGCCAGAAGATCATGGCTGGGTCTTTCGAGACTTCAACCAGTACGGTTTGGACGTTGGTTAAAGCGTGCTGACGGAACATAACTATCTGAGCTTCACCAGGATGGGGACTGTTAGACTTAGACGACCCCGTGGCTAAGACGTGGTGCCAGAATAGAGTCATCTTCTCGGTGAGAGGGCGCCCGGTGTTGATCATGCGGTAGAGCCACACATACGTGGCGATGCTCCCGTGGGAGCGATCGTACCGGTCCAGGATATCTTCGTCCACGTCCGGAAACCGCTCCGGATGTAATAGGTCGTCCACCACGGCTTCGTATTCTCTGGTGGCTAGCGCTTCCAACTCGTCCCGTGAGACGCCGAAACCCGCCCGTCGCATTAAATGGGCTAACAGGTCGATGTCACTGTTCGCCATTGAAGTCCCTCCCTAATGAAGGCTAAACGCAACTATAACGCAGGCGGATTTGCAGATCGTTCCACTTGCTTCTCGGGAACTAAACAGAGTTCGGTGTTCGCGCGACGATCAGAGTAGCGGAAGCGCGATGTGACCTTAGCGTTTGTGGACGGCTAGCTGATCCATGTACCAATCCCGTCCGTGAATCTCCTTCTTGTAGTCCCATCGCTTTGGGATCGGCTTCACGGTCAAGCTTCGGTCCTCGAGCGGAAGCTGAAGCGGAACGTGTCCCCGCCTCGTCGACTCTCGGAGGGCGATGGTAATCTCCATCGCCCGAAGCATATCCGCCCCGCTGGCCCGGGGCTCGGCACCGTTGTCCAGAGCGTCTACGATGGACTGAACGTGCGCGTCCAGATACTGCTCGGACGGTACGAGCCAGCCGTCTTCGTCATACGTCGTGTTCCGCTCTCGGCTGGCGAGCACGTCCGGCGTTGCCTCGACGAGCGGCTCGGTGCGTCCTTCACCTTCTGGTCTCGTGTAAAGCCGGAAGTCGTGTCCGTCGTACGAGAAGACGCCGTCCTCGCAGACGACGTCGACACCACGTTTCGCACCAGACCGGAAGTGGGCGTAACAATGCATCCCGTTCGTGTACTTGATCAGCCCACCCACACCCTTCATCTCGGCTTGTTCGTCACTGAATGCGTCACCCTCAACCTCGCCAACAACGTACTCGACGTCGGAGTCGTGTGCGAATAGGTTCACGACCGGCATCCATTGGCACCCGATCTGATTAAGATTGTGGTAGAGGTCGACATACAGGACATGTCCAAGCTGGCCCGAGTCGATGATTTCCCGGGCCTTCCATAGCTGCGGATGGTTTCTCTGAACGTAGCCGACGGCGAAAGGAATGTGCCGTGTCTGGGCCTCGTCGACCATCCGATCCCCATCCGAAAGGGTGGCCGCAAAGGGTTTCTCGCAGAACACCGCCTTGACGTCTTCGGCCATACATCCCAGTACGACCTCGACGTTGGCTCGGACAGGGAGGACCGGCGCGGCGATGTCGAGTTTCTCTTTGCCGAGCATTTCCCGGTAGTCGGTGTAGCCTGGAACACCGAACCTTTCGCAAAACAGGGCGAGGTTATCCGAATCCGTATCGGCTGCGGCCACGACCTCGGTGCGTGGGTGGAACCTGTAGCCGCGAGCGTGGGTCGTCCCCATACGCCCCGCGCCTATCAGACCTACCCGGTAGACAGGCTGTGTCTTTTCAGCACTCAAGATGGATCTCCTCAGGGTCCGCGAGCCGTGAGGTTGTCACTATCCCTAAGGTACCACATGGCGATCGGGGTTTCGAAGGCCTAACCCCACGCGTGACTCCGATGATGCGGCCCGGTAACGAATCGGAGTTGAGAACGGCGATCGCCATCATGTGGAATGTCCCCTACTGGAACGGCACTGGTATCTTGCCCCCATGCCACGGGAACGCATAGCTGGGGTCGTTGGCGAACCGGCGCAGGCCAACCCCGACTCGGATTGAGGTCGACGGCGGTAGCTCGACAGCGAAGTACTTGCCATCCAGGGGTACTCGATGGTCCCCCTTGCCATTGGCGTACCGGACCTCCGTGAACTGGTGTTCGCCGAAAGCGCCAGCCTGTACGATGAGCTTCCTGGTCTCATGCCTGCTCAGGTTCACCAGCAGGATCCCGGACCGGTCAGGCTTGAGCTCGTTGACCAGAGCGGCGACGTCCAGCGGCAAACCGGGCCGTGCTCGGTCCGGATCGAAGTAGCGCACCGTCGCTCGCAGCAAACCGCCGTTATAGACGGTGCCGGGCGCCCCGAACATCATCTGTGTTAGGACCTCCGTGCGTACGGGATTCGGTATCGACTGGTTATCAGCGATGATCTGAGCCTTGACGTGAGATTCGGCTCGGACAGCTTCGAGAGAGGCGATGGCTCCCTCAAGTTCGACTGTCATGGCCTTCTCCGGCCAATCGGGGAACTTGCCATCGTGATACTGGAAAAAGGCGAAAACGTCAGCAGCATGCGCGCCGGGCGTCTGAACCATACCCCAGTCCCGTACAGCGTCGCCGTCACGTACTTGTTCCATCATCTGGCGGTCCTCGTCAGACAACGAGGCGAAGTACAGGTTGGGCAGCCACTTGCTTACCATGGGCTTGTAGTCGAACCAGCCATCGGGACCATAGCGCCAGGAGACCAGGAGCTGACCGTCGTCACGTTTTCTAGTGTTCTCGAATAGCAGCTCCATTTGCGAACGTAGCAGCTCAAGATAGCCCGCATCACCGCTGAGCAGGTGAGCGCATTCGGCAGCGATGGTCATCGATGTCAGACCGATGCTATTTCCTTTGTAGCAGTTCCAACCGTACCATCCTCCCCACCATTGGCCGTCACGGTCCTCCCCGACCTCACCGCTGGCTCCAATGTTGTCCGGCATGATGCCCTTGTTTCTGCGCATTCGGTCGAGCCAGCCCTCCGTGTACCGGAGCACCCATCTCCTGTACTTCTCATCGCCGGTATAGAGATACGCGTTGGTGACCAGGGCGGTGGCCCCGAGGTTGTGCGGAATGTCGCCTCGCATGATGATCTTGTTGAACAGGTCCACCACTTGCTTGGCTCGCTTCGTGGTCCTGTACCAGTCTGGCTCAAGCTGCTTGATCACAGGATAGAGAGTAGCGCGACAGCCCATCGGATCTGGCATCCAGTTGGGCTGCGTGGGACTGCCACCGTGAAGGAAGCCTTTGACTTGCTCGACGTTCACCTCGTAGATAGGGCCTTTGGCATCGGTGTACACCGAGCGGAACTGGTTCAGATCGGCATCGTAGTTCGGCGCCTCCGGATCTTCTCCGATCATCATCGCGGCAAAGCGCCGTGCGCGGCGGACGTTCTCTGAAACCGTGGGGTCCGCCAGGCCAAGACTGTAAAACAATTCGTTGCCTTCGCCCATGTGATGCCAGTCGGTGATGATGCGCTGGCCCGGGATCCACGAAGGTTGCTGCCCTTGGGGCACGCCCAGGCTGTAATACTCGTTGTGGAGTTGGGGGAACAGCCAAGGGAAATGGGGGTTCCGCGTTTGGTCATCATTAGAGCGATTGATGGCGTTGTATGCCTGGAGCGCAAGGGTGAGCACTTCCTCGCCTCCGCCCATGGCGTAGAAGAGTCCCCAGTTGTAAAACCGCTCATAGATATCGTCCACGTCGTCAGCGTAGTATGGGACGCCACCCGGGTCGGCGTATTTCTCGACGGTGAGCCGGGCCGCCTCCTCCATAATGCCAAACACGCGACGCTGGGCAAGCGCCCACGCCGGGGGCGGTGATGTCTCCGACGCCTTGATGTGCGCCATTCTTGGGACGGAGATTGATTCGGCCTTTCTCGTTTCACTTGGTTCACCCATAGCGTTGCTCCTCGAAGCGCGGGGCTTGGTTGGCCGGCCGGCGTAGCGGCTGAAGTTCGATCAGGACCAGCTATCCCCACGGAATCCCGATAGAGTACCCTGTCTAGCCTACTCAGTACAGACGCGTCTACTACCGGAAAATGGTCACCTATCCGCCAACCACCAGGCACACGATGGACCTGTACCCTCTACTCAACCCCCAGAACGGCCACGTCGCCCGAGGACAGCTGATCGCTGCGGGACCCGACTTACCCGTCGCGACCAGAGACAACCTCTTGAGGTACCGAATCACCTGGGACCACACTCGACGATGAAACGCTTGCCCGAACCGTACCCCACACCCTGTACCCCGTACCCAGCCCCCGACAGTGACTGGAGCAACGCTAATGGCAACCAGGACTCTCTTCGTAGACGACGAAGACATCGTCTCGCAGCGCGGCCTAGATCGCGTTGTTCACGCTGCCGAGAAGCACGACGGTAATCCTGTCCTCTCGGCCGATATGTATTGGGAGGGGGAACGCGTCATTCTCGGCGGAACGGTGCTGAAAGAGGAGTCCGGGTTCCGAATGTGGTACCAGAGCCCGCCAGGCGGCGGCTTGAAGGGATGGCAGAACCTCTATGCCGACAGTCAGGACGGCATCCACTGGAACAGGCCTGTTCTTAAGCAATTCCAAGATTTCAAGGGCAGTTTCGAGAACAACATCTATCCCACTCGCCACGCTGTACGATCAGGGTTCACCGGTCCTGCGAACCGTAAGCTAGACCACAATCAGAGCGTGCTCTGTACCCCTCGCTTGGGCGCGGGGCGCCGGTACACGATGCTGTCATTCGGTGGAGGCCATATGCCAATAGTGCCGTACGACGGCACAGGATTGGCCTTTTCCGAAGATGGACTTCACTGGACGGACGGGCCGGACGAGCCCGTCATACCAGGTTTCGGCGACGTCGCATGGTTTACATACGACGACCTATCCGACAAGTTTCGAGGGACCGTAAAAACGTACCTGTCGGTCCGCGGCCACGCAAGGCGTTCCGTCATGTACACAGAGAGCGACGACGCGATTGACTGGACCTTGCCGCGGCCGGCAGTCCTGCCCGACGAACAGGACGACCAGTGGGCCGAAGGGAACAAGGACCACTTCACCCAGTTCTACGGTATGCCTCTGGTTCGATACGAGTCCAGGATCTTCGGCCTGCTCCAGGTCTTCAAATGCATCGACGGCGCGAAGTCCCGTGAAGGGTATATCGACGTACAGCTAGTATCCAGTCGCGACGGGCAGCGGTGGCATCGCGTCGGAGACCGGAGGCCAATCGTTGAACGCGGAGAGCAAGGTACTTGGGACTGGGGGATCGTTCAGACGGGTAACTCGTTGGTCGTCGATGGAGACGTCGTGCGGGTCTATTACACGGGATCGCGTCAGAGTCACGCTGACAAGGGCAAGAAGGGTAACCAGACCTGGCAGGCCATTGGGATGGCAACGTGGCCCCGGGACCGTATCGTCGGGCTTCGCGGAGATGCGGAGGGGGGTGAACTCGTGGTCAAGCTTGAGGGCTCAGGCAAGGACATCCATGTCAATGCGAACGCAAATCGAGGTTCGGTAGTCGCCGAAGTTCAGAGACCCGGCGGAGCGGTAGTCAAGGGGTTCGAACATGCGAGCTGCCAGCCGCTGAAGGAGGACACCCTCGACCATGTTCTGCGCTGGCGAGACGACCCGACCCTTCCAGCCGGTGAGGAGCCTTTTCAGATGGCACTGAGGATTGCCGACTCAGAGATATTCTCACTGTGGCAGGGGCTTTGCACTTAAAGTGCCCCGAACCGTCACTGTCCTCGACGAGCTAAGGAGGGTGGATTCGAAAGCTCCGTTCGTGGTGAGCGGTGGTATGTCCGCCAAAGCGGATCGTACCCACGTAAGTAACTGCGTTGCCTCCACACGTAGGGGCGTCCCGATGCCGCATCGGGACATGCGCCCGTCTGCCCATCATCGCCTCAAACATTCGCGGAGCAGTTACTTGAAAGCATCGGTATGTCCGTAGGGCGGACCGAATCTAGGCGAGTAACTATTTGACCAGTCACTCGATAGCCCACCGAACCGCTCGTGGGGTCCGGCTCTGTCCCCCCTTTGAAAAGGGGGGTTGGGGGGATTTGACCCACGGTAATTAGATACAACCGCAAGCTGAAAGTGAGCAATCATATAGGTCCACGGGGCGGACAAAACGTATGAACGCAACTCGCCTTGCGGCATGCGTAGGGGCAGTGCCCCCGTGCCTGCCCTGGCGCTCCCGCAAGGCCCTCAAAAACCGAACAGTTACTCGATAGCATCGGTATGTCCGTAGGCCGGACCGAATCTAGGCGAGTAACTATTTGACCAGTGCTCGATGGTTTCCCCCCTTTGAAAAGGGGGTTAGGGGGATTTAGCTCTGTCAAACGACTCGTCGGAAGCCCGTGAAAAAGAGCAGTTACTCGATAGCCCGTCGAACCACGGCCCTGCAAAGCGACTTTTGGTGCAAACCACTGTGGCTGGAGTGAGCACGGTCAATGGGCGCTCGCTAGCCTGGTTGGACACCCCAGCTGCTGTATCTAGCCATCGGCCTCGATCATTCTTACGAGCATTTGCAACCACGACACGACATGTTGGGTATCCCGGCTCCGGGCGGACAAATTTTCCCACGATTCGGAAAAATAGGACTCGAAGGAAGCCACCACGTCAGGCTCGTCTATGGAGTAAGCGAGATCCGCTACGGCCTTTCCGGGCCGAACCATTGAAATCAATACCCCTCTGTTGTTCATGACCGCCCAGCTACGGATAGTGTCCCCGTTGGCATGAGGCAGAACTTGATCGAACTTAGGAGACTCGTTATCGTCCACTAGAGCGATTTTGAAATTGTCGTGCCCGTATTCTGTCATCAGCCCAATTGCGTTCTTTAAACGGACGATCCTGTCTCCAGGGTAGTCCGGGTGACCGTAGCTGGGCAGGAAGTCAGCTGGCAGGCCGGTTCTTGCCCAGTGATGTATGGAACGAGTTCGGGCGATTTGCAGGAAACGGCAGCTTGCGAGATGGTCTCGGAACGCTATAGCACTCCGTCGTTGTGTCTCCGCTATCCGTTCGTCATCCCCCTGCTTACCAGTGAAGCCACGTACGTACGATTGATACCAGGCCGCATCCGCTTCGTAATCCGATGGTGAAAGCGTTTCGCTGCCGAGGTGTGGGTTTACGAGCATTCGGTCCCCCGGCAACTCCTCAAGGCGAGTTATTGCGTCCCGCTGCTCAGGGTCCCTTCGGGAGTAGGTCTTCAGAACAGGGTAACCCGCAGCAATCTTCGACTCAAAATGATCGACGAGAGCCTGAGGGGGTCCATCTTGGAACAACAGGGCAGAATCCGGGCCGTTTTCGGGTTTTGTATTCACCAGGACCAGCGCCCCAATGCCCGAAACGCAGACCATTGGAAAGTGCGACCGGTCTGCACCATCGTCACGCTCTCGGGTCAGGTAATATCCTCCCTCGACGCCAACAAGGTTGAGTATATTGCGGCTAATCATAGTGCTCGTTTCGTCGCCGACGAAACGCTTTCGAATCAGTTGGTGGACCTGCCATCGTTGGCCAAGCGCGGCCTTCAGACCCTGTCGAAAACCCAGCACGAGTCCCGGATAGTCGGATCTGTACTCATCCCAGTCCAACCCCTCCACGAGTATTCGGCTACCTGCGCCCTCGGATTGGGCCGCCGACTCTACAAGCTGGTTGGCGGCAGAAAGCACCTGCCGTTGACCGCGGATCTCTTTCACTTGGCGGTAACCAACCCCACCGCCGGGCCGAACGGGCTGCGATGCCGGCCTGTCCGCCTGCGGCTCCATTCCAGAATAGGAGCTGTTCTTGGACCTCACGAGGTACAGGAACTCGGCCGACGGCATTCCGAGTGCTTTGGCGTATCTCTCTAAGAATTCCCGGGAGGGCACTAGGCTACCCACCTCTACGCCCGAGATGTAGGAAGGGTGATAGCCCATCTCTCGTGCGATGGACTTGATCTGGATTCCCCTACCCCGCCGTTCCTTGCGCAGCGGCGAACCCGAATCCACTTCTTTGCGGGCCAATGCCTGCTCCAATCTAATTACTTAAAAGAAA
The DNA here is from genome assembly GCA_965248605.1 of Dehalococcoidia bacterium. Lineage (GTDB taxonomy): Bacteria > Chloroflexota > Dehalococcoidia > Lucifugimonadales > CAUZJF01 > CAUZJF01. The sequence continues at coordinate 233,484 of CBDFJV010000007.1, forward strand.
CCTCACACTGGCGATGGCGGTTGACGTTGTTGTCGAACCGGCTGTAACGTCGCTCAAGCTCCATAGTAGGCAATTCGAAGTCTCGTGACAACCGGGCGCCTGCCCCTAGTAGACCGAAATCTTTGAAATGAGGGGTAGCCGAGATTGGCGTGCTACGACGACAGGGCGGGTTTCAAACCCGCCCCTACCAAGCCGTAACCTCAGAACCCTTCAATACTAGGATGTTGGACCACTAGTATGCGAGGCAAATGCATCCGTGCTCCCCGTACGAGTAACAGGTACTCGCCGGATTCCTAGTCGAATGGGAGGGCGATGATAGAGCGGAAGCTCAACCGAAACCGACCCGAATCAAACCGGGGGGCTCAGGCCAGTTTGATTCCATTCACTTGCAGGCAAGCCCCTAGAGCCAACCCGATCTGCGTTCCGCGCTTGTCTCGTCACACAGACGCCGTTCGCGTTCAAGGGGCTTGTCTGCTACTCTGACTGCGCCACTAATTCAACTCAGACTCAGTACAAACACGATCGGTGACGAATTGACGGATTGGCCGCTTCGCTTCCGTAATCACGAATTGGAGGAGACGGATGAAGTCAGATCGACCGATGTATAGGCTGATTTTAGCGATCGCAGCGGCGCTCGCCCTTGTGGCGGCTGTTGCCTGTGGTGGCGCTGACGATGAGGAAGAGCCGACAACGGCCGCGACCGACACAACGGTCCCGGATACTACGGTGCCCGATGTGCCGGCAGCGACGGAGAAGATGGACGATTCGACCGCGATGGCGGACGATGACTTGGGGTATGTGGCGTGGACGGCGCCGACCTACGGCCCTGGAGAGATCCCGACGACCTTCTACGACGGGCCTCGGCCGACCAAATTCATCGAGTCGCCCAAGTTCGCCGATATGGTAAAGAAGGGCCTGCCATGCGGGACGTTCCACGGGCCCGCCGTGTCGCCGTCGGTTGACGGCGGCCCCGCCCCGTGCCCGGCGTTGGAGAACCGTCTGCCTGCACCGACGGACGTGCTTGTGATGGCGCCGCCCTACGAGATCGGCGTACACGGTGGCACGAAGCATTACACCGCAACAGGTGGACAGGTCGTGGCGGACCTTTCATCCCAGGGGATGTTCGACGGACTGAATGCTCGCGTCGGCAAGTCCCTGGAACTCAGTGACGACAACCGTACCTACACGATAACGTTGCGTGAGGGCTGGAAGTGGAGTGACGGTAAGCCGCTGGACATTGAGGACTTCAGGGTTGCCTGGGAGGAATTCAACTACAACCTTGAGCTCCACCCTGACGGGATCAGCACTCCTCAGAAGGACAACATAACTGGCAATCCGCCAAGCTTCACGTTAATAAACGACTCGAGCTGGTCCATTACGTACGACACCCCGAACGTCACCCTGATGGGCAAGTGGAGTTTCCGGCCGTGCTGGGGTTGCCGCGGTGGATGGACAATGGTGCACGCGCCCTTCTTCTTGCAGTTCCACCCGAAGTTCGCCGACCCCGCGGACCTCAAAGAACAGCAGGAGTACTGGGGAGTTGACGATTGGACGAAGGTGGTGTTCCGGTTCCACCCTGAGTTTGGCCAGGCTATACCAGTGCTCGGTAACTTCGCGACGCCGGTCAGTGACTGGCGGGTAGGCTGGGGCACGAAGTGCTCCGCCTGCCCTGCAGGGCAGTTTGGAACTACACATCCATTTACCCTTGCTAACCCGTACTTTGGCGCAGTCGACCCCCACGGCCAGCAGCTTCCCTACCTGGATGGAGCAGAGACGTCGATCGTAGAGGACAGGGATGTCGAGGTCTTCCGGATGTTGGCCGGTGAGTCCGATGGCCCCCGGTGCTGTTGGGGCACCGATGTGCTGCCGCTGTGGCACGAGAACATGGAGAGGGCCAACATCAGTATCTTCGGCTGGGTTAACCCGTACCCGGGCACCGACGCCGTCTATTACTGGCACCAGGACTACACGGAAGACGCCGAGTGGGGCCGTCTGGTGCGCACCCTGGACTTCAGGCGTGCCATGAGCCTGGCGGTTGACCGGGAGACCATCAACGAAGGCGCATACTCCGGTCTGGGAACGGTGCAGCAAATGGTGCCGCACCCGAGCCTGCCGTACCACCCGGGTGCCGAGTGGGCGTCCTTCGAACTCGGCCCCGACAAAGACGCCGCCCGGGCCCTGTTCAAAAAGATGGGCTACGAAGACAAAGACGGGGATGGCTGGCTCGACAGGCTGGATGGGACGGGCCCGCTGGAGCTCGACATGAGAAGCCAGACCCAGGCCGCGGAGCATCACGCTATCGCCGAGTTCGTTAAGAATGACTGGGAGGCGATAGGAATCAAGGTGAAGCTGAGCCTGGTCGACAGCAACCATGGTGAAATCACTGACGGTACGGCGTTCCTCGGAGGGCCGCATTTACCCGACCGTGAGTGGACGAACAACCGGGCGTCGTGGTCCATCGTCCGGCATAACGTCAGCTTCTCCCTCAAAAGCTCCACGTACTACTACAAAGGCGGCGAAGAAGGCTGGGCGCCCTCAGGTTCTGACCCCGATTACACGGACGTCTACGGGAACATGGCCCCCGAAGGCACCTATCCCTCGGATATCCAGGGCACCTTCATCACGCTGCAAGAACTGCACCGCCAGGCCCGGCAGCTCGGTGAGTTCGATCCGCGCAGGATCGATATGGGGAAGGAGTTCTACAGGATCGTAATCGAGAACCACTACAACTTGAACATCGTGGCCTTCAAGCCAAACGTCGGCTACGTGCGCACCAACCTTCGTAACTGGCGTCAGGAGAGCGCCTCAAGACCCGGCTACGGACACAACAACGAGCTGCATTTCTTCGAGGACGGGCTCGACAACGCAAATAACCCGGGAAACCGGTCGAAGAAGTACAAGGACTGGAGCTTCGCGCTTCAGTAGAGCTAGGTCGACAAGGTAACGTACAAATTGCGTGGCCCGGGTCGAACATCCGGGCCACGTTTTTTTTTCGATGAGAATTCGCTAGGCCGGAGGATGCCAGTTGGACAACACAGAGCGCGATCTTACGAAAAGCCAGATGTTCTTCGACGACGGCTGGATCGACGATCAGTCGATGCTAACGCGCCTGTGGCACAAGCCGTACATCCTGCCTGAGCCGGTTATGCGGCCGGAGATGCCCTGGGAAGGCTTGGCCCTTGCCCTCTACGGCACCGTCCTAAAGGTGGGCGACGCCTGGAGGATGTACTACACGACAGCTGCCCCCGACTTTCCCGCGGCCATGTGCGTGGCCGATAGCACGGATGGCTTCCATTGGACTCGCCCCAACCTGGGCATCCACGAGTTCCGCGGCAGCAAAAAGAACAACATCGCCATAACCCAATGCCGCTGCGTGTCGGTTTATTACGACCCGGATGACGACGAGTACCCGTTTCGCACGATGGTACACCGGGGCCCTTCGAAGTCCGGCCACCCCATCTATGGCATGTACGAGTCCGTCAGCAAGGATGGTTATCATTGGACCGAACTCGACGCCGTCGTGCCGTCGCCCCAATATGGCGGACGCCCCGGGACGAAGGACCTGTCGGGGACTGACGTCTACTATCTCTGGTCAAAGAAAGTCGATGGGGAATACGTCGTTACGTACAAGGCCGACACGTTCAAGGAGACCGCGAGGAGGTGCGTGGGCATTTCCCAGGGCGCGGACTTGAAGCACTTCTCGGACACGAAGATCATTCTCAGGTCGGACTTGCTCGACCCGCCGGACATCCAGTACCACGGCATGGTCGGCTTTCCTTACGGCGACATGTACCTCGGCCTGGCGGAGCGCTGGTTCGGGGACCCAACTCACTTCGAGCTGATGCTCGTGTGGAGCTACGATCTCGAGACGTGGCATATGCCCCCGAAGCGGGAAGCCTTCATCGGTCCGACATTCCCGTGGAACCAGGCGTGGACGACGTGCTCCACAGGCGGCCCGATCCAGTCCGGCAACCAGCTAAGGTTCTACTTCGGCGGCAAGAGCGGCTCTCACATTCACGTGAAGCAGGGCCCACACAAGGTCGGCAACATCGGCCTGGCCGAGATCACCGTTGACCGGTTTGTGTCGATCTCCGCCGGCTACATGGACGCGCGGTTGGTCACGAAGCCCATGAAGTGGCCGGGAGACGACCTGCTCCTGAATGCCTCGACCACGCGGTCCCTGGAAGCGGACCCGCGGCTCAAAGGTGGCGAGATGTCGATCGAGGTCTGGGATGCGGACGGTCAGCCGATCGAGGGCTACTCCGGAGACCAAAGGGCACCTTTCGATGGGAACCACCCCGCCAGGGGCGACACTGAGGCGGCGACGGTTCGGTGGCCCGACGACAAGAGCCTGAGGGAGCTTGCGGGTCGCGATATCCGCCTGGTCTTCTACATGCGGGACTCCCACCTGTACAGCTTCCGCAGCGGGACGGCAAGGGAGATGCCGTGATGTTACGACCCGGGCCTGACCTGACAAAAAGTCAGCTATTCCTCGACGACACCTGGATCGAGGACCAGGCGATGCTGACGCGTGTATGGCATCCGGCCGACATCTATCCCGAGCCCGTTCTCCGGCCCGAGACGCCCTGGGAAGGCACAGCCCTGGCTATGTACGGGACCGTGCTCAAGATGGGCGACCTCTGGAGGATGTACTACGGGACAACGAACCCGAACGAAGAGCGTGTCGTGTGCGTTGCCGAGAGCAGCGACGGCCTCCACTGGACCCGCCCGGTGCTCGACATCCACGAATACCAGGGCAGCACGGCGAACAACATAGTTAGGCGAAAGGTCACTTGCCCTTCGGTCTACTGGGACCCAGAGGATAAAGAGGCGCCGTTCAGAAGCCTGGCGTATCACGGTTTCGAACGCGAGAAAGCCGCAGGGTACTATGGAGTCGTCAGCGACGACGGCTATAACTGGACCGAGCTTGATAGCTTGCTTATCCCGAAGCCCCCGGCGGGTGACGTACATTATCTGTGGTCGAGCAAGGTCGACGGAAAATACATAATCACCCACAAGACCCGCTCAATCGCCCTGGAACGCGCCGGAAAGACGGTGGCCATCACGGAGAGCAGCGACTTCCGCTCATTCGAGGAATCGCGGCTAATCATCAAGTCTGACCTCAACGACCCCACGGACGTCCAGTATCACGGCATGGTCGGATTTCCGTATGCCGGCATGTACCTGGGGCTGGCGGAGCGCTGGTTCGGCTCGCCTAGCCACATCGAGCTCCTGCTCGTCTGGAGTCACGACCGCGTCAATTGGCACCTGCCTCAGACAAGAGAACCTTTCATCGGGCCGACGTACTACTGGAACCGGGGATGGTCCACTTGCTCGACACAGGGACCTATTCAGGTCGGCAACCAGCTCAGGTTCTACTTCGGGGGCCAGAGTGGAGCCCACATTCACGTGAAGCAAGGGCCCCGGAAAGTCGGCGTCGTCGGCTTTGCTGAGATAACCGTCGACCGGTTCGCGTCCGTCTCCGCCGGCTACATGGATGGGCAACTCGTCACCAAGCCCATGACCTGGCCGGGTGGCGACCTGATTTTGAACGCCTCGACCACCCGGTTCCCGGACGAAGATCCGCGGCTGAAAGGTGGCGAGATGTCGATCGAGGTTTGGGATGGCGACGGCCGACCGATCGAGGGTTACTCCGGTGATCGACAGGCGCCGTTCAACGAGAACACCCCCTCGAGGGGCGACATTGAGGCTGCGACGATCCGGTGGCCCGACGACAAGAGCTTGCGAGAGCTCGCGGGCCGCGACATACGCCTGGTCTTCTACATGCGAGACTCCCACCTGTACAGCTTCCGAAGCAGCGGGACGACTGGCTGACATACTCCTCTTCTTCCGACCGGGACCCGATGGGTGCGGACGCTATAGTGATTCAACGTAAGACCGATCTAACCCAAAACCAGCTGTTCCTCGACGATCGCTGGATCGAAGAAACCCAGCGTCTCTCACGCCTTTGGCACAAGGCGGAGATCTATCCCGAGCCAGTCGTTCGACCCGACGAGGCCTGGGAGGGGTCGTCCCTTCTCATGACCGGTACGGTGATAAAGGTTGGGGAAACGTTGATGATGTACTACCTGTCTAGAGGGACTTCGACGGTTCCCGGTTGCTTCTGTGTAGCCGAGAGCGAAGACGGTCTGCACTGGCGCAAGCCGCGGCTGGGCCTGATAGAGGCGGATGGCAGCAAAGAGAACAACATAGTCTTCACCACGCCCTTCAAGTGTCCGTCCATCTGTTACGAACCGGAGGACTCCGACGCGCCCTTCAAGCTCTTTTATCACGGTCCGAGCAGCAAGGTCGATCCCGGCCTCTACGTTGCGGTTAGCAAGGACGGGTACAGGTTCGAGCGCCTGCCCGGACCTGTTGCTCAGACCGGAGAGCGAGAACACGTGATGACTGACAAGGTCGACGAGAATTACGTCGTCCTCTCCAAGCCGAACACGCCGTACGAGGTGACCGGAGGGCGGGTTGCCGCTATCACCATGAGCGACGATCTTCATAATTTCTCCGACCTCCAAATCGTCATGAAGCAAGACCTGCTCGACGGGTTCAACACCGAGATCTACGGCATGGTGGCCTTCCCCTACGGAGACCGGTTTATTGGGCTCATCGAGCGATATCATGGTGTTCCAGACGTGATCGATACGTGCATCGCCTGGAGCGACGACCTGATTAACTGGGAACGACCAGCTCAGCGAGACGCGTTCATAGGACCAGAGCATCCTTGGAACAGGCGGTGGACAAGCCCCGCTTCGTCGCCCCCGATCAGGAGGGGAAACCAACTCTGGTTCTATTTCGGTGGCCACAGCGGAGCGCACGGACACTCGAAGCCCAACGCCGCGCCGAATTACTCTGTCATCGGACTGGCGACGATTACGGTGGATCGGTTCGTGTCGCTCTCTTCGGGTTTTCGCGCTGGCAAGCTGGTTACGAAGCCGATGCTGTGGCCCGGTGGGGACTTCGCTCTGAACGCGTCGACGTCCTCCGCGGTAGAAGGAGACCCGCGCCTCAAGAACGGCGAAATCCGCGTGGAAGTCCACGACGCCGACCGTCAGCCGATCAAAGGTTTCTCCGGCGGCGATAGCTTATTCTTCAATGACAACGTGCCGATGCGAGGGATGACTGACTCGGCGGTCCTAAGATGGCCTGGTGATCGGAGCCTCAACGACCTGGCTGGCAGGACCGTGCGCTTGGTCTTTCTAATGCGCGACGCGCACCTGTATAGCTTTCGGAGCGAGGGAGGGAAGGAACTGACGGCACCGGGTAGACCCTGATTACCTAACATCATGTAGGCGGTTCCGTTCCAAGGAGGTCCGAATGTCCGAACAACTAGGCGAATTCAGGGTGTCCAACGATATCCTCGACGACCCGATCGAGTTGCGGCGTCGCGTAGACGAGGAGGGCTACCTCTTTTTCAAAAGGCTCCAGGACCCCGACTGGTTGTGGGATCTGCGCCGCGATATGCTGAGCGTAATTGAGAAGGGCGGATGGCTTGAGGCTGGCACGGACCCCATGGACGGGATCGCGGACATCTCGAAGCGCTGCACCGAAGGCGATCCCGAGTATCCAGCCGTCTACCACCAAGTATACCGGTTAGAGTCATTCCACCGTGCCGGCCACTGGCCCGTTGTCGTGGACACCATGCGTAAGATCATCGACGCTCCCGTCATGCCGCACCCGGCGAAGGTAGCGCGTCTCTGGTTCCCACAATTCACGGAACACACCACCCCTGCCCACCAGGATTTCGTACACTTCCAGGGCACCTACGAGACATACACCTGCTGGACCCCGGTCGGGGACTGCCCACGGGAACTCGGCGGACTAGCAATCCTTCCAGGCACTCACAAGGCCCGTATAGTGTATGACCACCACTTTTCCCTCGGAGCCGGCGCGCTAGGGGTCGACGAGAACCGTCAGGCTGGTGAGTGGCTGACAACGGATTACGAGATCGGCGACTGCCTCGTTTTCCACAGCCTCACGCTGCACCAAGCCCTACCCAACCTGTCCGGTGACCGCCTGAGAATCTCCCTCGACAACCGTTATCAGGCTGTAGGCAGTCCGGTGGCGGACCACATGCTGAGCCCGCACCTGTCCCAACTCAGCCCGATCTTGTGGGAGGAAGTGTACGAAGGCTGGAGCAACGCCGATCTCAAGTACTACTGGAAGGACATCGTGAAAGAGGTCGTCCCGAGAGACACCAGCTATTCGGAACGGGGATTCACCGAGGCGTTAACGTTTGCAAAGGAAGGCGACCCGAGGGCCATCCTGCAACTCAAACGGGTTGCCCTCCGCGAGCCCGAATCCGACAACGGCAAGGCCGCGTCGGCAGTCCTTCGAGACGAAATACCTATTGATGACCGGGAGCACTTGGGACTGGACGGTTGAAAGAGAATGCCGCATCCCTATTGCAGATGAGAAGGGTGTTGTCGGCGAGCCAAAGGCATGATGTCGGGGCTTAGCAGATTCGGCGATTCAACCGGCTTGGAGCCGTGGTAATCACCAAACGGTAAGTTCTGTCGCCCGGCCTCTCCCTGGGTGGCGGCTTTGCACTTAAAGTGCCCCGAACCGTCACTGTTCTCGACGAGCTAAGGACGGTGGATTCGAAAGCTCCGTTCGTGGTGAGCGGTGGTATGTCCGCCAAAGCGGATCGTACCCACGTAAGTAACTGCGTTGCCTCCCCACGTAGGGGCGCATCGCATGCGCCCGTCTGCCCATCATCGCCTCAAACATTCGCGGAGCAGTTACTTGGAAGCATCGGTATGTCCGTAGGCCGGACCGAATCTAGGCGAGTAACTATTTGACCAGTGCTCGATAGTTTCCCCCCTTTGAAAAGGGGGTTAGGGGGATTTAGCTCTGTCAAACGACTCGTCGGGAGCCCGTGAAAAAGAGCAGTTACTCGATAGCCAGTCGAACCACGGCCCCGCAAAGCGACTTTTGGTGCAAACCATTGGGTGGCCGGGATCGAACTTGAGGGTACACTGTGAGTGGGGGCCCATACTCGAGAAACAAGATGGATATAGGCCTTTCCTTAGTCAGCCCTTACCTCACTCCTATAGGGCATCCGATCCGATCCCTCCTCGTCCCCTATAGCGCACAAATGGGGCGACATCTCGGACGAGGAGTATGTCACCGAGCGGCGCGAGCTGCAACGTGAGATAGACGGTCTGCGGCCGCTTCGCGGTCCCATCGATCTGAAGGACGTGGGCCGAGCCGCCGAGCTGCTCGCCGATATGCCGAAGCTATGGGAGCATCCGGGGACATCGGACCAGCAGCGCGAGGAACTGGTCAAACAGCTACTAACAGAAGCGAAGGTCCACGGGACCGACCTCGTGGCCATCGAACCTCAGCCGGCTTACAGGCCCCTGTTCGCGTACATTGTGGCCAAGGGGGTAAGTTATGGTCGGGGTGACTGGACTCGAACCAGCGACCCCCTGCACCCCATGCAGGTGCGCTACCAAACTGCGCCACACCCCGACCACCGCTAGAATAGCATAGCGCCAGCGCCTCCAACAACGGGACGCTGGCTCAGGGAGTGAGCCTACTCGCCGCTCACCAGCCGTAGGTGGTGCGCCTCGCCAAACAGATTCAGGCAAAGCGGGCCACGAACTCCGGGGACGGTTACGTGCCTTGAGTATTGTAGGGAGGCTTAAGTCGATGGATTCGATCCCCCTCTATGCGTCGCGCTTCTTTGGTGCTAGAGGTCGGACGAAATCGAAAGTGGGTGCCACCCGGGATGTCTTCGTCCCTCAAATGCTCCGTTAGGCGGTCTCGAAGCCTTCCTGCACCCGCGCTGCCTGTATAGTTGACGTCTCCGCTGCGATTGAGGATGTCGTACACGCCACTTTGGTCGGGCACAGAGTCTAGGTTGGTTCTTGAGAGCCTTTTCGGCTGGTTCATTCTTTTGCCCATGTCGTCCTCCGGTGTGTGATTTCTAAGCCGAGTCTAGCACAGTCGTTCTGGCCTTCTCAAGTCTTCGATTTCGTCTTGCCGCCATTCCTCAGTCCACAAGATAGAACGCGATTGAGTTCTACGTAGCTGAACTGCCCAAATGGCAATTATTAAGACGCCAATCTGCTAGTCTCGTCCCAAGATGTCACGCAGCAACATGATCGCGACGTCCTTGTCCAGCGGCTCGTTGTTGTTGCCGCACTTGGGGGAGTGGATACAGCTAGGGCACCCGGCCTCGCAGGGGCACGACTCGACGACCTCGAGGGTCGCGGCCCAGAGCTCCTCGATTACGTCGTAGCCGTGCTCCGTGATGCCTACGCCTCCGGGGTGGCCGTCGTGGATGAACACCTCGGGCCGGTCTGTGTCGGGATGCAGAGTTGTCGACAGGCCGCCGATATCGTTGCGGTCGCATAGCGCGAAGATGGGCAGCACGCCGATGGCCGCGTGCTCCATGGCGTGCAGTCCGCCGGCGAGGTCCCGTCCCTCGGAGCGAATGCGCGATACGGTCTCGGGCGGAATGTCGAACCAGAGGGAAACGGTGTTGAAGGTGCGAGGTGGGAGGTCGAGGGGTTCTTCGCCGAGGACCACGCTGCTAAACAGCTCCTTTCGCATGAAGCCGACGACGGTTGTGGTTACCGACACCTCGCCCAGATAGGCTGTCGTGCGTCCCGCCGGCTTCTCTCGGTATGTCGCCAGGATCCGGGTGTCGGTGAAGTCACGCACCGCCGTGTAGTAGGGAACGTCGGTGCTTGCGGCGTAGGCCGTACGAGACTCGATGTCCAGTTCGTTGATCAGGTACGGCTGGCCCTGGTGCAGGTAGATGGCTCCGGAATGAAGCTGGCTGAAGGCCGACGGCTCGTCGACGGTCTCTAGCACGGCGCCGCTCTCTTCGACGGCCAATGTGTAGTAGTCAGACGAGCTAGACCTGATGTTGATCTCCTGGGCCGGGTACTCGATGTCGGGCACGAGGTGCCATCGTCCGTTCCTACGGTGGAGCAACCCCTCGTCGGCGAGGTCGTCTATGTGATCCAAGCTCTCCGGACCCAGGATGTCTAAGTCGCTCTCGGCTAGCGGCGCCTCGTACGCGGCACAGAGCAGCTGAGGCTTGAGGACGTGAGGGTTGCCCGGCGAGATGCGGGCGCTTTCGTGGGACTTTCCAAAGAACGCCTCCGGGTGGCGCATCAGGTATTGGTCCAGGGGGTTGTCCTGGGCGACCAGGATACTGAGGCCGCGCTCGCCCCGACGGCCACTGCGGCCCGTCTGCTGCCACGTGCTGGCTATGCTGCCGGGGTAGCCGCTGAGGATGGTCGCGTCGAGGTCCCCGATGTCGATGCCGAGTTCGAGCGCATTGGTCGTAGTGAGACCGAGGAGCCGTCCCTCGAAGAGATCGCGCTCGATCCTCCGCCGGTCTTCGGGCAAATAGCTCGCTCGGTAAGGCGCCAGCTGGCTGGCAATGCCAGGTACGTCTTCCGCGAGCCGGTCGCGGACCGAGACGTACATCAGCTCGGCCATCCTGCGGCTGCGGACAAACGCCAGCGTGCGGATACGACGCCTCAATAGCTCGACTAGCAGGGCTCCGGCCTCCGTGTGTGTGTTCCGGCGGCTTCCGCTGGTCTTGTCTGTCATCGGCGGGTTCCAGAAGACGAAATCCTTGCCACCGGATGGCGCCCCGTCGGCGTCTACGAGGCGGAAGGGCACGCCGACGAGCCGCTCGGCGTGTTCGCGGGCGTTGGACAGTGTCGCGGAGCAGAGGATGAATTGGGGCTCGGTCCCCGTCCGCCTGCATATCCGTCGCAGCCGCCGTATGACGTTGGCGACCTGTGATCCGAACACGCCTCTGTAGACATGCGCCTCGTCGATGACCACGAACCTGAGCCCGGACAGCATGCGATTCCAGGAGCGGTGGTTAGGCAGGATGCCCGTGTGCAGCATGTCCGGGTTGGTGAGGACGATTCGAGAGTGCCGGCGTATGTCGGTGCGGTCCTCGTTCGAGGTGTCCCCGTCGAAGATGCCGTGTCGTAGGCGGCTACCTGGAGGGACCAGCGCCGCAAGCCCGTTCGACTGGTCCTGAGTGAGGGCCTTGGTCGGGAAGATGTAGAGAGCGTGAGCCGAGCGGTCTCGCAGTAGGGCGTCGAGGATCGGAAGCTGGTAACAGAGGCTCTTCCCGCTTGCGGCCGGCGTCGAGACGATAACGTTCTCGCCATGCCTCGCCGCCTCTATGGCTTCGGCCTGATGGGAATACAGCTCGGCGATCCCGGCCGATTCCAGGGACGCCTGGAGTCCGTTGTCGAGCGGACTGTTCAGCTCCGCGGTTCGGGCGTCGCGAGCAGGTACGTCTTCGCGGTGAACGATCTGGCCGTCGTACCAGGGCTGGCTTTTCAGGTGGGCCAGGACACTCGACACGTCCATGTGTCAGAAGCCTGAGATCGTCTCTTGCTCGTGGCCGACCAGCTCGACGTCCTCCCGACTGCTCTCGATGAAATCGACCACGGCGTCGATGGTCTCGTCCGCGTGCCGGGAGCGGTTGCTGACGCAGACGATGCCGAGTGTCGCGATCTGCCACGAATCGTTGTCGGCCACCTCCGCGACGGACACGTTGAACTTGTTCCGGATTCTCGAACTGAGAGAGGCGATAACCCGCCGCTTGCCCTTGAGACTCTGGTTCTCGGGCAACCGAAGGGTGATCTTGGAAACGCCGACGTTCAAGGTGAGCTCCGGGCGTGAGGGCGGGGATCAGCCCATTGTACGCCCCACCTGCAGACTCCGGGATGCCGGCAGAGCGGTTGTTGTCGGGACCGGCGCGACACCGTCTTCCTTGACAGTGTTCACAAGCGGGGCTAGCATCAAGTTACGGCGTCGGCGCTGGGCGCCGACGTCTTGTATTACAGCGGGAGCAAAACGTGATCGAAAACGAAGGCGATTGGCAGCGAGCCGTCGAGAAGTCGTGGATCGTCAGGTTTCCGAAACAGCACCTGGCGACCTTCGGCACTACTAATATCGCGTACTACGTGGTTACCGAGCCTATCTACCATGAGCTCGACGACCGAAAGGAAGAGGGCGTGATCAGGACCGGAAGGGTCAAGGCCGAGCGCCCTGCGGTGGTCACTCCCACCTACGCCATGAGCCTCCAAGGGTTCAGCCCCGAAGCCTACGAGTACTTCAACTACGAGGCAAGCCAGTCCGGGGCGAACAGCCCTGGAATCCTCTACCAGTACAAAAACGAGTTCGGCAAGATGGACATCGTCAGCGGCCAGGCCTCCGAGATCGCCCACAGGATCAGCGGCGACCTCGACAATCGCAAAGAGGACATGTCGGTCGTTATGGTCGGCGTGGACGAGCTATGGGACGTGGCCCTCTTGAAGTTCATCTACGAGTTCACCTCGTCGTCCGTGGCGGGCAACGTCCAGGACCTCCACTCTAGGGGGTTGCTCGATCCTCAGAACGAGTTCGGAGGCGCACCGCGCGCCGCGATTCAGGCCATCGAGCGCTTGTTCACCGAGGTCGAGCGAGGCGCCAACCCTGACATGCTGAAACGAGAGCTCGACCGCTGGGGGCTGTTCGGGTTTTACCAGGACCGGTTCCTCAACCTCTTCCGCAAGCACGTCTAGGCCGGTCGGGGCGGACGAAGGCAGGCACAGTGGCACTGCCCTACTTAGACGTTGCGTATCCCACGAGTTTGCCTGATTATCCGTGGAACTCCGTAACTTAGCCCATCTGCGGGTCCCGGCTGTCGGTATGGGCACGTGGAAGACCTTCGACGTCGTCTCCGAGCGCGACGTCGCTGTCCGGAGTCGGATAATCGATGAGTGCCTGGCCCATGACGTCACGTTCATCGACTCGTCGCCGATGTATGGGCGGAGCGAGTTGGTGGTGGGCAAGACCATCGCGGGCAGGCGCGGCCGGTTCCAACTAGCGACCAAGGTGTGGACGACCGGTCGAGATGAGGGTGAGGTGCAGATAACCCGCTCCTTCGAGCTGTTCGGTACCGACTACATTGACCTGCTCCAAGTGCACAACTTGGTCGACTGGCGGACCCAGCTCGACACGCTCGAACGCCTCAAAGACGAGGGCGAGATCGGCGTGGTCGGCATTACACACCTCGAGCCCCGCGCCTTCCCCACGATGATCGAGATCATGAAGACCGGGCGGGTCGGCGCCATTCAGGTGCCCTACAATATCGGACAGCGCGAATGCGAGGCTGAGGTCCTGCCGTTGGCGGCCGACCTGGGAATCGGCGTTATCGTGATGGAGCCGTTGCAAAAGGGGTGGTACGTCACCGGCCTGAAGCGCGAGCCAGACCTGGCGCCGTTGAAGGGCACGGGCATCAGGACTTGGGCGCAGGCGCTGTTGGCGTGGGTGCTTGCCGACCCGAGGGTCAGTGTCGCCATCCCGGCGACGTCGCGGCCCGAGCGGATATCCGAGAACGCGGTCGCGGGTTCAGGCTTTATCCTGGAGCCCGAGCAGCGGGACTACATCCGGCGCGAGACCGAACGCTGCCTGTAGACGCCCGACAAGAACTTCATCGAGGGAGCGGCATATGGACGTCTCGGTAGGACAGACCGCGTATCGGGAGATGCAGGTGACGGCCGAGGTAGTCGAGTCCTACGCCCGGCTCACCGGGGACTACAATCCTCTCCACTTCGATGAGGAGTTCGCCGGCCGCACCCGGTTCGGACGGCTGATGGCCCAGGGTGGAATCACCACGGGCCTTCTGCACGCCCTCGTAGCGATGGACATGCCTGGGTCCGGCACGGTGTTCGTGACCCAGAACTGGAGCTTCACGAAGCCGGTCTTCATAGGCGACGTAATCCGCGCCGAGGCGACGGTGAAGTCGGTCCGCGACAACCGCCCGATGGCCGACATCAGCTTCGTCGTGAAGAATCAGGACGACGAGGAAGTCCTAAACGGCGAGGCTGTGGTTTACCAGGCAACGCCGGCTCAGGAGTAGCGCGAGGAGTTGGTAGGGGCGGGTCTCAGACCCGCCTCCTTGGTGCTAACCCGGAGAAAGTAAACGGGGAGACAACACCAGCAGGCCAATCAAGTTCGAGACCGGCGTTGATCTTGCCAGATGTCGCGGTCGCCGATTTCTTCAGACTCCTAGTGGTCCAACATCATTGAAATGAATACCATGATAGTCATTGTTCCTCTTGGGGGTTCAATCGTAACGTTGAACCGAGGAGGAACCATGATGTCTACCAAGAAGTACCGTATCAGACTGACTACCGACGAACAACAGGAACTCAACGCCTTGGTCTCACGCGGTCGGGCTGCGGCGTACAAACAGACCCATGCGCGCATTCTGCTGATGAGCGATGAGTCACGCTCGGACGGGGGAATGAAGGACGCGGACATCACCAGCGCGCTCGGTGTGGGACAGTCAACGGTCGAGCGAATACGCAAGCGCTGTGTGGAGGAGGGGGTCGAGTCTGCGCTGAATCGCAAAAAGCAACTGCGTCGGCGTCAAAAGAGACTGGACGGCGAAGGTGAAGCACGGTTGATAGCGATGGCCTGCGGGGAACCGCCGGAGGGGCGTGCCAGTTGGACCCTGAAGCTGTTGGCTGACCAGTTGGTCGAGTGTGAGATAGTCGGGACCATTAGCACCGAGACGGTTCGCCAGGCGCTCAAAAAAAAACGAACTGAAGCCGTGGCTGAAGCAGAGTTGGTGCATCCCGCCCGGTCAGAGCGCGGAGTTTGTGTGCGCGATGGAAGACGTACTGGAGGTCTACCAACGGCCGTACGATGGGAATGAGGTTCTGGTGTGCATGGATGAGACGAGCAAACAGCAAGTCAAGGAGACGCGAGTGCCGCGTCCCGCAGCGCCCGGCTTATCGGCGGCATACGACTACGAATACGAGCGCAATGGAGTGAGCAGCCTGTTCATGCTGTTTGCACCGTTGGACGGATGGCGCCGAGTCGAGGTCAGAGAGCGTCGCACGAAGGTGGACTGGGCGCATGTGATAAAGAAACTGGTCGACGAGGACTACCCTGACAGAGACCGGATCGTGCTGGTAATGGACAATCTCAACACTCACAAGCTGTCCTCGCTATACGAGGCATTCGAGCCTGCTGAGGCGAGGCGTATAGCTGAGCGACTGGAGATACACTACACTCCCAAACACGGGAGTTGGTTGAATATGGCGGAGATAGAGATCGGTGTGCTGGCTCGACAGTGCCTGGACCGACGGATTGCCAATCAAGACATCCTGCGCGGCGAGGTCAATGCTTGGCAGAATCAACGCAACCGGGATGTGATACGAGTGGATTGGCGCTTCACTACCGAGGATGCGCGCATCAAGCTAAAGTCACTCTACCCATCAATACAAAAACGTTGAACCACTAGCTGCGCTGGGGTTAACGTTCTAGACTTCCGTCGTCCTAGTCCCGGTCCGGCCTCTTGTCGAATCTTCTTCGTGTCGCTTTTATAGCGCGACCGCTATTCAGCAACGAAGCGCATAGCCGCATCGTTCTGAGCGGTAGCGAGGAACCTGGCGAGGTTGGGGGCAACAGAAGGTACCACCGGCAACGCGGCTGTGCCCCAACCCTGAATGTTGGTGCCCTGAGAAGTCAACGTCACTGGCCAAACGACGTTGTTGATCTTTGCATCGAAACAAACCTCACGCCGGGTCTGCGAGTCGGTGCATACCTGTTTTCATCGTTATGGCGTTAGGGCAAACTTGAAGCCGATTCCGGCGAGAGCCGTTCGTCATTCCAGCGAAAGCTGGAATCCAGAACTCTGGATTGAAGACCACGCCTGCTCATCCTAACTCCGTCGTAAGACGGACCTCAATTCACTTCACCACCACAACGTGACCGCCCTCCCCCGTGCGACCCCTTGACATAACCAGAACGCATGTACTATAATGTTTGGCGAGGGACAGACCCCACGGTCGGTCCATTTCTGTTGGGAGACACAGTCTGTCCAGCGGACCGACCTCGCTGGTCCGTCCTTTTGTTTTTAGCCAATCGACAAAGGATGAGGAGAACAAGAATGCAAGACAACTCGCCGAAATCGAACACCCGTACCCCGTACCCTGCACCCCGTACCCCGTACCCTACACCCCGTACCCTACACCCCGTCCCCTGCACCCCCGATCTGTCGGATTTTCCCTGAAAGTGTCGGAAACCTCAGATACAAATCCGACAACTTCCTACGGATTCCGACACTTTCGAAGAGCGTTTTTTCAAGACCACTACCAAACCAGGAGGACTCAACATAATGGATAGCGACCCTCAACCGGAATCGCATGAGCTTTCTGACAGGCAGTTGGCCGTCCTACCCTACCTCGTCTCGTCGCCCTCGGTCTCCGAAGCGGCACGGCGAGCTGACGTCCACCGCTCCACCCTTCACCAATGGATGAACGACCCCGAGTTCCGCCAGGAGTTGGAGAGAGCGCGCCAGGATGCGGCGGACCTCGCCCGGTCGGAGCTGCGTGGACTGATGCTCAAAGCGACTACGGTCCTCGCCGAGTCGTTGGAAGACCCCAGCCCCGTCATCCGGCTTCGCGCCTCCAGGTATGCCATCGACCTCGGTTTAACGGCCTTCGACCTCGAGCAGCTGCAAAAGGGCCTCGGCCGCATCAACGACGCATTCGATCTCTGGTCCAAGAAGAACCCGCCTCGCCCATGAGAGCCGTCTGCATAAGGCAATGCCGGAACCGTAGGGGCGGACCTACGTGTCCGCCCGCTACTTGCCCCTAACCCAGACAGGCCTCAAACAGGCCTTCTTCGTGTTAACTTAGAGATATACCCACCGGAGACAACAACGACATGGCAATCAAGTTCGGGACGGATGGCTGGCGGGCGATCATCGCCGAGGATTTTACCTTCGAGAACGTTCGGCTGTGCGCCCAGGGTACGGCCGACCTGCTGATCGCCAGTGGCGACGCATCGCGGGGACTGGTCGTCGGGTACGATACCCGGTTCGCTTCAGAGGACTTCGCTGTTGCAGTGGCCGAGGTAGCTGCCGGCAACGGGATCAAGACACTGCTGGCCGACCGGGCCGCCCCGACGCCGGTCGTAAGCTACAACCTGGTAGACCGGGGTGCGGCCGCGGGCGCTGTGATCACGGCCAGCCACAATCCGCCGCAGTGGAACGGTTTCAAGTTCAAGCCTGACTACGGTGGCACGGCCTCGCCCGAAGTCACGACCGAGCTGGAGGAGCGCATCGGCGATGCCGAGGCTGCAGGCGACGTCAAGCGCATGCCGCTGTCCGAGGCCGAGGAGAAGGGTCTTGTCGAACGGTTTAACCCCGAGCCCGTATACCTCGAGAACGTAGCGAAGCTGGTCGACCTCGCTGGAATCCGGCAAGCCGGGCTGACCGTCGCCGTCGACTCGATGTACGGGGCGGGCGCCGGCTATTTTGCGAAGCTGTTGGACGGCGGCGCGACGACTGTCACCGAGCTACACGGAGAGCGCAATCCCGCCTTTCCCGGTATGGGCCAGCCGGAGCCCCTGCCGCACAACCTCGGCGAGTTGATGGACTTCGTCTCCGTCGGCGGACCCGACGTAGGGCTCGCCACGGACGGCGACGCCGACCGCCTCGGGCTGGTCGACGAGCGTGGCCGGTTCCTGACGACCCTCGAGACTTTCGCCCTCCTGTGCATGCACCAGCTCGAGGTCCTGAAACGCAGGGGCCCGCTGGTGCGCTCCATAACGATGACAAGCATGGTCGACCGGCTCGGCGAGCTGTACGGCGTGCCCGTGTTCGACACACCTGTCGGCTTCAAGTACCTGGGCCCGATCATGATGCGCGAGGATGCCTTGGTCGCCGGGGAGGAGAGCGGCGGGTACGCCTTCCGTGGCAATATCCCTGAGCGGGACGGTATCCTCAGCGGCCTCCTGCTCCTGGAAATGATCGTCAAGACCGGCAAGACCGTGTCAGAGCTGCTTCAAATGCTCACCGACAAGGTCGGGCCCCACCACTATGACCGACTCGACCTGCACTTCGACGTCGCCCGGCAAACGATCGAAGAGCGTGTGAAATCGGCCCAGCCCGACGCGCTGGCGGGTCGACGTGTCGAAGACATCGATACCCGGGACGGCTACCGGTTTGTGCTCGAAGGCGGTTACTGGACGCTGGTACGCTTTTCGGGTACGGAGCCGCTGATTCGGATCTACGCCGAAGCGGAGTCGCCCGACAAGGTCGAATCCCTGCTGGCAGAGGTGAGGGCTATAGCCGGCGTGTAGGGTTTCACCGCGGAGCGCGCGGAGGACGCGGAGATGGAGAACAAGGACGTAGTAGTTGCGTGTCTGGCAGTGTTGCTCAACGTAGCTGCGTCGTCCTGCGGATGGCTCGCTGGCGACGACGTTGAAAACGCGACTGAACGTCGTAGGGTGGTCCAAGTCACACCCCAGCTTACCCAGGCTCCCACCCCGATGTTATCGCCAACGCCGCGCCCGTCGATCCGGGGTAGCACGGTAACGTCCACGGAGCCGTCGAACGAAGACGCCTCGCTCGATGTCACACCTACTGCCGTCGCCGCCGACCTCACTGCGACCGCTACTACCATTTCAGAGCGGGCGCGAATACAGCAGCAGATGGAGAAGATCGAGGCCGACTACGCGGGTTACGAGCCTCCTAGCAACCAGTTCGTTATTGCGGCTTCTCTCAAGGAGCTTGTCGACCGCTCAACTATTGTCGTGATCGGCACGGTGGGTATACGAACGCCGGACACCTACTGGCTAGTAGACAACCAGAGCTATGGAATTGTGTACCACTTAGATGTCGACCGATACCTCAAGGGCACCGCTGGGGAGACTATCGGAGTTTTCGACTACGAGATGGCGGTCGTCCGTGAAGATGACGTGATCTCGTTCAATCGGCCGCCTTTTCAGAATCCATTGACCCGAGGCGTTCGGTACCTCTTGTTCTTGAAACCGTTTTCCGACACGCCGGAGCTATTGCGGCGGATCCGATTTGAGCCCGCTAGTTTCCACCTCGCCGCGGGAGTTGCAAGGGCTGTCCATCCCATCGGTGTGGTGTCCGCCTCGTTCCCTACTTCGAGAGAGGCGGACCTCACCGCCCAGATCGAGGCGATCGTGAAGGGAGCTAACGCCACGACGACTACCCCGGCGCGATAGGCGGCCCATGAGCCCGCAACCCCGCTCATGCTGAGCTAGTCGAAGCATCTCTTTCCGGGGCACGGTTTACTGGCGACCGGACTGGCACCGTTTCAGAGTCGCGTTGGAACGGTCCTTCGATAGGCGGCGGGCAGGTCTCAGACCTGCCCCTACTGTGTCCTTAAGGCCCCTCTTGAGTTCGACCTTCTCTTTCGCTCAGGACAGAGACAATGAAACGGCCTCCGACTAGACGGTTTGATCTTGACAAGGTGCCTCGTTTGATGCGAACATATGTTTCGTTCTTAAGGAGGCACCATGCTCATCAAACATACCCCGGACGCGTACGAGAAGCTCCAGCTTCTAGGTGGCATGGCCAGCGATGACATCCTGGCCCGGCCCGACGGCAACACCAGGCGGCGAGCGCCGTACTCGGAGCCGAAACGGAACCCGACCGCCGGCGTGTACAAGGCCGCCATGCCCAATGGCAAGTTCATCAACCTGATGCGTGTGATGTTCACCGACTTCTGCAAGATGGACTGCGCGTTCTGTCCGAACAGCCACTGGGTCCCTCGAAAGCGCTACGCCTTCAAGGTCGACGAGCTTGCCCGCACGTTCATGGAGCTGCATAGCCGTCACACGGTCGACGGGCTGTTCCTTAGCTCGGGCGTGGCCGGCACCGGCTCGAAGACAACCGAGCGCCTGGTCAAGGTGGTCGAGATCATCCGGCGCAAGTACGGTTTCAAGGGCTATATCCACCTGAAGGTAATGCCCGGCACCGAGTACCAGTACGTCGAGGCGGCGCATGAGCTGGGCACGCGCCTATCCGTCAACATCGAGACGCCGAGCGCAGACCTGATGTCGAAGCTGAGCAAGATGAAGGAGCTGGAGCGCGACATCCTGGCGCCCATGAGGTGGATCAACGACCTGACCCGCCGCGAGGCCAACGGCGCGGTCGGTCAGGCCACCCAGTTCGTCGTCGGAGCGGCCGACGAGTCGGACTGGGATATCTTCAAGCGCATCGACCAACTCTACGGCGAGTGGAATCTCAAAAGGGTCTACTACGCCGCCTTCCGGCCCGTCCGGCACACGCCGCTGGAGGAGCACCCGGCCACGCCTCTGGGACGCGAGCACCGCCTCTACCAGATCGACTGGCTGAAGCGGATCTACCGCTTCTCCAACGAGGAGCTCAAGCTGGCCTTTGGCGACCAGGGCTACCTGCCGCTTGAAGCAGACCCGAAGACGTCGATCGCCGTCGAGAATCTCGACGCCTTCCCTCTCGACGTCAATGCAGCGACCCACGAGCAGCTTCTACGAGTCCCGGGAGTGGGGCCGACGTCGGCCCGGCGCATCGTGGCCAACCGGCGGCGCCACACGATCGACACCTGGCGTGACCTACAGGCGATGGGGGTGGTGCGGAAGCGCGCATGGGTGTCAAGGGCGGTGTGAAAACGTACCAGCGGGGCGGAGCAAAACTGTACCACTGAACGCCGTAGAATGGGCATCAAGGTTCGTGGGGCGTTGGAGATCAGGCTCAGTCAGATAGCTGGCGGCCAGAAGTCTTCTTGCTGTGCTTGAGTCGGTAGCTGTCCCCGTTCATCTCCAGGATGTCGACATGGTGGGTGAGGCGGTCGAGGAGAGCTCCGGTCAGCCGTTCAGAGCCGAACACCTCGGTCCACTCGACGAAGGGCAGGTTGGAGGTCACCAGGACCGATCCACGCTCGTAACGCTGGCTGAACACCTCGAAGAGGAGCTCGGCGCCAGTCTTGGACAAGGGCACGAAGCCCAGTTCGTCGATGATCAGAAGCTTGAGTCGTGCGAGCCTTCTCTGCAGGTTGAGCAGACGCCGTTCGTCCCTGGCCTCGATCAGCTCGTGAACCAGAGCAGCGGCGGTGGTGAAGCCCACGGACAGTCCCCTCTGACACGCAGCCAGACCGAGACCGAGGGCGATATGGGTCTTGCCGGTGCCACTGTTGCCGAGAGCGATGACGTTGTGGGGGCGCTCGATGTACTCGCATCGTGCCAGCTCCAGAACCAGAGCCTTGTTCAGGGACGGCATAGACAGGAAGTCGAAGGTGTCGAGGCTCTTGGTCGTCGGGAAGCGGGCTGCTTTGATCCGACGTTCCACCATGCGATGGTGACGGTCGATCAGCTCCAACTCCGATAGTCGCAGCAGGTAGTCCGGATGGTCAGCTCCCTCACTGGCACACTGGGATGCCAGCTTGTCGTACTCCCTCAGGAACGTGGGGAGCTTGAGTTGCTTGAGGTTGTGTTCGAGCAACATCGTGGACTTGTTGGTCATGACCGGCTCCCCGCCAGGAGAGCCATGTAGTCCCTGGTCGAGGTTGTTGCAACGTTGGTCCTGGGCAGATACGGGTACAACTCCATGTCGAGTCTAGGCGGTCGACCCTCGATCCTGCACAGCACCAGGTGCTTGACAGCATCGAAGCTCACAGCCCCGAGTCGAATGGCGTCTCGTACGGCGTCGTGGACTTCTTCCGGCTGGAAGTTCTCCATCAGTCTGAGCACCTGCACGAACTCCCTCTTTCCTCGCTTGCCCATCCGAGACTCCAGCAGCCGCCGCAACACTCCGAACTCCTCGGGCAACTCCCATCCAACCAGCGGCGCCGCCTGATCCAATGCCCTCGTCTTCTTCTCAAGGAGCGGCAGGTAATGGAGAGGGTCGAAGACGAAGTCGTCTCGATCGTAGGACCGCCGATGGCGGGCGATGACTTCAGCGCCACAGCTGATCACAACCTCATGTACATATCCGCGGACCACAACGTCCCGATGACCGTAGGCCACCGGGACCGAATAGTCATTGGTCCGGTATCTGACCAGGGACAGAGAACTGACCCTCGTCGCGTGCTTGTCGCTGGCGTCGTACGGTACGGCCGGCAGAGGCAGCAACTTCTCCAGGTCCCGCTCCAGCCGTTCTCCTATCGTCTCGTTGTGGCCGCGGAGTCGATCTTCGAACCGTCTGAGGCAGTGTTGCTCCAGATGAGCATTGAGGGCATCGAAGCTCTCGAACGATGGAATGGGCACCAGGAAGTTCCGGCGGACATAGCCGACCAGACCTTCTACTTTGCCCTTATCGTTCCCTTTGCCTGGACGGCCGAACCGGTCCTCGAACAGGTAGTGGGACTGAAGCTCGGAGAACACCCTGGTCCGCTGCCGGCGACCATCTCCCAGGATTCTGGCTACCGCGAGCGTGGTGTTGTCGTAGAGGATGCTCTGAGGCACTCCGCCCAGGAACGCGAAGGCGGAGACGTGTCCGTCGCAGAATGACTCCGTCGTCTCGGCGGGATACGCCTTCACATAGCACCCGTCGCTGTGAGGGAGGTCCAGGGCGAAGTAGTGGGCTTTGCGTTCCACTCCGCCGATGATCACTCGAGCTTCGCCGTAGTCGCACTGGGCATGTCCCGGAGGGTGGGACAGAGGTAAGAACATCTCGCGGGTATGACGACGGCGTTCTCGAACGTAGTCTTTGACTATCGTGTACTTGCCGGGGAAGCCGTGTTCGTCTCTGAGCCGTTCGTAGATACGCTTGGCGGTGTGACGCTGCTTCTTCGGTGAGCTCAGATCCTGCTCCAGGATCTGGTCCATCACACCCTTATATGGATCGAGCTTCGGTCTGCGAGCCGGTCGTTGCCGTCGATACCCTGGGGGCACGGAGTACTCGAGCATCTTGCGCACCGTGTCCCGGTGTAGCCCGAACACTCGGGCCGCCTCTCGGACGCTCATCCCTTCGACGAAACAAGCCCTGCGAACTCGCAGGTACATCTCCACCTTGTACATCCAATCCACCTTCAATCAGGTTCGGTCGTTCCTGATTGAAGGCGACAGGCGGTACAGTTTTCAAGCGCCACATCTCAGCGCTCGACCGCCCAGGTGGTACATTATCTCTCCGCCCTTCACACGCGGCGACGTCGATTTCGATGGCAGGGCTGACGGGTTCTCCCTACACCCGTCAGGCCGCTCTGGACGCGACCACATTGGGGCTGCAACGGGCGCTCCCGATCGCGGTGGTCGCCTGCCTGCTGGTTGCCATCGCGGCGATGCGGTCGATCCGGTTCGGCGTAGTGACGATCATCCCTATCGGGCTTGTCGTCGCGTGGCTCTACGCGTTCATGTACGTGTTCGACTTCGGCCTCAACTTCATCACGGCCACAATAGCAGCGATCTCGATCGGAGTGGGCGTCGACTATGCTATTCACATGACCCAACGGTTCCGGGAGGAGCTGGGTAGGTCGCCGACGCAAATCCAAGCTCTTCGCAGGGCCGCGCAAGGGACCGGAGTTGCTTTGGTGGCTTCTGCCGCCACCAGCGTCCTGGGGTTCGCGATAATGGCCTTCGCGCCGATGCCTATGTTCTCGTCGTATGGGATATTGACCGCGATCATGATTTTCATGGCGGCCGTGGCGTCGTTGCTGGTGCTGCCTTCATTGTTGCTGCTTGTGACGCCGGCGGAGACGGGGGCCGAAGCGGTTGAACCTGCCGTTGGGAATGGCGTCGCATAGCTGCGACAGAGCCCCATCCTCCCCGAGAAGCTCGGGATCTTCGACAATCCTCCCCGCCGGGGGAGGAGGTACGATTCACCCTTTCAGGTCGACTTCGAGAGCTAACCCCCTGTGCTATAATCCGGCTATACGCGGCCTATAGACTGACCCCTTCCCGCCGCGGATCCCACACTCAGGTCGGAGTCTTTGGTCGCGACACTCGTTCGGCAGCGGATCGAGGAGCGTGAGGAGTCACTCTCACCGTACGCCGCCAGGTCGAGTCAAAGCCGCGGGCGCGAGCGCCCCGAAGAGCCCTCCCCGCTTCGCAGCGAATTCCAGCGCGATCGCGACCGTATCATCCACTCGAAGTCGTTTCGCCGTCTGAAGCACAAGACTCAGGTCTTCATCGCGCCGGCCGGCGATCACTACGTTACGCGACTGACTCACACTCTCGAGGTCGCCCAGATTGCGCGGACTATCGCCAGGGCGTTGAACCTGAACGAGGACCTTACCGAAGCAATCGCTCTGGGCCACGACATCGGGCACACGCCCTTCGGGCACGTGGGTGAAGACGAGCTCAACAGCCTCGACCCGGACGGCTTCCGCCACGCCGAACAGAGCCTACGACTGGTCGAGAAGCTGGAGAAGGAGGGGCAGGGGCTGAACCTCACCTGGGAGGTCCGCCACGGAATCGTCTCCCACTCGAAGCCTCGCGGCGACTTCCTCGGTGCGCCGACGGCGGACGGTCTCTCGCTGGAAGGCCAGGTGTGCCGTCTGGCCGACGCCGTGGCATACCTGAACCATGACCTGGCCGACGCCTTCCGAGCCGGTTTGCTGGACCCTGAGAGCGTGCCGAGAACGGTCACCGGCGTACTAGGTAAACGGCACTCGCAGCGTATCAACTCGATGGTGAACGACGTCGTCGAGAGCTCATGGCCGGTGGCGGGCCTGGACGGTCGCGACGGGACTTCGCGTCCGACGATCGCGATGAGCTCCGGCGTAAGGGACGCGATGAACGCCTTGCGCGAGTTCATGTTCGAAGAAGTCTACGTGCCGACGGACCGTGGAGAAGAGGGACAGACCGGGCGGCGCATCATGCGACTGCTGTATGGGCATTTCCAGGACCAGCCTGAAGAGGTTCCGGTGGAGTACAAGGACCATGGCAAGCCGGTCGCCGACCACGTCGCCGGTATGACCGATCTCTACGCGCTGCGGGTGGCGGAGCGTGTCGAGCCGGGCATCGCGAAAAGCCTCAGTCGAGCGCTGGTCTAGCGCCGTGAGTCCCACAGACAGGATCCGGACCCGTACAGTAAAGAACCAACTCATACTTATACGAGAACACCTCGAATCGATGCAACGCGACGTCCACGGTCTCGAGTACGGGCCGTGGAAGGGCGAGGTCGACGCGCTCTGGAAGCGAATATTCGAGCAGATTGGCTTCATGAGCCATCAGCCGCAGCAGCGCGCCCTGGAGGCGATTCGGGAGCTGTGGACGATGTATCTGGCCCACTACGCGATGGGAGACCGTGAGAAAGTCGAGAGTGAAGTGTGAAAGGGAACAGCCGCAAAGACGGCGCGCGGGACGAGATGGAGCCGGACTTGGACCACGCCCAGGAGAACGCTCTTGTGGCCCACGGCGTCGTTATCAAGCTCCAGGAAATGGGACTACCCGGTTCTTTCAACGGCGAGCTGTCATCGCTGAGCACCGATATCGGCGACCTCTGGGGAGCACAGAAGAAGCTAGAAGGGTTGGTGGACGGGCTGCTGCAGGCTCCCCAGGACTGGGAGGCAGTGGCGGACTACCTGGTAGACCTGAGGGCCGCCGTGGACCACATCGACTGGCACCTCAAGAGCATCAAGCGGCCAATGAACAGGATAGCGCGGTATGCTTACAGTCAGGCAGGGTGAAGCGGAGGTTGGCTAGCGTGAAAAGACTGGACCTTCCCAGGTCCTTCGCTTCGCTCAGAACGACAGTGGCGGGGTTCAATGAGGTAAGCTCGTAGTATGAGCACAGTCGATGAAGTAAAAGCCCGACTCGACGTCGTGGACGTCGTGTCGAGCTATGTTTCCCTGAAGAAAGCGGGTCGGAACCACAAGGGGCTCTGCCCGTTCCACACCGAGAAGACGCCTTCATTCACGGTGAACCAGGAACGCCAGAGCTGGCGCTGCTTCGGAGCGTGTGCGACAGGAGGGGATGTGCTTTCCTTCGTCATGCGCGCCGAGAAGGTCGAGTTCGGCGAGGCACTCCGAAAGCTGGCCGACCGCGCCGGAGTAGAGCTTGAGGAACGGAGGCGTGACGGAGACCGGTACGACGTCCTCTACAGCATAAACCAGGAGGCCGTTCGGTTCTATCAGGACGTCCTGAAGTCCGACGAAGGGAAAGGAGCGTCCAAGTACCTTGGCGAGCGCGGCCTCGACGAGAGCGTCATCTCTTCGTTTGGGTTGGGCGCCAGTCCCAACGACCGCCAGCGCCTGAAAACGCACCTTACGACGCTTGGCATCAGTGTCGACCAGGCCGTCGAATCGGGGGTGCTGCGGCGAGGCGAAGACAGCAGCGTACGAGACTTCTTCTGGGGCCGGCTAATGATCCCGATCCACGATCGACGCGGTAGGGTCGTGGGCTTCGGGGGACGGTCGTTGGACGGGTCGGAGCCCAAGTACATCAACACCGCGGCGACGCCGATTTTCGACAAGCGCGCCAACCTGTACGGCCTGCACCTGGCGGCGGGCTCGATACGGGACGGCGGCACCGCTATCGTCGTTGAAGGGTATATGGACGTCATCGCCGCCCACCAGCACGACTACACGAACGTCGTGGCCTGCATGGGGACTGCCCTCACCGAGCAGCAGGTCTCCCGGCTGAAGGGCATGGCCCAAACGGTTGTCCAGGCCCTCGACCCCGATGAAGCCGGCCAGGAAGCGACTTTACGCAGCCTTGAGTCTACGCACCGTGCCCTTGATCGGCGCCAGCTGGGCCAGAGGACCGAGCTGGAGCTGAGGGTCGCATCCCTGCCACAAGGCCGAGACCCCGACACTCTGATCAGGGAGGACCCTGAAGAGTGGGAACGCCTAACTGGCGACGCCGTTCCCTATATGGAGTTCCTTATTCCGGCTTACGCGGCCAGGTATGACGTGGCCACTCCGGAAGGCAAAGCGCAGGCCGCCGAGGCGCTGTTGCCGGTGATCGCCGATACCGGAAACGCATTCACCCAAGAGCGGCACTTTGCGCTTTTGGCCGACATTCTCGGTGTTACGACGGAGGCCCTAGAGGCCAGCGTCGGAAGGCCACGGGCGCCGAGGCGGGCACAGCGGAGGACCGCTCGGACCGCCGGCGGCGACGCGACTACCGTCTCGGCACTGAGCGGGGACCGAGAGGACTCCCTCGAGGACTACCTCGTCGCTCTTCTGCTCGACCAACCCGAGTTGAAGGAGGACGCGGCGGGCGTTCCAGCCGAGTATTTCCGCCGAACGGAGAACCGAGAAGTATTTACCTCCTGGCAAAGCTGCAATACAATGGAAGAGCTTGATGACATACTTGACGAGTCTCTGCGGCAGCATGTGGAGTACCTGTCAGGGAAAGACCTGGGGCCCCTGGACCGCCACTCGGCGGAAGGGGCGCTGAAGCAGTGCCTGGTCCGGCTGGAGCAACGACACCTGAGAGAACAGCAGGAAGGGCTGCTAGCGACGGAGGACTCGACGCTTCCTCCGTCAAAAGAACTTGAGGAACCCATCGTCACGACCAACTCGAGATTGAGGGAGCTGTTTTCCCAGCGAAGCTGATGGCCAGCGAATGAGGTTGAAACTGATATGAGCAAAGAATCTCGCGATGACGGCTCGGAAGCCCTGTTGAGGGGACTGGTAGAGCGGGCGGAACGGAACCGGGAAAGCGACCGGGAGATCATCGGGCTTACCGACCCGCGAGGCAGCCGTCTCGGTGCGATTCCGTCCTCCGACGGATCGGGCGACGCGGCGACCGCTCGTCCGGCAGCCGAATGGGACCAGAGCATGGACACGGTCGAAATGATCGACGATCCCGTACGGATGTACCTGCGGGAGATAGGCCGAGTCAGCTTGCTCAAGGCCGCCGAAGAGCGCACTCTTGCGCGGGAAATGGAGGCGGCGAAGCACGTTCTTCTCCTGGAAGAGGAGCTGACGAGCCCGGAAGGCCGAGCCCCGAGATCCTGGCAGGTCGTTTTACAGATGCTCCGAAACGCCTGTGAAGCCACAGAGTTGATCGGCGCGCTGAACCGGTACGTAGGGGTCCACGGCAAGACGACCCTGACAGAGCTGGTCTGGTCGGAGGACATAAGAGAGCCGCTCGATGGCAACCTTCAGGAAGAACTTCTTAATTTCGTTGCCGACGTGCTAAACAAGGAACCGGAAGAGGCCCGAGCGGAAATCCAACAACTTTCGCTGAATAGCCGACTCCTCCCTCCCCAGGTCATTGAAGTTGTAGGCGAAGACGCCACGATCGCCAAGGTTGCCAAACAAATCGAAAAGACTGACTTCACTAGACAGCTGGACCCCTACGAATTCGTATTCCACACCCATCTCGCGAGGATCAAGCACGACGGCGACTCCGCACAGGGCCACCTCGCCGAAGCGAACCTCCGGCTCGTCGTGAGCGTTGCCAAGAAATACATCGGTAGGGGGATGTCGCTCCTGGACTTGATTCAAGAGGGGAACATCGGGCTGATTCGGGCAGTCGAGAAGTTCGACTACCGCAAAGGGTACAAGTTCAGCACCTACGCGACGTGGTGGATCCGACAGGCGATTACGAGAGCGATCGCCGACCAGGCCCGCACCATCCGGATACCGGTCCACATGGTCGAGACCATCAACAAGCTACTCCGGGTAAGCCGCCGGCTCGTTCAAGAGTACGGTCGTGAGCCCACCAGCGAAGAAATCGGCGAAGGCATGGAGGTATCTCCGGAACGCGTTCGCGAAATACTCAAGATTTCCCAGGAGCCTGTCTCGCTGGAAACGCCTATAGGCGAAGAAGAGGACAGCCACCTGGGCGACTTCATCGAAGACCGAGGCACGATAGCGCCGTCGGAAGCCGCTTCTTACCAGCTCCTGAAGGAGCAGGTAGACGACGTCCTGTATACGCTGAGCGAACGCGAGGCCCGGGTGCTCCAGCTGCGTTTTGGCCTCGAGGACGGACGGAACCGCACCCTGGAAGAGGTTGGGCGAGATTTCGGAGTAACCCGAGAGAGGATTCGGCAGATCGAGGCCAAGGCCCTCAGGAAGCTCCGCCATCCCAGCCGCTCCAAGAAGCTTCGCGACTTCCTCGAATAGCCTCGTCGACTCCCTCTCCTCGGACTTGACCTCAACTGAACTCAGAAACGGTCTTACCTTCGAGGTAGCCCACAGGGACTCAATCCCCGCGAACCGTTGGCGCGAAATCGTCGATCTTTGCGGAGCCGCGTTCGACGAGGACTTCGACTCCATCTTCGGTCACCTCCCCAATGCGACCCACGTCCTGGCTTACCTAGACGGAACGCTCGTAAGTCAGGCCTGTTGGGTCGTCCGTTGGCTTCAGCCAAGCAACTTAGGCCCTCTGAGGACAGCCTACGTAGAAGTCGTGGCGACTCCACCTCAATACCGACATAACGGATATGCTAGTGAAGTCATGCGCCGCCTCGCGGTTGAGGTGGGGGACTTCGAGCTGGCGGGGCTTTCGACGGGGAGTCCTTCCTTCTACGAGCGGCTTGGATGGGAACAATGGCGTGGCCCGTTGGCGATTCGCACCGATGACGACCTGCTGCCAACCCCTCGGGACAGCGCGATGGTACTCCGGTTGCCCATGACGCCAAAGCTTGACCTAGACTTGGTGCTGACCGCCGAATGGCGAGAAGGTGAGCTGTGGGTAGCAAGTTCCTGTTCTCAAGCCAAGCGAGCAACTCAGGTAGAACCGTCGCGCACAAGACCGCGCCTGCTGGCCCAATCAAGGAGCCCTCATCTCATTCTTCTCCCAGAGGCGGGAGAAGAGGTAAGGCTCCCCACCTGGATACCGTCGTAATGAGTGCGAGTCAGACCTCGGCAGAGAGGGGCGCTGGAGCAGTGCGTACGACCAAACCGAAGGTAGCCGTCGTGTACACGCGGCCTGAGACGGTCCTCGAAGACGTAGGCCGCGCGATGCGCCTCTCAGACTACCAGGCCTACCTACCTAAGAACCTGTCGACGTTGCTCAAGATAAACATCTCGTGGCAGCACTACTACCCGGCCTGCTCTACGACACCCTGGCAGCTCGAGGGGGTCATCAAGACGCTCAAAGACGACGGTTACGGAGAGCTGACACCGACGCACAACGGGACCGTAGTCGTCGACCCAAAGGAGGGGGCTGCCAACAACAAGCACACCGTCGTCGAGGAGAAGTACGGCCTGAAGAGCGTATACCTCGACTTGCCCCCCGTGAAGTGGGTCCCCTACAAGCCCAAGGCGGAGATGCTCGTGCTAGACGAGATCTACCCCGAAGGCATCGAGATTCCCGAGATTCTGATGGGCAAGAACATTGTCCATCTGCCGACAGTCAAAACCCACGTTTTCACGACTATGACGGGCGCGATGAAGAACGCGTTCGGCGGCCTTCTGAACCGAAAGCGTCACTGGACACACTCGGTGATCCACGAGACCCTGGTAGACCTCCTGAACATCCAGAGCGAGATTCATTCTGGCATTTTCGCCGTCACAGACGGCACCTTCGCCGGCGACGGTCCCGGGCCGAGGGCAATGCGCTGGCACGTCAAGAACGTCCTTATCGCGGGCGCCGACCAGGTGGCCGTCGACGCAGTGGTGGCGCGGATGATGGGCTTCGATCCCATGTCGATCGACTTCATTAGACTCAGCCACGAGATGGGCCTCGGCTGTGGGGAAACCGACGAGATCGAGATCGTCGGTGAGGACATCTCGGACGTCAACTATCACTTCAGCGGCGGGCAGAATACCTTCGCCAGTCGCGGACAGAAGCTCATCTATTGGGGACCGCTGAAACCTCTCGAGAAGGTTCTGCTCCGGTCATTCCTGGCTCCTTGGGCGTACCTGGCGTCCAACCTGTACCACAACACGTACTGGCTGCGTTTCATTGGGAGGAAGCGTGTTCGGGAGGCGATGAAGACGCCCTGGGGGAAGCTGTTCCAGAGCTACTAACGCGCTCATCCATATGAGCGATATTTGCGGCGTGGAGAGAGGCTGGCAGACACGCAGAGCCTGTCTCGGAACAGGTCTGCGCCTACCAGGTTTTCACATCTTGTAAAGAGCTAGGTCCATGATGAGAGTCGATTTGGAAGTAAACAATAGAGTGACCCGTACCGGATCGGAATCAATGCGCCGCGATAGCCACAGAGATTCGCAGCTGACGGGAAGACCAAGCGCTGAAGAGAGGCAATGGCTTAGATGCGGAAAATACCCTCGGCCGGGCGGACCAGACTTTCCACAGCGTGCGTATGTTGAAGGCTGTGGCCAGCATTACCCACTCAGCACTAACGTTGGTCAGTCCGCGCAAGAGAAACCGTCGAGCTTGTTGTTGCTCCTTGATGATGCCGAAGGCAGGTTCCGCCAACTCTTTGCGCCTACGGTACAGCTCCTTGGCCTCGTCAGTGGCCATCCAGTCCCGATGGCTACTTAACACATGCTCATAAGGCCCTATCTCAAGCGCGCGACCTTGACGACGGTCTGTGGTGCATACCCCGAACGCCGGATAAACACGGCACGTAGCTCCCGACGCTCGGTACACTCGCATTGTCGGCCTGCCTGTACGCTGCTTGATACCGGAAAACCTGAGTGGTTGGCCTTCGGGGCAAGTATAGGTGTCTTCAGCATCGTCATACATGAATTGGTCCTTGTGGTAAGGCTGCGTGAGTGCTCTCTGTTGGGCCTCCGGCATTACCACGAGTTGCTCTCGCTCAGCGCAAGCAGCCAGGTTGGCCCCAGAATGATATCCAGCGTCGCCCAGTGTCATCCCGGCCGGCTCTCCCGTATTGTCCTGGGCCTGCTCCAGCATAGGTATCAACTGAGCATGATCATCAGGGTCGTTGACCACCTCGGCCGCTGTGATCAGCAGCCCACTTGCACCGGCCTTGTCTGGCTCAAGAGGCGAGACCATCGCCTGCGCGTTATACCCCGCAACGATCCCGTGGCGACTTTTGACCAGTTCGGCATCTTCGTCGGTCAAATTGAACCGCTCCAACCCTTCTTCTCTCGAAACCCGCTCCATCGCCTCAACCACCTTTTCTCTCAGTCTGTGGGCCTGCGACAGCTGTTTCGGCAACCGCGGTGGAGGAGCATCGCCTCCAGCCTCGTTCTGCGCCTCCAATTCGGCAATCGCTGCCTCCGTGCGCTCCAGCAATCGCTCCAACTGGGCAGCATCATATGTCCGATTCTTAGTCGCGTTGGCCATGATCTTCGTCCCATCCACCGCCTGCACCGCCAAATCGACCAATCCCATCGTCACCGCCGTGCGCACTGTTCGCTTCAACAGTGCTCGCATGGCCCCACGGTGCTCGCGATAGAACCGCCACAAGGTGTTGTGGTCCGGGTGCTGCCACCCGGTGAGCCACAGGTAAGGTATCTGGTCTCGGCACGCCGCCTCCAGTTTACGGCTGGAGCGTACTCCGGTCGTAAATCCATACACCCACACGCTCAGAAGCCCTCGTGGGTGGTAGGCAGGGGACCCCAAAGGCTCCCCGTCTATATCGACCCCCAGCTCAGACCAGTTGGCTCGGTCCAACCCATCCACCAACGCCGCTACAAACCGGGCAGGATGGTTCTCAGGCAACAACTCGTCCAGAGTCGGCGGGAACAACCAACTCTGCTCTCTGTTCAGTGGTCGCAGAGGCATCACACTTGCTCCTCAATTCGTTCTCGCACAATACTCTACCAACAGCGGTAGTCAAATCAAGGACACAGAAAACCTTTTGAGACAGGCTCCCTAGATCTGCCCCTACTTCCCTGAAAGTAGAGCGTCTAAGCCCTAATCCACCGAAGGACGGCGTGTAGGAGGCCTGCTGAAGAAACAAAAGGGTGCGCCTCTGAATCTGGGATAATGGTTTTGAAACAGAAAACCGGTCCCAGAAAAGGAGCACCCGATAGATGCTACCACGTAACCACCCCGACCGCATCCAAATCGCCTTCGACGACCACCGCCTGGTGGCCAATGCCGGGCTGATCCTTCCCGCCACCCTCGCCCTGCGCCTTGGCCTGCCCCAACTCCTCCGGAAGCACCTCGACCTCGGCGGCGCGCCGGGCCGGGCGAACACCGGCGACAAGATGATGACCCTGGTGGCCTCCGCCCTAGCCGGCGGAGATTGCATCGACGACGCCGATGTGCTGCGCGCCGGCGGGACCGCCCGCGTGCTCGGTTTCACGGCTAAGGCTCCCTCCACCCTGGGCACCTTCCTGCGCAGCTTCAGGTGGGGCCATGTCCGCCAACTGGACCGGGTGAGCCGCGAGTTGCTGGCCCGGGTCTGGAAGGCCGGTGCCGGACCCGGCGACGCACCATTCACCATCGACCTTGATTCGACGATCTGCGAGACCTACGGACTGGCCAAGGAGGGCGCCCGCCACCACGGCTACACCGGTGCGCGGGGCTATCACCCGCTGCTGGCCGTCGCCGCCGGCACCGGCGACGTGCTGATGGCCCGCCTGCGCGAGGGCCGGGCTAACACCGCCCGCGGCGCTGCCCACTTCCTGCGTGAAACGGTGGGGCGGGTGCGCTACTGCGGAGCCAGGGGCCAACTCACGGTGCGGGCCGACAGCGGCTTCTATACCCACGCCGTGGTCGCCGTCTGCCGCCGGATGGATGTCCGCTTCTCCATCGCCATCCGCCAGCGCGCCCGCCTGCGGAATCTCATCGAGGCGATACCCGAAGATGGCTGGACGCCGATTCCTTACTGGCTGGACGGCGCCGCCGATGTGGCCGAGACCACCTACACCCCGTTCCAGGCCGAGGCGGACGCCGCGCCGGTACGGCTCATCGTCCGGCGGGTGAAGCCGGCGCCCTGTTCTCAACTGGCTCTCTTCGCCACCTACAGCTATCACGGCTTCATCACCGACCGGGACGGGGAGACGCTGGAACTGGAGGCCGATCATCGCCGTCACGCCGAGATCGAGAATGCGATACGCGACCTCAAGTACGGCGTGGGGCTGAACCATCTCCCCTCGGGCCGTTTCGCCGCCAACGGCGCCTGGCTGGCGGTACAGGTGATGGCGCACAACCTGGCCCGCTGGACAGCCCGCATCGGCCTGGGTCAGCAGATCGTGACCACCAAGACCCTCAGACGACGGGTCTTTGCCTTGGCCGGACGGATCACCCGCTCGGCACGCCGATTGACCCTGCAGCTTCCCCGGCGCTGGCCCTGGGAGGAGCAGTTCAGCCGCGCCCTGGCCCGACTGCGAGCCATTCCACTCCCAGCCTGACGGAGCCCGTCCGCCACTGACCCACCAGCCAACCCAACGTCCCCGCAAACTCGCGCCAGCCCAGTCCGCGAGCGCCTCTTGCCGTGTCCTATCCCGCCATCTGGCTCGCCACAGCCACTGTAGGCCGCCATCGGTGCCCCCAAAAGCGCCTGCAGACCGCCCGCCAACCTCCCGTCTACCCAAATTCGAGCCCGGATCATCACGCCTGTAACTCCCTCACCCCCTTCCGCTGTCCTCACGTCGTCCATCCCTGTCCGTCGGTGGATTCGGGCTAAGGGCTAGCCTTTACCCCTTCCCCCCGAGGGGCTCGGGATCTTCGACAACCTTCCCCCGAAAGGGGAAGGGGTAAGACCTCCCCCTTCCACCCCCCTTGTTCTCATCTTCTGTGGTGGCGGTGGCACCGGCATGGCAAATTGATAGTGTAGGCGACGGCTTCGAGATCGAGCCAGCATAAGAAGAAGGCCCCGCAAGTCGCGGGGCCTTCTTCGTTCGTTCTGTTGTCCGCCTTTAGGCCTTCGCCCCGTCAAGCGGCAGTTCCAAGCACCGTCACCTTAGGAACCAGAGGAACCCGATCTGGAATATCGTGAGGCCGATGGATAGCAGAATCATCACGATGAAGGCCGACCACCCCAGCAGCGCGATGATCATCCACAGGAAGCCGAGTCCAATAACCGCGGCAAAGGCGAAAGCAGCCTTCTCCAGGAAGTTGTCGAGTCGCTGTCTGAATTTCGATACTTCTTGGTCGTACACGGGACTACTCCTTGACAGTTACCCCGGCCTATTTGGTTGGCACATTATACCAGAGTCGATTGGGTGGCGAGGACGCCGACGATGCTATCTAACCCCATGAGACTGTCCCCAACGCGCTCGTTACGAGATACAATGGCGCCTCACAAAGATTGAGGTGAACCGATGGCCCGGGTCCACGTGATAGGTGCAGGAACCCCAACCCCGACTCCATCGCGATTCGGGTCTTCGTTTGTAGTCGAGGTCGCGGGTGAGCAGGTAATGATCGATTGCGGGCCCGCCGCCACCCACAAACTGGTGAAGGCAGGCCTTTGGCCGACGAAGATCGACTATCTGTTCTTCACTCACCACCATTTCGATCACGACGTCGACTTCCCTTGCTTTCTACTATGCAGGTGGGATCAGAGTATCGGCAAGGAGAACCAGCTCCAGGTCTTCGGCCCGAGCCCTACTGAGAAGCTAACCGAGGGAATCCTAGGAGAGGACGGCGTGTTCGCGCACGACTGGAAGGCTCGGGTGAACCATCCGGCCAGCCAGCAGGTCTACGTCAACCGCGGAGGTGTGCTACCCCGCAGGCCGCCGGAAGTATCCGCCAAAGACATAGGGCCGGGGCGAGTCCACTCCGCCGGAGACTGGGAGATTAGCGCCGCTCCGGCCGACCACGTCCAGCCGTATCTCGATTCCCTGGCGTACCGGCTGGACAGCCCTGAGGGCAGCATCGTCTTTACAGGCGACACCGCGCCGTGCAAGCCGGTCGTCGATCTGGCGGCTGATGCCGACGTCATGCTGTGCATGTGCTGGGGAGACCAGGAGTATATCGAGGAGATCGGCGAGGCGGCCGGCGTATGCGGGACGGTCGACGCGGCCAGAATGGCCCAGGAGGCCTCCGTCAAGAAGCTGGTGCTGGTACACGTAGGGAACCATCTGGCAGAGCACGGCCCCATGGAAAAGGGTATCGGCGACGTGAAACGAGTCTACGACGGCGAGCTCGTGTTCTCGGACGAGCTGATGTCGTTCGAGGTCTAGGAAAAGACTCCGTGGGCCAGACTCTCGCCCTGACGGGCGACATCATGCTCCGGAACGTGATCGATTCCGGGGAGCCGTTCGCCGGCGAAAACAGCGCGGACGTGCTCTTCGGCAATCTCGAGGGATGCCTGTACGACTCCGATGAGGGGCGCCTTCAGAGCGAGTCTCCGCCACCAAAAGAGGTCTCGCAGAGCCCGCCGTTGAAGTCACGCAGGTACGACGCAGGCACCGCCGTCGCTCCCTTCCTTGCCAAGATGGGCTTCGACGCCGTCGGCTGCGCGAACAATGTCACGTACGGCGCCGACGCGATCTCCGCATCTCTTGCGATCCTAGACCAGATGGGGATTGGGCACACCGGGGCGGGTGTCGACCGTCTCTCGGCACGCGCTCCGGCGATCGTCGAGAAGGACGGCGTCAGGATAGGGTTCCTCCAGTACACGTCGACGTACTATCCGATCGGCCACGAGGCCGCCGACGGCAATGCGGGCGTCGCGACCGTCAAGGCCTACACAGCGTACAAACCGCACCACGACGTTCTCCAGATGCCGGGCGCTCCGGCGACGGCCGTCACCTGGGCCGACGTAGACCAGCTTGGAACGATGGTGGACGACATCGAGCGTCTGAGCCGTGACGTTGACTTTGCGGTGGCCTCCTACCATTGGGGCGTCGGCCTCGAGGTCCGTCCGACCCAGTACCAGGTCGAGATAGCCCACGCGGCCATCGATGCCGGAGCCGGTCTGGTGATGGGCCACGGACCGCACGTAGTACAGCCGGTCGAAATGTATCGAGACAGGCCGGTGCTCTACGGGCTGGGGGACTTCGCAACTCGAAACCAGAGAATCGGGCTCGTCGCTTGGGTGGAGCTTGAAGGTCGCGACATCGCCGGCCTCGCCTGTTCACCGGTCGCCCATGATCCTGACACGGGCCGATCTATAATCCGCGACGCCGCGGACGAGCCCGAGACCGTCGAGGTACTCCAAGAGACGTCCCGTGAGCTTGGCACCGAGCTTCGAGTCGAGAACGGGCGGCTGGTGGTAGCCGCCTAAGGGTGGGCACATTCGCAATTCAATAGGAGAAGGCAAACATGATCGTTGACTCACACGCCTACTGCTTTGAACCGTTAGATGGCGCTCGAGGCTATGCTAGCAGCGAGGAGCACCTCACATGGGTCCAGGCTGCCCACGCAGGGCACCACCAGCCGGCTGTGCGCATCAAGGACCGCGCTCCTGGGCGGTCCGACGTTCTGGCGCCCGACGGCAAGGGGGAACTCGATAGCCTGCCGGACGTACGATTTCGCATCAACAAACAGCGCGGCCGGGTAGTCTGGGACTACGAGGGCGACGAGTACACCAAGTACTTCATGCCGCCCAATACACGCGACGGCGAGTTCACACCCTTCAGCCTCACGTGCGAGATGGACTACGCCGACGTCGACGTTACGTTACTCCATACCGACCCGTTGCTCTTGCGAGACAGCTCGTACCTGGCGGAGTGCATCGAGCGCTTCCCGGACCGATTGCGCGCCATGGCGCCGGTGGAAGAGTGGCGCATCCACAGTGACGTAGACGGTGTGATCAAGCAGTTGACAACCGCCATCGAGGCGCACAAGCTGCACGCGATCAAATTCAACCCGCTCGGCTACAACATCAGCCCGGAGCCGTGGGACGACGGGGCGTACCGGCCTTTCTGGGAGGCCGCGACCGCTCTAGGCGTACCGGTGTTCTTTACCCTGGGCACGGGACCACAGGCAAGAGCCGCCGGAGGTCAGTCTGACGAAGAGCAGAGAGCCGGATACCTCAACGAGCTGCATATTCTGATGCGTTGGATGGAGCGCTACCCGAATACTCTGGCCAGCCTGACCCATGGATTCCCGTGGCGTGCCTTCCTCGACGGCGACGGCATTACGTTGCCGGAAGAGATCTGGGAGCCCTTCCAGAGCCCGAACCTCAGCCTCGAGGTCTGCTTCCCCGTGCGCCTAGGCGACCTCTTCGACTTTCCGTACAAAGAGGTCTGGCCAACGCTTCAGGAATTGGTGGAACGGATAGGTTCGGACCGTCTTCTCTGGGGCACAGACATGCCGTTCCAGAACCGTTTCTGCACCTATCGGCAGTCCCGCAGGTGGATTGAGAAGTACTGCGACTTCCTGTCCGAGGACGACCTTGCGAACATCATGGGGCGTTCGGCGGCTCGCGTGCTGGGGTTGTAGGCAAACGCACGTTCGAGCAGCGGCGGGCGGTGGTTCGACGGGCTCACCACGAGCGGTTTCTATCTGGGCCCACGGCGAGCGGTTTTTATCTGAGCCCCCACGCGGCGAACATCTACCCGTTCGGCCTGAGCTTGTCGAAGGCCAGTGTCAGGACACGGTGTGTTTGCCGACTCACCAAGAATCCCTCTCTTGACAAAAGTGGTTTGCAACACTAGAATAGTCCGCGTCGTGTGAACTATTCGAGGAATGCGATGGAACCAACGAGAGCAGAGCTTGTCGACACAGTGGCGCGGCTGTGGGAACGCACCCGCAAGGCGATGCGCCCTCGCCACTCGCAAGAATGGACGGACACAGAGCTCACGATGAGGCAGGTCCGGGCCCTTATGCTTCTCAGCAATGGTCCCAAGCGGATGAGCGATATTGCGTCACGTCTTGGGAAAGGTACGTCTGCGGCATCGACTCTGATAGATCGGCTTGTAAGCAAAGGACTTGTGCAGCGTGTCGAGGACGCGTCGGACCGCCGGGTCGTTGCGTGCCGGCTTACGACGGCCGGGGACGAGGCCGTCGAGCGTTTCCTGCGCCTCGGCCGCATGAGGACGGAGCGGATCGCAAAGGTTATGTCTGAAGACGAGCTCAGGACGGTCGTTCACGCGTTGGAGATCATGGCGGCGGCGGCCGATCGTGCGGCCGAGCAGGAGCCTGAGCAGGGCAGCGCAGTAGCAGCCGAACCCACCGGGCCGGTCGCCCGGTAGTACGTAAGATCATTACCGGCTTGAGTCTCGGAGCACCGTGCTTCGACAAGCTCAGCACGAACGGGTTTTGATAGGGAGCCGAGGAGGACGGATTTGCAGAGTAATCAGCGATGGGGCCGATGGAACCCTGCAGACATGGACGCGAAGCCGCAGTGGGGGATTCTCGCCCGTCTGGTGCGTTACGGCTGGCGGCACAAGTTCTACATGTCCGGGGCGTTTCTCACCATGACAGGTGCAACCTTGTCCGCGGTAATCATACCTCAGATACTGGGATCTGCTATCGACGAGGCGGACGCGAGTGGTCTGCGAAGTGCGTTCCTGACTTTCGCGCTGGTCATACTGGCGGTTAGCGCCCTGCGCGCCGCCTTCTCCTACGGACAGAACTACCTGTCCGAAGCCGTCTCTCAGAAGTCTGCGTACGACCTACGCAACGACTTCTTCCGCAAACTCCAGAGCCTCAGCTTCGGCTTTCACGATAAGCAGCAGACCGGCAACCTGATGTCCAAAGCCACCGCCGATGTAGAGGCAGTGCGTAGGTTCATGAGCATGGGCCTTGTACGAGGCGCTTCTACAATCGTCACCCTCGGGCTGATCACAGCAATCATGCTTTCCACCAACTGGCGGCTCGGCCTGGTGTGTCTCGTTTTCGTGCCTATTATCCTGTGGCGCGCCATCTATATGTCGCGCAAGCTGCGCTACACGTGGATGCGCGTCCAGGCGGAGACGGGCAACATGACTACGGTGCTGCAAGAAAACATCGCCGGCGCGCGGGTCGTCAAGTCGTTCGGGGCGAGCGACCTGGAGGTGCGGAAGTTCGCAGAGCGGGCCGAGACGCTCGCAGAGCACACGTACTCGGCCACCCGGCTGTTCGCTTCTCAGGGCTCGCTCATGACGTTCATCTTCACAGTGGCCACCGGCATGATTCTCTGGTTCGGGGGACGAGAAGTCGTAGCCGAACGGCTTTCACTAGGCGAGCTGGCGTCGTTCATCCTGCTAATGGGCATGCTAATGATGCCCGTGAGGATGATCGGCTTCCTGATCAACATGCTGTCTCGGGCTTCATCGGCCGGGGAACGGATCTTCGATGTGCTCGATGCCGAATCTCCGGTTGAGGAGAGGGTGGGCGCAAAGCCGCTACCGCCGGTCCGGGGACACGTTAGATTTGAGAGGGTCTCCCTGAGCTACGACCAGACGGGCGTAGCTGCGGTTGACGACATCGATTTCAAGGTGGAGCCCGGCCAGCTAGTGGCCATCCTGGGCGCTCCGGGCTCGGGCAAGAGTAGCGTTGTCCACCTGGTCCCACGGTTTTATGACGTGACGGAGGGCCGGATCACGATCGATGGCATCGACGTGCGCGACGTGACGTTGGCGTCGCTTCGCAAGAACGTCGGCGTCGTGCTTCAGGACGTGTTCGTGTTCGGGGCGACGATCCGGGACAACATCGCCTACGGTGCGGACAGCGCTTCGTTGGAGGACGTTGTCGAGGCATCGAAGATCGCGCAGTTTGACGAGTTCGTTCAGGAACTGCCTAAAGGCTACGACACTTGGGTAGGAGAGCGGGGTGTGACTTTATCGGGCGGCCAACGGCAGCGCCTGGCCATCGCCCGTACGCTGCTGCTGGACCCACCCATCTTGATACTGGACGACTCGACGTCGAGCGTCGATATGGGCACCGAGTACATGATCCAGCAAGCGCTGACCGACGTGATGAAGGACAGGACCACGTTCGTGATAGCGCACCGGCTATCGACGGTCCGAGACGCGGACCTGGTGCTGGTGCTTGACGATGGCAGAATCGTAGAGCGGGGGAGCCATGACGAGCTGATGGAGAAGGACGGTTTCTACCGCCGAATACATGATCTTCAGCTCACGCCGCAGGAGACTCCGGTGCCCGTTGCGGCCGGGTCCGTGGAGGGGGGTGACGGCCGATGATGGGAGGAATGGGCGGCGGCGGTCATATGGGTGGTGGCATGTGGCACCTGCGGGATACGATGTCCATCGACAAGGACGACCTTGGCCGCGCCTACAACCACAAAGTGGCGATCCGGCTGCTGGCCTACGTTCGGCCCTTCTGGAGGCGCCTATTGCTAATCATGGTCGCCGTACTTGTGTACACGCTCACCATCGTGAGCATGCCGTGGCTGATCGGCCGCGCTCTGGCCTACGTCGATAAAGGCGACCTGGAAGGCATGAACCTGATCGTCCTGGCGTTCATGGCGATCGCCCTCTTGCAGTTCGGCTCTCAATACGTCCACATGCGTGTGATGGCTTTCGTGGGGCAGCGGATGCTGTTGAAGCTACGGATCGACCTGTTCAAACACCTCCAGCGCCTCTCGATGAGCTTCTACGATCGGAACGAGACCGGTAGGGTCATGTCCCGCGTCCAGAACGACGTGCAACAGCTTCAAGAGCTGGTTTCCCTGGTCGTCTCCACCCTGGCAGACGTTGTGAGCCTCACCGGCATAATCATAGTTATGGTCTTAATGAACCCGCGCCTGGCCCTGATCACGCTGACCGTGGTCCCGCTACTGATTATCGTCTTGGCGGTGTGGCAAAGGTACGCACGGAGCGCGTTCCTGAGAGCGCGTCTTGCGATTTCCGGTGTCAACGCCGGTCTGCAGGAGAACATCTCGGGCGTACGCGTGGTCCAGAGCCTGAACAGGCAGGAGGCGAATATCGAGCGGTTCGACACAGCCAACTCCGAGAACATGAGCGCGAATCTTCAGGCGACGCGCCTGCAGGCCGTGCTGGTCCCGTCGGTGGAGCTGCTGACCGCCATGGGCCTGGCTCTGGTCGTGTACTTCGGCGGAACTATGGTAATTGACGGATCCCTGGAAGACGCCAGCGTCTTGCTCGCGTTCGCCCTCTTCATTCAGCGGTTCTTCGACCCCGTCAGGAACCTGACGATGCAGTACGGCCAGCTTCAGCGCGCGATGGCGTCGGGATCCCGTATCTTCGAGCTTCTGGACATGGAGCCCGAGGTGTCGGACCGTTCCGACCCGGTGGAGCTGCCCAAGGTTAAGGGTGAGGTGCGTTACGAAGGGGTGGGTTTCCGGTATGTCGAGGACGTCCCGGTGCTCGAAGACGTCGAACTTCACGTTGCGGCCGGGGAGACGGTGGCGATCGTCGGGCCTACAGGGGCGGGAAAGACGACGATGGTAGCCCTTCTCCAGCGCCTCTACGACGTTACGGAGGGCCGGATAACGATCGACGGGAACGACCTGAGGGACGTCAGCATGAGGTCGCTGGCCTCACAGATCAAGGTGGTGCACCAGGACCCGTACCTCTTCTCGCAGACGATCGCCGAGAACATCCGATACAACAATCTGGACGCAACCGATGAGCAGGTCGAAGGGGCGGCAAAGGCCGTCGGCGCCCACGACTTCATCAGCAAGCTGGAACAGGGCTACGATACGCCGCTCAACGAGCGTGGCACTAATCTGAGCATAGGTCAGCGACAACTCATCAGCTTCGCAAGGGCTCTCGCAGCCGGTCCTCAAATCCTCATTCTCGACGAGGCCACGGCGAACATCGACACCGAGACCGAGCAGCTCATCCAGCGAGCCCTCGAAGAACTGCTGAAGGACCGGACTGCCCTCGTCATCGCCCATCGGCTCTCGACAGTCCGTAACGCCGACCGTATCGTAGTGATGGACAAGGGGCGAATCGTCGAACAGGGCAAGCATGACGAGCTGATGGCTCTCAACGGCCTGTACGCCAAGCTGTCGTCGTTCTCGAACAACGAAGCGGAGCGCCAGCCGGTAGCCGCGGATGGAGCCGAGGACGGCCGGCGAGGGATGTGGGGACACGGTGGCGGCGGGCCCGGTGGTCGCTGGGCGAACATGAGCCCAGAAGAGCGCCAGGAGATGATGGAGCGA
Source organism: Dehalococcoidia bacterium (assembly GCA_965248605.1). Classification (GTDB taxonomy): domain Bacteria; phylum Chloroflexota; class Dehalococcoidia; order Lucifugimonadales; family CAUZJF01; genus CAUZJF01. The sequence continues at coordinate 277,024 of CBDFJV010000007.1, forward strand.
CGACGGGGGAATGGCGGTGGCCCAGACGGCCGCGGGGCGGACCTGACTCCCGAACAGCGCAAGGCAATGATGGAGCGACGCCGGAACAGAGATCACTCGTCGTAGGGTCCCACGTCTCACCGTGCCGGGCGCACCGGACTGACCTACCACTATGCGTCCTGCGTGGGATACGCCGCGAATCGGCCAAGAAGCGCTGCCAATCGGGAGTCGCGCCTGCTCCGGGGTTGCGGCGCCTTCGGCGTTGACGATAGAGTAGTCCCCAGATTCTAGACTCTCCTTGGAAGCTCTTTGTGCGGAGTACAACATGAACGTCTTCTGGCGAGAAGTGCGACGAGGACAGCGCCTCGTACTTGCGGACGAGGGAGGCGAGTACGAGGAAGAGGTCGGAGGGGTAAGGGAGACGAAGCGTGGCTTCGACGCCTTTGCAAAGACCTTCGGGTACGAACCGGGCCGGGCCCAGAAGGGCATCGCGTCGATGGAGGAAGCCAAGGAGTTTGTGGAGTCCTTCAGTCCCTGGGAGCTTTATGCCGAGGGGCAAGGCGGTCTGACCGTTGACTCCGAAGTGCGGCCACCGAAGGACTCGACCGGCGACCAGTGATCGGATTCGTCGGCGGCACCGGCCCCGAAGGCAGAGGTCTCGCTCTCCGTTTAGCGTTGGCGGGTGAGGCCGTCGCTATAGGATCTCGAGACGCGGTCCGCGCGGCTGAGGCGGGGGAGAAAGTCCTTAGCCAAGTCCCGACCGCTTCCGTATTGGCTGGGCTCAACGAAGATGTCGCCGGCGATGCGGACATCGTATTCGTCTCCGTGCCCCACGCGGCGCAACGAGAGACCCTGACCGCCATCACGGGCCAGTTGGCGGGCAAGACGGTGGTGACGGTAGTCGCGCCGGTGTCCTTTTCCAAAGGAGTCGCGACGGCTGTGCCTGTCGAGGAAGGGTCGGCGGCGCTGCAGGCCCAGGCGCTTCTGCCCGACTCTAGAGTCGTCGCGGCTTTTCAGACGATCAGCGCTCGCGACCTCCTCAAGCCCGGCAAGCCCATCGACTCAGACGTGGTCGTGTGTGCGGATGACGAGGACGCCAAAGCGGAGGTATCGGCTCTAGCGGAGAAGATAAAGGGCGTCCGGGCGGTCGACGGCGGTGGCCTTAACAACGCAGGCTACGTAGAGAACTTCACGGCGCTTCTCTTGAACATCAATCGCAAGTACAAGGCCCACTCGGCCATAAGAATCGTAGGGATCTGAGAGGAATCTAAAGGACGGAGGGCAAGGCCTTTCGGGTTTCCTTGAATTACTTAGACGCAGTGTCATTCCGAGGCTCCGCGAGGAATCTACGCAGTCATCATCAGTCAACGTTGGCTTATCGCAACCGACTTGGATTCCTCGTCGAGGACTTCTCGGAATGACAAGAATCCAGAACCGAAAGACCCTAAGATGGAGGGACAGTGTCCTAACGTAGCTAACCCACGTGCGTTATGATTATTAAGGACCAGTTATACGAGTTGATCGAATGACAATCATCGGACTCATAGTCGGCGCAGCCATTTTAGCCTTGGGGCCCTCGGGGAATGCCGCGGGGAACCTGCCAAGGCCCGATCAGCCTATTCGTGTCCTCGAGACTACTCACGAGGTCCGGTTCCCCAGTGAGGTCGTCTTCCAGCTCGAGGCTGAGGGCGACGAGTCGATAACCGAGGTCACCCTCTACTACAACGTCTCGGGCGGCCGGGTGACAACTTACGGGTATCCGAGCTTCTCACCGGCGAAGCAGATAACTGCCGGCTTCACGATCGAGACGGACGGTAGCTCCTACCTTCCGACAGGGGCGGATATCGAGTACCACTATCAGATTCGAGACGCCTTGGGCCGGTCGCTGGAGACACCCCCGCTCACGCTGGAATACCGCGACCCGCGATACGAATGGCAGACGTTGCAGCGCGGCAGTATGAAGTTCCTCTGGCACGACCGGCCAGTAGAGCAGGTCGCCAGGGTCTCGGACGTCGTCGCCGAGAGATTGAACGAAGTGCGGGAGGTCCTCGGACTTGACGCGGACCCCCAGATGAAGGCCGTGATCATCAACGACGCGCGTGAGGCCCAACGGAGCTTCCCGTCCGTCAGCGGGACTGCGACGCAGACCCATCTTTACAGTGGGTTTGCCTTCCGGGAGTACGACCTCTTCGTCCTAGCGGGGCTTCACACCGACGGGATTGTCCACGAGGCGACTCACCTGATGCTGGACGAAGCCGCGTCGTCGCCGTTAGTGCGGGTCCCTTCGTGGCTCCATGAAGGTCTCGCCACCTACTTCGAGTCGTCGTCCAACCGGCGAGAACGTTCGCTGGCCCAGGCGGCGCGCAGCTCGGCGCTTATGCCGCTAAGCCACATGATCCGCCAGCCCGGCAGGCCCTCCGAAGTGCGGGTCTTCTACGACCAGTCTTGGGGTGTGGTCAACTACCTTATGAGCACCTACGACCCGGACCAGATGACCACTCTGATCGAAGCGATGGGTTCAGGGAGAAACCTGGACGAATCGCTATGGTGGGCGTACGGCCTTACGTTGGACGACCTCGATGAGCAGTGGAAGGCGTCGCTGTTAGGCAACACTCCGGTGGCACCTCGGCCGGACCCCGGCACCCTGGTGACCAATTCCCTGATCGGCGCCGCCGTGGCTGTTGCGCTAACCGTCGTGGGCCTCAAGTGGCTCCGCAACCTGCTGGCTCCCTCCGTTAGCCACGATTCGGCCGGCTAGAACCGGTCCATCGCCGGGGCAGGCCGAAGGTAAATTCCACGCGAGGCGAACCAGGCCGTGATCAACCTCGCCCAATACCAAGGTATCGGCCATTTCGGCAGCGCCTACCGCATCACGATGGAGAACGACACGCATGCACCGGGCTCGGTCGACCGTGTACTGGACGAACGAATGGTCAGGCTTTGTGCGGAGACGGCTTCTTTTCTCTACGGGGAATACACACTGCGGGACTTGGAGTATGTGGATGGTTCCCGGCCCAACCTGGAGCGGTGGTTCGACAACGCGACCTCAAACCGTAACTCCGACGACGGGAAGGTCGCCGCTGTTTCCTCGTGGTGCGCACAACTCGGAGCGCAGGCGCCTGAAGCGTTGGATGGCATGCGCTTTGGCGGGACCGAGGAACAAGTAGTCCGGCGCGGCTCCGACTGGTGCACCGATGTCGCGCGAGTAGCCTGCACCATGTGCCAGGTTGGTGGCATCCCCGCTCGATTGGTTTCGTTATTCAACACGAGCCAAGCGAATAGCGGACATCAAATCATCGAGGCGTTTCACAGGGGCGTCTGGGGAGCGGCAGACCCCGTTAATGGCGTCGTTTACCGCCATCCGAACGGAGCGCCTGCCACGACCTGGCAACTGATGCGAAGGCCCCGTCTGATCGAGGCGAACTGGAAGGACCGAACCAGCTTCTACGCCGACCCCGGCCAGTTCAAGGAAGCGGCCATCGCGAATTATTTCGTGTGGCAGCACAACAAGTATGACTACACGATTAGCGGCGTAAATGACTACTGCCGGTCAATACTCGAGATGTCGATCAAGGGCTGGCCCGGCGGCCTCCGGTGGCTACACGGCGAGGACCAGACGTGAGTCGGACGCTACTGTACCAGTTGCACTTGCCGTCGGAACTACGGGTCTTCGAGCACGCCGGAACGCCGACCGCAAAAAGCTCTAAGGCCATTGTGCTGGACGGAGCAGGTATTTGGAAAGACAGGCCCATCTACGGGAGAAGCTACTGCTTTCTGGACCGGTGGCTCAGCGTCTATGTTACATTCGACGAACGCTTAGGGCTCACGTCCACAGGGTCGGGTTTTCCGTTCGCGTTCAACTGCGACATCACCACACCACACTGGGTGAAGGGCGATTCGATTTTCACGACCGATCTCTTGCTAGACGTGCTGGTGCAGTCCGACGGGATGACATATGAAGTAACGGACTTGGAGGAGTTCGAGCAAGCCTACGTTCGCGGCGAGTTCGGTTTGAGCTGGTATGAAGGCGCGAAGCGGGAGTTGGCGATGCTCCTCGACCTTTTGGATCGGGGCCAATTCAAGCATATGCTCACGAGTGTTCAGGGGTTTCCCAAAACGAGTCGTCAGATCGCCGAACAACCACCTAGGCGTCATCTCGACGAAGCCGAGTTTCGGTATCATCCGCAGTACCCCCGATACGGCTAGACGGCGTTCCCCTTGGCCGGAGTCCCAGTTCTAGTGGCAGAGGCCCCATGCCCGCAAAGACGTTAATGGTCCAGGGCACCGGTTCGTCCGTGGGCAAGAGCCTGATCACCACGGCCCTTTGTCGCGTGTTCCGGCAAGACGGCTACCGGGTCGCCCCTTTCAAGGCCCAGAACATGTCCCTCAACTCTTTCGTGACGGCCGACGGCGCCGAGATCGGGCGCGCACAGGCCGTCCAGGCAGACGCCGCCGAGGTCGAGCCCACGGCCGAGATGAACCCCAGTGCTGCTCAAGCCCGAGGTCGACTACCGCTCCCAGCTCGTGGTGATGGGACGGCCGGTTGGCCATCTCGAATCTCGAAACTTCAACCAACGGAAAGAGGGCTTGTGGGACATCGTAACGGGCGCCCTGGACCGGCTCCGCTCAGAGTACGAAGTCGTAGTCATCGAGGGCGCCGGAAGTCCGGCGGAGATCAACCTGAGGCAAGGCGACATCGTCAATATGGAGGTCGCTCTGTACGCCCAGGCGCCGGTCATTCTGGTCGGCGACATCGACAAGGGTGGCGTGTTCGCGTCTCTCTACGGGACGATGATGCTGCTGGCGCCGGAGGAACGAGACCTTGTAGCCGGTACCCTGATCAACAAGTTTCGCGGCGACGTCTCGATCCTTCGACCTGGCCTCAAGCAACTGGAGGAGCTTACGGGCGTGCCGGTGCTTGGTGTGCTGCCCTATTTCACAGATGTCTATGTACCTGAAGAGGACTCGCCCGCCTCCCGAAACACCACACGACCGGCCCAATCAGTGATGGATGTAGCGGTCATCGCTCTTCCCCACATCTCCAACTTCGACGACTTCGACCCCCTGGCGCGCGAGGAGGGCGTCTCGGTGCGCTACATCCGATCGGCCGACGAGCTGGGGTCCGCCGACCTGGTCGTCCTGCCCGGCACTAAGACGACCATCGCCGACCTGGAGCAACTCCGCACCAGCGGGATCGCTAAGCGAATCAAGGATTTAGCACGCGACGGGACTCCGGTGATGGGGATTTGCGGTGGCTACCAGATGATGGGCGAGCGAGTCCTGGACCCCGAGCACGTCGAGTCGGACATCGATAGCGTCGAGGGGCTGGGCCTGTTGCAGGCGACCACACGTTTCGAGGGGACCAAAGAGACCCATCGAGTAGACGGCCGGGTTGTAGCCGACCGCGGGCTCCTCGGCGGGGCGCGCGATGTCGCCTTCGAAGGGTACGAGATCCACATGGGCCGCACCGAGCTCGAAGCAGATACGCCGCGAAGCCGGCCCTTCAAGCTGTCGCGGCGGACTCAGTCGGAGGTCGAGTTCGAAGACGGGCTCGCCAGCACTGACGGATGGATTATGGGGTCCTACGTGCACGGCTTGTTCCAGAACGACGTATTGCGACGGAGGGTACTCTGGAACGTCGCGCGGAAGCGTGGTCTTGAGCTGCCGTCGGCCGAAGCGGCCTTTAGTCAGGCCGGCGAGTACGACAAGCTGGCAGACTATTTTCGTGCGAACGTCGACATGGACGCGGTGCGCCTGGCGGCTGGCATACGAAAGTGACCTGCTGTCACGAAATCGGATTCAATATATGGCAAGACGGCCCACAGGACGTTATACTGAAAGACTGGGGACCGACATCAGCATCGGAGACGGAGATTGGTTGATTCTTTCACTGTAACGCCAGGCCTGCTTCTGGCGATAGTCGTCAGCTATCTGATCGGCGCCGTTCCAATCGCGGACCGGCTCAGCCGGCGGAATGGCGTGGATATCTTCGCCGTCGGCACGGGGCTGGCAGGCGCATCGAACGTCCGTCGGACCGTCGGAAAGGTCCCGGGGCTCGTGGTCCTCGTAGGGGACCTGGGCAAAGGGGTTCTGGCCGTGATCGCTGCGGACTTCCTAGGTGTCGTAGGCCCCTGGGTGTTGCTTGCAGTCGCCGCCGCCGTGGCAGGCCACTGGCGGTCGGTCTTCACCGGATTCAAGGGCGGTGACGGACTGGCCACCCTCGGGGGAGCGACCGTAGCTCTGTTCACAGGCATCGGTTTCATCAGCGTGGGCATCGGGATGGTTGTCGCCCTGGGCGGCCAGAGGATGCCGTATTCGTCGTTGCTCAGCATCGTGATCGGATATGCGACACTCGTCGGACTTAGTCTGACATACGACCAGGACCCCGCGCTCGCGGTCGGTGTCGGTGGACTCGCGGCGTTCGTGCTAGCGTACGCGATTTACGGTCACCGCAAGCGTCGACATACGGAAGAGTGGGAAACGCTTGGGGAGTCCGACGGAGCCGCCGAGCGGTCCGCCTGAAGGTAAGGGAGCGTTACAACAAAGAAGGGACCACCTCGTGACGAGGTGGTCCCTTCTTGTTTTGGTCGACAGAGTGCTCAGCCCATGGCCACACAGGTTGTGGTGCGGATCACGCCAGACTGTGCGTGAACGTGATCGGCCACTTTGTCGCTGATTGCGTCCACGCTTTCAGCCTCGAAGACGGCGACTACGTCGTACGGGCCCGTGACCCTTACCACGTCGCGCACCTCTTCTAGCTCCTGGAGCGAGTTAACTAGATCCCTCGAACGCCCTGCGGCCATCTCGATCAGTATGTAGGCGCGAACCACGGGGCCCCCTTATGACTCTCACAATTCGATGTACTCAGGATAGCACAAGATACGCTTCTGGACAGCTAGCGACGACGGCTCAATCGGCCGAACTCATCTAGCCCTGCAACATGCCAGTGGCTTCGTCGGCGATCGCTATAGCCCGTGCCCTTTCGTCGTCCGTCAGGGGAGGCACGTCCGCCGCTGCCGCGTTCTCCTCGATCTCGCTCGGTCGAAGCGCCCCAGGAATTAACGACGTCACGCCTTCGACGTCGAGTATGAAGCGCAACGCCGCCTGAGTCATGCTGCGCTCCCCGCTCTTAGTCAGGAAACGAAGCTCCGACAGCTTCCGCCGGTATTCTTGGCCCTTCGGTGAAGTCAGCCTTTCGTAGCGCCTGTCGGTCGGGTCGAGGGTCGAGAGATCGTCGAACCAGCGTCCTGAGAGGATGCCCGAGTTCAGTGGTGACGCGATCATCGTGCCAATGTTCTCCTCTTTGGCAAATCGGATTCGATCGTCGGACCGCGCCATCATGTTGTAGCCAACGACCATCGCAGCGACTTCGCCCATTTCCATGAGCTTTCGAATAGAATCGTTATCTCTGCCGGCCGTATACGAGATGCCCGACCAACGTATCTTGCCCTCGCTCTTGAGCTGCGCCATCGTCTCCATCGCGACCGGAAGGGTCTTCTCGTGGGGCCGATTGTGCAGCAGGAACACGTCGATGTAGTCGGACTGTAGCCGGCGGAGAGCCCCCTCGCACGCGTCTCTAATGCGCCGTCGGGTGTGGTCGACGTCCGGAACGTCGGTGTAGAAGCCGCGTACCTTGGTCGAGATGACCCAACGGTCTCGCCGACCCTTCAGCGCCAGCTCGATGATCGACTCGCTGTGGCCGTCGCCGTAGATCTCCGCTGTGTCGATCAGGTTGACCCCAAGCTCTTCGGCGCGGTGGATCATCTTGATAGATTCTTCGTCCACTGCGCCCGTCCAGCCTTCGTCGACGACGGGATTCCGGGGATCGCCCACGGGGCCGCCTATTAGGCCGCCAAGCGGCCAGCCGCCTATGCCTACTGCAGATACCTTCAACCCGGTCTTCCCCAGTACGCGATACTCCATTCGTCGGCCTCCTGACTATGATTGTCCTAGGCGTTCCACAAACTCCGCGCTTCGTCAGCGGTGGCCAAAGCGGGTGAAGGTTGCTCATCCGTCAACGACGGTACGTCGGGTGCCCGCGCGTTCTCCTCGATCTAGCTGGGACCAGCAATCGCGGACCGCAGCGGCACCTGCGCAACGGACGGTCCGCCGTTCTCTGACTATATGGCCTACCTCACCCCCTCACGGTTGTGTGGCACACGGCGCCGTCTTGCCCCCTCTCCGTCGCACGGAGAGGGGGTTGGAGGTGAGGTCGCCCCTTCCACGTCACGTCAGATGCTCCGCAATCCTGAAGAGCACGGCGTCTAGGTCAGACTCGACTTCGGCGTTCTTGAACCGCACTACTCGTATCCCCTGAACTTCGAGAAACTCCTGTCGAATAGCGTCGTCGGTTCGGGTGTACTTGTGCACGGGACCATCGACTTCAACAACGAGGCTGGCTTCGCTGCAGTAGAAGTCGACGACGAACCTGTCAATCGAGTGCTGCCGACGGAACTTATATCCGTCGAGCCCGCGGTTTCGCAAACTCTCCCAGAGTCTCTCCTCCGCGGGCGTCGGTTCGCGCCGCATCTGGCGAGCGAGGGGTTTCAACCTAGCCCAAAGATCAGGTGGCGTCTTCCATTCACGGTCCATCACAAAAACTCCTCGACCGCTCCGGCCCGTGCGGTACCACTCCTCCTATCGGGCATACGGTTCACTCACAATGTGGTCGGCGGTCAATACATAGAGGACGTATACATCTACAGGATGGGGTAGCGTTCGCGACGCCGATGTTTACGGCTTCGTGATCAGAGCCGAGACCAGACAGCTTTGGTGTATGCGACGCGGAATCCTACTCGCTCCATGTTGCGCTGGCTGACCGAGCCGGGCGTTGCCTGCGTCACCGCTAGGTCATAGCCAGCTTTGGCCGCATCGGCGAGCCTGCGATGTAGCAGCGCCGTCTGACACCCTCTCCCGCGAAACGACGGCGCCGTGGCGGCCCCGGCCAGAGACGCGACGCCGTCGCTCAGGTGGAGCATCCCGAAGGCGGCGGCCTCCCCATCGACCGTGGCCAAGTAAAGCCTCCAATCCGGCCGGGGATAGCCGGCTGCAACGAGGGCTTTCCCTTGGCGCCTCAACAGCTGTGTAACGGCGAGATCGTCCATATACACCATGTACAGGTCGGCGAACGTCCCGATCGCGGCATCGCCGACTTCTTGTATCGCTACCCCCTCCGCGGGCCTTGGACCGTCGGCTGTAGGGACGCAATACAGAGCGGTGTGGAAGCTGTCGTGGTAGAACCCGCGCTCGGCTAGACTTCGGCGCAGGCGGCTGTTCGTGAGCATTGGGACGAGGTCCAAGTAGCAAGGTGCGCCACGCTCTCGGTACGACTCCACGATTCTGTCCAACCCCGAATCGGACTCTTCGCGCAAGCCCAGGACTCGGTTGAACTCCCAGTCGCCGATGGCGCTCATTCGGAACGCGACCGTCCCCCCGAATCGCCGTATCTCGACGCCGAACGGGTTCTCGCCGCCGGACAAGACCTCCAGGTCGGACACCGCATACGCGGCTTCCGACCTATCCAGGCGCCCGGCCAATTCACGAGTAACCACCGGAACAGACATCACTCGCCTTCAGGACGCATTGAACGCGCCCGCCCCTTCATGCTTTAGCACCTGGACGGCAGTTCATCCTATATGGTCGCTCGGAACATCGGTTTGTGGGTGCAGAGTGGGACAAAGGTGACGAATACGCCTGGCGAATTGCTTGCACCTCCAGCCAATGAAACCGCAGGCGGCCTATTCGCTCCAGTAGGGTTCTTCAATGAAGGAAGCGTTCGTCTGCAATGCTGGCGCCTAAGTCATACAGCGACGGCGCCGCGCCCTCCCCGCCAATGGGGGTGAGGTCAAGGCCGTACGAAGGCCCTCGTCACCACCGTTTCCTCGGACTTGCCGAACCATTCGGCCTGCTGGAACGCTTCTTCGATTTTCTCCAGAGGGAAGCTGTGGGACATTACGTCTGACAGGGGGTACTTGTCCTTGGTGCGTAATAAGAAATCGAGTGCAACCGGCAGCGTGTAGGGGTTGTAGTGGGTGACGCCGATGATCCGGCACTGCCCCCACAGTATCTTGGAAACGTCGATGTTGGTCTCGCTGCCCGGCCAGATGTTCCCGACCTCGATCAACGTGCCGCCGTGACGCAGCATCTCGATGCCTTCGCGGAATACGTCCGGGTAGCCAACGACCTCCATGACCACGTCGGCGCCTCGTCCCTCGGTCAGCTCCTTGACCCGTTCGATCCGGGCCTCCGGCGTGTCGTACTCGTTGATGTTGATGGTCTCGTCGGCCCCGCATCGTCTGGCAAGGTCCAGCCGCCCCGACTGGCCGTCGACGGAGATCACGCGGCCGGCGCCCATCTCCTTGGCGGCGGCGGTCGCGTTTATTCCCAGCCCACCGGCTCCCTGGACTACCACGCTGTCGCCCATTCGCACGTCGGCCTTGTTGAGTCCGTAGATGACCTGAGAGACTGCGCAATTGACGGCCACGACCGCCTCGTCTGAGAGCTCGTCCGGCACCTTGAAGACGTAGTGGCCGGGATAGAGGTAGTAGTACTCGGAGAAACCACCGTTGCAGTATGGGAACTCCTCGACTGACGCCCTGAAGCGGAACCTGTCTGGGCAGTGGTTGGGCTCGTTTCTCAGGCAGTTGTAGCAGCGATTGCAAGGGAAGAAGTACGGAAAGACGACCCTGTCGCCTTCTTTGAGCGGTCTACCAAGCGAGTCTGTAGAGATGTCGGGCGCCATGGCAGCGACGGCTCCGGTCATCTCGTGCCCGAGGATCACAGGCCCTGGCTTTCCAGGGAGGATTGGCTTGAACTCGCCCCGCCAGTAGTGTAGGTCGGACCCGCAGATGCCTCCCGAGGTGATCTTCACGCGGATTCCCCCTGCTTCCACAGGCACCGGTGGTAGCTCGGTCATCTCGAAGTTGAACGCGTCGACGAAGACCGCAGCCTTTCCCATCACCATGTCGAACACCTCCACGAACAGATAAGGGCTGGAACGCCCCGACTGTACCACCGGGGTTGCGAATCAGCAACGGTTCAGCGAATAGCCGTGGAGCCTAGTCGCATGGAAAGCGTGTCGCGGTGCTAGTAGACTAAGCGCCGGTACTTGAGACGGACGAGGGGACATCGGTTGAAGAGTCAGGCGGTCAGACGTACCTCTCTGCTACTAGCGACCGTCCTGTCCTTTGCTCTCGTCGCCGGGTGCGGAGAGAACGAGGCCAGCGATGGTGAACTCCTTATCTTCGCCGCGGCCAGCCTGGCGGACGCCCTCGGCGAAATCGAGGAGTCCTTCGAGAAAGGAGCGGATGTCAAGCTGACCTTCAGCTACGGGGCGTCCCAGGCCCTCGCCCAGCAGATCGCGAGCGGGGCACCCGCCGACATCTTCATACCGGCCGGCAGGTTCCCGGCGGAATTCCTGACGGAAAGGGGAGCCGTGGAGCCGAACGTTAGCGACCTGCTGATAAACCGACTAGTCGTGGTCGCCCGGCTCGACCTCGGAGTCGAGCTCAGCTCCATCGAGCAGCTATTGGACTCAAGAGTCGGCCGAGTAGCCGTGGCGGCGCCTGATCTGGCCCCCGCCGGGGGGTACGCGAGGGAGGCGCTCCGGACCCTGGGGCTGTGGGACGGCCTCGAGCCGAAGCTCGTTTTCGGCCCGGACGTGCGTGCGACGATGGCCTACGTGGAATCGGGCAACGCCGACGTCGCACTAGTGTACGTAACCGACGCCAACATGGCACCGGACCTTGACTTGCTGGACATCGTGCCCCCGGAGAGCTATTCGCCTGTAACCTACCCGGTCGCGGTCGTCGATAGGACCGAACGCGACACCGACGCGACGACCGAGTTTCTGTCGTTCTTGCACAGCGGCGGCGCCCGGAGCGTTTTCGAGCGCCACGGATTTCAGATGGCGGAAGAGTCTCCGTGAGCCTTTCGCTTCTGGAGCTGACACTCCGAGTTGCGATCGTCGCAACGCTCCTGAACTTGCCGTTGGCCCTGGCGGCCAGCTGGTTCGTAGTGAAGGGGAGGTTCCCCGGCCGTTTCGTTGTCGACGTGCTCATATCCCTGCCATTGGCCGTACCCCCGGTCGCAATCGGGTTCGGCTTGCTGCTGCTGCTGGGTCGCGAGGGGCCCGTCGGTGCGGCTGTCCACTGGCTCCTGGGGACGGACATCGTCTTCACATGGGTGGCAGCTGCGATCGCAGCGGCGGTGATGTCGTTCCCGCTGATGGCCAGGGCCGCGATAGTTGCTATGGCAGGAGTCGACGAACGGCTCGAGATGTCGGCCCGGAGTCTCGGCGCCGGTCCGTGGCGGGTCGCCTTCACAATAACGCTGCCGCTGGCGTATCGGGGAATCCTCGCGGGGGTGCTACTGGGATTCGTTCGCGCTCTTAGCGAATTCGGGGCGACCATCACGGTCGCAGGCAACATCGAGGGCAAAACGCAGACGCTGCCTCTGGCGCTCTATTCGCGTGTGCAGCTACGGGACGATGCGGCTGCGGTGGAGCTGGTGGCGGTCTCGGTGGTGCTTGCGGTTGTCACTCTGGCTGTTCACAACTGGCTGCTACGAAGAGCGGAGCAACGAGATTAGGACCGGGCCATTGTCATCGCAAGGGGACAAGCTGCTTAGCTTTCGTATCGCCAGGGGCTACCCTGGGTTCGAGCTCGATTGCGAGGCGACGTTCGAGTCGGGCGTCACGGCCGTATTCGGCGCAACGGGAAGCGGCAAGACGACATTACTCAATTGCATTGCCGGCCTTACAGCTCCCGACGAGGGCTTTGTCGAGCTCCTGGGCGACGTCGTCTACTCATCGACGGCACGCGTCAATAAGGCACCTGAGAAACGTAGGCTCGGGTATGTCTTTCAGGACGCGGCGCTCTTCCCTCACATGAGCGTCCGAGACAATATCAGCTACGGCCACAAGCTCACTCCAAAGGACAGCCGAAAGGCCGATCTCGATCAGCTGATCGAGCTGTTCGTGCTGTCGGACCTGCTGGACCGAGGCGTGCGAGCCCTCTCGGGGGGCGAACGCCAGAGGGTTGCCCTCGCGCGGGCCCTGGCGGCCTCGCCCCGGATGCTACTTCTCGATGAACCCATGGCGTCGTTGGATGTATCGTTCAGAGGAGCGATCATCCGCTACCTGAAGAGCGTCTGGCGCGAACTGCGGGTTCCCATGGTCTACGTTTCGCATTCGATATCAGAGGTGATCGCCCTGGCGGAGGACGTGCTGGTTCTCGCCGGCGGGCAGCCCGTGATGCAAGGCCGTCCGTCCCAGGCGCTCGTCCACCCCAGAGTTGCAGCGATGGCCGATTACGCGACCCTTGAAAACCTGCTCGACGCCGAAGTCGTAGCCCCGGCGGACCAGGACGGCCTTGTTACCCTCAAGGTTGGGGACGTGACGCTGACCGCGCCGGATGTCTCGACCGTGGCTGGCGAATCTCTGACGGTTTCGATTTCGGCGGGAGACATTATTCTCGCCCTGGAGGTACCGTCCGGGATCAGTGCCCAGAACATCGTGCCTGGCAGGGTCTCTGAGGTGCACACGCTGGCGGCCCGAGTCCTGGTGTACGTCGACATGGGCGTTGAGATCGTGATCGAGATAACCCGGGGCGCGCTACGGGACCTGGGGATTCGAGAAGGGCTCCAGGTCTATCTGGTCATCAAGAGCACCAGCATCGTGCCGCTGGAGGGGCCGAGTGGCTGAAGCTACAGCTCACGGGAAACCTTGAGAATCCGGCGGTACCGCGAGTCCGACCACGACGACGTATGGGCTCTCCACAACCTCGCGCTGGAGGGTACGGGAGCGCACCTGGGCAACGGTCCATGGGACGAAGACCTGCACGATATAACGGGTGTGTACCTCGAGAAAGGCGGTGAATTTCTAGTCGGAGTCGAACAGGACAAGATCGTCGCCATGGGAGCTTTGATGGGTTCTGCCGGGAGAACCGCTGAGATCAAGCGGATGCGAGTACACCCTGATTTCCAGAGACGCGGACACGGCCAAGCGATTCTACTTGCGTTGGAAAGCCGCGCAATTCATCTCGGATACATTAGGATCAAGTTAGATACCACTGTGCAGCAGATTGCCGCTCAAGGGCTCTATGTCGCGAACGGCCATGCGGAGATAGGGCGAAAAACGGCTCACGGGTTCGAAGTAATCGAATACGAAAAGCAGCTTTCCGTGCCGTAACGAGCTGTTCGGCCAGATGATCAGCTCTCGTCAGAGCTCTGGTCTCGCTCTGCCACGACCTTCTCCCCCGTGGGGCACACATCGAGGAGGCAGCAATCCTCGCACTGAGGTTCCCGCTTCTTGCACACGCTCGCGGCGTGAGCCACGATCAGGGCATGGTATTCAGCGAAGAGCTCCCGATCCGCCGGCAGGTTCTCGCTGAAAAGTCTCTGGTAATTCGAATAGTTGCCTCGTTCGGGCGCTAAGCCCAGCCTGTGGAAGGAGCGCCTGGTGTACTCATCGATCACGAAGAACGGTTTGCCGACGGCGTAGAGTAGGATGTCGTCGGCCGTCTCCTCGCCGATCCCATGGACCTCTAGCAGCTCCTGTCTCAGGACGTCATCGTCCACGGCGGCCATGGCTTCGATGTCGTCGTCGTACCGTTCGAGGAACTCAACGAGGGCCTTCAGCTTTCTCGCTTTGGAGTTGTAGTACCCGGACGGGAACAGGAGACGCGCTAGCTCTTCCTCTGGGAGCTCCCGGATGGCGCCGGGGGACAAGGCGTCGGCTGCCTTGAGGTTCGATATCGCCTTTTCGACGTTCGTCCAGGCGGCCGCCTGAGTCAACACAGCACCGACCATCACCTCGAAGGGGGTGTCGCCCGGCCACCAGTGCTGCGGTCCGTAGCGATCGAGCAACCGGTCGTAGACGTCGAGAAGGACCGCCCCGAGCTCGGGCGGAGCCTTCCCCTTTTCCGCCGTCGATTCTGCCCTCATCAGTACCTAACCGGACCTACAGCTCAACTGGGATCGATGCATCGATCTCAATCTCCTGTCTCGACACGCGACACCGATATGCATGTACCTCGACGCCGGCCCTCGATGCCCTTCTTAGAGTACGCCAGAAGTCGCGGTCGGCTTCTTTGTAGGGCGAGAAGGTTGCGGCGTCGGGACGTTGGATGACAAAGACCACAGCCGCGCGGTTGCCGTCCTTACGCGCGGCTATGAGCGACTGAAGATGTTTCCGGCCTCGCTCGGTCGGGGCGTCCGGGAATAGCGCGGCGCCGTTCTCGACCAGAGTGACCGACTTGACATCCAAGTAGCATTTGCCACTTGCCCCAGTCAGCAGGAAGTCGAGCCTGCTATGGTCCAACGTGACTTCCCTTTGCAGCCTGTCGTATCTGGTGAAATCTCGCAGAGAAGCGCCTTCGATCGCCTCCTGGACGAGTGCATTGGGCACGCGAGCGTCCGCCGAAACGAAGACCTCTCCGATTCGCACCAAGGCGAGATCGAAGGCGGTCTTGCGGTTCGGTCCGAGCGCCGGGGCGATCAACATCAGATTGTCAGGGCGCAGAAGCTCGGCGACGCGTCCTGAGTTGGCGACGTGAACAAGGGTCTCTCGACCGTCGCACTTTACCAGCGCGACGAACCGGTTCGGTCGTGTAACGAATGTGGCTTCCCGAAGCCCTCCGTGTAGCTTGACGACGGCCTCCGTTCGGGACGGTCGCCCAAATGCTAGCAGCGACAGCGACGCACACACAAACTTGATACAGCCCGCCGTCATACTTAAACTAGACGCCGGTTTCTCGCGAATGTGGTTCATTGCAGCGAGGGGCTGGTTCGAAAGAAGAGGTGAGAAGTGACGCGGTTTGTCGATCGGCTTCGTGAAGTATCGCAGTCCAATAAGAGTCTGCTGTGCGTTGGACTTGACCCGGACCCGTCCCGGATGCCCATCGAAGACGTCTTCGAGTTCAACAAGGCTATCGTCGACGCAACCTCTGATCTCGTGTGCGCATTCAAGCCCAACCTGGCCTTCTACGAAGCGTTGGGCAGCGCCGGTATCATAGCTCTCGAGAAGACCACAGCGTACATTCGCGAGGTCAATCCGGCGCTCGTTGTCCTTGCGGATGGCAAACGCGGCGACATTGGGGCGACCAACTCGGCGTACGCCAGGGCGTTATTCAAGACCTGGGAATTCGACGCCGCTACTGTTAATGGATATGCAGGCGGCGACGCTATGGAGCCGTTCCTTGAGTACGAGAGCAGAGCGGTCTTCGTCTGGTGCCGTTCCTCCAACGCCGGAGCAGCCGAACTCCAGGACCTTAGCGTCGCGGCCGGGGAATCCGATGCTGACGGAGACAATAATGATCGCCCGTTGTACGAGGTCATGGCAAAAAGGGCCTCGGACTGGAACGGGCGAGGGAATGTCGGACTTGTGGTCGGCGCGACATATCCGAAGGAGCTCAAGTCGGTCAGGACTCTGTGCCCCCGCATGCCGATCCTGGTGCCGGCCGTCGGCATCCAGGGCGGAGACCTGAAAGAAGCCATCGTTGCCGGGGCCGACGTGTCGGGGCGGAATCTGCTGATCAGCAGCTCGCGGGCGATTCTGTACGCGTCCGACGACGCCGACAACTTCGCGGACGAGGCAAGGAAGGTGGCTGAGCGCATGCGAGACTCGATCAACCGCACCCTCGCCCGAGAGGGTTGGGGTTGGTAGACGACATCGCACTGGGCGATGTGCTTCGTCTCAGGAAAGTCCACCCCTGCGGTGGGTACGAATGGGAGGTCGTCAGGTTGGGGGCAGATATCGGACTCCGCTGCCTCGAGTGTGGCCGGAGAGTCCTGCTCCCCCGCTCCGCGCTAGCGAAAAGAACGAAAGCCGTGGTCTCCAGGCGGCAGGAACCATAATGGGACTCGGCTATCTGGGTCCAAGCGGGGAGCTTTAGCTAGCTGCTAGATACGGTCTCAGGACGCAATCGATACCCTTGTCAGGCGATTGACACTGCCACCAGCTTCATTGACACTGCTGGATGGGCCGACTTACAATTAAGACTCGTCTGGGGTGGCCAGGAGGGCTAAATGCTAGAGATGAACATCGACAGCATACGGGTCAGCATCGTGAACTACCAAAGGGTGGTGATCCTCCGCGTGAAGGAGTCCAATCGCTATCTGCCGATCTGGATAGGCCCGGCGGAAGCCGACTCGATCGCGTACAAGCTGCAAGAAGTCGATGTACCTCGACCCCTCACTCATGACCTGCTGAGATCGGTCATCTCCTCGCTGGGGGCTACGGTTACCCGTATCGTCGTCTCCGAACTCAACGACGATACGTTCTATGCCAAGATCATTCTCCAGGCCAATGGCACGACCCTCGAGGTCGACTCCCGGCCCAGCGACGCGATCGCTCTCGCCGTCCGCACCGAAGCTCCCATCTTCGCAGACGACACCGTCGTCGAGAAGGCCGGGGTACAGATGGACGAAGAGACCGGCAAGCCGATCATGCCGAGCGAGACGGAGCCAGGGGAACGCGGCCACAGACCGGTCCGGGAGGAGGAGCTGAAAAGCCTCTCAGCCTTCACCGGCTTCATCGAGACGCTCAACCTGGACGATCTGGGCACCGAAGAGAAGAAACCCCCTCCGGCGACAGGTTCCGAAACGGGATAGCGACCATAGCGGTTGCGGCTAGACTTGGAATGAAGCCCCGCCCCGAAACGGCGGGGCTTTTGTATCTAGGACGAGCGCCCGGAACCAACCGTTCAGTGGTTCGACAAGCTCACCACGAGCGGAAAAGTATGTTCAACCTGAGCTGATGGAAGGATTTCAGACCACCTATGTGTGGTAGGTATACAGTCGGTCAGAGCCATCTTGACATCGAAACGGCCTTCGATGTTTCACAGGACGATGGCTGGGAGTTTCCTCGGTACAACATAGCGCCGAGCCAGGACGTCCTGGTAGTCACCGACGATGGCGAGAGAAAGGCCGAGATGCTGAGGTGGGGGCTGATCCCCTGGGGTACGAAGGACCCGAAAGGTGGCAGAAAGCCGATCAATGCGCGGGCGGAGTCCGTCGTAGAGAGCTGGCAATTCAGCTGGGCAATGAAGAAACGTCGTTGCCTCGTCGTCGCCGACAGCTTCTACGAGTGGAAGATCGGCCCGACACGAGTGCCCTACCGAATCGGGCTAGAGTCTTGGGAACTGTTCGCCTTTGCTGGACTGTGGGAACGCTGGCGAGCGCCTGATGGCGAAATCGTTCGTACGTGCTGCATTGTGACGACCGCGCCGAACACATTGATGGCGCCGATTCACAACCGCATGCCCGTGATGCTCACCAAGGACGCCGAAGCCGTTTGGCTCGATCACGCCGCTCCAATGGCGGACGTTCGCGAGCTGTTGGTCCCCTACTCGGCGGTAGAGATGGACGCCTACGAGGTGTCTCCTCACGTCAATAATTGGCAGAACGAAGACGTGGCCTGCATTGAGCCCGCCTCCAATGAATCGGAACGCCAGCTCTCTCTAGGCAAGTAGAGCCGCTCCAGGTAAGGTATTCAACGTTGACTTCAGCTACAGCCGTGCCCGCGACGAATTGGCCCTGAAAATCGATTGTGATATAATCCACAAACTTTCAAAACGGGGCCAATCCTTGGGGCGCGTAGTATGCGGCCCGCAGTCCGTCTGCTAGGAATCGGTTGGTTTGTAGCCCTGGTCATTCTGGGCGGCGGACTGGCTGGCTACGGGCTCGACGGTTGGCTGAATAGCAGCCCCGCTTTTACGTTGATTGGCATCTTGGCTGGCGTCGCTATCGCCGTCGTAGGCATGTATCGAATGTTAATGGCTGTTCTGGCCGACGAGCCGGACACGAAGAATAGAGGCAAGGACTAGTAGTGAAGATGCTCCGCAACCCAAAGCTGGTGGCGGTAGCCGTCTTTGCTGTAATCGTCGTTAGCATCGCCGGCGGCGCAATCGGTAACGAGTTCGGCGGCGGGTTCCTCGGCTCGCCTATCGCCCACATTCAGCTCGCGGCCGAGTCGGTGCTCGACCGTCCGCTTATCGCCGACATACCAGTCGTCGGCGACTTCAACCTTACTAACACAATGATATCGGCGTGGGCGGCGATCCTGGTACTCGCGTCGCTCTCCTACCTGGCGACACGCCGTATGCAGGAAGTCCCCGGACGACTTCAGGGCGCGGTCGAGGTCATCCTCGAAGGCTTCCTCGACATCGCAGAGAGCGTCGCGGGCCCGGAAAACGCCCGGCGGTTCTTCCCTCTGGTGATGACGATCTTCCTCTTCATCGTCACCGCGAACTGGATGGGGATTCTCCCGGGGTTCGGAACGATTGGGCGCGTCGAGACGCCGGAAGAAGTGATTGAGCACGCCGAGCACGGAGCGGAGGACGGCCACGCGGACCTGTCCGCGATCAAGCTGCACGTGTTTGAAGGGGACGGCATAGTGGCGGTCATGCCCCTCGGGTCCGTCGACCACGTGATCACCGCTGAAGAGTACGAGAAGAAGGGTGTTGAGCAGGGTAAGCAAGCCGGCATCCTCGTGCCCTTCTTCAGAGGCGCCAACACCGATATCAATATGACACTGGCAATAGCGCTGGTCGCGATGTTCATGGTCCATTTCTGGGGTCTGAGAATCCTCGGGGTCTTCTCTCATGTCGGAAAATTCCTCAACTTCCGTGAGGGACCCATCGGGCTATTCGTCGGGGTCTTGGAAGCGATCTCGGAGGTGGCAAGACTGATCAGCTTCACCTTCCGACTTTTCGGGAACATATTCGCCGGCGAGGTGCTGTTGATCGCGATGGCGTTCCTCGTTCCGCTGGTTGGCCTGATCCCATTCCTGGGCCTGGAGCTTTTCGTGGGCTTGATCCAGGCATTTATCTTCGCAATGTTGACGCTGGTGTTCGCGGCCACGGCCACGGTCAGCCACGACGCCGAAGGACACTGAACGTGATACGCTCGGACGGCCATAGTATGGAAACGAAGTTTGAAGTTTAAGGAGTAGAGGATGATCGAAGGCAACATAGACGTAATCAAGACCATCGCCGCGGGGCTGGCCATCGGACTCGGGTCTTTCGGACCGGCCATCGGAATCGGCCTCCTCGCCGCGAAGGCGATGGAGTCGCTAGGACGGAATCCGGAAGCGGCGGGGCCCATCAGGCAGAATATGATCCTGGCCATCGCGTTCGCCGAAGCTATCGCGATCTACGCTCTGATCGTCGCGATGCTCATCATATTCATAGGCTGATGTTTCAGCGGCTAACGAGACTCCGAGGGGCTATGAACCGTCAAGAATCGAGAAAGTGACTTGGCAGCCTTAGGAATCAACATAGCAAACCTTTTAACGCAGCTGGTCAGCTTTCTGATCCTGTTCGCGATACTGTACGCCTTCTTGTATAAGCCTGTTTTGGGCATGCTTGACCGGCGCGCTACCCGAATCAAGGACAGTCTCGAGAGCGCAGAGAAGGCCAGCGATGAGGCGGCTCGGGCTCGCGAGGACATGAAGGCCCAGATCGATGCGGCGCGGGTTGAGGGCCAGGAGATGATTGCGCAGGCCCGAGAGGTGGCCGACCGGTTCCGCGAGGAAGAGCTGGCCAAAGCGAGGGAAGAGATAGCAGCGGAAAGGGCCAGGGCGGAAGCCAACATACAGCGGGAGCGGGACGCCGCGATCGAGGAGCTACGGAGGGAGTTCGGCGGGCTAGCGATCACCGCCGCTTCACAAGTCGTCGAACGATCTCTTGATGAGACGAGCCACCGTGATCTCATCGACAGCGTCCTGGAAGAAGGGCCTGCCGTCGGAAAGGGCTAGCCGAACGGCCGGCTCCCGACCCACCCTCGCCGAGCGCGTTGCCTCCAGCGGGTCCGCCCACGTGGCGGCTGTATTACTTCACCGGCCCCCGGCGAAACGACCGAGGTAGGACCAACAATGCCAAGAGGCGGTTCCCCCAAGCGATATGCTCTGGCCGCATTCCAGCTCGCGCTGGAAAAGGACCAGTTGGAGCATTGGCGAGAGGACCTTATTTTTCTGGCCACCACGTTCGAGGACCATGAGATCGTTGGCCTGCTAGACGCCCCACAAGTCCCGGCCTCCAACAAAATCGACCTTGTCCGAGATTCATTGGGCGACTCGGTTAGTCCGCTTGCCGTCAACCTGGTCTCGATGCTTGCCGTCAAGAGTCTGGTACACATCCTTCCTGACATCCTTGAAGAGTACAGCCGCTTCCTGGACGAACATAGCGGGGTCGAGCGCGCCGAGGTCCTATCCGCGATACCGCTGGACGACGGCCTCGAAGCGAAGATTGCACAACTGCTCGAGGGCGTGGTGGGCAAGAAGATCAGGCTCGCCTCGGCGGTGGAGCCCGAGATACTCGGCGGTCTGATCGCCAGGGTCGGTGACCGGGTGATCGACGGCAGCGTCCGGACCAAGCTGGCCGAGATGCGTAAGGAGCTGGCGCAGGCCGGCTAAGGGAGCTCGCGAGGAGACAGATATGGCAGTTCGAGGACAAGACATCGCATCGGTAATCAAGCGCCAGATCGAGGAGTTCGGACACGAACTCACCATGGTGGACGTCGGTGTGGTCACGGAGGTAGGCGACGGGATTGCCAGGATCCACGGCCTTTCAGGCGTGGGAGCCAGCGAGCTGCTGGAGTTCGAGGGCGGTGTGATTGGCATGGCCCTCAACCTCGAAGAAGACAGCGTCGGCGCAGTCATCCTGGGGGACCAGCTGGAGGTCAAGGAAGGCACGGAGGTACGTGGAACCGGCAGGATCGCCGAAGTGCCAGTCGGAGAGCAGTTTCTGGGCAGGGTCGTCGATGCCCTCGGTAAACCCATCGACGGTAAAGGTGCGATCAAGTCGGAGAGTAGCCGTCCGACCGAGATCGTCGCTCCGGACGTGGCGTCGAGGCAGCCCGTCGATACCCCGGTGCAGACCGGGGTCAAGGCTATCGACGCCATGACCGCAATAGGAAGGGGCCAGAGAGAGCTGATTATCGGCGACCGCTCGACTGGCAAGACGACCCTTGCCATCGACGCCATCATCAATCAGACGGGCGGCGACATGATGTGCATCTACGTCGCTATCGGTCAGAAGGTAGGCAAGGTGGCGCAAACCGTGGGTTTGCTAGAGCAGCACAACGCGATGGACCACACGATCGTCGTTGCAGCGACGGCCTCCGAGCCGGCCCCGATGCAGTACCTCGCACCGTATACGGGCTGCACTATGGGCGAGGAGTTCATGGCCCAAGGGAAAGACGTCTTGATCGTTTACGACGACCTGTCGAAGCACGCATGGGCCTACAGACAGATGTCCCTCCTTCTGCGCCGACCGCCCGGCCGTGAGGCCTACCCTGGGGACGTCTTCTACTTGCACAGCCGGCTGCTTGAACGGGCAGCCAGGCTATCGGAGGACCTTGGCGGCGGGTCGATTTCGGCACTTCCGATTATCGAAACCCTCGCAGGAGACGTTTCGGCCTACGTGCCGACCAACGTGATATCGATTACGGATGGGCAGATCTATCTTGAGCCTGAGCTCTTCAACTCCGGTATCAGACCTGCTGTGAACGCGGGCCTTTCGGTCTCTAGAGTCGGGAGTACCGCACAAACGAAGGCCATGCGCAAGGTTGCGGGCGCACTCCGGCTCGACCTCGCTCAGTACCGCGAGCTGGCTACATTCGCCCAGTTCGGGACCGCCGATTTGGACCAGGCGACGCGGTCCCAATTGGAGCGCGGACAGCGCGCCGTCGAGGTCCTCAAGCAAGGCCAGAACGCCCCGCTGCCGGTCGAGCAGCAGGTCTGCATCCTGTACGCACTGGCCAACGGGTTCCTTGATGACGTCGAGATCGGGAATGTCCGGTCTTTCGAAGAGAGCCTTTACCAGTTCATGAACGCCAGCCATCCCGAAGTGCTCAAAAGCATCGTCGAGCTCAAGGACATCGACGACGACACCGATGCCGCGTTGAAGAAGGCCCTTGAGGAGTTCAAGGCGACCTTCGCCGCCTAGACGCCCCATATTGCGAGATTAGTCGATGCCCAACGTTCGCGAAATAAAGCGCAGGATCCGCAGCGTTCAGAACACTGCCAAGATCACGAAGGCGATGTCCATGATCGCCGCATCGAAGATGCGTCGCGCCCAGGAAATGGCCCTCCGAGGAAGGCCTTATGCCGAACGCATGCAGGACCTACTGGCAGACCTCGCGGCCCAGCCCCATGAAGAAGATACTCTCCACCCTTTGCTGCGTCGAAGGGAAGAGGTCAAAAACGTAGAGATCGTCCACATTACGCCCGACAGGGGCCTCACGGGCGGATTGCACGGGAAGGTCAACCGCGCAGCGGCGGAGTTCATATTGGCTGAGAATTTCGAAGTCGCTACGGTGGCCGTCGGCAAGAGGGGGCGGGACTTCATGACGCGGCACGGCCAGAACGTCAAGGCGGTCTTCACCGACCTGGGCGATCGGCCGCTGCTGACCGATACGACGCCCATCTCGCGCATAGTAATCGACGACTACGCCGAAGGGACAGTAGACGCTGTTTACCTGGGTTACCCGCAGTTCGTTAGCACGACGCAGCAGAAACCGGTCGTCGTACCGCTACTGCCCGTGAAACCCGCGGAGCTCGAGTCTCACGAGGCCGTCGGGTACATCTATGAGCCCGACGCTGCGACCGTTCTCTCCGACCTGCTGCCTCGATTCGTCGAGATGCAGGTGTATTACGCTGTGCTAGAAGCGATCGCCAGCGAGCAGTCGGCCAGAATGGTGGCAATGCGCAACGCGACCGACAATGCAAACGAGATGGTCGAGGACCTGACGCTCGTTATGAACAAGGCGCGTCAGGAGGCGATAACGAAAGAGTTGCTCGACATAGTCGGGGGCGCCGCGGCCGTCGAGGCCTAAGCGGCGGCAGAAGGCGTGTATTTTACCGTAGAGACGCCCCCGGCGGGGCGTCTAGCGAGGCAAAGGCGACAGGAGACGTAATGGCCACAGGTACGATAACTCAGGTGATTGGGACGGTCGTTGACGCGGAGTTTCCCCCGGAAGAGATGCCCTCGGTCTACAACGCGCTGGAAACCGAGGTCAACGGCGAGACGCTCGTCTTGGAAGTCGAGCAGCACGTCGGCAATAACTGGGTACGGTGCCTTGCACTCGGCCCGACCGACGGCCTTTCGAGAGGGGTAGCCGCGACGGATACCGGCCGGCCGATCTCAGTCCCCGTAGGCGATCCCACGCTAGGCCGACTATTCAACGCTCTCGGCCAGACCTTGGACAAGCTCGAAGAGGTCGAGTCCGACGAGATGTGGCCCATCCACCGGAGTCCCCCCAATTTCGAGGAACAGGCTATCAGTGTCGAGAGCCTCGAGACCGGCATCAAGGTCATGGACCTGATCACGCCCTTTACGAGAGGCGGGAAGATCGGGGCATACGGCGGCGCCGGGGTCGGTAAGACGATCATAATTCAGGAGCTCATCCGAAACATCGGCGCTGAGCACCAGGGCGTGTCCGTCTTCGCGGGCGTCGGCGAGCGTTCCCGCGAGGGAAACGACCTGTGGCACGAGATGCAAGAGTCGGGGGTGTTGAGCAACACAGTGCTCGTGTTCGGTCAGATGAACGAGCCTCCGGGGATTCGCGCCCGCGTGGGCCTCACCGGCCTGACGATGGCCGAGTACTTCAAAGAGCAGCGCGGCCAGGACGTGCTGATGTTCATCGATAACATCTACCGCTACATTCTCGCGGGCATGGAGGTGTCGGCGCTGCTGGGAAGGATGCCGTCGGCCGTCGGCTACCAACCGACCCTGGCGACGGAAATGGGTGAGCTAGAGGAGCGCATTACGACCAGCGGCGAGGGCTCGATCACCTCATTCCAGGCAATCTACGTTCCGGCAGACGACTACACCGATCCGGGTATCGTGACTACATTCGGCCACCTGGACGCGGTTGTCTCGCTGGACCGCGCCATCTCGGAGCAGGGGCTCTACCCTGCCGTGGACCCGCTCTCTTCGACGTCGCGTATCCTTGAGCCGTCGGTCGTGGGCCAGGACCACTACGACGTAGCGCGAGAAGTCCAGCAGACGCTCCAGAGGTACCGCGACCTGCAGGACATCATCGCCATCCTGGGCGTCGAGGAACTGTCCGATGAGGACCGCCAGATTGTTGCGCGGGCCCGCAAGATTCAGAGGTTCCTGTCGCAGCCCATGTTCGTCGCTCAGGCTTTCACCGGACAGGAAGGCCGCTACGTGCCCGTGAAGGAAACGGTCCGAGGGTTCCGCGAGATCCTCGACGGTCAACACGACGACCTTCCGGAGCAAGCCTTCTACATGGTAGGCCCCATCGAGGAAGCCGTCGAGAAGGCAAAGTCGATGCGGGAGGGGTAGTAGATGGTTCGACAGGCTCACCATGAGCGGAGGAATGGGCTCACTATGAGCGGAAAGCGAGCTGGCCACGACGGAAATGTTGTACCGCTCACCCTGAGAGCTTGTGAGCAAATTGATTCAGTTCGCTGGCGTGGTGGCGAGGTGATGGAGGACAATAGGGGAAACTGAGGTCTGGAGGTATCCGGTGAGCGAAGATACGCTGTTTGAACTGCCTGCGGCCGAGGATGGCCCTCCTGGATCGCCGACGCAGCCTGAACAGGCGCGAGTTGTGCGACCGGTACGCGAGCAACTGCAGTGGGTCGCCCGGGACCTGGAGGCTTCGGTGGCTCAGGACCACCCGGCCAGAGCTATCTGGGGACTGTTGGAGGAGTTGGACTTGTCGGCCTTCTATGGTTCGATCAAGGCGGTGGTAGATCGCCCTGGTCGTCCAACGACGGATCCCCGGG
Source organism: Dehalococcoidia bacterium (assembly GCA_965248605.1). GTDB lineage: Bacteria > Chloroflexota > Dehalococcoidia > Lucifugimonadales > CAUZJF01 > CAUZJF01. The sequence continues at coordinate 302,759 of CBDFJV010000007.1, forward strand.
TACTGCTGGCCCTGTGGCTTTTGGCGACAGTGGATGGGGTGGGGAGCGCCCGGCGTCTGGCCCTTCTGTGCGAGGAGCACGACGCCTATCGCTGGGTTTGCGGTGGGGTGCCCATCAACTACCACATGTTGTCGGACTTTCGGGTGGCCCACCGGGCTGCCCTGGACGAGTTGCTGACCCAGATCGTGGCCTCGTTGATGGCCGCCGATGCGGTGACCCTGGAACGGGTGGCGCAAGATGGGATGAGGGTGCGGGCCAGCGCCGGAGCCTCTTCCTTCCGTCGACAGCAGGGGCTGGATGCCTACCTGAAGGAGGCGCAGGCCCAGGTGGAACGGCTGGCCTCGGAGCGGGAGCATCCCGACCCCGGGGTAAGCAAACGACAACAGAGTGCGCGGGAGCGAGCGGCCCGTGAGCGGGTGGAGCGGGTGAACAAGGCCTTGGGATACCTGCCGCAAGCCAAGGCCGCCAAGAAACGTCAGCAGCAAACTCTGGCCAAAAGGAAACGAAAAAAAGTGACGGCGCCCCGGGTCTCCAGCACGGACCCGCAGGTGCGGGTGATGAAGATGCCGGATGGAGGCTTTCGGCCGGCTTACAACGTGGAACTGGCCACCGACGGCGCCAGTGGAGTGATCGTGGGGGTCGATGTCGTTAGCACAGGGGATGCTGGGCAGGCGTCGCCCATGGAGGCCCAGGTGGCCCAGCGTACAGGCCAGCATCCCAAGGCCTACCTGATAGATGGCGCTTTCGCGGCGCGGGCCGATATTACCACCCTGGAGGGACGGGGTGTCACAGTGTACGCGCCGGTGCGACTGCCTCGGAACAAAAAGGAGGAGGAGCGGTACCAGCCACGCTACGGAGATAGTCCGGCGGTTGTGCAGTGGCGACAGCGCATGGCTACGCAGGAGGCTCAGACCGTCTACAGGGAGCGGGGCGCCACGGCGGAATGGGCGAATGCGCAGGTACGTCAGCACGGGGTTTCCCAGTTCACGGTACGAGGCCTCCACAAAGCCACCGCAATCCTGCTCTTGGTGGCGGTGGCACATAACTTGTTGCGTTGGATAGCCCTGACTCCTATAGCTTCAGCCAAAGGGGAGGGCACGTAGGCCAAAGGCCTGTGTGACACAACGATAGTCCGTCCCACCAACGGGCCAACTCGCCAGCCACAGCGAATCCCGTTTATTAAGCCAGGCCGATAAACCCCCAGGATCATCTCATTTCCACCACAGAATCCAAAAACTCACAAGCTCTGAGCATGTCGAAGGGTCGCTCTATCACACCGATTTAGACAACCATTACCAACAACTCACAATGGCCCCGATGCGTCTCGACATAGTTACCGCTGAGCGCCTCGTCTCATCCGACGAGGTCGATGTCGTCGTTGCCCCCGGCATCGCCGGCGAGCTCGGCATATTGCCCCACCACGCTCCGCTCCTGACGGTGCTCAGACCCGGAGAGCTTCGTGTTGTTAAAGACGGGGAGGAGAGCTTCATCGCGGTGAGCGGCGGCTTCATCGAAGTGATGGGGAGCAAGGTCACGATTCTCGCGGACACAGCCGAGCGGGCCGATGAGATCGACGTCGAACGTACCGAGCAGGCCCTGAAGCGGGCTCAGGAAGAGGTCGCGTCGGCGGCCAGCGACGCGGACCTCGAACGCGCAATGGCCGCAATGCGCCGGTCCCAGGCTCGGATGAGAGTGGCGCGTCGGAGAAGGGGGCGTCGGGCAGACGTGGGTCCAACGCCCGGAGCATAGACCTCTCGCGCACTCAAACGAGCCGCAACGCCTAGCTGTCCTCAGCTGGGACAGGCCTTCTATAGACCCCAATTCGATATGTTGTGCAGCCGAGATCGAAATGGTATACTGACGCCGTAGATTCGTTTCGCACTCCTCATCGTTCATGCTTTTTTGAAAGTGGGCTCCGACCCACTTTCTTTGTTGAAGGGGGTAGACGAAACAACAGGAGGTGGCTGACGGCATGAAGAGCGACTTTATTATCGCTTTGACACAGCTAGCCGCCGAGCGCAATCTGCCGAGAGAGATCGTTCTCTCCGCGATCGAGGCTGCGCTTGCCTCCGCATACAAGCGGGACAGTGTGGCAGGTGGTCAGAACATCTCGGTGCAGCTCGACCCAGGCAGCGGAGACGTCAGTGTCTTCATTGTCAAGACGGTAGCTGAGGAGATCGAAGACCCCCTGCTGGAGCTGACCCTCGCCGAAGCTCGCAAGATCAAGAAAGACGCCGAGATCGGCGACGTGGTCCCCACCGAAAGCCTGCCTCACAGCGCCGGACGTATAGCGGCGCAGACCGCCAAGCAGGTGGTCATCCAACGGCTCAGAGAGGCCGAGCGCGAGCTCGTCTTCCAGGAGTACGAAGATAAGGAAGGCGAGGTCTTCACGGTAACGGTCCAGAAGCTGGAGCCAACCCACGTAACGGTAGAGCTAGGCCGGGCCGAAGCGATACTACCGATTTCGGAGCAGCCTCCCTACGAGCGGTATCGAGTGGGCCAGAAGATGAAGGTCCTGCTCCAGTTGGTGCGTCGTTCGAACAAAGGTCCGGAACTCATCGTCTCCCGTGGCGATAAGCTCTTGGTCAAGCGTCTGTTCGAGATGGAGGTCCCCGAGATATACAACGGGGCTGTCGAGATAGTCGCAATAGCAAGAGAGGCCGGCTCGCGCAGCAAGGTCGCCGTTTTCGCCAAGCAGGACGGAGTCGACGCTGTCGGCTCGTGCGTGGGCCTTCGTGGCATCAGGATCCAGAACATAGTCAATGAGCTTTACGGCGAGAAGATAGACGTCGTCAAGTGGACGAAGGACCCGGCCCAGTTCGTCGCCAGCGCGCTGAGCCCGTCGCAGGTAATGAGGGTCGACGTAGACGCGGAGGAAGGCTCCGTTGTAGCGATCGTCCCCGACCGCCAGCTTTCGCTGGCGATCGGAAAGGATGGGCAGAACGCCCGTCTCGCGGCGAAGCTTACCGGCCTGAACATAGATATCAAGAGCGACGTCGACGCAGATACCAAGGCCCCTCAGGAAGCCGTAGCCTCAGCTAAAGCAAAGGCCGAGGTCTCCACTCCTGCCGAGGTCGAAAAGGCCGTGGAGCCCGCGGTAGAAGAAACGGTGGCTGAGGAGCCAGCCGCGGAGGTAGTCGAAGCGGAGACGCCCGCCGAACCCGCGGCAGACGAGCCCGCTGAACCGGTCGAACAGCCAGTCGAGGCGGAGGCCGAGCCGGCCGCCGCGGTGCTCCCCGAGGAGCTGTTACTGCCTGAGGAGGTTGCTCCGGTACCTGAGCCGGTCCCGGCCGGAGATGTTGGCGCACCGATACAGGAGCTTCCCGAAGATATCTGGCGCGTCCGGCAACCCGTTGCCGCCGAACCAGGCGTAATACGATTCGCTGAAGATATAGAGGAATTGAACAGGGGCGGCGGAGGCCGGCGCGGTCGGAGAGGCGGCGGAGGTCGCGGCCGCAGGACGAGGACCACCAGGCGGCGTTAGAGGACTCCATGCCTGTTACCAAACATGTGCCCTTGAGGACGTGTGTGGTATGCGGTAAAAAGACCGCGAAGGCCGACTTGACCCGCATCGCCGCAACACCCGACGGACCTGTTGTGGTCGACGACTCGGGCAAGATGCCGGGCAGGGGAACGTACGTCTGCAGGGACGGCGAGTGCGTCCGAGGCTCTCTCAGCAAAGGACGCTTGGAGTTCGCGCTCAGGAGGGCTTTGAGCGACGAGGACTGGGCGAACGTGAAAAACCGCGTTGCATCGGTGGAAGTCCGCGCCTAGCCGGCGGCGGGTAGGTAGTGTAGCCACAGATCGAGGGTTATGACCAACAAGACTGAACAACCGCAAACATCGACTCCGACCGCAGCGGCTCCCGCGCCGGCGGCGGCCCCGGCCCCGGTCCGGCGCACCCTTGAGATACCGGACGTTCTAACGGTAAAGGACCTTGCATCGATAATCGGCGTCGTGCCTATCGACGTGATCAAACAGCTGATGCGTCGCGGACACATGCTTGCTGTCAACGACGTCGTCGATCAGGCTTCGGCGGCAGACGTTGCCAGCGACTATGGATTCGAGGTCAAGGCTCCTGAGGAACAAGAAGAGGAGTCTGGCTCACTGGTCGTTTCGTCTAGCGACGAAGACGCGTCTCAGTTGCAGCCCCGGCCCCCGGTCGTTGCCATTCTGGGACACGTCGACCACGGAAAGACCACCCTTCTCGACGCAATACGAAACACGAAGGTCGTGGAAGGCGAAGCCGGTGGAATAACCCAACATATCGGAGCGTATCAGGTAGACCTGGGCGGCCGCACTATCACGTTTCTCGACACCCCGGGGCACGAGGCCTTCACGGCGATGCGTGCGCGTGGTGCCCGAGTCACCGACATCGCAGTTCTTGTGGTGGCCGCAGACGACGGGATCATGCCACAGACCCTGGAGGCTATCGATCACATTCGCGCAGCCGGCGTAACCATGGTCGTGGCAATCAACAAGGTAGACCGACCCGAGGCCGACACTGAGCGACTAAAGCGCCAGCTCGCCGAGAATGACCTGCTTGTCGAGGACTGGGGCGGAGACGTGATCGCGGTACAGGTATCCGCCCTCAAAGGCGAAGGGGTTTCGGAGTTGCTCGACAACCTTTCGGTTGTTGCGGAGATCGGCGAGCTTACCGCGAACCCCGATCGGCCGGCCCAGGGAGTTGTCGTCGAGGCCAGTGTAGACAAGAGTAAGGGGCCGATGGCGACCTTGCTCGTTCAGACTGGCACTTTGAACACCGGAGACTACGTAGTCGCGGGCGGAGTTAGGGGTCGGGTCAAGGCCATGTTCAACGACAGCGGCAAGCGCATCCGCGAGGCCGGGCCTTCGACACCAGTGGAGATCCTTGGTCTCGGCGGGGTGCCGGCGGCGGGTGAGACCTTGACGGTCGCGCCGAATGACAAAGCCGCACGCGAGCTTGCCGAGAAGCATCAGGACGAGGGCCCGAGCGACGCCGTTTCGGTAACGCTCGAAGAGCTGCACTCCCGTCTGGAATCGGGTGAGGTCAAAGGCCTCAACCTGATCGTCAAGACCGACGTGCAGGGCACCATCGATGCGGCGCGAACGGCCCTTGAGGGGCTTAACAGCGACAAAACCCGAGTCAACATAGTTCGAGCCGCCAGCGGCAGTATCACGGAGAGCGACATCATGCTCGCCTCGGCGTCGGGCGCGATTGTCATAGGATTCAATATCGGGCCGGAGCCGGGAGCCGCTACCCTGGCGAAACAGGAAGGCGTAGAGATACGGTCGTACGACATCATTTACCGCCTGATAGAGGATGTAGACCAGGCGCTTCGTGGGCTTCTTGCACCAGTGACACGCGATGTGCTCGAGGGCTACGCTACCGTCCGGGCAATCTTCGGCATCTCGCGCGGATCCAAGGCCGCCGGCGTCTACGTGAACGACGGGAGCATCGCGAGAGGAGCGGAGATCCGGGTAATGAGGAACGCCGGTCAGGTCTTCGCCGGTCAGATACTCAGCCTCAAGCACTTCAAGGACGACGTAAGAGAGCTAAACGCCGGTCTCGAAGGCGGAATCGGACTGGACGGGTTCAACGACTTTCGAGAAGGCGACGTCCTCGAAGCTCATCGTACCGAGACCGTATAGCGAACGGCATCCGTCGGTCGCACTCATCTATTCCGCCGAGGTCTCCCGATGACTTACCGCATGGAACGCGTCAACGTTCTTTTGCGTCAGGAGATCAGCCGGGTCCTTTCTGAAGACGTCAACGACCCACGGCTGTCCAGACTTCTCAGCGTCACGCACGTGGACACCTCGCCCGACCTGGGCATGGCGAAGGTGTTCGTCAGCGTCCTGGGCACCCCTGCTGACAAGGCAACCACCATGTCAGCCCTGAGATCCGCTTCCGGCTTCGTGCGCAGACGCCTTCGCGAGCGAATCACGCTGAAGTCGCTGCCCGTAGTCGACTTCCGCCTCGATGAATCCATCGAGCAGGGTGCAGGCGTTCTCAAGCTCATCGACGAGTCCGCCCCCGCCCCAGAAAGCAGCGAGAGCACGTAGCGGTGGCCAACGATAGAAGAGAGGCTCCACGTCCTGTCATCGACGGGATCCTCAACATCGACAAGCCTCCTGAGATAACCACCATGGATGTGGTGCGTCGCATCAAGCGCGCAAGCCGCCAGAAACGCGTCGGACATGGCGGTACTCTAGACCCGATCGCAACCGGAGTCGTGCCTATATGTATTGGGCAAGCTACCCGGATGATGGAGTACCTGATTGAAGGCACTCGGGAGTATCGTGGAGGCGTCGAGCTCGGGGTCGCGACCGATACGTATGATGCCCAAGGTGAGGTGGTCTCGAAACACGACCCGTCTTCAGTCACGCTGGCCGACGTGGAGCACGCCCTCGATTCGTTCAGGGGGACAGTCGAACAGGTGCCTCCCATGTACAGCGCACTGAAGCGCCAGGGCAAACGGCTCTACGACCTCGCAAGAGCTGGCGTAGAAGTCGAACGAGGGGCAAGGAAGATCGAGATCTCGCGACTCGAGATTCTCGATTGGACGCCGCCTATCGTGACTCTGGAGGTAGCTTGCGGCCGCGGGTTCTACATGCGCTCTCTGGCCCACGACCTCGGCCAGGTTCTCGGCTGCGGGGCCCACATGAAAACACTGGTCCGCCTCAGGAGCGGACCCTTCAAGCTCTCAGACGCCATGAGCCTCGAAGTCGCCGAGGACAAGATCGCGGACGACTCGTGGCTCGACGACCTCTACCACCCCGACTGCATTGTCAGCAACATGCGCGCCGTGATCGTGAGCAAGCAGACCGAAGAGCTGCTGCGTCACGGACGGACGCTGCCCCCAGGGCTTCGAATCCCGGCGTCTCATCCGGGGGAGCAGTGCCGGGCCTACGGGACCGATGGCGGCTTCGTCGCGATCATCTCGTTCGACCCTTCAGAAGGCGGGTGGCGACCGGAGCGTGTCTTTTCGATGAGCAATCCGGAACCACGAACGGGACGGGCTCCAGGGCTCGTCTCGTACTAGTAGACCGAAATCTTTGAAATGAGGGGTAGCCGAGATTGGCGTGCTACGACGACAGGGCGGGTTTCAAACCCGCCCCTACCAAGCCGTAACCTCAGAACCCTTCAATACTAGGATGTTGGACCACTAGTCTAAACAACGCTGCCTAGACCGCGCCGTCGAAGAAGACCTTACTCGCGGTCCCTGCTAGGACCTGCCGCCGGTCCTCATCGGATAGCCCCAGGCGTTCGCGGACGACCGCAATAGAGTCTTCATAGGTCCCACGGAGCACCTGGAACGGCGAGTCGCTTCCCCACATGACCCGCTCGGGCCCGAAGGCGTCCAGAACGCGACGGATAAGAGGCAAAAGGTCGTCGTGAGGCGGCTTTCGCGCACCCAGCGAGTGGAACCGCGACGCCTTCACGTAGACGTTGGGATGTCTGGCCAACCCGCAAAGCATGCGCACCTTACCGTCGTCGACAGAGCCCTGTTCGCCGATTCTGGCCATATGGTCGATCACGACATCCGTATCAGGATACAGTCCGCACATCCGGTCGATCTCAGGCAGGCCCTCCGGCTGGGTCAGCGGGCACATGGCCTGTCTAGTCTTCGCGGCAATCTTGAACATCTCGTTGTAGCCCGCATCATCCAGCCAGCCGTCGGCCCCGTCTGGGGGAGCGATGATACGAAACCCGGTCACGCCACGCTCACGCAGATTGGACATCTCGTCCGCCAGCCGTTCGCTGTGCCGGTCGACCATCGCGGCCATACGGAACACGGTTGGAAAACGCTCGATCGCGTCGAGCATGTAGCTGTTGTCGGTCCCGTAGAGGATGGTCTGCACCAGCACGGCACGTCCGACTCCGGATGGGCGGGCGTGCCGCAGAAGGACCTCTGGCGAAAAGTCCTTTGGCGCCACCGCGGCGGCGTCCGTGCCGATGGCGAACGGATACCGTTTCGTATCCGGCGTCCATAGATGGACGTGTGAGTCGATCCAGTCCTGCGGAAGCAATTCGGCCCCTTCAAATGTGACTATCGAAGTAGCAGGCTACGAAACGTGCCGCGGTGTCGCCTTCAGTTCAGGATTCTGGCTTTCGCCGGAATGACGGAGGGACCCAAGATGCTGTGAGTCCCCCAACCAGTTCAGATTGGCTAACGCCTCTGGTAGACCTGAAACCTGTGCCGGTTGGACTCGAGCACGTATAGACGCCCTTGATTATCCAACGTGACCGCGATGGGACTCCAGAAGTAGGGCTCGGTCTGCGACGACACGTCGTACGGCGTACTGAGATGAGGCGGCAGCGGGGGCGTCAGGTTCGAGCGGTCGCGCTCGGCCCTCTCATCAGGGTTCGACGCCAGGAACTCCTCAGCCCACTTCGAGAGCGTGGCCTGCCCCCGCAGCTTGGTGAGGAATCTCCCCTCGCTGTCCAGGACCTGTACGCGCTCGTTGCCCCAGTCTGCAACATAGATGTTTCCTTCGCCGTCGACGGCAACGTCAGACGGGCGGGTGAACTGGCCATCACCGTCGCCCGAGGCGCCATATGCGGCGAGGAATCGGCCCTCCGGCGAAAACTTCTGAACACGGTCGTTTCGCCAGTCCGCGACGTAGATGTTGTCTTGCGAATCGATCGTCAAACCCCAGGGCAGATCGAACTGCCCCTCTCCCGACCCTGGCTCTCCGAAACCGCCGATGTATTCCCCAACTGAGGTGAACTTCTGGACGCGACCGTTGAACTGGTCGGCGACGTACGCGTTGTCCTGGGAGTCGAAGGCGATGCCCGACGGGCCGTTCAACTCGCCCTCCCCGGTACCGTGAGAGCCCCACATCGTCACGTATTCGCCAGACGAATCGTAGACGCACACCCGGTGGTTGTACTCGTCGGTGACGTGGAGCCTCTCCTGGCCATCTAGAGCCATGGCGACAGGCCAGATGAATTGGCCGTCACCGCTTCCGTGCCCGTTGCTAAACTCGCCGAGATGCTCCTCATCGAGATTGCAGACGCTGACCCGCACCGCCTGAGCGCGAGCGGGGTCGCACCGGTTGAGGACGAAGATACGGCCATCAGGAGCGACGACCATGTCGTGCGGGTTGGCGAAACCGCGTCCGGAGGTTCCGTTATTGGTTATCCCAATAGTCTTCACGTAGTCCAACGCAAGCTGCGTTGTGACTTCGGAGGCGACCACTATCGAATCTCCTTATCTCAACCAGAGGGCAGGTCTAAGACCTGCCCCTACCGGCGATAACGTCAGCCGGCCTACTCAGGCCAACTGGTATTCGCGACTTGATGCGATTAGCCTCAGTATCTCTCCCACCCGTTGCTCGGCCGCGTCACCCGGTTCGGCGCTCCGGAGATCGAGGTCTCCATCTCGGGTCGCGTGCTCCAGCAGGGCCGACCGGGCGCTCTCGGAGACAGGGACAGGCCCAACCAAGTCAAGACAGCTATCGACTAGCTCCTGGGGAGTGAGAACGCCGCCGTTGTTGTGGGCCAAGCGGTCAATGATGCTACGGACTCCGGGGCTGTCGACATTGGCGAGCTCCTGAGCCACGAAGTTCACGCGCTCCACCAGCGCACCGCTGTCGATCCACTCGGTCCCCTCGTGCCAGCCCTCCACCGAAGGAGGCTGGAAAAGCCCCTGACCCATGTAGAAAGCCTGCTGCCCAACCTTCTCGATTCCAAAGGTAGGCTTGGCGTAGCTACCCGCCATCTTGATACCACCAGCGACCAGCTCGACAGGGCCTTTGACCCGAGCGAATCTAGCCCCCTCGGACCTGAAGTACTCGGACAAGAAAAGGGTTCGCAGGACCGACCGGATTTCGTAACCCGAGTCGAAATAGCTAACCATCATGCTGTCGATCACCGCGCGGCCTTCGTCGTCTATTTCGTCGGCGCCGAAGAATTGAAATAGCCGGGTGCTTATAAAACGGGCGGTCGCCTGTTCCCCAGCAATAATGTCGATAATGTCTTGACCGTTGAACCGACCTGTCCGGCCCAGGAAGGTCTTCTCCCCGTCGTCGTGGTCCTGCGGGCGGTACTCGAAGTGCCAGGCGATACGTCCGTAGGGCCAAATTGAATCCTTCTGGGCTCGGACTGACATATACTCGGCGTTGCCAAGGGTCCATCCAGTGAAGGCCCGGGAACATTCCTTGATGTCTTCCTCCGTGTAGTGTCCGATGCCCATGGAGAAGAGCTCGAGCAGCTCGCGGCCGTAGTTCTCGTTGATGGCGCCGTCATGGTTTTCATTGTTGTCGAGCCAGATGATCATAGCCGGGTCTTTCGAGAGCTCGACGAGCAGCGGCGGCAGCGGGCCGAGCCCGAACCTACGGAACATGTCGATCTGGTTCAGCAAGGATCTGGACTGGTTCAGTTTCGAGTAGCCTGTCGCAAACAGGCTGTGCCAGAACAGAGCGATCTTCTCCTCCAGAGGGTTCTTGGTGGAGATCATGCGGTAGATCCAATAGGCGCTCGCGCTATCGAGCAGTCTCATCTCCGACTGGTCCACGTGGTATCGCCTGATCAGGTCGTCCGGAATGTTGCCGGGGTCGCCGGGGTGGAGTAGATCTTCGACTGTGGCCTCGTAGCCCTTGGCCGCGTAGCCGTCGAGCTCGTCCCGAGTTGCGCCGAAGCCGGCCCGGCGCAGCAGGTGAGCTGCTAGTGCGATGTCTTCGTTGCTCATGTGGTCGTCCCTAAATGGTGTTTTGTGGTCCCGAAAGAACCTCACCCCCGGCCCCTCTCCGCATTGCGGAGAGGGGGGAAGGCGCGTTGTGCGCAGCGTCGATTTGTTGGGGTGAGGTCTAGTTTGCGATGAATTCGAGAGGGGCGAACCGCCCGTTGACGATCGGGGCGGCGTCGAGGCCGAGCCATCGTTCCAAGATCGTCGTGTACGTCTGCCGGAAGTCGTTGTTGAAGTGAAGGTCGCCTTCGAGTTGGTCCTCTTCCTTGAGAGAGGGGTATTCGCCATACATGCCGGTCACCACGGGGTCGCCTATGACAAAGGCCAGCCCGCCCGACCCGTGGTCGGTACCGGAACCATTGTCCTTGATGCGGCGACCGAACTCCGAGAATATGAAGATGATTGCGTCGTCCTCGCGGCCATGCTCCTTCAAGTCGTCGACGAAATCGCCGACGGCGCCGGCGACTTCGTTCCAGAGCTTGCTATGGGCGGGGAGCTCGCCGGCGTGGGTGTCGAAGCTGCCGTGTGCTGTGTAGTAAATTCGAGTACCTAGGTCGGCGAACATCACCTGCGCGACGCTCCTGAGGCTCTGCGCGATAGGATTGTCCGCGTATTCGACACTCGACGCGTATTTTGCGGGCGCGGTGCGTAGGATGTCCGCACCTCTCAAGGCGTCCATGCCCGTCTGGCCCAGGAAGTCCATGACGGCGTCTCCGCCGTTGGTCGCGCCGTACATCTTTGAGAAGGTCTCAAGAGCGTACTTCCGGAGCTTTTCGTCCTCGATGTCCGGGAAGAGGCCGTAGGTCTCCAGGTTCCCGACCGAGGCGACGGGCACTCCACGGCACCCTAGTGCACGAGGAAGGCCACGGCCGAAGTTAACGCCGGTGAGGACGTTCTCGGACTTGGGGTCCAGCTCTCTGATCGTTCGACCCAGCCATCCTTCTTTGCCGACGTCCTCGGGCAACGCGGTGTGCCAGATATCCATCGACCGGAAGTGCGACCGGTTGGGATTGGGGTAGCCGATCCCGTTGATGATTGCGAGGTTGCCCTCGTCCCATATCCGCTTGATCGGCTCCATCCCGGGGCGGAACCCGACCTGGCCGTCGATTTCGAGCACCTCTTCAGGCTGGATCGACACCGTGGACCGTGAGTCGTAGTAAATGCCGTTCGTGTAGGGGACCAGCGTGTTGAGGTAGTCGTTACCTCCCGACAGCTGGATGACAACAATAGACCGATTGTCGCCGCTCAACGTGGATGGCTCCCTTCTTTCGACCTGCAGCGAGATAGCAGCTGAGAACCGCAGGCCGACCGCCAACACAATCTACAACATGGCGCCCCTAACAGACAAGCCCCGTGTCGGCCACGTAGGGCTCCACGGGCAAGTAAGGGCCTGGTCTAAGGTGCTACCAGACCCGCTTGTCCTCAGGCACGTCGGAGACATCCTGAGGGTCGTAGCCGATCGCCTTCCGGCCGTGGTCGATGTCGTAGAGAGGCCAGGTGCTGTCCGAGACTCCGAACACGACCTCGAACTTCACACCCGGGTGAATGATCGCCTGCTCGAAGACGCGAACGCAGTCGCCGAAGCTAAGCTGGTGCGGGTGCTCCGGCTTGTCGCGGTTCTTGTTGAAGTTCCCGATCCGGACCGCCACCACCTCCATGTCGTGGCGGGCCGAGTACATGTATCCGATGCTCTCGCCAAAGACCTTCGTAATGGTGTAGAAACTGTCCGGCTTAGGTAGGAGGTCTACCGTTCGGCGGATCGTGGCGGGGTAGAAAGACCTTGGTAAAACACCGGCGCGGCTCGCGTATGCGATACGGCGGGCGCCGTTCTGTCGCGCCGCTTCGAAGACGTTATAGGTGCCGACCATCGACTCCTTGGCCTGCTCCCACTCTGCCCCGACGTTCACTAGGTGAATGACGGCTTCCATTCCCTCGGTCGCCTTCAGAACGGTGTCGAAGTCGCCTATATCGCCGACGGTCGCGTCGTCAAGCTCGGGCATCTCTACACGGTCTAGACCTCTTATCTCGTGGCGGTCTTTCATTCCTCGGGCAAGGTGGGCGCCGATCTGCCCCGCCGCACCCGTGATCAGTACGCGCATGGTGTCCTCCTGGGAGTGTGAATCAGTAGCTCTTAAAAGCGACCCACACGATAGCAGCGGCCCTAGGTGGTGTCAACGCGACCGAGTCCCCCGCTAGAGAGTTCGTGGCTCCACTTCTGAAGAGCATTGACAGAGGCTGAGGGCACTACTACTCTTTCGCGAGAATCGCCGGCAACATCGTGATTTCGGTATCTCCAACAGAGAGGCAAACAAGATGCGTACCTTCACTCGAAAGCCCTACTACAAAGGCCCCGACGACCCGGAGCGGACCGAAGTCAGGGGCACGCTGAAGCTGGGCGAGACCGTGATTATCGAGACGCCCGGCGGCAGGGACAGCGAGCTGCGGCCCGGAATGGTGCCGGAGATAGCCGACGTGCGGGGCTCGAGAGGGGGAGGCCCATTTCTGATCCAGGACGTCGACCCCGGCGACTGGGTCGCCATCGAGATCATTGACGTCGTGCCGGGACCCTATGGCTACTACAACAACGGCGGGCCCTTCCGCGGCAGTCTCCGCAGCGTTGCTCCGGTCCGTGACGGGTTCCTTCACTTCCCACCCGATTTCGTGGTCCCAATCAGGCCGATGATCGGCGTTGTTGGGCTTGAAGGCCGTATCTCCTCACCCCTCGGCGTGGAACCACGGCGGGAACATGGACTTCAATTCGATACGGGCAGGCAGCACGGTGCACATACGGGCCCAGCAGGAGGGCGGCCTGCTCACAATCGGCGACGGCCACGCCTACATGAGCGACGGAGAGCTGACTGGAACCGGCGTCGAGATCGACCTGACCGTTACGCTGAAGGTAGACCGCTCACCCGGTTTTCCCACCGGCGGTGTCGTTGTGGAGAATGAGGACTGGATATACACGGCGGGCATGGGCGCGACCTGGGAAGACGCACTCAAGATCGCGTGGACGGAAATGGTCGGCCTGATCGCCGATCTGTACGATACCACCGTGGAGTACGCTAACCTGATCGTCGGCACCCTCGGCGACGCCATTCCTGGCTATGCCGCCGGAGCGATGAACAGCCGTGGGTTCCTGCAGGGCAATCCGGCCGGCAAGGCGCCCAATGGATACGTGACGTGCCAGATCGCGATACCCAAGTCGCTGCGGCGCACCGGCAAGCCCTTCGAGCATTAGACCTGGACTACGACGCGCTTGAAGCCGACCGCGCGGAGTTCGGATAGGGCAGATCTCTGCCGAAGGCAAATTCTTTTTAGAGCGTGATTAGACGGGAGACCTGGAACTCCTACGAGTCTTCGTGGAAGCCAATGATGTGCCCGTCGGGATCGGCGATGTAGAACTCTCGACCGTACGGCATCTCACGAAGCGGTTGAGTCACGTCGACGGAACGACTCTTGAGTTCTTCATATAGAGCGTCTATCCGTTCGACCTCGCACAGAATATCCAGGTTCTGATCCCCACCGGCGGCCTTGAGATGAATGGAGTGGCCATCTCGGAGTATGCCTGCATAGAAGCCACCGTATCTAAAAGAGACTTCGAAGCCGAGTTCCTTGGTATAGAACTCTATTGAACGCTCGAGGTCGGCAACCAGAAACTGTGGGCTCATCCCGGTGATTGTTGGCGTCGCGGTCGTGTTCATGCTTCCTCCTCTACGAAACTTGCTGTTGGCCACCATATCGGCCTTGAAGTCGAACTGCTCGAACAGGTTCACAAACTGCTCTTCGACCCTATCGCTAACCGTTTCCGCATTCGGTAAAAGTCGCTCCCGTCCCAATCCTTCGCCTTAGCTACCAAGACGTAACCGCATTTCTCATAAAACCCTCGAGCGTATAGAATCACCCCGGCGTTGATGAAATCACGGTGAGTTCTTTCCTGATAGTCTGCTTCTGCGTGAGTCACCAGTTTTGTCCCAATCCCAAGCCCGAAGTAGTCAGGATCTACATATACGTGCCTGACGCTTTCCCCTGCCCAGCCGGCCGTACCGCGAATCACGCCATCAACAACAGCAACGAATAGACGTCTATCTGAAATCATCTCCAGGAACTCTTCCTCAGTGTAATCACCGAGCAGGGTCTCCACTTCGACCTCGTTATAAGCCGAAGGAGCCACGCGCGAAAAAGCGTCGCTCCTGACCTCGATGATTCTGACTAACTCAGATCTCTTCGCGAGTCGTATTTCCAAAGACCCCTCCGGGATCAAGGCGTCTATTCCCACGACGCCGGACAGGAGATAAGCCTCGCCGCGGCTAGCGCGGAGGGTTGTCCGCGTGCTGCCGTTTCAGGTCCCCGATTTCCTTCATGCCCTCCCCAATCACGCGATAGACATCGACGCTTTCGACAGCGGCGTCGAATATCTTCTTGTGAGGGCCGTCCGAACTAACACGGTAGCTTGACCCGCCCCGATCGCGCTCGAGGTAGTCCTCGTCGACGAGCCATCGCCTAAGCGTTACCCGGTCCAAGTCGATGGAGCGGCCGACATCCACCAGCCAGTACGCAAGCTTGTCGTCGATCTCGGGTTCGGAGTAACCGATCTGTGAGTTCAGAGTGAGAACGACGCTCTTGAGCAAGATGTGTCGATCGCGGCTGCGTCGAGGCAACCCGACGATGCTGCTCTTCAGACATAGCTCTTGAAGACGGGCAACAAACTGGTCCCGACTGATGCGGTCCGTCAACTCTCCACCTCCGCCTTGCAGTGCCCGCCGGAAGGGCGCATCGTTTTTGCGTCCAACGGCATTTTGCTCTACACTCTAGCTACTACCGCAAGACTCCCCTGGAGTCGGTACGGAGGTGGGACATGCCCAAGGGTCACAAGCCCAAGCGCGAGGCCAAAAAGCAAAAGAAGAAACCCGAGAAGCCGTTAGTGCTTTCGACGCCTGTTTTCACGTCGACTGAAGTAGAAGTGATAAAGAGGAAGAGAAAGCCGAGGGAAGAAGACGAAGAGTAGCTAGTCCGCGCTCAAGAAGCAGGGGCTTGTCCGCGTCCAATCGGACAAGCCCCTTTTCGTTTTAGTCTACGAATCGTCCCCGGCGGCTACCGGTTCTTCAGCACCCTCGCCGACCACTTCCACAGCCTCTGCAGGCTCGTCCTCCGTCTCTTCGGGCTCCTCAATGGGCACGGCGGCAATTCCGTAGCCCTGACCATGCTCCAAAAGCCTACCGATCACTTCGGGCGAGATGTCCCTCGGATAAGTCGCCATCGCCCAACGACGGGACAAGGCCTCGCTGATGTCCTCGGCGGTCCGGGGCTTGTTTCCACCAGCAAGGAGCTCCCTGAAGATAGCCTCCTTTAGGGGCGTGTCCGGTAGAAGATAATCAGATGTGTCGGCACAATGGGAAGCTATTCGCTCGATATAAGGCTTGGGGTCCGCGTCCGCCGCTATCTCGTCGATGTCGGCTTGGCGGCTTTCATAGCATCGTCTGGCGGCGATGACGGCCGCGAGCGACGAATCGGCGCTCGATGCCTCATCCACCGCAATCAAATACTCGCGAGGCTTGGTGGACTCTTCCATTCGACTACCTCCTGTCGTCCGATCGATACGACTTCGCAGGCTGCCGATCATGTCCCGGTCCCAGACGTCCAACGGTGTATGTATCCGGGGTTTGACCAGGCCCAGTCAAAAAACGCTCTCCGGCCACTCCAGCATTTGAACCTTCACGACGTCTCCTGCTCTCTTGAGCGACACGTCCTCGGGACAGATCGCCAGGCCGTTGGCCCGAGCCATTGACGTCAAAAGGTTTGAACTCTGGTGGCCGGTCAGTTTGGCATAGTACCTGCCATCGCGGCGGGTGACAACAGCCCTGGCGTAGACTCGCCGCGAATCGGCGTTGTAGATGGGCTCCTCCAGAACGGCGTCGATGGTCGGCCTCGCTGCCGGTGGCTTTCCCATTTGCCTGTGTATGGCAGGGCGGCCGAACTGCTCGAACGCTACCAGGGCACTGACAGGGTTGCCAGGTAGTCCGAGATGGGGGACCCGTCTGCCATCCTGGTGCCGTAGGGTCCCAAACGCCAGCGGCTTGGCCGGGCGCATCCTGACCGACCAGAAGTCTATTTCTCCGTGCTTCGAGAGGACGTCTTTGACCATATCGTAGTCCCCCTTGGAAACACCAGCAGACGTGATCAAGAAGTCGGAATCCAGGCCCTCCTGGAGCTTCGCGCTCAACGATTCGAGGCTGTCCCGAGCGATACCCAGTTTCCTCGGGATGCCGCCCGCCTGCGCCACAGCTGCGGACAGGCTATAGCTGTTTGTATCGAATATCTTGCCGGCCGCTTGCTCCGAGCCGGGTTCGACCAGCTCGTTGCCGGTGGCGATGACCGCGACCGTCGGCCGCCTCACAACCTTGACCGATGAGTAACCGATAGACGCCAACACGCCCGTTGCCGCCGGACCGAGCACGGTACCTCTGGCGAGGACGTTCTCGCCCGCTCCAATGTCCTGTCCGGCCGGCCGTATGTTCTCGCCGACAGCAGTCCGAGTCCTGACGCCGATTTCGGACAACGGCTCTGAGCCCTTTCGCTCCGCTTCGTCGGTATCTTCGAACGGAACAACTGAATCGGCGCCCACAGGTATAGGCGCGCCGGTCATGATACGGACGGCGGACCCCGACGTCACATCTCTGTCCGGTAGCTGGCCGGCGGCTACAGACCCTACCACGCTCAATATGACTGGAGAATCGGTTGAAGCGTCTCTCAGATCGCTAGATCGGACGGCGAACCCGTCCATCGCCGTATTGTCCCAGGGAGGCACGTCGAACGTACCAACAATGTCTTCAGCAAGGACCTGCCCGACAGCGTCGAGAATCGGCTTCTCTTCCGGGTCCAGTACCTCGAAGAAGCCCAGGATGCGCTCAAGCGCCTCCTCGACGCTCAGCATCGACTCGTGAACGTGGCCGTGCCGGTGCTCCCTCGATCGAGTGGCTTCCTGCACGAGCTTTATGCCCGCAGCTCGGCGCCGAGCTCGCGGCGCAGGCGGCCCAGGATGTCCTCCTGGGCCCGGTTCACCTGCTCAGCCGTGAGGGTATCCTTGGACGACTGGAACACTACCCTGTAGGCCACGGATTTCTTGCCGGTCGGCACCGCCTCGCCGACGTAGACGTCCACGGGCGTGCTCTCCGTCACAAGCTTGTGCCGGTCGATGATCGACTGGACCGCCGAGGACGGCACGGCCTCATCTACGATTAATGCCATGTCGCGCTCGGATTCGGGGAACCGGCTGATCGGCCGGTACCCCGCCGTCGCCGTCGACATGGCTGCCCAAAGGGATGCCATGTCGATTTCGAACATGGCGACCGCGCCCCCGTCGAGATCGAACCGTTCGAGAATCCCGGAGGCTACTTCGCCGAGCACCCCCACTTTCGTGCCACCGCAAGTGACCTTGGCGCTCTTCCCCGGATGCAGAATCGGATCGTCCGCCCGCTCGTAGACGGAGTGCAGACCGAGGCGTCCGAAAAGGGATTCCAGTACGCCTTTGGTGTCGAAAAAGCCCATCTCAGCCTCGCCGCCGAGCCACGAGTTTGGGAGCCTTGGTCCCGACATCAGCCCGATGACAGTCTCGACCTCTTTGGGCAGGCTGCTCCCATTGGCGTCTCGGGGTAAGTACACGCGGCCGATCTCGAATATCCGCAGCGCCTCGTCTCGAGAGACTCGGCGGTTGGACGCCAGCGTCTCCAGAGCGCTGCCGCGGAGGCTCGTTCGCAGGTATTGGAGTCTGATGCTCATCGGGTTGGCCACGGCCAACGGGTCGGCGCCGTCAGTGAGGGCTTCCGCTGCCGCGAGCACCTCTCGGCTGGTTAGCGAGTAGGAGATCACCTCTTGCATCCCGGTGCCTATCAGGTGATCTCGGACGCGCTCGCGCAGGTCTCTCTCGGGATGCGGTGGGTGATGTGGGACCGGCGCGGAAAGCATCGTGGTGGGAATGCTGTCGTACCCTCGGATGCGTGCGATCTCCTCGACGACGTCGTCCTCTATGGCGATATCGGCGCGCCAGTATGGCACCTTCATCCATAACGTGGAGTCCTGACCAGGCCTGGCAGGCTCGAAGCCCAGGGACAGCAGCGTCTCTTCTACCGCTTCTCTTTCGTAGTCGACGCCGAGCACCTTACTGATGCGCTCGAGGGTAACCTCGATTACAGGGTCCTCAGCGCGGCCCGGGTGGAGGTCGACGATGCCTTTCGCCGCCGTACCGCCCGCCTCCCGGAGTATTAGCTGGGTCGCCCTTTTCAATGCCCGGGGCACAAGGTCGGCCCTGATGCCGCGTTCGAACCGGTAGGACGCCTCGGTTTTTTGGTTGAGAGCCGCCGCTGTTCGTCTCGTGTTGATCGGGTCGAAGTTGGCCGACTCGATCAACAGGGAGGTCGTGGTGTCGTTGACCGCGGTACCCGTGCCGCCGATGACGCCGGCAAGCGCGATAGCGTCCGTGGAGTCGGCGATCGTCAGCATCGGCGGCCGCAACTCGAGTGTCTCGTCGTCCAGGGTCTCGATGCTCTCACCGGCGCGCGCGGCGCGAATGATGACGGTCCGATCTTTGATCAGATCGAGGTCGAAGGCGTGCAACGGCTGGCCGTACTCGATCATGACGTAGTTGGTGATGTCCACGACGTTGTTGATGGATCGCTGGCCGACCTTCGCCAGCGCGTCCTGGAGCCACCGAGGCGACGGGCCGACGTTCACACCCGTAATCAGGCTTGCCGCGTACCGGGAGCAAAGGTCCGGGTCTGCGATCTCGATCTTGACTTGGCTTTCGATCGGGTCTCCGTCTTCTGAGTACGATAGGTCCGGCTCCGTAACTGAGGTGCCGGTAATGGCGGCAACTTCGCGAGCCACACCGAGTATCGAGAGGCAATCCGGCCTGTTAGGGGTCACGTCGGCGTCCAGGACGGCGTCCCCCAGGTAATCGGCCAGCGGCGTGCCAACTGGGGCGTCTTCGTCCAGTACGAGGATACCGGCGTGGTCCTCGCCGAGGCCGAGCTCTACCTCCGAGCAGACCATCCCCGCGGAAACGACGCCTCGAATCGTTGCGGCCTTCAGAGCCTCGACTTTGCCGGAGTGAGTACTGAAGAGACGGGCGCCCTCGCGCGCGAAAGCGACCTTCTGGCCCTGGGCCAGGTTCTGGCCCCCACATACGACCTTCGCGGTCTCGCCGTTGCCCAGGTCGACCGTGGGCAGGGTGAGCCGGTCGGCGTTGGGGTGTGGCTCAACCTCGAGCACGTGGCCCACCAGGACTTTGTCCTTGTCCCAATCGGCGCCGATCTCGTCGACGCCACCAATGTCGGTGCCGGCCATGGCGAGATGGTGCGCAAGCTCCTTGGGCGTCACAGACACTGGCACGTAGTTCTTCAGCCAAGACAACGGGACTAGCATGTCAATCCAAAGCTCGTAGGATGGCACCCGGCGCGATCCGCGCGGAGGGCGTCAGAATTGCCTCAGGAAGCGCACGTCGTTGGAGTAAAAGAGGCGTATGTCGTCGATGCCGTGCTTCAGCATCGCGACGCGCTCGACGCCGAATCCGAAGGCGAAGCCGGTGTAGACGTTCGGATCGTAACCTACTCCTTCGAGTACCCGTGGATGCACCATTCCGGCGCCGGCGATCTCGATCCAGCCCGTCTCGCTGCATATACGACAGCCCCGGCCGTCGCACTTGAAGCAGTCCATGGCCACTTCGACCCCAGGCTCGACGAATGGGAAGTAGTCGCAGCGGAAGCGTATCCGCCTTTGTTCGCCGAACATCTGCCTTGCGAACTCGTATATCGTTCCCTTCAGGTCGGCGAACGTAATACCCTCGTCGACCGCGAGCCCCTCGATCTGAAAGAGCTGCCACTCGTGGGTCGCGTCAGTCGCCTCGTACCGGTAGCATTTCCCAGGCACGATGACGCGGACGGGCGGTTTCGTCTTTTCCATGAATCGAGCCTGCATAGGCGACGTATGCGTCCTCAGGAGCATCGGCCGCTCGCCGTTCTCATCCGTTTGGTCGATCCAGAGCGTGTCCCACATGTCGCGGGCCGGATGGAACTTGGGGATGTTCAGCATGTCGAAGTTGTAGCGGTCCCACTCGACCTCGGGGCCTTCCGCGATGTCGAACCCCATACCGACGAAGACCGCTGACATCTCTCTGACCATCTGGGTCGTCGGGTGGAGCCCTCCGCGCGGGGTAGGCCAGCCGGGGAGGGTCACGTCTATCGACTCTTGGTTGGCTCCATCGGCAAGCTGGGCCTCCGTCAGGGTCCGCCTGTGAGTCTCCAGGCTATCCTCCAGCAGCTTCTTGGTGCGGTTGGCCGCTGCACCAACAGTCCGGCGCTCGTCAGTAGGGAGCTGACCCAGGCCCCGAAGCACGCTCGTAAGACGGCCGTTCCGCCCGAGATAGGTAATCCGCCATTCTTCGAGCTCGTCGAGGCCAGCCGGCTCAAGCTCGTCGAGAGCGCGTTTTTGGAGGTCTTCGACTTCGGTCACGGGGGAGGCTTCGGTCACGACGCGTTTCACCTTGTGCGAGTGAGCACATTATAGGTTTGGCCCAGAAGGGCGGTCAAGGATAGCGGCCCGCGCCCGCCATACGTTGACACCGGCGCTGCGCGCGTCTATATTCGGCGAGACCACGGGTGTGATGTCTTTCAAGCTCGCTTCCCAGATTGGTCTGTCGGTCGTGACTGCCGTCGCTCTCGTAGGTGCGGTGTATTTGCTGGTTCGCGAAGCGACGTCGAGTCCAGGCGTCGAGATACTGCTTCCGACCGCGATGCCGTCCATCGCCTCAGACATACAGGTGTACGTCACAGGCGCGGTGGAGAACCCAGGCGTCTACACACTCGAAGAAGGCGATCGACTTCAACAGGCGATTGAGGCCGCAGGTGGAGCGAACTCAGATGCCGAGCTTGCCACCGTCAATCTCGCGGCTCGGGTCCTGGACGAAGACCACTGGCATATTCCGAAGATCGGAGAGGAGCAACCCACTCAGGTCACGGAGGGCCGTGGGACCTCGGCAAAGATCGACGTGAACGCTGCGACAGTAGAGACCTTGAAGACGCTGCCGCAGATCGGTGACGTCAAAGCCAAAGCCATAGTGGCACACCGCGAGGCGAACGGCCCGTTCCCGAACGTAGAAGGCCTTGTCGCCGTGAACGGTATCGGCCCCGCCACCGTGGAGGCCATCCGACCGCTCGTGGTCGCGCGCTGACCAGATCAGCTCTGCCCTTCTGCTCGCCGGGGCCGCGATCCAAGACCCATCCCTAGCCATGCTTGAAATGGTATGACCATTCGAAAGAGGTACAGGTGCGTCAAGACGAACTCCTAGTTGTCCGACTGGGCAAAGGCGCCACGATAGTAAGGTACGTCGAAGAGAGCGCGGCCCAGGTGACCGTCGCGCTGGGGCGAAATCGCCAGGCGCGGATCCCTCGCGAACGGGTTCTCACGGCGACGGGCATCGTGCCGGAAGACCAAACCACCGTCGAGGAGCTTAGAGAACAGGCCCAGTCTCTCTCGGGCCAAATCGACCTGTCTGAGGTGTGGGATGTCGTCACAGGAGAGGACGCGTCGGTCGGCCTCGAAGAGCTTGCCGACCTCTACTGGGAAGCCGCGCCCACCACGATCCAGGTAGCAGCGCTCGCTATCCACCTGGACGGCGGCAGTGACTACTTCGAGTACAACCACGAAGGCTACTCCGCCCGATCTAGGGAAGCGGTCGAGGAGAAGCAGGCCCGGCGTAGGGCCGAGGCCGAAAGAGCGGAGGCCACCTCGACTCTGATGGAGGGCCTTTCAGACGGGAGCGTGCCCGACGACATGACGTCGGTCCAGTCCGCCCTGCTGGACCAGCTACGCGGCTACGCGATCTTCGGAGATGACTTCGGACGCAGCCGCGCTGTCCGGCCTCTGGTAGAAAACTTACCCGGCTTCGGTGATCTCCAACATCGGACCTTCGGCCTACTGGTGGCAGCGGGCGTGCTGTCGGCGGATGAGCCGTTAGAGCTGATCCGTGCGGGAATCCGCACCCAGTTTCCGGAAGAGGTCCTCGCCGAAGCAAAGTCCGTGCCCCTGGCGGAGCTCTTGTCGGACTCCAGCCGCAAGGACTTCACACACCTCGACGTCTTTACAATCGACGACCAGGGTACCGACGACCGGGACGATGCGCTATCCATTGAACCGGTCGAAGGGAAGGACGCCTTTCGGCTCGGCGTGCACATAGCCGACGCGGCCACGCTCGTCGAACCGGGTGGCGCCATCGACCGAGAGGCTGACCGACGCATGGCCACCCTCTACGTTCCGGAAGGCAGGATCCCCATGGTGCCGCCGGAGCTGACCCGCCTTTTTGGGAGCCTGGACCCCGGTCAGGACCGCCTTGCCGTAAGCCTCTTCGTGGAGGTAGGTCCTTCAGGCGCCCTGGGCGACTGGGAGGTAAAGCAGTCGGTCGTCCGCAGCCGTGTCGCCTTCACATACCAAGAAGTCGACTCAGCGCTGCAAAACGAAGGAAGCGGCCGGCACGAAACACTGACGTCCCTTAACTCCATAGCAATCGCCTGGAGATCGATTCGGGAAGAAGCAGGGGCTGTCAACATCGACCGGCCCGAGATGGCAATTAAGCTGAAGGCGAACGGAGAGGTGAGCGTGACGGTGCTCGACCGCTCTTCGCCGGCCAGGACCCTGGTCGCGGAGCTAATGATCCTATCCAACTCCGTGCTCGCTGAGTTCACCCGCAAAGAAGGGGTGCCGGCAATGTACAGGTCTCAGCCTGCGGTCGACCCGGCAGGCCTGCCATCTCCCGAGGGTCCGCCGAAGGACGAAGCCGACGAGGCATTCCATCGCTACCTGCTGGCCAAGAGACTGAGACCTGCTGAGCTCGGAACGAGTCCGGCCCACCACCCTGGCCTCGGCGTCGACGCCTACATACAGACGACTTCGCCTTTGAGACGCTACCTCGACCTGATCATGCAGCGCCAGATCAGCCACTTTCTCGCGATGGGAGAGCCTTATTACGCGATGGACGTTCTGGCCCCAATCGTCCAGCGCGCCGAAGAGGAGTTGAGAGAGTTGGCGCGGCTCGAAGATGACCGAAAGCGGTACTGGTTCCTCAAATACCTATTGCAAGACCGGCTCGAAGGACCAGGGACGGCTGCCTTCCAGGCCGTCGCTCTAGATACGCCGCCTGGCCGCTCGGCACTCACCGAGCTGCTGGAGTTCCCCTTCAGGACCAGGGCGACACTTCCACAAGCCGTTTCGCCGGGCGAAACTGTGACTCTGAAGCTGGAAGGCGTGGACCTTTGGCGCCGGACCGCCCAGTTTGTACACGTGCCAGGCTGACGCAGACAGGAACCGTTTGAAATGGCAGGGCTGTCAGAGAAAAAACAGCTAGCCGTACCGCGGATGCCACGAGCCGGCCCACGTAGTGGTCTTCGTGGGTGTTATGCGCACCAGGTAGCGCGGTTTGTCCATGGTGCTCTCCAAATACTCGAGCCCCGGGCCCCCTCGGTAGCGGTGGGCCATCTCCCGCGCGATCTCAAGTAGCCGGCCGGACATCAGAACGGGTCCCTCGACGATCTCAGCCGTTCCTTCGAGTAGCACTCTAGGCTGTTTAGGGCTTGAGTCGTCTGCGCACGAGACCGCGACCCGGTTGTCGCGCTTCAGGAACTCGACGAACCGCGACCTGGCGCGGGGGACGATGTACATGTGGCTTCCGTCCCAGTGCTGCCACACCGGAACCACGTAGGGCGCGCCATCAGGTTTGACGGAGGCCAGCCTCGCGACAATCGGTCGCGAGAGGAGCTCGTCGACCTGCGAGCTTGTTAGGGCAGGCATCAGTCCCACAGCTCGTAGAAGTGGTTCAGCGGGCCGTGTCCGCTGCCTATCGGGAAGGCGCGCCGGATAGTCGCTGTGACGTACTTCTTCGCTTCGCCCACGGCTTCGCGGACCGACAGGCCCTTGGCCAGCCCGGCGGCGGTAGCCGAGGCGAAGGTGCACCCCGTGCCGTGTGTACTCGTCGTCGAGATCTTCTGCGCGGTGAACGCTCGGATCTCCCCGCCGTCATACAGAATGTCGGTGGCCGGCCCGTCGAGGTGGCCACCTTTGACCACGGCCGACTTCGCACCCAACGCGACGATCTCCACGGCGGCCTCACGTGCATCGTCGAGGCTTTCGATTTTCCGGCCTGAGAGCGCTTCGGCTTCGGGAATGTTGGGTGTAACAACCGTTGCAAGGGGCAGCAGTTGCGTCCGCATCGCCTCAACCGCGTCTTCTCGCAACAGTCGTGCGCCGCTCTTGGCGACCATAACCGGGTCCACGACCAGCTTGTCGATGCCGTGCTCCCGAAGCTTCGTGGCGACCGCTTCGATGATCTCGGCGCTCGACAGCATGCCAGTCTTCACGACGTCGGTGCCGATGTCGGCTAGCACGGTATCTATCTGCGACTCGATCACCGACACCGGTATCTCCATCACGTCGGTGACATCGAGGGTATTCTGGGCGGTGATCGCCGTCAGCACCGAGGTACCGTACACTCGCATGGCGGCGAAGGCCTTCAGGTCGGCCTGAATACCGGCGCCACCGCCGGAGTCCGAGCCGGCGATGGTCATGGCTCTTGGGACGCGCAGGATTTCTATTCTTCGTCCTCCCCGGAGGCCTCGACTGGCGTTGGATTCCTTGCCGGTGCTCCCGCGCTCTTGATCGCGCTGTCGACTATCTCCGCAACCGCCGCAGACGTCTCAGGCACCTCCGCGTCGGATGCGTCGATCGTGACCATCGGAGGGTCATATGCTCTGTCAGCGTTGTCAAGCAACCAAGACGCGAATTGCCGATGCTTCTCTACGAACTCGTCGGTCGTTTTTCGAAAAGCTGGCCGTACTCCTATGCCGCGTCTTGGTGCCGTCTACCGGTCGAGCCAGGAGCGGATTTCGGTTGGGAGGTCGCGGAGGAGGCAGTCCCTCTTAGTGACTGGCGGTAGCGAGTCGAGGAAGGCCGGGCCATACCTTCGCGATACGACACGCTTGTCCAGGATGGCGACGACCCCTCGGTCGGTCTTGGTGCGGATCAGGCGGCCGAAGCCCTGGCGCAACCGAAGGATGGCCTGAGGGAGGGCGTACTCACCGAAGGAGTCCTCGAAGAGCTCCGATCGGGCCTCGAAGACCGGCTCGGTCGGCACACTGAAGGGGAGACGGGCGACCAGCAGTACTCTCAGGGAATCGCCGGCGAGGTCGACCCCCTCCCAGAAGCTGGAGGTCCCGAGGATTACCGAGCTAGGGTTCTCTTTGAACCTCCGCAGGACCTGGTGAGGTGTGCCGTCGACGCCTTGGGCCAGGACGTCGAATCCCGCGGTCTGAAGGGTCCCCCGGACGGCTCCCGCGGCCGCCTGCAGCGATGCGCGGGACGTGAACAGACACATCGTTCGGCCTCCGGCGGCCTTCGTCGCGTCGACTATCGCCTGCTCCAGCGAAGTCTGGTACTTCCACGACGTGGGCTCGGGCATGTCTTGTGGAAGGCAGAGCAAAGCGGCGCGCGGGTAGTCGAAGGGCGAGCCGAGAAGGAGTTCGTCGGCGTCCTTCAACCCTGTGCGCTCACGGACGTGGTCGAAGGTGCCACCGGCGCTCAGTGTCGCGCTGGTCAGGACGACGGTGTCTCTCTGGTCGAACAGCATCTTCTCGAGCTGCTCCCCGACCTCGATGGGGGCCTTGTGGAGCACGAGATCGCCGGTTCTGCGTGCCCGGCTAACCCAGTAGATGCCGTCGGGCTGTGGGTGGGGCACGAACTCGCCCAGGTTGGCCCGCAACTCGCCGTTGACCTGGATAGCGTTGAAGGTCTCCATCAGGAGGGCTTCATAGTCGGCCAGGCCTGCCTCTTCGAGCCCCTCCAGGGCCGTCGTCAGCTCGGTGAGCTCTCGATGTAGCTCGGCAAGCGTCAGGTCGACGTTCTCCCACTGGATCTCAAGCTGAGACCACGCGGGCTGGCTTCTGGCCCCCGAGGTGATGCGCGTCTCCTGGGACTCCAATGCGTCTTTCAGGAGTCCCGTCAGCACACCAAACATCTCGGCAACGCTCTGGCGGACGTCCGGAAGCCGGGCCATGATCCTTGCCGCGACCTCTTCCATGGTGCGCCGACGCGTTTCGGCCGCGGTCGAGCCCCGGAAGGCAGCCGCCATGCGGTTGAGCAGACCGCGGTCGCCGCTCAGCGTCTCGAGGTGGTCGTCAATACGGAGTTGGCTCAACTCGAAGCCGAGGTGCTTCGTCGCCACTTCTTCGAGGTGCTGCGCCTCGTCGATGATCAGCACGTCGTGGTCCGGGATCAGGGCCCTGCCGGCCGTCAGGTCCGTCATCAGCAGAGCGTGGTTGACGACGACGATGTGAGACGCGGCAGCCCTTTCTCGCGCGGCCCGGAGGAAGCAGACGCCGTTCATCCCCGTGCAGTCGAGCGCGCCCTGCGCCGAGACACGGTCCCATGGAGCGGCCGCCTTGGGATGACCCAGGTTCAGCTCGCTCCGGTCGCCGGCGGGAGTCGTGCGCAGCCACACAAGCACCTTTGACAGCAGCCGCGCCTCGTCTTCGGACACGTTGTCGCTCGATCGGAGGAGCGACCAGCGCTTGAGGCAGGCGTAGTTGGCGCGGCCTTTCAGCTGGGTGCAGCGGAGCTCGTCCGACGAGCCGTCTTCCAAGAGGTCGAGCGCGTTGACGAGGTTCGGGATGTCTTTGCCGAGCAGCTGCTCTTGCAGGTTGATGGTGTTGGTCGAGACCACGACACGTTTTTTGTTGGCGGCGGCGTAGAGCGCCGCCGGGAGAAGGTAGGCCAGCGACTTGCCGACGCCCGTGCCGGCCTCGACGATGAGCCGCTTGTTGCCGTTGATGGCGTCGGCCACGGCCCTAGCCATCGCGATCTGCTCGGGCCGCTCCTCGAACGCATCGACGGCGTTGGACACGGCGCCGCCGGCCTGAAGGAGGGCCACGACCTGATCGGCGTCGACTTTGCGCTCGGTCCGGTTCGCCCGCAATGCCTTGTTGCCGTGGAGGCGCTCCCGCAGTGCCCGAGGGTCGAAGCCCGTGACCCCGACGTTGTAGGCCGGCTGGTCCCCATCGGCCGCCTGCGTCGGAGGCTGGTTACCCAGGCGTCTCAGCAGATACGACAGGACCCAGGACGACCGGGAGGCCAGTCGCTCCATCTCTGCCAGGGTGAAAACGTCGAGCTTCGATGCCATCTCGACGAGCTTCAGGAACACCTGTCCGGTGACCTTGGCATCCTCGAACGCGCGGTGAGGGCTGGGATGGTCTATGCCCAGCGTGGTCGCGAGCTTGGCCAGGGAGTACTCGCGGCTCTCAGGCATAAAGACGTAGGCAAGGTCCCACGTATCGCACACGGGGTTCGAGAGCCTCAAGCCGCCGCTGGTCAAGAAGCCGAGATCGAAGGCTAGGTTGTGGCCCACTACTGGCGCGGCCCCCAGGAACGGCACAAGGTCGCGGGCGACCTGGGAGAAGGGTGGCGCTGAGTCGACGTCGGACTGGCTGATGCCGGTGTATCGGCTAGTGAAGTCGTCGAGGGCCCTGTGGGGGTTTACGAAGGACCGGAAGTTCTCGATGGTCTCATCCCGACGGAACTTCACCGCCCCGACCTCGATGACGTCGTCGTCCTCGGACGAGAGGCCCGTCGTTTCGAGGTCCAGGGCGACCCACACGTCATCTAGAGGCGAGGCGGTTTGTGGGAAGAGGGTTAGTTCAGGTTGGACGACCATGAAGAGATCACCCTCACCTTGATCCTCTCCCATCGAGGGAGAGGAGTTAACGGAGCCGCGCCGCCTTTCATCACTCTACGACGGCTGTGCGAAGCGCCGTAATCTCGTCCTCGGTCAACCCGGCGTCGCGGACGTAGCCCTCGATTCCCCCGTATCGCTCGTCGAGGTATTCGAGGACCGTCGCCATCGATTCGGCGGGGCTGCCCTGCCTGTACGTCTCGTATCCTTCGGCGTCGAAGGCTTCCGGCGGGGCGCCTTCATAAGGTTCGCTTATCTCGCGCTCCGCGAGGGATGCACGCCAACGGTAGTAGCTGCTTAACTCGTAGTCCTCGGTGATCGTCTCGTCGGGGACGCCGGCTATGCCCAGCAGCAGTGCTGCCATGATACCGGCGCGGTCCTTGCCGGCCTGGCAGTGAAACAGCGCAGGCAATGTGCCAGGGGCGGCGAGCGTGGACAGCGTCTCTCGAATCGCATCCTGCCTTGTATCGAGCCTCATGCAGTAGTTAGCAGCCTTGGCCGCTGGGCCTTCGAGCTCTTCCATACGCCGCAGCCAATCTTTCGCCAGCTCCGACGAGGCCGCCATCTCCTCCCGCGTCGCATCGCTGACCATCTGCTGGTGGTAGAAGGTCACGCGTGGGTAAGAGTCGAAGACGTTGCCCAAGTTCTCGATCTGACTATCGCGCCTGAGATCAATGACGGTACGCACGCCGTAATCGGCAAGCGCTGCCTGAGACTCGGCCGGCAGGCCGCCGACGTTGTCGGCCCGCAATAGAGTCTTCCAGCGAGTGGGCTTTCCGTCAGTGGTTGCGTAGCCGCCGAGGTCGCGGACGTTGATCGCGCCGTCCAGGTCGAGCCGGCGTCTGGGCTCCGGGATTTTCGTCATACGGTAGACACCTCACCTGAGAAGCTAGCTGGCATCGTCGCCGCCACCACGCCCGGACCACCATGACCAGGCGACAACCACCCCGACTGTCACGATGACGACGGCACCGATTCCGACGATGGGGAGGCCGCCTCCCTCGTGGTAAGCGGCCACCGTCGATAGCAGCACCAGAAGAAAAGCGGGGACTGCCGCGTACTTCAAGTACCGTAGCTCTGCTGGTCGTTCTTGCGTACGTCTCACAAGGTCCAAACGATCGTTTCTCAGATCATGCTCTCGGAATAGAGGTGCCCGGAGTCGTCATGCGAACACTGTAAACGGAAGTGCGGGCGGCGACGTACATCGTCCTGTTGTCCGCGTCTCCCCAGCCCATGTTCACGGCCGCCTCGGGGAAGCGGATGACTCCGGACATGTTGCCGTCAGCGTCGATCACCCATATTCCACCTGGGCCGGTGCAGTAGACGCGGCCCTCGACGTCCACCTTGACACCGTCGGGGACTCCCACGTCTCCTGGCTCACCTGGGAACTGGAAGAAGCGACGCTGGTTGGTGAGCGAGCCATCGGGCTGGACGTCGAAGGCGTCGAGATGCATGGAAGGGCGCGTGTTGACGAGATAAAGGACGCTCTCGTCGGGAGAGAGCGCCAGACCGTTCGGGTCGACGTAGGGATACACGACTTCGTGGACCGTGCCGTCGGGAGCGATGCGGTAGACCCCGTTGTGCTCCAGGTCCTGCTCGTCCGGCTCGAAGCCTCCGGCGCCTCGATTCGTGAAGTAGAGGCTCCCGTCGGACCGCCCTACGACGTCGTTGGGCCTGTTCAGCCGCTTGTCACCGTAGTGGGTTGCTACGGGCTTCACGTCCCCGCCGCCGAGCCACATACTGGTCACCTGTCTGGTGGTCTGTTCGCAAGCAATCACGTGCCCCTTTAGGTCGAGGGTAAGCCCAGTGGCACGGCCGGTGTCGTCTCGCTCAAGCTCCTTGTCCCGGCCTGGGACGACCTTCCATATCTGATGAGGCCCTCCGATCTCCGTGAACAACAGGTAGCCGTCTGGGTGCCAGACAGGACCCTCGGTGAACGCGAATCCCGATGCCACAAGAGGTGTGTCGAAGGACTCGACTATTTGCGAGAGGTCGTCGGCCATGTGGGTCTCCGATGTCGTTATTCTGAGGTGGGCTAGTGGTCCAACATCCTAGTATTGAAGGGTTCTGAGGTTACGGCTTGGTAGGGGCGGGTTTGAAACCCGCCCTGTCGTCGTAGCACGCCAATCTCGGCTACCCCTCATTTCAAAGATTTCGGTCTACTAGTATATTACACGAGATTGCCGCCCGAAGACGCCGCAAAACGCGGCCAACGTCGACCTCGTTGCAGCTCTCGCTAGATGGTGCGGATGCTGCCTCTGACATAACGCGCGTCGTCGGAGGCAAGAAACGCCATCACCGCGGCCACCCCGTCGGGAGACGCCAGGCCGGCCATGGTCCGTCTGTATGCTTCTTCGTCGCCCGTGTTGCTCAGGGACTCCTCTGTGGCGGCTACCTTGAGAGGTGTGTCGATGCTGCCCGGCAGCACGTCGTTGACGCGGATCCCGTATTCGGACAATTGGGCTTCGAGCGTCAATGCGAGGCCGTGGACCCCTCCCTTGCTGGAGCCATAGGCATACGAGGAGCTCCCGCCGAGCACACCGCCTCCGGAGGACGCGAGAATGATGACCCCCGACTTCTGGCGCTTCATGTGCGTGGCGACGTGTTTGGCTACCAGGAACGAGCCCTTCAGGTTCACGTCGATCACCGAATCCCAATCGTCTTCGGTCACATCCGCGATATCGACATGCGCGCCTGTCAAGACCCCGGCGAGATGAAGTAACGTGTCTACGCCGTGGCCCAGCCATTCGGCCGCCTCTCCGACAGCTGCGGCTACCTCGGCCTCGGATGAGACGTCGACGTGCCAGTATCGGGCAGCGCCGCCGGCGTCTTCAATGGTCTTCAACGTCGAGGCGGCTTCGGTGTCGTTGACGTCGAACGCCGCGACACGGGCGCCCTCCGCAGCAACGCGGATGGCGGTCGTGCGACCGATACCGGTGGCGGCTCCTGTTACTAGAATGCGCCTGTCGTTTAGCTTGCCCAATCTACGCTCCCCGCGATTGTAGAGACACCCGGCGAGGCGTCTCTCTTCAGGTACCGAGGCGGTCAGGGACTGGTCCCCGGCGTGCCCCACTTGATCCCAGCGCGGCCAGCGATCCGCCGATAGCGTCGCGCCGCGACAGCGAACCGGTTCGGCGGCAAGTGCTCGATCAGCACGTGACCGTCCGGGCAGACCCGCTGCATCTCGGTCAAGAAAAGTCCGTGGTCGATCAGGCCGGAGCCGATCTCGACCTCCTCGAACCGGACCATGAGCTGGTCGACGACGCGGAAGTCTTTCGTGTGGGCGCCAACAGTGACGTCGCCCAACAGGTCGAAGAACTCGCCGAGGAAGCGAGGCATATCGTACGCGTCGTCGAGGCTCCCGACGAAGTTGACCGGGTCCTGGTTGAATCCAACGGTCCGCGAGCTCACGGCGTCGATGAAGTCGCGCACCCGCCGGGCGGAGTACAGCGGCGAGACGGCCCCGCCTTCGACGGCAAGTGTCACTCCCTCGACTTCGGCGGTCCGGGAGATCTGCCCGACGCTGTCCACCAGCCTGTCGAACACCCGGTTCGACCGGTTATCCTGGTGAGGGAGCCACGGGCCGCCAGCGTTCAGACTGCCGGGCCTCAGGTAGGTGTTCGGCGCGCCGAGACGGGCGGTCAGCCCGCACATTCTCTTGGCGAACTCGATAGCGGCGTCGCGCTGGGCCTCGTCCGGGCTAACCAGGCCGCCGCCATAACGTCCGTTGGTCTGCCCGACCTCCAGCCCGGCTTCGGCAAACATTCGCTTCAGCCGGTCGACGTCACCTTCTTTGAGCTCGGTTGGGTCGTTGACGACGACGTTCAGGACCGCGAACCCATCCGAGGCCGCGACTCGCAGCCCTTCGGAGGTGATGTTTCGCCAGTCGCCGGGTATCCGCCCGGCCGCGCCAAGGAGCACCGCTGCTAGCTCCTGACTGCCAGGTGGGGTAGAAGCCAACCAAACGCGCCGACAAACACGACTCCGAGCGCGGCCAACCAGACAATCACTCGTCGCAGAAGCATGGCGACGGGTACCGCCGCCGTCGCCGCCCCGACCAGCACGGCGATCGTGTAAGCCAGGTTCGGACTGCCAAGGCCTCCTCCGGGCGCCGCCGACTCAGTGGCCCGGTAGAGGAGGCCCAACACCACGCCGACCAGGGTCCAGACCGGGTATGCGAGGACCATCATGCCCATCATCAGTGTCATGGGCTTGATCCGCTCCAGCAGCGCGCGATACGGTGGTGGTGGGTCGGTGGCGAGCGTGAACAGAATGACGGGCCCGACGGCAATAGAGACAGCCGCAAGCACAAGTCCGCTGATCGCGCCTGCGATGACGTCGCTCATTGGCGGACGGCCTTGCCGGACTGGGTCGGGCTGACCAGGTAGGCATCCCACCCATGTCGGCACCCCAGAATCAGACTGATGGCCGTGCCTTGTTCCTTGGTCGGCACGAGCGCGTAGAGAGATGGGCCGCTGCCCGCTAGATGTATTTCTTGGGCGCCGAGGGACTCGAACGTGCTCCAACACTCGTCCAGCCCCGGAAACGCGTCTCGGGCGACGTCGTCGAATGCGTTGAACAAGAACTGGGCTGGCACGTCGCCGCCGCCCCTGATCCGGGCCTCGAGCTTGCGAGTGAGCATACCCCGGGTGTAGTTAGCGGGTGAAAGCATCGAGTATAGAGTCCCGGTTTTTTCGGACACGTGAATCCGGGGACTGACCACCACGAGCCATTCGAGATCGGCGGCGGGCAGCGGCCTTACACGCTCGCCGCGGCCCTGCACCATGGCCGTGCCGCTCTGCAGGAAGAATGGCACGTCCGAGCCAAGCCGCTTGGCGATGGCGTTCAGCTCGTCGGACGGGAGTCCGAGGCTCCACAGACGGTCCAGCCCTTTCAGCACGGCGGCTGCGTCGCTGCTGCCCCCGCCGAGCCCTGCCGCTACGGGTATCTGTTTTTCGAGCGTGATCCTTGCCCCGCGTCCGGAGCCGGTCGCGTCCTTGAGTGCGCTGGCGGCCTTCAGTGCCAGGTTGTCCGTCGTCTCAAGCTCAGGCCGGTCACACCTCAGGGCCACCTCATCGGCGTCCTCCAGCGTGACGGTGTCGTGGAGGTCTATCGTCTGCATGACGGACGCGATGTCGTGGTAGCCATCATCCCGCCTTCCGAGGACCTCCAACGTGAGGTTGACCTTGGCGGGCGCGGTCAGTGTGATCGATCTCATATGCCGAACTATAGATCTTCGATCAACGACGGCAACTGTGCCAGGCTCGAAATCGTCTGGAAGCTCGTTGGCGGACCTCCATCGCGACGGACCAGTACACCCGATGCACCTGCTTCAGTTGCCCACATGATTCTATGCTCGGAGTCGTCCACGACTATGGCTTGTTGAGGCGTGGTCGAGCTGTCCTCGAAAAGCCGCTCGTAGTACTGCGGCCCTCGGAAAGGCAAATCCAGCAGGTCCGGGCCATAGAGCTTGCCAAACAACTCCCGCACCCTCATAGCCTCAAGGTAGCCCTCGAGGTTCCTTGAGTACTCACCTGAAGCGGTGTGCAAAGTGCATCCATTCCCGTGCAGCTGACGGACGACATCGACTACTTCAGGGAAGGCCGCGTGGACCCGTCTTGTAACGTAGGCGTTTGCTTCGCGAGCGATAGCGACCGCGTCCTCGCGGCGGGGCAGGCTTACACCAACTCTCTCGCACATCACACGGATCCAGTCGAACAGATAGTCGTCGTAGAAAGCAGAGGGAGGTTCTCGATCCCACCGCGGACCGTATTCGTTCAGCACCCCTCCATACGCGGCTCGGTTCGCGCTAGCCCACTCATCAGGTCTTCCCCCGAGCCGAGTTGGCATGAATTCGCCCAGAAGACGCTGCCACTGGGGCGCTCTTAGGTCGTTGTTGTTCATCACGCCGCCGTCGTCGAGGAAGATGACTCGGCGGTCCGAATGTGGGCGACTCACGTGTCTTGCCTCTCTGCGGTTTGTGACGACGCACCGTACAGCCTACCCCACTCGGCCAGACTCAGCGTCTGGGCACGGCGGGTAGAATCGATACCTGATTGGTCCAGCAGCGTCTGGCCCTCGTTCGGCGAAACACTCAGTCCCTGACTCAAGCTGTTCCGAAGCTGCTTCCTCGGGGCGCTGAACCCCGCCCTGACCAGGTCGAAGAAACGTGGGACCGAGTCAACGTTTAAGGCCGGCCGGTCATACGTATCGATACGCACGACAGCGGACGTCACCTTGGGCCGGGGCCGGAACGCCGTCGGCGGGACCTCGGTCACGATTCGCGGGCGCCCGAACATCTGAGTGGCCACCGAGAGCAGCCGCATCTGGCCAGGCTCGGCGGCCATCTCCTGAGCTACCTCGCGCTGCACCATCACGACCAACAGCACGGGTTTGTGCTCGGCCTCGATGAAACGCCGGATGATCGGTGTCGCGGCGTAGTACGGCAGGTTGGCGACGAGCTTGTAAGGCGCACCGGCAGGGACCAGGGAGTCGATCTCGATCTCCCTGGCGTCGGCGTGGACGACGGTGACGTTCGGGCTGTCCGCGTACGTCTCGGAGAGGTTGCTGATCAACTCGCCGTCGACTTCGACGGCGACGAGGCGGCCGGCTCGCGTTGCCAAAGCACTGGTCAGAAAGCCGCGCCCGGGCCCGATCTCGACCACGACGTCGTCTGACGTGAGGTCGGCCGCGGCCGCGATGCGGTTGCGCACCCGGCCATCGACGAGAAAGTTCTGCCCCAGCGACTTCTTAGCCCTTGGGGGCACCTTGACAGTAGGGGGCATGTGCTTAGAGTAAGCGAGTAGCGACAACGGTGGGCGTCGCTAACTCGGCGTCATGGCAGGAACAGGCCGTGCACCTCCATTTCGAGCTGCCGCGAAGGCTTATACGATGGAGGCGGCTCAAGCCAGGCAAGCCCACGGCACCCGGAAATCTCCGCTTACCGCTGCTTCCTTCCGGACCTGACGGGATTCACAGGGTTTCCGCCGCGTGGGACCCAGCTCTCAACACCACCAGCCACCGCCAGAGGCCACCGGCAGCAGACCTCCAGGAGGAGTTCAGCCTCGCTAGAGCGGATTGCGAGTACAGGGCACCGCTATCTCCCCGCTTAGCACGGCCTGAAGTCAGGGTACAGGGTACGGGGTAGAGGGTCAAGGAATGGGGTTAGGGATTGGGGTTTAGGGGACGGAACGGGCGAGCTAGCGCTCTACCTTGAGGATGCTGAGGAAGGCCTCCTGCGGGATCTCCACACGGCCGACCTTTTTCATACGTTTCTTGCCCTCGGCCTGCTTCTCGAGCAGCTTGCGCTTCCGGGTGACGTCTCCGCCGTAACACTTTGCCAGCACGTTCTTGCGGAGGGCTTTCACGGTCTCCCGCGATACGACCCGCCCGCCGATCGCGGCCTGAATGGGCACCTCGAACAGCTGTCTGGGTATCAGCGCACGTAGACGGGTTACCAGCTCTTTTCCTTTGATATGGGCGCCGTCCCTATGGATAATGACGGACAGCGCATCGACCGGCTCCTCTGCAACCAGGATGTCCAGCTTGACAAGCTTTCCGGGCCGGTAGTCCGCGACAGAATAGTCCATCGAGGCGTAACCCTGAGTGCGGGACTTAAGTTGGTCGTAGAAGTCGACCAGCATTTCGGACAAGGGCATGGCGAACTCAAGCATCACTCTCGTGCGCGACGGCCCATCGCCGACCGGCTGAGTGCCACTGGCGTGGTCCTTCGGCGTCGCTCCGTCGACGCCGTTGGTCCCGTCGCCGTACTGGATGTACTCCATTCGCTTGAACTCGCCGCGCCGGCCTGTGACCAGGTCTATTACCGTGCCGATAAAGCTGGCGGGCACGAGGACCGTGAGGTCGACCCACGGCTCCTGTATCTCGTTGATGAGCTGGGCCTCGGGCAGCTTCGACGGGTTATCGACGTCCTTGACCTCGCCGCTCGTTGTGACGACGCGGTACGCCACGCTTGGGGATGTCGCCAGGAGGTTGATTTCGAACTCTCGCTCTAGCCGCTCCTGGACCACGTCCATGTGCAGCAGGCCTAGGAACCCCGCGCGGAAGCCCGAGCCCAGCGCCAGAGAGGTCTCCGGCTGGTAAGTCAGTGCCGCGTCGTTCAACTGGAGCTTTTCGAGGGACTCGCGCAAGTCGAGGTAGTCCTCGCCGTCAGCCGGGTAAAGGCCCGCGAAGACCATGGGCTTGAGGGGCACGTAGGTGTCCAGGGGGACCGACGCCGAGTCCTCAGCCAGAGTGATCGTAGAGCCTACCGGGGCGTCTCCGACGGTCTTCAGCCCGGTGGCGATGTAGCCGACCTCGCCGGCCGCCAGGCCGTCTACGCGAGTTGGTTGCGGTCGAAAGCACCCCACCTCGAGGGCGTCGCTCTCCTTGCGCGTGGACATGACTCGGACGCGACTATTCTTGGGGACTGCGCCCTCGAATACCCTGACGTAGGCGACGACACCTTTATACGGATCGTACTTCGAGTCGAAGACCAGGGCCCGTAGCGGCCCGACTCCGTTCCCCGAGGGAGGCGGTATCCGCTCGACGACGGCTTCCAGTATGTCCTCGACGCCGTCACCATCCTTGGCGGACGCGAAGATGATCTCGTCGTCCCGGAACCCGAAGGCTTTCTCGACCTCCTGAGCGACTCGCTCAGGTTCGGCGACGTCTAGGTCGATCTTGTTGATGACCGGGATGATCTCCAGGTCGTGCTCCATCGCCAGGTAGACGTTCGCAAGAGTCTGGGCCTGGATGCCCTGGCTGGCGTCCACGACCAGCAGCGCGCCTTCGCACGCCGCCAGGCTTCGTGAGACCTCGTAGGAGAAGTCGACGTGACCAGGCGTGTCGATCAGGTTGAGCTGGTACTTCTCGCCCGAACGGCTGGTGTAGTCGAGGCGGACGGCCTGTGCCTTGATGGTGATGCCCCGCTCGCGCTCGAGGTCCATCGAATCGAGCCGCTGCTCGACCTTCTCGCGAGGGTCGACGGCGCCCGTGACGTCTAGGACGCGGTCGGCGAGAGTGGACTTGCCGTGGTCGATGTGAGCGATAATGCAGAAGTTTCGGATGAACCTTGCGTCCATGCATTCGATGGTAGCACAGGCCCTATCCGGCGCATAGGCGAGTCGCAGCCATCGGACGGGCCGAATTGGTCGGCCTCTGTGATAACATTCGCAGCCTGAAAACTACCCGAAGGGAGTATTTGACTATGCCAGCAGCCATGCGACGAGCGGAAGCAACGTGGACAGGCGACCTTATGAGCGGGAGCGGGGTCGTTAGCGCCAAAAGCAGCGGGGTGTTTACTGACCTGCCCGTAAGCTGGGCCGCACGAACTGAGCGGTCGGACGGAAAGACGAGCCCGGAGGAGCTGGTTGCAGCGGCCCACGCCGCTTGCTACTGCATGGCGCTGTCCAGCGGGCTGGCCAAGGCCGGCACGCCCTCCGAGAAGCTGGAGGTCAGCGCGACCGTGACCTTCGAGCAGGTCGAAGGTGGATGGAAGGTCGCGTCCAGCGCCCTGACCGTCACCGGCACGGTACCCGGCGTCGACGACGCCGCGTTCCAGAAGGCAGCCGAGGCCGCCAAAGACGGCTGCCCGATCTCCGGCGCCCTCAAAGGCAACGTCGCCCTTAGCGTCGAGGCTACGCTGGCGTAGTCGCCCACCGCGATCAAACAGAGACTGCGTGGTACATCGGGTAGTTGGAAATAGCCAGCTCCTCGACTGCGCTTCTTCCGTTAGGATTGCTATTCACGTAGCGATTGGCTTTCAGTTTGACGCGAAAGTACCCGGAGTACAGATCGTCGATTGCTTTGACCGACGAGTTCGTGAGCAGAACCCTGCAGCCCCGGGAGTCGAGTCGTCTAAAGACCTTCTGCAACCTCTCGTGATCCTGCTCGACAAAACGGGGAATAGTGTACTTGGCGAAGTTAGCCGTCGGGCTAGTAGGGTAATACGGCGGGTCCAGGTAGACGAAGTCACCGCTGGATGCACCGGATACGGTCTCTTCGAAGTCGCTGCCTACGATTGTGGTGCCTCGTAGGGCTGCCGCCGCGCCTTCCAGTGTTTCCTTCGCATAGATAGGCGCGGTACTTCTCCCAAAGGGAACGTTGAATTGTCCCTTTTCGTTTACTCTGTACACGCTGTTGTACGAAGTCTTGTTGAGGTAGATAAAGCGAACCGCTCTGTCTATCTGGGATAAACTGGTAGGAGACAGACCGCGTAGCTTGTTATAGGTTTCACGACTGCGACGGAGCGCTTTTAGCTCTTCAATCACTTCATCGGCCCGATCTCGTACCATTATGTAGCAGTTGATTAGTTCCTCGTTCGAGTCGCCGAGAACCGCCTCCGACGGCAGTAAAGCGAAAAACAGGCTGGCGCCACCAAGAAACGGCTCGTAGTAGTTGACGAAATGCTCGGGCACAAGGGGTAGTAAGCGCGAAACAACCTTGGACTTCCCTCCCACCCAGTTCAAGAATACGAAGTTTGACTTCGATGCCTTATTTCCCGCCTCTTTCCTCATACGCCGCGACGCTGTCTCAACCGCGGGTCCAGCCCGAGTTCTTCTAGTATCTCGCGCCCAAGAGCGCGAAACCGAGAATCCCCCCGGTAGTTTTCAGATATTTCTCCGCGACGTTCCCAACGCACCGCGTCGAAGAACGGACTAGCCGAACCTAGAAACGAGCCAATCGTGTTTGAGTCAGAGGTACGTAGGTCTGGCACCTGCCGATAGACTTCATAGGAGACAAAATTGAAGCAATAGGTACCGGTGGACCGCTGTACGACGTAGTCGACGGGACGAACGAACGGGGATGGCATGCGCTGTTGAATAGCCTGCCAGAAACGACTTAGGAATTCGACTAGTTCTCCCTGTCGGAAGTCCAGGCCGTCTCTGTTCTTGTAGTATGGCCTCAAAGAATGGGCCATCGTGTTCAGGGTAGCCGTCTTATCTACAGGATCTTCGCCTGGCATCTTGAGTTCAGCGGGATAGCGGATTCGGCGAGTCCAAACCGTGTTTGGCTGCTCGTCTAACCGTATCGCCGTGGCCGTCGCCGGCAGTAGCCACTCGTCACCAGACTTGGTCAGTGCCTTAGCCCGAATCCACCGAAGGACGTCCTTGGGGACAGCCCTTGAAGAAGCCAGCGGGTGCTCCTCTGAATCTGGGATAATGATTTTGGAACAGAAACCCGCCCGGAAACAAGGAGCACCCAATAGATGCTGCCACAGAACAAACCCGACCGTATCCGCATCGTCTTTGACGACCATCGCCTGGTGGCCAATGCCGGCCTGCTCCTGCCGGCCACCCTAGCCCGGCACCTGGGCCTGCGGGAACTCGTCGACCATCACCTTGACCTCGGCGGAGCGCCGGGACGGGCGAACACTGGGGACAAGATGCTGACGCTGGTCGCTTCCGCGCTGGCAGGCGGCGACTGCATCGACGACGCCGATGCGCTGCGCGCTGGTGGGACGGTCGGTGTTCTAGGCTGCGTGGTCAAGGCGCCATCCACCCTGGGGACCTTCCTGCGCAGCTTCCGGTGGGGGCATGTCCGTCAACTCGACCGCGTGAGCCGCCAGTTGTTGGCCCGGGCCTGGGCCGCTGGGGCCGGACCCGGCGACTCGCCCCTGACCATCGACCTGGACTCGACCATCTGCGAGACCTATGGACTGGCCAAGGAGGGAGCGCGCCACCACGGCTATACCGGCGCCCGCGGCTATCACCCGCTGCTGGCCATTGCCGCCGGCACCGGCGAGGTGCTGATGTCCCGGCTGCGCGAGGGCCGGGCCAACACCGCCCGTGGCGCCGCCCACTTCCTGCGTGAGACGGTGGGGCGGGTGCGCTACGGCGGGGCCAGGGGACAACTCACGGTGCGGGCCGACAGCGGCTTCTACGCCCACACTGTCGTTGCCGCCTGCCGGGAAATGGATGTCCGCTTCTCTATCACCATCCGCCAGCGCGTCAGCCTGCGGGACCTGATCGAGGCGATACCACAGGAGGACTGGACTCCCATTCCCTACTGGACGGACGGCGCCGCCGATGTCGCCGAGACGACTTACACCCCGTTCCAGACCAAGCCGGACGCCGCGCCGGTGCGGCTCATTGTCCGGCGGGTGAAGCCGACGCCCGGTTCCCAGCTCGCCCTCTTCGCCAGATACAGCTATCACGCCTTCATCACCGACCGCGATG
Source organism: Dehalococcoidia bacterium (assembly GCA_965248605.1). Lineage (GTDB taxonomy): Bacteria > Chloroflexota > Dehalococcoidia > Lucifugimonadales > CAUZJF01 > CAUZJF01. The sequence goes on from CBDFJV010000007.1 coordinate 343,372, forward strand.
GGGAGACGCTGGAACTGGAGGCCGATCATCGCCGCCACGCCGAGGTCGAGAACGCCATACGCGACCTCAAGTACGGCGTCGGGCTGAACCACATGCCGTCGGCGCGCTTCGCCGCCAACGGCGCCTGGCTGGCGGTCCAGGTGATGGCGCATAACCTGGCCCGCTGGACGGCGCGGATTGGTCTGGGCGAGCGGACCGTGATCACCAAGACCCTCAGGCGGCGGGTCTTCGCTCTGGTGGGACGGATCACCCGCTCGGCGCGCCGCCTCACTTTGCATCTCCCCCGGCGCTGGCCTTGGGAAACCCAGTTCAGTCGCGCCTTGGCCCGGCTGCAAGCCATTCCGTTCCCGGCCTGACAGCCAGCCTGCAACTGACCCAACGTCCCCGCAATCTCGCGCCACCCCGGTCGCGAGAGTCCCCTGCTGCGTATCCTCTCGCCTTCCCGCGCATCGCAACTCCCGCATAGGGCCTTAGGGGCCCTGTGCGGCGACTGAAGACCGGCCGCCGGCCTCCCATCTACCCCAAGACCCCAGGCCATCCCCCCTGTAGCTCCCTCACCCACCCCCTTCCGCTGCCCTCACGCCGTCCATCGGTGTCCTTCGGTGGATTCGGGCTTAGCTACAGTCGCATCGTTCTCAGCTGCTGTGCCAAGCAGGGCAAAGGCCAAGTTCGTCGAGATCCGCCTTTGCCGGTTATTTATCAAATGAAACTGTCTTAGCTCTTCGATTTTTGTAATGCCGGCGAGGACGACCACCGGTAGCTGCATCGCACCGACTACTTCGCTCGGATCCTCCCTGAGCATTCTGTCGATAGCAATCAGCCTATGTTGGCCATCTATCACATAGAACCGCGTCCCAGGTTTGATGACTAAATAGCCGATTGGTCCGTCGCCTTCGAAGTACAGTTGGTGAGCTTCCAGATCTCTGCCGGCCAGGACGACCGCGGTTGGCAGGAGCTCGTCTCGGTAAGTTGATAAGAAATACTGAAGGTCACGGATGTGGTCATCGTAGAGTACCCGCTGATATCCTTGGATCGAAAGATCCCACCCTTTCTCTGGGTACCATTGGTCAACGATCATAAGGTCCGTAATGTCTGAGGCCGGAAGTGCACCGACATAGATCGCGGTTGGGCCTTGTTCAAACCGTACCGCCGGCATCAGTACGTTATTTGGGTTTTGGTCAGGCTTCATTCGATACAGACCGATCTGGTACTCTCTATCACACTGCCCATTATAGACTTTCGTAATTCTGCCGTCACGAACAAGACGCACTTTCTATTGTTGTGTGGTTAGCGAAGGGCTCAGAGCGTGAAAGCCGCCGTCTACAAGGGCAAGCAGCAGCTCAGCGTCGAGGAGATACCGACGCCTGAGCCGGGCCCGGCCCAGGTGCTGGTGAAGGTCAGGTTCTGCGCCCTGTGCGGCACCGACGTACACGGCTGGCTCTACGACGCCGTGCCGGTCGGCACCGTGCTTGGGCACGAGTACTCGGGGACCGTCGCGGCGTTGGGTCCCGGCGTAACGCGCTGGCGGGAAGGCGATCGCGTTATGGGCGGTGGTGGCCAACCGCCGCCGGGCAAGGGAGCCGCCTTCGCGACCGACCCGAGGTTCAACTTCCGCACCGTCGGCTTCCATGCCAGGCCTCTCCGCGCCTACGCCGAGTACGTAGTGATGGACGAGTGGGAGCCGCTGCCCATCCCGGATGGCGTCTCCGACGAGGAGGCGGCGATGTGTGAGCCCGCCAGCGTGGCCGTGCGGGCCGTTCGTAAGTCAGAGCTGCGCGTTGGAGACACGGTGGCAGTGCTTGGCGCCGGGCCTATCGGCATGCTCACCGTGCAGGCGGCGCTGGCCGCGGGCGCAGGCAGCGTGTTCGTGTCCGAGCCGTCGTCAATTCGACGAAACGCGGCTGTCGAGCTGGGTGCTAGAGACATGGTCGATCCCACGACCGAGGACGTGGTCGACAGGATGGTCGAGTTCTCTGGAGGCACGGGCCCCGACGTCGCGTTCGACTGCGCCGGAGTGGGGCCCACGCTGGACCAAGCGCTCAACATGGTGCGCAGAGATGGTCAGGTCGTGTTGGTCGCGTTGGCCTGGGAGCCGGTGTCGGTCCTGCCCGTCGACTGGATTGGCAGGGAGGTGAAGCTCCAGTCCACCTTCGGCGGGAGGCACGAGGACTGGGTGGCGGCGCTCGACCTGATCGCGGCGGGCAAGATGCGAATGGGGCCGATGCTCGACGAGACGGGGTTCATTCCCCTGGGCGACATCCAACAGGCCTTCGAGGCGTTGGTCAAGCCGTCGACGCAGCTCCAAATGGTCGTGAGGATGGACTGACCGGTCATGGAGAAGCTTGATTTCGTCGACGCGCATGTCCACTTCTACGATATGCACCATCCCGAGCTCTTCTATGGAGATTGGCAGCCCGGTGTGCCCCACCCCTTCCTGGGCATGCAGTTACAGAAGCTCGCGGAGATGAACTACCTCGCCGAGGACTATATTGCGGAGACGCGCAACGCCAACGTAACTAAGGCTATTCACGTACAGGCGGCGATAGGGACCGAGGACCCTGTGAAGGAGACAGAGTGGCTCGAGGCCGCCGCCGACCGAACAGGCTTCCCGCACGCCATCGTCGCTCACGCCGACCTCAAGGACCCTGGGGTTGAAGCGGTCCTGGAGGAACATTGCGCGTACCCGCTCATGAGGGGCGTCCGGGACTTTTCGTCGGGCGACTACCTGGTCGAGCACGAGTTCCACCGCGGATTCGCCCTACTGGAGAAGTACGACCTTGTCTCCAGCGTAAGCGTCCAGTGGCAGGACATGGAGAAGCTGCGCGGCCTGGCGAGCAAATTCCCAAATACATACATCGTCGTCGATCACGCGGGGGTCCCTACGGAAAGGAACGACGAGTACTTCGCCAACTGGCGACACAGTATGGTCACTGCCGCCTCGGCCGAGAACGTCATTTGCAAGATCTCAGGGCTGGGTATAGGCGACAACAGCTGGACCGTGGACAGCATCAGGCCCTACGTAGTCCATTGCATCGAGACGTTCGGCGCGGACCGCTGTTTGTTCGCGACCAACTGGCCCGTCGACTCGATCTGGAGCACCTACGACGCAGTCGTAGACGCTTACCGCGAGATAATCTCGGGCTTCAGCATCGACGAGCAGGTCGCCATGTTTTCCGCAAACGCCGAGCGGCTCTACAGGATCTGAGTATGAACGTCATCTGGATCATTACGGACACCTTCCGCCAGGACCACGTCGGGGCGTACGGGAAGGTGGACATCCGAACACCCGTCCTCGACGCTCTGGCGGCGAAGTCCGTGCGTTTCGACCGCCACTACGCCGGGAGCCTGATGTCGGTGCCCGCGAGAGCCGATTTCGCCACTGGCCGCTGGACGCTCTCCTTCATGGGCTGGGAGCCCTTGCCCGAGGGGACGGTGACGGTGGCCGATATTCTCGCATCGAAGGGCGTACATACGGCCGCAATGGTCGACACGCCCTTCCATCTACGCACCGGAATGAACTACGACCAGGGCTACCAGACCTTTCGTCATTTCGCCGGGCAGGCCCAGTCCCGATCGTACTTGAAGGACGGCCGCGACGAGCACATGGACGCTCGGGCCGCCTGGCGCTTCGAGGCGGACAGGAACGCTCCCAGGACGATCGCCGGAGCCATGGAGTGGCTCCAGCTCCACTACAAGGAGCGGTTCTTCCTCACCATCGACACGTGGGACCCGCACGAGCCCTGGGACGCGCCGGACTACTACACTGAGCGGTACTGGCCCGACTACGACGGCGAGCACATCTACCCGTCGTACACCCGGTGGCAGGACTCCACCGGGCTCACGGAAGAGAAGGTCAGGAAGGCCCTCGCCACCTATCGCGGCGAGATCACCATGCTCGACGCCTGGCTCGGGCGCCTGTTCGGGTTGGTTGAGAACATGGGCCTTATGGAGAGCACGGCGATCGTGTTCACGTCAGACCACGGAGCCTATTTCGGGGAGCACGACGGCATGTTCGGCAAGAAGGTTATGGGGAAGAGACCGGACGGCACCAGCTACAACTATCTCGACGACGACCGGCAATTCGGCTTCTCTCCCTACTACGAGGAGGCCGCCCTCGCTCCCATGCTGCTGTACGTGCCTGGCGTTGAGCCGGGCTCATACTCCGGCGTGACGTCCGTCGTAGACGTCATGCCCACGGTCCTGGACATCATGGACTGCGAGATCCCTGCCGTGGTCGACGGCCGGTCGCTGCTATCCATGGCGCGAGATAATTCGTTGCCTGGCCGCGACTACACGATCACCGGCGAGAAGTTCAAGTTCGCGGACGAGCCGTTGCGTATTGTCGGCGGGAAACCGGGGACCATGGCCAACTCGACGGTCACGACCGTCACGACGGACGAGTGGTCGCTGTTGTACACCGAGGAAGCCGCTATGTCCGAGCTGTACCACCTGCTGTCGGACCCGACCCAGTCCAACAACGTGATCCACGACAAGCCCGACGTTGCTCGGGATATCCATGCGCAGTTCACGGCGTTCCTGAAGGAGACCGGCGTACCCGAGTCCACCCGACGGCGATTGTCCGAGCTTCGGATCTAGCGTAACCCAAGGTTGGGCCGCCTCTGGTACTATCAGCGGACGACCTATCAGGAGGACGTGCCAGTGACTGGTCTCGCACTCCCGCCGACATGCCTTCGGGAGCTGCATGGCGACTCCGACCCTACGCAATTCTGGGGCTGGCCCTTGTCTGGGCCGCTACTGTTGTCTCGCTCGTCTTCCAGGCGACGTCTCTCTACAAGCTAGTGGTTCAACGTTTTTGTATTGATGGGTAGAGTGACTTTAGCTTGATGCGCGCATCCTCGGTAGTGAAGCGCCAATCCACTCGTATCACATCCCGGTTGCGTTGATTCTGCCAAGCATTGACCTCGCCGCGCAGGATGTCTTGATTGGCAATCCGTCGGTCCAGGCACTGTCGAGCCAGCACACCGATCTCTATCTCCGCCATATTCAACCAACTCCCGTGTTTGGGAGTGTAGTGTATCTCCAGTCGCTCAGCTATACGCCTCGCCTCAGCAGGCTCGAATGCCTCGTATAGCGAGGACAGCTTGTGAGTGTTGAGATTGTCCATTACCAGCACGATCCGGTCTCTGTCAGGGTAGTCCTCGTCGACCAGTTTCTTTATCACATGCGCCCAGTCCACCTTCGTGCGACGCTCTCTGACCTCGACTCGGCGCCATCCGTCCAACGGTGCAAACAGCATGAACAGGCTGCTCACTCCATTGCGCTCGTATTCGTAGTCGTATGCCGCCGATAAGCCGGGCGCTGCGGGACGCGGCACTCGCGTCTCCTTGACTTGCTGTTTGCTCGTCTCATCCATGCACACCAGAACCTCATTCCCATCGTACGGCCGTTGGTAGACCTCCAGTACGTCTTCCATCGCGCACACAAACTCCGCGCTCTGACCGGGCGGGATGCACCAACTCTGCTTCAGCCACGGCTTCAGTTCGTTTTTTTTTGAGCGCCTGGCGAACCGTCTCGGTGCTAATGGTCCCGACTATCTCACACTCGACCAACTGGTCAGCCAACAGCTTCAGGGTCCAACTGGCACGCCCCTCCGGCGGTTCCCCGCAGGCCATCGCTATCAACCGTGCTTCACCTTCGCCGTCCAGTCTCTTTTGACGCCGACGCAGTTGCTTTTTGCGATTCAGCGCAGACTCGACCCCCTCCTCCACACAGCGCTTGCGTATTCGCTCGACCGTTGACTGTCCCACACCGAGCGCGCTGGTGATGTCCGCGTCCTTCATTCCCCCGTCCGAGCGTGACTCATCGCTCATCAGCAGAATGCGCGCATGGGTCTGTTTGTACGCCGCAGCCCGACCGCGTGAGACCAAGGCGTTGAGTTCCTGTTGTTCGTCGGTAGTCAGTCTGATACGGTACTTCTTGGTAGACATCATGGTTCCTCCTCGGTTCAACGTTACGATTGAACCCCCAAGAGGAACAATGACTATCATGGTATTCATTTCAATGATGTTGGACCACTAGAGCCAGCGGCAGCGTTGACGGCCGGCGCGTACGATGAGGCGAGCGGACGGCATTTCTTCTAGTTCCACCAAGGAGTTGACCCCGTGAGCATCACCCATCAGTTGGACCAGCTACGTCCTGGCACCATCACCACCCTGGCCGGAGTGGGTTACCAGGAAGGTATACCGGCCAGGGACGCACCGGCCGGCGGGCCTCAGGGAGTGGTCAGGTGGCCCGAGGGCGATCTCATGGTCGTCGACATGTGGGGGCACCGTATCTGGCGGATCGACACGGACGGCATCCTCCACACGTTCGGGGGCGACGGCGTCCCTGGTCGCACCGGTGACGGCGGCCATGCGAAAGATGCCCGCTTCCACACCCCTCACGACTTGTCCCAGGACAGGCACGGCAACCTGTACATCTCTGAGATGGGCAACCACGTCATCCGGCGCGTCGATCGCGAGACGGGGATTGTGTCCACCATCGCGGGCTCCGGCAAGTTAGGCTGGGGTGGCAACGGTGGGCTCGCCACAGAAGCGGAGGTTGACAACGATTCCGGCGTCGCCGTCGACAAACACGGGAACGTCTTCATCTGCTGCGAATGGTCTAACGTTGTACGGCGGATCGATGCCAAGACGGGGATCATCGAGCACTTCGCTGGCCAGGAGGCCCGACACCCCCTCCTCGAGCACGGGAACAGCAGGCCGTTCCATGGCCCGTGGCTCAGCCTGGAGGGGTACAGCGGAGACGGCGGCCCCGCCCGAGACGCGGCGTTCCATCACCCTGAACACCTGGCCTTCGACTCCAAGGGGGACCTCTACGTCTGCGACAACTCCAACGACCGCATCCGCAAGATCGACATGAAAACGGGCATCATCACCACCGCGTTGGGCAACGGCCAGCGCGCCTCCAACGGAGACGGCGGCCCCGCGACCGAGGCCAGCATCCTGATGCCCGACGCGCTCTGCTTCGACGTCCACGACAACCTGTACGTCGCGGAGAAGTACGGCTTCCGGATTCGCAGGGTGGACGCGAAGAGCGGCATAGTCTCGACGCTGGTGGGCAATGGTGTCCCTGGGTGGGGCGAGGAGGGACTGCCCGGTAGCGAGACTCACCTTAACTCCCCAGAGGCCGGCCTCTGGGCCGACCCCGACGGCACGGTGTTCTGGGGCGAGTCGGGCGGCAGATTGCGCAGGTACGACAGTACGACCGGAATCGTTACCACGGCGCTCGGCGGTCCGACGGTCCACGACGCCGGGCCCGCCTCGAAGGCTTACCTTCGGGGGCCGTACGACGTCTCCGTCGCCCCCAACGGAGACGTCTACATCACCGACACATGGAACCAGCGAGTCCGCGCCATCGACGCCCGTACGAGCATCATCCGTACAGTGGCCGGCAACGGCGCAAGGGCATACGGAGGCGACGGTGGACAGGCGACCGAAGCGTATCTGGGCAACCCGAACGGCGCCGTAGTCGACTCCAGGGGCCGTGCGGTCATCGCCGACACCCGGCATTCGCACGTGCGTCGCGTCGACGAGCAAGGCGTGATCCATAACCTGGCCGGCGCTGCGTTCCCATGGGACAAAGGCGACGGCGGCCCGTCGATCTCCGCCAACCTCGTCTACCCGCAGGCCGTCGAGGTGGACCGTGCCGACAACGTCTACATAGCCGATGGCGGCGTCGGCAGGATACGGCGCATCGACGACGCCACCGGCATCATCTCGACAATCGCGGGAATCGGGCTGAAGGGCTACACCGGAGACGGCGGCCCCGCCACAGAGGCGCGCATCGGATCGCCGACGTCGATTCGCTTCGACAACCAGGGCAATCTTTACTTCTCCGATAGCATGTACAACGTCGTGCGGAGGGTCGACGCCGAGAACGGTGTCATCTCGACGGTGGTCGGCCGCGGCGAAGAGGGTTTCTCGCCCGACGGTACAGCGGCGCTGGAAGCCCGCCTCGGTGGCCCGTTCGGAGTCGAGGTATCGAAGGATGGGACGATTTTAGTCTCAGACACTAAGAACCACCGGGTACGTATGGTCGACTCGGGCGGGCGTCTTAGGACCGTCGCCGGCAGCGACGACGGCGGCGACTCCGGCGACGGCGGCCCGGCCACTAACGCAAAGCTGAACTGGCCCTACGGCCTGCGCCTGTACAACGACAAGGTCCTCCTCATCTGCGACATGTGGAACAACCGCGTGAGGGCGGTCAAGCTGACGTAAGACAGTGAGACGCATTCCGAAGCCGAAACATCTCGGACCTGAGTACGGTCGTCAGTTCAAGGACGAGAGCGTCGCAGCGGCGTACCACCTTCGCTGGCCTTACTCGTCTGAGATGTTCGACTTCCTAGAGTCCCCTTATTCCAGCAAGGCCGGCTCGGGTGCTCGATATCGGCTGTGGTACCGGCGAACTCGCGATACCGTTAGCCGACCGAGTCGAACATGTCGATGCAGTCGATCCGTCGGAGGCTATGCTGAGAACCGCCCGGACTCGACCGGGTTGGGACAAACAGAACATCCGGTGGGTCTGCGAAAACGCCGAAGAAGTCGATTACAACGAGCGATACAGCATCTGTCAAAGTCGGCGCTTCCTTGACGACCTCTTTACCGAGCACCAAGAAGCTCCTCAAGTAGACTACGTTGCTGCCCTTGCCCTAGAGTCGGTCGGCGCCTTCGTCGCCGGAGATCCAGTCCTCTCCGTCACCTCCGGATATCTGGTCGAAGCCCGGACCGCCGCATCCCCACGCAGGAGCGATATACGATTGACAAGGACCACAGGCCGAGAGTAAGCTTCGACCACTTCATTCGTACCTGCGATCGGCGTCGGGGGGGGGGGACCGAAATGGGGAATCCCGGCCCTACTTGTGGGTCAATGAGACTTGAGACGGCCTAGGCGAAGCGGCTCGACATCATTCATCGGGGGGCCATTGCACAGTAAGAAACACCCGGGAGGGGAGACATGAACCGAAAATACCTCTTTACGCTCGTGGGTTTGCTGGCCCTGCTTTTGGTGCTGGCCGCCTGTAGCAGCAATGATGAAGACGGCGGAGAGAAGGCCGCCCAGACCGCTGCCGGCGCTCGCCTGGACACGGTTAAGGAGCGGGGTAATCTCATCTGTGCGGGTCGGACAGACCTGGCTGGTTTTGGCTACCTCGACGCGGAGGGCAACAACCTGGGCTTCGACATCGACCTCTGTCGGGCCGTTGCCGCCGCTATATTCGGCGATCCGAAGGCCTTGGAAATAGTGCCCATCACGGCCTCAGAGCGCGGCCCGACGATCCAGGCCGGCGAGGTCGACATGCTATCCCGGAACGTCACATGGACGACCACTCGTGACGCGCAGTGGGGCAACTATACCACCGTGATGTTCTACGACGGCCAGGGGTTCATGGTTCGTAAGGACAGCGGCTTCACCAGCGCCCTAGACCTGGATGGAACAACGGTCTGCGTAACCAGCGGCACCACAACCGAGCTGAACGTGGCGGACTTTTTCCGCCAGCACGGACTGGAGTTTGAGTCCGTGGTCTTCGAGGACACCGCGTCGGTATATGGCGCCTACGAACAGGGCCGTTGCGACGTTACGACCAGCGACAAGTCTCAGTTGGCAGCCATCAGGAGTGGGTTCACAGACTCCGACGCCCACGTCATCTTGCCTGAGACGATCTCCAAGGAACCGCTGACGCCAGTCGTCGCCCACGGCGACGACCAGTGGTTCGACCTTGTAAAGACGGTGATGTACGTGCTCACCAACGCAGAGGAGTTGGGCGTTACGCAGGCGAACGTCGAATCGATGCGCGCTAGCGAGAACATCGTGATCCGACGCATGCTGGGCGCAGAGGGCGAGTTTGGCCAGGCCGACCTGGGCTTGAAGAAAACCTTCGCCGTGGATGTCATCAAGGCGGTCGGCAACTACCGCGAGATATACGACCGCTACATGGGCCCACAAGGCGACGCCTTTGTGCTGCCACGCGGCAACAACGAGCTTTGGACCAACGGTGGCCTGATCTACGCGCCGCCCCTTAAGTAGGCCCAACCGCGAAGAAGCCGGCATGTCCAGACATGAAGGACGCGAGCTGGAAATGCCCGTGGCGTCTGGCGGATTGAGGCAGATTCTCTGAATCGCCTACTCACTTATCGAGGCGTCCCCCTCTGGCGGAACGTCCGTGTGCTGCACGGCGTGGCGCAGGTCGTCTCCGCTATCGTGGTTGTGTCCTTCGTCGTCTTTTTCATCGGCAACGTCCTAGACGCAGCCGATAGGCGAGGCTTCTCCCTGGGCTTTGAGTTCCTGACCGAGGAGGCGGGCTTCCCCATCGGCGAGTCGGTCATCGAGTACAGGGAATCCGACTCCTTCTCGTACGCCTTCGTCGTGGGGGTTCTGAACACCCTCAAGGTCGCCCTAGTAGGCGTCGTTCTGGCTACCATTCTGGGTGTCTTCATAGGCGTCGCCCGGCTTTCTTCCAATTGGCTCGTCAGCCGGCTGGCAAGTATCTACGTCGAGGTCTTCCGCAATGTCCCTCTACTGATCCAGCTCTTTTTCTGGTACTTCGGCGTGTTCCTGCTGTTGCCTGTCGTCCAGGAGAGCATCCGTTGGCCCGGACCTGTATTCCTCAACAACCGGGGCATATTTCTCGTTTGGGCGAGGCCGTCGCCGTCCTTTCAGGCGTGGTTAATCTTTGTCCTGGCAGGACTTGTAGTAGCAGTCATTCTGAGACTCTTTTTGGCCAGAGTTCGGGCCCGCACCGACCGTCCAACATACGCGGTGCTGGGACCGACCCTGGCTCTGGTACTGATCTCAATCATAGGGTGGCTGCTGATGGCTGAGAGCCCTCTGGTTCGCGAGGCGCCGGCGTTGGGCCGATTCAATTTCGAGGGGGGACTACGTCTCACGCCAGAGTTTGCAGCCCTGCTGTTGGGACTGGTGATCTACACGGCGGCCTTCATTGCCGAAATCGTCCGCGCCGGCATCCAGGCGGTGCACAGGGGCCAGGTAGAGTTCGCTCACGCACTGGGGTTGAGCGGCATGCAAACCCTGCGACTGGTCATCTTTCCGCAGGCGCTGCGGGTTGTCATCCCCCCATTGATTAGTCAGTGGCTGAACCTGACCAAGAACTCCAGCCTGGCCATCGCGATCGGCTATCCGGACCTCTTCAGCGTCGGCAAGATAATGATCAACCAGGCCGGGCGTGCCGTACCCGTTTTCCTTCTGATCATGGCCTCATATCTGGCAATGAGCCTTACCTACGCTGCCATAGGGAATCTCTACAACCGCCGCGCGCGGCTCGTGGAGCGATAGCGATGAGTTCCGTTTCCCAGGCCACCGGACCACCCGTCGCCACGACCGGCGCCGTCGGGTGGGTCCGGCAAAACCTCCTGAGCACCTGGTATGACGGGTTGCTCACGGCTCTGGCGCTTGGGTTCATCTTCGTTCTGGTCAAGGGTGTGGGCGGATGGGTCTTGTTTTCGGCGGACTGGAGCGCGGTCACGTCAAACGTCAAGCTCCTTTTGGTTGGACAGTACCCGTCGGAGGAAATCTGGCGAGTTAACCTGAGCGTGCTGATGGTCTCCTTTCTCTCAGGTCTCTCGTGGGGAGTATGGGGCGGGATCGCGCGCAACATCGCTATCGCCTTGGCCGTGGTGTTCGGCGTTCCGGCTCTGATGCCCGTGGCCCTTGACAGCCTGAGCCTAGACATGCGGCTCTGGCTGCTTGCCAGTCCAGCTCTGGTCGCCGCAGGACGTGGGTTAGCGCACACCCGGATCGGGCGCCCGCGACGGCTCATAGCTGCGTGGCTGGCCTCCTTTTTCCTATCACTCGTTCTGCTGCGAGGGTTCGAAGACAGCTCCTGGCTGCCCCTCGTGGGGACGGGGATGTGGGGAGGGCTGCTGCTGACCTTCCTCTTGGCCTTGGTAGGTATCGTGGCCTCCTTCCCACTGGGTGTACTCCTGGCCGTCGGCCGTCGCAGCAACTTGCCGGTAGTCGCCCTGTTCAGCACTCTCTTCATTGAACTGGTCCGCGGCGTGCCGTTGGTCTCCCTCCTGTTCATGACGCAAGTCATCTTGCCCCTGTTCCTGCCAGACGGATTCGTCTTGGACCGTGTCCTCAGGGCGCTGCTGGCGATTACCCTGTTCAGCGCCGCCTACATGGCGGAGAACGTTCGTGGAGGACTGCAGGCCGTACCTCCTGGGCAGATCGAGGCGGCGAAGGCATTGGGCCTCAGTGGTCGTCACGTCATGCTCTTTATCGTGCTCCCTCAGGCCCTGAGAGCCGTCATCCCCGCGATTGTCGGCCAGTTCATTAGCCTCTTCAAAGATACCAGCCTGGTCGCCACCGTAGGGCTTTTGGATGTTGTCGGCATCGGAAAGTCCATTATCCTGGGCAACGTAGAATGGATAGGCTCGCAACGGGAGGTCTACGCCATCATGGCCCTGATGTATTGGGTCTTCACTTACTCCATGTCACACGCAAGCGGCAGGTTTGAGGCCGCACTGGGGGTGGGGCACCGATAGCGGACCGCGGCGAGCTAAACTGCAACCGCTGAGACCTCCATTGTGAATACTAAAATGACTGATGAGCGGGACCAGATACACGATGACATCATCGTGTGTCGAGATGTCCACAAGTGGTTCGGCGACTTTCACGTTCTACGGGGTGTCACCGCCTTGGTCAGGAGAGGCGAGGTCATCGTTATCTTCGGCCCCTCGGGCTCCGGCAAATCTACGTTCGTCCGGACGATCAACCGCCTAGAGGCGCACCAGAGGGGTGAGATAATCGTAGATGGCATTGAGTTGACCAATGACATTCGGAACATCGAGGCGGTCCGAAGCGAAGTCGGCATGGTGTTCCAGTCGTTCAACCTCTTCCCGCATCTGACGGTGGTTCAAAACATTACCCTGGCCCCGACTTGGGTGAGGAAGTGGCCACGCCAGAGGGCGCATCAGGTGGCGATGGAGCTTCTAGACCGAGTGGGAATACCGGAACAGGCCGACAAGTACCCTGCGCAGCTTTCTGGCGGACAGCAGCAACGGGTCGCCATCGCCAGAGCCCTCGCGATGCAGCCTAAGATCATGCTGTTCGACGAGCCTACTTCGGCCCTGGACCCCGAGATGATTAAAGAGGTTTTGGACGTCATGCGCGAGCTCGCCGCCTCCGGCATCACCATGATAGTAATCACCCACGAGATGGGCTTTGCAAGAGAAGTCGCTGACCGATTGATGATGTTCGACGAGGGGAATATTGTCGAGCAGGGCACGCCTGAGGCGATTTTCAACGACCCTCAGCACGAGCGGACCAAAACCTTTCTGTCGCAGGTTCTGTGACGCAAGTGGCGTTCAGGCGAGGTCGTACACGGCTCTCCTCTCCTGTAGGGCTACGGCCTTGCGTTTGAGCCGCCCAGCGCTCTGTACATGTCGACGTATGATCGCGCGATGGCCTCCGAGGCGCGGAACGATCGTGCAGGCCAGTAGCCGAAGGCGTCGTGCACGCGGATCCTGCTGTGAACCAGGCATTCGACGGGCTCAGCTACCATCGGGTACTTCGGGCTATCTGGGCCTGACTCGTCGCTGACGGCGATCATCTTGCCTTTCGCCTGTGGCGCGGCGATATAGCTCCCGCCTCCGGCGTTCACGTTCATGTAGAAGGCATGGGTCTGGGCCGTGCTGTGCTTGGCGAGGGCCTCGACTCCGTTAACACTGTCGGCCGCGTTGTCCGCATTGGACGGGTGGAGGACTAGCCGGCACCCGAACATCACCGGCAGCGTCTGAAGCTCCAGGTATCGATGGTCGTGGCAGATGTGCAGAGAGATCGGGACGCCTTTGACTTCGAACTCGTTCAAGGAATAACCGTGCCAGAACCCCTGCTCAGCCGAATGGACCTTCCTGGCGGTATAGACGACCTCGCCGTCGGGGTCGTAGACGCGGGACGCGATGTACGGGGTCTGACTGAGCGTGTGGTCCGGCTCAGCTCGCCAGATAGGAAGCCCGACGACCACGTGCGGCGCATCCGGCAGGTCCGAGATGTAGCGTCTCAGAGCGCTCTCGGCCTCCGCGATCGGCTTCGGGTCGGCCATGGTCGGGCTGGTCGGGAACAGGCCCGTCAGCGACGCCTCAATCGTCACCAGAAGCTCGACGCCTTCCTCCGAGGCCAGCCGTATCCCGCGATACAGTGACTCCAGGTTGTACTCGATCGAGTCGACGTTCAGCATCTGCCAGCCGCCCAGATGGAGGAACTCCGGGATGCCCGACGGGACGCCTCGGTGGACGAAGTGTTCGAGCAGGACCGTCCCCCCACTTACCCGAACGACCACGCCCATCTCCGGGAGCAGGTTCTGGTCGTCCGCCGACATGATCTTCTCGCCGTCGAGATATACGGCCACGTCGGCGTTCTTGATCAGCTCGCCGCCGCCCTCGATTTTCTCGATCGTCAGTGTGTGAGCCTCGTCGGGGTCGATCGCGCGATTGACCGTCGCCGCAGGCTGAGGCAGCGTCCAGTCGCTGGTCGCGAAGGAGACCTCTCCGGACGCAAGGTCGACCCCGACACTGGCGTGCTCGTGGCGGTCGGCGTCGAACCCGAAGGACAGGTGTCCGGCAGACCCATCGGACACGCGAAACCGGAGCTCGATGCTGTCGCCGTTCCTTGTGTGGACGCCGGGCCCACGCAAATGGACCGACTCCCCGGCCGGCGCTTCGAGCACAAGGCCGTCCGCCGTTGCTTTGAAGCCCGCGTCCGTCTCATCCGGCCAGATCCAACCCGGAGTCGGCTGGGTGAAGTCCGTTTCAATAAGAATGCGATTGTTCAGCTTGATCCTCCGTTACCTGTTCTGCGCCCCCTTCAGTAGGTCGCTTATACCGACCTCAGTCGACACCAGCGCACGACCATCTGACCCTGTTGCGACCCCCAGAAGGTAGCCATGATATCCCCGTCGCTCAAGCGGATGGCGTCGGGAGCCCCGAAGGCGATCGTGTCATGGGCGGCGGGGTACTTGTCGGTACGGGCGACCCCCAGGCTGTCCTGCCCGTAGGCGTCCCACACCCGCACCCAGTTGTCGGTGTCGAAGGTCTTGCCTTCATCGCTGGACAGAGCCATATAGATGCCCGGACGATCGGACTCTCGCTCCGACATTATGAGAGCCACGTAGCCATCGCCCAGGTCGACGGCCTTATTGGTCTGGGCCTGGAGGGTCGTCGGCTCGGGCTCGCTCCACTCTCTGCCGTCGGGCGACCCTTCGATTCGGTGCAGCGTGTAGAACTTGGTCCCGTCGATGGAGCCCGTCCACGGGAAACCGACGAGCCGGCCATCGGCCAGCTTGGTGACGCGGCAGTGCCAGAATCCCTTTTCGGGATTGGGACCGCCGGTCATCTCGACACGGTCGCCCCACATCGCGCCGCGATCGTCTGAGAAGATGCCCGAGACGTGGGGCGGCAGCGCCTCCTCGTCGTCGTAGGCCTTGTCCCAGTCACACGGGACGAACCACCGGCCGTTGTCCAGCTCCGTAACGCCGTCGTAAAGGACGAGATGGCTGTCGGGCTTTTCAATGGTCTCAGGTGGAGACCAGGTCAAGCCGCTGTCGTAGGAGCGGAACAGGACCGGTTGCTCTGGCAGGTGGCCTCCGGTCTCGGCGTTGTACATCGGTACGTCGGGGCCGGGACGCGTGAAACGGTGCCCCAGAACCAGGACCTCGCCGTGGGCCAAACGTGTGAGATGGGTGGCCGAGTAGGAGTACGGCTGGGCGTCCTCGGAACCGTCCCACAGGCACCCTTCGTCCCGCCACGTCGCGCCCCCGTCCCTTGACCGTAGGACCCACGATCTGCCGTCGTCTCCATACAGCGCCTGGGCTCGGCGGTATACGCAGAGCAGCTCGTCGGGCTGAATCTCGACGATCCGTGAGTAGGAGGCGTGGATCGCCCAGTCGGCCGGATAGGGATTCGCATACAGCAGTCCCGAAGCAATGATCTCCAGGCGCCTGTCGATCATTTAGCCATCGCCTGAAACAGCGGGTGTGTGTTCGAATCCATCGTTATCCGAATAGAAGCGCAAGTCGCGCAAAGTTCTTTGTGGGTTTGCGACGCCGGACACCGCTGCCGCCGCTGCTGATGAGCCAGATACCGTATCCGGAAAAGGCTAGCCCGGCCAGCGCTCCCGCACAACCGGCGAATATGACGACCAGACTTGAAACGAGGGTAACGGAGACCTCGGCCAGCAAGATCAACGACACGATCAGGATCGCGTCGCCGGTGATGATATATCTGATACCTCGGGCCAGGTTGTTCGCTGGCATAGTGTCTTCAGCCCACCTCTTTCGGGCTCTTGCCTTCAGGATATCGAATTGCAGACCTCGTTTTTGACCGAACGCCAGGCTGGCGGGGTTGTTCGCTTCTGGATTCCTGTCATTCCGAGAAGTCTTCGACGAGGAATCTAAGTGGTTGCGGTAGGCCAACGTTGGTTGATGATGACCGTCTAGATTCCTCGCGGAGCCTCGGAATGACACTGCCTCTGGGTATTTCTGGGTAACCGAAAGACGTTAGCTAGGTTGGCCTCGCGCTTGACATCATTTTGTCAAGAGACTATACATTACTCGTGCTCAGAGGGAGCCCCCGAGTCCGCGACAAGGGCCGAGCCCACCTCTGCTCGATCGTATTGGTCTAGACATAGGACACTCTTTTCTGCCTGTCACCGCGGACGCCAGGCGCAGCGAAAGGAGTTGTCATGTCTACGCGTCCTCTTCCGCCCCAGCCGAGTCTTGAGCACCTCAAGAACCAGGCTAAAGACCTTCTCAAGGCCCACAAGTCGAGTGACCCCGAAGCCGCCCCCCGTCTGAGGAAGTCACTCCCCCGTTTCTCGGAGTCGTCCGACGAGCAAATCCTCGGGTCGACCTTGTCGCTCCGCGACGCCCAGACCGTGATCGCTCACGAGTACGGCTTCGACAGCTACGTCGATCTCCGCCAACACGTCACGCAGCTTCAGAACGCCCCTTTGGTGGACATGGAGGTCGTGGGAATCCGCACCTCAATAGACACGTTCCAGAACGTAGTGGTCCTTCGAATCGGGGATTCCGATCGGTACTTGCCTATTTGGATCGGGCCGACCGAGGCCGACGCCATTGCACGCCTGAAGCAGGGAGTGGACCTCCCCCGCCCTTTGACTCATGACCTGTTCGGCTCGACCATCAGTGACCTTGGCGCCAGAGTGGCCAGGATCGTGATCTCTGACCTCAGGAACACTACTTTCTACGCGACAATCAGCCTCGAGATGAACGGTTCGACAGTCGAGCGGGACGCGCGTCCAAGCGACGCTATCGCGCTGGCGATTGGGGCGGGTGCGCCGGTTCTCGCTTCTGAGTTGGTTGCCAAGGAAGCCGGCGTCGAGTGGACGGAAGGTGAGCCGTTACATCTGATTTCGTCCCAACATTCGGTAGCGACCGCCGTTGTCGCAGGCAGTGTCTCTGAGCAAGTCCGGGGGGCGATTCTCTCGGCTCGAAGCGAAGCCGTGCGGCTGTCGCACGACTCGGTAGGCGTAGATCACTTGCTGCTAGGGCTTTTGAGCCAGATGACTAAAGTTGTCGCCAAGGTGTTTAAACGCCTTCAAGTCAACCCCAACGAAGTCGCCGGTGCGGTCGAAGCGCGGATGGCCCGCGGGAAGGCCACGACCGAACGGAAGCCGCCCCTCTCGCCCGACACCGCTCGTGTGATAGCTCTCGCAGGAGACGAGGCCCGCGGCCTTGGGAGCTACTCGCTAGGGAACGAGCATCTACTTATCGCGATCCTGAAAGAGGGCGAGGGCAACGCGGTCGCCGTTCTGAAAGAGCATAGCGTGACGTCGGATGCCGTCGAAGCAGAGCTTCGCAGATTGCACGAGGAATGGAGTAGCCGGCTGTGATACCATTGCTCCCTGCCATGGCTAAGCGCTTCCCGACTAACGCGATACCGGCGTCTACGGCTGACAGCCGTGGCGTTTCGTCGTTGGGTGGAACCTAGTAAGCTAGCCATACAAATCAGGTGATCGAAAAGGCCTCCCCTCACCAGGGAGGCCTTTTTTGTTGAGTTCGTGAGGAGGCGAATCATGAAAGGCTACGAGGCATCGACATACGGGGACCGGATCGCAGGGGTGTACGACGAGTTCTACGGGGCTCCCCCTGAATACTCGAAGCGCGCCGAAGTGCTGGCACGTTTGGCGGGACGCGGACGAGCCCTGGAGTTGGGAGTCGGGACGGGGAACTACGCGATTCCGCTCGCGGCTCTGGGTTTCGAGGTCCACGGCATAGACGCGTCGTCCGCCATGTTGGACAGGCTCCGGACCAAGGACGGCGGGGCGTCCGTGCGGGTAACTCTCGGCGACTTCGCCAACGTCGACGTCGAGGGCGTCCTCTCGCTGGTCTTCGTCGTCTCCAACACTTTCTTCATGCTGACGACGCAAGAGGACCAGGTCAGATGCTTCAAGAACGTCGCCGCTCACCTGGATGAGTCCGGCGTTTTCGTGGTGGCTGCTTTCGTACCTGATACGTCGAAGATCGCCGAAGAACAACATCTGAGTGCCGATCTACCGGACCCGGACACAGTGCAGCTGGACGTCTCTATCTACAACGGCCATGAACAAACAGTCGACTTCCAGAGCGTATACATCACCCAGGACGGAATACGCCTGTACCCCGGACGACTGCGCTATGCGTGGCCGTCGGAGCTGGACCTGATGGCGAGGGAAGCGGGCCTGCGTCTCCGCGAAAGGTGGAACGGCTGGGACGGCTCGCGGTTCACGTCGCGGAGCGAGTTGCACGTGTCCGTATACGAGAATGGCTAAGGAATACCCATAACGTGGTGGGGAAGCCGGACTCGAACCCGGACGCCGTGCGGCACCTGATCCTAAATCCGCTGGGGATGGTTTCCCACATACATCTCTGCCCTGAGTTCAACCTATGTCACACCGAGACGGTTGTAGGGTGTTGATACGCTGGCAGTCGAGGCCAACGGCTCCATCGCCGGGGGCCTCCCTAGCTAGGCCGCCGGGTGAGGCTTCTCCCGCCCGGCGGCTGTTTTGTTGCCCCTCTCGTCGACGCCTCGGATCCCCCACGCCTGGGATATAATCGCAGCCCTAGGTGCGAACAGACTGATGGCTTGTGGCCGTACTCCGCAAAGCTCCGAATCGCTATCCACCACCGATGTAGCGGCAACGCTCAGGAGGCAGACCTAGATGAAATACGACGAGGAAAGCAGAACCTTTGACTGTAGCCCCACCTTGACTGACTCTGAAGTGCTCGAGTTCTGCCGAAATGGATATTTGATCTTGGAAGGAGTCGTCCCAGAGGAGATCAACCAGCGGACCTGCAGCTACCTCAATGGCGAAATACCGGCCAACCCCAGTCTCATTCCCGAGGGATTTACAAGCGAAGACCTCAAGAGGATTCGCAACTCTAACGAACCGACGACGCTTATTCTTGAGGACTGGTTCGTGGAGCACGTCCTTCTCAACCCTCAACTGACAGGCGCCTTGCGGTCGCTTCTTGGCAAGAATGTGGGACTACCGGTCCTAGTCAGCAGGCATAGCGTTCAGTGTCCAGGTCCAGCTCAGCGCTGGCATCATGATGCCGACTGCGTATTCGGGCCTGAGATCAACTACCTGGAGTCGTTCTACTACCCGCAAGACACTCCGGTGGAGATGGGACCTACCGAGCTAGTGCCGGGCTCACACATCGCTCACGCCCATCGTGAGGAGGGCGAACCGGGGGTAGTAACGGCTGCGCCCGCGGGTTCGTTCGTCATTCACTCTCAAAGCATCCTGCATCGAAGAAGCGCGTCGACCGGAAATGGCTTGCGGCACATGCTGAAATACGACTACTGGAGAACGGTACCTCCCGAAAGAGATTGGATCACTGACCCGAACTTCGACTTTAGCACTGCTGACTATGGTAGTCACCGTATCGCTCGGTATTTTGCCCACATGTTCTACTGGCTTTGCGGCAAGGGCGACGAGTTTCGGGTAATAGGTGGGCAGGCGTGGCCCTGGAGGACCGACAACCAGATAGGTCCATCGTATGGGTTCGGCAGCACGGAAGGTTACATTCCGGACTGGCGTAAGTCCGATCTCGACGGCTACGCGCGTTGAGATTTGGTGCCGTCTGTAGAGACTCAAAGACGTCCTCTCGCCGTACCCGTCACGCGAAATGCAGGCTCGTCAGCTGAGCGCCAGGGTGAACACGGTAGACAACGACGGCCAGGATTTGAGGTAAAGAGGGGCGGAATCCAAGGCCCATCTCCACGTAGGCCTGGGAAGGATTGAAAACATGTTTAAGTCTCAAACAGACATGCGGAAGGACGCGATCAACAAGGTTGTTGCTCTCGGCGAAAGCACGACCTGGGGCTATTCGGTTTCCGACAAAGACAAATGCTGGGTCAATCAAGTCGTACGAATGCTTGTTGAGTTCCAGGGAGAAGAGATTGAACTGATCAATCAGGGGATAGGTAGCAACGTACTCACTCCGGAATGCCCGTCCTACGAATTCTCGGCAAAACCGTCGGCCCTAGAAAGGGTAGACCACGAACTAATCGCTCTTGAACCCGACATGGTGCTGTTGTCCTACGGCCTTAACGACTCAAGGGGTGGAACGGCGCCGGAAATCTTTCGCCGAGCCTACCTGGAGCTGATCGATCGTATTCGAGAGAGAATCGATCCCGTTATCGTGATCGTGAACACCTACTATATGCACGAAATCAAATACAAAAACAGCCCACACTGGAGTGAAAGCAGCTACAACCTCACGGAAGTCTATAATCTCGTGATTCAGCAGATCGCCGAGGAGAAGGGCCTGGTACTAGCAGATGTCTACTCCGCCGAGAAAGGGGTGGACTGGATCGTTGACCAGGACCACTGTCACCCGAACGACCTGGGACACAGAATAATCGCCAATCGCGTCTTTGAGGCGATCGTCCGGAGTTGCAGTTTCGTAGCACGGCAAATGCCTACGGAGTCGCTGATAGGCCCGTTCGCAGAGAGGTACGGAAACGGCCCAGATAGACCCGAAGGGATTGTGGCGAGCTAAGGAAGCTACCCGTCCAACGCACTGGGCGTCTACGCCTGTATAGTGGGGTGGTGGGGAAGCCGGGACTCGAACCCGGACGCCTTGCGGCACATGATCCTAAATCATGCTCGTCTACCAATTCCGACACTTCCCCGTGAACTCGAACCCGGACTCTTACGGCATCCCGACCTGAGTCGGGACTCGTCTACCAATTCCGACACTTCCCCGTGAACTCGAACCCGGACTCTTACGGCATCCCGACCTGAGTCGGGACTCGTCTACCAATTCCGACACTTCCCCAATGACTCAAACCCGGACTCTTGCGGCATCCCGACCCGAGTCGGGACTCGTCTACCAATTCCGACACTTCCCCAATGACTCAAACCCGGACTCTTGCGGCATCCCGACCCGAGCCGGGACTCGTCTACCAATTCCGACACTTCCCCGCAACGGCAATTATATCAGTCTGGCTACTCGTGACCTCATTCCTGCGTGGTCGTGGTCGCGGTCTCGCCGGCCGGGCTTTGTTGCCGTGGGGCGCCGGCTCTGAGCTCCTCCAACACCTCCAGGAAGTGGCTGTAGCTCGAGACGCTAGAGACCGTCGTGATGAAGGCGCCCAGGTTAGGAGACAGCCGTCGAATCTCCTGCATCTGTTCGTTTATCGGGCTCACCGACGCAGGGCTGGCGGCATAGGTCCCTCGAAAGGCGAAGTAGGCCTGGTTCAGCTTGCGGATTCCGTAGCCGGCGAGCCTGAGCCGCCACCACCGTTGTTTCATGTACTCCTCTGCCTCCTCCACCTTGCCCTCACCCAGCAGCTCGTCGACACGGAGCCGTGTCTCCCGCATCTCTCGCGTGAACGCCGGGTCCCTCTCCTCGGCGGAAAGGTAGCGGCTCGCCGACTCGGTCAGATCGCCCCCCATCCGCGCGAAGGCGACGTCTCCAAGCTCGCGGCCGGCCAGATCGGCGGCGGTCTCGTTGATGGTGGCCATCTCCTGCGAGCTCCAGAATTTCCTGCCCAGTGGCCGGAAGAAGAAGTAGTTGTGCAGCCACTCATGGGCGCCCGTTTGAAGGACGGTCCTGAGCGGATGCAGGTCGGACACCATCGGGGGATAGGTACCAAGACCCGCCAGGTTGTCGACTAAGCCCACAACGCCGAAACGCTCCTGGACCTCCGTTTCGAGCGCAGCGCGTTCGAGCACCGGAATCTCCGGCAGCAGTAGCGTTGTCTCCAAGCGTTCGATGCGGTCCCGCGGTGAGGTGACCATCACGGTTGGCGGCTTTGCGAACCGAAGGTCCACTGGAGGAAACAGCACACCGAATCGCGAGTCCAGGCCCGTTTCGTACAGAACGGCACTCAGCTCGGCCTCGATCGTCTCCTCCGCCCTGGCCCTCAGCGCCTCCTTTTCGGCCGTTATCTCTTCAACGTACTCCCGGGAGACCGACGTCGCCTCCTTGGCGCTTCCCGACGCCGTCACCGACCCGCGCGTGAGGAAGCGTCCCTCCAGGCGGTCTTCCTCCTTGTCGACGAGGCGCGCGAGTTGCAGGTACTCGTCCACGACGGCCAGCCGCTCGCTTCGCGGTGGCCTACGACCCGGAATGGCGTCCAATAGGAGATGAGGCCATTTGCTCAGCAGGGTGGTAGCTTCCCAGTGAAGGATCGAGAACAGGTACTCCGACGCTACGACCGTCGCCGGAGTCCGGGGAAACGTGTCGAACCGTACGATGAGCAATATCATCGCCAGAACGACCACGAATATCCGGTCGCGGAGCGTGTGCCTGATGGGCGTCACAGCGTCTTTACCCTCACTGGCCTCCACCAAGTCTAACGCCGGGCGGGCTGGCTCGACCAATCGTGGGGTAAAGGCGCCGTAAGGAGCTTTCGAAAGAGCCGGTGGATGTAGGCCTGCTAGTGATGACCCTCAGGCGTGGCAAAGTCGATTTCTTCGGCGCCCGACTCGGCGTCGCAGATCTCCGTTTCCACCTGGACCGTCGAGAAGTAGATACCGAAGTCTTCCTTGAGCATCGACTGCACCTTATGCAGAATTGCTTGTGTGTCGGCGTCTTTGGTCGCCAGAACGTGGGTCGAAAATAGGTTGCGGCCGGACGTTAAGGCCCATGCGTGCATGTGATGCACGTTGTCGACACCCTCTGTCCCTTCGATTCGGTGTCGAACGTGGTCGAGATCGAGGTCCTTGGGCACGGTGTCTAGCAATATCGTGACTGAGGCGCGGAGGATCGTCCACGACGCCCAGAACAGGACTACGCCGAAGGCCATGCCGAGCAGCGGGTCGATCTCCAGGAAGTCAGTGAACCGGATGACGAGTGCCGCGACGATAATGATGATGCTGCCGACGAAGGTCTGGATGATGTGCCAGTAGGCGCCCTTGACGTTGAGGTTGGTCTTTTGGCCCTGGAACAGGAGCCTGAGGGCGATGACTTCGGTCACGATGCCTCCGAACGCGGCCACCAGCATCGGCGTGGTCGGCAGGTCTACTGGGTCCTGGAGGCGCATCCAGCCCATCCACATCACGAATCCCGCCATCCCGAGCAGGAACAGACCGTTGACCAGTGCGCCTATGATCTCCGCCCTTATGAGGCCGAAGGTCTGCTGGCTGGTCGCCGGGCGCGCCGCATAGTGACCGGCGACCAATGCGATGAGCACTCCGCCGATCGCCGAGAACGTGTGGAACGCGTCGGACAACACCGCGACCGAGCCGGTCCAGATCCCGATAGCCAATTCGAAGACGAAATAGACCCCCGTTAGCCAGCCGGCTATCTTCAGGGCGCGAGTGTTGGATTCGCCCGCAGGGCCGTGGCCGCCAGGTGAGGGTGTGTGACCTTGGTGCATCAATCAGACCCCGCCCCCGTCCGTTTCAGACTGTTTCGGAGGGCAGTCTTTATCGGCGTAAGAGCAGAAGACGCAGTCGTCCCCATCGCGCGGCCTCAGCACTGTTCGGCAGCTGGAACACTCGTGGAAAAAGAGACAGTAGTCTACCGGCATCTCCAGGTCTTCGGAGAACCCGCATTCCGGGCAGGTCAGTGTCGCTGTCGTCTCCAAGCGCAACTCTGTGCCACCATACCTGTCTCAGTCTAAATAGGTGTACTCCGAGCAGTTCCAGGAACCTTGCCGGCCACCCACCTACCGAGAGTATGGTGGAAGCGTAGCTTATGCGGATGGGATGCCGTTCTCAATCACGCTCACGGACGAGGAGTTCGTCGAGGCCGTTGGATGGTAAGTCGGTGGAAACTACGCCTAGAGTTGAGTGGAGTCCGCCGGAAGCGGTGTCCCATATGAGGACAGGCGATTTGCTCAGGAGATCGGCGGCTTCCTGGTTCGATCGAGAACAGGCGCTCCGACATGACAGCTGTGGCAGGGGCCACCCAACTAGAAGTAGGTTGAGTCAACGAAAGGGCCACACCGGCCTAGAGAAACACAACGTCTAGCTCCGTAACTCGGTCGAAGTCACGGTCTGACGTGAACAGGGTCAGACCTCTATGGACCGCTGTCGCTGCAATGAGGGTGTCTAGAGCGCCGATCGGAGCGCCCTTTCTTAGCAAGCTAGCCTTGAGTTGACCATAGGCCCTCGCAACTTCCTCTGTAACAGTCCAAGACATTCACGACGCTGAGGAAACCACGGAGGGCGACCTCGTTGGCCTGTGGCTGGCTAGACCGAAAGACGCCATCGTACAGTTCTGCCACCGAGACAACACTAACAGCTAATCCCTCTTCGAGGAGAGATTGGACTCGGCGTACAACCGGCTCATTGCCCCTGAGGTACTCGACAATCCAGGTGGTATCTAGGAGGTGTCTCACGGGCTACAGGCGAACGTCGCGGCTCTGCTCGCGCCGATTGTCATAGAGGTCCCGAAGGTAGGCATCGAAGTCCAAGCTGCCCTTCCAGGCGCCGGCAGCACGCCGGAACGCCTCCTTCGACTTTTCGGAAGGCTTCTCCGTAATCGTGACCGTAACCTCCTCACCCTCTTTCAGATCAACGTCCTCGAGAGGCTCGATCTTCCCATTGGAGAACCGTGCCTTGATCTCCCTGACCATCTAGGTTGCTCCTTTCTAGCAGCTGATTCCACTATAACAGGGCGTTAGGGGTTTGAGCATCGCGGACTACGCGCCAGACCATAGGCGGGAATGGCGGATCCAACAGCCTGGGCCTCGCTCGATACCAACCCGGCTCCACGCTATTCGCCAAAAACGCGGACGTGTTGGTTCGAGTCCTGTACGTCGATCTCGATGTCAGCGAGGGCGTCGGCGAGTTCTTCTGCGTTCTTGGCAGCTGTAGGGGCGTATTGCATGCGCCCGTTTTGGTGTCTAGCCAGCGTGCGCGTCGATCCACTCCCACAGCGCCTCGGCTCGCTCGCTATGGCCTGGCAGGGCTGGATCGATGATGCAGCGGCAGCTGCGGGTGTACGAGCCGATCACCTGGAGGTCGGTGCGGCCCGAGTCCCATCGCCAGGGCGACCCGTCCGCACTGGTCAAGACCGCGTTGCAGATGTCCCTGGTCACGGGTACCGCTTTGCGGAACCGACGGGACTCTCCGGTACCCGCGAAGACCCAGAAACGGTCCCACAACCTGGGGTCGGAAAGGCCGCGCCGCACGTGAGCGTTGGAGCCGAAACGGTCCAGCTCCCGACCGGCTGGCGGCCCAATGACCTCGCGGAGGATGTCGCCGACGCACAAAGCCCCCACAAGGTAGAATCCGTAGGTCCCTGTAGGGCTGTTGTCGGCCCAGTCAGCGAGGCGCGACAAAAACAGCAGGGTATCGTCCGGCTCGACCCGCCGTAGGGCCGCCGCTCTCGGACTTGTCGAGCAGTTGTCGCCATAAGTGAAAGTGTCGAACTCTGGGTCGTTGTGCGTACTCCGGTCCCACATGCGGCGCGGCACATATCGCAGCAGGTCGGCGCTCGGGTCGTTGTAGGAGCGCAGGTCCCGATAACGGACTGCGTGAGGACTCTTGAGGTCGGGGTTCTCCGGGATCGGCAGGAACTCGAAAGTACCGTCGCCGAAGACCGGCCCCGCGAATCCGTGGCTTGCGTTGGCGCCGACGTTGGCCAGATAGATGCGGCCAGCCACCGTCAGGTAGTCGGAGCGGCTGCCCTCATCTCGGACAGCGACACCTTGACCTCTTCGCGTACCGAGGCATCCTCGTCCTGCAGGGCCGAAGTGAGCGCCTCCTCCGCGTCAGTCCCGCCGATGCGGCCAAGCGCCCAGGCCGCATGCAGCCGGACCAGCGGCTCGTCCGAGGCCAGAGCGCTGGCCAGTGCGGGCACGGCAGCGCTGTCGCCGATGTTGCCAAGCGCGACGCAAACGTTGCGCTGCAGGCCGACCCGCTTGGCGCGCTTGATTGGGCTGTTGCGGAACCTCTCCCGGAAAGAGTGGTCGTCAAGATCCAGCAGTGGGATCAGAGCGGGCGCGGCAAAGTCGTGGCGCTGCCGGAAAGCCGGCTCCAGGCTCTGCTCGACCTTGCGATTAACCGGGCAGACGTCCTGGCAGATGTCGCAGCCGAAGACCCAGTCGCCGACCAGCGGCCGGAGCTCTCTGGGAATCGCCCCCCGCAGCTCGATGGTGAGAAACGAGATGCACTTCCGATTGTCGATGACGTAAGGAGCGACGATAGCCCCCGTAGGGCACGCGTCGATGCACAGAACGCACTCCCCACAGTTTTTGGCCAAGGGCTCATCGGGCTTCAGTTCGAGATCGGTGATCACCTGGCCTAGGAACACCCACGACCCGTGACTCGAGGTCAGAATGTTGGTGTTCTTCCCGAACCAGCCGACGCCCGCCCTCTCGGCGGCCGCCCGGTCGTTCATGGGCCCGTCGTCGACGAAGGTGCGAGTCCGGACAGGCCTGCCCGCGACGCCGGCCAGACCAGTTGCCAGCTCTTTCAGCTTGGCCTTGATTACTTCGTGGTAGTCGTCGCCCCACGCATAGCGAGCTACTTTGCCGCGAGGGCCATCGTTAGAGGGGCTGGGTTCACCCGTGAGGTAGCTGATCGCAACGGAGACAATCGAGCGGGCATCATCGAGCAGTAGCTCGGGGTGTGTCGCCCGCCGGACCCGCTCCTCGGTGTACCACGGGAGGCCGTCCATGAGCCCATCGCGGACCCGTCCAACGGCGGCCTTCTCGTCGCGCAAGAACGGCTCGGCCGACGTGATCCCGACGATGTCGAATCCGAGCGATTCGGCGTACCGCTTCACCGCGGCTTCCAGACCGGTCTTGCTGTTAGGTTCGGCAGTCATTGGCATGTCCGAGCGCCGCTAACTATAGCCCAGGGCCGGGTTGTATTGATACACTGGAAACAGTGACTGAGGCGTGGATTATCGCAAGGTTTTGCGGTCCAAATCCCACTTCGATTTTTTCGCTTGACGGTGTGCCGACCGCTTCTCTATAATCGCGCAAAGTCCGGTCGGAGGTACCGATGGCGAGCCCTCAGTTGAAAGAAATCAGGCGGGCCTACGGCTTTGACGAGGTCGCCATCGTGCCGGGCGAAGTGACCGTCAACCCCGACCAGACGTCGATGGACTTTTCGGTGGACGGCATCACGCTCTCCACACCCGTCCTCGCCGCCGCGATGGACGCCATAGTCTCGCCCTCATTCGCATCCGCCTTCGACAAGCTCGGCGGTATGGCGGTGATGAACCTCGAGGGCGTTCAGACGAAATACGACGATCCCGACAAGGTGCTCAACAAGATTGTGGAAACACCGCGGGGGGAGGTACCGGCGCTCCTCCAGCAAGTTTACAGCGCCCCTATCAGGGAGGACCTAATAGGGGTGCGGATCGAGGAGATCAAGTCTAGCGGCGCCAAGTGCGCCGTTTCTGTTACCCCGGCTAGCACCAAGCGCCTGGCTCCCATCGCCGGCGACGCCGGAGCAGACGTAATCGTCGTTCAGTCGACAGTTACGACCGCCCGGCACATATCCAAGAGCCACCAGGGACTAGTGTTCTCCGAGCTTCTTGAGATGATCAACGTCCCGGTCATTGTGGGCAACTGCGTGACCTACGATGCGGCACTCGAGCTGATGGAGACCGGCGTCCAGGGCGTCATCGTAGGTGTTGGCCCCGGCGCCGCTTGCACCACCCGGGAGGTGACCGGCGTGGGCGTGCCCCAGGTGACGGCGACGCTAGACTGCTCAGCGGCAAGAGACGAGTTCTTCAGCCGGACCGGCAAGTACGTCCCGATAATCACGGACGGTGGCATCCGGACGGGCGGTGACCTGTGCAAGGCCTTCGCCTGCGGCGCCGACGCCGTAA
This sequence comes from Dehalococcoidia bacterium, assembly GCA_965248605.1. Taxonomy (GTDB): domain Bacteria; phylum Chloroflexota; class Dehalococcoidia; order Lucifugimonadales; family CAUZJF01; genus CAUZJF01. The sequence continues at coordinate 371,654 of CBDFJV010000007.1, forward strand.
TGATCGGCACTCCACTGGCCCAGGCCGAAGAGGCCCCCGGCAAAGGCTACAACTGGGGGATGGCCAGTCCCCATCCGGCGCTTCCCAGAGGCACGCGGGTCGAAGTCGGGACCAGAGGGACTCTCGAGCAGATACTGTTCGGGCCGACCTCCATGGCCGACGGCACTCAGAACCTGCTCGGAGCGCTGGAAGTGTGCATGGGGATGGTCGGCGCTTTCAACATTCAGGACATGCATAAAGCCGAGGTCGTGATCGCTCCTTCGATCAAGACCGAAGGCAAGCACCTCCAGCTCGGCCTCGACCACTAGTCGCCTATAGGCCGCCGCCCCGGCAAGCCCTATTCGAACCCTTGAGGTCGTTTATTCGCCAAGCCCCGCCGAACGCTGCCAGTTCGACACTCACAATAAACGTTAGCCGCCGGACGGCACAGGGCATGTGATGGCTATGGCGTACTGCTCTAGAGTGTAGATCTCTTCGATCTGACCGGCGATTTCGTCGATGCGCCAGTCGCCCTCGGTGAGGTCCAGGGCATCCGCAAGCTCGTGAAGCGCCTGCAGCCTCATCAGGTTACCCGAGATGTCCGAAGGATAGGTCGGCGAGTAATCGACCGAGTTCGTCGACAACACGATTCGCTCAGGCGCATCGTTCCCGTAGACGTCGGTCCAGTTCGGGTCTGGGCCTGAGGCCTTCATTCCCACGCTGCCGTCGCCGTGGTAGAGACGAGCGACCTCCGGTGCAATCCACCGGGTCGACCCCGTCCAGGGCGTGCCAAGGCCTTCACTACATCGGGCGGTGCCCAGCGAGAGGTATTGCTTGCCTTTGTCGAGCGCGTCGGACCCGTCATGTCCTAGCCTGACGTTCAGCTGGACCCCCACCTCCGCCAGGTCCTTTTGTATGTGGGCCGCCACTTTTAGCGCGGTCGAACCTTCAGCCAGGCCGTCCTGTCCTACGCCACCAAGAAACAGCTCCAGGTTCCCCCTGCCGTCCAGCCGGTTGACGAATCCGTCCCCATCGGTGTCGTGGTAGCTCATCCGCTCCACAAGCCCGCGGGCCTTCTCGGGGTCGTACTCCAGTCCGACTGGCGAGAAATCCGCGTCCGCGCCATAGATCGTCGCGGCGATGGACTCCCGGTCGAGGGCGTGCGCCACGGCTCGGCGGAAGTCCCGGGTCCGCACGAGGCTGCCGATCTCGCGGTCGAACTTGTAGTCCTGGTTGAGTGCGAGGTAGAGGCCAAGACCCGTGGACGTCACAACGTCGGGAGTGGTCGTGAGCAGGGGCGACGAGGGCTCCAGCACCCCAGAAGCGGGCGAATCGGTCGTGGTCCACGAAAGGCCGCCGAGGTACACGACCGCCACGACGACGGCGGCAATTGCCGTGGTGACGACGGCGAAGCTTAGAGTCCGCCGTAGTCCGATACTGGCGATAGCATCCGCAAACACAGCCGTCGCTGGACGCTGCCGAACTTCGGTATCTTCTCTCGTCGCCCTACGCAATTCCTCCCCGAGACGAGGCAAGTATGGTATGTCGCTCAAGACGGGACCTCCAGGATCTCGGCCAGTCGCGACAGCCCGCGGTGAACACGGACCCGCGCCGTGCCTTCCGAGCAGCCCAGTGCGGAGGCGACGCTGCTATAGTCCATTTCCTCGACCACGCGCAAACGAACAGCATCCTGCTCCTTCGCGCTTAGCTCGTGAAGCGCTGTTTTGAGTCTCGCGCCGTACGCCTCTGCGTCCACGAGTTTCTCTATCCTCTCGATGGACTCGTCGTCCAATTCAGGAACACGGACTCCAAGTCGCTGGACAGCTCGGAGCTCGACCTTTCGGTTTCGCCAGTACTGGTTCAACTGGTTTCGGGCGACACCGAATAGCCAGGCCTTGCCAGGCTTGCCGATGTCACGGAACTTACCCCGGCTCTGGTAGGCCGATGCGAAGGTCTCTGCGACCAGATCGGCCGAGTCTTCCGGGTTTAGTGTTCGTCTGTAGAAGTAGGCCAACACGTCCTCTGACCAGCGGTCGTAGAGCTGCCAAAAGACTGCGGGGTCGCGTCTCGACCGTACGATCAGCTCGGCGTCGCTCGGGCTCGGACTCATCCGCCGCCACTCCTTTACAAGGACATGTAGCGAGCCGCGGGTTTCGTTACATGGGCGACGATAGCAGACGTGCCATTTGAAGGCTCAACAACGAGGTTCGACCGAGGGTGTGGGGGTTGTTCCGTAGGCTAAGACGGAGAAGCTATAAAGCTAGTCGTCGTAGCCGGTCAGATCCAGCGTTCCACCCAGTCGTAGGCCTTGGCCCCGCTCCACCGGTGGCCGCCGACGAACTCGTCGACGTCGTAGCGCTCGGGCGCGCCCGCTGCTTCGTAGCCACGCCGGACGGCTGCTGCGGCCTCTCGGCTGGCTTCGATAGGAAAGCCGGTGTCTTGAGTACCTGACTCGATCAGAAGCGGCGTAGGCGCGATCAGGCACCCGACGTCGGAGATGTCCCCGTACTTCAATAGCCCAATGGGGATCTGGGCTCCGCAGAAATTCCCGAGACCCAGGGCGAAGCTTCTAAAGCTGCTCAGGTACCCGCTGACGACCGCACACCGGACCCGCTCGTCCAGCGCGGCGGTGAACAGGGCCATCGTGCCGCCGTAAGACAGCCCTGCGACGCCGATGCGCTCTGGGTCGACCTCAGGACGCGATTCGAGGTACGTCAACGAGCACATCGCGTCCCAGATGTTCAGGGTGAGCAGGTTCTGTCCCAGGAGCATCCCCTTGATGAACAGAAGGTCGCAAGAGTCCTTGCCGCCTCTCTCGCCACCCAGCTTCCGCTCACCGAAGCCGCGCCAGTCCGGAGCGATGACGAGGTAACCTCGCTCCGCGAACTGTCGGGCGTAGTCGTAGTTCAGGTCCGCAATGGTCGATACGCGGCGCTGCTCGCCGTGATCGATGCCGCAGATGTCGTCCTTGCCGTGGCCATGTCCGTGACAGGCCAGGACGGCCGGTCGGCGTTCACCGGCCTTTATGTCTTTGGGCACCAGGACATAGGCCACGACGGCCATGTCGGGTTCCGAGTTGAACAGCACCTTCTCGCGGACGTACGAGCCCTCGTCGACGCTCTCGATGACCTCCGGATCCAGCTCGCAGGGCTCGGGAAATGACCCGAGACACTCTCGGAGTCTCGCACCGAACTCCTTCTTCCAGGCGTCGAAGTCGGCCGGCCCCCGCTCGCCGAAAGCGAGCTCGCGGGGAGTATCGCGGAAGCGGCCGAGGAAGTACTCGCCTACGGACAGGTTACGCGAACGTACAGGTTGGGCCACTATTCCCATCTCCTAATGCGAGACGACTCTTTGCTTGCTGTATTAATCTGTGTCAAAGTGTCGCGGTTCAGGTGCTCGAAAGATAGTCCTGACATGTATCCTAGGCTTGCCAGCATTACGCGTTGGTAACTCAATGGCAGAGTGTTCAGGATCGCATAAAGGGGCAGGCTGATGGTCGAAGACCCGGACCGATGGAGCGCCGGGCGCCTTGATCGCGGCACGGATGTCTCTGCCATGGATTGTGGAGACGAACCGTGGGCGCGATCCGTCACCGAATTCTTGGTGAGCGACGCTCTTGAGCAGCAAGAATGGTTGGGCAGCAAAACCACTTTGTTCTACTACGACCAAGAGATGGTCGGCTATGTGACTCTGGCCACTTCGGTATTGGAACTCCGGCAAGCCCAGCAAGTGTCGCAACAGCCTGGTATCGAAGAGATCGGCCGGAGTCTGATTCCAAGTGTACTAATCGCCCGGTTCGGTGTACATAAAAGCCATCAACGCAGAGGATACGGCCGCAGGATATTTGACTGGGTTTTGGCCGAGGTTACTCAGAGCAGCGTTGGAACGTGACTGTTGATCTTACATGTTGGCAGGGAAAACATAGGTGGGCGCCAGTTTTGGCAGGCGTGTGGCTTTCGCGCCGGTGGGGGTCGGTTGAACGTTCTCATGTGGCTCGATCTTTACCCGTTCGTAGCTATGGATTAGCAACAAAGGAAGAGGGAGAGGACACTGATCCTCTCCCTCGGTATTCCAGACAACTAGGTTATGGGGCGTCCAGCTACTTGACTAGCTTCACCCCACGATGGAACCGCAAAGCCGATTTGAGCTCTTCAGCCTTTCGCGGATCGGCTTTGGACTTCGCCAACGCCTGCTGAATCATCGACGCGGCTTTGCCGCTGACCACGCCTTTGCCTTTGATTGTTTGACCCATGATGCCCTCCTACGGGGCTAGGCGGAACTGGACCGCAATACTAAACTAGCATATGGAGGGGCGGTTTTCAATTCTGCGAGTGCGACAGAACAGACGGCTCGACGCACGCCACCCTCCCTGAAGAATTCGTCGAAGGCGTCGTTGGTCCTCAGGAGCCGCCGTACAGAGGAATTCGCGCTCCGTTGACCATAGCGGCCTTGTCGGAGCAGAGGTACAGGATCGCGGCCGTGATCTCTTCGGGGGTGGTCTTGGTCCTCTTCGACGAGGCGGTCCTCTCTAGGTCGGCATCGATCGACCGCACCAGGATCACGTTGGCCGTGGCTCCCGCCCCCTCGAACTCCTGAGCCAGTGATTGCGCCATGACCTCCTGCGCGGCCTTGGCTGCGGCGTACGGGGCGTCCTTCCCGCGCGGACTCAGGGCGTAGGGGTTCGACACCATAACCACTCTGCCGCTGCCGCTCGCTTCGATGCTCGGGCCGAATGCCTGGACGACGTTGAACGTGGTCCAGACGTGCTGATCGAGCATGCTGGAGAGCTCTTTCGTCGGCACGTCGACCAGTTTCTCGCCTCCGCTGTATCCGCCGACCAGGTGGACGAGTATGTCGACGCGATCGAACTTCTCAGCAGCTCTATCCCCGGCTGCCTTGGTAGCCTCGGGATCGGTCAGGTCGACGCCGTCGACGAGGTATCGGTCCTCGGTCAGGTTGAGCTCGGACACCAGGTCGTTCAAAGGCTCAGTGTTCCGGCCAAGCAGCACAAGCCGGGCTCCCTCGCCGGCGAACCGGCGGGATACGACCTCTCCCAGCGCGCCTGCCGCCCCTGTGATGACCGCGACCCGGTCTTCTAAGGTCATGCGTTGCTCCTTCCGATCAAGTCCGCCCGACCTCGTAGAGACGCCCCGGCGGGGCGTCTCAGGGTGCGGAGGGGACCGGCTCAGTTATGGATGGCGGCGATTTGCTCCGCGTCCATGCCCTCCAGGACCGGAAAGTCGCTCTGCTCCTGGAGTCGTTCCTTGCCGTTCGTATCGATCAGATGTCCCGACTTCGTTGCCTTCGTGTCCAGGTAAAACTGATTGTAAGGGTTCGGAGGGATGACCAGCGGGATCCGATCGGCGACCTTAACCCCGTGCCGTGTAAGGTCGCGGACCTTCCGCGGATTGTTCGTCATCAACCGGATCGACTTGATCCTCAGAGAATCGATCATGTGGGCGGCGACGCTATAGTCCCGCTCGTCGTCACGAAAACCGAGCTCGACGTTGGCTTCGACAGTGTCGTAGCCGTGGTCTTGCAGTCCGTAGGCGCGAATCTTGTTGACCAGGCCGATTCCGCGACCCTCCTGACGCAGGTAGAGGACCACACCGTTGTCCATCTCACCAAGGGTCTTTAGAGCGACCTCCAACTGGTCGCGACAGTCGCAGCGCAGGGAACCTATCGCGTCGCCGGTCAGGCACTCCGAGTGCACGCGCACAGGAACGTTTTCGGCGTCGCAAACGTCGCCGTGGACGAAGGCGGCGTGCTCCTTTTCGTCCTCGTTGTTGTAGAAGGCGACGACATGGTAATCGCCGAATCGCGAAGGCAGGTCGGCGATCGCGGCGATCTTCACGCAACGGCCGTAGCGTCCGTAGCCGCCGCAGTTGTGCTTACTACTGTCGTCGAGGAGCTCCTTGATTTGCATGTGGGTGAAGGCCATCGGCATATTCCTCTCGTGTTAGTACGTTGGCCGGGTTCAGTTCCGCTCGGTTATTGGAAGGTAGCACTCCGGGAAGCCGAGCCGCAACATATTCGATGCGCGGCTCGATTAACCGGTTGGGGGCCGGCCGTCATTGCCATGAAAATAGGGTTTCAGGCGGCCTTCGACGTGACTGTGTACCCTAGTCGTTCGAACTCGTCGCCACCGATGCGTGGTAAATCTTCATCCTTAAGGGTGCTGGTAGCAACCGGCATGGCCGTCATTCCGGCGAAAGCCGGAATCCAGTGCAGACGTCACGCACACGGGCCGAAGGGCCTTCCCGTGCCCAGTCAAAGGGGCCTGTTCTGGTTGTCGCCGAAGGGGTGAAATCCCAGATCCCTATTAGGGCGGGTGAGCGGGAACCAGAGCCCAGACCAACTCTACGCAAACGCCTTCTGTAGATACTCGACGTCGATCTCGGGGTACAGCACGAACCGGTCCAGCAGACCACCCACCCGGGAACGTGCCTGCTCCAGGGCGTCGGCGTCGACGCGATACCGCGCCTGGCTCAAGCTCCCCGCGTTCTTTCCCTTGGTAATCTTGGTCGGGGTCGTGCTCGACAGGACGAGCTTGATGATCGACGCGATCTCTCGCATCTCTGGCTCGCCCATGCCCAGCGAAGTTAAGGCCGGCGTCCCCATCCGTAGGCCGCTCGTATACCAGGGACCGTTGGGGTCGAAGGGCAGGGTGTTGCGGTTCAGGGTCACGCGCGCCTCCCGCACCGCCCCCTCCGCCTGGCGGCCGGTCAACCCGTACGGTGTGACGTCGACCAGCATCAGGTGGTTGTCAGTCCCGCCGGTGAGCACCTGCATACCCTGTTCCACGCAGTAGCCCGCCAACGCCGCTGCGTTCTCGACGATCCGCCGTGCATAGTCCTTGAACTCTGGCTCGCTCGCCTCCTTGAGGGCCACGGCCTTGGCCGCCATCACGTGGGGCAGGGGCCCGCCCTGGACCAGGGGGCACCCCTTGTCGACGTACTCGGCGAACTCCTCGCGGCAAAGGACCATCCCGCCCCGGGGACCCCGCAGGGTCTTGTGGGTCGTGGTGGTCACGACGTCGGCATGGGCCACCGGGTCGTAGTCGCCCGTGAACACTCCGCCGGCCACGAGCCCCGAGAAGTGGGCCATGTCCACCATGAATACCGCGCCGACCTCGTCAGCTATCTCTCGGAAGGTCCGAAAGTTGATCCTACGCGAGTAGGCGCTATAACCCGCCAGAAGTATCGCCGGCTTGAACTCCTTGGCCTTGGCCCGCACGGCGTCGTAGTCGATCAGATGGGTCTCGCGGTCGACGCCATAGGACGCGGCGTCGAACATCCGCCCCGAAACGTTGAGGCGGTACCCATGGGTAAGATGACCGCCCGAATAGAGGTCCATGGCCAGCAGGCGCTGGTTGCCGAGTCTCTCTCTCAGCTCCGCCCACTCGGCCTCTGAGAGGCCGCTCGCGTCCTTCTTGCCCATCTCGTCCATGAACGGCGCCTGCACGCGGGCCGACAGAATCGCCCAGTAGGCCACGAGGTTGGCGTCTGCGCCTGAATGGGGCTGCATGTAGGCGTGGTCGGCCCCGAACAGCGAGCAGGCCAGCGACGCGCTCAGCGATTCGACCGTATCGACGTTGTCGCAGCCCTCGTAGTAGCGGTGATAGGGGATGCCTTCGGCATACTTGTCGGTGAGAAGGTTTCCCAGGGCCGCCTGGACCGCCAACGACGAGAAATTCTCGCTGGCGATCATCTTGAGGTTGGCCCGTTGATCGGCCAGCTCCGCGACGATGGCCCGCGCGACCTCCGGGGAGGCCCCGTTGATCTGCTCCAGCGACGCCAGGTATCCAACGAATCCGGCGTCGGCAGGCAAAGCTCCCGACGCGGCCTTGGCCAGATAGTCAGCCAGCGGCGATGCCATCGTAATGGGACTCCTGGGGGGCGAGATGCCCGCCGTAGTCTAGGTCGTGACCTCGAAAGGTGTCAAACGCAGTAGTGACCTTTTCCTTAGGGGCCGACCTGCGTGTCTGCCCGCTGTCCACGCTGAGATGCGTGCCAGATTCGGCAGCGCCATCTCCGTCCCGTAGGGGCGTCCCGATGCCGCATCGGGACATGCGCCCGCAGCGGGCCGCCAGCGGCCATTCCAGCCGCGCCGACCCCATGGGCATAAACCCCCTCCCCATCCCGTAGGGGCAGACACACGGGCAGACACATAGGTCTGCCCGTGTGTCTGCCCGCGCCCACGAAAAAATCCCTCAACCATTCGGCCGTCCCGTGAGGTATATATAGTGAGGGACTAGTGGTCCAACATCCTAGTATTGAAGGGTTCTGAGGTTACGGCTTGGTAGGGGCGGGTTTGAAACCCGCCCTGTCGTCGTAGCACGCCAATCTCGGCTACCCCTCATTTCAAAGATTTCGGTCTACTAGCCAGCGGGTTCGGAAAAGGGGCGGCCGATGGACGAGCGAAACGCAGTCGCTCGGCTTCGGAAAGGTGACATAGGCGGGCTCGAGGCCCTGGTGGCCCACTACCAGGGCCTCGCCCTGAGAGCCGCGTTCCTAGTCACCCGAGACCGCGCCCTCGCAGACGACGTCGTTTCCGCGGCGTTCCTCAAGGCCTATGACCGCATCGGCTCGTTTGATACCCACCGTCCCTTTGGGCCCTGGTTCCTACGCATCGTCGTCAACGACGCCACAACAGCGGTGGCGTCACGAGACCGCGATGCATCGCTGGAGCACGGTGCTGGCGGTGAAACGAGCTTCGAGGACACGATTGCCGATCACGGTCCCACCATGGAGGAGCTGGCAGAGAAGGCCGATGCCCAGTACGCCACTGGGGGCGCTCTGGCGAGACTTTCGCCGAAGCAACGCGAAGCCATCGTTATGCACTACTACTTGGAGTTGACCGCAGCGGAGGTAGCGGACCGCCAGGGGACCACGGTCGGGTCCGTGAAACGGCACCTCCACGATGGCCGAAAACGGCTGCGATCGATCTTGAGGTTCTGGAAGACGGGCAATTCGGCCGAGCAGACCAAGACACAGGAGGGCGTGTCGGAGGCTACCCGCGAGCTGAGGAAGGAGTCTTGGAGATGACCCGAGAGCCGTCGAACCGTCTGGGAAGAGTACTCGATGGGTACGCGGCCCATACCGTCCCGGACGACGCCAACATCTGGCCGTCGATAGCTGCGAGGCTCGGCGCGGACGTGCCGAAACGGAGCGAGGCCGGCCGTCGAGAGACCTGGCGTTCGTTTGCGCCGGCCGCTCGGCCCGGCTGGCGGATCAGCCTGGCGCTGCTGTCCGTCGTCCTAGCGGCCGTAACCGTCGTGGTCGCCTACTGGAACCTCAGCACTCAAGACGTTGCGGACTCTGTCGGGACCATCACCCCTGAGGAGATCGAGGCCCAGGTGGACGAGTATGTCCATCGCGGAGGCCAGTTCAGCGGGGTAGCCTTGATCGCACGAAATGGCGAGGTGGTGTTCCACAAAGGGTACGGTATGGCCAACTACGAGGATGGAATCCCCAACTCTCCAGACACCATTTTTCCGCTTCCGTCGTTTCGTGACCATTTCACGGCGATGGCAGTCCTGCAATTGTATGAACGGGGGCTTGTAGACCCCCAGGAGTCCATTACGACCTACGTACCCAACTATTCGACTGGCGCGGGTGTCACCGTCCACCAACTCCTTACTCGCACCGGAGGAACACCAAGCCCCCTTTCCGGCATGTCCGAGGAAGAAATCCGGGCCGCGCGATCGATGTCCTTCGAGAAATTCGTGGATCTGCTCAGTGGCATGGGAACCGTCGAGCCGGATTGGGGAGCCGGCTTGGACTACGTGCTCTTGATCCGTCTCGTGGAGTTGGTATCGGGCCAGGCATACGAGGAATATCTCCGCGAGCACATCTTCAGCCCTCTAAAGATGGACCACACGAGCTATTGCGACCTCGAGGACCAGTCGCGGGGACGCGCTATCGGCTACGAGAATGACCTGACCCGCGCCGATATCGACCTCTACACACTGAACTCAGTGGAGGGGCCTCACGGATTCGGGTCGCTCTGCTCGACTGCAGAAGACCTGTTCCGGTGGGGCCAAGGCCTGGTGCCGGGAGTGCTACTGAGCGCCGATACGCTCGACAAGTGGTTCTCTGCCTACGTCACCTTGGAGGCAAACAGTCTCGACAACTACGGGTACGGCGTATTTGTCCCAGACCCTGATCACGAGGACCGCCGGTCGATCGTAGCCCCCGGCATGGGGCCGGGCTCGGCAGTTCTCGTGAGGTGGTTTCCCGACGACGAAATTCTTGTCGTGGTCCTGCGCAATGTATCCGACCCCGGGGTTTGGCGATCGTGGGTCTCAAGCGGTTTGATGGCGGACATCGTTCAGTCCGACGCGCTACCGGGCACTTCACAGAAGACCTACGAGGGAACCGTCGAGGAAGTCGAGTCGCTGCTCTCGGGTGCCCTCCTCGAGCGGTACCGGTCGCTGCCCGTCGACTACCAGAAAGCGCTGGCGGCCTACCTGGAGTTCGGCGTCTCAGCCGACCTCATCCTGACGCTGGTCGAGCAGAGGATGGCGCAATGGCCCGCCGAACCGGAACCCCTGATCGACCTTCTGGGCGCGGAAGGCTACCAACGCTTCCAGCAGCTGGACCGGCACGATGTCAGCTTCCGATACCACGCCTTTTTCCTGCTGACCGTCTACACCTGGGCCCACGCCACGGAGCCGACCTTCGAGGGCCGGAGGCAGGCGGTCGTCAACCTGCTCGACGCCCTGGACCCCTTCCAGGACCCGGAGAGCGTCGATACAACGGACGCCGAAGCAGCCTCCTCTCCAGGATCGGTCGAGGGCGTCGAACCTAAGCCTTCCTATATCAGACCGAGAGACGAATCTCGGGTCGAGTGGCTTTCGCTGGAAAGCGTCCTCACGCCTGCCGCACTGGCGAAGCTTCGTCAGCTCGGTCCCGACTTCCAGCGGGCGGTGGAGGCACATGTCGGGCGAGATTACGACTTTCAGACGTTCGCGATAATGGCGACTGGTATCGAGATTGGTCTGCTCAAGGCACCCGTGGGAATGGAGCTCCCGCCGATAGAAGACTACCTGACCGAGGAACAGCTAACACAGCTTAATTCGATCCCCCAGGACATCCGGGAAACTGTGGAGCCCGGCTTCCATCGCGGTCTTGCGGACGGGTTGCTGGTGTCCGCCTTAGACCCGAAATACACAATCGAGTTGCCGCCTGAAGACCATCTGAGAAACGTGGCCACGTCTGACGTGGAACTGGCGCTGCTAAAGGACCGCACGCGACCCGACGGCAACTAGGCTCCGCCCGAGCCAGCTCGTGCCGAGCGTGTCGAAGCACGGGCTCCTCCACACGGGCCCTCCTAGAGCCCCACGCGCCACCACATCCGCTCATGCTGAGCCTGTCGAAGCATAGGGCTCCGCAAATCACGCTTCCGAGAGCCGACCAAAACTTGACATAATAGCACATTTGTGCTACATTATTATCTTTCGAGGGATGGACCCACAAGGTCTGTCCTTTTTGTTTCTCGTCACCCGACACAACTTGAGGAGAGCGACAATGCCCCAGACGACCACCGGAATCGACAACCCGTACCCTGTACCCCGTACCCGTACCCAACTCCCCCCACCTGTCGCATTCCCAGCCAGGGTGTCGCAACCCCTCAGATATGGATACGACGGTTTGCGACCGTTTGCGACAGAATAAATTTCGGACCCAGCACCCACGCCCAAAGGAGGACTTGCACAAATGGAAAAAGACCCGCAGTTGGAATCTGTGCGGTGGCTTCGGGTCGGTGAGACACAACGAGACCAGATGAGACTCCAAATCAACAATCATGTCTCACCCATCCCGAGTCGCCAATCCGCTCACGTCCGCCGCTCCTTGCCGCGCAATCTGCGATCTGTTAGGTTGACTCCCGCCAAATGACGGCGTTCATGCGCCCGCATATCCGTATTCGCACCAAGGAGACTCGTTGGTAGACCAGGAGAAAATCGAAAAGGCGTTCGCCACCATCATCGAGGCGATCGGCGACGACCCGAAGCGCGAGGGTCTGACCTACTCGCCAAAGCGCGTCGCCCGAATGTACGCCGAGGTCTTCTCCGGCATTGATGAAGACCCCGCCGAACCCCTGGGAACAGGCTTCGAGGAGGGGCACGGTGAGCTGGTGATGGTGAAGGATGTGCGCTTCTCCTCGATGTGCGAGCACCACTTCCTTCCGTTCACGGGAACGGCCGTTATCGCCTACATCCCGAACGGCCGTATCGTCGGAGTCAGCAAGCTCGTCCGGGCGCTTGAGATCCTGGCCGGAAGGCCCCAGGTTCAGGAGCGGCTGGCCTCCCAGCTCGCCGACGTCATCGACAGTAGCCTCAAGGCTCGGGGAGTGGCCGTGGTACTGACAGCGGAGCATATGTGCATGTCCTGCCGAGGGGTAAGGAAACCCGGGCACGAAATGGTTACCTCCGTCAGCCGCGGCCTGCTATTGACCCACGAGTCGAAGAGACAGGAGCTTTTCGCCCTGCTGGGGCGACGATAGAGATGCCCGGATGGGTGTCCAGCGACCAATTCGAAGAAGTCCAGGACGCGTGGGGAAAGCTACTTCCAAGCTGTTCGGCTAACAACATCTTCGTTACGCCTTGGCTGCAGCACGTCTGGTGGCGTAACTTCGGCGAAGGCCTCGAGCTTCGCATCCTGTCCTTGCAGGACGGAGACCGCACCCTGGGCATCGCCCCCTTGGTGCGAGATCGCGATGTCCTCCGGTTCGCGGGTGGGCGCGACCTCTTCGACTACCACGACTTCCTGATTGTCCGCGGCGAAGAGGACTCGTTTTTCAAGCACCTGTTCTCGCACCTGGATTCCGAGGGGTGGCGGGAACTAGAGCTGCTATCGGTCCCGCAGGATTCGCCAACCCTCCGAACACTGCCGGCCGCGGCCAAATCCCACGGCTACGATGTCCAGGTGGAGGAAGAAGACAGGACCCCCGTCAAATCGCTACCGGACTCGTGGGACGAGTACCTGGCGGGACTGGCCAAGAAGAAACGCCACGAGCTCCGCCGGAAGGTCCGTCGTCTCGAGGCAAACGGCGCCGTTCGGCAATTTCAGTGCACGGACGTCGAGGCCATCGAAGAGGCCATGCCCGACTTCCTCCGCCTGCATCGGGCCAGCAGTCCGGAAAAGGCGCGATTCATGAACGAGAAACGGGAGAGGTTCTTCCTCGACATGGCCGCCGAGCTAGGCGCAAGGGGCCAATTTATTCTGTCGGTCTTGGAATTCGACGGCAACAGAGTCGCGACCTGCATCAGTCTCGACTACGGAGACACCTACTTCTTGTATAATAGCGGCTACGATCCGGCCTACTCCCATCTCGGAGTAGGGTTCGTGAACAAGACGCTGGCCGTCAAAGAGTCTATCGAGGCGGGCCGGCGTTCTTTCGATTTCCTTAGGGGTACCGAGCGTTATAAGTACGACCTCGGAGCGGAGGACCGATCGGTCTTCAAATTGACCGTGAGGCGGCGATGACGAAGACTCGCCGTCGGTCCGGCTGGCAGGCCGCTCCAGAATCGACCATATCTCCGGCGCCATCATAGTGTTCAGCGTCTCGCCAACGAGTGCCGCTGAAGTTCGGATGTCGCCGAAGCGCTGGTACGCTCTCAACGACGCGTAGAGGAGCTAAATGAGCAAGCTGGCATTTCTAAGCCTCCACGGATGTCCTGTCGCCCGACTGGGCGAGAAGGACACCGGGGGCATGAACGTCTACATCCTTCAGGTAGCCAGGGAGCTCGGCCGCCTCGGCCATCAAGTCGACGTGTTCACCCGCTGTCACGACTGCGACGAGTCACCTGTGATCGAGCTCGGTACCAACGCCCGGGTCGTCCATGTCAAAGCCGGGCCCTATGACAGCACCAAAGAGAGCCTGTTCAGGTACATTCCAGAGTACCTTGGGAACCTGTACCGGTTCCAGGACACCGACGGCGCCGCCTACGACTTGGTCCACTCTCACTACTGGCTGTCCGGGTGGGCCGGGATGGAGCTGAGCCGGAAGTGGGGCGTGCCGCACGTAGTGACGTTCCACACTCTGGCGAAGATAAAGATGCGGGCCAGGCCCGGCGAGAAAGAGACACAGCTGCGGATAGGCACCGAAGGAGAGGTGATCCGTAGCGCCGACGCCATCGTCGTCTCGACCCAGCAGGAGAGGGACGACATAGCCGAGCTGTACGAGGCCTCGGCATCAGACACGTGGGTAATCCCCGCCGGCGTCGACCCGGACCTGTTCCGGCCCGGCGACAAGGCCGACGCCCAGCGGAGACTCGGCCTGCCGGACGGCAAGATCATCCTGTCGGTCGGGCGTACCGAGCCGCTCAAGGGGTTCGACATCTTAATCAACGCGTTGGCGCTGCTCGATGGCCACGACGACGCGAATCTCGTCATCGTGGGCGGCAACCGTGGCCGGGATCGAGAGCTCTCCCGCCTCAGGTCCCTGGCGGCTTCACTAGGCCTCCGAGACCGCGTAACGTTCACGGGCGCCGTCGATCAGTCGGCGCTTCCGGCGTTCTACAACGCCGCGGACGTTTTCGTTCTACCGTCCTACTACGAGAGCTTCGGCCTCGTGGCTCTGGAGGCGATGGCCTGCGGGACACCTGTGATAGCATCGAGGGTAGGTGGTCTCAAGACCTTCATCGAGAGTGGCAAGACCGGGTACCTCATACCTTGGCAGAGTGCAGAGCCCTTCGCCCGCTCGCTGGAAGTGGTACTATCGAGTCCCCAGTTGCGTGACGCTCTCGGTAGTGCGGCGAGAGCCAAGGCCGAGACGATGGACTGGAGCGGGCCGGCGGGCCGCCTGTCGTCCCTCTACCAGTCGCTTCAGACGGCTTCCTGGGAGACTGCCGCCGGAGATTGAGCCGTGGACGGGCAACCGGAGAACGCCCAATACTCGTCTGATCGGGGTGACGAGGTTGGGAGACGATCCCCACTCCGACGCCTGGAAGGCCACCTGTGGCGGAGTGTGGCCTCGGGCTTCCTCGTCATTATCCCGGTCCTGGTCACGTTCTTCATACTCAAGATCGTCTACGACTACGTCGAATCGATCTTTCGTCCCGCGGTAATCTACTGGCTCGGCGAAGAGTCGCCCGTCAACTTCGCGGGGTTTGGGGTCATCGCGACACTGGTCCTGCTCTACCTCATTGGGTCTTTCCTATCGGGCCGGAGGTTCCAACAATTCCAGGACGCCGTGCTCACCAAGGTGCCTGTCGTTAGCCCGATCTACCGCGTGGCGAGGCAGGCCGTGGACGCCCTCTCGTCTCCTAAAGACCAGCACTTCAGCCGTGTTGTGTTCGTCGATTGGCCCAGGCCGGGTGTGAAGGCGATGGGCTTCGTGACCGGCCATCTCCATCCCGAGGACGAGCGCGATGAGGCGACCGCCGTGGTCTACATCCCCACCGTCCCCAACCCGACTTCAGGAATGCTCGCCTGGGTGCCCGAAAGCGAGATCCTCGAGACCGACTACACTGTCGAGGAGGCGATGAAGGCGGTCTTCTCCGGCGGCATCGTGCTACCCGAGCAACCGGCGTTCCAGCGTCTGCAGGCGCCCTTGCCCCTCGAGGACGGGCCGGCATAGCAACCGTCGCTCGGCGCGCTTCTTCCGAAGCACGCCTTTGCGGGCACTATGTCGGCCGCCTAGCCCGCGACCTAAATGTACGACCTCCACTCACACATCCTGCCCGGCGTCGACGACGGCGCCGAAACGATGGACCATTCCGTCCGGATGGCGCGCGTTGCCGCCGACAACGGCACCAAGACCGTCGTGGCCACGCCCCACAGGAAAGACGTCACCGAGGGCTTCTCCGTCGGCCACCTTCACGAACTGGTTGCGCAGTTCAAAACGCAGCTGGCCTCGGAGAAGGTGGACCTGGAGGTCGTGCTTGGGATGGAGAACCACCTCGACCTCGACCTCCCGGACGATCTGGAAGCCGGCATCGCCTTGCGACTGAACGGCTCGCGCTACGCCCTGGTGGAGCTGCCGTTCTTCGAATACCCAAACTATGTCGAGGACGTTCTCTTCAAGATTCAGCTAATGGAGTTGACGCCGGTACTCGCTCACCCGGAGCGCATCGAGCCCATTCAGCGAGACCCGGAGCTGCTGGCGGGGTTCGTCCGGCGGGGTATGTTGTCCCAGGTCACGGCCGGGAGCATCGTTGGCCATTTCGGTAGTAAGGTGAAGCGGCTGACCCACGCGATGCTAAAACGAGGGCTGGTCCACGTGATAGCCGCCGACGCTCACTTCGCGGAGGGACCGAGGTCTCCCAAGCTCACACGAGGCTACAGAGCAGCCGTCGACGTGATTGGCAAGGAGAAAGCCACGGCGATGGTGCTTGGTACGCCCGAGGCTATCCTGAGCGACGAGCCACTGGACGTCGAGCCTCCGAGCGAAGCCGTGTCTCGCCGGTGGTGGTGGTTCGGGAGGGGTTGAAGGCGACCCCAGGGAGATTCGGTCGAGCTAACGGACCAGCTTGTCGGCAACGTGCCCCCACACGGCATCGCTGATCTCGCCAACCTGTTTCGTCGCGTCCAGGATACGCCACCGGTCCGGCTCGTCCTTCGCCAATGCCAGGTAGCCCTTTCTTACCCTTTTGTGGAAATCGAGCGACTCCTGCTCGAAACGAGTGCCTTCTTGGTCTCTGGCCCGTGGCGCTCCCGCGCTCGACGGCTCGATCGGCATGCGGAGTTGGAACGAACCTACTCTCTCCAGTCCGATCTCCGGAGGACAGTCCAAAAAAAATGTAAGGTCGGGAATAACGCCCTGGACAGCCAGTCCGTTCACGACATTGACGTCCCTTATTGGAAGACCGCGCCCGTACCCTTGATATGCAACCGTCGAATCGGAATACCGGTCCGCCACGACGACTCCGTTGTGGTACTTGTCTAGGAACGGCCGTATGACCCCGGCTACTAGCTCCGCGCGTGCCGCCGTGAACAGGAGAAGCTCCGTTCTTCCGTCGCCGCTAAAGGCTTCTCGCTTCAGCCACACTCGAATGTCCTGCCCCAACGCGGTGGTGCCGGGTTCGTGGACCACCATTGCAGGATGGCCGGCGTCTTCGAGCCGGGCCTTCAAGATTTCTACTTGAGTCGACTTGCCGCTGCCCTCGCCGCCCTCGAACGATATAAATGTCGACAAACCGGCCTCCGAAAACGGCGTACGTGAGGCGCTCAGCCGGCGTCCGGCTAGCCTTAATTACCTAGGTGGGGATTCTACTCGACGGCTATAACGGGAGCAAACACCTGACAACACATGTCGGAGAGGTGCGGGGCTATGTAGCGACGCTAGCTAGGCTGGAGGAGGTCGGAGATTACGCTGTCGAGCTGCCGCTCGTTGATAGTGCCCTCCCAGCGGCGCGCGATCTCTCCGTCGGAGCCGAAGAAGATCGTGAAAGGGAGCGAGTGCACCCCGTAGTCTGCGACCGGCCCGTTGTTCCGAGGAGCGCCCGCCGGATAAGTCACGTCAAGCTCGTCGAGGAGCCTCAGAGCCGTCTGCTCTGTCCCCAGGCCGAAGTGGACGCCCACGTCGAGCCCTAGCATGATGATCTCGTCCTGGTGTGCGTCGTAGGCCGCCTGGAGGTCTGGCATCTCGAAGCGGCACGGCGGACAGCTGCCGCCCCAGAAGTTGAGGATGACCGGCTTGCCTTGCGATACCAGGTCGACGAACCTCAGATCGTCGTCACTACCGAGCACCTCTTCGCCCTGGTACAGCCTGAACGGGAAGTCAGAGACCCGGCCGGCTTCGCGGACCCCCGTGTACATTCCGAAAGCGACCAGGGCTACCGCCAGGACGATAGTGCCGCCGATAATGAGGGTCCCTGAGTTCCGGGTCAGGTCTTCGAAGCGGCCTCGTCCCCCTCCGGTCCATCCACGGCCCCGGCGCGGTCCGCGCTGGCTCCTTTTCCCACCGTCCTTGCGGACGTTCTTCGATGACAAAGAGCAACCTCGGTCCTTAGGTTCCTTCGTTAGATGATCCCCGCCGTCCCTTCGGTTCGTGGAGGTCGGTCATCGTCTTCGGATCATCAGGGCCGCGGGTACCAGCGCAACCAAACACAAAACCATCGCGATCAGGAAGAATTCGCTGAACAGCGTCATACCGGCGCTCGTCAGCTGCTCGTCGAAAACCTCGAGCCGCTGCTGAGCCTGGGTGGCAGAGTCCTCGGAACCTGGGAACGGCAGCGGGATTCCGGATACCAGGACTTGAAAGCGGTCAGCACCCCACGCCGTCAGCGCCGCAAGGCCGAAGGTCATTCCGACCAGCCGCATCGCAGTGACCGTCGCGGCGGCTGTAGCTCTGTTTTCCTCGCCGACAGACTCGGTCGCGGCCAAGGAGATGGGAGCGATCAGGAGGCCGAAGCCGAATCCTGCGATAGCGAGATGCAGAGTCAGAGCCGGTTCTTCGACCTCGGCTTCCCAGCCGTTCATCAAGAGGAATCCCACGGCTGCGAATACGAGACCGGCGATTGCAGGTATGCGGTAGTCGACCCATCTGCATGCGAATCCACCGGCCAGCGCCCCAACGGGAATTGCGGCCGTGAGCCGCATCAACCGCAGTCCGCCCTCCAGCGGGGTCAGCGCCATAGCGGTATTGGCCATCAGAGGTATCGTCACCATCGCGATTATTAGGGCGGCGCCGACGAATATGTGCGTCGCGTTGGCGGCTCTAAACGACCACCCCCGGAACATGGAGACGGGTAGCAGGGGAGCCTCCACGGAACGTACACGAATGACGAACAGGACAAGCGCCGTGACCGAGATGGCGATGAGGCCGACCACCGCGGGGTCCAGGACGTCGAACCTCGAGAGCGCCAGCGTCAGAGTGGCCAGGGCCAGAGCTAGCAGCCCACCCCCCACGTAATCTATCGAGGTCCGGTACCTCGGGCTAGGCGCTACCAGCAACACGAGACCGACGAGGACCGCGAAGGCCAGCGGCAGGTTGATCCAGAACACCCACTTCCACCGTTGCGGCTCGATAATCGACTCGGCAAACCACAAGAATTCCAAGGGGGTCTGAGTCCAGACAAACTCCCACACCTTGTCCATGTGTTTAGGGATCAGGCCACCCCATAAGGGGCCGATGACGCCGCCCGCCTCGACTGATGCGCCAAGGATGCCGTACGGCACCGCTCGGCTACCCGGAGGGAAGAGGTCGCCGGCGATCGCGATCGAAATGGGCACAAGTGCTCCTGCTCCCACCGCCTGAAACACCCGCGCCGCAATCAGCCACGCGAGCGTCGAAGACAGCGCCACGGCCACCGAGCCGACCATGAAAACGGCCAGCGAGATGGCGAACAGGCGCCTGTGGCCCCAGACATCGGAAAGCCGGCCTATCAGAGGCATCGCGGCTAGGTACCCGAGGAGGTAGCCGGTGATCGTCCAGGACGCCCGGTCCAGCTCCGTCACCGACACCTTCAGGTCCACAAGCACCTGGGGAAGAATGGTAACGACCACCGTCTGGTCGTCGGCGGCGATGAACACACCGGCACAGACGGGCACCAGTGCCAAGTAAGGAGGAATGCGGGTCTTGGAGTTCACCGAAGGGGAATGCCGAGGCCTCGTCAGCTGTTGGGCTAAGGACTAGATCGGCGGCTCGATGGTAATCGGCTCGTTAAAGTCCGACATCGTTACGGTCCGAACGATCTCGTCCTCGTCCGTTGAGGTTACCCGACCCTTCACCCTGGCTTCCAGGAGGTAGAGGTCTTTTGCATCGATAGTTAGCTCGACGTCAACCAGCACGCCTTCTAGTGTTGGGCCGAGAAGGGACGTTAGAGCCTCGGCATCCACCGAGGCGCCCAGCCGGTAGATGTCCGCGGTGCCTCCGCCGTCTTCGAGGACGTGGACGCTTTCGACCCTGGACATCATCGTGGATATCCCCAGGGCAGGGTTGAAGAACCCCAGTGGACTCACCCCGGTTGCGGTAGCTTCCCATTCCGTGGTCAAGGGGTTGCGCAAATAGCTCGATTCTCCGATTGTTACCAGCTCGGACTTGATCGCAAATGTCTTGCGGAACGAGCCTGAAAACGACAGCGAGACCCGATCAGGACTCACAACCGCCCCCTCAGCCTCCAGAATATCCATGCCCTCGAGCAGCTGAGTGCCACCGCCTTCGTGACGAAGTTGGAAACGGAACGACGAAAGGCCTTGCATCACTTCGCCGGAACGCTCGAGCGTCGCGATCGGGTCGAAGGGCGCCGGCGTGGATGTGGGAGTCGGGGACGGCGCCGGAGTTTCTTCTGACGAGTTAGAACAGCTCACCCCAAATGCCGCGATTAGCGCGACGAGTGCGGCTATCAGAAATCTTTGACGCACGGGTCGTCCCGCAGCACAACGGAGGTTAGGGATCGGAGCAGTCGCGGGCGTAACCACAGCGCTCACAGCGCAGCTTGCAATGCACTGCAACGACCACATCGCCGCAGACGTCACATCGTGTGGGACTAGGTCTGGCTGTCATGGCCGGGGATTCGTGGTTTGACTTTCGAGGTCCCCATATAAGTGAAAAGGCCCCGCCGTTCGTTGGCGGGGCCTTTTGAGCTGCTCTGAAACTAAGCCTTCAGCCTTCGGAACCGGCCCAACAGCACGAAACCACCTGATGCCAGCAGTAGGAACGAGGCCAGCAGCGCCATCTTGGCTAGCAAGGGCACGGTAGTATCACCGACACTCGGAAGCTCCCCAGGCGGCGGTGGGGCGGCTCCAGCCGTGAACGTGTAGGTTGCCATCCGCTGGGCTTCGACGTAGGCGTTTACGGTGGCGCCCTCGCCCTCGATAGAGGCGATGGTGCCGTCGGCATCCGCGTCGCGGCCGTTCAAAGCCTGGTCCAGGTGGCCTATCACAGGCGCCAGCCGTATCTTTGCGAGGTCGCGGTCAGTCTCATCAAGAACCGCGAGAGCCGCGTCCCTGGCCGCTGTCGCAGATGTCTCGGCGTTCATGCCAGTTATCTGGACGAGCTCGGCGTGAACGGCGACTAGATTGTCGGCGGCGAAACCGGACGATGCGAAGCCGGCGTGCTTGCGGTCCGACGCATGGAGCAACACGCCGAGGCCATCCCCGGGGTTGCCGGCCGACGCATCGAAGTTCGGCCCGTCTGCCCCTTCGATGATGTTGATCACGTGACGAGTATGCGCCTGAACTAGGGCAAGGGTGTTCGACTGATTGGCGAGAGCGGCGTGATCGATGGCGACCTGGATCTGGTTCTTGAGGTTCGTCAGGATGCCCGCGCCGCTGTCTTGCCAGTCAGTAAGCAGGTGTCTGATGTGGGTGATGGCTCCAGTCTCGATAGCATCCTCGAACGCCTTCGGACCGGCGGGTTGGTCTACGTCGCTCTCCTCGATCGTTATCGCGACCCTGTTGTACCTGCGCATAAGGTTCTCGCCGGTGTAGCGAGCATTACCGCTATCGAACGTATGGGCGACGGTGCCGTCCTCGTCGACGGTCATCAGGCCTGTGCTCAGTTTGGTGCCATCGCGGTCATCTATAAGCCAGCCTACGAGCGAAGTGCCCGCCTCCGGAATTGGCACGTTGGTCATCGCATAGGTAATGCCGTCACTGAGGCTCAAATTGTCGAAAATGACGGCGGTCCCCGTGGCGACCTGCTCATCCTCTTGCGCGAAAGCGGCGCCCGAGGGCGCTGCCATCAAGAGCACGAGGGCCGCCAGTATGAGAAGTCTAGACCTGGACATATTAGCCCCTCTCTACGTAACTATGACTGATGGATTTTATCACGACGTGCAATACACTACCATACGCCGAGCCTTGGGCAAAGACTCTTGTAGGGTAATTTACGGCGAAATGTGTCGGCGAAACGCTACAAGTCGCCCTTGAGAACGCTTTCGCCGGTCGGCTCGCCGGCACCCGCCCGCTCTATGGAGATGACTATCTCGTCGAATTCACTTAGAGGGACCGACAGCTGAATGTAGTGCTGTCCGTAACCGGTAGAATCTACTTCAAACACTCCGGTGTCGTGCTTCTGACCGCTCTTGAGCAGCCACACTTTGTAGACATTCTCCGAGGATAACGTTGGGAGATCGCGGGCAGTCAACAGGGCCAGCTTCTCTTTTGCTGTTACGTATATCATTCCCCGCGAATTCGGCGAGGCCTCGGTGGCCGATAGGCGGGTGACGGTCACGCCGGAACCAGACGCGGCAGACGGAAGCGCTTCTACCATCTCCTGAACGTTCCGCTCGCCCTGGGCGACGGTTGGTATCCGTTGGGCGAGCGTTTCTTCCTCTTGCGCCACCTGGTCGAGCCGTCCGTCAAGCCACACGCCACCGACGATGGATAGTACTAGGGCCGACACGACGACCATTCCGGACCGGAGGGTCGCTCTCCGCCCTAGCGACCTGAGCGTTTCCGGCAACCGGACGGCTGCTTCCGCCCAGCGTCTCAGCGGCGTTTCGCCGTCAATTCGAGAAAGTAGCTGCTGCTTGATTCGCGGCGGCGGCTCTAGTTGAGGCACGGATAAGGCAAACTGCGACATCAAGTTACCTTCGAAGGCCAACGTGGACGTACACTCGCCGCATGCGTCGAGATGTTCGTCTATCGCCGACGCTCGGGCCGGTTCTACCGATCCCGTAAGGAACGGCACCAGATTCCCCCGTGCTTCCTCACACCTCATTGTCCGCCCACTCCCTTGCCTGGGGGCCAAGTACGACTCGAAGCTTCTTTAGCGCCAGTCGCATTCTGGTCTTGACGGTCCCCAACGGCTGCTGCAACCGGTTCGCTATCTCCGAATGAGTTAAGCCACCGTAATATGCGAGAAGCACTATCTCTCTTTGCTCCGGTCTGAGTACGTCAAGTGCCTCTTTCAGCTCGCCCCTTTTCATTTGGAGCATCGCGTACCTGACCGGATCGCTCGAGTCGTCCGCCGGCCGGTCTAACAGCTCGACGTCCTGCGAGACGTGTGTTTGTTCTCTACGCTTCCGCCTTCTAACCTCATCGATGACCCGGTGATGGGCAATACTAAAGAGCCACGCTGTTACTTTCCCGCGGTCCGGCCGGTAGCTCGACGCCCTACGCCAGACTTTGAAGAACGCATCTTGCGTTACCTCTTCGGCGGCCCCTGGATCACGCAACATGTGGGTCGCAAGGGAAAAAACAGGGCCCGAGAACCGATCATACAGCGCCTCCAGGGCCTCCCTCTTTTGCTCAACGATCAAGGAGAGCAATTCCTGGTCGCTGAGCGCCGCGTAGTCTTCCTTCGTGACCGGAAGGCCGTCTGCCGCGTTCGATCCTTCTTTCTCTATGTACGCAGAAAGACCGGCCGGTGGATTCAGGTTTTGAGGACGCGGCTCTGGGTTCATGCGGAACTTGACCCCTCGCGGTCCGCTTCTTGTCCGTGACTATCGAGAATTAGCCCGATTCTCTTGTGGTTAGAAACGTGTCAACAGGCCCCAAGGTTAGCGGCTACTGCTAGCTGAGGTCGCATTATAGCAGAGCGGTAAACCGATGCACGGTCGTGAGCCAGTGCCTCGTTGACGAGCCCGGTTGGTCGAAACTATATTAACCTCCACCGTCTAAGCCTGAAGACAACGTAGCCGTTTCGAACGAATCGTGGAGGTGCTCCGGATGACTGAGCTAGGCCTGTCGATAAAGGGTACACCTGGGGGCAAGAGGGTTCTCCTCAAGTGTGAGCACCAGAATGGCATCCTATATGCCGTTCCGGGCGAGGCTAGCTGGGTCTGCACGGACGAACTGCTCCACGTTCACGCGCTTGCGGGATTCATGAAGGAGCTAGCTCAGATGAATGACCCCCGTGTTAAGGACTCTATGAAGCGTTGGGGTCTGTACTACCGGGAAGAGGCCGTTGCTGGCAACGAGGGAGCCGAGACGGAGAGCTGACAGATCAGATCGACGGCCGCAGTAGGCTTCGGCTGGAGCCTTTGCCCGAGAAGCCGCTCTACATATCGTCTGAGCTGCTTTCACCGTCGGCGCTGATAATGCGATGAATCACGGGGCTAAATGCCTCGTCGTCTCCGGGCTCCGTGTCGTCGTTCGACCAGTCTTTCACGACACGGGGGTCCGGAGCTTCACTGGCGTCGTCTGGGGCGTCGTTTCCCAGAATCGTGCCAGGCAGGTATACGCCGTGGTCCCCACTCTCTCTGGAGGGAAATGAGGCTATTCCTGCCTGGGAGGGGTCTCGATAGACCTCCCGCAACAGCACGAAGAGCTCCTGTTGGCCCACGTGAGTGACGACCGCCTCGTACCGGTTGCCGCCCTTCATGAGCTTGATTAGCCGGGAAGCGAGACGAGGTTCGACCTGTCCGAGATGCTCCTCGGCCGAGTTCGCCACCTTGAGGACGCCGCCGCCTACATTGAGGTCTACCGGGTGGCCCGGCGCCATCTTGAGGAGGACCTTTTGGTTCGCGACGTTGAGCAACGACGTAACGCCGGTCTTGCCACGCTCCTCGATGAATGTTCGAGCCGCCTTACCGGCAGGCGCCTTTGACTGTGGAGCTTCTTCCCCAAGCTCCATGAGGCGACCGAGGTTCTTCTTGGCGATGGAGTTGTATGGGGAGATCTCAAGCGCCCGCTGAAAGGCCGCGATGGCCTCCCTGTTACGACCGAGCTCGGACAGCGCCTTTCCCAGGCGGTTGTAGGCTTCGAGGTCATCGGGAAAGTCGCGGACAAGCGAGGCGTTGACCTCGACAGCGTCAGACCATCGGCTCTCCATAGCCAGAGCCACCGCCTGTTTGGCTCTGTCCTTTCGGAGTTTCTCTCTGTCTTCGGTTCTAGGTGTTGCCATAGCTACGCTCTGCGTCTGGTTCGCGATTCTAGCGCATCGTTTCGGAGCGATGCAAGCACTTTTCCACCTTCGAGTCTTCCCAAAATCAGCCGTCCCGTCTCCACCTCAGCGGGAGCAGCCGCCAGACCGCTTCGAACACGATACCCAGCGACATCTTCGACTGCCCTCGAATCCGATCGTCGAACACGATTGGATGTTCAACGACGTAATGCCCTTTCCGCTGGCACGCATGCGCCAACTCGGCCTGGAAGGCAAAGCCTCTGCATCGCAGGCCATCGAGGTCGATCGCCTTGAGTGCGGTACTTCGGAAAGCCTTGAAGCCGGACGTGGCATCCCTGACCTTGACGCCGCTGACCACCCTGATGCCGAGGTTGCCGCCGTAGCTTAGGAAGCGCCTGAAGATACTCCACGACTCGTCGACTCCACCCTCTGACACGTAACGTGAGCCTACCACGACGTCGGCGTTCTTGAGGGCTTGCAGCATCCCCGGTATATACTCCGGCTTGTGCGACAGGTCTGCGTCCATCTGTACTACTTGGTCCGCATTACCGAGAGCTCGTTTGAACCCCGCAACGTAAGCCGTACCAAGGCCCAATTTTTCGCCGCGCTGAATCAACTCAACGTGCCCATCCGTGTCCAGGCCGAGTTGGGCGGCAACGTCCCCGGTCCCGTCAGGCGAGCCGTCGTCTACGATGATCAACCGGGCGTTTGGGATTCTTAGCGCAAACAAACGCGACGCAAGCTCCGGTAGGTTTTCCGCCTCGTTATAGGTCGGCACCACGACGGCGACTCGTGGCTCGTTTTTGTCGTCTGGTTCAAGCGAGGTCTGCTGGATGTCTATGAGACTCCTGGATGTCGACGCGATATGAGCGGCAGCGCCTAGACCTAGCGGTACTTGCCCTGAAGGTCCCATATTCTGACCCTAACGGCCTCGCTCAACATCGCCAGCGGATCCACCAGCGGCCTGACTCTGCTCGCACTCTGATGGTACCAATGAATGGGCATTTCCAGAATCCTCATGCCGTCTCTCTTGGCGAGGTAGAGTATCTCGATGTCGAAGCCCCAGCCAGGGGCCATTTGCCGACCGAAGAGCCTTTCAGCAGCCTCGCTGGTGAAGTACTTGAAGCCACACTGGGTGTCCTGGAACCCCCGGACGGCGATCAGTCGGACCAGCCAGTTGAACACACGACCGCGAAGGTGTCGCCCAAAGGACTCGTTGAACCGCCTTGCTCCCTCGATCTGTCGTGACCCGACGACGACGTCGAAGCCCTCGATGCCTCGGTCTACGAACGACCTCAACTGCTCGATCGGCATGGCAAGGTCGGCGTCGCACATGAACCGGTACCGCCCATCGGCCGCGAGCATGCCGTGCTTGACGGCCCAACCCTTCCCTGCATGCGCTATGGATTCGACCCTAACCCGACGCTCCGACGCGGCCCACTCGGATGCTACTTCAGCGGTGCCGTCGGAGCTGCCGTCGTCGACCACCATCACCTCCCAGGAGTATTCCTGGCCGTCGAGGTACGCTACCAGCCTTTCCAGAGTTGATACGATCCGCTGTTCTTCATTGAATGCCGGCACCACTACTGAAAGGTACGGGCTCGTTGCCTGATCACGGTGCCGCAACGCGCCTACTCGGTTTCGAAGAGGGCTCTGGGCAGTCCAGACTGCCGGATGATTGATCTCAAGGTCCCCGTTAACAGTTCGGTGTGGTCAGGCACCGGCACCGTTAGCGTCGAGTCATCTGTTCGAAGCTGCATGATGATGTGACTACGCGTCGACGGGTCTCGGTGAATCCGTGGTCGGCGAGGATTCGGCAAACAGCTCGTCCCGATAGGACGCGCAGTCTACTCAACCGCAACCTCGATTTGGGTTACGTAGACTTCAGAGCGGAGCCGGGTCTTAACTTCAGACGCGTCTGCTTCCTTTAGGAACAGCTCCAGGGCTTCTTGCAGGTTGCGCTGGCTCTCCTCAATCGTGGAGCCCTGGCTGGCAATGTCCAGTTCCGGACACAGAGCGACGTACCCGTTGCCTTCTTTCTCGATCACGGCTGTCAGATGATGAGTATTCGCCATGTGCGTCCTTCAGGGTGGGTGATCTGAAACGAGCATAGCATCCGCTGCCGGATCGTTACAACTTCTTGACACTTCGGCGCAGGAACCACGCCGCGTTGCGCTACGCGCTGGCCCGCCGTGGCTGCGGCCGTCTTTCCGGCCGGTCGAGCTCGAACGTCGCGTGGATGGCGCGAGCAGCTTCGCCCAGCTTATCTTCGGCGACGATACAGGTGATACGTATCTCAGAAGTACTGATCATCTCGACGTTGATGTCGGCGTCGGCTAACGTCCGAAATAATCTTGCAGCGTAACCGGGGACATCCTGCATCCCCGTGCCCACGATGCTCACCTTCGCCAGGTTGTCGGCGGTCGACACGCCCTTCGCGCCGAGTTCATTCGCGATGTCCTGCGTAATCTTGACGGCCCGGCCGAGGTCGGTACGCTTTACCGTGAAAGTAACGTCCGTGGCGCGGTCGACGCTGGCATTCTGCACGATCACGTCAACGCTGACGTCGGCGGTCGCCAAAGGCTCGAATACCCTGGCCACGATGCCAGGCCGGTCCGGGACGCCCTGCACTGTGATCTTCGCCACGTCCGTATCGGCCGCTATCCCGCGCACTCGGTTTCGAGTCTCCCGCACCTTGATTCCCATGTTGGCTCCTTCATGAATCAGGGTCCCAGGTTCGTCGGTAAAGCTCGATGCGACCAGAATAGGGACGCCGTAGACCATACCCAGCTCGATAGAGCGAGGGTTCATCTTGGCGCCGTGGCTCGCCATCTCCAACATCTCCTCGAAAGCAATCTCGTCGAGCTTCCTGGCGTCCGGCACCAGTCGAGGGTCCGCCGTGTAGATGCCTTCAACATCGGTATATACCTCGCAGCGCTTGGCATCCAGGCTGGCAGCCAGGGCCACGGCTGTAACGTCGGACGCGCCCCTCCCGAGCGTGGTAACGTCGCTGTGTTCGTTGGTACCTTGAAAACCCGCGACTATGACGACCCGGTGTCGGCCCAGCTCGTCCAGGATTCGCTTTGGATCCACCGACTCGATCTTGGCGTTGCCGTGGCTGGTGTCCGTGAGGATTCCTGCCTGCGCCCCGGTCAGGCTGATAGCGTCGACGTCGAGCGAGCGAAGAGCCATGGCCAACAGTGTGCAGCTGACCATCTCGCCCGTCGAAAGGAGCACGTCCATCTCACGAGGCTCTGGGGTAGCGGTGACCTCCTTGGCCAGAGCATGAAGGCGGTCGGTGGTGTCTCCCATGGCCGAGACTACCGCAACAACCGCGTCTCCTCGGTCGCGAACGCGTGATATGCGAGCGGCGACATTACGGATGGCTTCCGCGTCGGCGAGGGAGGTGCCGCCGTACTTCTGGACTACCAGAGCCATATCTAATCGTTCTCGACTACGTGTGCGCCGAGGCTCGTCGGTCGCGTAATCTTGAGGGAGCCGTCCACGCCCGATTTCGATGCGGCTTCGGCCATCTCATAGCCGATGCTCATCTCGCGCTCTCGGGCCAGGGCCAGGACCGATGAGCCCGCCCCGGACAAAAATACACCCAGGGCTCCGGCGCCAATGGCGGCCCTGAAGATGTTCTTCATCGGCGGGAAGATCGTCTGTCGCGCCGGCTGGTGAAGCCGGTCCTCCGTAGCCACCACCAGATTAGCGTAGTCCCCACTTGAGAACGCCGAGACGAGAAGCGCGATTCGACCCATATTGAAAACAGCGTCTGCCATCGAGACCTCGGTAGGCAGGACCGATCTTGCTTCAGACGTAGGCATTGGTACGTTGGGGACGAAGATAACGGCCCTGAGGTCCTCTGGTATGGGCACGGCTGAAGTTGCGAGCCGGTCTCCATGCCGGACGACCACCTGAAAACCTCCGAGTAGAGCGGGCGTTGCGTTGTCGGGGTGCCCCTCTTTCGCGTACGCGAACTCCAGCAGTTCCCTGATACCGAACGGCTTGCCGCACACCTCGTTGCCGGCTATCAGACCTGCAACGACTGCCGTCGAGCTGCTGCCGAGCCCTCGGGCCAGAGGGACCTCGTTTTCACACACTATCCCGACCTGGGGAACATCGCGCCCGGTCTCGTCGAACGGGACCCGAAAGCTCTCGTGCACGAGATTGGACGCGTCGTCGGTCAGCTCCCCAGCGCCTTCACCCCGTATCTCGAAACCCGTTCCCCCTACCTCGAATCGCGCGGTATTCCAGATGTCCAACGCCATTCCCAGACAGTCGAAGCCGGGTCCGAGATTGGAGGTTGTGGCCGGTACCTTTACGGTTACGATTGCGCGCATGGCGGGTCCGTCTCCACCGCACCACAGTGCGGCTCGGTTCGTATGATAGCACGGGACGCTAAGCCCGCCGGTCCCAGGCCGTTCCAATCGAAACGACCCTACTGTTAGAATCCTTGGTAGAGAGTAGAGTCAAAGGGAGCTTGATGGCTCAAGTCCGTCGAAAAGAAACTGGTCTGCGCGCACTAGGTCCGGCCGGAATAGCCGTAGCGCCGGTGTACTCTAGCGAGGCCGAGCTGCGCACGAAGTCGATCGGCCTCCTCGACTATCCGGCTATCCGCGAAAAGGTGGCGGACTTCACGAGGTTCCTACCGGCCAGGCACCTGGCCCTGAGTATGGAGCCGTCCTTCGACCCAGATGAGGTCGAAGAACTGCAGCGTGAGACGGCCGAAGGGGTGTTCGTGCTGGATGAGGTCGGCGACGTAGACCTCCATGCCTCTGAAGATACCTCCGCTGCAATCGACCGAGCCGCGCTCGGCGGAGTCCTGACCGGACTGGAGCTGAACGCTGTAGATACGTCCCTCGACGTACAGCAGCGCGCGCGGTCCGCGTTCTCGAAGGTGAGCGGCAGCGTTCCGACGCTCTCCTATATCACCGCCGGTATCGTCGACCTCGCCGAAGTCCAGGGCAGGATCAAATCAAGCATCGGCAGCCGCGGGGAGGTACTGGACGCCGCGGTGCCCGGTCTCGCGGAGCTGAGGTCCCGGGTACGCGACGCGTACCAGAACGTAACCGACGCGCTAGAAAAGGTCATGCAGTCGCCGCTAGGACAAGAGGCGCTCCAGGACCAGGTGATCTCTGTACGTGGCGAGCGACTCGTTGTGCAGGTCAAGACCGACCATCGCCATCGCATCGCCGGCATCGTGCACGACGCATCGAACACCGGAGCGACCTTGTTCGTCGAGCCGTTTGCGACGGTGGAGCTATGCAACAACTGGAGAGAGCTGGCGCTGGAAGAAGAGTGGGAGGTAAGACGAGTCCTTCAGGAGTTGTCCGGGATCGTCGGCGCCGTTGCCAGCGACATCCGGCGAGGCAACGAGATGACTGCACGGCTCGATTTCATCCTGGCCCGGGCGCGATACAGCGCACAGCTAGGAGGAGTCCCGGCGACTCAAGAGACAGAGACAGGGCCGTTCATCCGGCTGAACGAAGCCAGGCATCCCCTTTTGGGGGGAGGAGCCGTGCCGATCACGGCGCAGATCGGTCCGGAGGACCCCGTCCTCGTCATCACTGGGCCCAACACGGGCGGAAAGACGGTCGGCATGAAGACGGTCGGCCTGCTGGCCTTGTTGTATCAGTCCGGCCTTCGGATTCCGGCCAGGGACGGCAGCGTCCTCCCGGTGTTCGACGGGGTCTATGCCGACGTCGGTGACCAGCAGAGTATCCAGGGCTCGGTTTCGACCTTCGGCTCGCACATCCGCAACGTCATAGACATCTTGAACTACGCAACGGCGAACTCCCTCGTGCTGCTCGATGAGCTGGGCACGAGCACCGATCCGGAGGAAGGCTCCGCCCTTGCGAAAGCCATTCTCGGCCACCTGGCGTCGGGGAGAGTCACTACGATCGCCACCACTCACCACCGGACTGTCGCCGCGTTCGCCGAGGCAACGGACGGGATGGCAAACGCCAGCGTCGACCTGGACGCAACCACGCTGCAGCCTACCTACCACCTTACACTCGGCGTGCCGGGCCGAAGCTACGCAATGTCGGTCGCGGCCCAACTGGGGGTACCCGAAAAGATCATGGCCGAGGCCGAGTCGCTCCTCGAGCCACACTACCGCCGGTTCGAGGACTGGCTTGGAGAGCTGCAGAACGAGCGCGACCGGCTGAAGCTGAAGGTCCAGGACGCGGAGGTCGCGGAGCAAAACGCTGAAGCCGCAAGACGTGAGGCCGAAGCCGAGCGCGAAGAGCTTGCGGCGCGGCGGGCCGAAATTCTGCAGAGCATTCGCAACGAACTGGAGGCGGAGTACGAAAACGCCAGACAGAAACTGCGGCGCGCGGAGTCCGCTCTTTCCTGGCGCGTCTCGCCCGAACTGGTGGAAGAGGCCGGCTCGGAGATCGCGGCTGCCAAGACACAGATCGAAGCGCTCGAGCAGCGCGTTCCACCGCCTCCTCTCCCGCAACATGGCGGTGAACTCGAGGTCGGCGATTCGGTGTTGGTCCAGGGTCTCAACGCTCGAGGTAAGGTCGTCGCCGTCCCGGAGGAAGGCGACGAGGTCGACGTTGCCATCGGGAGCGTACGCTTCCGTCTGGATGTCCAACGTTTGACCCTGGCTCCGGAAGAGGACGAAAAGCCTATGGAAGGGGCTGAGAACGACGTAAGCTACGAGCTAGGCCCAATCCTACCTGCCGCCGAGCTGCACATCCGGGGGATGCGGGCCGAAGAGGCGATGATCAGGGTCGAAGAATTTCTGGACAAGGCGCTAAGAGACGGGCTCAGCTCGGTCCGCATCGTCCACGGGAAAGGCACGGGCGTACTACGGGAAGCCGTGCGAGAGCTTCTGGAGAGCCACAGGCTTGTCAAGTCCTTCGCTACCGAAGAACGGGAGAGAGGCGGTACTGGCGCGACCGTCGCCGAGCTTCTGTGACTTCGTGCTGATCCAACCGATGCTGTACTGGTTGGGAATAGGGGCAGCGTGGGCTCTAGCTGCGGGCTGCGGCTCACCAGCGCCAACAGACGGACCTTCGGCTCAAGTCCAACCACGCGTTGCCGACACAGCGCTTGCCAGTCCAGCGCTGCCGTCGCCAACGGCGGCTACCACCCCAACCCCTAACCCCCACTCTTACGGTCGGCGATGTCGTATTCGCCGCCGAGATCGTCGTGACTCTTACAGAGCGTAGTATCGGGTTATCCGGACGGGACGAACTGCCCGCGCTGACCGGGCTACTCTTCGTTTCGGGGACCGGGAAAGCGTCCTCGTTCTGGATGAAGGGAATGAAGTTTCCGCTGGACTTCATTTGGATTTCGAACGAGTGCCTCGTTGCCGACATCACCCACGACGTGCCGGTTCCGGAGGCCGGGGCTTCGTCCATTCCGAGCTACTCGGCCCAGGCGGCGGCCGCGTACAACTTCGAGATCAATGGCGGCGAGGCCCGCCAGCACGACATCGAAATCGGCGATACGGTGCGCTTCTCGGGAATGCCTGAGAAGCTGGCCGGGGTATGTGAATAGATGAGGGCACCCCGCCGGGTGCCCTCACATACGAGCTTTCTGGTTGCCGAACTCTACGGGTGGTAGATGACCATCTTCAGCTCGGTCATCTCCTGGACCGCGTACTTCGGGCCTTCTTTGCCCATCCCGCTGTCCTTCAAGCCGCCGTAGGGCATCAGGTCGGCGCGCCACTGTGGGCCGGCGTTGATCTGCAGGTTACCGGAGTCGACCTCTCTCGCGAACCTCATCGCCCAGTCGAGGTTCTGGGTGAAGATGCCGGCGCTCAGACCGTAATTGGTGTCGTTGGCGAGCGCGATTGCCTCGTCGATGTTCGAGACGGGTGTAACCGCTACCGCGGGCCCGAAAAGCTCGTCGCAAGAGACCCGCATCTCGGGCTTGACGTCCGCGATGACAGTTGGCTGGTGAAGGGCGCCTGAGTAGTCGCCGCCTACAAGGGTCCGAGCCCCTGAGCTGACGGCCTCCTTGATCCACTCGTTCACCCGTACGGCGTCCTCGGCTCGGACCATCGGGCCCATCTTGACGTCCTCTTCGAGCGGATTGCCGGTGCTGATCCCTTCGACCCCTTCCTTGAGAGCATCGAGGTAGTCACCGTAGATGCTACGGTCTGCGATGATGCGCTGCGCTGATATACACACCTGGCCGGCATTGGAGAACCCGGTGGCGACCGTCGCGCTGACGACCTTCTGCATGTCGGCGTCGGGCATGACGATCAGCGGTGAGTTGGAGCCAAGCTCCATTGTGACCTTCTTGAGCCCGGCCGTCTGGCAGATATGCTCGCCGACGTCCCTGCTGCCCGTGAACGTGACTTTACGGATCCGGGAGTCGCCGACCAGCGCATCGCCGATGACCCCGCCGGAGCCTGTGATGCACTGGATAGCCTCGTCCGGCACGCCGGACTCCAGCAGCAGTTCGGTGAGCTTGAGCGCCGCCAGCGGCGTATCGGTTGCAGGCTTGAGAACGACGGAGTTTCCCGCTGCCAGAGCGGGGCCGACCTTGTGCGTGACCAGCATAAGCGGGAAGTTGAAAGGGCTGATGGCGGCCACGACGCCGCAGGGAACCCTAAGAGTAAACCCGAGTTGGCCTGTCCAGTGCGGCGCCGCGTCGAGAGGAATCGTCTCGCCATAGAGTCGCTTCGCCTCCTCCCCGGACAGGCTGATCGTCTGAACGGCGCGGGCAACCTCGATCCGGGCCTCGCCGATGACCTTGCCCTCTTCCATCGTGATAGTTCGTGCGAAGTCCTCTGTGCGCTCCTCTAGCAGGTCAGCCGCTTTTCTGAGCATCTTGAAGCGCTGATGGGCCGGCATGGCCTTCATGACCTCGGCGCCCCGGACAGCGCTGGCGATCGCCCGGTCGACATCTTCCACGGTTGCGCGCGGCACTGTATCGAACGCCGAGTTGTCGTAAGGGTTTACTACGGGGATCTTGTCGTCCCTGTCCTCCCACTGACCGCCTATGAACATCTTCATTAGCTAACCTCCGTGAGCTTACCTTGCAGTTTCAGGCGCAAAAGTCAGCCGCCACTGGGCTGACAGAGTCAGCCTCCGCTGAACACTCTGTTGCGATTCCCATCTTCGCAATCGACGTTGACGCAGAACCAGAACACGTCGGGCAAAGGGGGGAGCCGGACGCCATCCTTCTCACGGCGCATACGTTCACCGCAGGTGGGGCAGGTCGCGTGGCTGTTCTCGTTTGGTGCTGACATAGCGTGGATGCGGCCACATGATATCACCAGACGGGACGCCCGACACTGAAGTCCGGAGCCCCGAGCGGTTGGCCTTTCTCTGCCGTTGACTGCCCTTGGCGCCGGTAATATACTCGGCCCGTTTTGCGGGCTCGCGAGGAACATCGGAATCAACCAATGGTGAGTGCTTCGTGAAGGGTAAAGTAGCCATCGTCACGGGTGGCGCCGGAGGCATCGGCTCCGCCGTCTGCCGTGCCTTTGAACGTGAGGGCGCCTCAAGCGTCGTAGTGGACATGGACGGCGCGTGTGCCGAGCAGCTGGCCGGCGAGATCGTCTCGCGAGGTGGGAGCGCCTTGGCGGTGGAGACGGAGGTGACGTCCGAGGCGTCTGTGAATGCCGCCGTCGAGCGCACGGTCAAGGAGTTCGGACGGGTCGATTTTCTGGTCCACTGCGCCGGCAACAACGTCAAAGCTCCGATTCTTGATCTCGCGGCTGAGGAGTGGGACCTGGTACTCAACACGCATCTCACCGGCGCGTTCCTTTTCTGTAAGGCCGTGGGTAGGCGAATGGTCGAGCAAGGGGAGGGCGGCAGAG
Organism: Dehalococcoidia bacterium; assembly: GCA_965248605.1. Lineage (GTDB taxonomy): Bacteria > Chloroflexota > Dehalococcoidia > Lucifugimonadales > CAUZJF01 > CAUZJF01. Next base: position 406,164 of record CBDFJV010000007.1, read on the forward strand.
TGGTGTTTATGTCGTCGGTGGCCGCGACCGCCCCGGTCCCCGAACGTGGCGCTTACACGCCCGCGAAGGCAGGACTGATCGGACTCGCGGGAGTACTGTCCTTGGAGTGGTCGCGCTACAACATCAACGTTAACGCCGTCCGCCCTGGGATGGTCTCGACGCCGATGACAAAAATGGTGTACGAGCGCGAGCCCGAGCTGAGGGCGCATCGCCTCAAGCGGATGCCCGCGGGACGCGAAGCGCAGCCCGAGGAGGTCGCAGACCTAGTGATCTTCCTTTGCAGCGACAAAGCGACACATATCAACGGCGTCGCCATTCCGGTCGACGGCGCGTTTCTCAACAATGGCTTCATGCAGGAGTAGTGAAAGGGGACGTAAAACATGAAACGTAAAGACCGACGAGATTACGTTTTACGCTTTACGTCTTTGGAAAGACATTGACGCTCTTAAACAACGACACACAAGTCTCAATATTCGTCGAAGACCTCGACCATGCGGAGGGCATAGCCTGGGGGCTGGATGGCTACGTCTACGCGGGCGGGGAGGCCGGACAGGTCTACCGCGTTGACATCGAGAAACGAGACGCAACCCAATTCGCGGACACGGGCGGATTTGTTCTCGGCATGGCCCTGGACGCCTCCAATAACATCTACGCTTGCGACGCCGGCAACCACTGTGTCCAAAAGATCACTCCCGGAGGCGTCGTATCGACCTACTCGACCGGCGCCCCCGGCGAGCTGCTCACAACCCCGAACTACCCGGCCTTCGATGCCCAGGGCAACCTGTACGTGTGCGACTCCGGCGATTGGAAAGGCGACAACGGCCGGATATTCAAGATCGCGCCCGGTGGCAAGGCGGCCGTGTGGGACCGGAGCCTGAAGGAGTTTCCCAACGGGCTGTGCATAGGTCCGACCGGCGACTATCTTTACGTCGCCATGAGCCTGGGTCCGCCCCGAGTAGCGCGGATCAAGATCGAGGCCGACGGCAGCGCCGGTCGGGCCGAGACCGTCGTCGAGCTGCCGATGACCGTGCCTGACGGCGTCGCCTTCGATACCGACGGGAACCTATACTCGTCGATGTACCGGCCGGACAGGATTTATCGCCTGACTCCATCGGGCAAGCTCGACGTTCTGGCGGAAGACTTCGAGGGCACGCTCATCGCGGCCCCAACCAACATCGCCTTTTGTGGTAGGGACCGCGACATCCTGCTCAGTACGAACCTCGGCAGATGGCACCTGTCGCGCTACGAGGCCGGCGCAACCGGACTATCGCTTCAGTACCCCGACATCGGCTAGAATACGTCGCGAATCGACACCGTCATTCCGGCGAAAGCCGGAATTCAGTGCAGGACGGTAGACATTAGGAGGTCACGATGAATTGCTCGAACTGCCAGGCCAGCAACCCCATCGAAGCGAAGTTCTGCATGTCTTGCGGGTCTGAGCTCCAGATGGAGTCTCCGGTGAAGCGCGCACTGAAGACCGGCTTCGTCAGCTATGGATGGGTGAGAGAGATGCCGGAAGGCGAGACCCACATGGAAATAGTCGAAGGTGTCTGGCACGCGACCCACTTCGACGGGGGCAAGCCAGACAAGTACATGGTCGACCTGTTTGGCTCACACCAGTTGCCGACACCGTGGACCGACGAGACCGACAAAGAGACGGTTGTCAGGGAGTTCGCCGCCCGCAACCCCCACATGAACGTCAGCTAGCCGAACGCCAGAGTCCGGGCGAAAAGAAAGCTAGTCCACGGTAGCGATCGTCGTCGCCCGCAGTCGTTCGCCGAACGTTTCTACTGTCAAGCTGACCTCATATGAACCGGCTTCCTGGTACTTGTGCTGCTCCGTCAGCCTTCGTAGCACCCTCGTCTCAGCCGACCACTGCACGCATGCAGGCTGGACGCTGACGTTGATGCCGTCGCCAAAGTCCCACGTGTAGCCCGCGCAAAATAGAGCTTTGTAGTTCGGCGGAGCCTCCGAGGATTCGACATCAAGCTATATTTGTAGCTAAATACGCAGCATTGCGATTCTGGTACCCCACATTATACCCATTGATTGGGAATTATCTGTGTAATTAAAACGTCCGCGCCGCCCACCGCACCTCGCCGATGATCTCGGTGCCTGGGGACATGGGCGTAATCCGCCAGTCAGGACTGTCGCTCCGTATCTCCCACCGGCCCTCTTCGTCCAACCCCAGACGCTTCACCACTAGGCCCTCCTCGATCCGCATCACGTAGATTCGATCCTCGTGCGGCTCCCTGCGTTTGCGGTCCACCAGGATCGAGCAGCCGTCGGGCAGCGTAGGCTCCATAGATGCTCCCCGGACGCTGATGATGTTGCTTTGCTCCGGGTCGATGGAGTGGCTTAGCAGCCAGGCCTGCCGTGGCTTGGCCCACGGGGCCTGATCCAGGAACATGGTAAACGAGACGTTAGTCGATCTGGTACGACGTGTCTTGTCAACCAGGTGGGAGACGCCCCACCGGGGCGTCTCTACAAACCGTGCGGCGAGCGGGTACCGTCGCAGGGGCGTCGACAAATGCTGAAATGGCGTTCAACTAAGCTAGTGACACCCCCTGATTCGCGGGATTCGCTGTGCTAAAATCTCGGTATTATCGCCCCCCTTGAAGGAGAGTAGTTTGAACCTGCGGTTGCCCGGCCCCATCCCTGTACCAGACGACATACTCGACGCCATGGCGCGCCCTATGATCAACCATCGGGGTCCGGCGTACAAGGAGATGCTCTTTCGGGCGACCGACCGGCTCAAGCAGGTCTTCGAGACTGAGGGAGACGTCTACATTCTCACCGCGTCGGGTACCGGGGCCATGGAAGCAGCCGTGACGAATACCCTGTCGCCGGGCGACAAGGTGCTGTGCGCCTCCGTCGGCGGTTTCGGCCAGCGGTTCGGTGACATCGCCCGGATATTCGGCGCCGACGTGACGATGCTGGACTTCACTCCCGGCACGGCCGTCGAGCCCGACGCGTTACGTGCGGCGCTCCGGTCCGACCCTGATTTCAAGGCGGTCCTCGTGACTCACAACGAGACCTCAACGGGCGTGGCCAACGATCTCGAAACGATAGGGGCGATAGTGAAGGGCGAGTTCGACAAGCTGCTGCTGGTCGACGGGATCAGCAGCGTGGGCTCGCTTCCTTTGCGGACCGACGCGTGGGGGTGCGATGTCGTCGCTTCGGCCTCCCAGAAGGGCTGGATGCTTCCGCCTGGCCTTGCCTTCATCAGCTTTAGCCAACGTGCCTGGGAGGCCCACGCTCAGGCGACCATGCCGAGGTTCTACTTCGACCTGGCCGAGTATAGAGCGTACTTCGAGAAGGGCCAGCCTCCCTGGACGCCGGCTATCTCCGTAATGTTCGCACTCGACCTGGCGCTGGAGAAGATCGTGGAGGAGGGCCTCGAGAACGTTTACGAACGCCACGCTGAAATCGGCAGGTTCACGAGAGACGGGGTCAGGCGTCTGGGCCTAACACTGCTCCCGGACGAGGCAGTCGCCTCGAACTCCGTTACGGCGGTCAACGTGCCCGAGGGCGTCGACGTGAAGGAGTTGCTGGCCCTTATGCGACAGGACCACGATATTGTCTTGGCCGCGGGACAGGAGTCCTTGAGCGACAAGATATTCCGCATCGGCCACATGGGTCAGACGACTCACGCCGAGATCCAGGACGTGTTCGACGCGTTGGCGGTGGCGCTCCCGAAGGTCGGCTTCGAGCCGGTGCGGATGCGCGTCGGATAAAGCGTTGCCCCACTAGATGCGACTTGGCCGTGTCTTTCAGCTAGCTGATATCGGTGTTTCAATCAAGACAAACTCTTCCGTCGGGATGGCCAGCGTGAGATTGACGTTGTTCTCCCGGTCGATAGTCACCCCTTCGAGTAGGAGCCGCAACACCTCCCGGCGCTCCTCGTCGGGCAGATCGTCCAGTCCATCCCCAATCCTGCTGACCCACTCGACGACGTGCTCCATCGCCAGTCGCTTCTCGATCTCAGCCGTCTCCCGATCGCGGTAGTCGTCCAGCCTGGCCCTGAGAGTCTCCAGCCGCTCGGTGATGTATCTGCGCTGATGGTCCATCTGGTCCTCGGTGATCTTTCCTGACACGAACAGCCTGATTACCCTTTCTTCCTCTAGCTGGACCTTGTGAAGTTGGCGCTCCGCTATGGCAATGTCCTCAGCTGGTCCGCCGTCTTCCCGACTGTCCAGGGCCTCGATCCCGGCGACGATGAGATCGGGGTTCTCCAGCACCCTCTTGACCTCGCCCCAGACCAGCCCCTCCAGCCGCTCGGCTCGGATCATCGGCTTTTGTCGGCACCTTAGCCCGAATCCACCGAAGGACGTCCTTGGGGACAGCCCTTGAAGAAGCCAGCGGGTGCTCCTCTGAATCTGGGATAATGGTTTTGGAACAGAAACCCGCCCGGAAACAAGGAGCACCCAATAGATGCTGCCACAGAACAAACCCGACCGTATCCGCATCGTCTTTGACGACCATCGCCTGGTGGCCAATGCCGGCCTGCTCCTGCCGGCCACCCTAGCCCGGCACCTGGGCCTGCGGGAACTCGTCGACCATCACCTTGACCTCGGCGGAGCGCCGGGACGGGCGAACACTGGGGACAAGATGCTGACGCTGGTCGCTTCCGCGCTGGCAGGCGGCGACTGCATCGACGACGCCGATGCGCTGCGCGCTGGTGGGACGGTCGGTGTTCTAGGCTGCGTGGTCAAGGCGCCATCCACCCTGGGGACCTTCCTGCGCAGCTTCCGGTGGGGGCATGTCCGTCAACTCGACCGCGTGAGCCGCCAGTTGTTGGCCCGGGCCTGGGCCGCTGGGGCCGGACCCGGCGACTCGCCCCTGACCATCGACCTGGACTCGACCATCTGCGAGACCTATGGACTGGCCAAGGAGGGAGCGCGCCACCACGGCTATACCGGCGCCCGCGGCTATCACCCGCTGCTGGCCATTGCCGCCGGCACCGGCGAGGTGCTGATGTCCCGGCTGCGCGAGGGCCGGGCCAACACCGCCCGTGGCGCCGCCCACTTCCTGCGTGAGACGGTGGGGCGGGTGCGCTACGGCGGGGCCAGGGGACAACTCACGGTGCGGGCCGACAGCGGCTTCTATACCCACGCCGTGGTCGCCGTCTGCCGCCGGATGGATGTCCGCTTCTCCATCGCCATCCGCCAGCGCGCCCGCCTGCGGAATCTCATCGAGGCGATACCCGAAGATGGCTGGACGCCGATTCCTTACTGGCTGGACGGCGCCGCCGATGTGGCCGAGACCACCTACACCCCGTTCCAGGCCGAGGCGGACGCCGCGCCGGTACGGCTCATCGTCCGGCGGGTGAAGCCGGCGCCCTGTTCTCAACTGGCTCTCTTCGCCACCTACAGCTATCACGGCTTCATCACCGACCGGGACGGGGAGACGCTGGAACTGGAGGCCGATCATCGCCGTCACGCCGAGATCGAGAATGCGATACGCGACCTCAAGTACGGCGTGGGGCTGAACCATCTCCCCTCGGGCCGTTTCGCCGCCAACGGCGCCTGGCTGGCGGTACAGGTGATGGCGCACAACCTGGCCCGCTGGACAGCCCGCATCGGCCTGGGTCAGCAGATCGTGACCACCAAGACCCTCAGACGACGGGTCTTTGCCTTGGCCGGACGGATCACCCGCTCGGCACGCCGATTGACCCTGCAGCTTCCCCGGCGCTGGCCCTGGGAGGAGCAGTTCAGCCGCGCCCTGGCCCGACTGCGAGCCATTCCACTCCCAGCCTGACGGAGCCCGTCCGCCACTGACCCACCAGCCAACCCAACGTCCCCGCAAACTCGCGCCAGCCCAGTCCGCGAGCGCCTCTTGCCGTGTCCTATCCCGCCATCTGGCTCGCCACAGCCACTGTAGGCCGCCATCGGTGCCCCCAAAAGCGCCTGCAGACCGCCCGCCAACCTCCCGTCTACCCAAATTCGAGCCCGGATCATCACGCCTGTAACTCCCTCACCCCCTTCCGCTGTCCTCACGTCGTCCATCCCTGTCCGTCGGTGGATTCGGGCTTAAACAGCGACTTGCGCTGGATCGCGGCTCGTCTGGCTTGAGGCTCTCCACCGGTGCCGGCGGCCAGAGACTCTAAGAGAATTGCTTGGTCTCACTTGAAAGAATTGGAGCCCCCACTGTGCCGCAAGAGCCCCAATTCCACCCCCGTTTAGCCGGATCTTAGCTCTTTCAGCGTTACTCGAGGATCGGATAACGCCGTACCAACGGGACCCTCCTCCAGTACTTGCCAAGGCCTAGTGGGCATCCACCCTTCCTCAGTGCGCCCCAAACGTATCGAGCGGCACGATCGCTTCGTTCCCCAACCCCCCACAATCGGTCAAGCTCTCTAGTATCTGCCTTCTCCGGCTCCGTGTAGACCGCCCTTTCCAACCTTTCGCCCGTAACGGTTGCCATCTCCTCTGCCTCCTTCCCCCGCCCTGGAGCGGGAGTTTTTATGATTCCTGCTGAGCCATAAGGTATCGGGGCGATGTCAACGGGTCGTGAACACTTAGCAGTTTGGCATGAAAACTATGTGAGGAATTTCACACAACAAAAAAACTATGACACGAATCATTCAAGAATCTCGGGGCCATCGACGGATGTGCGTGTGGCCGAGTCACGAATCGGCGCGAGCCGCGAAACGTCCGGGTCTGGTGCTTCGTATTCGCGACTGGGAACGAAAGAACGCCGCTGACACGCCCCGATGAGCCTCAGCTTGGCGTGGCCAACCCGTTGATCTGTGGGGTAGTACACACCACACATGGGGCTAGTTACCTTGCGGAGCCTGGGGCGAAGCGTCCGAGGTGAGTGGAGGCTGGACTTGTTCGTTCGATGCGGACGGGCACCCAGTTCTAGTCCGGTGGGGGCACACGGCAAACGTGTGTGGTGGCCCACTGGGGGGAAATAGGTATACGCGTGTAAGCTTCGTCGCAGCTAAACCGTAGCCTGAAGCGCAGAACCAGCGGGCCCAAGCCAGAACTACACGGGTCACCCAAAAGAGCACACGATGCCAATCCAGCCCTCGACAGTCGACCACGCGACCGAATGTACTCTCTGCCCGGAGACGCACCAAAGCTCGCTGGCAGCAGGCGATTTCTGCTGGACGACCGTTTGCACGAGGTACGAGGTGCCGATCGTGGTCCTCAAGCGGCACACGGATAGCCCAACAGCAGGCGAGTGGCACCGGGTGGAGTCGCTGGCAAAGCGCCGGTTCCCCGACTTTCGCTGGAAGCGACCGACGCCCGTGACGAAGCACTTCTATATTCACGCCGTCGAACCCGGCGTCAGATGCGGCCACGATCACACCGAGTTGGAGCATAGACGCAGCCTGGCGGCATTTGGCCAATCGAGGCGCGAAGTCGCGGCATTCGCCGAGAGCTCGTCCCCGTTCAGAACGGCAACTGTCGGAGCAGGGTCTGGGCTAGATCCCAGCTACGCTCCGGCGTGACTACTGACAGTCCAGTCTCTCAGACAAAAAACAGGAAGGGGTCACAATGAAGACAGTATTCGTCGGGAGCAATCAAGATACGGCAGAGAAGGTGAGTGTCGCAGTCAGACTCAGGTGGCCGGACGCTGACGCCATCGTCGTCGGCGACCCGGACGTGGGGCTGGAAGTAATAGACCACGAAGAGCCAGAGGTGGTTATCTTCCAGTCCACGACCAAGGGTACGGACACGACCTTCATAGAAGGACTGAGGGCCTTCTCCGATGTCCCGTTGGTCGTCATCGAACCGCCTGGCGGCGGCGGCGTGATGAATGAAGTCAAGGTCCTCGAAGCGGGCGCCGACGCCTACATTTCCGAGTCCGACGGAAGCATTACTCTGATCGCGAGGTTGGTCGCTCTGACTCGGCGGGCGAGTAGGTCACACTCCGAGAGCGCGAGCGTGCTATCCAACGGGCCCCTGACTGTGGACCCTGCCGCGTATGAGGTGTTCCTGCATGGAGCACGCGTGCCTGTCACGCCCACCGAGTTCCGGCTGCTCTACCTGTTGCTAAACAATCGTGGCAACGTTCTGAGCCGCGAATTCCTAGCGAGGTCGCTATGGGGAGGCGAGGTCGATAGCTCCGCGCTCGTCAAGAAGTACATCCAGCGTTTGAGGCAGAGACTAAACGACCCGGCCAGCAGCCCCCGTTGGATTGCCAACATTCACGGGGTGGGATACAAGCTGCTGCCGTTCCTGGAGACGGAGCCGGCCCAGCAGTCGGAGCCAGCTGAACCCGTTGCGATGGACCTCGTGGCATAGGAAGTTCCGCCCCATCCCATCGGCGGTACGCTCGGAGGTCTTGAAGAGAGTTGCTCCTGTGCGGACCGCCTCTCTCCCTTAGTGCCTCGACGGGTTCACTAGCACTCGAATCCACGACATCCAAACGATGGTCAGAACTGGCAGCCCCTTTACGTGCAATCCGATACGCATGAATGGGCCAGTCCGCCTTATGCGGCCCTGAGAATCCCGCGCTCTGATTCACCGCGATTGGAAACTTAGCCTCAATCTGCATCGGCCTCCCGTGTCACTTGCTGAATTACAGTCACCGTCCCAGCGCTGGCGGAAGCGAACGAGTTGCGCTCCGTGATATGGTGAGCGGCTGTGGCGGCCCGATCTGAAGGACAGATATGGGGCGCTTGTTAACACCGTTGGCAGAGACCCTGACGGTGTTAACCGCCAGGAGCCCTTTCACAGTCGGCGAATTGCCCCCTAAGGGCATCCAAGGGGGCGGCGGGGCGCATGATTCACAGGCAGCGCGATTCAACACCGCCCCGGTTTGCATCCGTCATACCACTCCGGATACACCTTGTCTTTGCTCCCTTGTACAAATATTACACTGCATCCGACAAAAAACATCACAATCCCTGCCAAGAACAAGGTGCGTCCTAGTCGGTCACTCTCAGAATCGGCGGATCGCCCAGCAAGGTTGAACAAGAAAAGCAACGCTCCCACTATCATCAGGGGGACGAAGGCCCAAGTGCTTTGAACAAAAGGAATGCTTCCGGCCAGAAAAATCGCGCCGTTCACACCGGCGACGGCCCCGATTAATGCGAGAGGTATTCTCGCGACACGGATGAAACCCTTGGTACTCTCCCATCCACCAGGAGTAAGGGCATAACCAGCCGCACCGCCCGCCACGTAGCCGGCGAGGGCCCAGCCTTTGGGTACGTCGAAGCCTGTAACCACAGTCACTCCTACGATTCCTCCAATGACGGCCCCGATGACAACAATCGCTGCTCGGAGTCGGCTATGTTGGCCTTCTTGGCTCGCATGTGGGGGCCGCGAATTGGCCAAGCTGGGCCCAGTTGAAGAGACTCGGTGCTCGGAAGGAAGACGTAACTTTTCTGGATTGTGTAGGCCCTCTGGTTGGCCCGATTCGGCTGCGAGCTGTCTTTTGTTCCATACTCGGGTACCTTGAACTATCATGTAAAGCTGGGCAAGCATTTCGCCCTTAGACTTGCCGGGGACGCCGAGACCAGCGCAAACCCGTTCCAGGTCACTTGCCTGGAACGCACGAAGTACTTTTGAAGCGGGCTGTTCAAGGCTTTCTGCAGCGTCCATCAGCCGGGCCTTGCGTTCCTCTTTCGTACCCGAGACCGGCAGCCCTAGCTCGCGAAGGGCACGTGCCAGGTCTGCTGAACGGAAATGGCGCAGGAGTTCTTGTAGCGTGAGGCGTAGCTGCGGCGTCGCGCTCGTTGTCCGAGTTGCCTGCGACTTGTCGGAGTCGGCGAAGTAGACTCTTCTCCACGCGGGCTCGTCTTTGAGCCTCTTACGCTCAACGTAACGCACTGCTACATCCTTGAGACTCTGACCGCAGTGCGGACAAGCAACCTCGTTGACCAAATTGCCGCCACAGTGTGGACATAACCTTCTCACCATGTTTCGGCCTCCAGAAAACTCAACGGCAGCCGCTAATGCATGGATCGGGCAATATCGGTAATAAGGACTAGTGGTCCAACATCCTAGTATTGAAGGGTTCTGAGGTTACGGCTTGGTAGGGGCGGGTTTGAAACCCGCCCTGTCGTCGTAGCACGCCAATCTCGGCTACCCCTCATTTCAAAGATTTCGGTCTACTAGCATCCGGCTGGGCTCCGGGTCAAGTCACCTTGAAAGAATCCCGCCAACATTTCAAAATCTGCGGGGGGCATGGGCGGATGTGTGAGTGTCGCGAAAGAGGGGAACGCCTTTTCACAGGGGGTAGGAAAGCAGGAAACCAAAACAAACTAGTACCTTCTTACTCTTTCTGTATGTTGACTATCCTATATAGCGTGTTATACAATACGCACATGGCTGGAGTGAATCGGAAGCTCATCGCGGTGAGGATTGACCCCGAAGCATGGAAGCGGGCCCGTATAGCCGCGATCCAGGACGAGACTACCGTCGGTAAGTGGCTAGAGGCCGCGATTGACGAGAAGATCACACGAGAAACGGAGGCCCTCGATGTCCCTGAGAAGCGTCGCTAAGCAGCTGGGCATCTCGCCGGCGTACCTGAGCTATATGGTGAACGGCAAGCGCCCCTGGCGGCCTGACCTTAAGGTGCAGTACGAGGCACTTGTTAACACTGTTAACAAAGACTCTGACGGTGTTAACCGCCAGGAGCCCGTTTACTATGGAGCGGGTGGCGGGATTCGAACCCGCGGCATTCTGCTTGGGAAGCAGACACTCTACCCCTGAGTTACACCCGCTCGCGAGGTTAGGGACCGGGGGGTTCTCGTTCTGCGATTCTAGCGTACCTCTCCGTCCTCGACAACCTCCGTTTCTGGCACCCCATACCACGGGCAGTTGACGAGACAGACTCATCCAGACGCCCTGCGGACACGCGGCCACTCCCGCGCTCAAGCGTCAAGAACCGATGCTTAATCTCAGGGCCAAGCGTTCCCTCGCTGCGCGCGGAGAGGGGCCGTGGGATGAGGTCTTACTCGAGAATCTTCTCCAGAAGAACCAGGTCTTGCAGGCTGCCGTACGTGTCTCTCACGCGTCCCTTTAGCAAAGCCACCTGCTTGAAACCGGCCCCTGGCGCCGAGCGGACGGCGTCCTGCTCCCTGCGTTCCACGAGCTCGAAGACAAGCCGTTCCACACCCATCGCTTTCGCCATGTCGATTAGCTCGGCGACAAGCCGTGAGCCCAGACCTTTACGTCGGAAGTCGGGGTCGACCACGACGCGGAGCTCCCCGACGTGGGCTCGGGCGAGGCGCGTGCCGCTAGCAGCTCGCGCCAGAGTCCGTCTTTTGGGGCCGGACGAGCTGGGTTTACGGCTGGAAGCCCAACACCTGCTGGTTCATCCTTAGGAAATAGCCGCGGACAGTCTCGATGTTGAAGATCCCGTTGGTTGGGAAGTCTCGGAGCCAAGCCGAGTACACTCCGTCCCACTTCAGGATCGAAAGTACCGGCCCATTCTCGAGGTTAGGAGCGCCCGCATGCGCCCGTATCGCTTCGGCCAGGGTCATGCTGTCGTAGCTGCCCGGCGTCGCAAAGGGGACGCTGACTAGAGTGAAGCCTACCTGAAGATCCAGCTGGACCGAAGCCGCGTAAGGCACGCCTGACACCGTAAGCTTATCGCCGGGCACGGGCGTTTGGAGCCGAACGAAGTAGCTCTCGCCGGCCACGATACTGAAGTCGTTGGTTCCGGGATTGCTACTTAGCCACGGCAGGTAGGATGCGCCGGTCCACCTGAGCACGGCGGTAACCGGTCCTGCCTGGATGTTCGCGTCCGTCGGCGGCTGCCCTCCGGGAAGGAGCGCTTCGGCGATATCGCGGGCCGTGTCTATCCCACTCAAGGAAACCGGGATGGCGATCAAGTTGTAACCTGGCGACAGAGGAATGTCCGTCGATACCGACTCGTTGTCGACGATATCGACCGTCGTGGTCCTCTGGGTGATGACGAGAGCGGTTGATGTCCCGGTCGTCGTTGCGTTGCTCAGAGTCAGCGTAAAGGACTCGCTGCCTTCGCCAATGTCATCTCCGATGACGACGACCTGGACGGTCCCAGTGAGATTGCCAGCAGGGATGCTGAGGGTCCCGGACGCGGCCTGGTAGTCGGCTCCGGCTGTTGCGGTCCCGTCGACCGTCGCGTAGTCGACGTTCACGGCGGCGTTGCCGGCAATTGACATCGTGACGACGACGTTGACCGTCTTGTTGGTCCCTGTGTCGTCCTCGACCACGGAAACCGACGCCGGTATCGAGATAGTCGAGGTAGGCACGCTGGCGGTCTGGGGCAGTACCGTGACCTGGGCCGTCACGATTGCGCTCACGTCGTCGTCATCGCGGACCCGAAGTGCAGCGGTGAAGACGCCGTCGTTGGGATACGTGTGCGAGGGGCCGGTCAAGTCGATGCCCGAGTCGGCCGTCGGACCGCCGGTGGTGAAGGTTGCGCCGTCATACTCGAAGTCCCATTCGTAGGTGAGCTGGTCGTCGCCTGGGTCTGTCGCCGAGCCTGCGAAGGTGACCGGGGTACCGTCCGCCACCGCGTAGGGGCCGTTGGCGTCGGCTGTCGGCAAGACGTTCGAGATGGTGACGTCCGCCGTCTGTACTGGGCTAACGGAGTCGTCGTCTCTGACCCTGAGTGCCACCGTGTACACGCCATCGTCAACGTACGTGTGGTCAGGAGCCGTCAGTCCGTCACCGGAGGCATCGATCTGGAAGCTTCCTCCACTGAAGTTGAAGTCCCACTCGAAGTTCAAGGTGTCGCTACCCGGGTCCGTAGCCGAGCCGCTGAACGTAACCTGCGCCCCCTCATTTCCTGTGTACGACGACCCCGCGTTCGCGACCGGCGGAACGTTGCTGACGGTTACGGTGGTCGTTCGGACAGAGCTCACGCCGCCGTCTTCGTCACGAACGCGCATGGCGATAGTCTCGGAGCCGTCGTTAGGGTAGGTATTCGACGGCGCGGTCAGGTCCTCACCCGACGAATCGACGTCGAAAGTCGCTCCGTCGTAATCGAAGTCCCATTCGTAAGTGAGTGTGTCCTGACCTGGGTCGGTGGCGGACCCACTAAATGTCAAAGCGCTACCCTCGTCGACGGTATACGCTCCGCCGGCACTGGCGCTCGGCGGTATGTTCGCCACGGTCGCCGTAGTCTCGACCACAGCGCTAGTAGTGGTACTGGTGTCTACGACTCGTAGCGCGATACTGAACACGCCGTCGTCAGGGTACGTATGAGTCGGGTTAGTGAGGTTGACGCCGGACTGCGAAACCGTGAACGCGCCGTCGAAGTCGAAGTCCCACTCGAATACAAGCTGGTTAGTGGCGTCCTCCGCGTCGTTGCCGTCACCGTTGAAGGCTATCTGGGTGCCTTCATCTCCCGTATACGGACCACCTGCGTTGGCCGTGGGCGCGGCGGCTAACACCAAACCCGGTCCCAGGACGAACTGGGCTACCAGGAAGGCCATCACGGCGACGACAACACCCGAGACCGCTCCCGGTCCGTTTCTTCGACTTACTTGCGACTGTGTTGAAGTTACCAGCACGGGTCTCTCTCTCAGGTAGGTTCCGGCGATCTCGTTTAGCTTCTTCATGGCACGGCGACCAGCGTGAAGTCGATGTCCGGCGTGTTATCCGTCCCGGTGACCGGCACCGGTGTTGCGGAGCCGAAGTCTTCGAGGTCGGCGACGTTGTCATACAGCTCATCACGGAAGCGGAGGTCATCTTCGTCGGATGCGAGCAAAAGGTAGTTGCCGGCGGGCAACCCCCCAAGGGTGTAAGAGCCGTCGGGCCCGGACCCCGTAAAGCCTATTGGCGTGCCGTCCGGCGTCCTGAGGGCAATCACTTCGATCCCTTCGACTGGAGTCGTTCCGTCGTCCTCGAACACTGTCCCGGAGATGCTGCCACCCTGGACCAGGTCGAAGTCGACGCCCCCGCTGTCGGCGCCTACGGTCACGGTAACGTCCGTACTCGAGGCCGGGAAGGTCGTGTTGTCGTAGAACTCGATAACGTAGCCCTGATCGCTCGCAAGAGCCGTCACCAGATAGTCACCTGCCGGAACGCCATCTATCGTGTATGTGCCATCTGCCTTGGTCCGCGCTCCAAGCTCTACGTCTTCGGGAGGCCAGCCGAGAGCAGCAGGTGACGCGAAGACCCTGACATCACCTATTGGGGTGCCTCCGACTTCCTGGGTCACCGTGCCGGAAATCGTCCCGGCCGGGTCCAGGGTAAAGTCGGTGTTCCCCCGGTCGGCGCCTGCCGTCACCGTGACCGCGGTCGCCGAGGCGAAGTTGAAAGCTTCCAGATAGTACTCGCGGGCATGGTTGTCGGCGCGCGCCTGGACTATGTATTGTCCGGGCATAAGACCGCCGATGGTGTAGCTGCCATCCGGCAGTGAGCGCGTGCCTAACGGAGGCGGGCCGCCGGGTCCTTGTTCAGGTCCGTCCAGCTCTTCGACCCACACGTCGGCGTCTCCGATCGGGACGGTGCCCGCGGCGTTGTAGACCATGCCGGAGATCGAGCCACCCGAGTCGAGAGTGAAGTCGATGCCCTGTTCGTCACCGCCTTGAACTACCGTGACGGGCGTCGCGGAGGCGTATTCCGGCGTTTCTTGCCAGAACTCTTCGATGTAGTTCTGTCCGCCGGCCACGACTCGATACTGACCGGGCGCAAGGTCGTCGATACTGTAGCTGCCGTCAGCGCCCGTCAGCACGTCTTCGCTTGGGCCTCCGCCGAAAGGCTGGGCGCGGACTTCGACGTTCGGTAGGGGAGCAGTCCCAGACGCGTTGCGGACCACCCCTGATATCGCGCCGCCTGTGAGCAGCACGAAATCCACGTTCGGTGTTTCCGATCCGGCAGTGACCGCGACCGGCGTCGCCGACGCGTGGTTGGTGACACCGTCGAAGAACGTCCGGACGAATCCATCTCCGTCTGCGACCACGATATATGATCCAGTCGCCAGGCCGACTATCGTATAAGTGCCGTCGAGTGTGGTCGGGGCGCCGCTACCGCAGCAGCCGCCTGCCGCAGGGTGCGCTCCGACGTTGGCGCCGACGACAGGTGTACCTGAAGCGTTGACGACAGTGCCGGAGATCGAGCCGCCGGTTTCCAGCGTGAAGTCGACGTTGGGGCGGTCCTGACCACCTACCACGACTACCAGGCTCGATGATTCGTAGTCGGATACCTCCTGGTAGAACTCCGTTATATACCCGTCTTTCATGGCGCTGACGATGTAGGAGCCGCCCGTCAAGCTATCGACAGTGTAGGTGCCATCGGCCGCAGTCTGAGCGCCGCTGCCCCCGCCGCCGTCCTGCCTGTTGGCCCAGACGTTCGCGTTCGGGATCGGTGCCGTTCCAGAGGCGTTGTAGACCGTGCCGGAGATCGTTCCGGCCTGATCGAGGGTGAAGTTCACACCCGCCCGGTCGCCCCCAGACGTTACCGTCACTGGGGTCGAAGATTCATAGGAGTCTGTGTTGTCGTAGTACTCGAAGGCAAAGCCGGGATTCGAGGCCTGAACGCGGTAATCTCCGGGCGACAGACCATCGATCCGGTACGAACCGTCCGATGCCGTCCTCGCGCCGTTGCCTCCACCGCAGCAGACGAAGGACTCGGCCCAAACGTCGGCCCCAGCGATGGCGTCGGTCCCTGACGCGTTGAATACGAATCCGGAGATCGCGCCGCCCGAACCAAGATCGAAATCGATACCGGTGGTGGGCGCTCCCGCGGCAACTACTACCGGCGTGGCCGCGCCCCAATCGGTCGTATCGTCGTACCACTCACCGACGTAACCTGCGTCGGGCTTCTGGGCCCTTACACGGTACTGGCCGAGGGCCAGACCCGTGATCTCGTATGTGCCGTCCAGGTTCGTGCGGGTGCCGTTGCCACCGCCCGCACCGTCGTAGCTGTTCGCCCACACGTCGACGCCGGCGATCGGGTCGCCCGGGTTGGCCGTAACGACCGTTCCGCTGATCGACCCGCCGGTCTGCATTACGATGTCGATTCCCTGAGTCTCCACCCCAGTCGTTACATCCACGAGAGTGGCTTCGTTATAGCTGGGAGTGCTCGAATAGAAGAGGTGGATGTAGCCTTCGAGGTTGGCTGAGACCCGGTAAGACCCGGTGGCCAGCCCTTCGATCGAGTACGATCCATCTCCGTGCGACCGCGTGTGTCCGCCTCCACCGACCTCGGAGTTGGCGGAGATGTCCACATCGCCGAGGGGTGTGACGCTGTCCGTGTCGTAGACCACGCCCGAGATAGAGCCGCCGCTCGTCAGCACGAAGTCTATGTTCGGCGTAGACGTCCCGGCGGTTACAGGGACGGGAGAAGCGGAACTATAGTCAGTCGTGTCGTCGTAGAACTCTCGGACGAACCCTCGGTCGGAGGCGTCCGCTTCCACGTGATAGGAACCGCTGGCAAGGCCCGAGACCTCGTAGAACCCGTTGCCGTCCGTCCGGGCGTGACCCCAGCCAGCCGTCTCCGAGTTGGCGAACACGTTGGCTCCGACGAGGGCGGTCGTACCGTCGGCTTCATAGACATGGCCGGTGATGGAACCGCCACCTAGTAGCGAGAAGTCGATGTTCTCCGTGGGAGTGCCGGGAACGACGTCGACCGGCGTTGCCAACGCCCAGTCGGTCGTGCTGGGATAGAACTCGCCGACCAGGCCATGTTCGTCCGCGCGGACTTGGACCCGGTATGAACCTTGGGTGAGGCCCTCGATCACGTACTCGCCGTTGGCGTTACTGCGAGCTCCGTTACCACCACCACAGCAGTCGTAGGTATCAGCCCAGACGTCGGCATCTGCCACAGGAGTACCGTCGCTCTCTCTGGTGACTCTGCCGGCGATAGTGCCTCCGGTGACCAGGGAGAAGTCGACGTTGGCCGTCTCGGCGCCCGCGGTGACCGTTACCTTGGAAGCTTCGTTCCAATCGGTCGTGCTGGCGTAGAACTCTCGGACGTAGCCTTGATCGAAAGTGTCGACTGTTACTCTGTAGTCCCCGGTCGGCAGCCCTTCGATCCTATATGTCCCATCTGCACCAGTCTGGGCCCAGTTTCCCGACCCGCAGCAGTCGTATATCTCGGCCCAAAGGTTGGCGTTGGCCAACGGAAGTCCCGTAACTTCGTCCGTCACCGTGCCGGAGATCGCACCTCCGGAACCCAGCGAGAAGTCGATCGCTTGAGTGGTAGTGCCGGACCCGACAGGAACACGCGCTGCCTGTGCCCAGTCCGTCGTATCGTCGTAGAACTCGCCGACGAAGCCGCCGTGCTCCGTCCGCACCTGTACCCTGTAGTCTCCCTGAGCGAGACCAGTGATCTCGTAGGAGCCGTCGAGGGCCGTCCGGGCGCCGTTGCCGCCGCCGCAGCAGAGTTTGGGGCAAATAAGAATCTAGTCTATGCCTACCGACCGTGTCAACCGACTTCAGGTTCAGTTATATAGGCGATTCTTAGGTCGGACTCCTAATCTAGCGGCCTGGTCGAGTCGGCGAAGGCCTGATCAGCGATTCTCGAGACCCGCCGCTCGTTTGTCCAGGCCTAACACGCGCCACCCGATCGCGGCGAAGAAAAAGACGAGCAGCGCCATCGCCAGGCCCTCAGCGGGGGCCCAAGCCCATACAGGGATATCAATGTTTAGCAGACCGTCGCCCTCGCCGGCCTCTCCTTCTTCATCACCTAGGGCGGGTTCTGGTGTCGGTGTTGGTCCATCTTCGAGAGTCGATGTTGCGATGGGCTCCGGCGTCGGGGTAGGTGGAGGGGTGGGTGTCGGCGTTGGGGGCTCGTCGTTGTCGGTGATCGTCGCGTCGTTGTCGGCGATGGTGACCAGCAAATCGGGGATTGAGACCTCGTCATATCCCCCGCCGGCGGCCTTGGTTGACACCGGCACCTGGTGAATTCCTTCAGCCAGATCGTCGTCGACGGCGGTGACCGTTACGGTCTGCGTCTGGTTCCAGTCCCCGGCTGTGAACGTGAGCGGCTCGGGGGCGAAGGTAATCGAATTCGGCGGAGCGCTGAAGCTGATCCGAACGTTGTCCGAGGGCTGCGAGTTGAGGACGACCGTAAAGGCGTCTTTCGTCCCCCCTTCGGCCACGTCGGTTGAGCCATCCGTCTCGCTGATCGTGACGCCTGAAGCCTGCGCCCAGACCAGCGAGGGCATAGCCGACAGACCGAAGAGAAGTACAGCTGCCAGACAGACCACCAGCCGCGACCACCTTCGACTGAGAAAAGCAGACATTTCGAGACGCGACATCGACGGCCTCATACGGTACCCAGAGACAGGGAGCCCCTGTGCGTTCAGAAAGGGATTGGGTAACGTCGACAAAAGTGCTACGCTTCGCCCTTCTTCCGCAAAGTACGGAGAGCGTGGTTTACAGTCCAGGCCGTTTCTTTCGTGTCCGACTCCTCGGTCCAACGGGAACAAACCGAGCGGACCCAGTCCGGCGTGGACTTGCTGGCATCGTTCAGCCAGTTTGCCACCGCCGTTTGGACGTAACGGCTTGGGTCCGAGCGCACGGATTCGAGGAGTCGCAGTCCGGGTTCCGGGTTGGCCTTCAAGGTCTCTATGTGCGCGGCCCAGACCCCTCGCGGGCGCGTCCCCTCAATGGCGCAGCGCCTAATGTTGGGGTCCGCGTCGACTACCCAGTCTTCCAGCAGATCGATGCCGTCGTCCAGGTCGGCTGCCACGTAGGACCTGAAGGAATCCCAGGCGTTCTCACGCACCGCTCCGTTGTGGTCTGAGGCGAACCGGCGCGCCAGGTTTAGCCGGTCAGCCAAGTTTAGACTCCGGTCTGACGAGACCATCCAGGCGGCCCACGCCCGGACCATGTCGGACCTGTGGCCGGCCAGCGCCTCGAAGACCTCCGCGCGTTCGGGGTGGTGCTCCGTAGCATCGAAGAGGGCCTTGCCGATTTCGATCATGCGAGTCCTGACGCCCTCGCTAGACATCGCCCGCGCCGACTCTACGAGTGAGTCGCGGGATTTCGAAAGCCCGATGTCGGACAAGGCCGCCGTCAGCAAGGTCGGCATGTCGATGGCGAGCCATTCGACGAGGGTGATCGTCTCCTCGCGGCCTTCGTTGAGGGCTCTCATAACGTCGGGCGGAATGTCGGCCATCCGGACGGAGCCCTTGCGTTTACGATCGGTCATCATCGAGCGTCCATACGCGTGATATTATGCTGCCTAGCATAGTGAACGCACCCTCTGGCGTAAACAGGGGGCCTAGGACTCGTTGAACGGTGGCCACCAAGTCCGGCAACAGAAGAGCGATTACTTCCATTCAGCATAAGAACAAAGCCCTCAATGCTATTTGGGAGGAGATGGGCTCAGTCGTCATCGCCTATTCGGGTGGTGTCGACAGCACGTTTCTAGCCGTAAGCGCGAACAACGTACTCGGAGACCGAGCGTTGGCCGTCACCGCCAGTTCCCCGAGCCTTGCACCGACGGAGCTCGACGATGCCGTGTCCGTGGCCGCGCAGCTGCGCCTCAACCACCGCGTCATCGAGACGAAGGAGGTCGAGCGGGAGGACTATCGGGCCAACGATCCCAATCGCTGCTACTTATGCAAGGAAGAGCTTTACTCGCACCTGGAGCCCCTGGCGCAAGCCGAGGGGTACGGGTTCGTCGTCAACGCCCACAATGCCGACGATGCAGGCGACTTCCGACCGGGGATGAACTCGGCCAAACGTCGAGGTGTCCGAAGTCCACTTGTCGAAGCGGGCCTCACCAAGCAAGAGATACGTGAGCTCTCCCGCGAGATGGGCCTGCCGACGTGGGATAAGCCGGCGCAGGCCTGTCTATCGTCGCGCATCCCCTACGGGACGCCGGTTACTGTCCAGGCCTTGCGGCAGATAGCCAAGGCCGAGGAGTACCTGAAGGGCTTGGGTCTTGGGCAGGTGCGAGTAAGGCACCACGACACGGTGGCCCGCATTGAAGTGGACGCCGATTCGCTGCCTCTGTTGGTGCAAGATGACATGAGGACGGCGATTGCAGACCACTTCAAGTCCATCGGTTACGCGTACGTGACGCTCGATCTAGAAGGCTTCCGCTCAGGCAGCCTGAACGAGGTGCTGGTGGGCCTTCAGAAGGGTTCACCGCAGAGGGCACAACGCACCTAGAGAGGTTAGAGGGCAAGTGATAGTTCCAGAGGTCGCCCTGATCCCGCGGAAGGTGATCTTCGGCAATCCGGACAAAGCCGCGCCGAGGCTGAGCCCAGACGGAACGCGGCTCAGCTACCTGGCGCCGGTGAAGGGGGTGCTCAACGTTTGGGTGGGACCATCCGACGACCCGGACGCCGCCGAGCCGGTCACCAGCGACACCACACGCGGCATCCGCCAGTACTTCTGGGCTTTTACGAACCGGCACATAATCTACCTCCAGGACAAAGCAGGCGACGAAAACTGGCGTGTCTATAGCGTGAACCTGGAGGCGGGCGAGACGAAGGACCTCACGCCGGCCGAAGGTGTTCACGCGACGGTCCAGTCCGTGAGCAAGGACGTGCCGGGTGAGATCGTCGTGGGCCTGAACGACCGCGACCCTCAATACCACGACCTGCACAGAATCGATATCTCGACAGGCGAGCGTCGCCTCATTCAGCGGAACGAGGAGTTCGCCGCCTTTGTCACCGACGACGACTACAACGTGCGGTTCGCGATGAGACTGACCCCAGACGGCGGTGGCGACCTGCTCAAGGCCGCAGGCGATGGTTGGGAGCCGTTCATCGAAATCGAGGCCGACGACGTCCTGACGACGCAGCCCGAAGGGTTCGACAAGTCCGGGCGAGTGCTCTACATGAAGGACAGCCGCAAGAGGGACACCTCTGCGATGGTGTCCATCGACCTCGATACCGGCGAACTGACCACTCTCGCCCAGGACCCGCACGCGGACGTCAGCGACGACATGGTGCACCCTACCGACAAGAACGTCCAGGCGGTGGCGTTCACGTACGAGCGGAAGGAGTGGCAGGTCCTCGACGAATCGATCGCTCCGGACCTGGACTACCTCGGTACCCTTGCGGAAGGCGATGTCGAGATCGTTAGCCGGACCCTCGATGACTCACGCTGGATTGTCGCCTACATGATGGACAACGGCCCGGTCCGCTACTACCGGTACGATCGTAAGGCCAGGAGTGCGGAATTCCTGTTCACCAACCGGAGCCAGCTGGAAGAGTACCCGCTGGCCCGCATGCACCCCGTCGTGATCAAGTCGCGAGACGGTCTCGACCTGGTGTGCTACTACAGCCTGCCGGTAGGCAGCGATAGCAGCGGCACCGGCCGGCCGGACACGCCGCTTCCGACCGTTCTCGACGTGCACGGCGGCCCGTGGTACCGCGATGAGTGGGGCTACAGCCCGGTACACCAATTGCTCGCCAACCGTGGTTACGCGGCGCTCGGCGTGAACTTCAGGGGCTCCACCGGGCTGGGGAAGGCGTTCACCAATGCAGGCAACCTCGAGTGGGGCCGCAAGATGCACGATGACCTGCTCGACGCCGTTCAATGGGCTATTGACCAGGGGATCGCTGACCCGCAAAGGATTGCGATCACCGGAGGCAGCTATGGAGGATATGCGGCATTGGTCGGCCTGACCGCGACACCGGAGACGTTCGCGTGTGGAGTGGATATCGTCGGCCCGTCGAATCTGATCACGCTGCTCGAATCGATACCGCCTTACTGGGAACCCATGCTGAAGGTGTTCAGCGCGCGCGTCGGCGACCATCGGACGGACGACGGAAAGGCGCTGCTCACCGAGCGGTCGCCCCTGACCCGAGTCGATCACATCAGCAAACCGCTTCTGATCGGCCAGGGAGCCAACGATCCGCGGGTCAAGCAAGCCGAGTCCGACCAGATCGTCAAAGCGATGCAGGACAAAGACATTCCGGTTACCTATGTCCTGTACCCTGACGAGGGACACGGCTTCGCCCGACCCGAAAACGCCCTTTCGTTCTCCGCCGTGACCGAAGCATTTCTCGCCCAGCACCTTGGAGGTCGGTTCGAGCCGGTCGGAGACGGCTTCGAGGGCTCGTCGATCACAGTGCCTACCGGCGCCGAGCACGTTCCGGGGCTGGAGGAGGGGTTAGGGACTGGGGGTTAGGGGTTGGGGCAGGAGGTAGGGACGTCCCGGATGCCGCATCGGGACATGCGCCCTTTGTTTTACGACGTGACGTCCGCCTGCTGCAAGGCCGCTATCTCTTCTTGTGAGTAGCCGTACTCTGTCAGGACCTCTTCGGTGTGCTGCCCTAGCGTGGGTGCGGGCCGTCGGACGACCGCCGGCGTCGCCGTGAGTTTTACCGGAAACCCGATATTGCGGACCGTCCCCGCGATTGGGTGTTCCATCTCCATCACCATGTCCCGCGCGATGACTTGGGCATCGGAGTAGACCTCAGCCATATCTTTAATCGGACCGCAAGGGATTCCGACGGCTTCCATCGCCCCAATCCACTCGGAGGTGGTGCGACCTGCGAAGGTCGGCTGCATGGCGTCGATTAGTGCGTCGCGGTTCTCGACTCGAGCCGCGTTGGATGCGAACCGGATGTCTTCGAGGAGGTCGAGACGGCCGATGACCTCGCACAGCCGCTCCCAGTTGGTTTGGTTGGGCGCTCCAACGTTGACGTAGCCGTCAGAAGTCGCCAAAGCCTGGTAGGGTGCAGCTAGCGGGTGGGCCGAGCCGGTCGGGCCCGGGACCTTCCCACTCTCGAAAAAGACGGCCGATTCCCCAAACGTGTAGGCGATGCCAGCTTCAAGGAGCGAAGTGTCGACTTGCTGGCCTTTACCGGTCCGGAGTCGAGATACGTAAGCGGAGAGGATCCCGTAGGCTGCATACATCCCAGCATTCAGGTCGGTGATTGGCACGCCGACCTTTGCCGGCGGCCCGCCGGGGTGACCTGTGACACTCATGAGCCCGCTCATCCCCTGGGCGATGAGATCGAAGTTGGGCCGGTCCTTGTAAGGGCCGGTCGAGCCGTATCCTGAAATCGTGCAGTAGACGAGTGCGGGATTGAGTGTGTGGACCTCGTGGTATCCAAGGCCAAGGCGTTCCGCGGTGCCCGGTCGAAGGTTCTGCACGAACACGTCGGCGTCCTTGAGCATGCGTCGAACGACCTCGACGCATGCGGCAGACTTCAGGTCGAGGACAATGCTGCGTTTATTCCGGTTGATCCCGAGAAAAGCGGCCGATTCGCCGTTGACGAAAGGCGGCCCGGCACGTCGGGTGTCGTCGCCTCCGTCAGGCTTCTCGATCTTGATCACGTCCGCGCCCATGTCGCCCAACAGCATCGTGCAGAAGGGCCCGGCCAGGAAATGGGTGAGGTCGATCACCTTGACCCCGCCGAGGGCCAACGCGTTACCGGCGTCGGGCGGTGACGTCTCTCCGGGCGTTATTCGCTTGTGTCCGGGGGAATCGGCGTCGCTCACCGGCCTGTGAACTCGGGCTTTCGGTGCTCCAGGAAGGCACGCCGGCCTTCCTGGAAGTCCTCGCTGTCGAAGTTTGCGAAAGGTAAGTGCTCTTGCTCGGCTGTCAGGCTCCCGAGGGATGGGTTCGCCAGCACCGTACGCATGATCTCCTTGTTGCGACTTTGCGACAACGGCGCGAGAGGCACCATGTCCCGCGCCAATTGTCCTACGTGTCCGTCGAGCTCGCTCAACGGTACGACCTGATTCACCAGACCCATCTCGATAGCTTCTTTGGCGTCGAACCGGCGACCGGACAGCAGAATGTAGGACGCATCGCCGGGCCCGACGAGATTGATCAGGCGCCGCATCTCCCGGTACCCGATCAGTATGCCAAGATGGGCGACCGGGATGCCGAAGACGCCGTTGTCGGCCGTGATTCGAATGTCCGCTGCCATGGACAGCTCGCACCCGCCGCCGATGCAGAAGCCTTTGATAGCGCAGACCGTCGGCTGCGGCAGGGCCTCGATGGCGTCCAGCGCTCCGTCGAACGCCGCCGAGTACTTCCTGGCCTGCGTCGAGTCGCTACGGTATTTGTCGAAGTCCTTGATGTCGGCGCCGGCGGAGAAGGCTTCCTCGCCTGCGCCTTTGAAAACCACGACTCTAGTGTCAGTGTCGTCCGCCAGGGCCGTCGCGATCCGTTGGAGCTCTAGCCAACCCTGGTAGTCGATGGCGTTGCGTCGGTCAGAACGGTTGAAAGCAACGGTCGCGATGCCGTCGCGGATATCGAGGGTGATGTCGTCGGACATTCAGGTGTGTGGAGTAAGGGTGATCCAGACCGGTTGGCTCGATGTTATCTCAGCCCCGACGGCCTAGCAAGCGAAACAGCTCACATGATAAGCCCGGTCGCCCCCCCCCACGTAGGGGTAGACCTGTGTCTGCCTCATCGCGGTCTGCAGGAACGCGGGCGCAGCCCGATGGGGCATCGGGGCGCCCATACACGAATAGCGCGGTGTTCGGCTCACAGAACGCGTTTGAGGGCGTCCTCAACTTCAGTGAAGGTAGCGAAACCCTCGAAGCGATCGGAGATTATGCCGTCTCGGTCGATGACGAAGGTCCACTCGATGCTGGGAAGGCCCCATTCGAGCACGACGGGTGAAATCCGGGCCCGTTCGAGGTCGCCCTGAATCTCGTCCGGGTTGTCGTAGAAGTCGACGTGGATGAAGCTAGCCTGTCCGGCGTAGCCGTCCTTGAGCTCCTGAAGCACTTCGACCTGAGGGCCACAGACCGCGTTGGTGCAGAAGGCCGGACTGGCGAACACGACGACCGTAGGGTCGCCGCTGAGCACCGCGTCGGCGATGGTGCGTTGATATAGGTACGGGTCGCCCAACGAGCCGGTCGTAAGTTGCTGGATGGACTCGACGTCCGCCATTGTCTTGGTCTTGCTGGCGATGGCTGGGTCGCCGACGGCTGGGGCCGATGGAGAATCGAGCACCTCGAAGAAGAGCTGGACGGTACCTTCACCCGTGGTGATGTCCAGACCCCATTCGCCGGCGCGGTCGAATTCCAGCTGTGTTGCATACATTCCTCTGCTGCCGTACGGCCAGGGCTGGAGCTCGGCCTTCGCCGTTTGCCTGACTTCGCCGGACGAGCCTGGCCGGGCGCCATACCGTGTCGTAACGGACGCTTCCAGCTCGACTACGAAACCATCTGGGGACGTGATCACGAACCCAACCCTGTTGGCGCCAACGCCCAGGTCACCTGTGCCCAGTATCGCCTGGAAACCCTCGGGCGACACAGGCCCCATTACCAGAGGGGTCCGGTCGGGTCGCTTTTCGGAGTCTGCGGCGGCGACTTGCTGCGTCGACGGCTCCGTGGACACCTGCTGCCCGGCTTGCTTGCTATCGTCGACGGTTTCCGTCTGGCCGCAGCCGGCCGCGAGAAGAGCTATGAGGACAAAGCCGATAGCCAGGTAGAGACGTTTCATAGTCTTAGGTCCATCTGTGTGGTCGTTCTGTATGGGATAACGTGTGCACCGCGCCAGTCCTGGGGAGCCCCCTCACTTCGACAGACTCAGTGCAGGCTCTCAATCCTGCCCTGGGGGAGGAGGTAGAACGCCGCTCAGGATGTAGTCTGGTCCTTGTACGCACCGAAGGTGTAGGCGAAGACCGAGAAGTCGGTCGAGTTCGAGCTGATCTTGAGCTCGTGCTTGCCGAAGTCGGACGTCTTCACAAGCTCGTACATCCGCGCCTCGTCGACCTCCACATAGCTGTTGCCGTCTTGGTCGAACCTGACGTCGGCGCCGGCCTGGTCTGGCGCGAGGGGTCCGTTGTCGATAGTCACCCTTACATGGTACGCCTCGCCGCCCTGGGGACTCATTACTACGTTAACGTTGTTGGCGTAGAACGCGATGGCGATGTAGTCCTCGAAGTCCTCGGTCATTCTGGCGTGTCGGAGGCTCTCGGCGCCGTTGTGCCATAGGCCCTGAAGGTACATGAAGTGGTTCACGTAGTCGCCAGAGTCCTCATACAGGACGTCTTTGTCTACGCCCGCGTAGAACGGCTCCGAGGCCACGTAAGGCGGCGTATTTCCCCCGAAGCGAGCATTGTAGTTGCGTTCGTAGCCGGCGTAGAGCTCTCTCGTAAGGCTCGTCAAGACGTCGCCGCTATTGGCCATTGGGTCGATCTCCGGCAGCTGGTCCTCGTTCACCGCGATCGTTTCGACCGAGGCCCCTGTCTCCGAAAGCAGCTCCCTGATCTTCATTTCTGTCTCGTCGTACTTGCCTTCACCGAAATGCTGGTACCTGATGAAGCCGTCCTTGTCGATCAGGTATTTGGCGGGCCAGAAGCGGTTATCGTAGGCCCGCCAGGTCTTGAAGTCGTTGTCCTGGGCAATCGCGTACTCAAGCTCGCGTTCAGCGACGGCTTTCTCTACGTTCTCGAACCGCTTTTCGAACTCGAACTCCGGTGCGTGTACTCCGACGATCACCAGTCCCTCGTCTGCGTACTTATCATGCCATTCCTTCAGGTAGGGAAGAGTACGAATGCAGTTGATACAAGTGTACGTCCAGAAGTCGATAAGGATCACGTTGCCACGCTGGCTCTCCAGGGTAAACGGCTCGGCGTTGAGCCACCCGACTATCCCGGTGAGCTCAGGGGCCAGCTTGGCGTCCTCGGGCCGGGCCTCGGCTGCACTGACTGGGGGTTCCTCGGCGGTGTCATCGGCAGGGCTAGCGGAATCGTCGTCCATTGCCGTGTCAGTCGTCGCGACTTCAGCCGATTCCTGAACCGCGGCAGACGCTGGGCCAGAGTCGGCCTCGCTTGCCGCCGCCGTCTCGGACCCGGTGCTCGAGGTGTTGTCGTCGCTCTCGGCGCCGCATGCAGCCGCCAGCAATGCCATCAAAGGAAGCAGCGTAATGAGTAGCAGTCTTGCGGTCTTGGTCATCGTCTCTCCTTCCACGTACGATTAGATGCCCGTTCGCCTCGATCGCTTCGCTACGCTTGATTGTCGACGCGCCCATTGTGGACGAGCGGACGTTGCTGGGACGTGAAGAATCTTACAGAAAGATTAACGCCTACGCGGGTCGAGTAAGGTACGGTTTTGTAGCTAGAGTTGGATTCGCCGGAATCAGGCCGGCGCCGTATGGGGGGTTGCACCGTGGTTGACGGCTATTTCCGCGTGATGCTAGACTCGCGAAGTCTCTGAGAGGGGTCTCGGCCCGCCGACTAGAATAGTATGTCGGACGACAACGTAGCGACAGGCTCTCGGGGGTTCGAGATGCGTAAATTATTCAACATCTGGTTCTTCGTCATCGCAATCTGTGCGATTAGCTTCCTCGCCGCCTTCGTGATGGCGATATTCTGGCTCATCGCTGTTCCCTAGGCAATCAACCGCTCTTCGTCCCAGGTGCCCCTATGCGGCGGCGATGACCTCCCTGAGGTGGCGGACCGCCAATCGCATACACTCGTCCTCGTCGCACTTGTTCCCCTGTCCCTCAAAGCAGATACACATGCTGCCGTTGTAGTCGACGCCTCGTAGAATCCCCATTACGCGGTCGTAGTCGATCCACTCTTCGCGCCCTGAGTCGATCTTGTAGATCTTGGCCCGAACACAAGTGGCGTATGGGGCGGTTTGCTGCATATACTCGTAGATGTCGACGTCGGGATCGAACTGGCCGCGGGGATCGGCCCCGATGGATCCCCACCACTGTCCGGTGTCCATGATGTGCGAGACGTTCTCCCGGTCGGCCTCTTCGATGATGCGGATGATGTCCTCGCCCGTCGGGGCTGCGGGCGGGGGATGGTTTTGCACCCCCAGGACGACGCCTTTCGGCGCGGCGTAGTCGGCGACCTCCTGAAAGCTCCGCACGATGCCAGATCTCGCCTCCTCGGCGTTGTCGGTCGTATCGAGGACACGACCACCCATTAGACGGACCAGTGGGGCCCCCAGGAAGGCGGCTGTGTCGACGTCGGCCTTCGCCTGGTCGACCTGCCTGCGTATGTCTTCGGGCTTTCCGACGAAGCCGCCGCCGGAGCCCAGGTAGCCGATGGGCAGCCCGTACTTGAGACAAAGGAGCTTGACGCGCCGCAGGTAGTCGGGGTCTCTAGGCATCCCGCCGACGTGGATGTCGATGGTGTCCAGGCCCAGCTTGTATGCGCGTTCGATCAGCGACTCGAGGCTCGCGTCGGGCCGCTCCCGCACCATCGCGCTCAGTTTGATCATGTCTGGCTCCTAGTCGAGGGTGACCGATAGTCTAGCATGTCGGGGTGGAGGTCTTATCACGCCCGATTGGCGGGACAGTCTTCAGTATTCCCCTATGGAATGTTTCCAGAGTATCTCAATTCGCCTCATTCCTCTGAAAAGGACGTGTCACAAGGCTTCCTCTGGTAGGGGCGTCCCGATGCGGCATCGGGACATGCGCCCGCATCCCGGCGTAAATCGCGACGCTCAGTATCTCAATTCGCCTCATTCCTCTGGAAAGGACACGTCCCAGGGTTTCCTCTGGTAGGGGCGCATTGCAATGCGCCCGCATCCTGGCGTGAATCGCGACGTGGGCAGACGAACTGTCCCTACATCAACCAAGACTGCCCCAAAACAAGTCGAGGTTATACTGTCCTGCGCGGCTTGCGAGCAAGAAACCATCAGGAGGACGCCCACCGTGGCTAGAAGCAAGAACCAAACGGTACTGGTCACGGGCGCTTCCAGCGGCATCGGGTACGCGACCGCGCTCTATCTGGCAGAGAAGGGATACTCGGTCATCGGCAGCAGCCGCTCGAGCGAACGGCTTTCTGGGCTCAAGGACGAGGCCCGCAAGAGCGGTGTGGAACTGATGGCGATTGAGCTGGACATCAACTCCGACGAAGGCGTCGATGCCGTGCTGCCGTCGCTGATCGAGGAGCGCGGCCCGATAGACGCACTGGTCAACAACGCCGGGTTCAACATGTGGGGGCCCGTCGAGAGCCTGTCGACCGCCGAGCTGAAGGCGCAGTTCGAGACCAACTTCTTCGCCCAGATTCGATTGATCAGAGCGGTCCTGCCCGGTATGGTCAAGCAGGGCCACGGGACCGTCGTCAACGTAAGCTCAGTGCTCGGCCGGATAGGTACGCCGTTCAACGGGGCCTATGCGTCGAGCAAGTTCGCGCTCGAAGGGCTGAGCGAATCGCTGCAGGTCGAGCTCCGCCCTCTTGGTGTTCGGGTCGCTCTGGTGGAGCCTGGGCTTTATCGCACCGACTTGATGAAGAACCAGGTGATCGCCGAACGCGCGGACGCCGCCGACCTTCCCTACCGTGGGTACGTCGAGAAGTATCGGTCACGCCATCGCAGGTTCGACTGGTTCATGGGCGACCCGATCGCGGTGGCTAAGGTCATCCACAAGGTCATCCGGTCCAGGCGACCGCGGTTCAGGTATCAGGTGGGGGTGGAGGCGTGGCTGGGTGTAGCGGCGGCGCGGCTTATGCCGGAGCGGCTCTATCGGGCATTGCTGGCGCGCGCGACGATGTGACCTCACCCCCAACTACGTCCCTGTCGCACGGAGAGGGGGCTAGATGGCGCGGCAGCCTACTGCGCGCTGGATGCCACGAGGCTCATGAACTCGGCACTTTTAAGGTCCCGCTCCAGGACGTGGCGGATGTAGGAGCGTAGCACGCGCTGGAGCTCGGTCGCGAGGGCGGGTGGGACTGACATTTCGGCCGCGCGTGCCTTTGGGCCTCGCTGGAAGTGCCTCAGTACCTTGATGGCGTTGACCGAGAGGGGCAGGACCGCCTCTCCGGACCGGCCTTTGCATCCCGGGCAGACGATGCCTCCCACGGCTGGACTGAACACGTGATCGCGCGGCTCCAGCACCGTGCTGCACTCCACACAACTGTGAAGCTCGGGGCCGAACCCGGAGATCATGAGTAGCTGGACTTCAAAGTAGCGCACGAGTTGGGTCGAATTCCGCCCATCGTCGAGGCGGGCTAGCGAGTCCAGGAACAGGTCGAAGACCCTCGCGTTGGGTGAGTTGTCGGCGGAAAAGCCATCGACGAGCTCCGCCATGTATACGGCCTCCGAGATGGGCCGTAGGTCTTCCCTCAGGCCCCGGAATGCGTGAAGCGATTGGGCCTCCGATATAGCGTCTAGGCTTCTTCCCTCCGCGATGGACACGGCCACGTGGGTCAGCGGCTCAAGGTGGCCTCGAAGTTTGCTCTTGCCGCGGCGCACACCTCTGGCAACGGCCCGGAGCCTACCTTTGTCGCGAGAATAGA
This sequence comes from Dehalococcoidia bacterium, assembly GCA_965248605.1. Classification (GTDB taxonomy): domain Bacteria; phylum Chloroflexota; class Dehalococcoidia; order Lucifugimonadales; family CAUZJF01; genus CAUZJF01. Next base: position 436,194 of record CBDFJV010000007.1, read on the forward strand.
GCGTGACGATGCGGTCGGCCTCGCCCAGGGGCATGTGCTTGAGGACGATTCCGTGGGTCTTGTATGTGCGGGGGCGGGCCATGAGAGGGGTTAGGGGTTAGGGGTTAGGGATTCGCGGGATTCCATGGCGCGGCCCAAGGTGACTTCGTCGGTGTATTCGAGGTCGCCACCTACAGGGAGCCCGCGCGCGGGCCGCGTGACCTTCACGCCGAGCGGCGAGACGAGCTTGTGGACGTACATTGACGTGGCCTCACCTTCCATGTTGGGGTTGGTCGCGATGATGAGCTCACCAACGCTGCCGTTCTTCAGGCGCGCGAGCAGGGGCTGGATCTTCAGGTCGTCGGGGCCGACGCCGTTCATAGGCGAGATTACGCCGTGTAGCACGTGGTAGAGGCCTTTGTAGGACGAAGTCTTTTCCAGGGCCAGCACGTCCAGCGCCTCCTCCACGACGCAGATGCGACTCTGGTCGCGGGCAGGGTTACTGCAGAGCGCGCAAGGGTCGGTCTCGGTGATGTTGTAGCACTGCGAGCAGAGGACGATGCGGTCTTTGACTGCCAGGATCGACTCCGCCAGCGAGCGCGCCTCTTCCTCGGGCATGCGGATGAGGTAGTAGGTCAGGCGCTGGGCAGATTTGGGACCGATACCCGGCAGCTTGTGGAACTCGTCGATGAGCCGTGCGACGGGCTCTGCGCCGGCAAAACCGGAGGTCATTTGCTACATCAGCCCTGGGATCTTCATGCCGCCAGTCAGGGCGCTCATGCGGTCGGCGGCCATTTCCTGGGCCTTTTCGAGCCCGTCGTTTACTGCGGCCTGAACCATGTCTTGCAGGATCTCGACGTCCTCGGGGGAGACGGCGTCCGGGTCGATCTCCAGCGACTCGACGCGCATCTTGCCGGAAACCACGGCCTTGACGGCACCCCCTCCGGCGCTGGCCTCGACGGTGGCGCTCTCTAGCTCCTCCTGCATCTTGGCCATGTTCTTCTGGAGCTGCTGTGCCTGCTTCATCATCTTTTTATTCATCATCGAGCACTTCCTCCTTTTCGTCGACAATTCTGGCGCCCATGGTCTGGGCGGAGCGGACCAGGTGGCTACGCTGAGACGCCTTCTGCCTGGGGCCGTTGGCCCGGCCTTCGGCCATAGACGCCTGAATCTGGTATGAGCCGTCCAGGGCCTCAGCCAGGGCTTCCTGGAGTACCTTGCGGCTTTCCGGATCGTCCAGCTCTTCCTGCATGCGTTCCTGGTGCGAAGCGTGGGCGTATTTGAGCGTGACGGTGTCGTCGGACACCACACGCTCGATGCTCGATCGCAGAAGGGCGCCCAGGTTGAAACGCTTACCTTTGCGGGTGCGTAGCGATTTCACGATGTCGTCCCAGAGGGCGTCGAGACGGCCTGACGGGTCGGTCGGCAAGGGTCCTTTTGGCGCTGCTGCACTTGTTCGCGGCGGTGGGCCGGAGGGACGGGCGGCCGCGGCCGCGGTCTCTCTAGTCGTTCGCGCCGGCTCGGCCTGGGGGCGAGGAGGTTCAGGCCTCGATGACGCAGGCCGTGATGGGGCCGGTGGAGCGTAGGCGGGCCCGGCGCTCGTTCGCGGCTCGGGTACTACTGCTGCGGGCATAGCCTCGTGGGCCGGCGTTTCAAGTTCAAGCGTCGACTCGACCATCGCCAGCTCTAGCGGTAGCGGCGACGAGCTGTCGCGTCGTAGCTCGACAGCCGAGAAGGTCTTCAGTGTCCGGACCAGGTGGTCTATCGTAGAACGCTTGGCCATCGCGTTCATCAGGTCCAGCGTCTCCTCCGGGTAGCCCAACGTCGTTTTCGCGCCGGACTTCAGCAGAAGGATGCCCCTGAGGTACTCCAGCAGCACCCGGTGGAACTGTCGCAGGTCGCTACCTTCGTCGGCGACCTGGTTGATGACCTTGATGCCTTCACCTGCCGCTCGATCCACTACGTGCTCGACCAGTTCAAGAGCGCGCTCGTCGCTGCCTAGCTCCAGCAGGTCGCCGACCTGAGTCTCGGTCAGCGGCGACCCGTAAGAGACCAGAGCTTGCTCCAGCAGGTTTTCGGCGTCCCGCAGGCTGCCGGAGGCGGTCCGGGCGATCATGGTGAGGGCCTCCGGAACGGCCTCGACGCCCTCGTCGGTGCAGAGCTGCGATAGGCGTTCGACTATTCGCTCCAGCGGAATCCGCCGGAAGTCGAAGCGCTGGCATCTCGATATGATCGTAAGTGGGACTTTGTGGATCTCGGTAGTCGCGAGCACGAAGATCGCGTGGGCCGGCGGTTCCTCCAGCGTCTTCAGCAAGGCGTTGAAGGCCGGCTCCGTCAGCATGTGTACTTCGTCGACGATATACACCTTGTAGCGCGCTTCGTTCGGCGAGAAATGGACGCGCTCGCGTAGCTCCCGGATGTCGTCGATACCTCGATTACTCGCGGCGTCGATCTCGATGAGATCCAAGGCGCGGGCCTCGTCTATCGCCTTGCACATCTCGCATTCGTTGTCCGGCTCGCCGTCCAGGGGCGAAAGGCAGTTGACCGCCTTAGCCACGATCCGCGCGGTGCTGGTCTTGCCGGTCCCTCGCGGACCACAGAAGAGGTAGGCGTGGGCGATGCGATCGAGCCTAACAGCGTTGAGCAGGGTCTGAGTCACAGCTTCCTGACCAACGACCTGGTCGAGGCGGCGCGGACGCCATTTTCGATAGAAGACTTCGCTCATTCTAGCTCTCGGACGGCCCGGCGCCTGCCGTCGCCAGACCAGCCAGGGCCCGGGCTACGACCTCGTTCATCGCTGCTTCTTCCCCCGGACTCTCGTGGTCGTGGCCCATCAGATGGAGAATTCCATGCGCCAACAGCACAGCCAGCTCCCGTTCGACGGAATGGCCGGCTTCGGCGGCCTGTCGCTGGGCCTGCGGGTACGAGATGATCACGTCGCCGAGCATTGCCGGCGCCTCCGGAGGGAGTACGAAGGAGGTAACGTCGGCAGGCTCCGGCGGCCGATCGTCGCCGTAGTAGTGGCCTTGGTGGTCGAAGGAGAAGGACAGGACGTCGGTCGGTTCGTCGAGACCACGGTATCGCTGGTTGAGTTCGCGAACAAGCTCGTCGCTGGCGATGGCTACGGCTACCGCTACCGCCGTATCAGTGGCCGCGCCACCGGCGACCAAAGTCTGCTCGGCGACGGACTTCAGCCATGCCTCCGAGACGGCATCTTGGAACTCGACCTCGACTTGAAGGCTGACCTGGAAAGGTGGCACTCGGCGGGTATCTCCTCTTTCGTGGGGCGGTGCCATTATACCGCTCCGCAGGGTGCCGCGGACTGCCATAGAACGACGGGTTACAGCGCCGACTGACCCCCCTGTTACCAGGAGAAGAGCGCGTACTCGAAGGGCTTGCTAGCAGAAGGCCAATCGGTGAGCAGGTCTGAGAGAGGGGAGCGGTAGGAGCCGGTCTCGCGAGGGGTGGTGGTCTGTTCGGTGAACCACCCTAGATACTTCGCTGTTCCGATGAAGCATCGGACTCCTCAGCGTGACAATGGGCAACTGGAGGCGGAGGCGGTCTACCCTTGCCGCGCACCCGATAACGAGCTGGAAGAGGACACAGCTCGGCTTGTTTCTTCTGTGGTACCGCCATCTCCAGTGTCACTGGGCGTGCAGTCGACGACCTGGGTCGCGTCCGAGTTCGTGTGGAACTCGTACACCTTGCCTTCGTGCACCAGCGTCAGGCTGAACCCGGATGTGACAACCTGAGCGTAGCTTTCGCCGGGCGTCGGGCAGCCGAGACTAGCGTCCCCCCAGGTTTCCGGCTCCCTACTGGTCACGTCGAGGGCGCTGCGATCTACGTCGAGTCTGGTCGAAAGAGCCTTCCGAGCGGCCGACTCGACTTCGAACCTGTTACAAACCGTATCGGCGCCCTCTACCGGAGGTGCTAGTGAAGGTCCGTCTGCCGGCGCCTCGGCCGCCTTTGAGGCGGCCTGGCGGATGCTCTCGAACATCCCGCCCAGGTCAGCGGACGACCCCACAATGGTTGTGTTCTGAGTCAGGTAAGTCTTATAGAGTTCCAGGGAGCGCTGGAAGGTGTAGAACTCGGGGTCCTGCTCTAGAGCCTCGGCGAAGATCCTGATTGCCTCAGCTTCGCCGCACCCCCGGATGATGTCGGCGTCGCGCTGCGCGGCAGACTGGATGATCTTCGCCTGCCGATCGACATCCGACCTCACCTCTGCGTCCGTCTTTGCGCCCTCGGCGCGCTCCCGGTCCGCAATTCTCTTGCGCTCTGCTTTCATGCGCTCGAAGACACTTGACGCGATCTCGTTAGGGAAATCGGCTCTCTTCAGCCTCACATCCACCGTTTCGATTCCGAATGGTGCGAGCCGCGGGGTGACGGCGACGAGAATCCGGTTCATGACGTCTTCTCGACTGGTCCGGATGATCTCGGACTGATCGTCAAGCGCGATCTCTTCGCGCAACGCGGACGCGACAATCTCGATAGCACGGTTCGCGCCTTCACGCTCTGTAGCTACGGTCTGAACGAAGAGCAGGGGGTCGACGATTCGGCCTCGGGCGTATACGTCGATGACGAGGTTCTTCTTATCTTTCGTCAGCAGCGAAGACGGCGGAGCGTCGAAGATTAGTAGCCGCTTGTCGAGGTATATGACCGACTCTATGAAGGGCGTCTTGAAGTTGAGACCGGGCTTTTCGATCGGGTCTCTTACCGGTTCGCCGAATCGTGTGACGATTGCGAGCTGTGTTTCATCTACGGTGAACAGCACCTGACCGGCAACAAATGCTACTACCGCCAAGAGTATGAGGAAGATCAGGGTCCGCATCTAGCGCTGGTCTCCGGCGAACGGTACTACGGGAGTCGGCGTTACTCCCAGAAGCGGCAGAATCGGGAGCACGCCCTGATCTGCCTCCAGGATGATCTTCGTGATCCCAGGCAGTATCTCTTCCATCGCTTCCAGGTAAAGCCGCTGACGGGTCACGTCCGGAGACTTGGCGTACTCGTTCAGGATTGCCGTGAAGCGCTCAGCCTGGCCCGTGGCCAGATTGATGCGCTCCGCTTTGAACCCTTCGGCGTTCTCACGCAGACGCGCCCCCTCGCCTTGCGCTATGGGTAGGATCTCTTCCTTGTACGCGTCGGCGAGGTTGATAATCCTCTCCTTGTCTTCCTTGGCGCGTACGACGTCCGCGAAGGCGTCCTGGACCTCTACCGGCGGATTCACATTGAGAAGCTTTACCTCCGTGACACGGATGCCGGTCGTGTACTGGTCGAGACGTAATTGGAGGAGCACGAGGGTTTCTGCTTGCACCTGCTCTTTCTCAACGGTCAGCACGTCGTCGATGTCGCGGCTACCGACGACCTGTCGTAGGGACGTTTCGGCGGAATCCCGTAGAGTAATCCCATCCGGATCGACGACGTTGAACAAGAAATCTCTCGGGCTTTTGATGTTGTACTGGACAAGAAGCTGAACGTCGACGATGTTCTCGTCGCCGGTAATCATCAGCGACTCTTCCTGCTGAGGGGTCGTACCTCGGAAGCCGAGCTCCAGACGGCGCCGCTCGTCGGCGCGCACAATGCTCCTGGTGCCCACTGGAGAAGGCCAGAACCAATGGAGGCCGGGGCCCTGCTCGTTGTTGTACTCGCCGAACAGCCGGAGCACGGCCACTTCACCGCCAACCGTCGAAACAGTGTAGAAGCCGCTCGCGAGCCAGAGGATCGAGCCGACTACTACTACGGCTAGGACGACGTAGCGGATCGCTCCGCCGCCTCCGCCAAAACGGCCGAACGCCGACCGGATACGGTCGACGATCTGCTCTAGGTTGACTTCTGGTTCTTCTTGTCTGTTCATGAAAAGGCGAGCGCTCGCATATGCGGGCCACTAGCAATGGTAACACAATCGTGGCGAGACTAGTAGACCGAAATCTTTGAAATGAGGGGTAGCCGAGATTGGCGTGCTACGACGACAGGGCGGGTTTCAAACCCGCCCCTACCAAGCCGTAACCTCAGAACCCTTCAATACTAGGATGTTGGACCACTAGGTGCGGCGAAACGGTTGAGAACGGCAGTTTGAGCTATTCCAGGAGTTTCATGTTCGTGAACTCGCCCGTTCCCGTTCCAGAGTCGCCAGGAATTCATCATAGCTGGATACTCTGGACATGACGTCCAGGAACGTCTTAAGGTCGGGCATCAGCCCGCGGAGCTCGCCCAGCTGACCACCGATCGGGCTCGACGACTCCGGTGTTGTGGCGTAGGTCCCGTGGTAGGCGAAGTAGGCTTGATTCAGCTTGCGAATATAGACGCCGTTCTCGACGAATAGCTTCCTGCGCTCTTCCATGTATGTTTCGGCGGCTTCGACATCGCCCTCGGACAGCAACTCGTCGACTCGTTCGCGGGTGTTGCGCATCTCCGTCGTGTAGTCGAATTCCTGGTCGGGGGACTCAACGGCAGGGGGGTCTTCCGCTGGCTCCGGGTTTTGCTCAACCGTAACGCCCAGGCTTTCGAAGGCCAGGTCGCCGATCTCGCGGCCGACAATCTTAACGAGCGTTTCGTTCAGTGTTCGCATCTCCGGACTGGCGAAGATGAGCCTGCCGAATGGGCGTCCCGGTGGCAGAAGCGTAAGGTACTGGTGCAGCCATTCGTGGGCGGCCGTGCCGAGGGTCCACCTCAAAGGCAGGCCGTTGTCGATCACCGTCGGGTAGCTGGCGAGGCCCCCAATTTGTATCACCAGGCCGGACAGATCCCACTCTTCGACCAGGGCGTCCTCCATTTTTTCGCTTTCGGCTACGTTGACGTTTGGATTGACGAGAGCGTTGTGGAGCTGCTCGATCCGGTCCCTGGGGGACGCGATAAGGGCTTTCGGCGGCTGGTCCAACCGTATGTCTATCGGCGGGAGGCTCAGCCCCGCCCAGCTCGTTATTCCCTCATCGGCGACTACAGCCGCGATCGTGGCTTCCAGGGTCTCCTCCACGTCGTTCCGGAGACGAGCTCGCGCCGACTTTACCTCTGCCAGGTCGCGTTCGAGGGTAGCGAGCTGAGACTCGTCTCCCAGTGCCGCTGTCCGCTCGATCTCGGAGCCGAGTCTAGATGCCTTTTCGCCGAGCTGGAAGTATTCTCGAACCTGGTCTCGCCTCTCCTCGCCAGACGCCCAATTCCACGGGAGAGCCGAGACGAGCCGGTGGGCCCATTTACTCGGTAGATTGGCGAACTCCCACGAGACCAGGCTGTACTGATGTGGGAGTGCGACCAGTCCAGCTGGTCCGAGCCGGAGAACGTCGTGGCCCACGGAGAGGACGGCGAACATCAGGAGCCCGAGAGCCCAGAGGCGGAACGTGCCGGGGAGGACCCTGCCGAGCAGGTGGGACACAACGGTTCTCCTCAATAATAACGAGACTTCGGTGGGCGCGAGCCGGACGGGCGCACGTCCCGATGTGGCATCGGGACGCCCCTACGCCGGGACGGCCGTCGTACTCTTTAGAACGTCTAACGTGGCGGCAGGTTCGGCGTTCACCACTGGTGTTCGGGTGGAACGTAGGAGTCCGGGCCGCGCTATTTCGCGCAAATATCGCTACCGGAGCAGCTGTTTGTAGACCGCGTCGGTCTCGCGCGACGGGCTGGTGCCCAGCTCTTCGCGAAGCAGGTCTCGGAGCTGGTGGTAGACGTGAAGGCCCTGCGCGCCGTTGCCAGCCGCAGCGTAAGCGCGCATAAGGAGTTGGTAGCCCGCCTCTCTTAAGGGGTCCAGCTCGACGGCCTCTGTCGCCGCTTCGACGGCCAGCTGCGGCTCATTTCTGGCAAGCCACATCTCGGAGATACAGTCGAGGGCACGGAGACGGTTCCGTTCTTGTCTGTGTCTCTGGGACTCCGCCCACTCTCCGTGGATGCCGGCGAGGAAGGGCCTCCTGGCCACGTTAACGGCTACGGTCGCGGGGCCGAGTAGTCGCATCGGGTCGCCCGCCCGGAGAGCGCCCTCCGCTTCGTCGATGGCCGTTGCGCCGGCCTCGACGTCGACCCAGGTATCGGCGGGCATCGTTAGCTCGTACTGTCCGGACCCGCGGGATAGCGAGACGCCCTCACGCACCAGTGGTGGAACGCCGAGCAGCGACCGGACGCTACTGATCAGCGCGCTAAGGGATATCTCCCAAGTGGGGGGCGCCTCGTCGGCCCACACGGTGTTGGCCAGCTCTTCCCGGGGCACGGTCCGGTTTCGCTCCAAGACCAGGTAAGCGAACAGCAGCCGGCCCTGTCTGCCACGGAGCTGGCGCTCTTCGACTACGAGTCGTTCCTCGACTTCTACGGATATGCGCCCCGTCAAATAGACCCTGATGCCCACAGCTCACCATACAAACGCCAATATTCTGCCAAAAGCCGTTGATATTATAGGCGCAACCTATTTCCGGAGGACGCAAATGACGAAGCTTGTGACGTGTCCCTGCGGCCAAGAGATTCGAGGGGAAACCGACGAGGAGCTCGTGACGCTTGTGAAGAAACACGGTAAGGAGGTCCACTCTCAGGAGGACCTCACGCGGGAGGATATCTTGTCAATGGCCCAGCCCATCTAGGTGGGGCAGGGCTCAATTCAGGCCAGACCTGGCCGCACCGAGCAAGACAAGCATACCCGTGTATTTCTGAAGGAGGGACTAGATGGGCGACACACAGGAAGCGAACAAGCAGCTCGTTCGTAGACTTTACAGCACTCTGATGGCTCAAGGCGATACTGCTTCGGCCGATGAGATTCTTGCCGAGGAGTACGTCGACCACAACATTCCCGGCCATCCGGGCGACGGGTCGAGGGAGGAGTTAAAGGCGGCGGTGCTCGGCGTGCGGGCCGCTTTCCCGGACGTCAGGCCGGAGCTGTTCGAGATGGTCGCCGAGGACGACCGTGTCTCGGTCCGCGTGGAGGCCGGAGGGACGCACACGGGAGAGGCATTCGTGGGCATTCCGGCCCAGGGCAAGGGCATACGGTGGTCCGAGATTCACATCTTCTCCTGCAGGGGAGGCAAGATCGTCGAACACTGGGGCGTGTTCGACATGCTGGCCATCCTCCAGCAACTCGGTGCGGTACCAGCACCCGGTTAGTCTGCCCCACACTTCGGCATTCTGAGAGCTTGTGAGCAAATTGATTCAGTTCGCTGGCGTGGTGGCGAGGTGATGGAGGACAATAGGGGAAACTGAGGTCTGGAGGTATCCGGTGAGCGAAGATACGCTGTTTGAACTGCCTGCGGCCGAGGATGGCCCTCCTGGATCGCCGACGCAGCCTGAACAGGCGCGAGTTGTGCGACCGGTACGCGAGCAACTGCAGTGGGTCGCCCGGGACCTGGAGGCTTCGGTGGCTCAGGACCACCCGGCCAGAGCTATCTGGGGGCTGTTGGAGGAGTTGGACTTGTCGGCCTTCTATGGTTCGATCAAGGCGGTGGTAGATCGCCCTGGTCGTCCAACGACGGATCCCCGGGTACTGCTGGCCCTGTGGCTTTTGGCGACAGTGGATGGGGTGGGGAGCGCCCGGCGTCTGGCCCTTCTGTGCGAGGAGCACGACGCCTATCGCTGGGTTTGCGGTGGGGTGCCCATCAACTACCACATGTTGTCGGACTTTCGGGTGGCCCACCGGGCTGCCCTGGACGAGTTGCTGACCCAGATCGTGGCCTCGTTGATGGCCGCCGATGCGGTGACCCTGGAACGGGTGGCGCAAGATGGGATGAGGGTGCGGGCCAGCGCCGGAGCCTCTTCCTTCCGTCGACAGCAGGGGCTGGATGCCTACCTGAAGGAGGCGCAGGCCCAGGTGGAACGGCTGGCCTCGGAGCGGGAGCATCCCGACCCCGGGGTAAGCAAACGACAACAGAGTGCGCGGGAGCGAGCGGCCCGTGAGCGGGTGGAGCGGGTGAACAAGGCCTTGGGATACCTGCCGCAAGCCAAGGCCGCCAAGAAACGTCAGCAGCAAACTCTGGCCAAAAGGAAACGAAAAAAAGTGACGGCGCCCCGGGTCTCCAGCACGGACCCGCAGGTGCGGGTGATGAAGATGCCGGATGGAGGCTTTCGGCCGGCTTACAACGTGGAACTGGCCACCGACGGCGCCAGTGGAGTGATCGTGGGGGTCGATGTCGTTAGCACAGGGGATGCTGGGCAGGCGTCGCCCATGGAGGCCCAGGTGGCCCAGCGTACAGGCCAGCATCCCAAGGCCTACCTGATAGATGGCGCTTTCGCGGCGCGGGCCGATATTACCACCCTGGAGGGACGGGGTGTCACAGTGTACGCGCCGGTGCGACTGCCTCGGAACAAAAAGGAGGAGGAGCGGTACCAGCCACGCTACGGAGATAGTCCGGCGGTTGTGCAGTGGCGACAGCGCATGGCTACGCAGGAGGCTCAGACCGTCTACAGGGAGCGGGGCGCCACGGCGGAATGGGCGAATGCGCAGGTACGTCAGCACGGGGTTTCCCAGTTCACGGTACGAGGCCTCCACAAAGCCACCGCAATCCTGCTCTTGGTGGCGGTGGCACATAACTTGTTGCGTTGGATAGCCCTGACTCCTATAGCTTCAGCCAAAGGGGAGGGCACGTAGGCCAAAGGCCTGTGTGACACAACGATAGTCCGTCCCACCAACGGGCCAACTCGCCAGCCACAGCGAATCCCGTTTATTAAGCCAGGCCGATAAACCCCCAGGATCATCTCATTTCCACCACAGAATCCAAAAACTCACAAGCTCTGAGCGCAGGCTCTTAGTCATCTCCCGGAGAGAGGAAGCGAGCGGCTACTCCTGCAGGCCGTCCAGGCCGTAGAAACTCTCCTCGTTGACGCCATCGACTTCACCGGACGGGGCCACGCCGGCCACCAGGTCGCTCGTCCAGCTCAGCAGGCGTGTTTGGTCGATCTCGCCGACCCACCGGCGTTCCACGACGCCGCTTTTGCCGACGAAGAATGTGGTGGGTATTCCGATCACGCCGTAATCGACAGTTATCCGGCCGTCCTTGTCCCGTCCGTTGGGGTACGTTATCCCAAACTCGTCGACGTGGGCCCTGCCGGCTTCCTCGCTGTCCTGGATGTCGATGCCCACGTACAGGACGCCCTGGTCTCGAAAGTCGTTCCAAGCCTCTTCGAGGGCTACTGCCTCGTCTCGACAGGGGGCACACCAGGACGCCCAGAAGTTGACTACCAGAGGCGTACCTGATGCCGAGGCGATATCGAGTTCTTCGCCGTCGAAGAGCTGAAGGGCGAAAAGAGGGGCCGGTTTCTGCAGGCGAGTGATCCCGCTGAGCCCGCTCACAGGCGATTTGTTGGAGAGACCCCAGGCCATCAGAGCGACGAACCCAATGATGGCTAGGCTGAACAGCCCGAATAGGGTGTTGCGAAGAACGGTGTTCACAGGCTAGTGGTCCAACATCCTAGTATTGAAGGGTTCTGAGGTTACGGCTTGGTAGGGGCGGGTTTGAAACCCGCCCTGTCGTCGTAGCACGCCAATCTCGGCTACCCCTCATTTCAAAGATTTCGGTCTACTAGTGCCGGTCATGTGGCGGAGGCGCCCCGCCGGGGGCGTCTCTACGGGGGGAGTACCTGACGGTCAGGACCTTACGATGTCTACCAACGCCGCTGTGATGAGCAACCTTTTGTCGTATCGGAGGCGGGGGTAGCACGTGACGAGAGTGATGTCCCTGTTACCGGAGTCGGTGATTCGGAGGTCTTCCTGTTCAACCCAGGTTGACTTGTAGGCCTGGTAGACGTACTTGCCGTCGGGCCCTTCGAGGATGATCTCGACCTTCTTGCCGGCACGCAGGAGCTTTGGGATATCGGGCAGCTTGCTAAAGACGTTACCCTCGCCGCGGATTGGACTCTCTAGATGGCCGAAGTACCACCCCTCCCCCTGGCCTCCAGGACGAGCCGTCGTTGGGATGTGGCCAACTACCCACTTCGGCGACTCCCATTTCCGAACGTCAGCCGTCAGGTCGATCCCAAGGTCCTGGACCTTCGAATCGACGCCGATCATCGGAATGACCATGTGAACCGCAGGAGTTGGGTCGTTTGAGATGGGGGCGCTGTCTGGAGCAAAGTACCTGTCTCCCCCCTGCACCAGTAGCTCGTATTCCAGGGACTCGGGTACGCGTGTAATGCTCGCCAACCGCTCTCCTCCGAAAGCAACCTCGGGGTCGAATCCCGGGACACCGGTCTCGGCGCCCTGTCCGTCGCCTGGGTTTACATCGATGACGGCGGCGGAGATCTGCGCGTCGACGGATCGTAGCGTTGCAGAAGATGCGGTCGGCACCGTGTCTTGGCTATTCGACGCGGATGTGCTCTCCAATACGACGGAGGCGGCCGGTAGGTTTGAGGCCGCTGGGGCTACGGCCGTCGCCGGTTTCGAACTGCCGGATTCCGAGCGGCCGCCGGAGGTATCGTTGCTTGCCGCGAGTGTAACCGTGGGGTCGGTCCTGACAGCCGTACTCTGCCGAGCGGCGGTTTCGACGCCGTCGGTCTCGGGTGCTGCTGTTGCTTGCCGAATCGATTCGGGCAAGGAACGGTCCAAGGGAGACTCGTCCGGAACCACAGACGATTCGGCCTCTCCTTGCGCTGCGTCTAGAATGTTCTCAGAGGGGCTAAGACTCGCGAATGCTGGCCGCTCCGCGTCGAAGTTAAGGTCGTCCAGTCCCGCGTTCGCGACTAATCCGTAGGCGTAGTAGAAGCCGGATAGTGCGAGCAGAACAAGACCTACGACCAGTAGGGAGAAGCCCGCTATGCGTTGGGTACTTGGCATTCAGTCAGCTTTCTCGATACGCTTGCTGGTTAGGCGCCCTTTGTTCAGACGCGTCGGCGGAGCATCCAGCGACACGCCTATCATTATAACGCTTCAATTGGATATGTAGATTTGCCGAGCGGTCGAGGCGGTGTTGAGGGAGAGACAATTTGCGGACACTCGGCGCGTTCGGCTGCACGTCAAAGGTCCTTGTACCAGAGGAATTGCACTTCGTCGGGCAATTCCGGGTACGCGTCCGGATGAATCGCCCGGAGCTCGCAGCCCTGCCCTGCGTAGAAGCGACAGGCGGGCACATTGATGTTCTGCGTTTCGATCTTGAGGTGGCGGCAGCCTTTGGCGCGCGCCCATTCAGCAGCCGCGGCGAATAGGTTGGAACCGATTCCGACCCGGTGGTAGTCCGGACTTATTCGGATGTCCCATAGACAAGCCAAGTCGTCACGACCCTCCAGCATGTTGGGGCCGGCCGTATTCCAGGCAACCACCGCTCCGCCGACGCGCTTGGAACCCTGGAACGCGGAGAAGACGCTCCAGCTGCTTGTGTCCCCGCTCAGCCACCTAGCCGGTCCCTGTTCTTTGTCCGCGTCATCGTCCTTCAGATAAGGGGGGTCTACTGTTTCCTCATCAAGACTCCAGCCCCTCAGGCCGTTATCAATGGACTGAACGCGTAGCCGAGACTCCACCATGAAGGCGATGGACACTCGGCCGTACTCAGCCAAAACCGTGGTGGTTTCCTCCCGTATCTCGATGTTCATGGCCGGCCGGAAGTCCTGACTTTGACTAACCGGCCCGTTTCCGAAGACTCGAGAGCGGCCTCGATTACGTCCAGGACGTGAACGGCATCTTCGATGGTGGACGGGGCAGGGGACCCGGTCTTGGCGGCTGTGAGGAAGGCGGATACGAACTCCTCGCCTGCAACGCCGCCGTAGGCCGGGGACTGAGCCGGTTCGAACCGGTGCTCCTGCTTGCCGCCGGAAGCCCACCCAGGCGCCGTGCTGAAGAGTGTGTAACCGCTCCCGTCGGCCAGCGGTAACCTCACGTGCCCGTCGGTCCCTCGGAGCGCCACGAACGTGTCGTAGGCGGCGCCCGTGTAGCCAGATTGACTACCGCCGAGATGGTAACCGGCGTTAAGGGTGCCCACCGCGCCTCCGGCGAAGCGGAACACGAGGCAAGCTGTGTCTTCGACCTCGATCGGCTCCGGGTTCTGTCTGGCCGTGATGGCGGTGACCTCGGCGATCTTGTCGTCCATCAGCAAACAGAGCAGGTCGATGTAGTGGCATGCGAGCCAGGAGAGGATGCCGCTCCCGGCGGTCGCCTTGCCAAACAACCAGTGGGACGGGTCGCGATATCGCACCTGAGAGGTGACCATTCGCGCCTCGACGGCCATCACCGTTCCCAGGGCTCCTTCGCGGCGGGCATCTCGTACCTCCCGCATTATAGGATTCCCCCGGTTCTGGTACATCGCGCCGAGCGTGACGTTGCTCGCTCGCGCATCGTCGGAGACCCGCCTCAAGTCTGACGCACGCACTGCGCCGGGCTTCTCGAAAAGGACGGGCAGGCCGGCAACGACAGCGGCGTCGAGGACATCGGGGCACAGGTCGTTGCGAACGCAGACCATGAGAGCGTCGAGGTCGTCGTAGGCGAGCAGGTCTTGCAGGCTGTCGGTCGTGGACTGCGCCTTGGGGGTTTCGGCCGCGATCGCTTCGACGTCCTCGCCTTCGATTCCGCAGAAGTGTACCGCCTTCACCTCCGTCAGCACATCGAGGGTCTTTACGTGCAGCGGGCCGTGTGGATGGGGAGATGAGACGTAGCCGATCGTGTACTCGAGGGATTCGGAGGGATTGGTCATTTTCACACTGGCCGATCCGCCCGCATCAGCCAGGCGTCCTGGTACTCTCCCTCGTGCAGATCGGCCTTTGGTAGCAGCTTGACTTTCTTGAAGCCGGATTTCTCGTAGCAGCGAATCGCTCGTGGATTCGAAACCAGAGGGTCGATCAGGACCTGTTTTGCATCCATGCTTTCGAAGAGAAAACTCAGAAGTGCAGAAAGCGCCAACGTGCCGACACCCTGGTCCCAGAGATGAGGCTCACCGATGAACAGGTCGATCCCATACGTTCGGTCCTCGTCTTTAATGTTCTCGTCTTCATCGACTATAGGGAAGTACTGCAGATAGCCGATCGAGGCACCTCGATATAACATCAGGCAGCGCACGAAGCTTTCCTCACCAGCCACGCTGGGTCCGTAATTCTCTTGGACCTGTGTCATGTCATAGGGCCTGTCGCGTCCCTGGAAGAATTCGAGGACGCGTTCGTCGCTGAGCCATTTCGCGATCAGTCGGTAGTCGCGCAGATCGTCTTCCATCAAGCGTATAGCGACATCGCCTGACCGGACGAACAGCGCCGGATTCTTATGTGGTGAAGTCACGCGAGCTGGGGTTGTGATGTATGCCATTCCGTAGCCTGCTCATAGGCGTGTGCGGCGCGCAGCAGGGTCTGCTCTTGCACGTGGCCGGCCATGATCTGGAGGCCGATTGGCAGGCCTTGCGCTGTTCCGCACGGGAGTGAGATCCCTGGGATGCCAGCGATGTTCGCGGGCTGGGTGAAGATGTCGTTGAGGTACATCTGGACCGGGTCGTCCATCTTCTCGCCTAGCTTGAAGGCCACTGACGGCGAAGTTGGGGTCACGAGGACGTCGAACTTCTGGAACGCCTCTTCCATTTCGCGGCGGATCAGCGTCCTCACCTTCTGGGCCTTCAGGTAGTAAGCATCGTAGTACCCGGCGGATAAGGCGTAGGTCCCGAGCATGATGCGGCGCTTGACCTCGGGGCCGAAGCCCTCCTGCCTTGTCTTGTCGAGGGCGTCCCACATGCCGTCGACGCCTCCGGCCGAGTAGCCGTACTTCACCCCGTCGTAGCGGGCCAGGTTGGCGGACGCTTCGGATGGGGCGATGATGTAGTAGACGGCGAGAGCGTAAGGGGTGTGCGGAAGGGATGTCTCCTCGACGGTCGCGCCAAGGTCTTCCATCACGTTCAGGGCGCCGCGCACGGCGGTTTCGACCTCTGGGTCCATGCCCTCGATAAAGTACTCCTTCGGGACGCCTATTCGAAGGCCTTTGATGTCTCCTGTCAGCGACGCCGTGTAGTCGGGCACGTCGTGCTCGATGGACGTGGAGTCGCGTGGGTCATGGCCCGCGATTGCGTTCAGGACGAGAGCGGCATCCGAGACGTCTCGGGTAAGCGGCCCGATCTGGTCCAGGGAGCTGGCAAAGGCGATCAGGCCGTAGCGGCTCACCAGGCCGTAGGTAGGCTTGAAGCCCACGACGCCGCATAGTGCTGCCGGTTGGCGTATGCTCCCTCCCGTGTCGGAGCCCAGTGCGTAAACGCACTCCGAGGCGGCAACTGCGGCCGCCGGGCCGCCGCTGCTTCCACCGGGCACCCTATCGAGGTCCCAGGGGTTGCGGGTTTCCTTGAACGCCGAGTTTTCGGTCGACGAGCCCATGGCGAACTCGTCGAGATTGCCCTTCCCAACAAGGACGGCCCCGCGTTCGTAAAGCCGGTGGGCGACCGTGGCGTCGTAGGTGGGAACGAAGCTCTCGAGCATCTTTGAGGAGCAGGTGGTCCGGACCCCCCGGGTGCAGAGGTTGTCCTTGAGCAGCATCGGGATGCCGGTGAGGGGTCCACCGGCTCCTTGGGCGAGATCGGCGTCGGCCGTTTTGGCCTGCTGGACGGCCAAGTCTCCGGAAACGGTGACGAGTGCATTTACGCGGCCTTCGACCTGAGCGATGCGGTCAAGGAAGGCTTCTGTCAGCTCGACCGAGGAGACCTCGCGGCGGTCGAGCATGTCTCTCGCCGCGTGGGCAGTAAGGCCGACGACGTCTTTGGAGTCCATATCGCTTACTCGCTACCGGCGGGGCTCCGAGGTCGAGCACGTGAAACGTTACTCAAGTACGGCCCTGACTCTGACGTAGTCGCCTTCTCGCCTGGGGGCGTTGGCGAGCATCTCCTCTGCCGGCGGAGAAGGAGCAGCCTCGTCCTCCCGCATCACGGAATCGAGGTCGACGGAGTGCCCTGTGGGTTGCACTCCCTCTGTATCTACTTTCTGGAGTACGTCGAAGTGATCCAAGATATTCGAGAGCTGGCCCCGCATGGTCTCGACTTCAGCATCCGTCGTGCCCAGTCTGGCAAGGAGAGCGATATGACGGACCTCATCGGCGCTCAATCTCACGGTCGGTACCCCCCTAAAGAGTGGCTGAAGTGTAGCAAACGCCGGCTTTGGCCATCAAGGGAGCGCCTTGCATAATTCAATCCCGATTGAGCAACAGGCAGCCCCTGATATAATCGGCAGATGCTCCAGTTCTCAGACCAAACGCCGTGAGAGTTAAGGCTGTTGGAGGCACGGCTTGAACATTATCTCGCGTCTCTATATCAAGCTCGAACCCTCTGTGCAGAACTGAGGCAAGGCACAGTAGAGATTGACCAACTCATAGAAAAGGCGACTGAATCCAAGGCTCATGTCGTTGAACAACTACTCAAAGAAAGGCTAGAGCCACGGAGCAGGCCATCAAAACAGCGTACTAGCAAGAAAGAGATGGCCGAGCGCCCACGGTGCTTCCTATTCCTTGATGAGTGTGGCGGGCACGAAACCAACAAGGTGGACTCGAAGTTCCCAGTATTTTGCTTAAGTGGACTCGTAGTTGAACAAGACGCCTATGTGGAGCAACTTAGTGCGCGGTGGGACGGCTTCAAGGCAGAATTCTTGAAATCTAGAGCCCACCGGATACATGAACCGGAGATTAGAGGCAGGCGGCTCAAGCATCGGCTAGCCCGATATGGGACTGACGCGGGGAGGTTCAGTCTGGCACTCGACGAGTTGTTGCAAACTGGCGACTATACGTTGATCTCTGCGGTTATTCGAAAAGATGAGTACCACGCTGAATTCGCTAATTCCCACGTGGATGCGTTCTTACCACTCTCTCAATACAACATCGCCTTGGATTTCATACTCGAACGCTTCGTCCACTACTTGTACTATCGAGCTAACGATGCACGGGGGCTCGTTATAGCGGAGCGGATTGGTACCAAGGAAGCCGCCCAGCTACGTGGTGAGTATACCCGGTTGCAATTGGAAGGAACCCAGTACGTCAGTCCGAGTTGGTTCCGATACCAGCTTGACGAGGCTGTTGTGTTCGGGGATAAAGACGACCTGATCCCAGGATTGGAAATGACGGATGTGGCCGCTAGGCCAATCGCCGAGAAAGTCCTAAATCCAGAGGGCACGCCGAAACGGTGGGAGCCTATTAAGACCAAATTCTACGACGGCGGGCAAGGGCGGCCTGAGAGTTATGGCCTGAAAGTATTCCCGTCGCCCATCGAGAACAGCCTGTTCCAGTAAAAAGCATCGCGGCTACCCAGTTTCCTAAGCAACCGCGTTAGCCGACTAGGATTACCTAGCCCACTTACCGTTACAGTACATATGTCTTATGCAAATGTCAAGGCCTACCGGACCCCTTGGCAATGCAACGCTATCAGCGCGAGGTAGCAATGCGCCGTGACCTTATACCGTCCCCGGACGGTGATGTGGTTCAGCGACCGTTGGCCTTTGCGAGTAGAGAGCCTTCCACGCAGCAGTCTTATCCGTCTTGGCGACAGCCTTCTTGTGCGCGGAGTTCGGGTCGATAACCGGCTGCGCCCGATACTGGCGGTAGACCAGGCGTCCGCAGCGCATCGCTCGAATAGCCTGCGTCTGCCATAACATAGTCTGGCTTGAAGCTCCGGTGGGTGAGGCGGGCCTCTCTCAGCACGTTCGACGCCCTGGTCACATCGTGGACATTCCCCGCGCTTACAGTGGCGGCTACCGGCAATTCGGATTTGCAGTCCACCAGAAGGTGCAGCTTGTACCCGTACGTGAATTCTTGTTTCCCGTGAGTATTGGTCTTGACCGACCATCCGGCGTCCTTGTCGGCCAGATGGTGAATATCGTTGCCTGAATTTGGAAAGCAGAACGTACTGAAGACTCTCTCCGTTTTTGCGATCTGGACCATTGCCATAATCATCTTGGTGGCATTGCTCAAAGCACTCGGCGTCGGATGATCAAGAGCGAAATTAAATATGCAAGGCGCTCCCTTGAGCGCCTTGCATATTTCTTGGCTGGTATCTGGTATTGTGGTGCCATGCCCCATATCGAGCCTAAACTGCTCCTCATCCACGCCGCATGGCTGGTTGCTGTGTTGGTCGTATTTGAACTCGCACAAGTTTCCCTCGGCTTCAACATCCCGGCCCCAGTGGCTGTGCTGACCTTTGTGCTTGCGGTTGGCAGCTGGGTGCTGAATTGGCGTTGGGATAGGCGTTAGCGCCTGACGATATCGGTCAGTGCTGCCAGCTTTTCGTCAGTATTCATCGCGAAATCCCTTTTCTCGCTTGCTCTTTGTTGCAAGTTGACGCCTCAGCAGGTCGATGTTAGAGTCAAAACGGAGTCGAATCTCCTCACCCACGGTGACTCCACAGCCTGCGGAACCTCTCCCCGCCATCCGAGCATCCAAACCACGGTGCCGACACTGACTCTCTTTCTATGAGGATGAACATGAGACGGAAGATATTCATCGTGCTTGCCGCTTTAACGGCTCTTGCCGCCGCGTGCGGTACAAGCGATGTCGAAGAAACCCCGACGCCTGAGGCGCTCACGCCTGTCGTCCTGGCCGGCCCCGGCCCGCTGCAGACGGAACGGGGGTTCCATTCGGCGACATTGCTTAACGACGGAAGGGTCCTGGTTGCCGGTGGGCTTAGCGTGTCCTTCGAGCCGCTGGGCACGGCGGAGATATACGATCCGAAGATCGGAAAGTGGATTGTCGCGCCAACGATGGAACAGCCCCACGCGGACCACACTGCGACGCTGCTCCAGGACGGCAGGGTGCTGGTAACGGGTGGTCGAGGAACTGATCTGGCGGCTTCGGCCCACTCCGAGTTATTCGATCCCGCGGCGGGTACGTGGTCGCGCACCGGTAACCTCGCCGCACCACGGAGGAACCATACGGCGGTAGCTCTTCAGGATGGCCGAGTTCTGATCCTCGGTGGTTTCGGTCGTTCCGGCGAGTCGAGCTTATCTTCGGCCGAGATATTCGATCCGTCGAACGGCGTCTCCTCTCCAACTACGAGTATGCGCAGCGGGCACGCAGACAATGTGGCAGTGTTGCTTAAGGACGGCAGGGTGCTGGTCGTGAGCGGCAGCGGAGCTGGACTGCCGACGGCACCCTCGGAGATATACGACCCAGCGACCGAGGAATGGGCCGTGACGGAAACAATGATCCGGCGGACATCGCACATGGCCGTATCGGTCCTTCAAGACGGCCGTGTCCTGGTAGTCGGCGGCCTCGGAATGGGCCTGGCTCCCACCCGGGTCCAGGTATGGGACTACGCGACCGAAACATGGAGCGAGACGGGTAGCATGGCGGCGCCTCGGACGTTACACACTACCAACCTGCTCGACGATGGAAGGGTTCTGGTCCTTGGAGGCACCGGCGGCGCGGGCACCCCTGAGTCAGCAGAGCTGTATGATCCCTCCACCGGTGTCTGGTCTCCCGCGGCGAAGATGTCTATGGGCCGTTCCGCTCATACATCCACTCGCCTTCAGGATGGCCGGGTCCTCGTAGCCGGCGGTGACGGCGTCATTACCGAGATCTTCGACCCGAGAACGGGCACCTGGGAAGCGAGCATCCCATAGCTGCGAACCAGTAGCTGCGTGTTTGACGGGCCTAGTAGCCGGTGCTACAATTTGCTGCCGCTCGGCCAGTCCCATAGCGACTCCTCTAGCCATCCTCTTCCAGGTATTCCGACGTAACTCTTGTATGGACTTCTGTTTGCCGACGCCGCACGTGCGTGCATCATCGCGGTCTCGTCCCAGTGATTGGGCGGGTATCCCCGTGACGTCGAGACGTTACGGCGTTCTCATATCCCTCATGGCAGCGGCCCTGGCAGTTGCCGTGGCGTGCGGTGGTGACTCCGCCCAGCCGACGGCAACGCCAGCCCCCAGTCCGACCGGGACCGCGGACGCGCCCCGAATATCTCTTCCGCCGGCGCGGCCTGACACCAGCAATCGTCACATGAACGAGGCACGTGCCGGTCATCGGGCCGTCTTGCTAAGCGATGGACGGCTCCTGATCGTTGGCGGTATCGGCCGATTCGATTCCATCGTCGTGGGCGACACCGACGATTTCGAACCGACCGCTTCGGTGGAACTATTCGACCCGGCAACCGACGTTTGGACTTCCGGGGCCGATATGTTGCGCGCCCGGGCGGGTCATTCCGCGACCTTGCTGAATGGCGACAAGGTTATCGTCATCGGTGGGACGGGCACCCAAAGAACATTGAACTCCGCGGAGACCTACGATCCCGGACTCGGAACGTGGTCGCCGGCCGGTCTGATGAGTCAGAACAGAGAGCAGCATACGGCGACCCTGCTTCCGGACGGCAGAGTGCTTGTGGTCGGAGGGCTTGGGATCGGCGGAGGCAGCCTTGCGACGGTCGAAGCGTACGACCCATCTACTAATGAGTGGACTCTGGTGAGCAGTATGGCGCAGGGCCGTGCGGCCCACACTGCGAGTTTGTTACCGGATGGAAGGTTGCTAGTTGCGGGCGGAGACGACGGCCGCATAACGATACGGCTCTCGGAGACCTATGACCCTGCAACGGATGAGTGGTCGTCCGCGGGCGGGATGATGATGCCCCGGGCCGATCATACGGCTACAGTTCTTCCCGACGGCAGAGTGCTCGTCAGCGGCGGCAACGTAAACACCACCTCCACCGAGACCTACAACCCGGATACTGACACCTGGGAGACCTCAGGTGTGAACGAGGCCGTCCGTTTCGAACATTCAGCGACGATGCTACCGAACGGTATGGTACTGGCAGTCGGAAGTCACCCTGCCGAAGATAGTGCTCTGGCAACCGCCGAGATGTTCGACCCTTCGGACGGTATCTGGACGCCCGCCGGCGATATGGACAGGGCGCGCGGTGGGCACACCGCCACGCTACTTGCTACCGGCTCCGTGCTCGTGGCGGGAGGTTCAGACCGGAACGGTCCGATGAACTCAGTAGAGCTGTACGACCCGGACACGGGCAGGTGGGTGTCAATATCGCAAGCCAGAGGAGCGTGGTCGGATATCCCTGAAACCGTACAGGTCCGTGCCGGACATACGGCTACTCGGTTAGGAGACAGTCGCGTGATCGTTGTCGGTGGCAGGGGCGGCAGTGGCCGGGGCGCCTACCTGAACTCCGCCGAGATTTACGACCCATCGACCGGCTTATGGTCGCCCTCAAGCAGTCTGAGCCAGGCCCGTGACGGACACACCGCCGTCTTGACGAGTGACGGGAGTGTCGTGGTCTCCGGCGGCAGGACCGCGAGCTCGCCGGGCCCGGCCGAAGCGAGCGCATCGACGGAGATATACGATCCTTCGACCGGTACGTGGTCCACCTCGGGCGCCATGACGGCGGCTCGATGGGACCATACCGCCACAGTTCTCCGGGATGGCAGTGTTCTTGTTACCGGAGGCAACACGATCGGTGGGCCGCTTGCGTCGGCCGAGGTGTTCGATCTGGCGACCAAGACGTGGAGCGCGGCAGGAGACATGGGAACGGCGCGCGCCGGCCACGCGGCTGTCCTACTCGGTTCCGGCGAAGTACTGGTAGCGGGTGGTGGCACTCGGTCAGTCGAGCTATACGACCCATCATCCGGAGAGTGGTCGGCCTTGGCGGAGCTCAACAGCGGAGCTTTGGAAACCGAGGCGACTCTGTTACCAGATGGGATGGCGTTTATCGTGTCGGTGTCGAGTACCCCGGAATCGCCGCCTGCGGCCGAGGTCTACGACACCGAGTCCGACTCGTGGGAACTTGTCGCGAATCTGGTCTACGACCGAAAGCGGGCCACTGTAACCCTGTTGGAGAACGACTTTGTTCTAGTAGTGGGCGGCAGCGCCGCGACCCTTACGGTCCTATACGACCCCGGCGAGAACAAGTGGTACTCGGCGGGCAAGCTGTTGGTGGCGCGCGTGGAACATACGGCGACTTTGCTTGAGAACGGTGACATACTTGTGGTCGGGGGTGTGGGCCGAGACGGCACGGTCCTGTCGTCGGCCGAGCTGTACAAACCCGAGCAGCCCTAGCTTCAGTACGCGGAGGGTCAGACGCTTAGGATCAGTTGTACTGGTTCATCGCTTCTATGATCCCCTCGTTGATCAGGCAGGCGACCGCCTCCGCCGCCCGCTCTACAGCCTCGTCCACGGCCTTTCGTTCATCGGGCGGCATTCGTCCCAAGACGTACTCGACGTCCCCGGTACCTTGCGGTGGTCGTCCGATACCGATCCTGAGCCGAGGGAACTCGTTGGTGCCGATAGCGCGAATTATGGACTTCATACCGTTGTGTCCGCCGGCGCTGCCCGTAGGGCGGAGCCTCAGCTTGCCGAGCTGCAGGTTCATGTCGTCGTACACCACCAGTAGATTCTGCGGCCTCGCATCGTAGTGACGTAGTAGCCATCGGGCGGCCTGGCCGCTCTCGTTGACGTACGTGCTGGGCTTCGCTACTACAATGGTGGAGCCCTGCAACGCACCCTCTCCCACGGCAACTAGCCGATGCGCCCGTTCAAACTTGATCGACGCGCGTTCGGCAACGCTGTCTACGCACAGGAACCCGATGTTATGGCGGGTCGTGGCGTACTGATCGCCAGGGTTACCCAACCCGACAATTAGGGTCGGGGAGGCTCTCTCTGCTGGCACCTCCAACGGCGTGTCGGAGGGACCCGCGCGATCTGAATCAAAGCCTGGCGAATTCATAGGACCGTCGTTGTGTTTCTCGCCGCCGTCTTCAACGGGCTTGGATGAAGTCCCGGAGGAAATCGAGAGCCTCATCGTCGAGGACGCTAGACAGGCCCGAGAGGTCGCTCACTTGCGCCAGGTCGATGAACTTGTCTAGCTGCTCCTTCGTGGGGTGGCTGAGAATCCGCCGGACACCTTCGGAACTGAAGCGACGATTGTATTCACGCATGGCAACTTCGGCGTCTGCCAAAACGGAAGCGGCTTCCCGGCCGGGCAGGTCCTCCGAGAGAGGCAGCCTGCACTCCGAGCACGTGGGAGCGGACTCTATCGAGACGTCGTCCTCGGAAAGCGAGCACCGGCGCACGGTGGCCGAAACCGCCTCGAAACGCTCTGGTACGGCGCGTCCGACCGGGTCCCCGAACTCAGGCACGTCGACGAAGCGCCTGAGCGCGTTGATATGTGCGCGGCGCCGATCGAGCTCCGCCAGCAACGCAAAGCCCGCTCTATGGTAGTCGGCGTGGTGCGAACGATAAGCCTTTGCGTACTGGCCCTTGAGCGTGTCGAAGCGGTCCACAAGCGCATCCCATTTCGTCGGGGCGCTCATCAGGTCATCGAAGCCCAGTTGGGCCAACGTGACGTCTCGCTCCGTCGCAAGCTCTCCGTGCTCCCTGCCGAAGGTCATTCCGAGCAGATACGCGCGGACCGTCTCGATCGCCGGGGCGGCACCGGTCAATGTCTCGATCCTCTGATATTGCTCGAGGACGTCACGCAGCCTGGAGGGTCTCGAATACATGGCGACGGCGAGCTTCCTAAACGCTTGGAAGCTCTCGACGTCACATAGTTCGATCAGTCCGTCGAGACTTGCCGCCGCGTCTCCGAGATCACTCTCAAGCTTCTTGGCGAGTCCATGAATCGCTTTCTTTGCCTCGCGGAGTCGGAGTTTCCTCGCTGCCAGCTCGTCCAGTAGGAGTTTCTCGTGGCTAGAGATCTCGTCTGGGTCATCACTTGGCGACAGGCCGTCGACGAAGTGCGACGCGTATGGGAGCGTCAGGTTCCAGTCATCCGAGGTCTTGGCCGACACCACGGCGAACTGGTCCGAGATCGAGCTATCGAAAGCAAGGTCGGGCACCAGGTCCCACGAAAGTCTGTCGCCAAGGAACGGCGTGTCGGTTTTGAACCGGAGCAGATGGTCCGTCTGAAGAACGACCTCGCCGTTGCTGGTCACAACGTAGGCCAGCAGGTAGAGGGTCGCCAGTTCGCGATTCAGGCCATGCTCACGACACAGCCATTCGAGCAGGTCCTGCGCTTCCATCTGTCCGTTGCGGGCTTCGATCTCTTTCTTGATCAGTTCGACTGCCGCGCAGCTACCCGGATCGAATCGAGCGGGAACGTGAGGAGAGGCAAGGCCCAAAGCCGGCGCAAACCTCGCGGCTGTTTCTGAAGTCGCGGATTCGCCCTGAATTATTCCCCGGACCGTCTGTTCGATAAGGTCAGTTGTCAGGGTGGCAGGGAGCCGCCCTGAGTCGAATGGTAGCGTAGGGAATGCGTCGCGGAACAAGACATTTACCACGCGGTCGACCCACAGCTCCGAACGGGCACCCTCGAACACCTCTGAAGGCGCGGCCCGGACGCCGGCGTGGGTGTACACTCGACCTTCAGAGTAGAACACTGCCTGTCGACGCGAGAAGTCCTCGAGGAGAATCCTCTCCCGCTCTCCGAGCGAGCCGCGCAGCTCAGACGATGGATCGTGACTAACCAGGTATCGGGACTGGGCTTCTCGGATAGATTGAAGCTCGTGCCCCAGACTTTCGCGGTCGGGGTCGGCGGTCCGCGGTACGGCCATCGCTATCCGCGGGTCCTTGATTTGGCCGGCGGGAATCCTTCGGGGCACTGTGTAGAAGACTACACGGAAACACAGGCCGCCCGATAGAGGCTCACCCCACCGGGGATCGACCGTCTCCGCGAGGATTACCTCGCCCGAGTACTCGAGCCCACGGTTCACGACTACCCAAGGCCGAGGACGGCCGAGCAGGTCTCTGTCCAGGAGCAGTCCACTGGACGCACCAGAGCTATAAACAGCCCCCGATTCAGCGTCCTCGTTACGTAGTGAGTCGATTGGTTTGGACGTACTGTCCCGCGTCACCGACCCTACTAAGGTCAGTCCAGTTCGATATCACCGCTCTTACCGCCACTCTTCCTGAGCAGCCTGACGGCGTCGATCCGCATTCCGCGATCGACGCTTTTGCACATGTCGTAGATGGTCAGGCCGGCCAAAGCCACGGCGGTCAACGCCTCCATCTCCACCCCGGTCTTGGCCGCGGTGGTCGCCGAGGCTTTGATCTCGACAGCGTTGGCTGTCTCATTGAGATCGAAGTCGACCGCGACGTGGTCGATCGGTAAAGGATGGCATAGAGGAATGAGCTGCGAAGTGCTCTTTGCGCCCATTATTCCCGCGATCCGAGCCGTGCCGAGGACATCGCCCTTTGCGACGCTGTTGTCGCGGATAAGGCGGAGTGTTTCAGGCTGCATGGTCACAGACCCGGCGGCCACCGCAACACGTTCGGTAACGGGCTTAGGCCCCACGTCGACCATGCTCGCGCCACCCGATTCATCGACATGACTCAGCGAAGCTCGGGGCCGCTTGCCGGATCCAATCCCCGCCTCCCGGTTAGCCAGTGCGTCTGCCTCCTCGTTGAGAGGGTCGCCGGCATGACCTCGGACCCACTGCCATCGGACATCGCGTTTCGCCACCTCGGGGTCGAGCATCGCCCACAGGTCGCGATTGGCGCGGCGTTTCCAGTTGCGTGTCATTGTGTTTATGATGTATTGACTGTCGGAGAAAACCTTGACCTCCGACGAGACGTCCGTCGCTTCCAACCCCTTTATGACCGCGAGCAACTCCATGCGGTTGTTCGTTGTTTCGGGCTCTCGGCCATGAATGGCGCGCTTGGAACCGTCTTCCAGGATCACCGCTGCCCAGCCTCCCGGCCCCGGATTACCGGAACAAGCACCATCCGTGTAGATTTCGATCACGGTGGACCTCCGGCCACATTGTACTCCATGAGGCGACGTAGCTTAGGCGATTGTAGGTCGCGTATCGCCATGCTATGATTTTTGGAACTCAAACGGGATTACACAATGCGCAGATACTTACTCGCGACGCTTGTCCTTCTACTGTCGGCGGCGATGTTGGCCTGTGGGAACGCAGAGGATCCTGAGGATACTGCCACACCGCCCTCGGGGTCAGCCGACGCTGCAGGTTCCGCGGCCGCAACCGGCGAAGAGCCTCAAGCGAGCAAGACCCCGGAATCCAGCCCGACACCCGAAACGGTCCCAACCGCCACTCCCATACCCGAACCTACGGCCGCACCGCTACCCGAGCTGACCTCGGCCGCCGAGATCATCGGAGCAGCCACTGCAGCCATGCAGGAGGTCGATTCGTTCCACTTCAAGATGGACATGAAGATAGAGGCGGACATCCAGGGAATGAGCCTCGACGTGCCGATGACTTTCGAAGGCGACTACCAGGCGCCTGACCGCTTCAAAGGGGTAATGTCTATCTCTCTCGGGTTTATCAGCATAACTACCGAGATGGTCAGCATCGGTCCCGTATCCTATGTCAAGGACACGGAGACAGGGGCGTGGACGGTCTCCGTCGGCGACGCGGCGCTGTTCTCGGACCCGAACGAGTTCATCAGCAGCGATGCGGACGCTTTGGCGGGCATCGAGTTGGTCGGTCAGGAAACACTTGATGGGACGGACGTCTTCCTACTGCAGGGTACCGTGCCGATCGACACCTTCGGGGACACAGGGGACGACTTCGACGTGAGCTATTGGATTGACGCCCAAAAGATACTGCTCCGACAGGTGACGGGTAAGGGCGCAATTGCAATGTCCGAAAACAATCCCTTGTTCGGCGGCATAGGTGGCGGTGGAGATATCGAGTTCACGATGTCGTTCTCGGCATTCGGCGAGCCGGTACAGATCGACGCACCGAACGTCGACCCAGAGGTGGTGAAAAACGCCGAGCTTGTCGGCCTCCAGACAGCGATGGACGCAATGATGGCTAACAAAGGGATCAGCAACGTGACCGCCAGCGGCAGTTCTACGAACTCCTGGACGGACAACCCGACGGGAACCGGCGCGGCGCCTCTTAGCGACTATCTGCCCGTGAAAACGTCGACCTTCTTCTATTGCTGGGACGCTCAGGGACGGCTAACTCGCCAGGACGAGTCTTCCGCGGCGTGTTAGCGGGACGACCTTCTGGTCCGGATGGCGCCTGCCGTGACGCCGTCGGAGGGTCGGCGATGCCGACGTCGAGTTGGCCACGCCATCTGCTCTCTCACCAAGATCGTATTTTCGGTATCCGATCGCCGAACCCGCAACGGTGCTGAACAGACGAGTTACGCCACATCTGACCCTCATCCTGCTCGTCGTTTCGGCAGCGGGTATTGCGTGCCGTAGCGGAGGATCGGCGGTTCCCACCGCGTTGACGGCAGCGGAAGTGCCCGGCGCGCCCGTGCTATGCCCCCCGACCGAAACGGGACCTGCATTCGCCTCGTTCCCGCGACGGCCGCTCGGCGATGAAGTCCTGGAGAAGTCCGTCAAGTCGATGGAGCATGTGGGGTCTTCTCACATCGATATGGCGATGTGGCTGGACCTGAACCCGACGCCAATCACATTGACTCTGGTCGGCGACTATGCGGCTCCACATTGCACCAGGCACGTGATCAGCGGGTTCCCCGTCCGTGAGACCGAGATGATCTCCTTCGGCGACGTTCGCTATCTACGGCGCGCCAGAGGCGGCTGGACTCACAACGACTATAGCGCGCCTTTCATCTTCGATCCGGTGAGGATCGTAGATGCCGTGCGAGACGAAGTCGAAGAAATCGAGCTTTCGGGAAGACAGACCCTCGACGGCAGAGACGTCTTTTATCTAGAGGGGACCCTTCCGCCGGAGGCGTTGGGCGAGACGGGGGACGACTTCACGGTCGAGATTTGGGTCGCGTTCCGCGACGCCCGGTTCAGGCAGATCAGACTGAGGGGGGAGGTCGATCTGGGCAACGGTCGTGATCCGATTCTCTCAGGGCTGGCTACGGGAAAGGTCGAGGTACGTTTGACCTTGAAGATGTGGGACTTTGGCAAGGAAGTGTCGGTTGAGCCGCCATGGCCGGCCGGACACATGGTACAAGCGCGGGGCGCAAGCTATACGGCCACGCTTTTGCCAGACGGCCGTGTCCTGGTGGCCGGTGGCCTGCTGATCGAGCGAGGCACCCTGTCGTCGGCTGAAGTGTACGATCCGGCCGCAGGCGTTTGGACGCCTGTTGCGGCTATGAACACACCCAGGCTCAATCCCGCCGCGACTACGTTGGAAGACGGAAGGTTTCTCGTCTGGGGAGGCCTCGCATCAGACAGCTCAGCCGGATCGGCTGAGATATACGATCCAACTCTTGACCTGTGGACCTCGGTCCACTCCATACCTCGTGAAAGGAGCTACCACACCGCGACGCTTCTCGATGATGGGACGATCCTGATCGCCGGTGGTTTCTGGCAATCGATCGCCCGATCACCATCCGTACTCGTGCCCCAGCTCTTCGACCCATCCACTGGTCGGACGTCGGTTACCGGGCCAATGCTTACGGATCGTGCCTACCACCGCGCCACGCGGCTTACGAACGGAAGCGTGCTCGTCGCCGGTGGCTTGAGACGCCCCCGCGCCTTCGAACCAATGGGAAAGTCGGAGGTATTCCTGCCGTGGCGAAAAGAGTGGACCGCCGGTGGAGATATGGTAGAGCCCAGATACCAACACAGCCAGACGCTGCTCCCGGACGGCACGGTGCTCGTTGCGGGAGGCCGAGGCCCTGGCGGAAAGCCGGCCGGACACATGGTACAAGCGCGGGGCGCAAGCTATACGGCCACGCTTTTGCCAGACGGCCGTGTCCTGGTGGCCGGTGGCCTGCTGATCGAGCGAGGCACCCTGTCGTCGGCTGAAGTGTACGATCCGGCCGCAGGCGTTTGGACGCCTGTTGCGGCTATGAACACACCCAGGCTCAATCCCGCCGCGACTACGTTGGAAGACCTCGTCTGGGGAGGCCTCGCATCAGACAGCTCAGCCGGATCGGCTGAGATATACGATCCAACTCTTGACCTGTGGACCTCGGTCCACTCCATACCTCGTGAAAGGAGCTACCACACCGCGACGCTTCTCGATGATGGGACGATCCTGATCGCCGGTGGTTTCTGGCAATCGATCGCCCGATCACCATCCGTACTCGTGCCCCAGCTCTTCGACCCATCCACTGGTCGGACGTCGGTTACCGGGCCAATGCTTACGGATCGTGCCTACCACCGCGCCACGCGGCTTACGAACGGAAGCGTGCTCGTCGCCGGTGGCTTGAGACGCCCCCGCGCCTTCGAACCAATGGGAAAGTCGGAGGTATTCCTGCCGTGGCGAAAAGAGTGGACCGCCGGTGG
This sequence comes from Dehalococcoidia bacterium, assembly GCA_965248605.1. Taxonomy (GTDB): domain Bacteria; phylum Chloroflexota; class Dehalococcoidia; order Lucifugimonadales; family CAUZJF01; genus CAUZJF01. Next base: position 466,178 of record CBDFJV010000007.1, read on the forward strand.
AGATATGGTAGAGCCCAGATACCAACACAGCCAGACGCTGCTCCCGGACGGCACGGTGCTCGTTGCGGGAGGCCGAGGCCCTGGCGGAAAGATACTCAACTCAGCCGAGGTCTACGACCCTAGGACAAACCTGTGGTCGCGTGCCGCCGAGATGACCTTATCGCGTCACTCACACACTGCCACGCAGTTACGGGACGGCAGAGTCCTAGTGGTCGGGGGTCTGGACGCCAAGGGCAATCACCTATCGATGGTCGAGGTGTACGATCCGGTATCAAGGGCTTGGGCCGTGACCGGCTCACTGTCGGAGCCCCGGGCCGACCATATCGCCGTAGCCCTCGACAATGGGGCAGTACTGGTCGCGGGCGGAAACGGTCGGATCGAAACGGGGGTGGGCGAGTATGAGTTCGCCAGCCTAGCGTCAGCCGAGGTGTATGACCCTGCCAGCGGAAGCTGGCTACCGGCGGCGCAACAATAACACGTCAGTCGCTAGCCGCCGATGTGGTACATCTCCACCTTTTCGCGCAAGGGCTCAGTCATTGACGAGCGCTCCTCGGAGTACCGGTCGTCTCGCACCGCCCATCTGCCGGCGATCAGCGACTCGATCTCCGAGTCCGAAGCTCCGGCCCGGAGTGGGCCCCGTAGGTCCGTCCCGACGGTGCCGAACAGGCATGTTACGATCTTGCCTTCTGGCGACAGCCTTAGACGCGTGCAATCACCGCAGAATGGTTTAGTCACCGACGCGATGACGCCGATCTCACCGCCGCCATCCCGGTAGCGGTAGCGCAGGGCGACTTCACCGCGGTAGCGGCTTTCGATCGGCTCTAGCGGCATCTCCGCGTCGATCATCGAAACGATTTCGTCGGCAGGCACGACCTCGTCCAGCTTCCAGCCGTTCAACGTACCGACGTCCATGTATTCGATGAACCGCATGGTATGGCCGCGGTCTTTGAAGTAGCGAGCCAGGTCGACGACAGTGTGGTCGTTCACACCCTTCTGCACAACTGCGTTGATCTTGATGGGGCTGAGGCCGGTGCGCTCCGCCGCCGCTATACCCTCGAGCACTTTCTCGGTGCCGAAGTTCCGGCCGTTCATCTGCCGGAACACCTCGTCGTCCAGACTGTCGAGGCTTATTGTTATCCGCTGGAGGCCGGCGTCCTTGAGGACGCCCGCTTTCTGTGGCAAAAGGTAAGCGTTGGTAGTCATCGTCAGGTCTCGGACGCCGTCCACTTTCGCCAGCTGCGACACGAGCGCCTCGACGTTCGAGCGTACAAGCGGCTCGCCGCCGGTCAAACGGATTTTGGAGGCGCCCAGCGTCACGGATATCCGAGTCAGCCTGGCGATCTCCTCAAAGGTGAGCAGTTGCGACTTTGGGAGAAACCGGTAGCGTTCGCCGTATATCTCGGCCGGCATGCAATAGGGGCATCGGAAATTGCAGCGGTCGGTGACCGAGACCCTGAGGTCTCTGAACGGCCTATCGAACTTATCTGTAGTCATGGAGTGTATGGACTCAGCTCAACAAGACATCGGTCTTCCGCAACGCGATTGACTTCAACGCGGGGAGTGCATTGCGCAGGGCCCGGCTTCGGTGGCTGATATGCCCCTTCTCATCTCGTGAGAGTTCGGCCATGGTGCGGTCGGTCCCGTCTAGGAGGAACACCGGGTCGTACCCGAAGCCGTTGTTGCCTCTGGGAGTCCTGGTGATCGTGCCAAGACATTCTCCGTTGAAGAGCTCGACCGGTCCTCCCGTTGGCGCCAGTGCAATTGCACATCTAAACCGCGCCTGCCGTCGGCCGTCAGGGATATTCTCCAGATTTTCGAGTAGCAGGGCAATTCGTTGCGCGTCGGTGGCCCCCTCGCCGGCATACCTCGACGAGTAGACGCCAGGCTCGCCTCCCAGGACTTCTACCTCAAGGCCCGAGTCGTCGGTCAGCGTCAAGAGTCCGCTCATACCAGCGTAGGTCTCTGCCTTGATCGATGCGTTTTCCTCGAACGTCGAGCCGGTCTCAGGGACCTCGAAGTCGATGCCTACGTCCGATAACGACAGCAAGCGAAACGGAGTATCCGACAGCAGCTCGGAGAGCTCCGCGAGCTTGCCTCGGTTGTTGGTGGCGATCAGGAGGTCCACAAGGCCTCTTGCGCGGCTTCGGCCGCCACTACACCGCCGAGGGCTCGCGTTCCATCTCGGGGCTGTAGGCCCCCTGCCTGGCGGCGCTCGTCACCCGGGCGCGATGGTGCAACGCCCGCTGGGCCTGCTCGACGTTCTTCGGCGATCCGGCCCACGCCTTCAGGGGAGCGGCCTGGAGCCCTCTGCCGTAGGAGAAGCTGAGCTCCCAGGGAGCGCCAACGCTCGCTGCTCGCCGATTGATCGCGTCGAGGTTCACCGTCGCCTCGTCGTCGCTCTGGCCGCCGGACAGGAACACGACTCCCGGAACTGACGCTGGCACCACGCGTTTGAAGCACGTGATGGTCCTCTCCGCGACCTCGTCGGGGCCGGCCCGTTCACCGGCATCCTTTCCAGAGAGCACCATGTTCGTTTTTAGAAGAGTGCCGTCCAGGTCGACTCTCTGGCGAACCAGCTCTGAGTACAACGCCCGAAGAGTGGACTCGGTAGCATCGAAGCACTGTCCGATGTCGTGGTCGCCGTCCATTAGCACTTCCGGCTCGACGATCGGCACCAGTCCACCCTCCTGGCTCACAGCGGCGAAGCGCGCCAGCGCGTGGGCATTGGCGTCGATGCAGTAATTGCTAGGAAGACCGTCACCGATAGCGATTACCGCCCGCCACTTGGTGAAACGCGCTCCGAGCTCGCCGTATTCGGCCACGCGCTCTCTGAGGCCGTCCAGCCCCTCGGTGATCGTTTCTCCGGAGGCGCCCGCCAGGGGCTTGGCTCCCATGTCGACCTTTATTCCGGGGATAATTCCCTGTGAAGTGAGCATCTCGACCAGCGACGCACCTTCAGAGCTCTTCTGGCGTATGGTCTCATCGTAGAGGATGACCCCGCTGATGTACCCTGCAATCTCGTCCGTCTCGAACAGAAGCTGACGATAGCCACGACGGTTTTCTTCGGTCGACTCGACACCTATGGAGTCGAACCGTCTTTGGATTGTTCCCGTACTTTCGTCGGCGGCCAGAATGCCCTTTGCCGGCGCCACCAAGGCTAGCGCAGTCTCTGCCAATGTTTCGCGGTCCATACTGTCCTCCTCGAGCCCGATATTCCCGGCATGTTCGGGACTCGTTTGTCTTTGTATCGCAGGCTTACTAGGAGCCGTCGCGGGCGACAATCGATTCCAGCCGCTCCACGACATCCGCGTTACCCAGCACCAACGGCGTCCGCTGGTGCAATGCCTCTGGCACGATGTCCAGGATGCGTTCCGTTCCCGTGGAGGCCGCGCCGCCGGCCTGCTCGGCGACGAACCCCAAAGGGTTGGCTTCGTACATTAGTCGCAGCTTGCCGTTGCGATTCGACGAGTCCGCCGGGTAGAGGTAGACCCCACCCTTCAGCAGGTTGCGGTGGAAGTCGGCGACCAGCGCACCGACGTAGCGAAGGGAGTAGTTGTCCCTGAGGTGGCTGACTGCGCGCTGTGTCGATGCCTCCCAGCGTCTAAGGTTACCTTCGTTGGTGCTGTAGTACTCGCACTTTTCCGGGGACTGGATGTCGGGATGTGTAAGCCTGAACTCGCCGGTCTGGACGTCGAGAGTGAAGCCCTGCACACTCCTCTCGGTGGCTGTAACCAGGATCGTGCTGGAACCGTACACGACGTATACCGCTGCGGTCTGGTCTCTTCCTTGACGAAGCATGGTCTCGCTGTCGACGGGCTCTCCAGGTCTGGTGGGCCAGATGCCGAATATGGACCCGATATTGACCGCGACGTCGATATTGGACGAGCCGTCGACCGGGTCCATCATCACGATGTAGGACTCGGCGGGCGCGTCGCTGTTCAATACAGGGTCTTCTAGCTCCTCCGACCCTACGGCGGCCACTCGGCCGCTGGCGATGAGAACATCAACGAAGATGCTGGAGCCGAGCTCGTCGAGCTTCTGGACGCTCTCACCCTGCACGTTTATGTCGCCCGTGGCGCCGAGAACGTCCGCCAGGGCCGCGTCCTGAATCCGGTCGCGGACCTGCCTCGCCCCCTCTGCGATAGCACCTACGACCGCCGAAAGGCCGTCGTACCGTGGGTCGCCGCCCAACTCTGAAGCGACGAACCCGTCGAGCGTCGGATGTTTGGTTGGGCTCATGGGGAAGGACTGCTCCCGTGTGGTTGTTTTCAGTAGAGAACTATTAAGAGACCCCCGACGCGATTCAACGCGGAAGGAGAAACGGGTCCTGCCCGACCGCTACTCTGCAAATACATCGTCCAGGTCAACGGCCAATTGAGGCAGAACAGAAGAAGAGATCGCTCCGGAGCTGTACGAGGTCGTCTTCTCGAAGCCCTCGGCGCTAAGCTCCATTACGTCAACCGAATTCTCATTAGGGTCGACAATCCAGTACTCGCGTACGCCGTGCCTGGCGTACAGGCTCAGTTTGAGGTCCTTGTCGCGCTCCGCAGTGCTAGGCGACAGGACTTCGATGACTAGGTCCGGGGCTCCGGACGCGTTGGCTTCGGTGATGATGTGCCGCCTCTCATTCGATATATAAAGGATGTCTGGCTGCACCACGTCGTGCTCGGAGAGAACAACGTCGAAGGGCGCCCACAGAACCTCTCCTATCGCTTTGGCTCTGATATAGCCGCTCAGGATTAGTCCTAGATTCGCCACGATGTGCTGATGCCTAAAGCTGGGAGCTGGGACCACGTAGAAATCACCTCCGATCAGCTCCCGGCGGTCTTGTTCGGGGAGTTGCAGGTAGTCTTTGTAGCGGAACTTGATCTGGGGGTTTAGCATGATCGCTGGCCGGTGTGGCGTGAATGTGCCCTCTTGGGCCAGTGTAGCAACGCCCCGTAGGGGTGTCAAAGCTGGATCGAGGCTCCGGCCTTCCGCAAATTGAATCCCGAAACTGCGACTGCTAGAATTGCGCCTAGCTTCGAATCTCGAGGAGGACCGGCATGCCAGTCATAACAGTAGAATGGGTGGAGGGACGCTCAAAGGACCAGAAGACCCAGGTAGCACAGGCGATCACCGACGCCATATCGACTATCGGCGGCGCGAAGCCCGAAGCCACCTACGTGGTGTTCAAGGACGTGCCGAAGGAGAACTGGGCGTCAGGAGGCATACTGCTTTCCGACAAGTAGTCGCTGCGGTCAGCGTACGGAACTTCAATTGACACTCCCATCCACGCCTGACTATACTGGCGTAACGAAGACATAGTTCAAAGGCAGCGAACGGGACTAGTACGCCTCCAGCGAAGCCAAGAGAGCCGGGTAAGGTGTGAGCCGGCGCCGGCGCAGAGGCTGAATGGACCTGAGAGCCGCCAACCGAACCCTCGATATCCGTCGAGGGACGTAGGCTTGGCCGGAAGGGCACCGTTATCATAGCCCGGCGCAACGACGTAGGATCGCTGCGCATAGAGATGTCCCGACTTGTCGGGACGAATTAGGGTGGCACCACGGAAGACCCGTCCCTTTGTGGACGGGTCTTTTTCTTTATGCGGTTCGAAGAGTAGGAGGCTTATGTTCGATGGATAGCATCGGCGCATCGTTGTGGCGACGTTTCCCGAGGCTTGCATGGAAGACATCTTCACGCGTGTAGGTAGCATATCAAGAGGTACGAACAACGATGCAGACCAAAGAAATGACTAAATCGGCGAAGACGAACCCGACCAAGAAGCGGGTATTCAGCGGCTTTCAACCCTCGGGCGAGCTCCACTTGGGCAACTACCTGGGCGCGTTCAAGGGGTGGGCCGAACGCCAGTCGCAGAAGGAGAATTTCTTCTGCATAGTCGACCTGCACGCCATCACCGTACCGCAGGACCCTGATGAGCTTCGGGCCCGTACGCGGTCCCATGCGGCGATGCTGTTCGCGCTGGGCCTGGACCCGGCCCATTGCGCTATCTTCGTCCAGAGCCATGTGACAGCCCACGCCGAGGGGTGCTGGATCCTGAACTGCGTTACGCCTCTTGGGTGGCTGGAGCGGATGACGCAGTACAAGGACAAAGCGGCTGCTCAAGAGAGCATCTTGACCGGGCTGCTCGACTACCCGGTACTGATGGCCGCCGACATCATCCTCTACGACGCCCACGAGGTTCCCGTCGGCGACGACCAGAAGCAGCATGTCGAGCTGGCCCGTGACATCGCCCAGCGGTTCAACCACCAGTTCGGCGAGACCTTCGTCGTGCCCGAGCCGGTCACGCAAGGTCGGATTATGAGCCTCAACGACCCGACCGTGAAGATGTCGAAGACCTTCTCCGACGTCCGGGGCCACGCGGTTGGAATGCTGGACGACCCCAAGGAGATCGAACGTTCCATCAAGCGGGCCGTGACCGACTCGGGCAGCGACATCGTCTTTTCCGATGACCCAGCGAAAGCCGGCGTAGACAATCTCCTCCGCATCTACCAGGCGATCGTAGGCAAGAGCGACGAAAAGGTCGAGGCCGACTTCGCGGACGCCCGAGGATACGGTGACCTGAAGGCACGCGTCGCGGAGGTGGTGATCGAAGAGCTGACTCCGATTCGCGAGCGCTATCAGGAGATAGCGGACGACACCGCCGAGCTCGACCGCTTGCTCGCCCGTGGCGCTGAGCAAGCCCGCGCCGTCAGCGAGCCCAAGCTCGACGAGGTCAAACGCCGTGTCGGGTTGGTCCTGCCGGATGCAGGTGACTGACGCCATGCCTACATACCATCCGACGTTGGATGAGGTCGAAAAGCTCGCGGACCAGGGCAACATGGTGCCCATCTACCGAGAGATCAATGCCGACCTCGAAACTCCGGTATCGGCCTACCTGAAGATCGCCCGACCGCCGTACTCGTTCCTGTTAGAGAGTGTCGAGGGAGGCGAGCGCATCGCGCGGTACAGCTTCCTAGGCACCGAACCGTATGACGTCATCAAGACCGGGCCCGGTCAGAGAGACGGCGCCGTCGACCCGCTGGTCCCCGTCCAGAAGGCGCTGGCGCCGATGGAGGTCGCGGACCCAGAGGACGGCGCGCGCTTCAATGGCGGCGCGGTTGGGTACCTCGGCTACGAGTCGGTCAACTACTTCGAGCGCTTGCCGTCCCCGGATACCGACGCCCTCGGCCTTCCGGAATCGGTCTTCATGCTCACGTCGACGTTTCTGGTCTTCGACCACGTCCGCCATAAGATTCGCATCGTCAGCCACGCCCATCTCGACAAAGACGTGGAGCGCGCCTACGCCGACGCCGTCGGCCGGATCGACGAGCTAGCCGCAAGGCTCGAGCAACCGGTCAAGTTGCCGCAGCCCACTGGCTCGCTGGGCGACGATCACGCACCAGGCGCGGTAACCTCGAACCAGACGCGTGAGCACTACGACGCTGCCGTAAGGCGGATAATCGACTACATCTACGCCGGCGACTGCATCCAGGTGGTCTACGCGCAGAGGTTTAGCCGGGAGACCTCAGCGCACCCGTTCGAGATATATCGGGCGCTACGAGGGATCAACCCGTCGCCGTACATGTTCTACCTGCAGCTGGACGACTTCCAGGTTGTGGGCGCCTCCCCGGAGATGCTGGTCAGGTCGATCGACGGCCACCTAGACTACCACCCGATAGCGGGCACCCGACCCCGCGGCTCGACGGCTGAAGAGGACGCGGCGCTTGAGCGAGAGCTGACTTCCAGCGAGAAGGAGCGAGCGGAGCACATAATGCTCGTGGATCTGGGTCGCAACGACGTGGGCAGGGTAAGCCGGCCCGGCACGGTCAACGTCACCGAGCTCATGGAGATCGAGCGGTACTCTCACGTGATGCACCTGGTGTCCCACGTAACCGGGGAGCTCGAGGACGGCCTCGACTGCTACGACGCGCTCAGATCGTGCTTCCCTGCGGGAACGTTGTCGGGGGCACCCAAGATTCGCGCCATGGAGATCATCGCGGAGCTCGAGCCCGACAAGCGCGGGCCTTATGGCGGCGCAACCGGCTACTTCACGTTCTCAGGGAACATGGACACGGCAATCCTGCTCCGGACCATGGTGGTCAAGGACGGCGTCGCGTACGTTCAGGCAGGCGGCGGCATAGTGGCCGACAGCGACGTCGAACAGGAGTACGAGGAGACGGTCGCCAAGGCGCGCGCGCTTATGCGGGCCATCGACCAGGCGGAGGGGGAGTAAAATGATTCTGCTGCTCGACAACTACGACAGCTTCACGTACAACCTTTACCAGTACCTATGTGAGCTCGGCGCCGACGTCAAGGTCGTCCGAAACGACGAGACCACGGTCGAGGAAATCGGCGCCATGGAGCCCGAGAGGATAGTCGTGTCGCCAGGGCCGTGCACCCCGGAAAAGGCGGGCATATCCAGCGAAGTAATCCGCGAGTTCGGCAGCCGGACTCCGACACTGGGTGTGTGTCTGGGACACCAGTGCGTCGGCCACGCCTATGGAGGCTCGGTTGGGCCGGCGGGGGAGATCATGCACGGCAAGATGTCGATGGTCCACCACGACGGTCGGCGGCTTTTTCAGGGTATCCCGGACCCCTTCGAGGCCATTCGGTACCACTCGTTGGCCGTCTACAAAGACGACCTGCCCGACGAGCTCGAGGTCACCGCGTGGACCGACAAAGACATCATCATGGGCGTGAGGCACAAAACCCACCCGGTCGAGGGCATCCAGTTCCACCCCGAATCGATCATGACGAAGGCCGGCAAGGACATCCTCCGAAACTTCCTGGAGATGTAAGACCCAGTGCATTTCGGCAATCTGCTGCGTAAAACCGACAAGGAGCACCTCTGGCTTTTTGTCAACCTGCTACTCGTATTTGGCTCGATCGCCGCGATAGGTGTTTTCGCATTGTGGCTGAGATCCAAAGGCGAGATAACGACGTCGGAAGCTCTCCGATTGGTAACTCTGGGTGCCTTAGTGGTAATAACCGCCTTTTACGCGGTACGTACAAGCGCCATCGCAAGTGCCTCAGCTCGGCAAGCCGAGAACATGCAGGAACTGGTAAAGGGTACCGATGCACAGTTGATGTCAAGCCTGAAACTTGCTCTGGCCGCTCAGGACCAAGCTGTTGCCACTCAAGCTCTAGCCAGCCAGACCGAGCGCCAAGTGACATCGACGCGGAGGCTTGCAAAGAACGCCGAGCGTCAGTTGCAGAGCGCACTCAGACCGATTCTGAGGTTCAAAGACAACGTCACACTTGCTGAAGAAATGAAACTTGAGGTATCCAACTTAGGTTCCGGGCCCGCAATCAACATCAAGTGCTGGGTTGAAGTCGCTGTCCGCAAAGGAGGCGTGATTCGCAAGAACAGCAGCGACGGGTCTGTCACGTTCCAAACGAAAGTATTACCTGCTGGAGGGGACAATCGCTCCGCAGGTATTAGAGTATGGCAGTGTCGGCTTACTCCGGTGCCTCCTAATGCTGAATCGGTAAGCTACGTCGCGGTGTACCAAGACGTGTATCATAACTACTTCAGGTCGGAGCAGCGTAGGGAGGTATTGCAAGGTGAACTGACTCCCGAACAGCTCACGATTGACGAACTTCCCAAAGAGCAAGCCGAAGAGGCTCTCAGAGCGGCTGGGTATTAGCGCTGGTCATCATCGTTAGAGTCTCGACTAGCCACCGAAAACTCGCGAGCGACCCTACATGAGGACGCTGAGTACAGGCCACGGCGACCTGGAGTTGCCGGCCTTCCTTCCCGATGCGACTCGGGGGGCGGTTAGAGCGCTCGACTCGGCGGACTCTGCTGCTGCCGGGGTCGCGGGTTTGATGGTCAACACGGTGCACCTGGCGTCCCGGCCGGGCTCGTCGGTGATCTCGGCCCTGGGTGGAATCCATAGCTTCATCGACTGGGACGGCCCGGTCTTCTCGGACTCCGGTGGGTTCCAGGTGTTCTCGCTGACGGCGGGGTCACCGCCGCTGGCGAACGTCTCGAAGGATGGGTTCTCGTACAGGTTCGACCGAAGAGAGCGCAAACGGAATCTCACGCCTGAAACGTGTGTCCGGAAGCAGTTCCAGATGGGCTCGGACGTGATTTTTTGTCTCGATCATTGCACACACCCAGACTCGTCGCCCGAACTCCAGCGACAAAGCGTTGAGCACACCATCGAGTGGGCCGCGAGATGCAAGGGCGAGCTGAAGCGTCTGAAGGACAACGGTCGCCGTGACGGATACGACCCGTTGCTTTTCGCGGTCATCCAGGGAGGGAGCAGCCACGAGCTACGGCGCACGTGCGCGGAACAACTCCTGGAAATCGGGTTCGACGGCTTCGGCTTCGGGGGGTGGCCCATCGACACGGACGGCGGACTGGTCGAGACAGTCGAGTACGTCTCGCAGCTCGTTCCGGCGGGAATACCAAAGCACGCGCTTGGCATCGGCAAACCCGAGAACGTCGTCGCGGCCTTCAAGGCGGGATACAGGATATTCGACTGCGTCATACCGACCCGCGACGCGAGACACAAAAGGCTGTACGTGTACCCTGGCGGTGAGCCCAAACTCGGCTCGGGCGACGCACTCTACGAGCGCATCTACATAGACAACGGCCGCAACGTCAAGGAGAAAAGGCCGATCGACGAGGGCTGCGATTGCCTCTGCTGCGCCCGCTACTCGAGGGCGTACCTCCACCACCTATTCAACGTCGACGACCACCTGGCGTACAGGCTGGCGACGATCCACAACGTTCGCTTCTACACTCGGCTGATGGACGCGTTGAGAGCCGAAGTGAGGCGGAACGATACCACCCATAGTCTGCGGTCCGACCCCTATGCCAACCGTATCCAGTGACGAAATCGTCGAAGAGCTCCTTCAGACCCGCAAGTACCGTCACATCTGCCAAGACGCGCTGGAACGCATCGCCGAGTGGTCGGTGCAGCGCTACGAAACGCCGGGTCAGGCGCTCAAAGCGTCGAAGCGAAAGCTGCACCAGGTCCATGGCGCCTATCTCGGGCAAGTCGACTTCGACAAGATCCATGACGCCGTAGCGTCGCTGCCGGCCCAGCCGCCTGAAGACGACCTCCGTCGAATGTGCGGCGCCATTCTAAACCTACACCCGTCGACCGCCGAGAGAATGGGGTTTCTCGCGGAGTTCTACCGGTCGCTGTTCGACGTAGTCGGTCAGCCGGCGACCGTACTCGACCTGGCTTGTGGCCTGAATCCCTTCGCTCTGCCCTGGATGGTCCTCGGAGCAAACGTCCGATACTCCGCAATCGACATCGATAGCCGACTCATCAATGCCATCAACGCCTTCTTCTCACGCGTCGACCGCCCACCGGCGGCCGAGTGCCGGGACGTCCTTGGCGTTGGGAGCGATCTGGAAGCGGACCTAGTGGTCCAACATCCTAGTATTGAAGGGTTCTGAGGTTACGGCTTGGTAGGGGCGGGTTTGAAACCCGCCCTGTCGTCGTAGCACGCCAATCTCGGCTACCCCTCATTTCAAAGATTTCGGTCTACTAGTCCTGCTTCTAAAATCGGCCCCGTGCTTGGAGCAGCAGGAAAAGGGCGCCTTTGAGCAGCTGCTGAGCCAACTTCGGTACAGGTATGCGGCGGTGTCGTTTCCGGTTGAGACGTTGAGCGGCAAGCGCAAAGGGATGCGGGGATACTACGAGCGCTTTCTCAATCAGGTGATCGACCGACTCGGCCTAACCGCGGAAACTCTGGACTTCCCAACGGAGACGGTCTACGTGATTACACACGGCACGTAGCTGTCCCAGAGCGGGACTACCCTAAGCGCTCTCCAGCTTGCAAGACATACGTGAGGTGTATAATCGATTCGCCCGGTCTGGAGGGGTCGTGTGGTCAGAGTAAACCATGACTAACGGTTCACAGCGCATTCTGGTCGTAGACGATGAAATGGACATCCGGGAGCTCTTCTCCGCCGGATTGGGCCAGCAAGGCTTCGAGTGCCTAAAGGCGGCGGATGCAGACCAGGCATCCGCGACCCTCACGGAAGAGGACGTCGACCTCGTCCTTCTGGACATCATGATGCCCGGGAAATCCGGCATGGAGCTCTTGCCCGAAATCGCGGACCAACACCCTCAGGTCGCCGTAATCATGGTGAGCGCGGTAGGCGACATAGCTACGGGCGTCGAGGCCATGCGCAAGGGCGCCTACGACTATGTCACGAAGCCGGTGCCGATCGCCGACCTCGTCGTGCGAGTAGAGGCGGCGCTGTCAAGGCAGGCGCTGCTGCTAGAGAACGTCGAATACCAGAAGTGGCTGGAGCTAATGGTAGAAGAGCTTGCGGACGCGGTCGAAGAGCAACGCCGTCAGCTCACGGCCCTTACACAGCTAATCCGGTCTGACATCGGACAGGGCCCCAATATGTCGGAGAAGTCGATCAGGCTCCATACCGCAAGGTTGGGATTCGAACGGGTGCTGCAGAAGCTGTCGGGCCTTACGGGCGAAGACGATGTGGTGGAGGCCGAGCCAGCCAACGATTGATCGGACGTTTCGCCTAGGCCGACAGCAAGGTAGAGAGCTGACTTACCTCCTCTCCCTCGATGGGAGAGGAATGAGGTGAGGGTGATGGCGCTGACGCACAAAAGCGTCGCTGATTACCATCGACTCGACGACTTCGGACTGTTCCCCTCACCCTAGCCCTCTCCACCGGGACGTCTCTACGTTTCTAGCCTTCGTCGACCTGGAGCTTGAGTGCTTCGAGCTCCTCTTCGACGGCTTCCGAGTCCTCTGAGCGGGCCAGCTCAGGAAGGACGGCTCGTTCAGTCTGGAGTGCCGGGCTCTCGAGGATTCCCAGATCGACCAGCTCTTCGATTGCGGCCGCCCTGGACTGCATCTGCTCCGTTCGGTCTTCAGCTCGCTCCAGAGACAGTCCAAGGTCCGCCAGCTCCTCCGATACGCCACTCAGAGCTTCTGTTATCGTGACCTGGGCCTCTGCTCTGCTGTAGCGGGCGGCCAGCACCTCCTGCCGAGCGAAGAAGGCTTCGATTTGCGAGGCCAGTCTCTGCTCGACCAGAGTTAGGACCTCTTCTTCTTGCTGCAGGTGCTCGACCTGCTCTTCGAGGTGGCCTAGCTCGCCAGTCGCGACTTGCTTGAGTTGGAGGGCGAGGCGCGCCTGGTTCTCTCGGCCGGCCTTCAGGGCCTTGCGCGCCTGCCCTTCCAGTTGGGGCAGTTTCTCCCTCGCAAACACGGTCTTGTTTCGTAGCTGTTGCTTCGAAGACGCTACTCTGATCTGCGCCTGGCGCACCTTTGAGAGCAGTGAGCGTTGCTTCTTGTGGGCGATCTCGAACACCTGGCGTGGGTCTTCCGCAGGAGCCAGCAACGCGTTCATCCATACCTTCACCACCAGTACCAGCCTTCGCAGGATTGCATTCATGTCGGCTACCTCGGGATGACTCAGCACAGGCTCTACGAAGTTACCGGCCCGCCCGTGGCGCCGGCCAAATGGGCTGACGACGGGTCAGTCCCGGACCCCGCGTTCTCGCCAACTCCGGGCGTCTCGCCCGCAGCGTCGCGCCGCCGGTCACGCTGGATCCGCCAGTAGTAGGTACCGAGACCACCCATCGCCGCGAGAGTGATCAGGCGCATGACGAGGACCTTTATCACGTCGATCTTCTCGTCGCCAAGCCCGGCGGTAGTTAGCATGTACAGCCCTACCTCGTCCTTCGTCTTCTCCTTGACCGTCGCGGCGATGGTCTTTTCATCCACGGTCTGCCCCGACAACGACCTCCGTACGCCGACCTCGACGCTCGTCGCCGCCGACGGATAGAGTGAGTGGGGCTCGTATATCACCTCCGCGACTAACACCGTGCCCAAGTAAGCCGCGAGCGCGGCCGCCGTAAAGGCGATCGTGACCTTTCTTGGCATGACGAACGCGAAGGAGAGCAGCACGGGGAAGTAGAGCACGTAGAAGGGACTGAAAAAGCCCTTGCCCCCCGGCCAGACGAGGACGGCTGCGGTGATTACAGCGAGGTCCACGATGCCTACGACCGTGATCAATCTCGAGTTGGCAGGCCGTTCGGTGATGTACCTGCCGTGCAGGTAGAAATTGACTGCGACGAGCACCACCACCGGTACGATGGCGACCGCAAGCTGGCCGGGGTCCTGGGTCACCCAGAGGGTCAGCAGGACGCCCGCCGCTATCAGGAACCAACGGGCCCAGATCGTCACAACTTGGCCGAAAAAGACGTCTTCGGCCGATTCTTGCTGTGTGTTACGGATGTCGTTCATTTCATTGACTCCTTTTGTTGAGTTCGGACTGACGACACGGCCGTCGGAGCACTGCACCGGCTAACGCAACTGGGCCTTCAGGCTCTCTCGGGCCTGCTCGGCGGCTTCCCGGCGCTGCCTCTCGATCCTCCAGTACGCCGTGCCGCAGAAAGCTACCGCCGCCAGCATCAGGAGGCGCACCATGATGACTTCCGGGTTATCGCCGCTGTAAGTAGATACGGCGGTAAGTCCGTAGATCGCGATGGCCGAGCCGGCGAAAATGAACGTCATCTGGGTCCCAAAGGCCACTGAAAAAGCCAGAATGGCAGGGAAGTAGAAGACGTAGGTATCCGAATCGAATCCGCCTTGGGCCAAAACAATCAAAGTGATGGCCACCAGGTCGGCGACACTGGCGCCGTACACAACCGGCGCCAGGGCCGGACGCTTCATGAGCACCTGGGTGTGCAGGTAGAAGTTGGCTCCCGCGAGGCCGAGGATCACCACGATCATGACGCGCAGATCGGCGATTCCGTCCTGATCGGGGTGGATCAGGGCCAGCGCTAGGCCCGCGACCACCAAGACCCACCGCGCGGCGATGATCACTTGTTGACCGTGGACGAGGTCCTCGGTCCGCTCCATGAAACTGCGGAACACGTTGGGCCTTTCGTCGACGATGTCCCGGCCACGTGGCTCAGCGGCATTCTCGAGCGACACACGGTCCATCTTCTCTTGCTTTTCGCGCGACTTAGTCTTCTTCTTTACCGAGGCGCCACAGTTCGTGCAAAACGAACTGGATGGCGCATTCTCCGTATCGCAAGTCTGGCAACGCATTTGATACCTCCTTATTCGAGTGCTGTCGCACTAACTCTTCGATTCATCCGGTCCGGCGCTCTGGTCGTCGTGGCCGCTTTCGAGGGCGGGAGGCGTTCCCGACATCCCGAGCTTTGCCTCCAGGGCGGCCAGCTCCTGGTCGACCGCCTCATCGGCCATCCCCTGGCTCAACTCTCGTTCTACCGGGTCCGTCCCGTGCTCGGGCAGGGCCAGAGACCCGACCTCGAAAAGCGAGCCGATGGCGCTCGCCCGCGCCTGCATCCGCTCGGTCTTCTCGGCGGCACGACCGAGGGCCATGCCTAGATCGGCGAACTCTCCTGATACGCCGGACAGCGCCTCTGTCACCCGGACCTGGGCCTGGGCCGCGGTGTACCGGGCAGAGATCGCATCCCGACGCGTACGAAACTCCTCGATTCGCGCCGCCAGCTGCTGCTCGGTTTGGGTCAGTCGCTGCTCTTCGCCCGCGACCTCGACCACCTGGAGATCGAGCTGCTCGAGCTCGGACAGAATAGTCTGCTTCCGCTCCAGAGCCATCCGCGCCAGGTCCGGCCGACTCGCCTTGAGCGCCCGGGCGGCCTGGTCTTCGAGCTGAGGCACCTGGGAACGGAGGCTGGCCGCTTGCCGCTCGAGCCGTACCTTGGACGTGGCCACCTCGACGAGGCCTTGCTTGGTCTTGCGAAGCAGCTCATGTTGCTGCTCGTAGGCGTAGTCGACCAACTGACGCGGGTCTTCCATCCGGTCCACGGCGGAGTTCGCTTTCATCTTGAAGACCATCAGGATGCGCGATAAAAGTCCCACATCTGCACCTCCTTCTTCGTGATGCGACGATTCTGAAGGAGGGCGTCAGACGACAACAGGGTCGAAAGTAACCAATCGGCGTGGTAGGGGGTACTGGGAGGAGGGGTTAGGGTTTGGGGGTTAGGGACTAGTAGACCGAAATCTTTGAAATGAGGGGTAGCCGAGATTGGCGTGCTACGACGACAGGGCGGGTTTCAAACCCGCCCCTACCAAGCCGTAACCTCAGAACCCTTCAATACTAGGATGTTGGACCACTAGGGTAAGGGGTGTGGATTGCTTACGCCGCTGATGGGGAGGATTGAAGAAGGGGAACTAGCCGCTCGCTTTGAGGCTACTCGCGCTCGGGTTTGTCGCCGGCCAGGCCATGCTGGACGGCAAAGGCGGCAGCTTCGCTGCGGCGGCTCATGTCGAGCTTGTCGAGGATACGGCTGACGTGATTGCGGGCGGTGTTCTCGCCGATAATGAGTTGTGCGGCGATCTCTTTGTTCGTGAGGCCTTGCGCCACTAAAGCGAGGACCTCTTTCTCTCGTTCCGAAAGGAGGGCGACCTCCCGGTCTTCCTCTTTTACGCTCAGCTCGCGCAGGCGCGCCAGAACACGTGCCGTTACGCCGGGGTCGAGCAGAGACTCGCCTCCGGCGGCTGATCTAATAGCGTTCAGCAGCTCCGCCCGGCGCGTGTTCTTCAAAAGGTAGCCGGCCGCACCGGCCATGATGGAGGCCATTACCGCCTGCTCGTCGCTATAACTGGTAAGCATCACGACCTTGGTTTCAGGCAGGACCTCCCGGAGCATCCGACAGGCCTGTATGCCGTCTAGCCCCGGCATCCGCACGTCCATGAGGACGACATCCGGCCGGCTGAACTCGGCCTCCCTCAGAGCCGCCTTGGCGTCGCCTGTATCAGCGACGACGTCGATGTCGGCTTCCGGCTCGACCGCGGCCTTCAGCCCCAGGCGGACAACCTCGTGGTCGTCGACGATCATCACCTTGATAGGTTTCATGCTTCAACTCCTTGTGCCGGCAGCTCGACGTTGATTCTCGTCCCTCCGCCTGGGGTGCCGGCGATGCCAAAGCACCCCGCCAGCTCCTCTGCCCGCTGGCGCATGTTTTGCAGGCCATATCCGGGGCGAATTCCGGTGCTCTCGAAACCGACCCCGTCGTCCCGCACGGACAGGCGAATACGGTCCCGCTCGTACGCCAGCCCGATGTCCACCTTGGACGCGCTGGCGTGTTTCAAGACGTTGGCTAGGGCTTCCTGGAGAATTCGGTAAAAGGCCGAAGCGACGGTAACCGAAACCTCCACCGGCTCACCTTGGACTTCGAGCTGGATAGGGATTCCCGCGACGGTCCGAAACTCCCTCACCTGATTCTCGGCGATCGCCGCTATGTCGCGTTCTCCGGCGAGTAGAGGTTTCAGGTCGTAGATATAGTGACGAGACTCGAGCAGGGTCTTCTTGGCCAGCGGTACCAGTTTTTCAAGCTGGTCGTGCAGAGGGCCCTCGACTTGCTCGGCAAGGTCGGCGCACGTCTCGAGGTTGAGGCTCAGCGCATAGATCGACTGCGCTATGCCGTCGTGAATCTCACGTGCGATGCGGCTCCGTTCTGTCTGCGCCGCCAGCTCGGCTTCCTGGGTCTTCCTTTGGAGCTCAAGGTTCTCCGCGGCCCGCTCCTGCTCCGCCTCGACCGCCTGACGCCGGCGGTCGAGCTCGATTCGCGCCATCAGCTGCGCGACCGCGACGACCGCGAACATGGTGGCGATCCTTATGATCAGGATTCTCTCTTCTTTCTCAGCGATAATCGGCGGTTCGGCCATTCCGAAGCTGATGGCCGCATATGAAACAGCGACCACCGCCGTCACGCCGAAGGTGAGGCGCCTGGACGGAGAGACCAACGCCAGTCCAAGCAGGGCCGGGTAGTAGAGGACGAAGAACGTATTGCGGAACGCGGAGGTTATCGATATGCCGATCGTGATTATCGCCAGGTCCATTGTGCTCATGGCAATGACGTATGGCAAAGTGAGGGGTCTGTCGGTCACGATTCTCCAATGGAGGTAGGCGTTGAGTATCCCTACCGAGATGACCAGCAGGTTCATTGCGACGAAGTCTGAAGTCAGCGAGAGTTCCGGTATCTCGGCCCTGTAGTTGTGAAGGGATAACCACACGGCGATCAGAAACCAACGTACCCAGACCGCTATCCGCTGTGTGTAGCGGTAGTCATCGAAGACAGCGTACGCCGGGACCTGCTCGTTGGTCACGTTGCGGAACCATCCGAAAAAGCTCAATGGCTGTACACGTTATACAAGGAAATCGTACTCTTCTGGGGTTTTGACGTTGTTCCCCGCAAGATAGTGTGCTCAAAGTAGCACAGTCGATATGGTGGGTCAACACAATCCGAACCAATGGTCGATAGGCGTGCTACTATGTGCCAATAGTACGTTTGTAACGTGTGGGCTACGCCGCCGTCGGGATAGGCTGTGGCGCCAGAAGTGAACGACACCGAACCCGAAACCGTTCAAGCCGGCCAGCGCACCGTCCCCAGCGCCTCGGAGCCTTCGAAACGAAGGCTCAACCGTCGCGACGTTCTTCTGCTCGGACTTGCTCTCGCGATAGTGGCGGCCATCTCCCTCGGCGCCCTACTGTATCGAGACAGGGTCGAAGACCTGAGCGTGGCTGGGTACCTCGGAATCCTACTGGCGAACGCAATCGCCAGTGCGACGATCGTTCTTCCCGTGCCTGGGATTGCAACGGTGATAATCGGCGCCACAACCTGGAACCCCGTGTTGGTAGGAATTGCCGGTGGCACGGGCTCGACAATCGGGGAGTTCACAGCCTACATTGCTGGAGCTAGCGCTCGTTCGAGCGTGGACCGTATCATGGCCGATAGCAAGTGGTATTCAAGGTCCGAGAGGTGGATGCGCCGCCACGGGTTCCTGACCGTTTTCCTCCTAGCTGCGACCCCCAACCCGTTCATGGACTTCGCTGGCCTGGCGTCAGGGTCGCTGGGATATTCGGCCCGGCGGTTCGTCATCGCGTGCTGGCTCGGCAAGGTGGTCAAGAACGTGCCGGTCGCTCTGGCCAGCTATTGGGGTGCGGAAACTGTCCTGCGGTTCTTCGATTAGCGAGCGACGACGCCCTCGCTGCGGCACCTCGCCGAAGCCCGTTTGGGAGACTTGCAGCAAGCCTCTATGACGCGCGAAGTCGAGATCTTTCCGTTCGATCCGCCGATCGAGAGCGGAGACCTATCGCTCCGCTTGTCCCATAGTCGCTCGGAAACGCGCCTGCGGTTGACAGAGGCAGAGCGCCGGGCGGCAGACGAAGTCGCCGGGTGGCTGGCGTACAACGATCGAATCGCCCACTCGAGAGAGTTCAGGGCTACAGTCGACGGCGCGACCATCGTGTGGGACGGCATACCGTACTCGTTCGTAAGGGCGGATATCGACGGCAAGATCTCGAGGCGGTTCGACCCGATGAGCGCCGGTGGTGTCCTCGAGTGCCGAGAAGGCGTCGTCACCGGCGTTAAGAACGCTCCCGAGGTACATAGCAGACGAGGATTTCAGACGGCGGTCAAGAACATGCCCTCCGGATACATGGAAGCGTCGGACTTCGAGCAGTCCAATCCTTTCCTTGAAACGTTCTACAGGGAGCTCCACGAAGAGGTTGGCTATTCGCCGGAGGATATCGACGGTCCTTCGTTGCTCGGCGTATCCAAAGACCTGGTTTTCGGAGGATACTCCATGAGCTTTGCATACCGCGTCGACTCCTCGTTCGAAGAAGTTGAAGATAAGTGGCGACACTCCAAGGACAAGGCCGAAAACGATCGGCTCGTCCTGACCGCAAAAGGCGATGGGGAACTGCACCGGTTCATTCGGACGGAGCGGGAAGTGGTGCCGGGTACGCTAGGCGGACTCCTACTGTACGGTAGGAGTCTCTATGGCCCAGACTGGCTTCATGCGCTGGTTGCAGGTGGCGAAGACAGGTTCGTCGAGACCGTGTAAGATGCTGGCCGGTCAACGATACCTCTGCCGGAACGGCTACTGACCCGGTGTGAAAGGAGTGCCCCACAATGCCCGAAATGCAGGCACCGGAAAAAATAGAACCCAAGTCGCTGGACGACTACCTGGACGTGATGAGCAAGACGGTCTTTCAGAGCGGCATGTCTTGGCGCGTCATCGAGTCGAAGTGGCCCGGAACGCGAGAGGCCTTCCGCGGGTTCGATGCACAGGCCGTCGCGGACATGACACTCCAAGACATCGATGAGCTCGCGAAGGACACGCGGGTGATCCGCAACCGGCGCAAGCTCGAGGCGGTGGTGGGCAACGCCAACCGCATGATCGAGCTCGAAAAGGAACATGGCTCGTTCAAGAACTACTTGCGGTCCCATGGCGACTTCAAGTCTACCGTCGCCGCGATGCGCAAGGACTTCAAGTTCCTTGGCGAGATGGGATCTTACTTCTTCCTCTACGTCGTCGGTGAAGAGGTCCCGCCGCATGAGGAGGTCATGTCGGGCTAGCCCCTGCCGGTTCGGCTACCGGACGAGCCTCGCGGGCGAGTATCCCCCATACCCTAGCCCCCAAACCCTAAACCCCTCCCCGAAGCGGGCTGCAGGTCAGCCGTTCCAGGCTTCGTCGAAGAACCCGTACTCCAGTTTCATCGCCCTGAGGTAGCGGTCGCGCTCGCTCTTCGATCCCCGTCCATACCGGTCCATCAGCGACTCGATTTGACCCACAAGCTCTCCGTACTCGGCACCGGAATATGTCTCGACCCACTCCTCATACTTACCGCTGGCCCGGTTGTCTTCCGCCAGGCGAACGCCGAGAAACCGATAGAGGCGCATGCACGGGGTCATGGACGCCACCAGCTCTCCCAGAGTTCCCGTGAAGGTGTTCGCCAGAAGGAAATCGGTGTAAGCCAGGGTCGCGTCCAGCGGCTCCACCTCCCCCAGGTCGATCCCCATCTGGGCGGCGGCCGCCGCGTGGAGCTTCAGCTCATCGAAGACTCCGGTCTGCAGGTCATGGAAGGCGAGCCGGCCTTCTGCGTCCGGGGCGCGGGCGACGCCGGCGGCATAGGCGCGGGCAAAGACGTCGAGGAAGAAGGCGTCCTGGGCAATGAATCTGGCGTACCGCTCGTGGGAGAGCGTGCCATCGGCCAGACCTCTCACGAATGGGTGCTCGAGACAGCCGTCGGCGATATCCCGAGAGTCGTCCCAAAGCTGCTCAGCTAAGCTCACGGCTGCCCCTGTCATTTGGTATGAAATAGACGTGCCTGGGAGGACTTCCACTGGTAGGGGCGTCCCGATGCGGCATCGGGACAATGCGCCCGTCCTGGCTTGAATCGCGGCGCGGCCAACACTCAGGGCCTGCCCTTACATCGACCAGAACTGCTCCGAGACGTGTGCAGAATTTCATCCTTTAGGGTGTCCCGCGCAACGGGACATGGACGACTCCGAGGATTTAGGAAGCCTCATCCGGCCAGCGCTCTCCCTTGTAAGCGGCCTCCCAGAAGAGGTACTCATAGCGAAGTGCTGTCGCAAAGATGCTCTCAACACGAGCCGGGTTTGATAGCTTGGCACCGTCGAGCCTGAGGCCGATCCACTCCACTAAATCGCCAAGCACCTTTGGCCCGTGAATGGATATCCACTCCCTGTAGATCGGGTTAGCCGGCTCCTTGCCTTTCTCGATGAGACGCGTAGCCCAGTCCAGATAGGGACCTTCAGTCACGTATAGGACTGTCAGAATGTCGTCAAAGTCGCCTTCGAGACCGACCCGGACCAAGAAGTCGCCGAAAGCCTGAGTCGTCGGGGTTGGGCTTGCAGACGTATACACCTGCTCGGAGGCGCCGAGCCGGCGAAAGGCCCTGACGAAGAGATCGTTTTCCGGATCGAGCACCCCCGCCAAGAAGCGGTTTAGCACGGCGGCGGCCTCGAAGTCGGGAGCCTTCGAGACTCCCATCGCGGTCATCGAGACCAGGTCGCGGACGAACAGATAGTCTTGCAGGAAGTAGCTCAGGAACTTGTCCTCTGGTAGCGTGCCATCGCCCATCTCGACTACGAAGGGATGGGTGACCATTCGCTCCCAGAGGGCCGAATGCCTATCGCGCAGCTCCTGGACCAGACTCATGCCGAGGGGATTCGGTGCCCGGGGCGACGCAACCGCCACATCATCGTTGTGGACATGAGCGCTGCCAATGCCACCAGTCCCCACGCGAAGGTCGATGGGACGGGAGGAGGTGGGGGTGGTGCGTACTTCCAGAGCGCTCCCCCGTTACCGTCTATATCGGTCAGGTACGACATGGTGTCGCTTGAACCGGGCCTGATGTCTTTGACCCTGACAGTCTCCCCCAGCGCGACGCCAATGAACGCCACGGGAGAGACCGCGGCGGCAATGAACCCGGCCGGGATATGTGGTGCGGACGGCCACAAACGATGGCCCGCCGCGAACGTTTTCGCTGAAATGGTCTCGTTTAGCATTCAGCCTCCAAGCGACCTAGTTCCAGCCGGTATGCTATCTGGCCAGATATCGCCGGTCAATCTCAACCCGGCGGTAACGCTCGGAGCGCTACTGGAAGGTGATTGACACGGTGGGCACCAGCCGCGTCGTCGATGTAACTGCTCGCGCGGAGAAGGAAGCTGGCGTCGGGGCCGAAAGGCCAGGGGACGGCGTTTCTCCCGTGGAACACCTCACGATTTTCTCCAGATACGATTTGTAGCTGGGGGACCCCTGTTCAACTGTTCCGTTTTCATCCATTTTGTTCCGTTCCGTATGTGGAGTGACGGTCGATCGGGGTGGTAGGTTGTTCCACTCCCTATCTACAGCGTTATATCGGAAAAGGGGAAACTGTTCCATTTTGCTTGACCGAAGGAAAAAGGGATAGGCCCGTGGGGTCTATCCCGCCTGCGTTCGAGATCGTCGCGGAGATTGTCGTCGTGCATCCACCGGTGGAGGGTTGTGCGCCCGACACCGGCGAGCCGGCCCAACTCCGACATCGAGTGGTGGGAGACGAGGTCGGGCAGGGCGGCGAGCTGCCTGGCCGATAGATTTTTCGCTCAGCCGCTCCATTGTGTTCCATATGTTCCATTTCCTTTCTGATGGCTGGAACATCAGGCTAGAGGACTGTTCCACTCTTCATATGTGACGTTGGAACACCGGTGTTCTCATTTGATCCGCTTTGTTTCATTTTGTCTCACTTCCAAAATCCGTTTACAAAGACAACGGGACAGCCCGCAGGGTCTGTCCTTCGAGCTATAATAGCACACAAGTTCTAGTTCTGTCAAATCACGTCGAGTTGACTATCGCTTCGGAAGCGAGCGGCGCGCGCTTACCTACTATCAGCGGCGATATCTGAGGAGGATATGCTAACGTTAGGCGAGCTATGGCCAGTCTGGATGTCGCTAAGAGACTCTGACATTAACCCGAATCCACCGACGGACAGGGATGGACGACGTGAGGACAGCGGAAGGGGGTGAGGGAGTTACAGGCGTGATGATCCGGGCTCGAATTTGGGTAGACGGGAGGTTGGCGGGCGGTCTGCAGGCGCTTTTGGGGGCACCGATGGCGGCCTACAGTGGCTGTGGCGAGCCAGATGGCGGGATAGGACACGGCAAGAGGCGCTCGCGGACTGGGCTGGCGCGAGTTTGCGGGGACGTTGGGTTGGCTGGTGGGTCAGTGGCGGACGGGCTCCGTCAGGCTGGGAGTGGAATGGCTCGCAGTCGGGCCAGGGCGCGGCTGAACTGCTCCTCCCAGGGCCAGCGCCGGGGAAGCTGCAGGGTCAATCGGCGTGCCGAGCGGGTGATCCGTCCGGCCAAGGCAAAGACCCGTCGTCTGAGGGTCTTGGTGGTCACGATCTGCTGACCCAGGCCGATGCGGGCTGTCCAGCGGGCCAGGTTGTGCGCCATCACCTGTACCGCCAGCCAGGCGCCGTTGGCGGCGAAACGGCCCGAGGGGAGATGGTTCAGCCCCACGCCGTACTTGAGGTCGCGTATCGCATTCTCGATCTCGGCGTGACGGCGATGATCGGCCTCCAGTTCCAGCGTCTCCCCGTCCCGGTCGGTGATGAAGCCGTGATAGCTGTAGGTGGCGAAGAGAGCCAGTTGAGAACAGGGCGCCGGCTTCACCCGCCGGACGATGAGCCGTACCGGCGCGGCGTCCGCCTCGGCCTGGAACGGGGTGTAGGTGGTCTCGGCCACATCGGCGGCGCCGTCCATCCAGTAAGGAATCGGCGTCCAGGCATCTTCGGGTATCGCCTCGATGAGATTCCGCAGGCGGGCGCGCTGGCGGATGGCGATGGAGAAGCGGACATCCATCCGGCGGCAGACGGCGACCACGGCGTGGGTATAGAAGCCGCTGTCGGCCCGCACCGTGAGTTGGCCCCTGGCTCCGCAGTAGCGCACCCGCCCCACCGTTTCACGCAGGAAGTGGGCAGCGCCGCGGGCGGTGTTAGCCCGGCCCTCGCGCAGGCGGGCCATCAGCACGTCGCCGGTGCCGGCGGCGACGGCCAGCAGCGGGTGATAGCCCCGCGCACCGGTGTAGCCGTGGTGGCGGGCGCCCTCCTTGGCCAGTCCGTAGGTCTCGCAGATCGTCGAATCAAGGTCGATGGTGAATGGTGCGTCGCCGGGTCCGGCACCGGCCTTCCAGACCCGGGCCAGCAACTCGCGGCTCACCCGGTCCAGTTGGCGGACATGGCCCCACCTGAAGCTGCGCAGGAAGGTGCCCAGGGTGGAGGGAGCCTTAGCCGTGAAACCGAGCACGCGGGCGGTCCCGCCGGCGCGCAGCACATCGGCGTCGTCGATGCAATCTCCGCCGGCTAGGGCGGAGGCCACCAGGGTCATCATCTTGTCGCCGGTGTTCGCCCGGCCCGGCGCGCCGCCGAGGTCGAGGTGCTTCCGGAGGAGTTGGGGCAGGCCAAGGCGCAGGGCGAGGGTGGCGGGAAGGATCAGCCCGGCATTGGCCACCAGGCGGTGGTCGTCGAAGGCGATTTGGATGCGGTCGGGGTGGTTACGTGGTAGCATCTATCGGGTGCTCCTTTTCTGGGACCGGTTTTCTGTTTCAAAACCATTATCCCAGATTCAGAGGCGCACCCTTTTGTTTCTTCAGCAGGCCTCCTACACGCCGTCCTTCGGTGGATTAGGGATTAGAGGCCACCACGACCGCCAAGACTGGAATGCTTTGAATTGGCGGGGCCAGATTGTAGCGAGGAGCACGAAAAACAGCCCGAGAAGCGAAACGCCAGCCGCTGGGAAGCTCGCCGCCGACACCAAATTGAACAGCCAACACAGCAACGCCGCCCAATCTATAGTCACTACTCAAGCCTGCCTATGCCTCTGTGGCCTCTTCATCCCCGTTCTTGCTGCGCAATAGCTGCTCTCACAGCCGCCAGCGGCGAGCCTGAAATTAGGACACTACCCCACACCACGCGCCATTGACATTATCAGAACGCATGTGCTATCGTAGTTTAGAGGGACGGACCCCACGGCCTGTCCCTTTGTCTTTGGAGATCTTTGGAGGTGAAACAAGATGGAACAGAATCGAATAATCTGGCACGTCCGCGTACCGCCGCCAGATAGGAGAGTGGAACAGTCTCACAGCCGAATGTACCGCCCCACCAGATAGGAATGGAGCAAAATAGAGCAGAATGGAGCAGAAAAACGCCCCCTATCTGACAAGCAACTCGCTGCCCTGCCGTACCTGGCGAGTTTTACCGCCCAAGTGATCAATCAGTAGATGGGGCTCTCCTCGGTCTCGCGCTTCGGAGGCGAAAGGTCAGGCATAGGAGCTCGCGTGTCCTTCCCTTCCAGCATCTCCTGGACAATCGCAGTGACGCCCTCGACCGTCTTGTCGACCAGCAGCTTGCCCTTCTCGGCGGTGGCCGATGCGGCCCCCTCGTCCTCGCTGTATTGAATCGCGTCCGAGCGGACGTTCTCAGGATGCACGTGCATTGTGAATGAGGTCTCGAACTCCCTTGCATGGCTGGGAAACCCCGGGGCGTCCTGCACCGACGAAACGAACTCATGCGAAAGAACATCCCAGTAGCTGTTGAACCTGACGTCTACCTCGCCGTACTGATTCCTGAAGTACGTCTTCCACTGGCTGATCGCGCCGTATATCGGCCTCCGATTCCCCCCGTGCCCGTTGAGGATCAGCACTTTCTTGACGCCGTGCCTGAGGAGGCTCTCCGTCGCGTCCAAGATAACGGCGAGCCAGGTCTCCGGTTTGGTCGTGAGCGTCCCAGGGTGCTTCATATGATGCTCCGCGACGCCAACGTTGATGGGCACGGCTACAACGACATTCGGATAGAGGTTGTCGGCGACGCGCTCCGCGATGTGCGTGCTTGAAGCGATGTCCTGCACCATCGCCAGGTGCTCCAGGTGCTGCTCGACGCTTCCGGTGGCGATGATCGCCGACTTGAAATGGCCGGCCTCGATCGCCTCGCGGAACTCCCGCCTCGTCAGGCGCTCTAAGTGGACCTCTTTGTCCTGCATTCTCGACTCCTTCAGGTATGGCGGTCCGAAACAGAGTATTGGTTGTGTGAACGTCGGTAGTCTATCAGAGTGGATGACGAGGCAAGGAGACAGTCCGTCATTCCGGCGCAAAGCCTGCCCCGACGAAAGTCGTGGGCCGGAATCCAGAAGACCTGAAGGAGGTGTGCGCCGGTCGGTCCACACCCCATCGGTGGACTTATCGCCGGGAGAATCGAAGGTGCCGAAAAGCAGCGAGAATCCCGGCCAAGGCACCCCGTCATTCCGGCGAAAGCCGGAATCCAGAAGACCCGAAAGAGGTGCGCGCCGGTTAGCCCGTCAACCATATAGACGCTCTTCAACAAAGCTGAGAGTCAGCGGAAAATTCCTTACCTCGAATAAGGATCGAACCAGCCCGTGGTGCCACCAGAACGGCGCTTGTGGGCCCAATTGGCCCATGCTATGATTGTCGCTGTCGCACGCAAGTTCGGAAACGTACTTGTGGCGGCTTTTGCGGGGCGAAAGGCGGTCGTATGAAAACGGACAAAGCAAAGGCTCTGGAACTGGCCATCAGTCAGATCGACCGTCAGTTCGGCCAGGGTGCCGTCATGCGTCTGGGCGATTCGCACCCAGAGGTCCGGGCGCCGGCTATATCGACAGGCTCGCTCTCCCTCGATCTGGCCCTCGGCATCGGCGGGATCCCCAAGGGTCGCGTGACGGAGGTGTTCGGTCCGGAGGCCACCGGGAAGAGCACTGTCACCTTCCACGTGATGGCGGAGGCGCAGCGCCTCGGCGGGATGGCCGCGTACATCGACGCAGAACATGCCCTCGATGCCTCTTACGCCGCCAGATGTGGAGTCGACGCCAGCGAGATGCTCATATCCCAGCCTGACACGGCGGAGCAGGGGCTCGAAATATGCGAGTACCTGGTCCGGAGCGGCGCCATCGACGTGGTGGTCGTCGACAGTGTCGCCGCTCTCGTGCCAAGGGCCGAGCTGGAAGGCGACATGGGCGATAGCCACATGGGCCTCCAGGCACGCATCATGTCCCAGGCCCTGCGCAAGCTGACGGCCGCCATCAGTCGCTCGAATACCGCCGTTATCTTCGTCAACCAGATCAGGGAGAAGGTCGGTGTCGTGTGGGGCAACCCGGAGGTAACGCCGGGCGGCCGGGCGCTCAAGTTCTATAGCTCGGTACGCATCGACCTGCGCCGGCTCGAATCGATCAAGCAGGGGACGGACGTCATCGGGGCGCGCGTCAAGGCGAGAGTCCTGAAGAATAAGGTCGCGCCACCCTTCAGGGTCGCCGAGTTCGACATCATGTTCGACGAGGGGATCAGCAAGGAAGGCGACCTTATTGAGCTCGGCGAAGAGAAGGGTGTGATCAAGAAGAGCGGGTCGTTCTACTCCTTCGAGGAAACCCGCCTCGGCCAGGGACGCGAAAACGCCAAAGCGTTCCTAAAAGAGAATACCGAGCTTGCGGAAAAGATCGAAGGCATGATTAGAGCCGATTCAGATGCGACGATGGGCGACGGCCACGTGCCTGTCGCGGCGGCGCCCGAGGAAGTGGCAACCTAGCGTCTCGCTGGCAATGGTTCCCGAACCGGACCCTCCATGTCGTGTTGACGCCGTCACTTTGACGCCG
This sequence comes from Dehalococcoidia bacterium, assembly GCA_965248605.1. Lineage (GTDB taxonomy): Bacteria > Chloroflexota > Dehalococcoidia > Lucifugimonadales > CAUZJF01 > CAUZJF01. The sequence goes on from CBDFJV010000007.1 coordinate 494,101, forward strand.
CCGGCGCGGTTCGCGCTCATCTCGTGAGCGAGACGGAGCCCTTTCAACGAGCGCACTCTGCGGCGTTGCGCTTCCTCTCCTACCGGTCTCGCAGTAAGGCGGAAGTCCGTGCCCGGCTGCGACGACGTTTCCCCGACGCGGTCGTTGAGCAGGTGCTCGACGCCCTAAGCGAACGCTCCCTGATCGACGACGCGGAGTTCGCCAATTGGTGGCAAGAAAGCCGTACATCGGCGAGCCCTCGTAGCGCCTGGGTCATCAAGAGGGAGCTCATTGCCAAAGGAGTCGACAGTGATGTGGCCAAGCAGGCCGTCGCGGACGTCGACGACGTAGAAGGTGCTTACCGCGCCGGACTCAAGATGGCGAGTCGTCTGGATGGCGCCGACTTGGCGACCTTCAGACGACGACTACTAGGCTATCTGCAGCGGCGTGGATTCGCCGACTCGATCGCCCGCCGGACGATCGACCGGCTTTGGAGTGAGGGGAGGGAAGCGGGCAGCGTGTAGGCCGTTTGGCCTCGTTCGTCTCATGGCTGTTGGACCTGTTACGAGTCTCGACTACTCCGGCCTATGCCAGACCCTCTCTGGTCGCTGTCTCTCGTCGTCCGATCTGATAGGGGCGCCCCGATGCAACATCGGGGTGCGCCCGCATCCAGGGGTGAATCGCGACGCGGGCAGACACGCAGGTCTTGCCCCTAACGTTGGTCAGGATCGCTCCGAAACCGGGCAGGTTTTTATCTCTCATGGCGTCGGAGACAACCGACATGGACGGTTCCGAACAGTGACGATGCGTCGTTGATCTTGGCGGTCCCGACCGGACCGCCGCCGACCTTCAACGTTCATTGAGCCTAATTCCGCACATCACGGTAGGCTCGACAGGTTCGCTATAGGGAGAATCCAGTGGAACCGACCATCGATTTAGGAATCAACGTTTACGTCCAGCTCGCGATCCTGGGGGTGAGCCTGCTGGCCGTTGCGTTTTTCAGCAGCTCCGAGGCTAGCCTCATCTCGGTTAACAAGTTCCGCATCCAACACCTCGTTGAGCAAGGGAACGAGGCCGCCGCCGCGGTCCTGTGCGTCGTCGAGAAGCATGAGAAGTTCTTCGCCGCCATACTGCTGACCGAAAACGCCTTCATAATCCTCGCGTCCTCGGTTGGTACGGCCGTCGCCATCAGTCTGTTGGGCAGCAACGCGTTCAGCGTCGTCATCGCAACCGTGGTCATGACCCTATTGATCGTCATTTTCGGCGAGATCACGCCGAAGAGCCTGGCTGCGAGAGCCTCCGAACGGTGGTCTGTGGTTGTGGCCCGGCCGGTCGAGATCATCATGACTATCGAGACGCCCATCATATTCGTTTTCACCCTTTTGCCACGAATGATCCTCAAGCTGCTGGGTGGCGCCGGCCGGCTAGTCACGCCATCGATAACTGAGGGCGAGCTGCGGATGCTGATCGACATTGCTCGTGCGGAGGGGATGGTCGAGCGTGAAGAAGCTCAGATGCTTGAGCGAGTCTTCCGGTTCGGCGACAGGCAGGTCCGCGATCTGATGACGCCTCGTACGGAGATCGTCTTCGTCGAAAGGGGCGCGACGTTGAGCCAGTTCCTGGAAATCTACGCCGAGCACTCCCATACGCGGTTCCCCGTTTTCAAAGAAGACACAGACGATATCATCGGCATCCTCTCCGCCAAGGACATCATGAAGGCGATGTCCTCGAGCGCAATTGGTCCTGAAGACCCCGTCACCGACTTCATCCGCGACGTCCACTTCGTCCCGGAGACCAAGAGGATCGCCGAGCTTTTCGACGAGCTCAGGCAGTCCGGGAACCAGATGGCCTTTGCCATCGACGAATCTGGCGGCATATCGGGTCTCGCGACGCTCAAGAGGTTGCTCGAGGAGGTTGTGGGACGGGTAGGAGAAGAGGGCGCCAGTCCCGAGGAGGAGTTCGAAGCGCTTGGCGAGAACACCTTTCAGGTGGATGGCGGCATGAGCATCGACGAGGCGGCCGAGGAGTTCCGGATCGGGTTGCCTGAAGGGGAATACGAGACCGTGGCGGGGTTCGTGCTTGACGTTCTCGGGCACATCCCCGACGTGGGAGAGCTTTTCAGCTATCAGGGTTTCAAGGTTGAGGTTACCAAGATGGACGGCCTGCGGATCGAGACCGTGAAGCTGACGAAGACGCCTCCTCTCACCGACGGCCGAAGCGCCGATTGAAGACGCCAAGAGCCGTCGCCCGCCTGGAGCGGACCGTGAAGGCCGCGGTCGAGCGGGCTGGACTCGACTCCGGCTGTGCCCTCGTCGTCGCTGTTTCGGGCGGACCTGACTCCCTGGCGATGCTCCACGCGCTAGTCCATCTGAAAGACCGGCTGCGCCTACAGCTCTGGGGCGCCCACTTGGATCACGGACTTCGCGGCGACCAATCGGCCGACGATGCCCGGTTTGTCGAGGGGACGTTTCGCGGTCTGGGAGTGGAATTCGCCTCTGAGCACACCGACGTGGCCGCCTTCCGACGGCAGCGCAAGCTTTCACTCGAGCAGGCCGCCCGCGAAGTCCGATATTCATTCCTCGGCAAGGTGGCGTCGGACCGTGGCGCCGATGCCGTCGCATTGGGTCACACGGCCGACGATCAAGCCGAAACGGTGATGATGAATGTCATACGTGGAACGGGTATCCAAGGATTGAAGGGGATGATGCCGGTGTCGAGGCGCGAAGTGAACGGTCGATCCCTTACGCTATTTCGCCCGCTACTCGACTGCACCCGGGCGGAGACCACTGAATACTGCGCAGCTCTGGGCCTGGACCCGCGAACCGATGAGTCCAATAGCCGGACGGAGCCAACACGGAACTGGGTCCGTCTCGATCTCCTCCCGAGAATCAGGGAGCGGAACCCGGGAATCCGCGATGCTCTGGTACGGCTAGCAGACGTTGCTGCACAGGACCTCGAACACCTCGACGCTGGGCTGGACGCGGTCTGGGACAGGGCGGTAAACGAGGATGGCGTCAGGGCCGCCGTCGACCACGAGGCCTTCGGCGAGCTCAACCGGGCGCTAAGGGCCCACCTTCTGCGCCGCGTGTTCGAGCGCATTGCAGGCGGCGACGTGCAATTGGAACAGGCCCACGTCGATGAGATGGTGAGATTGATCGCCGGTCCCGCAGGCCGGACCCTGACACTGCCCGGCGGCGTTCGGTTCAGTACCGGATATTCTGCTAGCACCGTGGCAGCTAGTGGTGAGCTGACAATCCCTATTCCGCCTTTCGACGGCGAGCAGCAGATCAACGTTCCTGGGGAGACAGAGGTCGGAGAATGGACAGTCTCGGCTCGTATTGCACGAGGGCCTACCCCTGGGCCTTCAAGAGAGGCCTTGGCTCCAGTTGGACTGGGCTCCGGCGGCGCCTCGGCGGCAGTCGACTTCGATGCGGTAGGAGACGACCTCTCGATTCGTAGTCGTAGGCCGGGAGACCGTTTCCAGCCTCTCGGTATGTCTCAGTCCAAGAAGCTCCAGGACTTCATGGTGGACGCCAAGGTCCCGCGAGAATGGAGAGACAGGGTGCCGCTTGTCGCTTCGCCACGAGGCATCTTGTGGGTTGCGGGGTGGCGCGTCGCTCACTGGGCGCGGGTGCAGGCGACCACTACACAGGTGCTGGAGATCGAACTTCAGCCAGCAGGCTGACCTCGGGGCGCTAGGGCGGCGCTAGCCTACATCACGCGGTCGAGCCGCGGGTTCGCGGTGACCCCGGGAATGCGACCCTTCTTTGCCACCGGACGGCCCTCGATCTCGTGGATGTCGGCGCCGAACGGGTTCGGCGACGCCAACGCGATGTGGGTGCCAACACCGAAGGTGTCAACTGGGGCTCCGGACTCGACGAAGCTTCTTATGCGCTCCGGTGTGAAGCCGCCCGTGACCATGATCTCCACGTGGGTGAACCCTGCCTGGTCAAGCCGCGCGCGTATCTCCTTGACCATCTCGGGCGTGACGCCTCCTCGCTCGGGAGGCGTGTCCAGCCTGATGCCTCTTAGCTTGTCCCTCACGGCCTGGGCCACGGCTAACGCTTCCTCGGCCTCGTCACCGAAGGTGTCCACCAAGGCTACCCGCGGCACCTCCTGGGGCATGTGTCGGTCGAAAGCTTCAAGGGCCTTGACGCTGCTGCCTACGATCAGGCCGAGGGCGTGGGGCATATTGCCCGCGGGTGTCACGCCCGCCAGCCTCGCGCCCTGGATTGTAGAACACGAGACGCAACCGCCGATCACCGAGGCGTAGTCCAAGTTGGCGGCGACGTTGGGATGGACGTTGCTTGCTCCTAGAGCGACGACGGGGGTGCCCCCGGCCGCATCGACACATTCACGCGCCGCAGTGGCCCAACCAGTGCACGAGGCGAGTATGCCGCAAATCGCGGTCTCGTAGAGTCCGACGGAGCCGTATGGGGCCCGGATGCGCAGCGCCACCTCGTTGGCCTCGACAGGCTCTCCCTCCTCCAAAGCCCACACTTCCTTGCCCGTCTCGGGGAGAATCCTCGCAAGGAGGGTCCGCACCTCCGACATTCCGCAGACAATGCCCGGGCGGTGCGGCACGAACTCCATCGTAACGGTCGGGTTCACCCCTTCGTTGCGAAGGATCGTCTGGGTTCGCTGAAGGTAGACGTCGGCGGTGTCGCCGACAAGGGTAGGCCGTCTTATCTCGAATTCGGAGTTGACCATAGTCGTTGCCCTAGAGGCCTGGACGATTGCGGGGATGAGGCGGAAGCAATGGGCGGCTAGCCTGCCAGGGCTACGGCCTCCCTGGCGACGGTGGCTCCCAGTATCTTTTCCATGTGCTGCAGGGCGTTGGCGTGAGCCTCCGGGTTGAACGTCGCGACGCAGTCTACGGGAATCTCCACGTTGTAGTCTCGGTTCCGAGCGTCAGCGGTGGTGTGCATGACGCAGATGTCCGTGCAGACCCCACAAATGACGATCTTGTCTGGCGCCAAGTCCGCCAGGCGCTTCTCCAGGTTGGTGCCGAAGAAAGCGCTATACCTTCGCTTCGCGATGATCTCTCCCTCGTAGCTCGAAATCTCGCTTATCACTTGAGCTTCTTCTGTGCCGCGGACACAGTGCTCCGGAAACATCTCGAACTCCAGGTCGTCGGGGTCGTGGCTGTCGCAGACGAAGAATACGGTCGAGCCCTGCGCCTGTTCCCGTTCGATGAGCCGCTGGATGTTCGGAATGATCTCGCGGGCGCCGTCGCCACAATACAGATTGTGGCCCTCTTCGAGAAAACCGACCAGCATGTCGACGACTAGAACGACGTTTGCCATTGCCAGGTCTGTCGCGGCGACCGCTGCCGCTCGGACTGGTATCTTAGCCTCCGTCTATCGAAAGCGCAAGACGACTGGGGCCAGTGAGAAGTCTCGGTCTGCTACTTGAAACCCGCACAACTCACGTTTGACGCACCTCAGGGCATTTCATAGAATCGAGGCATGGAAACCTCTGAAAGCAGTATAGAAAACGCATTTCTGAAAACGACCTTGGACAATGGGCTAAGAGTGGTGACCAACACCATGTCCCACACCCGCTCGGTGACCATCGGCGCTTATGTTGGCGTCGGCTCCAGGTATGAATCAGCGGAGCAGGCCGGCCTTTCGCACTTCATCGAGCATCTGGTCTTCAAGGGTACGGAACGTCGACCGGACCCAGGCGAGATCAGCGGACAGGTCGAAGGTGTCGGTGGCGTCATGAACGCCGGCACCGAGCAGGAGCTCACCGTCTACTGGTGCAAGGTCGCTAGGCTCCACCTCGACGACTGCCTCGACCTGCTGATCGACATGCTTCGCAACTCGCTGTACACGCCGGAGGACGTAGAGAAGGAACGGCTCGTCCTGCTGGAGGAGCTGGCGATGGTCAACGATCATCCGGGATCACGGGCCGATGTAATGATCGACGAGATGCTTTGGCCGGACCACCCGTTGGGTCGAGAGGTCGGCGGGACCGAGCAGTCGGTGGTGGATATAACACGGGACATGGTGGTTGATCACGTTGCGCGGTTCTACACTCCGAGCAACATCGTCATAAGCGTCGCGGGCGACGTCGAGCACGACCAGGTTGTCGAGCTGGTCGAAGGTCTAACGAACGGATGGTCGAGGGCCACTCCGTATAGTTGGGACCCATTCACTGACAAGCAACAAGCCTCGGAGCTTCGGGTGGAGTACCGCAAGACGGAGCAGGCACACCTGTCAATCGGACTTCCCGGTGTCTCCATAACGCACCCAGACGTGTACACCCTCGACCTGCTCAGCGCTGTTCTCGGCGAAGGCATGAGCAGCCGGCTATTCATAGAAGTCCGGGAGCGACTTGGCCTCGCTTACGACGTCGGCTGCTCGGTGGCCCACTTCCAGGACTGCGGCGCTGTGGTCATAAACGCGGGGGTCGATCCGAAGCGCGTATACCAGGCATCCGAAACGATACTCCACGAGCTGGAACTGATCCGAAACGGTGTTCCGGAGGACGAGCTGGAAAAGGCCAAGCGCATGTCGATAGGCAGGTTGTTCCTCCGCATGGAGGACACCCGCAGCGTATCAGGGTGGATGGGTTCGCAGGAGTCGCTGCTCGGCGAAGTGCTGGACATCGACGACGTCGTCTCGCGCGTCGAAGGAGTAACCCCAGAAGACGTGCGAAGGGTGGCCAACGAGCTGATAGTGGCCGACAAACTCAATATGGCCGTAGTAGGGCCGAATCGAGGGGGCAGCCGCCTCAGAGGGCTGCTGGAGCGGTCGGTGAGCGCAGGCTCTTCGGCGGTTGCGGCGGGCGCGGGATAACTGACCTCGTACAGTCACTGCAGGTAGAAGACCTGCTCTAGACGCTCCAGGGACTCGTCCGGCCTCCCCTCCAGCTTCTCGAAGAACGGGGCCATGAATTCCTGCCACCTAGCGTTGACGTCCTCCTCCGCCGTGCCATCGAGGCTCTTCTGGAAGCTGGACTCCGCCTCGAAGTACCCGAACAGCAGTCCATCTTCGCCCAAGCCCTAATCCACCGAAGGACGGCGTGTAGGAGGCCTGCTGAAGAAACAAAAGGGTGCGCCTCTGAATCTGGGATAATGGTTTTGAAACAGAAAACCGGTCCCAGAAAAGGAGCACCCGATAGATGCTACCACGTAACCACCCCGACCGCATCCAAATCGCCTTCGACGACCACCGCCTGGTGGCCAATGCCGGGCTGATCCTTCCCGCCACCCTCGCCCTGCGCCTTGGCCTGCCCCAACTCCTCCGGAAGCACCTCGACCTCGGCGGCGCGCCGGGCCGGGCGAACACCGGCGACAAGATGATGACCCTGGTGGCCTCCGCCCTAGCCGGCGGAGATTGCATCGACGACGCCGATGTGCTGCGCGCCGGCGGGACCGCCCGCGTGCTCGGTTTCACGGCTAAGGCTCCCTCCACCCTGGGCACCTTCCTGCGCAGCTTCAGGTGGGGCCATGTCCGCCAACTGGACCGGGTGAGCCGCGAGTTGCTGGCCCGGGTCTGGAAGGCCGGTGCCGGACCCGGCGACGCACCATTCACCATCGACCTTGATTCGACGATCTGCGAGACCTACGGACTGGCCAAGGAGGGCGCCCGCCACCACGGCTACACCGGTGCGCGGGGCTATCACCCGCTGCTGGCCGTCGCCGCCGGCACCGGCGACGTGCTGATGGCCCGCCTGCGCGAGGGCCGGGCTAACACCGCCCGCGGCGCTGCCCACTTCCTGCGTGAAACGGTGGGGCGGGTGCGCTACTGCGGAGCCAGGGGCCAACTCACGGTGCGGGCCGACAGCGGCTTCTATACCCACGCCGTGGTCGCCGTCTGCCGCCGGATGGATGTCCGCTTCTCCATCGCCATCCGCCAGCGCGCCCGCCTGCGGAATCTCATCGAGGCGATACCCGAAGATGGCTGGACGCCGATTCCTTACTGGCTGGACGGCGCCGCCGATGTGGCCGAGACCACCTACACCCCGTTCCAGGCCGAGGCGGACGCCGCGCCGGTACGGCTCATCGTCCGGCGGGTGAAGCCGGCGCCCTGTTCTCAACTGGCTCTCTTCGCCACCTACAGCTATCACGGCTTCATCACCGACCGGGACGGGGAGACGCTGGAACTGGAGGCCGATCATCGCCGTCACGCCGAGATCGAGAATGCGATACGCGACCTCAAGTACGGCGTGGGGCTGAACCATCTCCCCTCGGGCCGTTTCGCCGCCAACGGCGCCTGGCTGGCGGTACAGGTGATGGCGCACAACCTGGCCCGCTGGACAGCCCGCATCGGCCTGGGTCAGCAGATCGTGACCACCAAGACCCTCAGACGACGGGTCTTTGCCTTGGCCGGACGGATCACCCGCTCGGCACGCCGATTGACCCTGCAGCTTCCCCGGCGCTGGCCCTGGGAGGAGCAGTTCAGCCGCGCCCTGGCCCGACTGCGAGCCATTCCACTCCCAGCCTGACGGAGCCCGTCCGCCACTGACCCACCAGCCAACCCAACGTCCCCGCAAACTCGCGCCAGCCCAGTCCGCGAGCGCCTCTTGCCGTGTCCTATCCCGCCTCTGGCTCGCCACAGCCACTGTAGGCCGCCATCGGTGCCCCCAAAAGCGCCTGCAGACCGCCCGCCAACCTCCCGTCTACCCAAATTCGAGCCCGGATCATCACGCCTGTAACTCCCTCACCCCCTTCCGCTGTCCTCACGTCGTCCATCCCTGTCCGTCGGTGGATTCGGGTTAAGGGGGGCGAAATGGACGGCGTTAGAGATATCGCCTACAACGTCCGTGCCCACGGCGCGGTCGGCGACAAGCAGGCAGACGACACCCAGGCCATCCAGCAAGCCATCGACGCCTGCCACACGGCGGGCGGGGGCACGGTCGCGTTTCCCGCCGGCGACTACCTCACGGGGACTATCCGGCTGAAGGACCGCGTCGTCCTTTGGCTCGACGCGGGGGCGACGATCTGGGCCAGCACCGACCCGGCTGCTTACAGTCCGCGGTATCTGATCTACGCAAACGGCGCCCGAGACGTCTCGATCGTAGGAGCAGGCGGACATGGCCCCACCTGAAGCTGCGCAGGAAGGTGCCCAGGGTGGAGGGAGCCTTAGCCGTGAAACCGAGCACGCGGGCGGTCCCGCCGGCGCGCAGCACATCGGCGTCGTCGATGCAATCTCCGCCGGCTAGGGCGGAGGCCACCAGGGTCATCATCTTGTCGCCGGTGTTCGCCCGGCCCGGCGCGCCGCCGAGGTCGAGGTGCTTCCGGAGGAGTTGGGGCAGGCCAAGGCGCAGGGCGAGGGTGGCGGGAAGGATCAGCCCGGCATTGGCCACCAGGCGGTGGTCGTCGAAGGCGATTTGGATGCGGTCGGGGTGGTTACGTGGTAGCATCTATCGGGTGCTCCTTTTCTGGGACCGGTTTTCTGTTTCAAAACCATTATCCCAGATTCAGAGGCGCACCCTTTTGTTTCTTCAGCAGGCCTCCTACACGCCGTCCTTCGGTGGATTAGGGCTAAGGCTTCGAGACGTTGACGTCGTGGTGGACACCGACGAGTCTCCACCGGAGCGGACAGGATTTCTCGGGTACTCGATCCACGACGCCGAGATCGATCTCCGGGTCCGTTAGGTGCGCGCCCCCTGCGCTACCGCTGGTTTTCCATCAAGAGCTGGCGATTGGGTCTCTTATGTTGGCTGGCGGGTTAGCGTCGCAGCAGTCAGCAGGCTTGTCATTCCGAACGCAGTGAGGAATCCAAGAAACACTTCGACCATCGCCACGTGCCCCATCGCAACGACCTGTCATTATTCACTCGCTGCGCTCGTTCAGAATCGTCCATACCGGTTGTCGCCGGCACCCTAAAGGATGAAAACTGCCGATGTTTCGAAGCAATCTTGGTCGATGTAGGAGCGGACGTGTGTCTGCCCCGTGTCGCGATTCACGCCGGGACGCGGGCGCATTGCAATGCGCCCCTACCAAAGGAAGCCCCCCGGAGCCCGTCGCTTTTCATACCAATGACAGGTAGGGTGCATCCTCTGAATTCTGGTAGCTAAGGAGCCCTCTTGAGAACGCTGGGCAAGATGGTTTCAGCCGCAGGAACGATGTTCTGGCTCGCTGTGATCTTCGGGAGCTGCGGCCAAGCCCCGTCGACGTCCGCACCTGGAGCCCAGGAAGAAGCCGGGGCGGGCGTCTCCACGGTCGTTCCAAATGTAGAGACAACAACAGAGCCGAATGTCTCCGCATTCTCGGAGGTCCCCGGTCCTTCCGTAACCGAGGAGGTACTGCTCCACTGGTGGGTAAGTTATCCGGAATCGGACGAACCCGAGAAAGCCATCGTGCTGGGTGGCAGCGTGAATACGTTCGGGGCGCCCCCTGCGCTACCGCTGGTTTTCGCTTTCGACACTACAATCACTAGCGTCTTGTACGACAATTGCTCGCCCAGCGAACTCGCCGGCAAGGAATACCTGGAACTGTCGCTGCTGCGAGACAATCCACCGGACAGAGACCAGTACTTAGCAAGCCTCTGGGATATCGTTTCATCCGGAGAAGAGCCGGCACCGACCGGTGCAACGGGACAGGTGTTGACCGCAGATGGCCTCAATACGGGAGGAGGTCTCGCATTTGTCCCCAAGTACATCACAGAAATGTTCCCCGTCGAAGGTGGGACGATCCCGACGGTGCGAATGGCGAGGTATCTGGGAAACCGCGACGACGCCATCACACAACTCACGGTCTCACTTCCCCGACCGCTGGCAGTCGGCGAGGCGGAAGCCTACTTGCTCGCCAGCCCGCCGAGTCCTGTCTGGGTCTATTTCGGCGCGGATGAGCGTTGGTTCGAGTACCTGGCTTCGCCGTCGTTCCACGCCGAAGGGCTGGATGAGGCCAGCCTCGCCAACACGCTTCGGTCGCTCATCGCAGTCGTTGAGTCGAAGTCGATCCCCAAACCAAAGAGAGATGGTTCGGTCGGTTACCTCGTGGACTGCCTGGTTCCGAAACCGCCGCTTCCATGAAGGCTGCCATGGCGTTGTTCGTGAAAGCCGCCAAGCTCTGGACCGTTGTCGACCCTCCAACCCGAATCGAGGGTACCTTCGGTAGGAACGGGTTGGCAGGATCGTCATTTCGAACGGAGTGAGGAATCTAAAAGACTCGTCAGGCGATGGCGACCCGCTCGGTTGAGTCGACGTTAGATTTTTCACTTGCTGCGCTCGTTAAGAATGACAGAGGCGTGTGTCCGCCAACCGACTTCCTCTAGCACCGCCGACTCATGCCGGTGTCGGCTTAGCCGGCTGGCCGCTTTGTCATTCCGAACGCAGTGAGGAATCTAAGAACGCAATCGGCCACGGCGACCTGCCCCGTCGTCACGACATTAGATTCTTCACTCGCTGCGCTCGTTCAGAATGACAGGCCGGTTGTGCGTCTCTCCGGACAGGTGAGTCCGCCTGTTCTGTTGCAGCGTCCACGCTTAAGGGCTTGCCGGGTCGTGCGCCCTTGGCAGGAACGGGTTGTCGGCGGGCTCCTTGCCGCCGTAGAACCAGTTGAGCGGTAGTACCTTCAGCTTCTGATTGAAACCAAGTGTGTCCTTGCTAGATACGAGCCGGGCCTCGGTTGGGTGTTCCTCGTAGTGAGAGTAGGTGTGTGCCACGAGCACCCGGTCCTTCATCACTAACATCGAGGGATAGGACCAGCGCCCATGGAAGTCTACCTGCCGGATGTGCTCGACCTCGCGCTCCGGCGCCGGCACGCCCGGCGCGAAATGGTGCTCGGATGGCCGCAACGGTCGGACCGGGCCAGGCTCGACCCGCGTCGACTCGTGGATCGACTCGATATTCTGGAAGAACTCCCACACGCTGCCACCGTTGCGGCTGACGGCCGATGAGATCCGGGTCCGGTTGAACCCGCGCTTCACCTCCTCCTCGCTCTCCTGGTTCCACACGACGAGGAGATGGCCGTTCGGCAGCGTTCCGATCTGGGCCGGCGCCGTGCTCGACGCAAGAGAGGTCGGCTGAGGTCGCGTCCACGTGTCGCCGTTGTCGTAGGACCAAGCCTGGAAGATCCTGCCCACGCCCGTGCGCATCATCATCAACAGCCGTCCGGGCGACGCCTCGGTCACCGTCGGCTCGTTGACGTAACTGTATGTCGCGTTCCAGTCCAGCAATATCATCAGCTCATTGTCGCTGTTGCGCTTCCAAGTCCGGCCGTCGTCATCCGAGTAGGCAACATAGACCGATGAGAAGTGTGGGTCGAAGAAGTGACCCGCAGTGGAGACCCATTGTCCGTTGGCCAGCTTGCCCGACGCAGGAGGCTTCTGGTCGTTGGGGCCGGTGCCCTGGCCCATCGAGATGTAGACCGGGATGACGATGCGCCCTGACGAGGTACGTGTGATGGCGTCCTGATAAAGGTGGGTGGCGACGCCGGGCGTGGTTACCTGCACCGGCGGTTCCCACGTTTCGCCTCCGTCTTCCGAGCGCCAGAACACGACTCCCGTGCCCCTCCGGTCTTCACTGGTTTTTTTCATTGCCGCGAGGCCGACGCCCTTGCCGGACAGGCGGACAAGCGATGTGCCTCCCCCGCCGACCGGGTCGCGGTTGGTGTCGGTCCGCTTGAACTCGTCGGACCAGGTTATCCCTCCATCGTCCGAGGTCGTGAACGTCGTGTTGGCGGCATGAAGCACCCGCCCATCGTCCAGCTCGGTGAAGGTAGACGAGTGGAAGTAGTTCGTCTCGTGGATCGCCAGGGCCTCTTCAGGTCGTGTCATTGGAACGTTGCTCACGTGATGCCTCCTAGTTTATCGATTCCGTTTTTTTCGCTTCTTGGGTTTGGATTCCGGCTTCCGCCGGAATGACGGTGCCTCCTTGGCCACGTCTTTTTCGTAACACGACGGTGTTACTGGATGGTCGGGCGCTCTGGAATGTACGGTGGCTCGAGGACCGCGCGCTGTTCTGGCGTGAACTCGTCGAGGACGTCCTGGACGCCCTCTGGGATGTGGTCGCGGGCGTACGACATGGGCCCAGGCGAGTACTTGTACAGAATACTGCGACGCTGGCGCTCGGCCGTCCAAGGCATCGTGCCGTGGGCGAGCGCCTCGGTGAATATGATCACCGAGCCCGCCTTCGCCTCGACTTGCTTCACGATACCCAAGTCCGTCTCTAACAAGGCCACGTCATCAGGTATGGGGTAGTTGGACTTGTGGCTGCCAGGCACGCATCCGAAGCCGCCATCGCCTGGTCCGCAGTCTGTCAGCACCCAGCTCACCACCGTGAGTCCGCACCGCATCTTGCCGTTGTGGAACTGGAAGAAGCTCGTGAGATTATCCGCAGTCCCGCCGCCGTGAAGCTTGTGCCCCTCTGCGCCTTTGCGCATAACGATGCCGTAGACGTGGTCCAGTCTGAAGCCGTCGCCTAGCAGCTCCTGAAGCGGCGGAACGATGCGTGGATGAGCCAGCAGGTCCCGGAACGGCTGGCAATATGGCTGCGGCCAGGTCAGCATCTCTCCCAAATCGCCTCTGCCCTGTTTCCCTTTCAGCGCTCGAGACCCGCCGGCCAGAGACTCCTCAGGAGGCCGCTCTCGGACCCGGTCGGACTCGTGGTCGATCGCCTCGTTGCACGCGGCAACCTCTTCGAGCGTCAGGGCATCCTCGATAACCAGGTAGCCGTTCAGGTCGAAGAAGTACCGCTCGTGCTCGTTCATCGCGGTTTTAACGCCTGGTACCACAACAGACAAGGTGTTGGGCGAAGATAATACGCCGCCGCGAAGTCAGAAATCCCCCCTTGCCCCCCTTTTCGAAAGGGCGGGGAAACAGCCCTACGCCTCGAAAGGGGGGGAAACAGCCCGACACCTCGAAAGAGGGGAACACCGCCCTTAACCGGCACACGGGCTGGGTATTTCCCAAGACGTTTCTTGATCATGCACTAGCCTTCACCGAAGGAGTACAGCTTGAGAGCAGTCTTGCTGAAGATCCACTCCTTGTCGTCGTCCGTCAGGAAGGTCATGTGAGTACCGAACAGGTCCACGGACGGCCTGTACCCGGTCTGTCGCATGACCCCAGGAAAGTTGGTGCCCCACATGAGTCGCTGCGGGCCGTAGGCGTCGTAGATTCGTTGGAAGGCCGGAAAGGTGTCTTCGTGGGGGTAGGGCATATCCGACTTGTGAGGCTGGGGAGTGAGCTTCACGTAGACGTTCGGGTACTCGGCCAGCTTCAGGACTTTGCTCAGCAACGGGTAAGGTGGGTCCTCGTTCGTGGGCGCGCCGCCAATATGATCGAGGGCCACGGGCACGTCGGGAAACCGGGCGATGATCGGCTCCACGGGGGGCAGGTTCTCGGCCGTCCCGTGAACGATAAAGGAGGCTCCCAGTTCTGCCGCCCGCCGCCATATCGGGTCCTGGTCGGGTGTGGCCCAGTCCGACGGGTTGTCGACCCGCGACGATGTGTGAATCCGCAGACCGCTGAAACCGTCTTCTTTCACCAGGCGTTCCAGCTGATCGGGTGCGTCCGGCGCTTTCTGGTCGACGAGCCCGATCGCGGCGAATTTCCCGGGAAAGTTCTTCAGGCAGTCCGCCACGTAGCTGTTGTCATACATGTAGTGGATAGGCTGAACGATCACCGCCTTGTCGACGTCCGCTTCGGCCATGGTCTCGTTGAGGAACTCGACGCTGCCGCCGGGTGAAAGAGTACGGCCTTCATCAGCTGGGTAGCGGGATACGTCGCTGCTCCACACGTGCAGGTGGGTGTCGATGATCAAGTGGGCCTCCTGTTGTCACTGGATGTCAAGGAAGTAATTGCGCCCTACCACGTGGCTTGCACCACAATTCTCGGCCGAATCAGCCGGCGTGCCTTTCGTTGCGGTCTTGTGGATTCCGGCTTTCGCCGGAATCGTCCATGTCCCGTTGCGCGGGACACCCTAAAGGATGAAATACTGCACACGTCTCGGAGCAGTTCTGGTCGATGTAAGGGCAGGCTCTGTGTGTTTGGCCGCGCCGCGATTCAAGCCAGGACGGGCGCATTGTCCCGATGCCGCATCGGGACGCCCCTACCAGTGGAAGTCCTCCCAGGCACGTCTATTTCATGGCAATGACGGAGGGCCGAATCGCGACATCTTGGTCCAGGGCTTCTCACCATCGTAGCCCTACGGCCTCGGTCAAGAACTGGGCGAAGGGGCCTGCGCCCCGGCACAGATCAGCGTAGCGGTCGACGAAGTCGTCCGCAAGAGCGTCCGATTCGGCCAGCCGTCTTGTCGCAACGAAGTCCTTCCGCTTCAGGTCATCGATCAGCGGATGGTCGGGGTCGTACCCCTTAGGGGGCCGGGCCAAGGACTCGCCCTCCAGCCGGTAGTCTGCGGTGAACTGCTTGTCGTTGACGATCTTCTGCCACTGCTTGGGCTTCGCGACGATAGCATCGCGGACTTTGCCGAGGGTCTTCGAGTCCGGGTGCCAGATGCCGACCCCGCCGAACACCTCGCCGGGCTCTAGATGCAAGTAGAAGCCGGGGCCGTGGACTTCGCGGCCGACATCGTGGCGGAAGTGCATCCCGGCCTGGGTCTTGTAAGGCGTCTTGTCCTTGGAAAAGCGGATGTCCCTGTAGATCCGGAACAGTGAGCCGCCGGATGGGCGTGCGTCTGCCACGAAGTGGAGGCTGATTTCCTCGAGCCTCGTACCGAACTCACCGATGAACCCGAGCAATGGTTCTTTGACCTCAGACTCGTATCTGGCCTTGTTGGCTTCGAACCACGTCCGGTTGTTGTTCTCTTCGAGCTCGGTCAAAAAGCTGAACAACCCCGGACCAATCTTGCCATCGCCCGCCATGAAGCTCCCTCCCTCAGAGGTGCAGTCTTTCGGACCGGCCTACTCGACCGCCACGACGTCGCTCTTATGCCTGACGATCATATGGGGGTCTCCCGACTCGTCATACGTCGGATTGCCCTCCGAGTCCACGACCCGGAATATCCTCTGCACGGTGGTCTTGACCCGGACAACGCCTCCGTCTAGCAGACGGTATTCGTTCCAGTCCTCCCGTCCGATATCGAACTGCTGCTCGATCGCGTCAAACTCGGTGTCTCCAGCCCGCACCTTGACCACTTTTTTCTGCATTGGAACGCTCCTGGCGGCCTGCCGAATTGCGCCCGCAATTGTACCAGGGTTCCGGTCTGGTAACAGCCCTGGCGGCGGTGGACTCTACGCCGTCGCGGACGGCAACGAATGTATGTGGGAGGGGCCGTCGGTCCTCGTAGAGAGGCGCCCCGGCGGAGACCGTCTCAAAAGTTCTTTCTCTCCTGGCGGAGAGGGTTAGGAATGAGCGGGCCCCGTCGAAAGTCGGCGAATTGAGGGAAAACCAGCGACGGTTTGCGTTCGTTGACCAAGACACCCTCACCTCAATCCTCTCCCAGAGGGAGAGGAGGTAAGACATCTCCTCTTCTGAGACAGTGCCCGGCGAGGTGTCTCTAGCCCGCTTCAGCAACGCCGGCCGGAGGATGGGTCCGCGCGCTATCGGACCGGAAATTCGCGGACCATCGGGCGCAGCAGGTACGGCGCCTGGAACTCGACATCCTCCAGGTTGTCGTAGATGAAGTGCCAGGCGCCTTTGAGGTCCGCGGTGATGTAGACCGACTGACCCGGCGCGAGAGCCATCACGCCGCCGACCGCTGTACCCGGAGGTGGCCCACCCGGACCTCTTCCGTTTTCCTTGATGACCGGGAAGGGACTGAACCGGGCTGACGAGCCCGATACCGAGCCGCCGTACAGCTCTTTTCTCATTTCGTACAAGTCGGGAAATCCTTGGGCCTGTTTGCCGTCGACGATCTCAACGATCCGTGCCTCGTGAAAGTGTTCTCCTAGATTAGTCACTTTGATGATCCGACTTCCAGAGTTCACGGACATTCCAAAGTTGTCGAACCGGTTGCCGGTGTTGCGAATGCGGAAGTCATAGTCGACGATGTCGAGGACCACGTCGTGAGTGGGTTCGGTCCCAGGAGGGCCTCCGGCGGTGACCTGGAGAGGTCGTAGCTTTTCGACGGACGGTCGCGCAATGTCGTCGTCGTCGGGGACGTAGCTGATGAGAGCATAGCTGCCTTCGGCGAGGTCCTGAGTTACAGACATGGTCGCGCCGGGCGCCACGTCGCCAGGACCGCCGGACGGGATGGCCCAGTCCGGGAACCGCGCCTTTGGCTCTTCTTCGATGAACCCCTTGAGGTCGGCGACCGTCTTCCCGCCGTTGAGCCGCACCAAGCCCATGTGATGATCGGCTTGCCCCTGGTTGCGAAGGACGATGCGAGTCCATCCGGACGGCGTGGACTCCGGGCCGGCGAAACCGCGGCTGTCCACGGTGAAGGCGACCTCAGTCGCGACTCCCGGGTCGTTCGACTTGGCGATATTCTGCCCCTCGACCATCTCACTGGCAACCGGTCCGCCGTCGACCGGCGCCGAGTCGCCAGGCTGATCGGTTTCGCTCGCCCCACAGGCGGCGGCGATCAACGAGACGGCAAGACCGACCGCAATCAGTACCCCTCGCAATCCGCCATGTCCCGTCGCACGGAACATGATGAATGGATAAAAGGTGCCGTGGAGACGCCTCGGCGGGGCGTCGCTACAACGCCCGGGGAAGACTATTCTCAGAGGAATATGGACCCCCTTAGATTCCGCAGTGCGCCCAGTTCCCGACGAAAGCTACCGGACTGGGTACTCCAGTAACATCGGTCTGAGCAGATGCGGCGCGCCGAATTGAACGTCCTCGAGCATGTCGTAAACGAAATGCCACGAAGGATTGAAGTTGACCGTCACATAGACCGTCTCGCCAGGGAGAATGGCCAGGGTGCCACCGACTGCTTTGCCTGGAGGCGGCCCCCCGGGGCCCAAGCCATTCTCATCGATCACCGGGACCGCGAGGAACCTCCCCGCACCTCCGAAGCCTCCCTGCGTGTCCTTCTTCATGAAGTAAAGATCCGGAAAGTCCTTGGCCTGTTTGTTCGGCGGCAACTCGACAATCCTCGCCTCGTGGGCGTGGCTGCCGTCGTTGGTAATCTTGATAATCCGGGGCCCCGAGTCGATAGCCTTTCCGGAGCTAGGGCCGAACCGATCGCGGGTGTTCGAGATGTTGTAGCCGTAGTCGAATATGGAAAGAGCTATGTCGTGTGTCGGCGGCCTTCCCTCGGCGCCTGGAGCCGTCACGCTGAACGGCCGCAACGTATCGGCCCCTGGCCGGGCAACCTGCCTTCCGTCAAGGACGTAGGTCGCCAGAGCGTAGCTGCCGGGCGCGAGATCCATCGTCACGGTCCCCGTCAGGCTCGGTGACACGTCGGCCGGGCCTCCGGACGGCATGGCCCATGGAGGCAGTGACCCATCGGGGTCTGCTTTCATCGAGGCCGCGAGATCGTCCGCGGTCTTGCCCTCGGTCAGCCTGATGAGTCCAAGGTGGTGGTCTTTTTGTCCCTGGTTGTTGAGGACGATGCGAGTCCAACCGGCAGGCGTCGAGCTCGGGCCCGTGACGCCGTCTTCATCGATGGTGAACGCGACCTCTGTCGCCAACCCAGGGTCGCTGGCCTTGGCGGTGTTGGTTCCCTCGATAAGGTTGCCCGTTGACTCGTCGGCGGCGCCAGCCTGCAGGGGGGCATCCGCCTCTTTCGATTCTCCACTGCCACAAGCCGAGCCCAGCAGCAAAACGACGGGGACGAGGAGAAGAAACCGGCGTAAGCCGGAGTACCTGTCAAGTCCCGAAGTGATCATCGTGGCGGGTCTGTCCGATCCAAACTCCGTCGACGCAGACGGCCTGAACGTCCATATGAATGCATACGTGGTCTCGTGAGTGGCGGATGTGATCGGTAAGGTAAGCCGGTCGGAGTGTTCGAGATTCAGGGGCCAAGGCCTCTAGCCCTTCATCTGCCGCCCGATGTTGCGTTCGTCCACGTCCCACCACTCGTCGAAAAGCGCGACAGATTGGACGTAGTGAATTATGACGCCGACACCCCAGAACAGCAGTGGAATAAAGAACCAGAGGGTCTGGTCCTCCTTCACGAAGTAGGTCATGACATTCCAGAAACCCAGGAATCCGTTCCCGAGGATGAAGGCGACCAGATGGAAAACGAAGCCGCGTACCGCTCGGGACTTCTCAATCGCCTTCCTCGCGTCTTGATACGGAGAAAGATCGACTTCGTCCTCATCGCTAAACATTCGGTTGTCTCCTTGAAAGTCCAGCTATGAGAGGTGGCCGCATAGTAACACAGATGGTCTGGTTCCGCCTGAATCTCTCCGAAATCCGGCGGTTGACGCCACAGAACAGATCACCACTCCACGAGTTTCCAGATTTCAGGCTGCGGAGTCGCGGCTCCGTCGCTGCCGATCTCGGCGAATATCTTCACTGCCTGCTTCAAGTGAGTGATGGACTCCTCTCGTTTACCGACGCTGTGGAGAAGGTCGGCCATGTGATTATGGAGCGCGGCCTCTCGATGCCGGTCGCCCTGGGAGGTACACCGCTCGAGAGCGGTCTGGACAAGCTCCCGCGCACGGTCGGTCTGGCCGAGAGCGGCGCAGGTCAGCGCAAGATTGTTGAGAGCCGCCACCAGTGCGCCGGACATCTCGTCCAACTCCCTCGCCAGCTCCAGGCTGCGTTCGAGGTGCGAGACCGCCCTTTCCAGCTCGCCTTCGCTCTTTTCAAGTATCCCGGCGATATTGTGAGCCTGGGCGAGCGCCTCGGTATCGTCCGCGGCTTCGGCAGCTTCAAGGGCCTGTCGAGCAAGCTCGCGGGCTCTCTCGGAGTCGCCGGCATGGTGGGCCGTTAGGCTCCAGTCAGCCAGAATCCTCGGGCGGATTCCCGGAGGTGAGCCGCCGTCGAGAGCCTCCGTCGCCGCCTCGAAGTGACTTTCCGCGAGCTCCCACTCGCCCCGCCTGTGGTGGACCCCTCCGAGTTTGTGCTCCAGTCTGGGCAAGGCGTCCGCGTCGCCCGTGGCGGCCGCAGTCTCGTAGCTGGCAATGGCTGCTCCGTACTCGCCCGCTAGAGTTTTGAGGTCGCCAAGCGCTTCATAGATAAGCGGCGCTTCCGGGTGCCCCAGAGCCAGGCTCGATTCATAGTGGCCGATCGCGTCGGTGTTGGCGAAGAGGGACCTGGCATGATCGGCGGCCAACCTGAAGTGGTGAGCGGCTTCGGACTCGCGTCCGGCCAGCTGATAGTGATGGGCTATCTGACTCGAGTGCTGCCCCGGGCGTCCTCGCTTTGCGATGGCCTCGCCGACCCGACGGTGAAGGAGCCTTCGTCGCGCCAGGCTGGTCTCTTCATAGGCCAGGCTTCGGAGCTTCTCGTGACTGAAGTCATACTCTAGTCCAGCAGAATCGTCCGGATGAGCGACCTCCCTGACGATACTGCGGGATACAAGCTCCTCCAATGCCGACACTGCCTCGTCCTCGCTTCGACCGCTGGCCTCCCTCAACGTTTCGAAGCCGAACGACCGGCCGATGACAGCCGCCGTGCTGAGCAGCTGTCGACCCGCATCGCTCACCTGAATAATCCGGGAGAGTAGCAAGTCTCGCACGCTATCGGGCACCGTCGGCCCCTCAGCGTCGGAACCTGCAGCGACGTCGCGTCTGGCTGCCAAGTACTCGACGACGAAGAACGGTAGGCCCTCTGTTTCCTCGTACAGCCCGACTTCGAGCTGGCCTGGAACGTCGACGCCTGACGCTCGGAACGACTCGACGACCGCGGCTACCTCGTCGGGCTGCAGTCGACCCAGAGGCAAGTGTGTCGCCAGGCTACTTCTGCTGGCCTCGGCAAACATCCTGCGGAGGCGATGGGACGAAGGGACTTCTTCGCTTCGCCACGTAACCAACAAGCAGACGGGCCGCCCGACGAGCCGTCGCGCCAGATAATGCAGCATCTCAAGGGTCGCCTCATCGGCCCAGTGGACGTCGTCTAGGAAGAGCACTCCACTTGTCCCACAAGCTGCCGTTAAGACGTCGCAGACACCTTCGTAGAAGTTTCGCTGGGCTCCTGGACTGTCAAGGCGTGGCGCCTCGGGAAGGTCTGAACGACGGCCGCGTAGCTCAGGTAGCAAGCGGGCGGCCTCGCTCAACGACCGGGTGGCGGGCGGCGGCACGCCCTTCTCCGGGGCCATGGCCTCCGCCTCCTTGAGCCATTCGATGATCGGACCGTACGCCAAGCTAGATTCCCCTTCGTAACAACGCGCCGTCAAAGCCGCGTTCCCGACGGCACTCATCCGCTCGATGAAAGCTTCGGCCAGACGGGTCTTGCCGATCCCAGCCTCCCCTTCGAGTACCAGCAGGCGGCCGTCTTCGCCGATGGCCTCGCTTGCCTCGGCCATGGCAGTCATCTCGGCCGATCGTCCAACCAGCGGATATGTTGAGGAACGCTGGGTCGCTGATGCCGGCCGTTTAGCGGCTCCTACCCTACCCTTGCGGCTGTCGGCGGGACGGCTTGGTGAGGCGAGCTGGTTCTCCTTTATCGTCTCGTATAGCTGGGTGGTTTCCTCCAGCGGCAAGACACCGAGCTCGTTTTCGAGGACCCGGACGCATTCTCGATATTGTCGAAGCGCAGCATTCCGCTGGCCTGACCATACGTACAGCTGCATGGTCAAGCGATGGGCAGGTTCGTGGAGTGTATCCAAGGCAAGCCACCGAGTCGCATAGACGATGGCGGCGTCGAATCTGGCATCGGATGCGTGGCCCCAAGCAAGACCCTCCAGCGCCTGCGCCAGCTGTCGCCTCAAGCCTTCTGTTTGAAAGAGTTGCCATTCGTCAAAGGTTGGGCTGTCCCTTAGAGCAAGGCCGCTCAGAAGGTCGCCACCGTAGAGTGACACCGCCTTTTCGAGGATAGGAACGCATCGCGGGCAAACCTCCGTGAGCTCGTGCCCGTGATCGTCGCGGCGTTCTATCAACGACGAGAACTCGGCAACGTCAACCCAGACTTCGTCGCCTGGAACAAACGACACGGCTCTCCTGTCGGTATTGAGCACCCGGCCCGCCGTGGCCTTGTTGAGAGCCGACAAGGTGCGGCGTAGGGCCGCCTTAGCGTGAACGGCGTCGCTGTCCGGCCACAAAAGGGCGGCCAGCGAATCTCGGCTCTGCGGACCTTCGGTGAGGACCAGATACGCCAGCATCGCGAACGCCTTCCGGGTATCGACGGCTACCGGCTGACCGTCTCGCTCGATGCGAGGTGATCCGAGGAGGTACAGGTGTGTCCGTTCCATTCTGCGATATGATCATGGAATCGAACGCAAAGATGCAAGGGGGCAAAGCCGCAAAGTGAGGAACCACCGCGATGACTGAGAACGAGATCAGCAAACACATCGTTGAGTGTGCGATAGAGGTGCATCGGACGCTTGGTGGGCCTGGTTTGCTCGAGAGCGTTTACGAAGAGGCTCTCGCGTGGGAGCTAAGGGAGCGTGGACCGGCGGTCGATCGACAGCGCGAGGTGCCGATCACCTACAAAGGCCGCGAGTTGTCGACGCCGCTCAGAGTCGACATGCTCATCGAAAAGCGAGTGATTGTGGAGAACAAGGCGACTTCAGCCTACAATGCTATCTTCGAAGCACAGGCTCTTACGTATTTGCGGCTGCTCGATTTGAGGCTCGCGATCGTTATCAATTTCGGCGAGAGGCTGGTAAAAGACGGGCTTCACCGCGTCGCAAACAAACTGTAGGCGACTCTTTGCGACTTTTGGCTGTCCCCGTTCATCTCCAGGATGTCGACATGGTGGGTGAGGCGGTCGAGGAGAGCTCCGGTCAGCCGTTCAGAGCCGAACACCTCGGTCCACTCGACGAAGGGCAGGTTGGAGGTCACCAGGACCGATCCACGCTCGTAACGCTGGCTGAACACCTCGAAGAGGAGCTCGGCGCCAGTCTTGGACAAGGGCACGAAGCCCAGTTCGTCGATGATCAGAAGCTTGAGTCGTGCGAGCCTTCTCTGCAGGTTGAGCAGACGCCGTTCGTCCCTGGCCTCGATCAGCTCGTGAACCAGAGCAGCGGCGGTGGTGAAGCCCACGGACAGTCCCCTCTGACACGCAGCCAGACCGAGACCGAGGGCGATATGGGTCTTGCCGGTGCCACTGTTGCCGAGAGCGATGACGTTGTGGGGGCGCTCGATGTACTCGCATCGTGCCAGCTCCAGAACCAGAGCCTTGTTCAGGGACGGCATAGACAGGAAGTCGAAGGTGTCGAGACTCTTGGTCGTCGGGAAGCGGGCTGCTTTGATCCGACGTTCCACCATGCGATGGTGACGGTCGATCAGCTCCAACTCCGATAGTCGCAGCAGGTAGTCCGGATGGTCAGCTCCCTCACTGGCACACTGGGATGCCAGCTTGTCGTACTCCCTCAGGAACGTGGGGAGCTTGAGTTGCTTGAGGTTGTGTTCGAGCAACATCGTGGACTTGTTGGTCATGACCGGCTCCCCGCCAGGAGAGCCATGTAGTCCCTGGTCGAGGTTGTTGCAACGTTGGTCCTGGGCAGATACGGGTACAACTCCATGTCGAGTCTAGGCGGTCGACCCTCGATCCTGCACAGCACCAGGTGCTTGACAGCATCGAAGCTCACAGCCCCGAGTCGAATGGCGTCTCGTACGGCGTCGTGGACTTCTTCCGGCTGGAAGTTCTCCATCAGTCTGAGCACCTGCACGAACTCCCTCTTTCCTCGCTTGCCCATCCGAGACTCCAGCAACCGCCGCAACACTCCGAACTCCTCGGGCAACTCCCATCCAACCAGCGGCGCCGCCTGATCCAATGCCCTCGTCTTCTTCTCAAGGAGCGGCAGGTAATGGAGAGGGTCGAAGACGAAGTCGTCTCGATCGTAGGACCGCCGATGGCGGGCGATGACTTCAGCGCCACAGCTGATCACAACCTCATGTACATATCCGCGGACCACAACGTCCCGATGACCGTAGGCCACCGGGACCGAATAGTCATTGGTCCGGTATCTGACCAGGGACAGAGAACTGACCCTCGTCGCGTGCTTGTCGCTGGCGTCGTACGGTACGGCCGGCAGAGGCAGCAACTTCTCCAGGTCCCGCTCCAGCCGTTCTCCTATCGTCTCGTTGTGGCCGCGGAGTCGATCTTCGAACCGTCTGAGGCAGTGTTGCTCCAGATGAGCATTGAGGGCATCGAAGCTCTCGAACGATGGAATGGGCACCAGGAAGTTCCGGCGGACATAGCCGACCAGACCTTCTACTTTGCCCTTATCGTTCCCTTTGCCTGGACGGCCGAACCGGTCCTCGAACAGGTAGTGGGACTGAAGCTCGGAGAACACCCTGGTCCGCTGCCGGCGACCATCTCCCAGGATTCTGGCTACCGCGAGCGTGGTGTTGTCGTAGAGGATGCTCTGAGGCACTCCGCCCAGGAACGCGAAGGCGGAGACGTGTCCGTCGCAGAATGACTCCGTCGTCTCGGCGGGATACGCCTTCACATAGCACCCGTCGCTGTGAGGGAGGTCCAGGGCGAAGTAGTGGGCTTTGCGTTCCACTCCGCCGATGATCACTCGAGCTTCGCCGTAGTCGCACTGGGCATGTCCCGGAGGGTGGGACAGAGGTAAGAACATCTCGCGGGTATGACGACGGCGTTCTCGAACGTAGTCTTTGACTATCGTGTACTTGCCGGGGAAGCCGTGTTCGTCTCTGAGCCGTTCGTAGATACGCTTGGCGGTGTGACGCTGCTTCTTCGGTGAGCTCAGATCCTGCTCCAGGATCTGGTCCATCACACCCTTATATGGATCGAGCTTCGGTCTGCGAGCCGGTCGTTGCCGTCGATACCCTGGGGGCACGGAGTACTCGAGCATCTTGCGCACCGTGTCCCGGTGTAGCCCGAACACTCGGGCCGCCTCTCGGACGCTCATCCCTTCGACGAAACAAGCCCTGCGAACTCGCAGGTACATCTCCACCTTGTACATCCAATCCACCTTCAATCAGGTTCGGTCGTTCCTGATTGAAGGCGACAGGCGGTACAGTTTTCAAGCGCCACATCTCAGCGCTCGACCGCCCAGGTGGTACATTATCTCTCCGCCCTTCACATGTGGAGAAAACACGCGGTCATCGGGCTGGCTCGTAGCTGTCATTTACCAAAATTCAACAGAATTCTACACTCTATAAAAGGTCGGGCGGTGAGGCTCCTTCTGGTAGGGGCGTCCCGATGCGGCATCGGGACATGCGCCCGCATCCCGGCGTGAGCACGACGCGGGCAAACACAAGGCCCACCCTAACATCGCCAGATTGGTCCGAAAACGGGCAGCTTTTTCATCCTTAGCCCGAATCCACCGAAGGACGTCCTTGGGGACAGCCCTTGAAGAAGCCAGCGGGTGCTCCTCTGAATCTGGGATAATGGTTTTGGAACAGAAACCCGCCCGGAAACAAGGAGCACCCAATAGATGCTGCCACAGAACAAACCCGACCGTATCCGCATCGTCTTTGACGACCATCGCCTGGTGGCCAATGCCGGCCTGCTCCTGCCGGCCACCCTAGCCCGGCACCTGGGCCTGCGGGAACTCGTCGACCATCACCTTGACCTCGGCGGAGCGCCGGGACGGGCGAACACTGGGGACAAGATGCTGACGCTGGTCGCTTCCGCGCTGGCAGGCGGCGACTGCATCGACGACGCCGATGCGCTGCGCGCTGGTGGGACGGTCGGTGTTCTAGGCTGCGTGGTCAAGGCGCCATCCACCCTGGGGACCTTCCTGCGCAGCTTCCGGTGGGGGCATGTCCGTCAACTCGACCGCGTGAGCCGCCAGTTGTTGGCCCGGGCCTGGGCCGCTGGGGCCGGACCCGGCGACTCGCCCCTGACCATCGACCTGGACTCGACCATCTGCGAGACCTATGGACTGGCCAAGGAGGGAGCGCGCCACCACGGCTATACCGGCGCCCGCGGCTATCACCCGCTGCTGGCCATTGCCGCCGGCACCGGCGAGGTGCTGATGTCCCGGCTGCGCGAGGGCCGGGCCAACACCGCCCGTGGCGCCGCCCACTTCCTGCGTGAGACGGTGGGGCGGGTGCGCTACGGCGGGGCCAGGGGACAACTCACGGTGCGGGCCGACAGCGGCTTCTACGCCCACACTGTCGTTGCCGCCTGCCGGGAAATGGATGTCCGCTTCTCTATCACCATCCGCCAGCGCGCCAGCCTGCGGGACCTGATCGAGGCGATACCAGAGGAGGACTGGACTCCCATTCCCTACTGGACGGACGGCGCCGCCGATGTCGCCGAGACGACTTACACCCCGTTCCAGGCCAAGCCGGACGCCGCGCCGGTGCGGCTCATTGTCCGCCGGGTGAAGCCGACGCCCGGTTCCCAGCTCGCCCTCTTCGCCAGATACAGCTATCACGCCTTCATCACCGACCGCGATGGGGAGACGCTGGAACTGGAGGCCGATCATCGCCGCCACGCCGAGGTCGAGAACGCCATACGCGACCTCAAGTACGGCGTCGGGCTGAACCACATGCCGTCGGGGCGCTTCGCCGCCAACGGCGCCTGGCTGGCGGTCCAGGTGATGGCGCATAACCTGGCCCGCTGGACGGCGCGGATTGGTCTGGGCGAGCGGACCGTGATCACCAAGACCCTCAGGCGGCGGGTCTTCGCTCTGGTGGGACGGATCACCCGCTCGGCGCGCCGCCTCACTTTGCATCTCCCCCGGCGCTGGCCTTGGGAAACCCAGTTCAGTCGCGCCTTGGCCCGGCTGCAAGCCATTCCGTTCCCGGCCTGACGGCCAGCCTGCAACTGACCCAACGTCCCCGCAATCTCGCGCCACCCCGGTCGCGAGAGTCCCCTGCTGCGTATCCTCTCGCCATCCCGCGCATCGCAACTCCCGCATAGGGCCTTAGGGGCCCTGTGCGGCGACTGAAGACCGGCCGCCGGCCTCCCATCTACCCCAAGACCCCAGGCCATCTCCCCTGTAGCTCCCTCACCCACCCCCTTCCGCTGCCCTCACGCCGTCCATCGGTGTCCTTCGGTGGATTCGGGCTTAGGGGTGTCGGACCAACCGACATAGACGATTGCTATAAAAAGGTCGAGCGGTGAGGCTCCTTCTGGTAGGGGCGTCCCGATGCGGCATCGGGACATGCGCCCGCATCCCGGCGTGAGCACGACGCGGGCAAACACAAGGCCCACCCTAACATCGCCAGATTGGTCCGAAAACGGGCAGCTTTTTAATCCTTAAGGGTGTCGGACCAACCGACATAGACGATTGCCATAAAAAAGGTCGGGCGGCGAGGCTCCTTCTGGTAGGGGCGCATTGCAATGCGCCCGCATCCCGGCGTGAACACGACGCTGGCAAACACAAAGGCCTACCCTAACATGGCCAGATTGGTCCGAAAACCCGGCAGCTTTTTCATCCTTAAGGGTGTCGGACCAACCGACATAGACGATTCTGAGGTAAGAATCCCCCACTTGCGAGTCTTTCAGGTTGCGCCAACGCGTTATGCGTCGTCGGGTCTGGCGGGGCTGGCTTCGAAATCCCCATCCCAAGGCAGGCGTCGCAGCTCCGTTGGCATGAGTTTGCGAACACGCTCGGTTCGGGCGATCAGCGTGCTCAGCCAATGGTCGCGGGAGAACATGGCCTCTGCCTCCGTCGGGGTCACCCAGCGATGCTCGGAATGCTCGTCACTCAGTCGAATACCTCTTGAGTCCTCTATCGAGCATCCGAAGCTGACTCCGACCATTTCGTTCTCCGGGACCGCATCGCCCCGGTAGAAGTGGGTGGTCCCGACGATAAACTCGATTCGCACGTCGACACCCAGCTCTTCCCGTGCTTCTCTCCTCACAGCTTGCTCGAAGCTCTCTCCTTGCTCGAGCCGGCCCGTAACACACTCCCACTTCCCGGCGCCATGGTCCCTCGTTGCCGAACGTCGAAGCACGAGGTACTTGCCATCGCTCCGACGCCATAGCACCACGCCAACCATCGCCAGGAACCGACCGGGCATAGGAGCTCCTAGACCCGCTTTACAGAGAGAATCAGGTCCAACCCGTCCACTCGGTGGTCCTCGACGTGGGCGCCGTCGGGCGGGGCAGCCTTCTCAAGCCCATCTGAGAGCGTTTCGCCCAGGATGTAGTCGCGGTGTACCGCCACCATCTCATCGAGCCGTTCGGGGCCGTCGTAGTAGGTGACGATGCGGTCGGCGATGTCGAACCCCGCAGACTTCCGCATGTTCTGTATGCGGTGCACCACCTCTCGCGCGAGTCCTTCAAGGGCCAGCTCGTCGGTGATCTCGGTGGTGGCAGCGACCGTGTATCCGCCCTCCGACGCCACCGAGTAGCCCTCGATCGCCGACGTGTTGACTATCACCTCGCCGGGCTCGAGTATGAAGCCGCCTACCTCCACCGGCTTCCCCTGAGACACGTGGGCGTACACGTAGTCCTGGTCCGCTGCCTTCAGAGCCGACAGCACCTTGGGCGTCGAGGATCCGTGTTTCGGCCCAATTTTCGACATGTCGACCCGCACCTCGAAGCTGGCGACCTGTCCTTCGTCTTCCAGGGCCGCGACCTCTTTGACGTTCAGCTCCTCGCGGACCTGTGATGCGACCTGGTTTAGCAGGTGCTCTTCGCCGGGGTTCCTCAGCTTGACGAGCACCTTCCCAATGGGCTGGCGGACCTTGATACCAGCTTTGCTACGGGCGGCCCTGCCCAGGCTCGACAGGCGCATGGCCAACCGGGTCGCGTCCGAGAGGTCCTGGTCGATCGTCGCCGGGTCAGAGGCAGGAAAGGACTCCAGGTGAACGCTCTCGAACCCGTTACCGGCCGACCGCACGAGGTTTTGGTACAGGTTCTCGGCCGTGAAAGGCACGAACGGCGCCAGCAGCTTGGTCAACGTCACCAGGCACTCGTACAGCGTCGCATAGGCCGACAGCTTGTCCTCATCGGTGTCGCTCTTCCAGAACCGACGCCTGCTTCGCCGGACGTACCAGTTCGACAGGTACTCGACGAATCCTTCGATGGCGCGCGCCGCGTCCTCCTGCTCGTACCGGTCCAGAGACGCGACCACTTCCCCCACCAGTGAATTCAGCTCCGACAGTATCCATCGATCGAGCTCCGGCCTTTCTTGCAGGGCCGGAGCGGAGCCTGCCGGGTCGTAGTCGTCGATGTTGGCGTAGGTGACGAAGAACGAGTAGACGTTCCAGAGCGGGATCAGGAATCGCCGCTGTACCTCGGAGATGATGCCGTAGCCGAATTTCAAGTTCGACGACGGCGTCTGGCGGCTGTACAGCCAGCGCATCGGGTCGATCCCGATTTCCTCCGCTGCGTCGTCGAGCCAGATGGCGTTCCCCTTGCTCTTGTGCATCTCCTCGCCCTTCTCGTCGACAAGAAGCGCGTAGGTGTGTATCGCGCGCGTCGGCTCGGACTTTTCGAGCACCGTGCTCATGGTCAATAGCGAGTAGAACCAGTTCCTGAACTGCCCCGGGAAGCTCTCCGAGATCAGATCGGCGGGGAACCAATCTTTCCAGTAGTCTCGGTCGTGGCGGTAGTCGATGGTCGAGTAGGTCACGATTCCCGCGTCGAGCCACGGATTCCCGACGTCACGGATGCGCGATACCGTCTCGCCACACTTGGGACACTTGATCTTGACGTCGTCGATCCAAGGGCGGTGCGGCGAGTGGCCTTCGAAGCTGTCCCACCCCTCGACGGCCTTCGACTCGAGCTCGGTCTCCGAGCCGATCACCTCGAAATGCCCGCAATCGCACTTGTAGATTGGCAGAGCAAGGCCCCAATAGCGCTTTTTCGAGATCATCCAGTCGTCCATATTGTGTAGCCAGTCGAGTTCACGGTCCAACCCGAAGTCCGGCAGCCAGCGGATCTTCGTAGCCACCTCGGCGATCTGACCACGCAATTCGTCCATGGAGATGAACCACTCGTCGACGAGCCGGAAGACAAGCTCGGTGTCGCACCGCCAGCAGACCGGGTACCGGTGCCGGTACTGTTCGAGCCGGTAGAAGACGCCTTTTTCCCGGAGGCTGTTGTAGATGGCCTCGTTGACGTCGAACACGCTCTGGCCGGTGAGCCAATCGAACCCGTCGACAAAGTTGCCGAATTCGTCCAGGGGTGCTATCACGCTCAGCCCTTCGGTCTTGCTGATGGCGAAGTCGACCTCGCCCGCTCCCGGAGCTGCGTGGACGATTCCAGTACCCTCGCTCTCGCTCACCTCGTCGTGGGCTACCACGCGGCGATCTACGTCTTGCTGTGCGGGCAGTTCGTCGAATGGACCGCGGTAGTGGAGACCCACCAGTTCCTTGCCGGGCATCTCCTCGATCACCTCGTGCTCGCGCTTGACCTCGGAGAGCCGGCCCTTGAGCAGGTAGAGGACCTCGTCGTCTTCCGTCCGGACTTTGACGTATGTCAGCTCAGGGTGGACGTAGGCGCCGGTGTTGGCGGCGAGCGTCCAAGGTGTAGTCGTCCATACCAGGAGTGACTCGCCGGGCCGGTCGACTACGGGGAATCGGACATAGAGCCCGGGGTGCACGATCTCCTTATAACCCTCTGTGACGATCTCGTGCTGTGAAAGCCCCGTTCCGCAGCGCGGACACCATGGCATTACGTCGGTGCCCTCGTAGATCCAGCCGCGCTCGTGGCATACCTTCAGGAAGTGCCAAATCGTGTAGTTGTTCTCGTCTGACATCGTGTGGTAGGAGTTGTCCCAGTCCATCCAGTAGCCCAGCCGTATCGACTGCTGAGTCTGGATATCGGCGAACTTCCGGACCCGCTCCTTGCACAGCTCGACGAACTTGTCGATTCCGAAGGTCTCGATCTCCCGCTTTGAGTTGAGTCCAAGCTGCTTCTCGACCTCGACCTCGATCCACAGCCCCTGGCCGTCGAACCCGTTCTGATAGCGCTGCTTGAAGCCCTGCATCGTCTTGTAGCGCTGGAAGATGTCCTTGTACGTGCGGCCCCACGCGTGATGGACGCCCAGCGGGTTATTGGCCGTGACGGGCCCGTCGATGAACGAGAACCGCTTGTCGGCTTCGTCGTTTCGCGACAGGTACTTTTCGACGATGCCGTTCTCGTCCCACCACGTCAGCAATTCACGCTCCATCGCCGGGAAGTCGACTTTAGAGCTCACGGGTTCGAACATCTTCGTTCTCCTAGCTTCTATGCTGTGCCGGGCTGATACTCCCGGCTCCAGTGGCCTCAGCGGTCAATCGTCCGCGCGGGCGATGACCCACATCGTCTTCGACTCAGGTGTCAGTTCTTCCAATTGGAGGTCGACTTCCCGCTCGCTTCCCAGGCCCGCCACGAAAGTCCATCCCACTTCCGCCAGGAGCCCCCGGAACTCTGGCAGGTTGTACACGCGGTGCTGCATCGCAAGCTTGAGCCTGAGCCTCAGTGACTCCCCTCGCCCTTCGAAGAAGCTCCACTCGCTCTCCAGCGTCGACGTATCCAAATTGAGCTGCCGGTCCTGGACGACTCGTATCTGTCCAGCCCGGTCGAGTCCCTGCCCTTCGATGTTGCGCGCCATCCAATCCAGGTTTGCTGTCAGCACGACGAGCGCAGCCCCCGGTGCGGCCAGCTGGCGAAGCTGCCCGAACAGCTCCATGTCGCCCATCCGCCCGTAATAGCCGTTGGACGTAAACATGCTGATGATCGCGTTGAATGGAGCCTCATCTTCCATCAACCGCTCGATGTGGAGCATGTCGCCGACTATGAACCTGGCGTCGACGCCAGCGTTGAGCGCGGCTTCGGTCGCCCTTTCGACGTAGAGGGGTGAGATGTCGACGCCGACCACGTCATATCCACGTTGCGCCAGCAGAACGGTGTGTCGGCCGAGGCCGCAGGCAATGTCAAGCACGCGGCCGCCCGGAGGTACACATGCGTCCTCAAACAGCGCCTGCAGGGCGTGCGTCTCCGCCGGCGCCCGACCGGCGGCTTCTTCGAGGAACGGCAGGTATAGCTCGGGCTCCTCGACGAACAGCCGGTGGGTCCAGTGCGCAGGTTGCAGTTGTCGCCGCGACGCTTGTGATCCCTCCGTCAATCGACTCTCCTTCAATGCAACGAAAAGGCCCGTCCCTTGCCGAGGGACGGGCCTTAAAGCTCGCGGTACCACCCACGTTCCCCTACGTCGTAGGGGCTCTCTTCCGAGGTACTAATATACCCCTGCTCTGCTAACGGTGAGCAACTCCGTCGGTGCCTACTGGAACGCTGTCGCGCTATCCGTTCGGCCCGCGGCTCGGGAGGGATCTTCGCTGGGTCGGTTCGCGTCTGCTCGCACCAACCAGACTCGCTAAAGCGACCGTGACCCGCTACTCGTCTCCGTCGTAGCCGTTACAGCAGAGAGTAGCCGAGGGTGAACGGATGTGTCAAGGAGACCGCGCGTCTCGAAAGCACCGCACACCGTCTGTACACCTAGACCGGAACCCCACTCCGTCATTGCCATGAAAAGGGACGTGCTCCGGAGGCCTCCTTTGGTAGGGGCGTCCCGATGCGGCATCGGGACATGCGCCCGCGTCCCAGCGTGAATCGCGACACGGGGCAGAGACACACATGTGCTCCTACATCGACCAAGATTGCTTCGAAACATTGGCAGTTTTCATCCTTTAGGGTGCCGGCAACCGGCATAGACGATTCCGGCGAAAAGCCTGCCCCGACGAAAGTCGTGGGCCGGAATCCAGAACCTGAACAGAAGGCAAGACCGCTCGTCCTGAGCCCGTGGAAGGACGGACCGGACTAGCCGCCCCAAAACCGAAACTTGACGTACTAGCACACCTGTGCTACGCTATCTTCGAGGGACGGACCCGCGCGGGTCCGTCCTTTTGTTTTAGGCCACCAGACACAACGCTAGGAGAGAGACAATGCACCAGACGACCGCCGGAATCGACTACCCGTACCCTGTACCCTGTACCCTGTACCCTGTACCCTGTACCCTGTACCCTGTACCCTGTACCCCGTACCCCGTACCCTGTACCCCATACCCCTTACCCCATACCCCTTACCCCATACCCCTTACCCCTTACCCCGTACCCCGTACCCCGTACCCCGTACCCCGTACTCTGTACCCCGTACCCCGTACTCTGTTACCCAGCTCCCCCTACCTGTTGCATTCCCCCGCCCAGGTGTTGCAACCCTCAGATATGAAAGCAACAGTTTGCCACGGTTTGCAACAGAGTAAATACTCGCACCCAGCACAAATGGAAAACGACCCCCAGTCCGTATCAGACGACCTGTCCGAGAAGCGGATCGCCGTCCTGCCGTACGTGGTCTCGGCGCCCTCGAGTGTCTGAGGCCGCCGCCGCGTCAGCGCCACCGCGCCAGCGCCACCGCGTCAGCGCCACCGCGCCAGCGCCCACCGCGCCAGCGCCCACCGCGTCAGCGCCCACCGCGTCAGCGCCCGGCTAGCCAACGTCGGACGCACCACCCTCTACCGGTGGATGCACGGCGCACCGACACGCCGGTGTTAGAATCACCGCCACCGCGACGTTCTGCATATCTGGAAGTCGCGAGACGGCTGAATCGAACATGGTCCTTTTAGGCCACGCAGTCTCATTTGTCGCGGGCGTATTCCTCGCCGATTCTCTGCACGTCTCCTTCTTGGCGGCGACCCTCGTGCTGGTTGGCGCCGTCTCGCTGTCATTGCTGCTGACCACGGCGCGCCGGTCCGTGATGCCGGGGTTGCTCTTGCTAGCCCTGGCCACTGGAGCACTGAGGGTCGGGCTTACGACGCCAGATGATGCTTCGGAGTTGGCGAAGTATCACGGCGTTGGCGACGTTGCTCTCCAGGGCGTCGTTGTCTCGGACCCAGAAGCCGTCGGCCAGGCGACGAGGTTCCGATTGCGGACGGATACGATCAGCGCCGGCGCCGAATCGGCCGGGGCTTCCGGCGACGTCCTGGTAACGATACGTCCGACCTTTGAGTTGGTCGCCCTCAGGGACCGGCCCTTCGTCCGATATGGCGACAGGCTGCAACTGACCGGAACGGTCCAAGCGCCACCTGACCTCGAAGGGTTCGACTACGCAGCATTTCTGGCCCGACAAGGGATCGGGTCGGTGATGTCGTTCCCGGACCCGGCACTAGTGGGAGAGGGCGAAGGCCTTGCCTTTTATCGATGGCTCTACGATCTACGCCGCCGACTCGCGGAGTCGGTCTCCGTAGCTGTTCCGGAGCCTCAGGCATCGCTCGGAAAGGCGCTTCTCCTGGGCCTCCGAAACGACCTCCCCGACGACCTCGTCGAGGACTTCCGGCGGACCGGGACCTCTCATCTGCTCGCGATTTCGGGCCTGCACGTCAGCATCCTCCTTGGGTTGAGCCTGGCAGCGAGCGCCGCGATTTTCGGTCGCCGCGGCCAACGGTACTTGCTCGTTCCATTGGCCCTTATTTGGCTCTATGTGCTGATCGCAGGAATGTCTCCGTCGGCCGCTCGCGCCGCGATCATGGGTAGCGTCTACTTGCTGGCGCTGGCTGTCGGACGGCCACGAAGTGTCCTGCCGGCCCTGGGGCTCGCTGCAGCCTTGATGGTCGCTCTCAACCCCGACGTACTGTGGCGTGTCTCGTTCCAGCTCAGCTTCGCCGCTATGGCCGGGATCGCGGTCCTGGCAGACCCGATATCGTCAAACCTGCGCTCCGCCGTGACTAGGAGCACAACCAACGAATCAAACGGCGAGCGGCTCCTGATCGCGCTACCGATCGACGCTACCGCCATGACCGTCGCGGCCACCCTCGCAACTCTGCCACTGGCCGCCTTGTACTTCGAGCGCGTCTCACTCGTGGGCATCCCGGCGACGGCGCTCACACTTCCGGCGTTGCCTGCGGTGCTGGTGTCGCAGGGTGCGGCAGCCGCGGTCGGGCTGGTCAGTGAGGCGCTCGCGACGCCCCTGGGCTGGGTTGCATGGACGCCCACGGCCTACATGACCGGCGTGGTAGGCCTTCTGGCGCGTCTACCGGCAGCTGCGATCGAGACCGGACCGGTAGCACCGCTTCTGGTCTGGGTGTACTACGTCCCTTTTGCGATAGTCTACCTGGCGTCTAATCGCCGGCTCGGCACTGTCGGCCGGCTCGCGAGCACTCTTTCTCGCCTGCGAGCACCGGTCCGCACCGAGACTTCCTATGGCGGCTGGCTCTCCTGGTGGCTCCTGGCGCCGGCGGCTTCGCTGGCTCTACTGGCCCTGGCCGCCGCGACCTCCCTCCCCAACCGCGAGCTCCACGTGGTCTTCGCAGACGTAGGCCAGGGGGACACGGCACTCATCACGACTCCGGGAGGCGCACTCATTCTGGTGGACGGCGGGCCCGATCCTCTTGGGGCGTCGCGGCTGCTAGGCAGCAAGATGAACCCATGGGAGCGGTCCATCGACCTCGTGGTGTTGACTCACCCCCACGCCGATCACGCGACGGGGCTCGTCGACGTGCTCCACCGGTACCGCGTCGACAGGGTGCTCGAACGCAGGATCGAGTACTCGAGTCCCGACTATGCGGCGTGGGACGAGGCCGTGCGAGAAGAAGACGCTCAGGTTATTGCGGCGCGAGCCGGGCAGGTCTTCGCCTTCGACGACGGCGTGGTCCTTGAGGTGCTGGGTCCGCCGGAGCGTCTGCTAGCCGGCACGGCGTCGGACATCGACAATGCAAGCGTCGTTCTTCGGCTGGTGTACGGTGACGTGAGCTTCCTCCTCGCCAGCGACATTTTCGCCGAGGCCGAGGCCGCGCTTACGACGGCAAACGCGCCCCTCGACAGCGACGTCCTCAAGGTGCCGCACCATGGCTCGCGTAGCTCGTCGTCTAGGGTGTTCCTGGACCGAGTCAGCCCCGTCGCAGCAGTGATCTCTGCCGGCGCGGACAACCGCCACGGACACCCACACCCTGAGACAATGGAGGCGCTGCGGGAGCACGTCTCCGAGGACGCGATCCTACTCACAAGCCAGCAGGGGAACGTCGAGTTCGTGACGGACGGCGAGCGCTTGAGGGTAGTTACAGAGCGATAGACAATATCCCTTTTTCACTAAATCGTATCTAAACAGGGGTTGACAATCTGTTGAGGCCCTTATAATGTTTGTTATACTGTTATAGTTCTCATATTGACAATCCAAGACAAGTGTGCTAGGTGGCGTGTGATTTCGCGACGCTGGATAAAGATGGCGTTCCCATCCAGTGCAGCCATGACAACTGGGATACCC
Organism: Dehalococcoidia bacterium; assembly: GCA_965248605.1. GTDB lineage: Bacteria > Chloroflexota > Dehalococcoidia > Lucifugimonadales > CAUZJF01 > CAUZJF01. The sequence goes on from CBDFJV010000007.1 coordinate 530,103, forward strand.
ACATCGTTGCCGAGCATCCCGAAATGGCGGGGCAGCAAGGTGCCGTCTCTGCTACCCTCAGCGACCCTGCGTACGTTCATCAGAGTAACCGCTACCCGAATCGGCGGATTTACTATCGGCCATTCACCTTGCCTCCACCCTTTGACAGGTCTTACGTAAGAGTTGTAGTAGCGTATCTGGGTTCAGGTAAAGCCCTTCGGGGCGAACTCGTGACCGCTTTCGCGTCAGGCAACATTAGACAGGGAGACCTCCCTATATGGTCGAAGTATTAGCAGACAGTCCTGAGAAGATCATCGATATTCCTGAACTGAACTGGAACGTTGACGAATTTCCGAAATTCGCACGCTCTTTTGACTCTGAGCGCGATATCCTTTTCGTTCACAAGTCGCCTAAGCCTGCAGCTATCTCTCTGGACGTCGGTGGTCATCTGTGGATTAGGTACATACCGGTCACCGGAGAGGTCGTGGGTCTTGAGATTGAGGACTTTGAAGCCGTTTTCCTGGCGAGGTATCCTGAATTGCACTTGTCTTGGGAAAAAGTGAAACCGTTCATCACCAAACAGAGCAAGGGCCGCACCATCGCAGACTACATCAAGCTCCTAGTCTTGTTCGTTCAGGACATCTGGCGCGAACATCCGCACCAGAGACAGCTCGTCATGTCATAAAGCCCCAAACCAGAGATTCTCTCAGAGAGAGGCGGGGTCGAGTGGCCCGCCTCTCTTTTTGTTCTCCAAACCCTCTCCGAATTATGAATAACGCTCCTTTGTAGCACATAGGCCCCTGTGCTATGATTGTGACTCATTTCGCAAAGTAGCGGGGGTCGGTTGGTCGCTACGAAGAACGGCAACCTACGAGAGCGTGTCAGGCAAGCAGTAGCCGGCCAGAAGCGCCCTACCACGACGGTACTGTCTTCCCTATTAGCCGCCCAGGACGACCTCGGCTACCTCCCGCAAGAAGCCATCGAAGAGGTAGCCCGGCTTAACGACGCGAGCATCAACGACGTCTGGGGCGTCGCCACCTTCTACACGAATTTTCGCTTCGAGCCGCCTGCAGAGCACCTGGTAGAGGTATGTTGGGGCCCCACGTGCCACCTCGTCGGGGCCAGCACCATTCTCAAACAGCTTCTCGACGACCTTGGCCTTTCCGGAGAAGGCGACACTTCCGACGGCAAGATCACTCTCAAATACAACACCTGCCTCGGCGCGTGCGCTCAGGCTCCTGTACTGAGCGTCGACCACCATCTGCGCGGGCGTATGACGATCGAAAAGGCACAGAGTCTGGTGGCGCAAGCGCTCGAAAGCGACTCTTGACCAATGTCACCGCTCGTTCCGCGCAGCCTGTCTTCCCGTATCGCAAAGAGAATCCGCATTAGATGACCAGTTTCAGCGATCTGAAGACCGAAGCCGACCTCCGATGGCAAGACCTTGTCTCGGGCGACAAGCCGTGGATACGGGTCGGGACGGCGATGTGCGGCCAGGCTGTCGGCGCGGTGGAAGTCGTGGAAACGCTGCGGTCGGAGCTGGAGTCGCGCAGCATCGAGGCTATCGTCGACGAGGTTGGCTGCCTTGGCCTGTGTTACGCCGAGCCCCTCGTCGATATCATGAAGCCCGGAGGTCCGAGGGTCTTTTTCACCGGCGTGGCCCCCGACGAAGTTAGCTCGTTGATCGACGAGTATCTGGTCGAGGACCGAATGCCGAAGACCAAGGTTCTGGGATACCTGGGCGAGAACGACGTTGAGGGCGTTCCGGACCTCAACTCGCTGCCCGTCTTTGGGATGCAGCAACGGATCGCCTTGCGGAACGCCGGCAACACCGCGCCCAACGACATCTACCAGTACATTGCCAACGGTGGGTACAGCGGCCTCAACAAGGCGCTATACCAGATGGAGCCGAACGCGGTTGTGGAGGAGATGAAGGCGTCGGGGCTCAAGGGTCGAGGTGGTGCAGCTTTCCTCACGGGAATGAAATGGAGCTTCATGGTCCATTCGCCGGGTCCAGCGAAGTACATTCTCGCTAACTGCGAAGAAGGAGATCCTGGAGCCTATAACGACAAAGGCATCTTGGAAAGCGACCCGTTCACACTTCTGGAGGGAATCGCCATCGCCGGTTACGCCACCGGGGCGACCAACGGCATCGTCTTCATCCGGCACGGGCACGACGGACCTATCGACCGGACCGAGAAGGCGATCGAAGAGGCGTACAAAACCGGTCTTCTGGGCCAGAACATCTTGGACTCTGAGTTCAGCTTCGACGTCGAGGTGTCGCTTACGGGTGAGTCGTATGTTGCAGGCGAAGAGACCGGGTTGATGGAGTCGATCGAAGGGAAGCGGTCGATGCCGCGGTCGAGGCCCCCGTTCCCGGCTGCTTTCGGCGTGTGGGGCAAGCCAAGCACCATAAACAACGTCAAGACCCTCTCGTATGCTCCGGAGATTATCTCGAAGGGAAGCGAGTGGTTCTCCTCCATCGGAGTCGAGGGAAGCAGCGGCACCGCAATCGTCTGTCTGAGCGGCAGCATCACGCACCCCGGACTCTACGAGGTGCCCATGGGCCTCACTCTAGGCCAGGTGATAAACGATCTCGGGGGCGGCGTCCCGAACGGTAAGCGACTTAAGCTGCTGCAGACCGGAGGCCCGTTGGGAGGAGTGCTGGGCGCGGACAGTGTCGAGATACACCTCGACTTCGACGAGATGAAGGCGGCGGGCGCGATCCTCGGCTCCGGCGGGATCATAATAGCGGACGAGGACGCCTGCGCTGTCGACCTGACCCGTGTGCTGGTCGCCTTCTGCCAGTACGAATCGTGTGGAAAATGCTTCCCCTGCCGCCTCGGGATGACACACATGCTCGAAATCATGGAAAGGATCGCCCGCTTCGAGGGGACTCCCGCGGACCTGGACCTTTGCGCGAGCGTCGGCCAGACCATGCAAGCCGGCTCGTTATGCGGGCATGGGCAGCTTGGCTTCAACCCCGTCCGATCCGCTCTCGAATTCTTCGACTCGGACTTCCGGGCACACGTCGACGAGAAACGCTGCCCGACAGGCGCCTGCGCAAAGCCGATGCTCTCTCCGAGAAACACGAGGCCTTTCGCAGAGGACTTCAGACCTCAGCACCAACCTCTCGAGTTGGCGGTACAGCCCTGACCCCTGCGAGCTCGAGTGAGATCCATCCAGAAAGCAAATGATGCCAGATGAGATAACCCTCACGATAGACGGCGTCGACGTCAAGACGACGCCCGGCACTAATATTCTTCAGGCTGCGATCGACGCCGGTATGTACATCCCGTATCTGTGCTACTACCCGGGCATGAAGGCGTTCGGTGCTTGCCGTATGTGCGTCGTTTCGGCAGAGCAGAAGACACCCGACGGAGAGTACCGACCTCTGCCAGGTAGCCCCGCCTCATGCACGACGCCCGCTGCCGACGGTATGCGAGTCACGACCAACTCAGAAAACATCGTCGGGCTCCGACGAGGCATCATGGACCTGCTCATCTCAGAGCACCCCCATGGCTGCCTGACCTGCCACCGGGTCGACCTTTGCGGCCCATCGGACATCTGCTTGCGCCACGTCTCCGTCAACGACCGCTGCGTCACCTGCCCTAAGAACGAGCGCTGTGAGCTAAAAGACACGGTGCGGTACCTCGAGATGGACCTCGACACTCCGCTTACGTACAACAACCGGCACTTGCCGCTGAAGGTCGAAGACCCCCTGTGGGAAATGGACATGAACCTCTGCATCGTTTGCGGGCGCTGCGTGCGTGTCTGCGAAGAGGTCAGGGGCGACAACGCGCTCACGTTCACAGACCGGGCCGGTCGTAGCCTCATCGGCACGTCCCATGGCACGTCGCTTCTCGAGTCGGGCTGTGAGTTCTGCGGCGCATGTATCGACGTGTGTCCCACCGGCGCCCTGGTGGAGCGCGAGCACAAGTGGGACAAAGCGGTCAAGAAGGTGTCGAGCATCTGCCCCCACTGCCCCGTCGGCTGCCAGGTCTCCCTGGAGGTGGACAAACGCAACCGCCTGATCAGGACCTCGCCGGACATCCATGCGCCCGCCAATCAGGGACAGGTCTGCTTCAAGGGAAAGTTCGGCCTGGAGTTCGTGAACCGAAAAGAACGGCTCCGCAAGCCGCTGGTCCGCATAGACGGATCGCTGCAAGAGAGCACTCTCGTGGACGCCCTCGAGCGAGTTGCGACTCGACTAAAGGAACACAAAGGTAGCGAATTCGCGTTGATCGCCTCGCCACGCGGCACGAACGAAGACAATTACATCGCGCAAAAGTTCGCCCGGACGGTAATGAACAGCAACAATATCGACATCTCCTCCAACCTTCGCCCGGAGCTGACATCAGCGCTCGGCGACATGCTGGGCAACCGCGCCGCTACAAATTCCATCTGGGAACTGGAAAGATCGAAGTGCTTCCTCGTGGTTTCCGGGAATATCACGGAGGAGCAGAACGTCGCCGCCGTACCCATCAAGAAAGCGGTCAAAGAGGGCGCTGCGCTCATCGTTGTCGATCCTCGCGAGACCGAGCTGACTCGCTACGCGACTATATGGCTTCGACCTCGTCCGGGGACCGAGACCGCACTCATCGGCGGGATGCTGAGGGTAATCGTCGACGAATCCCTGGACGACCACGAGTTCCTCGCCGAGCGTTGCGACGGGGTGAGGGAGCTAAAGAACAGCCTATGGGCCTTCGATCTGATCCGTGTCTCGGAGGTCACGGCGATACCCCAGGAAGAAATCCAGGCTGCGGCCAGGCTCTTCGCGGGCAGCAGTCCGGCGGCATTACTCTACGCCCTCGAAACCTTGGCTCCTGACCTTCGCGACGCTTGTGTCCGCGGTCTGGTCAACCTGGCGCTCGCCACGGGCAACCTGGGCAAGCCGTCGTCCGGGCTGTACCCTCTGTACACCGGCGCCAACGAGCAGGGGTCTAAAGATGTAGGCTGCGCGCCCGACCATCTGCCCGGGTACGGCCCGGTGTCGGACGCGGCCACCCGGGACCGTTTTCAGCAAGCGTGGAACGCGGAGGCGCCGACAATCGAAGGCCACGCCCTTACGGAAATGGAGGCGGCCATCCGCAGCGGTCGCGTAAAGGCTTTGCTGCTAGCCGGCGATAGCGCCAACTTCACGAACGGTGAGCTGGGAGACTTCGTAGACGCGGCGCGCCAGCTGGAGTTCCTGGTCGTACTCGCCACCTTCCGGAACGATCTGACCGAAGTGGCTGACGTCGTTCTGCCATCGGCGACATTTGCCGAGATCGACGGCACGTATACAAACATGGAGCGCCGAGTCCAGCTCCTCCGTCCGGCAGTCGGACCGAAGGGCGACGAGGAGCCCGACTGGCGAATCATCAGCCAGATGGCGCGGTTAATGGGCGCCGAAGGCTTCGACCACATGGACGCTGAAAGCGTCTTCGATGAGTTGGCCGGACTGGTAGAGATCTATGGCGGTATTTCATACGAACGACTCCGATCGGGAAGTGTGCAGTGGCCATGCCTCGCCGCCGACATGTCTGACACCGGAATACTCGGCGTTCCGGAGGTCGACCCCCGCAAGATTGAGCTCTCTCCAATGGCCCTACCTGCGGCTCCCGATGACTTCGACGCCGACTACCAGTTCGTTCTTGCCCGGGGGCGTATGCTTCATCAGGCGGACCGTCCCATGGAGATAGTCAAGAATGGAAAGCGAAACGTTATCGAGCGGGACGAGGTCCTGGAGATTCATCCGGAGGACGCTCAGGACCTGGATATCGTTGACGGGGAGTTCGTCGAGGTCGTTTCGAGTCGGGACCGGCTGCGGGGAATCGCGCGACTAACGGGCATCCACAAGGGCATGATATCCAACACGTCGCTGTTCGGAGAGGTCGCCACTCGCCTTGACGCTTCTTCTGAGCCCGACCCGATCATAAACGTCGAGGGACTGCCCCTTGCCAAAGTTCGTGTCGAGAAGCTCGCGGAAGCCGAAGCCGCTGCGGACTAGACGGCGCGGGCGTCCGGCTACCACTGCGACGGCTCCTATCTCTCGGAATTACCCAGTTGGCTGATGTTCTGCCCTCAATGCGGCCACGAGAATAGCCCGAACTCGCGCTTTTGCGCGTCTTGCGGTGGAGACCTCGCCCACCGTGCCGACGACGAGTCCACTGCCATCCCGACGCTCGACCTCGCCGGGTTCCTTAACGAAACTTTCCGGGTCTATCGCGAGAGCTTCTGGCCGTTCGTGCTTATCTGGGTCGCGCCTCAATTGCCCATCGTAGTATCGGCAATCGCAAAACCTATCGGGACAGCGATGATCGTGGCCAGCGTATTTCTATCCATACTCGCCAGCGGCGCCACGGTGTACGCCGTCGCGGGTAAGCGACTTGGCCTGTCCATCCGCGTGGGAGAATGCTACCGCCGGGCCTGGCGGCGAGTCGCCGTCCTCGCAGCCGCGTTCGTGTTGTATGGACTTGCTTTGTTTGGGGCCGGGGTCCTGAGTGCGTTCCTCATAGGAATCCCGATTCTCTTTTATGTCGCCGTTATTTGGTTTTTCGCCGACGAAGCGATAATGATCGAGGGCATGAGACTGGGCGCACTTGGTCGAAGCGCCGACCTGGTAAGCAGGAATTGGTGGCGGGTGTTCGGTATCGGCGCCGCTTATCTAGTCATCCTGCTAGGAGCGGCAATAGCTGCCGGTCTGGTAACGAATGGTCTTCTGACCATAAGTCCATTCCTGGCAACGATATGGATCGCGGCGGTCGGGACCGTGCTCACACCCTTCGTGTTGATTGGCAGAACGCTAGTCTACCTCGATCTGCGCGCGAGAAAGGAAGACTACTCGCTGGACGTACTGGCGGCGGAGCTCAGCAGGTAAGGACTGCTCGTTGAAGCGTAGCGGACAGCGCGAGCGTCTGAAAAACCAAGAGAGCGCCTCGATATCGAGGCGCTCTCTTTCGCCAGGTCATTTTTTTAGACTAGCGTTTGGAGTACTGCTTGGCCTTTCTTGCGCGGACCAGTCCGGGTTTCTTCCGTTCCTTCTCGCGAGAGTCACGCGTCAGCAGTCCGGCGCGCTTGAGCCGCGGCCTTAAGCTGGGGTCAGCGACCAAAAGGGCTCTGGAGATACCATGCTTGAGGGCCCCCGCCTGGCTCGAAACGCCGCCCCCTGCTACCTTGGCAACGACCCGGAATTGGTCGGAGGACTCGGTCACCATGAAGGGCTCCGTGATGATGTCACGCCAGGACTTCCAGCCGAACGCCTCTTCTATAGGCTTTCCGTTCACGACTATGGGACCGCGCTCCATATAGAGCCTGACCCTCGCCACTGAGGTCTTCCGACGGCCGGTCGCATAGTAGTATTGCTGTTCGTTCAATTAAGCCTCCTCGCCGTCCGGTGTCTTCTCTTCGGTCGACTCCTCAGAAGGCGACGCTTCTGAGGTTTCGGCTTTGACTGCTTTTCGGCGGCGTGCTTTGGGTTTGGCCGGCTGTGGGTCTTCCGTAGCCTTCGCTTCTACCTCGGCGGCACCCTCTTCAGGGGCATCGGTCGCCGTCGCTTTTGGCCGTCGCGACTTAGCCTTAGGCTTCTTCTCGGTGTCAGAGACAGCGGCCGGGTCCTCGGCGTCCGAAGCGCCCTTTGGTCGCCGGGACCTCTTTTTCGGCTTGGTATCTTCCGTAGCCGTCGTCGCAGCTTCGGCGGGCGAAGCCTCCGCGACGGCAGTCGCCTCAGACTCGCTCTCCACTGGTGCCGATTCGATACGAGACCCGGCGTTTACCTGGGCGGCGTGGGGGTGCTCGTTCCCTGCGTACAGCTTCAGGCGCGAGAGCATCTGGCGCCCCAACGAGTTCTTGGGGAGCATGCCCTTCACCGCCTGTCGCAGCACGCGGATCGGGGTCCGTTTGAGCACGTCGGCCAGCGTCTGCTCTTTCAGACCGCCGTGATATCCGCTGTGGCGGTAGTACATCTTCTTTTCGAGCTTATTCCCCGTGACCCGGACCTTCTCGGCGTTGACTACCACTACGAAGTCGCCGGTGTTCAGGTTGGGTACGTACATCGGATTGTGCTTGCCTTGCAGCAACGTCGCAATCTCGGTGCCCAGACGTCCCAGCGTCTTGCCATCCGCGTCAATTACGTGCCACTTCGGCCGCAGATCAGACGCACGGGTCTGGTGTGGTCTAACAAATGGTGCCATCTAACTCGCCTTCCGCATATTTCACTCTGACCAGGAATAGCCCATGTGGCGGCGCCGCGTGTGCAACCAGCTGCTCCGCTTTCCCTTCGAGCAGCGACTTGATCGCACCTGGCGACAATCTCATCTTCCCGATCTCTAACAGTGCGCCTACCATGCGTCTCACCTGGTGAGGAAGAAACGCGTTCCCTTCGACCTCGAAGGTCACGGTTTGACCTCGCTTTCGGACTGTCGCTTCGTAGACTTGCCTGATTGTGCTTGCATCTTTTCGGTCCAGAGGCCCCGCAAACCGAGAGTAGTCGTGCCGTCCTACAAACGATCGTGCCGCCCTTCGCATTCTATCAATGTCGAGGGTCCCCTGTATTTGGTACTCCGTCCTTCGTGTTATCGGAGATCGTGCATCGCCCGACCGGATCACATATCGGTAGGTGCGGCTTAGCGCTTCCCGTCGCGGGTCGAAGTCATCTCTGACCACGCGCGCTCGTTTAACAACGATGTCGTCCGGTAGGTAAAAGTTCAGTGCTCGAACGAAGGTCTCAGTGGCCTCCTCGCTTTCCGTGTCGAAAGCCACTACCTGTCCCAAAGCGTGGACTCCTACGTCAGTTCGACCCGCTCCCTTCACACGACTCTTTTTGCTGGTAAATCGCTCTATCGCTTCCTCGATCTCCTTCTGTACGGCCGGCGCGTTTGTCTGGAACTGAAAGCCGTGGTACTCAGTACCTTCGTACTCCACTACCATGGCCAGGCGCATTCGAGTCTCTGGCGGTCAGGCCACGAGCTCCAATATAGCCATAGGCGCCGCGTCGCCCTTGCGTGGTCCGAGCTTGAACATTCGGGTGTATCCGCCCGGCCTCGATTCATACCGCGGGCCTAGTTCCTCGAACAGTTTTCGCAAAACAGTCTCGTCTGTGAGCACCGCGGCCGCGAGGCGCCGATCGTGCAGCGTTCCCTTCTTGCCGCGGGTGATCATCTTTTCGGCCAGGCGTCGGACCTCTCTGGCCTTTGGTTCTGTCGTCCTCAACGACTCGAGCCGAAGCAGGTCAGTAACGGCGCCGCGCAACATGGCCATTCGATGGGCGGTTGGGCGTGAAAGCTTGCGGCCGGCGACTCGGTGCCTCACGACTCGTCTCCTTCGTCCTGGCCCTCGGCCTCGGCGACGACAGCCATCACTTCGGGCTGTTCTTCGTCGACCGCCTGCTCACCTTCGTCTTCGCTTTCTTCCTCCTGCTGTAGGTCCGGATCGAGCTCCGGAGGAAGCAGGTCCATCTCCCGCAGACGGGAGTACAGCTCGTCGAGAGACTTTTCGCCGAAGTTCCTGATCTGCAGTAGTTCGGACCTTTTCATCTCCAGTATCTGACCGATCTTGTCAATGCTGGCGCGTTTGAGGCAGTTCAGCGTGCGCGAGGAAAGCTCCAGTCGCTCGACCGGAACGTTGTAGTGCTCAGGTGAGATTCTCAGGGCAGGACCACCCTCCACCCCACCCTCTTCGGTCTTTTGAGTATTGGCGAACAGGAAGAAGTGATTGACCAGAACAGTCCCCGCTTGTCTCATAGCGTCTACAGGTGTGATCGACCCGTCGGTCCACACCTCCACCGTGAGGCGCTCGAAGTCGGTACGCTGGCCTACCCGGACGTTGTCGACGCTGTAGTTGACCTTGCGGACCGGCGTGTATATCGCGTCCACCGGCAGTACACCGATGGGTAGCCCGTCGCCCTGGGATGCCTGTACGTAGCCGGTGCCTCGTTCGACGTTGAGCTCAACGGAGAGCCGCGCCTCGTCGGAGTCTAAAGTCGCCAGGTACAACTCGGGATTGACTACTGTGTAGTCGGTCGAAGCCATTATGTCTCCGGCAGATGCCTCGCCCTGTCCGGCCACTTCTAATCGCAGTTTCCCGGGGCGGTCTACCTCCGAACGTAGCCGAATGCCCTTGATGTTCATCAGCAGCTCAGCTACTTCTTCCTTCACATGAGGTATCGTTCCGTACTCGTGCAGGACACCCTCGATCTTCACCCACGTCACTGCCGTACCCGGTAGCGAGCTATATAGGACTCGACGGACCGGGTTCCCCAAGGTCATCCCAAAGCCCTGCGGCAGCGGCTCTATGAGGAACTTGCCGTAGACGTCATCGTCCTCTTCGACCTTGATCGACGGAGTCGGCTCAGGCTCCTCCTCCTCGACGCGGGGGTCCGGGGGCGCCAGTGTTTGCAAATTCACCATGGTTCAGTATGCTCCTCTGACTTGTCGGCCGATTCCGATCTGTAGAATCGGAATCGCCTGTTACCGAGAATAGAACTCGACGATTAGCCGGGAGTCTATTCCAGTCTCGATCTCGGATATGTCCGGTACGGCGACCACCTCACCCGTTACATCCTCGGCGTTGAGGTTGAGCCATTGAGGTACCGGGCGTTTAGGCAGACCCTCGGTAAGGGCCTCGGCGAACGCCGGGAGCGAGCCGTTCGAACCCTTCCAAGCTATCGAGTCCGTGGGCTTGACCAAATAGGACGGTATCGTCATGCGCTTTCCGTTCACCGTGAAGTGACCGTGATTAACGAGCTGTCGCGCCTGTCGGCGGGAGTCGGCGAAGGAAAGCCTGTACACGACGTTGTCAAGCCTCCTCTCCAACGTCTGTAGCAGGGCGTTACCCGTCGCACCAGTCTGGTCTCGAGCCATCTCGAAATACCGACGAAACTGGCGTTCGAGCACTCCGTAGGTAAAGCGCGCCTTCTGCTTCTCCTTCAGACGAAGAGCCCAGTCAGACGCCCGTCTCCTGCGGGGGACCGCCTCTCCTGGCGGGCGCTTGCGCCGGTCTACCGCGCATCTCGGCGTGTAGCACCGTTCGCCCTTCAAGAAGAGCTTCTCACCTATTCTTCGACACTGGCGACAGACTGGATCAGTGTAGCGGGCCATCTGGTTTTCCGACCTCCAAATCTTTTTCTGCGGGCGGTCTAGACTCCCGCCACGCCAATTTCTTGTGACAGCACGCCGAGATCGTAGGCCTCCTGGCGCACTCTCAGATCGTAATATAGCAATGTGCCGCCTATGAAAAGCACGGGCGGAACGAGTATCCCAACAACGATGCCTCCCACGGACTGGACCACCACGGCGATCGCGGAACCGGATGAGGCACCCGCGGCAAGCATAACGACTGCGAATGGGACCGTGATTACTATGCCGAGTCCGAACGCCGCCAAGCCCAACAGGGCCGACGCCGCCGCAACCCTCCACCAACTTGTACGGACCAGCCCGAACGTCCGCCTCAACGCTTCGAACGCGTGGTTACCTTCCACGACGACGGCATTCAACGTTACGCACCAGAACGTCAAGACGATTAGTAGCACCAGCAGAGCCATGGCCATGACCAGGACGGCTGACGAGAGGTCGCCGATCGCGCCGTTAACCGCGGCCGCCACCGGGCCCAACAGATTCACCGCCAAAACCGTTGGCAGCGCCACCACGAACGCCAATGCAATTGTAGCCAGCGATATCGAAACGATCCTGTGCCACACCCGCGTCAAACACTCCTTCACCTGAATGTCGCCTCTTACATAATGCTGTCCGACGGCAACGGCGCCGGCGCTGAAAATCAACGCAGTCGCCAACCCCCGGACTATCACTGCCGTCGCGAACGGGACGGCGCCTCCACCGGTGACCTCGAACAAGACCGCCGTCAGCACGCCCATGGGCCCTGCGACTACGAGAACCAACCCAGTTAATCGCCAGAAGTGCCTGGCATAGACGAGAAACGTCTCGTCCAGCAAGGCGGGCGGGTCCCGGCGAGGCAGAGTCGACGAATGAGCCTCCACTTACGCTCTCTCGTTCAGCTCCAGCCCTATACCCGTCGGCGCTTGCGCGGCCGACAGCCGTTGTGTGGCACGGGAGTAACGTCGCGGATGCTGGTCACGAAAATCCCGGCTGCCTGCAACGACCGGATGGCAGACTCCCGGCCCGGCCCAGGTCCCCGCACATACACATCTACCTGTCTGAGTCCGTGTTCCTTGGCCTTCCGCGCCGCGCTTTCGGCCGCTCTCTGGGCAGCAAAGGCCGTAGACTTGCGGGAGCCGTTGAACCCCGCCGTTCCGGCGCTGCCCCATGCTATTACGCTACCGGACTGGTCGGTAAGCGTGATCAGTGTGTTATTGAACGTCGACTGGACATAAGCTCGTCCCACCGGGACCGACTTACGGACCTTCCGTCTTGTTCGTGGTTTTCTCGGCATTTCCTTCCCTTCTTGTCCCGTCCTTCAGCGACTCTCGAGGCCGTGCGCCTTCTGAAGGCACGTGGTAGCCGGCTCCGTCTCGCGAGGCTCTCCGTTACTTCTTGGTTACGGTTTGGCGTCTGCCGGCAACCGGCACTCTGCGTCCACGCTTCGCGCGCGCGTTGGTCCGCGTTCTCTGACCTCTGACCGGAAGGCCGCGCCGGTGACGCATCCCTCGATAGCTCCCGATGTCGATCAGGCGCCTGATGTTAGAGTTCAGCTCGCGTCGAAGGTCACCCTCTACCTTCTTCTCGCGGTCTATGACTTCCCTGATGCGAGTCAGGTCCGATTCGGTCAGTTCGCTGACCCGAGGATTTCCCAGCACGCCGGCCTTCTCGACTACGTCTAGGGCTTGCGCCGGGCCGATGCCGAAGACCCTGGTAAGAGAGACCTCGACACGCTTGTTGTCGGGAATGTTCACTCCGGAAACTATAGCCATCTGCTTCTCCCGGAACGCTAGGCCGCGTTCCATGTTCAGTGCGCCGTTTAGCCCTGCCTCTGCTTATGCCGAAGATTGTCGCAAATGACCATTACTCGCCCGTGTCGACGAATTACCCGGCATTTGTTGCATCTCGGTCGGACCGAGGCTGACACCTTCATGATCGCCCTCCCATCTTTCCACTCGCCTACCTGAACCTGTACGTGATTCTGCCCCGAGTAAGGTCGTATGGAGAGAGCTCCACGAGCACTCGATCACCGGGCAGAACGCGGATATAGTTCTTCCGTATCTTGCCCGATACGTAGGCCAAAACCTTGTGCCCGTTCGCCAACTCCACGCGAAAGGAGGCGTCCCGCAACGACTCCTTTACGGTTCCCTCTACTTCTATCGCTTCCTTTTTCGCCAAACCGGTTCGCGGTTCTCCTTACTGAGTAGGTCTCGGCTCTAAGTCAGCAACTCAGGGCCGTTGGCCGTAATCGCGATCGTATCCTCGAAATGGGCCGACAGGCTCCCGTCTCCGGTCACCACGGTCCAATTGTCGTCGAGCACTTCTGTCTCCCAACCACCGATGTTGAACATCGGTTCAATGGCCAGTGTCATTCCTTCACGCAACAGTGGACCTCGTCCGGCGGCCCCGAAATTGGGGACCTGTGGGTCCTCGTGCAATTCTCTACCAATGCCGTGTCCGACGTACTGCCGAACAACCCCGTAATCGAAGGTCTCGGCGTGAGCCTGGACTGCCGCCGAGATATCGCCGACCCGGGCGCCGGTTTTCGCCTCGGCGATGCCCAACTTCAGCGATTCTCTGGTCGCGTCTATTAGCTGTTGCGTCTTATCCGATATCGCCCCCACGCCCACTGTGAACGCGCTGTCCCCGTGGAAACCACCGACGACCGCTCCGACGTCCACGCTGATCACGTCCCCGTCACGGACCGTTCGTTCAGACGGTATGCCGTGAACGACCTCCTCGTTAAGCGATACGCATATCGTGGCCGGAAAGCCGTAGAGCCCCTTGAATGAGGGCTCTGCCCCGTGCCGTCTGATCTCTTTCTCGGCCAACCGGTCCAGTTCAGCCGTTGCGATACCGGCACGGATCGCCTCTCGCAGCACCGCCTTCGTCGCGGCCACGACCTGTCCGGCTTCACGCATGTAGTCCAGCTCTTTGGCCGACTTGACCGTGACCCCCACTGCTTTCGTTTTCCCCAACGTGTTCGTGTAGCTGATCTAAGTGCTCCTAAGTGATCGCGGACGGCCGGTTCGCCAGCTCCGACTGGCCAGCGCGCATAGATGATAGCACGGGCACGCTTCAGGACCTCAGCCCGGTCAATAGCGCCTCACCGACGTTCTCGATTGAGTCCTCGCCGTTAACCTCGATTAGGACCCCTGCATTCCGGTAATATTCGATCAGAGGCTCCGTTTCATTCTTGTAGACCCGAAGCCTTTCCGATACCGCCTCGGGCTTGTCGTCCGGCCTTTGATACAGTTCGCCTCCACACTTGTCGCACTTGCCCGGCTCGTCAGGCGGTGCCGAGTCCATCTGATATGGAGTCTGGCAGTCCCGACACAGAAGCCGGCCGGTCAGTCGCCGGACCAACTCATCCTGCGATACGTTGACATATAGGACTTTATCCACCCCTCCATCGTCGGCCAGCACATTGTCCAGAGCTTCAGCCTGGGCGAGGGTTCTGGGGAAGCCATCGAGGATGAAACCGCCCTGGTCCTCGTTTGCTTCCATCCACTCCATCACCATTTTGATCGTCACTTCGTCAGGAACCAGGACACCGCGCTCCATATAGGAGCGGGCCAGCTTACCCAGATCGCTGTCCCTACGCTGATGGTTCCGAAACAAGTCTCCTGACGAAACTCGGGGTATCCCTTTCTCCTGAGCCAGCCGCTCGGCTTGAGTTCCTTTACCTGCCCCAGGAGGGCCTAACAGAACGACCTTCAAGATTTCGTTTCTAAGCCTCAGCTATCTGAGGAAACCCTCATAGTTACGCATGAGTAGCTGGGCCTCGAGCTGTCGCATCGTGTCCAGCGCAACTCCCACCATGATTAGCATGCTGAAGCTACTTAACGTCAGCGCGCGAACGTCGGTCGCCTGCGTGACAAAGAAAGGCAGGATCGCGACAGTGCCCAGGAAGAAAGCGCCTCCCCACGTGATTCGGATGATGACACGGTTCAGATATTCCTGTGTCGGACGTCCCGGCCGGATACCCGGGATGAACCCGCCGTTCCGCTGGAGGTTCTCGGCCAGGTTTTGTTGCTGGAACACGATCATCGTGTAGAAGAACGTAAAGACGACCACGAGGAAGAAGAACAGGATCCAGTAGGGTAGCCCCGTAGGGTCCATGGTGTCGGAAAAGGACCGGAAGAACCTGATGTGCAGATCGTCGCTCAGAGGGTCCGTGAAGTAGCTGGCGATCGTGACAGGCAAGATGATAATTGACGACGCGAAGATCAGAGGAATCATGCCGGCCGAGTTGACGCGCAGAGGAAGGAATGTGGACCCGCTCTGGCGTTGCATCCGCCCACCCCTGAACACACTTCTACCATACTGGACGGGTACTCTGCGCTGTGCTTCCGTGAACAGAACGATTACATAGAATATCCCGAAGGTCAGAAGGACAAAGAGGATCAGGCCGGCCCCTTCGTCTTTCTCCAAGAAGCCCTGGCCTATCATCGAGGGCAGACTTGCCACGATACCGCCGAAGATGATGAGCGATATGCCGTTGCCCAGACCTCGCTCGGTGATCAGTTCGCCGAGCCACACGCAAAACATCGAGCCTGCAACCATCGAGAAGAGGATCGCGATGGTCGTCTGGTTCAGCCCGAACTGGACATCTGGCAGTACCGGGCTCTGGCGCAGTAAGGTCAACGTTCCCCAGGCCTGGAAAAACGCGATCGGTACCATTAGCCAGTGGGTGATCTGGTTGATGCGCTGACGGCCGTATTCACCCTCCTGGGAGAGCGCTTTCAGCTGAGGCATTACCGGGGTCAGAATCTGCATTACGATGGACGCCGTGATGTACGGGTAGACTCCCATCGCAGCGACGCTCATCGCCGCGAGGGCCCCACCGCTAAACAGGTTTAGGAAGCCGAGAAGCGCCTGCTGCTCGAACGCTTGCGCCAAGGCCTGAGCGTCCACCCCCGGCACCGGCACGTGGGCGACGAACCGGTAAATTACGAGCATCGAAAGCGTAAAGAGGATCCTCGCCCGCAGGTCCGGGACCCGCATGGCGTCGATCATCGACTGTATAAGTTGAGGCCTCGATACCTCGGAAGCCGCAGCTTGAGACTGTCGCACTACCGCATCTCCTCAACACTTCCGCCGGCAGCCTCTATCTTCTGCCGGGCACTCCCCGAGAACCGATGGGCCTCGACGACTAGGGACACGTCGAGGTCGCCTCGCCCCAGGATCTTCACGGGACGTTTTACGTTCTTGATTACGCCTACCTCGGCGAGCAGTTCGGGCGTGACACGGCTCTCGGCCGGGAATCCGCTCAACTTGCCCACGTTTACCACGCTATATTCCGTGCGGAAGATGTTTGTGAAACCGCGAATCCGCGGCAGGGCCTTCGTTAGGGGTAGCTGCCCACCTTCGAAGTTCGGCCGCACCCCCCCACCGCTGCGGGAGTTCTGCCCCTTCATACCCCGGCCGGAGTAGCTGCCATAACCGCTTCCGTCTCCGCGGCCTACTCGCTTGCGAGAGCGCTTCGCTCCCTTTGGAGGACTCAACTCGTGCTGTTTCATCTACATCTGGCCCCGCGCTACTTCGTTCTCGATCTCTTGGGACTCGGTATCTCGGTGACCTCGACAAGGTGCCTGACCTTGTTCACCATCCCCCGGATCGTCGGATTGTCATCGTGTTCAACCGTGCGATGTAGGCGCTTTAGCCCCATAGCCTCGATTGTCCTGCGTTGGTCCTGTGGAAAGCCTATCGCACTCTTTCTCCACGTGATCGCGATCTTGCCCATGCTACCGTCTGCTACTCCCTCGCGAAGCCTGGCGTTTCTGCGGCGCAGTCTCGGCGAGCCGTTTCCGAATCGCCAGCTCCTCTTCGGGGTCCTTTAGCATCTGCAACGCCTTGAACGCAGCCTTCACGGAGTTGACGGGGTTGGTGCTGCGCCGCGCCTTCGTGAGAATGTCCTTGATTCCGGCAAGCTCGACAACGGCTCTGACCGAACCGCCTGCGATCACGCCTGTCCCAGGCGCCGCGGGCTTCAACATAACCTCCGAGGCTCCGTGACGAGCCGTTATCTCGTGAGGTATCGTGCTGCCTTTGATGGGTACCTGGATCATGTTGGCCGTAGCCTTGACCCGGCCTTTCCTGACAGCGTCAGGCACCGCATCGGCTTTCCCCATGCCGATGCCGACCTGTCCATCGCTGTCTCCGACCACGACCACGGCGCTGAAGCTCAGGTTACGGCCGCCTTTGACAACCTTGGCAACTCGAGAAATCTTGACGACCCGCTCCGCTATGAGAGAGTCGTCCGAATCTCTACCGTATGAGGAGTATGTCAAAACTTAAGTCCCCCTTTTCGGGCAGTGTCGGCCAGAGCCTTTACGCGGCCGTGATATTTGTAGCCTCCGCGATCGAAGACGACCGACTTGATGCCCTTCTCGGTCGCCCGTCGTGCAACAAGCTCTCCAACCAACCTGGATACCTCTGTCTTGATTTTAGAGTCCCGCTGTTTCTTCACTTCTTCGTCGAGACTCGACGCCGCAACAAGAGTGGTGCGTAGTTCGTCGTCGATAACCTGTGCGTATATGTGCTTCGGACTGCGGAAGACGGCCAGTCTGGGTCGATCGCCAGTGCCGCTGAGCGTTTTGCGGACTCTCCGATGTCGAGCTTCTCGCTGCCTTTTGTTTGTTCGGGCTCCGGCCATTGCTATTCGACTCTCCTCGCGCTCTTGCCCGGCTTGATCCGGACGAACTCTCCCGCATACCGAATGCCCTTCCCGGTGTAGGGGTTGGGAGGGCGGACCGATCGTATTTCGGCCGCGATCTGTCCGACCGCCTGTTTGTCGATGCCCTTGACGTGAATCTGGTTGTTGCCTTCCACCTCGAGGGTGACTCCCTCGGGAGGTTGCACGTCCACCTGATGGCTCAGCATCACGCTCAGCGCGATGCCCTTGCCACTCTGTTGGACGCGATAGCCGACACCGACGAGCTCCAGAGACTTGCCGAACCCTTCGCTTACGCCCTGGACCATGTTAGCCAGAAGGCTGCGAGTCAGTCCGTGAAGGGCGCGATGCTCTCGCTCGTCCGACGGCCGCTCCACCTTCAATGTGCCGTTCTCCCGCGAGATCGACATGTCCTGAGAGAACGTCTCCGTGAGAGTCCCCTTGGGACCCTTGATCCTCACGGTGGAGCCATCGATCTTGGCCTCGACTCCGGCAGGTACCGGAATGGGCTCTTTGCCGACTCTCGACACTAGGCGCTCCTTACCAAACGTAACATAAAAGCTCTCCACCTTCTCCGTCACGCCAAGCCTGACTGCCGGTCATGATCCCTTTCGACGTCGAAAGTATCGCGACGCCCATGCCGCCATAGTACCGAGGGATCTCTCCCTTTCGAACATACACCCGTAGGCCCGGTCTGCTGACCCGTTTGAGTCCGGATATCGCCGGTTCGCCTTTGGCGCGGTAGTTCAGATGCAGCTTGATGATTCCCTGCGGTATGCTGCCCTCCGCTACCTCGTAGTCTTCGATGAACCCCTCTTCCCTCAAGATCTTGGTGAGGGCGACCTTCATCTTCGATGCCGGAATGACCACGGAGTCGTGCCGGACGATAACCGCATTGCGAATCCTCGTCAGCATGTCCGCGATCGGGTCTGTTGTCGCCATCGTCGCTCCTCTATCGGTGGCGCCCGCGGGGGGCGAAGTGCTTACCAACTTGCTTTGCGAACTCCCGGAAGCATTCCGGTGAGAGCCAATTCCCTAAAACAGATGCGACACAGTCCGAAGTGTCGAATGTAAGCCCGTGGCCTACCGCACCTGTGGCACCGGTTGTACTCTCTGACCGAGAATTTCTTCGGTCGCTTCCAGCTCGCTATCTTCGATGCTTTAGCCAATATTCGTCACCTCTTACGCCGCCTGTTCGCCCGTCTCAGGCCTTGCCAGCGGAACTCCGAGCATCTCGAGCAGCCGTAGCCCTTCTCTGTCCGTTCTCGCCGTCGTAACGATCGATACCTCGAGTCCCCTGATGCGGTCGATCGAGTTGTAGTCGATTTCCGGAAAGATCACGTGTTCTCGGATACCGAGTGAGTAGTTCCCCCGACCGTCGAAGGCTTCCCTGGAAAGACCTCGGAAGTCTCGTATCCTCGGCAGCGCCGAGCTGACGAGCCGGTCAAAAAATTCAAACATCCTTCTGCCGCGCAGCGTCACGGAGAGGCCGATCGGCATTCCTTGCCTTATCTTGAATCCAGCGATCGATTTGCGCGCTCTAGTGGTTACGGGATGCTGCCCCGCGATCAGACTCAAATCGCGCGAGGCGTTTTCGATGGCCCTCGAATTCTCGAGCGCTTCACCCATTCCGATATTGAGAACGATCTTGGTAAGCCTCGGGACCTGCATCGCGCTGGTGTAGCCAAACTCCTTGGTCATCTCCTGCGCCACTTCCTCGCGGAACCGTGCCAGTACTCTCGGCAGGGGCCTTGGCTCGATCGCGGGCGAAGGCTGGGTATCGGGTGTAGCTTCCTTCGCCGCCTTTTCCTTGGCGACGGCCGTAGCACGAGTAGATTTCCGCCCACCCGAGCTACGAGAGGTCGACTTCGCTTTCGCTCCGGCACCCTCCGAACCCGCTTCGGAGCGAGTCCGCTTAGTACCGGTAGACTTCTTGGTCCCTTTGGCGGCCGTAGTCTTGGAAGACTTGGCCTTACTGGGCTTTTGCTTTTCTTCGTCGGTCGTCATTCGATTACTTCCTTGCACCTGTTGCACACGCGCGCCTTGGTCCCGTCCGCCAGCTTGCGACGGTTTACGCGCGTTGGCCGATTGCAGTGGGTACACATCAGCATCACGTTCGCCGCTTGTATAGGGAGCTCCTTCTGGATGATCCCGGCCTGCCTCAGGTCGGCGGTCGCTTTCGCATGCCGCAAAACGACGTTTACCCCTTCGACAAGCACTTTACTGTCGTCCGGGTAGGTCTGCTGAATACGCCCTTGCTTTCCTCTGTCTCGACCCTTGATTACGAGGACGTTGTCGTCCGCTCGCAGCTTCAATTCACAGTACCTCTGGCGCGAGCGAGACAATCCTCATAAAGTTCTTGTCTCGCAGTTCGCGGGCCACCGGTCCGAAAATACGGGTGCCCCTGGGCATCTGGTCTTCATTGATGATCACGGCCGCATTGTCGTCAAAGCGGATGTGAGACCCGTCACGCCGCCGAAGCCCCTTGACGGTGCGTACGACGACTGCCCGCACAACCTCCCCTTTGGCGACGCCCGCTGCCGGGGCTGCCTCTTTGACCGAGGCCACGATCACGTCCCCAGGCCTGGCGTACTTGCGACCGCTCCCACCCGGAACCCCGATACAACTGATGATCTTCGCCCCTGAGTTATCCGCGACCTTTAGCCTTGTATATATTTGAATCATTCCGCGTCGGTTTCCTCTGTGGCTTTCTTCCGGCGAGCACGCGGCTTCTTTGGCTTCTCAGGTTCAGGTTCAGCCTCAGCAACCGCCTCCTCTACTTCGGGTTCCGCCTCGGCGGCAGGCTCCTCAGCTTCAGGTCCAGCCTCAGCAACCGGGTCTTCTACTTCAGGTCCCGCCTCGGCAGTAGGCTCCTCAGCTTCGGGCTCAACCTCAGCGGCGGGCTCTTCGGCATCCGCCTCAGCTTCAGCAGCAGGCTCTTCAGCTTCAGGCTCAGCTTCCGCGGCTGGCTCCTCTGCATCAAGTTCAGCCTCAGCTGTAGGCTCTTCAGGCTCAGGTTCATCCTCAGCAGCCGCTTCTTCTATTTCGGGTTCAGCCTGAGCAGTAGGCTCTTCGGCTTCAGGCTCGGCATCAGCGGCGGGCTCTTCGGCGTCCGCTTCAACTTCAGCGGCAGGCTCCTCGGCCTCCGTTTCAGCTTCCGGCTCGGCCTCGGCAGTATCCTGTGCCGGCTCGGCCTCTTGCTCAGCGGCGGGCTGCTCGGTGTCCTCTTCATCTTGAACCGTCGCAGCCGGTCCTTCAGTCTCGACCTCAGCTTCCGGCTCGGCCTCGGCTACCGGCTCCTCGGCCTCCACTTCCTCCACCGCCTCCAATTCCGCCGCGGGTTCATCGGATTGGTCTTCAGACGCGTCCTCGACGACCGGCTCGACGGCTACTTCAGTCTCTGTCACATCCGCTTGCGCTTCGGCAGCCTCGGCCTGCGCGGCCGAAGTCGTCTCGGCCGTCGCCACTGTCTCGTCCACGCCTATCTCGCCAGGCTGTACCTCCGCGATCTCCTCGCGCTGCAGTATCTCGACGACGCGCCACCGCTTGGTCTTCGAAAGCGGTCGAGTCTCCATGATCTTGACCGTGTCGCCGATTCGGCTTTCGTTAGTCTCGTCGTGCGCTTTGAAATGCTTCCTCTGCGTCACCACCTTGCCATATCTAGCGTGGCGCCCGCGGCGTTCTACCTGTACTACCACCGTCTTTTCCATCTGGTCCCGAACGACGCTACCGACGCGGATTTTTCGTCTTTCGAAGCTCATACGGCGGCCCGGGCCAGTTCTCGCTCTCGCATAATCGTATATATCCGCGCTATGCGCCTTCGGTTCTTTCTAATCTCGTTGACGTTGGCCAGCTGCATGGTGGCAGCGCGAAAACGCAGGTTCATAAGCCCTCTGTGAGTCTCCTCTAGCTCTTCTTCCAGTTCTTCGTCCGTCAAAGCTCGTAAGTCGTCGGTTTCCATCGGCCCCTATACCTCTTGCTTGGTCACGATCCGAGTTGCGATCGGCAGCTTGGCCGACGCAAGTTTGAGCGCCTCTTTGGCCTGGTCCTCTGGCACTCCGGCAAGCTCGAACATCACCCGTCCCGGCTTGACGACGGCGACCCAATGATCGACGGCGCCCTTTCCACTACCCATCCGGGTTTCTGCCGCCCGTGCCGTCACCGACTTGTCGGGGAATATGCGGATCCACAGCCTGCCCCCCTTGCGAACGTACCGAGTGATAACGCGGCGGGCCGCCTCGATCTGCCGCGAGGTGATCCATGCAGGCTCCGCCGCCTTGAGACCGTAGTCGCCAAAGTTGACGGTGGACCCGCCGGTGGCGATGCCCCGGCGTCGCCCTCGCTGCTTATTCCTGTACTTGACTCTCTTCGGTTGTAACATCCTCTGGTTCCTCGGCGGCGGTGACCGTCACCTCGATGGGGCGAACGTCCGGCCCCTCTCCTTCCTTGGGTTCAGGAAGGATATCGCCTTTGTATATCCAAACCTTGACGCCTATCCGACCGAAATCCGTCGCGGCTTCGGCGATGCTGAAGTCTATGTCTGCACGGAGCGTGTGAAGAGGGACCCGACCCTCCATCTGCTTCTCTTCACGGGCGATGTCGGCTCCCCCCAGCCTACCGGAGCACACGATCTTGATCCCTTGAGCGCCGGCTTGCATCGTCCTGCTGATGGCCTGCCGAATGGCTCTGCGGAACGTGATCCGTCTGACCAGTTGGTCCGCGACATTCCGCGCAACCAGCGCGGCATCGAGTTCCGGCTGTCGAATCTCCTGAACGTTGAGCCGAGCATGCCTTTCTGTGATGCCCTCGAGCAACTTCCGCAGGTCCTCTACTTTCTGTCCGCCTCGCCCGATCACGATGCCGGGCCTCGCGGTATGCACCGTGATCACGACATCGTTCGACCCACGCTCGATTTCTACCCGCGACACGCCCGCGTCCGGGTTCGAGCCGAAGACCGCGTTGCGTATCGCAAGGTCTTCGATGACGAGGCTGCGGTACTCTTTCTGTGTGCCCGCGAACCATTTCGCTTGCCAGTCCTTGACGATTCCAAGTCGGAAACCGATGGGGTGTGTCTTATTCCCCAACTTGCTGCTCCTCGTCCACCACTACGGTGATGTGACTGCTCCTGCGGAATATCCGCGATGCTCGACCTCTCGACCTCGCCCGGAAACGCTTCACGGTTGTCCCTTGGTTTGCGTATATCTCTACGATCCGTAGATCAGACTGCCTCGTCAGAAGCTCGTTCTCGGCGTTGGCCGACGCGGACTTGACCACTCTCAACACGGTGGCCGCCACCGGTGACGGCAAGAACTCGAGAATCTGGAGCGCTTCGTCGACCGGTTTCCCGCGTACCAGGTCGATGATAGGCTTCACTTTTTTTACGGAAACACCGGTTTCCTTTGCCTTCGCGCTCGCGGGCAATTCGACTCCTCCGTCCCTAAGAGACCGACGTCATGCGTTCCGACCGGGACGAGTGTCCTCGGAACGTCCGCGTTGGGGCGAACTCACCAAGCCTGTGCCCCACCATGTTCTCTGTAATGAATATCGGGATGTGTCGCCGTCCGTCATGGACGCCGATAGTCAGACCCAGCATATCGGGCATGATCATCGAAGCCCTGGACCAAGTTTTGATCTCCGGCTTGCTTCTACTCCGATTCGCCGCCTCGACCTTTTTGGCCAGTTTGGCGTCGACGAATGGCCCCTTCTTTACCGATCTTGACATCTATACCTCCAGCGAGACTAACGCCGCGACTTCCGGCTCTGAATGAACTTGTCGGTCGACTTGTTGCGCCGCGTCCGATAACCGAGGGCTGGCTTACCCCAAGGCGTCTTCGGGCTCGGCATGCCGATCGGCGAGCGGCCCTCTCCGCCGCCATGCGGATGGTCCCTGGGGGACATCACGACACCCCTCACCTCCGGTCGTCTACCCATGTTGCGTTTGCGCCCCGCCTTTCCAAGTTTGACGTTCTTATGGTCTACGGCGCCTACCTGCCCGATGGTCGCCATGCACTCACTGAGCACACGCCTGACCTCACCCGACGGCAGCCGGAGCAGCGTGTAGCGGTCTTCCTTAGCGAGAACCTGTGCTCCTCCGCCCGCGCTGCGGACCAGCTGACCGCCCTTGCCTACTTTCATCTCTATGTTGTGCACCAGAGTTCCGGTGGGAATCGCTTTCAAAGGGAGGGCGTTCCCCGTCCTCACCTCAGCTCCGCCTCCCGCCTGAACGGGGTCTCCGACGCCCAGACCGTTTGGGGCGATTATGTACCGCCAGTCGCCGTCCCGGTACTTTATTAGCGCGATCCTCGCCGACCGGTTCGGGTCGTACTCGATGCTCGCGACCTCGCCTGGAACGCCAGGCTTGTCCCGTTTGAAATCGATTATTCTGAGCCGGCGCTTGTGACCCCCACCGCGATGTCGGACCGTGATCTTTCCACGCGAATTACGGCCTGCACGCCTCTTGAGCGGCTTAACGAGCGACTTCTTGGGCTTGCGCTCGGTAATGTCGTCGTTGGTCTGAAATACCGCGCCCCGGCGCCCGGGTGTAATCGGTTTTGCGCTCTTTAGTGGCATCTAAACACCCTCGAAGATTGTGATTGTATCGCCCGGCGCCAGCGTAACGATGGCTTTCTTCCAGGAGCGCTTCGCCGAGTAGCGGGCGCCGAATCGCTTTCGCTTTCCACGCACGTTCATCGTATTGACGTTGACAATTTTGACGTCGAAGGCCTTTTCGACCGAGTCTTTGACCTGATATTTGGTCGCACTGGGCGCGACCTCGAAGACATACCGGCCCCGTTCCTGCATGTCGGTGCTTTTCTCAGTGATGATCGGACGCCTCAGAACCTCTAACGCATGCATCTTTCTTACTCTGCCGTCGCCGATACGGCTGACCGCATCCGTTTGTGCCGGACACCACCCCACAATTCCTCGGTTGCTCGAGCCGCTTCGACGGTCATGATTACCGTTTGGTGTTGCAACAGTTGAAGTGTGTTCAGTAGACGCGACGGAGTCTTGGTAAGCCCAGGTATGTTCCGCGTGGCTCGGAGCGTATCTACGTCGGCCCCATCCGCCACAAGGAGTAGAGGCTTCCGCGCGGCGAGCGCATCGATGATGGCAGCTATTTCCCTGGTCTTGGAAGTTGCCAGTCCGACCGATTCCACTACGACAAGCTCACCATCGCGCACCTTGTCCGACAGCGTGGACACTAACGATAGCCGTCTCATTCTCTTCGGCGTTCGTTGGCGATAGCTTCTCGCACGGACGCCGAACACAACGCCCCCACCCCGCCATTGCGGCGCCCGAATAGTTCCGGCACGCGCCGCGCCTGTGTGCTTCTGAGGGCGGGGTTTCCTGCCGCCGCCTGATACACGAGCGCGAGTCTTTACTGCAGCCGTGCCTTGGCGTCGATTCGCGAGCTGACCGACCATCACCTGATGCACGAGGCCAGGCCTTGACGGCGCCGCGAACACGTCGTCACGGACCTGCATAGTCTCAACGACCGTTCCCTGGGTATTCTTGACTTCGAGTCTCATTCTGTTCCTACTTCGACCCTGCTCCGGTCTTCCGGATAAGCAGGAGCGAGTTTGTCGCTCCAGGGACAGCCCCTTTGATTAATAGCAAATTACGGTCAGGGTCGGCGGAGACCACTTCGAGGCCTCGAATCGTGACACGGTTGTTTCCCATGTGGCCGGCCATTCTCAGCCCCTTAAGAACTCTGCCGGGGGAGCTCCCTGCCCCAATAGACCCGGGGGCACGATGTCTGTCGGACTGGCCGTGGGTCTTCGGCCCACCGTGGAAGCCGTGACGCTTCACACCTCCCGCGAACCCGCGACCCTTTGTGGTCCCGGTCGCCTCCACCTTTTCTCCCGGCTCGAACAGGCTAGCATCGAACTCCTGGCCGACGACGATGTCGCCGACGTCGTCAGTCCTGAACTCGCGTAGGTGGCGGAACAACTTGCCGGAACCCTCGAGATGCCCGCTAGCCGGCCGATTCCTACGCCGCACTTCTTCGAATCCCAGCTGCACCGCAGAGTAACCGTCGCCGCCGACAGTCTTTACCTGAGTAACCGTGCACGGTCCGGCTTGAACGGCCGTGACGCATACCGCCTGGCCGTCTTCGCGGAACACCTCGGTGGTGCCGATCTTTTTCGCTAGGAGTCCTTGGATGGTCATGCTAACGCTCAGACAGATTACAGCTTGATCGAGATATAAACGCCGGCGGGAACATTGAGTCTGGTCAGAGAGTCGATCGTCTTGGAGGTGGGTTCGTGGATGTCGATGAGGCGGTTGTGAGTTCGGAGCTCGAAATGCTCTCGACCGTCCTTGTGGACGTGAGGGGAACGAATCACACAGAACCGCTTGATAGAAGTCGGCAGCGGAATCGGTCCGGCGACCTGCGCACCGGTACGCTCCGCCGCCTCCACGATCTGTCCCGCTGACTGATCGAGAACCCTGTGGTCGAATGCCCTGAGTATTATTCTGATCTTCTGCTTGGAAACCATTGACCACCATCGCCGGCCTTGGTGACTCGCTCCGAACCGAGATTCGGAGCGGGCCTACTCGGAGGCTACAGCTACGGGTACCTCCTGGTAGTTGTCGAACTCGAGGGAGTAACTAGCCCTCCCTTGCGTAAGCGATCGAACCGTATTCGCATATCCGAAGCTCTCTCCCAGGGGAACTAGGGCGCGAACGACCTGAATGTCCTCTTGTCCCTCGATTCCTCTGATGTTAGCCCTCCGGCGTCCCAGGTCCCCCAGAACCTCCCCGAGAAACTCCCCGGGGGTAATGAGCTCGAGACGCATGATAGGCTCGAGAAGCATGGGGCGGGCCCGCTTGATAGCGGCTTTGGTCGCAATGGACCCCGCGATCCGGAACGCCATTTCCGAGGAGTCGACCTCGTGGAAGCTCCCGTCTAGAAGCGTAACCTTGGTGTCTACGACCGGATATCCACCAACTGGGCCGGCTCCGAGGGCGTCTTCCACCCCCTTGCTGACCGCCGGAATAAACGCACGAGGGATCGCGCCTCCTCTGGTCTTGTCCTCGAACTGGAATCCCTCGCCGCGCTTCAGAGGCTCAAGCTGGAGGACCACGTGAGCGTACTGGCCGTGACCCCCGGTCTGGCGGACGAAACGCTCTTCTGCCTGCACCGACTTCCTGGGCGCCTCTCGATAGGAAACCTTCGGCTTTCCGATGTTCCCTTCGACCTTGAATTCTCTCTTGATACGGTCGACGACGATCTCTAGATGAAGCTCCCCCATGCCGGACATGATAGTCTGGCCGACTTCTTCGTCGAACCTGATGTTGAGGGTGGGGTCTTCGCCGGCGAGCTTCGACAGCGCGTCAAGAAGTCGCTCCTGGTCTGCGCGGGTTTTCGGCTCTATGGCCGTTGACATTACCGGCTCTGGGAATGTGATCGTCTCAAGCACTATGGGCACCTTCTCATCGCAGATCGTGTCGCCGGTCGACGCATTCCTCATACCCACAACAGCTACGATCTCGCCGACTTTCATCCCATCGAGGTCTTCACGATGTTGCGCATGCATTCTAACGACTCGGCCAAGTCGTTCCCGTTTTCCCGTGGCCGAATTGATCACCCCTTCGCTCGTCTTTACCTGCCCGGAGTAAACGCGGAAGTATACCAGCCGGCCGATGAAAGGGTCGGTCACTGTCTTGAACGCCAGAGCGCAGAAGGGCGCCTCTAGAGTCGGCTCGCGGGTTTCCTCTCGGCTTCCGCCGTTTACCTTCCCAACGGGGGCAGGCACCTCCATAGGCGAAGGGAGGTAGTCACCGATGGCGTCCAGGAGGGAATGTATTCCTTTGTTCTTTAGCGCGCTGCCGCACACTACGGGCACCAGTTGGTAATCGACCGTCGCCTTCCTGAGTGCTGCCTTGATCTCTTCCTTGGTGATCTCCTGGCCCTCGAGGTACTTGATGATCAATTCGTCGTCGGTCTCGGCGATCTTCTCGACCATCAACTCCCGATAGTCGCGAAAGTCTTCGATCAGCTCTTCCGGCACAGGCCCCTCCAACGGGACCTGGGGCGCATCGTCTTCGTAGGTGATGGCCTTTTCCTCTATCAAATCGATTACGCCGCGGAAAGAGTCTTCAATTCCGACCGGGATTTGAACAGCGACCGGCCGTGCTCCCAACCGATGAGCGATACTGTCGATCGTTCTCTGAAAGTCCGCGCCGACTCTATCCATTTTGTTGACAAAACATATTCGAGGCACGTGGTAGCGGTCGGCCTGCCGCCACACTGTCTCCGACTGAGGCTGCACGCCTGCCACCGCATCGAAGACCACCACGCCACCGTCCAATATTCGTAGACTCCGCTCCACTTCGGCTGTGAAGTCCACGTGGCCGGGTGTATCGATCACGTTGATCGTAAGCCCATGCCAGTTGCACGTGGTAGCAGCCGCCGTTATCGTGATTCCGCGCTCACGCTCCTGCGCCATCCAGTCCATCGACGTCGTGCCCTCGTCGACTCCACCGATCTTGTAGATGCGACCGGCGAAGAACAGCACCCGCTCGGTGACGGTTGTTTTCCCGGCATCGATATGCGCGATAAAGCCAATGTTGCGAGTAGATTCCAGTTGCGCTTGGGGGGGCATCAGGGGACCGTATCATCTGAGGAGATGTTAAGGGTTAGTTCACCACCGGTAGTGAACGAAGGCTCGGTTAGCTTCGGCCATGCGATGCTGGTCTTCCTTCTTCTTTACAGCTTCACCCTGGCCTCTCGATGCGTCCAACAGCTCCTGGGCCAGCCTCTCGGACATCGGTCTGCCCGACCTGGCTCTGGCCGCCTGCACCACCCACCGCATGGCGAGAGCGACCTGTCGGTCCCTCCGGACTTCCGTTGGGACTTGATAAGTCGCGCCGCCAACCCTGCGTGACTTGACCTCGAGCTGAGGAGTGACGTTTCTGATTGCCTGCTGAAAGACCTCGATACCTGGCCGGTGGGCCTGGCCCTCGGCCTCGTTCAAGGCGCTATATACGATCCGCTGCGCCACCGTCTGCTTGCCGTGCATCATTATTTTGTTGATGAACTTCGCGAGCTCGATGCTCCCAAAGTTGGGGTCCGGCCTGGTGACTCGGCGAACGGCTCTTCTACGACGTGACAACGCGGATCTCTCCTAGCTCTTCTTGGTCCCGTACTTGCTACGACCCCGATTTCGGTCGCTGACTCCGGCGCTATCGAGGGCGCCTCTGATAATTGTATATCGGACGCCCGGCAGGTCCTTGACCCTCCCACCGCGGATGAGCACGACGGAGTGCTCCTGGAGGTTATGCCCCTCGCCTGGAATGTATGCATTGACTTCCATGCCGTTCGTCAGCCTGACCCTGGCTACCTTTCTTAGAGCCGAATTCGGCTTCCTTGGCGTCATGGTCCTCACCTGTATGCAGACGCCCCGCTTCTGGGGCGATCCGGAGTCCCTGATGCTTCGGTTTTTCAGCGAGTTGAAGGAATACCGAAGCGCCGGAGTCTTGTCCTTCCGGTGCTTGGACCGTCTGCCCTTGCGGACCAGCTGACTCGTTGTAGGCATTACGCGGTTCCTCTCTTGGAAACAGGGCCCTGTTCAGATACGAGTGAGGCACAAGTTTTCCCGACCGCCTCGCAGGGCGACAAACGGAGATTATAGTTGCGCGTTCTGGAGATGTCAACGGCGTTTACGCCAATACTGACGCTACCTGACACCAGAATGTCGGATCCAACGGAACTCAGCGCAACATCATCACTTGTTGTGTTGACATGCCATTTGAGGGTATGGTACTGTTGTTCGGAACATACGTACTTACACAGGTCCGCGCCTGGAGGTCAACCGATGGACAATAAGCCGTTGTCGGCCAAACAAGAATGCATCCTGGAATTCATCGAGGAGTTCCTCAAAGAAAACCACTACCCCCCTACCGTCCGCGACATCCAGAATGGATGCGAGATCAGCTCTACTTCTGTAGTGGACTACAACCTTCGCATCCTCCAACGGGAGGGGCATCTACGCCGGCAGGCGGACGTTTCGAGGGGCATTGAGCTCCTCGGAGAGAGGGCGAGCGGAATCGGAGCGGATGTCGTTCAGGTTCCAGTGCTCGGCAGCATAGCAGCGGGTGAACCCCTGCACATACCTCCTGCTGATTCCTGGCACACAGAGGAAGTGGACAACGTTGAGCTACCCTCGTTCATAACGGGCGGTAGACCAGAGGTCTTCGCCGTCAAAGTCAAAGGCGAGTCGATGATCGACGCTCTGGTCGCGGACGGAGACCTGGTGGTGATGGAGCCCATCGAACAGCCGAACAACGGCGACATGGTAGCCGCCTGGCTGAGCGACCGGGAGCAGGTAACTCTGAAGCACTTCTTCCTCAAGAACGGCATGGTCACTCTGCAGCCGGCCAACAGCACAATGGACCCGATAATTGTTCCCGCCGAGAACGTCTCCGTTCAGGGCCGGGTGGTCGGCGTGGTCCGCACGGTCTAGCTGAGTAGCTACACCACAGAGTGACGAGAACCCCTATCCAAACGGCCTCTACTTAGGTTCTGTATGCTTCTGGACCTCGCTGGAGCGGTGCTGGCCACGGCCGTTGTGGCCGGGACGGTTTGGGCCTTCTACAAGTCCGACAAGTGGCTCGTCCGAGCCTGGTACATGAGGAAGTACCGAAGGTATCAGGCGAAGCGTCGAAATCGTGATGGGCGAGACGACACCGGCGGCGGGGAGGACTGAACTCAGGGTTCAGCCCACGGTCACCTCGATCTTTTGTGGCGTAGAAGCGCTCTCTTCACCGTCGACTTCAGCGACCGCAGCAATAGTCCACTTGAGTGTGCCGCCGGACGCATGTGGCGGCGGCTCTCGCTGGATCGGCAACTTGGCGCCAAACGTGGCAACCTTCTTAGCAGTCATGTCACGGTCCTCCACGATCACCTGACTGCTATGCACGAGACTCTCTTTGAACTCCTTGACGACCTGTTCCGGAACGATGTCGATGAGCTCGGCTTCCGTTCGTTTCAGTACTCCGGTCTTATAGCGGAGTGGGGTTTCCTTCGTGTAGCTCTCGGCGTAGCGCTCTTCGCAGATCAAGTCGACCCTCGCCCGGCTCACAGCGAGGTCACGGCGTGGTGTTAGCTCGACCGTGACGTCGATCGTCTCCCCCAGCTTGTAGGCCTTCTCGTCAAAGCTGAGAGCCACCCTGATCGGGCTACGAAGGTGGCGTATAAGTCGCCTGAGCATGTATGAACTCCAGCGAAACACTCGATCAGAAAGCGCGGACGCGCCGTCGCTGCGTGGACGGGAGTCACCTTACGACATCAATGATATCGCAGTCCGGCGGGTGAGAGCCCCGACTACCAGGAAGGGCTCGTGTCGTCGACCTCATTGTTTGTAAGCCGTCGCTGGTCCCCGCCGTCGCGGTCCATTACAAATAGCTCAGCGTCGCCGTCGAGGTGAGACACGAAGGCAATCCGGCGGCCGTCCGAAGACCAGACCGGGTCCTGGTCATGCAGCTCGTTATGAGTAAGTCGTTCGGTCTGAAGGTCGTCGACGGTCGTAACGTAGATTTCGGGATTCCCGTCCTGCTCGGAGACATACAACAATCGCTTGCTGTCCGGGGACCAGGAGACGTCGTACTCGGCCTCTTCACTTTCGGTGATTCTCTTCTGTTCCGTGCCGTCAGCATTCATGACGTAGATTTCGGGATTGCCGTCACGGTGCGAGAGCATGGCGATCCTGCTGGAATCGGGCGACCAGATAGGTCTCGTGTCCTCGGTATCGGTAAGGCGAAACTCGTTGACTCCATCTGGGTTCCGGATATAGACGCCTCGACCCTCGCCTTCTCGGACGGCGAACGCGACGGAGTCCCCGTCGGCGGACCAACCCCCGACCTCATCGCCCGCAACGGAGGTCAGCAGCATCGATCCGGTGCCGTCGGCGTTTACCACCTGGACGGAAGTCGCGCCTTCCACCTCGACGACGTACGCGAGCCGCGTGCTATCCGGCGACCAGCGATGGCTTCGGTTCAGGCCCGGCCCGGTCGTTAGACGTGTTCGGTCCGAGCCGTCCAGCCCCATGACCTCTATCGCAACGTCGGTGCCCGAGCCCGATTGGAAAGCGACCAACCGACCGTTGGGTGAAAGTCTCGGCGAGTACTCATCCCTTTGGCTGTTCGTAATGTTCTGCTCGCTGCGACCGTCAGAGGCGATTGTATAAAGTTCGAGATTGCCGTCTCTGTCTGATGTGAACACGAGCGAAGGTGCGCTCGGACTGCAGGCGATCGCCGCCGCCGCTATCAGGCCGAGCGGTAGAAGCACCGCTCTCACAAGGGCGCGTTGCATGCGCCCGCCGGGTCTCGGATAGAACATGAGCCGCCAATTGATCGAGGTAGTCGCCGGACAGGCGCCACCCAGTCGCTCATGGTGAGCTTGTCGAACCACGATCCACCACGCCCAGGAGATCGTAGGTTTGAACGCCGAGAACTCGGAGACCGTCCGGAGAAAATTCATCGTTCAGTCACGCCCATCTGACGTTTCCGCCTGCCGGCACAATCGTACAGGGATTCCCGACCGGGGCCAAGATGGAACGTTACGCGACGCCTGATCGACGGTCAAGTCAGAGAGCGGTCCGCAATCAAGTGGCGGAGTCCAAGCTTCGTGGGTGCCAATACCCGTTGACATAGGGTCAGTCTAGTTCCTAAGATGGCGGTAGCCCCATCTTTACGTTTAGTACCGGTCTATGCCGTCTCGAGGCTGCCATGCCGTCGGTCCCTGAAGGAATTCTCTTGGTGCGGGGTGGAGCCGAAGAGGGCAACTCCATTGCTCTCCGGGCTGGCATGATCATGATCGGACGGGCGCCCTTGAACGATATCGTGCTCGAACAACCCGGCGTTTCGCGCCAACACGCTGCTATCCGAGGCGACCCGGAGGGATACTGGCTGGCCGACCTGGGCAGCCGCAACGGGACATTCGTTAACGGCGAGAACGTCGGAGCGGACCCCAGACGGTTGAGCAACTTCGACCGTATAGAGCTCGGCGGCACCAATACAGCGGTCCATTGGGTGTTCATGGAATCGCAGGCCACAATCGACATCCCCGGGCCCGATACCACTTAGCCCGAATCCACCGAAGGACACCGATGGACGGCGTGAGGGCAGCGGAAGGGGGTGGGTGAGGGAGCTACAGGGGGGATGGCCTGGGGTCTTGGGGTAGATGGGAGGCCGGCGGCCGGTCTTCAGTCGCCGCACAGGGCCCCTAAGGCCCTATGCGGGAGTTGCGATGCGCGGGAAGGCGAGAGGATACGCAGCAGGGGACTCTCGCGACCGGGGTGGCGCGAGATTGCGGGGACGTTGGGTCAGTTGCAGGCTGGCTGTCAGGCCGGGAACGGAATGGCTTGCAGCCGGGCCAAGGCGCGACTGAACTGGGTTTCCCAAGGCCAGCGCCGGGGGAGATGCAAAGTGAGGCGGCGCGCCGAGCGGGTGATCCGTCCCACCAGAGCGAAGACCCGCCGCCTGAGGGTCTTGGTGATCACGGTCCGCTCGCCCAGACCAATCCGCGCCGTCCAGCGGGCCAGGTTATGCGCCATCACCTGGACCGCCAGCCAGGCGCCGTTGGCGGCGAAGCGCGCCGACGGCATGTGGTTCAGCCCGACGCCGTACTTGAGGTCGCGTATGGCGTTCTCGACCTCGGCGTGGCGGCGATGATCGGCCTCCAGTTCCAGCGTCTCCCCATCGCGGTCGGTGATGAAGGCGTGATAGCTGTATCTGGCGAAGAGGGCGAGCTGGGAACCGGGCGTCGGCTTCACCCGCCGGACAATGAGCCGCACCGGCGCGGCGTCCGGCTTGGTCTGGAACGGGGTGTAAGTCGTCTCGGCGACATCGGCGGCGCCGTCCATCCAGTAGGGAATGGGAGTCCAGTCCTCCTGTGGTATCGCCTCGATCAGGTCCCGCAGGCTGGCGCGCTGGCGGATGGTGATAGAGAAGCGGACATCCATTTCCCGGCAGGCGGCAACGACAGTGTGGGCGTAGAAGCCGCTGTCGGCCCGCACCGTGAGTTGTCCCCTGGCCCCGCCGTAGCGCACCCGCCCCACCGTCTCACGCAGGAAGTGGGCGGCGCCACGGGCGGTGTTGGCCCGGCCCTCGCGCAGCCGGGACATCAGCACCTCGCCGGTGCCGGCGGCAATGGCCAGCAGCGGGTGATAGCCGCGGGCGCCGGTATAGCCGTGGTGGCGCGCTCCCTCCTTGGCCAGTCCATAGGTCTCGCAGATGGTCGAGTCCAGGTCGATGGTCAGGGGCGAGTCGCCGGGTCCGGCCCCAGCGGCCCAGGCCCGGGCCAACAACTGGCGGCTCACGCGGTCGAGTTGACGGACATGCCCCCACCGGAAGCTGCGCAGGAAGGTCCCCAGGGTGGATGGCGCCTTGACCACGCAGCCTAGAACACCGACCGTCCCACCAGCGCGCAGCGCATCGGCGTCGTCGATGCAGTCGCCGCCTGCCAGCGCGGAAGCGACCAGCGTCAGCATCTTGTCCCCAGTGTTCGCCCGTCCCGGCGCTCCGCCGAGGTCAAGGTGATGGTCGACGAGTTCCCGCAGGCCCAGGTGCCGGGCTAGGGTGGCCGGCAGGAGCAGGCCGGCATTGGCCACCAGGCGATGGTCGTCAAAGACGATGCGGATACGGTCGGGTTTGTTCTGTGGCAGCATCTATTGGGTGCTCCTTGTTTCCGGGCAGGTTTCTGTTCCAAAACCATTATCCCAGATTCAGAGGAGCACCCGCTGGCTTCTTCAAGGGCTGTCCCCAAGGACGTCCTTCGGTGGATTCGGGCTTAGCTCGACCTCTTCGGCAGGAACTTAGGGCCATGGCGAGACTGACGCCAGACCCCAGTTCGTATCGGCAGCTCAAGGCAGTCTGAGAAATGTCAAAGATTCGTCGCCAGAACGACCCAAGTTTCCCTTCTCCCGTTCTCGTTTGCTAGATTAGAATAGCTACGAGCTATCCCCGGAGCCCGGGCCGGGGAGGCCGGTCTGATTGTCGAGGGCTCGTGCGCTTCCAAATGACACTCAGCGGCGCCAGGTTTCGTCAACCAGGGTAACCTCGCGGCGAATCCACACCTTATTACGGCTAGGAATGCGAATCGATGGTAGCGACCAGCGCCACATCATTTGAAGAGAGAGTCGGTCGCGTTCTCCTGGACGCGGAGTTCATCACTTCCGACCAGTTGGACGAAGCAAGGGAAAAGAGCAACGAGTCCGGCGACGGCTTGCTAGATACCCTGGTCACAATAGGGACCGTAGCTCGCGAGACCCTGATGACCGTCTTGAGCTTCCAGCTCAGGATCCCGGTAGTCGACCTCAAGACCGTTCAGGTCGACATGGAGGCGGTCAAGCTCGTTCCGGAGGACCTGGCCCGCCAGCATTCGATCCTTCCGATCGGTTTCGAACCAGATGGCTCCTTGCGGGTCGCCACCATGGCGCCCAACGACTTCCAGCTACTGACCCAACTGTCGTCGACGACGGGCCGTCAGACGAAGTTCGCCCTCGCATTAAGCGGAGGGCTCGACGAGCTGATTGACAGGACCTATGCGTCCGGAGCTACCGGTCCGACCTCAGGCGCCTCCGTCGCAGGAAACAGCACCTCAGGCCGGTTTAGCGGTAGCGCCTAAAGAAGCTCCAGCGGGGGACGGAGGACTCCTAGGCCAAGATGTATCGCAGCTGCCGGCAATCCAGGCAGTCGAAATGGTCACCCTCCAGGCGGTCAAACGACGGGCGTCGGACGTCCATCTCGTCCCCACATCGGATTCCAGTAGCGTCCTGTTCCGGCTCGACGGCGCTCTTCAGCAGGTGGTCTCGGTTCCGTTGAGGCTGCACGAATCGATGCTCGCCAGGATTAAAGTACTCGCCGACATGGACATCTCGGAGTCGCGGCGGCCCCAGGATGGGAGCTTCAGCCTACAGTTCGGCGAGAAGAACGTCGACTTTAGGGTGGCGACCATCGGCATTGCGTGGGGAGAGATGATGACCGTCAGGATCCTCGACCGCTCGGGCGGGGTCCTGCGGCTCGAGGACGTCGGCTTCGATGATATGCCGCTGCGCACGTGGCGGCAGCTACTTTCCCTGCCCTTCGGCATGCTTCTGGTCTCAGGTCCCACCGGCTCAGGCAAGACCACGACTCTATACGGGTCCGTGGTAGAGCTGGTCCAAGCCCGCCTGAACATCATGACGGTGGAGGACCCCGTTGAATACCGTATGGAGGACCTGCACCAGATCGAGGTGAACCGTGCCGCCGGTATCGACTTCCCAACCGGGCTGAAATCGATCATGCGTATGGACCCGGACGTGATTCTGGTAGGCGAGATCAGAGACGAGGAAACGGCGAAAACCGCCATCGATGCGTCGCTCACGGGTCATCTGGTGCTGGGGTCCATACACAGCAACGACGCCGCATCCTCGTTCGTGCGACTCCTCGACATGGGGATCGAGCCCTACATGGCCGCAACGGCCATCGCCGGGACGCTCGCTCAGCGCCTCGTGCGCAAGCTCTGCCCCCATTGCAAGGTGCAGGGGGAGGCCGGAGCGGCTGAAGCCATGGCATACGAGACCGAGATGCAGGAGCCGGCCCAGCAGTTCTTCACAGGACCGGGCTGCAACTTCTGCGGCTTTACCGGATTCATCGGTCGTATCGGCGTCTTCGAAGTGCTTTCAGTGACAGAGGGGATTCGAAAGCTCGTGGCGTCCGGCGCAAGTGGGCAAGAAATCCGCGCTCAGGCGCTAGAGGACGGCATGGACCCGCTCAGACGAGCAGGCATGATCAAGGCGCAGCAGGGCATCACGACCATCAGCGAAGTAATGAGGAAGGTCTTCTTCATCGACTAGTGGAGAAGGACAAAGCTCCCGCGAACACCTAGGCCGAGCTAGCCTGCGCGGTATAATGTCCCATGGCCATCAAATACGAGGCGTATACGAGGCTCGGCGAGAAGGTCCAGGGGGTCCTCGAAACCGACTCCGAAGAGGATGCGTACGGCATCCTGGAGAAAGACGAGCTAATCCCCTACCGGCTGCGTCCCGTGCGAACGCGGCGCAGCCTGGTGCAGTTGGTGCCGGGGTTATTCAAGCCCAAGCCCCAGGACGTAATAGACTTCACGCGCCAACTGGCAGCCCTCCTTAATTCAGGGATTCCGCTCCGTCGAGCGCTACTCGTCCAGCAAGAGCAGGCCGGTAGTCCCGGTCTAAAGGAGGCGCTCCGTCAGATCGTGCGCGATGTGGAGGCCGGCGAACGCTTCAACGCGGCCTTCTCGAAACATACCACCGTGTTCCCGGAGTTCTATCTACGGCTATTGACCGTCGGAGAGGCTAGTGGGGGCATTCCTCTAACCCTCCAGCAACTAACCGAGAACCTCCAGAGACGCAAGGAGGTCGGCGACAAGGTAAGGAAGGCGCTTGTTTACCCGGCGATTAGCCTGGCGGTAGCGTTCATTGCCGCCTTTGTATTGGTTACGTACGCTCTGCCATCGCTTACGGGACTGCTGAAGGAGTTCGGAGGTGAACTGCCGACACCGACCCTGATATTGATAAACACGTCCGACGCTCTACAGAATTACTCGGTCTACATCATCATTCCTGTGATCGTAGCCGCTCTACTGGCGTCGATCGCTACGCGGACCGAGCGAGGCAAGAGAATTCGCGACCATATTCTCCTGGCCGTCCCGGTGGTCGGAAAGATCTTGCTCGGCAGCAATATGTTTTATCTGACAACCACTATCTCCACGCTCCTCAAGGGCGGAGTGCCCCCAATAGAGGCCATGAAGCTGGCAGAGCAAGGGGTCAGCAACTCCGTGATGCGAGACAGGCTTTCGAAGGTAACCGCCCGCGCCACCGAGGGAATGAAGCTTGGAGAGGCGTTCACGGAGCAAGGCGGGTTTCCGCCGATTCTCGGACAGGCTATCACGACAGGCGAGTTGAGGGGGGATATCTCGGACACGCTGGGCGGCCTGGCGGAGTACTACGAGGACGTGACCGACCGGGCAGTAGGCGGAGCGACAGAGCTGATCCAGCCGGCCGTCATATTGGTCGTCGCAGGTGTCGTAGGATTCGTGGCGGTGGCCGTCATTTCGGGCATCTACTCGACGCTGGGGAGTGTCGGTTGAACTCATTTCTCCGACGTGGGCCGGCGCTGGCCGGAGCCTCCGAAGCTGGCGATCTGGCGTGGCGCCGGGTACCGAAGGTCAATCTTCTAACTCGCGAGAGCCAGCGGCTCGGCCCCACGACAATCGGCCTGCTGATCGTGTTGGTCGTGGTGGGAGCGGCCGCCCTCTACTTGTATCAAAGCCAGTCCGCGGCCACCGAGAAAGCGCTCGAAGCCTCCCAGGCTCTCGACCAGGTGGAGGCCTTGAAAGCCGTCGAAGAGGCCGCCATCTCCGACGCCCAGGAAAGCATAAGCGGCTTGGACCAACAGATAAGTGGCCTGGGCACACAGGGGAACAAGACCGCTCAGGCGTATGACGAGCTGGCACGCACCAGGACCGACTGGAGCTATGCGATCGACGCTCTCTTGCGAGCGGATGGGCCCGACTTGAAGTTCAGGAAGGTGACGGCCGCCGGCGAAGGCAAGATGAAAGCGCTTGGCACGGCGACCGGCGTCTCCGCGTTCGGCAAGCTACAAGAACATATTGCGCAGGTAGAAGACGTACTCATCCTCGAGAGGCTTCACTGGGAGCCGGGCGACTCGAACCTGGCCTTCACGGCAGACCTGGAGGTCAAGTAGACCGTGACGGAACGAGCCAGACAGCTAATGAGGATCGAGACGGCGCTGGCGGCAGTAGTCGTGGTCGCCGCGATTGCAATGGTGAACTTCTACATGTCGGGGGCAGAGGCTCAGGACGAGCGGGCCGCCTTTGAGAGCCAGATAGTCCTCGCGGACGATGACCTCGTGGCTCTGGCAGAGGAACGAGCCGGGCAAGAAGCAAAGCTGGAGAGTAAGTCCGAAGAGTTGGCGGCCGTGCAGGAGAGGCAGGCCGAACAGGATATAGAACAGAGCTTTGTCACCCGCGTCGAAGCGCAGAACATCAGCACGCAGCTGATCGGCCTAGCGTCGACGAATGAGATAGCGATCGAGAGCTTCGAAACGTCGCAGGCCGATGCGACAGTGGCCGGTGACGATTACCCGGCTGTCAGCTACTCCCTGGTCGCGACGGGCGCGGTGGGCGAGCTCATCGGTATGCTAGACGTCATCGGGGCAGCTCCCACCGCCAGAGTCGACAAGCTCGAGTTCTCGCGCAGCTCCAGCGACGAGACACTGTGGGTTATGTCCCTCGACCTAGTCGTGGTCTACTCTGAGTCCGGCTAGAGTCCTCGAACCGACCTACCGCTGTAGGTATGTTGGATGTCGCCGGGACACGGCGTCTGGAAAACGCTCCCCATTGAACGGACGGCGACGTTGCTAGCCCCATTCGTATTCGCCATAGGGGCGTCTATCGGAAGCTTCCTCAACGTCGTCGCGGACCGGCTACCGCAGGGCATGTCGTTGGTCAGCCCACGTTCCCGCTGTGATACCTGTCAACGGCAGCTGTCGAATATCGAGAACATACCCGTGTTCAGCTACCTGTGGCTGAGAGGTCGATGCAGAGTTTGCGGAGCGGTGATCCCGTTTCGCGTGTTCGCGGTAGAGGTGCTTACGGGAGTTCTCTTCACCGCCGTCTACCTCAGGTTCGGGTACGGAGTTCAATTCGTGGTTCTTGGCGCGGCGGTTTCGTTGCTGGTCGTCATAGCCGTCATCGACTTTGAGCACGGCTTGATCCTGAACCGAGTCGTATTTCCGAGCCTTTTGGTTCTATTGCTGCTGGCACCGTTCTGGCCGCAGTTTGACGTACCCCGCGCGTTTCTGGGCGACTCCGGAATGATCGGTTCGATGTCAAACTCCGTCGTCGCCGGGGCGGGGGCGTTCGCGGTCTTTCTGGGAATCGCTATGGCCTACCCCCAGGGCATGGGAGGAGGCGACGTCAAGCTTGCGGGCTTGCTCGGGCTGCTCGTTGGTCTTCCGGGTGTCCTATTCGTACTGTGGGGGGCCGCCGTTAGCGGCGGCCTCGTCGCGATCGTTCTTCTGGCCACTGGCAAGAAGGGCAGGAAGGACGCCATCCCGTTCGGCCCCTTCCTGTCGCTTGCGGGAATAGCCGTGCTGCTAGGCGGAACGGACATGATATCGGGCTACGATCGCCTGGTGTCTGGGATCGGCGGCCCATGACTGAGCGGACAGCGAAGAACCCGTTCCAGGCAGTTGCCACCGGGCTCGGTCGGCTGACAAGCGTCCGGCTGGGCTTCGGATCGCCAGTCTTGCCTCGGGCCAGCGAAGGCGACGTTCAGCCGATCGAGAGCTATGTCAGCGCCGTATTCCAGGTACTCGCAGTTTTCAGATTCTTCTCGTTCGCCATGGGTGCTGGCCTGGCGTTCACTCTGAATCTCGGGGACGATCCACCAATCCTACGCGGACTTCTGATCGGAGCCGTTGGCCTGTACAGCATGGCCAGGGTGCTGTGGCGCTTCAACCCGGCCTCACACGGTACCCTCGTGAATGTCGTTATGCTGGTCAGCGACGTTCTGCTAAGCGTGACGCTTGTGCTGTCCACCGAGGGGCTGGATAGCGCCTTTCTCATCTTCTCTCTAGCGCCGATTCTTACCGCGAGCCTGCTCATGAACGTTCGAAGCGCGGTCACCGTCGCTTCGGTTTCAGGCCTGTCGATCTCCGGCGCCTACGTTGCTGCGGGCCTCGGCGTCGGCAGCTTTCCCTGGATACTGGAAGGGAACTACCTCGCGTTCTCGTTGATGTATGTTGCGGTCTGCCTACTGATCGCCTACTTGCCATTCCTTGCCAACCTGAACTGGCAACGCAGGGTCAGAGCCGAATCCGTCGCATCGGAGCGGGAAAGGCTCCGTCGCGAGGTCCACGACAACGTTGCACAGACCCTTGCGTTCCTATCGCTGAAGGTCAAGCGCGCGGAAGAAAAAGCTTCGCCCGCCGGAAGCCTCACGTCAAAAGACGTCGTCGAGATCGGGAGCATGGTCGAACGGGCGTACCTGGCGGTGAGGGACTACCTCGACGGCACCTACGATGCAGACGTCGGAGAGCCTCTCAGGACTCGGCTCGCCCTGGCAGCCGGACAGTGGAGCAGGGATACAGGGTTCCCGGTTCAAATGAGCCTCGCCGAGACCGAGCACGTGCTACCGGATCGGACCAACGTTCAGTTACTCCAGATCACCCGTGAAGCCCTTGCCAACGTGGCAAAGCACTCGACGGCGTCGCAGGTATGGGTCGAGCTGGGCCAGAGGCCCGACGGCGTAGCCATAAGCGTCAGGGACGACGGCCAGGGGTTTTCCGAGTCCCAGCCTCGCGGGCATGGACTGGATATAATGCGGGAAAGGGCGGCACTACTGGGCGCAACGCTGACGATCAGCAGCGCTCCGGGCGAGGGCACCGAGGTTGTCGTCGTGTGCCCGGTGTCGAAGGAGGCTGGCTGATGAGCAAAGTGAGGGTCCTGCTCGTCGACGACCACGACCTTTTTCGGCGAGGCCTGGCGGAAGTTCTAGAGGAAGAGCCCGACGTAGAGATCGTCGGGCAGGCCCGCGATGGCCGCGAAGCGGTCGCCAGGGCGGCGGAGTCGTCGCCCGACGTCGTTTTCATGGACCTGAACATGCCCGGCCAGAGAGGCATCGAGGCCACCGCGTACATAACGCAGCAGTGGCCGTCGATCAAAGTTCTCGTGCTCACAGTGTCCGAAGAGCCGGCCGATCTGATGCAGGCGCTCAGTGTCGGCGCGCTGGGCTACGTTCTCAAGACGGCCAGCCCGCGAGAGATCGTCGAAGCTATGCGCGTAGTACACCAGGGTTCGGTGTTGATTTCTCCATCGATGGCCCCGAGGTTCCTCTCGGACCTGTCACAACCGGCCGACGCAGCCGGCGGGCCGAAATCAGGCTCGATATCCGACGCCAGGGAAAGCCAGCTCACGCTGAGGGAGCAGGAGATCCTTCAACAGGTCTCTCGTGGCCTGTCGAACGCGGAAATCGCCAACGTCTTGACGGTATCCGAGAATACCGTCAAAACTCACATCAAGAACATCCTCACCAAGCTCCAGACCAAGAACAGGAGCGAAGCCGTCGCTATGGCATCGCGCCTGGGTTTCCTCGACCATCATGGAGCGAGCGACACCGTTCCGTAGCAATCCCCCATATCGGTTGCCACCGACGCCACCGAACATGAAAAGGGGCGGAGTCTTACCTCTTCTCCCGGCTCGAGGCTGTCTCAAAACAGAAGCGTCTGATCTCCTCTCCCTTGATGGGAGAGGATTAAGATGAGGGTGTCTTGGTTTGCGCACGGAAACCGTCGCTGTTACCGCCAGCACGCCGACTTCCGACGGCAGGCTTTCCTAACTCTCTTCCCGACTGGGCAGAAACAGGACTTTTGAGACAGCCTCGCTCTGGGAGAAGATTGTCGAAGATCCCGAGCCTCTCGGGGAGATGAGGGCTCCTTCTGCTAGCTTCGTACACCCTATTTTCAGGGAAATACCTCCTCCCCCAGTCGGGGGCATCTGTGCTTCGGAGAGTCCACTCCACCGGTCTGCCCACTCAAACTCCTCGACCCACCACTTGACATAATCAGAACTCATGTCCTATAATCTCCTCGAGGGACAGACCCTGTGGGGGTCTGTCCTTTTGTTTTTCTGGCCACCGACGCAACACAAGGAGAGCGACAATGCACAAGACAACCCCCGAAATCGACTACCCGTACCCTGTACCCCGTGCCCTGCACGTGCCTACACCCTCCACCCCGCTCCCCCTACCTGTTGCATTTCCCCGCCCAGGTGTTGCAACGCTCAGATATGAATGCAACGGTTTGCGACGGTTTGCAACAGAGTAAATTTTCGGTTTTCGCACCCAGCACCACTCCCCAGGGAGGACTTGCATAAATGGAAAACGACCCGCAGTCGGAATCGGGGGGTTCGGGGATGTCCCCCGAATTCCTTATGAGGGCGGGTAAGCGGGGAACAAGGGATCCCGACGACTCAAGGAGATGCGCGTACCCAAGAAAGCGTTCATGTAAGATAAACTCGACACCGCCGGAGGGAGCACACCATGCCGACCGAACGAGGAAAGAAACTAGTGGGCGCCGTTGGCGCTCTACGCACCTTTACCAACACCGATTTCTCCATCAACCTCGAAAAGCAGCGCCGGCACCTCTCGTGGGTGATCGATCAGGGGCTGGTCGAGGGGAACGCCTGCATTCTCGTTGTCGCGGGTGGCAGCGAAGGCTACTTCATGAGTGACGCCGAGTGGGAGGCCCAGGTCGCGATGGCGGGCGAGACCGCGGCCGGACGCGTGCCGCTGGCCGCCGGTGTCTTCGAGCTGTCCGCCCGGGACGCCGCCAGAAAGGCGAAGTTCTGCCAGGACCACGGCGTGGAGTTCATCCAGGTCGCGCCGCCCCACTACATGGTCCCGACCGACGACGAAGTCCTCTACCACTACCAGTTCATCAGCGACAGCGCAGATGTCGGCATCCTGATATACAGCACGCCGTGGGCCATGCCCGTCCCAGGATGGGAGTTCACGCCGCCCATCCTCGACAAGCTCGTCGAGCTGGAGAACATCGAGGGGCTCAAGTGGTCGTCCTTCGACTTCAATAACTACATGACTGTTGCCCGGCTGTTCGCCGACAGGCTCAACCTCATCGACAATCAAGGCAACGTCCTCTCCCTGGCGCCGAAGCTGGGGTTCAAAGGCTTCATCACTCCGATGGCCTCGTTGCGCCGAGACTGGTGCTCCACCTGTGGAAGCTCTGGCAGGAAAAGCGATACGACGAATATGACGACCTGATGCTCAAGCTCTACATCGATCCCTTCCTTGGCCTGGCGCAGCCCGAGCACATCACCTGGGCCAGCATGGGCGAAGGGCCAAATGCCCGCATGGGTATGGAGACGCTCGGGATGCACATGGGCCCCTCGTTCCCCGCACAGCTCCCGCTCTCCGACGACTCCTGGAGCCAGCGCGCGGAGGCCGTAAAGAAGAGCGGCCTGGACGAATGGGTAGACTGGAAAGACGAGTACGCCGAGGTAGACGAAGCCGCCGACGACTGACGCAACCTCTTCCCCCTCTGGGGGAAGATTGTCGAAGATCCCGAGCCTCTCGGGGAGAAGGGGGTCTTCCAGGCTGACGTTCCGAAGCTCCGTCGCAGCTGTATAGCATTTCCGTGCGTCGAGCTAACTACCGCTAGAAAAGCGCCCAACCTCCCCATGCCCACTCTGAGGACCTACAGCTACGCGATGACGGAGGCGGCCATCACCAGGGGCCTCCAGACCCTGCGCGGCTCCCACGACATCATCCCGGGCGAACCTGTCGAGGTCGGCCACCAGCGACAGCTCTTGATGGACCGCTACGTGGTCGACGACTTCAACGGCACTTTCCGGACGATCCACCAGCCGGTGAAACACGCCGCCAACCCGGTAATCACCGGCGAGCTTGGGAAGGACGAAGAGGGACCGCACAGCTTCGGCTCGGTCTTGAGAGAGCCTGACACAGGCATGTTCAGACTATGGACGGGCACCTCGGACCCAGCGATTCTGGCAAAAGGTGGCAAGACAGCGCCGGGCTCGCAGATGTGTGTCTACTACGAGTCCGACGATGGGATCGAATGGCGCCGGCCAGACCTCGGTCTGTACGACCATTGGGGCGGCAAGGACAACAACGTCTTCTGGGACCATATCATGGACTTCGTGGTCCCTCTTCCGGAGCGGATGTGGGACAGGGGTCGGTACGCGCTCATGTACCAGGCCATCGTCGATCCCGCAAAGCTGCCGCCGGACGTCAACACCATGGGAAAGCACTTCGCTTTCTCCGAAGACGGCATTCACTTCACCGACGCGTCCGAGAACCC
Organism: Dehalococcoidia bacterium; assembly: GCA_965248605.1. Classification (GTDB taxonomy): domain Bacteria; phylum Chloroflexota; class Dehalococcoidia; order Lucifugimonadales; family CAUZJF01; genus CAUZJF01. The sequence continues at coordinate 574,731 of CBDFJV010000007.1, forward strand.
AGTGCTGCTGGGCCGGTCGGATACCAACAACTGCATCGTCTACAACCCCGAGCGGGATGTCTTCATGCACTACCGCAGGGCGACGATTAACGCCGGGGAGGTCCGGCGGATCGCCTACACTGAGAGCCAAGACCTTCTCTCCTGGACCCAGCCAATCACCATAATCACTAGGGACGAGATCGACCCGCTCTTTCTATACGGCATGCCGGTCTCCCGTTACAACGGGATGTACTTCGGGTACCTCTTCTGCCTGTGGAACAGCCCGCGACAAGGCGAGTTTGTGGGCAACGGCAAGGACTTCAAGATGGACACCCAGCTCGCCTGGAGCCGGGATGGCATCAACTGGGAGCGCCATCCGCAGCGCCCCACGTTCATCCCTAACTCGCCTCCCGCGGCGGGCGCCCTCGACTGGGGCATGGCCCAGGGCATGGCCAGCATGATCGATGTCGGCGACGAGGTCTATGTCTACTACGGGGGCCGCCCGTACCTGCATAACCCCGGTGCCGCTAAGGACAAGAAAGATACCCCCCGAAGCATCATGCTGGCGACCCTGAAACGAGACCGGTTCGTCTCGATCGACGCCACCGACGACGGCGGCTACATGCTGACCAAACCAATCGCGGATCCCGGAGGCAAACTCCACGTCAACGCCCGGACCTCGAGCCCCGACGGGTTCGTCCGCGTGGCCGTCCGCGAAGGACACGGGGTCCGCGACGGCGAGTGGGTCCAGGACTTCAGCTTCGACAAGTCGCAGCCCTTCTCGGGTGACAGCCTCAATGCCGTGATGACTTGGGAGGGCAACGACACCGTGGGGTCCTTCCCATCGGAGGTCCTTCGCCTCCACTTCTGGCTCGAGAACGCCGAGCTTTACTCGTTCTGGTTCGAATAGCCGACCGATGAAACAGTCTTCACAACAAGGCTACCTGGTCATATCCGACATCACCGGGTACACGGCCTTCCTCAGCGGGTCCGAACTGGAGCACGCAGAGGACAGCTTGAGTTCCTTGCTAAACGTCTTGATCGAGCACACCAGACCACCTCTCGTGGTATCTAGATTGGAAGGCGACGCGGTTATCAGCTACGCCCTGGATGGGAGCTTCTTGCAGGGGCAGACGCTGGTAGAGAGCATCGAGAACACCTACATTGCGTTCAGGCGAGCACTGGAACGGATGGTCCTGAATACGACTTGTACCTGCAATGCCTGCCGGAACATCCCAAGTCTCGATCTCAAGTTCTTCGTCCACTACGGCGCGTTTATGCTCCAGGCTTTGGGGGATCACACCGAGCTAATTGGTTCAGACGTCAATTTGATTCACCGCCTGACGAAAAACGACATCGCGGAGAAGATTGGGACCAGAGCATATAGCGTCTACACCGAGGCCGCGGTCGATGCCCTTGGGATAGCTGAGCTGTGTAGCCGATTCGCACGCCACACGGAGAGCTACGAACACCTCGGCGAAGTCGCGATGTTCGTCCAAAACATGGAGGAAGTCTGGCAGCTTGAACGGACCGAGAACCACGTGGCCGTGGAGCCCGAAGATGCCCTATGGAGCGCCGACTATGAGTATCCGCTGCCGATGGAGCTGCTTTGGGATTACAGCACCAAACCCGAGAACCGGGCCGTTCTCACCGGCTCCGATAGTCAGCGAATAACCGGCGCCTCCGACGGCCGCATAGGAACAGGAGCCTCGTACCAGTGCGCCCACGGGAACACTGTCACTCTTCATACGATTGTTGACTGGCAGCCGCCCACGCAATACACGATTGAGACGCCAACCGTTTTCGGAGCTACGGCGCTCATTACCACTAGGCTAATGCCGACGCCGTCGGGGACCAAGGTTACCGCCTCGTTCGGAAAGCCGCGCGGAGGTCTGCTCTCTCGAGTCGTAAGCGACCTCGGATTTCGGCTCATAATCAAGCGAATCATAAAGAAAAACGTCCGACGGTTCGAAGAACTTCTGACGAAGGAAATCGACGCAGGCCGGATCATCCAACCTCCCAATGCGGAGGTCGCGCCTGAACAGATTAGGGAGGCTGCGTCCAAGAGTCTTGCTTGACCTGACGTAGGCGAGCGTGCGTCCACTCAGGGTTACGGAGACCGGTTATAGCAAATTTCCTGAAGCGCCGAGGCCGTATGACCCAATCAAATACGAGCTACGTGAGATCGAGCCGGGACCTAAGCCAACCTGCGCAGGCCGAGGCCGCTCTCCGTGAAAGCGATCAGCGGTACCAGGCGATACTAGAGAACGTTCCCGTCGGAATAGGCATCGCGGACATCGAGGGCAACCTGCTGTTCTACAACGACGCCATCGTCAAGACCGGCGGCTACACTCGTGAGGAGGTTGCCGCGATCGGCAATGTTGCGAAGCTCTACTATGACCCGAGCGAACGCGAAGAGGTACTGGCTCTGGCCAGAGAACAAGGGTTCGTCAGCCAACATGAGGTGCGGTTCAAGCGAAAGGATGGCACGCCCTACCATACTTTGCTGAGCCTTACCCCGAATCCACCGAAGGACGTCCTTGGGGACAGCCCTTGAAGAAGCCAGCGGGTGCTCCTCTGAATCTGGGATAATGGTTTTGGAACAGAAACCCGCCCGGAAACAAGGAGCACCCAATAGATGCTGCCACAGAACAAACCCGACCGTATCCGCATCGTCTTTGACGACCATCGCCTGGTGGCCAATGCCGGCCTGCTCCTGCCGGCCACCCTAGCCCGGCACCTGGGCCTGCGGGAACTCGTCGACCATCACCTTGACCTCGGCGGAGCGCCGGGACGGGCGAACACTGGGGACAAGATGCTGACGCTGGTCGCTTCCGCGCTGGCAGGCGGCGACTGCATCGACGACGCCGATGCGCTGCGCGCTGGTGGGACGGTCGGTGTTCTAGGCTGCGTGGTCAAGGCGCCATCCACCCTGGGGACCTTCCTGCGCAGCTTCCGGTGGGGGCATGTCCGTCAACTCGACCGCGTGAGCCGCCAGTTGTTGGCCCGGGCCTGGGCCGCTGGGGCCGGACCCGGCGACTCGCCCCTGACCATCGACCTGGACTCGACCATCTGCGAGACCTATGGACTGGCCAAGGAGGGAGCGCGCCACCACGGCTATACCGGCGCCCGCGGCTATCACCCGCTGCTGGCCATTGCCGCCGGCACCGGCGAGGTGCTGATGTCCCGGCTGCGCGAGGGCCGGGCCAACACCGCCCGTGGCGCCGCCCACTTCCTGCGTGAGACGGTGGGGCGGGTGCGCTACGGCGGGGCCAGGGGACAACTCACGGTGCGGGCCGACAGCGGCTTCTACGCCCACACTGTCGTTGCCGCCTGCCGGGAAATGGATGTCCGCTTCTCTATCACCATCCGCCAGCGCGCCAGCCTGCGGGACCTGATCGAGGCGATACCACAGGAGGACTGGACTCCCATTCCCTACTGGACGGACGGCGCCGCCGATGTCGCCGAGACGACTTACACCCCGTTCCAGACCAAGCCGGACGCCGCGCCGGTGCGGCTCATTGTCCGGCGGGTGAAGCCGACGCCCGGTTCCCAGCTCGCCCTCTTCGCCAGATACAGCTATCACGCCTTCATCACCGACCGCGATGGGGAGACGCTGGAACTGGAGGCCGATCATCGCCGCCACGCCGAGGTCGAGAACGCCATACGCGACCTCAAGTACGGCGTCGGGCTGAACCACATGCCGTCGGCGCGCTTCGCCGCCAACGGCGCCTGGCTGGCGGTCCAGGTGATGGCGCATAACCTGGCCCGCTGGACGGCGCGGATTGGTCTGGGCGAGCGGACCGTGATCACCAAGACCCTCAGGCGGCGGGTCTTCGCTCTGGTGGGACGGATCACCCGCTCGGCGCGCCGCCTCACTTTGCATCTCCCCCGGCGCTGGCCTTGGGAAACCCAGTTCAGTCGCGCCTTGGCCCGGCTGCAAGCCATTCCGTTCCCGGCCTGACAGCCAGCCTGCAACTGACCCAACGTCCCCGCAATCTCGCGCCACCCCGGTCGCGAGAGTCCCCTGCTGCGTATCCTCTCGCCTTCCCGCGCATCGCAACTCCCGCATAGGGCCTTAGGGGCCCTGTGCGGCGACTGAAGACCGGCCGCCGGCCTCCCATCTACCCCAAGACCCCAGGCCATCCCCCCTGTAGCTCCCTCACCCACCCCCTTCCGCTGCCCTCACGCCGTCCATCGGTGTCCTTCGGTGGATTCGGGTTTAGTCATAGACACCCACTGCCACGTCGGCCGCTGGGGAACGTTCGGCGTCGATGACCACGTCGACCGCTTCATCGCTACTATGGACGCGACCGGAATCGACGTGGCCTGCATCAACTGCATCCTCCACGGCGAGGCGGCTCGCGCCAACGACGTAGTGGCTGCCTACGTGTCGCGCCGGCCCGACCGCTTCGTGGGCGTCGCCTGCGTCACGCCCTTCTATCCCAGCGAAGCGCTACGAGAGCTGGATCGCGCCTTCGGGAAGCTGGGTCTGAGGTTCCTGTTCGTGCCCGAGCCGGACTTCTTCCAGCATCCAGTAGACAGCCCCTCCTACGCGCCCATCCTCCAATGGGCCGACGAGCGAGGGCTCCTCGTCATGTGCAACCTGCCGACCCCCGTCGATGGACCCGCGACGCAGGCCGAGCGGTATATCGACGTCGCCCGGCGGTATCCGCGTGTGCGATGGGTGATCGCGCACGCTGGCAACGGCGCGCCAGGGCAAGAAGACGCGATCCGTGCCGCCCGCGCATGCCCGAACGTCTACCTGGAGACGTCCACGTCTCTGGGCGACCACGAGACTATCGAGCTTCTGGTAGAAGGTGCCGGCGAGGACCGCGTGCTCTTCGGCTCCGACATGCTCCTTCTCGAGGCCGGAGCGCAAATCGGACGTGTCGCTACCGCCGACATATCCGAGGTGGCAAAGCGCAAGGTCCTGGGGCTGAACGCGGCACAACTGTTGGGCCCCAACCCCTCGCTCCCGTAGAGACGCTCCGGCGGGGCGTCTCTACGAACGCAACGGTCCTTTCGCCAAAGCGAGATATCACTTTGCTCCGCGTCCAAGGTGAAGGCCTCGACCAGTCCTTGATTAGTTTCCAGCCAGCCATCTAGAATAGCCGCAAAAGTCCGGGTAGAGGAGGCACAGATGGGCGATGCCGATACGTGGCGTGAGCTAGGTCAGCAACTTCGTGTCGATTCCGTACGCGCCAGCTCGGCGGCGGGGTCCGGCCACCCTACGTCGTCGATGTCGGCAGCGGACCTCATGTCGGTCCTCATGGCGAAGTACCTCCACTACGATTTCGCCCGGCCCGACAACCCGAACAACGACCACCTCGTGTTCTCTAAAGGGCACGCCTCACCCCTACTTTATGCAGTGTTCAAGGCGGCGGGCGCGATCTCCGACGACGAGCTCCTGACCTTCCGCAAATTTGGTAGCCGTTTGCAGGGTCACCCAACCCCGGTCATCGATTGGGTCGACGTGGCTACAGGCTCGCTGGGCCAGGGGCTACCGGTCGCCGTCGGCGTGGCCCTGGCTGGAAAGCACCTCGAGCGGTTGCCATATCGTGTTTGGGTCCTCTGCGGCGACAGCGAAATGGCCGAAGGATCGATGTGGGAGGCCTTCGAGCACGCCGCTTTCGCAGGCCTCGACAATCTGACGGCGATCATCGACGTGAACCGGCTAGGGCAGCGGGGCGAGACAATGGTCGGCTGGGACCTTTCCAAGTACACGGAACGCGCGAAATCGTTCGGTTGGAACGCGATAGAGGTCGACGGCCACGATCTGGACCAGATCGATCGCGCGTACGCAGAAGCCGTCGCGACAAAAGGCGTCCCGTCTGTCATCGTCGCCCGGACGGTGAAGGGCAAAGGTGTGGCCGCCGTGGAGAACAAAAACGGCGCCCACGGGAAGCCGCTCGACGACCCCGAGGCCGCGATTCGCGAGCTTGGAGGATTGCGCGATCTGGTGGTGGGACCAAACTCGCCCGCGAAAGACGGAGCCCCCCACGAGTTCCCGCGAACTGTCGGGACCTCGCCGACCTACGCTCTCGGCGACAAGATCGCAACCCGTAAGGCATATGGCGATGCTTTGGCCGCGTTGGGCTCCGCCCGTGGAGACGTAGTGGCTCTCGACGGCGAAGTCAGCAACTCGACTTTTGCCGACGCTTTCGCGAAGGCCCATCCCGAGCGATATTTCGAGATGTACATCGCCGAACAGCAGCTAGTCGCTTCGGCCATCGGGCTGCAGGTACGGGACTGGGTCCCGTTCGCCTCGACCTTCGCCGCCTTTTTCACGAGAGCCTACGATTTCATCCGGATGGCCGCCGTGAGCCAGGCCAACATCAAGCTCGTCGGGTCACATGCCGGCGTTTCCATCGGAGAGGATGGCCCATCCCAGATGGGCCTCGAAGACCTCGCTGCCATGCGGGCCGTGAACGGAAGTACCGTCCTGTACCCGTCGGACGCCAATCAGACTGCCCAACTCGTCGCGGAGATGGCGGACCGCGAGGGCGTCGTATACATGAGGACTACTCGAGAGCCTGCTCCGGTGATCTATAGCGCAGACGAGTCGTTCCACATTGGCGGTAGCCGCGTGGTCCGATCGTCGGACAGCGACAGCGTGACGATAGTTGGCGCAGGTATCACGCTGCACCTCGCCCTCGAGGCGGCCGACAGCCTTGCCGCCGAAGGGATCAGCGCACGCGTTGTCGACCTCTATTCGATCAAGCCTGTCGACGCGACCGGGCTGAGGCAGGCTGTCGCGGCCATAGGAAAGATGGTCACGGTCGAGGACCACTGGGTCGACGGTGGACTCGGTGACACGGTCCTTCAGGTCTTCGCGGAGTCGGACGAGAGGCCGCAGATACGAACGCTCGCGGTCCGTGAGATGCCCGCCTCCGGGACGGCCGCCGAACTCCTCAGCGCCGCGGGCATCGACGCCGCACACATCGCCGCGGCCGCCAGGGACCTGGTCGGCTCCGCCACCCCGTCTACCGCCTGACGCAAGGCTATTCGGCGCTCCCGGCTGATAGGCTCGTCCAGGCCATGTCGACGGTCGCTGCGTCTGGCGCGAAGATCAACAACGTCTGTGACTCTTCGAATCGAAGGAAGATGTGCCGGCCCGGAAGGTCCATCCGGGCGATTTCCGGTTGGGTGTGGTCGACCTGCCAGGTCTCGTCATACGTCGTCGCGATGAACTGGAGAAAGATATCGAAAAACTCGGTGGCGTCTTCTTCGGTATCCCAGAGTATTGGCCAGACAAGCAAGAAGGCATCGTCGGGGCCTTCAAACAGCCTATAGGTATCCCCACCCCATCCCGCTGCGGCTAGTGAGGCCTTTTGGCGGCTGAAGCCGGTCTCCAGGTACGATCGCAACAGGAACTCCCCGAAGGTGTCCTCGACGACCAGCGTCCACTCTTCACCCAGTGCTTCGCGCAGCCCAATGATCTCGACTAGGGCCGGCTCCTCGCCTTCAACGTACTTCTCGGGATGGAGCACCTGTTCTGTAGATCTAGGCGGGTCGGCAAAGGCGGCGTTGACGGACGGCCAGCCGCCATCGGAGAACAGACCAGCTACGAATCTGACACCCTCTCGATACGGGAACGCATAGGTACTCTGGACCACGTGCGGCGCAGCTCGAAACGCCTGGATCAGTGCCTGATTCGGCGTCCCCAATGACGCGATCCGCGCCGCGGCGTCCATGTGTTGGAACACATACCTTTCTTCCGCTAGTCTGGCGTCGCCTTCCTCAAGCGCACTGAAAGCGCGGGCGCGGTCAGAGTCTGATTTGATGTCTTCGATCAAGGCCCGGGAGTCGAAGTGTTGTTGCTGCAGGCCATGAATAACCTCGTGTGAGTACGTCCGCTCCTCGGCCGGGCCGAAACCGCCGCCTTCGTTGACCACGTAAAGCGTCTCCCGTTCCCGATGGAAAAAACCCAGGATGCCCTCCGAAAACAACCCAAGGAGAATCTCGTAGAGGTCTTCGCCCTTCTCCAGGATTCCGAGAGCCGCGTAGAGCCGTTGAGTCTCGTAGATCTCCTCCCTGTCGTCCTCGTAGAAGCCACGTAGGAACTCACCCGCTCGGTCGCGGTCTATCAGCTCTCTGGCCAAAGGTTCAGTCGACGACAGCCCGCGAATGAGACTTATACGACTCCCGATGCTATCGAGAGTTGCGGCCAGAAGCTCGGAGCCGGATAGGGGGGTCGACGTCGCGATCGGCGTGCTCGTCGGGGTCGCGACGGGTGGCGCCGGCGTTGCGGTAGGCAACGGAGTCGGAGTAGATGGCAACTGCGTCGGCCTGGCGGTCGCGCTCGGTTCCGGACTTTGAGAAGGACTCTCGGCAGGCGTCGGCGTAGCCGTCTCGGTCGGTTCAAGCGTTGGCGTCGGGCTCATGGCCGTGGCAACGCTGATAGCAGTCGACGCTGGAGTAACCGTGGCAACCGGCGGGGTCGCCGTCGAGACCACTACCGTCCGTCCCACCGGCGTAGCCGATACGGCAGATAGCGGCGTTGTGGTGGCGGCCGCCGGTCCATCCGCCACCGCCGGAGCCTGTGGAGCCGTAGCACCAGGGCTTTCGACGGCGAATGGCGTAGCCGAGCGCTGCTGGTCGGCGCACGACACCAGCACCACGATTGCTGCTAGGGCGAACCAACGAAACTGCAAGTCAGGCAGAGATCGAAGAGAAGAGGTCAATCTCATTGCTACGAAATAGACCTGTCGGATGGCCTTCCTGGTAGGGGCGTCCCGATGCGGCATCGGGACATGCGCCCGCATCCCGGCGTGAATCGCGACGCGGACAGCTTTTCATCTCGAGTGATGTCGGAGAAAACCAGATGGGCGATTCTGGGACTTGCGAAGATCTGTGGAGGTCAACGCCGACGGAGCTTGGCGTGACCGAGGCGCCCATCCCCAGGTCCTTCGTCGCCGACTCCTCAGGACGACAGGTGTGATCCTGGCAAATGTCATTCTTTGAGCCCCGCAACGAACGGGCCATTCCATTGTCGGCATCGTGTCATGATCGGCAATCCATATATATCGCAGCGTATCCTACCGTCCACAACGTCTGAAGGCCGCGTCTTGATAGTACCATTCGTTCTCCCCAGCTTCGACCGACGGCCTTGATACAATAGCGGGCGCAGTCAACTGGCGGTCGACAAGGAGATATTCACTGGGACCTATAGGCCATACAGGCGTTTCGTTGGCGATCGGAGGCGCCGTGTGGGCCGGTACGGGAGAGCCACTAGCCGTTCCCGCGGCCTTCGCCTCGGGCGTTCTCGTTGACGGTGACCATCTCCTGGACTATTTCCACCTGTACACGAGACGCCGACCCAGAAGGCAGTTCGTGCTTCTGCATGGATGGGAGTACTCTCTGATCGGGCTGATAGTCGTCTTCGCGTTCTGGTACAACGATCTGCTGCTGGCAGCCGTGTTGGGACATATAGGGCATCTCGTAGGCGACCATCTTGGCAATAAGGTTTCGCATCCTTTAACGTACTCGGTACTGTTTCGTTTGCGTCATGGCTTCGCGAGGTATCGATACTACGATTACCCACCCACGACTCTATCCGAGGTTTTGCATCAGCGGATACCGTTGTGGAGTAGACTTGAACCGTTGGTCGTGAAGGTCGTGCCGCGATTCAAGGATATGTAGCCGCAGTATGAACCTCGCGTACCTCAACTTGACACATCGGCCGCGAAATTATATCGTATAATATGAATCGGCATTACATGATTCTGTGTAAGGAGTAATTCATGGGCAAGCTTGGGGGCGGCAGCCTTTTCCTAGTGGGAATACTGATTGTTATCTTCGGCGCCTTCATCCAGTCAGGGATCGTCGAAGCGCTGTTAGACATCGCGGGTTTCCTCATCATCGCCATCGGCATAATTGCCGGTATCGTCGGGCTCTTCCAGATGGTGTCGGGGGGCAAAGAAGGGTCCAGCGACTTCTAGCTTGCCCGGGGCCAATCCGCTACAATGGCAATCGCTAGGGTTCCCCTGCGGGCCCCGCTAGAATCGGAGGTGCACTATGGGCGTGCTCTCACGGATGTCGACCGTCGTCAAGGCGAAAATGAACAGGATCCTCGACAATGCCGAGGACCCCAGGGAGACACTCGACTACTCCTACGACAAGCAGATGGAGATGCTGCGAAACGTGAAGCGCGGCGTGGTCGAGATGGTAACTACCAAGAGGCGCATGGAGCTCCAGGCAGCCAAGGTCCAGGAGAACGTTGCCAAGCTCGACAGCCAGGCCCGGCAGGCACTGGAAGCAGGACGCGAGGACCTCGCCCGGATCGCCCTGGAGCGTAAGCAGGCCGCTATCATCGAGCTTCAAGGGCTCGACCAGCAGGTATCCGGCCTGGAGTTGGAGCAGGAGAAGCTGACCGCCGCAGAGCAGCGGCTGCAGGCGAAGGTGCAGGCCTTCCGCACCAAGAAAGAGATCATCAAGGCCCAGTACAGCGCCGCTCAAGCTCAGGTACGGATAGGCTCGGCTCTATCGGGTATATCCGAGGAGATGGGCGACATTTCGTTGGCCGTCGAGAGGGCGGAGCACAAGACAGAGACACTGCGAGCTAAGGCCGGGGCCATCGACGAGCTGGCGGCCGCCGGCGTCCTCGACGACCCGATTTCCGGCAGCGACGACGACCTTACTCGCCAACTCCAGCAGGTAACTGCTACCGCCGGCGTCGACTCAGAGCTGGAAGCCTTGAAGGCCGGGCTCGGGTCCGGAGACCAGAAGTCGTTGCCGGAGGGCAAGTCATGATCATCCGAATAATGACCGAGGGTCAGTACCGCTTTCCCGGTGCCATGATCGACGACCTCAACGACATCGACCACACCCTTGTAGACGTGGTCGCGGACGACAACCAGGCCGAGTTCGAGCGGCTGTTCAGCCAGATGCTCGAGATGGTGCGCAAGAACGGGTCGCCTCTTGCCGACGACGAGCTCGAGGAGTCTGACGCCGTAATACCCGAGCCGGACATTACGCTCGAGGAAGCGAAAGAGCTTTTCGTGGGCACCGGAGTCGTGCCGGGCTGATATCCGTCTTACACTACGACCGTAAAGGAAAAGGCCCCCGAGCACTCGGGGGCCTTTTCTGTCGCTCGGGTTAGTCAGCGCTGCTTACGAAACCCGTCTTTTGCTAAGCGCCGGACGCAACCACTTGTGAAGGGCGGAGAGATAATGTACCACCTGGGCGGTCGAGCGCTGAGATGTGGCGCTTGAAAACTGTACCGCCTGTCGCCTTCAATCAGGAACGACCGAACCTGATTGAAGGTGGATTGGATGTACAAGGTGGAGATGTACCTGCGAGTTCGCAGGGCTTGTTTCGTCGAAGGGATGAGCGTCCGAGAGGCGGCCCGAGTGTTCGGGCTACACCGGGACACGGTGCGCAAGATGCTCGAGTACTCCGTGCCCCCAGGGTATCGACGGCAACGACCGGCTCGCAGACCGAAGCTCGATCCATATAAGGGTGTGATGGACCAGATCCTGGAGCAGGATCTGAGCTCACCGAAGAAGCAGCGTCACACCGCCAAGCGTATCTACGAACGGCTCAGAGACGAACACGGCTTCCCCGGCAAGTACACGATAGTCAAAGACTACGTTCGAGAACGCCGTCGTCATACCCGCGAGATGTTCGTACCACTGTCCCATTCCCCGGGACATGCCCAGTGCGACTACGGCGAAGCTCGAGTGATCATCGGCGGAGTGGAACGCAAAGCCCACTACTTCGCCCTGGACCTCCCTCACAGCGACGGGTGCTATGTGAAGGCGTATCCCGCCGAGACGACGGAGTCATTCTGCGACGGACACGTCTCCGCCTTCGCGTTCCTGGGCGGAGTGCCTCAGAGCATCCTCTACGACAACACCACGCTCGCGGTAGCCAGAATCCTGGGAGATGGTCGCCGGCAGCGGACCAGGGTGTTCTCCGAGCTTCAGTCCCACTACCTGTTCGAGGACCGGTTCGGCCGTCCAGGCAAAGGGAACGATAAGGGCAAAGTAGAAGGTCTGGTCGGCTATGTCCGCCGGAACTTCCTGGTGCCCATTCCATCGTTCGAGAGCTTCGATGCCCTCAATGCTCATCTGGAGCAACACTGCCTCAGACGGTTCGAAGATCGACTCCGCGGCCACAACGAGACGATAGGAGAACGGCTGGAGCGGGACCTGGAGAAGTTGCTGCTTCTGCCGGCCGTACCGTACGACGCCAGCGACAAGCACGCGACGAGGGTCAGTTCTCTGTCCCTGGTCAGATACCGGACCAATGACTATTCGGTCCCGGTGGCCTACGGTCATCGGGACGTTGTGGTCCGCGGATATGTACATGAGGTTGTGATCAGCTGTGGCGCTGAAGTCATCGCCCGCCATCGGCGGTCCTACGATCGAGACGACTTCGTCTTCGACCCTCTCCATTACCTGCCGCTCCTTGAGAAGAAGACGAGGGCATTGGATCAGGCGGCGCCGCTGGTTGGATGGGAATTGCCCGAGGAGTTCGGAGTGTTGCGGCGGCTGCTGGAGTCTCGGATGGGCAAGCGAGGAAAGAGGGAGTTCGTGCAGGTGCTCAGACTGATGGAGAACTTCCAGCCGGAAGAAGTCCACGACGCCGTACGAGACGCCATTCGACTCGGGGCTGTGAGCTTCGATGCTGTCAAGCACCTGGTGCTGTGCAGGATCGAGGGTCGACCGCCTAGACTCGACATGGAGTTGTACCCGTATCTGCCCAGGACCAACGTTGCAACAACCTCGACCAGGGACTACATGGCTCTCCTGGCGGGGAGCCGGTCATGACCAACAAGTCCACGATGTTGCTCGAACACAACCTCAAGCAACTCAAGCTCCCCACGTTCCTGAGGGAGTACGACAAGCTGGCATCCCAGTGTGCGAGTGAGGGAGCTGACCATCCGGACTACCTGCTGCGACTATCGGAGTTGGAGCTGATCGACCGTCACCATCGCATGGTGGAACGTCGGATCAAAGCAGCCCGCTTCCCGACGACCAAGAGCCTCGACACCTTCGACTTCCTGTCTATGCCGTCCCTGAACAAGGCTCTGGTTCTGGAGCTGGCACGATGCGAGTACATCGAGCGCCCCCACAACGTCATCGCTCTCGGCAACAGTGGCACCGGCAAGACCCATATCGCCCTCGGTCTCGGTCTGGCTGCGTGTCAGAGGGGACTGTCCGTGGGCTTCACCACCGCCGCTGCTCTGGTTCACGAGCTGATCGAGGCCAGGGACGAACGGCGTCTGCTCAACCTGCAGAGAAGGCTCGCACGACTCAAGCTTCTGATCATCGACGAACTGGGCTTCGTGCCCTTGTCCAAGACTGGCGCCGAGCTCCTCTTCGAGGTGTTCAGCCAGCGTTACGAGCGTGGATCGGTCCTGGTGACCTCCAACCTGCCCTTCGTCGAGTGGACCGAGGTGTTCGGCTCTGAACGGCTGACCGGAGCTCTCCTCGACCGCCTCACCCACCATGTCGACATCCTGGAGATGAACGGGGACAGCTACCGACTCAAGCACAGCAGGAAGTCCAACCAACCTCGGGCAACTGCCTAAACCTGGCTCTCACGCCCCCCGGACCTTGATGCTTCACAACGTGGCGTTCAGTGGTACGGTTTTGCTCCGCCCTTGACATTACGAGAACATACGGCATTGCAGGTCTCCCTGAGGTGATGTGTATAGCAGAAGCACAATACTTCGAGAAGACCGCCGCTGCGTGTTGTTGAAGAGACGCCCCGTCGGAGCGTCCTACAACGGGACCGGCGCCCAATGCGAGACGGGCCCGCAAGTCCTGGTAAACTACTGTCGAACCAAGGTGAACCCTGATGCCCAACCTACCCACAGCTACACTTGGACGCACCGGACTCGAAGTCACGCGGCTGGGCTATGGGGCTGGCCACCGCAAGCCCATGGACGACGACCAGCGCAAGGCAATTCTGACCGCCGTTCTCGATGCCGGCATCAACTACATCGACACGGCCGACGACTACGGCAACAGCGAGGAGCTGATTGGCAGGTATATCTCACACCGCAGCTCGGAGTACTTCATCGCCACCAAATGCGGCGGGTCGCCCTCCGGCCATCTGTGGACCCGTGAGAACGTCTTCCGCAACCTCGAAGAGAGCTTGCGCCGGCTGAAGACCGACCATGTGGACGTCATGCAGCTTCACGGCGCGTCGGTCGAGCAATGCGAGCAGGAGGGCGTCGTCGAGTCGCTCCAGATGATGCGGGACCAGGGCAAGGTCCGCTGGATCGGTGCCTCTACCAACCTGCCACATCTGCCCACCTTTCTCGAGTGGGACGCTTTCGACGTCTACCAGCTACCTTACTCGGCCCTTGACCGAGACCATGAGGGCTGGTTGACGAAAGCGGCACAAGCCGGCGCAGGAATCGTGATTCGCGGCGGAGCCGCCCTCGGTGAGTCGGGCGTGGGTTCCGGTTCCGAGGCTCGGTGGGAGAAGTTCGAGGAAGCGGGCCTCGACGACTTGCTGACCGAAGGCGAGACCCGGACCGCCTTCGTGGTGCGGTTTACGCTCACCCACCCCGACACCCACTCCAACATCGTTGGGACTACGAACCCGGACCACCTGCGGGAGAACGTCCGGGCAGTCCGCCAAGGCCCGCTGCCGGACGACGTTTACAGCGAGGCGAAACGTCGGCTCGACGCGATTGGGGTCACGCCCGGGGAGTTGGACGGCTAACGAAGAGGCTGGCTATCCCGCTGGCTTCGGCGCCGGCTTGGTACGCGGCTCGCCCTGGGCGTCTGGGGGCTCCAGGACCTGCCGGAACTCGATGCTCCCGGTCTTGTCGAGTATGAACTCCTCCAGGCCTGACCGTCCGCTGAAGTTGGCGAACGGCTGGTAGGTCATCGTGATGTAGTAGAACTCGTCCTGCTCCTCGGCGCTCTGCACCTCCCAGACCAGCTGAACGGTCTGGTACTGGGCCTCGTAGACTTCCAGGTTCTGCTGCGCGAACTTGATCACCGCGAGTCTAGCGCGTTCCAGGGAGATCTTGCCCGCCTCGTCGGCCTGCGCCGCCTCAGCGATCTGCGCCTTTAGGGTCGAGATCTCCGCCCGGAGATTAGCGGCCTTCAGCTTCTCCGACGTTGCGAGCTGGTCCGCGGACTGCAGCTCCAGCTTGGTACTCGAAAGCTGAGACGTGACGAGGTCGAATTCCTCCTGGGACGGTCCACCGAACAAGCACGCAGGCAGCACGGCGAACGAAAGCGTCGCAATGAAAGGGGCGAGTCTTACGCCCTTCCCCACCGGGGGAAGTTTGTCGAAGATCCCGAGCCTCTCGGGAGGAAGGGGGAATCGTTTACTGCGAAGGAAGCCTATCATCAAGTCGGAGTATCCCACGGTATTCGAAGCCGACGCAACAGGCGCCACGGTCAGAGTTTATTGATCTGCCCTTCCTCGACGTTTTGTGCCGGTGGGATATAATTGCCTGAACCCTCGGACGCGCGCCAAACCCAGCGAGAGGAGTCGACCAATGGAGCCGACCGATATCCAGTTGATAGCTCACCTCCTACGTCGCGCCGGGTTCGGTGCAAGGCGAGACGAGCTTGAGGACTACGTCGCGAAAGGGTACGAAGCCGTCGTCGATGACCTTGTCAATCCGGAGAGGCTTCCCGACGTTGATGAAGACCTACTGAACCGCTACTCCGAGCTGTCGTTCGAGGCCAAGTGGTTCTACCGCATGGCAAACACCCACCGCCCGCTGCTCGAGAAGATGGCCCTGTTCTGGCATGGCGTCCTCGCCACCGGCAGCTCTAAATCGGGCCACCACAACACCGCGTACGACCAGATACTCATGTTCCGCGAGATAGCCCTCGCCGATCTCAGGAGTATCTTGATCGAGACGTCCAAGGACCCGGCGATGATCTTCTGGCTAGATAACAATGAGAACGTCAAGGAAGAGCCAAACGAGAACTACGGCCGCGAGCTCCTGGAGCTGTTCTCGATGGGCGTCGGCAACTACACCGAAGAAGACGTCAAAGCCTCAACACAGGCGTTCACCGGGTGGAGCTTCCAGTCGATCATCCCAGGCTCGACTCCGTACGGAAAGTACCCTACCCACTTCGTTTACCGGGACGATGAACACGACGTGGGGGCCAAGAGATTCCTAGGTCAGTCCGGCCGGCTCAACGGCGAAGACGTTATCGACGTCGTCGTAAAGCAACCCGCGACCGCCAGGTTCATCGCGAGGCACTTGTACACTTTCTTCGTCGCCGACGAACCGGGAGTCGCTTCCTGGAACGAGTTGCCTCCCCAGGACGCCGACGCTATCGACACCCTCGTCACGGCCTATTTCGAGTCGGGGGCGAACATGCGCCACATACTTCGCGTGCTGTTCAACTCGGACTTCTTCAAGGAAGCTAGCTACAGGAAGGTCAAGAGCCCTACCGAGGTCGTGACCGGAGTGATGAAGCTGACCGGTGACGCGAGATTCCCGGCGACGGGCATTCAGCGCTTCGTGCGTGCCAATACTTCGATGGGCCAGACGCTGACCAGCCACGTGAGCGTCGAAGGGTGGCACACAGGTCCGGAGTGGATCGACGGCGGCACGCTGAATGAGCGCGTCAACTTCGCTATAAACGAGGTCGAAGACATCGGCAAGCCAGGCATCAAGGACATGATCGAGCGGTTTGCCTCGTCGGAGGCGCCACTCAGTCCGGGCGAGTTCGTCGAACGGTCTCTCGACCTAGCCGGCCCCGTCAGAGTCGATGAAGACACGAAAGCCGGGTTGCTCACCTTTGCGGAGTCGGGTGGGGAGTTGACCTTTGGGACCGAGGGCGACTGCGTACAGAGCTCGGACCGCATAGTGAGGATGCTCCAGCTGATCGTCTCGGCGAGAGAGTATCAGTTCGGATAAGAAGATAGAGATCAAGGTTTGGATGTTGGGGTTTGGGCCTCAACGCCAACCCCTAACCCCCATCCCCCAACCAGCAAGCGAGGTAATCGACCATGACCGCACCCTACGCGTTGTTCAGGGCCGGATTTCCGTACGCCAAGACCATCGGTACCAAGAGGCTCACGAATAGACCGAAGGACCTTGCCCTAGGTAAAGACGGGAGGATGTACCTCCTCACCTGGGAGCCGATTCAGATCATGAGCTTGGATGAGGAGGACCTGGGGAGCATCGGTATCAGAACCCGCGGCGACGACCTCGTCATGGAACCGAACGATGTCGAGGACGGCGCGCTGGTCTGGTCGCACACGATAATCGTCGACAGAGACGAGAATCTTTATGTGTCTGATGAGATCATCCATCGCATATCGATCTTCAGCAAGAACGGTGACTTCCTCGGCAAGTGGGGCGAGTACGGCAGCGGAGACGGCCAGCTTGACCGTCCGTGCGGAATCGCCTTCGACGCGGACGAAAACATCTACGTAGTCGACTCGATGAATCATCGCGTGCAGAAGTTCACCAAGCGCGGCCGGTTCTTGATGAAGTGGGGCCGTTTCGGGGACGGAGACGGTGAGTTCAACATGCCCTGGGGGATCGCCGTTGACGCCGATGGCGACGTGTACGTCTCCGACTGGCGGAACGACCGCATACAGAAGTTCACCACCGATGGTGAGTTCGTGTTCAAGTTCGGCGCCTCGGGGACCGGTCCCGGCGAGCTGAACCGCCCGATGGGCATCGCCGTCGACAAGGACTTCGATGTCTACGTGGTCGATACGCACAAGACCGGGACCATCGCCAAGGCCGACGATGTAGGCGGTCGTGTACAGCTCTTCTCGCGCGAAGGACGCTACGTCCAGTCCTTCTTCGGCGACAGCACGGTCTCCAAGTCCGCCCAATCGCTGATGTGGACGTCTCTGCGGACGCTCCGGCTTCGCGAGATGACCGACCTCGAGCAAGAGAAGCGATTCCGAAATCCGAGGTCGGTGGTCGTAGACGACGAAGGCCGAATGTTCGTGCCCGACTTTGGCGCGTACCGCGTCCAGGTCTACCAGAAAGAGGCCTACCCCCTTGAGGAGCACGAGATCGGACCGGTCCTCCGAGCCCCGAGCCTTTCGGCGAACTAGTCTGCGACAGGTCGGACGTTGTGAGACGGCCACATCCCGGAGTATCTATTGAAAGAGACCTACGGCCCGAACGTCTACACCAACATGGGCCTTCGCCCATTTATCAACTGCGCGGGAAACGGCACCAAGCTGGGCGGCAGCCACTACTCCGCCGAGGTCCTGCAAGCGGTCAACGACGCCAACGAAGGCTATGTCTACATGGCGGACCTCCTTGAGAAGTCGGGCGAGTACGTCGCCGACCTGTTGGGGACTGAAGCAGCCTACGTAACCTCGGGTGCGTTCGCGGCCCTCACTCTCAGTGCCGCCGGGTGCATGGCGGGCAGGGAGCGGGAGAACATCGATCGGCTCCCTGACGCTGCCGGCCTGAAGAACGAAATCGTGCTCCAGAAGAGTCAGCGCTTCAACTACGACAGGGCGTTCACCGTCGTCGGAGCGACGATAGTCGAAGCAGGCGACGACGACGGTTGCACGGGCGAAGAGCTCGCCGCGGCCATCGGCCCCGACACTGCTGCCGTGGCCTACCGCGTGAGCAGCGCTGGCTCCCGCGACAACGCCGCGGTGCCGCTCGAAGAGGCCGTCCGCGTGGCTCACGAGCGCGAAGTCCCGGTGATAGCCGATGCGGTGAAAGAGATATACCCGGCCGACTACTTCAGAGGCGTCGCCCAGTCGGCCGACCTGGTCTGCTTCAGCGGCAAGTACTTCGGCGGTCCTACCTCGGCAGGATTCGTCTGTGGCGACAGGGAGTTGATCGAGACCGTCGCCTTGCACGGGCATATGGGCTTCTACGGCGCGGGCCGTTCCTTTGGCCGCGGCTTCAAGGTCGGCCGCCACGAGGTCGTCGCCATAGTTGCCACCCTTAAGCCCGAATCCACCGAAGGACACCGATGGACGGCGTGAGGGCAGCGGAAGGGGGTGGGTGAGGGAGCTACAGGGGGGATGGCCTGGGGTCTTGGGGTAGATGGGAGGCCGGCGGCCGGTCTTCAGTCGCCGCACAGGGCCCCTAAGGCCCTATGCGGGAGTTGCGATGCGCGGGAAGGCGAGAGGATACGCAGCAGGGGACTCTCGCGACCGGGGTGGCGCGAGATTGCGGGGACGTTGGGTCAGTTGCAGGCTGGCTGTCAGGCCGGGAACGGAATGGCTTGCAGCCGGGCCAAGGCGCGACTGAACTGGGTTTCCCAAGGCCAGCGCCGGGGGAGATGCAAAGTGAGGCGGCGCGCCGAGCGGGTGATCCGTCCCACCAGAGCGAAGACCCGCCGCCTGAGGGTCTTGGTGATCACGGTCCGCTCGCCCAGACCAATCCGCGCCGTCCAGCGGGCCAGGTTATGCGCCATCACCTGGACCGCCAGCCAGGCGCCGTTGGCGGCGAAGCGCGCCGACGGCATGTGGTTCAGCCCGACGCCGTACTTGAGGTCGCGTATGGCGTTCTCGACCTCGGCGTGGCGGCGATGATCGGCCTCCAGTTCCAGCGTCTCCCCATCGCGGTCGGTGATGAAGGCGTGATAGCTGTATCTGGCGAAGAGGGCGAGCTGGGAACCGGGCGTCGGCTTCACCCGCCGGACAATGAGCCGCACCGGCGCGGCGTCCGGCTTGGTCTGGAACGGGGTGTAAGTCGTCTCGGCGACATCGGCGGCGCCGTCCGTCCAGTAGGGAATGGGAGTCCAGTCCTCCTGTGGTATCGCCTCGATCAGGTCCCGCAGGCTGGCGCGCTGGCGGATGGTGATAGAGAAGCGGACATCCATTTCCCGGCAGGCGGCAACGACAGTGTGGGCGTAGAAGCCGCTGTCGGCCCGCACCGTGAGTTGTCCCCTGGCCCCGCCGTAGCGCACCCGCCCCACCGTCTCACGCAGGAAGTGGGCGGCGCCACGGGCGGTGTTGGCCCGGCCCTCGCGCAGCCGGGACATCAGCACCTCGCCGGTGCCGGCGGCAATGGCCAGCAGCGGGTGATAGCCGCGGGCGCCGGTATAGCCGTGGTGGCGCGCTCCCTCCTTGGCCAGTCCATAGGTCTCGCAGATGGTCGAGTCCAGGTCGATGGTCAGGGGCGAGTCGCCGGGTCCGGCCCCAGCGGCCCAGGCCCGGGCCAACAACTGGCGGCTCACGCGGTCGAGTTGACGGACATGCCCCCACCGGAAGCTGCGCAGGAAGGTCCCCAGGGTGGATGGCGCCTTGACCACGCAGCCTAGAACACCGACCGTCCCACCAGCGCGCAGCGCATCGGCGTCGTCGATGCAGTCGCCGCCTGCCAGCGCGGAAGCGACCAGCGTCAGCATCTTGTCCCCAGTGTTCGCCCGTCCCGGCGCTCCGCCGAGGTCAAGGTGATGGTCGACGAGTTCCCGCAGGCCCAGGTGCCGGGCTAGGGTGGCCGGCAGGAGCAGGCCGGCATTGGCCACCAGGCGATGGTCGTCAAAGACGATGCGGATACGGTCGGGTTTGTTCTGTGGCAGCATCTATTGGGTGCTCCTTGTTTCCGGGCGGGTTTCTGTTCCAAAACCATTATCCCAGATTCAGAGGAGCACCCGCTGGCTTCTTCAAGGGCTGTCCCCAAGGACGTCCTTCGGTGGATTCGGGTTAAGGCGTGGCTCACAATGGACCACGAAACCCGACTCCTCGAGATCGACGCCAGGCTCGAAGGCCTCCAACGCCGGCTCGCAGATGTTCCGTCGATCAAACGCATGGAGCTCGGGAACGGTCAGACCTACGCAGGCTCCAGCCTCCACGTCGTCCTCGACACAGAGACACTGGGGAAGTCGGCCCGAGAAGTCAGCGCGGAACTCGACGCCGGCAACCCTCGCATCCTGATGGGTGCTTCCGGCGACGACGCGCTCATCATAATGGTCCGCAACCTCAGAGACGGCGAAGACGAGATCGTCGCGCAGCGGCTGACTGAGGTCTTGTCGGGGTAGGGGTGTGCCTCTTCTCCCGTCTCGGGAGAAGACTGAGATGAGGGCTCCTGTCGCCTAACCTTGATAGCGGAGTCTCTATGCCAAAAACGCTGAGTATCAAACCCGACGACCCACGACTGACCTGGGCAGGCGCAGTATCCTTCGACCGCAGCGACGGCACCGTGATGCCCTGGCGCATCCCCTTCGAACAGCGCGAATTTTTTGGCGCGCCACTGCAGGTCCGGTCGGCTTTTCCTGCTGGGGTCCGAATAGCCTTTCGCAGCGACACGACCCTCGTCGCCGGTCGCGTCAAGCCGCCGGAGCAGCCCGCGGTCCTCGACCTGTGTGTCGACGGGGAGTTCCACTCGTCCGTCGACCTCACCGAACGCGCCGCGTTCAGCTTCGAAGACCTGCCGGCCGGGGAGAAGCTTGTCGAGCTCTGGCTACCTCAGTTCGCGCAGTTCAGGTTAGAAGGGATAGAGCTCGACGACGGCGCCACCATCGAGCCGTACGAGGACTCCCGTCCGAAGTGGACGACCTACGGTAGCTCGATAACCCACTGCGCCAAGGCCGAGCGGCCGACCCAGACGTGGCCGGCCATTGTTGCCAGGGGCCATGGGCTCAACCTCACATGCCTCGGCTATGGTGGGAGCTGTTTACTGGAGGCGTCGGTCGCGCGGATCATGCGCGATATTCCTGCCGACTTCCTTTCCATGAAGGTCGGCATAAACATCCAGAGCACCAACAGCCTCGGCCCGAGGACCTTTCGCTCCGCCGTCATCGGGTTCGTCCAGATCGTGCGCGAGAAACACCCGGACGCCCCTTTCGTCGTCGTTTCGCCCATCCTGTCGCCACCGCGAGAAACCACACCCAACCTCGTGGGCCTGAGCCTTTCGGACATGCGAAACGAGATCGCCGAGGCCGTCGAAGCCCTCCGCGCCCACGGCGACGCCAACATCCACTACGTCGACGGACTGCGGGTCTTCGGCTCCGACCAGGTCCACCTCCTCCCCGACGAAGTTCACCCTGACGCCGAGGGCTACAAGGTCCTCGGCCAGAACTTCCTGCGCGAGGTAGCGCGTCCGCTGTTCACCGGCTAGGCCAACGGAGCTGGCCAAAACCGGCAGCCTGTCTGTCATTCTGAATGAGTACAGCGAATGAAGAATCTCAGGTCGCTGCCTAGGTGTAGGCAACCTATTGCCGACGAGGTCCTTAGATTCCTCACTCCGTTCGGAATGACAATGCTACCACGCTTGTGCGCGTGCCCTGTAGGTGGGAGTCCAGGCTAGCTGACCTCTGTCCGGAATCCAGGCCAGGTGACCGAGGCTAGTCGATGTCCTCATACAGGGCCTCGCCACGCATAAGCCTGGCGGCGATGTCGTAGGTCTGCACTCTGCTCCGGACCGTCGGCGAGTGGGCGCTCAGGAACCTGGCTGTCCCGATCAGGACGTGGGCGCCCAGCGGCATACCTTTGAAGTTCTGATACTGTCTCAGGCCAGCTTCGTAGATCTGGAACATATGGAAGCCGGAGTCCTCACGGAGCAGCGCGTGGCCCAGGGCCCTCACCACCTTTTCCTCGTGACCTTCGGCCACCATGTCCGTCACGATCTGAGCGGTGTCGTCGACGTGTCCCTGCATGTCGAAAGACTCCAGGAGCTCCTTCGTGCCCGGTCTGTCTCCTGACGTCTTCGGCATAGCCTGCTTCGGCACGTTTAGGAACCTCTCCAGGTAGACCGACATTGCGCCGTCGAAGATGCCTCGGGCGAGCAGATTGGAAGGAGCGCGTCGCATCGCCTGGTCGACCGCGTTCGTGTACGTGAAGGTGTGGTGCACCGTGTTCCAGTCGCCGAACTCGTTGGTCACGCGGAAGTGGACCGGCCGGCGGGCCGCGGCATAGGCCACAGTGGCCGACAGCTCCGTCAGGGGCACACCATCGCGGACGAGGCCTGACATCGTGCTGAGCGTCTCATCGGGCTCGGCGTCGAGGATGGTCTCGCCAAGCTCCTGGTGTCCACTCCAGTCCGACCGCCGGCCTCCGCCCTGTTCGATCAGGTCATCCAGCTCGTCGAAAACGTCGGACAGCAGGGCAGGGAGGTCGACGGGATGAGACCAGCTTGGGCTCTCCTCCATTCGCTGGGCGTTGACCAACTTGTCGCCTGGAATGAGCGACGGCAACACCTCCTCGGCGTGGGTCCAGCCGATATGGTCGAGGAGCTCGAAAGCCTTGTTCGCGAAGTCGAGCGAGTGGCCCACCCCTCGGAAGAGGTGGTCCGTGCAGGCGATAAACAGCATGTCGGCGATCGTCTTTTGCGGAAGGCCAATGCGGATCGCGGTCCGTAGTGTCCGCTCGGCTGCGTCGGTGGAGCGCATCTCCACGAACCTGCGGAACCAGTCCATGTAACGCTCAGGGCGCCTCTCTGTGGTCTCGAGGGGATCGAGGTCGAAGCTGCGGGGCTGCCCAGCGGTGTCGCCGGCGACTTCGGTCACGCCGTGGTAGAGCGCCAGCGGCCGCTCCTCGTCGGCCAAGTGTGGAAGCACGTTCGCCATCGCGGTGAGAATCGACTGGCCCTGGGACCACCCGCCGGCCCTGTTTCGCACTCCGAACAGCGCGGTCCTCTCGATGATCTCTTGCGCCGTACCGGCTTCGCTCAGACCTACGATGCTCTTGGCTTCGACGAGGCGGATGTTCTGCTCGAGGCCCTCGTCGAGTTTCCGCAGCCAGTGAGTATGCCGGTCTTCCTCGATCGGCGTCGGGTCGACCCAGACGGAGCCGTCCCGCACCTCCGCTCGGAACGAGGTGATGTCGTCGGCGAAGGGGTCGAAGGTGCAGCCACCGGCCAGGTCGAACTTGGCGTGGTGCCAGTGGCAGGTCAGGATGCCGTCCTTGACGGTCCCTTTGTTTAGCGGGAACCCCATGTGGGGACAGCGATTGTCGACGGCGTAGACATTGTCGCCGTGGTAGAAAACTGCGATGGTGCGCCCGCCGCCGGTAACGACAATGCGCTCCTGCTCACGCAATTCGTCGAGGGTACCGACTCTGATTTCTTGTAAGACGGTGGTTGCCACGGTTACTTCCTCTGTGGAGTTTGGGCGGATGCTATCCTCTAACAGGCCTAATTGTCAAGTAAATACTTATTAAATTAGACTAACGAGTCGAAACCTAGTAAACTCCTGCTCAAAGTCAATGAGGATCGATAGATTGACCGAGACCAATTTGGACACCCGACGCGGCATCGTGCGCCTGCTGAAGCTCAGGGGGCCGATGATGGCCAATCAGCTGGGCGAGCATCTAGAGATGTCGACCGTCGGCGTTCGCGGGCACCTGACGTCGCTTCAACGCGACGGACTGGTCAGCCTCCGGGCGGAGCGCCGAGGGGTTGGACGTCCCAGATACGTCTATTCCCTCACCGATCAGGGCGACGAGCTATTCCCACGGACCTACCCCCAGGTCGCCAACGGCCTACTCGACGCGCTCCGGTCCCTAGATGGAGAAGGGGCTATCGACCGCGTTTTCGAGAAGCGCACGGAGTGGCTGGCTGCGCAATACAGCTCCCAAATGGCAGACAAGGGACTGTCCGAGCGGGTAGAGAAGCTAGCCCAGATCCGGACTGACGAGGGATATATGGCCGATTGGGAACAAGTGGACGAAGACGAGTTTTTGCTGCGAGAGCAGAACTGCGCGATCTTCCAACTGGCCAGCAATAACGCTCAAGCGTGCAGCTTCGAGCTAGAGCTTTTCCGGCGAGTCCTCCACGGCGCCACCGTTAATCGGGACGACCACATGATGACCGGTGACAGAATGTGTACCTACGTGATTCGGCGGCAGCCCTAACCCTTACGCGCCTAGTGCCTTCAGAGGGCCCTAGAGGTTGACGCGCACCGCGTAGTGCTCCAACTCGGGCTCGGAGCTGAACAGAGGCGCCGCCTTCGCGACCTGCTCCTGGTACCATCCCGTGGACTCAGTAGCCTTCATGTCGGCCTCTGTTTCCCACAGGCTAACTGTGACGGCCTTGCGCTCGGCGTTCGTTAGCGCCAGGAAACCTCCAAAGCCTTTCTGCCCCTTGAGCTTGGGGAGCAACTCCCGCTCGAGCAGCTCGATTCCAGCGTCGGCCATGTTGGGGTCCAGGCGCAAGTTCGTCACTCTGGCGCGCATCTGTCTCTCCTCTCGCGCGATCAAGGTACGCGTCAAGGTGGGCTCGGAAGGTAACGGCCGTTACGCGCCTCGTGCCATCAGCAGGTCGCGGGTGAGCTCGGCGTGGCCGAAGTGCTCGGCGGCGTGGCGGGCCACGATGATCATTCGCTCTCGACCGGTGACGAGACCGCGGCCAGGATGCTCTTTCTTGTCGTCGAGCCGAGATTGCGGGACGTCTTCGAGACACGAGGATATTTGGTCCCTCAGCTCGCGCCACCGCCCTCCGATAGCTTCCGCTGAGTTGCCCTGGGCCCGGAACTCGGCGTCGCGGTCGCGCTCGAACGGCTCCTCGCATATCGCGCCTAGCACGTTCTGCTCGATGTTGCCCATAGTATGAGTGGCAAGCACGTAGAGGCTGTTCGCGTTCTCCAGCGGGCTCCAGTTGAGGTCGTCGGCCGCCAGCCCATCTAGCAATTCGACAAGGCTGTCGACCGAGCTCGCGATGAACCCCCAGAAGACCTCTATCTCTTGAGACTGCATCTTGCCCTCCTTGGCGTGGTGGAGCCGGACAACGCAATCGTACCACGCGGGGTATCGCCAGAGCCCCACGGCCTGCCGCCCGAAAAAGGCT
The DNA here is from genome assembly GCA_965248605.1 of Dehalococcoidia bacterium. GTDB lineage: Bacteria > Chloroflexota > Dehalococcoidia > Lucifugimonadales > CAUZJF01 > CAUZJF01. The sequence continues at coordinate 600,370 of CBDFJV010000007.1, forward strand.
TTGAGCGGTCGGCTACTGAAACGGCACGGGAATCTTGTCGCCGTGCCACGGGAAGGTGTAGCTGGGGGTGTTGGCGAAGCGCTTGAGCCCCGCCGAGACGCGAATGCTCGTCGACGGAGGAAGCTCGACCGCGAAGTGTTTGGCGTCGACGGGGACGCGCTGAGCGCCGTCGTCGCTTTCGGAGCTCGCGTGCGTAAAGGTGTGCTCGCCGAACGCGCCGGCATGCACGATCACGCTGCGCGTCTGCGTCCGGCTCAGGTTCACGAGCTGCATGCCCACCAGATCGTCCTTTAGCTCGTCGACCAGCGCCGCAACGTCTTCGGGCAGCCCCGGCCGGCGCCGGTCGCCGTCGAAGTAGCGAACGGTTGCTCGGAGGAGGCCGCCGTTGTACACAGACTGTGGCGTTCCCATCGTCACCTGAGTCAGGCCCTTCGTGAAGACCGGGTTTTCGGGGTGTTTGTTCTCGTTGATTGCCACTGAAGCGTCGAGAGGTTCGTCTCGCAGCCTCCGGTATGCCTCTAGCGCCTGCTCGTAGTCGGCCCGGAGGGCCCTCTCGGGCCAGTCCGGGTTCTTGCCGTCGTAGAACTGGAACCGGCCCAACTCGTTCTGTCCGTTGTTCTTCTCGCCTGTATTCGGGACCTCGCTCCAGTCACGCTCCACGTCCCCATCCCGAACTTGAGCGATCAGGTCGTAGTCTTCCTGCGACATCGAGGCGTGGTAGAGGTGCGCCGGCTCCAGCAGCCTCATTGGCTGAGGGCCGGTGAACTGGAAGGGCGTCGGCGCTGGCTCGTGCCAGCCGTTCTTGCCGTACCGTGTCGGCACGAGCATCTGGCCGTCGTCGCGGGTGATGGCGTTGTCGAGGAGGATCTTGACCTGAGACCGAAGCAGGTCCAGGTAGCCGTAGTCGCCGGTGAGCATCAGAGCGCACTCGGCCGCGATCGTCAGGCCGTGGAAGATGATGTTGAACCCCTGGTAGTGGCTCCAGCCGTATAGGCCGCCCCACCACTGTCCCTGGCGCTGCTCGCCGATCTTACCGGTGGGACCAACGTTGTCGGGGATGATCCCGTTGTTCTGTTTGATACGCTCCATCCACACTTCGACGTAATCGAGTACCCATCGCTTGTACTTCTCGTCGCCGGTGTACAGGTATGCGTTGGTGACCAGGGCCGTCGATGCCAAGTTGTTGGCCGTATCGCCGTTGAGTACGACGTCGTTGAATGTATCGACGACCTCTTCGGCGCGCTTGGGGTCCTCCATCCAGTCCAGCTCGAGGTCCTTGATGACCGGATAGAGGGTCGCTCGGGTGCCCATGGGCTTGAACGGCCGGCCGTAGCCGGCGTGGGAGCCGTGGAGCCACTGCTGCACGTGGATCAGATTGGCCTTCAGATAAGGTCCCTGGCTACTCTGCATCGGCGCCCGGAGAATCTTGTGCACGGGGTCCCAATTCGGCGCCTCCGGGTCCTCGCCTATGTACATGGCGGCGAAGCGCCGCGCCCGCCGGACGTTCTCAGAGATCGTCGGGTCGGCGACGCCCAGGTCGTAGAAATGCATGTTGCCTTCGCTCATGTGGTGCCATTCGGAGCAGAGGCGGTTGGCAGGCTGCCAGTCGTCGGGTTGGAGCAGGTTGTAGTACTCGTTGTGGACCTGGGGGCGGAAGTCCGGCCGGTCGTAGTCGGCGACCCTGTCGTCGCGAGAGCGCGTAATGGCGTTCCACTCCCGGAGCGCAAGATCGAGCATAGTACGGTCGGCGCCGATCGAGTAGAAGAGCCCCCAGTTGTAGAACCTCTCGTAGAGGTCGTCGAGGTCGTCTTTGTAGTAGAGCACGCCTCCCTTCTCGGCGTACTGCTCCGCCATCATCGGCGCCGCCTCTTCCATCAAACTGATGAGCTGGCGCTGCAAAAGAGCCCATGCGGGCGGCGCGGAGACCTCGGTTGCTCTGATCGTGGTCATGTCACGCATGGAAGCTGGCACAGATCGGCTCCTTTGGTGGGGACAGTAAGATGGTCGAGTCTTCGCTTTCACCCCTCTCCGTGCACGGAGAGGGGCCGGGGGTGAGGTGACCTAGACCCCACCAGGCACGTCTACGCCGGAGATGCGCAGGTAGTCGGGTTTCGGCTTGTCACCGGTGTACTTGTACTCGGTCGCCATATACGACATCGTAATCGCCCTCCGCGGCATCGACGACGTGTTCTCCGCGGTGCCGTGCAGTAGAAGGCTGTGAAAGAAGAGGCCGTCGCCGGGGTCCATCGGCACCTTGACCGTGTCCTCTACTCGATAGTGCTCTTCCGGGATCACGTAGTCGTCGGTGACCTTAACGTGAGGGAGGACGCCACGCTGGTGGCTCTCCGAAATCACGACCATGCAGCCGTTTTCGAGAGTCGCGGGGTCGAAGGGCATCCAGCACGACCACAGGTCCATGGGCTCGATAGGCCAGTACGCCGAGTCCTGGTGCATCCCTTTGGCCGAGCCCACCTGAGGCGGCTTCATGAGGACGTCCGCCCTGAAGAGCTTCAGGTTGGGGCTCATGAGCTGCTGCATGGCGCCGACTACGGACGGAGTCATCGCGAGGTGGTGGAACAGCTCGTCGCCGTTAGCCACGCGAGTGATTTTCCGGATGTCGCTCACTCCCTCGGCAGCGAGCTCGCCGCGCTCGACGCGAGGCTCTCGCTGAATGACAGACCCATCGGGAACGGCACGGGTACCCCGGCCGTACTCATCCAACCGATCGAGGTATGCGCCGCATTCCTCACGCGTCTTTACGCCCTTGACGAGCACGTATCCGTCTCGTCGGGCCGAGTCGACCTGTTCTTCACTGAGCACTCTGGTTGCCTCGGTCAAAATACTCTCCCTCGACAGATAGTCGATGTCACGGTGTAGGGGCGGATCAGCCTCGACGGCGTCGTCTGAGCAAGAACAGGGCGACTACAAGGCCGATCAGGCCTGCTTTGATCATCCTCCGGCGGTCTTCGAAGGAGATGTAGCGAGTCTCGGTTGGGGTGATCTCAATCATCCCAACTGGGCTGACCTCGACCCCACCACCTCCTCCGCCACCGCTGCCCATCGGCGTTTCGGCGGTATCTCCTTCGTCGGACTCGCCGCCATGCGCCTGCGGGACTGGCCCAGTACCACCGCCTGCCCCGAACCCGTAGCGCACGCGGGCCACGGGGATGATCGTCTTGCCTTCGGCGTCGATCGGATCGCCGTAGATCGTCTTGACCGTCGCCGCGTTCTGAATCCGCTCAGCTATGCTTCTAATAGTGTCAGAGACTTCCAAAGCCGCCCTCTTATCCCGTAGGGGCAGGTCTCAGACCTGCCCTCCGTCTTCGACCGCCCAGGTCAACTCGTCGTACCGCCCAACAGCCCAACAACCCTATCAAGGATCCTGTGGCCCACCTCGTACTTGCTCATGAGATCCAGCCGCTCGGTGCCGCCGTTCTTGTCGAGCAATACTACTCTGTTCGTGTCCGAAGCGAAACCGCTCCCGTCGGCCGTGACGTCGTTGGCAGCAATCATGTCGAGGGCCTTCGCCTTCAGCTTCGCGCCGGCGTTCGCTTCCACGTCCTCGGTCTCGGCGGCAAAGCCGACTTTCACCACGCCCTCGGGCACCTCCGACAGGAAATCAGGATTCGGCTCAAGCGAGAGTGCCAACCCGTGGGAGCTATTCTCCTTCTTGATCTTCTGAGCGCTGACCTCGGCGGGACGATAGTCGCTTACCGCCGCGGCCATGACCAGCGCGTCGGCGTCTTTGCAGGCACCAAGGACCGCATCTCTCATCTCGGCTACCGTCTCGACTTGCGTCACCTCGACGCCCGCCGGGTTAGACAGCGCCGATGGGCCAGTGACCAAACGCACGCTGGCCCCACGGTCCCGAGCAGCTTCGGCAACGGCGAAGCCCTGTTTGCCGGAGGAGCGATTCGTAATCACCCGCACCGGGTCAATTGGTTCCCGGGTGCCGCCGGCGCTCACGACTATCGTGCGACCGGCCAAATCACCTTCTCGGCCGAGCACCTGTCTTATGTAGCCTAGGATCTCCTGCGGCTCAACCATACGCCCGCGCCCGCTGAGGCCCGAAGCCAGGTGCCCCTCGACCGGCCCGACCATGGTGACGCCCCTGCCCTTTAGCTTGGCGAGGTTCTCTTGTGTTGCCGGGTTGTCGTACATGTATCCATCCATCGCCGGACAGACGACAAGTGGCGCTCGGGTTGCGAGCACCGTGGTCGTGAGGGCGTCGTCGGCCATACCTATCGCCAGCTTGGCGACGGTGTTCGCCGTCGCAGGGGCGATCACTATCACGTCGGCTCGCTCAGCCAGGTCGATATGGTCGATGCCGGACTCTGACTGCGGCTCGAAGAGGTCGACGACCACCGGCCGGTGGGTGATGCTCTGGAACGCCAGCTCGGTGACAAACTCCAGGGCGCTGTCGGTCATGACCACGTCCACGAGGGCGCCCTGCTGGGTAAGCTTGCTGGCGAGGTCGACGGCCTTGTAACAGGCGATGCTGCCGGTCACTCCGAGTACGACGTGCTTTGCCTCGAGGGGATTTGGCATCCTACGGTCCCTTCCTTTCCTGGTAAAGGCCGATGCCCTGGGCTATTCGGTGTTGAGCTCGTATATGATACGCAGCCCTGCCAATGTCAGGTCAGGATTTACGGCGTCGAAGATATCCACCTCGTCTTGAATCACGCTCGCAAGGCCCCCGGTTGCGACGACCTTGCACCCGCCTCCCATCTCTTCGTCGAACCTTGCCACCATTCCTTTGACCATCTCAGCATACCCCAACACGAGGCCCGACTGCACTGCGTGAATGGTGTTCTTACCGATTACGCTCGGAGGTCGGACCAACTCGACCCGCCGAAGTTGGGAAGTGCTGAGGAATAGCGCGTCGGCGGCCACAGTAATCCCTGGAGCGATGGCGCCGCCGACGTACTCCCCATCGGCGGATACCGCGTCGAATACAGTCCCTGTCCCGAAGTCGACAATGATTGCAGGCCCGCCGTATAGCTCGAGAGCTGCCGCCGCGTCCGCGATCCGGTCGGCCCCGACGTCTCTGGGCGCGTCGTAGAGAACCCTGATGCCCGTCTTGACGCCCGTGCCGACCACCATCGGCTCAAGGTCGAAGTAGGTCCGGCTCAACTCGACGAAGGCCGGCGTCAGCGGAGGGACTACGCTGCACAACACCACGGCGGTGAGGGCATCGGGGGAGATGTCTCTCAACGGAAGGAGGTGGGTTAGCAGCAGGCCATACTCGTCGCCAGAACGTCCCGATTCGGTCGCCATCCGCCAAGTGGCCTTCGGAACGTAGCGTGACGCCTCCGCACCGTCGACATCGAACACGCCGAAGCCGATGTTAGTGTTCCCGATGTCCAGTGCGAGAATCATCGGTTGCAGGACGCCTGTCCTACAGGAACCCCCTGAGCTTTGAGACGTGGGCCACGCGGCCGACGCCTATTAAGAACGCGGCCTCCCGGTAGGTGATGCCGTCGCGATCTACGACCTCTTTGACGTCGCGATAGGCCTTGGTCATGATCTTACTGAGCTCCTCGTTGACCCGCGTCTCGTCCCAGTGGTGCTGATAGAGGTTCTGGATCCACTCGAAGTATGAGCCGACCACGCCACCGGCATTAACCAGGATATCGGGTAGGACGTGAATCCCTCTTTCGTTTAGAACGTCGTCTGCTTCGGGCGTCATCGGGTGATTCGCAGCCTCGACCACGACCTTAGCTCGCAATCGAGGCGCGTTGTCGGCATGGATCACTCCGTCGATTGCCGCGGGGGCGAGAAAGTCGCATTGCAGCTCTAGCAGATCCTCATTAGAAATCTCTTCCGAGCCCGCGAAACCGACGACGGTGCCCGCCTCCTCCCGGTGCTTTGCGAGGCCGGGGACGTCGATTCCACTTTCACGGTAGACACCGCCCTGAACGTCGCTGACGGCTAGTGGTTCAACGTTTTTGTATTGATGGGTAGAGTGACTTTAGCTTGATGCGCGCATCCTCGGTAGTGAAGCGCCAATCCACTCGTATCACATCCCGGTTGCGTTGATTCTGCCAAGCATTGACCTCGCCGCGCAGGATGTCTTGATTGGCAATCCGTCGGTCCAGGCACTGTCGAGCCAGCACACCGATCTCTATCTCCGCCATATTCAACCAACTCCCGTGTTTGGGAGTGTAGTGTATCTCCAGTCGCTCAGCTATACGCCTCGCCTCAGCAGGCTCGAATGCCTCGTATAGCGAGGACAGCTTGTGAGTGTTGAGATTGTCCATTACCAGCACGATCCGGTCTCTGTCAGGGTAGTCCTCGTCGACCAGTTTCTTTATCACATGCGCCCAGTCCACCTTCGTGCGACGCTCTCTGACCTCGACTCGGCGCCATCCGTCCAACGGTGCAAACAGCATGAACAGGCTGCTCACTCCATTGCGCTCGTATTCGTAGTCGTATGCCGCCGATAAGCCGGGCGCTGCGGGACGCGGCACTCGCGTCTCCTTGACTTGCTGTTTGCTCGTCTCATCCATGCACACCAGAACCTCATTCCCATCGTACGGCCGTTGGTAGACCTCCAGTACGTCTTCCATCGCGCACACAAACTCCGCGCTCTGACCGGGCGGGATGCACCAACTCTGCTTCAGCCACGGCTTCAGTTCGTTTTTTTTTGAGCGCCTGGCGAACCGTCTCGGTGCTAATGGTCCCGACTATCTCACACTCGACCAACTGGTCAGCCAACAGCTTCAGGGTCCAACTGGCACGCCCCTCCGGCGGTTCCCCGCAGGCCATCGCTATCAACCGTGCTTCACCTTCGCCGTCCAGTCTCTTTTGACGCCGACGCAGTTGCTTTTTGCGATTCAGCGCAGACTCGACCCCCTCCTCCACACAGCGCTTGCGTATTCGCTCGACCGTTGACTGTCCCACACCGAGCGCGCTGGTGATGTCCGCGTCCTTCATTCCCCCGTCCGAGCGTGACTCATCGCTCATCAGCAGAATGCGCGCATGGGTCTGTTTGTACGCCGCAGCCCGACCGCGTGAGACCAAGGCGTTGAGTTCCTGTTGTTCGTCGGTAGTCAGTCTGATACGGTACTTCTTGGTAGACATCATGGTTCCTCCTCGGTTCAACGTTACGATTGAACCCCCAAGAGGAACAATGACTATCATGGTATTCATTTCAATGATGTTGGACCACTAGTACCCGGCACCCCATCTCGTGGGCTAGTCTCGCGATCCACATCCCGACTTGACCAAAGCCTTGAATGACGACTGAAGCGTCCTCCGTGCTCATCCCAAAGTCCCTTGCGGCCTCGACCATAACGTAAATTGCGCCTCGACCGGGCGCAGCGTCCCTACCGACCGAGCCGCCCAGCTCCACTGGCTTTCCGGTAACGATACCTGGGGTGTAGCCGTGAATAAGGCCGTAGGCGTCCATCATCCACGCCATCGTCTGGCTGTTGGTGCCCATATCGGGCGCTGGGATGTCCCTGTTGATCCCCAGGAAATGCTCGATATTCGACGTATACCGTCTGGTCAGCCGGTTGAGTTCGTCTTCGCTCATAGTCCGTGGGTCGCACTGGACTCCGCCCTTTGCTCCGCCGAACGGGATGTCCACGAGAGCGTTTTTCCACGTCATCAAGGAGGCCAGCGCCCTGATCTCCTCCTGGTCCGCCTGGGGATGGTAGCGCGTGCCGCCCTTGTACGGACCGCGCGCTCCGTTGTGCTGGATACGGTAGCCGGTGAACACCTCGATGCGTCCGTCGTCCATCCTCACCGGGACCGCCACCCGGAGTTCACGCCACGGCGTTCGCAGCAACTCACGCAAGCCGTCATCCAACTCAAGCCGGTCGGCAGCCCGGTCGAAGAATACATTGACCTCCTCGAACGCGGTCATCGGGGCTGATACGGTCACTATGCTCGGGCCTCCCGGGCGCCAGTCGAATGACAGTGGGAAGAACTCAGATTGCGCCGGCTACAATCTATTATAGCAACGCATCCCGCCCCCCGGCCGCTGCGTCCGCGTAGCCAGCCACGGTTCACCTGTCTTCAGACCGAGTCCGCCACAGCAGCACTACAAGGGCAACTATTCCCGCCGCTACCATCGCGATGAACGGTCCCAACAATCCTTCCTCGCTGCTGCCGGCGTAGACGAAGATGCCGAGCACACCCAACACCAGTGCGGCGCCTTGACTGCCGGCCCTTACCAACTTCATAGCTGAGTAAACACAGACGACGATGCTTAGCGCGATCCAGACCCAGGACACGACTGGATACGTCCAGCCGACCGCAGGAACGTGGATGAGGGCAAAGCCGGTCCACGCTCTCGGGAACAGATCGAAGCTGAGATGGACTGCGACCCCGAGGCTAAAGCCGATCGCGAACAACCGGACTGGAGCAGCCTTGAACGCAGCGGCTATCGGGAGGAGCAGCAACGGGAGCAGCGCTCCGTGAGTAAAGATCGAGCGATGTACCAGGAAGTCGACGTCTTGATCGACGTCAGGGAATTCCTTGCCCACGGCAAGTCCGATCACAAGGAAGAATATCGCAAAAGAGAAGGTTTTCCAGCGCAAACCCTAACCCTTGACCCCGTACCCACACCCTATCCAAGCCACGGCTTGTAGACCCTGCCGCCTTTTATCGTTGTCTCGTGGCCCAGCTTCTGGCGGGCCTCTACGGTCGCCCCATACGAGTCTGTAAGAGTAAACTGCCCTTCGTTCAGCCGCAGAATGGTCGCGTCGCCCTCGGCGCCGACCTTGAGCGTCCCTAACTTTCCCCCCAGTCCCATGGTACGCGCCGTCGTCTCCGTGCTTAGCCTGATCACGTCGTCGAGGGACATCCCCAAGTGCAGGAACTTCGAGAGCGTCGTTACCTGGTCGTAGACGGGGCCTTCGATGTTGTATACGTGCAGGTCGCTGCTGATGTTCCCGGGATAGAAGCCCTGGGCCAGCGCCTTCTCGGCCACGTCGAAGGAGAAGCTGCCGGCGCCGTGGCCGATGTCGAATATGATCCCGCGCTTCTGGGCCTCGATTATGCCGTCGATCACTCGCCCCGCGTCATCGAGAATGCCGTGCGAGTGACCGTGGAAGGAGTGGGTGACGGCATCTCCGGGGCGGAGCATCGCCGTCAGTTCCTCCATAGGGGTCTTCGTTATACCGACGTGGATCATTACGAAGCCGTCTATGGCCTCCGCAGCCTCCAGCGCCCGTTTCACCGCGTCTACGTCATGGTCGCCCGCTATGGCCTTGGAGAGCCGCGCTTTGATCCCCAGAACGAAGTCGCGGTTTTCTCGGCCAGTGCGGACCGCAAGCTCGACGTCCGCCATCTCGATGTCGTCGAGCTCGCCGATCTTGGGCGAGATCATCCCTGTGGCCGAGATGTTGAGCAAGGCCAGCAGCCGCGTGTCGCACCGCTCGAGCACGTACCGGCGGAAGGCCGCGAAGGTCTTGGCGCCCGCCGAGCCGGCGTCCAGCGCCGTTGTCACTCCCTTGCTTATGTTCGTCGGGTCCGGCTCGATGCCGTAGTGCGATACGCCCCAATAGTTGTGGACGTGCAGGTCCATGAGTCCAGGGACAACGATGAGCCCGGAGGCGTCCACCATTTCCTGAGCGTCGCTCTCCAGTAAGGACGCTTCGACCGCCGCGACCTTCCCGCCGGCCATCCCGACGTCTCGCACGGCGTTAAGCCCCTGCGACGGGTCGACGACGGTTCCCCCCTTGATCAGCAAATCGTATTTCAATATGCATCCCTCTTTTCGCGTCCTAGGGACGCCCCTACAAGTTCGGTCTGTGGACCCGGTACCCTTTACCCTGCACCCCGTACCCTATCTGAGCCACGGACGGTACACCCGGCCCTTCTTGACCGTAAGCACGTGGTTCAGCTTTTGGCGCCCCTGGACCGTGACGCCCTGGGCGTCGATGAACTCGAAGCGACCGTCGTCCAGTCGCAGCAGCGTCACGTCGCCCTCGGCGCCCGGCCTTAGAGTGCCGAGCGTGTCGTCGATTCCCATGATCTTGGCCGGCGCCTGGGTGGTGAGTCGCACGACCTCGTGGAGCGGCAGCCCAAGGTGGATGAACTTGGACATTGTCGTTACGAGGTCGAAGACGGGCCCCTCGACGCTGATGAAGCTCACATCGCTGCTGATGCTGTCCGGGGGGAACCCGTCGGCCAAGGCGTGGTCCGCCGAGTCGAAATTGAAGCTTCCTGCTCCGTGGCCTACGTCGAAGAGCACGCCATGCGCCCTCGCCTCCTTGACCCCGTCGCTGACCTGGCGGTCAGTGCCGACGATACCCCCGTACTGCCGGAAGGCGTGGGTCACCACGTCGCCCGGCCGGAGGTGGGTCGTCAGGTCCTCGAGAGGCGTCTCCTCGTCGCCGACGTGGACCATCAGCAGGCCGCCAATCCCTTCGGCCGCTTCGAGCCCGCGTTTGAGCGCGTCGACCTTAGCTTTCTTGCCTTCACCGGTAACGTCCTTGGAGAGGCGGACCTTGATGCCCAGCACGACGTCGCGGTTTTGGCGGCCGGCAGCGACGGCCTCGTCGACGTCCGCCCAGCGCGGGTCCTGGAGCTCGCCGATCTTGTCCGAGATTATCCCCGCAGCCGAGATGTTCAGCAGCGCGTAAAGGCGCGTGTCCGCCCTCTCGATCACGTATCGCCTGAAGGCTGGGAACGTCCGAGCGCCCGCTGACCCACAGTCCATCGCGGTCGTCACGCCATTCGAGATGTTGCTGGCGTCCGGCTCGATGCCGTACACACACACGCCCCAATAGGCGTGCACGTGCATGTCGATAAGCCCCGGCGTGACGATAAGGCCTGCGGCGTCCACCACCTCTCGCGCGTCGCTCTCCGGAATGCTTTCCTCGACAGCAGCAACCTTGCCATCAGAAAGCGCGACGTCCCGAACGGCGTCCAAACCCTGTGAAGCGTCGACAACGGTACCGCCCTTGATAACCAAGTCGTATGTCACTGTAGTTACCTTTCTTCTCTTCGGGTCCAGCGGGCGCATGTCCCGATGCGGCATCGGGACGCCCCTACTTGGACCCCCTAATCCCTAGCCCCTAACCCCTAATCCCGCACCCTGTACCCTATCCGAGCCACGGCTTGTACAGTCGTCCGCCTACAACAGTCGCGACATTGGTCAGCCGCCGCTTCGCCTCCACCGTAACGTCGTGAGCGTCCGTCAGCTCGAACCGGCCCTCGTCCACGTTCAGCACCGTCACGTCGCCCTGCGCGCCGACTCGAAGGGTGCCAAGCTCGCCGCCCTTGCCAAGGGTTCGCGCGGTTCGGGCCGTGCACCGGTCTATCACGTCATATAGCGACATATCGAGGTGCAGGAACTTGGAGAGTGTGGTCACCAGATCGATGACTGGCCGGCGCACGCTGCCGATGTGAAGGTCGCTGCTGATATTGTCAGGATAGAACCCCTGGGGGAACGCCTTCTCGGCGGTCTCGAATGAGAAGCTGCCGTTACCATGCCCTATATCGAACACGATGCCTCGATCTTGCGCCTCTCTGACGCCGTCCGCCACGCGGCCCTCGTCATCAAAAATGCTGTGGTTCGTCGTACCGCGAAAAGAGTGGGTTGCGACGTCTCCGGGCCGCATCAAAGCGGTCAGGTCCGCAAGCGGGACCTTGCTGCCTCCCACATGAAGCATGAAGAAGCCGCCGAGGCGCTCAGCCGCCTCGATGCCCCGCTTCACGGTATCCAGGTAACGGCGCTGATCGCTGCCTGGCACCCTCGCCTTGATCCCCAGCACAACGTCCCGATGCTCACGACCCACAGCGACCGCCTCTTCGACGTCAGCCCACCTTGTGTCCTCGAGGGCCCCGTATCCCAGCACCATCCCCATCGCTGAGATATTTAGCAGCGCAAATACTCGAGTCTTAGCGGGCTCTATCGTGTACCTGCGGAAGGCGGGAAACGTGCGCGCACCAGATGACCCGGAATCGAGCACGGTCGTTACGCCGTTCGCGACGTGCACCGTGTCCGGGTCGATGCCGTAGTGGGACACGCCCCAGTAGGCATGCACGTGAAGGTCGATGAGCCCCGGCGTAACGGTCCGACCCTTAGCGTCCAGCACTTCGGTCGCCATGTTCTCTGGAATATCGGGTTCGACCGCCGCGATTCGTCCTCTCGTGAGGGCAACGTCCGAGACAGCGTTGAGTCCCTGTGAGGGGTCGATTACCGTTCCGCCTTTGACCAGCAGGTCGTATGTCGGGTAGTCCATTCTCGGTGCGTCTTAGGCGGAGCGGCCGCAAGCCGCGATAATTGTACTCTCCGCGGTCTCCTGGTCAAGAAACACGACCAGCACGTCGGCTCCTCATGTCCCGCTATGCGGGGCGTCTCTACCACCACCCGTTGGAACCGAGGTATCAGGAGAGCAACCTTGCTTGACACGCTCAAAGAGCGCAAATACCATCGCCCCACCTTGTCCTCCCAAAGCAGGCCCGCGACCCCGTCCCCGGACCTCGATGCTGGCGCGGTGGAGCGCAAGCTCCACGAAAACGTCATAGGGAGCCGCGTTCACCACTACGAATCCCTTGACTCGACCATGGACGAAGCACGGAGGCTTGCCGAAGAGGCTGATCCCGAAGGCACAGTTGTGGTCGCCGACGAGCAGACCGCCGGGCGCGGCCGGTTCGACCGGTCCTGGGTCGCGCCCAGCGGACTGGACTTGCTGTTCTCCGTCCTGCTTCGGCCCTCCGCCGAACATCTACGCTACGTCAACATGGCCGCCTCGCTGGCGATATGTGGCGTCGTCGCCGAAGTGTGCGGTCTGACGGCGACCGTGAAATGGCCCAATGACGTTCGCGTCGGCGGGCGCAAGATCGCTGGTATTCTGATCGACAGTGTCGCCCAAGGGCCTGAACTCCGGTACGCGGTCCTGGGCATCGGCCTGAACGTCAACTCCGACCCAGCGGAATCTCCGGAAATCGCGGCAACGGCGACCAGTCTTCGAAATGAGACCGGACGGACTTTGGAGAGGGGAGAGGTGCTGGTGTCGCTGCTAGGACAGCTGGACGACTTGCACGGGGAAATCAAAAAGGGCGCGTCGCTGACCGAGCGCTGGGCCAAGCAGGTCGAGACAATAGGCAAGTCGGTGCAGGTACGCTGGGGCGATAAGGTGTACGAGGGCCTCGCTCGCGAAGTCGACGACGACGGCAACCTCGTGCTAGTCCAACGCGACGGCACCGCGTTGACCATGGTCGCCGGCGAGGTCACTCTCCAGCAGTAGACCACCAAGCCAGTTCAAGCCGTGCAAGACGATAATATTTTCCGGTCGTGGTGAGCCCTTGGACGCAGCTCAGGACAGGCCCGTCGAACCACAGTCTGCCGCGCGGATTCACCCGGAGGAAACTTTGACCGGGTCCCAAACGCACGTCTGCGCCTCGTGCGGGACAGAGAACCCCAACCGACAGCTCTACTGCCTGCAATGCTGGTACCCGCTGTCGATCGTAGCTGCGGGCTCGAGATCGCCCGTGTCGGCCGCGCCGACCGACGCCGCCTTTACGACTGTCGCCGCGGCTAGTCGGGCCGAGCAGTGTAGGTCATGCGGTCACGAGAACCCCGACGGGCAGCTCTACTGCTTGAAGTGCTGGGCGCCTCTGACCGTCTCAACCCCGGTGGCACGCGACGGCGAGCCCGTTCAGGCCCCGTCTTCGTTGCCGGACGTCGCCGCTCCGGAGGTCGCTCCATCACCGCGTTCGGTCCCACACCAAACCTACGGCTCCGACGAGCGGGCAATTGCGTTCGTAGTGGTCACGATGGCCTTTGCGGCAGCGGTCTTCGTCCGGTTCTACGGACTGGGCGACATCCCGTCCAGCCTCCAGCCGGCCGAGGACGCCGTCCGGCGCGCCGCCCTTGCGCTGCCGGGCGACGCGTGGCCCGCCTTTTGGTCCGACTCGACCCTCGGCCAGCCGGCCGGTCTCGTCTACCTCGCCTCGGGATGGGCCAGCGTACTCGGCGAATCCGTGATGGGCCTGCGGCTCTTGCCCGCACTGATCGGGCTGGCCACCCTCTCCGTCTTCTTCGTGTTCTGTCGGTCGCTGCTCGGACCGCGTGCCGCGACCCTGGGCACCCTGCTCATGGCGTTCAGCATGTGGCACCTGGGCCATAGCAGGCTACTTGTGCCGGCGGGACTGGTGCCTCTGTTCGTGCTGCTGGTTGGTTACCTTCTCCACTCCGCGCTGGAGGAGCGACGGGACTCTCGCCGACGAAGTCTGTGGCTCCTGGGTGCCGGCGTTTCCTTCGGCGCGGGGTTCTACTACCACAATGTTTTGCTCATCTTCGGCGTGGCGGTGCTGGTGCTGTGGGCCCGGGAGCTTCTCGCGACGGAACGGCCCGCTGGGTCGACGCTCCGGTCTAGCCTGGCGTTTTTCGTTCCCGCCTTGGTAGTGGCGCTGCCGTTCATAGTGGCGCTCGGAGTAGGGTGGGGGGAGTTCACCGAACAATGGTCGAAGGCGTCAGTGTTCGGTGCCGTTGAGTACCGGGACCTGCCGGGCATACCGGAGGAGACGAGGTACCTTGTCCGCCGAGTGGGCTCTGGACTGGGCGCGCTGTTATGGCGACCCACGGCCGCGGACCAGACGGCTGAGGCTCTGCCGCGCTTCGTCGACCCGGTGACTGTCCTTCTGGTGTTGGCAGGTCTTCTCGTGGCCCTGTGGCGTTGGCGCGAGCGGAGGTACTTCTTGCTGCTGACCATCTTTGGCGCGGGCGTCGCCACAGCTGCGTTCACCACCGGAGATGGGCTCTACGGCCGCCTCGGAGTCGCGCTGCCCGCCGTTTTCGCCTTCGCTGGTCTGGCCCTGGACGGCGTGTTGACCTCGATGAAGGGCAGGCTGTCGGACCGTGCCGGACTGGCCACCGTCGGGGCCGCCATCGCTATCGTCGCCATCTACAACGTAGCCTCCTACTATCGGGAGCCCGCCCGATACGGCGTTCCTGCTACAGCCCTGTCCCAGGAAATCCGCCCCGCTGTGCTATATTGGGTCTCGGGTACCTACCCGACTCGATGGAGCGCTGCTACAAGTGACTCAGCCGGCGGTAACGGACCGCGCCGACTCCGATGAAGACGAGTTCGCGAGTCTGTCGCTCGACGACATGGGCGAGCTTGGCGACACCACGGCCCAGTTGGACGGCGAGACAATCAACGTCTTTGGGGGTATCCCAGGCGAGGAGGTCGTCGCCAGGGTCGTCCGGTATCGGAGACGAAGGCGCGCCCACACCTCGGCCATAGTCACGGAAGTCCTGAAGCCCTCCCGCCACAGGGTACCGACTCCGTGTCCCTACTTCGGTCCATGCAGCGGCTGCCAGTGGCAGCACATCGACTACGGGCACCAGCTCGAGCTGAAGCGCGGGGCCGTCCAGAGCGAGATGATCAAGGATAAAGCGCTCACGGGTGTCACGGTACCGGAGACGCTACCAAGCCCGCAGCGGTTTGCCTACCGCAACCACGCCCGCTTCACCGTCCGGGGTGGCAACCTGGGCTACGTCAACAGGATCACGCGCAGATTCGTTCGTGTCGAGCGGTGCATGCTGATGGCCGAGGGCATCAACGAAACCCTCGGTGTCCTGCAGGGTCGTTCGCAAGAGACGAGCCAGCTCTCAGTACGCCACGGCGTCCACACGAACGACACGCTGGTCCAGCCGAAGCTCGAGAGTGCCGACGTGCTGGTCCCCAGCGGCCAGACGCACTATCGTGAGGAACTTCTCGGCGCCACCTTCCGTATCGCATCACCATCCTTCTTCCAGGTGAACACGGCCCAGGCCGAGCATCTTGCCAAGCTAGTACAATCGCGGCTGCGGCTCACCGGAAAGGAAGTGCTGGTCGACGCCTACGCCGGCGTTGGGGTGTTCGCGGTGCTGCTGGCGCCCGCGGCCGAGCGGGTCATCGCGATCGAGGAATCGGAGGCGGCCGTCAAGGACGCCGCGATCAACGCCGAAGGGCTGTCGAACGTCGTGTTCCGGCAAGGCAAAACCGAGGACGTTCTTGGCGACCTGGACGCCACCCCGGACGCGGTCGTGCTCGATCCCCCGAGGGCTGGCTGCCATCCGGACGTCCTGCGTGTGATCGGCCAACTGCGTCCCCAGAGGCTTGTCTACGTCTCCTGCGATCCGGCCACCCTGGCGCGGGACCTCGACATCCTGGTCGGCAGCGGCTACGGAGTCGAGAGCGTGCAGCCGGTCGACATGTTCCCGCAGACGCATCACGTCGAGTGTGTGGCTGCGCTTGAACCGAGCTGACGTCACCGAATCATCGTTAGGAGTGTGAGATGGTCGACAAGCCGGTCCGTCCTCTGCCCAGACCCTTCGAGATGCCTTGGGGCAAAGGCAACATAGTTGAAGAGGCGGTGTACAATAGCGAATGGCACCAACCTTGTATCCAGCTCTTGGAGCACGACGACGGCGCCACGAGCGTCCGGTTCTGCTCATACAACCGGTCCGGACGGTTCCAACGCAGTCCATTGATGGTCGGCAAGGGCGATATCGCCGGTCTGCGAGACGCCCTGGACCGAACGCCTCGCTTGCGATCGATGCTCCAGGAATTGGTGGGATAGCAGGGTGATGGGCGAGAATGAGCTTCTGACATCCGAGACGGTTCTGCGCGAGTCCTCTCGGTCCACGCCCAAACGGGTCATATTGGCGTCACAGTCGCCCAGACGCCGGGAGCTGATGGCTGCGCTCGTCCCACGTCCGACGATCACGTCACCTGGGGTCGACGAGGCACCGGCCGCGCCAGGCCAGTCGCCCGAGGACTACGTAGTCCGGTCGTCCCTGACCAAAGCGAGGAGCGCGCCAGTGGGGCCCGAGCCTTCGATTGTTGTGGGCGCCGACACGGTCGTGGTCTTGGACAGCCGAATCCTCGGCAAGCCGTCCGACGCAGACGAAGCACGGCGAATGCTCGAGGACCTGCGAGGCCGGACGCACTGGGTAGTGACAGGCGTCACCGTGCTGGACACAGAAGCCGACGTATCGCGCTTCATCGCCACGACCTCCCATGTGACGATGCGGCGCTATTCGAACGCTGAGATCGACGCGTATATCGCCTCTGGGGAGCCCTTCGACAAAGCAGGTGGATATGCGGTGCAGGACACGACGTTCCGTCCCGCTCAGTCTACCCAGGGTTGCTATCTGAACATCGTCGGTTTGCCGCTCTGCGACGTCGTCTCTCTTGTCAACGATATCGGCGCCGAGGTCGCCTTGGGGCCCGGTTGGCAGCTACCGAAGGAGTGCATCGACTGCAAGCTTCGCGATAGGGTAGGGGGATGAGCATTCTCGGCATGGGCCCTTTGGAGGTGCTGTTGGTCCTGTTGCTAGCCTTTATCCTGCTGGGCCCGCAGCGGATGGTCGACGCAGCGCGAATGCTCGGCAAGGCCAGCCGTGAGATGAGGCGCCTCGCCGACGAGCTTCCCAGCTTCTCGCTGGACGAAGAGCCCGCGCGACCGATCGTCCATCGGGAGGGAGGGCCGGCCCGAGGTCAATCGAGCTCACCCCAAAAGCCGGAAGAGGAGAGCGAGCCGAAAGACGTTCCCGTTGCGTTCGGGCCGGTTGAGGCCAAGGCCGAGGCGGAACGCAAACCGGACGAGGACGAACAGCCTTGAGTGACTCCGAGTTGACAATAGGCCAGCACCTCACTGAGCTCCGCCGACGGCTGGCCTGGTCGGTCGTTGCGGTTGCCGTATGCACCGCGCTGGCCTTCATCTTCCACAAGCAGATCCTCGAGCTACTTATGGAGCCCGCGCGGGGATTTGCTCAGGTCCCCAATCAGTCTCCGATCTACACGGAAATGACGGAGTTCATCGGCACCGCGATGAAGGTGTCGTTGCTTGCCGGTTTCATCCTAGCCTTGCCCTTTGTGCTGTTCCAGGTCGTGATGTTCGTCGCCCCGGGCCTCAGTCCGTCGGAAAGGCGTTATCTCTACAGTCTCGTCCCGATGAGCCTGCTGGCCTTCCTCGCCGGAGCCGCGTTCGGCTACCGGGTCCTGTTTCCTCCCGCAGTCACTTCCTTCTCACCTTCGGCGGCGATGTCGCGACCCCGTTCATTCGCATCGGTAACTACACCAGCCTTATGCTCACGCTGCTCTTCTGGATGGGCATCGTCTTCGAGACCCCGGTGGTGGCATTCTTCCTCTCGAAGATCGGGCTGGTCACGCCTCGCTTCCTCGCCCGTAATCGGAGGTACGCGGTTGTCATCGCCTTCGTCCTGGGCGCCATCATAACGCCGACCTTCGACCCCATCAACCAGAGCCTGGTGGCACTGCCCATAATCGTCATGTACGAGCTAGGCATCTGGCTTGCCAAGCTGGGATACCGTGGACGTGAGTCTTCGCGGGAGCTGACCCTCGACACCGAAGGCCAGTAGGGGTCTACAACCGAGGTTGTAGAGTGCACATGGGAGTCCCTTTGAGGAGCCCGCCCCTCTCGGAAATTCATATCGGACGAAAATGAAAAGGCCCCAGCATGTTCGCTGAGGGCCTTGTTAGTTCACTTAGGTCGGGGATCGATCAGTTTTTCTGTCCGGCCTCCGTGATCTCCGAATTCTCTGTGTTCTCCGTGGTTTCCTTTTCCCCACTCTGCGAGGAACGGAACTCACGAATGGCCTTGCCCATCGCGCCGCCGATTTCCGGCAGCCTGCCGACTCCGAAGATGATCAACACCACTACCAGCAGCAGAATCAGCTCTGTAGGTCCAATTGATGGCATCTTCCCCTCCCATCGCCTCTTAACGATCGCACCCATCATAGCGCCGCAGCTATCGGGGCGTCAACGCGACAGCCAGCCGGTCTATGACGAATTCCTTTCATGGCCAGGTCACGGAGTTCTGTATCGGATCTCAGACCGGGAGGACTCCAATGTCCCGCCCTTCGTTAAAGGCGATTGCATCGTCCACCATACGGCGGAAGTCGTAGCTAGGATTGAACCCTAATCCACCGAAGGACGGCGTGTAGGAGGCCTGCTGAAGAAACAAAAGGGTGCGCCTCTGAATCTGGGATAATGGTTTTGAAACAGAAAACCGGTCCCAGAAAAGGAGCACCCGATAGATGCTACCACGTAACCACCCCGACCGCATCCAAATCGCCTTCGACGACCACCGCCTGGTGGCCAATGCCGGGCTGATCCTTCCCGCCACCCTCGCCCTGCGCCTTGGCCTGCCCCAACTCCTCCGGAAGCACCTCGACCTCGGCGGCGCGCCGGGCCGGGCGAACACCGGCGACAAGATGATGACCCTGGTGGCCTCCGCCCTAGCCGGCGGAGATTGCATCGACGACGCCGATGTGCTGCGCGCCGGCGGGACCGCCCGCGTGCTCGGTTTCACGGCTAAGGCTCCCTCCACCCTGGGCACCTTCCTGCGCAGCTTCAGGTGGGGCCATGTCCGCCAACTGGACCGGGTGAGCCGCGAGTTGCTGGCCCGGGTCTGGAAGGCCGGTGCCGGACCCGGCGACGCACCATTCACCATCGACCTTGATTCGACGATCTGCGAGACCTACGGACTGGCCAAGGAGGGCGCCCGCCACCACGGCTACACCGGTGCGCGGGGCTATCACCCGCTGCTGGCCGTCGCCGCCGGCACCGGCGACGTGCTGATGGCCCGCCTGCGCGAGGGCCGGGCTAACACCGCCCGCGGCGCTGCCCACTTCCTGCGTGAAACGGTGGGGCGGGTGCGCTACTGCGGAGCCAGGGGCCAACTCACGGTGCGGGCCGACAGCGGCTTCTATACCCACGCCGTGGTCGCCGTCTGCCGCCGGATGGATGTCCGCTTCTCCATCGCCATCCGCCAGCGCGCCCGCCTGCGGAATCTCATCGAGGCGATACCCGAAGATGGCTGGACGCCGATTCCTTACTGGCTGGACGGCGCCGCCGATGTGGCCGAGACCACCTACACCCCGTTCCAGGCCGAGGCGGACGCCGCGCCGGTACGGCTCATCGTCCGGCGGGTGAAGCCGGCGCCCTGTTCTCAACTGGCTCTCTTCGCCACCTACAGCTATCACGGCTTCATCACCGACCGGGACGGGGAGACGCTGGAACTGGAGGCCGATCATCGCCGTCACGCCGAGATCGAGAATGCGATACGCGACCTCAAGTACGGCGTGGGGCTGAACC
This sequence comes from Dehalococcoidia bacterium, assembly GCA_965248605.1. Classification (GTDB taxonomy): domain Bacteria; phylum Chloroflexota; class Dehalococcoidia; order Lucifugimonadales; family CAUZJF01; genus CAUZJF01. Next base: position 620,442 of record CBDFJV010000007.1, read on the forward strand.
ATCTCCCCTCGGGCCGTTTCGCCGCCAACGGCGCCTGGCTGGCGGTACAGGTGATGGCGCACAACCTGGCCCGCTGGACAGCCCGCATCGGCCTGGGTCAGCAGATCGTGACCACCAAGACCCTCAGACGACGGGTCTTTGCCTTGGCCGGACGGATCACCCGCTCGGCACGCCGATTGACCCTGCAGCTTCCCCGGCGCTGGCCCTGGGAGGAGCAGTTCAGCCGCGCCCTGGCCCGACTGCGAGCCATTCCACTCCCAGCCTGACGGAGCCCGTCCGCCACTGACCCACCAGCCAACCCAACGTCCCCGCAAACTCGCGCCAGCCCAGTCCGCGAGCGCCTCTTGCCGTGTCCTATCCCGCCATCTGGCTCGCCACAGCCACTGTAGGCCGCCATCGGTGCCCCCAAAAGCGCCTGCAGACCGCCCGCCAACCTCCCGTCTACCCAAATTCGAGCCCGGATCATCACGCCTGTAACTCCCTCACCCCCTTCCGCTGTCCTCACGTCGTCCATCCCTGTCCGTCGGTGGATTCGGGTTAAGGCGCTTGAGAAGCTTGCTCACCTCATCGCCCACCCTGTCGATGTGCTTCATGGCAGCTACAGCCTGGTCTGTAGCCACCTTGAAGTTGCCGGTGCGGTTCAGCTTTTCTATGGCCCCGGCTGCCGTCTTCTCCGCTTGGGCCAAGCGTTGCGTAGCGTCGAGAGCGCCATGGGCCATTCGGCGGGTGGTGGAGACCAGATCGTCCGGCAGGGCCTTGAACTCGTCGATCAATCTGGGGTCGTCGAACGCCCCACCGTGTCTTTGGAGGAAGTTCTTTACTTCTTCGGCGTACTGTTTGGCCTGTACGCGCAACTCTTCCTGAGCCGTAAGCACCTTGCGTTGCGCCTGGGTGAGGTCGGGTCGCAGGGTGGAGGTCCCGTATTTGGCTTTGTAGGCGTCCTCGGCGTGTTCTGCCACGTCCTGCTCGCCAACGGCCTTGCCTAGCTTTCTCATCTTCTTGAACACGTCGTCGGCTGCGCTTGCCAACTGCGGGTCGACCTGCTTTAGGTTGGACTTGACTGCAACGACGGCATTCTCGGCTGCGCTTGCCAACTGCGAGTCTAGGTTGGACTTGGCTGCAACGACGGCATTCTCGGCCCTCGCAGTTCTGACTTTGGGGATGGTCGGAAGGAACTTGCCGGCTCCGCGGACTAGGCCCAAGGGGGCAAAGAAGAGCGAGTCGGCGGCGACTGAGATGAACCTCTCCGTCGGAGACATCTCGCCCCAGCGATGGACTGTTGCGGCGATGGGGGTCATGGAGAGAAGAACCTTGTCCAGGGTTTCAACCTTACCGTCTATGTAGCCCGCGACCCCAGGCACGTCGAGTCGCGGGTCGGCGGGTGGGCCGGCCGGCATCCTCGACTGCGTGGGATCGACGATGTGGCGCTGGCTGAGGGGCCCTGCTGGAAGCGCGTCGAAGCCCTGGGCCAACTGGATGGAGCTGCGCGGGTCGGGCGGGCCACCCGGGACATGCTTCGTAGGTACCGGTTCAGTCTTTGGCTGCGAGACGGAGGTAGGCTTCGAAGTAGTGGTCTTAGCCTTCGGCTTCGCCTGCGAGACGACGACATGCTTCGTGGATGCCGGTTCAGGCTTCGGCTCCGAGCCAGGGGCGCAGTTCAAGGGCGCCCCCGGTTTAGGCTTCGGCTCCGGCTGCTCCGGAGCGAACTGCTCCAGCGGCCCCTCCTCGTGCTCGTGGAGCCCTATGGCGTCGTGGCTCGACGCCGTGTGCCCGAACTGCCCGCATGTCTTGCACCTCTTCTTGGATCGCTTCTGTGCCATGGCTCAGCTCCTCTCATTTGAGAACACTTGGTTGATGGTGCGCAGCTCATGAACCCAGCCCGATCAATCTGAGCGGGTTGAGCGCTCTGGCGGCGTTGATGAACTGACTGACGGCATTGAGCAGCACCGGGAGCACACCGGTGAAGAATCCGTAGGTCGCGGCGCCGGTGAAGACGAGGACGGTGAGCCAGCGGACGGCTTGCATGTTTCCGGAGAACCACTCGTAGTCCCAGGTCAGCAGACGTCCGACGGCGCCTATGTACCCGAGATTGGGCACGGGGATCGGGATGAAGATGACCGTCTTCATCTCGATGACCGAGAGCGTCAGCACCGTCGACAGATCCGACTGGTTGCCTATGGCGAGGTTCAAGAGTCCCTGGACGAAGGACATGAGGAGCCAGCCGAACATCAGGACGGAGACGAACTTGACGGTCACGACATCACCTCATGAACTTGACGGGTCCGATCGCCGCGAAGTAGCCGAGGCCTACGAAGACGACGAAGGCGAGCGGTACGCCGAGGATGTAGGCCAGAACGAAGTAGACGAGGCCGCCTGCGACGGCCGCCCACAGCATCGAGCGGAGTCCGCTCTGCAGGACCTTGCCCGAGACGACGGCGGCGACGACCGTCGACAGGATCATCCAGAAGGCGTGGACCGGCAGGGCGCTGCTGTTGACCAGCTCCCTGTACGGGTCCATGAAGGGCGATGAGACGATGCCGCCCGCCTGCGGCGTCACGAATACCGCGAGCGGTAGATTGGGGGCGACGGCGGCGACCGGCTGGTCGGGCAGGGACGGCAGGGCCTCTGGCTGGACCTCGAGCCCGTTGACCGTGATAGTCAGATCGCCGGGGTCCGAGGTGATGTAGTAGGTCCCGTCATTGTCGGCCGCAGACCGGTCGTCGACGGTGCCGCGCCACTCCCAGCTGTTGGAGGCGGAGCCTACCTGGGTAGGCTCTATGTCGCCGCCCGCGAGCTTCAGGTCGAGGGCGTAGGTGGGTGCGGTGAGGGAGGTGTGGCCGATGCGTACCCCCCCGACGCCGCCGGTGACGCCGTTGCCGATCTTGACCGGACCGGTCCAGGGGGTGCTCGACTCGTTCTCGATGTTGACCGTGAGGCTGTACGTATATGCGGTCGGGTCGTATGCCGACTGGGCCGTGGCTATACCCACCGCGGCTGCGACGGCTCCGAGTACGAGCGTTACGGCGACGATCAGCCTCACGGTGTGGTATTCCCTCCGCCTAGCTCGGCCAGAACCGGTTGACGAGGGTTGCGAACGAGACCGTGCATGCGAGGACGAGGATGCCGACGGCGGCCATGAAGGGGGGCACTCCAATCATGCCCCCCGCCAAGATGATCTGGAACGGGTAGAGGAGCAGGGCTTGACTATCCCCGCGGCTGTAGGCGATGGCGGCGTACATGCAGACGGCCATGACTGCGACGAGCCCGATGCCCATCGCCAGGAACGGGATCCCGAAGCTCTTGCCCAGGTTCGCCATGTCCCTCGAAAACGCAGAGTCAGAGCCGTCGACCGTGAGGGCCGTCGGGTCCGGGATGGTCGAGGTGGTGTGAGTGAAATCGCCCGTTGCCGAGCCTTGGGAGATATCGAATGCGCCGGAGGCGATGAAGACGATGTGGGGGAAGGCCGCGTCCACCTTGGCGCGGCCGGCGATCGTGATGCCGCTCGGCGATACGTACTCTTGGGAAGCTATGTCGGGATCGTCGGCCTCGAGGGCGAGCACGACGTCCTTGATGTCGTCCGCGAGCTCGTCCGCCGTCGCCGGCAGATCTGAGGTCGCGTTCCAGTCGGGATCGTTCGCGGGCGTGTCGCAGTGGCTCTGGGGCGGGTCGAACAGCGTCGGACTGCCGTGGATGCACAGCTGCACGTCAGAATCTCCCCAGGGGACTTCGGCGTTGGCGGCGTTGGGGCCCCAGTAGAAGGCGACGAGGCCGTATCCGGTGGCCGGTGGGTGGGACTGCCCCAGGACGTTTGAGCCATCCTGTACCTTCAAGATGGCCCCGCCGGGACCGTATGCCTTCTCGTCGTCGCCGGGCTGCTCCGTGAGAGCGTAGCGGCCCAGGATCAGCCGGTCGTTGAGCGCGAGGACGTGCCTGTAGGCGTGCACCTCGCGGACGGCTACGGTCGTCCAGCCGTGCGACGCCGACGCGCTGCCGATATCTGCGAGCCACCACGTAGCCGCGATGAGAGCGGCGAGGAGGCCGGCCCTGGCTCGTTCTCTAGCTCGTTGCCGCATCCCAGAAGAAACTCCGATAGCTGGCCGAACACTCCGGACCGCTCGGCCAATATGTACAGAGCCAGCTGCTGGGAGGGCGTGAGGGTCCTCATTCCACTCCTCACCTCGCAGAGGCGGTGGTACTCCATCCCCAGCTCCCTTGCCAGGCCGCTCCAGCTGCAGTCCAGCGAGTCGCGGATCCAGACGAGGGCGTCCGGCATCCGGCGGCGAAGCTCCGAGTTCTCCGGCTTGGCGTCCAGGACTGCTCTCATGGCTCACTCCCCTAAGTATGACAGGGCTCCGGTTTGTTGGGTATATCCCGAATCCGGGATATCCCGGATCCGGTATACATCGCTATCTTACCAGGGTGCTAAGGTAGCCTCGCTGGGTTCTCCAGGCGACATGTCGCTGCTTAGAGCGGACACTCTCCTGGCCGACAACCAAATCCCCACACTTCGGAGGCATTCGGAAATGGTAAACATCCAAGGACCGTCGTCCAAGATACTCGGGGCGATCCTGGCGATCGTCTTCATCTCGCTGGGGCTGGATCTGATCCGAGTCCCATTCGTCGACATCGTCACCGAGCCGTATACGCAGACGACGAGCGTGACCTCCGATGCCAATGGGGCCGCAACGGTGTCGCTGGCCCAGAGGCATTTCTTCACCGACACCGAGTCGCTGAGTGTCGTCGGAGCAACCAGCGGCGACGTGACGGCCAATACGACCGTGGGGGCCGACCGCAAGACGCTCTCGATTACCGAATTTCCCGCCTCCACGACCCAGGACGTCACCGTGAGCAGCCTACAGGACAGGGGAGGGACGATCGACCCTCTGTGGAAGGCGCTCCCCTTCTTCATGTTGATGGGGGTCATAGCCGCCATCATCGGGCTCTCCGTCGCGGGCGGCACCAGCCTTGGCGGCTCCGACCTCCACACGCGGATCCTGACCGGAGTGATCGTGCTCGTGATCGGCGGCATCCTGACCAGCGTGCAGGGCTCGTTCGTCGAGGCTACTCGTTCCTCCTACTCCAACGCTCCCGACTTCGTCGGCATCACCCTCGGGCTTCCACTGCTGGACCTGGCCTACGTCCTGGTGCTGTTGGGCCTTACCTTCGGCATGTTCGGCGGCGGTAAGCTGGTCGGTCGAGTCCGCAAGCAGGGCAAGCAGAGCAGGCAGGAAGCCGGTGCGTTCTAATCGAGCGCACCGAGAGCTAGACCGATGCCCACGCCCAAGACGCTCCTCGGGTACGTCCTCCATGGCAACCGCGCCCTAGAGGAGCGCACCCTGCGGGCCGAGGGCCGCGTGCTGATCGATGAGCCCGACGAGCAGGGGATGCCCCGCGCGTGGCCCATATCCCCAAACCCCCGCCAGGTCGTCCGGCGCACACCGAAGGGGGCCGAGACGAGACCGTATGTCATACTCTCGTCCCTGAGGCTTGGGCACCCCGCTCTGCCCGGCAGGGAGGCTCTGGACCCCACAGAGCATCTGCTCTCCCTGGCGATGGACGAGCAGGTCGCCATGGCCGCCACCGCCAAGCAGCCGGCGAGCAAGGCCGAGAACGTACTGCTCCTCTCCGTGGTCCTCGCGGCGCTGGTCTCCCTGCTCTGTCTGATCGTCATCTTGTCCATGCTGCCCCGCGTCGGCCACGCGGTCGTCTCGTGGTTCTAGGCTCACTTCCAGATGTCATATCTGACGATATATCTGGCCTCCGCCGCCATCTTCGCCATCGTCTTCGTGGGCTACTCGGTTCGCGAGTACCGCGCCCGCGGCCTCGTGGGGATGCCCGAGTGGGCGCTTCCCTTGGTCACCTGGCTCTTCAGGGCTCTCAGATTCAGGAGCCCCGACGCCGGAGTACCTCTCGAGATGCTCGATTGGGTCGGGTCGGGGCCTGCGGCCATGGCGCCTCGAAAGCTCCGGTGCATCGCCATCAACCCGGAATGGGCCAAGGACGTTGAAACCTACTTTGCGTCGGCCGAGCCCATCGTCGACAACGTGTCGATGGCGTTCGGACCCGACGAGGCCGTCCTCCTCGGCCAGATCGAAGGCCTCGACGGCTTCGACGACTGCCCGAACGTCCGCGGCATGATCGAGCTCCCTGGAAGGGACGACAGCGGAAAGACCGTCTGGGAGTGGGAAGACCTCCCGGACGGCTCCTGGGTCTTCATTCCTCCGGCCAGGATCCACGCCTTCGCCGCCGCCGCCGGCGCCGATACCGAGCTTCCGAGCGCCAAGGACCTCGTCGACTCCGTCATGACGCTCGACTGGAGCTCCTTCGACATGTCGTCCATGTCTCCTCCCGAGTTCGGCGGGGACCTTCAGCTCAAGGAGTACCGCCGGCAGATGCGCCCGCCCAGGCTCGGCGAGCTCGTCCGTCAGCTCCAGACCTACATCCTGCTGGCCACCGGCGGGGTGCTCTTGGCCGTGGTACTGGCATTCATCGCCGCACTCGACAGTGGAGGCTCAGCGTCGTGAACAAGCTCGACGGTCTGGACGTCGACGACGCCGGGGGACAGCTGCTCGCCAACGAGCCAGCCGTCGCAAAGCGCTTCCTCGAGGCGCCCGAGGTCCTGGCCGAGTACCTCATACGCACCGGCAGCTCAGCGACCCTCGCCGACATCCTCGACTGGCAGCGCACCCTGCAGATCGGACTCAAGTACCGGAACAGAACCCTCGTGGCCAACGCCGTCCAGTGGTTCCTCGCCACTCGCGGCACCGACGGTGAGGCCAACCACATCGCCATGCCCGCGAACTCGAGCAGAGGCAGATCCCTGTCTCACCCGCCCAGGTCGTCAGGCTGCTCGCCGCCGCAGGGTTTCCCAAGACGCCGGCAGGCACCTTCCTCATTCGCACCAGCCAGCCCATACAGGACCTGACCGAATGAGCTCCTTCCCCTCGCTGCTGACCATAGCCGTCGACCTGGCCGTGTTCTTCACAGCCATCCACGTCTACGACCAGATCGTCGATCACAGCCGCCTGGCCGCAACGGCGATCGGCCTCATTGGCATCGCCTTCCTGGGCATGATGCTGGGCGACATCCTAGACTGGATTAGAGACAAGCTCTGAGGTAAGTCCCTTGAGGGCGAGGGGACATAGCTAAGTGGTCCCGGAAGCCACGTCTCGAAACCTGCTTGCCGTCGTGGTAGTAGTACACAAGCCAGCACAGCCTCGTGGTCTTCGTCTGGTAGGGTTATCATTCGTACAAGAGCCCGCCGCCTTGGCCTTGGCAACGCTTCTCCGTTCGAGCGATCCCCGGTGCCTACCGAGGGGAACCCCAGCCCTTCCGCTGAGCCACAAAACCGATGACTGCCCCAACCAATAGAAGCAGGAACAAGAGGTCTGTGCCTAGCAAACCAGAACGTCTTACCAAATCGTCTTCCACGAAACCGAAGATCAGGCGGAGAGGAATGTAGCCGAACGGCATCAGGGCTAGTGGTCCAACATCCTAGTATTGAAGGGTTCTGAGGTTACGGCTTGGTAGGGGCGGGTTTGAAACCCGCCCTGTCGTCGTAGCACGCCAATCTCGGCTACCCCTCATTTCAAAGATTTCGGTCTACTAGGAAGTACCAGCGATATCTAGCCGTTAGAGCTCCCAGCGATTTCATACCAGTCGAATCATATACCATACGCGGGTCTGCGAGGTTCCTCCACCAACGACTAAGCCCGTATGGCGTCCGGGCAGCTCTAGCGGCTCGGCTTACGACGGGTGAAGAACTGAACTGACCAACTCTGTAGATGGATTCGGCCCAATACAAGTCAACATGCCACACCGTGCCTGCGAGCAGTTATCTCGGGAATCATCCGGTTGGCGGCGATACGTTCAGCGTCGAGGCCGGTCCGCACATACGACAGTTCCTGGCTAAACCGTTTCTCCAGACTCCTGAAGTATTCAAGTGCGTTGGCATGAAGGGCTTCCATCTCCCGGCGGAGGAACAACCTGCTCCAGGTGCTCGGCCCACTGGTCCATCAGTTCGCGCCGCCTCTCAAACAAGTCTGAACGGAAGTAGGCGGCTTCGGTTGCGTTGGCTACAACATGAGCGAGGGCCGCCTCCATAACGGCGTGAGGGGCGTCCGTACACTCAGCGGCCCAGTCTCGGAAACTGGAGCGGAAACCATGTGGCACGCAATCAATCCTAGAGTCTTCAGCAGCTTGAGGTGGGTCATGCCGCTCAGGGGCCTGCCGTTCCGTGATGGGAAGATCAGGCCACTCCCAGAATCAATATCCTGCGCATGTACCAATATCTCCATAGCTCGGCCAGACAGCGGCACGCGGTGCTCGCGCTCGGTCTTCATTCGCTCAGCCGGGATCGTCCAGGTTCGGGCGGTCAGGTCAACGTCGCCCCACTCGGCGTTTCGGGCCTCCCCAGATCTCGCCGCCGTCAGAACAAGAAACTCGAAAGAGAGTTTCGATACCGCCAGGGCACTGGACTCCCGGACAGCCTTTAGAGCATCCTCGACCTCCGAATAGTGGAGGGCTTTGAAGTGTGCCCTCAACCTGGGCGTCTTGGGCAGGACTTGGGATAGCGGCTCCCCCGCTGGATTATCTCGCCTGAAGTTGCTAGCTATTGCCCACTTCATCACTGCACTAATTCGTTGCCGCACCCGTCGCGCCGTCTCGGGCTTTGAAGTCCATATCGGAGTCAATGCCTTGATAACGTCCGCGCTGGCTATCTCATCCACCGGGCTACGACCAAAGTGCGGGAAAACATAGGTGCTGAGTGTCGCAGTCCACTGCGCGGCGTGCTTTGTGTTGCCCCATGTCGGGCGGTTCAGCTCGATCACTCTCGCGGCAGCCTCGGCGAACGAGGGAGTGTCCTGATGTTGTGTTCGGGGGTCTTTACCGGAGCGGGCCAGCCTCCGGTTCACCCTTGCCTTCTCCCTGGCCTCACTGAGTGAGACTAGCGGATATCCACCCAGTCCCAAGTCCGTACTCTTGCCGCCTATTGTGATGCGCTGAATCCAACGCTTCCTGAGCGTCGGTGCAACCACAAGGCACAGGCCGTTCTCGTTGGGAAAGGTGTGTCTACCGGGCGTCCTGGCCGTTCGTGCGTATGCGTCGGTCAGTCTATTGCTCACATTGTCGTACCAAAATACGTACCAAATATTTGCGCGGATTACAACGGACAATCGCGGACTGTAACGGACGCTATTTGAGGCTGGTTAAGGTACAAAGTCAGACATGGCATGGGCTACCGCATACTTGTATTGGGATGTCTAATATGGCGGAGAGGGTGGGATTCGAACCCACGATGAGATTGCTCCCATACTGGTTTTCGAGACCAGCGCCTTAAGCCGCTCGGCCACCTCTCCCCTAGGCGAATATTAGTATAGCACCTACGAACCTCACCCCCAGCCCCTCTCCGTGCCACGGAGAGGGGAGACCGAGCGTCGCGCGGAGGTTGGACTTTTGGGGTGAGGTCAGGGCTTTTCGCGCATGAGCCAGCCCTGGTCTCTGGCGGGGCTGGTGAGCCAGGTCTCGATGTCCCTCTGCCGATTCGCGGGGAACTCGACGCCCAGGCCGTCGGCTAGCCGCGTCATGAAGTTGAACGTGCATGTGATCAACACGACCGACAGTATCTGCTCGTCATTCAAGCCGAGGATGCGGAGGTCCTCGACGTGGGACTCGCGCATCGCGGAGGGGTCGCGGGTGAGCTTGATCGCGTAGTCCAGGATGCCGCGGGTCTGGGGGTCCAGCTGCGCCATGGTGTAGTCGTGCATGACGTGGCTGGCCATGTCCGGGTCATCCGAGTATTGACGGAGCGCCGCTCCGTGTGCCATCGCTCAGTAGCGACACTTGTTGGCCACCGAAACGGCCGTCGCGATCGCCTCCTCCTGGACGCGCGTTAGCTTGGAGGCGCCGAATGTGACCGCCATGTTCATGTCGTAGACGGCCTTCATCGCAGGCGGGTCGATCGACATCACTTTGATTACGTTGGCGGCGTCGATGTCCTCTTCGCTGATCCACGCCATGTGGCCCTCCTAAAATTGGGGGAGATGTACAAAGAGGCAAAGTAGCACCGTCACTCAGGGCAGTCAACGGCGCGTGAATTCCGTGCGTGGTGGGTCTGTCGGATCATATCCGCTGGCCGTTGGGGATGTCTTTCGACTGGGCTCAGAGCGACCCTTCGACAAGCTCAGGGTGAGTGGGGTTGGGGCCGCGAGCAGGTCCCCGTTCGTGTTGAGCCCTTCGGTGGACTCAGGACAGGCCCGTCGAACCACATCCGGGTGGCCGTTGGGGATGTCTTTCGACTGGGCTCAGAGCGACTCTTCGACAAGCTCAGGGTGAGCGGGGGGTTGGGGCCGCGAGCAGGTCCCCGTTCGTGTTGAGCCCTTCGGTGGACTCAGGACAGGCCCGTCGAACCACATTCGGGTGGCCCTTGAGGATATCTTTCGACGGAGCTCAGAGCGATTCTTCGACAAGCTCGGGGTGACCCTTCGACGGGCTCAGGGTGAGCGGGGGTTTGGCTCAGGAGCGGGTTCTATGGTGCGCTGATATACTTCCGAGGGCTGCCAGCAAACCCGACAGATTCACATGTCGATGGAGGGCCGATGAAGATCGTCGACGTCTCTACGACGGTACTCCTGAATCCAGGTATCGAGCCTGTCCAGTACGGGACCAGTCCGAAGCGCCCTTCGGTGGTGTCCGAAGTCGGCCGGCTGTTCGTGCATATCAAGACCGACGAAGGCTTCGAGGGACTAGGTGTCGGCCAGGCGTCACCCGGCGTGCGTGAAGTGATATCGAATGCCCTCAGGCCGCTGCTGATCGACGCCGACCCTATGGACATTAGACAGCTCTGGGATGACATGTTCTGGCTGTCACGCCAGCTCGGGAGCGGCGGGATTGGCGCGCTTGCGATATCGGCCGTGGATATCGGCCTCTGGGACCTGAAGGCGAAGGCGCTGGGCCTCCCCCTATACAAGCTCATCGGAGCCGTGAGGGACTCAGTGCCGGTGTACGGCAGCGGCGGTGGAACCCACCTGACGAAGGAAGAACTGGTGGCCGAAGCTGCCGGGTACGTCGAGCGCGGGATTCCCCGAGTGAAGATCAAGGTGGGGAAGGATTTCGGGCGGGCCGAGAAAGAGGACATTGAGCGTGTCGCGGCGGTCCGCGAAGCAGTGGGCTACGACGTCGCACTCTACGTCGACGCCAACAGCGCTTACCACCCGAAGCAGGCCGTTTACATGGCCAAAGAGTTCGAACAGAACCAGGTCGGCTGGTTCGAGGAGCCGGTCCTGACCGAGGATGTCGAGGGGCTGGCGCGGATCGTGGAGGCGACCAGCATTCCGATCGCGACGGGCGAGCAAGAGTACTCGGTACACGGCTTCCGTGGGTTGCTATCGGCGGCGGCTGTCGACATCGTCCAGCCGGACGTGTTCCGGGTCGGCGGGGTGACCGCGTGGCTGAAGGTCGCGGACCTCGCTCAGGTCTTCAACCGGCCGGTTGCGCCCCACCTCGCGCCATTAGTACACCTTCATCTAGCGTGCACTATCCCGAACCTCAAGGCTGTCGAGTACCGCGACATCGACATGGAAACGGACCGGGGTTGGTACCATGACGTTCCGCAACTCAACGGCGGGACGTGGTCGCCCTTCCCTGACAGGCCCGGACTCGGCCTGGAGCTGGACCCCTACGCGGTCGAGCGGTGGGCCGTCTAGGGAGTGCGCGTTTCCTAGTAGGAGTGCACGGGTGTGCTCCGCTGATGCAGGCCTCCCGCCCACGACACGGCGGTGTTCGCGGTGTTCAAGGAGTTTTGCGGCCGCATCGACGAACCCCTGCAGGCCTGGTGTGCGGCCAAGCGCGATTAGGTCATCCGTTGCTCACCGCCCGAGGCCTTTCTGCTGGGCTGAAGATATGCCCGCATCGTCTGCAACGGTAGCAGGTGTTGTCCTGTTCCAGTAGCTTGTCCAGACGACGGGCCTCGGCTTGGTGACATCGGGGACATGCCAGTGGATTCGAGCGCGAGGACGGCGTCGCGTCTGCTGACGCTGTTTTGTCGGCGACACGCGGCGTCTCTGACAGCGATTGGCGGCGGCCGGAATCATTGCGCATGGCATCCGGGTTTTTGACTATTCGAGGCCCCCGGAAGGCGACGTTTGGCCGGTGGCCGCATTGGATGCAGTACGCCTCATCGCGGTAGGTCGCATCGATATCTCCCGTACAGCGCGGGCAGGCCTTGAGTAGAATCACGGCTTTCCTTTCTGCAGGCGGTTTGACGGGCGAACGCCGGCCGACCTGAGGCGCAGATCCAAATGATAACAGCACTAATGTTCTTAGATTGACGTGTGATATTATGCGCTGCGACGAACGATATTGTCAAGCGTCAAGAGGCAGCCAATGCGGTGCTAGAATGAGCGCGAGTTCAGATGGTCGGTGACGTTATGAATACGAACGAACGGCCCTTTCGAGCGCTGGCAGACCTAATCAAGGGATCGCGGCTATCGAAGGGGCTGACGCAGAGGCAACTGTCGCGGGCGCTCGACAAGAGCGACGGTTACGTAGGCCACCTGGAAAGCGGCCGTGTCAGGCCTACGGCAGAGACGCTCAAGGCCCTTTCGATGGTCCTCGGAGTGGTATACGGTCAGCTCGCCGTAGACGCCGGCTATATCACCCGAGAGGAGTTCGACAGTCCCATCGACGAAGGTCAGCTCGCCCGGCTTTCCGAGGTGAGCGACCTGACGGAGACAGAGTGGGAGTCGGTCAAGGACTTCGCGCGGTACATACGGAGCCGGCGGACGCCGCCTCGGTAGGACGCGTGCGGTGGAGGACGGCTTTGCACCAAAGTCGTCTTGCGTAGCCGTGGTTCGACGGGCTCACCACGAACGTTCTTCAATCTATCGAGTAACTGCTCGGTTTTTGAGGGCCTTGCGGGAGCGCCAGGGCAGGCACGGGGGCACTGCCCCTACGTATGCAGCAAAGCGAGTTGCTTTCATACGTTTTGTCCGCCCTGCGGATGTATGGTTGCTCACCACGAACGTTCTTCAAGGCTCACCACGAACGTTCTTCAAGGCTCACCACGAACGTAGCTTGAAAGCTCACCGTTGGTCCTGAGCTCGTCGAAGGACGATTACGGTTTCGGGCCACTTTAAGTGCAAAGCCGTGGAGGACCGAGGATCATTGCGGGCGGGGAGAGGTGACCCGCCTCACGAGCGCTATTTTGGCCCTCGGGATTCCGAGCTCGGGCGCGCTGCTTTGCCAGCCCTCAGAGCCCGCTACGAGGAAGGCCGCGAACTCCTCGGCCTGACGCTCTGCTTTGGTCCGGTTCGGCCACTGCCATCCCGCCAGATAGAAGCTCGTTCCGACGTGAAGGACGTGGTGCCCGATCGCGTGGGCGACGTACCACCTGAACCACGGCCTCGACACCCCAGGCCGGACCCCAATGGTCTTGTCGACGATGGCCTCTTGGACGCGGCCAACGAAGGGGAACGAGACGACCTCGAGGCCGAGCTCGGTTGCCAGCCGCCTGAGGTCCACGGGCAATTGGAGGTCGTGGCGACGCCAAAGCTCGAACGCGGCGTCCTTTACGTACACACCTGCCTCCGTAGCAAAGAACGTATGTGCTATTCTCGCTGTGCCAGCGACTGTTGTCAAGGGGCTGGTCGGATGATGGCGGACTGTTTTCTGAGTGTTGCAATGCTTCGATAAAGGGGCCCTCGGATCACTCCAAGGGCCCCTTATTCAGCATCGAGCGCTCAATCAGTCTATGTGGACCGGGATGGTCTGAGGGACGCGGCCATCCGGCCGAGCCCGGGCTATGTCCGCTTCCGGAGCCTCCCCGTCGGCAACCTTGGGCAGCCAGTCGAGTGCGTTTGGCAGGTACCAGTTCCAGTCGCCCAAGAGTTTCATGCTGGCCGGCAGTAGCACCGACCTGATGACCGTGGCGTCGATGAGGACTGCGACCCCGAGGCCGAGCCCGAACTGCTGCAGACCCACAATGCTCCCCAGGGCGAACGCCCCGAAGACGCCGACCATGATGGCGGCCGCGCTCGTTATCTGGCCCGCGGTTACCTTGATGCCTGTGGAGACAGCGTCCTCTGTCGACTGTCCGCCGTCATGCGCCTCCTTGACGCGGTTGAGCAGGAGCATGTTGTAGTCCATGGATAGGCCGAACAGGATTCCGAACAAGAACAACGGGAGCCACGCTTCGATAACACCGGTCGCCTCCGCGCCCAACAGGCCGACTCCCCAGCCCCACTGGAAGACCATCACTAGTACTCCGTAGGCGGCGCCCACCGAGAGGAGGTTGAGGATGATCGCCTTTACCGGTATGACTATGGAGCGGAACATGATGGTCATCAGTACGAACGCCAGACCCAGTACGAATCCGAACACCCATGGTGCGGTCGCGTACATGTGGTTTTTGAAGTCCAGACTGCCGGCGCTCTGTCCCGTGACGTAGACCTCGGCGTCGCTGCCGCTGAATGTGGCGGCGACGATCTCCCGCAGGTGTTTGACCGCGGTCTCCGACTGCTTGTCGTCGTCTCCTCCAGCGGTGGGCACCAAGACGATCATCGCGTCGCCGGCGTTGTTGGGTCGTTGCAGGAATGGCCCGACGAAGGCGTCGTCATTTCCGACCGTTCTTATCAGTTCGCTTACTCTGCCCGCAATGTCGTCGCTGTGTATATCGTCGTCGGCGATTACGACTACCGCGGGCTCGAGGACGCCGGTAGCGAAGTGCTCTTCGATCAGCTCGACCGCGCGCCGACCCTCGGCGCTCTTAGGGATAGCCTCTGACCCGCTGTTGAATCCGAGGTTGAGAGAGGCGACCTGGGATCGCCAGCGCGACGAGTGCGGTGGCGGTGATGGTTGCGAACACGGCGGGCCGCGCCAGGACCTTGTCGGCGATCCCGGCCCAAAGACCACCGTCGTCTGCTCTGCTGTCGCGCCCGATTATCGGTACCCGCAGCCTGTTCACATTGTCGCCAAGGGCTGAGAGCAGCGCCGGCAGGAGCGTGAGCGAGCCGACTACGGCAAGCGCGACGACTATGATAGCGGCCAAGGAAAGGGAGATGAAGATCGGATTGTCCGTCAGCATCAGGCCGCTCAGGGACAGTAACACGGTGATGCCTGCGTACACGACCGCCCGACCCGTCGTGTTGCTGGCAACGGCGATGGCTTCGAGCTTCGGTCGGCCCGCTTTGCGCTCGCTGCGGAACCTGCTGACGATGAAGAGCGAGTAGTCGATACCGACCGCCATGCCCATCAAGAGGATCATCTCGCTGTACGAATCCGCTAGCGGAACCGCGTGGCTAACCACAGCGGCGACGGCCGTGGCGCTAAATATGGCCGCGAGCGCCAGCGTCAAGGGAATGACGGCGGCTACCACCGCTCGGAATGCGATTAGGAGAATACCCAGCCCGAGCACGAGGGTGACGAGCATTATCGCGGCAAAGTCGCGCTCGACGATCTCGTCGATCTCCTGCGTGAGCGATTCGTTCCCTGCGATACCTATCTCGAAGTCGCCGGTGCTCTTGTCGGCTTCTCTCACCGCGTCGACGATGGCGTGCACGTTATCGGACGCGGAGCCGTCCTTGGTGGCTATGACTACTTCCGCCAGAACGGCTTGCTCGTTAGCCGAGACCATCGCAGGGTCCTGGGTGTCGTAGTAGCTTTGCGCCGACTCAACTTCCGGCAGCGCACGGAGGCGCTCTATCAGAGCATCAACTGTCGCCCGATACTGTGGGGAGTTGGCGTCCAGTATGGGACTGTGAAACACGACCTGCTCTGTGGGGCGGGAATCGTTCTCAAAACGCTCGTCTATCAGGTCGGCGCCAGCGACGGAGTCGCCCTCGCCTCCGTCCCCGTCATAGAGCTTGGTCTCGACCGTGCTCAGCACGACCATGGCCAGTACGATAGCCACTATGGACCCCGACAGCACCCACCATCGGCGCTTTGCGCTCCATACTGCGACCCGGGCCGTCGGGGACAGGTTCTCCGCGCCCGGGGCCCCGGTTATCCTGCTCGTTGATGTGTTGGTCATCTCTTGCTCCTCCACCACGCGTTGGATTGGGTATTCGTGGCAATGAAGCAACAGTAACGCCCGAGTCCCTCCTCTACATCGGCGGAAAGCCCGATTTCTGCCAAGCAAGAAGGCTGACCGCCGGGTCAGCCTTCTTATCGATTCGCTCTAATACCTTTGGTCGTGTCCGATCAGCTTTCGCCACCCATCTCACTCCGTTTCTTGCGCCGACAACATGGCGGACCCATGCGCTAGCCCAGCATCTCGCGGAGGGCGGCTATGTGCTCCGGGGTCGAGCCGCAGCAGCCGCCGACGACCTGGGCGCCGTCGTCGACCCAGCCTCGGACGGCCGAGGCGTAGGCGGAGGGTGCGTACTCGTCGGATATCTGGACGAGGTTCGAGTAGCCGCCGACGGGTCCCTCGAAGGCTGCCCGTAGCTTGGGAAGCGTCGCCGCGATGCCGTCGGGGCGGCTGCACATCGTCAGTATGGCAGCGGGCTCGCGGCCTTTGAGGGCTTCGACCAGGTCCTCGACGGGGCGGCCGTCCTCCAGGGTGCCCTCGGGCGTTACGTTGGCCATGCCGAGGAAGACGGGGACTCCGAAGGGGGACACGGCGTCCATCGCCAGGACGGCCGCTTCGACGGTCCGCACGTACTCGAGCGCAAGAACGTCGACGCCGGCGTTCGTCAGGGTCTTTGCCTGCGTCCTGTACTCGTCGACCGGGTCGATCTCGGCCATGTGGTCCTTGCCCATGTGCGGCGTTGAGATACTTCCGGCGACGTATGCCTCGGGCTTGACGGCGTCGCGCGCGGCGATGGTAAGTTCCGCAGCGGCTCGGGTGTACTCCTCGGCCCTATCTGCCAGATGGCCGAGCCCGCGGCCGATGAGCTTGCCCCGGTTTGTGTTGAAGGTGTTCGTCGTGACGATGTCGGCCCCGGCGTGCAGGTAGTCCTCATGGATCTCGCGGACCTTGTCAGGAGCGTCCATTATTGCGTTGGCCGAGTGGCGTGTGATCCCCTCGGCCACCGAGCCGTCGGGATTCACGGAGCTGGTCACGCCTCGGCGCTTGAGCTCGGTGCCGTTGGCGCCGTCGAGGAGAAGCCGATCGCCGGCTGCGAGCCTTGAGACAATGTTCGATCTGGACATTCCGGTTACCTCGAGAGGCGATGTTACGGCGTACAGGGACGGCGCATAAGTTCTGCCATCCCTAGCGCCCTCAACGACTATGCTATCCTAAGCCAATTCTACCCCTCTCTGGTGCTTCCGCGTGTACGTTATCGGCACCGCCGGACACGTCGATCACGGGAAATCGACGCTGGTCGAAGCCCTGACCGGCATCGACCCCGACCGCCTGCGCGAAGAGAAAGAGCGCGGGCTGACCATCGACCTCGGTTTCGCCTGGCTCAGCCTTCCGAGCGGCAACGAGGTCAGCATCGTCGACGTTCCGGGTCACGAGCGCTTCGTAAATAACATGCTCGCTGGAGTCGGCGGTATCGACATGGCCTTGCTGGTCGTGGCGGCCGACGAATCGGTGATGCCGCAGACCAGAGAGCACCTGGCCATCCTCGACTTGCTAGGCGTGGATCGTGGCATCGTCGCAGTGACGAAGCGCGACCTGGTGGACGACGAGCTGGCGGACCTAGTGGCTGCCGAGGTCGAAGACGTGCTCTCGGGCACCACCTTAGTAGGGTCGAAGATCCTCACGGTCTCGGGAACGACGCGGGTAGGTCTTCCGGAACTGGTTGCCGTTGTCGACGAAATGCTGGAGCAGGCGGCGCCTAAGAAGGACGTGGGCCGTCCTCGTTTGCCAATCGACCGCTCGTTTACGATCTCAGGATTCGGCACTGTCGTTACAGGCACCCTTATCGACGGGAGACTGGACGTCGGGCAGGAGGTCGAGCTTGTGCCTTCGGGCAAGACGGCTCGCGTTCGGGGCCTGCAGACGCACAAACAGAAAGTCGATCACGCCGAGCCCGGTACCCGAGTGGCGGCCAACTTGTCGGGCGTGGCCCACGACGAGATCAGCAGGGGCGAGGTGCTCGCAACGCCCGGATGGCTTACGGCCACGACGGCAATCGACGTCCATCTGCGGACCATCCCGGATGCGCCGCGCGCCGTTCGACACAACATGTTCGCGACGGTCCACACGGGCAGCAGCGAGACCGTGGCACGCGTTAGGCTGCTAGAAAAGGACTCGGCTGGGCCGGGCGATTCGACCTGGGCCCAACTGAAGCTTGACAACCCTGTCGCTGCCGTCAGGGGCGACCACTTCGTAGTTCGATCCAACCAGACGACGCTCGGCGGAGGAAACATCGTCGAGCCCAACGCGCGAAGGCACCGGCGGGATTACAAGCCCATCCTGGACAGACTCGCGGTCCTGGAAATGGGCTCCGACAGGGACATCCTCCTGAGCGGCATCGAATCATCGCAGCCGGCAGACTTCCCGGAGCTCGTGAGCCGGACCAACCTTCAGCCCGCCAAAGCCCGATCGGAGCTGACCCAGATGGCCTCGGAGAAGCTAGTCATCATCCTGGGCAACGAAAAGATGGGGGCCGGCACTTCCTTGTTCACGGCAGGAGGGTGGTCGCAGGTGGCCGACAGGGCCGGAGCGTTCGTAGAGGACTTCCACAAGCAGCACCCTCCCAGAAAGGGCGTGGCGAAGGAAGAGCTGCGCAGTCGATTGGGCATGTCGTCGCAGGTCTTCAATCTCGTTCTGCCGTTGCTGGAGCAGGAAGCAGTCCTGGTAGACGAAGGGTCGGTCGTGCGGCGCCCAGACCACGCCCGGGAGATACCAAGTGATAAAGAGGGTGAGGTCGAAGAGTACCTCAAGCTGCTGGAGCTGGACCGATACTCGCCTCCGACCGATGCGCCGGTCGACCCCGAGCTGCTAAATCTGTTAGCCGAGCAAGGCAAGGTAGTCAAGGTGAGTGACTCGGTCGTGTTCTCGACATCGGCCTACCAGGAGATGGCGGACACGGTATCGAACCTGATCCGAGAACGAGGGCAGGTGACGGTGGGGGATGTTCGCGACGCCTTCGGCACGAGCCGAAAGTATGCGCTTGCTCTCCTGGACTACATGGACCAGCAGAAGCTGACCCGTCGGGTCGGCGACGCGAGGGTGCTAAGGTAGACCGGTCGTCCGTTTTCTATCCGGACTCTGGAGGAGTGGCTTTGCACAAGAAGTCGTCTTGCAGAGCCGTGGTTCGACGGGCTCACCACGAACGTTTCTTCAAATCTCACCGTTCGTCCTGCGCGTATCGGAGGACAATTGACGGCGTCGGGGCACCTAAGTGCAAAGCTGGCGGAGTGAGAGACCGAGACATCGATGTCTAACGAAGATAGATGCGGTCCGGCCGAGGGCGTGCTCACGGTCACGCTCGACTTCAGCGTGCTCAGTGTCTCGTACCTATCGTCTCTGCTGCGAATCCTGCAAGCGTCGCTGAGAGAGGTCGCTCGGAGCATCGATGATGTCCGGGGCCGGTTCGACGAGCTGCCGCAGCCCGTTCTCGTGGTCTGCCAGCTCGACGGCGGCGACGATCTTACGCTCCAACTGGTCTTCACCGACGCCGACAGTGGAGGACCGCTGACCGAGCTGTCCGCGACGGTGTTCGGCGCTTTCATGGACGAACTCGGCGAGTTCATCCGCGGCCTGCCCCAGCCCGGACTGTGGGGTAGGGCGGCGTTGAGTCCCCCCGAGCCGGACGCCCCCGAGCTGTCGAAGCGCATGGACCAGGTCTACCGGGAGATGCACCGCTCGTCGAAGTCGGCGATCAGCTTCCGGGGACACACCATCGAGATCGAAGGCGACCGGCTGGAGATTCTGTGAGAGACGTGCGGGACGTGGGCAGGTCGTTCCCGAGTTCCGTGATGAAGCTATTCGCCGAGCTTATGTGAATGGGAGCGTCTGGTAGGCTATCCAGCGAAGTGAAATGCCGGAACAATGGGCATAGCTGAGACTCTGACTTCAGTAGCTAGACCGACGACAACCCTTGATCATAAAGCGTGGTGAAAGGCTGCGGCAAATGAGCCGGACCATTAGACTGACACAATAAAGGAAGAGGGTGGTGACCATGCCTCATGCACGTTACACCAGTGATGAAATTGTCAGGCGTGGGCAGGAGTTGTATGACCGGCGGGTCCGTGCCCGGGTCGAGCCAGGCCACCGAGGCGAGTTTCTTGTTCTCGACATTGAGACCGGAGACTACGAGATCGACCCTAATGAAGTCACAGCTCTAAGACGAGCGAAGGCGAAGAACCCCAATCCCGCGCTTTACATCTTGCGGGTTGGCGCTCCCACAGCTTATCGGATAGGGGCACCACGGGCCGCAACAAAGTCGTGATCACCGGAGTGGTGACTCCCAACAGGGAGGCCGTTGTTCATCTGGAGGTACGCGGTGCCTCCGGCCAAAAGGCAGAGGTCGACGCCGTAATCGACACAGGTTTTACCGGGCCTCTTACGTTACCGACATGGGTCATCTCATCCGTTGGGCTGACATACGCCGGTACCACCCAAGTGACGCTGGCCGATGCCAGCCACGTATCCATGGAGGCGTATGAAGGGACCGTGCGATGGGACGATAAGGAGCGAGATGTTCTGGTTCTGGCGGCGGATGGCGTTGCTCTCGTAGGGATGGCTCTACTCTCTGGCTACCGTCTTACCCTTGATGTGGAGGCCGGAGGCTCCGTTCGTATTGAGGCACTCCTATGAATGACGGACTCAGCGGAGTCTTGGAGCGACGACCGCAGGGGTATCTATTCTGCGTTGGGGTTCGGTTTTCCTGATGGTAAAGGATATCCAGTCACCGCCCGTCCCATGACAGACCGAGAAAGACGCAGATACAACGAGTGGAGAAACCGATGACTACCGGAAGATTCCCGAGACCGACTCCATTCAGGAACTGGCCGAGTTCTGGGATACCCATGACCTCACCGACTCCAGGGGGAGTTGGAAGAAGTCGGCGAAGAGGTTTTTGAGCGTTCTGGGGTCGTGAGCGTTCCGTTGCAGCCCAGAGAGATCGAAGCGTTGAAAGGGATTGCGAAGTCCAGAGGAGCGGTAGTGGGGGACGTGATCAGGGGGTCGGTCGAAGAGAAGGTACACTCGTAGAGGTGTCGCCAGGTGATGACTCCTGAGGCTCGCCAACAGGCCCGAGATCGAGGAGTTCGTCAGCCAGCTGATTAGGAAACGCGGTAGAATCAAGGTGCCGGAGGCATCTATGAAGACAGGCAAGGAAGAAGTACGAGAGTTATTAGAGCAGCTCCCCGAGAACGCGTCGCTCGAGGACATCCAGTACCACATCTACGTCCGTCAGAAGATTCAGATGGGCCTGGACGCTGAGGCGGACGGTAAGGTCATCTCGCAGGCCGAAGCCGAGAAGCGGATGGCTCGGTGGCTCGAGAAGTAGTCTGGACGGACTCCGCGTGGAACGACCTTGAATCTGCCGCTGACTACATAGCGAGAGACTCAGGCGCCTACGCTTCCGCGTTTGTGCAGAAGGTTAAGGCCGCCGCTGCCTCGCTTTCGGAACACACCGAACGAGGTCAGGTAGTTCCCGAGTTCGGCGACGAGGCCGTACGCGAGTTGCTCGTCCGGCCTTACAGATTGGTTTATAGAGTGACCCCGGCACGGGTGTCGGTCCTGGCTCTGATTCATGGGGCTACCCGCGCCCGGAGGCTATAGTTGCTTTGGATCAGGCGGGGCGGATCGCATGTGAATCACTGTCGGGTGGGCACTTGGTGACCTGATGGCGTTGAACCTAACCGACACGGCCGGGCAGATCGACGGGATGGCGTCGGACCTCAAGGCGCGGCAGAGCGACCGGGAGCGACGAATCCTGTCGGCGCTGCGTGGCATCGAGGACTTCGAAACTCAGGACAGCGAAGGGCCCGACGGCGAGCCGGAGGGGACCGGCTGGGCGGTCCCTGTGGTCCTGGAACCTCCAGGCTCCGTCTTCCCAGCTCAGGAGCCACCAGCCGACTTCACCGTGGCGTCGGCAGACGGCTCTCAGATCGACGCCGACCGCCACCTGGCCGCCCGCTGCTTCCTGATCAACACCGGTGTGTCGGTGCTTACTTACGGGTCGCGGGCCGACGCCGACCTGTCCAGCAGGCCCCGCCTCTATGCCCGCAGCGACGAGCTCGTCATCCGGGACCCGGTGACCTTCCGCGAGCAGACCATCGAAGGCGCGGTGCTGGGAGCGAAGCGCACGGTGGAGGAGATTCGCGGATTGGTCGACGTCGTGTCGAAGCTGCCCGACGAGACGCCCATACTGGCCCTGATAGACGGCTCGCTACTAATGCTCGGTCTAGTCGGGAGGGGCTACGAAGACTTCGTTCGGCAGGAGCTTGTGGAGGACGGCTTCGCGGCCGCCCTCGAGGACCTACGGGGGCTATCGGAGGCCAGGACCGTCGCGGTGGCGAGCTACATCAGCCTGCCTCGTCACTTCGAGGTGGTCAACGCCCTACGGCCTACGGTATGCGAGTTCACAGACGGCGCCTGTGGATCGGTGAGGAATGGCCGCCAGTCCTGCGAACGATGCGTCGACGGGGTTTTAGACAGGGAGATATTCGCCAGACTGCTGCAGCCGGGCGAGCGGTCCGGGCTGTTCATGACGTCTTCGCCTTTCGTGGAGGACCACTACCGGGGGCAGCGCATCTGCTTCTTCTACGTCAACGTAGGCGCGGAGATTTGTCGTGTCGAGGTGCCGTCCTGGGTGGCCGAGGACGAGGCGCTGCTCGGACTGGCGCACACTCTCGTGGTCGATCAGTGCGAGCGGGGTCGGGGCTACCCGGTGGGGTTGATGGAGGCGCACGAGCAGGCCGTCGTGAGCGGTCGGGACCGACGAGTCTTCGTACAGCTCGTCGAGAGGGCGCTTTATGACCAGGACCTTCCCGTGTTTACGTCGGAGAAGGACAGATCGAAACGACTGCGTTGGTTGTGATCACATCGTATCGACCGTTTCCAGTGGCTTGAAGGTGCCTGGAGGCCAGTATGGCGTTGACACGATAATGTCTCGGCGTATAATCCGGGCCAGTAGCTGCGCCTAAGGACATGGCTAATGGCATTGAACGACGTCGCGCATCTCCGGCGAGTCAAGAAACTCCGACGGTGGGTGTTGGGACGGGTCTTCCAAGTCTCGATGGTAGCCGTGTTGGTCCTGACGGTCTCCGCATTAGCGGGGATTCGGGCTCCGATTGTCGAGGCGGCCACATTCACGGTTACCAAAACCGCTGACACCAACGACGGCACCTGCGATGGCGACTGCTCGCTCCGCGAGGCGGTACTGGCGGCGAACGCAGCCGGCGGGGCTGACGCGATCACTGTTCCAGCGGGCACCTACGTCCTGACTTCGGGTGCGCTGGGCATCTTCGATGGGGTCACGATCACGGGCGCCGGCTCGGCGACGACAATAATCGACGGCAACGCCCAAGACAGGGTGATCGACCTCGCAGGGGTTACGATCATCACGGTGGACATCACGGGCGTGACCGTCCGAAACGGACGCGCTCAAGCCTTCGGGTCCGGGGCCGGCATTCACGTCAATTCATCTCATACGTTGAACCTCACGGACGTTGTCGTCACGGGGAATCACGCCACAGGGAGCTCAGGAGGCATTTTCGGCAACCTAGTAGACCGAAATCTTTGAAATGAGGGGTAGCCGAGATTGGCGTGCTACGACGACAGGGCGGGTTTCAAACCCGCCCCTACCAAGCCGTAACCTCAGAACCCTTCAATACTAGGATGTTGGACCACTAGGCCCTGTGACGCTGACAAACAGCGTCGTTAACGGCAACACCGCCGGCTTCAGTGTCGGGGGCATCAACGGCTCTACCTTGCACATCATAGATAGCACCATCTCTGGGAACTCGGCGGCCGGCGGTAGCGGTGGAGGGGTTTCTATCGGCGGCGTGACCGGAGGCCCGAGTTCGATCAGCGGCAGCACTATCTCCGGCAACGTTGCGAGCGGAAACGGAGGCGGTGTTTTAATCGGCAAGGACACGACGATCTCCGATACCGTGATCAGCGGCAACACGGCGTCAAAAGGCGGCGGGATACACTCGGCCACCATCAACGTGACCCTCACCGACGTGACAATCACCGGCAACACGGCCACTTCGATTGTCGGTGGCGGTGGGATCTCCACTCAGACCCAGAACCTGGCGATTACGAACGCGACGATATCCGGCAACATGGCTAACGCTGGTCCGAGAGGCGGCATCGCCTACGAGTTCGGTAGCACCACTACGACGCTCACCAACGCGACGGTCAGTGGCAACTTGGCCGCCAAGGACGGGGGTGGAATCGCGCTAATCGGGTCCTTTAGCACGCTGGCCGTGGAGCTCGAAAGCGTTACGGTGACGGGCAACACCGCCGACAGCGACTCCAATGGGACCGGTGACGGTGGGGGTATCTTCCGGCAAGCGAACGTCGGTACCCTTTACTTCAGGAACACGATCGTGGCGGGGAACGTAGATAGCGGAGGGCAGGCCCCCGACTGCTCCGGCGGAGCCAGTGCCGAGCTCACCTCACGTGGCCACAACCTTGTCCAAAACACCGCCGGCTGCGGCATCGTCGGCGACACGACGGGCAACATAACCGGCCAAGATCCGCTACTTGGCCCACTGCAGGACAACGGCGGCCTGACCGATACCCACGCTGTTCCGCCCGGCAGCCCGGCTGTCGATGCGGGAGCGGGATCGTGTCCAGCGACTGATCAGCGAGGAACAGACAGGCCTCAGGGTCTGGGCTGTGACATCGGCGCCTACGAACTCGTCGCAGCTCCTCCTCCGCCTCCCGTTCCTGGTCTTAGCGCCTGGAGCCTCGTCGCGTTGGCCGGCATCATGGCGGCAATCGTACTGCGCCGCATGTCCGCCGTGAGGCGGACCACCTAGGTCTAAGCCCGCCAGCCCGACCTTTGACCGACCACCCTTTCGAGACCGGCGCGGTCGGTGATTTCGATCCGCTTCCGGCCAATCTCGACGACGCCGTTTTCCTTGAACTTGTCCAGGGTCGTCGTGATGCTCTCGCGCAGGCAGCCTACCGTGGCCGCCAGCTCCTGGTGAGAGTACCCTTCGACCAGGTCTTCGTCGGGGTCGGCGAGGCGAAGTAGCGGGCCCGCCACACGGCCCTTCACGTCGTTGAAGGCCATCTCCTCGAGGGCGTCTCTCGTCTGCTGCAACCTGCCGGCAAGCACGTCGACCATCCTCAGCGCCACCGATGGGTGCTGGGGCTGTGTATACTTCCTGGCATTCAACACTATTGAGGTAGGACCCGATGATCAAACTTGGCTGCCTTGTCGATCCGGCGATCCGCCGGAGGGAACGCGACCGCGAAGATCTGGTCTCGGTCGAGGAGTTCGTGAAGTTTGCTCACGGGCTGAGGCTAGACACGATCGACTTTCATCTATTCAATGTGTCGTTGGACCACGAGGAGTTGTTCAGCCTCAAGCGACTGTCCCACAGGTACGGGCTGCCGATCAGCTATATTGGCCGCGGCGGTGGGCTCTTCGGACACGAGATCCAGCCAGGACGAGTGACGGTTGAGATGGCGTGTCGGGAGGTCGACGGCGCCCTCACTATCGGCGCTCCGATGACACGACTGCGGATCGGCGGTCCGCCGCTGGCCAGGACACCCGAAGGCGAGCTCATCGAGGAGTATTGGCCGGGCATGATCGAACGCCTCCAGCAGATCTGCGACTACGCGGCCGGGAAGGGGGTGCTTGTCGGGGTGCAGAACCACGACAGCGGGGCGCCGATCTGTACCGCCGACGACGTGCTCCGGATGATCTCGGAGGTCGGCCGCGAGAACTTCGCGTACATCATGGACTGCGGCCAGTGGATGGGATCTCCTGGCGGCAACCCGATAGGCGAGATCGACCCGGACGTGGACATCTACGCCTACATGGAACGCGTCGCGCCGTACGCGTCGTGTGTCCGGGCCAAGATCTACCGCATCGACGATGGCTACGAGGAGTGGATCGACTACGACCGCATCATTCGTATTCTGAAGGACGTTGGCTACAACGGGGCGATCTCTATGGTCTTCGAGCTGGAGCCCGACACCAAGGCTAGTACGCCCGACGCGGTCCGGATGGCGACGGCGCATTTGCGGGAGCTTCTAGCAAAATACGGGGTGTGAGGCAGGCCACCATCTTGCCTGTAGGTTCGCATTTCACACATTGTAATCTTTCGTATCAGCCACTTGGTTATAGTCGGCACGTGACAGCCAATGGCACCAGACCGACGAACCTGGTACCCCAAGCCGTAGCCTTTGTCGCCCACTGCGCCAACCAGCCACTTCGACCTTCTTAAACTGCTGTGACTTAACTACGTATTCGAGTGCCGGGCTCAGGTCGGTATCTGTGGAGAACATGATGCCCGTGTCGTATCGGTCGGAAAGTGTGCAGAAATCGATCGCGAGGAGCACATCGATTCCCTTTTCCTGCTCTTTCTCATGGGGCCAATTCTTGGGATATCGGAGGGGACGCGCAATTACTGTAACGCCTTTTGCTTGCCAGCCTGAGGTCTGTCTCATATGTGCCGAGTATGCCTTGGGAGATTTCGTGGCGTCAGGCTTTCCGGTATAGATACGGACTTCTTGTAAGGTGCGTGATGTGCCAGGTTTCCCCCTCTGAGTGAGCAGTTCCCCTAGTGCCAAGGGATCAAACTGCCCGTGAACATGATAGTCGGCCCTGTTGAAGAAAGCGTTGCGAGCTCCGTGGTAGACGTTTTGTGCATCGATGAAGACTATGACTTTCTGGCCGCTCGGCATGAAAACGTTCCCAAAAAAAATAAGCCCCACCAGTTCCTCTTCCCGCAGGAGGAGTAAACGGTGGGGAGAATTCCTGTTCACACTATATTACCACTACGTTTAATGTCAAGGCCTTGACATTAAAACCTGAGTCTTAAACCCATGCTAGTCTTGTCAATATTTTTCTTACTCCCTGGCCCAGCGGTGGGGTAGCTCTCTCAGACGCTCGAGTCCCAGCTCGGTGCACATCCTGACGAATTCGTCTCTCGGCGCACCGCGCCACTCCAGGTCGGCCAGAGACTCCTGCAGCGGGACGTCCGTTCGCAAGGTCGTCAGCTCTCGATAGAGCAGCGCGTCGGTGTGGTGCTCCCTCAAGTTGGCTGCCATGGAGTTAGCTCCGCGAGGACTCACGTCCCACACCAGTGGGTTCTCGGGAATGTCCTCGATGCGGAGGTATCGAGCCAATACCTGGGAGGCCGACTTGGCGCCCCATCTTGGAACGCCGGGGATGCCGTCGGCCGAGTCGCCGACCAGAGCGAGGTAGTCGGGGATAGACCGGGGCAGGACTCCGAACTTGCCGACGACACCTGACTCGTTCAGGGTGATCTCCCGGCGCCTGTCGAGGCATACGACGCGATTACCGATGACCATCTGAGTGAGGTCCTTGTCGGGGGAGCAGACCACGATCTGGTCCACGTCGTCAGAGTCTTGCCACCTTCTTGCGGCAGTCGCGATGGCGTCGTCGGCCTCGAACTCCACCATCGGCCAGACGACGAGGCCTAGAGACGAAGCGGCGGCTTCCGCCAGGTCGAACTGCGCCAGCAGGTCTTCCGGGACTCCCGCGCCCGTCTTGTACCCGGCGAACATGTCGTTGCGAAACGACTCGATGACGTGATCGAAGGCGCACGCCACATGGGCTACGTCGGGTTCTCGCAGCAGTAGAAGCAGTGTATTCACGAGCCCGCGCACGGCGCCGACGGACCTGCCGTCCGGTGCGACGGCCGGCGGAGCGCCGTAGTACGCCCGAAACAGCTCGTAGGTGCCGTCGACGAGATGGACCTTCATGCGCGCCGTTCCACTCGATAGCCCAAGCGTCTCGCCTCGTCTGTGCCCGACGCGCTACTGGGAAGTTCGCTGTTGCAGGGCAAGGCGGAGATGGCCCAACTGGTCCTCACTGGCGGGGTGGTACCCATAGCAAGCCCTGTCGAAGAGATAGGTTGCCAGCCTGGCGAGCTCAGGGGTCACGACCCTTGTCAGAGGTCCCTGGAACTCGACGGTAGTCTGGTGGTTCGACCGCGCCTGCCCTTTCTGCTCCGCCATTTTGAGGAGTCGATAGTAAATCTGGAAGACCTCGACGATCCCTGGAGGCCCGTCAGGCGGCTGCATGCCCTTGCGTCTGCGCCCCCTGAAGCGGTCTGGCAGGATCTTCCACAGCAGGTTGCCAAAGTCCGAGGCGTAGTCGGCGTCGGTATCGACCGCCTCGCGATGGGCGTGCCCCGGCCCGCGTTCCCGACCAACGATCTTGCGAATTGCCAGGAACATGATGACGAGCCCGCCGACCACCAGCAACGCGATGGAGGCCCACTGCAGGAACGCGGCGAAGTCGAAGCCGATCCCGGCCGATGGCTCCGGCATCTGTTCTTCGGTTGTAGTTAGAAACTCGAAGTCAGGCACTTCCGCGAGCTCGAATCCGGGCTCCGAGGAGTTCGCGAAGCCACCCCCTGCCGGCTCTACGTCGAACTCTCTCCCGAAGAGGTCCTCTACCCCCCCGAATATCAGAGTGAACACGAGCGCCACCGGCGCCAGGACTACCAGGAGGGCGCCTTTGAGCACGAAGCCGAGTACGGTTGAAATCGGGTCGGTGACGTAGGAAAGTATGTCCCTTGACACGACGGTGAACATCGCACCGATGAGGGTCATCGCGACAATCATGCCGCCGATGATTCGGGGCCACGCCTTCGCCTTTGCAGACCGAGTGGCGCGAAGTGTACCCACGCTGAGACCGGCGAGCCCGGCGCCGAAGAAGATGAACACCAGCGATCCGATGCCGAGGTCGTACTCGAGTGCGGAATCGAGCATCAGGGCAACGGCGAGTATTACGATGCCAAGGCTGAAGCTGATGCCCAGATTTCGGGACGGGTCCGCTGCGATGGCGATGGTAATCCCACGGACCCACACGCCGATCCCAATCAGTATCCCTCCAATGGCTCTGAAGCCGTAGGGGTCGGGCTCAGAGGAAGAAACCAGCTTGCTCATCCACGCGAAGTCGAAACCTAGACCTGGCTCCACCTGTGTGGCGACGACGAGGTACATGAAAAAGGCACCGAGGAGCGTCACTCCGAGGTAGAGGGCCTCGATGGCCGCAACGTCGGTAGGGATGAGGCGAGCCGCCGCCACGCCCAGGCCAAGGATCAGCAGCACGGCAAGCCAGCCCAATGGGCTGCCGTCCTTTTCTAGCACAGCCCCAACGATGGCGAATGCGCCGTAAAGCCAAGCGCTCTCCGCGAGGACTATGGCCCCGAGGACGGCGTTATCCCGCGACAGCCTCAGTGGGTTCTTCAACGTCTGCGACAGCTTCACTCGACTCCTCTAGGTCGATCAGGTACTGGTATAGCTCGTGAACGATGATACCCTCGCCGAGGTCCGGACACTCCTCTTCTCCGACGTACATCACGACGATCTTGAACCCTCTTTTTTTCAGGTCGGTGAGAGTCCCAACAAACTCCGGCGGCACGAACGCAGTCGCCACCACCAGGGTCGACCCCATCGGGAACCGGCGGGCGTGCTCCGGCAGCACGCTGTACATCGGGGCAATGGCGAACGACCGGACTATGGCGAGCGCTCCCAGGACGGCGCCCAGCTGATCAGGGCCGCGGCCCGTAGGGACGGCCAGTGGATTGTGACCGACGACGGGCATGTCGTTGGTGAAGAGTCCGAGCATGTATTCCTGCTCAGCGGCGTAGCTGGCCATCGAAGCGGCCGCGACAATGATGCGTTCCAGAGTAGAAGGGGCGTACGTAGCCCAGTGTGGGGAGGTCGTGTCTACGGCCATGACGAGGATGACCGTCGTGTGGGAGCTTGGCTCGTACGTCCGGACCTGGAGCTTCTGCATGCGGGCCGTCGCTTTCCAGTCGACGGTCTTGAGCGGGTCACCGAGCTGGTAGTCGCGGATGCCGGAGGGCCTCGAAGGGTCCTGGTATATCCGGAGTCCTGTACGTACCTCACCGAGGGGCCGCCCCGGCGGGACCCCCAGCTCCTCAAGAGGCACGACCCTCGGGTACACCAGCACATCTTCGCTGTCGAATAATCTCTCCTTGTTTCCCAGAAATCCGAAAGGGTCTCCGCTTTCAAGCTGCGCCGGCCCAAGCGTGAACAGGCCGCGGCTAACGCACTGAATACGGTAGTCCCAACTGACCCTCTCGTACCACGCGATGGACGTCACTTGCCGGATGGTTTGAGTCTGGATAATGCGTTTATCCACGTCGCCGTCGCCCTCTATCAGGTCCAGATGGTCCGGAACCGTGTCTCTGATCCTGACCCACGGGAGAGGAACGATTTTCTTATTGGTCAGTATCGTTGACATGCCAAGCTCTTCGCCGGCGAAGGTCCTAGGCTGGCTGAATTCCCTCTCATAGGACAACTCTTCGAGGGCCACTCGGTTCCAGAACCAGGCGATGCCCGTCGCAATCAAGCCCATCACTCCGAATGCAATGACGATACCCTGAGGAATCAGGATGCCGACAAGCCCGACAATGCCGAAGAAATACAGCTGTATCGAGAAACGGCTGGTAGGCAAGGCTTACTCGCGATATAAGAAATGGGGAGTTCTGGAACTCCCCTTCAAATAGAATCAGGTTTACAAGACGGAGGCTTTGGTTTCCATTCTACCTGAAATACGCCTGGCGCCATAGGCCTGCCTCTCGGCAGGTGACATTGCCCGACGACCGAAGCACCCACATCCGCTCATGCTGAGCCCGTCGAAGCACTCGGTGGAAACGAGGCGCATTGGACGAGCAGCGACGGTCAGTCGTCGTGATTAGGGCGGGGGACCAGATTGCGGCTAAACATGAACACGGTCATGCCACCAAGCAACGACATCGCCAGGACGATCAGCCGCGAGGTGAGGGTCCACTCCCGTGAAAGGACGGTTATGGCGGCGCCAAAGCCGACCCCTACTGCCAGGCCCAAGGCCAGGGCGAAGGCTAAGAACCCGAGCGGCGGCAGCTTGGTGAAGCTCACGCTCGCCAACGTAGCGCCGCAGCTAGGGCACGCGACGCCCAGCGGACGCAGGTGTAACGACACACTGTTGTAACGTATGGGCGTCGAGCAGTTGGGACACTCGTTGCTTTTACTGACCATCGGCCGAAACTCGACTTAGTCTCGTGTCAATTCTATGTAGCATGTGGCGTAGGGAGAAGCCCGTCTGAGGTCATTTTCACGATGAAAAGCCCGGCTATCGGAAGAAGTCCCTATCCGTCCAAGGTTCTGGATTCCGGCTTTCGCCGGAATGACGGAGTGTTTCTCCCCGATGGGCTCGGGATCTTCGACAATCTACCTCCGGCGGCGGGGGAAGAGGTAAGACTCCCGCCCCCTCACGTAGGGTTTCTGTACCAATGGCCGGAACTCCGGGGCGAGCTCTTAGATTCCTCACTACGTTCGGAATGACAGTGGCTCGGGTCGGTTGCCACGCGAACTCGTGCATTGTAGTCTTGGCCACGGTTTTGCCTTGCGCCGAAGACAGAAATCCGCGACGCTATGTCGATGCGAGGTACAAAGACGCTGGTCTTGGTCCTGGTGGCAGCGGGTGCGCTGCTGTCGGTCGGCTCAGTGACCTTGTGGAATGCTGTCGTGGACGTCACCAGCCCGGATGAGGAGTCGCCCAGGGACACCGAATTCTCCGGGACGGGCTCGTACCTGATCGGTCCCGATATCGAGCCCGGCGTCTACCATTCGACCTCGACCAACGCAAGCTGCCGGTGGACCGTGTACTCGAGAGGAGTGACGGTCCGAACCGGAGAAGGAAGCGGTTTTCACGAGGCCGAGGTGGCGCCGCACTACTCGAGCTTCGACACACGCAGCTGCGGATCCTGGAGGCTCTTTGTCGAGCCGGTCGCCGATCAGGGCAAGTCCACAAACTCGTCGAGCTCCGCGGGCGTCGACCGTTCGATCGACAGCGTCGCACCTTGATCGGGGCCGACCGTTATCTTGAACTTTTTCGAGGGCCCGAGGGGTGGGTCGAGGCGACTGAGGTCGATGCCGATCTCGACTAGCTCGCCCGGGTTAACCAGCGGCCCGAATCCAGTCAGCCACGTCGCGGTCCAGTCGTCGGTGTCGAAACGGACTATTTGGTCCACGTCGAGGTAGCTTATTATCGTGCGTTCTTTCGCCAGGTAGACCCCGTCGGTCCCACGCGCGATAACCTGGACCTGGAAGCTGATCCGCTCCAGGGCCGTGGTGGTGTCGTTGGCTTCCCCGACCGCCGCTCCCCTTATGTTCATTGTCGCCGAGGCTTCTCTGAGCCCGCTCACGATCGCGCCTCTGCTTTGCTCGGAGGCCAGCACGCCGGTGGTTAGGACCGCGTAGGCGAATATCGCGCTGAGGGTCACAAACGCGATCAGGATGACCGTGGTCTCGACGGCCGAGAACCCGGCCTCGTTCGCCCACACTCCAGTCACCCGGAACCCGTCAGGTCTACGACTATATTCAATGGACGCTGGTCGCCTGCCTATGGCCGCTTTATCGATCATGGTATTCATTCTACGTGCCGGATGTAGCTGTCAGCCCTGACCGTACCATATAGGCTTACCAGAGGAGATAGCGGTCGAACGGCCCATAAAAGCCGAAATCGGGCTTTGCACCAAAAGTCGTCTTGCGGAGCCGTGGTTCGACGGGCTCACCACGAGCGGTTTGGTGGGCTCTCAAGTAAATGCTCGGTTTTTGAGGGCCTTGCGGGAGCGCCAGGGCAGGCGCGGGGGCACTGCCCCTACGTATGCAGCAAGCGAGTTGCTTTCATACGTTCAGCCCGCCCTGCGGATGTATGGTTGCGCACTTTCAGCTTGCGGTTGTATCTAATTACCGTGGGTCAAATCCCCCCAACCCCCCTTTTCAAAGGGGGGACAGAGCCGGACCTCACGAGCGGTTCGGTGGGCTCTCAAGTAAATGCTCGGTTTTTGAGGGCCTTGCGGGAGCGCCAGGGCAGGCACGGGGGCACTGCCCCTACGTATGCAGCAAGCGAGTTGCTTTCATACGTCTCGTCCGCCCTGCGGATGTATGGTTGCGCACTTTCAGCTTGCGGTTGTATCTAATTACCGTGGGTCAAATCCCCCCAATCCCCCTTTTCAAAGGGGGGACAGAGCCGGACCTCACGAGCGGTTCGGTGGGCTCTCAAGTGACTGCTCGGTTTCTGAGGGGAGTGGTTCTGCCGTCACCGCGGCCGTGGCTGGTCGGATGCAACAGAGTCCCCCTCTCAACGTTGTTCTTTAGCCGGCCGTATTCGGAGCTGAGCTCGGCGCCCAGGATCAGGATGAAGCTGCTGACGTAGATCCACAGCAGCAGCGCAACGACCGGGGCCAGCGATCCGTAGACGTGCGCGAAATTGGAGAAGCTGTCCACGTAGACGAGGAACACGTTCTTGGCGACCTCGAACAGCACGGCGCCGACGATCGCACCCGGCCAGACGTATTTCCAGTAGGTCTTCGTGTTCGGCATTAGCTTATAGATGAGCAGGAAGATGACGACGGTCAGCCCAAACGATGTGCCCTGGAGGAGCAGGCTCCCGAGAGTCTCGACGGCGAAGCTGACGTCGAATGTGTCGTTCTCTCCGACGTCCGCGGCTATCCTCGCCACCGTCGCCGCGCCCATGGACATTACGAACAGGACCCCGACTCCGAACGCCATTAGTAGCTGTCTCGGCTTGCCGATGTAGGCCGGCCGGTCCCGGTGGACGTCCCAGGCACGGTTGACCGCGCGGGCGACGGCCCCGAAGACGGCGCTGGCGGACCAGAGGAGGCCGAGGACCGAGAAGACGCCCAGAGCGCCCCGAATCTGGACCACCACATCCAGGTTGTGACTGATCAGGTCCCCCGAGCCGGGCAGGTAGTCGGTGACGAAATCGGTCAAATCCGTCCGCACCTCCTGGGACTCGACAAAGAAGCTCATGATCGCCGTGAGTCCGAGTAGCAGCGGGAAGAGCGAGAACAGGGCATAGTACGCGACCCCAGCAGCCATGTGTGTGGCGTCGTCGGCCGAAAGCTCCTGGACCGTGCGTATGACGAGCCGGGCAAGGAAGTAGCCCTCGACGCGCTCCCGCACGAGGTTGAAGCGACGCACCGCGCCGTCCACCAGTGCCTTGGCCCACGACGGAACGACGCTCTGTACAGCCGGCCTGATACGGGTCTTCATGGGGTATCCCTCATATCATACCGACCCTGTACCAGGGCGTGTGGGACGTGAAACGTAAAACGTAACCCGCAATCAGAGCCCTGACTCTGCATCCCCGTACCCCACACCCCGTACCCCGTCCTTGGCTCAACCAAAAAGGGCTCCCGCAAAAGGAGCCCTCGTTTCACGCTGTCTGGGCGTTCGCCGCGCTACTGCAGGTCTATTACCCTCGTGAGCTCGGCGGGCGTCTTCCTCTCGACGGCCAGAATGGCTCCGAGAGAAGGTTTGGCCTCGATGGTGAATCTGGTGTTTGTGGCCAGCGGAGTGGCGAGGTCCACGATATTCACCGTAATCTCCACACGTTCGCCCGGCTGAAGCAGAGGCCCCGCTCCCGCTATCCAGCTTGCTCCCCAGCCTCTCGTTGTACTCGTAGTCGGGTTGGCGATGAAGGGAAGGTTTGTATCGGCTTGGCTTGAATCAACGTATGAAACCACCATGGCATCGTCTGAAACCTCGACCGCATTGCCCGTCTGTGACGCGTTGGACAGCTGGAAGATGACGTAGTCGACGGATGAGGGTGGCGTGCCGGTCGTGTGGGCGACGACGCCCCCCCTGAGGGAGATTGTCGCTGCCGTCTCCTCCAGGCCGCCCAGCACCGTCTCCTTCGCCTTCTCCGAGCTCAGCAGTCCGGTGGTCAACACTGCGAAGGCGAACACCGAGGCTACCACGACAAAGGCTATCAGCACGATGGCCGTCTCGAGGCCGGTGATGCCCCGCTCGTCCTGTGGTAGGAGCGACCCACGCGCTGTCTTCTTATCTGGCTGGATCATCTGCTCCTCTTCGTCCAGCTACGACACGAACGTAGTCGATTGGGAACTGCATGGAAGGGTATACCGCGGTCGCTTTGGGCTGGCTATCCGAGCCATGTGGGTTAGCTCGCCCCCACATGGCTCGGAATGTTGACGTTAGTTATTCGCCTCGCAGTGAATCCGACTAGTTCAGGTCTACGACGGTTGTCAG
This sequence comes from Dehalococcoidia bacterium, assembly GCA_965248605.1. Taxonomy (GTDB): domain Bacteria; phylum Chloroflexota; class Dehalococcoidia; order Lucifugimonadales; family CAUZJF01; genus CAUZJF01. Next base: position 655,594 of record CBDFJV010000007.1, read on the forward strand.
CTCTCCGGGGGTCGTCCTGTTGACGATCAGCACCGCGCCCCGGCTGGGCCTGACTTCGATGGTGAACTCCGTGCTGATCCCCAAGGGGGTGGCGAGGCCTTGGAGGCCCACCGCAATCTCGACACGCTCGCCGGGGTTCAGGAATCCACTGGTGCCACTTAGCCAGGTTGCCGTCCAATCTGTTATGCCGGTCCACGGCGCGTCGGTGCTAGTGGTAACCGGAATATCACTGACCGACTGGGAGGAGTCGAGATATGTAACAACGGTATCGGCTGCGTTCAGCGAGACAGCCTCGCCGGTCTGGGACGCGTTGCTCACCTGGAAGGTGATCCAGTTGATGGTCGACAAAGTTGTGGACTGGTGAGCGATCACCGACCCCCTGAGGGCCAGTGAGGCACCGGTCTCTTCGAGGCCCCCGAGGACCGTTTCTTTCGCCTTCTCCGAGCTCAGTAGGCCCGTGCTAAGGACTGCGAAGGCGAACACCGAGGCGACCACCACGAAGGCGATCAGCACGATGGCAGTCTCAAGCCCGGTAATTCCGCTTTCGTTTCGCCAATCTATCAAACGCTGAGGGTTGTGGTTATGCCCTTTTTTCATATTGTCCTCCATTATTCATACTTTCCAACGTGAATCAAACCTTCGGTTACTTCAGATCGACCACCGCCGTTAGCTCCGCCGGAGTCGTCCTGTTGACTATCAGCACCGCGCCTCGAGCAGGCCTAACTTCAACGGTGAACTCCGTGCTGACGCCAAGACGAGGACTCAACGAGTGGAGGCCGACTGTCATCTCAACACGTTCACCAGGATTCAGCGAGCCCGTTCTTGGTGAGCAACCTTACGTCCGCGGGGCGGGCCGAACATCTGAAAGCAACTGGTTCCGTTTCATCCGTAGGGGCGCATTGCAATGCGCCCGTCCGCCTGCTTCGCTTCGGCGCAATCCCCATCAGCCCGTATCCAGACAACGGGTCAATATTAGCAGAAAGGGGAGTCTTACCTCGATCTCGGAAGGCTGCAGCTCTACTCAGATACGCGTGCCACGCCGGAACCGCGCGCGTGGGGACTGCCGCACCGAACGCCGATCAAATACCTAGAGAAGGACTCGGAACGCGACAGAACCGGATCCCGCTCCAAGAGCATTTGATCGATGAGATAGCGGCGATGGCGCCGACCACTCGACACAAGCTAGCGGAGGAATTCAAGTCGGTCATCGAGGAGTTCAAGCGCCTCTGGACCGTGCGCAACAGGCCGGGCGGACTGGAGGACTCGACCGAACGGTGGGAGAGGTTTCTGAGGGAATACCAGCGTTGAGGTGGCCCATACCGCCGGAGCTGGTCCCTCCGCCGGCGTCAGCCGTTTTTATCCGCAGCTGGTATCGAAAAGTAGAAGATCGTATAGCTGTCCGGCTCGGACTCGATCCAGATGCGTCCGCCGTGGCGTTCGACGATCTTCTTGCATATCGCGAGCCCTATGCCCGTTCCCGAGTACTCACCGCGGGCGTGTAGGCGTTCGAAGATGCCGAAGATACGCTCGTGATACTCCGGGTCTATTCCGATGCCGTTGTCCCGGACCGAGAAGACCCACTCGTCACCGTCGCTGACGGCCCCAACGTGTACCTCAGGCGTCCGTTCGCCTCGGTACTTGATCGCATTGCCAATCAGGTTCTGAAATACCCTTCCGAGCTGGTGAGGGTCCGCCGTCACGACCGGGAACTCGTCGTGAGTCACGGTTGCAGCGCTTTCTTCTATCGCCAGTCTCAAGTTCGAGACGGCCTCGTCGAAAAGCTTCCGAGAATCAACCTGTTCGAACCCCTGTCCGTGTGTCCCGACACGAGAGAATTCGAGGAGGTCGCTGATCAGCTGCTGCATTCGATGGGCGCCGTCGACGGCGAATTCTATGAATTCGTCGGCCTGGTCATCGAGCTTCCCACGGTACCGGCGATCGAGGAGCTGCATGTAGCTGGCCACCATCCGGAGCGGCTCCTGCAGGTCGTGGGACGCCACATATGCGAACTGCCCCAGCTCGGCATTGGAACGGGCCAGCTCCTCTGCCTGTTCGGCCAGCGCCTCCTCGGCCCTCTTACGCTCCGTGACTTCGTTATTGAGCTCGTCTCGCGACGTCGTTATCGAACGCAGGTTTTGCGTCATATCGTTGAAAGCGCGAGTAAGCTGCCCAATCTCGTCACCCTCGCTCCAGCCGGGGATCTGGTAGCTCAGGTTTCCGCGGCCGACCTCCGCCGTGCCTCTGACCAGTCGTTCGACCGGTCGCGTAACGCTCCGGGCTAGAAGAAGGCCAAGGATCGACACGATTAGAGCCACTATGGCGCCGATGCCCAAGACCAGGCCACGGAGCTCGTTGACTCGACCGAAAGCGGTTGCCTGCTTCACCTCCGTTCGAATGCAAAGCTCGAATCGGGGGATCCAGCGCTGAGCCCCGATCACAGGTTCTCCTCGTTGGTTCTCGTACAGACTGATGTCCGCTGGATTGCTCCGGCAGCGTTCCAGCTCGTCGGACTCCGCGGTGTCTCTGACGCTGAATCCGCCCGCGGTTGCCGGATTGGTCAGGAAGAAGGTCGTCGGGCTTACGAGGTACGTCTCCCCAGTCGTTCCGGCCGTGTTCCGTTGGGTCAGGACCTCCGACATCTCGCCGAGGTCCAGATCCGCCGCAAGCACAGCCACGGCCTCGTCTCCTATCCGGATAGGGGTGCCGATCGTCATGAGCGGGTCGTCGCGGTCATCCAGCTGGTAAACGAACTGGACGTAGGTGCTGGTCTTCCCTTCGATGAGGTAGAGCTGATCGCCCGCCAGGCGATCGAAGGGCGGGTCATCGGTCGTCACAAGGACCAGACCGTCTCCGCCACGCAGAAGTGAGAGGCTCGTGAACCCTCCCTCGGCAATCGCGGGGACGAAATGCTCATCAACGACTTGGCTGCGCGCCTCCAGGTACTCTTCGGTCGACGACTCGCGAGACATCAGGACCGTCACGAGCGCCTCGAGCGACGAACGGTTCGCCAGTTCCCGGAGCCGGCTTTCGTTGTCGGTTGCCCACTGGTTGTAAAGCGCTTCTCGAAGAGCGGTCACAGACGCGAGGCGCAGCCTCGTGTCTCTTTCGATTGAGTCCCTCCCCTGGCTGAAGCCTAAATAGCCGACGACCGCCAGCGGGACTAGGGATAGTGCAAGAAATATGGCCGTCAGCCTTACGGCTAGGCTCATCGTAGCCTCGTTCAGCTATCTAAGATCTACCTACATGGCAAGCGGCGACGTTTCGCTGGTCGCTCGGGCTATCGATGCAGCCGTCGGTGTACGAGCAGCCGGAGCCGGTCGGCTTCCGTGAGGTGCGGTTCGATCTCGCTTTGGAACTCGACCAGGCTCTCTTCCACGGTCGCCGTGCTCGTATCCAGGGCCATTTTCCGACCGATTATCGAGCGCTTGTAGAGCGCGTCGAATCTGCCAAGCACCGACTCGATGTCCTCTTCACGGACAATTTGATTCTCGTGCGGGTCGGTCTTCATCCGCCGAGCGATGACCTCCGGGCTCGCTTTGACTAAGACCAGAACGGTATCGGGCGCCATTTTCAGGACTCGTCTCTCCACGTGCTTGAAGAACCGTTCCCGATCACCATACACGCCAGTCATCCCGTAACCGAAGTATAGAGGCGCGTACACAGCCTCGTCGAAGTGCAGACCAACCATGAAGTGGTCAGGGTCTGAGTAGAACGTCTCACTGAGGTGGTAATCGACGTGATAGCGCTGGAACATCTCGAGGACGTTGGGGCTGAGGGCGAGGACTCCCGCTTGCTCGTCGGGCGTCAGCTTCTCGTGAGAGAGGTGGGGAATCTTGAAATGGTCGTGGAGGCTGACGGTCCCGCTCATCGCCCCTTCGACCCACTTAACTATGGCGTTGACCAGGGTAGTCGTGCCCGCGTATTCACATCCGGCCAGGATCAATCTCATCGCGACTCCGCGCCTTGGTCAGACTTTGCCGCGGCTCACGCGTACGGGCTGTTTAGGGGTATCAGCATCCGCACGCGGTCTTCTTTCGTCAGGTGCGGCTCGATCTCTCTCACGAACTCGGCCATCGTTTCGTCCACCGAAACCGAGCTCGTGTCCAAGACGAACCTGTGTCGAATCTTCGAGGTTGCATACTCCTCCTCGAATCTGCTGAGAACATAAGGAATGTTCTTCTCCTCAAGGACTCCGTTTGGGTGCGGAACGCGTCGCATGCGGTCCGCTATAACCTCCGGCGAGGATTTGACGAGGATTAGGACCGTCTCAGGCGCGAGCGTCATTATCCTCGTCTCCAAGTGCGCCGATATTACGCGGCGGTCGCCTTCCTCGTCAGCGCCGCCGTATCCGAAGTAGTAGGGACCGTAGACCGCGTCCTCGATGTGCAGCCCGATAACCAGGCGGTCGGGCTCGTCCGATCCGAAGGCCTGCGTGTGGTAGTAGAGGTTATGACGTTGGACCACTTCTTTGATACGAGGACTCAGCGCCAAGAACTGGTGCTGTTCCTCTTCAGTAAGGACCGATGGATGCCCGACCGTATGCGGAATCTTGAAGTGGTCGTGGATCAGACGGACCCGCGTCCCCGTGGTCCCCTCGAACCATTCACGGATTGCTTCGGCAAGTGTAGTGGTCCCCGCGTACTCACACCCGACTAGAAGTAGCTTCATCGTCCCTCCGTAGACCGGGTCTTGCTACGATCTCCGGCTGCGGCATCGAATTCCGACATTCGCGGGGACGGGCCTTTGCGTGTATCAGAGCGATCGAACGTGGTCCTCGCGCAACTGCTGCGCAAAGCCGCCCGCAGGCATCTCGACGTCGGTGTAGCCGAGCATCTGGTCCTGGGATACGGGTCTCTTGAGCTTTGCACCGTGGCAGAGGCCGATGGGCAGTAGCGCTTCTGCCTTCGCTTGGGCCGCCTCGACTGCAAGCCCGTAGACCGTGTAGCCTCCCTCGCCGTCAAGCGTCTCTCCGGGCTCAAGATCGCGTCTCGCGGCCGCCGCGACCTCGCCAACGTAGGCCTGGGGTGCACCGGTGGGCTCACGGTAGAGGTGCGCTCGGGCGATCGACACCGGCGCCTCCATCCCCACGAGATGGTAAGGACGGTACATCACTCCGTAGGTACCGGACGGGTCCATCGCCATCCCATACTCCCGGAGGCACTGCCGTAGGTACGGGCTCTCGCTCGTAAGCACCACGTAGACTCCCCAGCGTAACGAATTGGGGACATCGGTGCCGTCGGGGTATACGCAGCTCACGATCTCGACGATCCCCGTGCGTGTCAGAATGCCTCCGGACTCTTTCGGCGCCAGTAGCGTCGGTATCTCCTGGATGCTGGCCGGCGGGAAGTGCATACCCGGTACGTCGGGCACCAGACCGGTCATGTTGGCGACGGCGCACATCTCCACCGCCGACTTGGTGCCGTCGAGGAAGGAGTTGTACATTTTCGGGTTCAGGTTCCCGGCCTCGACTTCCTCTGGAGTATAGCCGTACCGGAGAAGGGCGTCGTCGGGCGTGCCCCGGCGGTAGTCGGGGGCGTACTTTGTGCCCTTCCCGGCGGCCACCACGTCGAAGCCCATGCTGACGGCCCAATCGTAGAGCTCTTCTATGACGGCCGGCTGGTCGCCGTAGGCGAGGCTGTAGACGACGCCGGCTTTGTCGGCCATCCGCTTGAGGGCCAGGCCGACGAGCACGTCCGCCTCGACGTTGACCATCACCACGTGCTTGCCGGCGGAGATGCCGTCGGAGGCGTGCCTGGCGCCGACGTCCGGGTTCCCCGTAGCCTCGACAACGACGTCGACTTCCGTCTTGGTGGCGACGTCGACGTTCTCGGTGACCACGGGCGTGTGTCGACGAATCGAGTCGTTAGCAGTCGACAAGTCCGAGGTATGCGATAGATTGTCCGGCTCGTATCCGGATGTGAACATCGCGTCGTTCGCGCGGTCCCCGTCGATATCACAGGCGACCGAGACTTCCATTCCCGGCGCCCGAAGTATCTGGGCGAGCATCATCGAGCCGAACCGCCCACATCCGATCACCGCTACGCGAATGGGCGTCTTCTTCTCATCGAGGGCTAACAGTCGGTCGCGCATTTGTTTCGAGCTACTCCAGTCGGAGGTCCAGGCGGGTCTTCACGAGGTGCTCGGGTAGATTGGTCTCCTTCATGAACCCGACGAGTACCCGGTGTAGCTCCTTCGCCTCTTCGTGACTCGTTGCGATAATGTTATTCAACTGGTCTGGGTCCGAAGGCAGGTGGTAGAGCTCCGACCGAGTATCGCCCGGACTGAACAGGAACGACCACTCGTCGGTGGTTACGGTGGTGACGTTGGCGTAGGCCATCCGGCGACGGCGGTTGTCGACGGCGTTCACCGGGTCACCGGGGTCCGCAAAGGGGACGGTTGTGACCGTGAACTCTCGGCCGCCCGACGAGGTGTCCGTCACTTTGGGCATCAGCGAGGCACCTTCGACCCAGCTGGGCGCGTCTTGGCCCATGATGTCTAGCACCGTAGGCATGACGTCGACTGCGGAGGTCAGACCGCCGTAGGCGCCAGGCCGAACGCCCGGGACGTATATCAAGAGAGGGATGAGAGTCAGCTCCTCGTATAGCGGGGAGAAGCTCCATATGGCGTCCGGGTCCGCGAAGTCGTAGAGGGTGCCGTCGGGCCTTTTCGCGAAGGTGAGCTTACCAAAAAGGCCGTCGTGCTCACCGAAGAAGAAGCCGTGATCGGTGGTGAAGATGATCGCCGTGTCTTCCATCAACCCCATGTTCTCGACCATCCGCAGCAGGTAGCCGACCCACGTGTCGACCATCGTGACTTCCCCGCAGTACGTAGCGTGGGCCTTGCGAACCCTATCTTCGGTCAGCCCCGCTGCGTCCCGCCAGTTGCCGTAGGGCGGGTCGATGATCTCACCGTCGTAGCCGGGCCAATAGAGGTCCGTATAGTATGCCGGGGCGTCCCACGGCTCGTGAGGGTCCCAAGTGTCTACGTACAGGAAGAAGTCTTCCTCGTGATGGAGTTGGAGCCACTCCATGGCCCGAGTGACCGTCTGGGCGACGTTCCGGTCGGCCTCGAAGCGCCAGGCGTCACGGGCATCTTCGGACTCGTGGTGCTGGCCTGCCGCAGGCCGGATCCCCGAGCCCGCTTGGCCGGTATACATCGAGAAGGTCTGGAAACCTCGGTCGTAGTTCATGCCGCCCCGAAGGTAGAAGGGGGTGTCGACGATGGCCGCCGTGTGGACGCCGTCGGTGGCCAGGAGTTCGGCCAAGGTAGCGACGCCGTTTGGCAGCGGCTCCCAGGTCATGAAGGACATCGTCCAGCGCCCGGTGGCATGGTCGGCTCGAGTCGGCATAGTGGGGAACCCGGCGGCGTAATGGCGATCGAACCGTACCGATTTCGCGGCCAGGGCGTCGAGAGACGGCGTCCTGATGTCGGGCTTCTTGCCGTAGGCGCCCACGTGGTCTTGCCGAAAGGTGTCGGCGACGATCCAGATAACGTTCATGAGGTACGTCCAGGGGTATAGCGACGCTGGCATACGATATCACACCCCGGACAGCTAGATGTCTGACACGTTTCTTGACACTGTCGAGGCGCGTCCATAGACTGAGGGCACTCTGGTGACAAAGGACTCAGCGGCAGCTCGACAGGAGGCGCAAAGCGATGAATCTGCAAGCGGAGATGACAGTTGGGAAAGCGGATGCGATGGCCATCAGCTCCGACGGGGTACAGCCGGAGCTCGGCCCCGTCCCCCAGGCCCGCCGGCAGGGACGAGGCCCAAGGATCTGGCTGGCAGGCGATCCGGAGGACCTCAAGGAGTGGATGCCCCTCGGCATCGAAGGGATCGTGACGAATACCGTCGTGCTCAACCAGATGGTCAAGAAGTACGGGACGATGATAGAGGTCGTCCAGCGATACCTCGATATGACCGACAAGCCGGTCGTGGTGGAGATCGACGGGAACTCGACGGAAGAGCTCCTGGACGTCGGCCATGTATTCACCAAGATGTCCGACCAGGTGATCCTCAAGATTCCGTGCAACGTCATCGGCCTGCATGCATTAAGCGCGCTCGAGGACGAGGACGTGGAGACGTTCTGCACCACAGTATTCTCTCTCACGCAGGCGGCCGCAGTGGCCCAGGCCGGCGCCGACCACATCCTGCCCTTCTGCGAGCCGGTCAAGGAAGTGGGTGGCGATCCGACAAAGCTCGTCCGCGAGTGCGTCGAGATGTTCAAGGGCTGGGAGCAGCGGCCGTTCGTAATGGCCGCGCTCGTGAGGTCAGTGGAAACCGCATACGCGGCGTTCCGGGACGGGGCCGACGAGATCGTCACGTTCTGGGCGGTCTATAAAGACATGATGGAGCAGCCGCTGACCGCGCAGTGGAACCAGACCTTCATGAACGAGTGGGTCGAGATGAACGAGGCGGACAAACTCGAAGGAATACCCGTGAGGCTCGACAAGTAGCGCTATATTCCCACGATCCAAGTCCTGGTCGAAACGACGCCCCGGCAGCTCAAGCTCCGGGGCGTCCGTGTTTCTTGAATCGCTCCAGAATGCTGAGGGCGTCCAGCAACAGGTCGCGGTCGCGCGAGTCCAGATGGCCCAGGTCCTCGGCTAACCTTGCCACCTGTGCGGCGGTCGCCTCAGCGAACGCGGCGCGCCCAGCATCGGTGGCGTGCACCTCGACGATGCGCCTGTCCTGTTTCGACGGGCGGCGTTTGATGAATCCGCTTTCCTCGAGGCCGTCAAGGATTCTGGTGATCGTGGGCGCCGTGACCTGCTCAGCCTGAGCGATCTGCCCTCCTGTGCAAGGGCCATCATCGACAATAATGGACAGCGCTGAGAGTCGGGCAGGCGTGAGTCTTGTGACGTGGTAGCTGAGCCGCAAGCGACGCTGCAGCCGGCTCGTCACCGCGACGAGCCGTTCGGCGAGTGCCCGGTCCGAATTGCCATTTGTGGGGGTTGACATATATTATTAGTAATGCTAATAATTAGTTTTGTCAAGTATATTCGACCAGGGAGGACTTTGTGGAAGCTAAAACGATGAGCCTGGAATCGATTGGGCAGATCTCTGTGAACGTAGAGGATTTGGACGCAGCCGTAGATTTTTATAGCGAAAAGCTCGGCTTGCGGCTAATCGGCCGGTTCCCGCCCGGGATGGCGTTTTTCGAATGCGACAGCGTGCGTATTATGATCTCGTCGCCTTCGGCCTCGGAGGAGACGCCGTCCGGCAACTCCGTCTTGTACTTCAACGTCCCCGAAATACAGGCCGGCTATGAGACGCTCAAGTCTCGAGGCGTTGAGTTCACCCATGAGCCTCATGTTGTTCATTCCGCCGGCGACTACGAGCTCTGGATGGGCTTCTTCAAAGACCCCGACGGCAACACAATGGCTATCATGGACGAGCGAGGCGAGCTCTCCGGCTAGACTTCGCAACAGTCGCTGGATTCCGGCCCACGGCTTTCGCCGGGGCAGGCTTTTCGCCGGAATGACGGTGGCGCGGAGCTTTCGTTGCGCCGCGGCCGTGGGCTGTCTGACGTTCGAGTGGCCCTTTCACATCCCTTCGTCTTGTGGCATATTAGTAGCAGGAGGGTTTGTGAAATTGACCACAATACAGCGTCGAGCTCCGGTCAAGCTGGCCGACTCCAGGGTGTTGAAGAGGGTGGACATCACTGTCGATATACTGCTGATGTGGATCGAGAAGCCAGAGGGGTTCACTTTTAAGGCCGGACAGTATTGCACCATCGGCCGGGACGGCATCGAGCGCGCCTATTCGATCGTCTCGGCGCCCCACGAGGAGTCTTTGGAGCTGTTCGTCGAGCTGGTGCCCCCTCCAGAGGGCCAGCTGACCCCGAAGATCTGGGAGCTCGCCGTTGGGGATACGGTGACCATCCGGCCGAGGGCCAAGGGCATCTTCACATTCAAGCCGGCGCTGCCGAACCAGCTCCTGGTTTCGACAGTTACCGGGGTCGTGCCCTATATCAGTTTCATCCGCGACTATCTACATAATGAAAGGGAGGGACACCACTTCTACGTGCTCCAGGGCGCCAGCTACCACGACGAGTTCACCTACGACGAAGAGCTTGAGCGGCTGGCCCACGAGCACCCTGATCTGGTCACCTACGTTCCGACAGTAAGCAGGCCCCACGAGCCCCGGAACGAAGTTTGGACCGGCGAGAAGGGCCGAGTGAACAACATCGTGGAAGATTACGCCGAGCAGTTTGGGCTCAGCCCCGACGACACGCTCGTGTACGCCTGCGGCCACCCCGGAATGATCGAGGACGTCAAGGCTCGGATGGTCGCGAAGGGGTATAAAGTCGAAGAAGAGCGCTTCTGGAAGGCGGACGACTAGGTCGATCCCATCGGATAGCGAAGGGCCCGGCTCCGCCCGATTACGTTCGGACCCCGGCTTGAATAGCGGGTTCTTTCGACCCATTGCCCATCGAGGCTACTTCTCGCTTGGCCTGTTTGATTACCTTACTCGAGAGATCGGCCTCAATCGAGGCCACGGTCACGTACGGCAGATCGACATAGTCGAGGCCCAAATCGGCATCCACGTCCATCAACCCCTCTAGATGGCTCGCGATCGAGGCCTTCGCCTTCTCTAAGGCCTCTCCAGCGGTGCTTCCCCACGAAACGCAGTCGGGATGATATGGAAAATGGGCCTGAAAGCCGCCTTCTTCCTGCGGGAGCAGGAAGACCGTGAATCGCTGTTTACCCATGTCTACACCTTCTCCACTAGCTCTTCAAATAGTTGCCTGGAAACACCGCTCTTCCGATAGATATTGCTCATTGATCCCGTGGGGACCTCTTTTGCTCCCATGTCCAAGGTTACGACCCACCTCTCACCGGGTTTGTTGAAGTTCCGATGATCTCCGCGGCCTTTCCGTTCGGTCCAGCCAAGGTAAATGAGAACCTTCGCTACTTCAGTCGGTGTGTACCTCTTTGGCATTAGGGGCTCTCGCCTACGTCAAGCATAGGCGGCAGTCGTCGGAGCCGTCAATTGTTCGCTGATCTCGCTGAGTTCTTCCCCTGCCGATTCCGCTCGCGTAGAATGGGCTTGAGCCTTCGACCATCACCCCCGCATTATGACCACTCCCGCCAGACGTCAGTACCTGCGGATCAAGAAGGAGAACCCCGACGCCATCCTTCTGTTCCGGATGGGCGACTTCTTCGAGACCTTCGACGACGACGCTCGCCTCGTCTCTCGTGAGCTGGAGATAGCCCTTACGTCCCGAGAGATGGGCAAGGGGCAGCGCGTCCCGCTGGCCGGCATTCCCTATCACGCGCTGGAACCGTACCTGGCGCGCCTCATCAAGAAGGGCTACAAGGTTGCGATCTGCGAGCAGACCAGCGACCCCGCAACTTCCAAGGGGCTGGTCGACCGCGCGGTCGTGCGGGTGGTCACGCCCGGCACCGTTATCGAGGAGGGCGTGCTCGACGGGAAGGCCAACAACTATCTGGCCTCTTTGGTCGTCGACGGGGACGAGGCCGGACTCGCGTACGTCGACATCACGACGAGCGAGTTCGCAACGTCCCAGTTCGCCGCTGGTGAGCTGTCACACGAGCTGGGCAGGGTCGCGCCCGCCGAGTTACTGACGATCGACGGCGACCCCCCTGCGGTTTTGGACGGCGCGATGGTCACACACCTCGAGCCCGATGCCTTCGACCTCGATTGGGCGCGTGAGACGCTGCAGAAGCACTTCGGCGTTGCGTCTCTAGAGGCGTTTGGGTGTGAGCGGCTGCCTCTGGCGGTCCGCGCAGCAGGGGCAATCCTCGAGTACCTGAGCAGGAATCAGAAGGGAGCGCTCCCTCAGATCTCCTCGCTCTACACCTACTCGACGTCATCCTTCATGGCGCTCGACCCGCAGACCCGGCGGAACCTGGAGCTCTACGAGGGCGGGCGGTGGGGCGACCCGAAGGCATCCCTACTCTCCGTCCTGGACCAGACCCGAACGTCGATGGGCGGGCGCCTTCTGCGTCGATGGCTCGGCCAGCCGCTGCTCGACCCGGAGCAGCTAGGCCGGCGGCAGGACGCCGTCGCGTGGTTTCACCGGAGCGCGCTGCGACGGGCCCGCATCACGGGGCTGTTGGACTCGGTCTCGGACCTGGAACGGCTCCTTAACCGGGTCCGGGGCAACACCGCCGGCCCACGAGACCTGGTGGCGCTGAGGGCCAGTCTGGAGACCACCCCGGAGCTCCGTTCGACGCTGCGAGAGGACGAGGACGCTCCTCAAGTCGAGTGGCTGGCGTCGGCCATCGCGGATACCACGGAGGTGGTCGAGCTCATACGGTCCGCGATGGTGGACGACCCGCCGTTGTCGATCGGGGACGGCAACGTTATCCGGCAGGGGTTCTCGTCCGACCTAGATGACCTTAGGAACTCTTCGAGGCACGCCCGTGAGTACATCGCTGGACTAGAGTCGAAGGAGCGAGAGCGGACAGGCATCAAGTCCCTCAAGGTGGGGTATAACAAGGTGTTCGGCTACTACATCGAGGTCAGCAAGTCTAACGTTGGTCAGGTGCCTGACGACTACATCCGGCGGCAGACGCTCGTGGGCGGCGAGCGCTACATCACCCCGGAGATGAAAGAGTACGAGTCCCAGGTATTGAACGCTCAAGAACGTATCGCCGAGATGGAGAGGACCATCTTCCGGCAGGTCTGTCAGCAGCTGTCCCAATCGGCCGATCCTATCATGTCGACCGCCGCCGCCATCGCGCAGGTGGATGTGTTCTGTTCACTGGGCGAAGTCGCATCGCGAAACGGCTACGTCCGGCCGGAGCTGACCGACAGCGACGCGCTGGAGATCAAAGCGGGCCGGCATCCCGTGGTGGAGCGGACTCTGTCGTCGGGAGAGTTCGTGCCGAACGACGCGCGTCTTTCTGGCTCGGAGGAGCAGATTCTGCTGATCACCGGGCCCAACATGTCGGGCAAGTCGACGTTCATCAGGCAGGTGGCCCTCATCGCTCTCATGGCGCAGACCGGATCTTTTGTTCCCGCCGAGTCGGCCACAGTCGGGATCGTCGACCGGATATTCACGCGCATCGGGCTCCAGGACGATCTGGCGGTAGGCCAGTCGACCTTCATGGTCGAGATGGTGGAGACGGCGGCGATCTTGAACCACGCGACGCCGAGGTCGCTGATTGTCCTTGACGAGATCGGGAGGGGCACGAGCACCTACGACGGTCTGGCCATCGCGCGCTCGGTGGCCGAGTACCTTCACTCTCACCCGCGGCTGAGGTGCAAGACGCTGTTCGCCACCCACTATCACGAGCTGACGGAGCTCGCAGACTATCTTCCTCGGGCGAGGAACTACCAGGCGGCGGTGTCCGAGGACAAGGGGAACGTCGTGTTCTTGCGGCGCATTGTGCCCGGCGGCGCGGATCGAAGCTACGGCGTGCACGTCGCGCGGCTGGCGGGACTGCCGACTGCGGTCATCAAGCGGGCGTGGGAGGTGTTGGGCGAGCTTGAAAACGGGGCCGGGACCGGTCCTGGCCACGGGAAGGCGGGCGCCGGCCACCAGGGTGAATCGTCTGCGCCTCTCCAGCTTCCCTTGATGAACGGCAACCCGGCGGTCCTCGAAAGGCTGCTGGGACTGGACGTGGCCTCCATGACGCCCCTCGAAGCGATCAACAAGCTATACGAGTTGCAGGAGGAAGCCAGGGAAGGTGCTAGGGATTAGGGACTACGGGTTGGCGATCGGCGCGGGCGAGTGCTCAGGTAGTCGCAGGCTCGAAATGAGGGCCTGCGTTGCCGCGAGCCCAGGGGCGGGTCCGGCCGCGAAGGTCCGACGTCTACGAGGCTCGGGCTTGGCCTCGGCTGTGGTCGGATAGCTGACGTGACCGCAGTGAAGGCACGACAGGTACTTGCCGTAATGGTCGTCCGCGACGGTTCGGTCTCCGGAGCATCTCGGGCAGGACTTGAAGTAGATCATCTTGGCGCCTCGCTTGAGCTATTGAATCGTTACTGCTGATTCTGGGTCAGCCGAATCAGTTCTTCCGTATCGCCGCTAAGACTCGCCTCGACCACGCCCGCCAGCTATGGTGCTTACGATTACGAGGTCTATCCAGTGCATCGGGCCTTAACCTAAATATCGTGTAAAAACTGCGTGATAGTACGATTATCGTCGGTATATGCTGTTCGTAGCCAGAGTATCGCCCACGAAACCAGGTAAGTAGTGGCACTTATCGGAAGACCGGTAGTGGTATGCTCGTTAAGTGGTCGCTAGCGCTGGGATTACCTTTGGTTTGGGGCCAGCGGACCCGCCGCGAGATACAGTGATTGAAGGCGGTGGTAAGATTGCGGTGATCATGTCTCTGGATATCTACACGGTCGGACACAGCAACCACACCTGGGAGACGTTCGCGCCGCTGCTGAAGGAGCACGGAATCGAGGTGCTGGTAGATACGCGGAGCAGTCCGGTCAGCAAGTACGCCGATTTCGCCAACATACGTACTCTGCGGGTCCTGCTGGACCGCGAAGGCATGCGCTATCTGAACATGGGCGATTCGTTGGGGGGCAAGCCGACGGACCAGTCTTGCTACGACGCGAAGGGCAAGCCCGACTACCGGAAGATCAGGGCCAAGGCCTTCTTCCAGGATGGGGTTGAGACCCTATCGAACATCGCCTCCAGTGCGACGGTTGCCCTGATGTGCGCCGAGGAGGACCCGACCAAGTGCCATCGCAGGCTGCTGATCGGGCCGGCGCTGGAGGCGCTTGGGGTGACGCTGCGACACATCAGGGCCGATGGCTCGGTCCAACGGGAGGAGGCCCTGGGCGGCAAGAAGGCTTATCAGAAGCAGCTTCAGGGGACCTTGCCGTTCTAGGAGACGGACCCTGAAGATCTACACGATCGGGTTTACAGGGAAGACCGCCAGGGACTTTTTCGAGACACTGCGCGAGGTGGATGCGAAGTACCTCCTCGATATCCGCATACACAACAACTCCCAACTCGCTGGTTTTACGAAAAAGGGAAACATCGATTTTTTCACTGAGGAGCTGACGGGCCTGCAGTACGAGGAAATGCCGATTCTTGCGCCCGACGAGGAGATGTTCAAGCGGTACCGCAAGGACAAAGACTGGAGGGCATACGAGGCACGGTACGTCGAGCTGCTGAGGGACCGGAAGGTCTCTGGGGAGATCAGCGGAGAGTTATTCGAGAGCGGCGCCGTTCTCCTGTGCAGTGAGCCAAAACCGGACCAATGCCACCGCCGCCTGGCGGCCGAATATCTAAAGGACGAGGCTTTTCGGGAAGCCAGCATAGTCCACCTCTAGCGCCATGGCCGATCGAAGGACGCTGACGATCACCGACCTCACTTACATGTGGGCGGACGAGGTGTGCATCGCGGGCGTCGATTCCGACGGCAACACGGTCCGGCCGGTGACCGAAAACGGTGTCCGTCTTCACGACCTGTTTCGCGACCGCGAGCTGGTCGTCCGACCGGGCGCAAGAGTCGAGTTCACCCTTTCGCCGACCGAGATCACGCCGCCACATATCGAGGACATGAGCTTCGAGACAGAGTCAGTCGTCTCTCAAGGTCTTTGCTCAGCGGACCAGTGGGAGCAGTCCTTGCTGAGCACGTGCTCCCCGAGTGTCGCGGATGTCTTCGATGGCTACCTGGAAGGCCGCCGCGTCCCACCCGGGGCTCGGACGCGATCACTTGGGACTGTCCGCGACGCGAGGATCTTGAACCTTGCCGTCGACGACCGCTTTAATCGGCGGCAGTTCCGAGTAGACTTTATCGACCCAACTGAGCAGACCTACGCGCGATACCCCATAAATGATCTGGCGTTTCGCGGGTATTTTCAGAAGATCATAAACGGAGCGCGAGATGTTGGCCGGGCGTCACGAGCCGTGCTAAGGGCCATTGGGGCGACCCATCGTATCTACCTACGGGTTGGGCTGGCGCGACCTCGGCAGATCGGCGACTATCCGGAAACCTGCTGGGCGCAGGTGACCGCGATACACACCTTTCCCGATTATCTGCAGGGGAAGACTTTCGCAGATTTTGTCTAGAACAAACTCGCCTGGTTGGCGTTGGGGCCGCGCTCGGGAAAGGTGACGCCGAGGTGTTCGTAGGCGCGGCGGGTGGCCACGCGGCCTCGGCGGGTGCGGTCGAGGAAGCCCAGTTGGAGCAGGAAGGGCTCGTAGACATCTTCGATAGTGTCGGCCTCTTCGCTGATTGAGGCGGCCAGGGTGTCGATGCCGACGGGGCCGCCATCGAACTTCTCGATGATGGAGCGCAGCACCATATGGTCGGTGTTGTCGAGGCCCAGGGCGTCGACCTCGAGGCGGTTTAGCGCCTCCCGGGCGACGACGCCGGTGACGACATTGTCGGCCATGACCTGGGCGTAGTCGCGGACCCGCTTCAGCAGCCGGTTGGCGACTCTCGGTGTCCCTCGAGCGCGGCGGGCGATCTCGGTGACGCCGTCGTCCTCGGCCTCGATCTCCAGGATTCGGGCCGAGCGCCGTACGATCTGCTGCATGGCTTCTTCGTTGTAGAACTCGAGGCGGTCCGCCGAGCCGAACCGGTCGCGCAGGGGAGAGCTGACCATGCCGTAGCGGGTGGTGGCGCCGATGAGGGTGAAGGGCTGGATGGTGAGGTTGATGCTCCTGGCCTTGAGTCCTTTGTCGATAACCCAGGAGACGACGAAGTCCTCCATGGCGCCGTACAGGACCTCCTCGACGACGCGACTGAGGCGGTGGACCTCGTCGACGAACAGCACCTCGCCGTGCTGGAGCCGCGAGAGGACGGAGACCATGTCGCCCGGGCGTTCGATGGCGGGGCCCGAGGTCGTCTTGATGCGGGCCTCCATCTCGGTGGCGACAATCTGCGCGAGGGTAGTCTTGCCGAGGCCGGGCGGGCCGTGGAGGAGCATGTGGTCGAGGGGTTCGCCGCGCTGCTTGGCGGCCGCGATGCCTATCTCGAGGTTGCTCTTGAGGCGGTCCTGGCCGATATAGTCGGAGAGCCGCTTGGGGCGTAGGGTATTGTCCAGCGAGGAGTCGTCTTCCTGGGGCTTTCCGGAGACGATGCGTTCTTGCACGTGTCTTCCTAAAGGGAATCAGAACTGGTGTTCATTCTATGGACGGGGGTTGGGGGTGTCAAGGAAGGGGGCTTGTGTTGTCGGCTGGCTATCCCGCGCGTCGCCCGTGAAGATCTGTGGGTCCATTCAGGGTTAGGTCTTTCCGATTATTGATCTACAGGAGGTCCTTCGACAGGCTCAGGACGAACGGAAAAGGGGCTCCGAACGAGGTGAGCACTCGAACCCCGACTGATGAGCGATGTGGCTTATCGGACCACAGCAATGTCGGCGAAGCCCCGAAAACCGAAAAACCCTACATCTTGGCTGGCGCCTGTTGAGTGCCTGAGACCGGCAATGTACATTGGGTCAGACAACTTCGTAGAGTGTTAGCCCGAATCCACCGACGGACAGGGATGGACGACGTGAGGACAGCGGAAGGGGGTGAGGGAGTTACAGGCGTGATGATCCGGGCTCGAATTTGGGTAGACGGGAGGTTGGCGGGCGGTCTGCAGGCGCTTTTGGGGGCACCGATGGCGGCCTACAGTGGCTGTGGCGAGCCAGATGGCGGGATAGGACACGGCAAGAGGCGCTCGCGGACTGGGCTGGCGCGAGTTTGCGGGGACGTTGGGTTGGCTGGTGGGTCAGTGGCGGACGGGCTCCGTCAGGCTGGGAGTGGAATGGCTCGCAGTCGGGCCAGGGCGCGGCTGAACTGCTCCTCCCAGGGCCAGCGCCGGGGAAGCTGCAGGGTCAATCGGCGTGCCGAGCGGGTGATCCGTCCGGCCAAGGCAAAGACCCGTCGTCTGAGGGTCTTGGTGGTCACGATCTGCTGACCCAGGCCGATGCGGGCTGTCCAGCGGGCCAGGTTGTGCGCCATCACCTGTACCGCCAGCCAGGCGCCGTTGGCGGCGAAACGGCCCGAGGGGAGATGGTTCAGCCCCACGCCGTACTTGAGGTCGCGTATCGCATTCTCGATCTCGGCGTGACGGCGATGATCGGCCTCCAGTTCCAGCGTCTCCCCGTCCCGGTCGGTGATGAAGCCGTGATAGCTGTAGGTGGCGAAGAGAGCCAGTTGAGAACAGGGCGCCGGCTTCACCCGCCGGACGATGAGCCGTACCGGCGCGGCGTCCGCCTCGGCCTGGAACGGGGTGTAGGTGGTCTCGGCCACATCGGCGGCGCCGTCCATCCAGTAAGGAATCGGCGTCCAGGCATCTTCGGGTATCGCCTCGATGAGATTCCGCAGGCGGGCGCGCTGGCGGATGGCGATGGAGAAGCGGACATCCATCCGGCGGCAGACGGCGACCACGGCGTGGGTATAGAAGCCGCTGTCGGCCCGCACCGTGAGTTGGCCCCTGGCTCCGCAGTAGCGCACCCGCCCCACCGTTTCACGCAGGAAGTGGGCAGCGCCGCGGGCGGTGTTAGCCCGGCCCTCGCGCAGGCGGGCCATCAGCACGTCGCCGGTGCCGGCGGCGACGGCCAGCAGCGGGTG
This sequence comes from Dehalococcoidia bacterium, assembly GCA_965248605.1. Taxonomy (GTDB): domain Bacteria; phylum Chloroflexota; class Dehalococcoidia; order Lucifugimonadales; family CAUZJF01; genus CAUZJF01. Next base: position 674,097 of record CBDFJV010000007.1, read on the forward strand.
ATAGCCCCGCGCACCGGTGTAGCCGTGGTGGCGGGCGCCCTCCTTGGCCAGTCCGTAGGTCTCGCAGATCGTCGAATCAAGGTCGATGGTGAATGGTGCGTCGCCGGGTCCGGCACCGGCCTTCCAGACCCGGGCCAGCAACTCGCGGCTCACCCGGTCCAGTTGGCGGACATGGCCCCACCTGAAGCTGCGCAGGAAGGTGCCCAGGGTGGAGGGAGCCTTAGCCGTGAAACCGAGCACGCGGGCGGTCCCGCCGGCGCGCAGCACATCGGCGTCGTCGATGCAATCTCCGCCGGCTAGGGCGGAGGCCACCAGGGTCATCATCTTGTCGCCGGTGTTCGCCCGGCCCGGCGCGCCGCCGAGGTCGAGGTGCTTCCGGAGGAGTTGGGGCAGGCCAAGGCGCAGGGCGAGGGTGGCGGGAAGGATCAGCCCGGCATTGGCCACCAGGCGGTGGTCGTCGAAGGCGATTTGGATGCGGTCGGGGTGGTTACGTGGTAGCATCTATCGGGTGCTCCTTTTCTGGGACCGGTTTTCTGTTTCAAAACCATTATCCCAGATTCAGAGGCGCACCCTTTTGTTTCTTCAGCAGGCCTCCTACACGCCGTCCTTCGGTGGATTAGGGGTTAGGACAAAGGAGGCCGTCATGGCGAGAGTCCCTTACGTTTCAAGAGGTGATTTGCCATCAGATAAGCAGCCGATTTACGACGAGATAGCCGGAAAGAGGGGCGGAGTCGCCAACGTCTTTCAAGCTCTACTCAACAACCCAGACGCCGCGGAGGTCGTGGCCAAAGTCGGCGAATATGTCCGATACGGGTCCCCTCTGGATCCCGCAGTTCGCGAGACCGCGATCCTGAGCACGGCGAAAGAGTACAACAATGACTACGAGTGGGCTCAACACCTGCCTGTGGCCCGACAGGTAGGGGTCAGAGAGCAGGTCATCGATGCTATTCGCAGCGGTCGAGCACCGATGGGGCTACCTGCCAAAGAAGGGGTGTTCGCCCAGGCGGCCAAGGAGCTTGTTCGAGAAAGGACCCTTAGCGACCGAACGTTTCAGGCCGTCGAACACCTTCTCGGTCCTCGCCAAACGATCGATCTCATCGTTCTGGTGGGCTACTACTCGATGCTGAGCCAGGTGATAGGTGCGTTGGGTGTCGAGCTGGATGATGGCCTGGAGTCGGACCTGACGGGGTGACGGCTGACGGGGTGACGGCTGAGCGTGTCTCGTACGCGGTATTGCGAACCGCCCCCACCGCTTAGCCCGGTTGTCCGGCTGCTATAATTGGCATCCTTTCAGGGGGCTGCCATTCATATGGCGTTAGCTGGAGCAACTGCACAGTCGGGCGCATTGCTGAGGGAGCTTGGAGACGGGCTCGTGATGCGTCGTGGCGCCGTCGAAGACGCCGAGGCGCTGGCCGACTTCCAGGCGATCACCAACAGCAGCACTGAGGAGCCCGACGAGGGCATCCGGCAGTGGACACGGGACCTGGCGAGCGGCGGTATGCCCGGCTTCGACCCGAGCGACTTCGTAATTGTCGAAGATACGGCGACGGGCGCCATCGTCTCGTCTTTGAACCTGATCTCTCAGACGTGGTCCTACGGCGGAGTCGAGTTCGACGTTGGGCGCATCGAGCTGGTGGCCACACACCCTGACTACCGACGGCGGGGCCTGGTCCGCGCACAGATGGACGTGGTCCACGAGTGGAGCGCCGCCCGGGGCGAGTTGGTCCAGGGCATCACAGGGATTCCGTGGTACTACCGGCAGTTCGCGTACGAGATGGCGCTGGAGTCGTTGGGAGCGCGTTCGGGAGCCGTGGAGGACGCTGCTCCGGAGCCCGAGGGGCTGATCGAGGCATACACGCTGCGACCTGCCGCGCCCGAAGACCTGCCTTTCGCCTCGCGGCGTTACCGTCAAGGGGCTGAACGCTACCTCGTCTCGTGTGTGCGAGGCGACGATATATGGGAGTACGACCTGGATGGCCGCAGCGAGAGAGCGGCACATCGCCGTAAGATCCGTGTAATCGAAGACCCCGACGGTAAGCCAGTGGGCTACCTGATGCACGCACCGACGTTGTGGGGGAAGCAACTCGCGGTCACGATGTTCGAACTTGAACCAAGCGTGTCGTGGGAGTCGATAATGCCGAGCGTTGTTCACTACCTCTCGGAGACAGGCAGGGAGTACCTTGCGCGGGATGGCGGCGACTTCGACGCAGTCCTGTGGGGGCTGAGCAGCGAGCACCCGGTGTACGAGGCATGGGACCTGATGCCTCACGCGGAGCGGCCCTATGCGTGGTATCTCCGGGTGCCGGACCTGCCGGCTTTCGTGTCGCGGATTGCCCCGGCGCTGGAGCAGAACCTCGCGGGCTCGCCGTCGGCGAGGTACTCGGGAGACCTGAAGATCAGCTTCGTGGGCGACGGGCTTCGCATGGCCTTCGAAGACGGCCGACTGACGGTCGCCGAACGATGGATGCCGACGCAGCTCGACAGCCGTCTTTCGCCCCGCGTCCGCGACGCGCTGTTCCCCGACCTGACGTTCCAGCAGCAGCTGTTCGGTTTCCGGTCGGTGGAAGACCTGGAGTACGCCTTCCCGGACTGCAGGATCAGTACGGACCGCGCGCGGCAGCTGCTGAATGGCCTGTTCCCGAAGCGGGCGTCCCACGTCTGGGCGATCGAGTGATTTCACCGCGTCCTTCGACAGGCTCAGAGCTTGTGAGTTTTTGGATTCTGTGGTGGAAATGAGATGATCCTGGGGGTTTATCGGCCTGGCTTAATAAACGGGATTCGCTGTGGCTGGCGAGTTGGCCCGTTGGTGGGACGGACTATCGTTGTGTCACACAGGCCTTTGGCCTACGTGCCCTCCCCTTTGGCTGAAGCTATAGGAGTCAGGGCTATCCAACGCAACAAGTTATGTGCCACCGCCACCAAGAGCAGGATTGCGGTGGCTTTGTGGAGGCCTCGTACCGTGAACTGGGAAACCCCGTGCTGACGTACCTGCGCATTCGCCCATTCCGCCGTGGCGCCCCGCTCCCTGTAGACGGTCTGAGCCTCCTGCGTAGCCATGCGCTGTCGCCACTGCACAACCGCCGGACTATCTCCGTAGCGTGGCTGGTACCGCTCCTCCTCCTTTTTGTTCCGAGGCAGTCGCACCGGCGCGTACACTGTGACACCCCGTCCCTCCAGGGTGGTAATATCGGCCCGCGCCGCGAAAGCGCCATCTATCAGGTAGGCCTTGGGATGCTGGCCTGTACGCTGGGCCACCTGGGCCTCCATGGGCGACGCCTGCCCAGCATCCCCCGTGCTAACGACATCGACCCCCACGATCACTCCACTGGCGCCGTCGGTGGCCAGTTCCACGTTGTAAGCCGGCCGAAAGCCTCCATCCGGCATCTTCATCACCCGCACCTGCGGGTCCGTGCTGGAGACCCGGGGCGCCGTCACTTTTTTTCGTTTCCTTTTGGCCAGAGTTTGCTGCTGACGTTTCTTGGCGGCCTTGGCTTGTGGCAGGTATCCCAAGGCCTTGTTCACCCGCTCCACCCGCTCACGGGCCGCTCGCTCCCGCGCACTCTGTTGTCGTTTGCTTACCCCGGGGTCGGGATGCTCCCGCTCCGAGGCCAGCCGTTCCACCTGGGCCTGCGCCTCCTTCAGGTAGGCATCCAGCCCCTGCTGTCGACGGAAGGAAGAGGCTCCGGCGCTGGCCCGCACCCTCATCCCATCTTGCGCCACCCGTTCCAGGGTCACCGCATCGGCGGCCATCAACGAGGCCACGATCTGGGTCAGCAACTCGTCCAGGGCAGCCCGGTGGGCCACCCGAAAGTCCGACAACATGTGGTAGTTGATGGGCACCCCACCGCAAACCCAGCGATAGGCGTCGTGCTCCTCGCACAGAAGGGCCAGACGCCGGGCGCTCCCCACCCCATCCACTGTCGCCAAAAGCCACAGGGCCAGCAGTACCCGGGGATCCGTCGTTGGACGACCAGGGCGATCTACCACCGCCTTGATCGAACCATAGAAGGCCGACAAGTCCAACTCCTCCAACAGCCCCCAGATAGCTCTGGCCGGGTGGTCCTGAGCCACCGAAGCCTCCAGGTCCCGGGCGACCCACTGCAGTTGCTCGCGTACCGGTCGCACAACTCGCGCCTGTTCAGGCTGCGTCGGCGATCCAGGAGGGCCATCCTCGGCCGCAGGCAGTTCAAACAGCGTATCTTCGCTCACCGGATACCTCCAGACCTCAGTTTCCCCTATTGTCCTCCATCACCTCGCCACCACGCCAGCGAACTGAATCAATTTGCTCACAAGCTCTCAGGATGAACGGAACCTTTGACGGGCTTCCTTCGACAAGCTGAAGATGAGCGGAGTACGGAATCTTGGCGGTGAAATCTTGGAGGTCGTGAGTTGGTCTGGGTCGTAGTAGCCATCCTGGTTGTGATCGGAGGGTCGGCTTTGGTCGTGGCGATCGGCGCTCGCCTGCCTAAGGAGCATGTCGTGTCTCGGAAGGCGGTGTTCAACAGGCAACCTTCAGAGATATGGGGGGTTATCGCGGACCTAGGCAACCAGGCCTCGTGGCGGACGGACTTGCAACGTGTCGATCGAGTGCCGGACCGCAATGGGCATCCGGTATGGGAGGAGACTGACAGGCGCGGCCAGACACTGACGATGGAGACGGTGGAATCGCTGTCGTCGCGACGGCTGGTGCGGCGTATCGCTGACGAAAATCTGGGGTTCGGTGGAAGCTGGACGATGGAGATCGGCGAGTACGGAGAGGTGACGTCGTTGACCATCACGGAGAACGGCGAGATTCACAACCCGGTCTTCCGGTTCGTCTCGCGATTCATCACTGGCCAGTCGGCGACGATCGGCGAGTACTTAACGGCGCTTGGGACGAAGCTGGGCGTCGAGGTCACGATCACGAGCGCGTAAAAAACGAGGAGCCGACAATGAATCGTGACGAATATATCACGAAACGAATCGAGATGATCGAACGGGAGTTGATGGGGCTGAAGCGGTTCGTATCAGGGGGGAACGGAAAAGCGAAGAGCTTAAAAGGCCTCTGGAAGGGCGTCGATACTTCAGACGAAGAGATAGAGGCCGCCAAACGGTCCTTATCTCGGGGCGTCGAGACCTATGAACAGGGATAAACCTGTTGTCATAGATACACACGCGTTCGTCTGGTATCTCGAAGACAACGACCGGATTGTCGTCGCCACCGCGTTGGTGTTTGGGGCTGCGCTCGTATCTAAAGACGCCGGAATCCGGGATTCGGGTTTCGTCGAGTGTATCTGGTAGTGATGCCTCGAATTCCGCAGCATGTCTAGTAAATCCAAGAACGAGTGGCGAGACGAAACCCTCGGGCCGGTGAAGAAGCGGTTCGGGGAGCTGCGCGATAGCTTCGAGACGGACTCGGGGCTGGAGATCGAGCCGGTCTATGTGCCGGAGGACGTTGGCGACCTAGACTACGGGCAAGACCTGGGGTATCCGGGCGAGTATCCGTATACCCGCGGCGTGCAGCCCAACATGTACCGGGGCCGCGTCTGGACGATGCGGCAGTACTCGGGGTTCGCGTCGCCGGAGGAGTCCAATCGGCGCTATCGCTATCTGCTTGACGAAGGCCAAACGGGGCTGAGCGTCGCCTTCGACCTGCCGACGCAGACAGGCTACGACTCGGATCATCCGTTGGCCGTCGGCGAGGTGGGCCGGGCGGGCGTGCCCATCAGCAGTCTCGCCGACATGGAGATACTGCTCGACGGCATCCCTCTGGATAAGGTCAGCACGTCGATGACGATCAACGCCACGGCGTCGATATTGCTCGCGCTGTATATCGCGGTGGCCAAGAAACAGGGCGTCGAACCGGCCCAACTCGACGGCACGATTCAGAACGACATTCTCAAGGAGTACATCGCGAGGGGCACCCACATCTATCCGCCCGAGAGGTCGATGCGACTGGTCACGGACGTGTTCAAGTACTGCAGCGAGAACGTGCCTCGGTGGAACACGATCAGCGTCAGCGGCTACCACATGCGCGAGGCGGGGGCGACGGCGGTGCAGGAGCTGGCCTTTACGTTCTCCAACGCTATCGCCTACGTCGAGGCGGCGCTGGAGTCGGGGTTGGAGATCGACGAATTCGCGCCCAGGCTGTCGTTCTTCTTCGTGGCGCAGAGCGACCTGCTCGAAGAGGTCGCCAAGTTTCGAGCGGCCCGTCGCATGTGGGCCAAGATCGCGCGCGAGCGGTTCGGTGCCGAGAATCCGCGGTCGTGGATGCTGCGGTTCCACACGCAGACGGCAGGCGTGACTTTGACCGCGCAGCAGCCGGACAACAATACGGTCCGGACGACGGTCCAGGCCCTCGCGGCGGTGCTCGGCGGGACGCAGTCGCTCCACGTGAACTCCCGGGACGAGGCGCTTGCCCTTCCGACGGCAGAGGCGGTCCAGCTCTCGTTGCGCACCCAGCAAATTCTGGCGCATGAGAGCGGCGTGACGGAGACGGTCGACCCGCTCGGGGGGTCGTACTACGTCGAGAATCTGACGGACAGGGTCGAAAAAGCGGCGTGGAAGTACATCGACGAGATCGACCGCATGGGCGGTGCCGTCGCGGCCCTTGAGACGGGCTACCAGGCGTGGGAGATCCACGAGAGCGCGTACAAGCTCCAGCGTGAGATCGAAGAGGAGGAGCGGATCGTCGTGGGCGTGAACCGGTACCAGGGCCCGGCGCCACCGATCGGCGAGCTTCAAGGCATCGACCCGGAAGAGACGCGCAGGCAGATCGCGCGGGTGAAGCGCGTTCGCGAGGAGCGAGACGGAGCCGCCACAAGCGCGGCGCTGGGGCGCCTCAAAGACGTGGCTCGGGGTACTGAGAACACGGTTCCGGCCATCTTGGATTGCGTCGAAGCGTACGCCACAGTAGGCGAGATCGCCGATGTGTTTCGCGGCGTGTTCGGGGAGCAGGTCGAGGTGGGGTCTAGGGGTTAGGGATTGGGGTAAAGGGTACGGGGTACAGAGCCGAGCGTAGACGATTTGACTAGATTCAGAGCAGATGGGTGCACGTTTTGTGGAATTGTGGCGGGTGAGGTGCCGAGTCACGTCGTATTCGAGGACGAGGTGACAGTGGCATTCTTGGATCAGCGGCCGGTGTTTCCGGGGCATTCGCTTCTGGTGCCGAAGGAGCACGTCGAGACGCTCGTCGACCTGCCGGACGATCTACTTGCCCCGCTTTTCTCCAACGCGAGGCTGCTGGCGGCAGCGATGGAGAAGGGTCTGGGGGCGCACGGGTCATTCGTGGCGATCAACAACAAGGTGAGCCAGAGCGTACCGCACCTTCATGTTCACGTCGTGCCCCGTCGGAGGAAGGACGGGCTGCGGGGGTTCTTCTGGCCGCGCCAGAAATACGAGGGCGAGGCGCACGTCGTGAAAGTGCAGGATGCGATCAGGGACGCCGTTGCGGAGCTGTCGGCGGAGAGCGGCTCGGACATAACACCGGAACGATCTTAAGGAGAGTCCACTCGGATGTCGACGGAGTCAGTGCAAGATAGCTCGGTGTGCGTGGCACGGGACATCAACCACGTGTGCATCGCGGTGCGCGACATCGAGGAGACCATGCGGTTTTACGAAACCGCGTTCGGTGTCGGCCCGGCGGAGGTCGAGCGCATTGCGGACCAGGCGGTCCTCGCGGCCATGGTCACGGTCGGAAGCTCGCGGCTGGAGTTCATCCAGGCTACCGACCCCGAAAGCGGGGTCGCCAGGTTCATCGAACGCCGGGGCGAGGGGCTGCATCACATCTGCTTCGACGTGGACGATCTGCAGACGACTCTCGACCGGCTGGATGCCGCGGGAATGGAATTGATCGACAAAACGCCGCGAAAGGGTGTGGCGGGTATGATCGCGTTCATCCATCCGAAGGCGACGAAGGGCATCCTGGTCGAGCTGGTCGAGAGCGGCCGGGGCGAGGAGTGACGGACGTGTCATCGGACATCATAAGGGTGCTGGTCGCCAAGCCGGGGCTGGATGGCCACGACCGCGGCGCCAAGGTAATCGCCAGGGCGCTGCGCGACGCCGGCATGGAGGTTATCTATACGGGGATCCGCCAGACCCCAGAGATGATCGCGGAGGCGGCTATGCAGGAGGACGTGGACGTCATCGGGCTCAGCATCTTGTCGGGCGCTCATATGGAGCTCTTCCCGGAGGTCTTTCGCAGCCTCAAAGACCGGGGAATGGAAGACGTAATCGTGGTCGCGGGAGGGATCATCCCTGAGAACGACAAGCCGGCGTTGGAGAAGATGGGGGTGGCGGGCACTTTCGGCCCGGGGACGACGACTCGCGAAATCGGCGAGTTCATCCGCGGTGCCGTGGACGCGAGGCGAAAAGCGTGAAACGTAAAACGAAATCGTGATCGACGCCCTGGTATTCGACTTCGACGGGGTCATCATCGACACGGAGACGCCGGACTACGAGTCGTGGTCGGAAGAGTTTCGCGCGCACGGGGTCGAGTTGGACCGCGCCATGTGGTCCCAGATCATCGGAGGAGCGCCGAACGTCTTCGACGTCCACGGGCACCTCGATAGGTTGACCGGTGGGCGGCTCGACGTAGCCGCGATCGGGCGTCGCAGGCGTCAGAGATATCTCAAAATGGTGGATGCGAACCCTCTGCTTCCCGGCGTGCTCGAATACCTGACGAAAGCGAAGGAGCTGGGGCTGAAGGTCGGCGTTGCTTCGAGCTCCAGTAGCGAGTGGGTCAATGGCCACCTGGAGCGGCGGGACCTGTTGCGGTACGTCGACTCTGTGACGACACGGGACGACGTAACCCAGGTCAAGCCCGACCCGGAGTTGTTCCTGACGACGGTGTCCCGGCTTTCGTCGGCCCCACAGAGGGCCGTTGCCATCGAAGACTCGGCGAATGGCGTCACGGCGGCTAAGCGCGCAGGCATGTACTGTGCGGTTGTGCCGAACCCGATGACCCGGGATCTGCCGATCGACCACGCCGACCTGCGGCTAGAGGCGCTTTCGGATATTGAGCTGGCGGAGCTTGTTCGGCGGGCCGCGATGGCGAATTCCAAGGGACAACCCCCTTCCTAACCTTCCCCCGGCGGGGGAAGGGATAAGACCTCGCGGCGCGTGCCCCTCAAGCAGTGGAATGTGTGGTTAGGAGGCGCCTATAATGGGCGCCGATGGCTAGCACTTTGACAGGTTCGGTCACTGACCCGTCCAAGCTCGACGTCGCGGGGGCCGCTTCCGCGATAAGAGACGAAGCGCTGTCGGCGGTCGAGCTGATGGAGTCGCTTCTGTCTCGGGCCCGGGAGTTTGAGCCGAGGCTGCGGGTCTGGGTGACTCTCGACGAAGACCGCGCTCTCGCTGACGCGCGGGCCAGCGACGAGGCTCTGGCAAGTACGGGACCGGCCGGCCCTCTGCACGGCGTGCCCGTTGGGATCAAAGACATCTACTACACTGCGGGCATGAAGACGACGGCGTGCTCGCCCATCTTCGCCGACTTCGTGCCCGACTTCGACGCTGCGACGGTAGCACGACTCCGGCAGGCCGGCGCGATAATCATGGGCAAGACGGTCACGACGGAGTTCGCGTGCATGGACCCGTCGCCGACTAGGAATCCCTGGAATACCGCCCACACGCCAGGTGGCTCGAGCAGCGGCTCTGCCGTCGGGGTCGCGGCCCGCATCTTTCCGACGGCCATGGGCTCCCAGACGGCCGGGTCGGTGCTCCGGCCGGCCTCGTATAACGGCGTCGTTGGCATGAAGCCGACGTTCGGGCGGATCAGCCGGTACGGCGTGATGGCCGTCGCATGGTCCCTGGACACGATCGGGTTCTTTGCACGTACGGTAGAGGATGCTGGCATTCTTCTGGACGTCCTCGCTGGACATGACCCTCGTGACCCTGCATCGGCACAGACCGACCTGGCTGACTACGGAAGCGCGGCCCGGAATCCGGTCCCACCGCGGGTTGGTGTCGTCGGAGGACTGTTCCGTGAGAGGGCCGACGCCGAGACACGGGAACACTTCGACGGTGTGGTAGACCGACTGTCGCGGGCAGGGGCCGAGGTCGAGGATGCCGAGGTCGACGCCGACTTCGAGGCCTTGCTTGCAGCCCAACGAGTAGTCATGGCTGTGGAAGCGGCATCGGTCCATGAGGCCGATTTCGCGGCCCGTCCCGACGACTACGGCCCGAAGGTACGGGGGCTTATCGAGGCGGGCCTGCTAACGCCTGCGTTGGCGTACGTAAAGGCCCAACGGGTACGGCACCGTTTTCGCGTCGCGATGGAGGCGGTCGCGAGCCGGTTCGACGTGCTGGCTACGCCGTCCACCCCGGCTCCGGCGCCGAGAGACCTGAGCTCGACGGGCGACCCGGTGTTCCAGACACCTTGGACGACCGGCGGCTTTCCCGCGATAACGCTGCCGACCGGCCTCAGCAGGTTGGGGCTGCCGCTGGGGCTGCAGCTGGCGTCGGGGCCTTTCGCCGAGGTGACACTACTACACGCGGCTAGGTGGTGCGAAGAGGCGGTAGGGGTTAGTCTGACTCCTCCGGATGTTCCTTGATCTTCCCGCCCACCCGCCCTTATTTGAATGGGATTTCACCCCATACTCCGACCAGAGGGGAGACTCCTCTGGACTCCCCAGGTCGGATGAATTCACGATCGGCTGGCCGTCCGTCATATCAAGAAACGCGCTGATAAGTCCGCATACAAAGGAGGTCAGATAATGAGGCTGATAGTTACCGGGTGCGAGTTCGTCGGGAAAAGTACGCTTGGGGAGGGGATATCGCGTTGGATCGCGGAGACTATGGGCAGTAGCCGATCGTTCCACGACCATTTCACGATCCCGTCGCCGGAGGTCAGGGGCGAGGACAAGGACCACTTCATGGCGATGAGCCCCGCGTTCAAGGAGCGGTTCCAGCGCTACCAGATCGACTACCATCTCCATCCATCGCTGGTCCACGACGCGGACCACATGCTGACGGGTTACCACATCGAGGAGGCGGTCTTCGCGCCGCTGTATTACGGCTACGGAGGAGATGGGCAGTACGCGGCCCGGTCGCCCTTCGCGAGGTCGATCGAGAGGACCATCATGGAACTGGCGCCCGACTTCATACTGGTGATGCTCAAGGCGTCGCCTGATGCTATTGCGGAGAGGATGAAGGCGAATCCGCGACCCAGGGACCAGGCCGGGCGGAGGGAGGCGACGCTTCAGGAGAAGGACATCGAGCATGTGCTCCAGCGGTTCGACGAGGAGCTCAGCAAAACGCTGATCCGAAAAAAGATCGTGATAGACAACACCTCGACGACACCTGAAGAGACGGTGGCGGAGTTCGTTTCAGAGGTGCAGAAGCACCTGTCGCAGGCGGACCGGTTGAGGATTCTGACGAACCAGGCGCTGAAAGAGACTGGCCAGGCCCGTGAGGCGAAGGTCGACCACATCAAGACGAGGAAGGAAGAGTAGTGGTTCGACAAGTCCGTCCTGAGTCCGCCGAAGGGCTCACCATGAGCGGAAAATCGCCTCTTCCCGTTCGGCCGTCGGCATTGGAAGCTGAAATGATGGTGTGAGGGGCAAGCTGTCCCCCTTCCCAACCTTCCCCCGAGAGGGGAAGGGGTAAAACACCTCCCCTTTCATTGATCGTGGTGTCTTTGATGCTGCAGACGGAGCGGGTCACCGGCAAACGGTGAGTGACAACGGAAATTTGCCATGAACGTGTTGCTGAACATCGAGCTTGACGACCGGCACGCCCGGCAGATTAGACGGGTCTCTAACGACGTGGAGATCCTCCAACTCCCGTCCGAGGGCGAGGTCCTGGAGGCCATGCCTGAAGTGCACGCTGTACTTGGAGGGCTCAATCGCGAGATGCTCACACGGGGTGCAAATCTGCGCAGGGTCCAGGTAGCCAGCGCCGGCGTGGACTCCTGGCTGTTTCCTGAGTTCGTGGAAAGCGACGTCATTTTCACGAGCGCCAAAGGCACCGTGGGGGTCCATCTGGCGGAGCACGCGATGGCCCTGCTGCTGGGACTGACTCGTGGTATTGCGACGGCCATTCGAAAGCCGAGTTGGGACCAGCGGATGCCGATCCGGAACGCGTCCTGGGAGCTTGTGGGCGCTACGATGGGCATCGTGGGGTTGGGTGGTACGGGACGCGACCTCGCTGATCGCGCCCATGGATTTGGAATGCGAGTCGTCGCTGTCGACCCGGAGCAAGTGAAGCTGCCCGAGAGCGTCGAGGCTTGCTGGAGGATGGACCGGTTCCACGACCTGCTGGAGCAGTCGGACGTCGTTGCCATCTGCGCTCCGCTTACTAGAGAGACCGCAGGCATGTTCGATGAGCAAGCCTTCGCCCGGATGCAAGGCCACGCCCTTCTCATCAACGTGTCTAGGGGCAAGATCGTCGACGAGACGGCCCTGATGGACGCCCTGGAGCAGGGCAAGATCGGTGGAGCCGGTCTGGACGTTACACCGAGGGAGCCCCTTCCGGAGGACCATCCACTTTGGAGCATGGAGAACGTGATCGTCACTCCCCATACGGCCGGAGGATCGCCTAATCGTAGAGACCGGCTCGTCGATCTCTTCTGCGCGAACCTGCGACGGCTTCTCGCGGAGCAGCCACTTCTTGGCGTAATCGACAAAGAAAAGGGGTATTGAACGGGGGCCGTTTAAGGGGGTTATTGGCATTGGCACTGGAAACAAGACCATACGGCGATACGGGCGAACAAGTGACCGTTATCGGGCTCGGCGGGGTTTTCCTGAACAAGCACTCGTTCAACGACGGGGTAGCCACGGTGCACCGTGCGCTCGAGCTCGGCGTTACCTACTTCGATACCTCGCCAGGATACGCTCGCGGGATGAGCCAGGCGATTCTGGGTGAAGCCCTGGCGGAGCGGCCGGAGAAGTACATGCTGGCAACCAAGCTGGGATATATGAGGTCTGCCTCCAGGTACCGGTCGTACGAAGCGCTGCGGGCCCAGCTTGACGAGAACCTTCGACTGCTACGGCGTGACAGCGTGGATACGCTTCAAGTGCACGAGTCCGACCGCCACTATTGGTGGACGGACGGGACTCCGCCTGACAGGAGCGTCCCATTGGACCCCGACTACGACTTCGCCGGAGCGACGGTTATGGACGTGCTGCGCGATGCCAAAGAGGAGGGTCTGTGCCGGTTCACGGGCGTTACCGGAAATACTGCGGAAGGTGTGGCTCTCGTCTTGGGGAACGTGAACGTCGATGTTTGCCTGACGGCCTTCAACTACAACTTACTGCGCCGGGGCGCACGTCGTGAGATATTTCCACTTGCCAGATCGAGCGAGGTGACCGTCGTTCTGGGCGGCGTTGTGAGGATTACGCGCGAGATGGAAGACCACGTGGAGAAGCTGAATTCCGTCCAACGAGATTCGGGCCTTTCGCACGTTGAACTGACGATCCGCTATCTTCTTGCTGACAGCGGCTTTAGCACGATAATGGTCGGCGCCGCAAAACCGGCGGAAATCGAGGAGAGCGTCGCAGCGGCGGAGAAGGGTCCGCTTCCTGCCGGCCTGCATCAAACCATAGAGCGGCTCGGGCTCCCGTAGCCGTAGCCGTCGAGGTCTGGGCGTACGGGCCGGCGCGGACGTAGGCGCTCGGGGCATTTTGAAACTCTAGCCGTCGCTGGGTCCCATTGCCGAATCGCGATGGGGCCGTATATCAAACATATTGGAAGGCACGTCTGCAAGAGTAGAAGGCACTTCGGCCCAATGGCGGGCTCTGGGCTTTTTGGCGCTGGCCGAGCTCCTCGCTATGACGCTGTGGTTCAGTGCCTCGGCCGTCGTTCCCACGCTCAGAGAGGAGTGGACGCTTTCTTCGGGCAGCGCCGCCTGGCTCACCATTTCCGTGCAGATCGGGTTCGTAGTGGGCACCGTCGCCAGCGCCATCCTCAATCTGCCCGACGTCATGAACAGCCGGCGCCTGGTTGGCGTCGCTGCGCTACTCGGCGCCGGGTCTAACGCGGCTTTCGCCTTTCTGGCCGACGGTCTGGTCCTGGGCATTCCGCTCCGGTTCCTTACCGGAGTGTTTCTGGCCGGCGTTTATCCCCCAGGGATGAAGCTGGCGGCCACGTGGTCCCTACGCTATCGCGGCTTTGCCATAGGCCTGCTGGTCGGAGCTTTGACCGTGGGGTCGGCTTCGCCGCATCTGGTCCGCTCGCTAACCGACTTGCCGTGGCAAGAGGTCGTCCTGACGTCTTCCGTGCTGGCCGTTGCGGGCGCGGTGATCGTGCTGGCCCTGGTCCAAGATGGCCCGTTTGCGGCGGCGCAAGCGCGCTTCGATCCCAAGTTCGTCATTCGAGCCCTTTCAAAAAGGGGCGTTGCGCTGGCGAATCTCGGCTATCTCGGCCACATGTGGGAGCTCTACGCCATGTGGACCTGGGTGCCGATCTTTCTTGTGCAGGCCCTGGAGGAGCAATCCGGGTCGCGGACCACTGCCGGTCTGATCGCCTTTGCCGTGATTGCAGTCGGCGGCATTGGGAGCGTCGTTGCCGGGGTGTTGGCCGATCGGCACGGACGCACCAATGTCGCGTCCGGCGCAATGGTGTTGAGCGGGAGCATGGCCATACTGGCCGCTCTGCTTTTCGACGCCCCGCTGGTAGTATTGACGCCTATTCTGCTGATCTGGGGCTTGACAGTAGTCGCCGACTCTGCGCAGTTCTCGGCCGCCATTACCGAGTTGAGTCCCCCTGAATATGTGGGGACGGCCCTAACCGCGCAGACGGCGGCCGGGTTTTTGCTGACTCTATTCTCGATCCAGCTCGTGCCGCTGTTCGTGGACGTTCAGGGATGGTCGCTGGCGTTCGGGATGCTCGCATTGGGACCCGTTGTCGGTATATGGGCGATGTTGAGGCTTCGTGCGCTGCCTGAGGCGGCCAGTCTTGCAGGCGGACGGCGCTAGCCAACGGCCCCTAACCCCTAACCCCTAACCCCTAACCCCCATCTTCTATCGGCACCAGTGATGGTAGCCCGGTTCGAGCTTCAGGCAGAAGGTGTCGAGGTCCGACGCCGCAGTGAAGAGGTCGCCGGCCCGGTCTAGGACCGTCGCGTAGCACTGGCTCTTTTCCTCCTGGACGTTCAGCATCTTACAGAAGAGGATGGCCTCGTCGGCGCTCTGGGTGTCCCAGAACCTGTCCTGGACAGCGCCGCTGAGACACGCGATTCTGTTGCTTGCGTCGTCGACGTGGCTGCACAGCTCGATGGCACGGGCGGGGTCCCCTCTGGTCACGTTGCCGACGTCTCTTCCCAGGCTAAGGAAGCAGTCGAGGTGGGCCTCGGTCGGAGCCTCGGCGCATGCGTCCGCGACTCTGGCGTAGTCCGCGTCGTAGAGCTCGACCATGCGGGACGTCTGGTAGAAGTAGCAGGGAGCTATGTACTTTTCGTCGAGGACGTTGCACGGAAAGTGTGGGTCGTCGGAGAGGTATTCGGTGTAGTGACCCATCGCTCCGGAAAGGCCGCCCACGATGTTCTCCATAAAGAGCCCAGAGTAGCAGGACGCGCGGTCGATCTCGGCCTCCAACTCGTCGCACATGGGTAGGGCGTCGAGTAGCTCGTAGCTCGTCCAGGCCATGAGTCCATGCCCTACGCCGTGCACACATTGGTGTCGGAAGAAGCGGTTGGGCGAGCTTTCGCACAGGGCGGTGACGTCGGCCTGCAGGTTCGAGGTGCCGCGGTCGCGGAACAGCGCTTCCGTCGCGCCGTGAAAAGCGCCGGCCTGGCACTCGTGGCCGGACAGACTGAAGGCTTAGCCCGAATCCACCGACGGACAGGGATGGACGATGTGAGGACAGCGGAAGGGGGTGAGGGAGTTACAGGCGTGATGATCCGGGCTCGAATTTGGGTAGACGGGAGGTTGGCGGGCGGTCTGCAGGCGCTTTTGGGGGCACCGATGGCGGCCTACAGTGGCTGTGGCGAGCCAGATGGCGGGATAGGACACGGCAAGAGGCGCTCGCGGACTGGGCTGGCGCGAGTTTGCGGTGACGTTGGGTTGGCTGGTGGGTCAGTGGCGGACGGGCTCCGTCAGGCTGGGAGTGGAATGGCTCGCAGTCGGGCCAGGGCGCGGCTGAACTGCTCCTCCCAGGGCCAGCGCCGGGGAAGCTGCAGGGTCAATCGGCGTGCCGAGCGGGTGATCCGTCCGGCCAAGGCAAAGACCCGTCGTCTGAGGGTCTTGGTGGTCACGATCTGCTGACCCAGGCCGATGCGGGCTGTCCAGCGGGCCAGGTTGTGCGCCATCACCTGTACCGCCAGCCAGGCGCCGTTGGCGGCGAAACGGCCCGAGGGGAGATGGTTCAGCCCCACGCCGTACTTGAGGTCGCGTATCGCATTCTCGATCTCGGCGTGACGGCGATGATCGGCCTCCAGTTCCAGCGTCTCCCCGTCCCGGTCGGTGATGAAGCCGTGATAGCTGTAGGTGGCGAAGAGAGCCAGTTGAGAACAGGGCGCCGGCTTCACCCGCCGGACGATGAGCCGTACCGGCGCGGCGTCCGCCTCGGCCTGGAACGGGGTGTAGGTGGTCTCGGCCACATCGGCGGCGCCGTCCATCCAGTAAGGAATCGGCGTCCAGGCATCTTCGGGTATCGCCTCGATGAGATTCCGCAGGCGGGCGCGCTGGCGGATGGCGATGGAGAAGCGGACATCCATCCGGCGGCAGACGGCGACCACGGCGTGGGTATAGAAGCCGCTGTCGGCCCGCACCGTGAGTTGGCCCCTGGCTCCGCAGTAGCGCACCCGCCCCACCGTTTCACGCAGGAAGTGGGCAGCGCCGCGGGCGGTGTTAGCCCGGCCCTCGCGCAGGCGGGCCATCAGCACGTCGCCGGTGCCGGCGGCGACGGCCAGCAGCGGGTGATAGCCCCGCGCACCGGTGTAGCCGTGGTGGCGGGCGCCCTCCTTGGCCAGTCCGTAGGTCTCGCAGATCGTCGAATCAAGGTCGATGGTGAATGGTGCGTCGCCGGGTCCGGCACCGGCCTTCCAGACCCGGGCCAGCAACTCGCGGCTCACCCGGTCCAGTTGGCGGACATGGCCCCACCTGAAGCTGCGCAGGAAGGTGCCCAGGGTGGAGGGAGCCTAATCCCGAATCCCACCGAAGGACGTCCTTGGGGACAGCCCTTGAAGAAGCCAGCGGGTGCTCCTCTGAATCTGGGATAATGGTTTTGGAACAGAAACCCGCCCGGAAACAAGGAGCACCCAATAGATGCTGCCACAGAACAAACCCGACCGTATCCGCATCGTCTTTGACGACCATCGCCTGGTGGCCAATGCCGGCCTGCTCCTGCCGGCCACCCTAGCCCGGCACCTGGGCCTGCGGGAACTCGTCGACCATCACCTTGACCTCGGCGGAGCGCCGGGACGGGCGAACACTGGGGACAAGATGCTGACGCTGGTCGCTTCCGCGCTGGCAGGCGGCGACTGCATCGACGACGCCGATGCGCTGCGCGCTGGTGGGACGGTCGGTGTTCTAGGCTGCGTGGTCAAGGCGCCATCCACCCTGGGGACCTTCCTGCGCAGCTTCCGGTGGGGGCATGTCCGTCAACTCGACCGCGTGAGCCGCCAGTTGTTGGCCCGGGCCTGGGCCGCTGGGGCCGGACCCGGCGACTCGCCCCTGACCATCGACCTGGACTCGACCATCTGCGAGACCTATGGACTGGCCAAGGAGGGAGCGCGCCACCACGGCTATACCGGCGCCCGCGGCTATCACCCGCTGCTGGCCATTGCCGCCGGCACCGGCGAGGTGCTGATGTCCCGGCTGCGCGAGGGCCGGGCCAACACCGCCCGTGGCGCCGCCCACTTCCTGCGTGAGACGGTGGGGCGGGTGCGCTACGGCGGGGCCAGGGGACAACTCACGGTGCGGGCCGACAGCGGCTTCTACGCCCACACTGTCGTTGCCGCCTGCCGGGAAATGGATGTCCGCTTCTCTATCACCATCCGCCAGCGCGCCAGCCTGCGGGACCTGATCGAGGCGATACCAGAGGAGGACTGGACTCCCATTCCCTACTGGATGGACGGCGCCGCCGATGTCGCCGAGACGACTTACACCCCGTTCCAGACCAAGCCGGACGCCGCGCCGGTGCGGCTCATTGTCCGGCGGGTGAAGCCGACGCCCGGTTCCCAGCTCGCCCTCTTCGCCAGATACAGCTATCACGCCTTCATCACCGACCGCGATGGGGAGACGCTGGAACTGGAGGCCGATCATCGCCGCCACGCCGAGGTCGAGAACGCCATACGCGACCTCAAGTACGGCGTCGGGCTGAACCACATGCCGTCGGCGCGCTTCGCCGCCAACGGCGCCTGGCTGGCGGTCCAGGTGATGGCGCATAACCTGGCCCGCTGGACGGCGCGGATTGGTCTGGGCGAGCGGACCGTGATCACCAAGACCCTCAGGCGGCGGGTCTTCGCTCTGGTGGGACGGATCACCCGCTCGGCGCGCCGCCTCACTTTGCATCTCCCCCGGCGCTGGCCTTGGGAAACCCAGTTCAGTCGCGCCTTGGCCCGGCTGCAAGCCATTCCGTTCCCGGCCTGACGGCCAGCCTGCAACTGACCCAACGTCCCCGCAATCTCGCGCCACCCCGGTCGCGAGAGTCCCCTGCTGCGTATCCTCTCGCCATCCCGCGCATCGCAACTCCCGCATAGGGCCTTAGGGGCCCTGTGCGGCGACTGAAGACCGGCCGCCGGCCTCCCATCTACCCCAAGACCCCAGGCCATCTCCCCTGTCGCTCCCTCACCCACCCCCTTCCGCTGCCCTCACGCCGTCCATCGGTGTCCTTCGGTGGATTCGGGCTTAGCCGTGAAACCGAGCACGCGGGCGGTCCCGCCGGCGCGCAGCACATCGGCGTCGTCGATGCAATCTCCGCCGGCTAGGGCGGAGGCCACCAGGGTCATCATCTTGTCGCCGGTGTTCGCCCGGCCCGGCGCGCCGCCGAGGTCGAGGTGCTTCCGGAGGAGTTGGGGCAGGCCAAGGCGCAGGGCGAGGGTGGCGGGAAGGATCAGCCCGGCATTGGCCACCAGGCGGTGGTCGTCGAAGGCGATTTGGATGCGGTCGGGGTGGTTACGTGGTAGCATCTATCGGGTGCTCCTTTTCTGGGACCGGTTTTCTGTTTCAAAACCATTATCCCAGATTCAGAGGCGCACCCTTTTGTTTCTTCAGCAGGCCTCCTACACGCCGTCCTTCGGTGGATTAGGGCTTAGGCGCCGAAGAGATTGTAGGCCATCCGCCCGGCTTCGTGGGCCCGCTCGTGGCAGTCGATAGCGACGTGACTTACTCCTTCGGACAGTAGCGTAACGGTAGCGGCCGGACCGTACTTCTCGACGAATTGCTCCAACAGCGTATCGCTCCTGAAGACCTCGATCATATCCGTGGCCGAGACGTTGTCCGGCTCCTCGAAATCGACGTCGACCGCTTCGATGACCAGGGGCACAGGTGCAGCCGAAACGGCACCCAGTACCACGACGAGTCCGCCGTGGCGAGGCTCGATGTGGTTGTGGTACCGCCAGAAGCCGGCGTCGTCGAACGTGAACGTCCACGAGGCACCCGGTCGAATGGGCCCGTCGGAGTCGAACTCGGGGTAGATCTGGTGGGTCGGATGGATGTTCGATGCAGCCCTGATGTTTCCAGAGGACTCATTGAGGAAGGTGACCTGGTCGTTGACGTCGATCTCGATTCGCTTTGGGGCGAAGCCTTCGGCGGTGTACGTGACCGTGAACTGCGAGCCGCCCGTGGCGGGGGTGATTGGCTCCGTAGCGGTCTCGCTAGAAGACTGCCCTGAGCACGCCAGGGACGCCAGAAGTGCGGCGCAGAGAAGGAGAACCTCACCCCCGGCCCCTCTCCGCGTGCGGAGAAGGGAGGCGGAAGCGTCGCGTTGGTGGTGGCGACGGACCATCATGGGTCGTGCCGCACGACAGTCGCCGGCGGAGCATCGAGTCGACGGCGAAGCGGCAGACTGGAGGGCAAGATCAAGGCGGCGACGGCTCCCATGGCGATCATCGCCGCTCGCAGACTTCGAAGGTCAGCGATGCGGCCGACTACCAGCGGCATCAGGAAGCCACCGATTTCGTTGGTGGTGTAGAAGTACCCGTACATTCGGGCACGGCGTCCTGGCGGTACGAAAGAGGCCACCGCGGCGTAGAGGGCCGACGACGTGCCCTGGAGCCCAACGCCCAGCACGAGGAACAGCGGTACCAAAGCGAATGTCGGGGTTGGCAGCGCCGCCACCAACAGCAGGGCGGTCAGTCCTTTAGTTCCCCAGACTACGTTGATGAACCCGATGCGATCGCTCAGCCATCCACACAAGAACTTCCCAGCGGCGCCGCCTACCAACAGTAGGGTCACCATCAGATAGATCCCGTCCTGGCCGAACCCTCTGTCTTGAAGGAGGAAAGGCAGGAAGACGAGGGCCGCGCCGCGAAGTCCTGAGTCGAGGAAGCCGACGCCGGTCAGTACTGCGTAGCCAGTTGAATCAACCCTGTCGCCGTCGATCTCGGCCTCAGAACCCGTGGTTTCCATAGGCCTTCCGACATCAATTTTACTTCGTAAGAATGCCGTGGCGGTCATAAATACGATGCCCGCCAAACCGAGGACTCGGAGGATGTTGCGCCAGCCGAAGCTGGCTGGAAGGATGAACGCGGCTGCGGGACCGACCATCTTGCCGAGGTCGCCGGCAAAGTTGACCGTTCCTACGGCCGTGGCGCGGCCGCTTTCCTCGTAGGCGCGGGAGACCATACTCGTCGCCAGGGGATGCTGGGTGCCTCCGCCAAGTCCCCCGATCGCCGCTACGGTGATAAGCAACCAATACCCGGGCGCCAGAGCCATGAACACGAGCGCCACGGCAACCCAGAGGTTACCCCCAACGAGGAGCCAGAACTCACCCGTTCGTTCGGCCGCGAACCCGGCGGGCACCTGGAGCACGGCCGAAGCGCCGGCCCAGGTGGACTTGATGAGCGCGACCTCGGTGAACGAGAGGTCGAGGTCCGGATCGCTCTTGATCAGGGGCAAGAGCGGAACGAAGACTATGAAGAAGAGATCGCTCCAGACGTGGTTCGCCGAAGCGAAGGCTAGCGTGCGTCGAGCCTGAGATGTGTCGGTCAATGGCTGGCCGGTTGCAGTGCTTCCCGAGGTGTAAAAGGGCTAGCACTGTCCCCCTTCCTCCTGAGAGGCTCGGGATCTTCGACAACCTTCCCCCGACGGGGGAAGGGGTAGGACTCTCGCCGTCCTTTCATCGCCCGCGGTGCCCGTGCGGTCCCCCCCTTTGAAAAAGGGGGGTTAGGGGGGATTTCTTCAAGGCCACGAAATGTGAGGGGAACGGTGCCTCTCCAGGCTAGGGGGTCGCGCCCTTCGCCGTCCCGACCAACTGCCGAATCGCC
The DNA here is from genome assembly GCA_965248605.1 of Dehalococcoidia bacterium. Taxonomy (GTDB): domain Bacteria; phylum Chloroflexota; class Dehalococcoidia; order Lucifugimonadales; family CAUZJF01; genus CAUZJF01. Next base: position 695,443 of record CBDFJV010000007.1, read on the forward strand.
GTGACCTGGGCCATCAGCGCGGCGAAATTTTCGAAAGTGAGTGACTGAGCGCCGTCGGACTTTGCCAGGTCGGGATTGGGGTGGACTTCGATGATCAGCCCATCCGCCCCGGCGGCGACTGCCGCGGCGGCAAGAGGCGTCACCAGGTACCACTTGCCCGTGCCGTGGCTCGGGTCCGCGACCACGGGGAGGTGGCTCAACCTGTGGATTGCCGGAATCGCACTGATGTCCATTGTGTTGCGTGTGAAGGTCTCGAAGGTCCGTATGCCCCGCTCGCACAAGATGACCTGCTGGTTGCCGCCGGCCATGACGTACTCGGCGGCCAGAAGCCAGTCTTCGTAGGTGCCCGCGAAACTTCGCTTGACCATGACGGGCTTGTCGCCCACGCCGACCTCATCGAGGAGTGGGTAATTCTGCATGTTACGGGCTCCTATCTGAAGCACGTCCGCGTAGCGACTCACGACCTCGACGTCCCGAGGGGACATGACCTCCGTGATGATTGGTAGCCCGGTCTCGTCGCGCGCGGCGGCCAGGAGTTTGAGGCCGTCCTCGCCCATGCCACGGAAGCTGTAAGGTGAGGTGCGGGGTTTGTATGCGCCTCCGCGCATCACGGTTGCGCCCTGAGCCTTGACGGCCTTTGCCGTGGTGATTATCTGCTCTTCGTCCTCGACGGCGCACGGCCCAGCGAACACGACAAACTCGCCGGCGCCGATCTTCACTCCGGTATCACCGATGCTCACGACGGTGTTTTCGGGGTGAAACTCGCGGCTCGAGAGCTTGTACGGCTTGCTTATCCGCACTACCTCGGCGACGCCGTCCATGACTTCGAGTTCGTTCTGGAGCTCCGGGTCGATCTCGCCGATTACGCCGACCACCGTGCGCTCCACGCCCTCGGACAGGTTGGCGCGCAGGCCTCGATCGGCCAGGTGCTGCTTAACGGCGTCGAGCTCAGCCTGACCGCTGTTCACGTTCATGATTACTATCAATTCCCGTACCTCCATGTCGATTCGATCATCCGGGGAGTCGTGCCGATACCCACCATCCGATTCACGCGTCGTCGGTCCCGCGTTTACGAAGGTCCTTGGCCCCTCTGAGGTATACGAACTGAAGGTCTTCCGGTGCCTTGTCGGTGTTCACGAGCACCATGGCTCTAATACATTTACCCGTGGCGTCGGGGACGTCCATTTCGTGCCCGCACATTAGCGCGACGTATTCCCAGCCCATTTGCCGCGCTGCCACCGCCGGGAACTCGGCGTTCAGGTCCGCGGTCGTCGTGAAGTGCGCCGACGCGATGTCCGACACATCAAGCGCGTTGGCGTCGATCAAGGCTTGCAACATCTCCCTGGTCGCGCCGAGAATCGCGTCCTTGGTGTTGTCGTCGGCTGTTGTCGCGCCTCTTATTCCGCGGACTCGCATATCGTCTCCGGGGGTTGGCCGATCCTCGGTAGCGGGCTCACTTCCCCCTCCTCAGTCCTCCCCCGACGGGGGAGGAGGTAAGACCAGCCGTTTGGACTGTTTCCTAACAACAAAAAACCCTCCGGTTGGGAGGGTCCTGGGTTCTTCTTCGTTGGCGCTGGGCTGCGAGCCGTTACACATCCCTCCCGGAGCGGTGCAGGCGGTAGAAGTAGTAAAAGTAGAAGCAGCCGAGTCCAGTTGACATCGCAGCGCAACTATAGCGAACGGCCTATCCACTGTCAATATGACCGTCCCGGTCTAGGGCCATTCGGTTCTGGACTCCTGTCATTCCGAGAAGTCCTCGACGAGGAATCTAAATGACTGCGTTAACCTACATTTGGCTGGTGATGACCGTCTAGATTCCTCGCCGAACCTCGGAATGGCACCACTTAGGTTATAGGGAAAATCGAACGGCCCTGGCTATGCACTCCTCTTGATATACCAGAACGCATGTACTATAATATCGACAAGGGACCGAGCCCACGGTCGGTCCGTTCCTGTTGGTAGACACAATCTTTCCAGCGGACCGAGCCCACGGTCGGTCCGTTCCTGTTGGTAGACATAATCTTTCCAGCGGACCGAGCCCACGGTCGGTCCTTTTGTTTTAGCCAATCGACAAAGGATGAGGAGAACAAGAATGCACAAGACAACTCGCCGAAATCGAACACCCGTACCCGGCACCCGGTACCCCGTACCCCGTACCCTGCACCCCGTCCCCCACCCCCCGACCTGTCGGATTTTCCATGAAAGTGTCGGAAACCCTCAGATACAAATCCGACAATTTCCTACGGATTTCGACACTTTCGAGGAGCGTTTTTTCAAGACCACAACGGTCCTCGCCGAGCCTCAGAATCACCACCGCCTCTAGGTTTGCAGGAGCTTTGCACTTAAAGCGCCCCGATGCCGTCAATTGTCCTTCGAAACGCGCGGGACGAACGGTGAGATTCGAAGAACGCTCGTGGTGAAGCCCACCAAACCGCTCGTGGCGTCCGGCTCTTTCCCCCCTTTGAAAAGGGGGGTTGGGGGGATTTGACCCACGGTAACTAGTGGTCCAACATCCTAGTATTGAAGGGTTCTGAGGTTACGGCTTGGTAGGGGCGGGTTTGAAACCCGCCCTGTCGTCGTAGCACGCCAATCTCGGCTACCCCTCATTTCAAAGATTTCGGTCTACTAGATACAACCGCAAGCTGAACGTGAGCAACCATACATCCGCAGGGCGGACGAAACGTATGAAAGCAACTCGCTTTGCTGTATACGTGGGGCAGTGCCCCCGTGCCTGCCCTGGCGCTCCCGCAAGGCCCTCAAAAACCAAACCGCTCGTGGTGAGCCCGTCGAACCGCAAGACGACTTTTGGTGCAAAGCCGTTTGCAGGAAAGACCGAAAGACCCGCCCGGGAAAGGATGGGCGCCTTATTTCAAGCCGCTGGGCAAGTATAATGTGGGCCGTCGGCCCATTTCCCGCGGACCGACCCATCGCCAGCAAACCACATACGTCCATAAACGGAGGAACAATATGACTGTCATGACCGGGAGGCACGCCCTCATGGAGATGCTCCGAGCGGAGGGCGTCCGGTACATCTTCGGTAACCCGGGCACGAGCGAGAGCCCGATCATGGACGCTCTCGAAGAATACCCAGACCTCAAATATATGCTGGTCATGCAGGAGGGCGCCGCCATTGGGATGGCCGACGCTTATGCCCGGGCGACAGGGCGGCCTGCCTTCGTCAACCTCCACATCGAAACGGGCCTGGCTAATGGGATCAGCCTGCTTCATAACGCGAACGAGGGCGGCACCCCGATGGTGCTCACCGCCGGGAACAAGGACATCCGCGAGTTGGCCCACGGCCGCACCGACCTGGCGAGGATGGTAGAGCAATTCACGAAGTGGAGCGCTGAGGCAACGCATCCCGACCAGATACCTTATTTTCTGCGCCGGGCTTTCAACGAAGCAAAAACTCCTCCGACCGGACCGACTTTCGTGGCGTTCTCCGCCAATGCTCTAGACGGCGAGGCCGATGTCGAGATCGTGCCTTCGCCCGTCACGTATTCGCGGATAGCGCCGGACGGACGCGCTCTCGGAAAAGCGGTTGACCTATTGGCGAAAGCGTCGAACCCGGTGATGGTGGTCGGGGACAGGATCGGCCAGTCCGACGCCACGCGAGAGGCGGTCACAGTGGCCGAGCTTCTGGGTTCGCCGGTTTATGCATCGCTGTACTCCGAGGTGAACTTCCCATCTGGCCACCCGCAGTTCATGGACACGATCAGGCTTGGCCAGGGCGATTCCTATGAGGCCCTATCGTCAGCCGACGTGGTGCTCATCGTCGGGAAGCTGTCTAGCTTCTACTACATGTTTTCCAAACCCGTTCTCAGGTTCATGGGACCTGACACCAAATTGGTCCATCTCGACTCGGACCAGAGATCCGTCGGCAGTACCCAGCCCACGGACGTGGCGATGGTGGCGGACCCGAAGGTCGCTCTCGGGCAACTGGTCGAAGCGCTGGACGCAACGATGTCCGGCTCGGCCCGCGAGGCGGCGAAAGGACGGGCGGCGGTTGTCGCAGAACAGAACGCGGCAGTAAGAGAGGCGTGGAAACGGCGTGTGAAGGAGCGGTGGGACATCAGACCAATGTCGGCGGAGCGAATGATCGCGGAGGTCGCCCCGGTCCTCCCCGACGACGTGATCATCGCCGATGACGCGGTGACGACGCGTACCGCGTTGCACAACACACTCGAGTTCGACGAGCCGGGCGAACTCATGAGCGGACGGGGTGGGGCGCTAGGCTGGGGGATCGGAGGCGCGATGGGGACCAAGCTCGCGAATCCAGATCGCCCCGTAGTATGCATCGTCGGGGACGGCAGCGCCATGATGACGGTGCAGGGGCTGTGGACGGCCGCGGTCGAGAACATTCCGGTCGTCTACCTGATCTGCAACAACGGCTCCTACCGCGTTCTGAAGGTCAATATCGACGCCTATAAGAAGGACGTACTGCAAGACTCGTCCCAGAGCAAGTACATCGGGATGGACTTCGCGGCGCCACTCAATCTTGCCGGCATGGCCGAAGCGATGGGCGTCCACGGCCGGCGCATCGAAGACCCCGAGGACCTCGGCCCGGCAATGCAAGCCGCGCTTGACCTCGGCAAGCCCGCCGTGCTCGACGTCGTGATCGATGGGGCGCATTAGACTGGGTCCAGGGCGATGCGCCACATCCTCCACGCGGACTTCGACGCGTTTTATGCCTCGGTCGAGCAGCTAGACGACCCGGAACTGCGCGGGAAGCCCGTGGTAGTCGGCGGAAGTCCCGACGAGCGGGGTGTCGTCGCGTCGGCCTCCTATGAATCGAGGCGCTTTGGGATTCGGTCGGCGATGCCCATGCGGACCGCGTTCCAGCGCTGTCCTCAGGCCGTCAGGGTCCCGCCTCGCTTCGATCGCTATCACCAGGTCTCTCGCCAGGTGATGGAGATGTTCCATGAGATAACACCGCTGGTCGAGCCTATGTCCCTCGACGAGGCCTTCCTCGACGTGACCGACACGGTGACTGCGGAGATGCAGCCCGAGGAGATCGCCATTGCGCTCCGACGCCGAGTCAGAGCGGAGCTGGGGCTCACGATATCGGTCGGGGTGGCGACGAGCAAGTCGGTTGCCAAGGTCGCGTCGGACATGCAGAAGCCGGATGGGCTGACGGTCGTTGCGCCTGGCACAGAGCGCGGATTTCTGGCGCCTCTCGAAGCACGGAAGCTGTGGGGCATCGGGCCGAAGACGGCCGCGCGCCTGGCCGCGGATGGAGTTAACACCATCGGCGAGCTCGCCTCGAAGCCCGACGAGTGGCTGGCCAAGAAGCTTGGCAGCGTAGGGCCTTACGTTCGCCGGCTAGCCCTGGGCCAGGACGAAAGCCCAGTGGTTACCGAGCGAGAAGCGAAATCTGTAAGTGCGGAGACGACGCTGGCCCGGGACACCGCGGACGTCGAGGTCCTGTACGAGCTAGTCGATCGGCTGAGCCAACGCGTATCGCGCCGCCTTGTGAGCGGAGGACTACGGGGTCGCACCGTCAAGGTCAAGCTGCGGCTCTCGGATTTCACGACCTTTACGCGCCAGCGCACGCTGCGAGAACCGGACTCCTCGCCCGATGCCATCGCCGGCAACGCCCGGGCGATGCTCGACCTCGAGATGCGAGAGGGACGGCGTTTTCGGCTGGTAGGCGTGGGTGTCTCAGGCTTCGAGTCCTCCGGTTCCGAGCTGCTCCAGCCGAGGCTCGCGGGGTTCGAGTGAGGACGGAATGACGATCGCCCACGTGAAAGTCTATTACGACCGGACCGGAAACACTCTGACCGTGTGGTTCGCCGACCCGCAGGCTGAGCATGTCTCCGAGGAGGTTGGAGACGGCGTGATTCTGATGAAGGACTCAGCCGGGCAGGTCATTGGGTTCGAGAAGCTCAACTACTTGATCCCCCTGGAAGATGAGCTAAGCGTCTCCTTTGAGGCTGTCAGTGTGTAGCCTGTGAGGAGCGCGGACACCTAGCAATCCGACTTAGTCCTCTACTCTGAGGAGCGGACTCCGAGTCTGCCGGTCCGCTCGGTGTCATCCGCCCCTAGTAGCACTTCCTGGACGACGTGGGCGAACTTGGACTCGGAGTCGTCTTCCGGCTCGTATCCGAGAAAAGATCGAGCGTTGGCCAGCGACCAGTAGGCGCGCGTGTTGTTGCTGATCCCGTAAACCACCAGCCAAGGCACACCGTCCTCGTTCTCGATCTTCGGCGCGTCGATGGATTTGACGAACAGCTGCGCCAGGTCTCGCGGGCTGATGTAGCTTCCCAGGTAGCTCTTGAGGCCCTTGGGACTGCGGTTGTTGGTGATCTTGCCGTCGTTGGGCGCTCCGATCCTGACGAGCACCACACCCATCTTGCGACCAAGGCCGCCGCTGGCAAACACGAACCCCAGGTGCTCGTAGGCCGCCTTGGACCACCCATAGAACTGGTCCGACAGTGGGATCACGTCCAGGTCGAGCGTCTCGATTCGGCGGGTTTCCAGCAGCTTCGTGTACCAGTCGACGGCGTGGCACGAGCTGGCGAAGACAACTCGAGGCACCCAGGCGTCGTAGGCGGCTCGGTAGACGTTGTACGCCATGTCGACGTTGCCACTTTCGACGAAGTACTTGTCGACGTTGTCACCGTTGGTGTGGACATAGGCGAGATGGACGACGGCGTCTGCACCCTCGAAGTAGCCTTCGTACTTCCTTCTGTCCCGGTCCGACACGTCGGCGACCGTCACACCGTCGACCGGCTGTCCGTCCCGGTCCGTCGCCTTTGTATCCAGCAAGACGAGGTCGTAGCGCTCTCTGAAAGCCGGCAGGACCTGACTTGCGATGGACCCGGCCGCACCGGTGACGAGAACTCGTTTTTTGTGAACCATTACAGCGGCACGGGGGAGTGGGCTAGCTTTCGGGCTCTCGCCTTCCGACTGTGTTCTGCCAGGTAGTCATGGAGGTCGTCGATGTGGACAACCCAGCTATGCCCGATCTTCTTCCCTCGCAGCACCCCTCTCTGTATCTGATGACGGAAGGTGCCGGGGCTGATGTCAGATATTTCCGCAGCCTCGGCCAGAGTGTAGTAGCGGCCAGGTGTTTCGAAATCGGACCAGTCCCAGTCGTAGGACTTGGTAGGGTGAATGAACTCTATCGCTACGACCCTGCCAGTTGAGTCGAAGTCCGCTTCAACGCCTGGGGCGATGTTTCTGGTTTTTTCCACTTCGGCATCCGCGAGATCGATCGCCAGTGCGTCAGCTTCTTTATCATAGGTGATTCTCAATCTGAGCACCCCCTGCGCAGGACTGTCACAATACGGTAAACGTCTCTCGCCAAATACTGGTCGGCGTCGTATACGACCGTGATCGGTCTGCCGTCCATCTCGGCGCACGCCTCTTGAGTGCCCGCCCTTTTACCCTCCACGTGCTCGCCTAAGCTCAGCACCATCTCGATGTCTGTTTGGCCGATACCTTTTTGCAGCATCCGACTAAGTGCATGCTGGGTAAGCAGGATATCTGGAACAAGCACGGTTCAAGTGTTCCCTAAGAACTATGGCCGTTATCGGCCATAGAGTCAAGCTGCGCTATCGCTACGCTCCTAATATCGACCCTACGAAGTCCGGGTGGCCTTGCAGAAAACCCTTCACGCTCAAGGCCCTTCCCCCCTCCAACTGGAGCGTCCGCGTTTCTACGGCACCATTGCCCGTTGCGATTCCGAGGGCTCGGGACGATAGCTGCATCACCGTTCCCGGCGTGGCCCGTGGTTCTTCGTCAGCGGCCTGGACCGAAGCCTCCAATATCTTGAGCAACTTACCGCGCCAATGGGTGAACGATCCCGGCCAGGGGTGGTAGGCGCGGACCTGTCTCGATATCTGGTCTGCTTCGACGGTCCAGTCTATCTCGCCGTCCTCGCGGGACAGTAGCTTCGTGACTGTCGCCTTGGACTCGTCCTGGGGCTGCGCCTGGACGTTGCCGCTCGCCCAAGTCGGCAGCACCTTCACGAGCAGCGATGCGCCGATCTCGAACAAGCGGGCCGTCAGCACCTCGGCATTCTCTTCGGGACCGATGGGCGTTGATCGTGAAGCGATGATGGGACCGGTATCCATGCCCTCGTCGAGCTTGATTACGGTTGTGCCGGTGACTTCGTCCCCGTTCAGAATTGCGGCCGCCACCGGTGACGGTCCCCGGTAGCGCGGCAGCAGGGAGGGGTGCACGTTCAGACATCCAAGCGGTGGAAGCTGCAAGACGAGGGTCGGTAGAAACAGACCATACGCCGCTACAATGATGACGTCCGGTCGGAGAGAAGCCAGGTTTTGCTGTGCCTCGTCGCGTCGCAGAGAACGCGGTTGGTGGACCGCCCAGCCATGCTCCACAGCGTGTTTCTTCACCGGTGAGGGGGCAAGGCGCTTCCCCCGGCCGGCGGGCCGGTCTGGCTGGGTGTAGACGGCCAGAATTTCGTGGCCGGCGTCAGCGAGGGAGGAGAGGACGGGTACCGCGAACTCGGGCGTCCCCATGAAGACCACGCGCATGGCATTCCTTCGGTCGAAATTGGGTCTGGATGATACCATAGCGCCGTTTTTGGACTGGAGGTCCAGATGCTGGGAACAGAGACGAGAGAGCCGACCCTGATCGTAGTCTCGGGGGCACCGGCAACGGGCAAGACAACGCTCGCGATCGCTGTCGCGAAGGCGCTTCGAATGCCCTATCTCGGCAAGGATTCCATCAAGGAGTCTTTGTTCGACTCTCTCGGAACGAAGGACCGCGAATGGTCGAAAAAGCTGGGTCGCGCAAGCATCGAGCTGCTGTTCAAGCTGGTGGGTCTCCAGCTCGAGGCGGGCCGGGGCGTGGTAGCGGAGTGCAACTACTACAAGAGGCTCGACGTGCCCCGGTTCGAGCGCCTACGGGGGGCGCATACGTTCAGAATGGTCGAGATCCACTGTGCGACCGACGAGAAGACTATGCTGGAGCGGATGCGTCGTCGCGCCGGCACGCCGGGGAGGCACGCCGGCCACTCGGACGGCGACGAGGAGCATGCCCGGCTCAGCCCCGCTTTGGCCGACGGGATGTTCGACCCGCTGGGTGTCGGCGACGAACTGATCCGGGTCGACACGACGGATTTCGGTACGGTGGACTACGAGGCTATCGTGTCGGACGTATGGGCCGCGATCGGTCAGGGCGGGCAGGTCTGAGACCTGCCCCTACGCGCTGTCGCTTAGGGCAGGTGGTAGACGGCGTAGCGTAGGGTGCCGTCTCCGTTCTGCTCTTGGACCGCGGTGCCGCCGGGATGCATCTCCTCCAGGGTGGCTAGCTCTCCTTCGTAGGGTGGCAGAAAGACGTAGGTGACGGGCCCGGAGCTGGTTCGGTCGAGCGAGAATTCTCCGAACTCCCGGGACCGGTCCGTGCCCGGCGTGTCGGGGTAGAGGAACTTCCTCGTTTCGTAGTTGTACGACCAGCGCGAGGAGTAGAAGTATATCTCGCCGGGATCGTCGAAGGTGTGAGCGGCGTCGAGGCCGTCGACGAGCCTGCCGACGAACACCCACTCCGTGTGGTCCTCGGCGACGTATTCACTGAAGTAGTAGTAGGTGTTCCAGGCGACGGCGACAGCTAAAACGAGTCCGGCGACCACCAGCGGCGCTTGCTGTGCGCGGGCTCCCAGGAGACGCTGACCGAGCCGGACCAGCTCCCAGGCGCCGAGTCCTGCGAGGCCGTACACGAAGGGGACGGCCACCAGACTGCGGCGCATGTCGCCCCAGTTGGTGGCCGTGAAGGCGATCACGATCAGTCCAGCCAGCACAATCAAAGCCGCCATCAGATAGGGCGGTCTTCGCCAGCGGAACAGAGCGATGCCGAGACCGATGTAGGCGAAGAGAGCCAGAATCGGGTCCAGGGCGCCCCTGCCCCCGGTGCCGTCCGTAAAATCGACGTCAGGATGGTGGGCAAGGAGGGTGAGTCCACTCCAGAACCTGCCGACCATATGGACTACCTTGTCGCCGGCGCCGTCGGACTCTGTGAACGCGGGATCGCGATAGAAAGAGATCAAACTGGCGTGACTGAAGTAGACGTCGGATTCGGAAATGGCGAAGCGGACCATCGGTAGAGCCACTATGAGGGCGCCCAATACAAGCAGCGCATATCTCGGCAGTAGCGCCCGCCACCGGCTCCGGAGCAGTACCAGCTGGACAGCCAAGAACGCTCCGAACGCGCCGAGAAACGCCAGGTAGCCGCCATAGCTGTAGACGCCGAGGCCCAAGACCAGTCCGGTGAGGAACCACGGCCACTTGCCCACCGATCTCATAGCCCACAGGGTCATCAGGCTTCCTGCGGCGATCACCAGAGGCATCGAGATGACCATGAACCCAACGCGGCTGAACTGGAGGTGCCAGAAAGAAAATACAAGAGCTATGGTGCCGAATACCGCCACCCAGCGTCCGAAGCCGACGCGGAACACTATGTAGGCGGCCGGCACGGTTGCGATCCCGAGGAGGGCCATCGACATACGTAAGACAAACAGGGAAGGGTGGGACAGCTTGAACAGTAGGGCCGTCCAGTACAAGGGGCCGGTGGGCTGTCCCAGCGCGCTACCGACGTAGGGGCCGATCCACCCTTGGTCGACAACTCGTAGGGCATCGAGGCCGGTGAGGGCTTCGTCGCCGTGGAGCCCGGGCGGGAGATCGGCCAGGCGGTAGACGCGCAGGAACCCAGCGACGACCGTAAACCCCGCGACGAGCACCAGCTCCCACCGGTTGCTCATCGCCCAGACCTTGACCCGGTCTAGAGTCTTCGCGGTTTCTGCGTTGGGTCCGTTCACAGGTACGCTGTCCACTCCGAAGCCGAGTTTAGGTTTGGCCATTGGTCATGTCAACGCTCGAGAAAAAGCAAGAGCCCTGGGCCGGCCCAGGGCTCTTAGACATCCATGCCGTTGACTGGATCAGTCGGCGGCCGCCGCGGCCATGGCCTCAACCCGGTCCCTAACGACGGCTCTCATCTGCTTGACGCGGTTAAGGTTTGGATGATCGCCCTCTTCCTTCTTGTCGAAGATCTTGTCGCCATCGACGAAGACCTGCAGGACCCCACCGTCTCCGGGTGTGAGCGCGATAGCTACGTCTTTGCCGCCTTCCGAAAAGAACTCGTTGGCCATCCAGGCCGCCTCAGCGTGGTAGGCTCAAGGAACGCAGTACTTGATCTCGACGTTCACTTTCCCTTCTAAAGCCATATTGGATCCTCCTTTTGAAGCTCATCTGTAGGTGGGCCAAAGTTAGCATAGAGGGTATTGGGTGTCAACGCGGCTGTCGTTCACCGACGTGGTTCTAGGCGAAATGGACGTGTCAGAACCAGTAGACTCAAACTGCGGCCATCGGGCGCATGCAATGCGCCCCTACAAAATGCGCTAGACACCGACCTCCTCTTACCGCGCTCGACCGCTCACCCCCTTACGCAAAGCCAGGATGCCGCATCGGGACCTTTGGCTGCACGTGAGGGTTGACCATGGACATCGGCCAGACTCCCCTCAAGATCCTCGCGGTCTCTTCGCCGACCCGCAGCATTCCGGCCGCTCGTGCGACCTCGGACACCCCCGCCGTATGCGGTGTGACGATAACGTTGTCCATGCTCAGTAAGGGATTGTCCGGCGGGGTCGGCTCCTGCTCGAACACGTCGATCCCAGCACCGGCGATCTGACCGGTCTCAAGGGCCTCGATCAGCGCCGCCTCGTCGACAATTGGCCCACGCGCGGTGTTGATGAGGTATGCCGTGGGCTTCATCGCCTCGAAGAATCCCTTGCCGATGAGTTTCCGCGTCTCATCGTTGAGAGGCACGAGTAACGACACGTAGTCGGACCGGGCCGCGAGGATATCGAGGCTCGGCACCATTTCGACCTTGTACTCTCGGGCGTCCCACGGCCGGCAGTACGGGTCGTAGGCCATAACCTTGAGTCCGAACACCGCAGCCTTGCGGGCCGTCGCTCTGCCGATGTTCCCGAGCCCGACGATGCCGAGGATCTGGCCGTCGATGTCGGGAATTGATTTCGCCAGATCGCGCGTCGCGGAGCTCCATTTTCCGACCCTGACCATACTGTCGAGGGCCCTGAGCTTCCGAGAGCAGGCCAGCAGGAGCATGATAATGTGGTTAGAGACCTCCTCGGTGACGTAACCGGCGCAGTTGACCAGCATGATCCGGTTGTCGGTCGCGGCGTTGTGGTCGATGTGGTTGAACCCATGGCCGACGCTCACGATCGCAGCGGCCGTGTCGATCTCGTCAAGAACCGGCTTCGGCATCGGGACGGAGAAGTTGATGATGAGGTCTGCGCCCGTTGCCGCCTCGATGGTCTCGCCGTCGCTGCCGCTGACGGTTACGAGCAGCTCGTAGTCCAGCCCGGCAAGGCCTTGCTCGACCAGGGTGGTGTCCCGGTCTTCGCTGGTGATGAATGCGATCCTGTGAGTCGGCACGTTCGCTCCTCGTTCTTGGGACACGACGCGGGCAGGTCTGAGACCTGCCCTTGCGCGATTGACTACGTCGATTACCGGTTCTATGCGGAGAGCACTCTCGGGAGGCTGGTACGTCCCATAAGGTGCTGGTCGATGCCACGGGCTGCCTCGCGTCCCTCGGCCAGCGCCCACACGATGAGAGATTGGCCGCGGGCCGCGTCGCCGGCGGCGAAGACGTTCGGCACGCTGGTCATCTTGTTCTCGTCGGTCTTTACATTGCCGCGATCGTCAAGCTCTACGCCCAGGTCCGCGACGAGCCCCCCGTGCTCTGTGTGCAGAAAGCCCATTGCGAGCAGCACTAGCTCGGTCTGTATCTCGAACTCGCTACCGGGGACCTCTTGCATCGACGGGCGACCCGAGGAGTCCGGCGGACCCCAATTCACTCTGACACCGTGGAGCTTCTCGACCATACCATTCGAGCCCGAGAAACTCTTGGTCAGGACGTCGTAGTCGCGTATGCCGCCTTCTTCGTGGGCCGCTGAGGTGCGCAGGATAGTTGGCCATTCGGGCCAAGGGTTGTCCGGACGGCGTTCGGTAGGCGGCTCCGACAGCAGTTCACATTGGTAGACGACCTCAGCGCCCTGCCGGTGGGCGGTCCCAAGACAGTCGGCGCCTGTGTCGCCGCCACCGAGAATCACGACCCGCTTGCCCTCGGCGCTGATTCGCTCCTCGGGGTTCACGGCGTCGCCGGCGATAAGTCTATTCTGCTGTGTCAGGTACTCCATAGCGAAATGTACGCCGTCGAGCTCCCTACCCGGGATAGGTAGGTCCCTAGCCTGCGTCGAGCCGGCCGCAATAAAAACCGCATCGAAGTCCGACGTCAGCCGGTCCACGGCGTAGTCCTTGCCGACGTTCGTGTTGGGCTTGAAGACGACTCCCTCTTGCGCCATCTGGTCTACACGCCTTTGCACGACGTGCTTCTCGAGCTTGAAGTCGGGGATTCCCAACCGAAGCAGGCCGCCGATCGAGTTGTCGCGCTCCAAGACGGTTACCCAGTGTCCGCAGCGATTGAGCTGCTGTGCCGCCGCCAGGCCCGCCGGGCCCGATCCCACGACGGCCACCTTCTTGCCTGTACGCGCTGTTGGGGGCTCCGGGACGATCCAGCCCTCTTCCCAACCGCGGTCCGCGATGGCCTTCTCGATGTACTCGATGGTGACGGGGTCCTCATTGATCGACAGAACACAGGAGGCCTCACATGGAGCCGGGCAAATCCTGCCTGTGAATTCGGGGAAGTTGTTTGTCGCGTGGAGAGCGGCCAGCGCCTTCTTCCAGTTGCCCCTGTATACCAGGTCGTTCCAATCCGGAATCAGGTTGCCAAGCGGACAACCCTGATGGCAGAAGGGCACCGAGCAGTTCATGCAGCGACTGCCCTGATTCCTAGCGTCCTGCTCGTCCCACTTGTCGTAGAACTCGCGGAAATGCCCGGCGCGCTCGGCAACAGGGCGACGTTTGGGCGGAATCCGCTTCAGCTCTATGAACCCCGTCGGCTTACCCATCCACCACTCCGGCCGGCTCGTGGCCCAACCTAGCGGCGCGTTCTTCGACCAGAACCAGCTTGTAGTCGCGGGGCATGACTTTGACGAACATTGGCAACATCGTGTCCCATGCGTTCAGCACCCGCCGGGCGTTGGCGCTTCCTGTGCGCTCGAGGTGCTCTGTGAGCAGTCGTCGCAGCGCTTCTTCGTCTTCGGATGCCTCGACTGGTTCGAGGTCCACCATGCCCGCATTGCAGAGGCCCGCGAACTCACGCGATTCGTCAAGAACGAAGGCTTCACCGCCGCTCATGCCGGCAGCGAAGTTCCTGCCCGTGGGCCCGAGGACGACCACCGTGCCTCTCGTCATGTACTCGCAACCGTGATCGCCGACGCCTTCCACGACTGCTTCGGCTCCGCTGTTACGCACGGCGAAGCGCTCACCCGCGATGCCGCGAATGAACGCCTTGCCTCCCGTGGCGCCGTACAGCGCTACGTTCCCGACGATGATGTTTTCCTCGGGAGTGAAGGTCGACTTTTGAGGAGGGACGACCGTGACTTCGCCTCCGGAAAGACCTTTGCAAAAGTAATCGTTGGCGTCGCCCTCCAGCCTTACCGAGATGCCCTTCGCCAGGAACGCGGCGAAGCTCTGTCCAGCGGACCCTTTGAAGGCGAGACGGATCGTGTCGGCCGGCAGGCCTTCGTCGCCGTAGCGCTTGGCGACCTCGTGGCTCAGCATAGTTCCGACGGCGCGGTTGGCATTGCGGATCGGCATTTCGAGAGCGACCGGGGTCCTGTCTTCAAGGGCGGCCCGGCTCATCTCGACGAGCGTGTGGTCGAGGGCCTGGTCCAGTCCGTGGTCTTGGTCCCGGCAGTGATGCGTCGCGACTTCCGTGGGTACGTTTGGCCTGTGGAGGAGGTCAGTGAAATCCAACCCCTTGGCCTTCCAGTGTTCGATCGCGTTTCGAGCATCGAGCATGTCTACCCGTCCGACCATCTCGTCTACCGTCCGGAAACCTAGGTCCGCCATAATCGCTCGGAGATGGTCGGCAACGAAGAAGAAGTAGCTGATCAGGTGCTCGGGCTTGCCGGCAAACCGCTCGCGCAACACCGGGTCCTGGGTCGCGATGCCAACCGAGCAAGTATTCAGGTGGCACTTCCGCAACATTATGCAGCCCATGACGATGAGCGGCGCCGTAGCGAAACCGAACTCCTCGGCGCCGAGCAGGCACGCCACGGCGACGTCGCGGCCCGTCTTCAGCTGCCCGTCTGTCTGCACGACGATACGGCCACGAAGGTCGTTTATCACCAGGACCTGTTGGGTCTCGGCGACGCCCAGCTCCCAGGGAAGTCCCGCGTTCTTGATCGACGACTCGGGGGATGCGCCGGTCCCGCCGGTATCGCCGCTGATGAGCACGACGTCCCCATGTCCTTTCGAGACGCCGGCGGCTATGGTGCCGACCCCGGCCTCGGCGACGAGCTTGACGTGGACCCTCGCTTGGGGGTTCGAGTTCTTCAGATCGTGGATGAGCTGGGCCAGGTCTTCGATGGAGTAGATGTCGTGATGCGGTGGGGGCGATATCAGCTCGACCCCGGGTGTAGAGTTGCGTACCCCGCCGATATACTCGTCGACCTTGTGGCCCGGGAGCTGCCCACCCTCGCCGGGCTTGGAGCCCTGGGCCATCTTGATCTGCAGGTCGGTCGCGTTGGTAAGATAGTTGGCCGTCACGCCGAAGCGCCCTGAAGCAACCTGTTTCATTGCGCTGCGGCGAGAGTCGCCGTTGTCGTCGGCAACATAGCGATTCGAGTCCTCGCCGCCCTCTCCGGTGTTGCTCCTGGCTCCGATCCGGTTCATCGCTATCGCCAGCGACTCGTGGGCCTCGCGGCTGATCGAGCCGAGGGAAGCAGCGCCCGTGGCGAAACGTTTCACGATTTCGCCGGCCGGCTCGACCTCGTCCAGCGGGACCGGATTCGAGGATTTCTTGAATTCGAGGAGCCCTCTGATCGTGCACAGATCCTTGTTGGCGGAGTCAACGGCCGCCGCAAATTCGTCGTACGTAGTCGCGCTGTCGCTTCTTACGGCATGCTGGAGCTTGGCAATCGTGTCAGGGTTCCACATATGGAACTCGGCGCCCTCGCGCCACTGGTAGCTCCCGCCGGCCTTGAGGTCGCCGTTCGCTGCGACCTGAAAGGCGTCGTAGGCAACCTGATGCCGCCCGCGGGACTCTTGCTCGATCTCCTCGATGCCTATCCCGCCGATACGAGATGGGGTCCAGGTGAAGTACTTGTCGACGAACTCCCGGCTAAGGCCAACGGCTTCGAAAATCTGAGCGCCCCGGTACCCTTGCAGTGTCGAAATGCCCATCTTTGACATCACCTTGACCACGCCCTTGTGAACGGCATGGACGAAAGCGGCCTCGGCCTCGGCGTAGTCGACCCGCCGGGGAAAGAGGTCCTGCTCCGCCAGGTGAGCTAATGTCTCGAAGGATAGGTACGCGTTCACTGCGCCCGCTCCGTAGCCGAAGAGTAGGGCAAAATGGGCGACCTCCCGCGGCTCCCCAGACTCGACGACGAGACCGACCTTGGTCCGGGAGCCCTCCCGGACGAGATGGTGATGGACGCCTGCCGTAGCGAGAAGGCTGGGTATCGGCGCGTGAGTGGAGTCGACCCCGCGGTCGGAGAGGACCAGAATGGTAAACCCGTCCCTTATGGCGGTTGACGCCTCGTCGTAGAGCCTGGCCATCGCTTCCTCGAGGGCGCCTGGACCATTGGACGGACTGAAAAGCGTCGAAAGCGTCTTCGCCTTGAGCCGGCCCCGGTCAATGGCCCGGATCTTCGCTAGGTCGCTGTTGGTGAGGACGGGCTCGGTAAGCTTGAGCTGGTGGCAATGTTCGGGTGTCTCGTCGAAGAGGTTCCCCTCGGGACCGATGAAGGTCTCGACCGAGGTCACCAGCTCCTCGCGTATCGCGTCGAGAGGCGGGTTGCTCACCTGGGCGAACAGCTGCTTGAAGTAGCTGAACAGGAGGGGGCTCTGGTCGGAAAGCACCGCAATCGGTGTGTCGTTGCCCATCGACCCGACGGGCTCGGCTCCCGTCAGGGCCATCGGCTCGAGGATGATCCGGATGTCTTCTTGCGTGTAGCCGAAGGCTTTCTGACGCTGAGGGAGACTGTCGAGGTCGGGCGCCAGGGTCTCGGATGGCTCGGGGAGATCGTCCATCGTCACTCTGTTACTTTTCAGCCACTCTCCGTAAGCCTGCTGTCCCGCTAGACCGGCTTTGATCTCCTCGTCGTTGACGATGCGGCCTTCCTCGGTGTCGAGCATGAACATACGGCCCGGCTGAATGCGCCACTTGAACTTGACCTTCTCGTCGGGAATGTCTAACACGCCCGTCTCCGACGCCATGACAAGGAGATTGTCGGTCGTCACCAAATATCGGCAGGGACGCAGGCCGTTACGGTCGAGGATCGCGCACACTTTTGTGCCATCGGTGCCGATCACCAGCGCCGGGCCGTCCCACGGTTCCATCAAGCAAGAGTGGTACTCGTAGAAGTCTTTTTTGGCTTGCTGCATGGGGATGTGCTCGGCCCACGCCTCGGGAATCATCATCATCATCGCGTGAGGGAGGGACCGGCCCGAAGCGAGCAGTAGTTCCAGTACGTTGTCGAGCGTGGCCGTGTCGCTCTGGCCGGGGGCGATCACGGGTACGAGCTTCTCCATCTCGTCGCCCAAGAGCTCGGAGGACAGCCGGGCCTCGCGGGCGGCCATCCAGTTGGTGTTGCCCCGTAGCGTATTGATTTCGCCGTTGTGAATGACAAATCGGTATGGGTGCGCCAGCTTCCATGACCCAAGGGTGTTGGTGCTGAACCGGGAATGGACCATAGCGAACGACGTTACCATCGACTCGTCGCGCAGGTCGTGGTAGAAGTGCTCGAGCTGCCGCGCCATGATGAGGCCCTTGTAGACGACGCGGTTTGACGACAGGCTGCAAATGTAGAATTCCGCGCCCGAGCCTAGGTCGGCAACGTTTACAGCTTTCTCGACCTGTTTCCTTACGAGATATAGCTGGAGCTCGATTGGTAAGCGGTCCTCACCGGGTTGACGTGGCGCCACGAAGAACTGTTTGATGGTCGGCTGGACCCTCGCTGCCAGTGTCCCGATGGCGTCTTTGGAGACCGGGACCTCGCGCCACCCCAGAAACGTCAGCCCCTCGTCGGCGACCACGCGCTCGACCATCCGTTCGCAGGCGTCGCGGTCGCGGTCGTCCTGCGGAAGGAACACCATGCCGACTCCGTAGCTGCCTGGCTGGGGGAGCTCGATCCCGAGCCGCGTGCACTCTTTCGAGAAGAAGCCGTGTGGCAGCTGCATCATGACCCCAGCACCGTCGCCCGTCTCCGGGTCGGCGCCCGACGCCCCGCGGTGCCCGAGGTTGATGAGCACTTCCAGGCCCTGGGTAATCACCTGGTGCGACTTGGCGCCCGTGACGTTGGCGACCAACCCCACGCCGCAGGCGGCGTGTTCGAACTGGGGGTCGTAAAGTCCCTGAGCCGTCAGGTCGGGGAGGTCTGTGTTATAGGAGGCGGGCATAGTCTTTGAGCTGGTCAACCTCGCGCCGCCAGATAGTCCGCCGCGCTATCGGTGTCGATTTGCCAGGTGGTCATGGTCTTGTAGAGCTTGAATCCCATCTCTCGGTTTATGCCAAGCATGGCGTCGTTCGACGCGGCGTTCGAGGTGAGGATGAACCCGGCACCAGGCAGGTCTTGGAGCAGCTTCTCGGCCATCGCTGCCTTGAGCCAGCGACCGAGCCCTCGATTCCTGTGCTCCGGTACGACGCCTGTGTCCTCTTGGCTGAGCACCGTATAGTTTTCCGGGTCCCAGACGACTTGTGTGTAACCGGCAAGCTTTCCCGACCGCCCGTGCCTGGCGAACATCGTCCACTGGCCCATTTCGCGCCGAGCCAGGTGAACGTCGAACTGTCGCAGGAGCTCAGCAGTGATCCTATCGTCCTCCTGCTCCCGGTTGTCTCGAGGAGCGGTATTCATGACGGCAACCAAGGATACGAAGGCCTCGATCTCGTCCTCTGGGTAAGCCCCATCGAAGAATTCAAGCGCATATTCGGACGCACGTTCGGCAGCTCTCTGCAGCCATTTCCGCATCAGTTCACGGTCAAGATCGGTGAGGGCCATTCGGCTCAGCGACTTCGTACTTCCCCATCTGGCCCCCAGGCTTTTGGCGAAAGCCTCTCCAGCCGCGACTGACTGATCGCCCCAGGTCACAAGAAGCCGTCGATTGGCTTTCCGAGCAGTATCTATCACGGGACCGAGGAGTTTGCTTGCGACGCCTTGCCGCCGGAAGGCGGGCAGAACGAAGATGTCGAAACGAGCTAGATGCTCGTTGCTTCCCCTAGACCGGATCCTCGTGCTGGTCGACCCGACCACCTCATTCGACTCTGGCGCCAGCGCGTTCCAGAGGTGCGTCTGGCCCTGAGGAATCGGTGTGCGTACGTCGAGCTTGGTGCGGCGCAAGATCCTGGGCGGCATCCCCGGCCATTCCTCAGCCAGCCGTCGGTTCTCGAAGGCGTTTAGGGCCGTCCAGTCGGCCTCGGATGCCTCGTGTGGATTGAACTGGGCGATTTGCAGCGTCGCCGTGGTCATTGTCTCATCCTACCGTGCTCACAAGATTGGCAAGTAGCGTTTTATCTCGTAGTCGGTGACCTGAGAGCGGTACTCTTCCCACTCGATCTTCTTGTTCTGGATGAAGCTGCCGAACACGTGGTCCCCCAGGGCTCTCCGGACAAGCTCGCTCTGCTCGGTAGCCTGAATGGCTTCCCACAGGCTGCCCGGTAGCGTCTCTATTCCGAGGTCGGCACGTTCTTGTTCGCTCATCCGGCTCACGTTATGGTCGACCGACGGCGGGAGCGGATAGCTGTTCTCGATTCCCTCGAGGCCGGCGGCCAGCATCACGCTGAAGGCGAGGTAGGGATTGCAGGCAGGGTCGGGCGCCCTGTACTCGATGCGGCGTGAGTCCTCCCTACCGGGCTTGTAGTCTGGCACCCTGATGAGGTCCGCACGGCTGAGCGTCGCCCACGACACGTAGACGGGAGCTTCGTATCCCAGGGGTTCGCCGTCGCTGCTGGGCACGAGCCGCTTGTACGAGTTTACCCACTGGTTGGTTACCGACGTTATTTCGCGAGCATGCTGGAGGAGACCTGAAATGAAAGACCGGGCGACGTCAGATAGCCGGTCGACGTCATCTTCGTCGTAGAAGGCGTTGTCGTTCCCTTTGAACAGAGACTGGTGGATGTGCATGCCGCTGCCGTTAATGCCGTAAATAGGCTTAGGCATGAAGCTGGCGTAGTAGCCGTGCTTCATCGCGATCTCTTTCACAACCACGCGATAGGTCATCACGGTATCGGCCATGGTGAGGGCGTCGGTGTGGCGCAGGCGTATCTCGTGCTGACTGTGGGCGACCTCGTGGTGGCTGAACTCGACGGGGATGCCCAATTCCTCCAGGGTGAGTACTGTTTCGCGCCTCAGGTCGGTGGCCAGGTCCTGGGGGTCCTGATCGAAGTATCCACCCTTGTCTAATGGTGTGGTGCTCTGAGAGTCCTGGAAGTAGAAGTACTCAATCTCGGGCGCGACGTAGTAGTTGTAGCCCATCTCCGCGACACGCTCCATATTGCGTCGCAGGACCGCCCTCGGATCGCCCTCGAAGGGCTCTCCGTCGGGGGTGACGATGTCGCAGAACATGCGGGCAACCGCGTTGGTCCGGGGCCGCCACGGAAGGATGCTGAAAGTGTTCGGGTCCGGGAGGGCGTACATGTCGCTCTCGTTGGAGCGAGCGAAGCCCTCTATCGAGGCGCCGTCGAAGCTCATGCCGCGGGTCAGGGCGTTCTCAAGCTCGTCGACAGTGACCGCGACGCCCTTGAGGTTGCCAAGGATGTCCGTGAACCAGAGGCGGATGAACTTGACGTCGTTATCCCGTGCCTCGTGAAGGACATAGTCGATTCCTTCTGAGTCTCGCTCTAGCATTACTCGGTTACGAAAATGGTAAAGATTGCCCCTTCATCAGATCGAGAATGGAGCGCGCCGCACGCTACGGGTCTCGCTTGGAACTTCGCGAGTTCCCGGAAGGGTGCTCCAATATAGCAGCTTGTGAAAAAAGTGTCAATCACGGTTCCGCCCCATCACGGCGGCGTCGAGCGGGTTCCGACGGGCCGAGAAACGTAACGCCGCCGACCGCCCACGAGTGACGGCCAGCGGCGCTACGATCCGGATCTTCCGAGGTTACGCGTCGTAGTACAAGTAGAACTCGTGGGGGTGCGGGCGTAGCCTCACCTCGTCCAGTTCCGCGGTCCGCTTGTAGTCCAGCCAAGTCTCCAGCAAGTCTTGAGTGAAGACATCGCCCTGCATGAGGAAGTCGTGGTCGTTCTCAAGGGCATCGAGGACCTCCTCCAGGCTCCCGGGTACCTGCTTCACGCCGGCAGCCTCCTCGGGACTGAGCTCGTAGAGGTCTGTGTCGAGAGGCTCGCCGGGGTCGATCTTGTTGATGACCCCGTCGAGACCGGCCATCAGCATCGCCGCGAACGCTAGATAGGGGTTGCTTGTTGGGTCCGGACACCGGAACTCCACGCGCTTGGCGGCGGGGGCCGTCGTGTAGACCGGGATTCGGGCGCAAGCGCTGCGATTACGCTGGGAGTAGGCGAGGTTCACGGGCGCCTCGTAGCCCGGCACCAGCCTGCGGTACGAATTGGTCGTTGGAGCACAGAAGGCCAGAAGCGCGGGCGCGTGCTTGAGTAGGCCGCCTATGTAGTGAAGACCGGTCTCGCTCATGAGAGCGTAGCCGTTCGCATCGAAGAAGAGGTTGGTTCCATTGGACCAGATGCTTTGGTGGGTGTGCATGCCCGACCCGTTGTCGTTAAAGAGCGGCTTGGGCATGAATGTTGCCGTCTTGCCGTGGGCGCGGGCCACATTCTTGACTATGTACTTGTGCAGAATTACCCGGTCGGCCATTTTGGTGAGAGAGTTGTAGACCATATCGATCTCGCCCTGACCTGCGGTCCCGACCTCGTGGTGATGGACCTCTACGTCGATACCGTAGTCGATCATAGTCAGGACCATTTCAGAGCGAATGTCCTGCAGGGTGTCGGTCGGCGGGGCCGGGAAATATCCTTGCTTGTGGCGCGGGCGGTGGCCTAGATTGGGCCCCTGTTTATTGTCTCTGCCGGAGTTCCAGATTCCCTCGTCGGAGTCGACAAAATAGTATCCGCTGTACGCGTTCTGGTCGTAGCGCACGTCGTCGAAGACGAAGTGCTCGAGCTCGGGACCCCAGTAGCTGACGTCGCCGATTCCGGTGTTGCTCAGGTGCTCTTCGGCTTTTTTGGCGACGTATCGCGGGTCCCTTGTATAGGGGCCTCGTGTAATCGGGTCTTTGACGTCGCATATCAAGCTCAGGGTCGGAATCTCGAGAACCGTGTCGACCGTAGCCGTATCCGGGTCGGGAACCAGCATCATGTCGCTCTCGTGTATCTGCTGGAACCCACGGATAGAGGACCCATCAAATCCGAGGCCCTCCTCGAACGCGTTCTCGGTCAGCTCGGATACGGGTACCGAGAAGTGCTGAAGCGTGCCAGGCACGTCCGTAAACTTCAGATCGACGATCTTGATGCCCTTCTCTTTCGCGAACTTGATTACATCCGACGGTGTCTTCTCTCCCATTCAGGCTCCTCCTTGAGAATATGCCGCGGCCCTGTGGCTCCGTAGCTCCAGGGCCGCGAGATTTCCGACAGTGTTTAGTGGCTTCGGCTAGCTGTTCTGCTTGGACCTTCGCAGAAGACTGGGCACCACAACCATCAGCGTGAACAGCACCATGAACGCTACGCCGCCGAGCAATGCTTCCATTCTGCGAACCTCCGGTTAGTTCCTATCCGCGTCGACAATTCAAACCGGATTCTGCCCCTACTTTGTTTCGTAAGTGTTGCGCGGATGTTACATCTTTGTTACACCTGCATTTGCTGGAGGCTAGTCGCCTGCCGCAGGCTCCGGAGCAAGCTCCGGATAAGCCAGAACGCCGTGCTCTGGCCTGTCTAGACCCTCCAGTTCCTCCTCTTCCGATGCCCTGAGCCTGATCGTCTTCTTGATACCCCAGAACAGAGCGTAGCCCGTCGCAAATGCCCAGGCGGAGACCGTCACCATGCTGATGAGCTGGGCGACGACTTGCTCGCTGTTCCCGGCGATCAGACCACTGACGCCTCCGTAGCTGCCGTTGGCGAAGATGCCCACGGCGAAGAGACCCCACAGCCCCCTTGTGCTGAGGTGCGTTGGATATTGCCTGTAGTGGCGCACCTGTATACGACCGTATCCCTGGGAGAATCGCGGCGCGGGCAGACACTCAGAGCTTGTCTCAGAAGTCCTGTTTCTGCCCAGTCGGGAAGAGAGTTAGGGAAGTCTGCCGTCGGAAGTCGGCGTGCTGGCGGTAACAGCGACGGTTTCCGTGCGCACACCAAGACACCCTCACCTCAATCCTCTCCCAGAGGGAGAGGAGGTAAGACGGCGTTTCTTCTGAGACATGCTCCTCAGGTCTGCCCCTACGTCTATCACGATTTTCCGCGAAAACGATCTTGTTCCGACGGCGGACAGCTCAAGAAGCGCACTGCGCCCGCTCACCTGCCTGAAGTTGCTCAAAGGGTGCCGGTGTTTTGACTTCGCCTCGACGCCGCGCCTAGAATCTGAATACGTACCCGGAGTTGATCGTTGCAGCAGCTACAAGAGCTAGAGTCCAGGTTGGCCGTTTCCTTTGTCGACAAGGGGCTTTTGGCCACGGCGTTGACACACAGCTCTTACCTGAACGAGAACCCGGGCGTCGTCGCCGAGTCCAACGAGCGGTTGGAGTTTCTCGGCGATGCGATAATCGGATCGGTCATAGGGGAAGAGCTATATCGCCTGCATCCAGAATGGACCGAGGGGCAGCTTACGCAGGCCCGATCGGTGCTGGTCAGCGGGCCCACGCTGTCGCGAGTCGCGCGCGGCCTCGGACTGGGGGACTCCCTCGAAATGGGAGCGGGCGAGCTGGCCGGCGGAGGCAGCGAACGGTCGGGAAATCTAGAGGCCGCTCTCGAGGCCGTAGCGGGCGCGCTGTTCCTCGATCAGGGGTACGACGCCGCAAGAGAGTTCGTGACCCGGGTACTGGCGCATGAAATCGACGGCCTCGAGCCGGTCCACCTCAAGAACCCGAAATCGGTGCTTCAAGAGACGGTCCAAGCTAGAGGCCTCGCCCCACCCAGGTACGAGATAGTGCAGGCGACAGGTGCCGACCACGCACCGCGGTTCACCGCCGAGGTCAGCGTCGACGGAGAGGTCGTCGGCAGGGGCGACGGTGTTCGTAAAGCCGATGCCGAGCGGCGTGCTGCGGCGGCGGCGCTGGAGAAGCTGGAGCAGAGCTGACCCCACTCTATCTGGGGGTCCGCGGTGTACTTACGGCATTACGGCCCGGCGGCGTTACGTGACATTTGGCTTCCGTTTAGGTAGAATCGATAGCATAGGGTTTGCTGCGAGGGAGGAAGCATGAAATGAAACAGCGTAGCTACGGAAGAGACCGCGAGCTGACCATTCGAATGTTCGGGACCGTCTTCCTTCTGGGGCTGGTCTACCTCGCCTTTATCGGACTCATGTTCTGGGCCGGGCTGCATCCGATCTTGATTTTCGGGATCTCCCTGGTCATGATGGCGTTCCAGTACTTCGGCTCCGACAAGATCGTTTTGATGACGACGGGAGCCAAGGTCGTTTCACCCCAGGAGGAGCCAGGCCTTCACGGGATGGTAGAGCGATTGGCGGCGATGGCGGACATGCCGAAGCCCAAGAAAATCGCCGTGATGGAGACGCACGTACCTAACGCCTTCGCCACCGGTCGCAACCCCAAGAACGCGGTTGTCGCCGTAACGAGAGGGCTCATGTCGAGGCTCGACCAACAGGAGCAGGAGGCGGTGCTTGCCCACGAACTGAGCCACATCCGCCACCGTGACGTGATGGTCTTGACCTGGGCGGGCCTAATCGTAATCGCGGCGGGCTTTCTGCTCCAGATGCTGTTCTGGATAGGCCTGTTCGGTGGGTTCGGCGGGGGGCGAGACAGGGGAAGTGGAGGCGGAGGGAACGCCTTTCTGATCATGCTGGCCGTCTACGCCGGCACCTACGCGATCTACTTCCTGAGCCAGATTCTGGTACTGGCCTTGTCGCGGTACCGGGAGTACGCCGCTGACCGAGCCGGCTCTATGCTTACCGGTGCGCCGATGCACCTCGCCTCCGCGCTGTCGAAGATCAGCGACGACATGTACCGCATCCCAGAGAAGGACCTTAGGCAGGTGGAACACGCCAACGCCTTCTTTATCGTCAATGCGATCAAGGGTGGTGGGGCGGCCAAGCTCTTTTCGAGCCACCCGCCCGTGGACAAGCGCATCGAGCGCCTCCGGAACATGCAACGGGACCTGGAGAGGCCAGCCAAGTTCGAGGGCTACTAAGCCTTGGGCCTCCTGAGCGTCCTTTTCGGCCGGAGCAAACTCAAGAAGGGCAACCGGGAGCGGTTCTTCTCGATCATTACGGCGGCCGATTCCTTGCGGGGCCGAACGGACCTCCGCCCCGGCGAGAAGGCGGGCATCGTCTTCAACCCTGTCGAGTCGACCTTCTTCGAGACCCTCGAGACGGAGCTGCGGGACCTTCTGAAGATCAGCAGCCGAGCGACGGGTACCCGCTACGAGATAACGGACGACGGCCTTGGCACCCGCTGGGTCGTGCTCGACGACCGCCGGTTCGAGGATTTGGTTTCTACTATCCACCTCGTCGGGGAGACGATCGGAGAGCATGGCTTCTCCGATCGTCTACTGGCGTCGGTCTTCCGGTTCGACTACGAGGGAAAGCAGGCCTACTGGGTCTACTACATAAAGCGCGGGAGCTTCTATCCTTTGGTGCTCGCCGGTGATAAGCAGCGTGATAACGCGGCCGAGATGCGACTGAGCGCTCTGATGGAAGACGAGAAGATACCGGTAGAGCGTGACCTCGAGAGGTGGTACCCGCTCTGGGGCATTCCGTTTTGAGCCAGGCTCCGCAGCCAAGTACGAGAGACGCCGGGTGGACCTTTCTCCAATCGGATCTAGTTCGAGACCTGACCTGACCTGATAGAATTGAGACACGCGATGCCATTGCCCGCACTCCCGGGCCTCATGTGGTAACACCTCTTTTGGTCAATGGCCGACCCACTTTTCGTTGTACAAGACAAAGACGGTATCCCTGTTCGCCTTTTCACTCCGCCGTTGGAACATGCATATTAGAGTGAAGCATTCTGAAGTCGCACCGTTTGTCGAGCAGATACAGAACATTATCAAATCCCCTCAGATTGTCACTCGCGACTCGGGTGGGGCCCACCACCTGTCTCGGCTCGGTGACGTCAAAAAGGGATGGGATAATCTGTACTTGGAGGTCGTCGTTCGGTACAAAGAGACGTCCGAACTGAAGGAAGGTAACGTTCTGACCGTCCATTTCAATTCGAACCCCCCGAAAGGAGAGCTGGAATGGATAAAACCGAATTGATCGAAAAAGTCAAACTGGCGAACAAGGACTTCAAGAAGCGCATGTTGTCTGAGTTGCATGATATGCAATACGACTACGACGCAGACATTCTGTATGTGGCACTGGGTAGTTCGACCGGAGCATTCTCATTGCCTATAGAAACGCCTCACGACGAAGATGTTCATCTCAGGGTCGAGCGGGACAGCTATCAAATTGTTGGGCTCAACATAATGGCGTTTAGGGAGTTTTTCCTGAAGAAGAATCCGGATGCGAAGGAAGCCTTCGACCCTGTGTTTAGTTTCCTGGGTACGTCGGATTGGCGGTTCCAAGTCCAATTCACATCCACGGAGTTTCAGCTTTTTGTACCGGCTCAAGCTCCCATTGTCAAGGGCGGTGTGAAAACGTACCAGCGGGGCGGAGCAAAACTGTACCACTGAACGCCGTAGAATGGGCATCAAGGTTCGTGGGGCGTTGGAGATCAGGCTCAGTCAGATAGCTGGCGGCCAGAAGTCTTCTTGCTGTGCTTGAGTCGGTAGCTGTCCCCGTTCATCTCCAGGATGTCGACATGGTGGGTGAGGCGGTCGAGGAGAGCTCCGGTCAGCCGTTCAGAGCCGAACACCTCGGTCCACTCGACGAAGGGCAGGTTGGAGGTCACCAGGACCGATCCACGCTCGTAACGCTGGCTGAACACCTCGAAGAGGAGCTCGGCGCCAGTCTTGGACAAGGGCACGAAGCCCAGTTCGTCGATGATCAGAAGCTTGAGTCGTGCGAGCCTTCTCTGCAGGTTGAGCAGACGCCGTTCGTCCCTGGCCTCGATCAGCTCGTGAACCAGAGCAGCGGCGGTGGTGAAGCCCACGGACAGTCCCCTCTGACACGCAGCCAGACCGAGACCGAGGGCGATATGGGTCTTGCCGGTGCCACTGTTGCCGAGAGCGATGACGTTGTGGGGGCGCTCGATGTACTCGCATCGTGCCAGCTCCAGAACCAGAGCCTTGTTCAGGGACGGCATAGACAGGAAGTCGAAGGTGTCGAGGCTCTTGGTCGTCGGGAAGCGGGCTGCTTTGATCCGACGTTCCACCATGCGATGGTGACGGTCGATCAGCTCCAACTCCGATAGTCGCAGCAGGTAGTCCGGATGGTCAGCTCCCTCACTGGCACACTGGGATGCCAGCTTGTCGTACTCCCTCAGGAACGTGGGGAGCTTGAGTTGCTTGAGGTTGTGTTCGAGCAACATCGTGGACTTGTTGGTCATGACCGGCTCCCCGCCAGGAGAGCCATGTAGTCCCTGGTCGAGGTTGTTGCAACGTTGGTCCTGGGCAGATACGGGTACAACTCCATGTCGAGTCTAGGCGGTCGACCCTCGATCCTGCACAGCACCAGGTGCTTGACAGCATCGAAGCTCACAGCCCCGAGTCGAATGGCGTCTCGTACGGCGTCGTGGACTTCTTCCGGCTGGAAGTTCTCCATCAGTCTGAGCACCTGCACGAACTCCCTCTTTCCTCGCTTGCCCATCCGAGACTCCAGCAACCGCCGCAACACTCCGAACTCCTCGGGCAACTCCCATCCAACCAGCGGCGCCGCCTGATCCAATGCCCTCGTCTTCTTCTCAAGGAGCGGCAGGTAATGGAGAGGGTCGAAGACGAAGTCGTCTCGATCGTAGGACCGCCGATGGCGGGCGATGACTTCAGCGCCACAGCTGATCACAACCTCATGTACATATCCGCGGACCAGAACGTCCCGATGACCGTAGGCCACCGGGACCGAATAGTCATTGGTCCGGTATCTGACCAGGGACAGAGAACTGACCCTCGTCGCGTGCTTGTCGCTGGCGTCGTACGGTACGGCCGGCAGAAGCAGCAACTTCTCCAGGTCCCGCTCCAGCCGTTCTCCTATCGTCTCGTTGTGGCCGCGGAGTCGATCTTCGAACCGTCTGAGGCAGTGTTGCTCCAGATGAGCATTGAGGGCATCGAAGCTCTCGAACGATGGAATGGGCACCAGGAAGTTCCGGCGGACATAGCCGACCAGACCTTCTACTTTGCCCTTATCGTTCCCTTTGCCTGGACGGCCGAACCGGTCCTCGAACAGGTAGTGGGACTGAAGCTCGGAGAACACCCTGGTCCGCTGCCGGCGACCATCTCCCAGGATTCTGGCTACCGCGAGCGTGGTGTTGTCGTAGAGGATGCTCTGAGGCACTCCGCCCAGGAACGCGAAGGCGGAGACGTGTCCGTCGCAGAATGACTCCGTCGTCTCGGCGGGATACGCCTTCACATAGCACCCGTCGCTGTGAGGGAGGTCCAGGGCGAAGTAGTGGGCTTTGCGTTCCACTCCGCCGATGATCACTCGAGCTTCGCCGTAGTCGCACTGGGCAACGCTGACGGAACGCACTCAGTCGGCGCAAAGCAGGAGACGAACAGGGGTAGCCTCACCGCTCCGGTGAAATCGAAGCGAATGCCGAGGGGTGAAGGTAGATGGGGTGGCGGCGATAGCTACGTGCCGGAGCTCAAGCCCAAAGACCTGATAGGCCTGCCCTGGCGCGTGGCGTTCGCGCTACAAGCGGATGGCGCGGCCGACCTCCATGCTTTAAAAGTGATTGAGCGGGTGCGCGACGAGATATATCACACCTACGAGGACTCGTCGATACCAGACAAGGTAGAGGCCGTGCTGGAGCGTCTATGGGCGGAGTACGTGGAGGCGAAGGGTGACTCATGGTGGCTGCGCTCGGACTGCATCTGGGCCAAGCCAAACCCAATGCCAGAGAGCGTCACTGACCGGCCCACGCGGGCGCATGAGTACCTGTTCCTGCTGACGAAGTCGGCGCGGTACTACTACGACGCTGACGCGATTCGAGAACTTGGCTTTGAGCATCCTGGTCAATCAGGAACTTTCAGCAGGAATGGCTTTGTGTCGAAACATGTGATTCCCAACCAAACGTCGGCGGAACATCGTCCGCGTACTGACCGTGCTCCGGGTGGCGCGAACAAGCGCACGGTGTGGAGCATCGCCACGCAGCCCTACAAGGAAGCGCACTTCGCCACGTATCCCGAGAAGCTGGTCGAGCCGTGCATCCTGGCGGGCACCAGCGAGCGCGGCGTCTGCGGCGTGACGGGCGATCCTTGGGAGCGGGTTACTGAACGAACCGAAGCGCCG
Source organism: Dehalococcoidia bacterium (assembly GCA_965248605.1). Lineage (GTDB taxonomy): Bacteria > Chloroflexota > Dehalococcoidia > Lucifugimonadales > CAUZJF01 > CAUZJF01. The sequence continues at coordinate 725,072 of CBDFJV010000007.1, forward strand.
CACGATGGCAAGACAGAGACGCAGTATGTGAATGGGTCTACTGCCAACCGTCTGTCCCTGTTGCGTCAGGCGGCTCGTGAACGCGGCGAGGAGTACGTCCAGCGAGTCACAACCCTCGGCTGGCAACCCACCTGCGACCACGACTCAGATCCGGTGCCTAGTATAGTTTTGGACCCCTTCTGCGGCTCAGGCACCACGGGGGTCGTGGCGCTGCGACATGGGCGCTCGTTCATTGGGATCGAACTAAACCCTGAATACGTGGAGATGGCGCGTCAGCGCATTATCGGCGATGCGCCGCTCCTGAACGTGGCAGCGGAGGCGTTGCAGTGAGCTTCATGAACGAAAGTCAGCATGGCTCGGATGTCTGGAGTGGGCGATGGCCATTGCGCGACGCTGAACAGGTAGCGGACGACTTGGTGCGCCTGCTAGCTCCTCGCTGCGAGCGCATCCAGATCGCCGGCTCGATCCGGCGAAAGCGTCCCCAGGTCAAGGACATCGAGCTGCTCTGTGTCTCGAAGGCGTGGAGCTCGCAGGACCTTTTCGGCGGCCTTGCCACGAACGGCTACGAGCTCGACCTGAAGCTCGACGAGCTGGTTGCCGACGGCTCAGTTCTGAAGAAGCGACCGAACAAGGCTGGGCGCTACAGCTACGGCGAGAAGAACAAGCTGCTCACGCACGTCCCCAGCGGGATCCCCGTCGACATCTTCAGCGCCCCGGCCACGAATTGGGGCATGGCGCTCGTGGTCCGCACCGGGCCGAAGGAGATGAACATCCGCATGATGGCCCGCTTCAAAGAGATGGGCATGAGGGGTCACGCCTACGGTGGCGTAACGGATCAGGATGGCACCGAGATCGAGTGTCCGTCCGAGGCCAAGGTGTTCGAGCTGCTGGGGTGGCGCTACGTGCCGCCCGAGTCGCGGATGTAGCGGGGAGACGTCGATGGCCAAGGTAGCCTTCCTCATAACCGTGCTCCTGCTCCTGGTCCTGCTGGCCGGGGTGTGGCGGTTTGCTGTCACAACCTCCCAGTCCGATTACCTGGAAGGGCTTCAGATGGAGATATATGGGCGTGGGGGCCATACGCTGAACTTGTCGTGGAAGTTGTCAACAACATGGCCGCCCACTACGGCATCGACCTGAACGCCGCCATCGAGGCCAAGATGCAGTACAACCGGACGCGCGAGTACCGGCACGGAGGGAAGGCGCTGTGAAAAAGCTATTGTGCTCAGTATTCCATCGGAATTGGCGATACGGACCTATCGCAGGATGGCCGTCGTCAAAGTACCAGGAGTGCGTAACCTGCGGGCGGACATGGGCGACAGGCACTCGTAGTTGGTGTTTTTTCAACAAGCACGGAGGGAAGGCGCTGTGAGGCTTGAAGGCTTCATACGCGAGAGTAACCGGATCGAGGGTTTGCACCACAATGCAGCCATGTGGCAAGAAGAGGAGGAAGTATGACTTGCATCGTTGGTCTGGTCCATGAGGGGGTGGTGTACATGGGCGGTGATAGTGCGGCCACGTCGTCTGCTTATCTAAACCAGACCATCCTCGCGACCGAGAAGGTCTTCAGGAACGGCGAATTCCTCATTGGTGCCGCTGGTTCGGAGCGAGCAAGCCTCCTGCTCAGGCACAGCCTGAGCCCGCCTCGGAATGTACCCGGATGAGGATATTGACAAGCAGATCACGGTCGATTTTGTCAATGCGATCCGCTCTTGTCTCAAGAGTGGGGGTGTAGCGTGGAAGCGGGACGAGTTCGAGTGGTTCGATGGCTCCTTCCTACTAGGGTACAGGGGCCATCTATTTGCCATAGGGCCAAGGTACGGGGTCTCTAGACCCCTTCATGGTGTTTGCCGCTACTGGTACCGGAGAGGACTTTGCGCTAGGCGTCCTATACGCGACGCAGGGCAGAGACCCACGTGAGCGCCTCTTAATGGCTCTAACGGCAGCCGAAGAGTTCAACGCAGGGGTGCGCGAGCCGTTTCACATTCTGCCGGAAACCGACCCAGAGCCGCCATCCCCACCGCCACCGCTTGAGCAAGAGCGCCGTAGGCGCGTCATGTGAGTTGGCGGAACCGAAGAGTGAGAGGCGAAGGATGTTTGAGTGTAGGCAGTTCGACAATGAGGCATATGCGTGCCCGAACCGGAGGGTCCAAGCGGAAGCTGCTATGGAGCGACGCCGTTGACCTCCGCGATTGAGCGCGCCGTCGCCGCCATAGGCCCCGAGCGCTTCCTGGCTACGCTCACCGCTCAGGAGCAACAGGCCCTCGCCTACCAGTGGCGGCTCTGGGCCAGGCCCTCGCAGCTGCCGCCGGCTGGTGACTGGCTAACGTGGTTGATTATGGCAGGGCGGGGCTTCGGCAAGACCAGGAAGTCCTACAGCGTGGATGATGACTTCATAGTCCCTGACGACTACGAAGGGCTAGGGCTCAAGAAGCTCGAACAGTCGCGGACCGTCTGAGGAGGCCTCGGTGAGGTAGACGGGGGCGGTGTACTCGTCGGTCGTGGCGCCGGCACCGTCGGGAGCACCGGTGGCCCTATGGGAGATGGAGTCGGCGTGGGTGTGGATGATGGAGTCGGCTTCAGCTGGGCCGTGCTCGTAGCTACCGGGGTCGGGGTCGGCTGAGGTGTACTCGTAGCTACCAGAGCCGGGGTCGGCTTCGGGTCGTCTGAGCATGACGTTAGCAAGACTGCGACCGCCAGCGCCAGGCCGCAGACGCCACCCAACGCCTCTGAGCCAACTCAACCATTGCCTCAGACACGCCGCCTGGCGAGGCGAACGCCGACGAAGACCACCACGCACAGCGCACCAGCCAGAGCGACGCTCACCAGGAGCCAGGGAGAGTCTCCCCGCTCGCTCACCGGCGGCTCTGCTCCCTGCGCCGGGAGTGGCGCGGTCTCATCGCTAACCTCCGAGGCGCTCTCTGTGGCCGCTGCGTTCGAGCCGCTCTCTGTGGTGTTGCCTGCATCCACCTCACTCTGAACAGCCTCAGCAGGGCTGCTCACATCTGGAGTGGTCCCGTTGCCGCCCTCCGACGCGCTCTCGGTGGCCGCAGCTGTTCCGTCCGCCTTGGGGGCTGCCGTATCCGTGACAGCAGCTTCCTCGCCCTGGGCGGGCTCAGTATGGCTGGCCGCGCCAGGGATAGTAATGGAGAAGGGAGACGGTTTGTGTTGAACGACCACTCCCACGGCGTCTACCGGTATGCCCAGCTGGGGCAGGAGCACCGGCAGAGCCTTCACCGTACGCTCCAGATCATACGTCGATACGTGGATCGTCGTACGCTCGTCCGCCGGGCTGCGTACCCCCAGCTCGGGGCGTCGCACCGCCTCCGGCACCTCCGGCAGAGGGTAGACTGCCTCCCCACCACCAGCGTATGCCTCCCAATTCTCTCCCACCTTCGACCATCGTATGCCGATCGTGTTGCCCGGGGCGTAGGCGAAACGGTCGAGGACCACCGACCAACGCCAAAGCTCCTCGTAGTCGTACTTCACAGGGATTATCACCACGGTGTCTTCGTTGAGCCTCAAATTCTTACGAAGCACTGCCTCCTTGGCAGCTGTAGCCTTTGCCTCCTGGCCGGGCGGCGCCTTCACCTGAACGTATGCCTTACCCCCCCCCGAATTCCAACCCGCAATGCCGAGGCCCGGGTACCTCTCCGACCAGCCGCCTTCGAACTCTGGGAATCTTGTCCTATCGACGTCCGACACGTCGAAGCTGCCGGGCACCGTCGTCCCGCCTTCATCCACGTACGGTACGATGCTCCGCGACGGCCAAAGCTCCCGGTACGACGCCCAGCCGCGATGGGTGCGCCTGGCCCTGGCACCCCCAGGACGCAGCTCGATGTCGCTATAGACCTTCGACACCGGCAGAAGGCCACCTCTCAGTATTCCGACATCACAGCCATTGATGCCGTACCTGCACGCGCGGCCGCCGCCTCTCTCGACCTCCTCACGCGCCTTGCTCTTGATGTAGTCGTACACCTCGTCCGACGCTCGCTCCCGCTGCCTCAGGTAGAGATAGAGCGAGGTGCCCGCCCTGTAGACGGCGTCCACCTCTACGATCCCCTCGTTGTGGGCCCCCTGGAGCACCGCGCAGTGGACCGGGTCCTGGGACAGCGCGCCACCGAAGCAGTCGTGGACCGTCTTGGGCTCCGAATTCGCGGCGGCGGCGATCAACCCTACGCCCAGCGCGGCCGCCAGACCTAGGACAGACCACGCCACCCACCGCCTCCGAGCCAACTCAACCATGCGCTCTCGCATCTGACGCCTCCACACAGCCTGGCGGCTCCGCCAGACAGCCTACATAACTACTAACGCTCATCTCCACGAAGTGGTTTCCTTCACTGCATCGCCCGTCGCGATCTCCACGGGGTCCGACTGAGCGCCCGCTCCCCCAGCACCGATCGCCATCACACGGTAGACGTAGGTCGTGCCCGCCTCAACGGCCACACTGTCCACGTACCTCGCCTCAACGCTCCCAGTGTCCTCGACGTGGACCGACATCTCGGCCTCCCCGAGCACCTTCCTCAGTATTGTATAGCCTGCGACGGTGAGGGCGTCCGGCGCCTTCCACGTCAGCGTCACAGAGGAGGCCGTAGAGGTGGCCGTCAGGCCCTGGGGTGCAGGCGGAGCACCCCCGGTGTGCGGGGTGCTCGTTGCGCTCTCGTCATATGTCGTCCACCAGGTCCCCGGGCAGGGGCCGCCGAATATGCCCACCGAGCCGACGGGCTCCGACCAGAAGCCCCACCTGCCGCCGTAGCTGCTCGCGTTCCCCTTCGCCCGCACCCTGAAGTCATAGAACCCGCAGGACAAAGTCGTCGAGGTGTTCGTCGTGGTCACGTCGGGCAGCTCTGTCCAGTCGGTGCCGCCGAGCTTGTAGCCTGCCCTGTAGGTGGTGGCGCTTCCAACGGAGTCCCAGCTGATCCCGGCGACGCCGTCTGTCGAATCAGGTACGCTGAGGTTCTCCGGCGCTGGAGGCACCGTCAGCGCCGTGCCTCCGTCGGAGCCGTAGCCGCCGCAGTAGGAGTCCGTGGGCGTAGCCGCGTCCGACGAGTCGACGTACGGGCAGAGCCTAACCCTGACGGTGAACACTCCGTTGCGCTGGTCGAACGGTATGCTCGCGGGGAACGGTCCGGCCGAGAGACTGAAGCTGACCGTCCGGAAAGATGAGTCGTCGCCGGCACCCCTCGAGACCTCCCGGCTGTAGACGTCGCCGTTGCCGTCCTCCACCTGCGCGCCGTTCCGGTACAGCACGGCCTTGTAGGTCAGCCCTCTACCCTGGCTCAGGTCCCTCTTGTCGAACGTGGCCACGATCGCCGAGCCGTCGTCGGCCAACTCCAGCGTCTCCTCGTTCGTGGGATCGTCCAGCACCGGCACGGGCCTGAGCCACTCCGGCAGCCAGTCCTTGTCCTGCATCAGCGACTCGGCGTAGATCCTCTCTATCGGGATGAACGCCCCAATACTATTACCTCGGTGTCCGTATATGACCCCCACCAGCAGCACCTCTCTGTCCGAGGCTGTGCTGCCGGGGACCTTCTCCACGAACACGGGAGCGCCGCTGTCGCCTCCATCGACCGTGAAAACGGCCCTGACGAGACACTCGACGTAGTAGGCGACAATCGTGTTGGCCGGGGGGTCCGCATACGCCTCGTGCTCGCTGATGCCGACCCTGTTCCCTGGGCAGCTGGGATCGTTCCCACCATCTTCGCTGAAGTCCTTGACCTCGCCGGACGTCCATCCGGTGGTCCTGCCCACCTTGTGCACCGTGTCGCCCTCGTCGGGGGGCCTGGCGCCCACGATCTCGAAGGTATTGGTGGCGTGCTCGGCGAAGTACTGGATGACGGGATTGTCGACGTCGTTACTCTCGTTCTCTTCTGCCGGCCTGAAGATGCGGCTGCCGGTCGGAGGGCTTGCTCCGGAGGCGTATGCATGGTCTCCGCGGCGGCAGTTGTTGAGGGTCTCCATGCCGCCCTTGCCGAGTATCCGGCACGTCGTGTCTTCGGGGACGAGCAGCGCCGTGCCCAGCGCCCTGCGAACTCGCAGGTACATCTCCACCTTGTACATCCAATCCACCTTCAATCAGGTTCGGTCGTTCCTGATTGAAGGCGACAGGCGGTACAGTTTTCAAGCGCCACATCTCAGCGCTCGACCGCCCAGGTGGTACATTATCTCTCCGCCCTTCACATCGTAACGGGCGCGACCGGATTCGCCGGGGCATACATCGTCCACGAGCTGCTGAGCCAAGGCTACCGGGTGCGCGCGATGCTCAGGGAGAGCAGCCCCACCAGCGTCCTCGCCGGGCTGGACGTCGACTTGTTTCGCGGCGACCTGTCGGACACCGATTCGCTGCGAGAGGCGGTTAAGGGTGTCGATCACATCGTACATCCTGCGTACTCGATCGAGGGCAGGGTCGTCGATGACCCGATCATGGAGTTCGAGATCAACGAAAGGGGCAGCCTTACCCTGCTGGAAGCCGCGCGGCAAGAAGGCGTCGAGACGTTCATTTTTACCAGCTCAGGGGCATCCGTGGGATACCGGAATCCAACCAAATGGCAGCCGGTGTATCCTATCGAGGAGACGAGCCCATGCTTCCCGACTGATGTCTACGGGGCGGGCAAAGCAGCCGTAGAAAAGTGGTGCTTCGCTTACTACCACCAGTACGGCTTGAAGACAGTGACGCTGCGGACGATGTGGGTGTACGGCGCATTCCGAAAGGGCCGACGAGACCTAACCGCCCTCGGGTCTGCGAATAATGCGCCGGAAGGGAAGTCCGAAGAGGCATTTATTCGCGAGAACGATTTTCTTGGGACGTTCTTCAGGTACACGGAGCAGGCTCTGAAGGGCGAGGACATAACGGTCCCCGGCGGTGGATTTCACATGACTCACGTCGAGGACCTGGCGAGGGCACACCGGCTCGCGATCGAGAAGAGCGAAGGCGGGGAGATATACAACGTCAACGACGACCACGTCACGTGGAGGACGTTCGTCGAGCGAGTGGTAGAGTTGACAGGTTCGAGGAGCCTGCTTACGTTCGAGCCAGCGCCCAAGAATGACGTCTTCGTAAGCAACACCCGGATCAAAGAGAAGCTGGGTATGACGTTCAAAGGGATGGCTGGGCTGGACGAGAGCATCCGAGGTTGCATGGAGGTCCTGGTAGGAGAGCGGAAATAGGATGTGCAGGGGCGCTTCGGATCGTCTATCGTGCCGGCTGTAACCGCCGTGGGAGATGGAAGTACCGGAAGGTGACGCTATGGCTGATTTGAAGGACAGACCTGAAGAGCAGACATCATCGACGCCTTCAGGGCACCCCCCTGACGCTATTGGCGAGTTTCCCTTGACGGGGGGCTTGTTCGGGCCCCTCGCCAACGCCGTCGCCAGGATAAACGTCGGCGTTCACACCAAACTGTTGTCTGGCTTCCTGATCGGCGCCTTGCTTCTCGTGGCCATGGGCGCCCTGAGCCTGGTGGTCATCAGCAGGATGAGCGAGCGAGTGGACGCGTTGAACCGTGCGCAAGAAAAGGTCGACCTGTCCCGGCAGATGGAATACGCCGTTACCGCGCAGAGCCACTTTCGCGCGATGGCCCTTCTGACCAACGACGACTCCAACAACGCCAAGATTGCCAACGCCAAGGAGGGCTTCGTCGTTAACCTGCAAGCCGTCGACGAGATCAGTCCTCCCGAGGAGGATGACTTCTTCACAGAGGTCAGGGAAACCAATACGCGTTTTGGCGCGTCGAGCGAGGATGTGCTAGCGCTCTATACCGATGGCGATATCGATGAGGCGTTGAAGCTGCACATGGGGCAGGAACATGTGATCTCTCACGAGCTCGAAGCCGCGATGCGTGAGTTGAACGGCAAGGCAACCGATGAGGCGTTAGCGGCCACGGCCGCGTTCCAGTCCGACAGAGCCACGTTGACGGCGACCGTGTGGGTGTTTTCGGGTGTCAGCCTGGTATTCGCTCTGCTAGTCGGCCTCGTCATGTCCCTGACCTTTGTCCGGCCGATTCGTAGGATCGATTCCGTAGTAGCAGCCGTCGCTGGTGGGGACTTCGACAACCGGGTGGAAGTGCCCAACCGGGACGAGTTCGGTACGTTGAGTACCCATATAAACAGGATGGCGCAAAGACTCGGGAACCTCTACCACGACATACAGGACGAGCTCAAGCAGCGCAAGCGGACCGAGGAGGAGTCGAAGCGCCGGACCACCGAGCTAGTTGCCGCCAATAGCGAGCTGGAGTCGATGACATACTCGATTTCTCACAACCTTTGGGCTCCACTTCAGAGGATTGAGTCCTCCACAAAGGCGCTGCTCGAGCAGGAAGGCGGAAAGCTGGATGCCCAGGCCAAAGCCCAAGTAGAGAGCGTCCTGGATGAAAGGCGCCGCATAGGGGAGCACCTGGACGACATAGTGAACATGTCGCGCGTACTTGCGGTCGTTGACGACACGCGAGGAGAGGTGCGGAAGGAAGACGTAGACCTCTCGGAGGTGGCGCGAGCCTGCGCCGCGGGACTAACCGAGCGTGACCCCGAGCGCAGCGTCGAGTTCGTCATTGCCGAAGGCCTCGTCGCGGAGGGCGATAGGGGCCAGCTCCAGGTCGTGCTGGAAAACCTGATCGGCAACGCCTGGAAGTTCACGGGCAAACATTCAGAGGCACGAATCGAGTTCGGGAAGACGACAGAGGACGGCAAAACCGTGTTCTTCGTCCGCGACGACGGTGCCGGCTTTGATATGGCCGAAGCCGACGAACTTTTCGGCGCGTTCAAGCGCCTGCACTCCGAAGACGAGTTCGACGGAGTCGGCGTAGGCCTTGCGACGATCCAGCGGATCATCCAGGGCCACGGAGGCAGAGTTTGGGCCGAAGGCGAAGTGGAAAAGGGCGCCACGTTCCGCTTCACGCTGTCTTGATCTAAGTGGTCCCAACCAGGCCGATGAAATCTCAGACAGACAGGGCTCCGCTGTGAACGATCCGCCATTTCTGCAAATCGCAGGTGGTCCCGACCACGACGAAACGATAGAGCTAGGTGGTATGACGACGGTTTTCGGTCGCCTTCCGAGCAACGACGTGGTCGTATCTGAAATGGGCGTGTCCCGCCAGCATGCGGAGATCACCGTCAAGGAAGACGGGTGCTATCTGCAAGACCTTGCCAGCTCCAACGGAACGTACGTAAGCGGGAAGCAGCTAGGGATTGACGAACAGCTCCTACGGGACGGGGACCAGATACGCCTCGGGCCGAGCGAAGTGTCCTTTGTTTTCAGACGCCCGTCAGATAGCGCAACTCAGGCCTTCACGCTAATTCAACCCCCGGTGGGCGCGCTGGCGCAGGCCACTCAGACGATCACATTGTCTGAAGAACCAGTCAGCGAAGAGGGAGCGCTTTACGAAGGCACGGTGCGGCTGGACGTGAACGTGAGAGGCAACATGGGGCTCGTGGTCAGTTTCATGAAGACGCTCCGTGAACGTCCGGAGCTACGCCTCTTGAGGTTGTCGAACCAGCCGGAAGGCGGGGTCAGCATCACGTTGGGGCTGCGGGAACCTGTCCGCCTGAGGGAGATCGTGTCTGACATGGAAAGCGTCTCGGACGCTGCCGAGGCCGCCAACGGGGCCTCGGGCGACGAAGCGGTGTTGGCGGTGACGCTTTCCGGGTGAAGGCCGGTCGTTCGTAGAGGCGTGGAGACGCCCCGGCCGGGCGTCTCTACCTGGGACCGGACAGGATCGTGGGTCGGGATAGCGCGTCGAGAGCGGCCCAATCCAACCGCGCGTCGCCTTCGACACGACGGAGCCAGCCAGATGCGTCCTGTAGCAGTTGTCCCGTGTGCACGCCCATATAGACAGGCGGGAACATCCGGAGCAGCAATACTCCATCAGCTAGCTTGACCCGAGCGCCGTGACGGTTGTGGCGGCCGAGGTGGTAGAAGCCTACCGCGACCTTGATGAGGGCGTGGTAGAAGAACCTCAAAGGGTACGCGGTTTCGAGCCAGATCTCCTCGAGGGTCTCGTGGCAGTCCCAGAACGCCCCAGCGTTGAACTGGTCGACTGCCCTGTCCACCTGGGAGGGTGTCTCGCGGGGCGGTTCGGGCAGGAAGTGGCGCAGCCCGCGGGCCTCCAGCTCGGCGATCCACGCCTGCTCCAGCCTGCGGCGGTTGCCCTTGGAAGGGCGAGCGGGCAGGTCTGCGCCCGGCTCCCACACCCACGACGGGCCGTCCGCGCGACGGCTGCTCACGTTAGATCCACCCGCGCCAACGGAAGAATAGCAGCATCGAGCCGGCTATCGTCACCATGAAAGCCACGACTACGGCGAAAGCATACTGGGTGTCCCCCATCGGCAACGTCAGGTTCATCCCATAGATCCCGGAGATCAACGACAGGGGCAGCAGGATCGTGGAAATGATGGTGAGAATACGGATGATCTGGTTGGTCTGGTGGCTCGTCAGCGAGCTATGGGCGTCGCTCAGGCCCTCAACAACCTCCTTGAGCTCCTCGAGCTCGGCCGAAATGCGTCGAACGTGGTCCGCCAGGTCCCCAAAGTAGACGTCTGGGTCGACCTTCAAGAAGGGGTAGTCCTCTTGCTCCAAGACTTCGATGACACCGATCAGAGGCCTGATTATCCGTCTAAAAGCGATAACGTCACGCCTGACGACCGATATTTCACGTCCCAGGCGTTCGCTGCGCTGATCGAAGATGCTGAGCTCGATTCGGTCGACGTTCTCGCTAACCTTCTTGAGGATCGGGAAGCCATATTCCACGAGTACGTCTAGGACCTGGTACGCGAGGTAGCCGCCGCTCCGTTGGAGGACGGCCTTCCGCACCTCTTCGTCCGTTTCGCAGGTCTCGAAGAGGGCGGCCAGGGGCGCCAGCTGTCCATGATGGACCGTGACGACGTAGTCGGGGCCCACGAACATGTCGACTTCGGCGGGAAGGGTTATGCGCGCCTGCGCGTCGAACACCGGGAAGTGAAGAACGACGAAGAGGTGATCGTCGTAGTCGTCGACCTTGGGCATCTGGGAGGGACTGAGGCAGTCGTCCAGCGCGAGCGGGTGGAAGCCGTACCTGTCGCGTAGCCAGTCCATCTCGAGCTGGGTAGGCGGCTCGATGTCCACCCAAGCCAAGCCGGTCTGCTCCAGGATGCGTACATTTAGACCAGCAGGCGGCTCAGTCATGTAAGTCGGCTATTCCTACCGGTGAGCACGTTGGGCCTTCAGCATTCCGGTGACGGGAACGAGCCGTTGATTGAAGGGATCGACGCCCAGCAGCAGGCCTTCGAGGGTCATGGCGCCGAGAAGTGGTGAGGCGTTGTCGTCAGCGAACAGGACCGGAGTGGTTGTCTCAACGCCATCAACGCGAACTCTGGTCTCGCCAATATCCATTTCCGCTCGTCGCCCGTCCGCGAACTCGAACGTGCCGCGGCGCACCGGGTCTACGTCCAGTTTCTTGAGGAGGGATCTGGGAGCGCTACTAAGCGTTGCTCCCGTGTCCACGAGCGCCTCGACTTCCTCAAAACGCTCACCCTCGGGGTCACCGATCTGGATCGTTATCGTGAAGGTCCCCATGGAGGTCCTCCCTGTGGTTTTTCACGGCGCCAAAAGCAATCGAAGACCGCACGATCAACTTCCCAGCATCTGCTCCAGAAGCGCCATGCGCATGAAGAGCGCGTTCTCTGCCTGACGGTAGAAGGCTAGCCGGCTGTCCTCGACCTCGATTGGGAAGTCGCCGCTTCTCTGCATGGGGTCGAGGATAACGCAGTGTGGCTGTAGCGTGGCCATGAAATCGGCATCGATGCGGAGTTTGAAAGAGCCTCGAGCCCGAAGCAGCTGAGCGTGGGCTACGGTACGTGGACCGTTGAGATAGATGGCGTCCGCGTATTTGACCGCCTCGACGTCTTCGGACGTCGTGAATTTGACCCCTCGCTGTTCGCAGTATGAAACGACTTCAGGGTCCGCCTGACCGCTGAACGGTATCAACGTGACGCTTATGTCGTCGAACAGGGCCAAGCCCTTCAGGAGAGCGCTCACGTTCCGGTGTTCGAGGCGCCCGACGATCGCTATTTTCAACCCGTCGACGCCGCCCAGGTCCAGGTTCAGCGTGCAAAGGTCGGCCAGCGCTTGCGTGGGGTGATCGTTCAAGCTGCCGCCGTTGATGACAGGGAGGGCGTCGACCTCAACGGCACGCTCGACGGCTCCGGGCTCGCTGCTTCTGAGGACGACCAAATCGATTCGTAGGCTAGCCAGGATGCTTATGATATTATCGACGTAGCTAGGCGTGCTAACCGGGTAAAACTGCGACGCGTCCTCGGTGTGGTACGCAGTCCCGCCAAGCAGACCGATCGCGCGCTCGAAGGATGTCCGTGTCAAGAATGAAGGCTCATAGAAAAGGCAGTAAAGCGACCGACCCGCGAGCGAGTCGGCGGGCTTCCCCTGACGTAGCTCCTCAGCAAGCTTGAACAGCCCGGACTCCAGCCAGTCTCTATCTAACTGATCAGTCGTGGTGAGGTTGCGTATTTCGCGCATCTAGTGGTCCCGGTCTTTCGGAATCGGACAGCTTTGCTTGCGGCTGTCGTAGCGGCTGACCGAGTGTACACCAAAGGTTGCTACACCGCTATCAGTTCTAGCCTACGGATGGCCAGGCTATGCCAAGCAGCAAACACTTAGTCCTCTACTGGGCGCCGGCGGTCGCCTGGATGGCCGCGATCTTCGCCGTTTCGAGCCTTCAGCCGGCTACGATCGAGAACACATCCCCACTGTCGGTTTCGTCTGCAGTTGCCCACACCGTCGAGTACACTGTTCTTTCGTTGCTGCTGTCGAGGTTGGTGCTGGCTGGGGGCAGGTACTCTGGCATTTCGATGTGGGCGATCGTTCTCGTGTCGACGATTGCGTATGGACTATCCGATGAGCTGCACCAGGCGTTCGTGCCTGGGAGGGTTTCGAGCTGGGTGGATGTCCTCTACAATTCCGTAGGCGCCGTCGTGGGGCTCACGGTGGCCGAGGTGGCGACACGTTTGCTCCGGACGATGGGCCTCAACGGGCTGGCAGCGGTCGTTACGGGGTCTCCGCAGCCGGACCGGACGAAGGCGCCATTGCGGGGAACAGACGTGCCTGTCATTCTGAGAGCTTGTGAGCAAATTGATTCAGTTCGCTGGCGTGGTGGCGAGGTGATGGAGGACAATAGGGGAAACTGAGGTCTGGAGGTATCCGGTGAGCGAAGATACGCTGTTTGAACTGCCTGCGGCCGAGGATGGCCCTCCTGGATCGCCGACGCAGCCTGAACAGGCGCGAGTTGTGCGACCGGTACGCGAGCAACTGCAGTGGGTCGCCCGGGACCTGGAGGCTTCGGTGGCTCAGGACCACCCGGCCAGAGCTATCTGGGGGCTGTTGGAGGAGTTGGACTTGTCGGCCTTCTATGGTTCGATCAAGGCGGTGGTAGAGCGCCCTGGTCGCCCAACGACGGATCCCCAGGTACTTCTGGCCCTGTGGCTTTTGGCGACAGTGGATGGGGTGGGGAGCGCCCGGCGTCTGGCCCTCCTGTGCGAGGAGCACGACGCCTATCGCTGGGTTTGCGGTGGGGTGCCCATCAACTACCACATGTTGTCGGACTTTCGGGTGGCCCACCGGGCTGCCCTGGACGAGTTGCTGACCCAGATCGTGGCCTCGTTGATGGCCGCCGATGCGGTGACCCTGGAACGGGTGGCGCAAGATGGGATGAGGGTGCGGGCCAGCGCCGGAGCCTCTTCCTTCCGTCGACAGCAGGGGCTGGATGCCTACCTGAAGGAGGCGCAGGCCCAGGTGGAACGGCTGGCCTCGGAGCGGGAGCATCCCGACCCCGGGGTAAGCAAACGACAACAGAGTGCGCGGGAGCGAGCGGCCCGTGAGCGGGTGGAGCGGGTGAACAAGGCCTTGGGATACCTGCCGCAAGCCAAGGCCGCCAAGAAACGTCAGCAGCAAACTCTGGCCAAAAGGAAACGAAAAAAAGTGACGGCGCCCCGGGTCTCCAGCACGGACCCGCAGGTGCGGGTGATGAAGATGCCGGATGGAGGCTTTCGGCCGGCTTACAACGTGGAACTGGCCACCGACGGCGCCAGTGGAGTGATCGTGGGGGTCGATGTCGTTAGCACAGGGGATGCTGGGCAGGCGTCGCCCATGGAGGCCCAGGTGGCCCAGCGTACAGGCCAGCATCCCAAGGCCTACCTGATAGATGGCGCTTTCGCGGCGCGGGCCGATATTACCACCCTGGAGGGACGGGGTGTCACAGTGTACGCGCCGGTCCGACTGCCTCGGGACAAAAAGGAGGAGGAGCGGTACCAGCCACGCTACGGAGATAGTCCGGCAGTAGTGCAGTGGCGACAGCGCATGGCTACGCAGGAGGCTCAGACCGTCTACAGGGAGCGGGGCGCCACGGCGGAATGGGCGAATGCGCAGGTACGTCAGCACGGGGTTTCCCAGTTCACGGTACGAGGCCTCCACAAAGCCACCGCAATCCTGCTCTTGGTGGCGGTGGCACATAACTTGTTGCGTTGGATAGCCCTGACTCCTATAGCTTCAGCCAAAGGGGAGGGCACGTAGGCCAAAGGCCTGTGTGACACAACGATAGTCCGTCCCACCAACGGGCCAACTCGCCAGCCACAGCGAATCCCGTTTATTAAGCCAGGCCGATAAACCCCCAGGATCATCTCATTTCCACCACAGAATCCAAAAACTCACAAGCTCTGAGTGAGCGCTGCGAATGAAGAGCCTAAGGTGATGGCTTCCACCGGAAGCGGCGATCGGCGGGCGAGGTCTCTTAGATTCCTCGCTGCGCTCGGAATGACAGTGCTGTCAGTCTCGTACTGGTCGAATTCTGCAGACGGCGTTAGTTAGGAGGTTGAATTGAGCTCTTATGAAGGGATGATCGCGGAGACGGTGGGCCTTGTTGGTCACAATGAGGACCAGACATCGGGTTACTTAGCCCGCCCCGTTGGCGCCGGCCCGTACCCCGGAGTTGTAGTCATTCACGAGATCTTCGGGCTTGTAACTCATCAGAAAGAGGTGGTGCGCAAGTTGGCCGCCCACGGGTACGTGGCCATCGCGCCCGACCTCCATCACCGGGAGGGCCCGGGCGACCCAGAGGACGTAGCAAAGGTTGTGGGGGCGGCCGGCGGTAACCCCGACGCCCGCACTATCGGTGACGTCGAGGGCGCCGCGGCGTTGCTGCGGTCGTTGCCGTATTGCAACGACAAGGTGGGCGCTATGGGCTTCTGCTCCGGCGGACGCCAGACGTATCTGGTCGCGTGCAACATCCCCAGCCTCGATGCCGGCATCGTATGTTACGGAGGCAGAATCGTCGCGCCGCTGGACAGTCTCAACGAGCGGCAGCCCAAGGCGCCGATCGACATGACCGAGGGGCTGAGCTGCCCTCTGATGGGGCTGTTCGGTATCGAGGACACGAGCCCGTCGCCGGAGCAGGTAACGATGATCGAGCAGGAGCTAAAGCGCCACGGCAAAACGTACGAATTTCACACGTTCGAAGACGCGGGACACGGCTTCTTCGCCGACTACAGGCCCAGCTATCGACAGCAGGCGGCAGTCGAGGGCTGGCGGTTGGTCTTCGAATGGTTCGACAAGCATCTGACGTAGAACGATGCACCTAGATACGGAGGTGTCAAAAGATGTGTAACGGACGGGTTGAGCTGGCCGAAGTCAACGGCAGCGCCAAGGGGGCACAGGGATGGTTTCCAGTCCACCGGGCGCAAGTATCCTACGATCACCCTTTTCACGCTCAGATGGATGAGGCGATTCTCATCGACTTCGACAATCCGGACAGGGGGGCCAGCGCACGTCTGTCGGTTGAGCTGAGCGCGGATTCGGCCAGAGCGTTGGTCAAGGTCATCGAGGACGCCCTCGCGCACCCCAGCGACCATGGCTGAGGGCCGGCCCACGGGTCAGAGGACCGTAAAAGCCGCCGGGCTGATAGCCATCCTATTCGCGGGGGCACTAGTGGTCCAACATCATTGAAATGAATACCATGATAGTCATTGTTCCTCTTGGGGGTTCAATCGTAACGTTGAACCGAGGAGGAACCATGATGTCTACCAAGAAGTACCGTATCAGACTGACTACCGACGAACAACAGGAACTCAACGCCTTGGTCTCACGCGGTCGGGCTGCGGCGTACAAACAGACCCATGCGCGCATTCTGCTGATGAGCGATGAGTCACGCTCGGACGGGGGAATGAAGGACGCGGACATCACCAGCGCGCTCGGTGTGGGACAGTCAACGGTCGAGCGAATACGCAAGCGCTGTGTGGAGGAGGGGGTCGAGTCTGCGCTGAATCGCAAAAAGCAACTGCGTCGGCGTCAAAAGAGACTGGACGGCGAAGGTGAAGCACGGTTGATAGCGATGGCCTGCGGGGAACCGCCGGAGGGGCGTGCCAGTTGGACCCTGAAGCTGTTGGCTGACCAGTTGGTCGAGTGTGAGATAGTCGGGACCATTAGCACCGAGACGGTTCGCCAGGCGCTCAAAAAAAAACGAACTGAAGCCGTGGCTGAAGCAGAGTTGGTGCATCCCGCCCGGTCAGAGCGCGGAGTTTGTGTGCGCGATGGAAGACCATACCTATTTCTCAATCGACACCAAAAACTGCGTTACTCGTGGGCGGTGGACCTGGCTATGGAGGGAGACGGGAGAGCTGAGGCTTCCAGTTAGTCTGTTCTGAGGGTCTATCAACATCTCCGGCGGCCATCCCCACTGTGTGCTCCCTCGCTCATAGAGAACATGGCTACCGGATCATGGGCAAGTGTTATCTTGCGGGTGTCAAGTGACAACCGCACTACCTCAATTAATCATACGTTCCAGAGACGCTTAGGGTAATCACGGATCGTTCAGATCCGTGCCTCGACACAAGATGACCTCACCCTCACAATGCGATACATCATCGAGACCATCGGTCCACGGTGGTTAGAAGCTGAAGTGCAGCAGCCTCAACTCTTGGGTCTTGCTCTAGCCGAAGGGCAGCGGCTTCGCCCTGAGGACCGTCAGGCGCTTCTTCCGCAAATGTTAATACTAGCCTGGTCATCGCTGCCTGTTTCAGCACGCAAACCGACTAAGGCCAGAATGGACCTTCGATGATAGTGCCAGCCTCCATCGAAAGCAGTCAACATACCAACCTGAAGCACCCCTTTTCTTCGGACGCAGGATGAACAGGGCTAACTGCCCTCAAGGGCCAGCACGAAATCACCCCAATCCCCTACGCGGGCGGGCTCCAGCCGGGTTACGCCAGGCAGGCTGTCGAAGTCAGTGTCCACAGAGATGATCCAGTTGATGCCCAGGCGTCGCATCACCGCCACGTGGAGCAGATCACGGGCGCTTATCCTGGGATGACTATCCGCCAACCCCGCCGCCAAGTGGATATCCTCCACGTAGACGGGTTGAATCCGATCATGCATCGCCTCGGCGAAACCCTGGAGGACCTCTCTCCCCAACGTCCATCGCCCAGAGGCAAGATAGCGATGCAAGAGCTCCTGAAGGACCTCGACGTCGGTCACAAATGACTGCGGGTGCTCTGCGGCAATCATGAGCACCCGAGCGCACGGCTCTTTGTTTGGGTGATCCCTACCGGAGGCGTAGATAGGGACGTTGGCGTCAATAAAGGCCGCCGGGCTCATGGGCCGCCTCCAACTCGCGAGAGAGCGTAGCGGCATCTGGCGGGTCCTCTACCTCCAGTTTGACTAGCCGCTCAACCGCGTCTCTGCGCCGCTCCCGCATGATGTCTTCATAAGCATCATCTATCAGGCAGCGCACCACCTCGGAGATAGGCACACCCCTCTCCTCGACGAGTTCCTCCAACCTTCGCCGGTGCTCGCCATTCAGCCGCACATCCAATCGCCCAGCCATATCGTCTCCTTTGTGCGGGATAATATGTACGGATGTAAGTATCCGGCACATTGTTCCTTGCCGTCAACCCCCTCCCAGCCCGGACGATATGTCCCTGACACGTGTACTATCTCCGCCTATTCCAGACAACAAAAAAGGGCCTGCATATATGGATGAGCATGGGGGCCACCGTTGCATATATTGTGAGCACCCACTCGAACAGGGATAGGGACGAAGGCTTCGCCTTCGGGCTTCGGCTGAGCCGCTCCACGGGCTCTTCAGCCATGAACACCCGCCCACGAGAACAGCGAACGCTGGGTCTTGGGAGCTCCGTCTTGGTGACCGTTGACCACCGCCGTCTCAAAGGCGGCTTCGGGACTTAGGGCTGGATCGTGTCCGCCACGGTCATGCGGACGGGCAGCCCGTCGTTGATCACAAGCTCCTGAATCGAGAGCGACTGCTCCCGGTCGAAGAGCTCGAACAGCTCCGCCACCGATTGCTTGAGGGCAAAGCCGTCCTTGTTGCGCGCGGTGTGGGGTCCGTTGTCCTTGCCGAACACGATCTGCCGCACCGCACGGGCCGGTGGTTCGAACACGGGCTCAAAGTCCCTCACCTCGAGCCCTTCGAGCCACCCGTATCTGATCTCCTGCATCACTTCGACAAGGCGTCGCCTGGCAGGAGTCAGGGACACCTTGGTCACGTCCATCACTTCCGGACCTCCTTCCGCGCGCTCTGGCGCATCAACGAAATCGCCCCCTGGGAGGCGGGTCCGGCGAGGATTCCTCCCAGGGGGCGTTGCCCGGCTTCCCAGGCAGTGCCTTTCGGGGGAAGATCTCTCGTCGGAGCCTTCACCCCTTAATGGCGAAATTTCGATGAACGACGCGGCGCGCCCTGCATGGGCAGCGGCGCGAAGGAGGCAGACACCGTGGTAAAATTGTCCAATGGCGACCTTGAGAGTTGGCACACTGTCCGTAGTAACAGCCGCCCTCATCCTGACGGGCTGCACGGAGCCCGTTGTAGCGCCCGAGCCAATGCCGCCACAGGCGCCGCCAACGGCACCGCCGGCCACGACCGCTCCACCTAATCCGGCATTCACCCCAGCTTCAGAACCGTGGCGGCCCTTGCCGTTGCCGACGGCCACGGCCTCCGAAAGGGCATCAGCGGCGGATACGCGTCTGTACCTGACGGCCTTTCAGAACGACTTCGTGAGCGTTGTCGACCCGGCCAGAGGACGCGCGCTGCATCAGAGCTGGGTATGGAGAACGCAGCCCTGAGCGGGTGACGCAGCGCAACGGATATCGGTCCCGAGCATGGGATACCCGTGTAGGGACCATGGAGTTGCAGATACCCAAGCTCAGAGAGGGAAGCTACTTTCCGAGCCTGCTGGAGCCACGGCGTCGCAGCGAGCGAGCTCTGCTGGCGGTGATCCAGCAGGCCTATGTGGAAGGCGTATCGACAAGGCGGGTGGACGACCTGGTCAAAGCGCTGGGGTGCGAGGGTATCTCACCGCAGGCCAACCATTGAACGGAACGGTGTTGGGGCGTTATAGCGGGGACACTACTTAATGTTTCGCAATTTTGGTACTTAGGCGACCTGTACGCTCTGCTTCAGTGGACGTCCAGCATGGATGTCCGCGTGGCAGGACGCACAGGCGACGAGCGTCTTACGACGCCGTGCCGCCATCACCTCCATCCAGGCGGGCCTCGCAGCCCGCCCTCTCTTTCGCAGGTCTTTCATTGCCCGAGTGTGATGCACCTGTACTTTCACCGTTGAGCCACAAAGCTCGCAGGTGTTGGCACGTACGCGCTGTTCGAGCTCCGTCCGACCGTTGATAAACGAGGGTGTTTGGTCGGTTAGGGTTGCCGTGTTGTCTCGTGCCAGGGATACGCTGCCCCAGTACGCCACCTTGGTTCTTCGCCTGGTTGCTCCACCTTCACCAGCAGAACCTTTCGAGGCCCGCGCCAAACGAACGAAAAGGACAGAGAGCCACCGTGGCCCCGCTGGCAGATGAACAAGACCCCGCCAACGACCTGTTATGAGCTGCGGCTCTGGAGTACCTCACTGAGAGCTTGCCCACACACGAGCAGACGCTCCGGCTACGCGAGTGCATTACCGCTAGAATCGGCTTTACCGAGTTTCCTGAACTACCGGAGGACGTGAACCGCGTCTCGGTCGAAGGCATCTTCGAGCTCGGTCTTGAGGGCCGGCTCTTCTCACATGGGACTGTGATACGATCCTCACTGTTGATGGCAGGTGAGCCACTTCGGAGCGTCCAGTGGGAGGCGAGACTGAGATGACCAGTGCAGCGACGATGGAGCCAGCCCTTGCGGGGCGTGGACTGACGCAGAGCTTTGGCGACCGGAGTGTTCTCGATAGGGTCGACCTGGAGCTCCGCCGTGGAGAGGTCCTGGCCGTGGTGGGAGTGAGCGGCTCGGGGAAGTCGACGCTGCTCTACGCCCTGGCCGGCCTCCGGCAGCCGGACGGAGGCACGGTCGCGTGGGGTGACCACGCCGACATCTGGAGCCTCCGAGAGCCGCATATCACCCTCGTACGTCGGTCAACTTGTGGCTTCGTCTTCCAGTTCCCTGCCTTCCTCGACGACCTCACCGTCGCCGCGAACGTCGCCGTCCCGCTCGTCGTGTCAGGGACCAAGCCACGGGAAGCGCAGAAGCGGGCCTGTGAGCTGCTAGAGCGGTTCGGGCTTGGCCCACTAACTGAGGAGTACCCATCTACGCTCTCCGGGGGAGAGCTTCAGCGCGCGTCCATAGCCCGTGCGCTGACGATGGATCCGAGCATCGTCTTCTGCGACGAGCCGACCGGCGCGCTGGACGAGAAGAACTCCGATATGGTGGTGGCAGAGCTGCGACGAGTAGCCACGGAGTTCGGCGTCGGCGTGTTGATCGTTACGCACGATCCCTCGGTGTGGGTGAAGTGCGACCGTGTACTCCGGTTGGACGAAGGAAGACTGGTAGAGGACCGTGCAGCGGCATGAGGCTCTTCTTCCGATTCGTCTGGCCCCGCTCCTGGCGCTCGCTCTCTGTCTGGATTCCACTGATTGCGGTCGGCGTCATCTCATGCGTCGGCCTCTCGCTGGCGATGGGGTTCCGCTCCGGCGTGCTTGCCCAGCACGATACAGCCACGCTGCGCGACGGAGGTAGCGGCTTTTCTCCAAGGACCCGTGCGGCCGGTGAGCCACCCCTGCGGTCATCCCGACCGGCTACCACTGGCTACGGGCCCCTGGTGGTTACGGTCTTCTGGGGAGAGGAGGGGCAGCAGCTCGACCTTCCGGGCATCCCTGATGTCGAGGCGAGCGGTACCGTCCTGGCCTCCCCCGCCGTACTCGCTCAGCGCGAGGATGACTGGACGGGCGAGATAGGCGGGTGGCTGGGCGAGCGACCGGCGCGCGCTCTCCCCAGGGAGGCGCTGGCGCACCCGCGTGAGCTGGTGATTGTAGAGTTCACCGATACGGTACCGCCGGATATTGCGTCGAAGTCGCGCTTCCAGCCGATTCGCGTCGGCCAAAGCTACGCGCCTGAAACCGCCTTCGTGATTCTGGGGCTGCTCGTCCTCATGCTGCCTTCCATAGCCCTGGCGAGAGCCGCTGCCGCCGTGCACCTCAACTCCAGATCGCAGCGGTACGGTCTGTTGAGGGTCCTCGGCGCGCCTCCGCGTCAGCTGGCCGCGGTCATCGCGTCCGACATGGCCGTTCCCGTGCTGGTGGGCGCGCTGGTCGGCTCGGCCGCCTACGCGCTCGTCATGTCGTCGCTGGACTCGTTCACGCTTGCGGGGAACTCGTACTGGGCGAGCGATCTTGTCCTTCCCGTCACGCTGGCTCTTGCCCTGCCCCTGGTCGTCGTCCTGGTCGGGCTGGTGAGCGTCGTCCGAATGGTCCTCCGCGCCGGCCGAGATCCCGTCGGAACGCTGCGAAGGGAACGCAAGCCTCCGTCGTACCTCACGTACCTCTTCGCGGCCGGCATCGTGGCCGGCCCGGCCGCCGTGTTCGTGGCCCCCGATGCCGACCCCGCCCTGGCGCCGTGGCTGCTTACCGCCGGATTGCTCGTGAGCGTTGTCGGGCTAGAGGGCATGTCGCGGATCGCGGTCGCCGTGTTGGGGAAGCTGCTCGTGGGCCATACGCGGGCGCAGGTGGCGGGATCGAGGATGTCACGGTCAGGAGCAGAAGCCCTCCTGGGCGTGTCCGCCACATCGGTGGCGGTTCTTCTGATCGTGTTCGTCGTGTACGCGAACATCGACAACCGTCTGCCCCCAACCGGGAACTTCGACCTACTCGCCCGACTTCCGAGCCTCGAAGCCTCCGGACCGATCGTCCGCGCGATGGAAGATGTCGATGGCGTCACGCGGGTCGTGGCGATAGGACGGATCAATGTCGGCTCATTTGAAAGCGTTGGACAGGTGTGGACGATGACCTGCAACGACGCGCGCGGTTCGGTGAAGCTCGATGCGCCATGCGCCGCGGGGAACGTCTACCTCGGGCATGGCGTCCCACACACGGATACTGTGACATTGGTACCTGACGACAATCTAGGCCCACCCGGGTCCGTAAGTAATTCTTCCGGCACGGACGAATCGGTCCCTGGCACCTACCCCGTGGGGGGACGGGTCACCGCGTCATGGTTTTACCGGGAGAGAGATGATGTCGTGCTGATGATCGAGGAGCATCCCACCCCGAACCACACGCTCCTTCTCGTCACCACCGACGGCAAACCGGGCTCCCTGCGCCGGGTCTTGGAACGTCTTCGGAGCCGGCCCGAAGAGTCGTATCCCTCCACAAGGGCGTCGCTGGAAGCGGGATTCATCCTCGTGGGGGATACCGGCGACGACCAGCTGGTCCTGTTTCCCTATCTGTTCGTGATGGCCACCACGGCTGCTGCGATGGCGGCCGTCGCGCTGCTCTACGCCGTCTTACTGCTCTTCCGCCAGCGCCAGGTGGAGTTCAGGATGCTGCGCGCTCAGGGCGCGACCCGGATGCTGCTAGCCATAGACCTTAGCGTGCTGTTCGCCGCTCCGCTGACGCTCGCCTTCGGGCTCGCCGTCGCCTCTGGCGCAGCCCTCGCCACATCCTACAACACAGCGTTCGGAGTCCCCGCGCCCCAGGTAGACCCCCAAGCGATTTCGGTCTTGGCCGTCGTGTTGGCCATAGGTGTGGCGGCAACCGCCCTGGTAGCAGCAAGGGCGATCCGAATACCACCACTGGTCGCGGACCCAGATGCGGCGACGGGCTGACATTTCACGTGACAGTCTGTCGAGGATGGCTCTCGACTCTCATTGGAAGACCCAGGAAAGCAAAAATCCCCACACACATGGCTAGGCATGGACACTCCACCCACCTAGGTGATGACTGCGCCTGCGGTTTGGTAGTCAATGGGCGGGCCTCGTATGCTTGGCCAGCAGCCGCCCAACCACCTCCTCCTCCCGAAGACGCGAATACTCCTTAGATATCGATAGTAGAAGTGCTCGTCTCTGAGCGCCCGAGGACTGAGCCCGCAAAATGCAAAAAGGCGCCCATACATGCAGCCACGGCAGAGCAGGTGGCCGTCTAGCTGACGGCCACCTGCTCTGTCACTCCCAACCCAGCCTCGGAGCGCAAGGCCCGGTACCTAGAACAGCCTCGACTGCTGTCGGGCTGCCTCTGCATCGGCAGTCGAGTCCTGCGCAGATTCCTGTTCACGGCGGCGCCGATCGCTGGTCGAGCGAGTGGGGCGCGCGTAAGCGGGATGCCTGGGCGTCTCCTCCCACCTGGCTCTCGCCCTTTCGATCACCGCCGAGACCTCCTCCGTCAGCCCGGGCAACTCGGTGTCATCGAACGACTCGATGTGCGGGTCCGACGAGGGCTGTTGTACGCCAATGGTGGCGCTGCCCTCTCTGATCGACACGACGACCTTCAGGTCCTCGGTCGCACCGGTCTCGCCTTCGCCGGCTTGGTCGTCGGCAGGGCCGCTTTCCCCTTCGCTGGCCGGGTCTTCTGGCGGGAGACTCTCGTCTCCACCGACCTCATTCTCGACAGGCCTACTCCCGTCTTCGCCGGCCTGGTCGTCGGCAGGGCCGCTCTCATCTCCGCTGTCTTGGTTCTCGGCGGCGTGCGAGCCCTGCGCCTCCTGGCCGGTACTGTCTTTGGCTTCTTGCTCTTCGGCGACCGCAACAGCCGGGTCTGCCGTAGTATCGCCGAAGAGATTCTCGTAAGCATTCTGGGCATCTTCGCGGTCTGCTTCCGTTCCCTTCTCATCAGGCATGATCTCTCCTCTCTTTGCTTCATCTCAGTGTTCGGGCCTCAAGGCCCTATTTTCCTTCCGCGTCGTCAAACTCGTCCTCCCCCTCCTCGGAGCTCGAGGTCACCACCCGCCCCACCGCCTCCGGGGTGGCGTACGTCGGTATGACCGTTCCTTGCTCCATGTCCAGGTAGAGGCCCATGAATGGGGAGGTGCCTGCCACCATGCGGCGCACGACCTGTAGCACCAGCGACGCCATCACCTGGTTGATGGTGGGGTCCTGGTCGGTGAGGTCGAGGGCCGCCGCGCAGTCGACGTCCGGAGGGGTGGTCGGAACCGTGGTCAGCAGGTCTGGGCGCTGTAGCGTGGGCGCGGGCAGCAGGTAGCAAGTCTCGTCGACGAATGCCGGCTCGTCCCAGGACGAATGGTCTGGCGCGTGTAGGGTAGGCCGCCGGCGAGTTACTCCGAGTTATCGGAGCACTTTTCCGTCGGCCCCCCTCCGAACCGGACATGCGGCTTTCACCGCATCCGGCTCTCCAGTGGTTAAGTCTGCTTTTTTGCTGATGACGTTCAGTACAGTTTCGGTGTCTTGCATTGTGCAATCCTCCCTGTCGTATTCCGTCGAAACCACCTGCCCTCCTTCGCCATGTGCCGGGCTTTCCCCGGCTCGGACTACTACGAGGGCTCCGTTGCCATAGGGGTCTCCCCCCGTAGGCAATCCCGCGTTCCGTTGACATAGGATGTTCTAGCGCGACTTAGGTGCCCCGTTCGCCCCCTTGAATTGACCGCATTGGTCATCGTTCACTCATCGAAGGTGCACCGGTCTCGGCAACGGGCCAGTGCAATGAGTGACGCCGGGTTGCAAGCGTTCTACCGGCGGGTGTCCTGATGCACCACATGGAGACTGGGGTTCAAGCAATTCAGCCTTCACCGTATCGCGCGGGTCTTGCGAAACCGGCCCTACAACGCTTTCGGGCCGTAGCCGCTTTACCGACATGCTGTTGTCCCCCTAGGCTTTCGCCTCCAGGTAGGTCGGTTGACCCATGGACTTTCCTCCGAGTTCATCCCAACTGAGTTGGGAATCCTATGCCGCGTGACGCGGCGCACTGCCGACGAGGACCTGCCCCCAGTTGGTGTCGTTGCCCGCCTCAATAAGCCACTGTTGTCGGCCGCCCGTCAGGCATCCCGCCATCGCCCTGCGAGCGGCGGCGTTGTAGGCGCAGCCGATGAGCAGGCAGTTGCCGTAGGTGGGAATGCCGGGCCATCGCTGTCCATAGGAGCCGGACGGGTCCTCCCGGAAGGGGTAGACCGAGTAGCCGATGGGGCGCCGGTAGGCGCGGGCCAGCCTGTCGGCGAGGGCCTGGCTCTTGAACTTGCCCACATCCTCCGCGTGGAAGTTCTGGCGAAGCAGGTTGTGAGGCTCCACCCGGTCGTGGTCGACCAGGACTATGGTGGCCTCCCTTCCGGTGAATAGCCGGCAGAGGCCCTCTGCCACGAACCCGCCGGTCCCGCCGCAGCCGACCACGGTGATCCACGGCCTGTCAATCAGGAACTCGTTGTCCAGGTAGTAGGGCATGGTCACCTCCTTCTTGTAGTTCCGTCTGTGTTTCGTGGTGATTCCGCCTCTTCGACCAACAACCGGACTCCCGGGTTCGGGCCGCCGAACACCTGAGACCATCGGACCGGGGCGAAGTGGCCGTAGACCCCCACCCGGAGACTTAGCCCCGGCCGAGGGGCGGAAATGGCAGAGCTGAGGGGCTAGGCGGGCCACCTCGGCGAAGGCTGCGGGCTCGTTGACCAAGCGCTCCCAGAAGCCCGATGCCTCCTTCCGCAGCTTCCCAGAACAGCAGACGGCGATGTTCGCCCTGACCAATGAGTTCCGCCTCAATCTCCTGATCTTCCACTTGGTAGACGAACTGAATGGCTCGCTTGAATCCTGGCAGAGTCCCTATCCATCAGGACCAACGGCCCTCAATCGCTCTGAGTCCGCCATTCACCCAGAAACACCTCCAATCCGGCAGGCGATGCCCTGCGATAGATCTCCTCCAACGCAGGGAGGAAGCTCTCCTTACCTCGCCAGAATGGGAAGCTGCCCAACCGTTTCGGTACCGCCGCAGAAACCGTTGGGATGCGCGCTGCTCCGTGGACATCCTCCTCTCGCTCAGCGTTTTGCTGTCCCCAGAACGCGGCGTGATCAACAGGAAGCGGCTCAGGTGGTAATCGGTCTGCCCCCTGCTCAGCGGAGGCCCCAATGGTCGCTTCATCGGCTCCAATGCTGCTCTCTGCCGCCACTTCGCCGACAAGCTCCTCTCGCTCCGCTCCCCTCAGCTTGAAGATAAGGAACGGGTCACGGTCGAACTCCTCGCCCAGGAGGAGGTAAACCGCCGCTACGTGCTTGCAAGGATTCGACCAGTCGGGGCAGGAGCAGTCGGTCTCAAGGTCATCACTCCTGTCAGGGAAGAGCGAAAGCCCTACGTCCCTGAAGGCGTCCTCGATATTCTCGGGCATCTGGCCCGCCAGCAGCTTTGCGGCGAAGACCGGCCGCTCGAAAAGCGCAGTGGTCAGCTTCTTCCAGTCCGAACCGCCAAGCGTCTCGACTCTGATCTCGACACGGTAGGGCCGGGCGCGGGAGCCTTGCACTCTGGCTGTCACAGCACCCTCTTCGACATCGATCGACAGCACCTGGCCCCGGCGAGCATAGGACCTGCCGCGAGTGAGCCTCGCTCCTATGTCGAATCCCTCAAGGACCTCTATCCAGCGGCTAGCCCACCAACTCTGTCCGAATCCACCTCGTCTGGACTGGGCCTTGATGCCGCCTTTCGCCTTACGAGGCCGGGAAGGCTCGAAGTATCCATCGTAACGACGTGCCATCTTATGCTCCTACATCCTCCCTTCTCAGGGCCAAGACCTCCTTCAGGTCGTCGTTGGAGAGCTCCGTAAGCCAGCCCTCACCTGGGCCTACGACTTTCTCGGCGACCTCCTTCTTGCGCTCGATCATCTCGTCGATCCTCTCTTCAAGGGTTCCCGCGCAGATGAACTTGTGAACCTGGACGTTTCGCGTCTGGCCGATGCGGAATACCCGGTCGGTTGCCTGGTCCTCGACGGCAGGGTTCCACCAGCGGTCGAAGTGGAAGACGTGGTTGGCCGAGGTTAGGTTCAACCCGGTGCCGCCGGCCTTCAGAGACAGAATGAAGACCTGCGGCCCGCCGCCCTCATCCTGGAAGCGCTCCACCATGCGGTCGCGCCGGCGCTTCGTAACCCCACCGTGAAGGAACAGCGTCTCTAGGCCGAACGTCTCCTGCACTTGGCGTTGAAGCAGGTCGCCCATCTCCGCAAACTGGCTGAAGACCAAGGCCCGGTCGCCGACCTCGATAACTTCCTCCAGCATCTCCGTCAACCTCGTCAGCTTGCCGGACCGGCCGTTGATGCCGGAGTTGTCGCCCAGGAACTGCGCCGGATGGTTGCAGACCTGCTTGAGCTTGGAGAGCGTGGCCAGGACCAGCCCTCTCCGCTGGATGCCATCGGCCGACTCCAACGCCTCTTCCGTCTCCTTGAGAACGGAGGCATACAGAGATGCCTGCTCCTTCGTCAGCGGGCAGAAGACCTTCGTCTCCAGCTTTTCGGGCAGATCGGAGATGATCAACCTATCCGTCTTGAGTCTCCGGAGGATGAAAGGGCGGGTCGTGCGCTTGAGGCGCTCAGCCGCGCTCACGTCCCGCTCGGCCTGGATGGGCACGAAGAAGTTGCGCTTGAACTCGCTCTGGGAGCCCAGGAAGCCGGGATTTAGAAACTCCATGATCGACCACAGGTCGCCCACGTTGTTCTCTACCGGCGTTCCGGTCAGGGCGATGCGGTAGTCGGCTCCCAGCGACTGTGCCGCCTTCGCCTGCTTGGTCTCAGGGTTCTTGATGTTCTGGGCCTCGTCGAGCACCACGCCGCTCCACGGAACCTCCCTGAGGAACTTGACGTCCCGATGCACCAGTCCGTAGCTGGAAACTACGATGGCGTGATTTCCTGCCTCCTTCTTGAACGCCGCATCCCGCTTCCTGCCGGGGCCGTGATGGACCAGCACAGGAAGTTGAGGAGTGAAGCGGGCGGCCTCCTTCCGCCAGTTGTCTGCCACCGATGTTGGACAGACGAGGAGGACAGGCCGCTTGCCATTGGCCCACCAATCGCGCTGGATGAGCGCCAGAGTCTGGACCGTCTTGCCCAAGCCCATGTCGTCGGCCAGACACGCTCCCAGGCCCCATTGCCTCAGGAACGAAAGCCACGAATAGCCGCGAACCTGATAGGGACGGAGCGTGCCGGAGAAGCCCCTCGGAGACGCGAGTTCCTTGAACTCTGCATGCCCCTCAAGTTGCTTTAGCAACTTTCCGATCCATCCGGTGGCCCTGACGCCGTTGAAGCCGAAACCCTGCGGCGCGTCCCTGGCTCCGAGGGCCATCTGGATGATGTCTCGCACGGTCGCTTCCTCAGCTCCCTTCTTCTTCCAGAAGTCGATCGCCGCCTGAATATCCTGGGCGCTCATCTCGACCCATTGACCGCGGACCCTGACCAGCGGGGCCTTCATCCGCGCAAGCGCCTCCAACTCCCGGAGGGTGAGCTTCTGGTCTCCAAGGGCCACTTCCCAATCGAACTGGACAATCGTCTCCAAGGACAGACCGCTCCCACCCTGCATCTTCGAACTCTTCACCTTGGCCTGAACGGCCAGCCGGACCTTCGCGCCCTTGCGCGTCCACCATGCCGGAAGCATCACGCCGTAGCCCGCCTGCTCAAGCGCGATGGCCTCCTCGGTCAGGAACTCGTGGGCCTTGGCAGCGTCTAGCGAGTATCCGGCGGGCCTTGCGTTCTCGAGGCTGGCCGTGATGGAAGGACAGATGCCGGAAGCCTGGCCCAGCGAGGAGAGCAAGAGCTCCCGCACGTTCGAGCCGTTCCGCCTGAGCGCGGATATCTTGCGGCCCCTGGCCTTCCACGCCTCTTCCACCGGGATGAGAAGGCTCGGATCGTCGTGAGGCTGGAGCAGATAGCGGACGTACCATGCGTCACCGGGGGTCTTGTCATCTGCTCTATCGGCTCCTGCGGCATCTTCAGGTTCTTCCAGTCGGAAGCAGAGGCGTAACGGAGCACTTGCCGAAATCACGACCGGTCGCAGCCACTCTCGGACCTGTGCAGCGAGCTGCGAGATTTCGGACTCATCTCCCGCAACTATCCCGTCTTTCGACCTCAAGGCGTGAAGCCAAGAGTCGTGCACACTGTCTAAGGATGGCTTGTTCCTGCGACGACGGGCTGGCGGCGGCGGCGCATCGGAGGTTGCGGCGCGTACTATGTGGTCCGTCAGTCTGGCAATAAATTGCCTGTGCACCTGGGTGGGGGAACTCTCAGGAGGCGCGGCTGAGTCGGGCTCCGAGAGCGCCCGTGCGACCGCAGGCATCAGCCTAGCCAGTCCGGCAACTCGTTCCGAGTCCGTCCCCATGAAGATGGGCTCCCATACCGCACGGCGCTTATCCGTGCCGGTCGTCAGACCCGGAAGAAACTGCTGCCGCGCCACCATCGACCCTGCGAAGCGGAGCGCCTCCGCCCAGTACGCCAGATCAGAGCCTACGATCACGCCTGCCGCGAGTGTCCGCCTGCCCATGGACGCGCACAGAAGCTCCACGGCCTCTGCCGTCGAGAGTCGATAGGCTGTGACCGTCCATGGCGCAATCTTTGCCTTTGCACGTGATCTGGGCGGCTCGGCGATGAGAGGGCTGGACGGGACCGGGCTGTTACCCTTGGTCGGTAGCCAGGCCGTCACGTGGCAAGTCCGCTTTGCCGCCGGTTTGGGACCGAGCGCCGCTTTCTTTAGGGCTTCGGCCAAGTCCCTAGCGCTGGCGGCATACGGATGCGGACTCGCATACGGGTCCTTCGTCGTTCGCCGCCGACGTGATGTCGGGCGAACGCGGGCTTCCCTCGATACTTCGCCCCAGAGAACCAGCGCGCCGTTGGATTCACCTGCATGGAGGATGATCATGGCAAGGATTCCAGTTTGTACGAGTGTCTCTGTCTATGCAGACAGGTCGGCTGCAATCTCTTCCAGGTGCTCCAGGGCAGCGCGGAGATCTTCGACGATCTCCTCGGCGATCTGGTCCGGCGGCGGGAGGTTGGCAGAGTTCTCCATGCTTTCGTCGCGCAGCCAGAAGATGTCGAGATTCACCTTGTCCCGCTTCACCAGGTCTTCGTAGCTGAATCGGCGGAAGCGGTCGGTCTCCTGACGTTCGTGGCATTCTTTCGCCTTGTAGCACGCTACGAAATCGTCCAGATCGGCGCGTGTGAGCGGGTTGGCCTTGAGGGTGAAGCGCCGGTTGGTCCGCAGGTTGTATATCCACAGGTCGCGTGTCCACGGCGTCTCGCTGGCTGGCTTGCGGTCGAAGAAGAGCACGTTGGCCTTGACTCCCTGCGCGTAGAACACGCCGGTGGGCAACCGCAGCAGGGTGTGAACGTCGCATTCGTCGAGCAGTCGCCGCCGCACCGTCTCCCCGGCTCCGCCCTCGAACAGCACGTTGCCGGGCACGACGATGGCCGCCCTCCCGTGAATCTTCAGCAGGGAGCGCACGTGCTGGAGGAAGTTCAACTGCTTGTTGCTGGTGGTGGCCCAGAAGTCGGGGCGCTCCACCACTAGGCTCTCCCGCTCCGATTCACCCTCTGTGTTGACGAAGGTGAGGCTGGACTTCCTTCCAAAGGGCGGATTAGTCAGCACCATGTCAAAGTTGATGCCCGGATGATTGCGCAGGCTGTCGTCTACGACGATGTTCGTCTCGTCTCCGCCGATACCGTGCAGGTACAGATTCATCACCCCCATCCGGGCGGCGTTGTCGACGATCTCCCAGCCGTAAAGGGCGCTGTCCCGTAGGTGTTCCAGTTGACCCTGATCCATGCTCGGGTGGCGGCGCACAATGTAGTCGTGGGCCGCCAGCAGGAATCCGCCGGTGCCGCAGGCGGGGTCGCAGATGGTGGTGTTCGGCTTTGGACGCATGACATCTACGATGGCTTGGATCAGGGGGCGCGGTGTGAAGTATTGCCCTGCCACCGTCTTCACGTCCTGGGCGTTGCGTTCCAGCAGCGACTCGTAGGCGTCGCCCTTTACGTCGGCGCTGAGGGCCAGCCAGTTCTCGCTGTCTATCAGGTCCTTGATGAGCCGGGTCAGCATGGCCGGCTCCTGTATCCTGTTCTGAGCCTTGAGAAAGATGACGCCGAGGGTGCCTAGCTGTCGGGCCAGAGTTTCGAGAATATGGCGGTAGTGGACCTCCAACTCGTGGCCGTCGCGCGACAGGAGGCTGGGCCAGTCACAGCCGTCGGGGATGGGCGGTGGCCGGTAGTCTGGCGATAGGGTGTATGGCGGGCGGCTTCGTTCGTCCATCATCTTGAGGAAGATGAGGTAGGTGAGCTGTTCCAAGTAATCGCCATAGGACAGCCCGGCGTCTTGCAGAACGTTGCAGTAGTTCCAGAGTTTTTGCCCGACGGCCGATGAGGTGGTCATGCCATTGCCCTCTTACGCGGCCTGGGTCTGCGCCTACGCGGAGCGTAGGCCTGAGCCGCCTTCCGTTCGGCTCGAATCCGGTCCAGCAGCACCGACGCCGGCTCGTCGTTTGGGTCCTGGGGAACGAGCCGGCCTGAGAACGCCTGTTTGAGGATGCTCTGCCGCAGCCGCTCGGCTCGTGTGAGGTTGGCCTCCACCGTGGTCTCGGCCTGCTGAATGACTGACAGGCGACGTTCAACCGGTCACGTCCCAGTGGTGTAAGAGTACGTCATCCTGTTGATATCGTCTAGGCCGCTGCCTCTGCGAGTTCGGCTCTGGGTAGAGCTTCGTTGGAGGTGGTTACCTCCTGTGTCATGTATCGACGGCCCACTCGTCGTGCTGCTCAGCTAGGACGGCGCCGACCAGGCGACGGACAGCTGGGCGGTTAGGGAAGATGCCCACCACATCGGTGCGGCGCCGTATCTCCTTGTTGAGACGCTCCAGGGGGTTGTTGGACCAGATCTTCTTCCAGTGGCCGACGGGGAAGCTGGAGAAGGCCAGGACGTCCGCACCAGCCTCGTCCAGAAGAGAGGCGACCTGATGGAACAGATCCTGTAGCTGGGCGATCACCCGCTCGAGCTGTGCGTGGACCTCCTGAGGGGACGGCTGCTGGTAGATGGTGCGTACCATGGTGGCCACCCAGGACTGAGCGCGCCTAGGGACCCGAGTGAGCAGGTTGGTCATGAAGTGGGTGCGGCACCGCTGCCAACTGGCCCCACCGAAGACAGTTGCGATGGCATCCCTGAGTCCCTGATGAGCGTCCGATACCACCAGTTCCACCCCGCCGAGGCCCCTGGCGACCAGTGAGCGCAGGAAGGCTAACCAGAAGGCGCCGTCTTCACTGGTACCCACGTCCATCCCAACGATCTCACGCTTGCCCTCGCTATTGACCGCCGTCGCCACCACCACGCTGACGTTGACTATCCTACCGGCCTCTCTGACCTTCTGGGTTAGTGCGTCCAGCCACAGGTAGGGATATGATCCGCCGTCCAGCGGCCGACCCAGGAAGTCCTCCACCACCCCGTCCAGCTCCTGGCAGATACGCGACACTTGGCTCTTTGAGATACCCTCGCACCCAAGAGCCTTGACCAGATCATCCACTCGCCTCGTCGATACACCCTCCACATACGCCTGCTGGATCACCGCCAGCAGAGCTCGCTCGCTGCGACGCCGTGGCTCCAATAGGCTCGGGAAGTAGCTCCCCTCCCTCAGCTTGGGTATCTGCAACTCCATTGTCCCTACGCGAGTGTCCCATGCTCGAGACCGGTACCCGTTGCGCTGGGTCACCCGCTCAGGGTTGCGTTCTCCATACCCAGCACCGGTCCTCAATGACACATCAGCCTCCATGATCTCCTCGACCAGCACTCTCAGTGCCTCTCGTAGAAAGTCCACGTCACCGTCGACTCCCCTCTTGCGCATTAGCCCGAATCCACCGAAGGACACCGATGGACGGCGTGAGGGCAGCGGAAGGGGGTGGGTGAGGGAGCTACAGGGGAGATGGCCTGGGGTCTTGGGGTAGATGGGAGGCCGGCGGCCGGTCTTCAGTCGCCGCACAGGGCCCCTAAGGCCCTATGCGGGAGTTGCGATGCGCGGGATGGCGAGAGGATACGCAGCAGGGGAATCTCGCGACCGGGGTGGCGCGAGATTGCGGGGACGTTGGGTCAGTTGCAGGCTGGCCGTCAGGCCGGGAACGGAATGGCTTGCAGCCGCGCGGGAAGGCTGTCCTTAGTGGCGAGCTTGACGAGCAGCGTGAACAGGCGGCGCAGCCGGTCCTCGGCGTCGGGTCCGGGATCGCAGTCGATCCGCACCACCCTCGGCTCCGGTCCGGCCCTGCCGCTCTTGGTCGGTTTGCGTTGCCTCTTGGTCTCTTTCATTGGCTCTTCCCATCGGTTGCGAGCATCTGGTCCGTGTCGTTGTTCTAGTCGCCCGTCGGACGAACATCGGTTCGCATATCTCAGTATGGGGGTTATTACCAATGGTCGTAATGCCTTCCGAGGGGGGGCTGTGCGTAGACCCCCCCTGCACGTCGCACAAGGGGCTGGGAAACGATCAGATGGGGCAGATACGGGATGCGTATTGGAAGGGCGGCCTGGGAGCAAGAGCAAAGCTCTTTGCAGTCAGACAGGCCCTCAGACGAGAACCGGAGACAGGTCCAGTCAGCTAGCGTAGGAAAACGGCAGAACAGGGCTGGGGGAGGAGCCGACTGGGGATATGGCGCAGCGAGGCTGATAGAGGGCGTTCCGCCGCCCGTGACGACCCTGCGCCTGGACTCGACAGAGGTTAGAGCGCGTCCCGGTCTCCGCAGCATGTACGGACAGCGGCGCATCGCCCTCTCAGCCGCTTCAGGTACGCCCTCATCTCAAGATCGTCTCGCTCGACGGTTTCCTCAATCAGTGAGCCCTGTTACGCCGGTTGTCGGAATCCTGGTAAACGATTGCGGTAATCGGTCGTCGAAACCATTGCCAGACCAGCCGCGTTTCCTTATTCTTAGAACAGCCGTTCGTATTCTTCGAGAATGCAGGGAGCTGGGACGACACCGTGAAGAGCGAGCTGAACGACCATCATCTGAATACGGACTGGGGCAGCATGATCGACGGGATGTCCTCCCGGCAGAGAGTGCGGCTGAAACCCGAGGGGGTCTGGGAGCGCCTGGAGCGCCTCGATATGTCTCAGAACACGCTGGCGCGCCGGATCGGGGTCACGCAGGGGTTTCTATCTCTGCTGATGAACGGGAGGCGGTCTCCGTCCTCCGAGACGATAGAGTCGATGATGAAGGAGCTGGACGCCCCATTCGACGATCTGTTCGTCGTGGTAGCCAGGGAGGACATACGCCGGGAGCCGGCCAGGCCGAAGAGACGCTCAAACGGCAGGAGAAACGGAAGGTCCAACAGGGATGGCAAGCAGCTTGCGTTGCCTGGGCTGAACGTACTGCCGCCTGGAACGACGATTCTGCCGGACAACTTCCCCATCCGGTTGGTTCGCATCAAGGAAGCAACCGGGCTGACCTGGAACGAGTTCGGCGAGAAGGTCGGGGTCAATCCGCGCCAGATGTTGCGATGGAGGAATGGCGCCAAGCCGAGCGGGGGAGCCATGTACTCCCTGATGCGGGTCGCGATGACCCTTCCCAATGGGTACTGGCTGCTCTATGGCGACCTCAACCAGCCACCCCCCAACGGGTCATCGCCAAGTGTGGAGGGGGCCTAATGACCGGACCAAAGGGCTTCTACCTGTGGGAGGTTCGCGGGTTCCCGGAGGACTTCCCTGACCGACTGAAGCGGCTGAAGCGGGCCAGTGGGCTGTCCTGGCGACAGATCGCATACTGGTTGGGGACCGATACCAGCGTAGTCAGGGAGTGGCGAGAAGGCAGGAGGCAGCCCTCCACCGTCCATCTCTTCTCCCTCTTCGCGCTGGCCTCCACAGTGTACGGCGGCTGCGGCATCCTGCTCGATGGCGTGGTGGAAGACAGGGGCGGCCACCCTAATCAGACTCTACGGTAGGGTCGAGACCGTCCCAGCGGCGGTCTCTGTCTTTATGGCCATTAACCCAGGTGGTATAATCCCCATAGGCGCAGACACATGACGACCATCAACACTATAGAGGACCTGGTACAGCTTCTGGACAAGCATCCCAGGTGGCTGGACGCCGTGCGTGCCCGTGTCCTTACGCGCGAGCTGATCGAGCTGCCCCAGACGCTCGCAAGGTTCGCAGCCGGCACCAACGAGCACTTCGCGGAGGTCGACCAGCAGTTCGACAAGGTTGACCAGCGCTTCGACAAGGTCGAAGGCGAAATGAATGAACGCTTCGCGGAGGTCGGCCAACGCTTCGACAAAGTCGAAGGCGAGATGAATGAACGCTTCGCGGAGGTCGGCCAACGCTTCGACAAGGTTGAGGGCGACATAGGCGGGCTCAGGAACGACATCGCGCCTCTCAAGGGAGCCCACGTCAGGAACGCCGCTGTCAGAGAGGCCGGTCTGATCGCCGAGGACATGGGGTTTACGCTGGTGCGGACCCTCACCTCGGAGCAGATCAGGACGCTCAGTCAATCCGTAAGCACGGCGGACATTCCCGCAGGCGATCTGAGGAGCTTCCGCAGGGCCGACCTGATTATGGAGGTCACGGACGGTGAGGGCGAGACCTGCTACGTGGCTGTGGAGATATCCTTCACCGCCAACGGCAGGGATACGACCAGGGCCGTCCGCAACGCCGGGTTCCTGACCGCCTTCACCGGCAAGCGGTCCGTCGCTGCGGTGGCCGGTCTTCGCAGGGACGACCGGATAGACGAGATCATCGAGTCAGGCGAGGTGTTCTGGCACCAGCTTGACCCCTCGGACCTGGAAGCCGAGTAACCTCTCACGTCAACATCGTGCCTCGGGGGAGTCACGCACTCCCTCGTCGCACCGGCCAGGGCGAGGTTCTCTGTCCGCCCGGCTCGCTGCGCCAGATCGCAGACAGCGGGCCGCGCTCCGCCACGAGACCCTCCGTAGTCGTGAAGACCGGCAAGACCTCGTCCACGTCGTAGCGTTCCGCTTCCCCTTCGCTCCACCGCAGGAAGCCCGTCTCGGCAATCTCGTCGCGGAGGACGAAGAGCACCTGGGGCCATGCCCCGAAGGTCTCCAACGGCTGTCCGCTGGCGTAGTAGCGCAGATAGGGCCGCAGCTTGTCCAGGAAGCGGCCTCTCCACTCGGCCCTGCGCTCCATCTCCAGGAAGAAGTGGAGGTCGCCGCGTCCCGTCTCGATGCGCCCGTATGCGTCCGGGTTGACCGAGCCGTGGCCGCCGTAGACTGGATACGTGCGTCCAGCCCGGTGTGGCGGCTCGGCCTCTGTGAGCTCGCTTCCGATCTCGCCGGCCTGCCGGGACATGGCGGCCATGAAGGAGTGGACGGCGGTGGTGTGTCCCATATGCCTGGCCAGCTGGCGGGTCCTGGAGCCCCTGACGCCCTGCCATGAGAAGGGAATCTCGGCCGTGCCACGGGACGGGCTCCAACGGCGCAGGGCCTGGGAGGTAGCGAGGCGGTCCCTGCGTGCGTGGAAGGCGAGTCCCCGGTCTCCCACGACGTACCTGGTGCGCCCGCCGTGTCTGGTCCGCAGGACGAGACCGAGGCGGAGCGGTCGGTTCAGCAGCTGAAACGCCCTTGCCCTGGACACACCCAGCAGGTCCTTGAGATCGGCCGGCCCGATCCAGGGCCAGAGGGCTATCAGGTCGAGGACGCGCTTGCTCCCGGCGTCGAGGGCCAGCGGCAGTAGAGAGTCCGCGCCGCCGTGCGGCATCCTATGTGAAGGGCGGAGAGATAATGTACCACCTGGGCGGTCGAGCGCTGAGATGTGGCGCTTGAAAACTGTACCGCCTGTCGCCTTCAATCAGGAACGACCGAACCTGATTGAAGGTGGATTGGATGTACAAGGTGGAGATGTACCTGCGAGTTCGCAGGGCTTGTTTCGTCGAAGGGATGAGCGTCCGAGAGGCGGCCCGAGTGTTCGGGCTACACCGGGACACGGTGCGCAAGATGCTCGAGTACTCCGTGCCCCCAGGGTATCGACGGCAACGACCGGCTCGCAGACCGAAGCTCGATCCATATAAGGGTGTGATGGACCAGATCCTGGAGCAGGATCTGAGCTCACCGAAGAAGCAGCGTCACACCGCCAAGCGTATCTACGAACGGCTCAGAGACGAACACGGCTTCCCCGGCAAGTACACGATAGTCAAAGACTACGTTCGAGAACGCCGTCGTCATACCCGCGAGATGTTCGTACCACTGTCCCATTCCCCGGGACATGCCCAGTGCGACTACGGCGAAGCTCGAGTGATCATCGGCGGAGTGGAACGCAAAGCCCACTACTTCGCCCTGGACCTCCCTCACAGCGACGGGTGCTATGTGAAGGCGTATCCCGCCGAGACGACGGAGTCATTCTGCGACGGACACGTCTCCGCCTTCGCGTTCCTGGGCGGAGTGCCTCAGAGCATCCTCTACGACAACACCACGCTCGCGGTAGCCAGAATCCTGGGAGATGGTCGCCGGCAGCGGACCAGGGTGTTCTCCGAGCTTCAGTCCCACTACCTGTTCGAGGACCGGTTCGGCCGTCCAGGCAAAGGGAACGATAAGGGCAAAGTAGAAGGTCTGGTCGGCTATGTCCGCCGGAACTTCCTGGTGCCCATTCCATCGTTCGAGAGCTTCGATGCCCTCAATGCTCATCTGGAGCAACACTGCCTCAGACGGTTCGAAGATCGACTCCGCGGCCACAACGAGACGATAGGAGAACGGCTGGAGCGGGACCTGGAGAAGTTGCTGCCTCTGCCGGCCGTACCGTACGACGCCAGCGACAAGCACGCGACGAGGGTCAGTTCTCTGTCCCTGGTCAGATACCGGACCAATGACTATTCGGTCCCGGTGGCCTACGGTCATCGGGACGTTGTGGTCCGCGGATATGTACATGAGGTTGTGATCAGCTGTGGCGCTGAAGTCATCGCCCGCCATCGGCGGTCCTACGATCGAGACGACTTCGTCTTCGACCCTCTCCATTACCTGCCGCTCCTTGAGAAGAAGACGAGGGCATTGGATCAGGCGGCGCCGCTGGTTGGATGGGAGTTGCCCGAGGAGTTCGGAGTGTTGCGGCGGCTGCTGGAGTCTCGGATGGGCAAGCGAGGAAAGAGGGAGTTCGTGCAGGTGCTCAGACTGATGGAGAACTTCCAGCCGGAAGAAGTCCACGACGCCGTACGAGACGCCATTCGACTCGGGGCTGTGAGCTTCGATGCTGTCAAGCACCTGGTGCTGTGCAGGATCGAGGGTCGACCGCCTAGACTCGACATGGAGTTGTACCCGTATCTGCCCAGGACCAACGTTGCAACAACCTCGACCAGGGACTACATGGCTCTCCTGGCGGGGAGCCGGTCATGACCAACAAGTCCACGATGTTGCTCGAACACAACCTCAAGCAACTCAAGCTCCCCACGTTCCTGAGGGAGTACGACAAGCTGGCATCCCAGTGTGCCAGTGAGGGAGCTGACCATCCGGACTACCTGCTGCGACTATCGGAGTTGGAGCTGATCGACCGTCACCATCGCATGGTGGAACGTCGGATCAAAGCAGCCCGCTTCCCGACGACCAAGAGCCTCGACACCTTCGACTTCCTGTCTATGCCGTCCCTGAACAAGGCTCTGGTTCTGGAGCTGGCACGATGCGAGTACATCGAGCGCCCCCACAACGTCATCGCTCTCGGCAACAGTGGCACCGGCAAGACCCATATCGCCCTCGGTCTCGGTCTGGCTGCGTGTCAGAGGGGACTGTCCGTGGGCTTCACCACCGCCGCTGCTCTGGTTCACGAGCTGATCGAGGCCAGGGACGAACGGCGTCTGCTCAACCTGCAGAGAAGGCTCGCACGACTCAAGCTTCTGATCATCGACGAACTGGGCTTCGTGCCCTTGTCCAAGACTGGCGCCGAGCTCCTCTTCGAGGTGTTCAGCCAGCGTTACGAGCGTGGATCGGTCCTGGTGACCTCCAACCTGCCCTTCGTCGAGTGGACCGAGGTGTTCGGCTCTGAACGGCTGACCGGAGCTCTCCTCGACCGCCTCACCCACCATGTCGACATCCTGGAGATGAACGGGGACAGCTACCGACTCAAGCACAGCAAGAAGACTTCTGGCCGCCAGCTATCTGACTGAGCCTGATCTCCAACGCCCCACGAACCTTGATGCCCATTCTACGGCGTTCAGTGGTACAGTTTTGCTCCGCCCCGCTGGTACGTTTTCACACCGCCCTTGACAGCTGCTCGGCCTCGACGCCGCGCACCTCCATCACGGAAACCTCCACCCCTCCCAGCAGGCCCACGGTCTCGTCGTTGACGCGGGCTATGGGGAAGTAGCGGCCCAGGGGCTTAGGCGGCTTGGGCCGTCTCTTGCCTCGCCGTCTCCTCTTGAACGGGTTCAGCCCCCTACCGTCCTTCGCCTCCACGTCCGTACCCGTGGACCGCTCCGTGGCCGTCTCTTTCGGCTCGCCAGTGGGCCGCCGCTCCTCGTTGGTCGGAGGGTGCAGCCCTGTGCCTGACTCGGCCCTATCGGCCTCTGCGCCGGTGGTCAAGACCGTCTCGACCGGCTCCTCCGACCGGCGTGGCTTCGCGGTGGACGGGTGAAGCCGTTGCCCCGTCCTCTGCCTGCCCTGTCTACCCGTGCGTCCCCTGCGAGTGCGTGTCATGAGCGCTCCTCCTGTCGCCTCAGAAGGACGCGGAGGGCCGCCTTCTGCTGCTGTCTGTCCTGGCGCAGGAACCGTCGCTGCGCCCTGCGCGTCGAGCGCCTGCGGCGGCGCCTGTCGGGACGCACCCCGTTCCCCGACGCTTCTCTGCCGTTCCTCGTCCTGTGGCGTTTCATCGCTCGTCCTCCTTGCTGCTGCCCGCAGCCCGCGCCGCGCGTATCGCGGCCGCCACCAGGTAGATGCCCGCTATCAGCACGGTGAGTCCGACCCAGGGAGACGGGGCCAGCGCCATCGCGGTCAGGCCGGCGGCCATCCCCACCCCTCCGGCCATCGCCTGTAGCCGCACCTCCTCCAGCCAGTAGGCCAGGGCCACCAGGCCCAGAAATAGAATCGTGTCCGCTGTACTCATGTCGTTCCTCCTTGTCTTTGTGTCGCTGTAGCTCGGTTGTCGTCTAGGTGATCGCTATCGGGTCGGAAGCAGCACGGTCGTGCTGTCCACCAGGAGCACCATCAGGCCCTTGGCCATGATGACCAGCAGCAGGCCGGTGAGCGCGCCGACCACGGCGCTCCTGGACCGGCCCCTGTTGTGCGGGTCGGTGTCCCACATGGCCGTGAAGGCGCCCCACACCAGGCTGAAGACCGCCAGCACCCCCGCCAGGAAGATGAGGATGTTCAGGAGCCGGTTGAACTCCTCCAGCATCTCAGTCCCCTCCTCCCCAGCCCCAACGGTGACGAGGGCGCAGGCGATCAGCAGCGCCACGGCCAACGGGCGTTTGATGGCTATTCGCATCACCTCAGCTCCTCTCCGACCAGCTCCCGGAAGAGCTCCTGGGTGTCGATGGCCTCTCCGGGGATGTCCTCCATGCTGTATTCCGTCTCCGACACGACCCCTCCGGCCCGCTCCTCCATCACCTCGCGGGCCTCCAGGGAGATGGTGAGGCTGTCCAGCCAGGCGACGTAGAGAGCGGAGTAGAGCATCAGCGCCTCGTCGGGGTGCAGGTCGAAGCCGGAGAAGCGGTCGAGCGCCTCCCTGTACGGGTTCGTGTCGTCGTCTCCCCCGTCTCCGTCCTCATCGTCCTCCTCCTCCAGGAGCAGGACGTACTGCGTGACCTGCGACGGGACCTCCGAGCCCTCCGGTGGATCGGGGAGCGGCTCATACGGTGCGTCGGACAGGAATGCGAATTTCCCGTAGGCCGACTCCCTGTACTCCCGCACCAGTGGCTGGGTCTCCGTCACCTCGGCCGAGGTGTATGCGGGGATGACCACCTCAACCTCGACCTCCTGCTCCACCTCTATCCCCTCGATCCACACGTCCTCGCTCACCTCCCGCTCTGCGGTGCGTCCCGGTATCTCGATGGTCTCGCTGACCGTCTGTCCCTGCGTCTGGCCGGGCTGCGTCACCGTCTCGCTGACGGTGCGCTGCTCGGTGCGGCCTGGTAGCGTCACCTGCGTGGATGCGTAGCCGGTGGCGTAACCCGATGCGTACCCCGTGGCGGTGTCGCTGGCGTAGGCTGTTGCCTCGCCAGAGGCATACCCGGTGGCTGTGTCGGATGCGTACCCTGTCGCGGTGTCCTCGGCGTAGCCAGTGGCGGTATCGCTGGCATATCCCGTCGCGCTGCCCGATGCGTACCCTGTGGCGCTCCCGCTGGCATAGCCGGTGGCCGACCCAGACGCATAGCCGGTTGCGCTGCCCGATGCGTATCCCGTGGCGCTTCCACTGGCGTAGCCGGTGGCGGACCCCGACGCATACCCCGTGGCGCTGCCGGAGGCGTACCCCGTGGCGCTCGCACTGGCGTAGCCGGTGGCGGACCCGGACGCATAGCCGGTGGCGCTGCCGGAGGCGTACCCCGTGGCGCTCCCGCTGGCGTACTTGGACGCCGTGTCGGAGGCGTAGCCGCTGGCCTCCTCCGAGGGCACCCACACGTTCAGGTTCAGCCAGCCGAGGATGATGTTCACCCAGTGGCTGACGGTCGTGTAGAAGCCTCCCACGACGGCGGACACGACCGTCCCCACCGTCGCCGAGAGGACGGCCCCGACCGTGGTCGATACCCAGGTCCCCACCGTTCCGGTGACCCATGTACCCACTGTCCCAGAGAGCCACGTCCCGACCGTGCCGGTGAGCCAGGTCC
Organism: Dehalococcoidia bacterium; assembly: GCA_965248605.1. Classification (GTDB taxonomy): domain Bacteria; phylum Chloroflexota; class Dehalococcoidia; order Lucifugimonadales; family CAUZJF01; genus CAUZJF01. Next base: position 766,994 of record CBDFJV010000007.1, read on the forward strand.
CGACCGTCGCCGACAGCCACGTCCCCACCGTACCGGTGAGCCAGGTCCCGACCGTTGCCGACAGCCACGTCCCCACCGTGCCGGTGAGCCAGGTTCCGACCGTTGTCGACAGCCAGCTGCCGACTGTAGTCGAGAGCCACGCGCCCACTGTCGTGGAGAGCCATGAGCCGACCGTGGCGGACAGCCACGAGCCAACGGTCGCGGACAGCCAGCTACCCACCGTGGCCGACAGCCATGAGCCGACGGTCGTCGACAGCCAAGATCCGACCGTGGTGGATAGCCACGTGCCCACGGTCGCCGACACCCAGCCGCCCACCGTCTCGGTTACGGGGTCCCAGGCGGCCTGAAGGGTCGCCGACAGGGTGCGTGTGACCGGCCCGAAGAAGGCGCTCAGGTGCGTGGACACCGTGTGGTACACGGGGTCCCACACCGCGCTCAGGGTCGAGGTGACCGTGTGGAAGAAGCCGGCGAAGCGCCCGATGACGGGCACGTTGGCGAGCCATGTGCCCTCCTCGTGGTGGGTCAGGTCGACCCTGGCGGGCAGAGGGATCACGTGAGTCGATACGAGGTCCGCCCTCAGAGAGGCGTCGTAGATTCCGCTCCGAAGCGGCACGGAGAGGCTGAAGTCCATCTCGCCGTCGCGCACGAAGTCCATCTGTCGCGAGGCGTTGGTCTCCGGACCGGAGGCGGCGAGACGGACCGACCCCGTCACCTCCTCGACCGTGGCGTCCAGCAGCAGGCGCTGCTCCACCGATTTCGTCGGGTCGTCGGGGTCGGTCAGCACGACGGCCTCGACGACCTCCTCCGCCTCGGCCTCGCACGTGCCGGAGATGCGGCCCGTCACCTCTCCCTCGGTCCAGCCGATCTCCTCCAGGACGACCGCGCAGTCAGCGGTCTCAAGGGGAGCTACGGGAAATGGAAAGTTCCTACTGTCGAGGACGCGCATCCCCGCGTTGCCCAGGGCGTCGTTCCACGAGATCGCTATGGCCCTGTGCGACTCTCTCAGAGGGACGGAGTACGTCTGCCGCTCCCCCCGGTAGAGCACGTCCCTCGCGCGGAAGGACTCCACTGCCTCCCCGGTCTGAGCGGTGACCTGCACCGTGAGTGAAGTCGCCGCGCGGAGGGAGAGCTCGGCCCGGTCGCCATGGACCGTCCACGACTCTATGTAGAGCCGCTGCGCGTCCTCGGGCGGGGCCGCCGCCATGACGACGGCCGACGGCGCGACGGACGCCAGGACGACCGACACCGCGAGCGTGAAGCTCAGGAGCCGGAAGGGCAGCCCGGCCCGAAGCCAGCGTTTCTTGTTTCTCTTGGCCTTGGCCTTTCCCTTGCCCTTCGTCTGGCCCTGCGCCTTTGTGGGTGTCTCCTCTGCCGGAGGTCGAAGCAGCCCGGCGATCTCGCCGCCGTACCGCTTGGGGGTCAGGGCGAACCGCAGCAGGTCGAGGACCAGCGCGGGCAGGGCGCGCCCTCCTGGGCGGACTACTATCGCGGCCAGCCCCAGGATGGCGAAGGTGACGGCTGCGGCGATTCGCCAGTGGCCCTCCGGCAGAAACGCGGCGCGCTGCCACACGCCGTAGGCCAGGCCCAGGACGGCCATCGCCGCGACGATCTGCGGGAACGTCAGCCCCAGCAGCACCCTGTCCTCGGCCTGCAGATGTGTAGGTACGTCGTGTGCTTGCATGGATGTCCTCCTTCCTAGCCGGACGGGTCGGGCAGGTCCGGGGTCACCGGGCCGCCGATGGTCGCGTTGATGATGAGCTGCACCACGCCGTAGGCCACCATCGCCAGCACCACGCCCGCCAGGGCGGTGAACATGGCTGACTTGGCACGCTCCATCTGGTGCGGGGCTCCCCCCGCCGTCATGTAGAGCAACGAGCCGTAGATGAAGAAGCCGACCCCCAGCACTCCCACCAGGGCCATCAATATCCCGACGATGTTCGATACGGTCTGTACCAGGTCTGTCATGGAAATCCTCCTTGTTCGGTCTGTGTTCGCTCTGTTTGGTCTTGTGCTGCTCGTCTGGTTGTGTGTGCTACTCGTTCATGCTTCGAGGGGGCAGCGCCGGGGTGCTGTTGCCGGCGGGTAGAGCAAGCTGCCCTCGTCCGCTCAGCGCGGGACTATCGCCGGAGGACATGCCGCCGCCAACGACGCCCGCCACCGGAGATATCCAGCTCGTCGTCCCGGACACCGCTCCGGCTTTGGCCGCTCCACCGGCTGCTCCACCCGCGCCTGCAAGTGCCGCCGCGCCAGCGCCCGCTCCTGTGGCGAACGCCGCCACTCGGGACACCATGAAGGCCGCGTAGGTGATCGTCCGCAGCCAGCTGTCGAAGGTCCCGGTGCTACCCAGCATCGAGGGCACCCGCGTCGTCAGGTAGACGAAGGCTATGGATATGAGGAACTTCCAAAGGAAGTCGTTGAGCGGCTGCCCTGCTGAGATGGAGGCGTAGTCCTCCAGGAAGGCGAAGGCCAGCGCCATCGCGATCAGCTGCACCGACTGCTGGAACACCGTCACCAGGAACATACGCAGCCAGTGGCGGCCCCAGCCCGCCGTGGCGGGCAGTATCCACAGACCCAGCGCGGCGGGAGCCAGCACAAGCAGCAGGTCGATCAGCGCCAGCCGGATGATGAGCTGGACGATGACGTAGAGGACGAACAGGCCGTAGATCAGGTACAGCACCGCAAGGGACGTCGCCATCCCCACGTTCCCCAGCACGGTGGCGTTGAGCAGAACGTCCAGGGGAGCCCGCAGCAGGTCGTTGATGGTGACCCCCAGGGACGCGGCCACGAAGCGGGAGATGCTGTCGGCCAGGTCGATGACGAAGCTGCCCCACCACAGGGAGGTGGAGGCCGCCACCACGCCGAGCATGAGGCGGGGCACCAGCTCCCGCCAGCCGCTCTGGCTCCCCAGGTGCTCCCGGAAGATGATCGAGATGCCCGCCCAGGCCAGCAGCACTCCGAGACCGGAGGCCACTATGACCCAGACGACCGCCCAGGCGTCCTGGACGGCGGAGTGAAGATAGGTGAGGCTGGGCGGCGTGCCCGTGAGGATGTCGCTCATCTAGCAGTCCTCCAGGTCGCCGCCCGCGATCCTGCCCAGGACGCTGCACATCAGCCCGTGAGTCCCCTCGATGGTCCAGCCCGCTGCGGCCCTGGCCCACCGCGCGGGGTTCAGGGCGTTGATTACCCCGTCCCACAGCCCGGTCGACTCGTGCATGGGGATGATCGCCTCGAACAGGTACGACTCGTCGTCGAGCCAGGCGAGGATGCCCAGGATGTAGGCCCGCTCGGGGTCGAGCTGGGGCTGTGAGTCGTCGGAGGGATAGTCGAACGTGTACTCCCAGCCCCGGTTGACCTTCCTGGGGCCGTCCTCCACGAAGTAGAAGGCGGTTAGCCACGTGCCGTCGATGGGGTCCTTGACCCCGTAGGCCACCGCAGCGGCCTCTGCGCTCAGGACCGGCCGCGCGGTGAATCCCCCGTGGTCGTGGCGCTGTATGAATCTTTCGTCCTGGTTGACCAGCGTCAGCCCGCTCTCCTGCGCGAATGCGTGGGGGACGGCGGGCGAGCCGCCCACGACCAGGAGCAGAGCCCCCAGCGCCAGTGCCGTGATGAGTGATCGTCGTCTCGGTATCGCGATGTGCCTCATGTGCTTCCTCCCTATCGGATTTGCGTCATAATCAAGCATGCCGTACAGTTGTTCTAAATGGAATGTCGCGCAGGGGGGGCCTCTGCAGAGACCCCCCTTACACGTCCTGTTTGCAGCTCAGGGCCGTGTAACGGTATTGACCTGTCAGGGAATTCCGTAGGTAATCCAAGCAATCCGTGTGCAGGGCAGAGTCCGGCGATAACCGGACATTTCAGCTAGGAGCGACCGGACATTTGTCCAGCCGAAAGTTGGCAAACGCGGTCAGAAATGACAATTGTCCGGTTAATGCCGGCGGAAAGTGACAAAACGGACAGTTGTCCGGCCGAGGTGGGCATCGGAGGACGGGAAAACGGCCATTTGGCCGGTAGAAATGCTCCGATGAGCGGTCATGAAACGGACAGTTATCTTGGCCAATCAGCTACGAAGCTTGGACAGAACGGACAATTGTCCAGCCGTGGGGTTGTGAGAGAGCCGGACAGTTGGCCGGTGCGAGTCGAGATCAGGATCTGAGAGGTTAAGCGATGGAGCGTGGACGAGGACGGACCGAGGGTGAGGCCGAGCGCGGCGAGCAGCTCGGGGGCCTGCTGGCGAAGCTGGTGGGCGACCACGGGCAGTCCGGCGCAGCTGCCGAGTTGGGCGTGTCCGAGAGGACGATACGCCGCTCCGTGGCAGCCGGGAAGCTGACCAGGGGCCTGCGGATTGCGCTTGAGAAACACCTGCTCATGCGGGAGGGGGCAGGGATGCCCGGTTCAACCTCCGAGAGGAGGCTGGATGCTCTGGAGCGGTGGCAAACTGAGCAAACACAGCAAGTGATTTCCGTGGCCGGTGAGCTTCAGAGCGCCCGCGGGGCCATCAGCGAGCTTGCGCGGGACGTGGCGGGGAGGCTCGGAGAGATGCAGGAGACGCTCTCGGAGGTACTGTCAGTTCAGCAGGAGATTCGGCGGCGGCTGGACCAGGTGGAGAAGCGGTCTCAGGTGAGGGCGGACCCTCCGCCTGTGAGGGAGGCCGCTGTGCAGCCCGTTGGCTCCGGCGCTGGTGCTGCGCCCAGCCGCGACGGAGATGGCTACGACGAGGAGGTCGAGGGCCTCGTGAGCGAGTGGCGGAGGCTGAAGGCGCAGGAGGCGGAGGCGGGGACCCGTCTGGATCGCGTAACGGCGGCGGAGGCCAGGCTGGAGCTGGAGATAGAGCTCATACGCGAGCACGAGATGGGCATACCGCCGGGGGAGCGATGGGGCCTGGGCGTCAGGCTCCGGGAGGTGAGCTGGCGGTGGGGCGCGCTGGCCGACCGGAGACGGCAGAGGCGAAGGCTGACTGTCAGACGGTGGGTGCGGCGAATTCTCACCCTCGGCCGGTGGCGGCGCTAGCGCACAGCAAACTGAGCAAACGATCTGGCGGGTCAGGGGCTCAAACCCTTGCATTCGCACGGTTGTTCGGTAATACTTGAATCACTGTCAGGCTTTTCCAGCGTTTCCCGCCCTAGAAACCTGGGGGTCCTTTCCCTGAGCCCGGATGGACCGTGACGGATCGAGCCTCGCTCTCCGGCGGTCGTCCAAGAGGGATTTTCTGAAAGAGGGTTGGGGTGCGTCTCGCTCTCCGGCCTTCTCGATAGCAAGTGACCGGCTGAGTGCATTGCGCTTCGGCCGGTCTTCCTGTGCCCGGAAAAGACCGTGACGGATAGCTCGTAGCCCTCCGAAGCGGTCTTTCAGGCGCACCTTCCTTCATTCCACGGCGGAGCGCGTCACACGTGCTTCGTCCATTTCCCCATGCGCCGGTCTGCGATCATCTCGTAGATCGGTCGCTCCCCGCGTAGTCGCAGCTTCCTGACCGCTTCAGCACCCTGGTCGAGCTGCGTCTTTCTTACCCCTTCGTCGCGGCTCCCAGGAGGTCTCTACGTACCCTGGCCGAGCTGCGCCCTTTTTCCCCCACACGTCGTCCCCGCGATCACCTCGTGCGGACCGGCGTGCCTCTCCCCAGCACCGCGTTCGACGTACGGCATCCCGTCGTGCGCGGCCCCATGTCTGGCGATGACGACCGGAGCAAGGAGCGCCCTCGTGTTGCGGATGCCGCCGAGGGCCAGGCAACGGAAAGGAGTTTGTCGATGCATGTTCATAGTCGAGGGTCGAAGGTTTGGAACCGAAGGCGGATGGTCGTCTTTGCGATGGCGCTGCTCGTGGTAGCGCCGCTGCTGCTGGGCGCCGGGGCCGGAGCCGCCGCCATGAACGCGGTGGGACTCGGTCTCGCGGCGATGATGGTCCGAAGGCTGTCCGCCAGGATGAGAACACAGAGAAGGGAGGGCGTATGGAAACCATGCCTGCGGTGCGGGTGGTGGGAGGACGAGATCATCCAGCAGGCCACCGAGGAGTGGCGCAGGGCCAGAGCCGTCCTCGACTCAGCATTCGACCTGGCCGACTGGCTGGAGGAAGACCTGCCCGGCCGCTTCGCCGAGATGCTGGACTTCATCCTGGGGCGACTCCCCAAGAAACACACGGAGGAAAGCGATGAGTGATGAATCTGACACCACCCTGTGGTCCCTGCCGGACGAGATGGAGGCGCCCAGGGACGAGCTCAAGATACAGCTAGAGGTCTACCAGGAAACAATCCTGCTGCGCGGCTTCGAGAAGGGCGGCGGCTGGGTCAGACCCGTCTCGGCGGACGGGATCGCCAGCGCGCTCACCCGGCACCTGGGGTTCTCCTCGGGGCTGCTGCCGGAAGGCGCGATCTGGTGGAACCAGGGCGAGACCGGACAGATGGTGGCTGTGTGGCGGCCGCCGAGGGTGTGGCCGGTGGCCCTGCAACGGGAGGCGTTCAAGGCTCCCGCCAGGCTCCGGCTTCCCATGCCCGGCCTGGTCTTCGTCTGCTCGCCGGGCCGCGCTCCCTGGGTCTACGCCGCAACAGGCCGGCCGGTGGAGCCGGAACAGCAGCTCTACCGAGTCCCGGCCTTCAACGTCTTCAGCGACGGGAGGGCCTGCCCCGGAAGCCACACGTTCCCCGAAGAGGTCGAGCAGATACCGGAGTCCTTCTTCCAGTCCTTCTTCTCGCTTACAGGCGACAACCGGAACCGCTCGAAGAGACACCCCGACAACCTGCTCGCGCTATGGGAGGAGCTAGATGGAAAGACTGAATACCCAGTTGAGGACCTGGTCCCGCAGTGTACGGTGGCCCAGGCTATGGCGGTCTCCGAAGGGAGACGGGGCTACGGCTAGCGCCGGACTGAGCCCGGTCGGATACCTGGTCAACCATCCTTCCGGCCTCACAGGAGTCCACGGCGTCGGCTATGACTACGTGCTGGGCTCAGGCGGCCTCTACGTGCAGTCTCAGAGCGCCCACCTCGTGGCGCGGGTGCTGGTCGCCCCCGGCGAGATACGCGGGCTGGCTCCGGTTACGGAGAAGCTGGCGCTGACACACGGCCCCATCCCGGCCTATCTGCTGGAGTGGGGGCTGCGGTGGTTTCGAGAGGCCCCTCGCACGGAGCGTTTCTTCGCGGTGCGCTGGGACGGGGACGCCTACCGCGTCGTGGTCCCGGAACAGAACGGGACCGCCTCGTCCCTCACCTACCGGCCCCCTGCCGGTGTGGTCGCCGAGTTCCACTCCCACGGAAGCTCCCGCGCCTTCTTCTCTACGACTGACAACGAGGACGAGCAGGGCCTGCGGATCTACGGGGTCGCAGGACGGCTGGACACCCCTCGGCCGGAGCTGAGTCTCCGAGTGGGGGTCTACGGCCACTTCGCCCCGATCTGCTGGTCGCAGGTGTTCGGCGGCCCTAACCCGGGCGTCCGGTTGATCGGCGATAAGCCAGAACCAGATCGAAGCACAGACGGAACTACTACAAGGAGGTGACCATGCCCTACTACCTGGACAACGAGTTCCTGATTGACAACCCCTGGATCACCGTGGTGGGCTGCGGCGGGACCGGCGGCTTCGTGGCCGAGGGCCTCTGCCGGCTCTTCACCGGAAGGGAGGCCACCATCGTCCTGGTCGACCACGACCGGGTGGAGTCCCACAACCTGCTAAGACAGAACTTCCACGCGGAGGATGTCGGCCGTTTCAAGAGCCAGGCCCTGGCCGACAGGCTGGCCCGCGCCTACCAGCGCCCCATTGGCTACTCCGTCTACCCGTTCCGGGAGGACCCGTCCGGCTCCTATGGACAGCGCTGGCCGGGCATTCCCAACTACGGCGACTGCCTGCTCATCGGCTGTGCTGACAACGCCGCCGCTCGCAGGGCGATGGCGGAGTGCCTGACGGGCAGCCGACAACAGTGGCTCATCGACGCGGGCAACGACACCAACTGGGGACAGGTGCTGATCGGCAACGTGGCCGACCCATCGTCCTGGGACGAGCCGGCCTTCGTCGACGACACCTGCTACCTGCTGCCCGCGCCCACATTACAGCGCCCCGCCCTACTAACCACGGTGGCGACCACCCCTCCGGACCTCGACTGCGCGGCCGCCCTCGACCTCACCGGCCAGGACCCCACCATCAACCAGATGATGGCGTCGCTGGTGTTACAAGTGGTGCGCCGCATGGTGGCGGGCGCCTGCCCCTTCATGGGCCTCTACCTGGACATGGAGCAGGGCACCGTCACGCCATCGTACGTCACCCCGGAGGCGGTGGAGCGGGTGGTGAGGTCGAGCTCCGAGGAAGGGGAGAACGAGTTTGACGACCTGGAAGGAGAATAGGGTCGAGACCCGAACACTGAGAAAGGGAAAGTGAGGAGAGACCATGCCTGATGAGAACGGAACGAAAGCAACCCAAGATGCCCAGAACGCCGGAGAGAGTCTCTTCGGCGATACGGCAGCAGACCCGGCTGCTGCGGTTGACGAAGAGGAGGAAGCCAAAGACAGTACCGGCCAGGAGGCGCAGGGCTCGGACGCCGCCAAGAACCAAGACAGCGGAGATGAGAGCGGCCCTGCCGACGACCAGGCCGGCGAAGACGAGACCGGTGCGACCGAGGACCTGAAGGTCGTCGTGTCCATCAGAGGAGGCAGCGCAACCATTGGCATACAACGGCCCTCGTCGGACCCGCACATCGAGTCGTTCGATGACCCTGAGCTGCCCGCGCTGGCCCAAGAGGTCTCGGCGGTGATCGAGAGGGCGAGAGTCAGGTGGGAGGAGGCCCCCAGGCATCCCGCTTACACACGGCCCACTCGCTCGACCAGCGATCGGCGCCGCCGTGAACAGGGATCTGCGCAGGACTCGACTGCCGATGCAGAGGCAGCCCGACAGCAGCCCAGGCTGTTCTAGGTACCGGGCCTTGCGCTCCGGGGCTGGGTTGGGAGTGACAGAGCAGGTGGCCGTCAGCTAGACGGCCACCTGGCTTCTGCCGTGGCTGCGTGTATCGGCGCTTTTTTGCATTTTGGTCTGGAATCAAGAGAGGCGCAAGCGGCCGGGCTCAATTCTGGGGCGCTAATGGACGAGTAGGACCAGGCTGGTGGGATACCTCATAGCCCCATGCCTGGCCATACGTTGGCCTGTTTTGTTTCCGGAAGGACTACTCGGCCAGCCCGGCAAAGGCGGCTAGCCCAGGTCCACCCACGACCTCAAGGATGTCCTGAGAGCTCGCGCCATCGGTCGGGATCCAATCAAGAGGCTTACCGCCACAGCGAGACCGATGATCCCCAAAAGGTTGGGCTCGATCACAACGCTAGGCTCGATCAATACATAGGAGTTGTTATCGAGGTGCATCGTGTATCCCAGGAAGCCCCCAGTTTCGATGAAGAACCGCGACCATCCGGTCATCGAGACGAGACCCAAGACGAGCACCACCAGAGCTGTAACCAGATAGAGCCCGACTGCCACAATGAGAGACCAGAAGACGAATTCCAACGAGCGGGCGACGGCCTTCTTCGCCATTACACCTTCCAACATCGGCTCCCTCCCTTCTCTCCATTAACTCTACCATAATTCCCTACGAACGCCGGGGAGACGGTGGGCTCCCCTGCCTGGGCACATATGGCGGCCTTTTTTGTTGCCCGAATTCGTGACTGCTCCCCATACATTGGATGCAGCGGGCCGGATCAGGCGGCGTTCAGACTCGATGCCCAGGGCCGTGCGGCAGAGGTACTGCGACGCGCGCCGGTCACCGTCCAGCCGCCTCCGACCGCTCGATGGCCATCTGCCTGTCGTGACGAACGAGCAGGTCGTCGGGTCTCAGGCGGATGACCTGGTCGTAGTCCTCAATCGCCCCTTCGTACTCCCCCAGCAGCATGCGGGCGTATCCTCTACCGAAGAGGGCGCCCCAGTTGTCCGGGTCGATTCCGATGACGGCGGTGAAGTCTTCGATTGCACTCTCGTACCCGCCCAGCTGCATGTAGGAGGTCGCCCTGTTGCCGATGACCCCGGTGTTGGTGGGGTCAAGCTCGATTGCCCTGGTGTAGTCCTCGATGGCCAGGTCGTGCCGCTCCAGGCTGCTATGGGCGAGCCCCCTGCCGATGAAGGCTTCGCTGCTATCGGGATCGAGGCAAAGGGACATGTTGAGGTCCTCCATCGCGCGGTCGTACTGCCCGAGGTTGCCCAGAGCGGCTCCCCTGCTGAGCAGGGCGCTGGCGCTGTTGGGATAGAGGTGGAGGGACCTGTCTAGGTCACGGACCGCGTCGTCGTATAGTCCAAGATTGAGGTTCGTGACTCCCCTGAGGTAGAAGGCGACGTCGTTGTCCGGCTCCAGCTCGATGGCGGCGTCGAAGTCCTCGATGGCCTTGCGGCGCTCGCCAAGATCACGGTATGCGAGTCCCCTGTGCTGGTGGGCGATGGCGAGGCTGGGGTCGAGCTCGATGGCCCTGCTCAGGTCCTCGACCGCCCGGAGATGCCCTGTATGTCTCGATGCCCCGCTATCAGGACGATTCTCTGTCGCGGGCTGTTGCGAGCGATGTCTCCATATATTAGCACACACGTTCTTGTCTTGCAGCAATACCCGTTGCTGCTCGTGAGCGTGGCGGAAGGGTCGCGGCTGCCAGGAACGCGGTACTGGGAGCCGGACAACTGCACGTCCATATGTGGAGCCTTTTTCTATTTGGGCTACATTCTCCGCCGAGCTTGACTTTTCCGGCAACGAAACCTGATACTGTCGCCGCGATTTCTGCTACAGCTGTCCAGTGGGCTGGGAAGTTCGGCAAAGGGTTGGATGACCTGCCCGACGAGAAGCGCCGGGATGTCCTGCGGCTGCTCGTCGATCAGGTCTTGGTCGATCGTAACAACAACATCAGCATTACCCTGGGTATTCCAACAGAGGATTTTGCGTCGATTGAGAATGAGGAATCACGTACTGGAGGTCTACCAACGGCCGTACGATGGGAATGAGGTTCTGGTGTGCATGGATGAGACGAGCAAACAGCAAGTCAAGGAGACGCGAGTGCCGCGTCCCGCAGCGCCCGGCTTATCGGCGGCATACGACTACGAATACGAGCGCAATGGAGTGAGCAGCCTGTTCATGCTGTTTGCACCGTTGGACGGATGGCGCCGAGTCGAGGTCAGAGAGCGTCGCACGAAGGTGGACTGGGCGCATGTGATAAAGAAACTGGTCGACGAGGACTACCCTGACAGAGACCGGATCGTGCTGGTAATGGACAATCTCAACACTCACAAGCTGTCCTCGCTATACGAGGCATTCGAGCCTGCTGAGGCGAGGCGTATAGCTGAGCGACTGGAGATACACTACACTCCCAAACACGGGAGTTGGTTGAATATGGCGGAGATAGAGATCGGTGTGCTGGCTCGACAGTGCCTGGACCGACGGATTGCCAATCAAGACATCCTGCGCGGCGAGGTCAATGCTTGGCAGAATCAACGCAACCGGGATGTGATACGAGTGGATTGGCGCTTCACTACCGAGGATGCGCGCATCAAGCTAAAGTCACTCTACCCATCAATACAAAAACGTTGAACCACTAGTAGCCTGCTCCAGCGAGCCCACCCCGTCGGCGCCGGAGCCCGCCGCGCCGGTTGCGGCGTCTCAACCGGCTGCTGCAGCAGAGCCGTCTCCTCAGCTGGTCGAGGGACCTAGCTCCTTGCCCGTCGACCAGGTGGCGTTAGAGTTCGACGCGGACAAGCTGATCGCCGGACCCGGCGTCGGGACCTTCATACCGCTTACCGACCCAGAGTTCGTCACGGCAGGCGAAGCGACGTTCCTTGACGATACCGATATCGTGCTCGGGCTGAGCCATAGAGAGGGAGCATCGCGCCTACCCGCTCCGACAGATCGCCTTCCACCACATCGTCAACGACGCCGTCGGCGGCACCCCCTACCTGATAACGTATTGAATCGTCTGCAGCTCGGGGGTTGGGTTCAACCCCGCGGTCGACAGCCAGCGGCTCACCTTCGAGCTCTTCGGGCTCTACAACGGCGTCTTCGCGATGAAGGATCTCCAGACCGACTCCGTATGGTCTCACCTGGACGGTGTGGCCCTCACAGGTGAGCTGGCCGGCACGCGGATGGAGCTAGCCCCGGTGATGCACTCCACGTGGGACGAGTGGAGACGCCTGCACCCGGACACACTTGTACTGTCCGAGAACACGCGATGGAAGCGAAGCTATCGGAACCCGGTCCTGGGCAGGTCTGGACTCGGTGGGAGCTTCGTTGCGTCGGTACTGCGCTGGGACTCTAGGCTGCCGCAGTCGACCCTGGTGGTGGGCGTCGAGGTCAACGGTTCGTACGGCGCCTACGTACTAGACCTGCTCGACGAGACCGGGCGTGTCGCCAACGACGAGATCGCCGGACAGCCGGTCGTTGTGTGGTACGCGCCGGAAGCCGTGTCGGCAGCAGCCTATTCGCGGCTCGTCGGCGACATGACTCTCGAGTTCCGCACTATTTCCGACAACCGCTTTGAGGACACGGCAACGCGTTCCACATGGGACCTTCAGGGGCTAGCCGTAGCGGGTGAGTTGAAGGGCATGCAGCTCGAGTACGTTCCCTCGTTCATCACGGAGTGGTACGGATGGGCGGCCTTCCATCCGGAGACGGCTATCTACGAGTATGAGCTAGCGAAACAGGTCGTCGGAGCCCCCGCGGAAAGCGACGTGCGGAGAGGGCTGCGGTAGAAAAGGGCTAGCTCTTTTTCTTCCAGGGGATCTCTTCGACGAGCAGGCCTGGGAATCCTTCGGGCAACTCCGTTTGGACCGGCCTGAAGTTCAGGTCTGAAAGAACAGACGGCTCTCTCGGTACTTCGCGGCACCTGTAGACGCTGACGAGTGGGAGATCGCTCACCCACTTTTCCACAACGTCGGCGAAGGCTTCTGGCACTTCCTTCGCGTCAGGGATACCCGTGATTATACGTATGTGACCAGGCGGAAAGGTGCAGTCCCCCCAATTCGTGACTTGCCAGCCTGCATCGCGAGATAGGAGAGCTTGCAGCTCCTCTTCGGTGGGCTCGGCGTTCAGAGGGAACGTTTCCGTTATTAGCATAGGCGCGCCCCGAGGGGCTTCATCGGGCTGGGCAGCTGGCCGAGCTGGCGTTTCTTTGGAGCGAAGCGTGCCCTTCGGACTGTCGACGGCAGCGCCAGTCAAGGACTCAAGCGTGGGCGCAGGCTCAGGTCTGGGGCCTTGAGTGCACGCCGACAGCACCACCACCAAGGTCATTAGTGCGAGCAGCCGGCCAGCGTGGTTACTTCGTCTCATCGCGGAGGAGTTCTTCTTCCTCGGGTGATCCCTGATCCCTCTGCGGTCTCGGCGGTGAGTACTCCGGGGTCAGCTGTTCTGGGCGGCGTGGAGCTGCTGCATAATGCGGGACTTGCGGCGAGACGCGTTCCCCCGGTGAAGGGCGCCCTTCTGGGCGGCTTTGTCGAGGGCAATAACGGCTTCGTTGACGGCCGTCTCGGCGGTTTCGAGGTCATTGGCCTCGATGGCGCGTCGAGCCTTGGTCACGAAGTTCTTGGCCTTCGTCCGAAGGGGAGCGTTGCGCTGCCGCCTTCTTTCAGAAACACGAGCCGATTTTGCGCTGGGCAAACGTTACCTCCTAAGAGCAGACTAAAGTGTAATGCGTAAAGCGGAAAACGTAAAGCGGAGACCTAAAACGAGAACCGTCAAGCGGAACGTGAGAATCAGCTCTTGGCTGCAACCAGCTTCCGCGACGTGGACACGTTCACGATCCCATCCACGTTCTCCAGCTTCGAGAAGAGGCGGCTAAGCTGGTCGATGCCGACGATGTACACCGTGACCGAGATGACGCTGATGTTGGGTGTAACGGCTGAACGATTAATTACCGCAAGCTGCCCGGATCCCTGGCCTTCCAAACGGGCTGTGAAGTTGGGCTTGGACGTTTGCGCGGCCACCGAGCGTACGATACGCTGGATGGCCCGAGCCAACTAAGCTCGCCGGTGACGCGATAAGGAACGCCAACAACATGAGCCCCCAATTGTTTCAAGCGCCTCGAGGCACCAATGACATCCTGCCGGACCAGCAGGAGCAGTGGCGTGCAGTGCGTTCCATTGCCGAAGAGACGGCCGAGCGGTTCGGCTATGAGCGGATCGACACCCCTCTGTTCGAGGACGCTCGCCTATTCGTGCGCGGCGTCGGCGAGGTCACCGACGTCGTCGAGAAGGAGACGTACACCTTCGAGGACAGGGGGGGCGACTTGCTCACCCTGCGCGCCGAGGGTACAGCCCCAGTATGTCGGGCTTACCTGGAGCACGGTATGCACAACCTCTCTCAGCCCATTCGCCTCTACTACTTCTGTCCGGTGTTCCGGTACGAGCGGCCTCAGGCGGGCCGGTTCCGGCAGCATCACCAGTTCGGAATCGAGGCGCTAGGCGACGCTAGCGCGCACGTCGATGCCGAGGTCATCGAGTTCGGATGGCGCCTCCTCGACGACGCCGGAGTCGAGGAAAAATTCCTGTTGCTTAACACGACGGGGGACCGAGATTGCCGCCCGGCGTACGTCGAACGGCTCCAGGCCCACTACCGTCCTCAATACGACAGGCTCTGTGAGAACTGCAAGCGTCGCCTGGAAGAAAATCCCTTGCGGTTGCTCGACTGCAAGGAGGAGTCGTGCCAGCCGATCATCGCAGAGGCGCCACACAGCATCGACTTCCTTTGCGACGCCTGCGAGGAACACTGGAAGGCCCTGCTTGCGAATATGGAGGCAATCGGGCTGGATTTCGACGTCGACCACACGCTGGTTAGGGGATTCGACTACTACACACGGACCGTTTTCGAGATCGTCCCTCCTAACGCTGGGAACACGAGCACGATCCTTGGCGGCGGCCGGTATGACGGTCTCATCGAAGAGATCGGTGGACGGCCCACGCCGGGGGTGGGCTTCGGCATGGGGATCGAGCGGGTCCTGGGGAACATGACGCGGGACGACGATGAGGGGTCAACCGGCGAGCGGGACGTGAAGGTCGTCGTCGCCGCGTTGGGAGCCGAGTCCGCAGCCGCTGGCATCGAGCTCTCATCGAAGCTACGACTCAACGGTGTGTCCGTGATCATGGGCCCATCGGACCGTAGCCTCAAGAGTCAACTGCGTTACGCGTCGTCAATTCGCGCAACCCACGCGGTGATCATCGGGGCGGATGAGCTGGCGAAGGGCACGGTCACCCTCAGGGACCTGGTCAAGAGCGACCAGCAAGAGATTGGCCTGGACGAGCTCCCACGGCTTCTGAATCCCCAGGAGAGCGACAGCAGCTAGGCCCGCTCCATCACAACCCGCTACGTCGAGCGCTCGTATGGCTCGCAGGACTAAGGGAGGGCGGACACCCAATGCTGACTGCTATTCGATGACGTCCCAGCCGGCCGGAAGCTCGGGGACCGGCCACGCTGGGTTGGGGCGCCAGTGCTCCCAGCCCTGGTTGAAGGGCGGCTCGTTGGCCTCCATACGCTCAATGACGCTCTCGCCTTCCGCCCGGAGCTCGGCAGCTCGTTGGGCCGACACCACGCCCAAATCTACCGCCTCCTGGAGCTCGTCCTCGTCCTTCCAACGACACGTCGACCGGTCGGGGCTGACCTCGACGTCGAGAATCTGGTCCTGGTAGTCGAAGCCCACGCTCGTGCGCCTTAGAGGCGCTTCGAGGTTGACGTACCACAGTCGCATCTCATGGAAGTCTTCGTCCCAGATCAACAGAACACTATGATCAGACCCTGGCGTCGAGAGCCTGAGAATATTGGCCTTCCATCGTGGCGATATGGCCGCCAACTCCCAGTCCATGCCGGACGAGGTTGGAAATCGAAGGGCGGAGCGATCGGCGGACGTCGCTTTCATCCACTGCGCGCCGACAGGCATGAACAGGGCGATCTCGTTCGGGAGGTCGTGAACGACGACAAGGGGTCTGGCGTCCCAGATGCGGCCCCACCACACACCCCGCAGCACGATCACGTCGCCGGGCTGCCAGCGGCTGGATGCTTCGACAAGCCCAGCATCAGCAGTGGCTGTCGGTCGGTCGTTCACGAAAACTTCGAGAAGTCGTAGCCTTCTTTGCAGATGCAGTCGAGGAGGGCGGGTCGGCCGGTCTTCGTGACCTCGACGGCCTTCTCGAGAGCGGGCAGGAACTCGTCGGGGATGGTGACGCGGGTGCTCCACGCGCCTAGGCCCTCGGCGACCTTGGCGTAGTCTCCAGTGTGCGCCAGGCTGTCGTGGGACTCGGCGGAGTAAGGCTGGTGGCCGCGCTCGATCGCCATGATCTGGTTGTTGAAGACGATGGTCAGGATGCCAATCTTGTTGCGGACGGCGGTCTCAATGTCCATGCCGACCATGCCGATAGCGGCGTCGCCCATGACGTTGATACAGAGCTTGTCGGGTTCGGCGAGCTTGGCGCCCATGGTCACGCCGAGGCCGTGGCCGAGCTGAGTCGATTTGCCCCAGCCAATGTAGGTCCTCGGCGCGACGGTCTCCCAGAAGGGCACCAGCTGGTCTCTGGGGCTGCCAGCGTCGTGGGTAATGATGGTGTTCGCTCGGTCGACGTTGTGCATCAGGTCCCAGATGATCCGGTACTGGTTGATCGGGACCTCGTCGGACGTTAACTGCGGCATCCACTCGTCGAGCCACTCCTTCTTGACGCGCTGGACCTCGGGCGCCACGTCGCGGTCGTCGCGCCGGCCCTTGCCGTCGGTGCGAGCCTTGATCTCCGTGGCTAGCGCCTGGAGTGCAAGCCTGGCGTCGCCGATCAAGGAGTAGTCGGCCTTGTAGTCCTTTTCGATCTCAGCGGGGTCGACGTTGCAGTGGACTAACGTCTTGCCCGGCGGGATGTCCACCGCGTAGCTCGACCGCGTTAGGCTGGACCCGATGGAGAAGACGAGGTCCGCCCTCTCGAGGAAGTGCCACGCCGCGCCCGTCGTTGCCCCAGAGGCTGCGCCCAGGGCCAGCGGATGGTCCTCGGGGAAGCCGCTCTTGCCGGGCATGGTCGTCATGACAGGCGCCTGGAGGAGCTCGGCGACCTCCTGGATCTCGTTCCAAGCCTCGGCATAGAGGCACCCCTGGCCGGCGTGGATGATCGGGTCCTTGGCCGCGAGCAAGACGTCCGCGATGGGCCAAACGTCAGCCTCCGCCGGGGCCACCTTGTTTCCCGTCGGCGACGTGTAGTCGACATCGCCGTCGTGGTCGGCGTCCCAGATGTTGCGCGGCGTCTCGAGCAGGACAGGCCCGCCCTTTCCGGTGCGGAGCTGATAGAAAGCGCGTCGCATCAGGAGCGGAATGCGCTCTACGCGGTTGAATTTGGCCATCCACTTGGTGACGTTGCCGTAGTTGTCGAAGGCGCTGAAGTTAGGGCTTACGTAGTCCTTCGAGTCCGGCTCTCCGCCCGGCAGCAGCAGTATCGGGACGTTGTCGGAAAAAGCTTGCGCGGCGCCTGGGAAGGCGTTCTCCGAGCCCGGACCGTGCTGCATCGCGAAGACGCCGATCCGTTTGCCGTTGGTGGTGCGGCTGAATCCATCGGCAATGCCCATGCCCACGCGTTCCTGCCGGCAGATGATAGGTCGGATGTCGACCTTGGCGCAGGCGTCGATCAGCGGCGTGTAGGGATAGCAGGCGAGGAATTCGGTACCCTCGCGTCTTAGGATTTCAGCGATAACGTCGACGCCGTGCATGGTTGTTCCTTTCGTGGGGAGATGTGGGGCGTTAGTTTATCGCATTCGTCGGCTGAAATTGTGGACCGTAGGAAGTAAAGCGTAAAACGTAAAGACCAAGGGTACAGGGTGGGGTTGGGGGTTAGGAAACAGGGTACGGCAGACACACGTCGGGGAGCCATTGCGCGACGACATGGGATGGGTGTCCCGATGCGGCATCGGGGCACCCATCCAGAGACGCAGAATGTTTAGCGGTTGGCGAGGAACTCCTTGAGTTTGGCCTGGGTCAGGCCTGGCTTCCTCATGAATGCCTGTGTCTCGCCTTCGGTCTCACGGATCTCTTTGGCCTTTTCGAGGACCGCCGCGGGATCGTGGCCGGCGGGTACCTTGACGCAGCCATCGGTGTCGGCGATCAGCAACTCGTTAGGGTGGATGCGAAGCTCCGCTACGGTCACTGATGTGTTGACGCGGATGAGGCTGAATACACCGTGGCCGGGCACGAGACCGCGTCCCCACATCGGCAGGCCCACGTCCTTGATGCCCATCAGGTCACGGACAGAGCCATCGACGATCGCGCCCGTGACCCCGTAGGCCTTGTGGCGAGTCGCCATGCCGTCGCCGAAGGAGGCGCCTCGACCGGACCGGGAGTCGACGTCTTTCATTACCGCCACCATTGCGACCGGCGTCTGCTCCATCAGATCGTAGTATTCGTCCCACGGAATCGCCTCGGAGTCGGGATCGTTCGTCGTGACCTCGGCGGTGATAGCGTATCCGACGGCGCGGCCCAGCTCGGGCAGCAGGCATCTAATCTCTGGGTTCGTATAATTCTGGGGCATCCCGCCTTTGCCTTCGAGCTCGGTGCCTCCTTGGCTCGCTCCCATGCTCTCGATCACGGCGTTGAACAGGGTCGCCGTGTCGAATTCCTTCAGCTCTTCCAGGACCTCTCTTGACGCGTACTCCAATTCTCTTCCTCCTCCTGTGGGTTACCGAAACTTCCTGTGTGCAGTAGTACGGCTTTCTCGCCGAGAGACGCCCCGGAGCGTCTCTACGAATTGCGCCTGCGCTTGATCCAGCCAACCACCGAGCGCCCTGCCCCAACTGCCTCGGACGCCGCGGATGCGCCGGCCGCCGGCCTGGCGAATTCGTTCGAAACGGTGGACGCCATCTCCTGGATGCTCGAAACAAGTCGTCGGACGGACGCTACGAGGGCTTTGACCTTCCGATACAACAGAATGGCGAGAAGCACCGCTACAGGTAGCAGTGCCAGGAACGCAAGATCCCTCACCAGGGCAAGTGTTTCCGGAGCGGTCAAGTAGCACGTTCACCGTGGAACTCGGCGTACTATAACAGGGTACTGGGACAGGGTACAGAGGAAGGGGTTGGAGGCTAGGGGTTAGGGGTTAGCCCGAATCCACCGAAGGACGTCCTTGGGGACAGCCCTTGAAGAAGCCAGCGGGTGCTCCTCTGAATCTGGGATAATGGTTTTGGAACAGAAACCCGCCCGGAAACAAGGAGCACCCAATAGATGCTGCCACAGAACAAACCCGACCGTATCCGCATCGTCTTTGACGACCATCGCCTGGTGGCCAATGCCGGCCTGCTCCTGCCGGCCACCCTAGCCCGGCACCTGGGCCTGCGGGAACTCGTCGACCATCACCTTGACCTCGGCGGAGCGCCGGGACGGGCGAACACTGGGGACAAGATGCTGACGCTGGTCGCTTCCGCGCTGGCAGGCGGCGACTGCATCGACGACGCCGATGCGCTGCGCGCTGGTGGGACGGTCGGTGTTCTAGGCTGCGTGGTCAAGGCGCCATCCACCCTGGGGACCTTCCTGCGCAGCTTCCGGTGGGGGCATGTCCGTCAACTCGACCGCGTGAGCCGCCAGTTGTTGGCCCGGGCCTGGGCCGCTGGGGCCGGACCCGGCGACTCGCCCCTGACCATCGACCTGGACTCGACCATCTGCGAGACCTATGGACTGGCCAAGGAGGGAGCGCGCCACCACGGCTATACCGGCGCCCGCGGCTATCACCCGCTGCTGGCCATTGCCGCCGGCACCGGCGAGGTGCTGATGTCCCGGCTGCGCGAGGGCCGGGCCAACACCGCCCGTGGCGCCGCCCACTTCCTGCGTGAGACGGTGGGGCGGGTGCGCTACGGCGGGGCCAGGGGACAACTCACGGTGCGGGCCGACAGCGGCTTCTACGCCCACACTGTCGTTGCCGCCTGCCGGGAAATGGATGTCCGCTTCTCTATCACCATCCGCCAGCGCGCCAGCCTGCGGGACCTGATCGAGGCGATACCAGAGGAGGACTGGACTCCCATTCCCTACTGGACGGACGGCGCCGCCGATGTCGCCGAGACGACTTACACCCCGTTCCAGACCAAGCCGGACGCCGCGCCGGTGCGGCTCATTGTCCGGCGGGTGAAGCCGACGCCCGGTTCCCAGCTCGCCCTCTTCGCCAGATACAGCTATCACGCCTTCATCACCGACCGCGATGGGGAGACGCTGGAACTGGAGGCCGATCATCGCCGCCACGCCGAGGTCGAGAACGCCATACGCGACCTCAAGTACGGCGTCGGGCTGAACCACATGCCGTCGGCGCGCTTCGCCGCCAACGGCGCCTGGCTGGCGGTCCAGGTGATGGCGCATAACCTGGCCCGCTGGACGGCGCGGATTGGTCTGGGCGAGCGGACCGTGATCACCAAGACCCTCAGGCGGCGGGTCTTCGCTCTGGTGGGACGGATCACCCGCTCGGCGCGCCGCCTCACTTTGCATCTCCCCCGGCGCTGGCCTTGGGAAACCCAGTTCAGTCGCGCCTTGGCCCGGCTGCAAGCCATTCCGTTCCCGGCCTGACAGCCAGCCTGCAACTGACCCAACGTCCCCGCAATCGCGCGCCACCCCGGTCGCGAGAGTCCCCTGCTGCGTATCCTCTCGCCTTCCCGCGCATCGCAACTCCCGCATAGGGCCTTAGGGGCCCTGTGCGGCGACTGAAGACCGGCCGCCGGCCTCCCATCTACCCCAAGACCCCAGGCCATCCCCCCTGTAGCTCCCTCACCCACCCCCTTCCGCTGCCCTCACGCCGTCCATCGGTGTCCTTCGGTGGATTCGGGGTTAGGGTCAGGCGAGAAGCTCGGCGGGGGTGGTGGCCGATCCGAGCTCGTAGCCGGGACTCACTGGTGTTTTGAGACCGGCCAAAGCCATAGCCCGTTCGGTGATGAGCGAGTCGGTCGTCTGGCGGAGCTGCCGCGCCGCAAGGGCCGATAAGGAGCGCATTACCTTGTAGCCGACCTCGGGGTACATGTCCAGAGCTTTTCTCAACATGCCGGCGTCGACACGCACGAGCCGGCTCGACTCCCAGCCGACGGCAGAGAGCGTGTATTTGTAGGGCCAGACCAAGGCAGACCAGCCGGCGACCTCAGGCGGTCGGCAGACCGCGACAGTCGTCCGCCGCGATCGTCTGCCGTGAGGAGCGCGTAGTGGCCGCTGGAGAGCAATCTGCCCTTCGACAACCAGGTAGAGGTATGATGCCTCGGTGCCCTCCCTGAATACGAGGCCGTCTTCGATAACGGCGAAGCGTGAGCAGAGCGGAGTAAGGGTGGAGAGCTCATCGTCCGTCAACGCGGCAAAGAGCTCGTTCTTTCGCAGGTCGTCCAATTCGCTGAGCATACGCATATCACCTGGCGCGCGTCTCACGGTGAACGATATGTGCCGATGGCGATTATGTCAACTTTGTTCGACTTTTCACAACCGGAATCGTAACCAGACATCCGTTTCGTGCCTGTTTTTTCATGAAACCCAATGTTTGTGAAACGCATCACGATCAAATTGGTGTCGTTGATGCGGTACGGATTCATCCACGGGGCTGTAGGAGGTAGCCTCGATTGTATGACTTGATTCGTAGCGGTCAGAAACGAATACGTACAATTCAGTCGTATTAGAGCATACGATATTAGTAAAATGGTCCAATTTCGGTAATTCGAGTCGAAATCCCTTGACAACCGCCCGGTGGCTCTGGTAACTTATGAGTGTCCCAAGGAATTGAGCCGAACGCGCGAGGCTGGGGGGCGGAGGCCGGGAAACCGGCGGAAGCCGCTGGGCTGGAGGCAGATAGGCAAGGTTCCTTGGGGCGTTTCTTTGTGTCGAGGTCCGCCGGCAACGAAGGAGCCCCCTTCCCAACCTTCCCCCGGACGGGGAAGGGGTAAGACTCCACCCCGCCCACTTCTCCTCGGTTTGGTGTCGTGTACCCTGCCGGCTCGCGTAGCCTCTCTGGCCGAACAGCTACCCGTCGGGTTCCGGCTTGAGGACGCCTATGAACGGCAGGTTACGGTACTTCTCCTGGAAATCGAGCCCGTAGCCCACCAGGAACTCGTCGGGCGCCTCGAAACCGACGTACCGCACCGGCACGTCCACGAGTCGTCGGGCCCGCTTGTCCAGTAGGGTACAGACCTCCACCGTGGCCGGGCCTTTCGAATCCAGGTGGCCTCGAAGCAGGTTCAACGTCATTCCCGTGTCGACGATATCTTCGATCAGGATCACATCCTGTCCCGTCAGGTCGATGTCCAGGTCCTTCGTGATTCTTACGCTCCGTCCTTCGCCGCCGTAGTGGGAAATCGCCATGAAGTCCAGGCCGACGGGTAGCGAAATCGCGCGCATCAGGTCGGCCATGAAGCAGACCATCCCACGCTGAACGCCGACGAGAATCGGCTGCCGGCCTTCGTAGTCCGCGGATATTTCGCGACCTATCGCTCCGACCCGTTGCTCGATTTGTTTCGTTGTGAGAAGCACCCTGGAGATGCCGCGGACCTCGGCCTGGGCCAGCGGGCCAAACCCGTACTTTGCCAGCAACCGGTGAAAGTCTCGTCTGTAAAGGAGCTTTATGTTGATTTCGGGGTATAGCTCTCTTAGGTGGCGGATCTTATGGTTCTTCTCGGTGACAAGGCTCTGCTTCATCGTCGTAAGCTCGACATACAAGTCCAGCTCCGGCAGGTAGAAGTCGGGTGTGAGCATCTCGGTGATGCGGT
Organism: Dehalococcoidia bacterium; assembly: GCA_965248605.1. Classification (GTDB taxonomy): domain Bacteria; phylum Chloroflexota; class Dehalococcoidia; order Lucifugimonadales; family CAUZJF01; genus CAUZJF01. Next base: position 789,640 of record CBDFJV010000007.1, read on the forward strand.
CTCCGTCCCGTTCGAGTGGAAAGGAGCGGGGCTCGTAAGCCCACTGGAGGCCGTAGAAGTCGAGGATTTGAGCGAATTCCTTTTCGCTCGGATGGGCAAAGTTCTCCGGCCGAGACGCAGGGTGGCCGAGATCGCCTGCGGCGCCGTCTTGGGCTAGTGTCAGTGGACTGTCTCCACGATGGCTTCCGCTCAGCCGCCTCCGAGGGCCTTGTCCAGGTTGAAGGCCGCGCTGATCAGCGAAAGGTGGGTAAAGGCCTGGGGGAAGTTCCCCAGGGCTTCACCGGAAGCGCCGATCTCCTCGGCATACAAACCCAGGTGATTGGAGTATCCCAGCATGCGCTCGAATATGAACCTGGCTTCGTCGAGACGGCCGGCGCGAGTCAAGGCCTCTACCAGCCAAAACGTGCACATCGAGAAGCTGCCTTCCGGCTGCCCGCCGAGCCCATCGTCCGCCGCGGCTCCGACGTCGTACCGGTAAACGAGGCTATCGCTGGTCAGATCGGTGTAGACGGCGTCGATGGTCGAGAGCATGCGCGGGTCCGTTGGCGACATGAAGAAGACCAGCGGCATCAGAAGGTTGGCGGCATCCAACACGTCTGAGTCGAGGGACTGGACGAAAGCCTTGCGGTCCTGGCTCCATCCACGCTCCATGATTGTCTCGTAGATAGCATCGCGCTCCCGGAGCCAAACGGCTCGGTCGGCCGGAAAGGAGCGTTTGTCGGCCAGTCTTAACGCGCGGTCGAGCGCGACCCAGCACATGAGCTTCGAAAAGACGAAGTGCTGGTGGCCGCCTCGAACCTCCCAGATGCCTTCGTCGGGCTGTTGCCAGTTGGCGGCCACCCAGTTGACCAGCCTCCGCAGGTGGCTCCAGAGGTCGTAAGAGATGGGAGAGCCGTATTTGTTGTAGAGGTAGACGGCGTCCATCAGCTCGCCGTAGATGTCGAGCTGCAGCTGGTGATGGGCCGCGTTGCCGACTCGGACAGGCTTTGATTTCCGGTATCCCTCCAGGTGGTCGAGTGTCTCCTCTTCGACCACCTGGCTTCCGTCGAGGGAGTACATTATGTCGGGCGTGTCTTCCTCTCCCAGCTCACCTGCTCGAGCCTCGATCCAGTGCATGAACTGTCCCGCTTCCTCGGTGAGACCGACCCTCATGAAGGCGTAAAGCGTAAACGCGCCGTCTCTCAGCCAGGTGTAGCGATAGTCCCAATTCCGAGCGCCGCCGATCACTTCCGGAAGACTACACGTTGGAGCAGCGACTAATGCCCCCGTCGGCGCGAAGGTCAGGAGCTTGAGGGTCAGCACGGAGCGGTCCACCATCTCGCGCCATCGTCCCTTGTACGTGCACTTGGCCAGCCATCGTCTCCAGAACCCGAGGGTAAGGTCGAAGACACGCTCGGCCTGCTCTTGGTCCAACCGCAGCGCCTCAGTCGCATCCTGGTCCATCAGACCCAGAACGACGCACATTGACTCTCCGGCCGAAATGTCGAACTCGGAGATGACCCTGCCCTTGTAGAGCTGGATCTCGCATTCCTCAGGCACCGAGAGGCCTAGACGATGCGAAGATTCGGACTCGAAGACGACGCCTGTGTCGGTCCGCACGATGCCATGCTGCTCCCGCGCGTAATCGAAGCCCGGCAGACACTCGAGCCGCATCTTTCGGGTCCCACGGATGCCGGTCAGCCGGCGCACGATCCTGGAGGTGTGGCGACCGTCGCTGTCTAGCAGTCCACTAACCGGCATGAAGTCCTCCAGCAGCACTACCCCGTCTGGGCTGGAGAAGTAAGTCATCAGTACGTTGGTGTCCGGATGGTAAAGCTGTCGGGTTATGTCGGGTCCGACGCCGGAAATCTTGAAATGACCGCCCTTGTTCTCGTCGAGGATCGATGCGAAAATGCTGGGGGAGTCGAAGTGGGGAAGACAGCACCAGTCGATGGAGCCGTCGTTGCCGACGAGTGCAACCGTATGGAGGTCGCCGATTATGCCGTATTCGCTGATCGGTTTATAGGCCATATACCGTCCCTACTGGCTCAGGCATAGGAGCCTACGGGCTATCCAAGTCAGTGCAGCATCTGGACTGAGACTAACACAAGGCGTGACAGGCGACCAGCTAATGCCGTAGATATCCTCAAGCCCTTTCTCCTGTCCCCAAGGGGCACCGCAGAGTTGACGAAAAACCGGCCAAGCCAGCCCGTCATTCCGGCGCAAAGCCTGCCCCGGCGAAAGCCGTGGGCCGGAATCCAGAAGACCCGAATTAAGTCAACGCCGAAGCGCAAAGGCGCGGGGAGCTTTTCTCGTGGAACATGTGGCGTTAGTGGGGAGAAAGTATAAAGTTCCCAGAAAGCATACAAAACCCCGGCCCGCCAGGTCTGGCGGAGCCGGGGCCTTTCAGTCTTTAGTCAGCCGCTGTGCGGCTAGCCCTTTACGGCGTTGCTAAGGTCCTGCCCAGCTCTGAACCTGACCAGCTTGTGGCCGGGAACGGTTGTGAGCTGACCGCCACGAATCGACCGAACCCTTCGTTCTTTTACGTCGGTCACCCAAAAGGCGCCGAACCCGGTGAGGACCACTCGGTCCCCACTCGACAAGGCGTCCTGGACGACGCCCAGCACAGCATTCAATGCGGCCTCTCCCTCGGCCCTGGAGCCCCCAAGGCGTGTAGCAACTCGAGCGGTTATGTCCCCTCTTCTGAGCGAAGTAGCCATCGACGATGTGCCCCCTTTGATGGTTTGGTACCCCGATTTAGCCGGCTGAGTTCCAGCTTGCTATCGGCTCCGCCGCATGGTATTGACTGTCCCAGCCGGTGTCAAGGCCTGGGCGAGCCCTGGCCGATCGTCGAGTGCCGCGCGCTATTCGACCTTTATCGATCCGTTCACCGTGCTCACTTGGAGATGGGCTTCGCCTCGGTCGTCGTCCGTGGCTCGCTCACCGATCGAGCGGCCCCCATTTACCGTGGACGCCTCGACGTCTACCCTAGTGCGTCCCTGCACGACGACGTGGACGCCTCCGTTCACCGTCGAAAGCTTGTTTCTGCTGCCGGGGACCATCTCGCCTTCGAACTCGATACCACCGTTGACAATCGAAGCCTCGAAACGCCCCTTGACGTCCTTCAGAGCGAGCCCTCCGTTGACGACCGACGCAATCAACTCGCCCTCGACGCCATGAGCCATGACTTGCCCGTTTACCGTGCTTAGCTTGGAGGCACCAACGACATCTCGAAGCTCCAGGTCGCCAACGACGGTCCCTAGGTCGACTTCCGTCCGTTTTGGCACCTTCACAGCTATGTCCACCCGGCCTTCTTTCCCCAAGGCCAATGCGGGTAGGCCGGACTTCTTCCGAGCCTTCACGTAGACCGTCCTGCCCTTCCGCCGGACCCGATAGTCGGTCCTGTCGGCGTGGTCCAGGGTAGACCGGATATCGATAGTAGCGTCTTCAGCCGGCACAACGTCCACGTCACCCACCTCGTTGCTCACGACCAGTTTGGCCCCGCTTTCTACGTGGAAAGTGTCCTCGATGACCTCAACCATCTTGACGCCTCCTGATTGCAGCCGGGATCCGGCCCTCGATTGTAGCGGCTAGAACGGCCGGTATCGGTTGGCGATGGGCATCCGCCGGTCGCGGCCGAAATTGCGCGGGGTGATCTTGATGCCCAGCGGGGCTTGCCTGCGCTTGTACTCGCTTCGGTCTACCATGGTGATGGTCCGCTTTACGATTTCCTCGTCGAAACCCTTCTCCACTATCTCGTCGAACGACAGGTCGTCCTCGACGTACGCCTTCAGGATCGGGTCCAGCACCTCGTAGGGCGGTAGGCTGTCCTCGTCGAGCTGGTCGGGCCGCAGCTCTGCAGTTGGGGCCTTCTCAATTACACTCGTTGGGATTACCGGCCCACCCGCCATCGAGTTGCGGTACTGCGCGAGTTCGTAGACCTTGGTCTTGGGCACGTCCATTATCACGCCATAGCCGCCGGCCATGTCCCCGTAGATCGTCGCATAACCCACGGCCATCTCGCTCTTGTTTCCCGTGGTCAAGACGAGCTTGCCGAGCTTGTTAGATAGGGCCATCATGAGCACGCCTCGTATACGCGACTGCAGGTTCTCCTCGGTCACGTCGGGCGCCAGGCCGTTGAAGATAGGCGCGAGGGTGTCCAGATGCGCCTCGAACGCGTCCTCGATGGCAAGCGTCTCCAGCTCTATACCCAGGTTTTCGGCGAGCTCTCGCGCATCGATCATGCTGGTCTCGGTCGAGTAGCGGGAGGGCATCCAGACCCCGGTTACGTTTTCGCTTCCGAGAGCGTCGACAGCGACGGTCGCCACGAGGCTTGAATCAATGCCGCCGGACAGGGCGACCAGGACTCTCTCGAACCCAGTCTTGCGCACGTAGTCGCGGGTGCCTGTGCGGAGCGCTGCGTATAACTCAGCGACACCGTCGTAAGTAACCGGCTGCACCCCGAGGACACGAGGCCGAGACCTGGCGGAGTAGTCCGAAACCTGCACGGTGCTGGGCCGACCAACGGCCTCGAGTACCGCCAACTCGCCTGCTGGACCGGCTGAGCCGCGCCGAGACCGGGACAGAGCCTCGACATCCAGGTCGACCACCAAGAGGTCCTCCTCGAACCGGCCCGCCTCGGCCACCTTGGCTCCGACCGGGTCCAGCACCATACTGCCGCCGTCGAAGACCAGCTCGTCTTGTCCGCCTACCAGGTTCAAGTAGGCCACAAAGACGTCGTGATCAGAGGCACGGTCGGCCAGTATCTGTTCGCGTTCCGCCCGCCTGCCGGCGTAGAAGGGCGACCCGCTGATGTTCACGATTACTTCGGCTCCGGAGGCGCGCTGCACGTTCGTAGGACCGACCGGCTCCCAGATGTCCTCACACACGTTGACCCCGACTACGGTCCCATTGACGACGTAGACCGGACATCGATTGCCGGGCTTGAAGTAGCGGACTTCGTCGAAGACGCCGTAGTTGGGCAGGTGGACCTTGTGGTATACATCCACCAGCTCGCCTCCGTAGACGACGGCTGCCGCGTTGCGAACCCCCTCGTCGTTGTCAGCAAAGCCGACGACGACCGCGATTCCCTCGGACGCCCGGGCCACCTCGCGCATCGTGGCGATGTTCTCCTCGACGAACTGGGCCTTGAACAAGAGGTCTTCAGGAGGGTATCCGGGTATCGCGAGCTCGGGAAACGCGACCAGGTCGGCCTCGGACGAGCGGGCCTTGCCGATGTAGTCGATGATCTCCGGCCAAGGCAAAGACCCGTGGACGCGTTCCCTTCGAGGTCACCGACGGTCGTGTTGATCTGGGCCAGCGCCAGTCTGAAGGTGCGCATCGGTGTGTATGGTTACAGGGTACAGGGTACAGGGTATGGAGTACAGGGTACAGGTATGGGGTACAGGGTACAGGTATGGGGTACAGGGTTAGGGGTTAGGGGTTAGGGGCAAAAGCACGCCCGCGTCCGTAACGGTATTCGTAACGGCTCCGGGACGGCTCTCGGTTAAGCTGACTACGACACAATGGTCCAAACTGTAACTACTACACAAGAGAGGGTCAGGCGGCGCGCCGCGGACTTCTACCGGCGAGTTGCGACCGTCGGGCTGCTGCTCTTTGCGACGGCCTTCGTCGTCCAACTGGTACTCAGCCTGCTTCAGGGCGTCGGCGACCACCTCGCCTTCCTCATAGCCTTTCCCTTGCTGTCCTTCATCGTGGCGTCGTTTATGTGGAGCCATGGCGGTCAACTCCTGGTCGCCGCGGCGGTGTTCGCCGTTCTCAGCCTGCTCGTCAATAGCCTGGTCTTCGCATTCGGTCTGACCCATCCGGACAGCTTTTTCGATTTCTTCCTCGCCCTTCTAGCGTCGGTTGGTCTTCTGCTGACGGTGGCGGGGTCCACGGTCGCGTACACGCAGGAGAGACGTTGGGCCATCCGTGTCGTAACTTTGGGCGAAGTCCAGCTCATTGCTGCGGTCGGGATTGCCGTGGTCGCGCTCGGCGGCCTGTCCGCTATTCTGGACGTCGCCGGCAGGACCGAGATCAGCGCGGAGGCCAGAGGGGACTCGGTCGAGGTGCTGATGAAGGGGGTCCGGTTCGAGCCGGAAACTCTCCGAATTCAAGCCAGTGAGTCATTGCGACTACTGGTCAACAACCGTGACTTCACGCTACACACGATAACCATTAAAGACTTGAAGATCGACGAGTCGCTGCGCTCCCGCAGCGAAGCCGTGGTCGACTTGTCCAACGTTGGTCCGGGTGATTACGAGATCACCTGCACGGTGCCGGGGCACGAGAAGATGACGGGAACGCTAGTAGTCACTGAGTAGACCGAGCGGAGGAACTCCAATGCCGAAGGTACTTATCAGAGTCCTAAAATGGGGTGGCATCGTCCTTGGAGGACTCGTAGGTGTGATCCTCGTCGCCGTTCTCGCGATCTTTTTCATCGGGGGGAGCCGGTTCAACAAGACCTACGACATCCAGACCGCCGCGGTCACGGTCCCGACAGGAGACGAGGAGGCTATCGAGCGCGGCCGCCATATGATAGCGGTGACCGGCCTTTGTACCGAATGTCACGGCGAGAACCTCCAGGGCGATGTAATGGAGGACGACCCGGTGTTCGGTCGACTGGTGGCGAGCAACCTGACTGCGGGAAAGGGCGGCGTCGGGGGGTCCTACAGCGACACTGACTTCGTGCGAGCCATTCGCCACGGGGTGCGTCCAGATGGCACGCCGCTGGTGATAATGCCGTCGGAGCACTATAACAAATACAACGACGCAGACCTTGGCGCGATCATCGCCTACGTCAAGAGCCTGCCACCTGTGGACAATGAGCTCCCAACGACGAGCCCTGGGCCATTGGCCCGTCTATTGGCCTTGATCGAACCAGCCCTTATTTCCGCCCAGGTTATCGATCACGACGCACCGCGCCCACCCGCCGTCGAACCGGGCATAACCAAAGAGTATGGTGAGTATCTCGGCATCTTGTGCACGATCTGCCATGGCGAGAACATGGGAGGTGCCCGTGCTCCTGATGCAGGTCCAGAGGACCCGGAGGCCCCGAACATCACGCCATCCGGTGACATGGCGCAATGGACCGAGGAGCAGTTCATCTCGACGATGCGCACCGGCGTAAACCCCCGTGGCAACCAGCTAGACGACGAGTTCATGCCTTGGGAAAATTTCGCGGAGATGACTGACGAAGAGCTCAAGGCCTTATACCTCTATCTCAAGTCGCTCCCAGCGATCTCGAACGCAGAGTGAGGATCAACCTTCAGAGGCGGCCGTACAACTGCTGTAGCGGCTGAGCATCAAAGGAGCAGCTATGCCGAGACCTCTACTGAAGGTACTGAAATGGGTCGGCATCGTCCTCGGCGGACTCGTCGGGCTGGTCGTGGTCGCGTTCCTCATAGTCGTCTTCATGAGCGCGGGCCGGCTCAACAAGTCATATGACATCCAACTCGCTACGATCGCCGTCCCAACAGGTAACGAAGAGGCCGTCGAGCGCGGCCGCCATCTTACAGTTGTCACGGGAATCTGTACCGAATGCCATGGAGAGAACTTCCAGGGCGATATTATCGCGGACGATGCCCTGTGCTGCCGTGTAGTTGCCAGCAACCTGACGGCGGGGAAAGGTGGCATCGGTGGGTCATACAGCGACTCCGACTTCGTACGTGCCATTCGCCATGGGGTGGGTCCGGATGGCAAGCCGCTGCTCATAATGCCGTCGAATTTCTTTAACAACTACAACGACGATGACCTGGGAGCCATCATCGCCTACCTCAAGAGCCTGCCTCCAGTCGACAGCGAGCTGCCGACGACCACAGTCGGGCCCCTGGGCCGCCTGTTCGTCCTGCTCGATCCCTGAGTTGCTTCCCGCGCAGGTGATCGACCACGACGCACCGCGCCCACCAGCTATCGAACCGGGTGTAACCAAAGAATATGGCGAGTATTTGGCTGTAATATGTTCAGCGTGCCACGGGCAGGACATGTCGGGTGGGCCATTCTCTGACGAAGCGGATGCACCGGAGGCCCCTAACCTCACACCCGCCGGTGACATCGGCCAGTGGTCTGTCAAGGGCGGTGTGAAAACGTACCAGCGGGGCGGAGCAAAACTGTACCACTGAACGCCGTAGAATGGGCATCAAGGTTCGTGGGGCGTTGGAGATCAGGCTCAGTCAGATAGCTGGCGGCCAGAAGTCTTCTTGCTGTGCTTGAGTCGGTAGCTGTCCCCGTTCATCTCCAGGATGTCGACATGGTGGGTGAGGCGGTCGAGGAGAGCTCCGGTCAGCCGTTCAGAGCCGAACACCTCGGTCCACTCGACGAAGGGCAGGTTGGAGGTCACCAGGACCGATCCACGCTCGTAACGCTGGCTGAACACCTCGAAGAGGAGCTCGGCGCCAGTCTTGGACAAGGGCACGAAGCCCAGTTCGTCGATGATCAGAAGCTTGAGTCGTGCGAGCCTTCTCTGCAGGTTGAGCAGACGCCGTTCGTCCCTGGCCTCGATCAGCTCGTGAACCAGAGCAGCGGCGGTGGTGAAGCCCACGGACAGTCCCCTCTGACACGCAGCCAGACCGAGACCGAGGGCGATATGGGTCTTGCCGGTGCCACTGTTGCCGAGAGCGATGACGTTGTGGGGGCGCTCGATGTACTCGCATCGTGCCAGCTCCAGAACCAGAGCCTTGTTCAGGGACGGCATAGACAGGAAGTCGAAGGTGTCGAGGCTCTTGGTCGTCGGGAAGCGGGCTGCTTTGATCCGACGTTCCACCATGCGATGGTGACGGTCGATCAGCTCCAACTCCGATAGTCGCAGCAGGTAGTCCGGATGGTCAGCTCCCTCACTGGCACACTGGGATGCCAGCTTGTCGTACTCCCTCAGGAACGTGGGGAGCTTGAGTTGCTTGAGGTTGTGTTCGAGCAACATCGTGGACTTGTTGGTCATGACCGGCTCCCCGCCAGGAGAGCCATGTAGTCCCTGGTCGAGGTTGTTGCAACGTTGGTCCTGGGCAGATACGGGTACAACTCCATGTCGAGTCTAGGCGGTCGACCCTCGATCCTGCACAGCACCAGGTGCTTGACAGCATCGAAGCTCACAGCCCCGAGTCGAATGGCGTCTCGTACGGCGTCGTGGACTTCTTCCGGCTGGAAGTTCTCCATCAGTCTGAGCACCTGCACGAACTCCCTCTTTCCTCGCTTGCCCATCCGAGACTCCAGCAGCCGCCGCAACACTCCGAACTCCTCGGGCAACTCCCATCCAACCAGCGGCGCCGCCTGATCCAATGCCCTCGTCTTCTTCTCAAGGAGCGGCAGGTAATGGAGAGGGTCGAAGACGAAGTCGTCTCGATCGTAGGACCGCCGATGGCGGGCGATGACTTCAGCGCCACAGCTGATCACAACCTCATGTACATATCCGCGGACCACAACGTCCCGATGACCGTAGGCCACCGGGACCGAATAGTCATTGGTCCGGTATCTGACCAGGGACAGAGAACTGACCCTCGTCGCGTGCTTGTCGCTGGCGTCGTACGGTACGGCCGGCAGAGGCAGCAACTTCTCCAGGTCCCGCTCCAGCCGTTCTCCTATCGTCTCGTTGTGGCCGCGGAGTCGATCTTCGAACCGTCTGAGGCAGTGTTGCTCCAGATGAGCATTGAGGGCATCGAAGCTCTCGAACGATGGAATGGGCACCAGGAAGTTCCGGCGGACATAGCCGACCAGACCTTCTACTTTGCCCTTATCGTTCCCTTTGCCTGGACGGCCGAACCGGTCCTCGAACAGGTAGTGGGACTGAAGCTCGGAGAACACCCTGGTCCGCTGCCGGCGACCATCTCCCAGGATTCTGGCTACCGCGAGCGTGGTGTTGTCGTAGAGGATGCTCTGAGGCACTCCGCCCAGGAACGCGAAGGCGGAGACGTGTCCGTCGCAGAATGACTCCGTCGTCTCGGCGGGATACGCCTTCACATAGCACCCGTCGCTGTGAGGGAGGTCCAGGGCGAAGTAGTGGGCTTTGCGTTCCACTCCGCCGATGATCACTCGAGCTTCGCCGTAGTCGCACTGGGCATGTCCCGGGGAATGGGACAGTGGTACGAACATCTCGCGGGTATGACGACGGCGTTCTCGAACGTAGTCTTTGACTATCGTGTACTTGCCGGGGAAGCCGTGTTCGTCTCTGAGCCGTTCGTAGATACGCTTGGCGGTGTGACGCTGCTTCTTCGGTGAGCTCAGATCCTGCTCCAGGATCTGGTCCATCACACCCTTATATGGATCGAGCTTCGGTCTGCGAGCCGGTCGTTGCCGTCGATACCCTGGGGGCACGGAGTACTCGAGCATCTTGCGCACCGTGTCCCGGTGTAGCCCGAACACTCGGGCCGCCTCTCGGACGCTCATCCCTTCGACGAAACAAGCCCTGCGAACTCGCAGGTACATCTCCACCTTGTACATCCAATCCACCTTCAATCAGGTTCGGTCGTTCCTGATTGAAGGCGACAGGCGGTACAGTTTTCAAGCGCCACATCTCAGCGCTCGACCGCCCAGGTGGTACATTATCTCTCCGCCCTTCACAGCGCATGGGCCTTCCTCGCCTTCCCCGGCCAGCGGCCACCTCGAGCCAAGCAGCTCAAGCTAGACCTATTCGCCGAGCGGCCAGCCGGGGCCGAACCGGCGCCGGTGGGCAATGGAGCCAACGGTGTGGCGCCGTGCGGTGAGCCGCGATCGTGCGTCGGGTGCCCGATGTACGGTGCGCCCGGTCATCCGGGGAGCTGAGTATTCTGGCCGCTTCGGCCAGCTAACCGAAGAGGCCTGGAACTGACGACGCCAGGGCTGTAAGGCGGCACGCAATCTTCAGCCGCGTCGGCAGCGCTGAGTGGAAACGTGGCAAGTTCGGGCGCCGGCGAGGGAGTCACGCGTTGATCGGCAACTCCACGATAACTTCCGTGCCTTTCCCGGGGTGGCTGTGGATGGCGAACCTACCGCCGACTGCGTCGGCGTAGTCTTCCATTATCCGGATCCCGAGACCCTGAGACGCTTTCTCGGCATCGAAACCTGCGCCCCGGTCCTGTACCCTCAGGCTGAGCCGATCTCGAGGAGCCAACTCTAATGCGAGCGTGACGGCGTCCGTGTCGGCATGTTCCACCACGTTGGTTAGCGCGTTTTCTGCTATCCGGTAAGTCGCGAGCTTTACGTTCTCCGGCACCTGGACCGCCTTCGACTTCTCTCCCAGTAATAGGTCTTCGGATATCCGCGTTTCAAGCCGCAGAACGGTCCCGAATTTATCACCGAGAGATTGAATCGCCGGCACGACGCCTCTCTGGAGGATCGTTGGGTAGAGTCTACGGCTAATCAGAGCCAGGTCCTCCTCGATAAGCGCCTCCAGGCTCTTTCCAAGCGCGCCTAGTGGTCCAACATCATTGAAATGAATACCATGATAGTCATTGTTCCTCTTGGGGGTTCAATCGTAACGTTGAACCGAGGAGGAACCATGATGTCTACCAAGAAGTACCGTATCAGACTGACTACCGACGAACAACAGGAACTCAACGCCTTGGTCTCACGCGGTCGGGCTGCGGCGTACAAACAGACCCATGCGCGCATTCTGCTGATGAGCGATGAGTCACGCTCGGACGGGGGAATGAAGGACGCGGACATCACCAGCGCGCTCGGTGTGGGACAGTCAACGGTCGAGCGAATACGCAAGCGCTGTGTGGAGGAGGGGGTCGAGTCTGCGCTGAATCGCAAAAAGCAACTGCGTCGGCGTCAAAAGAGACTGGACGGCGAAGGTGAAGCACGGTTGATAGCGATGGCCTGCGGGGAACCGCCGGAGGGGCGTGCCAGTTGGACCCTGAAGCTGTTGGCTGACCAGTTGGTCGAGTGTGAGATAGTCGGGACCATTAGCACCGAGACGGTTCGCCAGGCGCTCAAAAAAAAACGAACTGAAGCCGTGGCTGAAGCAGAGTTGGTGCATCCCGCCCGGTCAGAGCGCGGAGTTTGTGTGCGCGATGGAAGACGTACTGGAGGTCTACCAACGGCCGTACGATGGGAATGAGGTTCTGGTGTGCATGGATGAGACGAGCAAACAGCAAGTCAAGGAGACGCGAGTGCCGCGTCCCGCAGCGCCCGGCTTATCGGCGGCATACGACTACGAATACGAGCGCAATGGAGTGAGCAGCCTGTTCATGCTGTTTGCACCGTTGGACGGATGGCGCCGAGTCGAGGTCAGAGAGCGTCGCACGAAGGTGGACTGGGCGCATGTGATAAAGAAACTGGTCGACGAGGACTACCCTGACAGAGACCGGATCGTGCTGGTAATGGACAATCTCAACACTCACAAGCTGTCCTCGCTATACGAGGCATTCGAGCCTGCTGAGGCGAGGCGTATAGCTGAGCGACTGGAGATACACTACACTCCCAAACACGGGAGTTGGTTGAATATGGCGGAGATAGAGATCGGTGTGCTGGCTCGACAGTGCCTGGACCGACGGATTGCCAATCAAGACATCCTGCGCGGCGAGGTCAATGCTTGGCAGAATCAACGCAACCGGGATGTGATACGAGTGGATTGGCGCTTCACTACCGAGGATGCGCGCATCAAGCTAAAGTCACTCTACCCATCAATACAAAAACGTTGAACCACTAGTTCGTCTGCGAGCTCCGGCGAAGGAGCCTCTTCGGCGAGTTGCCGTGCACGAGCCATTGCCACGATGAGTTTGCTCTGTACTGAGCTGTGAATATGTCGCGCAATCTCCCTCCGGGCGGATTCTTGCGCGTCCAACAGGCGTTGGCGAGAATTCTGAAGGACTTCAACCCTCGCGGCATCGGCCGCTCGTTCCAGACGCTCAGCCTCCAGCTGTCTACGCTCGGTGGTGTCCTCCACGAGAGCCTGCCAACAGGGCCGTCCGTCGAAGCTAATAGGCGTAAGCCCGAATCCACCGAAGGACACCGATGGACGGCGTGAGGGCAGCGGAAGGGGGTGGGTGAGGGAGCTACAGGGGGGATGGCCTGGGGTCTTGGGGTAGATGGGAGGCCGGCGGCCGGTCTTCAGTCGCCGCACAGGGCCCCTAAGGCCCTATGCGGGAGTTGCGATGCGCGGGATGGCGAGAGGATACGCAGCAGGGGACTCTCGCGACCGGGGTGGCGCGAGATTGCGGGGACGTTGGGTCAGTTGCAGGCTGGCTGTCAGGCCGGGAACGGAATGGCTTGCAGCCGGGCCAAGGCGCGACTGAACTGGGTTTCCCAAGGCCAGCGCCGGGGGAGATGCAAAGTGAGGCGGCGCGCCGAGCGGGTGATCCGTCCCACCAGAGCGAAGACCCGCCGCCTGAGGGTCTTGGTGATCACGGTCCGCTCGCCCAGACCAATCCGCGCCGTCCAGCGGGCCAGGTTATGCGCCATCACCTGGACCGCCAGCCAGGCGCCGTTGGCGGCGAAGCGCGCCGACGGCATGTGGTTCAGCCCGACGCCGTACTTGAGGTCGCGTATGGCGTTCTCGACCTCGGCGTGGCGGCGATGATCGGCCTCCAGTTCCAGCGTCTCCCCATCGCGGTCGGTGATGAAGGCGTGATAGCTGTATCTGGCGAAGAGGGCGAGCTGGGAACCGGGCGTCGGCTTCACCCGCCGGACAATGAGCCGCACCGGCGCGGCGTCCGGCTTGGTCTGGAACGGGGTGTAAGTCGTCTCGGCGACATCGGCGGCGCCGTCCGTCCAGTAGGGAATGGGAGTCCAGTCCTCCTGTGGTATCGCCTCGATCAGGTCCCGCAGGCTGGCGCGCTGGCGGATGGTGATAGAGAAGCGGACATCCATTTCCCGGCAGGCGGCAACGACAGTGTGGGCGTAGAAGCCGCTGTCGGCCCGCACCGTGAGTTGTCCCCTGGCCCCGCCGTAGCGCACCCGCCCCACCGTCTCACGCAGGAAGTGGGCGGCGCCACGGGCGGTGTTGGCCCGGCCCTCGCGCAGCCGGGACATCAGCACCTCGCCGGTGCCGGCGGCAATGGCCAGCAGCGGGTGATAGCCGCGGGCGCCGGTATAGCCGTGGTGGCGCGCTCCCTCCTTGGCCAGTCCATAGGTCTCGCAGATGGTCGAGTCCAGGTCGATGGTCAGGGGCGAGTCGCCGGGTCCGGCCCCAGCGGCCCAGGCCCGGGCCAATAACTGGCGGCTCACGCGGTCGAGTTGACGGACATGCCCCCACCGGAAGCTGCGCAGGAAGGTCCCCAGGGTGGATGGCGCCTTGACCACGCAGCCTAGAACACCGACCGTCCCACCAGCGCGCAGCGCATCGGCGTCGTCGATGCAGTCGCCGCCTGCCAGCGCGGAAGCGACCAGCGTCAGCATCTTGTCCCCAGTGTTCGCCCGTCCCGGCGCTCCGCCGAGGTCAAGGTGATGGTCGACGAGTTCCCGCAGGCCCAGGTGCCGGGCTAGGGTGGCCGGCAGGAGCAGGCCGGCATTGGCCACCAGGCGATGGTCGTCAAAGACGATGCGGATACGGTCGGGTTTGTTCTGTGGCAGCATCTATTGGGTGCTCCTTGTTTCCGGGCGGGTTTCTGTTCCAAAATCATTATCCCAGATTCAGAGGAGCACCCGCTGGCTTCTTCAAGGGCTGTCCCCAAGGACGTCCTTCGGTGGATTCGGGCTAAAGCTTCACCCATCGCTTGCCTTGGGAAGTCTAGCTTTGAGGGACGGGTCAGAACGAGGTGTAACCGCCGTCCACTGGAACCGAGACCCCGGTCACATAGTCGGACGCTCTGCTCGCCAGGAAGACCGCAGTCCCCGCTAGATCGGCCGGCTCCCCCCACCGGCCCTGCGGTATGCGCGACTTGATGGATGAATAACGCTCGGCGTGGTCGTTTTTGATTGCGGCCGTCAGACTGGTATGGATCCAGCCAGGAAGGATGGCGTTCACCTGGATGTTGTCCTTTGCCCAGGAGAGGGCGAGGCTCTTGGTTAGCTGTACAACCCCTCCCTTGCTCGCTGCGTAAGACACCACCCAGTCGCTTCCGAATACGGAGGTCATCGAGCCGATGTTTATGATCTTCCCACCCCCGGCACGGACCATAATCGCGTAGACTTCTCTAGCGCAGAGAAAGCTCCCCCTGAGGTTGACGTCCTGGACCTGGTCCCACTCGTCGACGGTGACGTCCTGAGGGGGCTTGCGGATCACTGTCCCGGCGTTGTTGACAAGGATGTCTATGCGCCCGAAACGCTGAGAGGCCTGACTGATCGCATTGGAAACCGATGTCTCGCTACTGACGTCTATCGTCAAACCCATGGTATCGACGCCAAGCTGACCGAGCTGGTCTACAGCGTCGGCCGTCTTATGCTGGTCTCGGGCCGCCACGGCGATACTCGCTCCGGCCTCGGCGAGCCCGATCGCGATGCCCAGACCGATGCCACCGTTGCCGCCCGTGACGACAGCGACCTTTTCGCTAAGATCGAACATATACTACGTCCTATCCGCGGCGTCCTCACGCCTCAGAGGCATGTCGCAGCCTGAATTGTCCTTCGACGGGCTCAGGACGAACGGCATTCCTTGTTACTCGTTCGCGGTGAGCCCTTCGATGGACTCAGGACAGGCGTGTCGAACCATGGCCCCGCATCGAGACTTGTCCAGCACAAGGCGCCTCTTAGTCCCTGTATCGCGCGCTCTGGTCAGCTTCGGCGAGCATCGCTCCGTCTCGCATCTCTCGAACCTCGTCTGCGATATTGAGCAATGCGGCGTCATGCGTGGCGGCGACCACGCTGATGCCCCGTTCCTGGACCATCTCAGCAAAGAGGCCGAAGATCGCCGTAGCGTTGACCGAGTCGAGCTCCCCTGTCGGCTCGTCGGCGAGGATCAACGGTGGCTCCGTCACGACGGCCCTGGCGATCGCTACGCGCTGCTGCTCGCCACCGGAGAGCTCGTAGGGTCGGTGATGGGCTCTGCCGCTAAGCCCCACCATCTGCAGCACCTCCGCCGCGCGGCGCTCACGGTCTCTGATAGGAGCGCCCGAGATCCTGAGCGGCAACTCGACGTTTTCAAACGCCGATAGTAGCGGCAGCAGGCCGAAAGACTGGAAAACGAACCCGATCTTGTGACGTCGGATCTCGGTGAGCTCACCCGCGCTCATCGTCGCCATGTCCTTGTTTTCGAACAGCACTTGGCCGGAGGTCGCAGTGTCGAGTCCGGCCAGGAGGTTCAACAGCGTCGTTTTACCCGACCCCGACCTTCCGACGACGGCTACGAACCGGCCGGGATGTACCTGCATATTTACGTCGTGTACCGCGGTCACCTTCTCGGCACCGACCTCGTACGTGCGCCCCAAATCGACGGCGGTCACGATGGCGTTGTTGGTGTTAGTCAACCGCTGTCATCTCCGACAATCGTGACTTTGCCGTCTTCCAGCGCGACCTTGGCCTTATCCTTGATCTTGAGGCGGTCGAGGTACTCTCTTGGGATCTGGACGCGGCCCGCTCCGTCCACGACGTTGAACTCCTCCAGCACCTCGTCGCCCTCGTCAGTGCCACCCCGCTGGAAGTTGAGCTTCTTTCTGATCTCGGTTGACGTCTTGCCGTCGCGGATTAAGACGACCCTGCCCACTTTGTGGGCGATGTCGGGGTCGTGGGTGACGATCATTATGGTGGTCGTAAGCTCGGAGTTGACGGAGTTGAATAGGTCAAGGATCTCGCCGGCTGTCGCGTTGTCGAGCTCCCCGGTGGGCTCGTCGGCCAGCAGCAATGGAGGGTGATTGGCGAGCGCCACGGCGATGGCGACGCGCTGCTGCTCACCGCCCGAGAGCTTCTCGGGAGTGTGGCCCATTCGGTGGCTCAACCCCACCATCTCGAGTAGCTCTTCCGATCTGGTCTTGCGTTGCTTCGTTGACAGGTTACTCAGCATCATCGGAAGCGAGACGTTTTCGAAAGCTGTCAGATATGGGAACAGGTTCCTGCTGGTCTGCTGCCAGACGAATCCGACCTCGTGGCGACGGTACTCCTCGACCTCCCTGCCGCGCATTCGAAGCAGGTCTTTGTCGCCTACCGACACCTTTCCCGCGGAGGGAGTGTCGTAGCCGGCAAGTATGTTCAGCAGCGTGGTCTTGCCGCTGCCGCTGGCTCCGACGATAGCGACGATCTCGCCCCTTTCGACGACTAGATCGAGTCCGCGAAGGGCGACGACTTCCAAGTCGGCGATCTTATATATCTTGAATAGGTCTTCGCATACTATGTATGCGTCTTGTCGTACCATGCCGTCTCCCCAGTTTCGTTAGATCACATTTCCCCAAGGCGCATGATCCGTTGCAGCGATATCCGCTGCACCAACCATATCAGCCCTAGGCTAATCACGGCGAATACCGCGATCATAGCGGCGTATGTTAACAGCAGGGCTCCCCAGTTGACGTCCAGAACGAACGGTGGAATCACTCTTCCTCCCCAATCGTCGTGTCCAAGGAACGGCATGATGGTCGAGCCCAGTCTACCGCCCATCCAGGTGCCCAAGGCCATACCCACGGCGATCACGAGAGTCTGCTCGAGCCACACCATCGTCACGAGCTGCCTCAGGGAGAATCCGACTGTCCTCAGCAAGGCGAACTGGAGCTCCCGGTTGCGGAACGAGACGTAGGCGTGGACCAGGAATCCAAGGCAGCTCAGTATTAGGACTGCTGAGAAGGCGATGAAGAGGAGGGCCCGCCAGCCCGCGCTCACCAGGGGGTCGACCTGTGAGGCGGCGAGCTGTCCGGCCCGATCGTTGACCGCGTTGACAGAGAAGCCGGTCACTTGGCCGAGCCCCTGCAGCAACTCCCGCCGTTCGGACTCGTCAGTAACGTCGGTGGAAATCCATACTCCATTCGGCTGAAGCTCCCGGTTCAACGTCCCCAGGTTCGCGTACCTTGTCAACGACGTCAGGTCGGCCACGAGATACTTGTGGTTGTTGAGGGTCATGGTGGGGAACATTTCGACGATGCTCTCGAGTCGTACCGGGACCTGCAACCCCGAGACCGTGACGTCGAACTCCTCGCCCTCGAAGTGGCCCGAAACCTCCGCAAACGATCGGCTTGCCAAGACGGGTAGACGCGGCCATTCCTGACCGTGAGAAATGCCGTGCCCGACAAGGGAACTGCCACGCGACCAGGTAAATGCGACCGAGCTGCCTCCGTTCTTAGTGACGTCAGACGAACGCAAGATGTCGGACTTCGAGTCGACGTTCGACCTGATCACGGCCCAGTCTTCAACGTTGTCGAAGGACTCGATGATTTCGGGCGGGCCGTCTCGTACCACAGCCACGATGTCGTCGAGGATCACAGTGCCCGGCCTGATCCCGCCCACACCCCGACGCTCGTGCACCATCAACGACGTGAGCCTTAGCGGGAGTTCTCCCTCCGGAACGGCCGCCTGCAGACGTATCCAGCCGTCTTCCAGCCCTTCCAGCCTACCGAGGCGAAGCGTCGTAAACTGGCCAAGCTCATCTGCTACTCGAGCCGTAATCTCGAGAGTCGGTCGTTCCCGGTCTGGCTTGAGGTTGACAGCGATCCAGCCGGCATCGGCGGGCAGCTCGATGCCGGCCGGCGCGTCGTCGAGTTTCAGCGACTTGAGCAGTGCATCCATCGGCTCGTCCGCGAAGTCGTCGCGGAACCAGGCGACCTCACTAAAGGAGTCGCCATCGACTGCCAGCATCGTGTAGTTCTGTGCGACCGACCTGGTCAAGTCGTGGCCGCTAAGCTGCAGCACTGGGCTCGCCCGACGCACTCCCGGGACCTCCTCGTAGGCCTCGGAGGGGATGGGACCCTCGTCTCTGCCAGCCGCGCGTACTCCGTCGAGCCGGATGTCGCTGCCCGTCGAGTACAGGACTCTCTGGGTGAAGCTAAGCTCGAGGGTCGCGCCGAAGCTCGATGCGAATATCCCGAGCCCAGCGGTCAGGATCAACAGCAACGAAAGTCGTGCGTAGTGGGTCGGGTTTCGCGCCATCTGCCAGACGCCCATTACGAGTCCGATTGGCAGGACCCTCGACGCCAGGCGACTGGTCAGGTTCATGGCCAGCGGGAAGAGACGGAGAAGCACCATCGCCGACGCTACGAGTATCAGCCCGGGAAGCGCCAGCAGTAGCTGGTCGGCCGTAACCTCGCCGAAGACACTGACGGCCAGGAGCGAACCCTGTTCCGTCAGCTGACGGAACAGGAAGATGCTGACCAGCAACAGCAATACGTCGAAGTAGTATCGCTGAAACAGGGGCTGCGTGACAGGGCGAGCGGACTCCTGGCGATGACGCGTAACCCCGATGCGCGACGCTCTGATGGCCGGGAATATGAGCGCGACGAAGCTCAGCAGGCCGCCGACGCCGCTCATCAGGTAGGCAGCGCCAGATATGCCTGCCGTTAGCCTACCCCCCTCCGTAAGGCCGGAGAACGCTGGGGTATAACCAAGGACCGTAATAGTAGTCGACGCCAGGATAGGACCCACTATGACCGCTAGGGCCGATATTGTTGCTCCTTCCAGCACGAAGACGGTGAGAATTTGGGCGGACGTCGCGCCCCTACTCCTGAGGAGTGCGATCTCGCTCCGTCTGTCTTCGACGATAAGAGACGACAGCGTCGCAACGTAGTAGAGAATAACGATGGCAATGACTATGAGTACCACGAACATCGGGAGCTTGCTGAAGAAGAGACGCCGGTCGAACTCCTCCAGGGCGCGGTCTAGTTCAGTCGTCTGGCGGTAACTCGCCATTGCCGCCGCGAGGTTCCTATCCACGGCGTCGATGGCAGCCAGCGTCGACACGGAATTGGGGGCGTTCACACGTCCCGAATCGACCATCAGCAGCCACGCATAGATCCCGTCCATCTTTCGGAACATGCTCCCAAAGTCGTCTAGGAAGGTCTCCTGGGATATGTGGAACGGTATGGTGCGGAACGAAGCACCCGTGGCTGCCGCCAACACAGTGTTTTCCAGATGCCAGAACTCGGCTGTGGGGTCGTCCCGGCTAAAGAGCCCGCTTATCCGGACAGCAACCTGAGGGGTCACATCCTCCCAAGGTGGGACGGCGACGAGCACGTCTCCTACTCCGACGTCAAAAAGCGCCGCAGCCTCTTCCGGGACCATTGCCTCTAACATCGTCGCCTGGCCGGGCGCGTTTATCCGTCCGACGGCCGGAGGCTTGCCTCCTGGGAGAACGGTGATGTGCTGGTCCAGACGTGGGGCAAACGCGAAGTAGGCCCGCGCATTGTCGTCGCCGGCGAGGTGCTCTTCGCCGGGCTTAGACAAAAAGAACGTAGGAGATTTGCCTACCAGGAAGCGGTCGGTAGTGAGCCAGCCGAGCCGAGCGTCGACCTCGGCATTGATCAGAGCCGAAACTCTGTCGAACTCGAAGCGAGTGGCCGGACCACGTTGTCCTTGGACCAGGATATCCAGTTCGGCAGCTGTGTTCCGGGCAAGGGTGTTGCGAAGGGCCAGCTCTCTAAGGGCGTCGAAATAGACCACCGTTCCGGCCATTATGGCCGACGCGAGAAGCACCCCAAGCACGACGGACACAAGGAGTTTCCAGTGGGAGAGTCCCCGCCTCACCACCATCTGCCAGGCGGAGACTATTCTGTCGACGTAGCTCAGCATCGCTGGGTAATCGCCTCGCCTTTCGGCCCTCGATTCGGCTTCGTGCCGTACGATTCGATTCTAGTCATTTGTCCTCGCGATGCGCCCTGAAGTCGTCTGCCTCTTACGTCTCCCCCAGCCGCTGTACAGCCGACAGGTCGAGCCGGCCAACATTGCGGTTTAATATTAGCAATGAGCCGACGAACACGACAATCAGGGCCGCGTACGTCGGCAACATCAAGCTCCAGTCCATCTGCAAAACGAACGGCGGCACCACCGGGTCTCCGGTCTCGGTAATCGCCAGGGGGGT
This sequence comes from Dehalococcoidia bacterium, assembly GCA_965248605.1. GTDB lineage: Bacteria > Chloroflexota > Dehalococcoidia > Lucifugimonadales > CAUZJF01 > CAUZJF01. The sequence continues at coordinate 810,461 of CBDFJV010000007.1, forward strand.
TACCGTGAGGCGGCTCATCTGGAGCCCGGCCCAGGTCCCCAGCCCCAGGCCGACGGCCACGATCGCCAGGTGTTCGAACCCGAGTAGTCCGACCATCTGGAGCCGGGAAAGGCCTAACGACCTGAGGAATCCAATCTCTCCCCGGCTTCGTCTCGAAACGAGCAGTAGGTAAGTGACGTAGCCGAACCCGCCGGAGAGCAGGACTACGGCCAGCGAAACGCTCGCTGCCCCTGTCCACCCGGCCGAGGCAAGGGGGTTCATGGCCAGCGACGCGAGCCTTGCAGTGCCGTCCTCTGCCCTGAATAGGCCTGGCTTGAAGTCGTCGAGTATCCCGTCGGCACCGAGGCTCGGATCGCTCCGTCGGATGTAGAGCTCGTTGGGCGCGACTCTCGATGGCTCCCCGAAAAGGTTCAGATAGCTTATTAAGATGTCCATGTCTGCAAGTATGAAAGCCCCCTGCAAAGTGGGGAACCCGTCGACTGTGCCCCGGACAACGATGGGCGTCAGCCTGCCAGCGATTGAGGCGATGGCGACGTCGCCTACACCCAGAGCGGCAGAGGCCCCTAGCGCCGAGCTTATTATCACCGGCAACGGCCCTCCGCCAAGGCTCAGGTAGAAGCCTCGTACCGTTCGATTCCGACCGTGCCCGAACCAGAGCACACCGGCGCTGTCGCCGTCGTGGGCGTCCAACGTCTGGGCTTCTATGAAGTTCGATACGTATGACGACTCGGCGTCGGACTCGTCGTTTGTCTCTAATGCGGATGTTACGATCGGCGTCCAGACGATTTCGTCCTCGAACCCCTCGATTACGTACTCGTCGTAGCCAGGAACACCGGTAACGTGGATGTGGTCCAACAGGATGGCTCCACGCTCCTGGTCGCTGCTCGCACTAAAGCCGCTTACGATCCGTCCCGCTCCCGCCGCCCCATAAACGCCGGTACTCGCGGCCGTGGCGAGGGCGAGCGAACGGGAGCCGGGCTCGTGGACCTGGACGGACGCGAGGTACAACGGAGGCTCGAGGCCCTTAGGAATCTCGGCCTGAGCAAGGCTCCATACAGCCTCGCCGGGCTTACCCGTTTGGCCGAGAGAAACGGTCTTCATCGCACCGGTGCTGTCTTCCAGAACCATCCAGAGGTATAGGTTCGGGTAAGGGGCGGCGGGCTTTATCCAAGCTCCGATGCTCTCCGCGCCAGCGGGTATTTCGATACGCTCGGCTTCGGAGATCGGCAGCAATGCGGCCATCGCCTCGAACAGCGAGAAGGTCGAGAAGTCGTCACGGAACCACGAAACCTCCGGGAACGACTTCGACTCGACTCCCAGGACCTGTAGGTTCTGCGGTCCCACGCTGCCGTTTGTACGGTACGCTAGGGCCGCCTCCGCGACATCGGGGGAGGCGATCTGAGTTTCCTTGAACTCCTGGAGGCTCACGGGGTTCGGGAGAAATCTCGGCGCGTTGCTGACGCGCACGTGCGAAGGAAGGTCGTAGAGGATGCGCTCCCTCTGGCTCGTCTCCAGGGTCCCGCCGACGGTCGTCGTTACGATCCCGAGTCCGGTCGCTAGCACGATTAGCAGCATGAGCCAGGTGTACTGCAATGGGTTTCTGGCCATCCGGACGAGGCTTATCGACAGCCATATCGGGGTGGCGCGAGCCAAGAGCCCGAACAGAAGAAAGGCGATCTGGCCAGGGACGATGGCCAGCAGCCCCACCATAGGGGCGAACGCCAGAGCACCCGGTTCCAAGGGCTCCAAATTGAGGAATGCCAGAATGAGGACCGCCTCGACGGGGAGACCAATCAGCCGGCGTAGAAGACCGTCGCTCTGATTGATCCACCAATAGGCGGCTCCGACCCCCAGCGCCAGGACGGTCAGACCTAGGTCCTGCGTCTCGCGGTTTCCCCTGAAGACATCCCAAGCGGTTGTCGAGGTCAGACCGAACACCGATATCGCGGCTACGAGGTGAAGGAGCCCAGCAGATTCGCCGGCGAGAAACCGGACCAGGAGCGGAAAGAAGCGAATGAAGACCAGAGCGACAACCAGCAAAAAAAGCACGGGGGCCAACAGAAGCGTTTCGTTGACCTCCACCTCCTTGAAGAGGCCCCCTGAAATCAACTGTCCCCTGGAGTCGAGCTCCCAGAATATGAGTCCGCCGAGGACGAGCAGACCGATATCGATGTAGTAACGGTGGAAGAAAGGCACTCGGGGAGGGCGTGACGTTCGAAGCTTGAAAACGAGCAGCCCGACACGAGCGCCCAGGGCGCCAGGTACGACGTACACGGCCAGGCACAGGATCGCGACTAACGTCGCTGCCGCGAAGGACTCCGTGGTCAACTTGGCCGGGAGGAGTCCTCCACCGGTTATGTCGTCGAAGGGCGGCAGCTTGCCGGCTGCCGCGACGGCTCCGACAGCGATGAAGGGGGCAAGGGCCGCGGCCACGATCACCATCGCTACACCCTCGAGCGAATAAAGCCTGAGTAGTCGCCAAACGCCGATTCCGCGCGTTCTGAGGAGCGATGCGTCGCCCTGTCTGCCTTGCTCCAGGTACGAGACCATCATCGCGAGGAAGAAGAGGAGGGTGGTCATCATGATAGCCAGAAGCAGCAGGAGAGGAACGGTCGAAAAGAACCTTCGTCGCTGCAGGTCCTGGATCAGCCCTCGGAGGTTTGAAGTCGCCACCGAGGCGCCCGGCAGCGCGCCGAGTACCTCAGCCTCGAATCCGTCGATACGCTCCAACGCCTCGGAGGAAGACATCTCTTTGAAAGGGGCTTTGTCGATTTCTATGAACCAGATGGGATTGACGAACGCGGTCGGGTACGCTTTGCCCACCACATCGAACATCACCTTCTCGGTGATGAACAGCGGTATGGGCGGCTCTGGGATGCTGGAAATGCGTACTCCTCGCGGCGGGGGCTGGGACTCCGGATCGTAATTTGACGGGTCGGCAAAGAGGGTCGCATCCAGCCAGTACTCCGAATCAGGATCGTCCGGCTCCAGGATTCCTACGATGCGAGCCGAAAGCCTCGTGTCCGTATCCGTGTCTATCGCCAGGGTGAGGATGTCGTTTAGCTTGATTCTGCACGCGCCATCGCAGAACAGCGCCTCCGTTGCGGGTATTGCGACGACCGCTTCGACGACAACTCCATCGGGGCCGGTCTGCACATCGTCTCCGGCCATCTCGCCTTCCACGAACCTCGAACGGCCATCTAGGTTGGACAGCGACTGGAAGTGGCCACGGGAGACAAGATATCCGGTCTCGCGGGGCGCGCCGAGAGGCGCGTCTGGGAAGCCCACGAGGTGCGTTGCGGTTCGCACGTATCTGTTGCTGCCGACGAGGGCCTCGGGGACGTGACCATCCAGCGCCTGTGCGACCACTTGCTCGGCCCCTTCGATGGCTGTCTCACTTATCGCGAGACCTGACCCCACGACGTTGAAGTCCAGACTGCCCTCAGAGATTTCGTCCAGCCTGGTACGGAACGCCTCTTGTTCAAGGGCTTCCAGGTATACAGGGGTAGCGGCCGCCAGAGTCGTAGCGACTACCATGCCCGCGAAGACGCTCGCGAGCAGCCTCCAATTGTCAGCGAGGCGCTTTCGGACCAACCGAGAAACAGACAGTGGGTGCATATTACAGATGGCCGCCGCGGGGCGGACCGACGGAATGCGACTACAACTACGGATTTAGTCTACCACCGGCCGCCCCCAGCTGGCGGCTGATGGCAAGTGTCGATACTCAAGAAACGCACCACGGGAGCATCCGGTTACCAGTCGGTCGCGGCCTCTCCCGATGCAATGAGACTGGCAACCTCGATTCGTATGTGGCGCTGGACCGCGGCGATGAACTGGTCCGTGGTAGGCCCTACAACCCTGGTTTCCACTCCGTAGTCGCCGTACCCGAGCGCGACGTTGTCGGCGACGTGTTTCTCCGGGTCGTTGAAGTAGTAAGGCTCCGTACGGCGCAGGACGTCGGGCATGTCTTCGCCATCCCTGCCGTAGATAGCCGGATTGGCGACTACGACGAGGGGTTTGGCGTCTGATAGGTCCGCCTGTCGAGAGGGAACCCTGGCGTCGCCCATCTGTACCGTTTCCTTGAGCTGGGGAGCCCAATGCGCCACCTTGTATGTTGGGCCAGGGCTCACCCATTCTTGCAGCTGTCGCCGCACAAGCACTGCGTGGTACCACCTTTTTAGCGCCGGCACGTGCCCCGACGGCATCGAGCCGTCTTGCTCGTACTTAGACTCGTCGCCTTGCGCCCTGACGTCGTTGAAGACCAGGAACCAGTTGACATAGTCGCGGAGCGCTCGTGAGAACTTGCTGACGCCTTCGGTACGATTAGGACTGCTGACGTCGACGATAACGACATGTGGGGTGTCGGCTTCTAGCTCCTTGACGAACTCGGGCGGGAACCCCGATATGATCTGTCTCTCCAGGTAGTGGGGGACGGTGAGCCGCATGGAGTGGTGGGACGGGACCCGGTAGTATCGGACGGCAAAGCCGTTCTCCAGATACTCTTCGAGCGGTTCGACGACCCAATGGCGGCCGTACCTGTAGTTCCCGACGACAACAATGGGCCGGTCGGTCTGGGCGCGAAACCGACGGAGGAATTGCAGGAAAACGACGGCCTCGTATGCAGTCCTCTTGACCTCCAGCAGCTCTCGCTCGGTAAGCTCGTAAGTCGGCTCTTCCGGCGAAGGAAGCTCTTTCAGCTCGGAAAACAGGCGGTACATCTCGTCGAGGGACTCCGGAGCCGTCAGGTTGTTCTGCTCGCTGACGAACCGCTTGAACTCGAGGTCGCGCTGGACCGGGTCGTTCCAGTCGAACGCGGCGCTCAGCGTTCGGTCTCTCAAGTGATCGAGCTTTACGAGAGCGGCGTCGAAGTCTTCGGCCTTCGCCAGATAGTCCGTCAGCAAAGGGGTCAGCGTCACCCCGTCGAAATTCTGAGTGTTTACCCGGGCCATCCAGTCCGCCAGCGCGTTGAGCCGGCGCCCGACTTCATCGGAGGGAGAGTGCCGTAGGAATTTGGCCGTCGCGTCTACCCCGGACCCTAGCCAGAAACGAGCCCGGTTGACGCTTTCGAAGAGCCGGTCTTGCAGCTCGGTGAGTTCGATGATTGCGTCCACCAGCGCCTGCGCGTCCGGAGACTCGAATACCCAGGCGAACCGGTCCGCGACGTCGGCTTCGTCGAGCTGAATCCCACTACCGGAAGTACGCAGGTACTCCGCGAGGCGAGCTTCTGGCGACTGCAGGTCGAGGCTGTCGGGCTGTCGTACACTGTCCCTGGTACTTGACACGGGAGCTCCTTGCGGACTGTCCAGGCGGTCGGTCAGAGGTATCGGCGACTATCGGATAGGAAGACGAAGCAGGCCGTAGGAGAGATCGACGCAGAGTTTATCAGCGCGAACTCGGGAGGACAACGTGCCGCTCGTCGTCGAATAGCCGGACGGGCCAAGATCGGAGCTTGTACGGTTTCCGGACTCAGGCCTGCGGTCGAGGAACGCGTCCCCGATCTAGGGAGAAGGGCTGGTGCGCCCAGCGTGTTTCAGATAGGAAGGTCTGAATCCCGGTAGTCCGACCAAGAGCCCCTAAGAGCCGGACTCGTAGACCTCGGTGTCCGGGTAGTAGTCCGACCACCCAAACCAGAAGGCAGCGAAGGCAGGTATCCGGATCAATTGTTGTCCCTCGAACTCACCCCTCACGGCAACCCCGGTGCGCTTGTCCCAGGTGGAGCGTGTTTCGAGGTCATATGCGTGCAGGTCGTCAAACTCCTTGAAGCTGAGCGTCCTCCCGCCAACCGTGCGGTCGAAGACCTCTACGGAGCCGCCGTTGCCGTCGTAAGAGCCACCGGGGTCGTTCAACGTTATTCCGCCTTCGGAAGTATTCATGAACAGGACGAGGTCTCGGTCCTGGAACGTATCGTTCAAAGCGCCAACGGAAAGCAAGGCCCCGAAGGGATAGGCCTTTTGTGCGGTATCGGTAGTAATGCCGACAACGAGGGATTTCTCCACCAAGCGGTCGTCCCGGTTGGACTCGGGTACGACCCCAGTCCGGGCTTCCAAATAGTAACCTCGGTACGGGTCGATTGCGCCACCCGGAAATCCGCGGTCCAGTACGATCGTCTCGGGGTGTTCACGCGTCCACTCGCCCATAGTCGTCAGTCGGGAAGGTATTAGTTCGAGCTCTATGCCGTCCAGGGCCCCATCGACCGCTTCCCCGACGAATTGGCTCCACAGCGAGTCGGTCTGGTGGTCGTACATGACCAGGGCGTTCATGATGAGCCTGCCCGAGACTCCGAATGTGAGCGTCACTCCTTCGATCTGACGGGCATAGACCATGCCCGTAAAGCAGAGCGGTCACCACGTGACCGCGACGGGCTTGCCCCCCACCACGTCGTTGACGACTTCGTGGTTGCTTAAGAAAGGAACCGAGTATGCACGGTGGTTCCCCTCGATGGAGAGACCGATCACCAGCTCGGAGTCGGGGATCTCGACGAATTCCGGTGTCGTGAACTTCGGGTCGAAGATCGCCGGGATACCGTCCCGCGGCACCTGGTATTGGAGCTCCAGGCAACGTCCTAGCACCTCGATCTCTCTTGCATTCCGGCTGTCGTCACCGCCCAGACAGGGGAGATCGGAGCTGGAGCGTCTGGATTCGGCAGTTGAGATTAGCTCGTCGACGGTGGAGAAGTCGGGCTCGGGTTCAAATACCGCCGCCGCAGTGGGATTGCCGGCCGAAGTCGTATTGCTCCGCGCGGCCACCGGCGTTTCGGTCGGACCCGCCGTAGGACTCGGGACCTGTGCGGTAGGCTCCGGTTGTTCGGAGCCTGTGGGCGACTGGGCCGCCGTGGTCTCGTCGTCGGTTGGCGCTGAGCCATCCGACGCGCCACAGGCCGCCAGGAAGGAAGCTAACAGCACCCCAAAAGCCAAGGCCGCGATCTTCGACAAGGCCGTTCCCGTCATATGCTCTCCCGCACGGCTGGACCGACTCCTACTAATCCCTAATCCACCGAAGGACGTCCTTGGGGACAGCCCTTGAAGAAGCCAGCGGGTGCTCCTCTGAATCTGGGATAATGGTTTTGGAACAGAAACCCGCCCGGAAACAAGGAGCACCCAATAGATGCTGCCACAGAACAAACCCGACCGTATCCGCATCGTCTTTGACGACCATCGCCTGGTGGCCAATGCCGGCCTGCTCCTGCCGGCCACCCTAGCCCGGCACCTGGGCCTGCGGGAACTCGTCGACCATCACCTTGACCTCGGCGGAGCGCCGGGACGGGCGAACACTGGGGACAAGATGCTGACGCTGGTCGCTTCCGCGCTGGCAGGCGGCGACTGCATCGACGACGCCGATGCGCTGCGCGCTGGTGGGACGGTCGGTGTTCTAGGCTGCGTGGTCAAGGCGCCATCCACCCTGGGGACCTTCCTGCGCAGCTTCCGGTGGGGGCATGTCCGTCAACTCGACCGCGTGAGCCGCCAGTTGTTGGCCCGGGCCTGGGCCGCTGGGGCCGGACCCGGCGACTCGCCCCTGACCATCGACCTGGACTCGACCATCTGCGAGACCTATGGACTGGCCAAGGAGGGAGCGCGCCACCACGGCTATACCGGCGCCCGCGGCTATCACCCGCTGCTGGCCATTGCCGCCGGCACCGGCGAGGTGCTGATGTCCCGGCTGCGCGAGGGCCGGGCCAACACCGCCCGTGGCGCCGCCCACTTCCTGCGTGAGACGGTGGGGCGGGTGCGCTACGGCGGGGCCAGGGGACAACTCACGGTGCGGGCCGACAGCGGCTTCTACGCCCACACTGTCGTTGCCGCCTGCCGGGAAATGGATGTCCGCTTCTCTATCACCATCCGCCAGCGCGCCAGCCTGCGGGACCTGATCGAGGCGATACCAGAGGAGGACTGGACTCCCATTCCCTACTGGACGGACGGCGCCGCCGATGTCGCCGAGACGACTTACACCCCGTTCCAGACCAAGCCGGACGCCGCGCCGGTGCGGCTCATTGTCCGGCGGGTGAAGCCGACGCCCGGTTCCCAGCTCGCCCTCTTCGCCAGATACAGCTATCACGCCTTCATCACCGACCGCGATGGGGAGACGCTGGAACTGGAGGCCGATCATCGCCGCCACGCCGAGGTCGAGAACGCCATACGCGACCTCAAGTACGGCGTCGGGCTGAACCACATGCCGTCGGCGCGCTTCGCCGCCAACGGCGCCTGGCTGGCGGTCCAGGTGATGGCGCATAACCTGGCCCGCTGGACGGCGCGGATTGGTCTGGGCGAGCGGACCGTGATCACCAAGACCCTCAGGCGGCGGGTCTTCGCTCTGGTGGGACGGATCACCCGCTCGGCGCGCCGCCTCACTTTGCATCTCCCCCGGCGCTGGCCTTGGGAAACCCAGTTCAGTCGCGCCTTGGCCCGGCTGCAAGCCATTCCGTTCCCGGCCTGACAGCCAGCCTGCAACTGACCCAACGTCCCCGCAATCTCGCGCCACCCCGGTCGCGAGAGTCCCCTGCTGCGTATCCTCTCGCCTTCCCGCGCATCGCAACTCCCGCATAGGGCCTTAGGGGCCCTGTGCGGCGACTGAAGACCGGCCGCCGGCCTCCCATCTACCCCAAGACCCCAGGCCATCCCCCCTGTAGCTCCCTCACCCACCCCCTTCCGCTGCCCTCACGCCGTCCATCGGTGTCCTTCGGTGGATTCGGGCTAATATATACGTCTTTCGCTTGGCCTGGTGAGGTCGCCGGCCCGAGGTGTCACCGGCAAGGTCTCGTCTCGCCGTCTGTAGGATGCATGCCGCTTCGCTTTCGATGCAACCTTTCAGACGGCGTCCGCTGACAGGTGACACCGGGTGACATATACTCTCAACTGGACCGGGAGCATATTGAATGAGCGAACGCACCAACATCGAACGACTGGAGCTGGCCGACGGTGACATCAAGGTCACCTGGCAAGATGGCCACGCCAGCGACTATGACGCGAAGTACCTTAGGATCAACTGCGGCTGCGCCGAGTGCGTCGAGGAGTGGAGCCAGCGCCAACTCCTCAATCCGGCCTCGGTCCCGACCGACCTGCGGGCCGAGGATCACCTCATGGTGGGGCGGTACGCGGTCCAGTTCCTCTGGAGTGACGCTCACTTCACAGGGATCTACCCCTTCGATCTGCTGCGTCGCCTATGCCCTTGCGAGGAATGCAAGGCGACCAACAAAAAGGACTCATAAGCCGCCTGAGATCTGATCCCCACGAGGAGCGAACGTGATGGCGACCAAGAAGAAGAAGACGAGCGTCCCTCCGGACAAGATGGCGCTGTATGAGAAGCTAATAGACGCCGTAGAAGGCATAGAATCGAAGTCGAACTTCGGGGCCGGCTATACGGCCGTTAACGGGAACATGTACTCGATGATCTCGAAGTACGGCGTCGTTGGAATCAGACTGCCGGAAGACGAGCGGACTGCCTTCCTAGAGAAGTACGACACGGACGTCTTCAGGGCCGACCCGGCATGGCCTCCGTCGAAGGAGTACGCCGCGGTCCCAGACGAACTGCTCGAAGACACCGAGGCGCTGAAGCCATACCTGGAGCTCAGCTACAAATACGCATTGACATTGAAGCCCAAACCGACGAAGAAAAAATAGCGCTACTGAAGCGCGGAGAAGTCCGTCGGCTTCATCACCAGGTTGTGTATTCTTTTGACGAGCGGCCCGTCGGACTCCGACTCGGCGATCACTCGCTGGAACTCGGGGTCTGCTTCGACGGCAGCGCGGGCCCTGTCCCGGTCGGTGAGATCTTCGTAGGCGACCAGGTAGTAGAGGCGGTCGTTGAAGTCGCCGATAGTCGGTGTCCAGAATCCCAGTAGCTTATACCCGTGGCGCGCGAAGATCCTGGTCGTATGCTCGCGGAACCTAGCTTGCAGGTCTGCCATCCGGCCGGGCATAGCTTCGTAGACGCGCCACTCGTAGATCATTCCGCTTCTCTCACGCTCCGAGGAACGTTACTCCCCAGGCTCAGGCAGTCCAAGAGCCGCTGACACGGCGCGGGCGAGTCCGGCTAGGCCGTCTGGCGAAGCGCCATTGGCGGCGATGGGGTCGACGGGCGTAATCGACACGCGATCGTTCAGGATGGACCAGACGTCCGTTCCCTCGGGAGGAACCTCCGGCGGCGGCTTGTTGTGTTTGATCCAGTAGTGGGTCCGGCGGCCATCGTGGCCCTTCTCAACACCTTGGCTCCACGATTCAGGAGCAAGACCCGTTACGTCGACCCCTTTGATCGAGGCGGCTTCCAGGTTCGGTAGATTGACGTTGAGAGCGAAGAGGCCAGAGAGCGGTTGATCGAGGAGCCGGCGGGCAAGCACCTGCGCCACCTGAGCAGCGACGTCGTACTTGACTTCCGTTAGCGACGAAACCGACACAGCTATTGATGGGATACCGCGAGTCCTTCCGTGTAGGGCGGCGGCAAACGTCCCGGAGCTGAACAGGTCGATTCCCATGTTCGCCCCCGGATTTATTCCAGATACCAGCAGGTCGAACGGCTCGCTAAACAGCGACTCAGTGGCGAGGATCACGCTATCTGTAGGCGTCCCTTGGACAGCGAACGTAGGGATGCCGTCGACGGGTGAATGCACTTCGTGGGCGCGAATAACGGTCAGCAGCGTTTTGGCAGTGCCGATGCCGCTCTGGTCCCTATCGGGGGCGACAACATGCACATCCCCGACGTCCCTGAGAGAACGCACGAGGGCCCAGAGGCCCTCCGCAAAAACACCGTCGTCGTTGGTTACGAGGATTCTCACAAGAGTATGGACTCGGAAGAGTAGGGAGGCCGGGCGGCCGAGTTGCTAGGAACGCGGCAAGTATAGCACGCAGCGAACTGCGCTTAGTGACCCCTTACGCAGGGTCCAGCGTCACGTTGTCGATGAGCCGGGTGTCGCCGATTCGCACGGCCAGCGAGACGAGAGCCGGGCCGGCGACTGCGTCGATCTCTTCGAGGGTTTCGGCGTGGGCCACGCTGACGTAGTCGATCTCGGCCAGCGGCTCAGACTCGATGATCTCGCGCATTCGGCTCCTGATCTCCTCGGCGTCCGAGGTCGCAAGATCCTCGGCCAGCGAAAGAGCACGATGTAGCACAGTCGCGGCCTCGCGCTCTTCCGTTCCGAGGTACGAGTTCCGGCTGCTCAGCGCAAGCCCGTCGGCCTCGCGGACCGTTGGCACGACCACGATCTCCGCCCCGAGGTTGAGGTCCGCGTTGAGCTTTTTGACCACCAGATACTGCTGCGCGTCCTTCTGGCCGAAGTAGGCGCGGTCAGGTCGCGTGATTGTCAGCAGCTTGCACACCACCGTCGCCACGCCTTTGAAGTGGCCCGGACGCGCCTTTCCTTCGAGCCGTTGAGTGAGCCGACCGACCTTTACGTAAGTGTCGAACTCGTCGGGGTACATCTCCTCCAGCGAAGGCGTGAACACGAGATCGACGCCCGCGTCCTTCAGCTTCGCTAGGTCAGACTTCATGTCCCAAGGGTAGGTCGCGAAGTCCTCGGCAGGCCCGAACTGGGCCGGGTTGACGAAGATAGTCGCCGCCAGAGTCGTGTTCTCGGTGCGGGCCCGCTCTACGAGAGCCATGTGGCCCGCGTGCAAGAATCCCATGGTCGGGACCAGGCCAAGCGGCCTAGCGGCCGTCTGGACCGCCTCGGAAAACTCTGAGATAGTAGGGAGGACCTTCATAGTGGTTCGTGACGCACGCTGCCCGTAGGATCGGGCCTGGGAATGTTGGCGAGCGGGTCTCAGACCCGCCCCTACGCGGGTAGCGAAGCCTCCAACTGCTCGACGGTCTCGGGGTCCATTGTGTGGCTTTCTTCGTCGGTAGGGAAAACGCCCGATTGGACGTCCGCGACGAACTCGGTTACGGCGCCGTGGATCGCGTCCCCTAGCTCAGCATACCGCCGGGCATGCCTGAGCGGCGGCGTCAAGCCGAGCATGTCGTGGATCACCTGGACCTGGCCGTCGCAATGGACACCGGCGCCGATTCCGATTGTGGGCACCTTGGTGCGATCGGTGATCAGCTTCGCCAGCGGCGCGGGGACCATCTCAAGTACGATCGAGTAGACGCCTGCGTCCTGCAAGGCCAGAGCATCTTCTACCAATCGTGATGCTGCTTTGGAGGTCTTGCCTTGCACGCGATATCCGCCAAGTTGGTTGACCGACTGGGGTGTCAGGCCGATGTGTCCCATGACCGGGATCCCTGCCTGGACGAGGCGATCGACTGTTTCGGCGACCTGCCGGCCACCCTCCAGTTTCACCGACTGAGCGCCGCCTTCCTTCATCAGTCTACCGGCGTTTCGAAGGGCGTCTGCCGGGTCGACCTGGTAGCTCATGAAGGGCATGTCGGCGACGATGTGGACTTTCTGCGTGCCGCGTGCGACGGCTTTGAGATGGTGCAGCATGTCCTCCATCGTGACGGGCACGGTGGTGTCGTACCCCAGGACCACGTTGCCCAAGCTGTCGCCGACCAGGACAATCGGCACACCGGCCGCTTCGACGATCCTAGCAATGGTGTAGTCGTATGCCGTCAACATGGCGATCTTCTCGCCCCGACGGTACAGGTCCTTGACTTCCCGAATCGTAACTCTCACGTGTCACCTCCTCAGTGGTAGGCGCATCAAGTCGATTGTGTCGCTGACGTCAATATCTCACGTATCTTCTCGGCCCGGTCCTGCGGTACTTCTCCTTTCTCGAAAGCGAGGTCCAGGCCGGATAGGGCCATGTGGCAGTAGGATGGAAGCATGTGTGGAGCGAAAGTCCCGATAGCATCGACGTGTTTTTGAATGGTGCCGACATCGCCTCGTACGTAAGGCCCGGCCAGGCCGTCCGGCACCCCATCTGATTCCAAGGTGAGGCATACACCTTGGGCAATCGGCACGAGGGACTTGAGGGCCTGGTTCGGCTCCATCCCGAACTGTTTCCAGATGCCCGCAACGGCACCGGCGTACTGCATGAATACTCCACCCAACATAACCACCGACGCGTGGTACAGGGGTTTGTCCTCCGATCGCAGGTAGATTGGGTTGCCGCCGAGGGCCCGCGCCATTTCGGTCAGGAAAGTCCGCATCTCGCCTTCGCCTTCAATGGCGAACGTGGAGCCTGGTAGGCTGGCCACCGAATTCTCCAGAGTCGTGAATGCCTGCAACGGGTGGAAGGCACCGATCATGGCGCCCTGTCGGACGGCCCCCTCCAGCACATCTAGCGAGGCCGATCCGGAGCAGTGGACCACGCCCTGGCCGGGCTTCCACGAAGTCGTCGTCGCCACTGGGCCAATAGCGTCATCCGTGCTGGTTATGAGCATGAAGTCCGCGGCAGAGGCCGCCTCGTCGAACGTAGTATAGGCCGTGCAATCTGGTACAAGCTCGGCCAATGCCTCGGCAGACGCGAGCGTGCGGCTGGCCGTGGAGACGACCGCGTAGCCTTGCCGGTGCAGCGATACCGCCAGCGCTTTGCCCACGCGACCGGCGCCGATGAAGCCGAGCCTCGAGTCTTTGGTGAACGGCATGTTGTGTCCTTCCTCTGCGCTCTAGGTCGCCAGCTCTCCAATTGCGGGAACGCCTCCTAGCCCGGTCGCGAGCCTGACAGCTCTCACCACCGCTCTGGCCACCGCCACCGAGACGGCGGCGCAAAGGCGGTTCATGTCTGCCAGCTCGTCGAGACCGCCCGTGGCAAGGGCGAACATCGTGTCGCCGTCGACCATCAAATGGGCCGGCCTGATGGACAGCGCGAGGCCGTCGTGGGCAACGGACGCTAGCTTGTTCGCTTGCTCCTTGGTCAGCCTAGCATTTGTCGCGACGACGCCGATGGTTGTGTTCGTAGGCACGGCTCGTATCGGTTTGAACTCCGGAGCCGTAATCAGAGAGACGGGATCGAGCATGCGCTCACCCTCGCCTCGAGGGCCGGCGACCAGTTCACCTGTCTCAGGTTCGAAAACTCCGCCCGACGCGTTCACCGCCACGATGGCCCCGACGGTCAGTCCGCCGCCGAGGTCTAGCGACGCGGTCCCGACGCCGCCCTTGACTGCGTGGTCCATGCCTAGAAACTTGCCGACGGTGGCGCCTGTCCCGGCTCCGACGCTGCCCTCGGTTACCGGTCCGAACGTCGCCTGCATGCAAGCCTCGTAGCCGTCGTCGGCGCTGGGGCGGACGGCGCCGTCGCCCACCGCAAGGTCGAAAAGGATGGCCGCTGGCACGATCGGTACGATTGCCTCACCGGCCGGATAGCCGATTCCTCGCTCTTCGAGGTAGCGCATGACTCCAGAGGCGGCGTCGAGGCCGTAGGCACTTCCTCCGCTTAGCACTACGGCATGCACGTCGGGCACGAGGCTCGTCGGGCGTAGCAGGTCCGTTTCTCGCGTACCCGGCGCCGACCCGCGGACGGCGACGCCGCCTACCGCGCCAGATCGGCACAGCACGACCGTGCATCCCGTGGCAGCATCGGCGTCGGTGTAATGGCCGACCTCAATGCCGAACACGTTGGTGATGCCTTCTTCGCTCATGTCCGAAGGCCCACTAAAATAATGAAGCCTCCCAGACCTTGTCGGGAAGGCTTCATCGCTATGTCAACTATCGGCCGCTCGGCTAGGTCGACGGCCATGGCGTATCTCGCATATGCTCACCGTTCCCTGGAGGATTGGCTGCGGCGACATCATAACAGCACCGTTGCCGACGAATCAACGAAACGCTTGGGGCCCCATTCGAAAACGTGCAATACTGAAGTCACGCCTACGCTGCTTTTTTGCCTTTTTTGTCGAGATTCGTATAGTGTAGAATAGTCCGCGCTTTCCACGGGGAACCCCTAGGGAGATTGTGATTGGCAGACTATGATCTTGTAGTCATTGGCGGCGGCCCCGGCGGGTACGTCGCCGCCATACGGGCGGGCCAGCTTGGCCTGAAGACTGCATTGGTGGAGAAGGAGGAGGTCGGCGGAGTTTGTCTTAACTGGGGCTGCATACCTAGCAAATCGTTGCTTAGAAACGCCGAGGTCCTGAGTTTATTCAACAACGCCGCGGACTTCGGTATTACGGTAAGCGATATCCAGCCAGACTTCGGGAGTGCTATCGACCGAAGCCGGCAAGTAGTCGAGAAGCTTACCAGCGGCGTGGCCTTTCTCCTGAAGAAAAACAAGGTCGAATACATTGAGGGAACCGGCGTTCTCGAAAGCAAGAACTCGGTGGCCGTCAGTGAAGCGGATAGATCGCTTTCCACAAGTAATGTGATCGTCGCGACGGGAGCGAGATCGAGACACCTCGAAAACCTGCCGGTGGACGGCGACGTTGTCATCACGAGCCGCGAGGCCCTGGAGACGCGTGAGGTCCCGGCCCGGGCGGTTATCGTGGGAGGGGGCCCCGTAGGCGTCGAATTCGCGTATTTGTGGAGGGTGTACGGCGCCGAAGTGACCATCGTCGAGTTGTTGCCCCGCCTGGTGCCGTTAGAGGACGAGGAGATCAGCAAGCAGCTCGGACGGTCGTTCCAGAAACAGGGCATCAAGGCCATGACGGCGTCCCAGGTTAAAGAAGTCGAGGTAGACGGTCAGGTGGCTAGAGTGACGGTAGCTAGCGACTCAGGTGAGACGGTGATCGAGTGCGACAAGGTGCTGGTCGGTGTTGGGTCTCAGGGTAATGTGGAGAGCATCGGTCTGGAAGAACTCGGGGTCGAAACTGAGCGCGGATATATCTCGGTCGACGAGAGGATGCAGACCAACATGTCGGGCGTTTACGCCATCGGCGACGTTACGGGCAAGCTACCGTTGGCGCACGTCGCGTCTGCACAGGGCGTAACGGCCGTGGAAGCCATCGCTGGCATGGACCCTCCCGTATTGAACTATGATCTGATGCCCAAGGCGACGTATTGCAGGCCGCAGGTCGCGAGCTTTGGGCTGACCGAAGAGCAGGCGAGGGAGCGCGGCCACGACGTCAAGATCGGCAAGTTCCCGATGATCGCCAGCGGTAAAGCACTGGCACTGGCCGAGACCGAAGGAATGGTTAAACTCGTGGTCGACGCTGAGATCGGCGACATCCTTGGCGCCCACATGATCGGACCCGAGGTGACAGAGCTCTTGGGCGAACTGTCGATGGCAAACATGCTTGAGAGTACGACGAAGGAGTTGGGCTGGCTGGTCCATCCACACCCCACGATTTCCGAGGCGGTGAAGGAGGCGGCTTTGGCCGCCGATGGCGAAGCGATTCATATTTAGGGCTTGGTCGCGCAGTCGGCCAGACCGGGAACCGGAGTCGGGACAGTAATGCAGGTGGCGACGAAACTAGAGACAAATCAGGCCGTCGATCTCTATACTCAGATGCTGCTTATACGCCGCTTCGAGGAGCAGAGCAGCCGCCTATACACGCAAGGCAAGATCAGCGGCTTCCTGCACCTGTACATTGGTGAGGAGGCCATCGCGGTTGGCGCCATGTCCGCCCTTCGCGACGACGACTATGTTATTACCCACTATCGGGACCACGGGCACGCCCTGGCGAGGGGACTCGACCCCAAGAAGGTGATGGCCGAGCTAATGGGCAAGGTCACCGGGACCAGCGGAGGCAAGGGCGGTTCGATGCATCTGTTCGACGTATCCAAAGGGTTCATGGGAGGCCATGCGATCGTCGGTGGGCAGATGCCGATAGCAGTCGGCCTGGCTCTGGCCGTCAAGTACAAGCAACAGGACAGAGCCGTCGTCTGCTTTTTCGGCGATGGCGCCGTCAACGAGGGAGAGTTTCACGAGTCTCTGAATCTGGCGTCCCTTTGGCAGCTTCCGGTGATCTTTTTTCTCGAGAACAATCTGTATGGCATGGGGACTCACGTCGACCGAACGCGGGCCGGCGGTCGGGACATCTACATGGCAGCGGACGCATACAAGATCCCTGCGGCGCAGATCGACGGCATGGACGTTGTAGCCGTCCGTGAGCAGACAGTTGCCGCGGTAAAACGGGTTCGCTCAGGAGGCGGGCCCGTTTTCATAGAGGCCATGGCGTACAGGTTCAGAGGGCATTCCATGGCTGACGCTCAGGCGTACAGAGACCGAGGAGAGATCCAGGAGTGGCAGGCACGAGACCCGATCGAGAGCTTCAAGAAGCTGGCCGTGGACGATGGACTTATCTCCGAAGAGGATCTAGAGAGCATCGGCCGCGAAGTTGATGCGACAATAGAAGAGTCGGTCGCGTTCGCCGATAAGAGCCCGGAGCCGACTCTAGAGGCTCTCTATGAGAACGTCTACGGCTCTTGACCGCCGAACCCTGACGGGCCGGAGAACCGAATGGCCGATATGATCCTAAGAGACGCGATAGTCCGGGGCCTCCGAGAGGCCCTTGACTCGGACGAAAACGTGCTCATCATGGGAGAAGATATCGGCGCTTACCAGGGGTCCTACGCCGTCACAAAGGGGTTCTTGGAAGACTATGGCCCCGAGCGCATCAGGGATACGCCGATCTCGGAATCCGCCGTCGTCGGCGCCGGCGTCGGCGCCGCTCTGGCCGGGCTGCGGCCCATCATCGAGATGATGACGATCAATTTCATGCTGTTGCCCATGGACCAGATCGTGAACCATGCGGCGAAGCTCCGGTATATGTCCAACGGCCAGCTCAGCGTTCCGATTGTGATCAGAGCCGTTACGGGTGGTGGTATGCGGCTTGGCGCGACCCATTCGCAGAGCTTCGAGGGCTGGTTCGCGTCGGTACCCGGCCTTAAAGTCGCCGCGCCGTCCGACCCCTATGACGCACTAGGGCTGCTTCGGACGGCCATCGCGGACGACGACCCGGTCATCTATGCTGAGCACGGCAGGCTATACACGAGCATCTCGGGCGAGGTGCCCGACGACTACTACGACATTCCCTTCGGTCAGGCGGCCGTCAAACGTGAGGGTTCGGACGTGACCCTGGTTGCCTACTCGAGAATGGTCCACATGGCCATGGAGGCGGCCGAATCTCTGGCCGGTAAAGGTGTCGAGGCCGAGGTCATAGACCTCCGGACGCTTCGTCCGTGGGACCGCGACACCGTGGTTGCCTCGGTCGAGAAAACGGGACGAGCGATCGTCGTCGAGGAGGCGTGGAGGACCGGCGGCTTCGCCGGGGAAGTGGCGAGCACGATTCAGGAAGAGGCGTTTGATCACCTCGACGGCCCGGTCGGTCGGGTCGGTGGCGAGGACGTGCCGGCACCGTACGCCGGTAGTATCGAGTCTTCGGCCTTCCCCGACGCCAAGCGAATAGTGACCGCAGTCGAGGAGCTATATGGCGCCTAGCACGCCACAAAGGTTGGTCATAGCAGGGGGTGAGCACTGGCTACTGAACTGAACATGCCGCAGATGGGCTACGACATGCGCGAAGGCACAGTCGTCCGATGGCTGATGACGGAGGGCGATGAGGTCAAGGTCGGTGACGCCGTCGCGGAGATCGAGACCGACAAGGCTGTCGTCGAGTTCGAGTCGACCGACGCTGGCATTCTGCGTAAGATACTGGTGTCCGAAGGGACCACTGCGGACGTCGGGACGCCGATCGCGATCGTCGGCACCGCGGACGAGGAGATCGTCGTGCCGGAGTCCGCCGAACCACCTTCGGACGAAGGAAAGACGCCCGATGAGCCTGAGAGTATACCGCTGCCGCCGCCCGCAGCCGCTGAGGCAGTGCCTCCACCACCCTCTGGCGAGGTTCGGGCGTCGCCGGTCGCCAAAAGGCTGGCCGCCGAACGCGGAATCGACCTTGCCCAATTACAGGGTACGGGACCCGGAGGTCGCATCACCCGGAAGGATATCCTTGACTACGAGCCGTCCGAGCCTGGTGAGGTAGAGGCCCCGGCTGGGCCTGAACCTGCACCTGCGCCGCCTCCGGCCGCTCCCGAGCCGGCCAAGGCACCCGCCGCCGCGGCTCCTACGCCTGCACCCGTTCCTGGAGAAAAGGTCCCGCTGACCCGGATGCGACAGCAGATCGCCAGGGTTACGGTCAAGAGTAAGCAGGAGATACCGCATTTCTACGTCTCCACCGACGTTGAAATGTCGAGGGCCATGGACCTTCGCAAGCAGGTGAACGCAGACCTAGAGGACAGCGGGGTGAGGGTCAGCGTCAACGATTTGATCATCAAGGCTTGCGTTGGAGCGCTGATTAAATACCCGAGGTTCAACGCTTCCTTCGCTGACGATGCGATTCAGATGAACGAGGCGATCAACGTTGGGATAGCCATAGCCGAGGATGAGGGACTGATCGTCCCGGCGATCATGGACTGCGGCGGCAAAAGCCTCGCTGAGATTGCCGTGGCCAGCAAAGACCTGATCGAGCGCTCCAAGGGGGGTACCCTTCACGCGGAGGAGTACACGGGGGGCACCTTCGCTATAAGCAACCTCGGCATGTTCGACGTTTCGAGCTTCGCAGCTATCATTCAGCCGCCCCAATCGGCCGTACTGGCCGTTGGTAGAGTAGAGAAGCGGCCGGTCGTAAACAATGGGGACCTCGCCGTGGCCCAGATGATGACGGCCACCCTCTCAGTGGACCACCGCGTCTCGGACGGCGCTGAAGGCGCGCGCTTCGTAGCCGAGGTGAAGCGCCTCTTGGAGCACCCGATCAACCTCCTGGTTTAGTCGGCTTCTCGTCCACAAGAAGTACGGGTGCCAAACTTCGGCATCGTCTTTGTCGTCAGGACGCGGGGCTCTTGCTTCCTCTCCCTCTGGGGGCTTTGCACTTAAAGTGCCCCGAACCGTCATTGTCCTTCGACGAGCTAAGGACGAACGGTGGGATTTGAAGCTACGTTCGTGGTGAGCCTGTCGAACCACGGCTCTGCAACACGACTTTTGGTGCAAAGCCCCCTCTGGGAGAGGATTGAGGTGAGGGTTATCCCGCCACGTAGCTCTTGATCTCGATCTTGTTTCCGTCGGGGTCGGTCACGTTGAATGACAGGCCGTTTCCTTTGGCACCCCACCGAGCACCCGCCGGACCGCGCGCATCCACGCCCTGTGACTGCAACGCCTCGATCAGGCCCTCCATGTCGTGTTCGTCGACGACCAGGCAGAAGTGGTCCAAGTTCCTGGAACCGCCCGTCTCGCCATCGCTGGACCGAAGGTCGATCAGTGACGACTCTGAAACTCTGACCGAGACGAAGCCTACCTCGCCCCGTCGGAACTGGTCTTCGCGGAGGACCTCGAGGCCCAACACGTCCCTATAGAATTGGAGTGACTTGTCGACGTCCTTGACATTGAGGACCAGGTGGTCGAGGCCTACGACGCGCATTTCCAACCTCGCGGCGAGGACTGAGAGACAGGCTTCGATCTGACGAGAAGCTTACTGGTCTAGGAGGTACTTGACCAGGTTCCAGCGCTCGTCTTCGGTGAGGAGCAGACGGAACTCCGGCATCGGGGAGTTCGATTCCTTGCCTCGTTCGATTAGAGCGTACCCCTGTCTCCCCCCGTTCGAGATGAACGCGAAAATCTCGCCCTCGGTAGAGGATGCCTGAGTCAGGGGGAGCATGAGATTGGCGGGCAGCGGGGCCAGCGCCTTCTCTTTCATCATTGTTCCCATGCTGCCGTCGCCTGTCATGCTTGCCCCGTGGCAGACGACGCAGTTGACTCGAAATAGCTCTGCTACGTGAGAGGCGTCGTAAGAGTCTAGGACTCGCTGGGGGATCTTGAGCGCTCCGTACTCTTCCAGTGATTCATATCTTAGCTCCCGGCCTGTCACCGGCACCGCGTCGGGGTGGGGGAGGAGTCGCGGACCTTCCTGCGACTTATACGACGGCTGATAGTGCATTTCATTAAACAGCAACACGGCGTGTGACCCGGTCTTGGGCAGCGCCGGAAGCTTGAACCGCGCCAGGCCATAGACTTCGGCGTCCCCCGTCCTGATATTCCCGCATGCGGCCACGACAATAGAGATCGCCGCTGCGGCCAACACGACACCGAGAGCGCGCAGCCTCTTGCCGCGCCCCCCCGTTGGGGAAGGTTGGGAAAGGGGATTCTGTGGTCTGGGCAAACGATTCATCAGCTACGATCGTGCGACGTCGCGCGCAACGTGCGGCTACTCTGTCTCCTGCTCTTCCCAGCCGCGCTTGACGTCCTCTGCTCCCGCCTCCTTCAAGACATCCTCCGCGGCGCCTATCCGCTCCTCGGACGAGGTCACCGCAACGCCGATATACCCCTCTGTGATGCGGGTGTCGTAGGCGCCCATGAAGACTCTGGGCAACCTGGACTCAAAGATGATCCCGAAGACAGTGAAGAGTATCGCCCCGAGCATCGTGCCCTCGTACATGACAATGGCCATCGGTGGTATCGACAGGATTGGCTTGCCACCAGTCACGACCGGAAAAGCGAGCTGCGTGCCCGTGGTTAGTAGCAGCCCCACGATGAATCCGCAGGCTGCCCCTATGAGCGGGAACCTGTAGAGCTTGTGGACCGGCTCCGCCTCGCCGAACGTGCCCTCGGGGTACGGGGTCCCCGTGAGCACTTCGTACTCGCCATCGGCGAACCCGGCTTCCTTCAGCGCATCGAGAGCATCCGCAGCCGGGTCCTCCTCGGAGAACACGCCGATTACGCTCCGTTGCGACAGCATATCGCTCAACGATTGTGCCACTTCAAAACTCCTCTACTCGCGGATCGATGCAGGTACCGTGCGCCGCCCGATCTTTACCTCGTCTCTGCCAACCATAGCTTCTTTCATGTCGAACAGCGGGATCAACGGGAAAACCTTAGAAAAGAGCAGCATACCAAGCATGACCCAGGCGAACGTCGCGATCACCATCAGTATCTCAATGATGCTGGGGTGGTACGACCCCCAATCGAAGACCATGGGCGACCGCCGGATCAGGCCTGGAATGATGATCAGGAAGCGCTCGAGCCACATTCCGATGTTGACGAGAATGGTTGTGATGAACATCCACTTGAGGCTGCGCCGCACCCGTTTGAATAGCCAGAGAGGCACCGGTATGAAGAACGCAGTCAGGAGGAACGTGATGAACAGCCCCATGTATGGCCACTGGAAGATCTGCAGCTCCCGCAGGGTGATCTCGACACTCTCGAGGGTGTAAAGGGCAAAGACCCACTCGAGAAAGAAGAAGAAAAACCAGGTTATTGCGACGACGATGAGTAGCCTACCGATCGCGTCAAGATGGTCTGGGGTTATGTAGTTCTCCCACCCCCAGAGCCAGACCATCAGCACCATCACAGTGGCCACGGCCGCAACGCCCGAGTGGATGGCCCCGATGATGAAGTACGGGGCGAAGATCGTCGAGTGCCAGCCCTCTGGGCCAATCTGCACGGCGAAGTCCCACGACACGATGCTGTGGACCGAGACGAAAACGGGCAGGACCAACGCCGAAAGTAGGATT
Organism: Dehalococcoidia bacterium; assembly: GCA_965248605.1. GTDB lineage: Bacteria > Chloroflexota > Dehalococcoidia > Lucifugimonadales > CAUZJF01 > CAUZJF01. The sequence goes on from CBDFJV010000007.1 coordinate 832,764, forward strand.
CCGGCTACGGCTTGCAGTTTCCATTGCCTCGGACTGCCGCGCCACCCCAGGCAAAGGAACGAGTAGACCGTCCGCCTGATCCCTTTGCTTCGATCGCGAATGACTGCTAGGTCGGGCCATAGGGCCACAAAAACGAACAGGGAGCTCGCGATCAGATATGTCGTGATCGCGCTGGGGTCCCATACGAACGGGGACCGGATGTTGGGCCACAATCCTCTAGCAAAGTCCCACGGGAGGATCCACGGCGTTGGAAGGAACGCGCGCCAAGGCCGTCCCTCGTGGACCAAAGGAGCGGCCAGCAGTGCCGACATGAGTGAGAAGACCGTAAGGACCTCGGCAGCCCGGGTAATTGGCCGCCGCCATTCTGCCTGCGTAAGCCTCAAGATCGCCGATATCATAATTCCCGCGTGGCTGATGCCGATCCAGAAAACGAAGTTTACAAGGAAGACGCCCCAGAAAACCGGACGGTTCAGTCCTGTAACGCCAATGCCTTTGTTTATCATGTAGCCGAAGGCGGCGGCCCCAACCAAGAAGACAATCGTCAGCAGGCCTACCGCGATTATCCACCATTTCGGCGTCGTGAAGATGCCGGACAACAGGTCGCGGTTGATCTGCTTCTCGTCGAGTTGTACGTGTTCTTGCATAGCGCTTATTGCCTGACGATTGGCTTGGAGCCCACCAGGCTACTCAGTCCTTTTTCCCCAAGACCAGCACTTCGGTCCGATGGAACGGCTTGTGTTTCTTGTATAGCAGCAACTCTTTCTGCTCCCAGATATTGATGAGCGGGAAGATTCTCGATGCCAGCATATAGACCAGAGCTATTCCCGCGAGGCCTCCGACCCAGATCATTACGTCCGGGAGGCCGGGCAGGATAGTGCCCGGGATGTGCTCCAGAGCGTGGTGTTTGTCGACGGCCGGATCGCCGATACCGTCGACCGAATAGGCGGCTACATATAGACGTACCCGGTCTAGCAGGAGGCCGATCAGAACTCCGAACGCAATGATCGTCGGGCCCCAGATGCTCTTCCGCAACGGGTTCCAGATCATGGCGAACAGGGGGACGACGAACAGCAGTATGAATGCAGCCATGAAGGCCCACAGATAGGGGCCGACCATGGTCAACTCGATGGCGGCCCGCTCGTTGGGCTTGGCACCGTACCAGAGTATGTTGAAGCTCGAGAACCAGAACCAAAACCAGAGCAACGAGAGCGCGAATAGCAGTTTGCCCAGCGCCCAGAACTGGTCGAGACCGATGTAGTCGCCCCACCCTCCGAATTTGCGGAGGAGGAACATTCCAATTATTGCGATTGCCACTCCAGCCTGGAGGGCGTTGTGTGCCTGAGTCGCCGGGAACAATGCGTCGATCCACCCGGGAATCAGTGCCATGTTGAAGTCGACTGCAATAAGGAAATGTACGAAGACGAGCATCATGAAATAGAAGGCGCCGAGGATGCCCAGCCGGTGGTACTGCATGTGCCACTGCCGCGACGTCCCATGCCAACCGTGCGCCAGCCAAGCAGCAAACCGCTTCTTGCCGCCCTCCGAGCTGTCTCGAATGGCGGCGAGGTCGGGGAGCGAGGAGACCCACAGGAGCATCAAGCCGACCACCACAAGCGCCAACAGCGCAAGTGTCGCCGCCACGTGGGGTGTGTAAGCTGGCCATCTCAGGTCTCCAAAGAACCAGAGGGTCCGCCGTCCGTCCTCCATGCTTGGCAGAACCCACAACAACGGGATGAAGATAAGCAGGTTCAGGATGCCGACCACCGCGAAGAGTTCGGCTGCTCGTGAGATCGGGCGGCGCCAGTGGGCCTTCGCCAGCCTGGGCACTATCGCAACCATAGGCGCAGCCTGTGCCGAAGCTAGAATGAAGGCGAATAGCGCAGCGTGGTAGCCCCAGGCCGATGCGTCGTCGAAGCCGTCGGCGAAACGTAGCACGAAACCGACAACGCCCACGGCGAAGAGGACCGCCAGAACGATGACCGCACGTTTGAACCCGCTGCCCGATCTCTCGTGACGCTCTAACAGGTCGCGCGTTACCGAGGCGGGGGTTTGTAGCGTCCCATGGCCGTTCTGGGATGCCCCATCATGCATGGGCGGGTTCCTTGGCCGTGTGCTCTTCGTCGACCTTCTTCAAATAGATGACGTTGGGCTCCGTACCGAGCTCTCCTAGCAGGTGATAGCCACGTCCGCCGTCTTCCATCTCTTTCTTGCCTAGCCTCGTCACCTTACTATCGGGATCGTTGAGGTCTCCGAACACCAGCGTCTCGGTAGGGCAGGCGTTGACGCAGGCAGGGTTCAATGCCCGGTCTCCGTCGTCCACTTCGCGGCCTTCTTTTGCCGCGTCTCGAGTGGAGCGCCGGATGCGCTGGATACAGAACGTGCACTTTTCCATGATTCCGCGACTGCGGACGGTAACGTCGGGGTTCAACTGGTTCTTGAGACTCTCTGGCCACTCGGGCTCCCAGAAATTGAAGTACCGGACGATGTAGGGGCAGTTGTTCGAACACAGCCTCGATCCGATGCACCGGTTGTAGACCTGGACGTTGAGCCCCTCGGGATTGTGGTAGGTGGCGAAAACGGGGCAGACGGGTTCGCAAGGAGCGTTGTCACAGTGCTGGCACAGTATGGGAATGAACCGCGCCTTCACGTTGGGGAATTCGCCTTCCCAGTAGCGCTCGATGCGGATCCACTCGATGGCCCTACGCTCGTTGAAGTGCGATTCCTCGTTTATGGGGATGTTGTTCTCCGATTGGCACGCGACGACGCAGGCCTGGCAGCCGATGCATTTGTCGATGTCGATTACCATGCCCCACTTTTCGTCCGCCATATGCGTCCCCTCTCTACTGTTTCGGCTCTGTCTAGCCTGCCCTGTTGGGCAGGCTTTAACTATCGTGTGAAGTGACCTTGATTACCTTCTCTTCTTCGTCTACTGCCAGATCCGGCGCCGTGTTCTCGAACTTCGGCAGCCTGACCCACTCGTCTGTCTTTTCCAGTCGCACTCGGGTGGCAGCCCAGGCCCATGCCCCAGTGTTCTCGTCGGTAAGCGGCGAAAGGATATCGAAGACGTTAGACCCGCGGTCCTCAGCGAAGGTCCCGCCGGCGCGATGGCCCTGTCCGAATGGCATTGAGAGCACGTTCGGCGCGGTCCCCGGATGGGGGTAGGCTAGAGCCTTTATCGTTCCTCGTTGAGAGCTCACTCTCACGACGTCACCCTCTCGAATACCCATGTCTTCGGCGACCCTTGCGTTAATCTCGACCCAGGTGCGCCAGGTCGCGCTGGTGATTGGGTCCGGCGTGGCCTGAAGCCAGGGCAGATGGGCCCCACGGCCGTCGGTCATCGAGGTCGATGCGAAAGGCACCAGGTGGAAGGGGAAGGTGTCCTTCGAGCCGTTGAACGCAGGCCGGTCATCGACGCCGATCAGCTGTCGTCCTCTGGGTGGCGAGTCTTCGAAGGTCGCTCCCGTGTCCCACCAACCGCCGCGCTGAAGGAGGGCGTTCCAGTAGGCCTGGAAACTGGCCCCGTTGGCCGGTTTGACCGAACCCCTACCTGATTCGAACAGTTTTCGGGCTCCGTCCTCGAGGATCTCTCGGAACGTCTCGCCGGGTAGTTGAAGGTCGAACTCGATCTCCTCATCCAACGTAAGGACCTTGCTGAGCTTCAGTAGAACGTCTGCAAAAGCGATGGTGCCCAGGTGCACGCCTCTCGACTCGAAAAATGGCCGCACGACAGGCTGCTGGAAGCCCAGGACCTGGTAACCAGGCCCCGGATCGGGTATGTCGCTGCCCCAATCTTCAAGCGGATGGTTCTCAGGAAGGACTAGATCGGCCATCGCGGTCGTGTCGTCTAGGCGGCCCGAGAAGCTGACCACGGTTGGAACTCGGTCGGTTGCCTGTCGGAATGCGGCACTCTGGCCCACCGAGTACATCGGATCGGCCCCACGCACCATAAGAAGCTCGACGCGGCCGCGCTCCATGTCGGAGACCAGCTTCTCTATGTCCGCGAATGAAGCCGCACCGGTTGCTACCAGGACGTCGTCAAGGGGTGACGGCGGGTTCAGGACCACGCCGCCCTGCTTTCCGACGCTGCCGACCAGATGATTGAGCGAGTAGATCGCAACAAGATTGGAGAGTCCGTTGGTGTGCGCGGCGGCCGAGCCCCCTCCGATTGCCAGGCTGGGACCGCTCTGAGCGAACTCCTTAGCGATGCTCCGCATTCTGCGGACGTACTCGCCGGTATCGATCTGTATCGACGGGCGTCCTGGAGCCGGTAGCGAGTCGCCCTCGCCCACCAACTCGCCAACGACAACTTCCGGGGCGAAGTTGTCCAGATCCACCTCACCGAGCCCCGTCAGCGTATCGACGACAGCCTGGTCGGCGAGGTCGTCGGAGACGATGACGTGGGCGATGCTTAGCGCGAACAGCCCTTCCATCCCCGGCTGAACGTACATCCACCGGTCGGAGTTGGCGGCAGTCATGGAGAAGCGCGGGCCGACGTGGACCATAGTGCCACGGGGCCGGTCTCCTTGGCGGAACTCGCCGTAGCCACGCGCGTACCTAACCGGCGAGACCCACGTGTCGAGGAAGTCCGCACCGAACGAAAGGATGTAATTAGCGTTCTCAATATCGAAGTCGGGCATCACGTCCTGCCGGAACACCCGCTCTATGGCCGCCCGCAGCGTGGTCCGCTCCAGCGGCTCGTAGGCCAGGTGCCGCCCTCCGAGGGTGGAGACGAAACGGTCGACTACCATGCCGAGGTGGCCGCCGACAGGGTCGGTGACCATTGCTACCGCCGATCGGTCCTCGACCTTCTTTATCTGATCGGCAAGGCGTGCGACGGCGTCCGTCCAGCTTATCTCTTGCCACCGTCCTTCGCCTCGTTCGCCGACTCGGAGCAGCGGACCGGTGATCCGGTCCGGATCGTACAGTCCCTGGAGGGCAGCCTCGCACCGCGCGCTGTGTTTGCCCCGGTTGATCGGGTAGTCTACGTTACCCTCGACCTTTTTGGCGCGCCCTTCCATCACTCGGACGACTACGCCTTCGCTGGTTGGACATTGGCGGCAGAGGGTCGCATACCAGTTGTCGAGGCCCGTGACCATGTCTTCGGGCATTTCGAGTGAGGACTGGACGATAAGCTCGTCCTCGGGAACGCCGCAAGCCTGGAACAGCACGGCGCCGGCGGCCGAGCCACCCATCAACGTCAGGAATTGTCGTCTTGTTACTTCCATAGATCTAACTCTAGTAGTGGCACGTCGTGCAGTCGGTGCGGGCGAACAGCCTATCGGGCTCTCCATCGGCCCCTTCGTCGACGAAGCTGTTTGCCCGGTGACAGTCCACGCAATCGCCCATCTTTAAGGCGCGGACTTGCTTCACTTTGACCATGCCGCCGACGTCACCGTGACAGATGACGCAGGTATCGGCCGGTAACACGGTCAGGCTGTCGCCGGTCTTCGCGCCTGGCTTTATCTTCTCGGCTTCGTTGACTCGTATATGCGAAGGATCTGCCACCTGGGCAACGACGGACTTCTCGCCCGAGAAGAAATTCACGTGCGCCTCGTGGGCGAAACGGACGAAGTCGGGGACCCTGTGTACTCGTATCCAATCGATCGGAGTGTCGTTGGCGTGAAACTGTCGCAACTTCTCGACCTCCACGAGACCGTCGCCAACTGTGCGGTGGCATGACATGCATAGGCCGACTGCCGGCACTGAGGCCGCAGCTGCGACGGTCACGTTTCGGTGACAGAAGGTGCAGTCCAAGCCCAGGTCCTGGACGTGCACCGTGTGAGGGAAGGCGATTGGCTGGTCCGGCCCTTCGTTGAATCCAAAAACCTCGAAGATACCAAGCGGCATGCCGAGCCAAGCGGATATCTGGAACGCTAGCAACCCCAGCCCGACTACTGTCCCAGCCAGACCTCCGAGACCAAGAGTAGTGAAGACAACCAGCTGCTTCCGGGTGGGCTTCTTTAGTTGAAAGTCGCCTTGGAGCAATGCGTGGCAGTCCTAGCAGCGGCTTCCGTGGCACCGGCAGCTTGAGGGCAACGTTGACGCGCCGAAGATTCGTTCAAACTGCCGGCCGTCGGTTTTCTCGGTGAACGGCAGGGTGGGGTAGTGCACTAGATCCAATAGTCCGGCCAGAAGGCGTCCAATACGTCAGCCAAGCCTATTACCTGGATGAGGACGAAGAGTGTAACGAAAGAACCGATGACGGCCAGCACGTAGAAAGCCGGCCTAGCCTTTTGCAGACCGCTCGGTATATGAGATGAGGCCACAAGTGACGGGATGAAGATGTGGCCTATCAGCACGTTGCTGGCGATGAAGACAACCAGCCCTACCATTAGCCAAAGCCCGGTCAGCAGGCTGCCGATATCAGACCACTGAGAGTTGGCCAGTGGAGCGGGGTCCATTCGATCCTTTCCGGGAGAAGAGAGAGGCCCCGATGTCGACCCCTCCGAAACTTGGTGAAAACTATCACAGCCTATATGTAGTGTCAAGCTACTTCAAGCGGGTCGGACGGGGTCCTCAGCAGCACGAATTCGTATGTGGCCCCCCATGCTATAATCGCCGACGCTCTGCCGCCGGAGTGTATGCCATTCGAAGGAGACATTTATGAGCAAGATCGGATTCGTCGGCCTCGGGCTAATGGGCAATCCGATGAGCAAAAACCTGATCAACGCAGGCCACGATTTGAAGGTATGGAACCGCACTGCCCAACGCATGGATGAGCTGGTCGCAGCGGGCGCCACGTCCGCAGGATCGGCCAAGGAAGCCGCCAGAGGTTCTGACTTAACGATCACGATGGTCGGAGACTCCGCAGATGTCGAGCAGGTAGTGCTCGGGCCGGCAGGCGTGATGGAGGGCGCCGAGCCTGGGTCGGTCGTGATCGACATGAGCACGATATCCCCTTCGGTCACGAGAACGGTCGCTAGCGAGCTACGGAAGAAGGGCGTCGAGATGCTCGATGCTCCGGTCAGCGGTGGAGTAATCGGTGCGGTTGGCGGGACGCTTTCGATTATGGTCGGTGGAGATCGGTCGGTGTTCGAAGGGTCCACACCGGTGCTGGAGGCCATGGGAACGCGTATCACTTACTGCGGCGAGAGTGGAATGGGCCAGGTGACGAAGCTCGCCAACCAGATCGTGGGAACGGGTACGATCGCCGCCGTATGCGAGGGCCTCCTGTATGCAGCAAGAGCTGGCGGTGACCCGGAGGCGATCATCGGAGCGCTCACGGGTGGCGCCGCCAACTCGTGGATGCTCGAGAATCTTGGTCCGAAGATATACGAACGCGACTTTGCTCCGGGCTTTATGGTCGATCTGGCACAGAAGGACATTCGCCTTGTGCTGGAATCGGCGGCGGAGCTGGACCTTCCCCTGGTACTCATACCGCTGATTACCCAGATGTTCCGGTCCGCCCAACGAATGGGGATGGGGAAGGAAGGCACCCAGGCCTACATCAAAGTGCTGGAGCGCCTGGCGGATTTCGAGGCAAGCGGGGACGGTGTCCCCATCGCCTAGCCCCCTTGGCATCCCCCCTCTGGACTGCCCACCTGCCGCCGGCAGCCCGGCCGGCAGTATGATGTAATCAAAGCTCAGGCTACTTACGCGGCCTGAAGGACCTGATCCGGAGGTTTCGATGCACGACGCCGTCATTGTCAGTGGAGCACGAACGCCGATCGGCTCATTTGGAGGTGCGTTCAAGGACGTGTCGGCACCAGACCTTGGAGCGGCCGCCATCCGGGCTGCCATGGAGCGAGCCGACCTCGCTCCCGACAAGGTCGACGAGGTGTTTATGGGAAACGTGCTCCAGGCCGCCGACTCGGGGTACGCTGCTCGACTTGCGGCGTTGCGTGCCGGAGTGCCTGAGGAGGTCCCTGCTATCTCAGTCAACCGGGCGTGTTCTTCCGGTCTCGAAGCCATCAACCTGGCGGCCCAGCTGATTATCACCGGGGAAGTGGAGATCGCTGTCGCCGGCGGCTTGGAGAACATGAGCCAGGCCCCTTACTTGATCGACTACAAGGCCAGGCTCGATGGGCTGCGAATGGGGGACTACGTTATCAAGGACAGCCTAGTCGGTGGCCTGTCTTGCCCGGTCAATCTGTACCACATGGGGGTCGGCGCAGAGAACATCCGGGAGAAGTACGAGATCAGCCGCGAGGACCAGGATTCTCTTGCGCTCACGAGCCATCGAAGGGCAGTTGCCGCTCGGAAAGAAGGGAGGTTCGCGGAGCAGATCGCGGAGGTCCGAGCACCCAAGGGACGGAACGGAACAGTGAAAGTATCTGCTGACGAGGAGCCGCGTGAGGATACTTCTCTCGAACGTCTGGCAGGACTGCCGCCGGCTTTCAAGGACGGCGGCACCGTTACAGCAGGCAACTCCTCATCGATCAACGACGGAGCGGCCGCCGTAGTGATGATGTCGGCAGAGAAGGCGTCCGAGCTCGGACTGGAACCCCGATTGAAGTGGCGTTCAAGAGGCGTGGCAGGCGTCGACCCCGCCTTCTACGGCACGGGTCCGGTGCCAGCGGTCAGGAAGGCGCTCGACAAAGCGGAGATGAAGCTCGACGACGTGGGCCTCGTCGAGCTTAACGAGGCCTTCGCGGTCCAGGCCATCCACAACATTCGCGAGTTGGGGCTGGACCTCGAAAGGACCAACGTGAACGGCAGCGGAATCGGTCTGGGCCATCCAATCGGCGCTACCGGCGCCATTATGACCGTAAGACTGATGGATGAAATGGCCCGCAGGGGAGATCAGGTTGGTCTGGTGACGATGTGCGTCGCGGGCGGTATGGGGGTAGCCACGATCTTCGAGGCGGGCGGTCGAGCTTAGGCCGACTACCCTTGGCATTTCAGAACGGTCATATCGGACTATAATGTGCATAACGGGCGCTACTTGACGTAACGGACGCTGTGTGATAAAATGGTGCCGAGTTGAAAGGCAAGGTCTTTATGAGCGTGAAGGAGGCTGCGGCGACCTACGAGGTCAGCCGCGCAAAGTTGCATCGCCTTGTCCAGACCGGTCGACTGCAAACCGCCAAGGACCCGCGAGACGAAAGGGTGACCTTGCTGCGCACCGACGAGCTAGAAACGCTCTTCCAGTTACCAGCACACGAGAGCACAGACATGGATTACGTGACAGAGGACAGAACAACAGAGACGGCCGAAGGACGGTTGACAGACGCCTTGCGTGATCGCATCGACACCGTGAGGGCGCGCGTGGCCGGAGGGAGGACCGAGGTCGAGGATAGCACGAACGTTATCCGAGAAGCTCGAGCGCAGCGGAGCGAGCAGCTTCGCGAGGCGACCCCTGTCGGACGGCGTCTTCGCAAGTAGAAGTGACAGTCGTAGTCGATGCCAGCGTCGCGCTGAAGTGGGTCCTGCAGGAGCGGGACACCGAGCAAGCGCTCATCCTCTGGGACCGGTGGCAGGCTGCAGAAGAGTTCGTCGCCGCACCTCCGATTTTCAGGTCCGAAGTGACCAACGCTGTTTACCAGTCGGTCCGTCACGGTCACTTCAGTGTCAAGGGCGGTGTGAAAACGTACCAGCGGGGCGGAGCAAAACTGTACCACTGAACGCCGTAGAATGGGCATCAAGGTTCGTGGGGCGTTGGAGATCAGGCTCAGTCAGATAGCTGGCGGCCAGAAGTCTTCTTGCTGTGCTTGAGTCGGTAGCTGTCCCCGTTCATCTCCAGGATGTCGACATGGTGGGTGAGGCGGTCGAGGAGAGCTCCGGTCAGCCGTTCAGAGCCGAACACCTCGGTCCACTCGACGAAGGGCAGGTTGGAGGTCACCAGGACCGATCCACGCTCGTAACGCTGGCTGAACACCTCGAAGAGGAGCTCGGCGCCAGTCTTGGACAAGGGCACGAAGCCCAGTTCGTCGATGATCAGAAGCTTGAGTCGTGCGAGCCTTCTCTGCAGGTTGAGCAGACGCCGTTCGTCCCTGGCCTCGATCAGCTCGTGAACCAGAGCAGCGGCGGTGGTGAAGCCCACGGACAGTCCCCTCTGACACGCAGCCAGACCGAGACCGAGGGCGATATGGGTCTTGCCGGTGCCACTGTTGCCGAGAGCGATGACGTTGTGGGGGCGCTCGATGTACTCGCATCGTGCCAGCTCCAGAACCAGAGCCTTGTTCAGGGACGGCATAGACAGGAAGTCGAAGGTGTCGAGGCTCTTGGTCGTCGGGAAGCGGGCTGCTTTGATCCGACGTTCCACCATGCGATGGTGACGGTCGATCAGCTCCAACTCCGATAGTCGCAGCAGGTAGTCCGGATGGTCAGCTCCCTCACTGGCACACTGGGATGCCAGCTTGTCGTACTCCCTCAGGAACGTGGGGAGCTTGAGTTGCTTGAGGTTGTGTTCGAGCAACATCGTGGACTTGTTGGTCATGACCGGCTCCCCGCCAGGAGAGCCATGTAGTCCCTGGTCGAGGTTGTTGCAACGTTGGTCCTGGGCAGATACGGGTACAACTCCATGTCGAGTCTAGGCGGTCGACCCTCGATCCTGCACAGCACCAGGTGCTTGACAGCATCGAAGCTCACAGCCCCGAGTCGAATGGCGTCTCGTACGGCGTCGTGGACTTCTTCCGGCTGGAAGTTCTCCATCAGTCTGAGCACCTGCACGAACTCCCTCTTTCCTCGCTTGCCCATCCGAGACTCCAGCAGCCGCCGCAACACTCCGAACTCCTCGGGCAACTCCCATCCAACCAGCGGCGCCGCCTGATCCAATGCCCTCGTCTTCTTCTCAAGGAGCGGCAGGTAATGGAGAGGGTCGAAGACGAAGTCGTCTCGATCGTAGGACCGCCGATGGCGGGCGATGACTTCAGCGCCACAGCTGATCACAACCTCATGTACATATCCGCGGACCACAACGTCCCGATGACCGTAGGCCACCGGGACCGAATAGTCATTGGTCCGGTATCTGACCAGGGACAGAGAACTGACCCTCGTCGCGTGCTTGTCGCTGGCGTCGTACGGTACGGCCGGCAGAGGCAGCAACTTCTCCAGGTCCCGCTCCAGCCGTTCTCCTATCGTCTCGTTGTGGCCGCGGAGTCGATCTTCGAACCGTCTGAGGCAGTGTTGCTCCAGATGAGCATTGAGGGCATCGAAGCTCTCGAACGATGGAATGGGCACCAGGAAGTTCCGGCGGACATAGCCGACCAGACCTTCTACTTTGCCCTTATCGTTCCCTTTGCCTGGACGGCCGAACCGGTCCTCGAACAGGTAGTGGGACTGAAGCTCGGAGAACACCCTGGTCCGCTGCCGGCGACCATCTCCCAGGATTCTGGCTACCGCGAGCGTGGTGTTGTCGTAGAGGATGCTCTGAGGCACTCCGCCCAGGAACGCGAAGGCGGAGACGTGTCCGTCGCAGAATGACTCCGTCGTCTCGGCGGGATACGCCTTCACATAGCACCCGTCGCTGTGAGGGAGGTCCAGGGCGAAGTAGTGGGCTTTGCGTTCCACTCCGCCGATGATCACTCGAGCTTCGCCAAAGTCACACTGGGCATGTCCCGGGGAATGGGACAGTGGTACGAACATCTCTCGGGTATGACGACGGCGTTCTCGAACGTAGTCTTTGACTATCGTGTACTTGCCGGGGAAGCCGTGTTCGTCTCTGAGCCGTTCGTAGATACGCTTGGCGGTGTGACGCTGCTTCTTCGGTGAGCTCAGATCCTGCTCCAGGATCTGGTCCATCACACCCTTATATGGATCGAGCTTCGGTCTGCGAGCCGGTCGTTGCCGTCGATACCCTGGGGGCACGGAGTACTCGAGCATCTTGCGCACCGTGTCCCGGTGTAGCCCGAACACTCGGGCCGCCTCTCGGACGCTCATCCCTTCGACGAAACAAGCCCTGCGAACTCGCAGGTACATCTCCACCTTGTACATCCAATCCACCTTCAATCAGGTTCGGTCGTTCCTGATTGAAGGCGACAGGCGGTACAGTTTTCAAGCGCCACATCTCAGCGCTCGACCGCCCAGGTGGTACATTATCTCTCCGCCCTTCACATAGGAGACGTCGGCCTCCTTGAGGAGCTCAGCCTCCACCACGTCCCGGCCCAGAATCCAATCGGTGCTCACCTCGCAACGGTAGGCCAGCTCCAACAGGTGCTCATGGGAGGGCTTCATCTTCCCCGCCTCCCAGCACCAGACGGCGTGAGGGCTGACTCCGACCAGCTTGCTCACCTGGGCCTGGGTCAGCCCCACCTTCTTCCTGGCCTCTCTGATGCGGGCGCCGATGTTCTGCCACTTGTAGCCCCTGTCTTTCGTCATGGGTCTAGCCGCTCGCGGCAATGCTGTGGAACATGGTCATATCACCGTGATAGTAGCACATACGTTCTTGACAAACCATCTGCGTTATGATTACAATAATACCATAAGCTATGCTTAGAGTCTAGCAGCGAGGTGAAGTTGCACATGAGACCCAAACATCGGGGCGTCGTCAGGCTCAAGACCCAGGCGCTGTGGCGCCGGTTGGATGAGTTGAACGGCTCCCAGAACTGGCTCGCCGAAGAGATCGGCATCAGCAAGAGCTACATGTCCTTTCTGATAAGGAAAGAGAAGGCTCCTTCGGGACGGGTGAGGCGAAGGATGATGGAGGCGCTCGACCTCCACGGGTTCGATGATCTCTTCTTCATTGAGCATCCTGATTGAGTACCCGCAGCTCTCCCCCCCGTCTGCCCGGCGATAGCGATGAGCTCACCATCGGGGGCCGCGTTGTGCCCTACGAGACCGGCGAACTACCCGAGGACTTCGTCCAGCGTCTCCACCTGCTGAAGAAACGTACCGGCCTCACCTGGAACGGTTTCGCCGACCTGCTGGGCGTCGACCGCAAGCAGATGCTCAGGTGGCGACGGGGGACGGAGCCCTGCGGCGGGGCCTATCGCTCCCTGGTCCGCATCGCCCGGTGGGTTCCTGGGGGCCTGGACCTCATGGTCGGAGAGGACTTCTTGATCTCACTGAGGGAGGACTAAACCATTGCCTCGTCAACGCATCAACTACCGGAGGACGATTCACCACTTTCCCAACGACTTCCCTCGGAGTCTGGAACGGTTCAAGGACGCCTCCGGCCTCACCTGGGGTGAGATGGCCCGCCGTCTGGGGACGAATACCCTCACGTTGAGGCGGTGGCGGGCTGGTACCCGGCCCAACGCACTGCACCTCCTTGCGCTGCTGGACCTGGCCGAGGAGTTGAAGCTCGCCCATTTGTTGCCAAAGGGTACCTTCCACCGCCGATAGATTCCGTCGCATCGCCCTCATCCCCTGGATTGAATCCCAGGGGCCTCCCCTCACACCCCCTCATCATCCCTGGGAAACTCAAGCCCAAGCCATCGCCCATCCCAACCTTGGCAGGCGGCTGCCGCGAGCCACACCCGCCGTGCGTCCTGGCTCTTTCATCAGACCCCTATAGGGGGGTTCAAAGATGAACACCCCTATAAGGGATTACGCCCAACTTTCCGCTCCCCCACACTGAAGAAGAACGGGCGTTCGCCCAAGAGGGGCAAATACCCAGGAGATGAACGAAAGGCCAGCGGTCCAGTGCGACTACGCGACATGAAACATACGAGAAAGAACCAACGCAAAAGAGGAGAGAAGCCCGCCGAGGACGAATCCCTCGCCGAGCTGATGTCGTCCTACACTCCCGAGCAGCGCAGGGCGATCCGCAAGGGGCTGCGCATCCTGGCAAAGGTCGCCGTCCGCGCCCACATGCGGCGGCAGGCGGCCGCTACCTCCGAGCCGGAAGCCCAGCCGGACGGCGGCTGCGACGAGGAGGTCTGATGGCCTCCTCTCCAGCCCTCACCGTCATCAGCCTGGGCGGAGGCGTCCAGTCCTCCGTCATGGCGCTCATGGCCAGCGACGGCGCATTCGACACCGAACCTGACTGCGCCATCTTCGCCGACACCCACTGGGAGCCGCCCAGCATCTACACCCACCTGGATTGGCTGTCCAGCAATCTGAGCTTTCCCCTGTACATGGTGGACAACGGGCGCAGCCTACGGGAGGACGCAAAGGCCCTGACCAATCACTCAGGGTCCCGCAGCTTCGTAGACCTTCCCGTCTACCTGAAGGGGCGCGACGGCGAGGGCGACGGCATCGGCAGACGCCAGTGCACCGAGCACTACAAGATCGCACCCGTGCGCCGCAAGATACGCGAGCTCCTGGGGCTAAGGAAGGGACACCGCGTCCCAGCCGGCACGACCGTCGAGCTGTGGCTCGGTATCTCCACCGACGAGGCCGTCCGCATGAAGGACTCACGAGACAGGTGGATGACGAACCGCTACCCGCTTATAGAGGCGGGGATGTCGCGAAGGGACTGCATGGACTGGTGGACGGCCCGCTACGACAGGCCGCTGGAACGCTCGGCCTGCGTCGCCTGCCCCTTCCAGTCACGCCAGCGATGGGTGGAGACCAGGCGCAGGTGGCCGGAGCTGTTCGCCGAGGCGGTGGAGATCGACGCGAACATGCGCCGCAGGCTCGCCTTCGCCAAGGAGCCGTACCTCCATCCGCGAAGGATTCCCCTCGACCAGGCCGTCAACCGCGATGAGGTACGCCTGGGACACGATGGGGAGAGAGACGGTTTCGGAAACGAGTGCGAGGGACACTGTGGGGTGTGAAAAGGCGGCTATCTACGGGGAGAAAGTGCGCGGCGAGCGCCGCAGCGTGCTAGTAGAGGATCATGTGGGTGGGAACCAGCCGTTGAGCTTCCGGGTCCACCGCCAGGGCCAAGCCCTCCAGGGTGTAGGCCCCCAGCAGGGGAGGGGCATCCTCCACTCCGAAGACCACGATGGTGACTACGCTCTCGCCGTCAATGGTAGCCCACGCCTGTCCGAACTCCATCTCGACGCGCCGCCCGTCGGCCACCAGAAATCCGCGCTTGCCTGTCGGCTCGATGCCCAGTTCCCGCAGAAGGCTGGAGGGCAACGTGGTGAACGATGCGCCGGTGTCCACCGTCGCCTCTATGTCCTGTGCCTGCTGGCCGTCCATGCTGGAAATGCGGAGCGGCCACTTGAAAGTCCCCATAGAGAGAACCCCTCCGTCGCCAACGTCTATCATGCCATTTTACTCCAATTCAAGTGCTCGTTACAGGGGGCGCGCCCCTTGACAGGGGTAGGCCGGTTCGTCCATGATAAGGGTATGACCCAGTATTACCATAAGAGGTAAAAAGAGAGATGCCCAGGACGACTAAGGTCATCACCTTCTCCCTGCCCCCGGAGATGGCCGAGCAGGTCAAACAGGTGATGGCCGAGGAGGACCGCACCATGAGTTCGCTCATCCGGGAGGCCCTTCGCCTCTACATGGACGACCGCGAGTGGAGAAGCCTCGTGCGTTACGGACAGCGCCGCGCCCGAGAGCAGGGCATCGCCCCCGAAGACGTGGAGCGCCTGGTGGAGGAGCTCAGGGCCAAACAAGCAGAAGCACAAGGAGGACGCACAGATGAGTGAGCGACAAGACCCCACACCGGCTGCCCTCTACGCCAGGGTCTCCAGCGACCGCCAGGACGTGGACCTGTCCATTGCCGCACAGCTTCGGGCGCTTCGGGACTACGCCGACAAGAACGGCTACCTTATCGCCCGCGAGTACGTGGATGAGGCCCAGAGCGGACGCGTCGCGGACAGGCCGGAGTTCCGCAAGATGATCGACGAGGCCAGCAGACCCGAGTCGCCTTTCCATGAGATTCTGGTCTGGAAATTCTCCAGGTTCACCAGAAAGCGCGAGCACGCCGTCGCTTTCAAGTCGATGCTCCGGCGCAAGGGAATCCGCGTCGTCTCCATCACCGAGCAGGCTGAGGACACCTCCACCGGCAGACTACTGGAAGGCATCATCGAGTCCGTTGACGAGTTCTACAGTGAGAATCTGATCCCGGTGTTTCAATCGAGACAAAATCTTCCGTCGGGATCGCCAGCGTGAGGTTAAGGTTGTTGTTCCGGTCGATAGTCACCCCTTCGAGTAGGAGCCGCAATACCTCCCGGCGCTCCTCGTCGGGCAGATCGTCCAGTCCATCCCCAATCCTGCTGACCCACTGGACGACGTGCTCCATCGCCAGCCGCTTCTCGGTCTCAGCCGTCTCCCGATCGCGGTAGTCGTCCAGCCTGGCCCTGAGAGTCTCCAGCCGCTCGGTGATGTACCTGCGCTGATGGTCCATCTGGTCCTCGGTGATCTTCCCGGACACGAACAGCCTGATGACCCTTTCTTCCTCTAGCTGAACCTTGTGAAGTTCGCGCTCCGCTATGGCAATCTCCTCGGCCAACCCGCCATCTTCCCTGGAATCCAGGGCCTCGATCCCGGCGACGATGAGATCGGGGTTCTCCAGCACCCTCTTGACCTCGCCCCAGACCAGCCCCTCCAGCCGCTCCGCCCGGATCATCGGCTTTTGTCGGCACTTCAGGCGGAGTTGCTGATAGCCGTAGCACCTGTAGTACCTGCGAGGAGGGTCGAGCTCGTACTTGTAGAGCTTCCCGTTGCGCTTGACTTCCTTCTTTGTATTGGCCTGGCCGCCCATGAGCAACCCGCACTCGGCGCACCGGACCAGGTGCTGCAACAGGTAGAACACCTTGGTGTTGCGCTTGGCCCGGGTAAAGCGCTGCCTCCGGAGAACCCTGGCCCTCTCCCAGGTCTCCTGGTCCACCAGCGGCGGGAACGGCACCCCGATCCAGTCGTCTTCCGGCTGTTGGTAGACCCTGACCCCATCCTCGGTGGAGACGTAGCGGGCCTTGCCGTACCACCAGGTGCCCTTGTAGGTCTCGTTGCTCAGGATGCGATGGATGGTGCCGTCGTACCAACGCTTGCCCGCTTTGGCCAGCGGCACGCCATCAAGGTTCAGTTGGCGGGCGATGAGGGACGCTCCCATCCCATCGTTGACGCTCATGCGGTAGATGCGGCGCACTACCTCAGCCTCGGCCTCCACTATCTGTGGCCTGCCGTCGTCTCCGATGCGGTAGCCGTAGGGGACGTTGCTGACGGGTATGCGCCCCTGCTTGGCTGTTCCCCTCTTGCCCATAGACGCCCTCTCTCGGAAGTTGTCCAGCTCGATCTTGCCGATGGCCGCCATCAGACCGAAGGTCTTCATGTCGATGGCATCCATGACGGCCTCAAGGTTGATGTGGTACGCCTCGATGACCTCCATGAGGGCGGCGGCGGGGTACATCCCCCGGCTGAGGCGGTCCGACTTCCAGCAGACGATGGTGTCGAAGCGCCCCTTCTTGGCGTCGGCCAGCATCCTCTGAAACTCAGGGCGCTTCTTGGACCAGCCCCTGCCCACCTCCTGGTAGCGAGCGGTAACGGTCATGCCCTTGCCCTCGCAGTGGGCTTCCATATCGCTCGTCTGCTCGGAGATGGAGGTCTTGTCCTCCCCGTCCTGGCTCTTGTCCGAGACGCGGGCGTAGATTGCCGCCCTTTTGCCGTCGACTTGCTGGTACTGCTGTCTGGTTCCTGCCATGACTTCCTCCTTGCTCTATGTCCATGAATACAGAAGACCCGCTCGTTCTGCATGAGCGGGCCTGCGAGTAGTACAATCCCATTCGCATCACCTGCTCATCAGGTGGCGCCACGGCCCGGGGTGTTAGCTGCATCGCCGGGCCAACTTCTAGTCGCAACCATACCTCAGTGGCGGGGCTAAGTCAAAGCGAAGCTAGCTTCCCGTCGTGCCAAGGCGCTTCGCTACTCCGGCAGGGCCTCGGCTGCTGGGGATCAGCTCCACGGGCGTGGGAATCAGCCACTCCTGCCCGGTCTTCGTGGCTCCGCGAACTCGCCCTTCGCTAGCCAATTTGCGCAGCCTGCGATCAGAGATACCCAGATCGGCGGCGGCCTGCTTCACGGTTACGTTCGCCACATCGTCGGCTGGCGCCTCTGATGCCAGCTCGAACTCCAGGGGGCTTGGCCGCCTGAGGGTGCTCATCTCGTGAATAAGAAACCCCACGACCTCGCCGTCGTCGTCGAGCCGCTTGAGGATGCGCTCATCGTCGGTGGGGGTGAAGTACCCCTCCCTGGACGCCCACAGGACCTCAAGCATGTCCCCTTCGTCGTCGTACCAGACGGACACCCGCTTGCTCGTCATCTTCAGTCTCCTTTGATCTTTCGGGTCAGATAGCCGGTGAGGATGAGGGAGTAGCTGTCGCCTCTCTTCACCACCAGACAGAGGTAGCGATTCCTCCCCCTCAAGTCCGTATAGAGTTGATGGTAGAGTCGTACAGCCGGACTGGTTCGAGAGACCTGTACCGCGTCCGGACTTGAAAGCGTGTCTGCGATCCGGTGCAGTTGGAAGGCCATCTCAGGATGCCTTCGCAGCATGTGGCGCAGCCGCTCATCCGTGAGCCGGACCTCCTTCCCGCGCTCATCGGTGAAGCTCTGCACGTCGCACTCCATCAGGCGTTACTATACCGTACAGTATACCGCATACGGAACATCTGGGCAAGTCGGGAAGGCGCTTGAACGTCTCGTAGGCGTTCGCTCAGACCCCACAATGCCCTTCGCACTCGTTGCCGAACCCGTCCGGGTGCCGGTCGGCTCCCAACTCTGTCTCATCGAGGCTGACAGCCTCGGCAAGGGCTATCCGCATGGGGTGAAGCCCCCGTGGTCGTGGCGCTGGATGGAATTTTCGTCCTGGTTGACCAGCGTCAGTCCGCTCTTCTGCGCGGATGCGTGGGGGACGACGGGCGAGCCGCCCACGACCAGGAGCAGCGCCCCCAGCGCCAGTGAAATGATGAGTGATCGTCGTCTCGGTGCCCTCATGTGCGTCCTCCCTATCGGATTTGCGTCATAATCAAGCATGCAGTACAGTTGTTCTAAATGGAATGTCGCGCAGGGGGGGGCCTCTGCAGAGACCCCCCTTACACGTCCTGTTTGCAGCTCAGGGCCGTGTAACGGTATTGACCTGGCTGTGAATTCTGTAGGTAATCCAAGCAATCCGCGTGCAGGGCAGAGTCCGGCGATAACCGGACATTTCAGCTAGGAGCAACCGGACATTTGTCCAGCCGAAAGTTGGCAAACGCGGTCAGAAATGACAGTTGTCCAGCAAATGCCGGCGGAAAGTGACAAAACGGACATTTGTCCGGCCGAGATGGGCATTGGAGGACGGGAAAACGGCCACTTGTCCGGCGCATGAACGGTTACGAAACGAACAATTACCCGGCCAAATCAGCTACGAAGCTTGGACAGAACAGACAATTGTCCAGCCGTGGAGCTGTGAGAGAGTCGGACAGTTGTCCGGTGCGAGTTGAGATCAGGATCTGAGAGGTTAAGCGATGGAGCGTGGACGAGGACGGACCGAGGGTGGGGCCGAGCGCGGCGAGCAGCTCGGGGGCCTGCTGGCGAAGCTGGTGAGCGACCACGGGCAGTCCGACGCAGCCGCCGAGCTGGGCGTGTCCGAGAGGACGATACGCCGCTCCGTGGCGGCCGGTAAGCTGACCAGGGGCCTGCGGATTGCCCTTGAGAAACACCTGCTCATGCGGGAGGGGGCAGGGATGCCCGGTTCAACCTCCGAGAGGAGGCTGGGTGCTCTGGAGCGGTGGCAAACTGAGCAAACACAGCAACTGATTTCCGTGGCCGGCGAGCTTCAGGGCGCCCGCGGGGCCATCAGCGAGCTTGCGCGGGACGTGGCGGGGAGGCTCGGTGAGATGCAGGAGACGCTCTCGGAGGTACTGTCGGTTCAGCAGGAGATTCGACGGCGGCTGGACCAGGTGGAGAAGCGGTCTCAGGTGAGGGTGGCCCCTCAGCCGTTGAGGGAGGCCGCTGTGGAGCCCGTTGGCTCCGGCGCTGGTGCTGCGCCCAGCCGCGACGGAGATGGCTACGACGAGGAGGTCGAGGGCCTCGTGAGCGAGTGGCGGAGGCTGAAGGCGCAGGAGGCGGAGGCGGGGACCCGTCTGGATCGCGTAACGGCGGCGGAGGCCAGGCTGGAGCTGGAGATAGAGCTCATACGCGAGCACGAGATGGGCATACCGCCGGGGGAGCGATGGGGCCTGGGCGTCAGGTACCAGCAGGTGAGCTGGCGGTGGAGCGCGCTGGCCGACCGGAGACGGGAGAGGCGAAGGCTGACGGTCCTCCGTTGGGTGCGGAGAGTGGTCACCCTCGGCCTGTGGCGGCGCTAGAGCTCAGCAAACTGAGCAAACGATCTGGTGGGTCAGGGGCTCAAACCCTTGCATTCGCACGGTTGTTCGGTAATACTTGAATCACTGTCAGGCTTTTCCAGCGTTTCCCGCCCTAGAAACCTGGGGGTCCTTTCCCTGAGCCCGGATGGACCGTGACGGATCGAGCCCTGCTCTCCGGCGGTCGTCCAAGAGGGATTTTCTGAAGGAGGGTTGGGGTGCGGCTCGCGCTCCGGCCTTCTCGATAGCAGATGACCGGCTGAGTGCATTGCGCTTCGGCCGGTCTTCCTGTGCCCGGAAATCGACCGTGAAGGATAGCTCGTGGCCCTCCGAAGCGGTCTTTCAGGCACATCTTCCTCGTCCCCGCGCGGCGTAGTCCAGACGACCAGGCCGCTTCTCCCCACGTAGTCGCAGCTTCCCGACCGCTTCAGCACCCTGGTCGAGCTGCGTCTTCTTTGTTCCTCCTTCGTCGCGGCTCCCAGGATGCAACCTCACCGGCCTGGCCGAGCTGCGCCCTTTCTTCTCACACGTCGTCCCCGCGATCACCTCGTGCGGACCGGCGTGCCTCTCCTAAGCACCGCGTTCGACCTACGGCATCCCGTCGTGCGCGGCCCCATGTCTGGCGATGACGACCGGAGCAAGGAGCGCCCTCGTGTTGCGGATGCCGCCGAGGGCCAGGCAACGGAAAGGAATCTGTCGATGCATGTCCATAGTCGAGGGTTGAAGGTTTCGAGCCTGCCTGTGCTTCGCGGGCAGACAGGCCGAAGGCGGATGGTCGCGCGTACGGCGGCGGCGGTGCTCGTAGTAGCGCCGCTATTGCTGAACACGGCTATCGAGGCCGCCGTCATGAATGCGGTGGGGCTCGGCCTGGTCGTGCCGGTCGTTCGGAGGCTGGCGGCCAGGAGAGCACGGAGGAGGCAGAGCGTATGGAAGCCATGCGTCAGGTGCGGTACTTGATCGGGGCGATGTGGCGGAACAGAGGCACCATCGCCAGGATCGCACTGGTGCTGCTGCTCACACTAGCCCCGCTGCTGATCTGAGACCAGGAAGACAAGACTGAGCTCAAACAAGGAGAGTAACGATGACGACTCGAGTATTGACGACACACAACCGTCCGGTTCAACGTACGAGTCTGGAGGTATTGAGGCCTGATCTTAACCTATACTAAATTAGTTCGGTCTTGCTAAACCGCCAGAGCCCAAAGCCAGCGACGACAGCGCCTATGCCACCGAGGAGAAGTACGGCCAACACCGGCGGAGGCGTATACCCTGGATGGGACCCGGCCAGCAACACGAGGCCATGATACAGCTTCGGTACGTCGACGGACACGAGCTCGACCGCTCCAAAGGTGGGAAGCCAACTCTGAGTTGCAGGTATGGCCGAGCCAACGGCGTTCTCGGCGATCCAGATGGTGATCCCCACTATTACGGCCACTGGCGTGGAGCGAGCAATCACGACCAGACTAAGCCCGATCGCAGACCACATGAAACCCGATAACCAGACGCCCACCGTCGCGAGCATCAGGCTCAGTACAGAGCTCCGAGGAACGGTCCCGTCGAGATCCAAGAGCAGGGGTGTAAACAGCCCTGCAATGAGTGCGAGAGCCACCATCACTGCGGTCACAAGACCCCACAGGAGCACAGGTAGCAGATAGTACGGAACGAGAAGACGCAGTCGGTGTGGCGACAGAATTGCGGCAGTCTTAATGAAACCGGAAGATAGCGCAGCCCCTCCCCCAATGACTCCGAGAATGAGCGCAAACAGCCCACCCGCCGTGACCGTCGTCTGAGCAAAGAAATGGATGGTGTCCGGCGTCACAAGGATTGATTGCCGGTCACGGCGTTGCGCCAGGTCATGCGCCAAGCGCTCCTTTCGTTGCTTGGCATCCTCCTCGGTCATGACGCCTTCCGCCAAGGCTCGATCCGTAGACTCTTCGGAACCCAACAAACCCTCTACACGGTAGTTCGCCTCTCGGGTCATGTTGACCAGCGTCAGGAGAGCAAGAACAATGGGCACTCCAAGAACAATCAGATACGCCCTCCTCCTGCGAATGTCCAAGAGGGATATCCTCAAGGCTGCTTCAAGCATCGGCCGCCTCTCCATCCGATACAGATGAGACGTAAAGGTCTTCCAGACTTTCCCGATGGGGCCTGAGCTCCAGGATCGTAACCCCGGATGAAACCAGGGTACTAACTATCCGATTCATATCCCCGTCAGGCACGAACAGCCAGCCCTCCTCACGCTCATCTGCCTGCATCCCCGCGCCGCGAAGCGTCTTCACTGCGACCGCCGGATCCGAGACGCGAACGTCAGATCCACCGCTGCCTATAAGCTCGTCAAGCCTTCCTGACCTGACAGTCTCCCCGTGATTCAAGAGCACCACGCGACGGCAAATCCGTTGGACGTCCAATAGACGGTGGCTGGAGATGATCACCGTCTTGCCGGCATCGGCCAACTCCGTCATAAACGAGCGCACCTCTGCCTGCGCCACGGGGTCCAGGCCGTCAAGGGGCTCGTCGAAGAGTACGACCGGACTATCACCGAGGACTGAGGCCGCGATCCCAAGGCGCTGTCTCATCCCGTGGCTGTAAGAGCGGTACTTATCGTTCATGAAGCCGGTGATGCCCGTCCGCTGAGCGAATTCATCAAGGTCCCGCGGCTGCGGATCGTTCTGAATGCTCGCGAGCAGTGAGAGGTTCTCGTAGCCGGTCAGATAGGGCAGGAAACCGGGGCCGTCGACCAGACCGCCAACGAGACCCTCCGGGGGAGGACGTCGCCCTTCGTACTCCTGGCCTAGAACATCAACTTTGCCAGTGTAATTCAGAATGAGCCCAGCTATTATTCGGAGAAATGTAGTCTTGCCCGCGCCGTTCGGTCCGAGCAACCCGAGGACCTCCCCTGCGTATGCTTCGAGCGAAGCGTCTCGCAAAGCATCTTTGTTCCCGCCGTAGCTCTTTCGAATGCTACTGGCGATAATGCTTGGCCGCTCGGATGTGCCCACCCTTTGCTCCCATCGACGCAGGGGAGTTAAGTCTCCGGCGTCGCGTGCTCACGCTGGCTCAGAGGTCAGTTCCGGAACCGCAGTTGCCCTAGGCCTCGTAGTAGTCATCGGCTCCTCACGTCCTCTCGCTTTGCCCAAGGATCTGCTCGGCGCCGGAGTCCCAGAACAAGATAGTCTGGTCCATGTCCAACACATAGACGCCATTTTGGTGCTGCCTGGAGCGCATCAAGTATGGCGCTCCTTGCCATCGAGTATCTGTTCTCCCGCCACGCAACTACACGGGCTGCCACGAACACAAGCTATAGGCGCTGTTAGCGCGCTGCAGGGAGAGAGGATGAGCTCTGCCGGAGGGTGCCCTTGCTATACCACCGTAGCCCCAGGCCGACGGCGGCGAGCCCTACTCCTACCAGAAGAATGGCACCCACCACCGCATGAGGCGCATGCAACGGATGCCCTCCCTCCGGCGTCAGGAGTCCGTGATACAGCTTCGGGGCGTCAATGGACACGAGCTCGATCGCACCATGGGTGGGAAGCAAGATGGGAATAGTGAAAGGAAGCGGGTCCTGGATGTTATCAATGAGGGAGCCGATTCCGATCTCTCCAACCAAAATGACGACTCCCACTATGAGTGCGATTCGCGCGGATCGAACAATCACGGCCAGACTCACGCCGATAGCAGACCACATGAAGCCCGCCAGCCAGACGCCTGACGTCGCGATCGCCAGGTTCCGGACCGAGTTCTCGACAATGGGCCCTTCCAGGCTCAGGAATGATGGAGTAATGGAGCCTGCCAGCAGCCCCAGGCCAACCGTCGCGGCTGTCACAAGGCTCCACAGGAATATGGGCACCACATAGTACGGCGCGAGAGCCCACCACCGGTGAGACGGCTGGCCATCGGCGCCCACCACCAACCCGGACGATATCGCGGCTCTCCCTGTGATGATCCCCAGAAAGAGGGCGAACAGGCCGCCCCCTGTAACCATTGTCTGAGCAAGGAATTGGATGGAGTTGGGAGCCTTAAGGATCGATTGCATCCTGATACGCCTAAATCTAGACTCCTCTAGTCCATCCCTATAATGCTTGGCCTCCTCTTGGGTCATCTCGCCGGCTGCCAACTTCTTTTCCACCCCACGCTCGGCTCTAAGCACACCGCTTTCGTAGGCGTAGTTGGCCTCGCGGGCGATGCTTGCAATCGCCAAGAGTGCGAGGGCAAGCGGGACCAGTAGGACGACGAGGAGCAACCCTACTCTGCGAGGCTCCAAGAGCGTTCTGAACATAGTCTTGAGCATTGCCCACAACTCTTCGGCGTCAGTTGCCACGATCCCTTCCATACGTTCTTTGAGCGCTGAGGACACGAGGTCGAAGATGATCTGGACCCAGACGGACAGAGTTCGAAGTCCGCCACCGTCGCGACGCATCCGGTCCCGGAACGACTGGACCATCGGCTCACCGTATACACGCCGGTGTTCGCTCGGATAGGCCACGAGCAGCGCCCGGTACATCCTTTCGGACATCATGTCAGCTGCCCTCCAAGTAGAGCTTCCGCTGTGCAACTGTCCGCCTCATCCTGGCGGTACGGGCGAGTTGCTCCATCCGTGCAACCTCGGCGTCGAGAACACGCGCTCCGAGACCAGTGAGCCGGTAGTAGCGGCGACGTTCATCATCAAGCGCAGGGTCGGGTCGTTCGTCTGTCTCTTCGACCAGTCCCGCCTTCAACATCCGTTTGACCGTCCCATACAGCGTCCCCGGACCCATCGTGACCGATCCCTCGGTCAAGACCTCCACTTCGCTCATGATCGCGTAGCCATGCTTGTCTCCATCGGCCAGGGCCAACAGGATGTGCATCTGCGCGACCGGGAGAGGAAGCAGGTCCGGGGGTTCTGGACTCGTCACTGTGGGACAGCCTCCGTTCAGTTGGGCCTAATCTATATCGTACGCGGCTATATATGTCAACCCCCTTGTCAACGGGTCCAGAGCTTATCTTGCGTCGCGGTTGAGAGCCTTGAACCACCGTACTTAGGGTAGTAGAATCAGCCCGGTAGAGAGGAAGAAGGGAGACATGTCTGGAGGGAGAAATGGCCAGGAAGACTGTCGTCCTCTCAATGAGAATCCTCATGCGGTCTCTGGTTGTAACATTCGGGCTCTATTTGGCTGTGAATTGTGCAGTTCTCTTGACCGCTCTTGTCTCGCTGTTGACCGGATGGTACCCGATTGCCCTCGAAGGTGGCCTCCCGGGATTCGGGGGGTTCACGATGGACATCGGTAATGAAACCTACTTCGAAATATCGTTCAACTTCAACCCGATCGGATTCTTCGGCCTTGTTGCGGCAGTAAGTTTCCTGATTGGAGCTGTATCGGCGGCACGAGCTCTTAGGACATCTTTGAGTTCGCGGGCGGCCTAGGATTAGCCACCGTTGCTTGGCCGACCGAGCGGTCCTTTCTAGAAACAAAGTAGCTCGCATACATGGCCGGATAGCGGCTACCTGTCAGAGGGCCGACCGATTAGCCCTTTCTGACAACGGAAAAAGGCCCACATATATAGGTGAGCAGGGAAGGCCACTCAGAGAAGGACGGAATCCTGTGTCCGGTCGAACGGCTTGGTGGACCAGGCGAATCCAAATCGTCCACTATCCCACTGTGCAGGCCTCCCGCTAGGTGCCAGAGGCAGCGTTTCGCGCCGTTGTTGGGATTCTTGCTCCAATTGCCGATGCAATAGCCCGCCGCCAAGGCTACAATACAGACTTGGGTAAGACATGTCGCTCGGGAGTCCTCGCGACGTGGGCAAGGAGGTGCCTTTCTTGCCAAACGCATTGAGGAACTATGGAGTCTTGTTCTGGGCGCTTTCTGCGGTGGTGGTCTTAGCCTTTTCTTGGACGTTTCTCATGGGAGCTGCAGGGGGTATCTTCGAGGCGTTGATGCTCCTGTTCGCCCTGCTGTTGCAACTGGCGCTGCCTGTAGCCGCCATCGCAGTGGCGATCTGGCTGGCACTCCGCCTTCTCCCCATCCGATGGAACCGACTGATCGATGGCGGCGACGTCTCGTCCGACGAGATCCTGAAACGGCGCTACGCTGCCGGGGAGATCACGCACGACCAATACGTCCGGATGAAACAGGATCTACGGAGGCTGACAGTAGAGTCCCAGGAAGTGGTGTAAGAGGGAGAGGGTCTGGAGAAAGAGAGACCACCGCGTCATCCTTAGCGGGCAAAGAAGAAAGCTCGAGAAAGGAGGACAACAGTGGTCAAGGAAAGGATGGACCTGCTGGAGCTATTGCGCAAGGGGGGAATGGACGGTGACGTGGACTTCCTACGGGAGGCACTGAGAGTGCTGGTAGAGGGGATCATGGATGCGGAGGTGTCATCGAGGATCGGTGCTGAGTATGGAGAACGCAGCCCTGAGCGGGTGACCCAGCGCAACGGGTATCGGTCCCGGGCGTGGGATACCCGTGTAGGGACGATGGATCTGCACATCCCGAAGCTCAGAGAAGGGAGCTACTTCCCGAGCCTGCTGGAGCCACGGCGCCGCAGCGAGCGAGCTCTGCTGGCTGTGATCCAGCAGGCCTACGTGGAAGGTGTATCCACAAGGCGGGTGGACGATCTGGTCAAGGCCCTGGGGTGTGAGGGTATCTCCAAGAGCCAGGTGTCGCGCATCTGTCAGGAGCTGGACGTGGTGGTGGATGGCTTCATGGGCCGTCCGCTGGACGCTGGACCCTACCCCTACCTGTGGCTGGACGCACTGACCCAGAAGGTCAGGGAGGACGGCAGGATCGTTAACGTCAGCGTGGTGGTGGCGACGGCGGTCAATGGCGGGGGCAAGCGGGAGATCATCGGGATGGACGTGGGTACGAGTGAAGACGGCGCCTTCTGGCTGGCCTTCCTACGCTCGCTGTCCGCCAGGGGCCTCGGCGGGGTGGAGCTGGTGGTATCGGACGCTCATCAGGGACTCCGAGGCGCCATCGCCGCAGTCTTCGGCGGAGCCACCTGGCAACGGTGCCGCACCCACTTCATGACCAACCTGCTCACTCGGGTCCCCAGGCGCGCCCAGCCATGGGTAGCCACCATGGTGCGCACCATCTACCAGCAACCCTCCCCCGATGAGGTACACGCCCAGCTCGACAGGGTGACCGATCAACTCCAGAACCGGTTCCCTCAGGTCGCCTCTCTACTGGACGAGGCCGGACCCGACGTCCTGGCCTTCTCCAACTTCCCACTCGCCCACTGGAAGAAGATCTGGTCCAACAACCCACAGGAGCGTCTCAACAAGGAGATCCGGCGACGCACCGATGTGGTGGGCATCTTCCCTAACCGGCCGGCCGTGCGCCGCCTCGTTGGCGCCGTCCTGGCTGAGCAGCACGACGAATGGGCCGTTGGCCGTCGATACATCACACCTGTCGTGCTGACCCTAAACGAAGCTCTTCCAGAGGTCGATCTCGCGGAGGCGACAGCCGCCTAAACAACATCAACACGATGACGCACTCTTACACCACTTGACGGGACGTGACCGAGCTGACCTCCTACGGCGAGGGACCATTGCGAGAGAAGCTGACACCCCTATGGCTTAACCAGCGAACAGCGGTGTGGGCCGTCCGCCAGACAAGAGAGGCGGAAACACCGGCGGAATAGTGGACCATTCTATGCGTATACTGGTCCTCTTCCTGAGAGTGCCGCTAGCATTGGCTGCGTTGTCCATTGTGTTGGCGATCGCAGGGGCTCTTGTGCCGGTTCTTCCATTTGGAGAGGAAAGGCTTGTTGAGCGAGAAGGGTGGCCCATTCTGCTCGTGTTTCTTGCTCCTTCCGCTCTCTTGGTGATAGGTACGTGGGCACTCTACAGGTGGGAAACACAGTGGTCGAGAGCCGCACAGTGGAGCGCATGGCTTATCTCTCTTCTGCTCTTGGTGGGAAGCATCATGGACCAGGGCGCCGGGTTGTTTTTCTGGCCCGCTGCGACAGTGTTTCTCCTTGCAACGAGCACACAGCAGAATAGAAAGCCGGCGATATGGATCGCCTGGATCGTGTTGCTGACGCTACTGGTGGCTGCGCCACTCAGCATGGGACTCGGAGCGGGCACCTGGCTCCTTGCGATCGCGGCGCCACTAGCCCTGTCCATAGTCGTCGTGCTTAGTAATAGAGAGCGGTTCAAACGTCCAGCCTAGAAGCCAGCCCTAGAGGGTTGGTAGGGTCGGCGTCGACGGCGGACCATTCGCGCCTGCGGTTTCTCAGCGCGTCCCACCGCCAGGTGGCCTCACGGGAACGGTCGGCCTCGCCCCAGCGCTCCGCCGGTGGGATCGGCACGTGGTGCTTCCGAATGAGCTTGATTTCGAGCATCAGTCTCTTCTCCGCGATGGTCACCTGCTCCAACCGGGTCCTCGCCTGCTTCTCCGCGTCCCGGGCACACCGCCACTCGCTCAGGACCGCCTCGGCATCGGCGTCGTGGACAGCCCCGTCACGTACAGCGACCTCGACTGCCCCGCTTCCCGTGGTCATCACCGGCTGCGCTTCCGGCCTCTCCCGAGACCTCTTCTCGACGACTTCCAGCCGCTGCCGAAGCTCCCGCTGGGCCGCCTCCGACGACGCGAACGCCTTCCGCATCTCTCCGAGCCCTCCCGCGACCTTCTGGGCAAGCTCGCTGATGGCCTCACGGGCGCTCTGAAGCCCACCGGCCTGGGACTTCAGCTGCTCTGTTAGCTCACTTCGTCCCCGCTCCAGCGCCCCCAGTCGCTCGGCCTGCTCGCTACGGCTCTTCTCCAACTCGTCGAGCCTCTTTCCCCACGGCGACTCCGGCACCTCGGCTCCCTCCCGCAGGATCAGGTGCCTCTCCAGCGCCATACGCAGGCCCTTGGAAAGTCCACCGTCTGCCAGGGAGCGGCTCAGCGTTCTGTACCCCATGTCCAGCTCGCGGGCTGCGCCATACATCCCGTGCTCGCTCACAAGCTCCCTCAGCAGGCCGAGAAGCTGCTTGAGCCTCCGGGTCTCATCCCCACTCAGCTCTGAGCTCTCGCCCACCATCGCTCGTCGCCTCTCATGCCCTCAAATGCGTGTGCCACATGGCACTTTCGACCAACGTTTACCACTCCTCAATCTGCCAAACGAAACATTATGGCACACCCCCGGCGTAGCTGAGCCGCCCGTCGCACCCAGAGTTCTGCTCTTTCCACGAACTCGTAGGGATTACCTACGGAATTCACAGCCAGGTCAATACCGTCACACGGCCCTCCCCTGTTTACCGGACGCCCAGGGGGGGTCTATGGGTAGACCCCCCCTCGCAGGGCATTACGTCTAGAACAACTGTACGGCATGCTTGATTGCGACGCAAATTCAATGGCGAGGGACGCACATGAGGAAACCGAGACGACGATCGCCAACTACCGCACTGGCGCTGGGGGCGCTGCTCCTGGTCGTGGGCGGCTCGCCCGTGGTCCCCCACGCATTCGCGCAGGAGAGCGGACTGACGCTGCTCAACGGGGACGAAAGATTCATACAGCGCCACGACCACGGGGGCTTCACCATACGGCCGGGTACCTCTCGCAGAGGCTGTAAGCCTTGATGAGGAGCAGGTGGGACCCGGCCAGCAAGGCGGCTGCGGCAGGCTTCGCGCCGCCTGTGGCTCATCGGCCAGACGAGGCCCGTCAGAGTCGTCTTCATGGCCTACTGTAACACGCTTCAGGCGGACGCGCTCAAGCTGGTCGCTAAGAAGCTACAGAGGCTGTTTGGCGGTCGAGGGCGAGTTGCCCAAGGACGGGCTGGCGGCCTACGCAGTCGACCACCTCAGGTCAGCGTCCGGGCAGAGGGTCTGGAAGCGTGAGAGGCTGGTTAAACCCTGTGAACGTATGTGTCCATCGGACGGTCAGGTCGTGGCCTTCCTCACCTGGCAGTAGGCTACTGCGCCTCCATACGATCGTGCCCTTCGTGCCCTCCCTTAGCCAGTCCTCGCCAGAGCAGACGATTTCCATCACCTGCAACGAGTGCCCTGGGGGCGGATCGCTTATCCGATCAGTGGACCCAGGCTGGCCATACATGACGTACATCACGGGCCCCAACTCGTGATAATGGCCGTCGGCGTTCTCACACCAATCCTTGTCCAGGTCTATATCTACGTTTGGGTTGCTCCATCTCTCTTGATGAAGCCATACGACTTTCTGCATGAGCCCGTCTCGAGCATCGACCCAGAACTCCACAGTATCCCCGGTCGTTTCGGGAGACTCGCCTGCCGTTCTTCTAGCCAAGTAATGCTCAACCAGCTTTCCATTCAGCACCTCCGCTGGCAACCTTTCGATCTCCTCAAAGCTCTCTGCCAGAGCCTCTTCACCCTGCCACTGGAGCCCTCCCAAGATGCCGAACGGAGTCCAGTGGTCCACCTCGCCTATCAGTAGCCAGTCTTCCCCTTGTACTCCTCCGTTGAGCCGACCATATTGCTTTCCGCCAGTGACGAGAAGCTCCATGCTTGGGTGATCGGCAGCCGGGTCTGAACCCTCCAGCCACGAACCCTTATATATGATCTGATTTGCGATGTCCACTTCGTTGATACTCACCACAAAGCGCTCGCCTTGGGCGTTCTCGGCATCCGTCCTGTATCTGACTGTCTCGAGTGAGAGGAGTCCTTCATAGGCCTCTGCCACCGCCACCAAGGGAGATGAGGACCGGCCGTCTTCCTTGTACCAAGAGACTACCTGCGCAGCGGTTATAGCGATTATCACGGTGAGCACCGCACCCACAGTCGCCAGTATCCTGGGCCAGGGGAGCCTGGGTCTCGCCTTTGGCCGGAGGACCTCCTCCTCTACCGATCTCCAGATGTCGCGGCGCGGGGCGATGGAGGCCACCTTCGACTCCGTTGTCTCCCTGATTAACTGCTCATTCAGGTCCTTAGGTTGAAATGGCATGACAGACTCCTAGCGGCTACTCCCTAGATAGATTGTTCCCCGCCGATCTCCCGGGGAGGTTTCTCGCAACGGCCGGCCAACGACGTGGGAGCCTGTGCCGCGGCCGTAAGCTGGTCAGCCAGATTCCTCAACGCTGTGTGGAGCCTGGACTTCACCGTACCCCTCCGGCAGTTCAATGCAGCAGCAGTCTCCGATTCACTCAAGCCAGCGTAGTAGCGCAGCATCACAACAGCACGCTGCTTGACCGTCAGCGTTCCAAGGGCCTGCCATAGCATCTCCCGGTCCTCCGACTGCTGCACGGCATCGTCAGGAGGCCGTGATTGTGTTTGCAGGTCCCTCGCCGCTTCTAACGGCAAGTCAGGCTTCCTCTGACGGCGAAGTTCGTCCAAGCTCACGTTGACCACTACTCGGTGCAGCCAGGGGGCGAAGGGTCGACTTGAATCATACCTTTTGATTGCGCTTAGCAGCCTCACGAACACTTGTTGGGTTATGTCCTCAGCTATATCACGGTCGCGGACTATGGCATAGGCGAGACGTATGACAGTAATGTGATAGAGCTTAAAGAGCACTCCCAGAGCTTCCACGTCTCCCCGCTGGCACTTGAGGATGGCCTCTCGCTCGCCCAAAGGACGCCTCCGGACCGATTCCGGCCGTGGCTGATCTTGCTGCCCTATACAAAATATACTGTCATGGGCATGAAAAGGTTCATTTCGGGCAGGCTGTGAATCCTAGGGAGGTGGCTGCTCGGCCCTCTCGCGTCCCTGGGGGCCGATGTGGCTAACATGGGCCGGGATACTCAACCTCCCACGCCCGTGCTCTTTCTCTTCTTGAATCGCAGGGAACGGTCGGTGCTCCGTCAATTGTCAGAGGTTGAGCCACTCCCACCTGGCAAGGCCGAGCTTGGCCTGACATTCTTCATGTGCGATTCAACGGTGATGACTGATATGCCAAGGTTCTTCGGCAATTGCCCGATCCCTCTTATCAAACATAGCCAGCCGGGCGAATTCGGTTTGGCGTCGAATTAGCCTTTCGGGATCTGTCGAGCCCTCACGGAAGTACGGACCGTGGTGTCGTCCTCGTCCCCCTGATAAAATCGGCAACCGCAGACGTAACGGTGGCTGCCCGCGTTCGGCCATATGTGGAGCCTTTTTCTGTTTGGTCTACATCTTCCGCCGCACTTGACTTTTGCGGCAACGAAACCCGATACTACCGGCTCGATCTCTGCTACAACGTCCCCACGTCCCCTTGCTCCAGTCCCTTCCTGCATCCCTCCGACCAAGCCGCCCTCTGCGTGGTCGTGCGACACGCCGGACCGAATGCTCCACGGCGACCCACGGCGGCCTCCTCCTGGCGGACCCGTCATGACAAGACTCAGGGAGGTGATACTGCCGTTCGATCCGCAGTATCCGGAGGACGCTGTGCCTCCATCCTGGAGGTCGCGGTTGTCCTGGGTGGGTCTCACGTTCGCCCTGGGCGCCGTCACGGGCCTGGGCACCGCCCCGGATATCCTCCACTACGTGCTCTTCCCCGTAGCGGCCCTGGCCGCAGGGCTGGCGGTCAACCACTCCGGACCGGGGCTCGCGATGATCCTCAACATGGCGCCCTTCAGGCACGGAGGCGAGAGGACGGGGCTGTGGCTGCGAGACATGCTCTTCTACACGGTCGGCGCTGTTGCGGCCACCATCGCTCTGGGAGCGGCCCTTGGCCATCTGGGGAGTATGCTGCCCCGGAGCTGGTCCGCGGAATCATATGGGCTGACGGCCCTCGGTGTGCTCGCGGCGGTATACGCGCTGCGGGAGCCGCCCGTCGTATCGGTTTCGGCGCCGCAGTGGTGGACTCAGCTTGCCGAGTGGAGGCGGGGCCTCTTTGGTCGGCTCCTCGAATCCGGCCACTTCAGTGCGCTGATCGGGCAGGTGTGCGGCACCTTCGTGCCCAACACCCTGGTACAGATAATGACGGTGGCTGCGGTCGTCTATGGCTCCCCTGCCTTCGGCGCATTCGTGTTCGGGGTGTTCGTCGTGCAGCGTGTCGGCACGCTGTGGCTCATCGTCTCGTGGAGACGTACCAGCGCCGACCTCGATCACGCCTTCGAGCTCGCGACCGCGATGACGCCGAGGCTCCGCCTGATAGCCGGCTCCTTGATGGCCTTCGTGGGTGCGTACTCCATCGTGGCATGGATCACCAGCGGCGGCTAGCTCTTCCGGCGCGGGGTATGGGGAATTCTACCCCTACTGAGATCAATGGAAAGACCGAAAACGCTTTGACAGATATGCCAGCGATATGAGATCGTCCAGTGGGACCTGCTGCTTCTTCACCCAGGAACCAGGGGAGCAGTCTCTCTCCAGCTCCGGGGAGAGCTGTCCTCTTAACTCTGCGTGCGAAAGGAAGATACATGAATGAGAGCGTTATTCAGACAGAGGGGCTGACGAAGCGATATGGCGACATCCTTGCCGTGGACGAGCTCTCGTTGGAGGTGCCACGCGGCCAGGTCTTCGGGCTGCTCGGTCCGAACGGATCGGGCAAGACCACCACTATGGGTATGCTGCTTGGTCTGGTGAAGCCTACAATGGGCAGCTTCAGCCTCTTTGACGGCAGTACGTCGCATCGGGATGCGCTGCATCGTGTAGGCGCCATAGTGGAGACCCCCTCGTTCTATCCGTACCTGTCGGGCCGGAACAACCTCGCCTACTTCCAGGGGATCACGGGAAGGGGCGACCGGAGGGAGCTGGACGATCTGCTGGATAAGGTGGGCCTTGCCGACCGTGCAAACAGCCGTTTCCGTACGTACTCCCTGGGTATGAAGCAGCGGTTGGGGTTGGCCTACGCTCTGCTGGGTGACCCGGAGCTCCTGTTTCTGGACGAGCCGACCAATGGCATGGACCCTGCGGGCATGGCGGAGGTTCGGGAGATGATCCGGAGCCTCGGTACGAGCGACCGCACGGTGCTGCTATCGAGCCACCTACTTCACGAGGTGGAGCAGGTGTGCGACAGCGTGGCCATCCTCTCGAAGGGCAAGCTGATAGCCCAGGGCAAGGTCGCTGATCTGGTGCATTCGCGAGCGGGGGAGCGGATGCGTCTACGCACCACCGACAACGCCAAGGCCGTCGAGGTGCTCTCGGCGCTGGAGTGGGTTGGAGACGTGACGGTGGATGGCGAGTCGGTCGTGGTGGTGGCCTCAAGCGAGCGTTCGTCGGAGCTGAGCGCGGCGCTTGGCAAG
The DNA here is from genome assembly GCA_965248605.1 of Dehalococcoidia bacterium. Taxonomy (GTDB): domain Bacteria; phylum Chloroflexota; class Dehalococcoidia; order Lucifugimonadales; family CAUZJF01; genus CAUZJF01. The sequence continues at coordinate 866,923 of CBDFJV010000007.1, forward strand.
TCTGAGGTCTACGTCACGGAGATGGCAGCCGACGAGGTGTCACTAGAGCAGTACTTCCTGGACATCACGGGCGGCGATCAGGGAGAGGCTCAGTGATCGCCCACGTGCTGCGCCTCACCCGTTTGGAATTCTTCAAGGTCCGCAAGCGATGGATGCCCTGGATACTGCTGATCGTCGCTCTCGCCGTCGTTGAGGCCACCATGTGGGGCTTCTACGCTTCGTACGGTGGCTTGGATGAGCCGGAGATCATAGTCTACCACGGACCGCAGGATGCTGAGGGCTTCTGGAGTTCCGTTATACGGCTCTCATGTGTCGATGTCAGTGACGCCAAGATCGAATCCGCGATGGAGCGCGTCCTGGAAGAGGAGCGGGAGCGGGTACTCGCCGAGATTGAAGCAGAACGCGAGTCATGCCGCTGGGGGCTCAAAGGGTGGGCCGAGGAACGTCAGCATCACCGGGAGGTCTTCGTCCTTCCGGGCAGTCTCGCCAACGGTCTCGGAGTCGCCCATTACATCGGAGTCTTCCTCGTCATGATCCTGGGGGCGTCGGCGGTCGGCACAGAGTACGGCTGGGGCACCCTACGGACGGCGCTGACGAGGGGTACTGGTAGGCAGGGGTTCCTGACGGCGAAGGCTTTGTCGCTCGTGCTATTGAGTGTAGCCGGGCTGCTCATCGTATCTCTGACCGTCGTGGTCAGCAGTCTGATCACCGCTTCACTCACACTGGACGACGGCGGGTGGCTCGGTGATACAGGTCTGTGGTCCACGGTGGCGGTGATGTTCGGCAAGGCGGTCTACGGGCTGATGCCGTACATCGTGCTGGCCTTGTTTCTCACGGTACTGACCTCATCGTCGAGCATGGGCATCGCCCTCTCTCTCTCGTACTACTTTGTCGAGCTCATACTCGTCAGTATCCTGGGCGGTCGGTTCGCCTGGTTCAACAACGTCTCAGACTTCCTGATTGGGACCAACACGACCGCCTGGATGACCGAAACCGGTGTGGAGACGACCGGCGGTAACGCCGCGCTGTTCGACATCGCTGACCTACCGGGCGCGCTGCACGCCTTCCTCGTTCTCCTGGCCTACATGGTCGTGATGAGCGGAGCGGCGTTCTGGCTCTTCTACCGTGAGGACATCGCGGGGGCGAGGGGCGAATGATCGTCCACGTCCTGCGTCTTACACGCTGGGAGTGGTTCAAACTCCGACACCGATGGATGCCGTGGGTACTGCTGGGCATGGTCACCCTGGTTGCCCAACTTTTCCTTCTGGTCTACTACATTTCATACCATTCGACGGACTACGACAGAGAATTCCGCCACGGCTTTTCTCTCTCCGAGCCCGAGCCCAGTGAGAGAGGCGAGGTCTCGGCTCGTAGCGAAGGAAGGGGGTCCCCCACGATCGAGGCACACGAAGAGGACCCTGTGATCTTCACATGTCACGGATTCAAGGGCGGGCGACTGCCCCCTGAGGTGGAGGGTTTGTCCGAGAGGGAACAGGCCCGGTTCCACGAAATCTGCGCCGAGGAGGCTGAGCAGGAGCGGCTGTTTCGCAAGAAAGCCCGCCAGAGCTTCATCCTTCCGGACAGCCTTTCCAATAGCCTCGGTGTCGCGCACACCATTGGTGTGTTCCTCATCGTGATTCTGGCCTCGTCGGCGGTGGGCGTTGAGTACGGCTGGGGCACCTTACGTACGGTCTTGACGAAAGGTACGGGCCGGTGGCAGCTTCTGATGTCGAAGGTCTTTGCGCTCGTGCTGATCGTGGCCGCCGGACTGCTTCTCCTTTCGCTTACGATCGTCGCGAGCAGCCTGATCGTCTCACTGCTCACCCTCAGCGACGGGTTCGGGCTCGCCGACTCCGGCGAGTGGTCCACCGCCGCCGTCATGTCCGGCAAGACGGTCTATGGGCTGACCCCATACGTCCTGCTGGCCATTTTCTTCACTGTACTGACCACGTCGGCGGGATCCGGAACAGCGGTCTCGCTGGGGTATTACTTCGGCGAGACCATAGTAGTCGGCTTCCTCGTCAACATGTTCGACGGGTTGGACGGCGTCGCTGACTTCCTGCTGGGGCATAACGCCGTCGCCTGGATGGCCGAGACGGGAGTCCAGACGACCCGCGGTCTGGCTTCTCCGATTCCGCTGCATGATCTTCCGGACAACCTGCACGCCTTCGTGGTACTCCTGGTATACGTCGTCGTGCTAGGCGCAGCCACCCTGCTGCTCTTCGTGCGGCGGGATGTGGCAGGCGCCAAGGGGGCCTGACTGGCGGCCCTCTGCCTCTGGAAGGAGATCGAATGATCGTACCGATTCTACGCCTCACACGGTGGGAGTGGTTCAAGCTCCGCAAGAGATGGATGCCGTGGATACTCCTACTGGTAGCCATGGCTATCGCCCAGGTCTTCCTGTGGAGCATGTTCTACTCATACAACGACCGACCGACCGTTGAGGAGCAGACCACCTTTTATTTGCCGGGGCCGCCGGATTCAGCTGGGAACCCTGCCGCTATACCCGTGAGCTGCATCGACATTTGGGAGGGCACCGCCGACGCCAAGGTAGAGCAGAGCGATGAGACGTTAAGAGAGGACGTTCTAAGGACGGTGGAGTTTCTGCGAGAGAAAGAGTGCCAGGACCAGATGGAAGAGGAAGCCAGATTCCACGACGAGACGCGACGGGCCTTTGTGCTGCCGGACAGCGTTTCCAATGGCCTCGGTATTGCCCGCGACATCGGCGTTATCCTCATCATGATTCTGGCTGCGTCTGCGCTTGGTACAGAGTACGGCTGGGGCACGTTGCGAGGGACGTTGACCAGAGGCGTCAGCCGTTGGCAGTTCTTGGGAGCGAAGGCGTTGTCGCTCCTGCTTTTGAGCGCCGGTGGGTTCGTCATCGTGGCCGTAACCGTTGGGATCAGCAGCCTAATGGCCGCCTCCCTGGTCACGGACGGTGGCGGAGGGTTGGCCGATGCCGGCGAATGGTCCACCGTGTGGGTGATATTCGGCAAGGCAGTCTACGGGCTGTTTCCCTACGCTCTACTGGCGCTGTTCCTTTCGGTGTTGACCTCATCCTCCAGTATGGGAATCACCCTCTCTCTGGCGTACTTCTTCGCCGAATCGATTCTCGTTCAGATACTTGGGGGCCTGTTCGAGTGGTTCAGCAACGTGACCGACTACCTGCTGGGTCCCAGCGTAACCTCGTGGATGACCGAGGCGGGCGTCCGCACGACTGGTGAGAGAGCCATGTTCCCTGTAAGTGATCCGTCGAGTCAGCTTCACGCCTTCTTTGTGATTGCCGCGTACATCATCATTCTCGGTGGGGCTGCGTTCTGGCTCTTCCAGCGCAGGGACATCGCCGGAGCGAGAGGCGAGTGATCGTCCACATCCTGCGTCTCACCCGCTGGGAGTGGTTCAAGCTTCGTAAGAGGTGGATGCCGTGGATACTTCTCGGCGTCATTATCCTGATTGCCCAAGCTACTCTTTGGGGCGCCTACTATACATACCGGACCGCGGACATTGGTGAGGTGCTCAGTGACCCGAACTTCGGTGGCTTCGGTGGCCCCACCGCCGCGGACAATTGGGAATGTCGCAAGATAGAGCATCCTCGCGATGTTTGTGAAGATCAGGAGAGGGGCGAGAGGCTTTACCGCAAGTTTGAGCGCTCGCAATTCATCCTTCCATACGGCCTTTCCGATAGTCTCGGCTTAGTCTCATTAATCGGGGTGATCTTCGTCCCGATCTTGGCCGCGGCCGCGATGGGGTCTGAATACGGCTGGGGCACCCTACGCACGATCCTTACGAGGGGTACGAGCCGGCGGCAGCTCCTGTTGGCGAAGTTCGTTGCAGTGATGCTGTTGGTAGTGGCCGGAATGCTCATCCTATCTTTGACGAGCGTCGCGAGCAGCTTGATTATCGCATGGCTCACCCTGAGCGACGGCTTCGGACTCGCCGACGCCGGCAAGTGGTCCACGGTCTTGGTTGTGTTTGGCAAGACGGTCTATGGCCTGGCTCCATACATGGTACTGGCGCTCTTCTTCGCTGTGCTGACCTCGTCGACGGCCATGGGTACCGCGCTGGTGCTGGGGTACTACTTCATCGAGTTGTTCGTGGCAGACACCCTCTTCTATCGATTCGACTGGTTTAGCAATGTCTCCGACTTTCTACTGGGAACCAACATCGCCGGTTGGATGGAAGGGACCGAAGCTCACACAGCCGGGACCCTGAGTCAAATACCGCTGAATGATGTGCCGGGTAATTTGCACGCCTTTCTGGTGCTCCTGGCATACATCGTTGTGCTCGGTGTAGCGGCGCTCTGGCTCTTGCAACGGCAGGACGTCGCAGGAGCCGGTGGTGCTGGGATGCTACCTTATCGAGTTCTTCATGGCCGACGCCTATTTCGACAATTTCTCCGGCTTTCTGTCGGGACGCGAGATCGTCGCCTGGATGGAGGGGACCCGAGCTCAGTCGCCCGGCCTGTCTCAGATTCCGCTGAACTGTCTGCCGGGCACCCTGGTACTCCTGGCTCACATCGTCGCGCTCGGCGCCGTGTAGCTCAGGCTCCTCCAGCTCAGAGGCGTCGGTGGGGCCATGGGGGCGGTCTGACGGAGACGGCCACCGTCCTGAACCTCACGCGGTGGGAGTGGTTCAAGCTCCGCCGCCGGTGGGTGCCCTGGATACTCCTAGGCATCATTGTCCTGATTGCCCAGTTCGCCCTGTGGAGTGCGTACATTTCGTACGAGACCACAGACCTCAGCGTCATAGAAATTAGCGGCTCATACCAGCGCGGCCAACAATCCATCGAATACTCCTGGTCGTTCAACTGTCGCGCTTTCGAGACCGGGCGGGTTCCTTCGGAGGCGGCGGACGAGGAAGCTTTTAACGAAAAGGTCGAGCGATTTCGCGAAGTTTGTGAGAACCTGGACGAAGAAGAGAAGGCGTTCCGTGAGCTTTCCCGGCATAGCTTCATCCTTCCGAGCAGCCTTTCCAATAGTCAAGGGATCGCAGCCACCATCGGTATCGTCCTCATCTTGATCCTGGCCTCGTCGGCGATAGGGGTCGAATACGGCTGGGGTACCTTACGCGGTGCCCTGACACGAGGGACAGGCCGCTGGCAGATCCTGGCGTCGAAGGGCCTTGCGCTTATCCTGATGGGCGCCGCCGGACTGCTCGTCCTATCACTGACGATCGTCGTCAGCAGTTTGATCGCCGCATTGCTCACTCTGCACGAGGGCGGAGGGCTCGCCGACTCCGGCGAGTGGCCCACTGCCGCGGTCATGTTCGGCAAGGCGGTGTATGGGCTAGCCCCATACGTCCTGCTGGCCCTCTTTTTCACTGTGGTGACCTCATCGGCGGGAGCCGGGACTGCCATCTCGCTCGGGTACTACCTAGCAGAGACCATCACAGTCGCCATCCTGCTCGACCTTTTCGACTGGTTCGGCAACGTGACGGACTTCCTGCTGGGTCCCAGCGTTTCCTCATGGATGACCGAGACGGGCGTCCGCACGACCGGTGAGGGAGCCATGTTCCCTCTGAGTGATCCGTCGAGTCAGCTCCACGCCTTCTTCGTCGTTATGGCCTACATCATCATTCTCGGCGCGGCTGCCTTCTGGCTCTTCCAGCGCAAGGACATCGCAGGGGCGAGAGGCGAATGATCGTCCACGTACTACGCCTGGCCTGGTGGGAGTGGTTCAAGCTCCGAAAGAGATGGATGCCGTGGATTCTTCTCGGCATCGTCGTCGTCATCACCCAGCTCATTCTATGGGGCGACTATTCCGAGTACCGCAGCATTGGCAGGCATGGAGGTCCCTTCTGGAGTATCCAATTTTCTGAAGACAACGTTGTCCGCATCACATGCGTCGACGTGGTAGAGGACACCGTCGATGCCAAGTTGGCGCTCATCCCTGAACGGAACCACCAGGAGATTCTTGAGGCAGTAGAGGAGAGACGCGCGAGCGGGCGCTGTGAAGAGCAGCTTGAAGGCTACGCTGTGCGGCGTGGGTTCTACCGTGAGGGCTTCGTCCTTCCGAGCAGCCTAGCGAATGGCCTCGGAAATGCCAATTCCTTCGGGATTCTGCTCATCATGATCTTGGGAGCGTCCGCGGTGGGGGTCGAATACGGCTGGGGCACGTTGCGGCCGGTCTTGACTAGGGGCATAGGCCGCCGGCAGTTCCTGGGCGCGAAGGTGCTGTCGCTGCTTCTTCTAAGCGGCGCAGGGTTCATCATCGTCGGCTTTGGCGTTGTGATCAGTAGCATGGTCTTCGCTTCGCTCATCAGCGGCGACGGCGGTGGACTTGCAGATTCAGGACAGTGGTCCACAGTGGCGGTTATGTTCGGGAAGGCGCTCTACGGGCTGACGCCTTACCTCGTCCTGGCGCTGTTCCTATCGGTGTTGGCCTCATCGTCGAGCATGGGGATCGCCATCTCTCTGGCGTACTTCTTCGTCGAACTCATACTCATTCAGGTACTTGGTGGGTTCGACTGGTTCGGCACCGTGACAGGTTTCCTGCTTGGCCCCAGTATCGCTGGCTGGATGGCGCAGACCGGGGTCCAGAGCAACGCCTGGATCGCCGAGGCCAGAGTGTTCACGGAGAGCGGTGGTCTGGTTAGGGTAAATGAGTTGCCGAGTCAGCTGCACGCCTTCTTCGTGCTGACGGCATACATCATCATTCTCGGTGTCGCGGCATTCTGGCTCTTCCAGCGCAAGGACATCGCAGGAGCGAAGGGCGAATGATCGTCCACGTGCTGCGATTGACCCGCTGGGAGTGGTTCAAGCTCCGCAGAAGATGGGTGCCATGGATACTCTTGATCGTCGCCCTCGCCGTCGTTCAAGCCACCCTGTGGGGTTTCTACGCTTCATACGGGAACGTGGGCAACGAATACGCTTCTGGCTACCCCGGAGTACCGGATGCCCGCGGCAGGTCTTCCATAGTCAGGATCTCGTGTGTCGACATCCTCGAAGGGACCGCCGCCGCCAAGGTGGAGATGGTCATCGAGGAGATGCGCGAGGACGCTCGCAAGATGCTCGAACACCGACAAGAGCCTGGAAACTGTCAAGACATCGTTGAGGAGATCGCAGAGGAGCGCAAGCGCCACCGGGAGTTCTTCGTCCTTCCAGGAGGTCTCGCCAACGCCCTCGGAGTCGCCCACTACATCGGCGTTCTCCTCATCATGATCCTCGGGGCATCGGCAGTCGGCGCAGAGTACGGATGGGGCACGTTACGAACAGCGTTGACGAAGGGTACCGGCAGGTGGCAGCTCCTGGGGGCGAAATCGTTGTCGCTTGTGCTGTTGAGTGTTGCTGGGCTGCTCGTTGTCTCCCTGACCGTCGCGGTCAGCAGCCTGATCGCCGCTTCACTTACTCTTGGCGACGGTGGCGGGTTGGTCGGTGTCGGACAGTGGTCGACGGCGGCCGTGATGTTCGGCAAGGCGACCTATGTGCTGGTCGCATACGCCATCCTTGCGCTGTTCCTCACGGTACTGACCTCATCGTCGAGCATGGGGATCGCGATGTCTCTTGCTTACTACTTCGCTGAGCTCATACTCGGACGCATCCTGGGTGGCCTGTTCGCCTGGTTCGACAACGTGTCTGACTTTCTGATTGGATTCAACACGGCCGCCTGGATGTCCGAAACCGGGGTGGTGACGACCGAGGGGACCTTTTTCCCCGTCAGTGACCCGCCTGGTGCGCTGCACGCCTTCCTCGTCCTCCTGGCCTGCATGGCTGTGCTGGGCGCGACGTCGTTCTGGCTCTTCCAACGCAGGGATGTCGCTGGAGCGAGGGGCGAATGATGGCTCAGCTGGTGCGGCTGACTCGCTGGGAGTGGTTCAAGCTCCGACATCGTTGGATGCCCTGGATACTTCTCGCGATAGTAGTGATTGCTTCGCAGGCCGCCCTGTGGGGCGACTACTCTTCGTACCACCGGGTTGACAGCTATGGACGCACCTTATGGAGTATTCGCGCGGACGCCGCAGACCCCCCTGTCAATGTCCGCATCTCATGCGTCGACATCGCAGACGGCAGCGTCGATGCCAAGTTGGCGCTTGTCCCGGAGCGGTACCAACAAGACGCCATCGAGAACGTAGAAGAGGCACGAGCGCGCGGATGTGAGGAGCGGCTTGAGCGCGACGCTCGGGACCGCGACCGCTACCGTGGGGGCTTTATCCTTCCGAGCAGCCTTGCCAGTGGCCTCGGTACGGCCAACACCGTCGGGGTTCTCCTAATCATGATCCTGGCCTCGTCTGCTATGGGAATCGAGTACGGCTGGGGCACGTTGCGGACGGTCTTGACCAGGGGCACCGGACGCTGGCAGCTCCTGGGCGCGAAGGTGCTGTCGCTACTTCTGTTGGGCAGCGCAGGGTTCGTCATCGTCGGCCTGGGCATCGTGGTCAGCAGCTTGATCGCCGCTTCGCTCATCGGCGGCGACGGCGGAGGGCTTGCCGACTCAGGTCGGTGGCCCACGGTGGTCGTGATGTTTGGGAAGGCGGTCTACGGGCTTGCGCCGTACGTCATCCTGGCGCTGTTCCTGTCGGTGTTGACCTCATCATCGAGCATTGGAATCGCCGTCTCTCTCGCGTACCTCTTCGTGGAGCTCACACTCATCGGAACTCTCAGCGGTCTGGTCGACTGGTTCGGCAACATAACCGATTTCCTTCTTGGACCCAATGCCGCCGCATGGATGACCGAAGCTGGCGTCAGCAGTAATGCATGGATAGTCGAAGATCGAGTCTTCGCCGAGACCGGCGGTCTGGTTAGGATCGCTGAGCTGCCGGGCCAGTTGCACTCTTTCCTCGTCCTGGCGGCATACATCGCGGTACTCTGCGGCGCGGCCCTTTGGATCATCCGACGTAGGGACATCGCTGGAGCCAAGGGCGAGTGATTGGCGTCATGCAGCCCTCGCTCCGGGTCCTGTAGCACCGTTCGGGCTGCACTTCTCCCGAACAGACCAGCTGGTCACGTCTGGGGATTCGACTGGCCAGCTCCTGCGGTTATCCCTTTCAGGTCCACCGCCCACGAATACCGCAGTTCTTCGGCTTCATCCCAGAGTCGAGCTCGGAAGGGCGTTTGGTGTCCAACTCTCCCGACTGCGTAGAACGGCCGGGCACCGGAGCAAGACGCTAGCCGAGGTACCCCACCCCTATGACCTACAACCCCACTACCCGCACCTTCGACTGCGACCTGACCCTGACCGACAGACAGGTCCTGGGGTTCTGCCGGGAGGGATACCTAGCCCTCGAGAGGGTCGTCGACGATGGGACGAACCGGCTGACGCTGGCGGAACGGAATGGTGCTGCTAGGTCGCCATAACGAAAAGGCCGGGAGCACCCACGCCCCCGGCCTTTCGCGTCCCTCTAATCGGCCTCTACTGCGTGCTCGTAGCGCTCGCGGCCTGAATCCGAGACGCTAGGGTGGCCTTGGTGAACTCGAACGGGGCTGCTGAATCTGCGGCGGTGTCGAGTTGCCTCGCGTTGACTTCGCCGTTGTAGCGACTAGTTGCCAGGAACTTCAGCCGGTCTCCGCTTACCTCGGCGATTCCGGGCTCGCCTGGGGCGACCCAGAGGATGTCGCCAAACCTTCGCGGAAAGCGGTCCGGCGTCTGTATCGCTTCAAGGAATAGCGCGTACGTACGACCAGGTTCCAGGTCGATGGTCTCGTAGGCCTCGAACGACACGTCCGTGGTGACTCCCGCCGAGGTGACGGCGTAGATCTCCTGTCCGGCGACGGTGTCACCTTTGAGTGAATCTACGACCACGAACCGGCGAAAAATCTCCGTCGTTGAGCCGTGTGGCTGCCCGTCGACCGGGGAGATGGACGGTATCACGATCTCCTCCTCGTCGACGAATCTCCCCGTGACGATGCGCTGGGAGTCTTCGATGAGTCTGTCGCCGTCGAAGTAGTGCGGCCAGTCGCCGTGCGTTACAGACGACCCACTGATTCGAGGTAAGACGAACGCGGTGACGATTCCGAGGACTACCGCGAGCGACATCACCGAAATGGCTTTGGGTGTAGTAAGAAATCTCATTATGTTCCTCCCCATCCTAGCAGTCTACTTCCCAGATGTCATTCTCGTATCGATCGTTTACGGCACACTCGTCGTCTGCGTGATCGGTCTCGTAGACTGTTCCTCTGTTTCTGCTGGTGTTCATAACCATCACAGCCGGTGTTACGGTACTATCTGTTCGACAGCGTGACGGACTTCCTGATTGGGACCAACACGACCGCTTGGATGACCGAAACCGGTGTGGAGACGACCGGCGGTAACGCCGCGCTGTTCGACATCGCTGACCTGCCGGGCACTCTGCACGCCTTCCTCGTTCTCCTGGCCTACATGGTCGTGATGAGTAGAGCGGCGTTCTGGCTCTTCCAGCGCAGGGACATCGCCGGGGCAAGGGTCGAATGATGGTCCAGGTCCTGTAGTACGATATAGGCTGCATCTCTTTCGGAGAGTCCAGCTAGCCGCGTCTGGGGATTCACTCGTCAGCCCCCACGATCACCCCTTTCAGGCCCACCCACGATTGCCGCAGTGCTTTGTGCCTATTTCTGGGCCGACCGGGGCGGCCCCTGTGACAGCAAGAAAACCCCCCACACACATGGACGGCCGTGTAATCCATGAAACGCAAGACGCCCGCCTTTATCGCCGTACATCCTCCGTTTCACCGGCATGCGCTTGTCCCCCTGGGCTTTCGCTTTGAGGTGAGTAGGTTGACCCTGGGCTCTATCGCCAAGCTCTTCCCTGCTAAGCAGGGATTCAGCACCGGATATCACGGCGCACTGGGAGTCTCGGCGTCGCCGCCTTCGGCTGCACCCAGTCCCACTGCCCACGAGTACCGCAGTTTTTTGTTTCGATTGTATAACCGATAACCTTGCCCAGGAAGTTCTCCGGGGTATGCGGGAGGCGGCCTCCAGAGGCTTCTGGGTCGCCAGCAGGACGCCCTACGGCTACAACCGGGTCATGGTGCAGGACGGTCCCAAGAAGCGCCCCACCCTGGAGCCCGACCCGACAACCACACCCATCCTCAAGCGCATCTTCGATATGGCCGAAGCAGGCAGGGGGATGACTGACATCACTCGCACCCTCAACGACGAGGGCATCGCCAGCCCCGCAGGAAAGCTCTGGGGCAAGACCAGCGTCCACGCCGTCCTCAAGAACGAGGTCTACACTGGCGCTCTGGTCTGGGGCGCGAAAGCAAAGGACAATGCCGAGCCGGTGCGCGTAGACAAAGCGTTCCCAGGCATCATCTCCAAGGCCCAGTTCCGCCGCGTCAACAAGCTGATGCGCTCCCGCGCACCCAAGGTCAGCCACCCCCGAAGGGTGGGAAGCTCCTACTTGCTCAGCGGACTGGTCAAGTGCAAGACCTGCAACAGGGCGCTCTCAGGCCAGGACTCCAAGAGCGGCCAGTTCTCCTACTACGTCTGCCAGTCGATCATGAAGCGCGGCAGCGGCGCCTGCGATTCCCCCAGGCTCAACGCCCGGAACTTCGAGGAGCTGGTCGTGGGGAAGATTCGCTCCAACATCCTCACCGAGAGCAGCATCCGCGCCCTGGTGAAGGTGGTGGACGAGGAGATGGATGGCGTGGCCAGCGAGCAGCGCAAGAGGCTTGAGACCATCGACTCGGAGCTTGCCGACGTAAGGCGCAGGTTGGACCGGCTCTACAACCTCGTCGAGACCACCGAGCTCGATATGGCCGACGTTACCCCGCGCATCCGCGACCACCGGGAGCGGCAGGAGCGCCTTGAGTCTTCGGCTCAGGAAGCGAGAGCAATCCTCTCCCAGCGCAGGGAGGTCCTGGACGACGTGCAGACCATCACGGCCTACGCCCAGGACATGAGCGAGTTCCTGAACGAGAGCGAGTTGACCGAGCGCAGGGCCTTCATCGAGAGCTTCGTCAAGGAGATCGTGGTCATGCCAGGCAACGCCCTTATGCGCTACACCGTTCCCATGCCCGACGATAGCTCCATACCCGGAGGAGTCGCCGAAAAGGTGGCCCTGAACGGCTCGGTACTGTCTACCGTACAAAATGGTGGGCCTAGTTGGACGGTAGGCAGTACCATTTTCGAGATGTGGCTGGGGGCTCTATGAGCCTTGACACAGCGAACCTTACGTGGACGTCGAGCCTCTTCGGGTGGGCCGTGTAAGACTGAATTACGAACTTGTATCTTTGGCTATGTGGGAGAATTCCCATACCGGGCTGTACGATACCGCCAGCGACCATCGGCGATGAAGAAACTCGATCGCCGGTCCTGTAGCGCCAGACCAGCTCTCCGGTCGCGGCGTCCAGCGCGTAGAGGTGATGGTCCGCCGACCCCACATATACGATACCGCCCGACACTGTCGGCGTGGATCGCACAACCTCGCCGGTCTGGAAGCGCCAAATTAGCTCTCCGGTTGCAGCGTCTAGTGCATACAAGTGATCGTCGTCCGACCCCACGTACACCACCCCGCCCGACACGGTGGGGGGAGCGTCCACATCGATTCCGGTCTCGTATCGCCAACTTAGCTCTCCGGTTGCGGCGTCCAGCGCGTAGAGGTGATCGTCGTCAGACCCAATGTACGCCACCCCGCCCGACACTTTGGGTGAGGAGTCCACATCGTCTGCTCCGATGTTGTAGCGCCAGACCAGCTCTCCGGTTGCTGCCTCCAGCGCGTAGAGGTGTTCGTCGTCCGACCCAACGTATACCATCCCGCCCGACACCGTGGGCGACGATTTCACCCAAGCGTCGGTCTCGTAGCGCCAGACGAGTTCTCCAGTTGTTGCATCCAGCGCACATAGGTGATTGTCCTCCGACCCCACGTACACAACCCCACCGGACACCGCGGGAGACGAACGCACACGACCCCCGGTATCGAAGCCCCACGTCAGTTCTCCTGTGGCAGTGTCCACTGCGTAGACGTGGTTGTCATAAGACCCCACGTAAACCGAGCTTCCGGACACCGTGGGCGAAGAGTAGATGAGATCTCCTGATTCGTAACTCCAGACGAGTGTTCCTGCCATCTGGGTCGGTACGCTTGCGTCACTGGAGGCAGTCGGATCGGCACCCGGCGCGACAGTCGAGGACTCCTGTGCCGGAGTCGGGGACGCCCCAGATTCGGAATCGGCGGTAGGAACAGCGGCGGTACCCTGCCTCGCTTCCTCCGTCCGGCTGAGCTTGACCGCTGGAGCCCTCGCGGGATCCGTCGGCGGCCACTGCGGATCGTGCGGCTGAGCGAGCCACCTGCTCATGAAGCCTTCGTGGGCGGTGGACGCGGTGGCCAGGCCGTTTTGGACCTGCTGTCGAAGCTGGTCCAGCTCCCCCTCGAAGTCGCCGAGGAGTGCGGTCAGGTTCCCCAGCTCAGACTCGAACCGGCCTGCCGTCGAGGCTAGCCCCCCGATCGCGCCCCCTATCAGCGGCGTGTCCGAGGCGTCGCGGAGAGCCGATTCCAGACGCGCAGCTGAGGTTTGCGCCTCAGACACTCCACCCTTGACGCTGTTTACCGTATCAGCAGCGCCCGAGGCAGAGGAGGACGCGTCGCTGAACAGCCTGGCCAGGTCATCCCCTTCAAACTCACCCGACTCTCTCAGTTCAGCCACGAGGCTCGTGCTTCCGACCAGCTTCTCGGTGTTCTCACCCCAGCGATTAAGCTCCGAATTGAGCGAGCGGATGGCCTGCTCCGCCGTGTCCAGGCCCGGATATGACGCCTTGACGACGTCTATTGCCGACACCCTACCCCTGAACGGGATGTTGGCGGCTATCGAGTCCAGTTCGTTGAATATGTCCACGGCCTGGTTCGAGAACGAGCGCACGCCCGAGATTCTGGAGTCGACCCGCTCCACGCCTTGCACAATCTCGGCGATTCCTGCGTAGTCCAGGTCGGCAAGAACGGGTTTCCATGAGTAGGAGTGCAGGATCCGGTCGGCGAGGTCGCGGCTTGCAACAGACGGTCCGGAGTCCACGAATATCGCCAGATCGTCGCCGTACTCGACCAGGACGTAGGTCTCGCCACCATATGTGTGGAGCGCTACCTCCCGGCCCACCGGCGGTGGGTCTCCCAGACCCAGGAAGAAATACCCAGCGGCGGCAGCGCCGACGGCTAACACGACCGTCGCAACTACGATAGCGATCAGAACGCGATTCATAAGGTCAACTCTTCAGATGGTGTCTGGTCATTTACCACCAAATCGTGGTTTAGCCCCATCCACGAATTACACCTAATAGACAGGGCTTTCCCTCATTGAGTACTGTCGGGCGGTGCCGGCCTGTCAGTTCCGCTGCGCGGGACGTGCCTCACGGATTACGGCGGTGGGGGATCGGGTATTGGACTGCCGCGCCTTGCGGCATGCCGCGGCGGGCAAACTCTTGTCTTGTAGAAATCCTCCGCGTTACCGAGCGAAGAGCTTCCTGCTGCCTATTCAATGTGCTCCCACGCAATAAATGCCAATTCCAAGACCACTAGAGACCGGCTAGCCCTTCTCAGACAGCAAGCCTCACAGCAATTAGGACGTATCCGGCCCGCGCTGCGCCATCAACTTGCTGAACCAGACCAGCACCATTGCCAAGGAGACGAGGATTATTTGCACCACCGCAGTTGAACCGTAAAAGCCTGGAGAGGCCGAAACAATCCACACAATGAGTGCTACCCCCAAGACAATCAGAGCAGTCCAGGGCCGTTTCCGGCTGAAGATCAAGGTTGCTGCTACTACAGCAACCGACACAATCAATGTCACTACGGCCCAGAAGATTGCCAATCCTTGACTTTCTCTTAGTAGCGAGCCAACGTCTGATTCTTGTAAGCTCACATCCAAAGCTCCGAGTGCTCCAAGCAAAAGGACTACGGAGGAGAACGATCCAAGAATACAGGATATGATTGCAGTTCCTATCGCAACCCCAATTGCGAGCCTTATCATTGTCATCTAACACCTCCCATTGCATGCAGTTTGGTTAATCGTCGCTCTCGCCGACCTTTTTGGGGACTGGGGCATTCGGCCCTCTGTGGATGCAAGCTTCATGGATGACTCCTCATCTGTGATCAACGGTCAACGCAGAAACTGGCTATGTCGATCGTTATTGTTGGCATGAGTTCTCTGACCAGCCGAACCTTGGCTCCCGCGTCTCGGATCTTGTCCTCGGCACCTTCGTACTCGATTCCTAATTACGTACCACAAACCTACATCGTGAACATTCCCTGCCATGGCTAGCATGTCACCAGGTATCTCTACACCAGTAACCGGCTGGTCCTGTTCTCCGCGATATCGCTCTCTAGCGTCAGTAGTCGGTCCAGGTCATCGCGGACCTGCGATTCCCAGCCATCCTGCGTTACATGGTTGCGGGCGAGGCCGCGATCTAGTCCCCTATGGCAAGCCCTCAGACCGGTTCTCCAAATCCCACTCGTCCCAACTATATTCTCTTGCGCGATCCTCTAGTTGCCAAGTGGAGTAGGCGTCGGATAGTGAGCGTGTACGTCGCAAAACGTAGAACTGCAGGCGTTCAGAGGGGTAAATCTCCATCGGAGGGTCTACCCCGTTCGACTGGCCCACGCTGCTGGTGGTGGCGCCTCAGCATTCAGAGGAGCTACGGTCCGTTGGCCTGAGTGCCGCCGTTGTCCGTTGGCGACCGCTGCAGGTCCAGGAAGCACACGTTTGCCGATTGGTCCAAGAAAGACCCCGTTGCATCACGTCCGATGGGCAGCCGGGGAGTCCTCCTCTGAAGCTGGAATACGAAGTCTCGTACATTGAACTCCACGTGACTACTTAACTCCCGATCCAGAAGGGTCCTCAACTCGCCGTTGGCGAAACGCCTACCGGGACTGCGGGCGTAGATGCACAACAGGGAGAAGGGACCGCTGCGGATGGCCGAGGCTTTGTCGCGAACGCGAAAGTCGAGCTTGGCCCACGTCCCATCAGTACGAAGGAACACGTTGCCAGCCGCCTTGTCTACAAGCAGGTCAACGTCATGGAGCAAATCGTACTTGCCACCGACCAAACGCTGATATTGGCCGCCCGTGATTTCAATCTCATACCCATTGAACACGGCGACATACTCCGCCTCATTCCCAGTGGATGGGCTCAGGGGCTCAATCTGCCGAGCGATTCGGGCGACCCAAGGAGGTGCATCCGGATACTGCTGCCTGGTGGCCGGTGTACGACGGGCAATTCCGCCGCCCTCCGCCGACCGCGTCCACCTTAGAACCGACCCCAACATGCTTCCACCCAGCGCCGCGATCATGAAAGCCACTCCTGTCGCCGTAAAGGCCAGGAGACCGTCGCGGTGCCATGTGTCATACTCTTCGGGGGGATATCCCAGTTCCGGCCAGCGGTATTCCCATGTCCACAGCATATTGCCGGACGCGGGGAACTGCTCGACTTCGTACAGCACGACCATCGCGCCGATGCAGAGGACGAGGAACACAAGGATCGAGCCCAGGGCACAGATGAACCAGTACCGAGCCTGAACCGGATCAAGACTCATCTCCGAGTCTCTGAGGGAGTGGATGACGGTCAGCGCTCCGGCAATCACCGCTCCCAACGCCAAATGAGTTGGCTTCCACCCGTGGCTCGATAGGACGATGATCGGTAGGTATGCGAGAAGCACAGGCGGCGCACACAACACCGCGCCCCTGGTGAGCGGACTCCAGTGACCTCCCGTGAACCACCGCTGTCGCCCCCGGAGCCAGCGATAGCAAACGTACCCCACCAAGGCAAGAGCCGAACTCAGTCCGGTAGACAGAACCAGCGGCAGAGGATAGGCCGATACGGACTTCAGTGTGAAGAACCCGTATGGGTCTGTTCGGGTAATCAAGGTGAAGGTCATCGGCAGGTTCAGCATCACCAGCAGGGAGACGAGCAGCAGGCGTCCCAACCAGGGTTGGGGCCAGTCAGTCACGGGGGTCGGCGCAAGGTTGTCACCACCGGCCCGCCAGGCATCATCGCGCATCGGCGCAGTCCGGTGGCTGCTCATGGCGCGAGGCACCTAAGCCGAACACATTTCTGGAGCGTCTGCTCCAGAACCTCTCTCAGCAGCCTCCACAAGTCCGCATCGAGCTTGAGCGGCCTCATTTCGACGAGCCCGACAAACTGTGAGGCTCGGAGTCCTAGAGAGAATCGTAAGCACATCGTCACCCAGGTCCCTATCACTCCTCCTTTATCTTGCCCGTCTTGGGATCGTAGTTTTTGGCGAAGCGCACAAGGACTGCGTGCTGGACAAACCATTGGGTTCCCCGTCGCAAAGCCACCAGGCGCTTTGACCTAATGTTCCGGCGAACGGTCTCCTCACTCACATTGAGAATGGACGCCGCCTGGGGCACGGTATACTCGTCTAGCTTGTTCATGGCACTGTCCCGGAAGGTGTAGACGTTGCTGATGTAGCATACCACACCATTCAATACGCAAGCAAACGTCTGTCGAGGAGGGAGCTCGCTCGGATAAGGGGACGCAAGAAGTCCAGCTCCCCTTGCGGCTGATGGAGTCCGCCCGAAGATCGTCGGACCGCCGCTTTGACTGCCCTTCATCATTTCAGCGATGATTTTGGGCAACAAAAAAGGATTGAGTGGGGACAGCGCCGCCAGTGGCCGGATCGCTCCGGCTGGTCTGCGCCATCCCCCTCACCGAACCGGACTTGCGACTTTCATCGCATCCGGCTCTCCATCAGATGAGTTAGACCTATGTGGGTCGGGAACATCTGCTTTTCCGCCATCGTCGTCGGGTTCATACATCCCTTCTCCGGCGTAGGTCGCTTCGTTCCGCACTCATCTGACTGCCCCCCTTCGCCATGTGGTCGGCTTTCCCGACCTCGGACTACTACGAGGGCTCTGCCACACGTCCGACATTGGCCGAAGGCTGGCCTACTCCGTTGCCGGAGAGCCGGACGAGCCTCCCAAGTTCGCCTAGGTTGCGTCTTCGCGCCGTCTTAGGTCCTGCCTCTACGCCTGGCTTGGCTCGCTGCCGCGCTCGCCATCGGGAGATGCCGTAAATTGGAGTCGGCATCTCTGTCCTAACAGGACTGCCCCTGTATAAGGCAGACAGGGGTTCCAATGACTCCACCCTCGCCCTACCGTGAGCAGGTGGTTCTACATTCGACGCTTCAGTCGGCAGTTCCTTTCGTGACCATAACGACACTCTGGCTAGCAGCGCACGGTTTAGCAGGGTCACCGTCGCCACATTGTCGGGGAGGCTTCAGACACGGTTCCGCCTCTGGCCCCCATGCCTGCTCCCCTAGCCACCGGCCTACTCCTGGCCGAGTTCCAAAACCGAAACGTTCAACCCACGCGCTTCTTGGCGCACACCTCACATATGTATAGGCAGGGGCAGCCATCGAGTGAGGACGATGGCTGCCCCTGTGGTTCGACGGTGAGCGCCGCGCGCCGACCGGCTCCTGCTTGTGTCTTGATTTTGGTACGGGACGAATCGGGCAGTGGGGTGGAGCCTATTCTTATGGGCGGCCTCACCGGTTCACGGGCCAGGAACTCGGCAGAAGAGAAGAGCGGCGGCTGCGGAAGCCAGGCGGCCGCCGCCCGTACGTACAACCCTCTGCCCTTGCCGCTCCAAACCGGCCCGTAGGCTGCAAGGCCCTGGCTTCTAGAACAGCCTCGGAGCCTCGGGCTGCTGTTGGGCCGTCTCTTCCTCGGCAGTTGACGCCTGCGCCGCCCCCTGCTCACGCCGGGTCCGACGCCTGGCCGGGGGAGCCGGCCTCGTGTGAGCGGGATGCTTGGGCGCGTCTTCCCAACTGGCCCTGGCCCGTTCGACCACCGCCAACACCTCTCCGCTCAGCCCAGCCAGGTCCGGGGCGTCCACCGGCTCGATGTGGGGGTCCGACGAGGGCTGCTGCACCCCTATGGTGGCCCTGCCGTCCTTGATTGACATTACGACCTTCAGGTCCTCGGGCGCACTGGCCCCCTCTTCGGCAGCCTGGTCTTCAACGACAACCGGGCGTTGCGGGTCTTGTTCGGTCTTGCTCTTGTCGTCATCGTCATCAGCAACGACGACGGTCTGGTCGGCTGTCGTGTCTCCGAAGAGACTCTCGGCTGTGTTCTGTGCATCCTCGCGGGATACTCCCGTCTCATTCTCATTAGGCATGATTTCTCCTTCTCCGTTGTTATTCGCTGGCAGTGTCGTCTCTAGCTGCGTTGTACATTCCGATCATCGGGACGCTAATCTCTCCTCCAGGCCGACAGGCCGCTCCACACTCCCTCCCCGGCGTTAGGCCCCAACACCCGCGCCATCGTCTCCGGGATGGCGTAGGTCGGGTTGACAGTCCCTTGCTCCATGTCCAGGTAGAGGCCCATGAAGGGGCAGGCGCCCGCCACGATGCGGCGGACCACCTGGAGCACCAGCGACGCCATCACCTGGTTGATGGTGGGGTCCTGGTCGGTGAGGTCCAGGGCCGCTGCGCAGTCCACGTCCGGCAGGGTAGTCGGCACGGCGGTCAGCAGGTCCGGGCGCTGCACCGTGGGCGCGGGAAGCAGGTGGCAGGTCTCGCCGACGAAGGCCGGTTCGTCCCACGACAGGTTGTCGGCGACGTTGCCAACCAGGATTTGCCCCCAGTTGGTGTCGTTGCCCGCGTCGATGAGCCACAGGTTCGGGCTTCCGGGCAGGCACTCTGCCATGGCCCTGCGGGCGGCGGCGTTGTCGGCGCAGCCGATGAGCAGGCCACTCCCGTAGCCGGGCAGGCCGGGATAGCTTTGTCCCTCGCCCTCGGAGTCCTCCCCTCGGAAGGGATAGACCGAGTAGCCGATGGTCCGCCCGAAAGCCCGTGTCAGCCGGTCGGCCAGGGCCTGGCTCTTGAACCGTCCCACATCCTCCTTATGGAAGTTCTGGCGCAGCAGATGTAGCCAAGGCCCAGGTGGACGTTGCCGTCCGTCCCACGGACGACAGATGGGAGGTCTCCCATGACGATGCAGGGGTCCGGCAGCTGGTCTCGCGGCTGAAGGCCATTGAGCCGGCGATGGTGCTGCTGGAGGCTTCGGGCGGCTTGGAAGTGCCGCTGGTGGCTGCCTTGGCAGCCGACGCGGTGCCGGTGGTCGTCGTCAACCCCCGCCAAGTGCGGGACTTCGCCAGGGCCACCGGGAAGCTGGCCAAGACCGACGCTCTGGACGCAGCGGTCCTGGCTCACTTCGCCGAAGCAGTCCGCCCGCCCGTGCGCCCTCTTCGAGACACCGAGACCCAGGCCCTTAACTCCCTGGCTGCCCGCAGGCACCAGGTGATGACCATGCTGGTCTCGGAGAAGAACCGCCTGAGCGCCGCCACCACCGTCGCCGTCCGTCCCCGCATCGAGGCCCACATCGCATGGCTGGAGCGAGAGCTGGACGACCTGGATGAGGGACTGCGGCAGACTCTTCGCCAGAGTCCCGTATGGCGAGAGAAGGATGACCTCCTGCGCACCGTTCCCGGCGTGGGAGAACAAGTCTCCCTCTCTCTCCTGGCCTATCTGCCGGAGCTGGGCACGCTGGACCGCCGGCAGATCGCCGCCCTGGTAGGGGTGGCTCCCTTCAACCGGGACAGCGGCACGCTGCGGGGCAAACGCACCGTCTGGGGTGGACGCGCCCGCATCCGCGCCGCCCTGTACATGGGAGCATTGGTAGCCAGCCGCTTCAACCCCCTCATACGGGACTTCTACCAGCGGCTGCTGGCCGCTGGTAAGCCGAAGAAGTTGGCCCTCACAGCCTGCATGCGCAAGCTGCTCGTTATCCTCAACTCCATGCTCAAGCATCGTTCACCTTGGCGCGACCCGAGTCCTCAAGTCGCTCACTCCTCTTGACTTTCAAGACAGTTGCTTTCTACTTTCGATTGCCGTAGTGCTTGTATCGCCTGTTTCCTGTTCCTTGCGCCCATGAACCGCCGGAGCATCAGCGCCCCCACGCCTAGGGCCAAGGCGTTGACGGTGAAGGCGTCAACGCCTGAACCGGTCAACAGGGGCGTTACCAGAAGCAACGCCGCGCCTGCCGCCAGCGTCCTCCGTTTGTGCCGCCGCATGGCTCTTGCGGTCCCGGCGACGGCGGCCAGGACCCGTGGGGACTGTTCCTTGCTGTGCATGCGCACCTCCTTCTGTATTGCCCGCACCGGCATCCACAGCGCGGGTCTTCGCCACTGGGTTGACTGTCGATGGACACACTCCGCCCACGGTGGGATGCCTCACGTGAACGCAGCGTGACTTGTCCCCGGCCTGGTCCGCGCATCGAACGCAGAGGGGCCAGGGTGGAAAAGACGCAGCTCGGCCAGGGTCTCTTCGTCACAACGCGAGTTCTGGAGAGCTACGAAGACGCGGCGCGGCTGTCCCAGGATGTGGTCACGGAACAGACGCGGGTGTAAAAGGGCGCAGCTCGGCCAGGGTCTATATGGCGCATCGACTCTGGGGAGGCTGCGGTGACGCGAAGCGGCCAGCCTGCGATGCAAATGGCAGACCGGCGCGTGTCGAAGCTGCGGCCTAGCTGTCTGAAGAGCTATGCCGCAGGCATGGGGGGACGGTCAGAGGGCATGGGCACTCCAACCGTCGTATCGAAAGGTCGAAACGCAGGACGCACTCCGGCCTTTGTGGAAACATCCCTCTTGGGCGACCGTTGGGAGAGCATGGCTCGATCCCTCTGGTACATCCCGGGCTCAGGGAAAGGACCCCCAGGTTTCTAAGGCAAAGAAACACTGGAAAAACCTGATAACAATCTCAGTATTACGCCCCATTGCCCCGTTGGCAATACCTTTTGGGCCTCACCGCCCAAAGTGTTCACTCTAGTTCGACAAAAGTTCCACGAAACCCTAACCACCACCCTGAAAGCGTCTACTTCCGCCACAGGCCCACGGTGAGGATCCGGCGCACCCACCTGAGCAACTCCCGCTTGACCCGCGCCCTCTGGGTGTCGTAGAGCGCCGTCCAGCGCCAGGATAGCTGCCTTCTCCTCCAGTGCCCCGTGAGCGGCATGGGCTCTGGGGGCAAGGTCAGCCCGTGCTTCTCCAGCATGGCCAGCTCCATCTCCAGGATACGCTCGTGCGTCACCAGCCACGACAGACTCTTGCCCCCGATGGGATGACTCGCTCTGAGCGTGCGCCACTCGTCGATCAGCGGCCACGCCGCACCGAAGACCGCCTCGTCATCGAGAGCAGGCTCGACGGTCACCAGCTCGGGATACCGCCGCCGGGTCACACCCGTCGTCACGGGCTGTTTCTCTACGCTGGCCGCTGACGCTCCGCCGTATCCCGCCTCCACCTGGGCCAGACGCCGTTCCCACTGCCGCAGCGCCCCCGCGTGTTCGTCTTTGAGCGCCTTGATCTCGCCCTCCATAGTGGTCCGCATCTCTCCGAGGCCGCTGGTGATCTGCTGCTCCACCGCCCCCATGCGCTGATCCAGGGCTTCGATGCGCTCCTGCTGGGCCGCCATCGCCGCTTTCTCCCTGGACAGCAGCTGCGCTTCCAATGCGGTCCGCATCCACTTGGAGAGCGCTCCTTGCTCCAGACACGCCTTCACCGTCCGGGGATCGACGCCCAGCATCTCCCCCGCCCCTTTGCGCCGATGCTTCCTGACTAGGTCGTGAAGCAGCGCCATGAGCCTTAGCTCGTGCAGGTCCTCGATGCTCCTCGTTCTTTCCAACGGCCTTCCTCTCGAACTCATAACAAACCCCTCCTTCCTTGCAACGATGTCGTTTTGACCCGCTTTTCCTGCAATGAGGCCCGTTTCCACGCCTCGCAGCGATGTCGGTCCCCACTACGGACTCTGCTGCCACCCCCTGGAACCAGCCCTTTCGACAAAGTGTTCACTGTTTCCGTCCTGTAGGGGCTGATTTACCCCTGATTTAGCTTGCTCAGGACCCCGATTTCCCTTTTTGGAACAAACTCAAATCTCTGTACACGGCTATGACATCACAGACGGCCCCCTCTTGGGAGGGTCTTATAAGGGGGTTCATGGGTGAACCTGTCTCAGAAGGAAGTTACGCTTAGGAGGGGAAACGGCCAATCCAAGAAAGGGGTTGCATTGAGATGCGCGCACCCAGCCGGCGGGATTTGCTGGTCAGGCCTGAGCTGGATGGCTATTGGAGGGAACGGATAGGTGAGAAGTGCGTGGCTACTACCGTTTGCGGTCAGATGGCCGGGCGTGGTTCCAGGTTAGAATTCCAGCGGATGACGGTGCGGGTGCGCCATACTCGCCAGAGGGTCCTCAGGTTGAAGGCCGTGGCCAACATGGTCCACTCGGCCGCCACGTTGACAATGCTGCGCAACGCGAACTGTCGGGCTCCCAGTTGGCTTTTCAGAATGCCGAAGAGCGGTTCGACCAGCGGCAGCCGGCGCCGATACGCCTGTTGGGCTTCACTGGTCTGCATCCAGGCCCGATGACGGCGCAGCGCCACTTCGTGCAGTCCGATCTCCAGGGTACGTCCATGCAGAGCGTTCTTGGTACAGACTCCGAAAGCCGGACACTCCCGGCAGACGGACCCGGAGGCCATGCGATATAGCCGGGCCTTATCTCTCTTGTTGTTCTTGAGGCCCACGAATGGAATCCTTTGTCCATGGGGGCAAGTGTAGGCGTCATTCTCCTCGTCGTAGCTGAACTGGTCCTTGTGGTACGGGTGGTCTGTAGGCCGGGCCAGGTCCGGAATCACCACCTGCTGGCCTCTCCGGTGGAATTCCACAACGTGTTTCCCGGCGAAATACCCGGCGTCGGCCAACGTCGTAGGCACCCTGACCCCCGTCGCTTCCTCGGCCTGTTCCACCATTGGGGTCAGGCGAGCGGCATCATTGGCTTCATCCACCACGTCCACAGCGGTGACCAACATGCCGGTTATTCCCTCATCGTTCGCCAGAGGAGAGACCACGGCCTGGGCGTTGTAGCCGGGCACAACTCCTTGACGGGTCCTCATCAACCTGGCATCTGTATCGGTCAGATTGATGCGATCTGGACGCTTATAGCGCTGGGGACGCTCCCGGCCCGCCAGATCGTCCATCGCCTGCCTCACCCGCTGTCTCAACGCCTTCTGGTCGGCTAACTTCTCGGGAAGACGTGCCGGAACGCCGTCTTCTCCCCCTTCATTCTGGGCTTCCAGGTCTCCGATAGCCTTCTCCACCCGGACTAGCAATTGGCGTAATCCCTCGGCATCGTAGCTCCTGTATGGGGCTGCATTGGCGACCAACTTCGTTCCGTCCACCGCCTGCACCGCCAGATCCACCAAGTCCATTTCTACCGCCGTCCTCACCGTGCGCTTGAACAGCTCCCTCATGCTCTGCCGGTGTCTCTTGTAGAAGCGCCACAGGGTGTTGTGGTCCGGATGCTGCCACCCGGTCAGCCACAGGTACGGTATCTGGTCCCGGCAGGCCGCCTCCAACTTGCGGCAGGAACGCACGTTGGTCATGAACCCGTACAGCCATACGCTCAGCAGCGCACGGGGATGGTAGGCTGGCGCTCCCAGAGGATCCCCCTCCGACTCCACGCCCATTTCTCCCCAGTCTTCCCGGCCCAAGGCATCCACGAACTCGGCCACGAATCGGGCTGGATGGTCTGGGGGAACTAGCTCGCCTAGAGTCGGCGGCAACATCCACATCTGCTCTCGATTCATCTCTCGAAGAGGCATCGCAACCCTCCTCAGTAATGTCACCTCGAAGGCACACCCAACCCCGTCCTCATAACCAGTGCGGACTTCTGAGACTGCGATGATGAATCCCGGGCCACCTCGGCTCGGGCCTGACCCTTTCTGAGACTGGCGTCATGCCTTCAGCCTGATCTGTCGACTCGATTCGAGGTGGCGCCAGAAGTGCCCTCGGCAAGGCGAGCAGTGGCCTTATAGGAGCCTGGCCCCACGCCCCATCGCAGTCTTGTCCGCTCACCTGGCCGGCGCACAATCCTCCGGGAGGTAGAAATGACAGGAGTCGTCGGTCATAAAGGTAGTCGTGGTGTTGAGCTGGTCGTCGGAGTCGACACCCACCAGGATGAGCATGTGGCGGTGGCCATTGACCGTCAGGGGGTCCGCCTTGGGGAGCTTCACACAGTGGCGACCACCCATGGGTATGAGGAGCTCGAAGGGTGGTCCCGGGGCCTGGGAGAGATTCATGCCTTCGGGATTGAAGGCACCGGTTCCTACGGTGCCGGAGTCGCCCGATTCCTGACCAGTAGGGGCCATACCGTAGTGGAGGTCAACCGGCCCGACCGGTCAACCCGCTATCGGAAGGGGAAGAGCGATCCCACTGATGCGGAGATGGCAGCGCGTGCCGTGCTTGCCGGAGTAGCCGATGCCACTCCCAAGTCAGGTGAGGGTGAAGTCGAAATGATCCGTATGTTCAAGAGCACCAAGGACTCGGCCGTCAAGGCTCGCACCCAGGCAATCAACCAGATGAAGGCCCTGGTTGTCACGGCCCCGGCCCGGCTTCGTGAGCACCTCACTGGCCTCACCACTGCTGCCCTTGTCACCCGGTCCAAGAGCTTCCGGCCTGGTCGTATGGAGGGTCCCACCGCGGCGGCCAAGTATGCTCTTCGCTCCCTTGCCCGTCGCTACCGTCAACTCGGTAATGAGATAAAGGACCTGGAGGCCGAGATCCAACGACTCACACGGACGGCAGCCCCAGCCCTGGTGGATGGCTTCGGCATAGGACCAGACACGGCGGCGACCCTCCTCATTGCTGCCGGGAGTAACCCTGACCGCCTCCACTCCGAGGCTGCCTTCGCCTCCCTGTGCGGTGTCAATCCCATCCCTGCTTCCTCCGGCAAGACCAACAGGCATCGGCTCAACCGAGGCGGCCACCGCCAGGCCAACGCGGCACTCCATCGCATTGTTGTCGTCAGACTTCGTCATGATGAGCGGACCCAGGCATACATGCGTCGTCGCACCACCGAGGGAATGAGCAAGGCTGAGGTGATCCGCTGCCTCAAACGCTATGTCGCTCGCGAGGTCTTCTCCGTCCTACGGAACTCAGCCCTATCCCACAGCACTCCTTGACATCTATAGGAGCATCAGGTTCATCTTTGAACCCCCCTATAGGGGATTACGCCCAACTTTCCGGTCCCCCACACTGAAGGAGAACGGGCGTTCGCCCAAGAGGGGCAAATACCCAGGAGATGAACGCAAGGCCAGCGGTCCAGTGCGACTACGCGACATGAAACATACGAGAAAGAACCAACGCAAAAGAGGAGAGAAGCCCGCCGAGGACGAATCCCTCGTCGAGCTGATGTCGTCCTACACTCCCGAGCAGCGCAGGGCGATCCGCAAGGGGCTGCGCATCCTGGCAAAGGTCGCCGTCCGCGCCCACATGCGGCGGCAGGCGGCCGCTACCTCCGAGCCGGAAGCCCAGCCGGACGGCGGCGGCGACGAGGAGCTCTGATGGCCTCCTCTCCAGCCCTCACCGTCATCAGCCTGGGCGGTGGCGTCCAGTCCTCGGTCATGGCGCTCATGGCCAGCGACGGCGCATTCGACACCGAACCTGACTGCGCCATCTTCGCCGACACCCACTGGGAGCCGCCCAGCATCTACACCCACCTGGATTGGCTGTCCAGCAATCTGAGCTTTCCCCTGTACATGGTGGACAACGGGCGCAGCCTACGGGAGGACGCAAAGGCCCTGACCAATCACTCAGGGTCCCGCAGCTTCGTAGACCTTCCCGTCTACCTGAAGGGGCGCGACGGCGAGGGCGACGGCATCGGCAGACGCCAGTGCACCGAGCACTACAAGATCGCACCCGTGCGCCGCAAGATACGCGAGCTCCTGGGGCTAAACCCGAATCCACCGAAGGACGTCCTTGGGGACAGCCCTTGAAGAAGCCAGCGGGTGCTCCTCTGAATCTGGGATAATGGTTTTGGAACAGAAACCTGCCCGGAAACAAGGAGCACCCAATAGATGCTGCCACAGAACAAACCCGACCGTATCCGCATCGTCTTTGACGACCATCGCCTGGTGGCCAATGCCGGCCTGCTCCTGCCGGCCACCCTAGCCCGGCACCTGGGCCTGCGGGAACTCGTCGACCATCACCTTGACCTCGGCGGAGCGCCGGGACGGGCGAACACTGGGGACAAGATGCTGACGCTGGTCGCTTCCGCGCTGGCAGGCGGCGACTGCATCGACGACGCCGATGCGCTGCGCGCTGGTGGGACGGTCGGTGTTCTAGGCTGCGTGGTCAAGGCGCCATCCACCCTGGGGACCTTCCTGCGCAGCTTCCGGTGGGGGCATGTCCGTCAACTCGACCGCGTGAGCCGCCAGTTGTTGGCCCGGGCCTGGGCCGCTGGGGCCGGACCCGGCGACTCGCCCCTGACCATCGACCTGGACTCGACCATCTGCGAGACCTATGGACTGGCCAAGGAGGGAGCGCGCCACCACGGCTATACCGGCGCCCGCGGCTATCACCCGCTGCTGGCCATTGCCGCCGGCACCGGCGAGGTGCTGATGTCCCGGCTGCGCGAGGGCCGGGCCAACACCGCCCGTGGCGCCGCCCACTTCCTGCGTGAGACGGTGGGGCGGGTGCGCTACGGCGGGGCCAGGGGACAACTCACGGTGCGGGCCGACAGCGGCTTCTACGCCCACACTGTCGTTGCCGCCTGCCGGGAAATGGATGTCCGCTTCTCTATCACCATCCGCCAGCGCGCCAGCCTGCGGGACCTGATCGAGGCGATACCAGAGGAGGACTGGACTCCCATTCCCTACTGGACGGACGGCGCCGCCGATGTCGCCGAGACGACTTACACCCCGTTCCAGACCAAGCCGGACGCCGCGCCGGTGCGGCTCATTGTCCGGCGGGTGAAGCCGACGCCCGGTTCCCAGCTCGCCCTCTTCGCCAGATACAGCTATCACGCCTTCATCACCGACCGCGATGGGGAGACGCTGGAACTGGAGGCCGATCATCGCCGCCACGCCGAGGTCGAGAACGCCATACGCGACCTCAAGTACGGCGTCGGGCTGAACCACATGCCGTCGGCGCGCTTCGCCGCCAACGGCGCCTGGCTGGCGGTCCAGGTGATGGCGCATAACCTGGCCCGCTGGACGGCGCGGATTGGTCTGGGCGAGCGGACCGTGATCACCAAGACCCTCAGGCGGCGGGTCTTCGCTCTGGTGGGACGGATCACCCGCTCGGCGCGCCGCCTCACTTTGCATCTCCCCCGGCGCTGGCCTTGGGAAACCCAGTTCAGTCGCGCCTTGGCCCGGCTGCAAGCCATTCCGTTCCCGGCCTGACAGCCAGCCTGCAACTGACCCAACGTCCCCGCAATCTCGCGCCACCCCGGTCGCGAGAGTCCCCTGCTGCGTATCCTCTCGCCTTCCCGCGCATCGCAACTCCCGCATAGGGCCTTAGGGGCCCTGTGCGGCGACTGAAGACCGGCCGCCGGCCTCCCATCTACCCCAAGACCCCAGGCCATCCCCCCTGTAGCTCCCTCACCCACCCCCTTCCGCTGCCCTCACGCCGTCCATCGGTGTCCTTCGGTGGATTCGGGCTAAGGAAGGGACAGCGCGTCCCAGCCGGCACCACCGTCGAGCTGTGGCTCGGTATCTCCACCGACGAGGCCATTCGCATGAAGCCGTCCCGAGACAGGTGGATACTCAACCGCTACCCTCTCATAGAGGCGGGGATGTCTCGGAGGGACTGTATGGACTGGTGGACGGCCCGCTACGACAGGCCGCTGGAACGCTCGGCCTGCGTCGCCTGCCCCTTCCAGTCACGCCAGCGATGGGTGGAGACCAGGCGCAGGTGGCCGGAGCTGTTCGCCGAGGCGGTGGAGATCGACGCGAACATGCGCCGCAGGCTCGCCTTCGCCAAGGAGCCGTACCTCCATCCGCGAAGGATTCCCCTCGACCAGGCCGTCAGCCGCGATGAGGTACGCCTGGGACACGATGGGGAGAGCAACGGGTTCTGGAACGAGTGCGAGGGACACTGTGGGGTGTGAGAAGGCGGCTATCTACGGGGAGAAAGTGCGCGGCGAGCGCCGCAGCGTGCTAGTAGAGGATCATGTGGGTGGGAACCAGCCGTTGAGCTTCCGGGTCCACCGCCAGGGCCAAGCCCTCCAGGGTGTAAGCCCCCAGCAGGGGAGGGGCATCCTCCACTCCGAAGACCACGATGGTGACTACGCTCTCGCCGTCAATGGTAGCCCACGCCTGTCCGAACTCCATCTCAACGCGCCGCCCGTCGGCCACCAGAAATCCGCGCTTGCCTGTCGGCTCGATGCCCAGCTCCCGCAGAAGGCTGGAGGGCAACGTGGTGAACGATGCGCCGGTGTCCACCGTCGCCTCTATGTCCTGTGCCTGCTGGCCGTCCATGCTGGAAATGCGGAGCGGCCACTTGAAAGTCCCCATAGAGAGAACCCCTCCGTCGCCAACGTCTATCATGCCATTTTACTCCAATTCAAGTGCTCGTTACAGGGGGCGCGCCCATTGACAGGGGTAGGCCGGTTCGTCCATGATAAGGGTATGACCTAGTATTACCATAA
The DNA here is from genome assembly GCA_965248605.1 of Dehalococcoidia bacterium. Lineage (GTDB taxonomy): Bacteria > Chloroflexota > Dehalococcoidia > Lucifugimonadales > CAUZJF01 > CAUZJF01. The sequence continues at coordinate 896,255 of CBDFJV010000007.1, forward strand.
GAGGTAAAAAGAGAGATGCCCAGGACGACGAAGGTCATCACCTTCTCCCTGCCCCCGGAGATGGCCGAGCAGGTCAAACAGGTGATGGCCGAGGAGGACCGCACCATGAGCCAGCTCATCCGGGAGGCCCTGCGCCTCTACATGGACGACCGCGAGTGGAGAAGCCTGGTGCGTTACGGACAGCGGCGCGCCCGAGAGCAGGGCATCGCCCCCGAGGACGTGGAGCGGCTGGTGGACGAGCTCCGGGCCAAGCAGAAAGCACGAGGAGGACGCACAGATGAGTGATCGACACGACCCCACACCGGCTGCCCTCTACGCCAGGGTCTCCAGCGACCGGCAGGACGTGGACCTGTCCATTGCCGCACAGCTTCGGGCGCTTCGGGACTACGCCGACAAGAACGGCTACCTTATCGCCCGCGAGTACGTGGATGAGGCCCAGAGCGGACGCGTCGCGGACAGGCCGGAGTTCCGCAAGATGATCGACGAGGCCAGCAGACCCGAGTCGCCTTTCCATGAGATTCTGGTCTGGAAATTCTCCAGGTTCACCAGAAAGCGCGAGCACGCCGTCGCTTTCAAGTCGATGCTCCGGCGCAAGGGAATCCGCGTCGTCTCCATCACCGAGCAGGCGGAGGACACCTCCACCGGCAGACTACTGGAAGGCATCATCGAGTCCGTTGACGAGTTCTACAGTGAGAATCTTGCCCAGGAAGTTCTCCGGGGTATGCGGGAGGCGGCCTCCAGAGGCTTCTGGGTCGCCAGCAGGACGCCCTACGGCTACAACCGGGTCATGGTGCAGGACGGTCCCAAGAAGCGCCCCACCCTGGAGCCCGACCCGACAACCACACCCATCCTCAAGCGCATCTTCGATATGGCCGAAGCAGGCAGGGGGATGACTGACATCACTCGCACCCTCAACGACGAGGGCATCGCCAGCCCCGCAGGAAAGCTCTGGGGCAAGACCAGCGTCCACGCCGTCCTCAAGAACGAGGTCTACACTGGCGCTCTGGTCTGGGGCGCGAAAGCAAAGGACAATGCCGAGCCGGTGCGCGTAGACAAAGCGTTCCCAGGCATCATCTCCAAGGCCCAGTTCCGCCGCGTCAACAAGCTGATGCGCTCCCGCGCACCCAAGGTCAGCCACCCCCGAAGGGTGGGAAGCTCCTACTTGCTCAGCGGACTGGTCAAGTGCAAGACCTGCAACAGGGCGCTCTCAGGCCAGGACTCCAAGAGCGGCCAGTTCTCCTACTACGTCTGCCAGTCGATCATGAAGCGCGGCAGCGGCGCCTGCGATTCCCCCAGGCTCAACGCCCGCCGCTTCGAGGAGCTGGTCGTGGGGAAGATTCGCTCCAACATCCTCACCGAGAGCAGCATCCGCGCCCTGGTGAAGGTGGTGGACGAGGAGATGGATGGCGTGGCCAGCGAGCAGCGCAAGAGGCTTGAGACCATCGACTCGGAGCTTGCCGACGTAAGGCGCAGGTTGGACCGGCTCTACAACCTCGTCGAGACCACCGAGCTCGATATGGCCGACGTTACCCCGCGCATCCGCGACCACCGGGAGCGGCAGGGCCGCCTTGAGTCTTCGGCTCAGGAAGCGAGAGCAATCCTCTCCCAGCGCAGGGAGGTCCTGGACGACGTGCAGACCATCACGGCCTACGCCCAGGACATGAGCGAGTTCCTGAACGAGAGCGAGTTGACCGAGCGCAGGGCCTTCATCGAGAGCTTCGTCAAGGAGATCGTGGTCATGCCAGGCAACGCCCTTATGCGCTACACCGTTCCCATGCCCGACGATAGCTCCATACCCGGAGGAGTCGCCGAAAAGGTGGCCCTGAACGGCTCGGTACTGTCTACCGTACAAAATGGTGGGCTGCGTCGATATGGCTATCGTCACCCCATTGCGCGGCACGAGCCTGCTATGGAGAGTCGACCATCCTCAGTAGCGCTAGGGAGACGCGGCGGCTGCGTTGCGTCGAGGCCAGGGCTTCCACTCCAGCGTCACGTGCCGTTCGCCCCCCGTCATCTCGAGGGCGCGGGAGCGTGGGACGCGGCCTCGAGAGCCGCTAAAACCGCCGTGGCCGTCGTTAAACCGGAACTCTGATTCCCGCCAACCGCTCCCCAGCAGCGGAGGCACTCGCATTGCCTCGCGGAACCCGCCGGAGACGACGGCTTCCACCATTCTGATCATTTCCTCAATCGACCCGTCGGCCGTTTCGTCACAGGCGTCGCAGCCACAATCGGGGAATGATTCAGTGTGCCAGGAGCCGAACCTCAAATGCAGCCCTGGAAAATCAGTGTACGCCACCACGATTGGCGCGGCTTGCGGATCATGCGGGACGAGTTTTATGGGAGGACGCGCAAGTCTTACCTTGCCCAGTTCGTCGTCAGCATCGTGTCCCTCTAATCGCTCGACCCCGAACTCTCGCTCCAGCCGGTCGAGCAACTCCGTCGCTGCGGCGTGCAGAGGCTGGAAGCGTTCCGGGTTGGTTACGCGGGAGTACGCTTCTTCGGGCGGCCCTTCGATTCCCCACCTGTCTCCGCGCATGTCATTGCCCTCCGGCAAGGGTATCGACGCAGCCCTTCGTGACGGGCTCCATCTTCATGGCTATCGTCGTCTTATTGTGTAGCCCTAGTCTGCTATGGGGGATACGTCCCACCTCAGTGCGGCGTATAGCGTAGTTTGGTGGGCCGGACTGGACGAAATCGAGAACCGAGGCCGATTCCTTAGTCACTCCATCCGACGGCATGGGTATGGTGATGCCTCATTCTCAATAGACACTAAATTTTCAGTTGGGATACCCAGGGTGATGCCGATCTTGTTGTCCCCGTCCACCGAGATCTGATCGACGAGCAACCGCAGCACGTCCCTGCGCTTCTCGTCGGGGAGATCGTCCATCCCATTTCCGAACTTCCCAGCCCACTGGATAAGGTTCTCCATCATTACCAGCTTCTCGGCCGCCACCGACTCCTTAGCACAAAGGTCGTCCAGGTTTGCCCGAACGGCTTCTAGCCGTTCAGTGATGAACTTTCGTTGATGATCGAGCTGGTCCTCTGTGATCTTCCCCGACACGTAGAGTCCGATGGCCCTCTCCTCCTCGGTCTGGATCTTGTGAAGCTCACGCTCCGAACTGACAATCCGCTTCTCCAGCCCGCTGTCTTCCCGATTGTCCATAGCCTCGATGCCAGCCACTATGAGCTCGGGGTTCTGGATCATCCCCCTGACCTGGCCCCACACCAGCTCCTCCAGCTGATCCGCTCTAATCAAGGCCCGCTCCCGGCACCCAAGCCGGTCGCTCAGCATCCCGTAACAGTGATAGTGCCTGTGAGGAGTCTCCAGCTCGTATCTATAGGACTTGCCATTGTGTTTCACGGTCCTGGCTGTGGTGGACCGGCAGGCGAACATCCGCCCACACTCGGAGCACGTGACCAAATGTTGCAGTAGGTAGAATATCTTGGTGTTGCGCTTGGATCGTATCCTCCGTTGCTTCTTCAGGGCCTGCGCCCTGTCCCACGTTCCCTGGTCCACCAGCGGTGGGAAGGGGACCTTGATCCAGGAATCTTCCCGCTGCGGGTAGAGGGTCTCTCCACGCTCTGTCGAGACCCAGCGGTGCTTGCCGTACCACCACACGCCCTTGTAGACTTCTTTCCCCAGCAGGGCGCTGATGAAGGAGGTATGCCACCGGGAACCTGGGTTGAATGTCGGGGCGTTGTCCCTGGTCAATTGACGGACGATCGCCGCCCCGGACATCCCTTCATGGACGTACATGCGGAAGATACGGCGGACGACCTCGCCTTCCGGCTCGTATATCTTCGGTTTGCCGTCGTCACCGATGCGGTAGCCGTAAGCGCGTGAGCCGTTGGGTATCCTGCCCTGCTTGGCCGAGCCGCGCTTGCCCATGGACGCCCTTTCCCGGAAGTTGTCCAGCTCGATCTTGCCGATGGCCGCCATGAGGCCGAAGGTCTTCATGTCGATGGCGTCGGTGACGGCCTCAAGCTGTATCTGGTGGGCCTCTACCACCTCCATGAGGGCGGCGGCGGGGTACATCCCCCGGCTGAGACGATCCGACTTCCAGCAGACGATGGTGTCGAAGCGTCCACGCTTCGCGTCGGCCAGCATCCTTTGGAACTCGGGCCTTTTCTTGGTCCAGCCCCTGCCCACCTCCTGGTAGCGGGCCGTGATGGCCATCCCCTTGCCCTCGCAGTAGGCTTCCATAGCGCCGATCTGCTCGGAGATGGAGGTCTTGTCCTCCTCGGCCTGGCTCTTGTCCGATACGCGGGCATAGATGGCCGCCCTCTTGCCGTGTTCCTTTGTCTGTGCCTTGGTTCTTACCATGAGTGCCTCCTTGTCTGCTCGTACCTGTCTAAAACGAAAGAGACCCGCCTCCTGTCGGGAGCGGGTCTGCGAGTAGTAGAATCTAATCGCATCACCTGTTTCGGCAGGTGGCGCCACGGCCCGGGGTGTTCACGCATCGCCGGGCCAACCTCTACCCAGCATTTTAGCGCGATTGCTGTGACAACGTCAAAGTGCCAGTCATTTCATTGGCACAGACTCCTATCGGACCTGCCCCTTGTGCCCCTCGGGTTGCCGCGCTCATTCTTTGGAATTCTCTACTGTCGGCGTTCCGCCCATTCTTGGAGGCTTTGACGCTATCGAGCCGCGAAGCTCGATCACCTGCCGCGTTCGGTCGATTTCCGCTGCAAGCATCTCCTCGTCGGGCAACGTAACGCGGTACTCCGCCGCCATCACGTTGTTGGGCAAGCCGTCGAGGGCATACCTCGCCAGCGCGTCATCCTTTTGCGAGCAGAGAACTAGTAGACCGAAATCTTTGAAATGAGGGGTAGCCGAGATTGGCGTGCTACGACGACAGGGCGGGTTTCAAACCCGCCCCTACCAAGCCGTAACCTCAGAACCCTTCAATACTAGGATGTTGGACCACTAGTCCAACGGGCGGGTTCTCCTCCTCTCGGACCCAATGCTCCCTCGCATAGTTGAGGTAGAGGTGCATCTGCCCGGCGTCGGCGTGGGTGAACCCCCCGATCTTGAGGTCGATGACCACGAGACATCGCAGACGCCGGTGGAAGAACAGCAGGTCCACCCGGAACCACTTGTCACCGATTCGTAGACGCCTTTGGCGGCCCATGAAGCAGAAGTCACCGCCCAGTTCCAGGAGGAAGGTCTCCAGGTGGCGGATGAGCGCCTCTTCCAGATCGCTTTCGGAGTACTCGTCCTTGAGGTCGAGAAACTCCAAGACGAACGGGTCTTTGATCTCTTCCTCGGGGAGGACGCGATCTTCGTTACGGGGCATCTGGCCCTTCGTCAACATGGCGGCCTTGTTCTTCGATAGAGCCGTGCGCTCGTAGAACTGGGAATTGACCTGCCGGTCGAGCTGACGAACGGACCAGCCTCCTCGCAGGGCCTCGGCTTCATAGAATCCACGGGCGCGAATGTTCTTGACTGACAGCAGCCGCACGTAGGCAGACCAGGGCAGCGGAAAGGCTGCGAGAAGCTCTACCAGGCGTATTTCAATGGAGGTGGCGGCCAATTTGCCAGACGCTGTCTGGCAAATCTGGTCGGGTGGATATGAAAGGTAGAACAATCGCATGTACTGAATGTTCTGGCGGGAGAAGCCGCGTCCAAAACGCTGCGTCAGGTCCGCCGCCAGTCTTCCGATGAGCGCAGTTCCGTACTCAGCCCGCTCCTGTCCTGACTGCTCGAACTCGATGATGCGATGGCCGATCAACCAGTACGCGGCGGTCATGGCGGCATTCACCGAACGGGTGGCAGCGTACCTGGCGGCATCGACGATCTTCGACACATCTCCAAAGACGACCTGGTACGGAGTATCGAGTTCGCCATCTGTGAGCCTCTTCGTCATGGAACGGTCATCTGCTCTTTCTGCCATAGCGGCCTCCTCTTGGCAGGAATGGACCGGTCTTGCAACGCAGAAGACGCTCCCGCCGACGGGAGGTAGATGCAGCACTCTCAGACGCCACAGTGCCCCTCGCATTCGTTGCCGAAGCCATCCCTTTGTTTGTCCACTCCCAGCGCCGTCTCATCGAGCATGACCGCGTGGGCGAGGGGTATGCGTAGGGGGTGCAGATAGGGCTCCTTAGCGAAGGCCAGCCTACCCCGCATGTTGGAGTCGATCTCCACGGCCTCAGCGAACAGCCCTGGCCATCTGCGCTTCGTCTCCACCCAGCGTTGGCGGGACTGGAAGGGACAGCCGACGCAGGCTGAGCGCTCCAACGGCCTGTCGTATCGCTCCTTCCACCATTCCATGCAGTCCTTCCTGGACATCCCGGCCTCAATGAGGGGGTAGCGGTTGGCTATCCACCTGTGGCGGGACGGCTTCATGCGAATGGCCTCGTCGGTGGAGATGCCCAGCCACAGCTCGACGGTGGTGTCCGCAGGGACTCTCTGTCCCTTGCTGAGTCCGAGGAGATCGCGTATCTTGCGGCGCACGGGCGCGATCTTGTAGTGCTCGGTGCACTGCCGTCGCCCCATGCCGTCGCTCTCCCCGTCACGTCCCTTCAGGTAGACGGGAAGGTCCACGAAACTCCGGTTTCCTGAGTGGTTGGTGAGGGCCTTTGCGTCCTCGCGGAGACTCCGCCCGTTGTCCACCACGTACAGAGGGAAGCCGAGACGCTCGGCGAGCCAATCGAGGTGAGTGTAGAGACTGGGAGGCTCCCAGTGGGTGTCGGCGAAGATGGCGCAGTTGGGGATGGCGTCGAATGCTCCCTGGCTTGCCATGAGGGCCATGACGGAGGACTGGACGCCTCCGCCCAGGCTGATGACCGTCAGGGAATGGGTGGGCTGCATCAGGCTTCTACCTCGCTGCCGTCCTCTGATGAAGAGTCCGCGTCCGGTGCAGGGAGCTTGTCTTCGGTTGCGTACTTGACGAGCAGGGTGAAGAGGCGGCGCAGCCGGTCCTGGGCGTCGGGGCCGGGGTTGAAGTCGATGCTCACGACCCGCAGCTCACCGGGGTCTTTCCTGGCGCCTTTGGGTTTGTGCTGGTTCTTGGTCTCTTCCATATCGGTCTTTCAGTGACGCCGACGCTGACCATGTGGGCCGGTTGCACCGAGCCTGCGCTGCGTCTGTTGGTGTCGTTCGGTTCCTCGTTCATCTTTGTGAGCGAACGCCCGTTCTTCTTCAGTGTGGGGGACCGGAAAGTTGGGCGTAATCCCCTATAGGGGTGTTCATCTTTGAACCCCCCTATAAGGGTCTGATGAAAGAGCCAGGACGCACGGCGGGTGTGGCTCGCGGCAGCCGAAGGCCGAGGTTGCGGTCGGGCGATGGCTAGGCGTTGAGTTTCCCAGGGATGATGGGGGGGTGTGAGGGGAGGCCCCTGGGATTCAATCCAGGGGATGAGGGCGATGCGACGGAATCTATCGGCGGTGGAAGGTACCCTTTGGCAACAAATGGGCGAGCTTCAACTCCTCGGCCAGGTCCAGCAGCGCAAGGAGGTGCAGTGCGTTGGGCCGGGTACCAGCCCGCCACCGCCTCAACGTGAGGGTATTCGTCCCCAGACGGCGGGCCATCTCACCCCAGGTGAGGCCGGAGGCGTCCTTGAACCGTTCCAGACTCCGAGGGAAGTCGTTGGGAAAGTGGTGAATCGTCCTCCGGTAGTTGATGCGTTGACGAGGCAATGGTTTAGTCCTCCCTCAGTGAGATCAAGAAGTCCTCTCCGACCATGAGGTCCAGGCCCCCAGGAACCCACCGGGCGATGCGGACCAGGGAGCGATAGGCCCCGCCGCAGGGCTCCGTCCCCCGTCGCCACCTGAGCATCTGCTTGCGGTCGACGCCCAGCAGGTCGGCGAAACCGTTCCAGGTGAGGCCGGTACGTTTCTTCAGCAGGTGGAGACGCTGGACGAAGTCCTCGGGTAGTTCGCCGGTCTCGTAGGGCACAACGCGGCCCCCGATGGTGAGCTCATCGCTATCGCCGGGCAGACGGGGGGGAGAGCTGCGGGTACTCAATCAGGATGCTCAATGAAGAAGAGATCATCGAACCCGTGGAGGTCGAGCGCCTCCATCATCCTTCGCCTCACCCGTCCCGAAGGAGCCTTCTCTTTCCTTATCAGAAAGGACATGTAGCTCTTGCTGATGCCGATCTCTTCGGCGAGCCAGTTCTGGGAGCCGTTCAACTCATCCAACCGGCGCCACAGCGCCTGGGTCTTGAGCCTGACGACGCCCCGATGTTTGGGTCTCATGTGCAACTTCACCTCGCTGCTAGACTCTAAGCATAGCTTATGGTATTATTGTAATCATAACGCAGATGGTTTGTCAAGAACGTATGTGCTACTATCACGGTGATATGACCATGTTCCACAGCATTGCCGCGAGCGGCTAGACCCATGACGAAAGACAGGGGCTACAAGTGGCAGAACATCGGCGCCCGCATCAGAGAGGCCAGGAAGAAGGTGGGGCTGACCCAGGCCCAGGTGAGCAAGCTGGTCGGAGTCAGCCCTCACGCCGTCTGGTGCTGGGAGGCGGGGAAGATGAAGCCCTCCCATGAGCACCTGTTGGAGCTGGCCTACCGTTGCGAGGTGAGCACCGATTGGATTCTGGGCCGGGACGTGGTGGAGGCTGAGCTCCTCAAGGAGGCGGATGTCTCCTTCAGCAATGCCATCTCGGGCTTGCCCACGGAAGACGTGGAGTCGATCATGGAGTTCATCCGGTTTGTACGAGAGCGACGAAGGAGAACGTAAGCTGAGGGATGAACAAGGCGCAGCGGAGGGCCGTGGAGTTCCGGCGCAAGCTGGGGCTACGCGGGCAGGTGGACGCCGAGGGGGTGGCCGGTATGCTGGGATTCGAGGTCATCCCGTGGGCTTTGCAGGCTCAGGAAGAGATGCGCATCGACCGTTACATGTGCATCGCCGAAGACCTGGAGCCTGACGAGAGGCGGTGGATGATCGCCCACTCCATAGGGCACTGGTTCCTGCACCCCGGCAACCACCTCTGGATATACAAGCACACCAGCTTTGGCGGCCGGATCGAGCGGGAGGCCAACGACTTCGCCTGCGCCATGCTCATGGACGTGGAGGAGGCGCTGGAGGCCCGCCTCACCGAGTCGTGGGAAATAGCGGAGCACTTCGGAATCCCCGACAGGATGGTCCGGCTTCAGTTGCCCCTGCTTTTGGAGTGAGAGGCTGCGGCTATGGCCGCTGTGACGACGCCTGGTCTAATGGTGCCCTCAATGGCGAGCGGAACCGTCCATCAATCACCCTTGGCATTTTGGCGGGGTTTTCGGACCTGCGTCCCAAGAACGGTAAGCCGGTATCTCTGCGTTCTGCTCCTGGGGCTGCCGGGGAGTGTCACCTCGACAGGCCCGCGAAGCTCAAAGCATCCATCGGTTCCGCCCGGTTCATCTCCCTTGCAAGGCGGCAACGAGGTGATCTACTTGGTGAGTCACATACGTGGTATCGGCCCTCTACCTGGTGTGGAAAGGTCGCCATCGGTCTGGATTGGTGATGATGCGGACCCACACTGTCAGCCTGTCAAGTAGTTAGCTCCGCTGACATCAGGGAACCGGGTTGGCGACTCCCTCAGTTGCAGCAGCAGAGGCTAGGGACGTGTCGAGGGTAGCCAGCTTAGCCTGGTGGCGTAGCGCTGTCTCAAGGTAGGCAGCATCGTACACGGTTAGGTGGTGATTCCGCGCCAGGATGAGGGTTTGCGCCTCATTGTGTGCACCGTCTATCTCGAACTGGAGCTCGCCAATGCGCTCCAGGAACCGCTCAGTTCCTTGCCGTTCGATCCTCCCGCTCCGCTCGACACTGATCAACACATTCCGAATCTCGTACCAGAAGATCCTGGGGACGATGCCGGGCTCGCCGATGATCTGCATTGCTACAGCATCGGCGGCCACGCTGTCCTTCTTCTCGGGGAAAACACCAAGCTGCCGCGACGGACGCATCAATGACGATGGCCACTAGTGGCGGCCCTCGCTGCGCATCCTCCTTATCTCCTCATGGGACACTCGCTGGCGCTGCTCTCGCTCCGCAAGCATCTTGGTCACAACAGCTTTGCGCTTTGCTTGTTCCTGTGTGAGCGTATCCTTCAGATTCGTGTCTCTTTTGGCAGTCATTCCCTGAGTCCTTTCGAGCGGCTTGGCAGGTAGCGACTCTTAGATGTTGTCCAGTGTATTTTACACCACGGGGCCTCTCCAAGATAGCTGATACAGGGGTTCGTAAGGGCTTGGCGATCAGTGGTCCCTCAAGTAAAGAGGGGAATTAGTAACCTTGGTGTCGTGGTCGGACACGGGCTGACTACCTCGTCACTGCGCACTCCTCTTCACCTTCTGACGAGCCCCTGAGCATCCCGCCTTGCCGCCTGTCTGTTGAGCGCCTTATCGAGGATGGAGAAGGCTCCGTTAATTCCGTGGTCCTCCACCCTGGGGACGGGGGCCTCCTCCTGTTTCAGCAGGGCGTGGGCAACGAAGTCCGCCATCTGAAGCAGGTAGTCGTCTTTGGAGTTGCGGAAGGCGGGGCCTCCGATGACCTGCTCTATGGGGATGTTGCGGGTCTTCTCGCCGTCCTCCCAGAGGTCGTAGCGGCTGGGGACGTGGTTTCTGACCTTGAGCCGACCGTAGAGCCGGGCGATCATCTCCTCCTTCCCCTCGTCGAAGATGAGGAAGGCGTGGCGGTTCGTCGACGCCACCGAGGTATTGATACGGTTGAGGAGCCTGTCCAGGCTGGCCTGCTCGTACCTCCTGCTCTCCGGCTTGTGAAGGCAGACGTTGATGACCTCGATGCCTCCTATGCGACCGGCAGCATCCTCCAGGCGGCGCAGGCCCTCCAGGAAGACCTGGGCACCCTGCTCCACGGAGACCCTTTGGCTGTTCGTTCCGTTCTTCGCCAGCAGTCCCCTTCCGGCGAGCAGGTCGCAGGCGTGAAGCTCCCTGGACAGGGGGATGGCGTACCGCTCCCGCAGCTCCACACGCCATGCGTGGATGTCTTCAAAGAGTTGGTTCCAGCTTTCGCCATCCACTCCCAGGGCGGAGCGGACGTAGTAGCGGGGTCCTTCGGACTCGTCGATGTAGTACAGACGCATGTTTTTCTCTCCAGTCTGGTACTCGGTACTCAGCGGTTTTGGAAGGCGCAGACCGGCTCCCATCCCTCGGGTGCGCGCCAGGCCGCTCCCAGCGGCCCCACCCTCTCCAGCAGGCCCCTGTGGGAGACCCACAGGGGCACCCGGAGTCTGGTTCGCGCCATCTCCTCCTGGGCCACGCGCAGGAAGTGGGTCTGAGTCAGGTCGTCATCGAAGACGACCAATACGGCGGGCTGAGCGCCGTGGTCGTCGGTGGGCCGGTGGGTGGAGTAGTAGCGCAGGTAGGGGGCGATCCTGGCCGTCATGGTCACGGGGCGTACCGCCCGGCGCTCCCACTCCAGGAAGAAGGGCCACGTCTCATTGGCCCGGCGAATTGCGCCGTAAGCGTCGGGGTGGACCGAGTGAAGCCGCTCTCCGTAGCGAAAATACCTGGAGGCCCGCCGGGGCGGGTCGATCTGCAACAGCTCCCAGCCCAGAGCGCGTGCCTGATGAGCCAGCGCTGTAACGAAGCTATGGACGGCTTCGGTGTGCTCGATGTTCCTGAGCAGCTGGCGGCTCCTGGCGCCGGAGACGTTGCGCCACTCGGGTGGCCCCTCCGGGTCCAGTGAGTCGGCGATCCAGCGCCTGCGGGCCGCGCCCACGGAGGTCCGGTCTCTGCGTGCCAGTAGGGAGAGCCCCTCGCCGGTGAGGGCCAGGCGTCGGCCCGAGGCAAGGATACGGATTACAAGGCCCAAGGCTTCCAGACGGATGAGGAGCTGGGATACCCGTGGGGCGGAGACGCCCAGCAGTCCGGCCAGGTATTTCAGGGTGATCCAGGGCCAGTCGGAGAGGGCGTCCAGCACCCGCTTCTCCCCAGGCTTCAGAAGGACGGGGAGCAGATGGCCGGGGAGGTACTGGACTGGCTCCTCCAGGGCGATGTCGCCGGGCAGGAACACCCGCGAGGGCTCGGCCTCTGTTGGCGGAGGGCCGCCCTGCTCCAGGCGGGGCAGCACGTACTCCAGGTCGAGGGTCGCATTAATGGAAGGCTGATGCCATATGGGGTCGCCCGTGCCACAGAGAGCCGCGTCCCTCTCCAGCGCCAGGAGGGTTGGCGTTCCGGTCGACAGCCTGCGGGCGTGCCTCAGCCGCACCTCGTCGGGCGCGAGGATGAGGACGGCGCTGGGGCGGGGCACATCCTCCCTGAGCCTCCAGAGCCGCTTGGAGAAGCTCGTCCTGTCGGAGGTGAGTCCCTGCCTGACGACGCCGATGATGCGTTCATCGGGAAGGATGATGGCGGCGTCCATAGGCATGGCCCGGTACCAGCGGAAGCGGATGGGGTGGGCGATGTTGGAGATAGTGGCAGCGAGCCGGTAGATGACTGCGGCGGCATCCAGCCGCTCCAGCAGGACGCGCTGCCACCGGGCGGAGACGGGATAGAGGTTCAGAAGCTCATCCACGGTCATGCCCTCGTCCCCGGCCAGCCGGTGCAGCCCAGATGGGGTGAGATAGAAGCGGCGCGTTGGCGGCGTGACGTCCGTGGCGTGGGGGACGGAGGCGGCGAGGTCCTCGGCCTCAAATTTCTCGACGCTCTCGTAGACCGAGCCCCGAGACCAGCCGGAGACGGCGACCAGCTCCAGCCGGTCGAGGAAGGGCATGGCTGCCAGATGTCCCAGTAGCTCTTCCTGGCACTCGGTGAGGGTCATGCGCCCTGCTCCTCTTCAGGAGCGTCTTGCTCCTTCTTCGTCTCGGTTGCGCCAGCCGCCTTGTCCCGCTTGGTTCGCTGATTGCGCCGCTTGGAGGGCTTGTCCCGTTTCTTGGGAGCCGCGCCATTGCTGGGCGGGGTCTTATTGCCCCTCTCCAGGGCCGCAATCGCCGCCCGGTACTGCTCCAACAGCCGCTCCGACTCGGCCTGGCCGGCGGCGATCTCCTTCACCGGGGTGGCGTAGCCGCCAGTGGCGGCGCGGATGCGGGCGGCGACTTCGGGGTCTCCCGCCTCGGGCTTCCTGACGGCCATGGAGAAGACGGGGAGCCGCTCCTTCTCCACGGTGGCCCGCACGTAGCAGTGGTGCACCGGCAGGGAGGTGATGTCATCCTCGGAGACCCGGTCCTTCCCCAGCTCCCAGACCAGGGTCCTTGCGTCGTTACCCGCCACCTGGAAGACGGCCAGACAGCCCACGTTGGACATGATGGAGTCCTGCATGGTGCGGGAGAGGTCGCCCAGCTTGGCCAGGCCCTGGGTGGCGAGAATGAACGATGCCCCGAACTTGCCCAGCTCGGAGAGCATGGTCTCGTAGTCCACGCCGGGCATGGACTGCATCTCGTCCACCACCACCAGGACGCCCCTGCGTTTTTCTAGGGGCAGGGCTCCCTGCTCCCGAATCACCGCGTCCACCAGGTTCAGGATGGAGGCACCCACCAGGGCGGCCACGTCCCTGCCTGCCGTTCCCTGGGAGGTGGAGACCAGCAGCACGCCGCCGTCCAGGATCAGCTGGCGCATGTCGATGGTGGATCGGGACTGGCCCAGGATGGCCCGTGCCTTTTTGGATGAGGCGTAGTAGGAGAGGCGGGTCTGGACGGGGGCCAGAGCCTCTGCCTTGTACTGGCGGTGCCAGTTACTGAAGTCCCTCCTCCACCACTCAAGCAGGTAGGGGTCGCTCACCTTGGCCAGCACCTTGGCCTGGAACTTGTCGTCGGAGAGGAGCCTGAGCCCGTCCAGGATGGTGTACTGCTGATCGGCGTCCACCCTCTCATTGGCCTCGTGGAGGGTCTTGACGGTCTGCTCCAGGATGGACTGCATCCTCGGTCCCCACTGGTCCCAGAGGCCCTTGGCGACCCGCACCACCGAGTCGGCGGTGCGGTCTCTATCGGCAAATATTCTGGTGTCGAGCAGGTTGATGCCGGGAGCCCCCGCATCGTCGGCCAGGTCGATGAGGCGCACCCGGTCTATGAGGGACTCGGGCACCTGCCCCAGCAGCCCGCTCACCAGGTCGGCGTGGGGATCGACGACGACGATGGCGTCAGGGTCCTTGCCCTCGGCCTTCTGTTTGAGCTTGTGGGAGACGATGTGGTGCATGAGGGTGCTTTTCCCCATGCGGGTGCGGGCCACGTAGAGATGGTGGCGGTGCAGCAGATCGTCGGGGAAGCTGATCTCCCGGGGATCACCCGCCGTGGTCTGGCCCACCAGAGCGCCGCCCCTGGTGCCTCTGGCCGAGGGGAGGAGCACCCGTGCGCCCGACCGCTCCACCAGCGGGGTCTCATCTCTTGCGCCCGGCGGGTGCCACAGGGATGCCACCTCCCGCACCCCCAGGACGCTGCGCTTGCCGAAGAGTCCCGTGGAAGCGGGCTGCATTGAGGGGCTGGGGATCACCCGCCGCACTTTGCCCACCCGGAAGCGGGCTCCTGCGGGGTTGTCGTAGTGGCGGTAGGCCGCCGCAACGGGACCCAGCAGCTCGTGGGGACGCTTCCCGGAATCCCCCTTGGGCAGGATGGCGGTGACCTGGAGCTCCGCGCCAAAGGCGATGCGGGAGACCTTCTCCTTGATCAACAGCGGGTCGTGGACGCGGGAGCGAGCCCTCCTCCAGCGCCACCAGCCCCAGCCCGCCACGACCGTCCCCAAGGCCACGCCAGCGGCCAGGAGTGCGGCCTTCCACGTCTCCCCGCCCTGTACCCAGAAGTAGCCCTGGAAGACGCTGAGGGCCGCCAGGCCCAGGACGATCATGAGGACGGCGTCGGTCTGGAGGGGCTTGGTCTGATAGGTGTATGAAGCGTCCCTGTGCTCGGTGGCGGGGTTCCTGACGGCCTTGTTCATGTGGGCCGCCGACCAGTCTGGTCCCAGGGAGCGCAGCAGGATCCGGGCCACGATGCGTTCCTTGTCGTGCAAAGTAGACAAGGCCCCGATCAGTGCGATGAGCGGGTCTGAGCCGGGGTCCAGCAGGTCGTCGTCCCGGAAGGTGCGGAGGGGAAGGTAGTCGGGGCCGTCGGCGGCCAGGGTCATGCTCCACGCCTCCTCTCCCTCGTCAAGGCGCAGGGGGTCCTCCTCGTGGGGCACATCCTGGATGCGGGCCTGGGGGTAGTGGGCCGATATCTGGCCCTTGACCACCTCGTCGTCGCGGCAGCGGGCCATGAGGGTCACGCCGTCGGCGTCTCCCGCCAGCTCCAACGAGAAGGGTTCGGGGACCGCGATGGACTGGAGCAGGTTCTCCACGCCCAGGAGGGTGCGCTCCCCGGTGCGGGGCGGCGTCACCGCCAGCAGCACCGGGGGCCTTTTGTCCTTTTGGCCGCCCAGCAGCCAGCCTATGGGGTTCAGTTTCATGGTGGGTTCTCCTTCCTGAAGGTGAGTTGCTATGAGTAGCTCAGCTGTGTACAGCAGGCCGGGCGTCAATGAGCCCCTGCTCTTCGGTCGTGGCCAGGATGCGGACGGGGAAGCGGCCGCCCCGGGCGATCAGCATCCCATCCCCTCTGGGACAGGAGAGAAGCCACTGGACGTCGGTCTCCGAGAGGTCGAAGGACTCCCCGACCGCTCTCAGCGCCGCCGCGTCCTGCTGGAGCAGCAGCTTGAAGGCGGAGTTCTGGAGAAGCACCCTTCCCGAATGACCCACGATGGGCCTACTGGTGTCCTCGCTGAGGAAGTCCTGGACATCCTGGGTGATGGAGATGAGGCCCAGATGGTGCTTCCGGGCTCTCTTGGCCAGGGAGACCAGGGAAGAGGCCCCCTCGGGGTGCTGCATGATGCTCCACACCTCGTCCACCACCAGCACCCTGGGTCTGGGGTCCTTGGACGCCATGGACCAGACCGCCTCGGCGCACACCAGCGTTGCGGCGGGCCTTAGCTCCGGCTCCAGCAGGCGAAGGTTGAAGACGGTGATGGGAAGCTCGGTTCCCAGCAGGTCTGCCCCCTGGTCGGTGAGCAGGTGCCGGAGGCTGCCGGTGGCGAAGGGCCTCAGCAGGGATGCCATCCCCTTATAGCCCTGAGATTCGAGGAATATGAAGAAGTCCTGGAAGCCGGTGACGGCCCGATGGGTGGTGTAGTAGGCGGTAAGGGCCTCGTCCAGTGTGGCCCGCTGTTCGGGGGAGAAGCGCTCTCCCACCATGACCTCTATGAGTCTCCTGAGACCGCCCACCCGTTGCAGGACCTCGCTCTCATCCTCCTCTTCCAGAACGAAGGGGTTGAGCCCGTGACCGGCAACGCCGGGGGTCAGCACCCTTCCCCCTGCGACCTGGGCCAGGGAGGCGTACTCCCCTTCGGGGTCGATGACGTAGTAGACGATGCCCCTGGAGATGCCGCGCAGCAGCCCCAGCTTGGTGGAGAAGGACTTCCCCGCGCCGCTCCTGGCCATGACCACCGTGTTGGCGTTGAGGAAGGCCCCGTCGAAGGGGTCGTAGGTCACGACCGATCCCGAACGCAGGTCCAGGCCGAAGAGGGTGCCCTTGCGGGTGTCCAGGTCGGGGGGCGCGAAGGGCAAGAGAAAGCTCAGGGTCGAGGTGTCCACCGTCCTCCAGGAGCCCCCCGGGTTCATGGCCAGGGGCAGCGTGGAGAGGTGGCCGTCGTGCTGCCGGAATCTCATGGCGTCCAGGACGGCCATGGACCCGGCGAAGAGGCCCCGAAGCTGCTGCCCTCGCTCCTTCAGCGAGTCTGCTGTCCCCGCATAGATGGTGATGGAGAAGGAGGCGTTGAACAGGCGCTCCCTGCCCCGGTGCACCTCGTCCCTGAGCCGGGAGGCGTCCTCCAGGGCGATCTCCGTCTCCGGAGAGGCCGTCCTGCCCCGCCGTAGCGAGATGGCGATGCCCGACTCCATCTTCACCCGCTGCCACTCCAGGGTCCTGACGGCCTGGGCGGTGGCGATGGGCGAGATGTGTATGGAGAGGTCCATGGGCAGGCCCAGGGCCAGGACCCGCTGCATGTACCCCAGGGGAAGCGTCCGGGGCCATCGGGTCAGCTGATAGCTCCTCCCCAGGCGCTCTCCCATGTCGAGCTGGCCTCTGCTGAGGCCGACGACCATAGGGGACTCCGATGATGGGGCCGGTGGAGCGCATCCCCGCAGGGTGGACTCCACCAGCAGCCGCAGAGCTCTGTCCTTGAGCGGGAAGACAGCGAAGCCCGCCCTGGTGAGGAGGCCCTGAAGCTCGTCGGCACGGGCCTTCTGGCAGATTGCGTAAAAGCGCCGGTCCACGACGCCGGGGCGCTCCTCAAGCTCTCCCAGGAACTCCCCTAAAGAGGCCGACGCCTGGGCAACGCCCTCGGCCAGGTTTGAGGGTCGTCGTTCTTCCAGGGCGTCCCGGAGGGCGCCCAGCCGGGGCGGGTGCTGTCGCACCAGGAGTTGCACGGGGAAGTCCAATGCGTTGAGGACGGCGGCGAAGGCCCCCATGATGGGCTGCTCCACCTCCAGGCCCCGCACCTCCATGACGGAGACCTCCACGCCGCCGAGACGTAGGATGGTCGCCTCATGCAGCCCTGCTATCGGAAAGTAACGGGTCAGAGACGGCGGAGTCTTGGGTTTCTTTGGAGCGCGCTCCTCCGTCACGGGATGTTGGACCTCATCGGGTATACCGGTTACAGGCAGGGGTTCCTGCGCAGTAGCGGGTGGATGAAGACCCTCGCCGGTCCTGCGTCGAAGGGGTCTGAACTTGCGACGGGTCATGGGCGCACCTCCTGGGGTTTGTGTGGTATGCGAACGACGGCCTTCTGCGGGAGGCGGTGCCGGGGCAGGTGGCGGCCCCTCTTGGGCCGCTTCCGCCGCCGCGGGCTCGCTCCATTGGTCGATTGGGTCTCCTTCTGGTCGACCCCTTTGCCGTTCCTTTCCTTGCTACGCATCAGGACTGCTCCTTCCGCCTTCGACGGGCGGCGCGCAGGGTGCGGACGGCGGCTATCACCAGGTAGACGCCGGTGCCAAGGACGGCGACGCCGACGAAGGGAGACGGGGCCAGGGACGCTGCCGTCAGCCCGGCCATGATCCCGACGACTCCGGCCATCAGTTGAAGCCTCGGCTCCTCGGTCCAGTAGGCCAGGGCCACCAGGCCCAGAAACAGGATCGTGTCTGCGGTACTCATACATTCCTCCTTGTCTTCTTGTTGTTGTGGTTCCTAACGCGTCGGCAGCAGCACCGTGGTGCTGTCCACCAGGAGCACCATGAGGCCCTTGGCCAGGAGCACCAGCACCAGGCCGGAGATGGCTCCGATGACAGCGCCCTTGGCCCGTCCCCTGGCGTGGGGGTTCTCCGGCTCGCCCCACATGAGGACGAAGGCGGCCCACACCAGGCTGAAGCCCGCCAGGATGCCGGCGATGAGGATGAAGATGTTGAGGAGCCGGTTGTACTCCTCCAGCATCTCCGCCCCAGCCTCTCCGTGGGACGCTCCGGTGGTGAAGAGGGCGAAGGCGATAAGCGCCGCCAGGCTCATAAGCCGCCCCAGGGCTCTCGGCAACACCCTCAAGAAGGGTTGGTCCAGGCGAGCCGCATGGTGGATTGACGAAAGAGCTCTACGCATTACCGAAGCTCCTGTCCGACCAGCTCCCGGAAGACCTCCTGGGCTGGGATGGCCTCGCCGGGGATCTCCTCGGCGGTATAGCTCCTCTCCGAGACCACGGCCCCGGCCTCATCCTCCATGAGCTGTCTTGCCTCGATGGAGATGGAAAGGCTGTCAAGCCAAGCCATGTAGAGCTCGGTGCGGAGCTTTGCCGCCTCGTCGGGAGTCAGGTCGAAGTAGTTGTTGTCCTCCATGTGGTCCAGGGCGTCCTTGTAGGGATTGGTGGAGTCGTCCTCGTCCTCGTCTTCATCCTCGTCGTCCTGGTCCTCGATGAGCTGGAGGTACTGCTCCGGCTCCGAGGGGATGTCGGAGTCCTCCGGCGGGTCGGGCAATGCCTCGAATGGAGCGTCCGAGAGGATGGGGAAGGCGGTGGAGAGCACGTCCCGGTAGTGGCGCACCAGGGGCTCCTGCTCCGTCACCTCGGCCGAGGTGTAGGCGGGGATGACGACCTCCACGTCCACCTCCTGGGTCACCTCCTTGCCCTCCACCCACACGTCCTCGCTGACGTGCTGGCTCTGGCTCTGCCCCGGCAAGGTGACGGTCTCGCTGACCGTCTGGCTCTGGGTCTGGCCGGGGATGGTGACCGTCTCGCTGACGGTCGTCTGGTCGGTCTGTGCGGGAAGGGTGATCTCGGTGGTGGCGTAGGTGGACGCCTCATCCTCGGCGTAGCCGGTGGCGGTGCCCGAGGCCGTCCCCGATACATACTCCGATGCGTAGGTGGATGCCTCGTCCTCGGCGTAGCCGTAGGCGGTGCCCGAGGCCGTCCCCGATACGTACTCCGATTCGTAGGAGTAGGCGGTCCCCGACGCATAGCTCGAAGCCTCGGTGGAGGCGTAGCCGTAGGCGGTTCCCGATGCGTAGCCTGACGCGGTCCCGGAGGCGTAGCCCGTCGCGCTGCCGCTGGCGTAACCGGTTGCCGTTCCCGATGCGTAGCCCGATGCGGTGCCGCTGGCATACCCAGAAGCCGTCTCCTGGGGCACCCATATATTGAAGCTCAGCCAGCCCAGGATGATGTTTGCCCAGTGACTGACGGCGGTGGTGAAGCCCCCGACGAGGGTGGAGACCCATGAACCGACCGTGGTCCAGACGGTGACGCCGACGATCCTGGAGACCCACGAGCCCACCGTCGTGGAGACCCATGAGCCCACCGCCGTGGAGAGCCATGAGCCCACCGTGGTCCAGACGCTGGCTCCGACGATGGCCGAGAGCCAGGTTCCCACGGTGCCCGAAAGCACCGCGCCGAGGACGGTCCACACCTCGGCGTTCACGACGGCCGAGAGCCACTTGCCCACGGTGCCCGAAAGCACTGCGCCGAGCACGGTCCACACCTCGGCGCTCACGATGGCCGATAGCCACTTGCCCACGGTTGCGGATATCCACCCGCCCACGGTGTGGGTGACGGCCCCCCAGGCGGCGCTCAGGGTTGCCGAGAGGGTGCGGACCACGGGTGAGAACCAGGCGCTCAGAGTGGCCGAAACCGTATGGACCACCGGCCCGAACCAGGCGCTCAGGGTCGAGCTCACCGTGTGATAGAAGCCCGCAAAGTGGCCTATGACGGGTATCCGCTCGATGAGGGACTGCTCCTCGTTGTGGGTGAGGTCCACCCTGCCCGGCAGGGGGATCACACGGGTCGACGTGATGTCCGCTCGAAGGGATACCTGGTGGACGCGGTCCTCCTGGGGAAGGGAGAAGTTGAAGGGCATGTCGCCGTCCCGGGCGAAGGCCAGGCCGGTGGTAGACCCGGCCGCCGAGGCCGCCAGGTACACCTCGCCGGTCACATCGGCGACGTCGGCATCCAGGAGCAGCTTCCGGCTCACCGCTGCGGCGGGGTCCGCCGGGTCGGTGAGGACAGTGGCTTCGACGACCTCCTCCGCCTGGCTGTTGCAGGCGCTGGAGAGGCGGCCCGTGACGTTGCCCAGCCGCCAACCCACCTCGGTCATGGAGAGGCCGCAGTCGGCGGTCTCCAGCCCTGGCAGGGGGTAGGGAAGGCTGTTCTGGTCCAGCACTAGGATGCCGGCGTTGCCCAGGGCGTCCCGCCAGGAGATGACGATGGCCTTGTGGTTTGCCGTGAGGGGGATGGTGTACTGCCGGGGCTCTCCCCGGTAGAGGACCCCCTGGGTGTAGAAGGGCCGGTATCGATCGTGGGTCTCGGTGGTGACCTGCACCTCCAGGGACGTTGCCGCACGAAGGGTCAGCTCGGCCTCGTTGCCCCGCACCCGCCACGCCTCGATGAAGAGCCGTTGGGGGTCGGGGCCGCTCGCCGGTCCAGCGGCAAGGGCCGCAGACGGCGCGATGGAGGTCAGGAGGACCATCACGGCCAGGAGGAGGCTCAGGCACTTGAAGGGGAGTCCCTTCAGCCGGAACCTCCACAGTCTGCGCCGTCCTTTCTTCTTTTGAGATTTGGACTTGGGCGGCGTTGCTACCGGAGGGTTGAGCAGCGCGGTGACCTCTCCCTCGTACCGTTTGGGCGAAAGGGCGAAGCGGAGCAGGTCCAAGATCACTATGGGCAGCCCCCTCCCTCCGGGGCGCACGGCCACCATGGCCAGCCCCAGAAGGCCGACGGCGATGGCGGCGCCCAGACGGAAGGCGCCGTCGGGGAGGAAGGCGGCCTGCTTCCATAGCCCGTAGGCCAACCCGACGACCGCAGCGATGGCCACGATCTGGGGGAAGGTCAGGCCCAGCAGGACCTTGTCCTCCGTTTGCAGGTGAGTGGGTACTTCGTGTTCACGCAAGGGCGCACACCTCCTAAGACGAGTTGCCGGACGGGTTGCTCGGGTTGGGCAATTCGGGGGTCACGGGACTGCCGATGGCGGCGTTGATGATGAGGTTCATCACCCCATAGGCCAGCAGCGCCAGCACCACCCCGGCCAGGGCCGTGAACATGGCGCTCTTGCCCCGCTCCATCTGGTGGGGCGCGCCGGGAGGCGGAGAGGTACAGGAAGGACCCGTAGATGAAGAACCCCGTGCCGACGACACCCACCATCGCTAACAAGATGCCCACGATGTTGGATACGGTCTGAATCAGATCGCTCATGCGTAAACTCCTTCTCACTGTTGTGTTGCCAGCTGATTGAGGCCCCCACTCAGGGGCCGTTGATCACTCGTTCATGCTCAAGGCCTCTTCCAGAGCCGCAACACAGAAGTCTACCTCCAGGGTGTTGGACAGCCGCCAGGCCAGCACGTAGCGGCTGTGCCAGTCCATGATGGCCACCAAGTAGAGGAAACCCCGAGCCATGGGTATGTAGGTGATGTCGGTGGCCCACACCTGGTTGACCCGGTTGATCTCCAGCCCCCTGAGCAAGTACGGATAGACCTTATGCCCTGGGTTTGGCTTGCTGGTGTTGGGACGCCGGTAGATGGCCTCCAGGCCTATCAGCTGCATCAGCCGGCGGACCCGCTTGCGGTTGACCTGGTGTCCGTGATTTCTGAGCCAGGCAGTCATCCTTCTGGAGCCGTAGAGCCACGGCGTCGCAGCGAGCGAGCTCTGCTGGCTGTGATCCAGCAGGCCTACGTGGAAGGTGTATCCACAAGGCGGGTGGACGATCTGGTCAAGGCGCTGGGGTGTGAGGGTATCTCCAAGAGCCAGGTGTCGCGCATCTGTCAGGAACTGGACGTGGTGGTGGATGGCTTCATGGGCCGTCCGCTGGACGGTGGACCCTACCCCTACCTGTGGCTGGACGCACTGACCCAGAAGGTCAGAGAGGCCGGTAGGATCGTCAACGTCAGCGTGGTGGTGGCGACGGCGGTCAATGGCGAGGGCAAGCGGGAGATCATCGGGATGGACGTGGGTACGAGTGAAGACGGCGCCTTCTGGCTGGCCTTCCTACGCTCGCTGTCCGCCAGGGGCCTCGGCGGGGTGGAACTGGTGGTATCGGACGCTCATCAGGGACTCCGAGGCGCCATCGCCGCAGTCTTCGGCGGAGCCAGTTGGCAACGGTGCCGCACCCACTTCATGACCAACCTGCTCACTCGGGTCCCCAGGCGCGCCCAGCCATGGGTAGCCACCATGGTGCGCACCATCTACCAGCAACCCTCCCCCGATGAGGTACACGCCCAGCTCGACAGGGTGACCGATCAACTCCAGAACCGGTTCCCTCAGGTCGCCTCTCTACTGGACGAGGCCGGACCCGACGTCCTGGCCTTCTCCAACTTCCCACTCGCCCACTGGAAGAAGATCTGGTCCAACAACCCACAGGAGCGTCTCAACAAGGAGATCCGGCGACGCACCGATGTGGTGGGCATCTTCCCTCACCGGCCGGCCGTGCGCCGCCTCGTTGGCGCCGTCCTGGCTGAGCAGCACGACGAATGGGCCGTTGGCCGTCGATACATCACACCTGTCGTGCTGACCTTCAACGAAGCTCTTCCAGAGGCCGATCTCGCGGAGGCGACAGCCGCCTAAACAACATCAACAGGATGACGCACTCTTACACCACTTGACGGGACGTGACCGAGACGGTGCGGCAGGTGCTCAAAAAAACGAGCTGAAGCCCTGGCAACGGGAGGAGTGGTGTATCCCAACGGTGAGCGCAGAGTTCGTAGCAGCTATGGAGGATGTATTGGACCTTTATGGTGAGCCCTACGACCCCCGGCGGCCCACAGTCTGTTTTGATGAGACCTCCACCCAACTGATCGCCGAGCGCCGCATACCTATTCCAGCCCATCGGGGACGGCGAGAGCGGTTTGACTATGAGTACCGACGCAACGGCACGCGCAATCTGTTCATGCTCTGCGAGCCCCTGCGGGGTTGGAGGCATGTGGCGGTCACCGAGCAACGGAGGATGGAGGACTTTGCCTACCAGATGCGGTGGCTGGTGGACGAAGCCTACACCAAGGCGGAGAGGATTCGGGTCGTGCTGGACAACCTCAATACCCACCGGCCTGCATCGTTGTACCAAACCTTTGCCCCGGTGGAGGCAAGGAGGATACTGAAGCGCTTGGAGTTCCACTACACCCCAAAGCATGGCAGTTGGCTGAACATGGCAGAGATCGAGCTGAGCGTGCTGAGTCGCCAGTGAGGTATCTTCAAAAAGTGTGTAAACAGTCAGGCGGTGTACCCTCTCTCTGAACAACACGGGCTCGAGGCCCAAGAGAGGAGATAGACCGCCCATGAGGAAGGAAAGCACTGAGAGTAGGTCGGAGTCAAGGCCAGAGTGGGAGCAGTTGGAGGATTGGGTGCGAAGCCAGGTCCAGAGGCTGATCCAGGAGTTGCTGGAGGAGGAGGTGACGGCGTTTCTGGGAAGGGCGAAGTCGGCGCTCAGATCCGACTCGGACAACGATACCGGCTATCGGAACGGATACGGCAGAGCCCGGAGGCTTACGCTGAGTTCGGGAACGATACAGCTGAGGCGGCCGCGAGTCCGCGATACCGAGGAGCAGTTCGAGAGCCGGCTGCTGCCGCTGTTCGTCAACAGGACCAGGAAGGTTGCTGAGTTGATCCCCGAGCTGTACCTGCACGGTCTATCCGAAGGCGACTTCGATCTGGCTTTGCGGGGGCTGCTGGGAGAGGACGCACCGGTATCGGCGAGCACGGTGGCCCGGTTGAAGTCCAAGTGGAACGATGAGCTTGCCCAATGGCGCAGCCGGCCCCTCGATGACCTGGAAGTGGTCTACATGTGGGTGGATGGAGTCTACGTCAAGGCTGGTCTTGAGAAGGAGAAGGCGGCGGTACTGGTGGTGATGGCGGCCCTGAGCGACGGGAGCAAGGTGGTGGTGAGCGCTGTTCCCGGATACAGGGAGTCCACAGAGAACTGGTCCGATGTGCTCAGGGACATGAGGCGCCGCGGGCTGGAGTGCCCGAGGCTGGTGGTTGGAGACGGACACCTGGGCATCTGGGGAGCTCTGCGCAACGTCTATCCGCAGGCGGCAGAGCAACGCTGCTGGAACCACAAGATCGTAAACGTGCTCGCCAAGCTTCCAAAGCGACAACAGGACCAGGCCAAGCTCATGCTGCGTACTATCCCCTACGCGCCGACTCGGACAGAGGCTGAGCGGCTCAGGACGGTGTTCACCAGGTGGTGCGGCGACCATTCCTACGAGGCGGCCTCAGAGGCCTTGGAGCGGGACTGGGACCGCATGGTCACCTTCTATGACTTCCCAAAGGAGCACTGGGGGCACCTTCGCACGACGAACCCGGTAGAATCACCCTTCGCGGCCCTCAGGCTTCGGACCGATGCCGCCAAGCGCTACAAGAGGGTCGATCGGGCGATAGCGGTGATCTGGAAAATGTTGATGGTCGCCGAACAGCGCTTCAGGCGTATGAAGGCCCCTGAGTTGATCGAAGACGTCTATCTCGGTGCCCAGTATGCGGATGGAATCGCCATTGAATCAACGGCTGAGAAGGTCGCCGCCTGATATCGTTTACACACCTATTGACGTAACCTCCGCCAGTGCCTCGGAAGGCGCATCCCCGACGAGGCGACGCTGCGTCGGGAGGTAGAGGCCCTCGAGCGCCAGCGCAATGACACCCATGCCACCATCGCGTGGCGTTTTACCGCTGCAGCTGCACGGACCACTTTGCGCCACCTGTATCCTACCCCGCAAAATCATCTGGACTAACTACTAGTGGTCCAACATCCTAGTATTGAAGGGTTCTGAGGTTACGGCTTGGTAGGGGCGGGTTTGAAACCCGCCCTGTCGTCGTAGCACGCCAATCTCGGCTACCCCTCATTTCAAAGATTTCGGTCTACTAGCTATTTATGGGCTTAAATGCGTTGTACGTTTGGCAGATAATGGTGTAGCCTTGAGTTGTATTCCGCACATGGTTTGAAGTCAGCTCGGAGGCACACGCCGCGCACGAATCTAAGGGGGTGGCGCGTCTTCTATGCGTTCTAGCTCCCGGCTCCTAAGACTGTCCCTGGCGGCGGCGATCACTCTTTTGATCATGGTCTCCTGGTTCATTGGTCGATCAACCACGTCTGCGCAGAGTGACACCGCCCCGGAACAGCCGTCCGGGCTGTCCACCGAGGCCGGCGACACCCAGGTGAGGTTGAGCTGGGAGGACCCCGACGATTCGACGATAGACAAGTACGAGTTATGGCAGATTGCCGAAAGCGCAACGCTCACTGCCGCCAACAATGAGTTCGGCTATTCCGTGGCGGTGGCTGGCGACATCGCTGTGATCGGCATGCCCGATGATGACGAAAGCGGCCTTGATTCCGGAGCGGCCCTCGTATTCAGCAGGGTTGACGGTGTGTGGACCCAGAAGTACCGGCTCAGGACCGGCGATGATGCCGGTGTTGTTAAGGATGATGGGTTCGGAAGCTCTATAGCCTTCGACGGTGAGACCATAGTCGTTGGCGCGCCTTTCGACGACAGCAAAAAAGGCGCTGCGTACCTTTTCGTCAAACCTGGCGACGGATGGGACAACCCGAACGGCACTGACCCGGTCGATCTGACTGACCCAGCCAAGCTTACCGCTCCCAACGCCGCGGTGGAGGACGAGTTCGGCTATTCCGTAGCGATGGACGGTAACACCGTTGTGGTCGGGGCGTACTCGGATGACAGCACGGACACCGACGGCAATACCGTCGCCAATTCCGGTTCGGCCTACGTATTTACCAAGCCCGGCAACGCCTGGGTCTCCACCAGCACTGCGGCCACGTTGACCGCCTCCGACGCCGCGGCGGGCGACGAATTCGGCAGCTCCGTAGCGGTTGACGGCAACACCATCGTGGTTGGGGCGAGCGGTGATGACGGTGATGCTCTTGAATTTACGGGTTCGGCTTTCGTGTTCGTCAAGCCCAACGGCGGCTGGGTCTCGACCAGCACTGCGGCGAAGCTGATCGCCTACACCCGCGGGAATCAAGACTACTTCGGCCGTTCCGTAGCAATAGACGGTGACACCATCGTGGTTGGGGCCGACGGGCAAGAAAGTAATAAGGGTTCGGCTTTCGTATTCGCCGAACCCAGCGGCGGCTGGGTCAACAATACCGAGACGGCCAAGCTCACCGCCTCCGTCCGATCCGGCGGCCACAGGTTCGGGTTTTCCGTGGCGCTGGACGGCGACACTGTCGTAGTTGGGGCCTACGGGGAGGCCAGCTCGAGGGGTTCGGCATACGCCTTCACCATGCCTGGCACCGGCTGGGCCACCGGTACTGAGACGGCCCAGCTCACCGCCTCCGACGCCGCGGATAACGATAGGTTCGGCTCTTCCGTCGCAATAGACGGTGACACCGTCGTGGTTGGGGCGCAAAACAACGATACGGCCTACGTGTTCGACATCGATGATTGGGCCGACATCGCCGGTAGTAACGCGGCGACCACTTCCCACATCGTGACCGGTCTGACCAACGACATCGACCACACCTTCCGGGTGCGCGCGGTGGACGGCACCGAAGCCAGCGATCCGTCCGACTCTGTGGCAGGAACCCCGAAGGCAGCTTCCTACGCTCCGGTCAAACTCTTAAACTTTTCCGCCGCGCAGACTGGCGACGGTGAGGTGGAGATGACGTGGGACGCGCACCGCTACCCGCTGACCGTCAGTGGTTATGAGTACAACCAGGACGGTGGCGATTGGAACGCCATCACGGGGAGCGATTCCAGCACCCATTCCCATACCGTCACTGGCCTGACCAAGGGCACCACGTACACCTTCGCTGTACGCGCCGTCAACGGCGCCGGTTCAACTGAGTCCGACTCCAGGTCCGTAACAATAATCGGACAGCCGGCGGCGCCCGACTCATTCACCGCCGTCGCGGGCGACGAACAGGTGTGGCTTGGCTGGAGAAGCCCCGCGGATTTCACCATATCCGGGTACGAGTATCGGCAGAAGGAGGGCACCGGCGACTTCGACGTTTGGCAGAAAATCCCCGGGAGCAGATCCGGGACCACCTTCCATATCGTGACCGGCCTGAGCAACGACACGTCCTACACATTCCAGGTCCGCGCCGCGAACGCTGCCGGGGAGAGCGATGCGTCCCGCGAGCAGCCCGCGACGCCGGGGGCGGCGTCTCCGGCCCCGGGCGTACCCGAAGGCTTTGCTGCCAGACAGACCGGCGTCGGCCACGTGGAGTTGACGTGGGTGGCGAGTTCCAACCCGTTGAACGTCAACGGTTACGAGTTCAGACAGGACAACGGCTCTTGGACTACCATCTCCGGGAGCGATTCCCGCACCGTCTCCCACTCCGTCACTGGCCTGACCCAGGGCGTCACTTACACCTTCCGGGTCCGCGCCAAGAACAGCGCCGGCAATGGCGCCTCCTCTGGCGCCGAGTCCGTGATTGTCGTCGCCGAACCGGCAGCGCCGACCGATCTCGCCGCCGAAGCGGGCGACACCCAGGTGGGGCTGACCTGGAAGGACCCCGGCAATGCGTCCATAGCCAAGTATCAGATCTTCCAGTTCCCTGAGGGCGTCACCAAGCTGATCTCAAACGACCGCGATGACGATGACGAGTTCGGTTGGTCGGTCGCCGTGGACGGTGACACCCTGGTGATTGGGGCCATAGGGGCCGACGAACCCAACAATACCGGTGCGGCCTACGTATTCACCAGGGTTGCCGGCGGCTGGACCCAGGTGGGCAAGCTCACCGCTGCAGTTCGCGGGAATGATGCCGGCTTCGGGCATGGTGTCGCCGTGCACGGCGACACCATAGTCGTTGGAGCGTACGAGGAGAACCACTCAGCGACAACGACTGACGCCGGTGCGGCGTACGTCTTCACCAGGCCCGCCGCCGGCTGGGCCACCAGCACTTCGACCGCCAAGCTCACCGCCTCCGACGCCGTGGCCAACGACGAGTTTGGAAGTTCCGTGGCTGTACACGAAGACACGATCGTGGTGGGGGCGCCCGAGCAAACCACCCCAGCGAACGGGGCCGCATACATCTTCACCAAGCCCGCCAATGGCTGGGCTGACGGTACTGAGACGGCCAAGCTGGCAGGTCAGTCGAATGGCGACCGGTTCGGCCGTTCCGTAGCCGTGCATGGCGACACAGTCGTCGTGGGAGCGCACGAGGAGGGCGCCAACAACCAAGGAGAGGCTTATGTGTTCACCAAGTCCGCCGCCACCGGCGTCTGGGACGACTGGGATAAGAAGAAAGCAAACGACGCAACTGCCAGGCTGACCGCCTCCGACCGCGCCAGTGGCGACCGGTTCGGCCGGGCCGTAGCCATGGACGGAGACACGATCGTAATTGGTGCGCCCTACCACGACTACGACGACCCCGATGACAACACCAACGATGTCAGCGACTCCGGTGCAGCGTACGTCTTCATCAAGACCGCCAGCAGCGGTTGGGTCTCCACCAGCACTGCGGCGAAGCTTACCGCCTCCGACGGAGCCGAGAACGACCAGTTCGGGTATTCCGTCGCGGTGGACGGCAACACCGTCGTGGTTGGTGCGGACCTAACCAACCACATCGACGGCGACGGCAATACCGTCAACGATTCCGGTTCGGCCTACGTCTTCACCGAGCCTCAAGGCGGCTGGACCGATACGGAAGGTACGGACCCGCTCACGGCCTACGATCGCCATCAGAACGACCGGTTCGGCAACTTCGTGGCGGTCGACGGCGACACCGTGTTGGTTGGTGCGGTCGGGGACAACAGCGCTAAGGGTTCGGCCTACGTGTTCGGCACCGGTGAGTGGGCCGACATCCCCGGCAGCGGAGCGGGGACCATCTCTCACATCGCCAGGGGTCTGCGCAACAACGTCAAGCACACCTTCCGGGTCCGCGCGGTGAACGCGGCGGGAGCGGGCGACGCGTCTGAAGCGGACGCGAAGGCGGTGGCGGCGACGTTCGGCCCCTCCCAACCCGCAAACCTCACCGTCACTCAGACCGGCGTCGGCCAGGTGCGCTTGGCGTGGACCGCGAGCACTGAACCGCTGACCGTCAGGCGTTATCAGTACAAACAGAACGATGGTAGCGGCTTCGGTAATTGGATCATCATCGAAGGAAGCGATTCCAGCACCGCCTCCCACACGATCACCGGTCTGATCGCCGGGATCGAATACTCCTTCACCGTCGGCACCGTCAACGGTGGCGGTCAAAACGCCTCGGACGTCGAGTCCGTAACTCTAGAAGCCCAGGCCGCGGCGCCCAGCAATTTGGACGCGGACGTGGGCGACGAGCAGGTGAAGCTGATTTGGGACGATCCCGGTGATTCGACCATAGACAAGTACCAGCACTTCCAGATCGACCCGAGCAAGCTGACCGCCGGCGACGGCCTCCGGGGCGACCTATTCGGATATTCGGTGGCGGTGGACGGCAACACCGCGGTGATCGGGGCGTACCAAAACGACCACACCGACGACGACGGCAACACCATCGGCAATGCCGGTTCGGCCTACGTCTTTACCAAGGTCTCCGGCGTGTGGCGCCAGCTAGCCAAGCTCACCGCTTCCGACGGGGACACATCCGACGAGTTCGGGTATTCGGTCGCTGTGGACGGCGACACCATCGTGGTGGGGGCGCACCTGGACGACCACACTGACGGCGACGGCGACACCGATGACGACGAAGGCGCGGCCTATGTCTTCACCAAGCCTGCAAACGGCTGGGCCGACATGACTCAGACGGCCAAGCTCACCGCCTTCGGTGCCGCTGCGGGCGACGAGTTCGGAATCTCCGTCGCTGTCGACGGCGACACCATCCTGGTGGGAGCTCACCAAAACGACAGCAACAAAGGTGCGGCCTACGTCTTCACCAAGTTCGGCGGCGTCTGGGGCAACGCTCCGGTCTCAGGAGACCACAGAGTAGAGACCGCCAAGCTCATCGCCGCCGACGGCGCGGCGAACGACGAGTTCGGAATCTCCGTCGCGTTAGACGGCGACACCGCCGTGATCGGGGCGTACCACGACGACCACACCGACGACGGTAACACCATCGGCAATGCCGGTTCAGCCTACGTCTTTACCAGGGTCTCCGGCGTGTGGAGCCAGAAGGCGAAGCTCATAGCCTCGGACGGCGCGGCGAACGACGAGTTCGGAATCTCCGTCGCGGTAAACGGCGACACGGTGGTGGTTGGGGCACGTCAGGACGACACCAGCGACGGTGCCGCTTACCTATTCACCGAGGTCTCCGGCGTGTGGAAGCATGTAGCCAAGCTCACTGCCGATGATGGCGTGGCGAACGACGAGTTCGGAATCTCCGTGGCCGTGGACGGCGACACCATCCTGGTGGGGGCGTACCAGGACGACGACAACGGCGATCTATCTGGCTCGGCCTACGTCTTCACCCGGGACTCCGCCGGTGGGTGGCGCCAGAGGGACAAGCTCACCGCCTCGGACGGCGCGGCGAGCGACCGCTATGGGTATTCCGTCGGGGTCAGCGACGACACCGTCGTGGTTGGTGCGTATTCGGATGATAGTAACGAAGCCAATACCGGTGCGGCTTACTTTTTGCGCATTCCGGGTTGGACCGACATCCCCGATAGCGCCGCGACGACCACCTCTCACATCGTCACCGGCCTGAGCAACTACGTGGAGCACACCTTCCAGGTGCGCGGTGTGAACGCCGCAGGCGGGGGCTTGGCCTCGGACCGCGCCGGTGGTACGCCCACGTTTGCGATACCGGACCTGCCGGAAGGGCTGACCGCGGACGCGGGCGATGCCGTGGTGGATCTGACTTGGGTTGACCCCGAAGATTCGACGATAGAGAAGTACCAACTGCTCCAGATTATTCAGGGCGGCAAGCTGACCACCGCCTCCACCGACGACCCAGTGGTGCGGGGCGACGGTTTCGGAATCTCCGTCGCGGTGGACGGCAACACCGCGGTGGTCGGGGCCTACAGGGACGACGACGATGGCGCCAATTCCGGTTCCGCCCACGTCTTCACTAGGAGCTCGTCTACCGATCCGTGGAGCTGGGCGGCCAAGCTCACCGCCGATGACGCCGCTGCGAACGACGAGTTCGGAATCTCCGTGGCGGTGCACGGCGACACCATCGTCGTGGGAGCGCACCAAGTCGACGACGCCACCAACGGTGACAATTCGGGTTCCGCCTACGTCTTCACCAAGGTCTCCGGTATCTGGGGCCAGAAGGCCAAACTCACCGCTTCCGACGCAACAGCGGACGACGCGTTCGGAATCTCCGTGGCGGTGCACGACGAAACCGTGGTCGTAGGAGCGCACCTGGAAAACGCCAATGACGACGACGTAGACCTCACTGACGACGTTACTGACTCCGGCGCCGCCTACGTCTTCACCAAGCCCGGGAGCGGCGGCTGGGCCGATGCCACCGAGACCGCCAAGCTCACCGCCTCCGACGGCGCGGTAGACGACGAGTTCGGCATCTCCATGGCTGTGCACGGCGAAACCGTGGTCGTAGGAGCGCACCAAGACGACGACGCCACCAACGGCGACAATTCCGGCTCGGCCTACGTCTTTGACGAGCCCTCCGGCGGCTGGGCCGACGCCACCGAGACCGCCAAGCTCACCGCTCTCGACGCCGCGGAGAACGACGCGTTCGGAATCTCCGTGGCTGTGCACGGTGACACCGTCGTGGTCGGGGCGCACAAGTACGACGTCGATGACAACGGCACCAGTATACCCAACGCCGGTGCGGCCTACGTCTTCACCAAGCCCGAAACCGACGCCAACGACGACGACTCGGAAGACTGGAAAGACTGGGGCTCCCTGGATGACGGAGGCAAGGCCGGATTGACCGCCAAGCTCATCGCCTCCGACGCTGCGAGAGGAGACGAGTTCGGGATTTCCGTGGCCGTGGACGATGACGAGGAGACCATCGTGGTTGGGGCATACCTGGACGACGACACTGGCGACAATTCCGGCTCGGCCTACGTCTTCACCCAGGATGCTAACTCCGGCAAGTGGAGCCATACGGCCAAGCTTACCGGCCCCTCCCGCGGACGGGACAACTGGGTGGGGCATTCCGTTGCGGTGGTAGGCAATACCGTCATCGCCGGAGCGGACAAGTCCAACATCAGCGGGCCCGATTCAGGCGCCGTCTACCTGTGGACAGTCCCGGGTTGGACCGACATTGCCAATAGCGACGCGACGACCACCTCCCACACTGTCACCGATCTGACCAACCGGGTCGAGTACAGCCTTCAGGTCCGCGCGGTGGACAAGGTGGAAGGGGCCGGCGCCAGCCCGCCCTCGGACGTCAGGGCCACACCGCTAAAGCCGAGGCCAGCAAAGCCAACGGGGCTCTCCGCTGCGCCCGGCGATACCCAGGTGAAGCTGAGCTGGAACGATCCCGTCGAGGGCTCGCCGCCCATCAACAACTACGAGCTATGGCAGCATGCCGAGCGCCCTATGCTGACCGACGACGACCGGGCGGCGAACGACGAGTTCGGGTATGCCGTAGCGATTGACGGCGACACCGCCGTGGTCGGAATGCCCGGAGAGGACAACCCCGATAATTCCGGCGCCGCCTTCGTGTTCACCAGAGACTCATCCGGCACGTGGAGCCAGGTGGCCAAGCTCAGAGCCAGCGATCCGAATGCTCAGGATAGAATCGGACTATCTGTGGCGGTGCATGAAGACACTTCGAATGGCGACACGATAGTGGTTGGCGCTCCCCACCACTCGAGCAGTAAAGGTGCGGTGTACGTATTCACCGAACCCAGCGGCGGCTGGGCCTCCACCAGCACTGCGGCGAAGCTCACCGCCTCCGACCGCGCGGATGACGACGAGTTCGGAATTTCGGTAGCGGTGGACGGTGACACCGTCGCGGTCGGGGCCCACAACAATAATGCAGCCTACGTCTTCACCAAGCCTACCGACGGCTGGACCTCCACAACTACTGCGGCCAAGCTCAGCGGGAGCGACAGCTTCGGCAGGTCGGTAGCAGTCGACGCCGGCACCATCGTGGTTGGGGCCAGCGGAGACAGTGACGACGACCAGGGTTCGGCTTTCGTGTTCACCAAGCCCGCCACAGGTTGGGCCGATAGCACCAGTGCTGGGGCGGCCAAGCTCACCGCCTACTCCCGCAATAACAACGACAGATTCGGGCGTTCAGTAGCCATCGACGGTGACACCATCGTGGTGGGGGCGCACCAACCCACCTACCAGGACGGCGGTGAGACAATCAAGCAGCCCGGTGCGGCGTACGTGTTCACCAAGCCCGATACCGGCTGGGCCAACAGCCCAGGGACTGAGACGGCCAAGCTCACCGCCTCCGACCGTACGGACGGCGACCAGTTCGGATTCTCCGTCGCGGTGGACGGTGACACCATTGTTATTGGGGCGGACGCCCTGAACGAAACCAACAGGTCAGGGTCGGCTTACGTTTTCACCAAGCCTGCCGCCGGCTGGGCCGACAGTACCGAGGCGGCCAAACTCACCGGGTCTGGCACCGGTAATGGCGACAGGTTCGGGCTTTCCGTTTCGGTAGACGGCCTCACCGCCATGGTCGGGTCGAACGGGCAAGGCAGCAACAGTCAGGGGGCCGCCTACCTTTACGACATCGCGGTGTGGGCCGACATCGCTGGGAGCACGGGAGAGACCAGGTCCCACTTTGCGACCGGCCTGACCAACGGCTTGGAGCATACCTTCGCCGTCCGCGCGGTGAACGACGGCGGCGCAAGCGTCCGGTCTGATCAGGTGTCAGAGACCCCGGCGGCCGCGCCCTCGCCCCCCCTGAAGCCCAGGAACTTCTCCGCCGTGCAGACCGGCGCAGGCGAGGTGCGTTTGGAGTGGGAGCGGAGCGTCCAGCCCCTGGCCGTCACCGGTTATGAGTACACGAGTGACGGCGGTTCCAATTGGAACAACATCTCCGGGAGCGATTCCGGCACCGTCTCGTACACCGTCTCCGGTCTGATGGTGGGCACACGTACGTTTGCCGTCCGCGCCACCAACAGCGCCGGAGAAGGCGTTTCTTCCGACCCTTGGTCGGTAACGATAGCTGCAGCGCCGGACAGACCCACCGCGCTCACTGCCGTTGCCGGCGACGAGCAGGTAGAGCTGAGTTGGCGTTACTCCGGCGGGCAAACGTCGACTACGGGGTTCCAATACCAGCAGAAGACCGAGGGCGACTTCGGCGACGATTGGACCGACGTCACCGGAAGCACATGGACGACCAGGTCTCACATTGTGACCGGTCTGACCAACGACACCACATACACTTTCCGGGTCCGGGCCGTGAACGTGACCATCGGAAGCGACACGACCAACGAGGAGGACGCGACCCCGTCAGCGTCCGGCTCCCGCCCCGCCCGGCCGACAAACTTTAATGCCGAGCAGACCGGGGTCGGCCAGGTGGAGTTAACCTGGGACACGGCCGGGGCGCGCCTGACGGTCACCGGCTATCAGTACACGGCTGACGGCGGTTCCAATTGGAGCGACATCTCTGGGAGCGATTCCGGCGCTAATTCCCACACCGTCTCCGGCCTGACTACCGGAGACACTTTCACCTTCGCCGTCCGGGCCGTCAACAGCGGCGCGCTCCCGGGCCTCTCTTCCGTCTCCCGCGACGTGACGATCGTCGGGGAGCCAAGGCTGCCCACCGGGCTCGGCGCTACCGGCGGCGACACCCAGGCGACGTTCCACTGGAATGTGACGGTCGAAACCACGGATCGGCCGATAGACAAGCACCAGCTATTGCACCTTCCCCAGAGCAAGCTGACCGACGACGACGGTGCTGACGACGACGAGTTCGGGTATTCGGTTGCGATACATGGCAACACCGCGGTGGTCGGGGCCTACCACCGGAACCTCAACGGCAACGCCAACGCCGGTGCGGCCTACGTATTCACCAGGCCCGACGGCGGTTGGACCACCACCACCACCACTGCGGCCAAGCTCACCGCTTCCGACGGCGAGGAGGACGACAGGTTCGGGCATTCCGTAGCGGTGGTCGGCGACACCGTCGTGGTCGGAGCATACGGTGACGACGGCAACAGGGGTGCGGCCTACGTATTCACCAGGCCCGACGGCGGTTGGACCACCACCACCACCGCGGCCAAGCTCACCGCTTCCGACGGCGAGGAGGACGACAGGTTCGGGCATTCCGTAGCGGTGTTCGGCGACACCGTCGTGGTCGGAGCATACGGTGACGACGGCAACAGGGGTGCAGCTTACGTATTCACCAAGACCGGCGGCGCTTGGACCTCCACCACCACTGCGGCCAAGCTCACCGCATCCGACGGCGAGGCTAACGACGAGTTCGGGGTTTCCGTAGCGGTGGACGAAGATACTGTTGCGGTAGGAGCCCACCTGCACGATCTCGACGTCGACGGCGCCAGTATGCTCGATGCCGGTGCGGTCTACGTCTTCACCAAGCCAGCGGCCGGATGGACCAGCAGCACTGAGTCGGCCAAGCTCACGGCAACAGACGGCGCGGCGGGAGACGAGTTCGGAATTTCGGTAGCGATCGATGAGAATACCGTTTTGGTCGGGGCGCACCAGCCCGATTACGTGGAGGAGGATGAGACCGTCAGTAGGCCCGGTTCGGTCTACGTATTCGACAGGGACCCTGAATCTGGCAAGTGGAGCCAGACGGCCAAGCTCACCGCTTCCAATGGCGACGGAGGCGACGGGTTCGGGAACTCCGTTGCGGTGGACGGCAATACCGCCGTCGTCGGGGCGTACCTGGACGACCGCGACGACGCCGCTCGTGACACCGGTTCGACTTACGTGTTTGCCCGGAAGTTAGGGGTGTGGAGCCAGACGCTCAATCTCGCCGGCCCCGGGCCCGACCAGAATGACTGGCTCGGATACTCCGTTGCAGTAGACGACGGTACCCTTCTGGCAGGCGCGCCTCAGGACGACAATGATCCCGGTTTTGCCTACGCGATGGAAATCGCGGGCGCGGGTTGGACGGACCTGGTCGCTGAAGAATTGACCGTATCTGAGGAAGAATACTTCTACCGGGTGCTCGGTCTGACCAACGACCAAGAGTATGCCTTCCGGGTGCGTTCGGTGAACGCCGCCGCCAATCGTCCGTCTGACGAAACCGTCGCGGCCACGCCAAGGCTTCACAGGCCGATCAAGCCAACCGGGCTGGTTGCGGATGCAAGAGACCGTGCGGTGGAGCTGAGCTGGGACCTCTCCGACGATTCGACCATATCCCGCTACCAGGTATTGCAGCATCCCGAGCAAAGCAGGCTCACAGCGTCCGACGGGGCGGACGGCGACAAGTTCGGGAGTGCCGTGGCAGTGGACGGTGGCACCGCCGTAGTGGGTGCGCCCGAGCACGACGGCACGGGCACCGGAGGCAACACCATCACTAATTCCGGGGCGGCGTACGTCTTCACGAGGGACACGCTTTCCGGAGAGTGGAGCCAGCCGATCAAGCTCACCGCTTCCGACGGCAAGGAGAACGACTGGTTCGGGTACTCCGTAGCGGTGCACGAAAATACCGTGGTGATTGGTGCCTACTTGGTCGACCTAAATGCCACGACTACCGATTCCGGTGCGGCCTACGTATTCACCAGGCCCGACGGCGGCTGGGTCGCCACCAGCACCGCGGCCAAGCTCACCGATTCCGACGGCAAGAAGAACGACTGGTTCGGGTACTCCGTAGCGGTGCACGAGAGTGCCATCGTGGTTGGGGCCCGCGGGTACGATGGGAAGAAAGGTGCGTCGTACGTATTCACCAAGCCCGCCGGCGGCGATTGGACGTCCACCAGTACCTCCTCCAAGCTCATCGCATCCGACGGGGCCGGATTCGACTACTTCGGGCACTCGGTCGCGGTGCACGGGGACACCATCGTGATCGGGGCGTACCGCCACAAGACCAATACCATTCCCACTGGTGCGGCCTACGTATTCACCAGGCCGGTCGGCGGCTGGGTCGCCACAAGTACTGCGGCCAAGCTCAGCGCGTCCAACGGCGATGATGGCGACCAGTTTGGGCATTCCGTGGCGGTGGACGGTGACACTGTCGTGATCGGGGCTCAGCAAGACGACGGCGACAGGGGTTCGGCCTATGTCTTTACCGACGCCATAGAGATGGCCAGGCTCGCCGCTTCCGACCGCGGCATAGGTGATTATTTCGGATCCTCCGTTGCGGTGCGGGGTAGTACCATCCTGGTCGGGGCGTATACCGCCGACATCGACCCATCCGTAGATTCCGAAGGCGATAACCATCGTTCCGGTGCGGCTTACGTATTCACCCAGCCGACCGGCGCTTTCTGGGCCAACGATCCGAACGAAGACAACAGAAAGGAGTCGGGCAAGCTCACCTTACCCACCGAAGTAGGGGCAGTAGAGAAGCCCGACGAGTTCGGACACTCCGTCGCCCTGGACGGCCAGAGCATAGTGGTCGGGGCGCCCGCGGGGAACGATGGCTTCGGTTCGGTCTACGTGTCGGACATCCCACAGTGGAGCTTTTTGGCAAGCGGAGCAGAAACCACGTCCGCCACCGTGGGAGGCCTGACCAACGGTGTGAAGTACACCTTCCAGGTCCGCGCAGTGGACAAGGTAAGCGATGTCGGCGAAAGCCCGCCCTCGAACATCGCCCGGGCGACGCCTCTGGTGCGCAACCACGCTCCCGAATTCATCGACGGCGAGAGCACAACCCTCGCCGTCGATGAAAAACAGTCGACGGGCAACCCCGTGGGCAGTGCCGTCACCGCCACAGATCTCGAAGACGATACCCTCACCTACTCCCTCTCAGGAACCCACGCGTCTTCCTTCGACATCGACGCCTTCGACGGTCAGATCGCCGTGGGCTCCGGGGCCACGCTCGACTACGAGTCCGGCCTCAGGGAGTACAGCGTCATCGTCTCGGTCCACGATCGTCTTGACACCGACGGCGACCAAGACACCACGAACGATGACTCCATCGACGTCACCATCAATGTCAACAACGTCGACGAGGCCGGAACCGTCTCCATGTCTACCACCTGGCCGCGGGAGGGGACTACGCTGTCCGCCTCCCTGACCGATCCGGACGGCTCGGTGTCCGACACCTCCTGGCAGTGGGCCAGGTCTGCCAACGGCTCGACCGGGTGGCGCGACATCGTCAGAGCCAACTCCTACAGGTACAGGCCGGTCGCAAACGACGGGGGCAACTACCTCCGCGCCACCGCCTCCTATACGGACGGCCACGGCTCGGGCAAGGAGGCCGCGGTAGTTTCCACCAATAGGGTTCGTAGCCTCGACAGGCCTGAGACCAGTCCCCCTCCTACGCCGACTCCGGTGCCCATCACTGTGGTCCCCCCAGGTGTCGGAGATGCGACAGTCCCTCCAGGTCTGCTGTTGGTGATCGGACTCATTGGCATGCTGCTGGTGATCGCGGGGCGCATAGTGGTCCGCGAGCGCAGATCGAACAGGCGACTCTGATTGTCTCTCTGATTCCCAGCATCACGCAGGCCGACTCGAACCCGCCGTTGGCTCGGTCAACATCAGCCCGGCGGAAGGTTCGCCTATCACCAGCGCGCGTGCGTCCCCAACGCCGCGCCGCTACACGCCTCCCCCGTCATACCTGTATGTGTTAGCTAATTCGTTGACAGATTGGCGTGAGAAGACAGGCCGATCTGGAGACGAAGATGACCGTGACCGGCCCCCGATCTTTGTACGACCCGTTATGTTAGTCCTGCAAGGACTGGGACAGGGCAGGCAGGACGACTTGCGGTGCCGGTGGTCTGTAGCGCAGTGAGTTTTGTGGCCTGATGCGGTTGTAGGTCTGTCTGTACTGCTCTGTGAGTCTCTGCACCTCCTGCAATGTGTAGAAGATGTCCCGGTCTAGCAGTTCATCCCTGAGGTTTCCGTTGGAGCTCTCCGCGTATCCGTTCTCCCATGGTCAGCCTGGCTCGATGTACAGCGTTTTAGCTCCCACCTTTGTCAGCCACTCCCGAGTAGCCCTGGCCGTAAACTCTGGCCCGTTGTCAGAGCGGATGTGACGGTCTCCTCCTTTCATGAGGTACTTTACCCTCGCGTCAGGAACTCACACCACTCTCAGACTCTCGGGTTTTCCATCCCTCTCAGGTGTCCCATTTTCGCTGACGGTTTACACTAATTCCCCTACGTTCGGCGGTGGTGTCGAGACCGCCCTCCAAGAGGCATCTGTCTTTACTTGAGGGACCACTGATCGCTAACCCCCTTCGAGTTCCCTGTATCAGCTATCTTGGGGAGGCCCCGTGGTGTAAAATGTACTGGACAGCATCTAAGAGTCGCTACCTGCCAAGCCGCTCGAAAGGACTCAGGGAATGACTACCAAAAGAGACACGAATCTGAAGGATACGCTCACACAGGAACAAGCAAAGCGCAAAGCTGTTGTGACCAAGATGCTTGCGGAGCGAGAGCAGCGCCAGCGAGTGTCCCATGAGGAGATAAGGAGGACGCGCAGCGAGGGCCGCCACTAGTGGCCGTCGTCATTGATGCGTCCGTCGCGGCAGCTTGGTGTTTTCCCCGAGAAGAAGGAAGCGTGGCCGCCGATGCTGTAGCAATGCAGCTCGTCGGCAGTCTACTTGAGCTGGTCCCCCGGGGAGCGGACACTTTCACGTTCGCTGACATGGAGAGCGTCCGCGAAGAACGACTCAACGACCTAGAGGATCAGCTCGCGGATCTGGTAAAGGCCGATGAGTTGGATGATTGGGGGATCGACCTCGACGACGTAGACTCGATCATCGTTTCGGAGCTGGGAAGCGCGGACGCGCTGACGATCCTGCGCGGAGACCTCTCGGTCGAGGACGTGGAGGATGCGCTCGACGACGCGCGCTTTCGAGACGACACCTATCGGGACGTCACCGTTTGGACTGAGCGTGGAGGCAACGCCGCCGTCGCTATCGTTGGGGAAGATGTGGTGGTCATCGGCGAGGAGGAGTCGATCGACGTATTCAAAGACGGAGGGCGATCTATGGGGCAGGACGATGAGGTCGCCTCGGCCGTAGAGTCGCTGGGCGATGTGCTGGTGTACAGCGTGGCGGACGACTGCAGCTACCGGGGTTGCCGGAAGCGGGCGACCGGCCTGCGCGCGGAGAATCGAGAGCTGGTCACGGCATACGGGTTCGTCTTCCGGAACGAGGATGGCGCCTCCGATGCGGAGCGGGACGTAGAAGACGATTTAGAGGATTGGATTGACAGTCCCGTTGTAAGCGTCGACGGAGTGGTGGTCGTTGCGTCATCTCCTATAGTTGAGGGCGAGTTTAGTCTCGGCCGGCGAGGCTCACTCATCTACGTACAGCGCCCGGATCCCACTCCTACAGCTGCGCCAGCGGCTACGGCAGTACCAGAGCCCACTCCCACCGCAGCGCCCGCGGCCACGGCAGTACCAGAGCCCACTCCCACCGCAGCGCCCGCGGCCACGGCTACGGCAGTACCAGCGCCCACAGCGAGCCCGCCTACCGCCCCAGTGCGATACGGCGGCAAGGTGAGCCTTGCGGTCGCGGGCGATCCCTTCGACGGAAACTTCTCACCCTTTGATGGACAAGTCACGTCCGAAAAGTGACAAGTCAACAGTCTGATATTCAGCCGTCTCATGAGGAGCACCAGCTCTGGGATAGTGCCGGATCTGGCGGAGTATTGGCAAGTCAGCCAAGATGGCAGAGAGTGGACTGTGGGAATAAGACCAGAGGCCCTCTTCCACGATGGGCGCCCCGTGACCGCCGCGGACGTCCTGTACTCAATCGAGGCTATGGATGAACGCTTCAACAAGCTCCCAGATTTTGCCGCCCTCGAAGTGTTGGATGACTATACCCTGCGCATAGAATTCAAGGAACCAGTCTTGGACTTTCATTCCCGAATGACCTGGAGTGGCTCGGTGATCGTTCCCAGAGGCATGCTGGAAGCAGGCGTCCGTGATTTCACTCAACTCGTCGGCTCTGGCCCATTCAGACCCGTCGATTACGTGAGAGGCCAAGCCCTGACGCTGGAGCGCAACCCCCACTACTATGAGCCGGGGCTGCCCTACCTAGATCACATCCTCATCGCTGTGATAACTGACAGCGCAACCCGATCCGCACTCTTCCATGTGGGGCATTTGGACTACCTCGGATTTCCCTACAGCGGCTTGCCTGCGCTTACCCTCGACGACGCGCGTAGCGTCTCCGAGGTCGCCGTCTTTGCACCGTATCCACAGATATTCGCCCTCTGGTTCGATACTCAGAGCCCTCCGTTCAATGAACACTGGTTGCGCCTAGCGGTACTCCACGCCATCGACCCCCAGGCGATCGACGCTTTGGTGGGGAAGGGCGAGCTCCAGAGTAGCATTCCGCGCGCACTGTTCCCGGAATGGACCACAGACCTGGACGAGCAACGTGCCGTAGAGAACTGGCACGGCTACGATCCGGACAGGGCCAGGGGCCTTCTGGCCGCCGCTGGCTACCCCGATGGCTTCGACACCGTCATGCAAATCCCCAAGGGGGTTCCCCAGTATTGGCGCTCAGTGGCGGAGGTAGTCATCGAGATGCTGTCGGATGTGGGCATACGGGTGGCGGTTGAGATCACATCTAGCGAGCTCCTCTTCGCATCAGCCGATCGGGGCATCAAGCTCATGCGGGTCGAAGCCTTCGACGGCGACGCTGGAGCCTTTCTCCGCGAGGACTTCGCAGCGGGCGGGTCCTACAACTACAGCCGGACGGATATCGGCGTACCCGGGTTGGACCCTGATCGTCCCGATAGCATCCGTCCCGTACAGGCAGAGCTGGCTGCGCAAGTATTCTACATCCCGTTGCCGGCGCCCATGTATGCCCGAAGGGAGTGGGTGCATGGTCCGCTCACGGTCCTCGACATTCATGACATCGGCTGGAAGTTGAAGGAGGTCTGGATCGAACGGTGAGCGGGAGTACGAAACACATACACGTGGAAGCAACCGCCAGATGTTGGCCTGTTTGGGCGGCGAGCGGCAATGGTACGACGAGGCCAAGCGGCGGTGCCGGGAAGTCCGGCTCGTTTGACTTTGAGAACCCGGGAAGCAGTTTGTTACGCCGCACCCTCGACCAAGATTTCAGGTGTACAGATTTGGCTTATGGATGAAATGGCCGAGCCCTATAGAGCCTTGCCTCTGAATGCTGATGGGTTGTTGCCCACCAAACGAGATATCCAGGAGATCACGGGTGATCCAGGTTCAGTAACTTGTACGCCACTCTCCTGATGGCTCACACGGTTATTCTCCTCCACAGCGCAGGTGCTGGAGCCTGCCCACCTGGTAGAGTAGCCAGTTCCGAGTCATTGCCCTGGCCGCCTGATGTCGGATGGAAGCCGCGCTACCACACGACTTGGGCCGCCACAAAGCTATCGTGGGCGGGTCACAAGGCAACGGCCAATTGAAAAGTTCGCAATTCAGTACACGTAGGCCCACCTGAGAAGAATCGAACCGTTCATCGGGCCTGGTGATACGTTCGGGTACGCGGGAACGAAGTGACACACCCATTTTGAGTCCGCTTTACCGACCTGGCTTGAATGGACCCAAATCGGCCGCCCACGAGTACCTGAGTTTTCCGTGTCTATTGTGTCCGTCGAATGAAGGTTCTAAAGTTTGCACGTGTGCTAAAGTTTGTACGGACACAGAATCTTCCGTAGCGGGCTCACTTTCAATGGGTATAGCCAGCGTGATGTCCACGTTGTGCGCAGCCCGGTGGTAGACCAGCGACTGGTGGTTCTAAGAGAGGACTGCGCCAAAGAAAAGCGTGCGCATGAAGCACTGCGACATAGTGCCCGCGAGTGGATCGTGGCGACCTATGCTCGCAAGTACGGCACTGGCCAGGCGAGCGGACGGCCCATTTTCGTATCAGGCGCGAGTGGCCGGGGGAAGGGTCGGTCAGCCGTCGTGAGAACAAAGAAGAGCCCCCGGCGCT
Organism: Dehalococcoidia bacterium; assembly: GCA_965248605.1. GTDB lineage: Bacteria > Chloroflexota > Dehalococcoidia > Lucifugimonadales > CAUZJF01 > CAUZJF01. Next base: position 939,429 of record CBDFJV010000007.1, read on the forward strand.
CAGCTACGCCGGGGGCCAGCTCAAGGAGGACGCCAGTGACAGATATAAGAGAGCAACTCAGCACTGGCGCAACAGAATCTACCATATGAAGTGGGTGTTGTCAACCCTTATATCAACATATAGTTTGGATTTTTTGGCGCTCCGGTTATTCGCGGCAGCTGGCTCGACGGCTACGGCCGCTTGTTATCGAAAGGGGAGCTTCGTGGGATCGAATGGGACTGGGGTAACGCGCAAGACTGAGTCGATCACCGCGGTCGGGATGGCCCTTTTGGTGATGGCGACTCTCTCCGCATGCACCTCGACGGAGTCTCCCGATCGGACGACTCCCGAATCCGAAGAGACTTCGACTCCCGCGGGCTCCGTCGCAGAGGCCGAGCCTGTCGTGGCGTTGGCTTCCAGCGATCTAGCCGTCGGGCCAAATCGTTTCGCTTTCGGGGTCCTCGATGCTAATGGGACGCCTGTAAGGACCTCGTCCGCGACAGCGACATTCGTATATCTCGGAACCGAGACCCAAGAGGTGCGCGCGCAGGTCCAGGCTGACTTCGTTCAGTGGCCTGAGGGTAGGGCCGGGATCTATGTCGCCAACGTCTCTCTTGATGAGTCCGGTCGCTGGGGAGTGATCGTCCAAGTGATTGACGAAGAAGCCAACGTCACGGTTGCGAATACAGGCTTCGCCGTCGCTGAGCAGAGCGCCTCGCCAGCGATTGGCGACCTTGCTCCTAAAAGCACCAACAAGACCGTCGGCAATTCGAGTGACCTGAGCGACATAACCTCCTCCCGTGAACCTGACCCCGAGCTCTACGGCTCGACGATCTCAGAGGCGGCGGCCAGCGGCAGGCCGACAGTGGTCACCTTCGCGACGCCCGCGTTCTGCCGGACGGCAACCTGTGGCCCTCAGGTTGAGGTCGTCGGAGCGCTCAAGGACAGGTACGAAACAAAGGCCAACTTCATACACGTCGAAGTCTTCGACAACCCGAAAGAGATGATCGGAAACTTTGACCTCGGCCGCATCAGCCCGATCATGGAGGAATGGGGGCTCGCGACCGAGCCGTGGACCTTCGTTCTCGATCGCAAAGGTAGGATTGCCTCGAAGTTCGAGGCCTTCGTAACGGAGGAAGAGCTGGAATCAGCTCTCCAAGCGATTCTGGGTTCGTAGCAGGACTACTTCGTTACGATGCGTCATACAGCCCTTTCCGTCATGTTCCTGCGAGCGCCCGTCGCCCTTGCCGCGGCCTTCGCCGTCTTTGGGGCCGTCGCCACCGGAACGACAGTGGCGAACGGCCGGAGCATCGAGGTATTCAGGGCTGTAGAAGGAGAATACGAGATCATCGTGGCGCTTCAGCCCGAGAAGCCGACAGTTGGCGCGGTACACTTCACGATCACGCCGGTCCATGCTACTACGTCCGTCCCGGTTACCGACGCTCGGGTCGAGATCGTGGCTCGTGGGCCCGAGGAAACTCCTGCGTATCACACTGTAGCCGTCAACTCCAGGTCGGAGCCACGCTACTACGATGCGAATCTAACGTTGGAACGGCCTGGACGGTGGACGTTGACCATTGACGTGAGTTCCGAAGCGATGGGGCAGGCTACCATCTCGATGCCGCTGTTCGTCGAAGACCGGCCTCTGGAGCCTGGCCTCGCCAGCACATTCGTGTGGCTGCTGGTCATCGTCGCCTTTGCCGGTGGCGTCTTCTACCTATGGCGCACTTCACGGCGCCTGACAGCTGGCCGGCCGAACGAGTCCGAGTCTAGTCGGTGATCTCATCGATCAGACGGACGTCGCCCTCGACGTGGAACACCACGGTGACCGGTAACCCCTGTAGCATGTGCTCCCGGAGATGTGACGGCCCAACTCCGCGGTAGCGGTTCCCGGCGAAGCTCCAGGTCGTTCCTTCCTCGTCCCTCGCCGCCAGCGAGGCCAGCTCGACTATTGACGCTGCCTCGACCTCGACGACTTGGCCCCTTACCGATTCGGTTTTCGTCGCGGGCTTCTGTTCTCCCGAGAAGCAGGCGCCGGCCGCCATCGCTATAGAGACAATCAAGAAGGCGCTTATCCAGCGACTTTTCCAGTCCGCGCTCCGTCGGTCGCGGAGCGGCTTCTTCAATTTCTGAGTACCAAATACCTGACCTTGGACCTGGAGCGGGCACGGCTGTCGACGGTCCGATTATAGCTCCTACCGCGCCAAGTCATGCCGGAGGGCCGTTGCAAGTCGCGGGCTCTTGTGTAATAATCCGAACGCATGTTCCGGCAATAGCTTAAACTAGACCTGGTTTAATCACCAAATGATAGACCGACTTCCAATTGACTGCCGAAAAGGCCCACCGATAAGGTAAATGACACCTGGAGGTATACGATGAAACGACCAGCCATCCTATCAGCACTATTCGTTATCGTCGCGTTGACAGCAACTCAGTGGAGCGCACCTCGGTACGCATCGGCTGAGGCTCAAGGCCAGCAGATGGCCGTAATCCTGAGCGACGGCGCCGCACTAGGTGCGTTCGAACACGGAACGGAGCTCGCGGGCTCCTTCATCGGTCTACTGACGACCCTGCGGCCGGACCTGCCCTTGATGTTCGTCAACGTCGACGATCCCTCGATGGTACTCGGGCCGGTGGCTCGAAGCGACCCGGAGTACCTTCAGATGCAGGGCGATATCGACAGCATTCTCCAGGTCTCAGAAAGGGCCGACCGGGGCGGGCTCGATTACGCTCTGCTAGCCGCGACCGAGTTGTTTGGCGACCACAGAGCTGCTCCTGGTTCCGAGGTCTACGTCATCACAGGCGATGGCGGTGAGATTGACGTCGACCAGCTGTCGCATCGTGCATCCCTGATCGTACCTCGGTTTCGTGACAACGGTTGGCCTATCAATACCCTCAGTCTGCCCGACTCGTCCAGTGAGGTCGTAGGACTGCTTGCCCGCCTAGCGTCCGAGTCTAACGGAAATGCGTACGAGCTGTCCGTTGCCAACGGCTTCAAGCCGCTCACAGACTCGATTCTTAGCGAGGGTTCGAAGGGTTCGCTAAACGAAATCGGCCAGAAGGCTCTGACCCGCACCGACCTCTTTACCTCCGTAGTCAGTATTGCTCCCGGAACCAGGGAAACTACCCTGTTGTTCTTCATGGAAAGCCCATATGGCTCGGTGAGATTGAACAACCCGTCGGGATTCGAGGTCTCAGTTGGCGACCGAAGAGAATCATATGTAACCGAGACCCCCAACGTCGTCGTCTGGCGAATGGTCGATCCAACTCCCGGCGACTGGAAGGTAGACGCCAGAGGTATGGAAGGCCTCTTCTCGGCTTGGGAGTACTCATCTAACAAATATAGTCTGGTCATCAGATCGCCGGGCCCGGTTCCTCTAGGCGAGCCGACTACAATGATCGGCTATATCGCCGATGGCCAGTCACCCGTAATATTGGAAGGCGCGCGATTGACTGCCAGGCTGACGACACCCGAAGGGACGTCGATGGTCCTGGATATGCGAGATGACGGCCAGAAGGGGGACGCTAAGGCCGGCGACGGGTTCCACTCAATGACCTTGCCTCCACTTGCCGTCGAGGGCGAGCACAAGGTGGAGATGGAGCTTTCTTGGGAGGACTACAAACACCGGGTGGCGACCCAGACTACCTTTGAGACGCGCCCCTTCCCATCCTTGGAAGTCGAGAGCGCGAATCTGAGCGGCCTGACACCCGGCGAACGGACCAAAGTCGCAACTGTATTCGTTCACATCGAGGGCGCACCGTACCCCGTGCCGACCGAGACACTAGTAACGTCCGTGACTTCCCAATCCGGACAGGAGGGCGTGCTCGAGGTCGAGCCCAGGAGGCTGTTTGGCGATGGACCAGCCTGGGAGTACGACGTCTACTTTACTCCCCAGGAAGGCCGTCACACATTGCTGTTCCGCCTTGGCGTGGAGTATGCCGGAAGGAGCTACACGAAGACGTCCGACTCCTTCGTGTTGTCGTCCGAGCTCCCACCGTCCCCGGCCATTGCAGAGGTCCTGGCGCCGGTGCCGCTGGCCGTCGCTCCGATTCAAGTGCCGGATGTACCAGCGGTCGCGGGCCCGAGTGTGGTGCCTTCGCTCGTGGTGGAGCCAGCCGGATTCCCGTGGTTGGTACTCTCGTTGACGGTCGTGTTCGTCGGCGGCATGGCGGGTATCTCGGTCTTCCTGCTCACCCGCGCACGACCTCATGGCTACCTGTTCGACGACGGTGACGAGCCGCTGGTCGATTTTGCGAAGGTCAAGCGGCACCCGATTCTAGGTCTACTCTATCGAGGTTACGTCAAGGGGAGTCAATTGAACGTCCCCGGACTCGAAGGGGTCGAATTCCAGTTCTCTCGCAATGGCGTTAAGATCCGACGGGTTAGCGACGACGCGAGTGTGCGTGTCAACAACCAACCTCTGGTGAACGACGCGTCGATCCGAGATCGAACGTGGATAGGCGCCCGGGGCAAGCTCTACTCTTTCCTGACCTCCTCCGGGCCGATCCAGGAGGGCGCCAGCGCCGACTAGCTGGGCCCTCAGACCACAAAAGAAAGCCGGCGTCGGGCACTGCATCCCGGCGCCGGCTTCTTTTTACGCTTGATTCCGCTTGGGCGGACCTACTCTTCCCGTATGGTTATGGAACCGATCACGTCTTGAGGTCGCTGCCTCAGTCTCTCGATTTGATGGGGCATCAAGCCCCGCGCCACTTGCAGGCCCTTGACGATCTTCCCAAACACCGGGTGACAGGCTGTCATCCCGGACCCTACGTTGATTGTTTGGGTCGACGCTCCCGTACAGTTCTTGGGAGTGCCGTCCGGATTCAAGCCGTCGAGGCGGGGTTCGGCTCGGAACAAGATAAAGAACTGGCTCCCATTGCTGCCCTTGCCGTCGGCCTGGCCTCGGTTAACCATAGAGACGATTCCTGGGGAGTCATGGCGAAGGTCGGCATGGAACTCATCGTCGATGGTGTAGCCCGGCCCGCCGGTCCCTTTTCTGTTGGGGTCGCCTCCCTGGGCGATGAAGTTCGGAATCACCCGATAGAAGGTCGTGCCGTTATAGAAGCCTTCGTTCGCTAGGAACACGAAGTTGTTGACTACGTTGGGGACCTTGTCGGCGAACAGTTCGATTTCGATCTTCCCACCCTTCTCCAACTCGATTATGGCCGTATACTTCTTGCTTTGATCGATAGTCATAGCGGGAGGAGCGTCCCATTGCGGGTACTCCGGAATCGGAGTGGGAGTGGGCACTGGAGTTGGGTTGTCTGCTAGTTGGAACCGGTCCTGCATCGACTGCGGCAGCGGTGTAGGCGTCTCCACCGATTGAACCCTCGGCGTAAACGGAATAGGCGTCGGCAATGCGTCCGAGTCGCTGCCGCCTCCGCACGCAACGACACCGGAGGCAAGGGCCGCGCAGACAAGCGTTAGCATGAAGGCTAGGCGTTTGTTCCGCATGGTAATCCTAGTATACCTACCTTTCTAGACTACAGTTTCTTCGGGCTTCGTTTGCGCTCGGCTACAGCCGCATCGCTCACACAGATTGCTTTAGCTTTCCTCGATCGAGACCGTCTTGATAGCGTCCCCTGGCGTCCTTGCGCCCTGGGGGTCACGCAGCGTAATCGAGTTGACGACGTCCATACCCTGGATCACCTTCCCGAACACAGTATGACATGACACTCGTGGCTGAGAGCAGTCCTTTGCGGTGCCGTCGGGATTGTAGCCGTCCAACCCGGGAGTCGGTCCGAAGGTTATGAAGAACTGGCTCCCGTTCGTGCCACGCCCATTCCGTACTCCACCGTTGGCCATTGACAGCACACCAGGTGAGTCATGCCGTCTGATCGGACTGGGTTCGTTGTCGAATTCGTAGCCGGGCCCGCCGAAGCCCGTTCCTGTCGGGTCGCCACCCTGCGCCATGAAACCGTCAAGGACGCGATGGAAGGTCACGCCGTCATAGAAGCCTTCTCTCGAAAGGAATACGAAGCTGTTCACTGTCGTCGGGGCTTCTTTGGGGTATAGCTCTATAACGAACTCCCCTCCCTTCTCCAGGGCGAATGTCGCCGTGAACCGCTTGTCCACGTCGATCGTCATGGGAGGAGGTTCGCTCCACTGTTTGGGTGTCACGTTGGGTGTCACGGGCTCCGGCTCCTTTGTTGCGGCCGCGGCCAGCACAGGCGTCGACGGAGTCGTCGGGACGGCAGCCGCTACGGTGTCGGCCGCCGCCGCCTCGGCCAGTTCATCGGCCTCGTCTTCCGAACCGCAAGCCATCGCCGCCGCCAACATGAATGCTATTGCGGCCGACAGAGCGATCCGATTCATGGCCTCAGCCACGCCTGAAGTTCCGATCACGATGCCACGTCTCCAGTCAGGATTTTCCTGGCACGCGGTCCCGCTGAGCCCCTCGGTGGGGTCAGGAGATGCTCGTCGAAGCGCGGTGCTCGCATGTTTTCGGTACTGTCGCCCAATCTCTGCCATCCGGCCCTTGGATCCTTCAAAGGCCACGCTATTCTACATCCTGTCGCTGGTCGGCGTCTAAATACCCAGCGCTCCAAAGCAAGCGGCCATGATGCTCCCGGCATCAATTTCGTATTCACGGTAGAGATCTGGCGGGTTTCCCGACTGGCCGTAGTCGGAGACGCCCAGGGGAAAAGTCTTCGTATTGAGGGCGCTGCCTATCCAGGCTAACGAATGGGGATGCGCGTCGGCCACTGTGACGATGGGAGCACCGCCTTCCGCGATCGTTATCAAGTCGGAAAGGAATGAGTCCGCCGGCTCACCCCTCATCGTCGCTTGTACCCCTTGCTGGAACCGTTTATAGAGGGGACCCGGGCCGGTAACGTTGATCACGTTGGCGAAAACTTCTTCATCCAGGAGGCTGTTGCTCGCTTCCACTGCCTCCGGCACCATGGCGCCGCAGGCTACTATGTTGACCACGTTGTGTTCGATTCCGTATCCGGGCTCTTGGCTGCGGTCTACCAGTCTGTAGGCGCCGGCTAACACCTGGCGGCGCAGGCGTTCCAACTCCGCCGGGTCGGATGGTGGGCTCAGCAGCGATTGGTCGACTCGTTTGCTCGTCAACCTGAGGTAGGTCGCCTCTTCCCGGAGCCTGATCTTTTCCAGAGCGGAGAGAATGATCCATTCGAGCTCCAGACCGAAACAGGGTTCGTAGAACGCGAGGTCGGGCATCTCTGTTCCGATTGAAGGCGTGATAAGCGATTGGTGAGCTCCGCCCTCCGGTCCCAAGGTCACACCCGATGGGGTCGCGACTAGCAGGAATCTCGACCCCGAATATACGCTGTAGACGAGTGCGTCGAGCCCGCGACGGATAAACGGATCGTAGACGGTGCCGATCGGAAACAGCAGCTCGCCTGTCATCTCGTGAGTCAAACCCAGCTGGCCGAGGCACATGAAGAGATTGTTCTCCGAGATGCCGAGCTCGATGTGCTGGCCCTGAGGCGATTCGACCCATTGGAGTGCGCGGACGATCTCCTCCTCGGGCAGCGCCTCGCTTTCTTCTTTCGCCCAGACGCCCACCCTATTGATCCACCCGCCAAGATTCGTAGAGCTTGCTACGTCGGGGCTGACGGAAAGCACCCGCTTCGCGACGTCCGGGATGTTTCGGGATAGGTCCGTTAGGACCAGACCGAATATCTGCTGAGTCGACATGTCTCCGCGATAACTGCGACCGAAACTCGTCGGGATGTCGAGATCGGGTGGGGCTTCGTCGCGGTGAGGTCCTAGTGCGAGCTTTTCTGCCGTCTCGCGGCTCAGTCTACCCGCGGCGCTGTCGACGTCGAAGCCCGAGGTAAAGTCACCTTCCGGGATCTCGAGCTGAGCTCGTAGCTCTTCCATTTGCTCCGGGCCAAGAGTCACGCTGTGGTTCTGAGGGTCTCCGACGGAAGGAAGCTCCCAGCCTTTCAGTGTGTACGCAAAAAGCACCGTTGGACCCGAGTTCTCGTCTACCTGTCTGAATGCTTCTCTCAGCTCGCCGAAGTCATGTCCTCCCAGGTTCCTGAAGAGGTCTTGTAGCTCGGTGTCGTTCCACCGGCTGATGAGGCTTTCCATATCCGCCGGGGAGCTGCTAGTACGAGGTAGCCACTCCCTGAGAGATTCTGGTCCGAGGCGCAGCAGACGTTGGTAGACCTCGTTGGGCATGTCGTCGATGCACTGGCGGAGCAAGTCGCCTTTAGGCTCGTCGAACGCCGCCTGCAGCTTCTTGCCATACTTGGCGTCGACCACGTTCCAACCGTTCGCCTGAAACATTTCCCGCCACACTTGCACCCGAATGCCGGGGATGATGCGGTCGAGGCTTTGGCGGTTGAGGTCGACGACCCACAATACGTTCGGCGTATCCGCGAGCAAGGGTTCGGCGATCGCCTCCCAGACAGACCCTTCGTCGAGTTCGGCGTCTCCCAAAAGGCTGATATAACGAGGCGCGATCCGGCCTTCCGAGCCGAGATGAGTGTGAACGTACTCCTCGGCGAGCGAGGCGAAGTTCGGCGCCACGGCTCCGAGGCCGACCGAGCCGGTCGAGAAGTCGACTCCGTCGGGGTCTTTGGTCCGGCTCGGGTACGCTTGTAGTCCGTGGAAGCCCCTGAGAGTCTTTAAGTACTCGGCGTCGAGGTTTCCGAGCAGGTACTGGATTGCATGGTATACGGGAGAAGCGTGCGGCTTGACCGAGATCTTGTCACCCGCCTGCATATACTCGAAATACAGGTAGGTCATTATGGTGACGACAGACGCGCTGGAGGCCTGGTGACCTCCGACCTTTAAACCGCCCTCGTTTGTCCGGACGTTGTTGGCGTAGTCGACCATGTAGATCGACAGCCAGAGCACTCGCTTCTGGATTTCCTCCAGGAGCCGATCGCGTTCGCTAGAAATGCCAGCTTGCGCCGGTGCTTCGGTTGCCATGTTCGTTTCGTGGGTTTGCTTACTAGTGGTCCAACATCCTAGTATTGAAGGGTTCTGAGGTTACGGCTTGGTAGGGGCGGGTTTGAAACCCGCCCTGTCGTCGTAGCACGCCAATCTCGGCTACCCCTCATTTCAAAGATTTCGGTCTACTAGTACGCCGCCGGCGCCGTCACCGGCTCTCAGGCTGGCGGACTACAGCAGACCTACCGCAGATAGTCGGCTACCCAGTCGAGCCCGTCCGTAGTTGTCGTCAAGGGTCGGTATTCGCACCCAATCCAGCCCTGATAGCCGATGCGGTCCAGGTGATCGAAAATGAACGGATAGTTGATCTCTCCGGTGCCTGGTTCATTGCGACCGGGATTGTCTGCTATCTGGACGTGACTGATCCTATCGAGGTTCGCGTCAATCGTAGGGGCGAGGTCGCCTTCCATTATCTGCATGTGGTAAATGTCGTATTGCAAAGAGAGGTTGTCGGAGCCCACCTCCTCGATGATTGCCACGGCCTGAGCCGTATGCCGCAGGTAGAAGCCTGGGATGTCCCGGGTGTTTATCGGTTCGATAAGGAGGCGGATACCGGCTTTCTGCAGTTCGCCCGCTGCGAATGAAAGGTTTGACGCGAACGTTTCTTTCAACGTGTCCGCGTCCGCACCGTCGGGCGCGACCCCCGCCAGACAGTTGACCTGCGCGCACCCAAGGGCTCGGGCGTACTCGATAGCTCGCCCCACGCCGTCCCGGAACTCCTCGACCCTGTCCGGAAGGCAGCCTATACCCCGCTCCCCGGCGTCCCAGTCACCCGCGGGAAGATTGTGCAGGACCTGAGTGAGGTCGTTACGTTTCAGCCGATCCGCCAGATGTTCCTTTTCGTAATCGTAGGGGAACAGGTACTCAACGCCTTTGAACCCCGCGTCGGCGGCCGCGTCGAACCGCTGCTCGAACTCGACCTCGTTGAACATCATTGATAGGTTGGCGGCGAACTTCGGCATGACCTGTAGGCTCCCTAAATACGGTGCGGGAGTAAGTTATATCGAGTCCGGCTGCCTCGTCAAGAGACCGAGCTAGTCTCGGAAACTGTCGTCGTGCATCCACCGGTAGATGGTGGTGCGCTCGACGTTGGCGAGCCGGGCGGCCTCCGATAGCGACCGGAATGAGAAGAAGTAGGGCAGGGCGGTGAGCTGCTTGTCAGATAGGGGAGGCCGTTTTTCTGCTCCGTTCTGCTCCATATCGCTCCTTTCCTATCTGGTGGGCCGGTGCATCGGGCTGGGAAACTGTTCTACCGTCCTATGTAGCGCCGATACACGGACGTTCCAGATCTTTCCGGTTTGCTCCAACATGTTTCACCACTCGATTTCATTTCCAAAGACAAAGGAACAGCCCGCGGGGCTGTCCCTCACAAGTATAGTAGTACATCCGTTCTGGATTGTCAAGCGAGGTGCGGAACGCTAATCCACCATCAGGAATAAAGTAGTTAGGGCCGGAAGCCGCTATAAGCCTAGAATGTTGCCCTGTTCGTCCACGTCGAGCGCGCGCGGCTTGCTTGGGAGTCCCGGCATAGTCACGATCGTCCCAGCGACCGGGTATATGAACCCTGCGCCCAGAGACGCGCGAATGTCGGACACGCGAAACGCGAACCCGGTCGGCTTGGCCTTGAGCCTCGGGTTGTCCGAGAGCGACAGATGTGTCTTGGCCATGCAGATGGGCAGCCGTCCCCATCCGAGGTCTTCGAAAGCGTTGCGCCGTGTCCGGGCTCCGGCATTCCAAATCACCCGCTCTGCTCCGTAAACCTTGGTGGCGAGGACGCGCACCTTTTCTTCAATCGAAGCCTCTTCTGGATACAGGTATGAGACTTCCTGTGGTCCGTCTGCGGTGGCGGCGACAACGGCCTCGGCGAGGTCCGTGCCGCCCGCGCCGCCGTGCTCGAATACCTGACTCTCCACCGCAACTTGGGCGCCCGCTTCTTCGGCCCGTCGCTTGATGATGGCGACCTCCTCCGGAGAATCGGTGGGGAACCGGTTGATCGCGACTACGAGGGGTAGTCCCAAAGAGCGTACGAGGCCGACCAGGTGCTCGACATTAGGCATCCCCTTTTCGACTGCCGCCTCGTCCGGCGTCTCTAGATCCCTCTGTCGGACGCCTCCGTGAGATTTGACGGCCCTGACCGTCGATACCAGGACTACGGCACTGGGCTCCAGGTCGTTGAACCTGGCCTTGATGTGCATGAACTTCTCGAAGCCGAGGTCGGCGCCGAAGCCGGCCTCGGTCACGACATAGTCCGAGTATCCAAGGGCCAACCGGTCCGCCACGACTGAGTTGCAGCCGTGAGCGATGTTCCCGAAAGGCCCGGTGTGCACCAGCACCGGTTGACCTTCCAGGGTCTGCACCAGGTTCGGCTGAATCGCGTACCGCAGCAACGACATCATCGATCCGACGGCCTCAATGTCGCTCGCTTTCACCGGGGTGCCGTTGTCCGCGAACCCAACGACGATTCTGCCCAGCCGTTCCCTTAGATCCTCGAGGCCGGCCGAGAGCGCCAACGTCGCCATGATCTCAGAGGCGGTAACGATATCGAAGCCGGTCTCTCGCACGGGTGCGTTGTCCGGCCCTCCGAGCCCGGTCACTATCGTCCGGAGCGCTCTCTCCTCGACGTCCACGACCCTGCGCCACGTAATGCCATCCGGCCGGAGGCCATCGACCGTGCCGCGTTGCGCCGCGTTGTCGGTCAGGGCCGAAAGCAGGTTGTGCGCCGAGGACACGGCGTGAGCATCGCCGGTGAAGTGAACGTTGATTTCGTCCTCCGGCATGACGCGGGCCTCGCCGCCGCCCGTGCCGCCACCCTTGATGCCGAAGATAGGACCGAGCGAAGGTTCCCGCAGTGTCGCCATCGACCTATGTCCAAGCTGCCCGAGGGCCTGCGTGAGCCCTACCGTCGTCGTCGTCTTACCCTCACCGGCTCGCGTCGGGGTCATGCCGGTCATAAGGATTAGCTTGCCCCTGGGGCCTTCCGAGCGGATCGCCTCGAGACCGATCTTCGCCTTGTAACGCCCGTAAGGAATCACGCTTGCGGGGTCGAGCCCCATGACGTCTGCTATTTCGGTGATAGGCCGCATGATGTCCCCGTTCGTTCGGTTTTTGCGACTGTGAAGCGTAGTAAGCCGCAGCGCGCGGAATTGTAGCATAGGTGTGGCAAGGTCAAAGGGCGGATAGTTCGTCAGAAAAGAAAAGGGTCCGGGCTACGAGAGACGCTCAGCCGCCAGAGGCGGAAGGTACTCGCAGGCGTTCGACCCGGACCCGAGATTCGATGTGGAGGCGTTGCTGTAGAATGGGTTCGCGAACATCATAGCACACCGTTCCGAGGGAGAGGCCGCTCAGCCTATGGGCAACACCTTTGGTCAGATGTTCCGGGTTACCACCTGGGGTGAGTCACACGGGGACGCCATCGGCGTAGTCGTCGACGGCTGCCCGCCGATGGTGGAGATCGACCCGTCCGAGGTCCAGGCCGAGCTCGACCGTCGAAAGCCTGCCCAGAGCGAGATCACATCTCAGCGCAAGGAAGACGACAAGGTCGAGATACTCTCGGGAGTCTTCGACGGTCAAACACTGGGTACGCCGATCCACATGATCGTCTGGAACCAGGACCAACGTTCGAAAGACTACGAGCACATGAGGACGAAGTACCGTCCCTCCCACGCGGATTATTCGTACCAGGCCAAGTACGGCATTCGCAACTGGAAGGGTGGCGGTCGTGCAAGCAACCGCGAGACGATCGGTCGCGTGGCGGCAGCGGCCATCGGCAGGAAGATATTGGCGCAGGAATACGGCCTTGAGGTCATAGGGTACGTCAAGCAGGTCTGGAAGCTAATCGCGGATGTCGACCCCGACAAGGTGACACTGGAAGACGTCGAGGCCAACGCGGCCCGGTGTCCCGACCCGGACGTCGCCGCTCAGATCATCGAGAAGATCAAGGAAGCCCGAAAGGACGGCGATTCGTTAGGCGGTGTGGTGGAGGCCGTGGCTCGGGGAGTGCCGCTGGGTCTGGGTGAGCCGGTGTTCGACAAGATGGAAGCGGACCTGGCCAAGGGAATGCTATCGCTGCCGGCGTGCAAGGGGTTCGAGATCGGGTCCGGCTTCGGCGGAATTACGATGACCGGCTCTCAGCACAACGACCCTTTCTACAACGAAGCAGGCCGCATCCGGACACGGACCAACCGGTCAGGTGGAGTGCAGGGCGGAATCACGAATGGCGAGAACATCGTGGTCAGGGCAGCCTTCAAGCCGACAGCCACCATCATGAAGCCACAGGAGACAGTAGACATCGACGGCAACGCCACGACTCTCGAGGGCAGGGGACGCCACGACCCGTGCGTCCTTCCCCGCGCTGTCCCCAACGTTGAAGCGATGATGGCTCTTGTGCTCGTTGACCACGCTCTGCGCCAGCGCGGTCAGGTCGGAAGGAAGGTTCTGTGATCGCTTTGGTCTGAAAGGATTCCTGACCGGGCATGTAAAGCTCGGCTTGCGAAGCCCAGATCCCTTTAGCCCGTTACCGCATAGTCAACCGCGCGGGGGTTTTCCATTCGCGTAGAGGCGTCGAGCACCTCGATCCCTACAATGTTACCTTGGCTGTCGTAGTCCACGACGACACCGGGCTTGTCCTCGTCGCTTTCCTCAATCGGCGAATCGTTGAAAAGAATCCGGAGAACGTCGGTCTGCTGGTCGTACACTACCTTCATTCGGGTCTCCAATACTTGCTGATCTTACTCGTTCTGTAGGCCGTGACAACCTCAGCAGGGTCCGTAGAATCTGACACAATAACTCGAAGCAAATACATTTTATCTCCGCCGAAATCGAATTGTGACTGATAAGCCTTCCTGCCACCGTGTGCCGACACAATCTGTTGGGGCGCTTCGAGAGTCATATCAACCAAATCCTCAGGTATCGCCCGCCGCTCCATCTCATTTCTTGCATGGAGCGTGATTCTGAACCTCATGATGTAGGCGATACGCTCGCGACGTTGATGATCGCCGTGTCACCTCGGCTACGAACTACTCAGCATTGTACGCCTCGTCCAGCAGGTCCGTGATGTAGCGCACCTTCATCGGTGTCAGATGGCGCTGTACCCCGCTCGCGAGCTGGATGTGGCAGCCGGGGTTGGCCACGGCGAGGACGTCTGCGCCAGTCGCGTTGACCGCGCCCATCTTTGAGTCGAGAAGCCTCAATGAGAACTCGCGCTGCGTGATGCTGTATGTGCCTCCCGCTCCACAGCACCGCGTCGAGTCCGCCATCTCGATGAGCTCCAGGCCGGGGATCGAACGCAGCAGATGGCGCGGCGCTTCTGTGATCCGCTGCGCGTGAGACAGGTGACACGCGTCCTGGTAGGTGACCTTGAATTCCAGACGTCCTTTAGGCGGAATGAGCGGTAGATCGGCGAGGAACTCGTGCACGTCCTTGACCAGCGCGCCTAATCTCTCGCCCTTCTCCGCGTACGAAGGGTCGTCTCGAAGTAAGTCGCCATACTCCTTCATTCGGGCTCCGCATCCCGCCGAGGCGACGACCACGGCGTCGACTCCGGCCTCGAGAAAGACGTCGACGTTCCTTCTAGCCAGCCGGCGCGCTGTATCGAGGTCGCCGGTGTGAGAGTTGATGGCCCCGCAGCACCCCTGACCCTTTGGCACGAACACGTCACAGCCGTTTCGCGCCAGGACGCGCGACACCGCGTCCATCTGCGGACCTTGCACCAACGGCATTACGCAGCCGGAGAGGAGAGCCACGCTGGCGCGTTTTCCCCCGATCGCCGGTATTAACTGGCCGTTGGCCTTGAACGGAGCCCCGGCGACCTCGGGCGCGGACTTCTGTAGCTCGTCTAGCCGCGAAGATACAAGGCGGACGACGCCAGTCTTCGCTACCGCCGCCTCCAACCCCAGACGCCTGTAGACGCGTAGCACGCCCACGAGCATTCCCAGGCGTCTCTGGTGAGGCAGGATCCGCTTCAGCAGGAGCCACCCGGCGAACCGTTTCGGCAAGGATGGACGCCTCACGCGCTCCACCTGCGCCATAGTGGCCTCGATCAGGCTCCCGTAGGGCACTCCCGAAGGGCAGGCCGGCTCGCAGGCCCGGCATTGGATGCAGAGGTCCCAGTGCTTGAATACTGTTGGTGTCATTCCGACCCGCCCCTCGTTGACGGCCTTCATCAACGCGATGCGGCCCCTGGGGGACTCGGTTTCGAGGCCGGTCTGTACGTACGTAGGGCACGCCTGGAGGCAGAAGCCGCAATGCACGCACTTGTAGAGGTCTTGCTCGTCCGGAGCGTCTGGCCCCTCGAACAAGGCCGTCGACTGTGGCACGTCGACGTGGGCGGCCATCAGATGCCGCCTGCGAACCGGCCGGGATTGAGCGTGCGCTTCGAGTCGTACTGCTCCTTTAGCCGGCGCATTGTTGCCAGCGGCGGGCCGACCTCGTCCCAGACGTCGAATCGGGACTTGACGTCGACGGGGCAGCGCTCGATGATCATGCGCCCACCAGCCCGGTTGACGGCTTCACGCGAACTCCGAAGGAGCCTGGTAACGGCGTCCCGCGAGGGCGATTCGCCGTCGGCGGACCAGGCCAAAAAGACCACGCCGTGAGCAGGCTGAGCGGCGACCGCCAAGAGCAGCCCCTCCGGTCCCTGCGATCGAGGCAGTGTGTCGACGAAGCCGGGGACGCTTGTGGGCTCGAGTAGGGCCCTACACAGGACTATCGGCATCGCCTTCTCGTTCCAGCCGAAGTCGGCCAAACCACGCCATACGTTCGTGGCTCCCTCTCCGTAGATAGCGTCGATCTGGGACGAGCCGAGCTGACGGCACAGTGACCGGCACTCCTTGAGCTGGCGCTCCAGGGCCAGCGGCCGTCCTCCCAGCCGGATGGCGAGGAAGCCCGATCCGCTGCGGTCGACGTACTCTTTTTGGTTGTTGGCGATGTTGTCGAAAGCCGTGATCGCCAACGGGACAACGTCGCTATGGAAAACGGCCAGTCCCGCGTCAACGCTGGCCCTGAAGCTGTCATACACCGCAATTACTGTTGCCTCATTGGCGGGCAGGGGAGTGAGCTTGAACGAAGTCTCGGCGATGATTCCCAGGGTCCCGATAGCGCCGATATGGAGTCGCGCCATGTCGTATCCGGAGACGTTCTTGACGACCTGACCTCCACTCTTCGTCAACGTCCCGTCGGCCTGGGCGACCGTCATTCCGATAACGGTGTCTCTCGGGCTACCGTACTGCCACTTCGAAGGACCGCTGGCACCTACCGCCAGAGCGCCGCCGATTGTCGCTCGATCGGGCAGCGGCGTGTCGATGGCGAGGAACTGGCCGTGTTGCCCGAGCGCAGTCTGGAGTTTGTCGACCGTGATGCCAGCTTGAACCGTGGCGGTCAGGTCCGCCGGGTTGTGCTCTACGATGTGATCGAGGCGCGATAGGTCAAGAACCAAGTCGAGTCGCTCTGGAGGATTTCCGAGCTCGAGGCGGGTCCCGCCTCCCCAGGGAGCGACCGCGAGATCGTCCTGGTTGGCTGCATGAAGGGCGCCGGTCAGTTCGCGAAGGTCCTCAGGATGGACGACCACACTTGGGCTGAGACCGTCGATACGCCGCGAAGCCGCATTGTCTCCGACGGTTATAGCTCCAACCGCTCCGATAAGCGTGTCTTCGACCGTCTTTCCAACGGGGTCGCGGTAGGACACTGGTTTAGATGAACGCCCCGGCTCCCGTCCTTGCGACCGCCGAGGCCTGAGAAATATTGGCCGGTGCCGAACCCGTCGGGAATATCTTCCCTGGGTTCAACAATCCATCTGTGCTAAAGGCGACCTGTAACTTTGCCATTGCCTCCATGTCTCTGTCGCTGAACATCAGGGGCATATACTGCTGTTTCTCCAGGCCGATGCCGTGCTCGCCGGAAAGAACGCCGCCGGAGTCGACGCACAGCTTGAGGATCTCGCCGCCAGCCTCAAGTGCTTTTTCCGTGTCTCCCGCCTTGCGTTCGTCGAACAGAATTGAGGGATGCAGGTTGCCGTCGCCCGCGTGCAGAAGGTTTGCGATCGGCAAACCGAACCTCTCTCCGATAGCGTTGATGCTCGTCAGCACCTCGACAAGCTTAGTCCTTGGAATCGTGCCGTCGACCAGGTAATAGTTCGGCGCGAGTCTCCCTAAAGCTCCCAACACACCTTTCCGGCCGGCCCACAAGCGTTCCCTTTCGGCAGCGTCGACTGCCGTCCGCACTTCGAGAGGCCTGAACTCGCCGAAGATCGCCTCGATTTCGGCAGCCTCTTCCTGTACCGCCTCGGCGAGACCGTCTACCTCCACCAGCAGCACGGCTCCTGCGTCCTCAGGGTAGCCCGCATGTACGGCGGGCTCTGCCGCCTCGATGCACAGCCGGTCCATCATTTCGAGCGCGGCCGGTACGATCCCACCGGCGATGATCGCCGATACGGCGCTGCTGGCGTCCTCGATAGTCTCGAACACCGCGAGCAGCGTCTTCACGGACTCCGGCTGTTTCAGCAGGCGAACAACGACTTTGGTCACGATCACCAAGGTGCCCTCTGACCCGACCACGATTCCTCTAAGGTCGTATCCGGCGCTCTCGCGAGCCTTGCCGCCGAACCACTGGACCGAGCCATCAGCTAGCACGACCTCCAGGCCAAGAACGTGGTTGGTCGTTACGCCGTAAGCCAGGCAGTGCGGACCGCCGGAGTTTTCCGCGACGTTGCCTCCTATCGTGCAGGCCTTCTGGCTGGACGGATCGGGCGCGTAGTAGAGGCCGTGCTTCGACGCCTCGGTTGACAGGTCGATGTTCACGACGCCTGGCTCCACCACCGCTAGCCGGTTATTGGGGTCGATTTCGAGGATATCGTGCATCCGAGTTAGTGCGAGTACGACCCCGCCCTGCTCGGCGACTGCCCCGCCGCTCAGGCCGGTGCCTGCTCCCCTTGCTACGATGGGCAGTCCCCGTTTGGCCACGGCCTTGACGACCTCGGACACCTCAGTCGTGGTCTGCGGGAGCACGACTGCCTGAGGCAGCGCCCGATCGACCGAGCCGTCGTACTCGAAAACGATCAGGTCGTCGGGGTCGTGTACGACATAGTCATCGCCGACGATTGCGCTAAGCTCTTGAATCAGTTCGATGTCGCCGGTCATGCGGATGGGGGCCACCAATGTGTACTACGCTAGCCCTTACTAGCTGTCGCGTAGGAACGCCACGGCGATCAGCATCAGCACTAAGCCCAAAGAGCCCACTAACGGGCGCGACGAAAGCTCGGGCAACAGCAGGATGGTCAAGTGGCGCTTGTCGTCAAGCCTATCAGATTCGTAAGGACTACGACGACTCCGTTCGCAAAGGTGGCGAGGCTCGCGGCTGTCCACATCGTGTACCCCTAGCTGCGCTAGGCTGGGCGATGGGTCGAGATCCGCAGACTCAGTCAATTGTATTACATCTATTTCACATTGACCTTGCCCCTAGGCTCACTTAGAATCGTCAGGCACATGTCCTCGCTTTCGATCGAAGGAAACTGATGGCGGCCGCCCGCAGCCAGGTCGCAACCACCGGTGATGAGCTCGAGCGACTGATACTCATCATCACCAAGGTCGCTGTCGTTTTGGTCTTCTTGACCCCTCTAGTGGTCATGGCGGACCCGCTTCCGCCGACCTTCTTCCCGTTCGTGGTCGGAAAAGCGATTTACTCGCGAATCGTGATCGAAATCGCCCTCGCGCTGTGGCTCGTGCTGTTTCTGCGCTCCCCCGCCTATCGCCTGCGCTCTTCATGGCTGATTCCCATTCTCGCCATATATGTCGCCGTCGTGCTTGTCGCTTCCCTAGTGGGAGTGAGTCCTCAGCGGAGCCTCTGGTCGACCTACGAAAGGATGCAAGGATTTGTCGACATAGCGCATTGGCTCGCCTTCGTCGTCGTGCTGACTTCCGTTTACCGCAACTGGAACGACTGGAAGGTACTGCTCAACGTAAACCTCGGTATAAGCTGCGTCATCGGCATCCTGGGACTCGGACAATTCTTGGACATAAAGCTGCTGTCGTACCTGTCGGACGCCGATCGGATAGACATCAGCTTCGGCAACGCGACCTACGTGGGCGCGTACATGCTGGTCAACGTCGCGGTCGCTTCCGGATTGCTCGCGAGGTCTCTGGCAGCGTCCTCTCAACCTGTAGCTCCTAGCCCTAGCGAGTCTCGAGGCCGCCAAAGGAGGAGAAGAAGAGCGCGCAACAGGACCGCAAGGGAGGACGAGACTGTCTCCACGGAAACCTTGCTGAGGGCTTTTTGGATCTTCGCGATCGTGCTGGATGTGCTGGTGATGATACTCAGCGGTACACGAGGCGCCGTGATTGGCCTGGGCGTTGGGCTGATGGCTATGGCTGTGGCCTACCTAGCTTGGGGACACTTCAGACCCGTGCGGATTGCGGCCATCGCACTGATAGCAGTCGTGGTGGGGCTTTTCCTCATCACAGTGGCGGTGCGTGACACAGCAGCCTTCAAGGCCGTAGCCGATGGCAACTACTTGCTCGCTCGCATATCCAAGATTGGCCCCGGTGACCGCGCGCTGGTCGAGCGGTTGAACGCTGCGAGCATCGGTATGCGGGCGTTTGCCGCGAGGCCGCTCCTCGGATGGGGACCGGAGAATTTCACCGTCGGTTTCGATCGTTACGTTACGCCGGATATCATCGGCGGAGGTAGAGTCGTCTCCTTCGACCAGGCCCACAATAAGCTGATCGAGGAATTGACAACAAAGGGGCTCGGCGGATTTCTTGTCTACATGGCGATATGGGTCTACATGATGTGGGTGATCGCGCGCAAGGTTCGGGTCGTTGCGCCCCACGACCAACTATTGGTCCTATTCGTGGGCGCCGGTCTGGTCGGCTATTTCGTCCAAAACCTTTTCTTGTTCGATACGCCTGGAACGGTGACCCAGTATTTCCTGCTTCTCGGTTTCGTCGTTTTCCTGGACGCGGCGCCCGAGGACCGCGAACTCGCGAACGCAACGTCTGCGGACTCAACAACTCGTCCCGACGGCGGAACCGAATCACAACAGGGCTTTCTCGGGACCGACCTTTCTCTTTTGGTCGGGCTCTTCGTGAGCGGCGTATTCGCAGTGCTGTTCATCAACTTCATAAACCTAGCTCCACTGAAGGGTTCGCGGACAATCATCCAGACGCTGGACCCAAGTATCAGTTGGCAGGACCGGCTTGTCCTCTACGAGGAGGCCATCAACGCGGCTCCGCCGCTCGCCAACTATCCCCGCCAGGTAATGTTCAACCAACTTGCGCAGAATTGGAACAACATGACGCCGGACGAACAAATACTTGCAGCGGAGGTCGCCGATCGACAAGGGGAAGCAGGCTTGAAGGCTGAGCCCGAAGAGTGGCGAATCTACTTCGCGCTGGCGGGACTCTATCAGAAAGTCAGGTCATTGGACCCGACTTACCTCGAGCGAGCGAGAGAGCTTACCAACGAGACCGAACGGCTGTCGCCTAACCGGATTGAAACCCATAGGCTTCTCGCCGCCCAGGCCTTGACCGAGGGCGACCCAGATACTGCCTGGGCCGCGGTTAGAGACTATCTTGCAAGGAACCCCGACGCGGCGGGTCATTTCGTGGAGACGAACCGTGCGGTGGCGAACCAGTTCATCGCCAGGAACGACCTAGCGACGGCCCAAAAGGTGGTCGACACCTATTTGGACGTCGATCCTGAGCTGGTCGGTAACTACGTCCAGACCTACCAGCGGATCGCCCAACAGTACCTAGCCACGAACAACGCGACCACAACTCGACAGGTGATTGATGCTTTTCTCGTTACCTACCCTCAGCTGGCCGCTAACTTCGTCGACATCTATCAGCAGATTGCCGAGCAATACCTAGCCGCGAACGATTTCGCCGCCGCCGGTGAGGTTATAGAGACATTCGTGGGAAAGAACCCGGGCCTGACGGGGCGATTCGTTGACATACAGAAGCAGGTAGACGTGGCGGCTGGTGGAACGCCAGAGGAGACGGGTTCATGAGCCTGTCGCCCGTCATACTCGCGGGTGGCTCCGGCACGCGTTTGTGGCCCCTGTCACGGGAGAACCATCCCAAGCAGTTCCTCCCGTTAATGGGCGAGCGCAGTACGTTCCAGGAGACACTGACACGCCTCGACGGAGTTGATTCGGCGGAGCCGATTGTTGTGTGCAACGAGGCGCACCGGTTCCTGGTACTCGACCAGATGCGGGAGCTCGAGAGGCAACCTCTCGCGGTCGTGGTTGAGCCGGTTGGGCGGAACACCGCTCCGGCGCTCGCTCTGGCAGCACTAAGACTGGCGGAAATTACGGAAGGTTCAGATCACGATCCCGTGATGCTGTCGATGCACGCCGATCACGTGATTCGGGACGTCGACGCGTTCCAGTCAGCTGTTCTGTCTGGCCTTCCCCTGGCCGAGGGTGGCCAACTGGTCACTTTTGGGGTCGTCCCCACGACGCCTTCAACTGGATACGGCTATATAAAGAAGGGCGGAAAACTAGGTCAAGCGGCGTGGGAAGTAGCCGGCTTCGTTGAGAAACCAGACGTGGAGATGGCAAAAACCTTTATCGACAGCGGCGACTACGCTTGGAACAGCGGGTTGTTCATGATGAGGGCGTCGGTATGGCTTTCACGCCTCAAGCGAGACCGGCCTGATATCGCCGCCGCCTGCAGTGCGGCCACTTCGAACGGTCATCAGGACGGTGATTTCTACCGTCCAGGCGCCGCCGATTTCATCGCCTGTCCCAGCGACTCCATCGACTACGCCGTCATGGAGAACGTCGCAAGCAACGGTGGTCTCTCTCAAGCGGCCGTGGTCGATCTGGACGCCGGTTGGTCGGACATCGGCGCATGGGCCGCTTTATGGGAAGAGCGGGACCACGACGCCGATGGCAACGTCGTCCAGGGGGACGTATTCAGTTACGCGACCAAGAACACACTCATGCTCGCGCAGCACCGCTTGCTGGCGGCGGTCGGCCTAGAGGACATGGTGGTCGTCGAAACCGCAGACGCCGTCCTTGTAGCTCGAAAGGAGGACGTTCAGGACGTCAAGAAGGTCGTCGAGCGTCTGCGTGCGGATGGTCGAACCGAACACGAGAGCCACCGCAAAGTGCATCGACCCTGGGGCACGTATGAAGTCCTGGACGGCGGCGAAGGATTCCAGGTGAAGCGGATGACGGTCAATCCCGGCGCCGCGATATCTCTCCAAAAGCATCGGCATCGTTCGGAGCACTGGGTGGTAGTAAAGGGGACGGCCAACGTCAGCAGCGGAGACGAGCAATTTTCGCTATCGGCCAATGGATCGACGTATGTTCGGATAGGTGAAACCCATCGGGTGGAAAACCCCGGCGACGCGCCCCTCGAGATTATCGAGGTCCAGACCGGGGAATATCTGGGCGAAGACGATATCGTCCGGCTCGAGGACAACTATCGCAGAGCCTAACCGCTAGTGGGTCGACTTGGTCCAGCCCGCCGCAACGGCCTCTCCCTCGGTGCAGAACCAACGGTCGCCCTCATCCGAGTCCACTTCGATAGTGTTGTAGAAGAACCCGCCGGGTACGTGATAGATTCGACTCTTAGTCCTGGTATTGATGTTCCCTTTGATCTTAGCCTCCGACGTTCCGGAGAAGTCGCATTCGGATTGTTGTTGGCCGGGAATAGCGGGTAGGGTTCCTCCAGTGAAAGCCTCGGTCGAGACCGCTTGAGACTCCGTGTCTCCTCCTCCCGATTCGCCTCTCCAGAAGCCACGTTGCTGCTGTTTCGCGCCTGCTTCCGCGATCGCAAACGATGTCCTACGCTCGAATTGCGCGGGGAGCTCCGAGACGCCCGCGTAGCCGTTGGTCAGTAGGGCCAGATTGACCATCTCGCCGTCGACGTAGACGTAGCGGAGCAGATGCCCCGACTCGTCCGTGTCAGGGACTCCACGTTCGAGCTGAACAGATTTGCCGCCTACAAGGAACTGATTGAACTCGAGAGCTCGGCCAGCCACCGACTGGCCGCCCGGAGCTGGGTCGCCCGACGGGACCGCGAGGCCCATGTAACGGACCCGCGACACGGTGCCTTCGACGTTGACGTCTATCGTGACGCCGTCCACCACGTTGACGACAGTCCCCGACGTGAATTGCGCGGCAGCGCCACTTGACTCGTTGGGGGTAGGAGAAGACTCAAAGGGCTCATCGTTCGAGCAGGCCACGAAGAGCAAGGCCAGGAGAGCGACGAGTGCTCCGGTGATGTTCATTGCGATCTCGGCGGCCGTTCACTTCGCCCTTGGTACGGCCGGGTTTCGGCGCGATCGACCGAAGATCAAGGGCGTTTCTGAATGACTTCGGCCTGAACAACGTCTTCATACAGACCTGGGGTAGCGCCGGCGCTGAAATTCCCGAAGGCGTCGATGCTGCCCACTCGATCGTCGGTGACGCTCCAAATGACGACAAGGCCGGACAGCCTCACGTCGTTCTCATCCCACCCGATCAGCGAGAAGTGGATCATCCTTCCAGGTGCTATCGTCGCCAGTGATGGATGGGCCTCGGCGCGGAACAGTGGTCCTGAGATAACAACATCGACGCTCGTGGTCTCGGTCAAGACCTCATCGCCGATCTCTTGCTCCGCGGTGAGATGGAGGGCGTCTCCGTATACGCCCGGTTTGTCGCCTGCTTTGAAAGTACCGATTTCGCTCAGGTTGCCCACGTCCTCGTTTGCTAGCTTCCAAGAGAATCTGACATTCTTCACCGGTTCGCCTGCCTCGTCGACGGCCCTTGCGGCCAGTACGACGCTGCCTCCGCGGTCGAGAGCCACGATTCCCGGCAAAGCTGCCACCGTATGGAGCCGTCGCGAAGACTCCTGATCGCGGATGACCACAGACGCGAAGTCGGCCGCACGGACGAACCCCTGCTCGCCGGGCACCAATGCTTCTACCCTTACGCTCCGTGTGTAGATCCCCGGACTGGGCCCAGCAACGAAGTTTCCGTTTCCGTCGATGGTGCCCGCTGTGTTGTTCACCATTTCCCATCTCAGCTCAGTTCCCGCGACCAGTTCGCCCAATCCGTTCAGCGCTACGGCACGAAGCTGCAGCTGGTCGCCCGGGTCGACAAAGAAACGTTGCGGCAAAGCGTGCACCGCCAGGAAGTCGTCTTCCTGGGGCGCGGTAGTCACCCGGACGTCGGCCGATGTCGAAACCTTTGCCCCTTCCCAGATACCGGTTACCGAGACAGCGTCACTGAATACGCCCTGGCTCCCTTTGACCGTCAGCAGGCCGAGGTCGTTGAGCTCACCTAACGTTGACTGATTCAACGCCCACACAAAGTCGACGCCGGGAATTACCAACCCGTTCGCATCATATGCGACAGCCCTCAAACGGAAGATTTGCTTCGTGTAGAGCGTCGGACTTTCGGGGATTATCGAGACGCTTGCGATCGGTTGTGACTGCTCCACTCCAACAACGACGATCGAAGCAAAGGTGTTCTCGAACTTGACACCCCGTGGGGTGTTCTGAATGGCCGTAACGGAAATGCTGCTATCGAAGGTACCTGGCCGCAGGCCCGCCACGTAAATGCCGTCTTTCGAGACCGTTCCGGCTCGAGGGTCTGTCGTCGACCAAACGAACTCTACTTCCCCGACAGGCTGGCCCCCAGAGCCAAAGGCCTGGGCGGACAGATCGACGGTCTCCCCTGGATCTACTACTACGGTGGATGGAGTTACCCTGATCGTTTCGATTGGTACGAACGGCTGGTCAGGCGATTCGGTGATCAACACCGAAGCCGTAACGCCAAGCCGGGCCTCGGGTACGGTTTCCAGAAGGGCCTGCGCGCTTGGCTCTTTAACCGGTTCGCCCGACGAGCAAGCGATGGCCGCCCACATGCCCAGCACGACCACCACGCTCACCGCCGCGGGTCGAAAGATGTCGAAGTGGTTCCCTTGTTTCGTCAATAGTTTGTGGGCCGTCCTGACCGGTAGCGCCATCGAGTTAACTGCTCTCATCCCTGGTAAACACGGCGCTCAGCTTAATGTCCTCTTCAAGAGCCGTCAGAAAGGTAACTCTAGAGCCTGTGTTTGACACGGGCTTTATCGAGCTAGACGTGAGACGATGGCTGGACGGGAGGATGAATTCGACCTCGACGACTCTTTGCCTCACGCCTGGCTGCTTTTGTATTGCAAGTTCATACTCGATCACGTCGCCTTGCCGCCGTAGCACGTCCGACGGAAGGTCGTATACAAGTTCAATGTCGCGTTGCTCGCCGGCACCGAGAGCCAGCAGGCCCGAGAACACGGCTTTACCGTAGCTAGAAGAGACCTCCACCGTGTCTTCTCCGCCGAGACCCTTGCCGATCTCGGCCGCGACACTCAGCTCGGGCAGCGGTAGAGGGGTGTTGCTTCGAAGCTTTGCTCCCTGGGGAACGTAAACCCTCCAGTAGTTCCAGAGACAGGCGTTCTTCAGCTCGCTGTAGTCGGTCCCCCTATGTCGCCACTGCGGAAAACACCCGGGTGAGCCGGGACCGCTGTGATTATTGTACTCCAGATTCAGACTTATTCGAGGACCGGCCGACCTTCTGAGGTCCACCCGGTAGCTGATCCGCCGCTCTACGCTCCGGTCCGACTTGCTCCATCCGACGTTGGAGTCGACGACGTACAAGTAGTCCTTGGAGTCGCGGACTATCCGTCCTCCCCATCCGTTTGAGTCGATGATCGACTGGGTATCCGGATCGTTCATATGGAGCAGAAGGTCGCGGCTTTCTAGAGAGGAATACAGCGCCGAGCCGAACCTCATCAGAGTCGAGATATCGGCAGATTCGGTCAAGCGGTCGAGGATTCCCTGAAGCGCGAGGTCCGTATACGCCCGGCCGTGCTCATCGGTCCCCTTCTCCAGGCTAGAGAGCAGATTGAGTGAAGTGATCTGTTCACCTCCGGTCGGAGAGGAGATACCGCCGGCCGCATCGATAACGTTCAGCAAAAACCATTGGTTGAGGGCGACCACGCCATCGACCTCGGTCCTCTGTCCAAGCTCGAAGAGGTCTTCGGCGGTCTGGGCGGTAGTAGGGAAGTCTGGTTCCCAGGATACGTCGCGCATCAGCCATACGGTCGCGTTCATGTGCTCTTCGAGGGCTTCCGGCGCCCGTGGATAGAGAGCCAGCCTGTCCCAGTCGTCGACCAGAACAGCGTCGTGATACCGAACGTCGGCGATCGCGCCGGCTTCGAGCGTGATCAACCAGGCACCCGAAACGAATCCACCGGTTGCCCGGAGCTCGTCGGCTGACTGGCCAAGCCAGAGATATCGCTTTGGGGAATCGATACCCAACAAATGTGTTCCAACCGGGGCAAAGTCGCTGAGAAGAGTGAGCCCTCCCCGCAGAAGATGGACAATGGATGCAACTTCATCGACGTTAGCGATGCCTGCAAGAATCTCGTCGGCATTGTCGAGTTGCGACAGTGCATCCGCCATTCTGGTATCGCCCTGAGCGACACGATCGAGTATTCCGACTAAAGAGCCGTCGCTTCCCAACAGCGCCTTTTCGGGGTTCTGCGATTCGGTCAGGGCCGGCCGAACCAAGTCGAGACTCAGCGAGACGGGCCCGGTTCATATAAAGCAGGGCCGTCAGGACGTCGTTCAGAACGCCAAGGCGCTCGTCGAGGAACTGAGTCGTAGTATTACCGGCCAGGCGGCGCGTGAGGCCGTTCGCCTCCACCAACGCGAACTGCAGGTTCGCGTCGAGACTGGCAGCGGTCGCCAGGAGGCTATCGATGGTTAATGTTTCATAGGCAGAGCTATCCGAGAACTGCCGCAACAGCGGCCCCGCCTCCTCGCCGATCCGTGTCAACTCCGCGAGGAGTCGAGAGGCATGCTCCCCGACCCTCGCGGCTTCAATCAACTGGGACTCGACTTGCTGTAGAGAGTCCATAACGGCACCGAGATTGCCGGTCAGCAAGGCCGGTTTGCGAGTATCTCGTAGACGGGTGGCCTCGGCCAGCACCCGCGCCTCCGAGGCGAAAGAAGACTCCAGATCGCTGGCGGTGGCAAGGTCAAGTCCGGAAGTGCCGGTCCTCGGGCGGCCAAGCACCGCTTCGGCGATTTC
The DNA here is from genome assembly GCA_965248605.1 of Dehalococcoidia bacterium. Lineage (GTDB taxonomy): Bacteria > Chloroflexota > Dehalococcoidia > Lucifugimonadales > CAUZJF01 > CAUZJF01. The sequence continues at coordinate 966,395 of CBDFJV010000007.1, forward strand.
GTAAGAGTCGAATAACTGGCGGGTAAGAGTTACGAGCTCGGAAGCCGAACCCAGGACCTTGACAAACCGCTCAGCCTGGGATGTCCACGCACGCACCTCGAGATCGGCGCCCGGAAGCCAGGCAAGGGCAGGTGTAAGAGATCCGACCCATCGGCTCGGCCGTTCGATCCCCTTAGCGGTCATCACTAAAGAGCCAATGGCCTCGTCCACTTTGGCAAGGGAGTCGGCAGCGGCTATATCCTGTGCCGCTAGATGCCTTTTAGCGTCGGCGAGCCCGATTTCGGCGGACCGAGTCAGGGGCCCGACAGTCTCTCCGATGTGCCATGCCAAGACACCCGCGGCGGTCAGTGCGAGGACGACTGTCGACAGCCAAGCGGCTCTCGCTCGCCGCGCCGATACCAACAATGGAATGTCAGTCAAAGCCTGGCGCTAAGATTAAGACGGGCTTAGTCCTAAGCCCGAATCCACCGAAGGACGTCCTTGGGGACAGCCCTTGAAGAAGCCAGCGGGTGCTCCTCTGAATCTGGGATAATGGTTTTGGAACAGAAACCTGCCCGGAAACAAGGAGCACCCAATAGATGCTGCCACAGAACAAACCCGACCGTATCCGCATCGTCTTTGACGACCATCGCCTGGTGGCCAATGCCGGCCTGCTCCTGCCGGCCACCCTAGCCCGGCACCTGGGCCTGCGGGAACTCGTCGACCATCACCTTGACCTCGGCGGAGCGCCGGGACGGGCGAACACTGGGGACAAGATGCTGACGCTGGTCGCTTCCGCGCTGGCAGGCGGCGACTGCATCGACGACGCCGATGCGCTGCGCGCTGGTGGGACGGTCGGTGTTCTAGGCTGCGTGGTCAAGGCGCCATCCACCCTGGGGACCTTCCTGCGCAGCTTCCGGTGGGGGCATGTCCGTCAACTCGACCGCGTGAGCCGCCAGTTGTTGGCCCGGGCCTGGGCCGCTGGGGCCGGACCCGGCGACTCGCCCCTGACCATCGACCTGGACTCGACCATCTGCGAGACCTATGGACTGGCCAAGGAGGGAGCGCGCCACCACGGCTATACCGGCGCCCGCGGCTATCACCCGCTGCTGGCCATTGCCGCCGGCACCGGCGAGGTGCTGATGTCCCGGCTGCGCGAGGGCCGGGCCAACACCGCCCGTGGCGCCGCCCACTTCCTGCGTGAGACGGTGGGGCGGGTGCGCTACGGCGGGGCCAGGGGACAACTCACGGTGCGGGCCGACAGCGGCTTCTACGCCCACACTGTCGTTGCCGCCTGCCGGGAAATGGATGTCCGCTTCTCTATCACCATCCGCCAGCGCGCCAGCCTGCGGGACCTGATCGAGGCGATACCAGAGGAGGACTGGACTCCCATTCCCTACTGGATGGACGGCGCCGCCGATGTCGCCGAGACGACTTACACCCCGTTCCAGACCAAGCCGGACGCCGCGCCGGTGCGGCTCATTGTCCGGCGGGTGAAGCCGACGCCCGGTTCCCAGCTCGCCCTCTTCGCCAGATACAGCTATCACGCCTTCATCACCGACCGCGATGGGGAGACGCTGGAACTGGAGGCCGATCATCGCCGCCACGCCGAGGTCGAGAACGCCATACGCGACCTCAAGTACGGCGTCGGGCTGAACCACATGCCGTCGGCGCGCTTCGCCGCCAACGGCGCCTGGCTGGCGGTCCAGGTGATGGCGCATAACCTGGCCCGCTGGACGGCGCGGATTGGTCTGGGCGAGCGGACCGTGATCACCAAGACCCTCAGGCGGCGGGTCTTCGCTCTGGTGGGACGGATCACCCGCTCGGCGCGCCGCCTCACTTTGCATCTCCCCCGGCGCTGGCCTTGGGAAACCCAGTTCAGTCGCGCCTTGGCCCGGCTGCAAGCCATTCCGTTCCCGGCCTGACAGCCAGCCTGCAACTGACCCAACGTCCCCGCAATCTCGCGCCACCCCGGTCGCGAGAGTCCCCTGCTGCGTATCCTCTCGCCTTCCCGCGCATCGCAACTCCCGCATAGGGCCTTAGGGGCCCTGTGCGGCGACTGAAGACCGGCCGCCGGCCTCCCATCTACCCCAAGACCCCAGGCCATCCCCCCTGTAGCTCCCTCACCCACCCCCTTCCGCTGCCCTCACGCCGTCCATCGGTGTCCTTCGGTGGATTCGGGCTAAGACGGGCGCATTGCAATGCGCCCCTACAGATGCCGAAGCTTCGGGCGTCCCGATGCCACATCGGGACGCCCCTAGAAATGCGGAAGCTGCCTACCACTTTCAATCAAACCCCGCTAAGACCATGTAACCCAGGGTAGGAGGACCCCGACTAACGAACGCCGCTGAGGAGCATTGCCGTTCCTGATGCACTTCGCAAGGTAGTTGTGTAGCTGGATGAAGCCAGGTAGCTGGATACCATCGGCTTCCAATCTTCTGTACAGGTCTTGCGCCATCGCGAACGGGTCCGGCTGATCAACCCGTTCCCATTCGACAACGAAATCGTACGTGAGGGACATGACGAGCGTTTCAGCCCGTTGGAAGACCAGTTTCCTTTCCAAGCTCCTTAGCTTCGATTGGGCCATGAGTTCCGACTCTTTGCCCAAAGCGGCATGGCATCGTCCAAGATTTCCAGCCGACGCTCGACTCGTTCGAGATCATTGACCTTGAAGCTAACTGATAGGGCTGTTCGGATCGCACGTAATCTAACACGTGGATCGGGATCTCTCATCAACTCCCTCAATAGAGGAACAGACTCAAGCATCAGGCTCTTGAGTTCGACCTTGGTGAATTCCGCCAGCTCACCGCGGGCTCGAGCGAGCCTTTCCCGAAATTCCTCATCCTTCATCCAGTTGTACACAGTTTTCGTGTCGATTCCCGCCAGCTTTGCAGCTTTAGCGACCACAGGCTCAGCTACGAGGTAAGGCAGGGCGGCTTGCTGTCTTACGCTCAGTGCGGTCGAACCGTTCGTGGAATTCTGTTGAAGAATGTTGAACCTCCCGTTTGGGGGCCAGATTTTGCCCGTTGACTTTGGATTATACCTCTGGTTCCAATATAGCACAACCGTTCGGATAAAGCAGACCCATATCCCTCGTTCAGGACTGCTGGATTCCGGCCTGCGCCGGAATGACGGACTACGTCGGTCGTTCCGACGGGGCTATCGAGTAACTGCTTGTTTCTTGAGGGCCTTGTAGGCGCGCCAGGGCAGGCACGGGGGCACTGCCCCTACGCACCGAGGCGAGCCAGTTCCTTTCATATGCCCCGGTCCGCACCTGCGGACATTGGGGTGCTCAGGACGAACGGCGACTGCTGGATTCCGGCGCAAGCCGGAATCGTCCATGTCGGTTGTCGCCGACACCCTTAAGCCCGAATCCACCGACGGACAGGGATGGACGACGTGAGGACAGCGGAAGGGGGTGAGGGAGTTACAGGCGTGATGATCCGGGCTCGAATTTGGGTAGACGGGAGGTTGGCGGGCGGTCTGCAGGCGCTTTTGGGGGCACCGATGGCGGCCTACAGTGGCTGTGGCGAGCCAGATGGCGGGATAGGACACGGCAAGAGGCGCTCGCGGACTGGGCTGGCGCGAGTTTGCGGTGACGTTGGGTTGGCTGGTGGGTCAGTGGCGGACGGGCTCCGTCAGGCTGGGAGTGGAATGGCTCGCAGTCGGGCCAGGGCGCGGCTGAACTGCTCCTCCCAGGGCCAGCGCCGGGGAAGCTGCAGGGTCAATCGGCGTGCCGAGCGGGTGATCCGTCCGGCCAAGGCAAAGACCCGTCGTCTGAGGGTCTTGGTGGTCACGATCTGCTGACCCAGGCCGATGCGGGCTGTCCAGCGGGCCAGGTTGTGCGCCATCACCTGTACCGCCAGCCAGGCGCCGTTGGCGGCGAAACGGCCCGAGGGGAGATGGTTCAGCCCCACGCCGTACTTGAGGTCGCGTATCGCATTCTCGATCTCGGCGTGACGGCGATGATCGGCCTCCAGTTCCAGCGTCTCCCCGTCCCGGTCGGTGATGAAGCCGTGATAGCTGTAGGTGGCGAAGAGAGCCAGTTGAGAACAGGGCGCCGGCTTCACCCGCCGGACGATGAGCCGTACCGGCGCGGCGTCCGCCTCGGCCTGGAACGGGGTGTAGGTGGTCTCGGCCACATCGGCGGCGCCGTCCATCCAGTAAGGAATCGGCGTCCAGGCATCTTCGGGTATCGCCTCGATGAGATTCCGCAGGCGGGCGCGCTGGCGGATGGCGATGGAGAAGCGGACATCCATCCGGCGGCAGACGGCGACCACGGCGTGGGTATAGAAGCCGCTGTCGGCCCGCACCGTGAGTTGGCCCCTGGCTCCGCAGTAGCGCACCCGCCCCACCGTTTCACGCAGGAAGTGGGCAGCGCCGCGGGCGGTGTTAGCCCGGCCCTCGCGCAGGCGGGCCATCAGCACGTCGCCGGTGCCGGCGGCGACGGCCAGCAGCGGGTGATAGCCCCGCGCACCGGTGTAGCCGTGGTGGCGGGCGCCCTCCTTGGCCAGTCCGTAGGTCTCGCAGATCGTCGAATCAAGGTCGATGGTGAATGGTGCGTCGCCGGGTCCGGCACCGGCCTTCCAGACCCGGGCCAGCAACTCGCGGCTCACCCGGTCCAATTGGCGGACATGGCCCCACCTGAAGCTGCGCAGGAAGGTGCCCAGGGTGGAGGGAGCCTTAGCCGTGAAACCGAGCACGCGGGCGGTCCCGCCGGCGCGCAGCACATCGGCGTCGTCGATGCAATCTCCGCCGGCTAGGGCGGAGGCCACCAGGGTCATCATCTTGTCGCCGGTGTTCGCCCGGCCCGGCGCGCCGCCGAGGTCGAGGTGCTTCCGGAGGAGTTGGGGCAGGCCAAGGCGCAGGGCGAGGGTGGCGGGAAGGATCAGCCCGGCATTGGCCACCAGGCGGTGGTCGTCGAAGGCGATTTGGATGCGGTCGGGGTGGTTACGTGGTAGCATCTATCGGGTGCTCCTTTTCTGGGACCGGTTTTCTGTTTCAAAACCATTATCCCAGATTCAGAGGCGCACCCTTTTGTTTCTTCAGCAGGCCTCCTACACGCCGTCCTTCGGTGGATTAGGGATAAGACAAACGCGAGCTCAGGCTCCGGGACACTCCATTTCGAGTCGCCGCGGATGCCCACTGATTCAAACGGGCCGACGCACCTATCCGACGTCGCCTTGAAGAACAGCTCCGGCCGTTCCGCCGTATATGCCTTCGCGTACACGTCGGGGGTTGCGCTTTCCCTGCGGCGTTCCATTTCGCTCGACTTGTAGGTCACGCCGGCCGCCCACACCTCGGGAGGGTCGAAAGGCCGATCGAGGACGAATTCGCCTTCTCCTTCTCCTTGTCTGGACCACTCGACGATGCTGCCAAGATCGTGTGTTTCGGGCTCAGACGATTGAAGAAGCTGCGTTGTCAGATCATCGACGTTGGTTTGGGTTAGCCATGCCGCGTGGAACAGGTCACGCAGGTCGGAGAGCTCTTCGTCGACCGACGTGAGGTCAGACAAAACGCCATCCGAGGTCTCTACAACGAGTCTGAATTCGCCGTCAGGGCCTATCAACCGAGAATATCGCAAACCCGGCTTCTCCATCCACAGTGCTGAGACGCCCATGTTACATGATGCAAGGTCCACCGAGTTGCGTACCCGATGAGATAGCCGGCTCCGGTTCTCCGCTGCCCTAGCGCCCGCCAGAATATGTTGACAATGAATTCGGCCAATGACATACTCTTGAACGAATTCCAAGGGTGCTCCCCGGGGGCTTGATGCAGCAATTCCCTTCCAGCCCAGCGAGGTCATAGCGTAGTGGCGTTAGCCGTTACTCTGCGACACGGTCTCTCCTTCTACACCTACCCCTCTCGCACCTGCCCTTCCGCTCCGGTTCTCTCTCAATGACCAGGTTTGTCTTTGTCACGGGCGGCGTCGTAAGCTCGGTAGGCAAGGGGATCACCGTCGCCTCGATCGGGCGCATTCTCAAGAGCCGTGGCATCTCCTTGTCGGTCCTCAAGCTCGACCCCTATCTGAACGTTGATCCCGGAACGATGTCGCCTTACCAGCACGGTGAGGTCTTCGTGACGGACGACGGTTGCGAAACGGACCTCGATCTCGGGCACTACGAGCGGTTCATCGACATCGATCTGACCGAGTCATCCAACGTCACGGCAGGCCAGATATACAGTGACGTTATAGCCCGCGAACGCCGAGGCGAGTTCCTCGGTCGGACCATCCAGTCGGTCCCTCACGTCACTGACGCCATCAAACAGCGCATCCTAAGACTCGCCGAAGAGAGCGCGGCCGAGATCATAGTCATCGAGGTCGGGGGCACAGTCGGCGACATCGAGGGCCAGCCATTCCTCGAAGCCATTCGACAGATGCGCAACGAGGTCGGCCGAGACAACGTCTTTTACATCCATGTCACGTATCTACCCTTCATTCCGGCCTCCGGCGAGCTCAAGACGAAACCGACGCAGCACAGCGTTAGAGAGCTTCGCAGTACCGGTATCCAGCCCGATGTCATCATGTGCCGGAGCGAAGAGCCCGTAACGGACGACATCAAGGACAAGATCGCGGTCCATTGCGACGTGGTGAGGCGGGGAGTAATCGCGTTACCTACGGTAGACTCGGTCTATCAGGTGCCACTTCTCTTGGAGGACGAGGGGCTAGGCGAGCTTATGATCGAGAGCCTCCGCCTCCGACAGACCTCCCGGGACCTCTCCCAGTGGCGCGATATGGTCGACGCCATAGCCAGCCCCAAGGAGCGTCTGCCCATCGCAGTCGTCGGCAAGTACGTCGACTTACAGGACTCCTACATCTCAGTGAAAGAGGCGCTGTTGCACGCGGGGTTGGCCCATGACCGCGACCTGGACCTGCTGTGGGTCCAGGCCGAGGACGTGGAAGACAGCGGTCCGGACGAGTTTCTCCATTCGGTTAGCGGAATCGTCGTACCGGGCGGCTTTGGACCTCGAGGGGTCGAAGGCATGATCGACACCGTCCGTTATGCCAAGAACAACCGCGTTCCTTATCTGGGCCTGTGCCTAGGCATGCAGGTGATGGTCGTGGAGGCAGCTAGAGACCTGTTGGGTAAGGAGTTGGCGAACTCGACCGAGTTCAATCCAAACACGAAGGACCCGGTAATCGACCTGATGCCGGACCAGCGCGACGTCTCCCAGATGGGAGGGACGATGCGCCTGGGCGTTTATCCGTGCGAGGTCGTGTCAGATTCCTGGGCCGAGCGGGCCTACGATCAGCGTGTAGTTAATGAGCGGCATAGGCACCGGTTCGAGGTCAACAACTCCTACCGTGAGGCCTTCGAGTCCGTGGGTTTCTGGCCGACTGGCCTCTCGCCCGACGGCAGGCTGGTCGAGATAATGGAGCTGGCTGGCCACCCCTTCATGGTCGGAGTCCAGTTCCACCCGGAGTTCCGCTCGCGTCCCAATCGGCCGCATCCCCTGTTCCGCGAGTTCATCGGCGTCGCCAAACAGACACTGCGTGAGGGTGACCAGCACAAACTGCCGTTGGATGCTCTGAGATCGCCGCAAAAGGTATAGACGAACGTCCTTTCCGTATGCTAGTCTGAAGTAGACGGTCCCCTCTCCTTACCGTGAAGACACCGGCGAGAACTCACTAAGCCATCAGCGTCTCCGTTTGTTAGGCCGTGTCTTTTGTTAACCCCTAGTGCTGTATTGGCGATCTCTGTGAGCCGCACTTTCGGTGACTCACTCATCTCGTAGTCTGTGGGGAACGGTGCGGCCCCGTTTCTTCAGAGGCACTGGCACCGGAAGATCCACTTTGAAAGCCCGTCAGAGGCTTGTCGCCGACCGAAGAAGACGGCCGTCTCCGGGCGGTTATCGTCGAAACTAGATAGCAACGAAACACTCCGGCTATCAGAACCAGTCCCCGAAAGCGATATGTGGAGTTTGAAATGGATATAACTGAGCTGCAAGAGAAGACCAACGAGGAGCTCCTCGAGATGGCCCGCGACATGGGCGTCAGCGAGAACGGAGCGCCACCCAAGCGCCAGGACCTGTTGATGAAGGTCCTCAAGACCTATGCCGAGCAAGACGGCAACGTGATCGCCAGCGGAATTCTCTCGCTCATCAACGAGGGATACGGGTTCCTCCGGTCAGATGGCGGCAAGCCCGGCACTGGGGACGTTTATGTCTCCCAGTCTCAGATCAGACGCTTCGGCCTGCGCACCGGCGACCAGGTGGCCGGCCAGGTACGCCCGCCCAAGGACGGCGAGCGCTATTTCGGCCTCGTGAGGGTCGAGGCGGTAAACGGAATCGAGCCGGACCTCGCCCGTGATCGGCCTCACTTCGAGCGGCTCACACCTATATTCCCGATGGAGCAGATCGCGCTCGAGACGGACCGCAGGATTCTCACCACTCGCCTGATCGACCTCGTCGCTCCTATCGGAAGAGGTCAGCGAGGACTTATTGTATCCCCGCCGAAAGCCGGCAAGAGTACCATCCTCAAACAGATTGCGAACGCTATCTCGATCAACGCCCCGGACATCGTCATCATGGTCGCCCTCATCGGCGAGCGGCCGGAGGAAGTTACCGACATGACCCGTTCGGTAGAAGGCGAGGTCTACAGCTCGACCTTCGACGAGCCGGTGGAGGACCAGTGCCGCGTGGCCGAAATGGTACTGGAGAGGGCCAAGCGCCTGGTAGAAGCCGGCCGCGACGTCGTGGTCCTTCTCGACAGCCTGACGCGGCTAACTCGGGCCTACAACCTGTCCGTGCCTACCAGTGGCCGGACGCTGTCGGGTGGCATTGATCCGGTGGCCCTCTACCCGCCCAGAAAATTCCTGGGCGCCGCGCGTAACGCGGAAGATGGCGGAAGTCTGACCATGATGGCTACCTGTCTGGTGGACACAGGAAGCCGCATGGACGACGTGATCTATGAAGAATATAAGGCCACGGGCAACATGGAGGTCCATCTGGACCGCAAGCTGTCCGAGCGGCGCATTTTTCCCGCCATTGACATTACTCGCAGTGGCACAAGACGGGAAGAGCTCCTGCTCGACGAGCAGACGCTCAGGCAGGTCTGGCTGCTGCGCCGAATGGTAGCTATGATCAGCTCGGACGCGATGGGCTCGAGTGACGCAACCGAAAAGGTTGTCGAGCGACTCGCTAAGACAAAGGACAACCTTGAATTCTTGGCCAACCTCGGCAAGGACAGTAGCTAGTCTACGATTCGCCCGGACTCGCTTTTCGCGCCTGGACTTGCCGCCGAAACCTCTACCAAATCCACACCTCGACGAAGGCCGATGCTCAGCTCACTAACTTCCCTTGCCGCCGATCGTAGCTGATCGCAACTCCACTTGCGAAGCCCCATACGATCCAAAGCGCCCAATACCTGTGAAATCTGGCGTTGTGGCTTATTGACAAGATAGGAATTGGTAATATATGCTTTCGCAGGACTTTGGGAGAGCGCCCCTAGAACGTCGGGCGGACGGCCTGTTGAGCGGGCCCATCGAACAAGGGCACTCCACCATGGTTTTGAAGCTAGCGGCACTTGACAAGCAAATGGTCATAGTGTACAAATCTCACGGCTTTAACGAGCGGAGTTATCGAGGTAGAGGTGGCGTCAACTAGCGCCGCGTTGCAACCGAGTACGGCCAATAGCACCTGGGAGGAGATTTCCCAGGGCTATATGTGTTCTGAAGACGTTTCAGCATGAGTAAGTTAGAGAAAGCGGTAACGACAAGGGGGTACCAGGTGAATAAGACAGCTAGGTTCATTCCGTTCTTTGTAGTCTTGTCAATGTTGACGTCACTGTTCCTGATCACGCCGGTAACGGCGACGGGGTCGGTTGAGCTGGACAAGACGTTCGTCACTACCCCCGGCGGGGTCGTCAAAATAACCGTTGACGACACGAGCCTGGACGTGGGTATCCTGCAGACGGACGTTGCGGCTGGGGTGAACGCCGCCGGCGCAGCCACAACGTTCACCATAGGCAACTTTAACGTTGGCGCAGACCTTGTCGTCGGCGACACCATTACGGTCTTCACGACCAAGGTCCCGCTGCAGGACGGTCCTGATGCCGACAGCACCTTCAACCGGTTCGACGTCACTGTGACGGCCGCAACGGGCACTCTAACAGTGTTCGCCGTCGGAGCCGCCGGCGGTAGCGTCACACTCCAGAACACTGGCGGAGCTACAATAGTGGCGGCCACGACTTTCACGCTGACATACACCGCCGCTGACGTCCAGACGCTCCAGGTCCAGGTCGAGAGCACGCATGAGTCGGACGACATCAACGTGACCCTGCGCGAGACCGGCGCGACGACCGGCAAGTTCGAGGCGACCTTTGGGACCGTCACGAGCTCCGCGAGCACCAAGAACTTCCGCGACGGAGTGATCGACGAAGCCGACCTTCTGGTTGACTTGGACGGTGACAACTCGACGACCACAGAAAACCTAACTATCGGCGTAGGTACGCTGGCTGTAGCCACGACAACCCGGGCTATTATCGAATCGACGCGCTTCGTCAACGCCGCTGGTAGCAAGGTTCAGCTTGACATCGATGGCGACGGAGTAGTCAGCACCACGCCTATCGCGTTCTTCGCGACAAGTACCTTCGACGAGACTAAGGCAGGCGTAGACACCGACGGAGACAGCGCAGCCGACATCACCGGAATCGACTTAAACGGTGACGGCGACGCCACGGATACCGCCGTGCTTGCAACCGAAATCGTCGACGTCACCATGACCGTCGACGAGACGGAGGCACAGGTGGACTTCGACGGCGATGGCACCATGGACGTCACGGGTGTCGACCTCAACAACGACGGCGACGCCAACGATCCTCTGGTACAACGGATCAACGTGGGCGCGCTCCCAGAGTCGCCTGACCGTCCCACCATAGGGGTTCTGCATGCCGCCGGGGGCGTGATCACGGTCAAGCACACGGACGCGCAGGCCACGGCCACGGTCGAAGTAACCGACCCCGACGTATCCATCACTTCTCCCGCAGATGCGGCGGCCACTCAGATACAGACCACTCGAATATTGGTAGAGGTAACGGACACCGACTCGGGCATCGACAGCGACACGATCAGTTTCGACATCATTAGTGCCACCGACGCCGGAGGTGCTGTGATTACCGAAACAATTACGACTGCGGATGTAGGTACCCCGACGGCGATAGCCAGCGGCTTCCTCGCCGAGGCCCAATTTGTCGGAGTGCCGGAAGGCGAGACCAACATCGAGTACGAGGTGACGGTCGCGGACAAGGCGGGTAATACAGGCTCTGCCAAGCAGACCCTGAAGATAGATACCACCGCTCCTGCGTTCGCCGCGAACAGGATGAACCCAGACAACTCCGTCGTCACAAACGCAGGGGCCGAGACCGGGCACTACTGGGATCCCGACTTTTCGGATGAAGGTGGTGGGACAGTAACTGTCTCGACGTCGACGAAGAACACGAGCATCGCGGTCTACTTCAACGAGGATCTGGACGGCTCGTCGATCAGCCGCCTCGACTTCGAGGTCGACATCGGTGGCGCCAAGTCCACGCCTGCACTGGCAGAGTGGTTCGCCGGCGCACCCTCTGTAGTGTTCTTGACGGTGCCTGAGATGGCCGCGGACACCAAGCCCAAGATCAATGTCGTGGACTCCATCGCCGACAAGGCGGGGAACCCGGTCGCGAGTATCGTCATGGCCGATGGGGCCGACGACGGCGTAGCTCCAACAATTGCGGTGACCGTGTCCCCCGACTCGCTGCTCTCGACCAAGGAGGTGTCCATCAGCATTTCCGCCAACGAGAGGCTGCTGACCACGCCTACCGTAACCGTGAAAACCGTGAACGACAATAAGCCCGTGAAGTTGTTGGTTAGCAGCCTGGGCTCCAACGCCTACAGCGCTACGCTGTCGACGGATACCGCCGACAAGTACGACCTCGAGGTTAAAGCTATGGACACGGCTGGCAACGTGCAGATCGTCGACGGCGGCGACATCGAGATCGACAACGCTCTGCCGCATCCGACAACCGAGCCGGTCAGCAACGACGATACCTCGGCGACCGCCGCGGCTGTTAAGACAACCTTTACAGGCAGTGCGCTCTTCCTTGAGATCGACTGGACGGGCGAGGGCGCGGAGTACGGAGCCGGAGCCGACGACGACACCCACGACGATGTCACACTGACCTCGGTGACCCTCGACGGTACCGATGTGTCGGGCTCGGTTAGCAAGGAAGCTACAGCTCAGTACATCGTAGCCTTGGGCGAGTTGGCGGTGGGCGATTACACCATCGCGCTCAGTGGCGAAGACGAGGTCGGCAACACGAAGGACGAGACGATTGAGTTCAGCGTCGCCGTGCGGCCCAAGTTCAGGGTACCGCTGACCACCGGCTGGAACCTGATTTCCTTCCCGGGTAGGCCCGAGGACACGAGCATCACGGACGTAATTCCGGCCGATCACCCGATCGACGTGGTAATGACCTTCGACCCGAAGGGACAGGGTGGATGGTTGGTAAACACGAAGGGCGACGACGGATTGTTCGCCACCGAGGGTATCAACATCCTTACCAATCTAGATGGGAAGACCGCCTACTGGGTGCGGACCGATTCCTTCGAGGATCTTGAGGTCACAATCCCGGGCGTCAGGGGCGGCACGGCTACGTTACTGCCAGCCCTTAGCCTGGCCAAGGGCTGGAACCTCCTGCCGATACTTGATGTCAGCGGTGCACCGGCGACCACGACTATTTCAGAAGTCGCGTACCTGGGTGGCCTCGGCGGAGTGAGCAGAATATACGAGTACAACACTAGGAGGGACCAGTTCGATCCGCTGCCGACGAACGTCGGTGGAGCCCCCTTCTTCACATACGGCAAGGGCTACTGGATCTACCTCACGGCCGCTGGAGTGCTCGTACCGTAATCGTCAGCGAAGCAACGTAGTGTAAGTAAGACCTCCCTCCTCTGTAACATGGGGAGGGAGGTCTTTTTTTCTGGGCCCAAGTGAGGAAGATCTAGGTACGAGGCCGGTAATCGAATGCTCGCACCTGGGAACCTGCCGCGAGTGTATGGTAAAGTAAGGTACATGATAGCCAGATCATCAATCCGAATCGCTTTGCTTACGTTCGCCGTGGCTTTAGGAGCCGTGTCGGTGCAAACAGAGTTGGCTCAGGCACAGCCACTCCCATCCTTCCCTGCCATCTATACAGGCAGCGCAAACGCCGGTGGAGCCCCGGTCCCGGACGGGTTCTCCATAGTCGCCAGGATCGGAAGCTACCAGTCGAATCCGGTGGTCGTGAAGAACGGGAGCTACAATAGCCTTGTGGTGAGTCCACCGGACCCAAGCAACCAAACAGGCAAGACAGTCACATTCCACTTGGACGGGGTTCAGGCCGACCAGACAGATACCTTCGCATCCGGTCAAGTCAGACTGGGTTGGAGCCTGACGTTCTCGGCGCTGCCGGCGCCGACGCCAACTCCGTCACCTACGCCGACGCGGACACCGACACCCTCGCCGACGCCCGAGATCGCGTTCCCGGCGACCTATTCGGGGATTATCGTCGTCGCGGGCGGGACCGTGCCCGAAAACGCCGTTCTAGTCGCCAGAATCGGTTCCTACGAGTCGACGCCCGCATTGATCGAAGGGCCAGACTACCGGGGACTGGTCGTGGACCCTCAAGACATCAGAGTCGTCGGGCAGCGTGTTGAGTTCTTCCTCGACGGCGTACAGTCCCGGACGTCGGACACGTACCGGAGCGGGTTGTCCAAGAGAGCCTTCGACCTCGTATTCATAGGCCTGCCGACACCGACACCCAGCCCGACGAGTACACCAGTTCCACCTACGGTAACGCCTACGCCTAGCCCAACTGCGACACCGACCTTGACGCCGACACCGACGCGCGAACCGACACCGACCGTGACGAACACGGCTACTCCCTCGAGTACGCCCCGTCCCACCCGGACACCGAGTCCCGAACCCACTCAAACGCCGGAGGCTACGGCAACCGAGAATCCAACGGCGACCCCGCCGCCGACTGTGGATGTTTCGGCTGCGGCGCCGACGGCCACGCCGGAGCCGTCTGGCGGTGGCTGCTTTGCCGCTCCGGGCGCTCCTGTCGCGTCCGGGATCGCGAATGTGCTCTTGATGGTGGCGCCCGTAGGGGCCGTCGCGGGTTATAGGCGCGCCAGCACGTGGAGTGGTCGGCGACGAGACTAGTAGGGACCCGTCTGAGTGAGGCGCGCGAACGCGGTCTGCGGAAGGCGTCCCGACAGCGAACGCGCTAAGCAGCCCTCTCCAGGCTGACTGCTTCGAGCTCTCGCGGAAGGTTCGAGTCTGTGATCTGCAGGACCTTCCTCGGTTCCGGCTCAGCGACCCCCAGGTCCTCCAGGAACGCCGATAGCGGCTCGAGATCGACTAGAACCCCCTTGGACTGGTAGTGCAGCGGCACTACGATCCTTGGGTCCACAAGTCTTACGAGCTCCGCCAGGCGTGCCGTGTCTAGCGTGCAAACCCCTCCGGCCGGAACGAAAAGAACGTCAGTGTGGCTCAGCTCATCCACCTGTCTGGGCGACAGCGGCCGGTTCAGGTCGCCGAGATGACATAGAGTCACCTCTTCGGCTTGAATCGTAAAAACGGTGTTGATGACGGCATGCTCATTGTCTCGTTCCGTGCCGATCCCCGTGACGTAGAACTTTCCGATCCCGTATTCCCCCGGTCCGGCAAGGACCCTCGGGTTGCCGCCGACGCCGTCGAGGTGGGCGTGGTGAGGATGTTCGTGGCTCGTGGTTACGATTTCGGCCGTTGGCCGGGCCATCGAAATACCTAGAGAGTCTGCAAACGGGTCTGTCAACAGCGTCACGCCGTCAGACTGAATGAGCAGACACGAGTGGCCGATCCAGGAGATGTCCATAAGCCTCACATGGCGGGGTGGTCAGTACGAGTATAGCACCCAACTGCGCGCCACGATGTGAAGGGCGGAGAGATAATGTACCACCTGGGCGGTCGAGCGCTGAGATGTGGCGCTTGAAAACTGTACCGCCTGTCGCCTTCAATCAGGAACGACCGAACCTGATTGAAGGTGGATTGGATGTACAAGGTGGAGATGTACCTGCGAGTTCGCAGGGCTTGTTTCGTCGAAGGGATGAGCGTCCGAGAGGCGGCCCGAGTGTTCGGGCTACACCGGGACACGGTGCGCAAGATGCTCGAGTACTCCGTGCCCCCAGGGTATCGACGGCAACGACCGGCTCGCAGACCGAAGCTCGATCCATATAAGGGTGTGATGGACCAGATCCTGGAGCAGGATCTGAGCTCACCGAAGAAGCAGCGTCACACCGCCAAGCGTATCTACGAACGGCTCAGAGACGAACACGGCTTCCCCGGCAAGTACACGATAGTCAAAGACTACGTTCGAGAACGCCGTCGTCATACCCGCGAGATGTTCGTACCACTGTCCCATTCCCCGGGACATGCCCAGTGCGACTACGGCGAAGCTCGAGTGATCATCGGCGGAGTGGAACGCAAAGCCCACTACTTCGCCCTGGACCTCCCTCACAGCGACGGGTGCTATGTGAAGGCGTATCCCGCCGAGACGACGGAGTCATTCTGCGACGGACACGTCTCCGCCTTCGCGTTCCTGGGCGGAGTGCCTCAGAGCATCCTCTACGACAACACCACGCTCGCGGTAGCCAGAATTCTGGGAGATGGTCGCCGGCAGCGGACCAGGGTGTTCTCCGAGCTTCAGTCCCACTACCTGTTCGAGGACCGGTTCGGCCGTCCAGGCAAAGGGAACGATAAGGGCAAAGTAGAAGGTCTGGTCGGCTATGTCCGCCGGAACTTCCTGGTGCCCATTCCATCGTTCGAGAGCTTCGATGCCCTCAATGCTCATCTGGAGCAACACTGCCTCAGACGGTTCGAAGATCGACTCCGCGGCCACAACGAGACGATAGGAGAACGGCTGGAGCGGGACCTGGAGAAGTTGCTGCCTCTGCCGGCCGTACCGTACGACGCCAGCGACAAGCACGCGACGAGGGTCAGTTCTCTGTCCCTGGTCAGATACCGGACCAATGACTATTCGGTCCCGGTGGCCTACGGTCATCGGGACGTTGTGGTCCGCGGATATGTACATGAGGTTGTGATCAGCTGTGGCGCTGAAGTCATCGCCCGCCATCGGCGGTCCTACGATCGAGACGACTTCGTCTTCGACCCTCTCCATTACCTGCCGCTCCTTGAGAAGAAGACGAGGGCATTGGATCAGGCGGCGCCGCTGGTTGGATGGGAGTTGCCCGAGGAGTTCGGAGTGTTGCGGCGGCTGCTGGAGTCTCGGATGGGCAAGCGAGGAAAGAGGGAGTTCGTGCAAGTGCTCAGACTGATGGAGAACTTCCAGCCGGAAGAAGTCCACGACGCCGTACGAGACGCCATTCGACTCGGGGCTGTGAGCTTCGATGCTGTCAAGCACCTGGTGCTGTGCAGGATCGAGGGTCGACCGCCTAGACTCGACATGGAGTTGTACCCGTATCTGCCCAGGACCAACGTTGCAACAACCTCGACCAGGGACTACATGGCTCTCCTGGCGGGGAGCCGGTCATGACCAACAAGTCCACGATGTTGCTCGAACACAACCTCAAGCAACTCAAGCTCCCCACGTTCCTGAGGGAGTACGACAAGCTGGCATCCCAGTGTGCCAGTGAGGGAGCTGACCATCCGGACTACCTGCTGCGACTATCGGAGTTGGAGCTGATCGACCGTCACCATCGCATGGTGGAACGTCGGATCAAAGCAGCCCGCTTCCCGACGACCAAGAGCCTCGACACCTTCGACTTCCTGTCTATGCCGTCCCTGAACAAGGCTCTGGTTCTGGAGCTGGCACGATGCGAGTACATCGAGCGCCCCCACAACGTCATCGCTCTCGGCAACAGTGGCACCGGCAAGACCCATATCGCCCTCGGTCTCGGTCTGGCTGCGTGTCAGAGAGGACTGTCCGTGGGCTTCACCACCGCCGCTGCTCTGGTTCACGAGCTGATCGAGGCCAGGGACGAACGGCGTCTGCTCAACCTGCAGAGAAGGCTCGCACGACTCAAGCTTCTGATCATCGACGAACTGGGCTTCGTGCCCTTGTCCAAGACTGGCGCCGAGCTCCTCTTCGAGGTGTTCAGCCAGCGTTACGAGCGTGGATCGGTCCTGGTGACCTCCAACCTGCCCTTCGTCGAGTGGACCGAGGTGTTCGGCTCTGAACGGCTGACCGGAGCTCTCCTCGACCGCCTCACCCACCATGTCGACATCCTGGAGATGAACGGGGACAGCTACCGACTCAAGCACAGCAAGAAGACTTCTGGCCGCCAGCTATCTGACTGAGCCTGATCTCCAACGCCCCACGAACCTTGATGCCCATTCTACGGCGTTCAGTGGTACAGTTTTGCTCCGCCCCGCTGGTACGTTTTCACACCGCCCTTGACACTTCGTATGATGGGGTTGCAGCGGGTCGCGGACAGCGTCCCCATGTAGAGGGCGGCCCGCACGCGGGACCGTCCACCCCAGACGGTGCGTTTGCCCCGCAGAGTCCCGCTGTCCCTGTTGAAGGGAGCCACGCCCACCAGTGCGGCGACCTGCCTGCGGTCCAGCGTGCCCAACTCCGGCAGGTAGGCCAGCAGAGTGAGGGAGAGCTGCTCCCCCACGCCGGGGACGGTGCGCAGGAGGTCGTCCTTCTCCCACCACACGGGACTGCTGCGGAGAGTCTGGCGCAGCCCTTCGTCAAGGTCGTCCAACTCCTGCTCCAACCAGGCGATGTGTGCCTCGATGCGGGGCCGGACGGCGCTGATGGCGGTGCCCAAGCGGTTCTTCTCCGAGACCAGCATGGTCATCACCTGGTGCTGGCGGGCAGCCAACGAGTTGAGTACCCGGGTCTCGGCATCCCGTAGAGGACGCACAGAGGGACGAACGGCGTCGGCGAAGTGGGCCAGGACGGCCGCGTCCAAGGCGTCGGTCTTTGCCAGAGTCCCGGTGGCCCTGGCGAAGTCTCGAACCTGACGAGGGTTGACGACGACTACGGGCAGCGCCGCAGCTGCCAGAGCTGCCACCAATGGCAGTTCCAGGCCGCCCGACGCCTCCAGCAGCACCAAGGCAGGATCCAGGTCCTCCAGTTGGGCGACCAGTTCCCCAACCCCGGACTCGTCGTAGGAGACAACCCACCTCTGGCCTGTAGGGCGGACGGCGACGTCCACCTGGGCCTTTGCTACATCGATGCCTACGTATGTCGATTCCTGTTCCATCTATACCTCCTGTGTGAAGCTCTGGCCCGTCCTTGCACGATGCGGGCTCGATTGGCCCAGGCAACTGTTCGGGCTCTACCCCCTGGGGGTGCGGCGACCCTCGCTGTAGGACGGTCTTCGATGACCAAGGACACATCGGTCTGCCGCACCCCGATCCACCTAAGTCAAGTCATTATTACCACCCAGAACCAACATACAAGGACGCATCCGGTGGTAAAGGGAGTCCCATCTGTAGGCGCGCAGCTCGGACAACCCCAGTCGTGGCGACTCCAGCTCCCAAAGCGGATGCCAGGACGGTCCCAGTATCCCTGTGTTGGACAGCACGGGCATGCACGACACGAGGATCGGCAACGACATCAGACTCATCCTGGCCACCGTGCGCACGTAGGTGGCCTCAACGTCCTCACTGTCCACGACGAACAGGGTCGTGGGGAACGGGGGACTGGTCTTCGCCCGGCTCGGGGGACCAGTAGTAGCGCGTGTAGGGTTCCAGGCGCGCAATGACTCCCCTGGGGTGACGGGCGCGAAGCTCGTACTCAACGTAGAACGGTATCTGGAGGCCCCCTGCGGTCATCTTTCCCACGGCGTCTGGGCGATGGCCGCATCTCCCCAGTTGAAGGCCCGGTCTGACCGGGCAGTCGAGACCGACCACAGGAGTCGGCTTCCTGGCATGGCTCTGGCCTCTGCCTCAAGCTTCGAGAGGAACCATGTCACGCCGTCGGCGTGCTTCGTCTGCCGCGCCCAGGTGTCGATCCTGTGGCCCACATGCCGCCTGCGATCCTGCCGGCCGGTCGTGAGGGCGGTGCTCCATATGCCCCTCGTCGTCGGGAGCTGGGCGCGGTCCCTGTGGGTGACGTAGCGAATGCCCTCGGCGGACAGCGTGTAGCGCGTGTCTCCGGGTGTTCCTCGTCGCTCGATCAGGCCCCAGGTATCCACGAGGTTGTGCATCATCTGGCTGACCCGCCCCTCCGAGACGCCGAGCCAGCGGGCCAGGTGCTCACGGGGGATCATCGGGTGGTCAGCGATAAGGTTGAGCGTCTGCTTCTCCGATGGACTGATGCCGAAGGCAGGCGCAGCCCGCACCATCCGCTCAGGATGGGGTATCGAGGCCCGCTTCCGCTCCGGCGACTCGGTATGAAGCGCTCCGCCGGGGCTGCCCTGGGAGCTGACGTGATTGAGGGTGTGGTACGTGCCACTGAACAGGCCTGCGGTCTTCTGCCAGACGTGGTAGTTCCGTCTTTCGAGTGTGTCCCGAGACTCCACACCGACGTAGGAGTCTTCAAGATTCAGTTCCATGCAGAACCTCGTCGTCAGCCTCTGCTCCCAGATGCTGGGCGTCAGTATCAGGACAGCGTCGGGGCGGCGCGTGTAGTCGTACTCCGCTATGGCCCTAAGCCGGTCGTAGAGGGAACGGCGGCGCAAGGCAAGGCCCTGGCGGACCACGCCTAAACTGCGACCGTCGTGGAGGGTGATGGTAGCGTCGAAGCGGCCGCGGCGGTGGACCTCCGCGTGAGAACGGAGCCCGTCGACCCCGGGGGACAGTGAGGCAGCGAGCCGGTAGATTGTGGCCACTGCGTCCATCCGGCGGATGAGCAGCGCCAGCCACTCCCTGGCCACGGGGTAGGCCCGCACGAAGTCCGAGGGCGTTTCGAAGCCGAGGACCGAGGTGGCTTCTCCGATGCCGCTGGCCGTCAGGTAGTACCTTTGACTCGATGGCAGATATGCGGTGCCATGGCTGATGCGCCCAACCATGCCATTGGTCAGCAGGTTGATCAGCCCGCGATGGATGGTTGCGTGGGGCTCGCCTAGGATGAGCGCCAGTTCCGTCGAATCAATGAACGGCATCCGGCTGAGGGAGTGCAGGATCTGTCGTCCGGAGAGGGCCACGTCGCTACCTCCCACGCGCTCGGCTCGGAGTTAGCCCAGAGGCACGTAGGGAGGCCCCGATAGGCCAGTTAGATTACGGCCCCTCGGAAGAGGCTTTGTCTGGTTTCGCGTTCCGTGTTTCGGCGTGTTCATCCTGTTTCCCGGCGGCAATGGCCCAATAGTCCATTGTGAAGGCCGGGAACGTTGAAGGTAATGCCCTGCAAGCCATTGTTTTGGAAACGGTTTTGTGGTAAAGGCCTGCGGCGGAAGGGGAATGTTGAGTTCACTGATACCAGGGACAAGCTGAGCAACCTCGTCGAGGGGCTGATCAGGGAACACGAGCGGACCATGCCTCCCGACACGGTCCGCTGGGACAGCCGCAGCCGGCGCACGCAGACCCTTAGACGGACCGGCCCGTCGAGTAAAAACAACGTCCCTATGCTGTGTCTGGGAGGGGCTATAATAGGGTTGATGAACCAACTCAGTCAGAGCCTGATGAGCGTCGCCATTGGTGCGCTTACATCAATCCTGGTGCTGGCGCCACTGGTGGGAATTCAACTAGCATCCCAAGTCGCAGTCCAGGTGGTGCTGAGCATGTTGGCGGGAGCCGTTGTCATAGGGGCGATGTCGGTGGCCCGGGGCGCCCCTTTCCTGCCTTCGGAGGAACGACGTCTCTTCGTCTTCCCCAATCGGTTACAGCCCATGGTTCCGTTTCAGCTCATGTTTATGGGAGTGCCGCTGCTCATCGTGAGCCTCTTTGCAGACTCCCCTGCCTCCCTGGTCAGCGCAGCTCTACTCGGCGCATTACTGGTGACTATACCTTGGCCCTCGCGGAACAAGTCCTGGCAGAGAGGGTCCTGGCAGGGCGTCTCGTCTTCTCACCGCCGATCCTCTCTAGTTGGACCGAACATCCAAGGGGCTCCCACGCAGGCGCCTCAGGGGCGATTCGAGAAGTTCTCAGAAGGGGCGCGTAGCGTTCTGTCCCACGCGCAGGAGGAAGCCCAGCGGTTCAACCACAACTACATCGGGACCGAGTACATCCTGCTTGGACTAGTACGGGAACCTGAAGGCGTAGCAGCCAAAGTCCTGACCAACCTTGGCGTGGAACTCTCCAAGGTGCGGTCGGCGGTGGAGTTCATCATTGGAAGTGGCGAGCGCCCTGGCCCCGGCGACATAGGGCTGACGCCCCGAGCCAAGAAGGTGATCGAGCTGGCAGTGGATGAGGCACGGCGCCTGAGTCACCAATACGTTGGCACCGAGCACCTGCTCATCGGCATCATGCGGGAGGGCGAGGGTGTGGCGGCTAGGGTCCTGGAGAGCATGGGTGTTAACTTGGAGCGCGTCCGCGCCGATGTCGCTCGGCTCTCTCAGAACAGCGAGTAGTCCCGATAGGAACTACGGACAATCCCAGCTTGCCATTCTCACAAGGAAGACATCCGGCTAGGGAGCATGTCCTTATATGAATCGAACCGGCACATCTCATGTGACTAATACTGTCGTGCTCCCCAAGCTGCGGCGGCAATCAGCATGTCTCCACGGCTTCAGCGTCAACATCCGATTCGTATGGTGCCGGTTGACACTCTACACAGAACGAAAACGAATTTCCGATTGGCGCTCCGGCACCACTATGCTACTAGCTGGATATTTTGGTATTGCTTCCTCCGACTGAAGCTAAGTCAACCGCCCACCAGTATCTGAGCTATTGGTGTCTATTTGATAACAAGTATGTGCGACCTTAAGGGCAGCGATAGTGGCGGTCCAGCTCCGAGGCGTAGCGGCGTCCCAACGTGGCACCCTCGGCTTCCAACCATTCGGTGAACCGGGTGGAGCCGGTAGGCGGGTCAACCGAAACCAGATGGCCCGCCAACAGGCCGTCTATTTCATCCCTGGTCAGCACCACATCCCGCACCAACCAACCCGCCATTCGGGCGGCCAGCAGCGCCACGGAAGGCCGTACGTGAATCAGCCGGGCTCGGCTGCCTATTCGGCGAGCTATGAGCCGTACCATCTCCTCAAACGTGAATGTTTCTGGACCCACGGCGTCTAACACGACATCTCCACTTCCCGCCCCGGCATTCACGGCAAGTTGCGCCAGGTCGTCTACGAACACCGGCTGTATCGGATAGTCCCCAGACCCTGCGATGGGGAACGCCGGAAACCGCCGCAGGAACCAGGCGATGTTGTTTATGAGCACATCCTCGGGGCTGAACAGCACCGTAGGCCGGAGGATGGCGTAGGACAACCCAGACTCGTGGATTGCCTTCTCCACCAGGGCCTTCCCCCGGAAGTAAGGAAGTGGCGAGTCTTCCGAGGGGTTGGTGATGCTGATATGGACGATGCGTCTAACGCCGGCTTCGACCGCCGCTCCTATCAGGATGCGGGAGTTCTGAACCGCAACGTCATGAGTAACCGTGCCTCGTGCGAAGCGAATCCAATAGGTGTTGTACAGAGTGGCGGCTCCCCGAAGATTTTCCACCAACCTATTAAAGTCGCTGAAGTCCAGAGGTAGAGCCTCCACCCGATCACCGAAGGGGCTGCGGGAGGCGGGAGTACGGGTCAACGTTTTCACAATGCCACCCTGTTCCAGCAACCGCCGCGCGATGTACTTGCCACTGTAGCCAAAGGCCCCAGTGACGACCGAGAGACTAGATCGGCTCATTGACTTTCTGACCTCCGAGATCAGCAATGGCTGCAACAAGGAGCGCGAGGGCTGTTGGCAGGTAGAACATGCCGATCGAAGCTATCGCTACAAAACAGAATCCCAGAAGCACGACGGCGGGGCTCCAGAGGAGTATCTTGCGCATCGTCGTCTGTTGGAGCCGAAGGCCCAACAAAGTGATGGCGGTCAAGAATATAGGCACTAGCAGCAACAAAATTACGTGCAGGCCATTCACTTCTATTGCCGTAGCGCTAGACCGAATCATGAGGGTAACAAGGGCTCCTATGGGCTTTGCGGCTGTATATTCGACCCAGAGGGGCTGGATCGCACCTCAATTGCCAAACGAGCCTACGTCAGACTGAGGGAAGCCATCTCATTAGCTGTCGTGACGGATGCGAGGCCAAAGTGCAATGTCAAGTGGGAACCAATGCGGTTACAGTGTCTGGGTCGCAGTAGTCGCCGAAAGACAAGACGGTTCCCTTTGCCTGTCTTGCCAAGCTGCGACACAGGTCTAACTTCGCGACCAAATAAGGCCTAGGCATGGACGTGTGAAACATTAGTAATCTTTTCAGCGTGCTATTTGCATCCAATTCCTGGACACGCGTGCCATCGTCAACTGCCGGGTCCCGTTCTAGAAAGACAACTCGTTTTACTACGTAGGGCCCGTCAGGAGACTGTTTCGGCAAGCATCTGAGATAGAGCTTGTTTCGGCTCCGTTGTATTATGTTCCGTTCTTGTATGTCAAGGTCGCTGGCGGTCAGAATTTCCTCGGATAGTCCGAAGCCTGTGTTGATCGGCCATACTACGACCTCCCGTTCCCTGAAATCCATTATCACCACATCGTCGCTCAAAGCACACAGATCCGCAGCGGTATTCGAATGGCTGAGCAAGAACGTTAGTGTACTTTTCCCGATCCCCGAGTGTCCAAACAAAAGGATTGCATCCCGCTCAACCGTTATTGCAGCCGCATGATGGATCATGAGACGATGCGCCGGGGCAAACAGGGTCAGAGGATTCAGAACCAATATATGAAATGTACTACGAGGTTTCGGGATCTTTTCCAACTCCCACGAAACGCTGCTTTCGGAGAATGCTATTGTCCCCTTTGCGATTCGTGGGAGGCTAACATAGCAAACATCCTTTTCTCTATCGAACACGTAGCTAGCGCCATCTTGAGCAGTGAATGCTCGTGAACGACTTGACCTCAGCCCACCGCTGAAACCTTCGATCTCGGGCCGGCCTGATCGAAATGCGACCGTGCCGAGATTGACGCCTGCTTTTTCAGGATTCTCTAACAGGTGACAAAACTGATCTACCAACCCGGAGATATCCGTGTCCAAGGTAAAGTGTGCAGGCCCTAGCTTCCAGCCCAAAGTCATGAACGACTGGTTCCCTCTTCTAAGACCAGCCCAAGGTCCTTCAACTGCGAAACGAGCGAACGAATGTCTGTTCTCAACGTTGCTCTATCCGCATCGATCAATCGCTCTATCGAGCTGAGTGTCTCGTCAACGTCTTGGTGTTCGATCAAAGCCTTCAAGGTGATCGCCGCCGTCCTGTTGAGTGCGATATAACGACCAGTGTTGGTGTCCACAATCATGCTTTCGCGATCCAGCCACTGGAATATTACACCAGGTTTCAATCCAAACACTTGTCCCTCCCATGCAAAGTATCAAGCCAAAGACTGACTATACAATTCACGATTATCGATCGCGCGTTTGGACGGAGCTTCACGTCACTAGCCAGGACATCTCGGAAGCTTTCATGATCAATAACATTGGCGCTGACAAGGTATGACCTGTCGTTGATGATAGTCCCTAGGACTTCTCTGTTGTTAATGCAATACTCCTGCTGGATGCCTCCGAAGGCGGTATTAAAACTTCGTCCAACAACTTTGCTTGGCAGCGAACCTAGGAACGCGCGTCGAAGGACCGGTTTTGAAACGAACTGTCCGGCGTACGGAAGCTGTCCGTACGGCAAGATTCGTCCTAGGGCGACCACATCGCGGTCCGTGTAGGGTGCTAGATGGACCAATCCGTTGGGACGAAAAACGTTCATGTCAAGGGCCACGCTCTGAGGCCATATATCACTGCTTGCCCTGTACTTGAGGACGGCTGAAGTGGCTGCCTCGGTATACATATCGACGCTCCGCAACGGTGGTAGCGAGCGTGGACGATGCTCCTGGGAAAACAGATTCATCATGAGAGGCCGCGTAATCCGTCTTGTGAGTGAGACGCCAGGGATTGATAAGCCTTGTCTGACAACTCCAAATACATCTTGGAAGGGTACATTCTTCAAAACCGACCAAAGTCTGAAATTGGTGGAACCAAACGCCGCATCACCTCCAAGACCGCTCACAAGGCAGTCGACTTCGGATCCAGCCATCCTAGCAGTTCTCTCCCACCAGCCATAAAGAGCGTGGTTGTAGGGCACTCGGAAGGACCACGATGAATCGATCAACCTTCCGCCCGGCACCCTATCGGCACCAACATCTATTGTCCTCAACGGTACACCCAGGTGACGGCACACCGCCGCAGCGTACTCGCTCTCGTCTGACGGCGCAAAGCGTGGTGACGCCCAGTTATAGCAGACAACGTCTGAGCCTATGTCGACGAGGCACCTGACTAGCGCGGAAGAATCTATACCACCACTAAGAACCACTCCCACCTTGTCGAAGCGTTTGGACCTCTTCTCGACGGCCTGCAGAACAGTTTGTCTCGCGTAACCGCCCCAGTCCGCGAGAGACATTCGGCGATTCAAGTTAGGAGTCGAGTGCTCGTCAAGAATCCCATGTTGCTCGCCATAGCGGCCAAACCGGACATACACACCGGCGGAAACTCGTTTAACTTGATCGTACGGGAGCACACTCGCGCCCCAGGCGAAGGCGGCGAGTCGGCTGACATTGATCTCGCTGAGTGGATCCACAAGATCGACATAATTCGTCGACCATATTAGAGTTTCGCCACTTATCCTATAGAACAAGCTAGTGGTTGCTTCGAGACTGGACGATAGTAACACCTCGTCAGAGGTCATTATACAAGCTACAAAGTCTCCTTCTATCCGTTTGAACCTTGACGAGAAGTCTTCTTGCCTCAACATTCTGCACAATTGAACGTAGCAGCTATCAGCGGCAGTTGATGTTGCCGTGTACCACGGCGCATTCCATATACTACCTGCCCAGGCGGCTGTAATATTGCGCTGGGTTGCGTGTAAGGAATTTACTCCAAAGCGGCTCGCGATCAACTGAAGGCACCAGGCCGGCCAACCAATCGATCTAGGCCCTTGTTTGCCAGGAAACTCATCAATGGTATGGACGATCGGTGATCGCTGATATGGTGAAAGCGAAGACAGGTCCAGTCTCCCAGCAATACCAGCGAAATCCGAGCTGACCCTTACGTTGGGAGGGTAACCCCATTTGCGAGTGTTGTCGTGCGTGATCCGGAAGGGTGAAGTTGGTTCCATTTGCTTCAAGGCCCGAATAAGACCCACATGCGATTCCGCCAGAGCCACACTAAAGCTAGAGTTCAGAAGCCACGCCTTGTCGGCCGAACGGTTGCAGACGGGCTAGTCCTAATCTATTCCATAAGCCTCCTGTGGCAGGTGTTCATCATGCTTTCTCCCCTGATAACGACTGTGCATCGTACATCTTCGCAAACAATCCTCCAGCCCGACTAAGGCGTTCCGGGGTGCCAGACTCAACTAGTCGTCCACGCTCTATGACTAGAATGTTGTCTGCATCGATTATAGTCTTTAGTCGGTGGGCCACCACGATGAGGGTGGACCTTCTCCTTATCGCTCGTATCACGTCGAGCAGAGCGGCTTCCGTCAGGGCGTCCAACTCTGCGGTGGGCTCGTCTAGCACCACCAATCGAGATTCCTTGTATAGGGCTCGGGCAATGGCCATTCTCTGCCGTTCTCCACTGGACAAATCGGCTCCTCTTTCATCCAGCACGTGCGCATATCCAGAAGGTAGCTTGCTGATCAGCTCTTCTAGCTGGGCATCCCGCGTAGCCCTCTCGGCGTCTTTGATCGCAGGCCGCAGCTCGGGATATGTCACATTTGCTAGAACCGTGTCATTCCATAGAAAGATATCTTGGGGTACGACTGCAATGTGCTTTCGGATAGAGTCCACTGAAAGATCGTGGTAATCAACGCCATCGATGTAGATTGTGCCTCCATCAGGCGGATAGAAGCCCATCAGAATATCCAGAAGTGTTGTCTTTCCCCCTCCAGTTGGTCCCACGATACCAACAAACTCGTTCGGTTTAGCGGCAAAAGAAACAGCATCGAGTGCGAATTTGCTCTGGTCGTACCGGAAACTTACGTTTCGGAATTCGATCCTAGCCCCCTCGGTTGATCGCGCTAAGCTCGCTTGCCCGTGGGTCGCCTCTTCAAGTTCGCGCCTCAACAACGTGTTAATCCTGTCAGCAGATACTTTCAGGCGTTGCGATTCTATATGGACGCCCATCAGTGACTGCATGCCCTGATATAGACCGGGGACGTAGGCACTAAACGCAACCAGATCACCTATAGTTGCTGACTCGCTGATTACTTCAAAAGCACCGTATCCGAAGATGAGTCCCCTGACCGAATTATGAATCATTGCGGCAATACCGAGACGAACGAGGTCGTGCAGCACTATCATCCGTGCCTTGAGTTTCCAGTGCTGCCGGATCCATTCGGACCACCACGATTCTTCTCGAGATTGTCCCCGGAAGGCCTTCACGGTTTTCAAGCCGGGGCCGAGTACCTGATTAAGGTAAGCTTCACCAGAAGCAAGCAGATCTGTGAAGTCGCTGTCCAATTTCCCGGACCTTTTTGCCACGGCTCTTGTAAGAAGCAAAGACAGCGGGAATGCTAACAGGGAGACCAGTGACAATCGCCAATGCAAAGCAAACATCACTGTAATCGTGGCCACAACAATGAGCAAGTTGTGGAGTAGCGGTACGATCTGCTGAGATACGAAGACTTCGCCCACTCTTCCACAATCTCGCGTCATCGTATATACGACATCTCCCACGTTGTCCTTCTGCATTTTGTCAAGGCGACTGTGAATTAGATTATTGAAGAGCCTTCGCCGTAGCACCTGAGAGACAGTTTCCCCAATTGAGGCGCGATAGTAATTGGTAAGTGCTGATAGCGCTTGTGATCGAACCGCTTTATGGCGGTGAATAGCTCCACGAAGGTCTGTTGTGTGACTTCCTCCGCCATGTGGTGATTGCCAACGATCCCGTACGCCGTACGAAATACGGCCTGCTGATGAAGCTCGAAGAGAACCCCCAGTCCCGTCAGGTCTCCGTCCTGACTCCGAAGTATGGCCTGCTGTTCCCGTGGCACCATCGTGCGGATTTCGCACCTCCAGCGTACCCTTATAGACCCCTACATATAGTATTACCGGCAGACTCCGAAAAGGTTCATTTTGAAATCCTATAGGGCCAGTATCGCATCGCCCTCCCCCGCGGCAGCTGGCCAAGCGGGCAGTGTCCGGTGAGTTCCCAAGGCCCAGACCCACTCCGGCCAGCGGTCGGAGGTGGCAGTGATTCGGCAAAGCGCTGTACGGGGGCTGGTGCCATATGTCATCCTGCGCTGTTCACTACGGTATCGACCTCATCGACGAGCGGCGGGAGTCTCGATCTCCCCTGCCTTCTAACTTTGTGGAACTGATCCCCAAAGGACAAGGTGTCGAACGCCCGTGATGGTGACGGTGATGGCACGTATGCGAGCGTCGAATGCCTCCGAGAAAACACTATCCGCAGGCCTCCTGTTGCCCAAGGATCTTTCCTTGCTACCAGAGTAACCGGCCGCCTCTGCTGCTGCGAAATGCGAGCCGGGGAAACCACCTCTACTGACACCGAAAATGCTTGGACACGTATCCCAGCGATATGAGATGATCCAACGGGAACCTGCATCTACTTCGTGGGGACTGTTCGTGTCAACCCGAGCCTCGGCACTATAGTCCTGCGTGCGAAAGGAAGATACATGAATGAGAGCATTATTCGGACAGATGGGCTGACGAAGCGATATGGCGACATCCTTGCCGTGGACGAGCTCTCGTTGGAGGTGCCACGCGGCCAGGTCTTCGGGCTGCTCGGTCCGAATGGATCGGGCAAGACGACCACGATGGGGATGCTGCTGGGGCTGGTGAAGCCTACAATGGGCAACTTCAGCCTCTTTGGTGCCAGCACGTCGCATCAGGATGCGCTGCATCGTGTAGGCGCCATAGTGGAGACCCCCTCGTTCTATCCGTACCTGTCGGGCCGGAACAACCTCGCCTACTTCCAGGGGATCACGGGAAGGGGCGACCAGAGGGAGTTGGACGATCTGCTGGATAAGGTGGGCCTTGCGGACCGTGCAGACAGCCGTTTGCTCAATCGGGCGGAAGTCGAACTGGACAGCCACCTTTCTTTGTGGCAGCAGGCACGCTCAGGCGACTACTCGTATGAGTACAACGTACTCTGCGAGTGCTCGGACAACTTCGGACAGCCCGTCAAGGTCACTGTCACCAACGGAGAGATCAAGTCAGTCGTCTACGCTGAGTCTGGCGAAATGGGCAAAGCGGGCGATCCTCCCGTGATCTCCGGCTCACCACGCTACCATACCATCGACAGGCTGTTCGACGTGATCCAGGAGGCCATCGACAACGAGGCAGACCAGATTACTGTTAGTTACGACAGTGAGTTCGGATATCCAACGAACATCGACATTGATCGCAACATCAACGCGATTGACGACGAGTACGTCCTCACTGCCACCCGCTTCTTGCCACGTTAGCAGGCTCCTCAGAGCCTGACGTCCACTCACCACAGGGACGGTGCCACAGGCACACTTCCTCCGCCACGACCAACTGTCACGACACCGGAGAGCCGGATGCGGTGAAAGCCGCACGTCCGGTTCCGATGGGGGCCGACGGAAAAGTACTCCGCGCAATCGGAGTAACTCGCCGGCGGCCTACCCTACCAGGCACAGCACGGCGCGTGGACGCCCCTACCTCAGCACGAACCACCACAGGAGAACACTGGCGATCAGCAGCACCAAAAGCAAGATGGCGGTCACGCGGACTGTGATGACTGCTTCCTTCGTCTCCTTATGCTCGGCGATCTCCTTCCGGTACGCCTTCTCAAGCTCCTCGTACGGCCGTCTGGCGGTGGCTGCGGACTCCCTGGCCTCGTCCCGCTCCCGCTCCAACTCAGATGCTCTAAGCTCCAAGTCCGACACGCTCTGCTCCAACTCCCGCACGGTCCGCTCAAGCTCCCGCTCCCTAGCGACGGACCGGCGCAGCAGCTCCTCGGCACTCAGGTACTCAGGCCCGTGCATCCGCACGTAGACGCGACGGCCTTCTCTGAGCACCTCGACCTCACCCTTCCTGATCTGTCGGTCGAGGGTCGAAAGGGAAATCTCCAGCTCCTCCGCTGCCTCCGCTTTCGTCACCCAGCGGACAGGCTCATCCATCGCTTTTTCCTCAATATCGGCTGACACGTCAGCCCCCGTCATGGGTTGCAAGAGTACAATACTTCGGCCCCTGTATTTTAGCGCGGAATCCCAATTTACTCCATGACACGTCAGGCGACACGTCAACCCCGTTTCGTAGCTAAAACAGGGGTATTTTGCCTGTCGAAAGACCTTGGAGCTCGGGTCGGTTGTCCCATTTTGTGACCCCAGACAACATAACGGGGAGATGTGGACGCATCGGCCCTATCTATCCCCCTCTACAGGACGCTGACGCATCCGGTGGTAGAGTGAGTCCCATTGGTAGGCGCGTAGCTCGGACAGTGCCAGTCGCGGGGATTCCGGCTCCCAGAGTGGATGCCAGGACCCCCCCAGTATCCCTGTTGTGGACAGGACGGGCCGGCAGGACACGAGGATTGGCAGCGACATCCGGCTCATCCTGGCCACTGTGCGCACGTAAGTTGCCTCGACTTCCTCTGTGTCCACGACGAAGAGGGTGGTGGGGAACGGGGGCTGGTCTTCTCCCGGCTCCGTGGACCAGTAGTAGCGCGTGTAGGGACTCAGGCGGGCAATGACTCCCTCGGTGTGCCGGGCGCGAAGCTCGTACTCGAGGTAGAACGGTACCTCAAGACCCTCTGCGACCATCTTCCACACGGCGTCCGGGGCTATGGCCGACTGCCCCCAGTTGTAGGCCCGGTCAGACCTCGCGGTGGGGACAGACCAGAGCAGCTCACTGTAAGGCTCAGCCCTGCACTCAGCCTCCAGCGCTGAGAGGAACCACGTGATGCCGTCGGCGTGCTTCGTCTGCCTCGCCCACGTGTCGATGCGGTGGCCCACATGTCGTGTCCGGCCCTGATGGTCTGTCGTGAGGGCTGTGCTCCAGATGCCCCGTGTTGTCGGGAGCTGAGCACGGTCCCGGTGGGTGATGTAGCGAATGCCTTCAGCGGACAGGGTGTAGCGAACGTCGCCTCGTTTGCCGTGGCGTTCGACCAGGCCCCAGGTATTCACGAGGCTGTGCATCATCTGGCTGACCCATCCCTCGGAGACGCCGAGCCAGGTCGCCAGGTGCTCACGGGGGATCATCGGGTGGTCGGTGATGAGGTCGAGTGTCCGTTTCTCCGAGGGTGTGATGCCGAAGGCCGACGCAGCCTCCACCATCCGCTCAGGGCGGGGTATCGAGGCGCGTTTGCGCTCCGGCGACTCGGTGCGCGGCCTTCCGCCGGGGCTGCCCTGGGAGCTGACGGCCTCCAGCGTGAAGAACCTGCTGCCGATCACCCACGAGGTGCAACACCAGAGGCGAATGTCCCGTCTTTCCAGCGCGCCCCTGGACTCCACGGCGATGTAGGAGTCCCTGAGATAAATGCGCTCGCAGAACCTCCCCGTCAACCTCTGCTCCCACACGCTGGGAACCAGGATCAGGATGGTGTCGGGGCGGCGGGTGTAGTCGTATTCCGCTATGGCTCTCAGCCGGTCGTAGAGCGACCGGCGCCGCAGGGCCAGGCCCTGGCTGACCACGCCGAAGCTGCGGCCATGGTGTAGGGTGATGGTAGCGTCGAAGCGGCCCCTGCGATGGAACTCCACGTGGGACCGCAGCCCGTCGGTCCCGGGGGAGAGCGAGGCGGCGAGACGGTAGACGGCGGCCACCGCGTCCATCCTGCGGACGAGCAGCATCAGCCACTCCCTGGACATAGGATAGGCGCGCATGAAGTGGATAGGCGCGCATGAAGTCCGAGGGCGTCTCGAAGTCGAGCACCTGGGCGGCTTCGTGGATGCCACGGGCCGTCAGATAGTATCTCTGGCTGGAAGGCAGTTGGGGGGTGCCATGGCTGATGCGCCCGGCAATTCCGTCGGCCAGCAGACCGGTCAGTTCGCGGTGGACCGTCGCGTGCGGCTCGCCGAGGATGCCTGCCAACTCTGCTGAGTCGATGAACGGCATCTGGCTGAGGGCATCAAGTAGCTGCCGACCGTCTGCCGATGTTGTCTTTGTTTGGCTTAGTGTGCCCAGTTGCTGCGTCTTCATTTTGTTTCTCGGCTGCAATGGCCCAATAGTCCATTGTGAAGGCCGAGAAAGTTCAAGGTAATGCCCTGCAAGCCATTGTTTTGAGGCCAGTTTTGTGGTATAGCGATTGAGATCGGATATTGACGTAGTTCTGTATTTGCATTACATTTGAAGTGGCTATTAATAAGGAGCGAGTGCCGTGGAAGTCAAGAAGAAGCGCCTCACACTAGACCTAGATCCTCCCCTTCAGCGTCGCCTGAAGGTGGTCGCGGCTCTCAAGGGGATAAGCATGCGCCGATACTGTCAGGCGGCCATTGACAAGGAGCTGGCCAGAGACGAGGCCCAGACTGTGGAAAGCATTGGGTAGGGACGGCGCCGCCGATGGCCGGACTGCTCCGGCTGGTTTGCGCCATCCCCCCCTCCGAACCGGACGTGCGACTTTCACCGCATCCGGCTCTCCATCAGATGGGTTAGACTGGTGTGTCGGGAACATCGGCTTTTCCGCCATCCTCGTCGGGTTCATACATCCCGCCTCCGGCGTAGTTCGCTTCGTTCCACTCCCATCTGACTGCCCCCCTTCGCCATGCGGCCGGCTTTCCCGGCCTCGGACTACTACGAGGGCTCTGCCACACGTCCGGCGTTGGCCGAAGGCTGGCCTACTCCGTTGCCGGAGAGCCGGACGTGCTTCCCAAGTTCGACCAGGTTGCATCTTCATGCCGTCTTAGGTCCTGCCTGTACGCCTGGCACGGCTCGTTGCCGCGCTCGCCATCGGAGGATGCCGATCAAAGGGAGTACAGCATCCCTGCCTGAACAAGGCTGTCTCTGCAAGGAAGAGACAGAGATTCCGATGACTCCACCCTCGCCCTACCGTGAGCGGGTGGTTCGTGGTGCGACGCTTCAATCAGCAGTTCCTTTCGTGACCATAACGGCACTCTGGCTAGCAGCGCGCGGCGTGGTAGGGTGGCCGCCGCCACATTGTCGGGAAGGCTTCAGACACGACTCCGCCTCTGGCCCTCGCGCCTGCTTCCCTAGCCACCGGCCTACTCCTGGCCGGGTTCCACACCTGGAACGTTCAACCTATGCGCTTCTTGGCGCACCTTCCCTTTGGACGTGAGGCACTAGACCGCCTCGATACGCTTCGAACGGAGATATTCGGTGACAGGGTGCTTTCTGGAGACTCAGCCGAATTCATCCGCGAAGCCCGTGAAGCCGGGAGCGCCTCTTGAACGGCTTCGTCGTTGTAGATGCGAGCCTGGCCTTCAAGTGGCTGGTTCCAGAGAAGGATTCGGATAAGGCGAGAGAGCTTGCTCGGTTATGGGACAGCTCGGGGACCCAGCCTGTAGCGCCCCACCTAATGCCGGTGGAGGTGGCTAATGGCCTTCACCGACGCGTGATCCGGGACGAATTGACCCTCCAGGATGCCACACGTCTCATGGAATACCTGTTGGGAACGGGGATCAGCTTGAAGGAGACACCTGAGCTTCACAGCAGAGCTTTGAAGCTGGCCCATAACCTTCACCAAGACGCTGTTTACGACGCGCACTACCTAGCTCTAGCAGAGACGCTTGGCTGTGAGTTGTGGACGGCTGACGTGAGGTTCTACCGAGCTTCGAGTCTCAGAGTCGGTAACGTGCGCTGGCTAGGTGAATAGATATGGCCCCTGACATCAAGCCCCTAAGCCGCGGATACAAATCAATCGAGAAGAAAGTACTCGAATAGCAGATGCCACGTCAGACGGAGCCGAACGCCAACAACGCTCTGGGCAGTCTACTTCAGGACATGCTGCCCCGCAGCCAAGTGCGCTCCGAGAACACGCAGGCCATCTCCGGCCAGCCTGGGCTGCGCCCCGACATCATCGTCACCGCGCCAGGACGATCGCCCGTGGTGGTCGAGGCCGAATACATGCCCGCCCGAACCGTCGAACCGGAGGCCAAGTCCCGCCTCGGGCTGGAGGTGGCTTCCAACGGGCGCATCATCGAATCTGCCATCGCCCTCCGCTATGAAGACGCGATTGGCGAAGCCCACGACCTGCGTACCGCCCTGTCCTCGGCCCGGCTGTCCTACTGTGTCTTCACTGAAGAGACTGGAGGCATGAGACGTTTCCCAGAGTCGGGATGGCTCGACGGCTCCCTTGAGGACTTGGCTGACATGGTTCGCCTGGTATCCGTCCCGCAGCGCGCAGTCAATCAAGCCGCCACCACGCTGGAAGAGAGTATCGAAGGCACAGCAAAGTTCCTGGACGAGCTGAACGAGACCCGTTCCGGCATCACCATGGCTATAGCTCGGCTGTTGGGGATGTCCAACGTGCCCCAGACCAGACGCATGGCCTGCGCCATCATCGCCAACGCCCTGGTCTTCCACGAACACATCGCCGGGATGCATGCGGA
The DNA here is from genome assembly GCA_965248605.1 of Dehalococcoidia bacterium. Lineage (GTDB taxonomy): Bacteria > Chloroflexota > Dehalococcoidia > Lucifugimonadales > CAUZJF01 > CAUZJF01. The sequence continues at coordinate 1,000,958 of CBDFJV010000007.1, forward strand.
AGTCAAGCCCCTGTCCAAGGTGTGCGGCGACGGTGTGGACAACCCCCAAGGTGAGGTGCTGGCCGCCTGGGACGATATACTGAGCATCAACTACTGGGCTATTTTCGCCATTGCCAAGGACATTCTGGAGCAGTTGCCTTCGGGTGATGCAGCAAACATCCTGCGACGGCTGAGACACACCGCCCAGTCGGTCAATGCGACGGGCGTGGACAACGCCCACGATCTGACCGGGCGCATCTTTCAGCGCCTCATCGCTGACCGCAAGTACCTGGCCACCTTCTACACGCTGCCAGCGTCTGCGGCGCTCCTGGCCCGGCTGGCCGTAGCAAAGATGGAGGACGTGGACTGGTCCAACGCCGAGGCCATCGGCAGGCTGCGGATTGCCGATTTCGCCTGCGGGACCGGCGCACTGCTCTCGGCGGTGTACGAGCAAGTGGCCGCCCGCCAAGAGCGGGCCGGGGGCGACCCCTCCAGCCTACATAGAGTGATGATGGAAGAGGTGCTCTACGGCTGCGACGTCATGCCCTCGGCAGTCCACATCACTGGATCGACGCTTTCAGGGGTGGAGCCATCTGTCCTCTTCGACAGCTCTCACCTGTACACCATGCCCTACGGACGGATGAAGGACGACAGCGTGATGATCGGCTCCTTGGAGTTGCTCCAGTCCTCGAACGTACTGACGCTGTTCAACACCAGCGACCCCGCAATGCGCACCGGCAGCGCGGGCGAGGAGACGGCTGCCCAGATACGCGCTGAGATACCCGACAAGAGCTACGACATGGTGATAATGAACCCGCCCTTTACCCGGAATGTGACTCGTGAAGGCGCATATGCTGACACAATAGCCGCAGCCTTCGCAGCATTCGGGGCAAGTGACGCAGACCAAAGGCAGATGGCAAAGCGAATGGAAGTCCTGAAGAAGGATACCTGCTATCACGGCAACGCGGGCATTGCTTCCGCCTTTGCGGCACTGGCACATAAGAAGATCAAGCCCGGAGGCGTTCTGGCCCTGGTGCTCCCCATATCCGCCACTGTCGGCTTGGCTTGGCAAGGTTTCCGCAAAATGCTTGCAGACCACTACACAGGACTGACCCTGCTGACCATAGCCGCTGCGGACAATGATGACCTCTCATTCTCCTCGGACACTGGTATGGCTGAGTGCCTTGTGGTTGCCCGAAAGCTAAAGCCAAACGAAACGCCCCAAGACCGGACGCGCTTCACATCCCTGAGGAACAGGCCACAGGGATTCGCCCACGCAAGCTCGCTGGCGGCCGGGCTGCTGGACGGCAACCGAGTCAGGCGCATTGAGGACGGGCCTTACGGAGCTACACCTTTGACAGTAGGAGGGGAGTTGGCCGGCGGGACCGTAACCACCCCTCGCATCTGCACGGCGACGGGCTTGTGGGCTACGTCCGTCATGCCGCTCCTCTCAACGCCAGCACCCGCCGGTGGCATGTCACCGCTGACGGCCTGAACCGACTGGCCGACGAGCGGGGAACGAGCCTGCGCCGTCTTCTCCGCACTCACCCGGTCACGGCCCACTGGCAGCGCTTGCTGCTGGCGCGGCTGGACGCGGTGGCCGTCATCTACCGCCTGGCCTCGGCGGTGGGGGTCCCGCACCGGTTCCGGTGGTATCGGAGCGCGGCCCTGGACGCCGCCATGAGCCTGGCCGACGGCAAGACCATCGGCATAATCCGGCAGGGCGCCACCACGGATCGGACGGCCTTCGCTGACCGGGTGCGGTGGCTGCCGAATACGCAGCAGGCACTGCCCCGCACACTGCTGGCCCTGATGCCCGACGAGGCGCGTCTGCGCCAGGCCCGCAAGCTCCTAGCCCGCTACCCCGGCCCGGTGTTCCTGGCCCCGGAACGCGATGTCGCCAACTCTGAAGCCGACGACCGGATATGGCGGATTACCTCCAACGATGCGGTCCTATCTCTGGACGAAGCCATAGCGCACATGCGTCCGGGCGGAGGACTGCCGGCGGAGCCTCCCCTGACCAGGTTGGCGCTGCCCTTCGACCTGGCTGCGCCGGAAGAACCCGAGAGGGTTCCCGACCACCTGCTTCCCGCCGTCCTCAAGCCCACCGAGAAGGACGTGCTCGACCGTCTCGCCGACTGGCCCTGGGTCGCTGGCGAGGACTTGAGCGGCATGATTGATTTGTCCCCCTCGCGCACCTCCACATTGTGCCTGCATCTGACGAGGCTGGGGCTGGTGTCCCGCATATCGCTCCAGGGCCGCAGGCGGCTGGCCCTCAGCCGCCGGGGGTTGACCCTCCTGGCCCGCCGGGACCGGGCCTCCGTTTCCAGGGCGGTCCAGCGTTGGAGCGCCGGGGCCGTCGAGGACAACGGTGCGGTCGAATGGCGAGGCGTTCCGGGATCGCGCAGCCGCCCACTGGCCCGCACCATCGAGCACACCGAGGCTGTTCACCGGTTCGTGGGCGCTCTCGTCAGCCAGGCGAACGACATCCCCGGTTGTCGCGTGTCTCAGGTCAGCCCGCCACATCATGCCCCCCGCTACTTCCGCTACGGGGGCAGGCTGCGCTCCATCCACCCCGACGCCTTCGCCGTGGTGCGAGTTGAGAACAGGACCTACCCCTTCTTCCTGGAGTGGGAGCGCAGGGCCTCGAATCCCTCCACCATGGCGGCCCGCTTGGCCCCGTACCTGCGTTACTACTCCTCCAACCAGCCCTTGGACGACCACGGACACCGGCCCCTTGTGCTGGTGGTCTTCGACGACCCCCTGGCCGAGGCCAACTTCCTCGGCGTAGCCCGCAGTGAGATGGAGCGCACCGGCGTCAGCCTGCCTTTCTGGGCGTCCTATAGGGAAAGGTTGGAGAAGGTCGGGCCGTTGGGAGCGGCATGGCGCAATCCGAACGTGCTGGAACCTAGCTGTGTCTTGGTTTGAGGCTGTGCGCGGGGCTTGAAAATCGGTTGTCCTGTGGTGTAGAGTAAGACGGAGTGTTATAATTGCGACAACAAGAGAGTATCCATGCCCGTCAAGCCGAGAAACACCGAGACCATTACCTTCTCCCTCCCACCTCCGATGGCCGAACAACTCCGTCAGGTGGTGAAGGAGGAGGGGCGCACCGTGAGCGAGTTGCTTCGCGAGGCCATCCGCCTCTATATGGAGGAGAAGGAGTGGCGCAGACGGGAGCGGCTGGAACGGCTGCGCTCCCGCCAGACTACGGAATAGGAAGAGACAGAGGGAGGAGAAACTGATGAACGACCAACTCGATCTGATACCGGCAGCCCTCTACGCCAGGGTGTCCAGCGACCGCCAGGACGTGGACCTGTCCGTGGCAGCCCAGCTGCGGGCGCTCAGGGACTACGCCGAGAAGAACGGCTACCACGTCGCCCACGAGTATATCGACGAGGCCGAGAGCGGGCGCATCGCCGACCGGCCCCAGTTCCAGAAGATGCTGGACGAGGCAGCCAGGCCGGAGGCCCCCTTCAAGGAGATTCTCGTATGGAAGTTCTCCAGGTTCACCCGGAAGCGGGAGCACGCCGTGGCCTTCAAATCGATGCTAATGAAGCAGATGCAATCGACACAGGTACTTCTACAGGGATCGCCAGGTTGATGCGCACCTGGTTGTGCTTGTCGATTATAGCGTCATCGAGAACCAACTGGAGGACGGCCTTACGTTGCTCGGGTGTCATGTCGTCCAGTCCATCGCCAACCTCCCCAGCCCAGGCCAGAACTGCCTCCATCGTAGCGCGCTTTGCAGTTCCGCTCGCCGCCCTGGCCTGGAGGTCATCGAGTTGACTCCGGAGGAGTTCCAGGCGTTCGGTGATGAATTTGCGCTGATGGTCAAGTTGGGCCTCGGTGATCTTCCCAGATACATACAGTCTGATAGCGCGGTCCTCTTCCATCTGGACAGACCTCAGTTGGCGCTCCGCTTTGCTGATCTCCTCATCAAGGGCACCGTTGTCCTGAGCGTCGAGGGACTCGATCCCCGCCACAATCAAGTCGGGGTTCTGAAGGACGCGGCTGACCTCGCTCCACACCAACTCCTCCAACGGCTCAGCCCTGAGGTAGGGTCGCTCCCGGCAGCGTAGCCGCATCGAGTGCATCCCGGTGCACTTGTAGTAGCGCCGAGGATTGGCCGGATCAAGCTTACCGCTGCGGGGGCTGCTATCGTTCCAAACAGACCTCCCACCGAAGTGGAGACCGCACTCGCTGCATCTCAGAAGATGCTGCAATAGATAAAAGACCTTCGTATTCCTCGTGGACCGCATGAGCCGTTGCTTTTTAAGGATCTGGACCATATCCCAGGTCTCTTGGTCTATCAGCGGTGGAATCGGCACTTCTATCCAGGCGTCCTTCGGTTGGTCGAATACCTTCGTTCCATCTTCGGTAGAGACTTGCCGGGTCTTCCCGTAGGCCCAGATGCCCAAGTAGCTGTCGTTTCCCAGGAGGCTATGTATCTGGGCCTGACGCCACGCCGGGCCGCCCTGGGCGGTGGAGATGCCGTCGTCGGTCAGCTGCCATGCAATCGCGGGGGAGCCCATCCCTTCGTGGACGTATTGACGGAAGATTCGGCGGACGATCTCCGCCTCGGCCTCGTCTACCTCTGGCCTGCCGTCGTCTCCGATACAGTAGCCGTAGGGAAGGCCGCCGGACGGTATGCGTCCTTGCTTGGCCGTCCCACGCTTGCCCAGCGACGACCGCTCGCGGAAATTGTCCAGTTCAATCTTCCCGATGGCCGCCATCAGGCCGAAAGTTTTCATGTCGATGGCATCCATGACGGCCTCAAGCCGTATCTGGTGAGCCTCCACCACCTCCATCAGAGCGGCTGCGGGGTACATGCCCCTACTCAGCCGGTCCGACTTCCAGCAGACGATGGTGTCAAATAGTCCCTGCTTGGCGTCGGAGAGCATCCGCTGGAACTCGGGGCGCTTCTTGGTCCAGCCCCTACCCACCTCCTGATATCGTGCGGTGATGGTCATGCCCTTGCCCTCGCAGTAGGCTTCCATCTCGATGGTCTGCTCGGAAAGAGAGGTCTTGTCCTCTGTGTCTTGGCTCTTGTCGGAGACGCGGGCGTAGATGGCCGCCCTCTTGCCGTCGACTTGTCTCAGTACCTTGGTTCTCGCCATGATTGCCTCCTTGTTTGTACCTGCATGAAACGAAAGAGACCCGCCTCCTGTCGGGAGCGGGTCTGCGAGTAGTACAATCACATCGCATCACCTGACCTACAGGTGGAGCCACGGCCCGGGGTGTTAGTAGCATCGCCGGGCCAACTTCTACCCAGCATTCTACTCTGTGGCCGGGGCACCGTCAAAGGGCCATTCTCAAATGCGCTACGCTAGGCCCTCTTTGTTGCATCGCAGGCTCCACGGAATCGACAACGAGTTCCATTGGCACAATTTCTAATGAGTCTGCCGTTCCCGCTCGTTGCGTTGCCTCGCTCATTCTTTCGGATTCTCTACTGTCAGCGTGCCGCTACTTGGCGGAGCCTCTGACGCTATCGAGCCGCGCGATTCTATCACCTGCCGCGTTCGGTCGATCTCCGCTGCCAGGAGCTCCTCGTTGGGCAGGGTAATTCGGTACTCCGCTGCCGTCACGTTGTTTGGCAAGCCTTCGAGGGCATACCGCGCAAGCGCCTCATCCTTTTCTGAGCAGAGGACCAGTCCAACGGGCGGGTTCTCGCCCTCGCGGCCCCAGTGCGCCCGCGCATAGTTCAGGTAGAGGTGCATCTGCCCGGCGTCGGCGTGAGTGAAACCACCGATCTTCAAGTCGATGACTACCAGACATCGCAGCCGCCGGTGAAAGAACAGCAAGTCGACCCGGTACCGATTGTCGCCGATGCGCAGACGCCTTTGGCGGCCCATGAAGCAGAAGTCACCGCCCAGTTCCAAGAGGAAGGTCTCCAGGTGGCGGATGAGCGCCTCTTCCAGATCGCTTTCCGAGTACTCGTCCTTGAGGTCGAGGAATTCGATGACGAACGGGTCCTTGATCTCCACGCGATCTTCGTGACGGGGCTTCTGCCCCTCCGTCAGCATGGCGGCCTTGTTCTTCGATAGAGCCGTGCGCTCGTAGAACCGGGAATTGATCTGCCGGTCGAGCTGGCGAATCGACCACCCTCCTCGGAGCGCCTCTGCTCCATAGAATTCACGGGCGCTGGTGGTCTTGACCGATAGCAGCCGCACGTAGGCGGACCAGGGCAGCGGATAAGGCCGCGAGAAGCTCTCCCAGGCGTATTTCAAGGAAAGTGGCGTCGGATTCGCCAGACGGCGTCGGGCGTATCCGACGCCTAGGGGATCGAGCCAATTTGCCAGACAGCGCCTGGCGAATCTGATCGGATGGATATGAGACGTAGAAGAGACGCATGTATTGGATGTTCTGACGGGAGAAGCCGCGTCCAAACCGCTGGGTCAAGTCCGCCGCCAGTCTTTCCATGAGCGCCGTTCCGCACCTAGCCCGCTCTTCTCCTGACTGCTCGAACTCAACGATGCGATGCCCGATCAACCAATACGCGGCAGTCATGGCGGCATTCACCGAACGGGTTGCCGAGTCCCTGGCGGCATCGACAATCTTCGACACATCTCCGAAGACCACTTGATACGGAGCATCAAGCTCGCCAGCTGCGACCGTCTTTTTCATGACCCGTTCCTCCGCTCTTTCTGCCATAGCGCCCTCCTCTCCGCAGCAGTGAAGCGCCTTGGCAACTAGAAAATAGGCTCCCCGCCGTCTCGTCGTGAATGCGGCCCCTTCAGGCGCCGCAGTGCCCCTCGCGCAGGCGGTCAGCCTCGATGAGGCGGATGTCGGAACCGACCGGCACCCGGACGGGTTCGGCAACGAGTGCGAGGGGCACCCGTCGAGGATGCAGGTAGGGCTCCTTGGCGAAGGCCAGCTTGCCCCGTAGGTTGGCGTCGATCTCCACTGCCTCGGCGAACAGCTCCGGCCACCTGCGCTTGGTCTCGGCCCACCGCTGCCGTGACTGGTATGGGCAGCCAATGCAGGCTGAACGCTCCAGCGGCCGGTCGTAGCGGGCCTGCCACCACGCAATGCATTGCTTCCTGGACATCCCAGCTTCGATGAGGGGGTAACGGTTCTGTATCCATCTATCGCGAGAGGGCTTCATGCGGATGGCCTCGTCGGTGGAGATGCCCAGCCACAGCTCGACGGCGGTGCCGGACGGAACACGTTGTCCTTTTGTGGGTCCCAGCATCTCGCGTATCTTCCGCTGAATCGATTGAGTGGGGACGGCGCCGCCAGTGGCCGGACTGCTCCGGCTGGTTTGCGCCATCCCCCTCACCGAACCGGACGTGCCCCTTTCAGGGCATCCGGCTCTCCATCAGATGGGTTAGACCCATGTGTCGGGAACATCGGCTTTTCCGCCATCGTCGTCGGGTTCGTACATCCCTCCTCCGGCGTAATTCGCTTCGTTCCACACCCATCCGACTGCCCTCCTTCGCCATGCGGCCGGCTTTCCCGACCTCGGACTACTACGAGGGCTCTGCCACACGTCCGGCATTGGCCGAAGGCTGGCCTACTCCGTTGCCGGAGAGCCGGTCGCGCTTCCCAAGTTCACCTAGGTTGCGTCTGCGTGCCGTCTTAGGTTCTGCCTCTACGCCTGGCACGGCTCGCTGCCGCGCTCGCCATCGGGAGACGCCGGGTGATTGGAGTTCGGTGTCTCTGTCCTAACAGGACTGCCCCTGTATACGACAGACAGGGGTTCCGATGACTCCACCCTCGCCCTACCGTGAGCAGGTGGTTCTACATTCGACGCTTCAGTTGGCAGTTCCTTTCGTGACCATAACGACACTCTGGCTAGCAGCGCACGGTTTAGCAGGGTCACCGCCGCCACATTGTCGGGAAGGCTTCAGACACGGTTCCGCCTCTGGCCCCCATGCCTGCTCCCCTAGCCACCGGCCCACTCCTGGCCGGGTTCCGCATCCGGAACGTTCAACCCATGCGCTTCTTGGCGCACGCCTTATCTTGTAGTGCTCGGTGCACTGACGCCGCCCGATGCCATCGCCATGGCCGTCCCTTCCCTTCAGATAGAGGGGAAGGTCTACGAAGCTGGCGTTGCCTGAGTGGTTGGTGAGGGTCTTGACGTCCTCGCGGAGACTCCGCCCGTTGTCCACGACGTACACGGGAAAGCCGAGACGCTCGGCGAGCCAATCGAGGTGAGAGTAGAGACCGGGAGGCTCCCAGTGGGTGTCGGCGAAGATGGCGCAGTCGGGGATGGCGTCGAATGCTCCCTGGCTTGCCATGAGGGCCATGACGGAGGACTGGACGCCTCCGCCCAGGCTGATGACCGTCAGAGAGTGTGTGAAACGCATCAGCCCTCCTCCCCGCCGCCGTCCGGAGATGAGTCCGCACGAGGCGGGAGCTGCCTGTCCCTCACGGCGTACTTGACGAGCAGGGTGAAGAGGCGGCGCAGCCGGTCCTGGGCGTCGGGGCCGGGGTTGAAGTCGATGCTCACGACCCGCAGCTCACCGGGGTCTTTCCTGGCGCCTTTGGGTTTGTGCTGGTTCTTGGTATCTTCCATATCGCTATTCCGGTGGTCGGGCTCTCTAGGGATGGTGCGGGAGCAACTGTCCTTTCCTTCGGCTCTGAGTGTTGGACTTGCGGCGTCGTACGCCCCTCCCATTCAAGTGTGGGCTGCCAGCGATCTGGGCATAATCCCTTGAAAGGGAGGGTGAGCTCACCCTCCCTTTCAAGCCCTGACGTTTCCAGGGGCCTTCGTGGTGTGATGGACGTGTACAGAGATTTGAGTTTGTTCCAAAAAGGGAAGTCGGGGTCCTGAGCAAGCTAATTCGGGGAGAAAACACCCCCTATAGGACCATCTCAGCAAGCACTTTGTGTCCAGAGCGGGTTCCAGGGGGTGGTGCCAGGACGGGCTAGGGAAACTTCCCGAAAAGGAAGTGCCGATTTGTGAGCCGACTTCCCTTTCGTCGTGGAGAAGTTTCCTTTTCGGAAGTGGGAGTGAGGGACCGATGAAAGAGAGGGCTGTAGCGATGGAAAAGACGAGGAGCCTGGAGAACCTGCACGAGTTGCGGCTCATGGCGCTGCTGCTCGACGTGATACGCGAGAAAGGGCGCATGGAAGCGGCGGACCTGCTGGGCGTCAACTACAAGACCCTGGCTAGAGCCGTGGAGACCGGCAGCCTTTCGCCGCGCATGAGCCATGCGTTGGATCGTTTGCTCCTGTCCAGGGAGTCCAAAGCTATGGCCGCGCAGCAGGAACGCATCGCAGCTCTGGAGGGGCGGGTGGAGGGCCTGGAACAGAAGATCAAGAGCAGTCTCGGCAAGGTGCGAGCCTTCGTCGAGGGCCAGGTGAAGGCCCTGGGAGAGGAGCACACCAGGGCTCTGCGCCAGTTGGAGCGACGGGTGGCTGAGGTCGGGGCCGGGCAAGGGTCGGGGAGCGGGGCTAATGCGGTTCGCAAGCCGGTTGGTAATACCACGTTTCGGCGGAAGTATCCCGAGCTGGTGACCCGTGAACCTGCGCCAGACGACGAGGAGGTCTATGGCGCGGCGTGGCCGCTGGTCGAGGAGTGGCGAAGGCTCAGGGATGGCCATCCCAACGACGGCAGGAGCCTGTCGTGGCTGGTGACGGAGGAGCGCATCCTGAATCTGGAGCTGGCTATGGCCGAGGAGCACGGGCTGACCCTGCCGCCCGAGACCCAGCCGCTCGCGGGGGTGTGGAGGAACGGGCAGCGACGCTCGATAGAAGCGGCCCTGGGCGACACCCGGTGGGCGCGGACCAGGAGGGAGCGGCTCAGGTGGGTGCGGCGGTTCTTCACCGTGGGACTGTGGTGGAAGTAGGCGCTGCGTCATCTCCGCACCATGTTTGCTGCATGAGTGCAAGTGATGTGGGTGGTAAGGCCCCGAAAGTATTGCCAAAGGGGAGATGGGGCGTAATACTGAGATTGTTATCAGGTTTTTCCAGTGTTTCTTTGCCTTAGAAACCTGGGGGTCCTTTCCCTGAGCCCGGGATGTACCAGAGGGATCGAGCCATGCTCTCCCAACGGTCGCCCAAGAGGGATGCTTCCACAAAGGCCGGAGTGCGTCCTGCGTTTCAACCTTTCGATACGACGGTTGGAGTGCCCCATGCCCTCTGACCGTCTCCCCATGCCTGCGGCATAGCTCTTCAGACAGCTAGGCCGCAGCTTCGACACGCGCCGGTCTGCCATTTGCATCGCAGGCTGGCCGCTTCGCGTCACCGCAGCTTCCCCAGAGTCGGCGCGCCATATTGACCCTGGTCGAGCTGCGCCCTTTTACACCCGCGTCTGTTCTGTGGCCACATCCTGGGACAGCCGCGCCGCGTCTTCGTAGCTCCCCAGAAGTCGCCTCGATATTGACCCTGGCCGAGATGCGTCTTCTTCACAACCACACTCCGTTCTCCGCGTTTGGCATCCCACCGTGGGCGGAGTGTGTCCATTGACAGTCAACCCAGTAGCGAAGACCCGCGCTGTGGATGCCGGTGCGGGCAACACACATTTAGGAGGTGCGTATGCACGAGAAGGAACGAGGCCAAAGGGTCCCGGCAGCCGCCGTCAGGGCCGGGAGATTCCTGCGGCGGCGTAAGCGGCTGGGGATTGCGCTGGTGGTGGTCGCCCCACTGCTCACCGGCATAGGTCTGGAGCTGTTCTTCCTGAACCTCCTGGGCCTGCGCATCGAGGCGCTGTTCATTCGCAGCCAGGTGCGCAGACGTAGACAGGAGCGGGAGCATCAGCGCTGGCTGAGACGCCGGGAGCGTGAGGCCGAACAGACCACAGGTTAACTAGGCACCCACGAATTCAGGATCGCAGCAACGGCGGTGCGGGCGTTCGCGCTCGCGCCGTCGTTTGTTGTGAGTTGACGACCGAAGGCAAACCAAATCGAAAGGAGCACAGAGATGACGACGCAAGTAACGACGATTGGGACGATAGGAACGATAGGAACGATGAGGGCAGCCCGGAGGCCCAGCTTGGAAGAGCTGGTGGACCGGCTGATAGCGGCGCTGTTCCCCCAGGAAGAGGAGACGACGCAGACCGTGGCCCGGAGCGTCCACGACGCTCGGCGGCTGCGGCAGACCGGCGACCTGGACGGGGCGCTGGCGGTCTTCGCCGATGTGGGCACCGGCAAGGCAGACGCGAGCGAAGCTCGCTGGGCACACGCCGAGTGGCTCGGCCTGGTCAAGCGCAGGTTCGGCGACCGGGAGATCCTGATGTACAGCCAGGGCACCGGCAGGGCTGCGGCCCTGTCCCCCCATGACGACGGGACGCTGGAGGTCCTGGCTGTGCTGGGGATGCGCTGGCAGCCGGGCAAGCTTCTGTCCAGCCGCAGCCTGCAGGGTCTCAGGGCCATAGGAGGTGAGTCATGACCTTAGCCAATAGGCACATGGCCGGGGACCGGCCCCAAGCCGGTGCTTGGGCTTGGGCGGCTTGACCCCGCGCCGTCCTGGGTAGTTGTCGCCGAGGGCCTGTTCGACTGGCGTGCCTTGACCCAGTGGGGCCTCCCCGTCTGCGCCGCCCTGGGCACCCAGGGCATGGAGCGTGTTGCTGCCAGCTTGCCTAGCTGCTCCCGCGTGTTCCTCGCCTTCGACGGAGACGATGCGGGCCTGGCGGCGGCGGGCAGCTTGCGGGCTTGCTTGGACGCCGCGCCGCCATAATCGCCCTCCCTCAGGGCGTCGGCGACGCGGCAGAGCTTGCGGCCCTTCCCCACCGACGCGCCGGCTTCCTGCGCCTGCTGGCTCAGGCGGCACGCTCCACCCGCTAACCGCCCCACCGCTTCACCACTGCGGAGCTTGCTCGCTTCGCTCCCTTGCTTGCGGGACTCCCTCCCGCCTCACCCCATCCCACTCTCACCGCCCAGAGCCTGCCACCGACTCCGATCGGGGGAGGAACTATGCCTAATTCACGACGAGCCTGCCCCGTACTCGATACGGGGGCCTTGCCCGCACACGGCTTCCCGTAGGGAAGTCCGCACCGGCCATTCGCCACAGGACAAACACCACACCAGGAGACAGTCCCGGCCATCGGGACACGGATTCGAGCGGGACTGTCTCCAAGAAGGGGGCGGTCCCGCTTCTTCATTACAGGAGGAAGCGACATGACGACTACGAGCATTGAGAGGCATGCCCCCGTATCAGGCACGGGACAGACCCCGGAGATACGTGCCCGGGCGGCGGGACCTGGATCGAACCTTGGCAAGCCAGAGAGTGAGCTTCGGGCTGCGGCCAGGCGGCGCGGACTCACCATGAAGGAGCTTGCAGCCAAGATGGGGGTGTCTGCGGGCCACCTGTCGCAGATTGCGACGGGGGGCAGGCCGTGGACTCCGAAGATGCGTGAAAAGGCTGCGTCGGTGCTGGGAGAGGTCCCAGGACAGGGGGTCGTCTACCGCCAAGGCGGCGTGGTGACCGGCGAGAGCAGCTACATCCGGGAGCGCGCCCGTGGGCTGGGCATGAGCATGCAGGACCTGGCCGACCGAGTGGGGGTGTCCTACGGCTACATGGCGCAGGTGTCGCGCGGCCGCAGGAACATGGGCGTGAAGGTCCAGGCGCGGGTCGAGTCGGCGTTGGAGGCTCCGGCGAAGATCGCGCCCGCGCAGTGCGCCTGCATCGACCGGGAGGCCGTGTGGGACCGGATGAACGCCCACGGCTTCAGCCAGAACGAGGTCGCACGGCGCGCCGGCATCAGCTCCGCCAACCTCTCCCAGATCATGAACGGCAGGAACAACCCGTCGCCGGGGGTCCTGAGGAGGCTGCACGGGGTTCTGTTCCAGCGGTCTGAGGCGGAGGAGCGGGTCATGCCCGCCGAGGTGAAGGTGTTGGGTTGGCGGAAGGGCGAGCGGAGCGGGATGGTGGTGCGCGGCGCCGGGGGTCCTGGGCATATGGTCGGAGGCGGCGCCGTTCGTATCGGCGGTCGTGTGCCCTGGGGCGCGAAGGCGGCCTTTGCCTATCGTGCGGGGTATGACGGCCGGGGCCGGGTGTCGGTGACTCCCGTTGTTGAAAGGGGCTGCTCCGCCATGTTGACGCAACCTAAGATGGCGGCGGCTGCCTAGTCCAACAGCGGGGGAAACGCCGGGGTCACGGCCGATGGCGCGACGAGGCCCTGGGGCCCAGCAGTCGGTGTTTTTCCTGGGCCGAGTTCATGGTCGAGGAGCCGGTGAAGCCGAAGAAGAACGGGAAGCGGAAACCCGCGACCCTCTCCATGTTCGAGTGGGCGCTCAGCATGGAGCAGGAAAGGGAGGCCGAGCGGGTTGCGTAGGACGTTGACCGCTGCGTAGAAAGAGGGTGGAGGCCATCACAGATATGGCGATGGCCTCCACCCTTCCACAAGCTCGTGTGTATGCGGGCTTTTTTGTTGTCCGAAATCGTCGGGAAGCTTAGAATCTCAGGTGTAGAAGAACGCCTGTGAGAGGGAGGGAAGAGGTGACGATACCAGCCCGGCCTGCCGAGGAAACGGCCCACCAACCTATACAAAATCAAGAACTTTCGTATTGAAGTTCAGGTTAGCTCGGTAGGTGTGGCCCTCACAGGGCTGGCAGCCCCCCCCCCCCCCCTGTGGGGCTCCGATGCGCCGTGCGGCGGGCCAATCCAGCCAGCGCGGTTTCTACTCAGAGGACTTGAAGAGTGCTATGCGATTGCCAGCGATGTCATAGAATATGGCAATCGAGCCGAATCCTCCGGGAATCTCTGTGGGTTGCATGAGGGCGGTGCCGCCCAGGCTTACGGCCTTGTCAAGATACGGTTGGAGGTCGTTGACCATAACGGCGACGGAAGGATTGTTGGGCGGCATGCCTTCTGTGTGCTGGAAGATGCCGCCGCCAATCCCTCCAGATTCCTGCTGGATGAAGCGGTAGTTGGCCTCCTCGTGATGGTCGATTTGCCAGTCGAACATCCCGGTGTAGAAGTCGGCGAGCGACGCTGCGTTGCTGCCTCCAAGCTCGAAATGTACCACCGGCGGAGCGTTCCCCTTGGGCGGCATCTGCCCGTCCCATTCCGGCGGTAGTGAATACAACCCTATGGTGTTGTCAGCAGGGTCCACGAACATGGCGATGGAGCCCATTCCGGGCGCTATCTCCATCGGTGGCATGATGGCATTCCCGCCCATACCGGCCACCTTATCCAGGGCCGTTTGAAGGTCGTCAACCTGCACATAGAAGGTAACATAGCTGCGCGCCGGCATATCCTCAGTAGTTGGATACACGCCGCCACCGATGCCGCCCTCATTTGCGGACACCAAACTGTAGTTGCCAATCTCTTCGCCCTGCACTTCAATATTCCATCCGAACAGGTCGCTATAGAACTGCCGCAGAGCAGGCCCATCCGGGCCGGCAATTTCAAAGTGCACTACCGGGTTCCCCATGGTTTACCCCCTTCAGAGTTAAGAATTTCCCTACGTCACAACGTACTACTAGGTTCTACAACGTGTCAATCTAGTTCACTAGCGAATTGCCGGTGCACGAGCTTACACTGTCGAGGGCGTTATCCAGAGGCGAGACCGTCCGCGCGGAAGAGATAATTTTCCACGTCCCGGATGGGCGGAAGATCACTACTCTGGTCAATGCGACACCAACACACTCAGAATCCGGCGCGATCGAATCCGCAGTCGGTGTTATCCAGGACATGACCCCGATTGCGGACGTAGAACGCCTACGCAATGACTTCCTAGGGATACTCTGAACAAGTCTGGGCATAGTAGCATAGAGAATAGCACTGTGTTCGGGGAGATAATTGATGGACCAGCCAACATTTGCGGACTTGGAATACGAGAGGAAGAAGCGCAAGACCCGCCGGGAGATATTCCTGGAGCGCATGGATGCTCTGATACCGTGGGAACAGATGGAAGAGCGCATCCGTCCGTTCTATCCCAAGGCGGGCCGAGGCCGTCGACCATATGAGTTGTCGGCGATGGTGCGGATACACTGCGTGCAGTTGTTCTACAACCTGAGCGATCCTGGCATGGAGGGCATGCTCTACGAGGTCGAGTCGGTGAGACGGTTCGTAGGGTTGAAGCTGTCGGGCCCGCTGCCGGACGAGACGACGATTCTGAACTTCCGCCATCTGCTGGAAGAGCATGAGTTGGGGCAGAGTCTGTTCGAGGAGATCAACCGTCATCTGGAGTCCCAGGGACTGCGGCTTCGGGAGGGGACGATCGTGGACGCGAGCATCATAGAGGCGCCGGCATCGACGAAGAATCGTGCGGGTGAGCGAGACCCTGAGATGCACCAGACGAAGAAGGGGAACGAGTGGAGCTTCGGGATGAAAGTACACGTAGGCGCTGACGCTGAGACGGGAGTGGTACACAGCATGACTACGACGCCAGCTAACGTGCATGATGTGACAGAAGCGCACCGATTGCTGCACGGTGAAGAGAAACGAGTGTGGGGGGATGCGGGGTATCAGGGAGTGGACAAGCGGTTGGAGAATCGAGAGTTGGATGTGGAGTGGCGAGTGGCGATGAGGCCCGGCCGGCGACGGCACCTGGAGCCTGCCAGCTGCGAGGCGTTGGCGGAGAAGCGCAAAGCGTCGGTCAGGACGAAAGTGGAGCATCCGTTCCTGTACGTGAAGCGGGGCTTTGGCTACGCCAAGGTGCGCTACCGAGGGTTGGCTAAGAACGCGCAACGGCTGGCATTGCTACTGGGGCTGGCCAACTTGATGACGGCAGAGCGCCGTCTGGCGGCATGAGAGGGGCGCAGTGCGCAAATCACGGCCGGGAGCCGCGATGGCTCCGAAGAGCCGCTTCGAGGCCACAACAGACACGGTCTGAACGCCTCAACCACCACCTGGAACGTCACAAAGATGCCTGAACATCTCCAAAGAACGGAACCACTCTGCCCATCCACGCTTGCGCCGAGTTGTTCAGAGGTTCCCTAGATTTTAATACGTTGCGCTTGTCGGCGGCATTCATCGGGCCTTGTCTATCGCCAGCGACCGGAACGGACCGTCAACGATTTACGTCATTAATTATGAGAAGCCAGAAATCACGAGCCCAAGGAGGAGACTCCCATGCGTAGCAGAGTTGGAATATCGATTTCGATAGTAGTAGTCTTCTTGGTCCTGGTGGCCGCGGCTTGTGGCGAGACGACTGCAACACCGACTTCCACGCCGCCGCCGGAACCGACTCCGACCGAGCCCGCGGCTCCTGCCACCGCTAAAGTGACCGGCACTGTGACATACCGCGAGCGGATCGGGCTTACCCGAGACGCCGCAGTCGAGGTCAAGCTGGTCGATGTTTCGCGAGCGGACGCCCCCGCGATCACAATCGGAGAGCATATCATTTTCAATCCTGGACAGGTGCCGATCGACTTTGAGATCGAGTACGACCCTGCCGAAATAGACCAGAGGTTCACCTATGCCGTCCAGGTAAGAATCACGGACGGCGGTAGGCTGGCGTTCATAAACGGCACCAGCTACCAGGTCATCACGCGAGACAGCCCGACGCACGTCGACATGTTACTGGTCAGGGTGGGTGCAACCGCGCCACCGGAGCCAACGATGGTCGAAGTGCCGGCGCCTATCGACAGCGTGGAGATCAACATCGCCGAGTCCTTCCCACCGCAATACTTCGCCGCAGTCAAGTCTGGGCTGCCCAACGCGTGCTACGAGTTCGACAGGTACGAGGTCGATCGGGACGGCGAAACGGTCCGGATCACAGTTACGAACCTGAAGCCTGAAGAGCCGATGATGTGCGCGGAGATCTACGGGACCGTGGAGAGTAACATCGCCCTGGGCATCGACTTCGACGGAGGGAAGACCTACACGGTGTACGTCAACGACGTGACCGAGACCTTCGTCGCCCAGGGGACAGGGGCCCAGCCCGAGCAGCCAGAAGGGCCGACCATGGTCAGCGTCCTGGCGCCGGTCCAAAGCGTGGAGGTGAAGGTCTCTGAGTCGGCCCCGCCCGACTATTCGCTGACTGTCCTGTCGACTTTGCCACAGGGCACGTCGTGTTCGAGTTTCGATGGCTACGAAGTGGACGGAGGCCAGACAACATTTTCCGTGACGGTCACCAACCTCGAAGTCGCGCCGGGGCAACTCGTCCCCTGCACTGCTGACTTCGGCTATACCGAGACGGAGATACCCCTCGGCAGCGACCTTACGGCCGGTGAGACCTACACGGTGGCCGTCAACGGCGAGGTGACCAACTCATTCCTCGCGCGCGACGAGCGGACGACGGGGTGGGTCGTGCAGGCCTCGCCCATCGAGACGGTCGAGGTGGTGGTGTCCGACGCAGAACCTGCTCAGTACTCGCTGAATGTTGTGTCGAGGCTTCCGCGCGGCAGCAGCTGCTCGGCGTTCAACGGCTACGACATCGTCCGCCAGTTCGCCAACACCATTGAAGTAGGCGTTACGCACCTAGAGGTGGCAGAGAATAACGTGCCCTGTACGCGTGACCTGCCCGTCGTGGAGACGGAGATACCGCTCGGCGCCAATCTAGTCTCCGGAGAGGAGTACACGGTGACTGTCAACGATCAATTTAGTGAGACCTTCACGGCTCGATAGTAAACCGGCCGAGCAAGACAACAGGTCCGTTTGGACTTGGCGATTCCAGTGTAAGGGGGACCGGACTCGCCGGTTCGATCATGGGTAACGTGCTCGCGGCCCGGTTACGGTGACTCTGGGACATTAGCCCGGAAGCATCCTGTGATGTGGTCGTTGACCATGCCTACCGCTTGCATGTGGGCGTAGCATATGGTGGGCTGGACTTGACGAAATCAAGAACCGAGGCCGATTCCGAGGTCACACCATAGTTCGGCATGGGGATGGTCATGATGTTGAAAGTATGGACGAGCAATACAGCAACCACCCGTAGCCGGAAAGTAACTACAGTGCTTTTGTAAGGAGTAGGAAAATGAAGATGAAACTTTCTATCGCAATGGCGGCGGTCCTGAGCTTGGTCCTGCTCGGGTGCGGCGCTGACGCAGGACTGGAGCCGAGCAACGGCAGTGCCCTTAAGCCTTCTATCGGGGGGACACAGTTGATCCTAACTATTGATGAATTGACCGCCGTCTCCGATCTAATTGTTAGGGGTTCGCCTACCGATCAAGTAACGATGCAGAAGAACC
Organism: Dehalococcoidia bacterium; assembly: GCA_965248605.1. Taxonomy (GTDB): domain Bacteria; phylum Chloroflexota; class Dehalococcoidia; order Lucifugimonadales; family CAUZJF01; genus CAUZJF01. Next base: position 1,018,960 of record CBDFJV010000007.1, read on the forward strand.
CCGCACAGAGTCCGGACTATCCTGAAGGCTTGGTATCTCGCGACCGGGATGTAATGCAGGAGATCAAGCAAGTGTCATTCCGGGTTGATGAATACTACAAGGGGGAAGGGCCGGAATCGATATCAATCATGATGGACGCGGCCTTAACCGATCCAGCAGTCCGTGCGATCAGTTTACAGGAAGGTGTATCCTACGTGCTCTTCTTGTTTCAGCCAGATTCTGCCGAGGGGAAAGCCTACTGGAACCAGGGCTACCTGATTCAAGGAATCCAGCAGGGGGTGTGGGAAGTTAATGGCGACGTGGCTGTCCGAGCGGTCGGTTCTGAAAGGTCCTTGGAGTTAAATCAGTTCGAGGATCTGCCCCTAACTCCAGCCCCGAAAGAGTGAGAGCCAGGCTCTTAGCCATTTGTCGCGGGTCCGATACCTGCCATAGCGCTCCTGGTCGCGGGCGTGTGGTTTGCCAAGAAGAATCGCGGTGGTACGGCACGACCAGCGTAGTCGTGTCAGAGGTGAAGGCCATAAACACCCAGATAAAGCTGCCGGTTAGTCATGATTGGCACTGAACAACGGAGGTTACGTCAATAGGTGTGTAAACGACATCAGGCGGCGACCTTCTCAGCCGTTGATTCAATGGTGATTCCATCCGCATACTGTGCGCCGAGATAGACGTCTTCGATCAACTCAGGGGCCTTCAGACGCCTGAAGCGCTGTTCGGCGACCATCAACATTTTCCAGATCACCGCTATCGCCCGATCGACCCTCTTGTAGCGCTTGGCGGCATCGGTCCGAAGCCTGAGCGCAGCGAAGGGTGATTCCACCGGGTTCGTCGTGCGAAGGTGCCCCCAGTGCTCCTTTGGGAAGTCATAGAAGGTGACCATGCGGTCCCAGTCCCGCTCCAAGGCCTCTGAGGCCGCTGTGTCGTATCTGTCATCTGCTGTGCTCAGCATTTGCCCAATTGTCCATTTTCGCCGAAAGACACGCCGCGTGTAAGGCCTTGCAAGTCATTGTGCTGTACATGGTTTTGTGATACGTGCGTGGGGGGTTCCGTGGTGTGGCGATGCCCAACAATGAAGAATTCTTGCACGAACTCTTCGGAATCCAACATCTGCATCTTGACACTGATGAGGATATAACCTAGTCTGGTAGCTAGTCAGACAAATGGCAGGTGGGTGAACCATGAGCAAGAAATGGCCGGTGCAGGACGCTAAGTCAAGGTTCAGCGAGCTCCTAGATACTGCCCTCGCCGAGGGGCCGCAGGTAGTGACCAAGCGCGGGGTAGAGACTGCCGTGCTCCTTCCCATTGAGCAGTGGCGGAGGCTGGAGCGGATGACCCGACCGGATCTGAAGGAGTTGCTCCTCGCCTCTGGGGCGCGGACCGAGGAGCTTACACCGCCTCGCCGACAGCATCGCCACCGCACACCTCTGGCTGTGGAGTAGGCCGATGTACCTCCTCGATACGAATGTGGTCTCGGAACTGCGTCGTTCCCGTCCACACGATGCTGTCCTGGACTGGATCGCCGATGTGCCGGCGGAGCAGCTCTTCGTGTCTGCCGTCACGGTTGGTGAGATACAGGCTGGGATCGAGATCACCCGTGAGCAGGATGCAGAAAAGGCAGAGGAGCTTGAGGCTTGGCTGGACAAAGTCCTAGCTTCTTACGCTGTGTTGTCCATGGACGCTCCCGCCTTCCGGGAGTGGGCGCGGCTCATGCACGGGCTGTCAGACACGATAAGCGAAGACGCCATGATTGCGGCGACAGCCATCGTTCATAGGCTGACGGTGGTTACCCGGAACGTGAGCGACTTCGGTCAGCTTGGGGTTGAGTTGCAGAACCCCTTTGAAGGCAACGAGCAATGACCGTAGAATCAAGTACGGCTAGCGACTCAACGCCGCAGGCTAGGTTTGTCTGAGGTTACAGATCATCGGCAGCTTCGCCGATGCTGTGACGAACAATTTCAAACAGCCCATCTCGGCTCAGCCAGAAGACCAGTTGAAGGCTCCGGTGGGCGATTTTCTTCGGGACACCGGCAGCTTGACCGACCTGAATGTAGCGTGGCGAACGGAGGTTCACCCTGATGACATTGACGGTCGTCCCGATTTAGGTGTCACCGTGAACGGACTGTTGACCGGACACGTAGAACTCAAACGCCCCGGACTTGGTGCACGACCGGAGCACTTTACGGGGCACAATCGTTCGCAGTGGGAGCAGTTCAAGGCACTGCCCAATATCATCTACACAGACGGCGGGGAGTGGAGCCTGTACAGGTCTGGGGAGTTAAAGCTTAGGGCAAGGATTGCCGCCGATGTTAGTCAAGGTGGCGCGAAGGCATTGGATCAGGAGACACTGGCAGCGCTTCGCGAAATGCTTCGCGACTTCCTGTACTGGGAGCCTGTGGTTCCAGGAACAGCGGAAGGACTGGCGAGGTTCCTCGCCCCACTGGCGCGCGTGCTAAGAGACGATGTGAAGGCTGCGCTGGTGAGAGAAGCCAGTTCGCTTCGGGCGCTGGCCAGTGAGTGGACCGGGCTGCTCTTCCCAGAAGGTGACGACGCCCAGTTTGCCGATGCCTACGCCCAGACGGTGACCTACGCGCTCTTGCTGGCAAGATTCGAGGGGGCTGAGAGTTTGAGGCCCGCAATGGCTGTGGATGCGCTTCAGCAGGAGCACGGTTTGCTCGCCGAGGCACTACAACTCTTGGAGGCTCCAGCTGTTCGAGAAGAGTTGCGGATGCCCATCGAACTGCTCGAACGCGCCATCCAGGCTGTGGACTCGGCGAAGCTGGGCCAGTCGGCAGACCCCTGGCTGTATTTCTACGAGCAGTTCCTGAGCGCGTACGACCCAAAGCTCAGGAAGGACCGCGGCGTGTACTACACGCCCGTGGAGGTGGTCCGCGCCCAGGTGACGCTGGTCGGGGAACTGCTTCGAAAACGCTTCGGGAAACCCCTCTCCTTTGCCGATGATGACGTTGTGGTCCTGGATCCCGCTGTGGGAACCGGAACCTATCCCTTAGCCGTGCTGGACCACGCTTCGGGCACTGTGCAGCAGCGGTTTGGACCGGGAGCAGTCGCGGGGAAGCTGAGAGACCTGGCCGAGCGGCTATATGCCTTCGAGGTGCTGGTCGGTCCCTATTCGGTAGCGCATCTGCGCCTGTCTCAGAGTTTGAGGAACGCCGGAGTGACCGACAAGACTCCCAAGGTTTACCTGACCGACACCTTGGAGTCTCCCCATCACCCACCACAGTTCACTGCCAGCCTACTGCAAGCACAACTCACGGAGGAGCGGAAACGAGCAGAGGGCGTGAAGAAAGACGTGCGCGTGTTCGTTTGTCTGGGAAATCCCCCGTACGATCGGGAGGAGCAGGACCCCAACGAAGCTATCGGGAAGCGAAAGGGCGGCTGGGTGCGATACGGAGACAAAGAACAGGAGGGAATTGTACCGGCCAATCCCATACTCGAAGATTTCCTCGCTCCGGCACGGGAGGTGGGAGCTGGGGTCCATCTCAAGAACCTGTACAACGACTATGTGTACTTCTGGCGCTGGGCCCTTTGGAAGGTGCTCGACTCTACGGGAGAGGCTGGCATAGTCACTTTCATCACCGCTTCCTCCTATTTGCGGGGCCCAGGGTTCGTCGGCATGCGCCAGAAGATGCGTGAGGTGTTTGATGAGCTTTGGATCATGGACCTGGAAGGAGATAATCTCGGCACCAGGAAGACGGAGAACGTATTTGCCATCCGCACCCCCGTTGCCATCGCAATCGGCGTGCGGAATGGGCCGCCCCAGCCGGGGACGCCAGCAAAGATATGGAAGACGAGGCTCACAGGCAGTGAGCAGGAAAAACTGGCCGCGCTCGACTCCGTCGCCTCACTTGGTGACCTGGACTGGCGGGAATGCACTCAAGAATGGGGTGCGCCTTTCTTCCCGGCGGCAACCGGTGAGTTCTCAAGCTGGCCAGCAGTCACGGACGTATTCCCTTGGCAGCACTCCGGCACTCAATTGAAGCGGACCTGGCCCATTGGCGAGACCAAAGATCTCCTCGTCAAGCGATGGCGAAGCCTGTTGGAAATGCCAACCAAGGAGATGAGCGACGCGTTCAGGGAAACTGGCGACCGGAGAGTCAACGGTCAGTATCCCGATTTGCTGGACGCCAGCATCCAACAACCATCCTTGGCGAACCTGCATGGGAAGCCCTATCTGCCTACAGTCACCCGTTACAGCTACCGATCCTTCGACCGCCAGTGGGTAATCGCAGACTCAAGGGTGGGCGACCGTATGAGGCCCGAACTCTGGCGGTCCCACAGCGAAGAGCAGGTCTACATAACCAGCTTGCTGACCGCGGTGCTTGGTAGTGGCCCAGCCGCTATGGTGACGGCAGAGATTCCCGACCTGCATCACTTCAGAGGATCTTTTGGCGGAAAGGACATCATCCCACTCTGGCGAGATGTTGAGGCCACTCAACCCAACGTCACCACGGGACTCCTTGAGGCAATAGGCAGTGCTCACGGAAGTACGTTATCGCCAGAGCGCCTCTTCTCTTATACCTATGGGATTTTGGCCCAACCTGCATATGTAGAACGGTTCTGGGAGGAACTTGAGCTTCCTCTCTCGCGGTTGCCCATCACCAAGGACGCTGAGCTGTTCCAGCGGGTCGCAGAGCATGGGGGACGGCTCATGTACCTGCACACCTACGGTGAGCGGTTCAGAGGCCCCGGTGACGACGGCTCTGTGCCGCAGGGAGCAGCTCTCTGTACCAAGGCTGTCTCGTTGGAGCAGTACCCGGCGGACTTTTCCTACGACCTCACGATGCGTGTTTTGCGCGTTGGTGACGGGGAGTTCTCTCCTGTGAGTCCCGAGGTGTGGGACTACTCAGTCTCGGGCCTACAGGTGGTCAAGTCGTGGCTGAACCGCCGGAAGCTGGACGGCTCTGGGCGCAAATCGTCACCCCTGGACGAGATACGGCCGGCACACTGGGAATTCACGGAGGAGCTACTGGAGTTGCTCTGGGTGCTCGAAGCAACGTTGAAAATGCAAGAGGAGGGCCATGCCCTCTTGGGCGAGGTCTGCTCTTCTACAGTATTCTCTCAGGCCGAACTACCAACGCCCGCCTCCGAGGAACGACAGTCTCCACGTAGCGTGCCCCCGATTGGCGAGCAAATGGCGCTACTCTCCGAGGACCAGGAATGAGTCGGCAATCTGTCGATCGCAAATACGTGGAAAGCAGGATCAAGCAGAACGGAGGCACCGCGTTAAACATCCAGTTCCAATCTCTGGACTTTAGCGATGCCGATCTACGCGGCCTGGATCTGAGCCGTGCCTGGTTTCATTGACTGCATATTCGAACGCGTGCATCTGGATCCTTTGGTAGAGGTGTTCGGAAAGGAATTGCCTCCGGGTGATCCGAATACTGAGGATATTTTAGCTCGATGGGAGAAGGGACAGCTGGCCGACTGTGAAGAAGCCACAGGGACTAAGTTGACTGACGCTGTGTTCCGAGGTGACACTATCGAAGATTCGTATTTCTACTACGCCAACATGCAGGGGGTAATCTTCAATCAGTGCAGAGTCAGGGGAGCCGTCTTCTTCAAGTCTGACCTACGTAAGGCCATATTTCACTTTGGATGCTTCGATGACGTCGACTGGCATTTCGCCGACCTCAGAGAGGCCAAGATGTTCTCGTTTCGTCTGGAAACCGACCGTCTACAGGAAGTTGATTGGGGACGTGAACTGATTTGTGCGTACGAGACGGAGAGGAAGTGGAACCACGCAGCGGGTATGTATCGCATGCTGAGCCGAGCACATGAGTTGGCAGGTATGGTGGACACGGCTGGTGAGTTCCGATACCGAGAGAAGTATGTCCAGCTTCAGAATTCGTTATCGAAGGCCATGACAGCTCGGAATCGAGTTGACGCCTACACACAATGGTTCGTGGACCAACTATTTGGATTTGGGGAACGACCATGGCGTGTTCTCCGTGCCGCCCTGATTGTCACACTCTTTTTTGCATTCTGGTATGCAGAGTATTCGACGCTGGAGCTATCTGGAGATGGGGTCATTTCGTTAGCTCAGCGAGCAGGAAGAGCGGTCTACTTCTCCCTGGCGTCGTCTACGGCTCTAGGTTACGGTTCGTGGGTTGGCCAAGAACTTGGATGGGTCAAATACTTGGGCGTTATCCAGTCGGTATTAGGTACATTCCTAAACGCGCTATTCCTGGTGACGTTTACTCGACGGTGGATAAGATGACATTCTGACGACACTTCGGCAACTGAGGAGGCAATCCCTAAACCGGATGTCGCACAGCGACTAGACGCCTTCAAGCTATTCAGAGATTACTGCAATCGTGCCGATGGAGCCTCCAGCCCAGCCCTAGCTTACAACGCCAAGCTGAACCTCAGCGTGAAGATTCCTATGTCCCCCATAGTGAAGTCTCTGACGGGATAGCGACTTATGAGTCGGTTGCGCTCTGGTAGTTGGCGACCGGCTCGATCTCTCTGAGTTGACATGCGCCGATGCTTTGGGTACCGTTGATCTACCACCCCTATCGCTTCGCCGGTAGGGTCGAGACCGCCCCTGAGGCGGTCTCTGTCTTTATTAGGGACTGTCCATTGACCACCAACGTCTACATGGACACCTTCAATCTCTACTACCACGCCTTTTGCCTTGCGTCCTGGCAGTCTCCAGCCTCATCGATCCAGTGCTTCCATTGGGACTGGCTGTACGCCGGAATGTCCGCTGGGATTGGGGCGACGGTTATCGCAAGAGAGGCCGCTGGTGTAGATGTGGCGATCTTCAGCTCTTGTGTCGATAGCGGGATAGACGCTTCCGTCGAGGATGCGGGTGTTGGCGTGCCGGTCGCCGATGTGGGTCCTGGTGTGCTCTGGGGTATCGGCGTGGGAGTGAAATTCGCCGACGATGGGGGTGTGGAGCTTGATTCCGCCGCTGCTGCGCCAGACGTTGGGTTCGCGGACGGAGTCGGCATCTGGCCTGAGCAGGCCGATAGAACCACGAGGATTGGCAGTAGTGCGCAAAGTGAGAGTCTTATCAATCGGGTCCTTTTCTCGACCTGTCAGAAAGTCGGGGTCTGGTTACTAACCAAGAACTAACCTCGACAGAAGGGGTTTCTTTCACATCTTAGAGATTTGCTTGGGAGCTCCTGGAGCCGACCGGGTCGTTTAGATTGGGCAGATGGTGCGGTGGGGATGAAGAAGGCGGGAAACAGAATTCACCCAATGGTTTCTCTCACGTGTATAGCAAATCTGATACAGAAGTCGTACAGTTTGTCGCCCGCGATTTCAGCGCGCCAGTTAATGGACTTACCGTAGTCCCCGGAATCTTCCACCGTAATGACTACTACATTCAAGTGGCGAGAATCTGAGGAAAATGTAATTCGTCCGTGGGCCTGACCTGCCCCCCGAAAACTAGTCCAGCGATTATGTCCGCCTAAGTGGTCAGGGAAAATGTCCATCTAGGCCGCTGTCATACCATCGGACTGTGATACGCGGGACCTGCCCCTGGTGCGCATCATGGGCGGGCTCTTGGCTTCGGCGTACTTGCGGACCGTGTTCCTGTGGATGCCCAACTCCCTGGCGATTGCCCGAATGGAGAGGCCCCGAAGCTTAGCCTGCTGCACGGCCTTCCACCGGACCCTCTGTCGCGGCGTGGGTTTCCTGCGTGGCGATGCCGGAGGCTTGCGAACTCTGCCGCCGCCGTTCAATGTGGCGCTGCCGGCCTCGATGGCGTCGAGGGATGCCAAGCTCTCCTTGGGGTGGCTGCCCACGCCGTTGACCCTACGCTCAAGGCCGGGGCCATATCGGAGAGGACCATTGGAGGCACGGAGAACTCCAGGGCGCGGCGGCGCCTCCTGTGTGGGGATCGTGCGTCCCCGGTACTGCACGAGGAGCTGACCGTCCAAGCCCTCATGGACCTCCAGCTGCGCTCCGGCGTAGCTAGGCCGCTCCTTACCAGGCAGCAGCTGCAAGGTACGCCAGTTGTACTTGACGGTGTTGTCCCTGGCCACCTTGCGGCGGTGCTTGAAGCAGAGTATCTGGTCCAGGGACACCGATGACTCCATAGAGCGGTAAGCAACGCTTGAGTGCTCTGCCGGAACCCCGAACTTCTCGTTGAAGCGCGGCAGGAAGCGGTGCAGGACTTCATTGGCCTCCTCGATGGTGGTGACGCCCGCCAGGCGCAGCTCGGTCACCAGCCGGTCCTGGAATGTCCCCGCCGTCCGCTCGACCCGGCCCTTCGCCTGCGGTGACCTGGCGAATATCTGCCGTATCCCCAGCTCCTCCATGGCGCGGGCGAACTGGGTTGGCCCGGCCGGCTTCTGGCGAGGCTCTCCAGTATGCTTGAAGACCGCGTGTCGGTCGCTGTAGACGGCCAGCGGTATCCCGCATTGCCGGATCAACCCCTCCATGAGAAGGAAGTAGCCGCGGGTGTCCTCCTCCTGGCTGAACAGAGCGTCAGGCACAGTGCCGGTGGCGTCGTCCACGGCCAACAGCAGGACGAACCGGGGTCCTTGTTCCCCCAGCCACCGATGGTGGCTCCCATCTATCTGCAGCAGCATCCCTTCTTGGGCCATGCGTTTGCGCCGGACACGGTGTCTGGGCGGCCGGCGGCGGCGGGGGCTGTCCACGCCGGCGCTGACCAGGATGCGGCGCACCGTAGAGCGGCTCAGGTCGATCCCCTCCCGTTCCATCAACAACTCGTCAGATGCGTATGGTTCGTTCCAGCGTAGCGAGTGCGGGCCAGCTGCACCACGTAAGTCATCTTGGTCTCCGTCGTAGTGTTGGCCGGTCGGCGGCCACGATTCCCGTGGGCGAGTGCGGCGGCGCCCTCCTTCCTATAGGCCGCCAGAATACGCCTCATGTGGCGTTCGCTCACTCCCAGGACCTCGGCCGCCTGACATACCGGCACCTGATCTGCCAGAACGCTGTTGAGCACCTGTAGTCTCGTCTGCTCCTTCTGCGTCAATGCCACTCCTTCCATGGGATGACATTTTCGCTGACCACTTAGCTACTGACATAATCGTAGAACAACGACACAGGTCATACCCGTCCGTATCTAAATCTACAGCCCAAGAGTAGGTCATTTTTTCGTTGCTATTGCGTCCCGTCCATGAAACATGCCAGGGAGGTCATATTGGCGACAGGACTACAATGACGTCAGCCCCCACAGTTCGTTGAAAGGCAGGTCGCCAAAGGAGTATGCTGAAGCGGCAGCCGCACTCTACTAGCCTCTGATACTAATAGTGGGGTAATGTCAAGATCAATCAGATGTGTCACATTATCGCTGATGGTCTACAATTAGCTAATAATTCATCAACATTTATCTTGTATCTTGGGAAATTATGCTGGGGCGCATCTGAAGCGGCCCTGTGGCGCGCGCTCCTGTCGAAGTTGGCGCTTCACTGCCTCCGTACTGGGAAGAATGGGTGAGGATTGTCGCCAAAGGAAGATCGTTGGGCAAATCAAACTTGAAACAACGGCTATCACGCCGAGGCCTTGGGGTGATAGCCGATCGCGTTCCCACCGCGAGTCAGAGAACCCGCAACACCCCAGTCAAGCTGGGGATTGCTGCCTTTATCGTCTTCCTGTTTGCGGCTGCTGCCACATTAGAGCACCCCGTTTTTGCCAACAGCCACGGCTGCGACAACGGTATAGCCGTGCCCGGCCAAGAGGTAGGCCTCGTCGCCAATTGCGAGACCCTGCTTGATGTCAAGGCAACACTCGACCCGGAAAATGTGTTGGACTGGAGCGTCAACACGCCCATCGCTAACTGGGAAGGTGTCTCCGTTTCACGTGGCAGGGTCGCGAAACTCCAGCTCAGAGGGAAAGTCCTCAGCGGCTCGATCCCCGTAGAGCTGGGCAATCTCACAGACCTGATGATCCTCAATCTCCGCAATAACGAGATCAGCGGCTCCCTACGCGTTGAGCTGGGCAACCTCTCCAACCTGACCGAACTCTACCTCGACGGCAACAATCTTACCGGCTCAATCCCTCCTGAGTTGGGCAACCTGGCCAACCTAACGCTCCTCTACCTCTTCAACAACGGACTCACCGGCTCCATCCCCGCAGAGCTGGGCGACCTCCCCAGGCTGCTCGAACTTTACCTCGCCGACAACAGTCTCACCGGCTCAATCCCTCCTGAGTTGGGCAATCTCACCAACTTGGTGGCGCTCAATCTTCGCAGCGATGGACTGACCGGCCCGATCCCGGCAGTGCTTGGCGACCTCTCCAACTTGAAGCTCCTCTACCTCGACGGCAACGAACTCACCGGCCCGATCCCCGCAGAGCTGGGCAATCTCACAGACCTGACGGTCCTCAACCTGCACAGCAACGATCTCACTGGCTCCATTCCTCCTGAGCTCGGTAACCTCACCAACCTCTCGCTCCTCAACCTGCACAGCAACGAGCTCACCGGCCCCATCCCCACTGAGCTGGGGGACCTGGCTGCCCTGACGGTTCTCAACCTGCACAGCAACGAGCTCACTGGCTCCATTTCTCCTGAGCTCGGCAACCTCATAGACATGACGCAACTCTACCTCTACAGCAACGAGCTGAGCGGTCCCATGCCCGCAGAGCTAGGCAACCTCACCGACCTGACGCTCCTCTACCTCTTCAACAACGGACTCAGCGGTCCCATCCCCGCTGAGCTGGGCAACCTCTCCAACCTGACGGTCCTCAACCTGCATAGCAACGAGCTCACTGGCTCCATCCCCACTGAGCTGGGGGACCTGGCTGCCCTGACGAACCTCCAGCTTCAAGGCAACGAGCTCACCGGCCCGATCCCCGCGGAGCTCGGCAACCTCACCAACGTGACAGGGCTCTACCTCTACAGCAACGAGCTGAGCGGTCCCATCCCCGCAGAGCTAGGCAACCTCACCGACCTGACGCTCCTCTACCTCTTCAACAACGGACTCAGCGGTCCCATCCCCGCTGAGCTGGGGGACCTGGCTGCCCTGACGAACCTCCAGCTTCAAGGCAACGAGCTCACCGGCCCAATCCCCGCGGAGCTCGGCAACCTCACCAACGTGACAAGGCTCTACCTCTACAGCAACGAGCTGAGCGGTCCCATCCCCGCAGAGCTAGGCAACCTCACCGACCTGACGCTCCTCTACCTCTTCAACAACGGACTCAGCGGTCCCATCCCCGCTGAGCTGGGCAACCTCTCCAACCTGACGGTCCTCAACCTGCATAGCAACGAGCTCACTGGCTCCATCCCCACTGAGCTGGGGGACCTGGCTGCCCTGACGAACCTCCAGCTTCAAGGCAACGAGCTCACCGGCCCGATCCCCGCAGAGCTGGGGGACATGGCCGCCCTGACGAATCTCCAGCTTCAAGGCAACGATCTCACTGGCTCCATTCCTCCTGAGCTCGGCAACCTCACCAACCTCTCGCTCCTCAACCTGCACAGCAACGAGCTCACCGGCCCCATCCCCACTGAGCTGGGGGACCTGGCTGCCCTGACGGCTCTCAACCTGCACAGCAACGAGCTCACTGGCTCCATTTCTCCTGAGCTCGGCAACCTCATAGACATGACGCAACTCTACCTCTACAGCAACGAGCTGAGCGGTCCCATCCCCGCAGAGCTAGGCAACCTCTCCAACCTGACGGTCCTCAACCTGCATAGCAACGAGCTCACTGGCTCCATTCCTCCTGAGCTCGGCAATCTCACCAACCTCTCGCTCCTCAACCTGCACAGCAACGAGCTCACCGGCCCGATCCCCCGAGAGTTGGGCGAATTGAGCGTCCTGACGCATCTGTATCTCTACGGAAACGACCTAGCCGGATCGATCCCGGCAGAACTAGGTACCCTCACAGGCCTCACGCAACTTGATCTCAGCAACAACGAGCTCACCGATCAGATCCCCGTCGAACTGGGCAACCTGGCAGATCTGACGATCCTCACGCTCAACAACAACGGGCTGAGCGGCGCTATTCCTCACCAACTAGGCAACCTCACCGACCTGAGGGAGTTGACGTTGAGTGACAACATGCTCGACGGCCCCATCCCGGTGGAGTTAGGCGACCTCACCGACCTGACGATCCTCACGCTCAACAATAACGAACTGAGCGGCGCGATTCCTCACCAACTGGGCGGCCTGACCGACCTGAGGGAGTTGACGTTGAGCGACAACATGCTCGACGGCCCCATCCCGGTGGAGTTAGGCGACCTCACCGACCTGACGATCCTCACGCTCAACAACAACGGGCTGAGCGGCGCGATTCCTCACCAACTGGGCAACCTCACGGACCTGAGGGAACTCACACTGGGCAACAATGAGCTCGACGGCCCCATCCCGGTGGAGTTAGGCGACCTCACCGACCTGACGATCCTCACGCTCAACAACAACGGGCTGAGCGGCGCGATTCCTCACCAACTGGGCAACCTCACGGACCTGAGGGAACTCACACTGGGCAACAATGAGCTCGACGGCCCCATCCCGGTGGAGTTAGGCGACCTCACCGACCTGACGATCCTCACGCTCAACAACAACGGGCTGAGCGGCGCTATTCCTCACCAACTAGGCAACCTCACCGACCTGAGGGAGTTGACGTTGAGTGACAACATGCTCGACGGCCCCATCCCGGTGGAGTTAGGCGACCTCACCGACCTGACGATCCTCACGCTCAACAATAACGAACTGAGCGGCGCGATTCCTCACCAACTGGGCGGCCTGACCGACCTGAGGGAGTTGACGTTGAGCGACAACATGCTCGACGGCCCCATCCCGGTGGAGTTAGGCGACCTCACCGACCTGACGATCCTCACGCTCAACAACAACGGGCTGAGCGGCGCGATTCCTCACCAACTGGGCAACCTCACGGACCTGACAAACCTTAGCATCGAGGGCAACGAGCTCAGCGGCTCCATCCCGCTCCAACTGGCCAATCTCACTGGCCTCACAGTCCTGAGCCTCAACAACAACGCGCTCACCGGTCCGCTCCCTCCCGAGCTGGGGGACCTGACAGACTTGACCGAGCTTCATCTCAACGTCAACCGCTTCAGTGGTCCCATCCCCGCCGAGTTTGGCAACCTCATCAACCTGACGGTTCTCAGCTTGAGTGCGAATGGGCTGAGTGGTCCGCTCCCTCCCGAGCTGGGGAACCTGACGGACCTGACCGAGCTTCACCTCGGCGGCAACCGGCTCACCGGCCCCATCCCCGCAGCATGGGATGACCTGACCGAGTTGACAGTCCTCGACCTCGGTGGTAACGGGCTCACCGGCCCCATCCCCGTATCGCTGCGTGACCTCGTCCACCTGACAGACCTCGACGTCGGCCGCGACAGGACCACGAGGTCCGACCTTGTTGAATTCGGCGATACGTCGACGGCCGAGCACACGGCAGAGACCACCGGGCCGACGCCCTCGGTGACGAATGATCGTGGCCCACAACTCTCTGCGCTGGCCCTGGCGCTCGTAGCCATCGGGGGTATGGCGATTGGCGCAATCACCGGAGGCATCGTAGTAGCCGGGGTGCAACGTAAGTGGGGCTGGACGAGGTTCTTTTGGGGAGCCGACAGTCTGCCGACAACGATGGCACGAGGGGTAGCCACGGCGGTGCGTTGGCTGCATAGTTCGCTCGATTCCACAGCTCGTGCCCTAACTACGGCCGCGCGTATAGCGGCGCTATGGGTGTTTAATAGTTCGCCCAGATCCCTGACTTACGACGTGACAATCGTCGTCCGAAAGGTGCTGCGAATGGTGAGACGAAAAGACTAGAGGCACGATTGGCATTAGGATCCTCAAGCTGAATGGATATCTCTCCCACGCTCTGCCGGTGTCCATGACAGCGCTGTGCAGGAACTTAAGTTGGATGGTCAACCCCCGCTGGTCTGCTGCAATCTGTCCCGATTGCCTTCGAGAGGGGCGGGCCACTCCCAGAGCAAGGTAGCTCCCGGGATGCAGTCACCTATATGGTTTTCCCTCGGCCATGACACTGGCGGGAGCACTTCTCGCCTAGGGCTCAAAACGCCACCACCAACTCAAAAGTTCGCAGTTGAGCCTGTCTCAGAAGTCTGAACTGGTAATGGGTATGTCGTTAGGTGTATCTTCGAAGCGACATCAGTTGGGGAGATGTTGAGATGCCGCTTCGACCAATGGGCCGAGAGCAGATGTGGATGTTGCCGCCGACGCTTGACGAGTTGTTGCCGTTGGACCATCCGGCGCGATTCGTGGCCGAGTTCGTTGACGCTTTGGACCGGGAGGACTGGGCAGAGCTTGGTGTGGATATAGACGGAGAGGTGCTGGGAGCGCCGGCCTACCATCCACGTGCGCTGTTGAGCGTGTGGCTGTACGGCTTCATGACCGGGGTGCGCTCGTGCCGGAAGCTGGAGGCGTCCTGCCGGGACCAGATACCGTACCTGTGGCTGACCGGGTGGCAGCATCCTGACCACAACACCCTGTGGAGGTTCTACAGAGGGAATCGGCAGGCTATGAGGAAGCTATTTGAGCGTACCGTGCGCACGGCGGTGGCCATGGAGTTGGTGGACCTGGCGGTTCAAGCGGTGGATGGTACGAAGGTGGTCGCCAACGCATCGGTGTACAGGACCCACAACGCTGAGGAACTGCGCCAGTTATTGAGCCGTGTAGAAGCGGCGATACGTGACCTTGAAGCTCAGAACGAAGCGGGAGAAGATACGGTCACCGCCCATCTGCCCAGGGAGCTGGCCAATAAGGAGATGCTGAGGGAGCAAGTAAGGCAGGCGATGGCCGACCTTGAGAGTAAGGAACGCCAGAAGCGCATTAACCTCACTGACGGAGACGCCCGGCTGATGAAGACGCGTGGCAGCGTTCTGCTTGGCTACAACGCCCAGGCTAGGGTCTCACCCATGGAGCCGGATAGGGGAGCGACCGGCATGTTGGTCACTGCCGTGGACGTGGTGGATCAAGCCAATGACAATGCCATGTTGGTGCCGATGATGGAGCAGGCCGAGGAGACTACGGGGACGAAGTCGCAGATGACATTGGCCGATACCGGATATTTCGCTGCGAGTCACCTGCAAGAGTGCTCCTGTCGCGGTCAGCACGTGGTGGTGTCCGAGTCACGACAACGGTTCCTCAAAGACCCCTATCACAAGGACCAATTCACCTATCACGAGCAGAACCACAGCTTTACGTGTCCACAGGGACAGGCGCTCAAGTTCGTCCGTATCCAACACACCAATGGAGTCCCGTTGTGTCTGTACCGGGCCTCGGGTGCCGTCTGTCAGGTGTGCCCAGCTTTCGGAGTCTGTACGAAGGCCGGAGAGACCGGCCGCAGCCTGGCGGTAGGGCCGCACGATGCAGTGCTGCGTCGTCATCGTGCCTGGATGTCCACCTGGACAGCCAAAGAGGCTTACAGGCTGAGAAAGCACCTGGTCGAACCGGTATTCGGAATTATCAAGGAGCAACAGGGGGCACGGAAGTTCCTACTGCGCGGCCTCGCTAACGTCGCGGCCGAGTGGACTGTACTGGCCACAGCCTTCAACCTGCGCATTCTCTGGCGGGTGTGGCGCTCCCGCCCCTTCGACAAGCTACTTCACGGCCCGAAGCCTCATCCCGCGTCCTGAACGCGGCGATGACATCGGCCAGCCTCCACTCCATCGCCTTGCGCCAGACCTTTGCGTCAAACGAATCCGTCACAACCCTCCTCATTCTGAGACTGCGATGATGAATCCTGGGCCACCTCGGCTCGGGCCTGACCCTTTTTGAGACTGGCATCATGCCTTCAGCCTGATCTGTCGACCCGATTCGAGGTGGTACCCGAAGCGCCTTCGGCAAGGCGAGCAGTGACCTCATAGGAGCCTGGCTCTGGGCCCCATCGCAGTCCTGTCCGCTCACCCGGCCGTTGAGCACCATCCTACTCGAGAACGAGGTGACAGCAGTGATCAGTCTTGGAGACATCGCCACCGCTCGTCTGGTTGTTGGGGTCGATACCCACAAAGACGAACATGTGGCTGTGGCGATCGATCAGCTCGGCGTACGTTTGGGTGAGCATCGATTAGCAACTAGCACCCGGGGGTATGCCGGCCTCGAGCGCTGGGCCAGCGGACATGGAGACGTACAGGGCTTCGGGATCGAGGGCACGGGGTCCTACGGCGCGGGGCTCGCTCGGTTCCTGGCAAGCCGTGGACATGCCGTAGTTGAGGTCAATCGGCCAGATCGGTCGGCTCGTCGGCGGATAGGGAAGAGTGACCCAACGGACGCCGAGTCGGCTGCCCGTGCTGTGCTTGCCCGGGTAGCCCATGCCGCTCCAAAATCTGGCGTGGACCAGGTTGAGATGATCCGCATGCTGAAGACCGCGAAGAACTCAGCTCTCAAGGCCCGGACTCAGGCCATCAACCAAATGAAGGCGCTGATCATCACAGCTCCCGCCGAGCTGCGGCAAACCCTCGAAGGGCTCACCAAAGGCACTCTGATTACACGATGCGTGGGATTCCGGCCCGGAGACCTCGTAACCCCAATGACGGCTGCCAAGCATGCCCTACGCTCCTTGGCCAGGCGTTACCGACATCTCACCTCGGAGATCGAGGACTTAGAGTCAGAACTGGACCAACTCACGTTGATGACAGCACCTGCCCTGGTCGAAGTTTTCGGAGTTGGAGCCGATACTGCTGCCAGCTTGGTGGTCACAGCCGGCGACAATCCCGAGCGCCTGAAGTCCGAGGCAGCCTTCGCCGCCCTCTGCGGAGTAAGTCCGATTCCCGCTTCTTCCGGCAAGACGAATCGGCATCGGCTCAACCGTGGCGGTGACCGACAAGCCAACGCGGCACTCCATCGAGTGGTGTTGGTCCGGCTTCGCTATGACCAACGGACAAAGGACTACATGCGACGCCGTATCGGGCAAGGGATGACCAAAGCTGAGGTCATTCGATGCCTCAAGCGATACGTTGCTCGCGAGGTCTTCGCCATCCTTCGTCAAACCAGCCAAGCGAAAGTGGCTTGACGTCTATAGGAGCATCAGGCTCAGTACAGTACACGTAGGCCCACGTATTGAGACTCGGACCCGTCATCAGGCCGTTCGGCGTCAGATCAACGAGATGGCGACGCCAAACCAGCTAGGATATGCGACCGTCTCCGTTCGCTGCA
This sequence comes from Dehalococcoidia bacterium, assembly GCA_965248605.1. Taxonomy (GTDB): domain Bacteria; phylum Chloroflexota; class Dehalococcoidia; order Lucifugimonadales; family CAUZJF01; genus CAUZJF01. The sequence continues at coordinate 1,036,023 of CBDFJV010000007.1, forward strand.
TCCAAATCAACCGCCCAGGAGTACCGCAGGTTTTTGTGTCGGTTGCATCGCAAACTGATGGTACAGGACGGGGCCAAGAAGCGCCCCAGCCTCGAACCCGATCCTGTCACCGCGCCCGTTGTGGAGCGCATCTTCGGGATGGCCGAGGCTGGCAGGGGAATCCTGGACATCACCCGGACCCTCAACGACGAGGGTATAGCCAACCCCACCGGCAGGCTCTGGTCCAAGAACGGCGTCCACATCATCCTCAAGAACGAGGCTTACACCGGAACATTGGTCTGGGGCGTCGACGCCAAGGACAAGGCGGACCCGGTACGGGTGGAGAAGGCCTTTCCCGCCATCGTATCCAAGTCCCGGTTCCGCAGGGTGAACCGGAAGCTGCGCTCCCGCGCTCCCAGGAGGAGCCATCCCCGCAGAGTGGGCAGCACCTATCTCCTGAGCGGACTGGTCAAGTGCAAGGCGTGCAACAGGGCGCTCAGCGGCCAGGACGCCAAGAGCGGGAAGTTCGCCTACTACGTCTGCCAGTCCCTCCTCAAGCGGGGCAGCGGCACCTGCGACGCCCCCAGGCTCAACGCCCGGCGCTTCGAGGAGAAGGTCGTAGGGAAGATTCGGGAGAACGTGCTCACCGACTCCAACATCCGTGCGCTGGTGAAGATGGTGGACGAGGAGATGGACGGGGTGGCCAAGGAGCAGCGGCAGAAGCTGGAGACCATAGAGGCGGAGCTGGTGGACGTGAAGCGCAGGCTGGGACGACTCTACGACCTGGCGGAGACCACCGACCTGGACATCGACGACTTCAAGCCCAGGATACGCGAGCACCGGGAGCGGCAGGAGAGGTTGGAAGCCACGGCGGAGGAGGCGAGGGCGATGCTCTCCCAGCGGAGGGAGGTCCTGGACGACGTGGAAACCATCACGGCCTACGCCCTGGGCATGAGCATGTTCCTGAACGAGAGCGAGCTGACGGAGCGCAGGGCCTTCATCGAGAGCTTCGTCAAGGAGATTGTCGTCATGCCCGACAACGCCGTGGTGCGCTACTCGATTCCAATGCCCGACGACAGCCCCATACCCGGGAGGGACGTCGAGGAGATGGCGCTGAACGGCTCGGTTCTGTCTACCGTCAAGTTTGGTGGGCCCGGCAGGGTTCGAACCTGCGACCAATCGGTTATGAGCCGACCGCTCTACCACTGAGCTACGGGCCCGAGGCATTCGTAGCGTAGCCGAGGCTCCTAGGGGTGTCAAGGAAAATCACGCGCCGACACGACAGCTCGTCGGGCGGCTTGACACCCACATCGCGGCCAATAGAATGTAGCGGACACAGACGGTCCCGCCCCTTCACCTAGGAGGACACATGCGCATCGACAGGCTCGACGTCTACCACGTGGCGATGCCGCTCCTCTATCCGTGGCGCACCTCCTACGGCGAGGACTACGACATCCACTCGGTGCTGGTCAAGGCAACCAGCGGAGACCACGAAGCCTGGTCTGAGACGTCACCGATCTATGCGCCCACGTACCTGACCGAAGGGCTCGGCGCCGTCTACCACAACGTCACCGAGATATTCGGTCCCCACGTCGTCGGGCGCGAGTACGACACGGCCGACGAGATCAACGACCGGCTTCAGGTCTTCAAAGGCAACAGCTTCGCCAAATCGGCCCTCGAGATCTGTTGGTGGACGCTCCAAAGTGTCATTACCGGAACACCGCTGCACCGGCTGCTCGGCGGCGAGCCAAGAGAGATCGAGGCCGGCGACGACTTCGGCATTCAAGACTCGATCGAGATGTTGCTAGGCAACATCCAGGGATCGGTCGACGCGGGATTCCCTCGAATCAAGCTCAAGGTCGGCAGGGGCTGGGACCTCGAAGTGCTGCGAGCGGTCAGAAGCACCTTTCCCGATACGACGTTCCACATCGACTGCAACTCCGGGTATACGCTAGACGACATCGACTTCTTCAAGGCTATCGACCCGTTGGGGCTGGCCTTCATCGAGCAGCCCCTCCACTATGCCGACGTGCTCGACCATGCGGAGCTGTCGAAGCAGATCGAGACGCCGATCTGCCTCGACGAGACGATCGTCAGCGTCAAGGCAGCCGAGCAGGCAATCCAAGTCGGCGCATGCGAGTACATCAACATCAAGCCGGGTCGTGTCGGCGGATTAACCAACGCCATCGCCGTCCACAATCTGTGCCGCGACGCCAGCATCCCAGTATGGGTAGGTGGCATGCTTGAAAGCGCGATGGGAGCGTCGGTTTGCGTCGAGCTGGCGACCCTGCCGAACTTCACCTATCCTGGAGACCTGTTCCCGTCAGGGCGTTTCTACAAGGAGGACCTTTCCACGCCGCCCTTGAAGCTCACTCCTCGCAATACCTTCGAGCCGTTTAAGGACGGCCTCCCGGCACCGGACCCTGAGCGGCTGGCCGAGCTGACAGTACGCCAGATGACCGTGCAACCCGGCGAGTGAGCGAGCAGGACGTCTTGCCCAAGTCGCGACCCAACGTCCTGGTTCTCATGTCGGACCAGCACAGCAAGCGCCAGCTCGGCTGCTACGGCGACAGCCTGGTACGAACGCCTAATCTCGACAGGCTGGCGTCGCAAGGCATGCTCTTCGAGAACGCCTACACAGCGGGGCCGCTGTGCGTGCCGAGCCGGACGTCGTTCATGACGGGACGCCGACCCACCGCCAACCGTGTGTGGTCGAACAACCACGTCTTGAGCTCGGGCATTCCGACCTGGGCCCATGCCCTCGGTGCCGCGGGGTACGAGACCGCGCTTATCGGGCGCATGCACTTCATCGGCCCTGACCAGCGCCACGGGTTCGAGCGCCGTCCGTTGGGTGAGTACATGGCCCACCATCCCGGGGCAGAGATGCAGGGTGCGCCTATGTTTCGCGACATCCCGCGGGACACTACTGGGCAGTTCCGCGTCGCAGTGGAGATGGCCGGCGTCGGCACGACAACCTATCACGCTTTCGACGAGATGGTGACGGATCACACGATCGAATACCTCCGCGAAAAGTCTAGCGACCCAGACGGCAGGCCTTTCGCGGCGGCCGCCGGCTTTCTGTTGCCCCATTGCCCGTATTTCGCACCCCAGGAGTTGTTCGACTACTACTACGAACGCGTGGACGTGCCTCAACCGACCGAGGAGGAGCTCCAGCGCGAGCCCGAGGCCATCAGGCACTTCAAGAAAGTGAGAGGCATCGAGGAACCGCTGACCTTCGAGCAGATTAGAGTCGCCAGGGCTGCATACTACGGGATGTGCGAGTACATCGACGGGCTGATCGGTCGAATCCTCGACACGCTGGACGATACTGGACTCAGCGAGAACACGCTGGTCGTCTATACGACTGACCACGGCGAGATGGCCGGTCAGCATGGCTGCTGGTGGAAGAGCAACTACTACGAGGAATCGGTCGGCGTGCCTCTGATCGCACGACTACCAGGAGTCGTCCCCGCTGGAGCCCGGAACACGGACGTCTGCAGCTTGATGGACATCTCACCCACTCTGACCGACATGACCGGAGCCGAACCACTGCCGGCCGGGGACGGACACTCACTGGCCAGATTGCTCTCTGGCCAGCCGGACGAGTCCAGGCCCCAGGAGACCTTCAGCGAGTTCATCAGCAGTCCGCGAGACGACCGGCTCATCGACGCACCATCGAGGATGATTCGAAGCGGGCCGTGGAAGCTCTACCAGTACCTCGGCCACGCCCATCCGGTGCTATACAACCTGGACAACGACCCGCACGAGATGCGCGACCTCGGCGCGGACCCTGAGTACGAGTCGGTACGGGCGCATCTACTGGAACGGCTCTACGACGGTTGGGACCCTCAGACCGTGCTCCGGGAGATCGAAGGTATCGACAACGACATGATGCTGATCGGGGCGTGGGGCAGCGAAGTCCAGCCTCAGCTCGAAGACCACCTGCCGGTACCGGAAGACGGCGAGCAGGTCGAGCTACGATGATGCCCAGAATCGAGGAGAGAGAATGATTGACCGAGACCGGCTGGTGAAGACGTTCTGCGACCTTGTGACCATCGACAGCCCCTCCGGCGAGGAGGAGGAGGTGGCCACAGCGCTCACCGAGAGGCTCGAAGCCCTTGAATTTAACGTCGCTCGCGACAACTACGGCAATCTCATCGCCAACGACGGCGGCGACAACCCGATCATCCTCTCGGCGCACATGGACACGGTCGAACCCAGCCGCGGGGTCAAGCCTATTGTCGACGGCGACAGAATCGCGTCGGACGAGACGACCATTGTCGGCGGCGACTGCAAAGCCGGGATCGCCGCTATTCTCGAATCCCTCACCTCTATCAAGGAATCAGGAGCGTCTCGGCAAGCGGTCGAGGTCGTCATGACGCGGGAGGAAGAGCCGGGGCTGATCGGCGCTCGGCACCTCGACTTCTCCATGATCAAGGGGAAGGAGGCCATCGTCTTCGATGGTGAAGGACCGGCGTCGCGGATTACCTCTGCCAGCCCAACGTATACGGGGTTCGTGATCGACGTAAAGGGTCTGTCCGCCCACGCTGGAATGGAGCCCGAGAAAGGTGTCTCGGCGATCCGGATCGCGGCCGAATTGATAACCAAGCTGCCTCAGGGTCGGCTCGACCCCGAAACCACCTTTAACGTCGGTCTGATCGAGGGCGGCCAGGTCCGAAACGCGGTCCCCGAGACCACGAGGATCACGGGCGAGTTCAGGGCCGTCGAGTCCGATACACATGAGGGCGTACGACGCCAGCTCGAGAAGGCGCTGGAAGAGACCAGAGCGGAGCACCCCGAGGCGACGATCGAGTACTCGATGAAGACCGAGTTCGAGGCCTACCGGCTCACGGACGACGACCCCGCGACGAGACGCGTCAAGGCCGCCGTCGAGAGCCTGGGCATGGAGCCAACGATGCGCACCTCGGGTGGGGGCACCGACGGCAACGTGTTCCGGCTCAACGGGATCAGCGCCGTCGTCGTGGGGATGGCCGTGACCGGAATGCACACGCGCCAGGAATGGGTCTCGATTCCAGGGCTGGTAGACACAGCACGTCTCTGCGAAACCCTTCTTCTTCTGCCGTGATCGCTGCCCCCTCGTATGAGGTCGAACCAGGTCGCGTTCAAGTCTGTGGGCCGACCAGGCAGCGCCCGGTATATCGCGGTGCTAGCTCCTGACAAACGGGGGGGGTCGAAAAACTGCTCCATCCTGCTCAATTCTGTTCTATTCCTATCTGGTGGGGCGGAACAACAGGCCGGGATCCCGTTTCGCTCTCCTATCTGGCGGTGAAACGAGGATGTTCCGAATTGTCCCGGTTTCTTCCATCTTGTTTCGCCTCCAAATCTCGTTTTCAAAGTCGAAGGGAAAGTCCGCGGCGTCTGTGCCTCGAAAGACCAATATAGCACAGATGTGCTAATCTGTCAAACGGATCTACGCTCATGAAGGTTGACCTAGCCTACGGAAAGACCGGCTTGACGGTCGAGTTCCCGGACGACCGTACCACCGTAATCGAGCCGACCTACGTACCCGGCCTGCCTGACGAGCGTGGGGCCGTGCTCAACGCCATCCGGAACCCTGTCGGCGCGGTCCCTCCGAGACGGGCATTCCGCCGCGACCAGACGGTGGCGATCTCGGTCTGCGACGTCACCCGGCCGATGCCCTCGCGGACGGTCCTGCCCGTGCTGCTGGGCGAGCTCGCTCACGTCCCCGACGAGCAAATCACGATCCTGATCGCGACAGGAACCCATCGAGCCACGACGCCAGGGGAGCTCGATGCCATGCTGGGCCCCGACGTCGTCGGCAGGTACCGCGTCGTAAACCACGACGCCTTCGATGAGGATAGCCTTACTCACGTTGGAGACACCGCGGACGGCATCCCGATCTGGCTGAACCGCATTTGGGCCGACAGCGACGTGAGGATAACGACCGGCTTCGTTGAGCCGCACTTCTTCGCGGGCTTCAGCGGCGGCCCCAAGATGGTCGCCCCGGGCCTGGCCGGCTTCGACACGACCATGCAGCTGCACAGCGCCCGGCTGATCGGCGACCCGAACTCCACGTGGGGAATCACCGAAGGCAACCCGGTCCACGATGCAATTCGGAGCGTCGCTCGCCAGACCGGCGTCGACGTCACCATCAACCGGGACCACAAGATCACCAGCGTCTACGCCGGAGAGCTGTTCGCGGTCCATCGCGCCGCATGCCAGACGGCAAAAGGAACGGCCATGGCGCCCGTCCCGTCGCCCTTCGACCTCGTCGTCACGACGAACAGCGGGTATCCCCTTGACCTGAACCTCTACCAGGCCGTCAAGGGCATGTCGGCGGCCGCCCAGATCGTCCGCGAAGGCGGGACGATAATCTGCGCCGCCGAGTGCAGCGACGGCATCCCGGACCATGGCGAGTACAAGAAGATGCTGTCCGAACGAGACTCGCCCGCGAAGTTACTGGAGATGATCAACGCCCCGGGGTTCAGCCGCCACGACCAGTGGGAGGTGCAACTTCAGGCCCAGATTCAGCTCAAGGCCGACGTGCTCTTGAAGTCGAGCTACCTCACGCCGGAGCAGGTGCGGGCAGCGCACCTCGAACCGATCGAAGATATCCAGGAAGCCATCGACGAGCGGGTTCGGGGCGACGGCGTCGCGATCTGTGTGCTACCGCAAGGGCCGCAGACAATACCGTACGTGGCCTAGCCAGTAAGCCAGCGCACAGGCATGACGATGCGCCCGGACCTTCAACGATCGTCAAGAAAGCGATCGTAGACTGGCAAGGCATCGACCGAAGGAGGGTTTTGATGGACATCCTGGACAGACTGCTAGCTCACGACGGCTGGACGACGCGCCAGCTCCTCGAGGCGTGCCAGGGGCTATCCGACGAACTTCTGGACAAGGAGTTCGAGATCGACCACCAGTCCTTGCGCGAGACTTTCGTGCACATCATCGAGAACATGGAGTGGTGGACGGACCGGGTGTGCGCACGGTCTTTCCAAAGCAGGACCGGCACCTCGATCCCCGAGTTGATGGATCGGCTGGGACTCATCAGTCGAGACTTCGCGGACGTGTCGCGTCGCGTCGCCCGTGAAGGACGTTACGACGATGCCTACGTGGACCACAATGAAAACCCGCCAGTTCGCAGGACTTTCGGCGGCTCGATTGCACACGTGATCACGCACGACATGCACCATCGAGCACAGGTCATGTTCCTGATGGAAAAGGTCGGGCTCCAGGAGCACATTGAGGGTGACTTGCTAAGTTGGGAATTCATCAGTCAGGGGTGGGGCTGACTAGCCGCTCATAGAGATTTGGCCCCATTTCGATAAGGAGCGACGCCACAATGGGTTTCGAAGTCCACCCCCTGATGCCGGAACGTTGGGACGACCTGGCGGAGCTGTTCAGCAACCCGATTGTCAACTGGTGCTGGTGCCAGCACTACAGGCGCTCGGGCAAGGCCGTGTTCGGGATGCAAGACGGCGAGCTGGTCAGACCGAGTAGCAAGGAAAGGCTCAAATCGCTGGTCGATCGCGACTACGTTCCCGGCCTGATCGGATACGAAGATGGTAAGCCGGTGGGCTGGACGTCTCTCGGGCCTCGTGAGGACTATTTCAGACTCCAGCGTTCACCCATCGCAAAGCCTGTGGACGAAAAACCAGTCTGGTCGATCGTCTGCTTCTACATCGAACCTCGGTCCAGAGGTAAGCCCGAATCCACCGACGGACAGGGATGGACGACGTGAGGACAGCGGAAGGGGGTGAGGGAGTTACAGGCGTGATGATCCGGGCTCGAATTTGGGTAGACGGGAGGTTGGCGGGCGGTCTGCAGGCGCTTTTGGGGGCACCGATGGCGGCCTACAGTGGCTGTGGCGAGCCAGATGGCGGGATAGGACACGGCAAGAGGCGCTCGCGGACTGGGCTGGCGCGAGTTTGCGGTGACGTTGGGTTGGCTGGTGGGTCAGTGGCGGACGGGCTCCGTCAGGCTGGGAGTGGAATGGCTCGCAGTCGGGCCAGGGCGCGGCTGAACTGCTCCTCCCAGGGCCAGCGCCGGGGAAGCTGCAGGGTCAATCGGCGTGCCGAGCGGGTGATCCGTCCGGCCAAGGCAAAGACCCGTCGTCTGAGGGTCTTGGTGGTCACGATCTGCTGACCCAGGCCGATGCGGGCTGTCCAGCGGGCCAGGTTGTGCGCCATCACCTGTACCGCCAGCCAGGCGCCGTTGGCGGCGAAACGGCCCGAGGGGAGATGGTTCAGCCCCACGCCGTACTTGAGGTCGCGTATCGCATTCTCGATCTCGGCGTGACGGCGATGATCGGCCTCCAGTTCCAGCGTCTCCCCGTCCCGGTCGGTGATGAAGCCGTGATAGCTGTAGGTGGCGAAGAGAGCCAGTTGAGAACAGGGCGCCGGCTTCACCCGCCGGACGATGAGCCGTACCGGCGCGGCGTCCGCCTCGGCCTGGAACGGGGTGTAGGTGGTCTCGGCCACATCGGCGGCGCCGTCCATCCAGTAAGGAATCGGCGTCCAGGCATCTTCGGGTATCGCCTCGATGAGATTCCGCAGGCGGGCGCGCTGGCGGATGGCGATGGAGAAGCGGACATCCATCCGGCGGCAGACGGCGACCACGGCGTGGGTATAGAAGCCGCTGTCGGCCCGCACCGTGAGTTGGCCCCTGGCTCCGCAGTAGCGCACCCGCCCCACCGTTTCACGCAGGAAGTGGGCAGCGCCGCGGGCGGTGTTAGCCCGGCCCTCGCGCAGGCGGGCCATCAGCACGTCGCCGGTGCCGGCGGCGACGGCCAGCAGCGGGTGATAGCCCCGCGCACCGGTGTAGCCGTGGTGGCGGGCGCCCTCCTTGGCCAGTCCGTAGGTCTCGCAGATCGTCGAATCAAGGTCGATGGTGAATGGTGCGTCGCCGGGTCCGGCACCGGCCTTCCAGACCCGGGCCAGCAACTCGCGGCTCACCCGGTCCAGTTGGCGGACATGGCCCCACCTGAAGCTGCGCAGGAAGGTGCCCAGGGTGGAGGGAGCCTTAGCCGTGAAACCGAGCACGCGGGCGGTCCCGCCGGCGCGCAGCACATCGGCGTCGTCGATGCAATCTCCGCCGGCTAGGGCGGAGGCCACCAGGGTCATCATCTTGTCGCCGGTGTTCGCCCGGCCCGGCGCGCCGCCGAGGTCGAGGTGCTTCCGGAGGAGTTGGGGCAGGCCAAGGCGCAGGGCGAGGGTGGCGGGAAGGATCAGCCCGGCATTGGCCACCAGGCGGTGGTCGTCGAAGGCGATTTGGATGCGGTCGGGGTGGTTACGTGGTAGCATCTATCGGGTGCTCCTTTTCTGGGACCGGTTTTCTGTTTCAAAACCATTATCCCAGATTCAGAGGCGCACCCTTTTGTTTCTTCAGCAGGCCTCCTACACGCCGTCCTTCGGTGGATTAGGGCTTAGCGAAATGGTCAGACGAAGCACCTGGCAGCGGCAACGGCACGTTGGGAAGAAACGCGCCCCCAAACGAAAAAAATTGACCTCTACAGTCGACGAGGCTCGACGATATGAATCGTGAACGACCTCTAGCAGTTGCGATGGGCGCCGCTGCATCTTTGTTAGCTGGGCTTGCTTTGGGTTCAATCACAACCGGCCTTGCTTCCGAACTCGTCGCCTCGGAGTCTCTCTCTATACTGATCGGATTCAGCACTTTGATGATCACCACGGGACTAATCAGTCTTGTGGCTGTCTTTCGGTCCGTTCGAATCGCTGGCTCGAAACGGCGGGAGCGATTGGGCCGTAGCGAAATCTCCAATCTGACCTATGTAACTCAAATGTTGCTCGATGACCTTAGAAGCCGAGATAAGGTCACTTCAAAGCACGTGCGGCTCGCCGTCAACCGGATATGTGCAGAGTTAGCCAACGCTTTCGACGTTCCGCGCGCTTCGATTTGGGTGCGCGAGGAGCCAACGGCCAACGCGCACGACGAGCGAACACTCGTCCCGTATGAGTTGCGACTACTGTCTAGCTATGGAATCCCGTCTCAAACTGAACGCGTACTGGCTAGACTGCCAATAACTGACAAGACATCCGAAGGTGTACCGATTGGTACTGTAGTACGGTCGATCCTGCTGGGCGTGCCCAGAGTGGTAAATGCCAGGGATGCTGATTCAATTCCCCTGCCGGAAACCGGACCGCAGTGGAAAGAGTCGTTGCATGTGCCATTGCCCCTACTGGATCGGGTAGTAGGAGAGACGCCAAAGGCTTTAATCGTACTGGAGTCCTCGTCGAGCGGTGTGTTCGACGAGAGCGACGATGCCGAAACTATTGCGAAGTCGTTGCAGGACCCTTTGCTGCGGCTCACCGCTTCCTTGCAGGATAACGAGTCGGACTGGGAACGCAATTCCAACCGCTATTGAACTACATAGGGTGCAAAGCTGCTTGCCCAGCGCGTCTATTCGCATACAGACTTCGTCCGTACGGTCTGAAGAGACATAATCCAAACGAACGGAGATTTCCAGTTGGGTATCCAGTTCCGCGAGGGAACCTTGGGCAATTGAGAGATGTTGAACGTATTCGCCCCGATGTTGCCGCGTATGGCCTTCCGCGATATTGGAAGGTATGGAGACCGCAGCCCGTTGAATCTGGCTGACAAGACCGTACCTCTCCGACGCCGGCAGCAATCGGCCAAGACTATATGCGTCTTCAACCAACTCCATTCCCAGCTGCCAGACTCTTAGGTCTCTAAAGCTACGAACGGTCATCCCTAATCCCTAACCCCCTAATCCCTAACCCCGGCCTCAATGGCCTCCCAGTCGTACAGCATCGGCACCATCTGTACCTGCTCCCATACGGGCATCTGGTCGGTGTAGTGGGGGCTGCCGGGGTGGCCCGAGACGCCGAGGGGGACGACCCAACGCGAGTTGCTCCAATCGCTTAGATCGAATGCGTACCGAGCGACAGACGTCCAGTATGACGTGAAGGGTTCCGAGATAGCATAGCTCCCGGCCTGGGGTGTGTCTCCGTCGCCGCCGGCCGGGACGGACGGTGGGTCGAGGAGCGAGGCCGCCTCGGGGAAGAGCTCGGAAAGCTTGTGGGAGGGCTTGGTGAAGTGGACCTTGCCCCACGTCCAGGAATCGATATCGTCGCCGAGCCGGTCTTTCAAGTATGCGATTCCCTCGGATAGCGCGGTTGCCATCAGGGATGGCCAGTCGACGCCCGGCGGCAGCGGCGCCGGATCGTTCTCCTCGGCGGCCAGGAGAAAGCGCGCCTCTAGCCGCCTCAGGTGCTGAGGCGCGCCGCGACCGCCGGCGTCTTGAGCTTCCGTCCACAGCGGCCCGAGGCCGTGTTGCAGAAGGGTGGCGTTGAGGTGCCAGCGAAACGCGCTGTAGATTGTGGGCTCGACGGCGTCCGGGTCCATGGAGCCGTTCCAGGAGGCCAGTCGCTTCAGGGCTTCTGAGGAAAGCTCGTCGCTCGGCTCGACTCCCGCCAGCAACCTCGCGTAGCTCCGCCCTGGAATAGACACCCGCTCCGCGTGCACCGACGCCATGTCGTCGATAGTGGCGCCTTGGATGTCCTTCAGCCTGTCGTGGATCCGCATCGCCCGGAACCCGGGAGAGTAGTCGAGGCCGATGTAGTGTGGGTAGTCGTCCCCGACGATGCGGTTGTTGGCGGTGACAATGTATCCCGTATCGGGGTTTCGGGAGCGCGGCATCTCCTCGAAGGGGACGAAGCCTTTCCACTCATGCTCACCGGTCCAGCCTGGGACCGGGAACCAGGCGTTGGCCTCCGAGCGAATCGGCAGCTTTCCTCGCGTGAGGTACTCGATGCCGCCGTGGACGTCGGCCAACACGAAGTTGTGGCATGGCTCGACCCAGTCCCGCATCGCCTCGTCCATCTGCTCCACCGAGCCGGCTCTCAGCATACGTGGCAAGCAGTCGAACCCTAGGTTCGGGCCGTCCGTGCCGGTGAACTTGAGGGCGACGCCGTGGCCGGTCTTAGGGTCGCCTGCGACGATCGGGCCGTGGTGGGTAACGACCACGTCGATCTCCTCCGAGCCTCCGTCGCGCACTTCGATGACTTCCCGGTACACTTGGGCCTGTTTCCACTCGCCCTTGAACTCGTAGGCCGAGGCCGAGCCTTCTTTGAACCGCTCGACATAGAGGTCCTGATAGTCGGCGGAAGCGTGAGTGACGCACCACGCGACGTTCGCGTTGTGGCCGAAGTGCGGAAAGCCGGGAAAGCCAGGAAACGACAGCCCGATGGCGTCGAAGTCCGGACATGCCATGTGGTTCTGGTAGTAGACGTTGGGGGTGTCGAGCTGTCGGTGAGGGTCTCCGGCAACGAGCGGTTTGCCAGATGCTGTACGGCTTCCCGCTAACGCCCAATTGTTGGAGCCGCCGAGAGGGTCGCTAAGACGGGCCATGGCCTCCACGTCCCTAGTGATATGGGCTAGAGGATCGGCGTCTGGACCGACGTGCTCGTTGCCAGGCGGCAGTATCGTGAGATGTCCGGGTTGGTATCCTGGCAGCACCTCCGCCGCCTTTTCAGCGCCCAGCTGGCTCACAAGGCGCGCCCTCCATAGCTTTGCCTCGAAGACACCCATGAGGATGTGCCGGGCCTTGAAGACCGCCAGGCAGTCCACGGGCTCCCAAGGCGCAGGAGCCTCGTCCAGCATCTGGAACTCGATAGGCAGGGTCTCTGTCGCCTCAAGGTACGCGTTTACGCCGGCGGTATAGGCGTCGAGCATGGCCTTCGTCTCTCGATTGAGGGCGACATAATCTTCTTCCACCGACGCACGGAGCCGGAAGCGCCGCATCAGCCGGTCCTGTTCTAGAGCGGCCTTCCCAGCGTACTCAGCCCAACGGCCGTAGGCCCAGCGACGGTCGTGTTCCATGTGCCAGAGACGGTCTTGGGCCGTCACGAATCCCTGCCCGAAGAAGGCGTCCCCGCTCGTTTGGGCCCGGACATGGGGAATTCCGTACCCGTCTCGGAAGACCTCGATGTCGCGGTCGGGGCCGTCCAGTGCTACTTTGCCAGATGTCTTCGGAGCGGCGGCTACGAGGTCTTCTTTGGATATGCGCATGTTATCGTTGGCCTCTTATTAGGTATTCGATACAGGAAGTGAATGACTCCATCACAAAAAAGGGGCAGGCACCACGGCTGCCTACCCTCCTCATGACCAGTTGCTTTTGTTCGAGTCGATTGTTGCCTACTCCGTCGCTCGTTGCCGGAGCGGCTAGAGCGTCAGGTCCCTCCTCACGGCTTCGATGATCTGTTCCAAGGATGCTGCGGAGGGCACGTATTCCGACGTCGAACCCTCAACGACTTGGTTCCAATACGGGTTATCGTCCTCGGCCCACACCCACTTCTTCTGGCCCTTCAGGACGATGAGACTGACCAGTAGATATCCGACCCCCGTCAGCACGAAGAGGCTTATGAACAGCCACTTCAGCACGGGGTCCCAACCGGTCATCGGGTCCCGAATCTTCATATCATCCTCCTTCGACCGTCGGCCTCGGGCGCTCTTGCCTGGTAGACCGACTGGAACCCACCTCCGAACGTGGGGACGCAATCGGAGGTCCGAGGCGGCCTTTCACCTCCAGACCGCTAGATGATGCCGGCGCTAGAATCAAACATCGCAGGCGCGGAAGGAGTTCCGGCTACGTATGCCCCTTGAGCTGGCAAAGGAGCCAATTTGTCCTGGCCACTCAGGATCATGAGGATGATCAGGATGAGAGCGAGTATTGAGAGAACCACGAACCCTATTAGCACGTTTCTCATGAAGGGGTCCATCTAGCCGCCTCCTACTCAGCACTTGGTGAAACTGAAGGCAGTATAAGAGGCTCTCTAACATGTCGTCAAGACGAACACAGGCGGGCGGACAGCGTGCCGGAGCCTACACGCTTGCGGCCTTCCCGCTCATGACGAGCCGGTCGAGGCGCAATCACGTTCGGCCGCGTGAACCTTTATAATCGAGCACCGCTTGCTTGCAGTGGGCCGACTGACCTTAGACAAAATGAAGTTGATCGAGAACGGACAGTCGCGTATTAAGGGCATACTGTTTGACTCAGGGGATACTCTCGTGCGGCCGAAGGGCGGCTCGTGGTGGCCCAAAGAGCAGTACGTCAGTGCCTTCGCGGCTCATGGAGTTAATGACGCCAACCTCGACCGCTTCGACGATGCAGTCAGCAAGGGCCGGCAGTATCTCGACGACAACCACCATCTCACCACAGAACTTGGACTGTCCAAAATGAACACGAACCCGGAGGAGTAGATTGGCCGAATACAACATAGCAGTGATTGCCGGCGACGGTATCGGGCCGGAGGTGATCGCGGAGGGGCTGAAGGTCTTGCGCGCCGTTGCCGCCGAGCACGATATAGGTTGGCGGTTCGTCGAGTACCCGTGGGGCTCCGAATACTACTTCGAGCACGGCGAGATGATGCCGCCAGACGCACTGGATACACTGGCTGAGCACGGCCAGGTCTTCCTGGGGGCAGTCGGGCACCCCGAACTCCAGGACCATGTGACGCTGAACGGGCTGCTTCTACCGATACGCCGGGCCTTCGACCAGTACGTGTGCGAGCGTCCAAGCGTGCTTTACCAAGGCGTCGAGTCACCCCTGCGAGACAAGAGTCCGGGCGACATCGACATCGTGGTTATCCGCGAGAACACCGAGGGCGAGTACGCCGACGTCGGTGGGTTCCAGTACGCGGGGTTCCCCGAAGAGATCGGGGTGCAGACGGCGGTGTTCACGAGAAAGGGTTGCGAACGTGTCATCACCCATGCCTTCGAGCTCGCTAGGCGGAGGGACGGCAAGCGACGGGTCACCTCGGTGACCAAGTCCAATGCCCAGGGGTACGGGATGGTCGTGTGGGACCGGGCTTTCGAGGCGGTGGCCGCACGCTACGAAGACATCGAGACCGAGTCACTGCTGGTCGACGCGGCGTGCATGGACTTCATACGCCGCCCCGAAGACTTCGACGTGGTCGTCGGCAGCAACCTGTTCGGCGACATCCTGACCGACATAGGCGCGATTATCACCGGGAGCATGGGGCTGGCGCCCAGCGGTAACATCGACCCCGAACGTCGTTTCCCCTCAATGTTCGAGCCGGTCCACGGCAGCGCGCCTGATATCGCAGGCAGGGGGATCTCCAACCCGCTGGCCACGATATTGGCCGGGGCCATGATGCTGGACCACATCGGTGAGAAAGCTGCGGGGCGTCAGGTGCATGAAGCGGCGTTGAAGGTGCTTGCGGACGGCGCTTCGGTCACGCCCGACCTGGGTGGGACGTCGAGCACGTCGGAGGTCGGGGACGCCGTGGTAGCTGCGCTGGGGTAGGGTGGGGCTAGGGCAGAGAGGTGATATTGGCCTCGCCCCGCCCGGCTATCCGGCGGTTGCAGCAGCTACAGGCTCCGGTACGGCGCCGAGCTGCTGCATCAGCCCGACCCGGTCCCACTGGACCCATAGCTCGGCGATCTTGCCGCCGGGCCCGTTGGGGTCCATGCGGAAGACGTTGATGCCGGTGATCGTGAAACGGCGTCCTGTAGCGGGAATACCGAAGAGCTCGCCCGTGTGAGTCGCCGTCAGGACCCAGCGGACCGCTACCTTGCCGCCCTTCGTGATGGTGTCTTCGCGGTCGAGCACTCTGACATCGGTGCACGCAGCACGTAGGGCCGCCACGGCACGCTTGACGCCTTTAATGCCGTCGAGCCACTCAGCCGGTGCGCCGGGGGCATGGGCCACGAAGTCGTCGGCGAATATCTCGTCGGCGACGTCGAGGTTCTCCTGGTCGAACAGCTCCAGGTGGAAGCGGTTCACTGTCGCCCTGTTGTGCTCCGATTTGAGGTAAGACACGTCGCTGCTCCTGCTCGTTTCGATGCGATTATCCCGCATCAGACATTCGGTTTCAATACGAAGAGAGACGCCCCACCGGGGCGTCTCTACCATAACCCGAGAAGGCTATCGACACCTGCGCACTTATAGGAACGGTATCGGAGGTCTGTCGCCGTGCCACGGGAAGGCGTAGGTTGGCCGGTTGGCGAAGCGTCGGATTTTTATGTCTAATTTGATGGTTGTTGAGGGCGGCATGTCCACCGCGAAGTACCTGTCGTCGACGGGAGCGGAGGACTCGGATAGCGGCCAGTCTTGCCGCTGCCACGTTGCCGGGTTCGCGCCCAGGTCTTTCCTCTCTTGCGAGTCATGCCTGACAGCGACGACCTGGTGCTCTCCGAAGGCCCCGGTCTGGACGATCAGACGCCTGCGGTCGGTATTGCTGAGATTGACCAGGTGTACGCCGACACTTTCGTCGGACAGGGTGAAGACAAGGGCCGCCACGTCAGGCGGTAGACCCGCTCGCCCTCGGTCCCTATCGAAATAACGCACCGTCGCTCTAAGCAGGCCTCCCCGGTATATGTTCTGCGGCGTTCCCATCGTCACCTCGATGAGGCCTTTCGAGACGCACGGGTTAGGCGGCCAGAAGGCGTCGCGAGCCCTGGTCTCGAGGTCCCGGGGGTCATCACGCATCGCTTGCAGATGCCGGACAACGTAATCGTATTCGGCGCGCATCATGTCTTCGGGCCATGTCGGATTCTTGCCGTCGTAGTATTGGAAGCGCGCACGCTCCGACTCCCCGGCGCTCTTATCGCTGCCGCCGTGGGCCTGGTTCCAGTCGACGGTCTTGGTGCCTTCACGGACGTGGGTAATCAACTCGTAGTCGGCTTTATTCATCGAGGCGTGCCAGAGGTGCGCGAGGTCCCGGATGTTCATCGGCTTGAAGGCGGACCAGCCATCACGACCAAAGCGATGGGGAACCCGGAGCTCGCCGCCCTCGGTTACGGCTAGGTCGATGAGGAGCTTGAGCTGAGAGCGTAGGAGGTCGAGATAGCCGTCGTCGCCCGTCAGGAGCTGGGCGCATTCCGCGGCTACGCACAACGCGCCGACAAGCAGGTCGCCGGCGCCGGCGCGGCCGCAGTCCCATCCCCAGGCTCCGCCCCAGGCCTGGCCGTCGCGCTGCTCGCCGATCTGGCCGGTGGGCCCGACGTTGTCCGGCGTCATCCCACCGTTCCGGTTCATCCTGTCCGTCCAAGCTTCGACGTAGTCGAGGACCCACTGTTTATAGCTGTCGTGACCGGTGTACAGGTACGCGTTGGTGACGAGCGCGGTGGCGGTGAGGTTCATCGGGATGTCGCCGTTCAGCACCATACGGTCGAAGAGTTGCGAAACCTCGGTTTTGCGCTTTGGATCGCGGTCCCAGTCTTCTTCGAGATCGGCCACTGTGGGGTAGAGGGAAGCCGCCGTAGGAGGCGGACCGGGCGGCTTGATTTCCGCGCGCCGGTAGCTACTGGTAGGACCGAGCATCTTCTTGGCGAACTCGGTGTCGACATGAAATAGAGGCCCGCGACTGCCGGTCAGGGGCGACCGGATGATGCGATGGCTCCTATCGTAGTTGGGCGCCTCAGGGTCCTCGCCGATGTACATGTCGGCGAACCTCATGGCGCGGCGGGCATTCTCGGGGATGCTCGGGGAGGCGACACCAAAGTCGTAGAAGGGCTGGTTGCCCTCGCCCATGTGGAACCAGTCGCAGTCGTCCGGGTCGGCGGCGTTGTAGTATTCGTTGTGCGTCTGAGCAAGGTACTTCTTCTGGTGGATGGGGTCGTCGGGCTTGACGACGATGCCGTCGTCGTAGAAACGCGTGGTGGCGTTCCAGTCCTGCAGCGCCAGGTTGAGGAGGTTGTCGCTGGCGCCGACGTAGTAGAGCTGGGCGCGTCCGGAGCGGGTCTCGTAGGCGTCGTCGAGGGTCGAGGTGTAGAACTGGCCGCCTCCCGGATAGGTGTATTTCTCGTTGAACAGCTCGACGGCGTCCTCGATCGTGCGTATGAGCTGGCGTTGCAACAGGGCCCAGGCAGGCGGCGGCTCGACGACGGACGCGGTGATTTCGGCCATTCCCGGGATCGAGACTTCAGAGGCGGTGGTTAGGGGCATCTAGGGGGCTCCTTGCGTTTGGGGCTGCAGGTTTGGCAACGCGGACCGCTCATAGTTTCGAGCGTGTGCGGGGATGGTGGAGACGCCCCGGCGGGGCGTCTCTACGGCGCCTCGCCGATAGTGGGATTCCCTGCGTGACGGGGACAGCTATCGGTTCAGGCGTATTGGCTCGAAGGGACGGCCCCTAGCTGCTGAAGCAAGCCCCATTGGTCCCAGCTCGTCCACATCTCGACGATCTTACCTCCAGAGCCGGTCGGTGAGACCAGGTATATGTCCGTGCCGGTGACGGAAACGGACTTGCCGGTTGGTGCGACCCCGAAGATCTCGCCCTGATGCGTCCCGGTCATCGTCCACTGCATTACGACCTTGCCACCTCGTGCGAATATCAGCCCGTAGGCGAAGGCGATGTCCGAGAAGGCGTCGCGCATGACGGCGGCGAGTCGCTTGATGCCTTCCGGGCCCTTCTGCCACTCGGTTGGGAAGCCGGCTATGTGGGCCGTGAAGTCGCGGCTAAGGATGGTGTCAGCGAGGTCGAGGTGTCCCTCGGCGAAGATTCCCATGCGAAAGCGGTCGACCAAGACCTTGTTCTCTTCGGAGTTCAGGTAGTCGGAATCGGCGAGGATTGGAGGTGGTGATAGCTGCATGTGGCTCTCCTGGAATGACCATCGATGGCGGATGGCCGGTCGGTTGGCATTCTACGTGTGAAGAGCCCTCACCTCCCCGAGAAGCTCGGGATCTTCGACAATCCTCTCCCGGACGGAGAGGAGGTAAGAGCCCACCCCGTTCCAGACTTAGAGTGCTATCCGGAGGCGGTCGGCGCTTGTTCTAAGTGCCTGGCCCAGGACAGGGAGAGGAGGTAAGCAGTCGAGACCGAGCCGTGATCTAGACGTCGAGGTTCTGGACCTCGCGGGCGTGGGCCTGGATAAAATTACGGCGGGGCTCGACTACGTCGCCCATGAGCAGGGAGAATATCTCGTCGGCCGAGGCCGCGTTGCCGTAAGACACCTGGAGCAAGGTGCGCACCTCGGGGTCCATCGTGGTGTCCCAGAGCTGGTCCGCGCTCATCTCGCCCAGTCCCTTGTAGCGCTGGATGTCGAGCCTCTTGCCGCTGTTCATCTTCGCTTCGATCAGCTCGCGGTCGGCCTCGTTGTACGCCCACTGGGCTTTCTTGCCGCTGCCGACGCGGTAGAGCGGCGGCAGCGCGATGTAGAGGTGGCCGGCCGTAATCAGGGAAGACATATGCCTGAAGAAGAACGTCAGCAGAAGAGTCCTGATGTGGGACCCGTCGACGTCCGCGTCTGTCATGACGATGATTCGGTGGTAGCGCAGCTTCTCGAGGTTGAAGTCCTCTCCGAGCCCTGTGCCCATGGCGATTGTCAGGTTCCTGATCTCCTGGTTCTCGAGCATCTTGTCCTCACGCGCCTTCTCGACGTTGAGGATCTTGCCTCGGAGGGGTAGAACGGCCTGAATTGCACGGTCTCGGCCCATCTTCGCAGTGCCGCCCGCGGAGTCGCCCTCCACTATGTACAGCTCGCAGTTCTCGGGGTTCTTGTCCGAACAGTCGGCGAGCTTGCCGGGCAGCGAGCCGCCGTCCATCGCATTCTTGCGGATGATGAGGTCTCGGGCCTTGCGCGCGGCGTCTCTGGCCCGCTGCGCCGTCAGACACTTCTCGATGATTCGCTTCGCGTCCTGGGGATGGTCCTCCAGGAATATCTGGAGCCCTTCGGCGACCACGGTCTCGACGTGGGTGCGGACCTCAGGGTTGCCCAGTTTGCGCTTGGTCTGACCCTCGAACTGCGGGTCGGTCAGCTTCACGCTGATGACCGCCGTAAGCCCGTCACGGGTGGCCTCCCCCGAGAGATTGGCCTCACTTTCCTTCATGATCCCGCTCTTGCGGCCGTGGTCGTTCAGAACGCGGGTCAGGGCGCTCCGGAAGCCGGTGACGTGGGTGCCGCCGTCGACGTTGTTGACGCAGTTGGCAAAGGAATATACGAACTCGGTGAAGCTGTCGTTGTACTGGAGGGCAATCTCTACGATCGTGCCGTTGAGTTGCTTTTCCAGATAGAGGGGCTCATCGTGAAGAACGGCCCGATTCTGGTTCAGGCTCCGGACGAAGCTCGAGATTCCGCCTTCGAAGTAGTAGGTCGCCTGGTTGTTCGGCCAGAGCTCGACGTGCCAGTCGCTCTTGAAGCCGATTTCGAGGCCCCGATTGAGGTAGGCCATCTCCTTGAACCGCTGGGCGAGGGTGGCGAAGTCGAACTCGATGGTCTCGAATATCTCAGCGTCGGCTTTGAAGGAAATGACGGTGCCGCGTTTGTCGAGGTCCTTGCCCTCAAGCGGCTGCGATTCGAGCTTGGTCTTCGCCTTTCCAGCGGCGAACTCCTGGTGGTGCATCTTGCCGTCGAGATACACCTCGACCCGAAGCCAAGTGGACAGGGCGTTGACGACCGAGACGCCGACGCCATGCAAGCCGCTGGACATCGAGTATGCCTTGCTACCGAACTTGCCACCGGCGTGCAGAGTCGTCATTACGGTTTCGACCGTCGAGAGATTGGTAGTTTTGTGAATCTCGACAGGGATGCCGCGTCCGTTGTCCTCCACGCGTATCGTGCCGTCTTGCTGAATTTCGACACTCACCTTACTGCCGAATCCGGCCATGAACTCGTCGACGCTGTTGTCGACGACCTCGTAGATCAGCTGGTGGAGGCCGCGCTGATCGGTACTCCCGATATACATGCCCGGACGTTTCCGGACGGCCTCCATGCCCTCGAGGACCTGGATGTCGCTGGCGCTATAGACGTCACCGCCAGCCTGGGCGGACTTCGTTACCATTGATGACTATCTCCTAGTGGATTTGAGTGATGACGACGCGACTCTCACTCCGAGGACGTGGGCTCCATGTAGACGCGCGGCGGACATCGAAGAAACGTGCACGATTCCTGAGGTGTATTAAAGGGAACGCAAAGGTAGATGAACAAGGTAGACTTGGTAACTTATTTTAACAATTTGCTAGACAAAATACAAACTTCCATATCTGGCTAACGGGAATCGCGGGATGGTCGCAACCGAGAATCAACTCGGCTGGACCGGCCGCATCGGTCCTGTTGTGGTCTTGCTAATAATACAACATGTTGTGGCTGGGAATTCAATAGCCGCAAGACTCAGTTTCCCGGAGTTCTCGGTGATTTGTTGTTGACACGACCGTTAACGCCGATTACGATGTGTGGTGTTCGGCTCCGCGGACCTGAACGTTAACAACTACATACCAGGCGAGGGCGCCCGAGAGGGTGGGCTGAAGGCCTGCCCTGGGCTTATAAAGAGGAAACCGGTCAAAGTCCGGTACTGTCCCGCAGCGGTAGGTCCCGATCGAGTATCGGGACGAGTCCGATCAACTGCCCCCGTCTATGTCAGATGGCCTTCGAGGACAAAGGTACAGGCATGCGTGCTGCAATGACGGCCCTGCTTCCCATCTCGGAGCGGGGCCTTTTTTAGTTGGCGGTCCGGCTTCTACCTACCTGAAGGCCAATACGATACCCCTTTGATGGGTAGGAGGAGATTCCATGGACCGACTCAAACTGTCTTTGGCCCTATTGGTGGGGCTGCTGCTTTCTTTGGCGGTAGCTTGCGGTTCGGACGACGAGACGCCTGAGCAGACGGCGGACACGACGTTGGCGACCGCGCCGGCGACCGCTCAGTTCCCGTACACCGTTACCGGCAGTGACGGCCAGGCCATCGTGTTCGAGGCGCCGCCCGAGCGAATCGTCGCGATGGACTCGGCGGTGGTCGAGATTCTGTATGCGATCGGGGAAGGCGGCCGCGTGGCCGCGACTCACGATTTTGTGACTTACCCCCCGGAGTCGGCAGACATCCCGAGGCTCGGCGGCGCATTCGATATGAACATCGAGGCGACAGTCGCGCTCGAGCCCGATCTGGTGTTCATCTTCTCGGATGGGCTGCTCGAAGACCTGCGGCGTGTGGGTCTGAAGGTGTTCTACCAGAAGAGCCTGGAAAGCGACTTCACCACCATAGCCGAAAACATCACCGTATGGGGGAGGATCACCGGGGCCGTTGAAGCCGCCGAGCGGTTAGCATCGGAATTCGAGGACCGGGTTGCGGCGCTCGAAACGAAGATGGCCGGCTTGGAAGCCGGCCCGACGGTCTTCCAGGACGAGGGTAAGCTCTGGACTCCCGGACCGGACACCTTGATACAGGAGGTGTTCGAGGTCCTCAAGCTGCAAAACATCGCGCACGACGTCAGCGGCTACGCTCAGCTCAGCCCAGAGGTGATCGTCGAGAGGGACCCGGATGTCATTATCGCGTCCTACGGCGACGACATCAGCGACAATCCGGCGTTCAAGAACGTGACTGCGGTCGCGAGCCAACGGGTGTACGTGCCCGACTCCGATGCGTTGAGCATCCCCGGGCCCAGATACGTGGAGGGAATCGAGAAGCTGGCGGCGTGGGTGTACCCGGAACTCTTTCAGTAGATAACACCCTTCGGCAGGCTCGGTGCTGGCTCTAAGTCCTCTCTCAGAGGACCCTCACCTCCCCGAGAGGCTCGGGATCTTCGACAATCCTTTCCGGAGGGAGAGGAGGTTAAACGGAAATGGCCAAGGCGCCTCTATTGAAAACGGTGACTATAAAGGGCGGGAAGGGCAACCCGACCGCGCCTTCTACTGCCGCGCGTTCCTCGGGGGTCGCAGGGGCGTCAGTCCGCCGGTGGCGCCGGCTGGCGATCGGTGCCGGTGTGCTGGTCGTGGTCGGTGTCGTGGCAGCTGGTATTGGGCCGGTCGGTATACCTCCTGTCACCGTCGCCAAGGTGCTCGTCTCCCGGCTCCCTCTGGTCGAACTGACTCGAGACTGGCCAGCGGCGTGGGACACGATTTTGTGGGACATCCGGGCGCCTCGAGTGCTACTGGCCGGCATCGTCGGAGCATCTCTAGCGGTCTCGGGCGCTACGTACCAGGGCCTGTTCCGCAATCCGCTGGCGGACCCGTACTTGATCGGGGTCGCGTCGGGAGCCGGTTTAGGGGCGACCATCGTTCTCGTGTCCGGCGCACCCAATCAGTTCTTTGGGGTGAGTTTGCTCCCGGCCGCCGCCTTCGCCGGCGCGATCACTGCCGTGACGACGGCGTACGTCATTGCTCGGACTTCGGGCGGACTGCCGCTCACGACTCTCATCCTCGCCGGCGTAGCGATCGCGTCACTGGCCAGCGCGGTCACCATCCTTCTGATGATGCGAAGCGACGCGAACATACGCCCGATCTTCAGCTGGCTGCTCGGCGGATTCATCTCGGCGCAGTGGAGCCACAGCCTGATGGTGTTTATCTATATGGCGCCGAGCGCGCTGGTGATAGTGCTGTATGGCCGGGTCCTCAACGTTTTGCAGCTCGACGAGGAGCACGCACAGCAGCTCGGCGTAAACGTCGAACGGACCAAGATCATATTGCTGGCTGCTGCGTCTCTGGCCACGGCTGCGGCGGTCTCGTTCAGCGGGCTGATAGGGTTCGTCGGACTGATCGCCCCTCATGCCGTGCGCCTCGTCTGGGGGGTGGACCACCGGTCGCTCCTGCCGATGGCGGCGTTGGTCGGCGCGGCGTTTCTGATACTGGCGGACCTGGTAGCCCGGACGGCGGTGAGTCCGGCCGAGCTGCCGGTCGGCGTCGTGACTGCGTTCTGCGGCGCGCCGTTTTTCCTCTATCTCTTGCGACGGCGGCGTGGGGTACCGATGTAGCGGGCCCGCAAGCCGGGACTCTCAGTCAGAGGGGCCGGCCTAAAAAGCCGGAGCTTCGAGTACGTCGAGAACTTGGGCGAGGGACTGCAGATGGCGGTGGCGCCACCGCTCTACACTAGCTGCATGCCTTTCGTTCCATGGCGGGTCCTCGTGCGGGAGTAAGAGTAACCATGGCGTCATGCCGCTGTCGGCCGCGCCGTCCAGCTCGTCGCTGTCTCCATCGCCGATGTACATGCACCGCTCGGGCATCACACCGAGCCTTTCGACTGCTCGCGCGAAAATAACCTTGTCCGGTTTCACAAGGGCCTCGGACGCCGAGAACACAGCGGCGTCGAACAGAGTGCTGAAAGGAGTTTCGTTCCACAATTCAGGGACCTCGGGCGAGCAGTTGCTTAGCAACCCCAGGGCATAGCCTTTGGTCCGCAGTGCATCGAGTAACTTGATTGCCCCAGGCCGGGGCTCTAGTGACTCCCGGATTGACCGGTACCGGATGGCTTTGGCAGCCTCGATCCCACTGGGCTCCGCCTCGACGCCCAGCCAGCCTAGCGCCGCTTCGATTTCCGCCTCTACGGTAGTGAGCTGTCCGGTGTCCCGCTGTAATCGGAATTGTCGCCATGCCTCTTGGAATTCTGAGGGCTCAACACCGAGTTCGTTTGCCATCTCGACCCGAGCCGACTCCTGTTTGTAGGGGCCGTCGATGAGCGTTCCGTATAAGTCAAATATCACAGCGTCGTATCGGCGTTGCACGGGACCAACATAGCATAGTCGCTTCGCTGTGGCGTTCTATGTTCCGCGGTACAGAGACAGTTAAGGCGACATACCGTCTGGGGCTATAGGACAGGTACTTGAGGCTCAAAACGAAGAGGCCGGCCCATCGAGGCCGGCCTCTTCGCTGAGGAGGTGAGGGGTCTACGCGGACTTTACACGGCCACGGGCTCGGGTTTCCCGAGCGTCGCGGCTGTGGCGTCGTCGACAGCGAGCAGGTGCGCGAACTCCGGGCTCAAAGCGAGTGCTGGAGCCGAGCCGTGGGTGTAGCCGCACTGCATGCAGTGTTTCTCGTTGTCCTCGTTGAGGTACATGTCGCCGGTTTGGCATCTTGGGCAAGACTTGAGCCAGAGCATTTCGATTCACCTCGTCTTTTTGCTTGCACGACATGCTACTCCGTGAACCGTAAAACGTAATCGGATGGAAGGTTGATTTCCAGACGGAGAAAGGGCCAGGCGTAGTCGCCCGTTCGGGTGGCGTCGAGTAGTACTTTCGGATGAATTGCAGGCGGGACACGGGCAGACGCCCTCACCTCATTCCTCTCCCAGCGGGAGAGGAGGTAAGACCCTACGGCAGCTAGAGGCGGTAGAACGCCGTGGCGTTGCCGCCCATCAGCGCTGCGCGATCCGCGTCGGAGATCGACCCCGCGGCAGCCAGCGTGGCTTCGAGGACCTGGTCATATGTTCCGGCGAGCAGGGACACGGGCCAGTCGCTCCCGAACATGAGCCGGTTGAAGCCGAATTGCTCGATCACGTGGGATACGTAGGGCTTCAGGTCCTCGACGCCCCAGTCGGCCATGTCGGCCTCGGTGACCATCCCGGACACCTTGCAGTAGACGCCCGGCAACGCCGCCACGGCTGCGATGTCGGTGGCCCATGGCTCCATAGTCCCTGCCGCGATCAGGGGCTTAGCTATGTGGTCTACCACCAGCCTTAGGTCGGGTGCCCGCTCGGCCAGAGCCGGGATGTACTGTAGGTGTTGCGGTCTCAGAAGCAGGTCGTAGGCCAGGCCGTGTCGCGCCAGCTCCCTGAGCCCGCGAACGACATCGTCGCGCAGAAGCCAACGGTCGTCGGGCTCGTCGTGCACCTGGTGCCTGATACCAACGAGACCGGGCCGGCGCCGCAGGCCGTCGAGCTCGTCGCCGACATCGGGGCTCGTCAGGTCGACCCAGCCCACGACTCCGGCGATGAAGTCGTTGGCCTCGGCCAGGTCGAGGAGCCACTCGGCCTCCTCGACGGAGTGTTTGGCCTGGACGACGACGGTCTTGTCCACGCTGTTCCGCTTCAGGAGCGGCGCGATGTGCTCAGGGAGATACGTCTTCGTGAGTACGTTGTCACCCGGCGGCATCCACGGGTAGTCGAACCGATCGAGGTCCCAGAGGTGGTGATGCGCGTCGACGGTGGTCGCCATAGCCAGCGGACCTCCTACTACCAGTTTAGGTCGAAGACGTGCTCCATCGCGGCCCACCACTCGCCGGGGGCCGCGCCCGGAACGGGCTCCTGGAAGGTGCGCATCAGCTCGTCCCACTCCTTGGCGCGCTGGGACTCCATGTACCGAGGGAAGTCGCGTTCGAGATCAAAGTCGTCGGTGGTCTCCATGTACATGAACAGGCGCCGGCCGTGGAGAAAGATGTCCATCCTTGTGACCCCGATGCTTTTGAGGCCGGACACGACCTCGGGCCACACGGCCCGGTGGTGCTCCTTGTACTTGTCGATGATTCCCTCGCCCTCTTTGAGGCTGAGGGTCATTCCGAATGACCGCATTGCTTTCCCGTCCGCTTGGTCCGATCCCAAGCGTTATTCCGGCTTGCTCCCGAGCTCGGTTATGATCTTCCACTCGTCCGCCGTTATCGGGTGGATGGAGACTCGAGGTCGACGGAACAGCGAGATGTCTTCGAGGCCTGGAGTCTCCTTGATCTCGGCCAGGGTAACCGGACGGGCCAACTCGGCCTCGCCTTTGATGTCGACCATGAACCAGATGGGCTTTTCAGGCGTGCTCTTCGGGTCAGGGTGCTCGGAGTTGGGATCCCAAGCGGTGTCGTCCGGGTAGCCTTCGCGGACGACCACAGCGGTCCCGACAACGGCCGTCGGCTTCGCGCTGGAATGGTAGAAGAGGACGCCGTCGCCGACCTTCACCTCGTCGCGGAGGAAGTTGCGGGCCTGGTAGTTGCGTACGCCGTCCCACTCGGCGGTCTGGTCTTCCTCGCCCATCAGGTCTGCGAAAGAGTAGGCGTTGGGCTCTGACTTGAACAGCCAGTATCCTCGATCGGCCATCGGTGCCTCCTGCTTGGAGTCTGCGGGGTAGTTTACCACCTGACGCTAACGCGGCTTCATGACCGGTTGAGGGCATGGTAGGATGGCACATGGCGTCGAGTACGAGTTCTCCCGCCAAGGCGGTGTTACTGGCCTACAGTCTCGGTTTCGTGCTGGCTGCCGGAGCGTGTTCCGGGTCAGAACAGGCCGCGACTGTGGGGCCGGACGAAGGTCGAGCGCTCGAAAGGGACGCCGACGCCGTCCGGCTGATCGAGATAGCAAACGTAGCAACGGAACTCGTTCGAGAGTACGCGGCGAACCCCATTTTGCGGCGATTCCGGGCGAGTTCGGCGATGGGTCCGTTCTACTTTGAATTCACGAACGAAGCGGCGACTCAAATGATGGCGGTCGGTGTCACGGATCCAACAACGCCTCAAGATGAATGGACGATTGACCTTGGTCTGCCCATCGACCCTCACTATGTTGGCCGTCCCAACTTGAAGACCGAACTCGAGGAACTTCTCGTTGGTCCTCGATCGGTAGAGATAGCTGCGCTCGGACATTGGCCGGATTGTGGCATGGTTGAGGGCATGCAGCCAGAAACCTACGGCAAGAAGCCCATCTGGCGTGTCTGGTGCAACGTTCCGGGTGGAGTAGCGAGTGGTAGTGTGGATGCTCGAACGGGCGCGTTCATGTCTGACGGCGTCGCCCAGCCACCAGCGATCACACCGCCTCGCGAGTCCGCACCGAGCTCCTCCACGCCCAGCTCCTGAACTAACAAGCCTAAGGACGGGCGACCATGGTGAATCAACTACCCAAACACGCCCAAGTCGTGATCATTGGCGGAGGTATCGCCGGCTGCAGCGTCGCCTACCATCTGACGGCGCTCGGCTGGAAGGACGTTGTTTTGCTGGAGCGCAAGACTCTGACGGGCGGCACCACATGGCATGCGGCGGGATTGGTCACCCAGATGCGCAACTCGCGAACGCTGATCGAGATCGCCAAACATAGCGTCGACCTCTATTCGCGACTCGAGGCCGAAACCGGGGTCGCGACGGGCTTCAACCAGACGGGCAGCATCTCGGTGGCGCGGACCGAGGGGCGGATGGACGAGCTGAAGAAGATCGCGTCACTTGGTCGGGCCTACGGCATCGAGATCGAGCCGCTCAGCCCGAGCGAGGCCGGCGAGATGTGGCCCCTGATGTGCACCGACGACCTCGTCGGGGCCATCTACATACCGCTCGACGGCCAGGTCATTCCCACAAACGTCGCTATGGCGATGGCCGCTGGAGCTCGCGATCGGGGCGCGACGATCGTCGAGAACGCCAGGGTTACGGGCGTCAATCAACGAGGGGGCGCCGTCGCGGGCGTCTCGACGGACCTGGGCGACATCGCCTGCGACGTTGTCGTCTGCTGCGCAGGGATGTGGTCGCGCGAAGTAGGGCGCATGTGTGGGGTGAGCGTTCCGCTGCACGCCGCCGAGCACATGTACCTGGTGACCAACCCGATGGGGATGCCGGAGGACCTGCGGTCTCTGCGCGACCCCGATGAGCAAATCTACTTCAGACGCGACATCGAGGAGACCGGCGCCATCCTGATGGGTGGGTTCGAGACGACGGCCAAGCCGTGGGGCGGGGACGGCATCCCGGACGACTACCACTTCGGGCTGCTCGAACCCGACTGGGAGCACTTCAAGGTTTTCTGGGAGAACGCAATATTCCGCGTGCCCGCCATGGAAGAGGCCGGTATCAACCGGTTCTACGTGAGCGCTGAGAGCTTCACGGCGGACAACCGCTACCTGATGGGAGAGGCGCCGGAGCTGCGCAACTTCTATCTCGCCACAGGGCTGAACTCCACGGGCATCGCGGCGGGGGCCGGGGTAGGGAAGGCGGTCGCCGAGTGGATCGTCGAGGGCCACCCGACGATGGACCTATCTGAAGTGGACATCAAGCGTTTTCACCGCTACCAGAACAATTCGAGGTATCTCTACGACCGCACGGTCGAGGCGGTCGGCACGATGTACGGAATGCACTGGCCCCAATTCCAGATGGAGACGGCGCGAGGGGCACGGCGTTCGCCGCTTCACGACCGGCTGGCGGATCGGGGCGCATGCTTCGGCGTCGTCGCTGGATGGGAGCGCGCCAACTGGTTCGCTCCCGACGACGTGGAGCCGAGGTACGAGTACTCCTACCATCGCCAGAACTGGTTCCCGTATTCGGCCGAGGAGCACCGCGCAGTACGAGAGGCCGTCGGCCTTTTCGACCAAACGTCCTTCGCCAAGTTCCTCCTGCAGGGACGCGACGCCGAGTCAGTTCTGCAACGCATCTGCGCCAACGACGTGGCCGTGCCGCCCGGGCGAGTCGTTTACACGGCGATGCTGAACGACCGCGGAGGCATCGAAGCGGACCTCACGGTAACCCGCCTGGAGGAGCGCGCATACCTGATCGTGACTGGAGGCGCGGTTGCGACTCACGACTTTCACTGGATAGAGGCGCATATTCCGGCGGGTGCGCATGCCGTCCTGACTGACGTCACCTCGGGATATGTCGTCCTGGGTGTGATGGGTCCCAATTCTCGGGACCTCCTGGCGAGTCTCTCGGACGACGACTTTTCAGACCAGGCGTTTCCCTACCTGACGTCTCGCGAGCTCGCGATTGGGTACGCGACGGTGCGGGCTAGTCGGGTCACGTACGTCGGCGAGCTCGGCTGGGAGCTTTATGTCCCTACGGAATTCGCGACACACGTGTACGATGCGATCGTGGAGTGGGGAGGGGAGTTCCGCCTCCGGCACGCTGGCTTCCACGCGCTGGAGTCGCTTCGCATCGAGAAAGCGTACCGCGCCTGGGGACTCGACATCACCGAACAGGAGACGCCGCTGGAGGCCGGCCTAAGCTTCGCCGTGGCGTTCGACAAGGACGTCGACTTCAACGGTAAGGAGGCACTGCTGCGGCAACGCGAGGCGGGGCTCAAAAAACGCCTCGCGGTCTTCACTCTCGACGACCCCGAGCCGCTGCTGCTCGGAGACGAGCCGATCTATCGCGATGGCGAGCTCGTCGGTCGCACGACCTCGGGTGCGTTCGGCCACACGGTGGGCCGGTCGGTTGGTCTGGGGTACGTCGAGCACGAGGCCGGGGTCGATCCGGCGTTCATCCGGTCTGGCAGCTACGAGATCGAGGTGCTCGCGGAACGCCATGCAGCCAAGGCGAGGTTGCGAGCGGCTTACGACCCAGAAGGTAAGCGGGCGCGTGGGTAAGAAAACGGAACGCTGCCGCGTCGAGAGGAGTCAATACGCTCGCGCTGTTCGACTCTGGGTGGAACTCGGCGACCTGGGATGGTACACTTTGACGAAGTGAAGCAAAATGCAACATTCGATAGTTCGTTCTGGATAAACGCGCATCGTTCTGGACTGCTGTCTTATGTTCTCGCCAGGTACAGATTGCACTTCGTTCCGGCTGTGGCGGGTGAGTTGAAAGAGGAGTTCAGGAGTGGGCGCGAGTTTTGGGGGCTCGTAAGAGCGGATGCCATCCAGGCGACTACTCCGAGCTTACAGCAGACGCAAGAGTATGGGGCCGGGGAGAGAGATGCAATCAATGTGGCTCTCGAGCATCGTGACTGGGTGCTTCTGATAGATGATCGTCGTCCGCTGCTTGCAGCGACAGAGCTTGGGTTAAGCGTGCTATGTACTCCGGTCTTGACTGCTGACTTGTATCGGGAGGGGAAAATGAACGGCCGACAGGCGCTAGAAATCCTTGCACGACTCACTGCAATGAACACTGTTGGCCCAGATCTGCTCGCGACGGCATTGGCCCAGCTTGGGAGGGTTTGGGCAGGAAGATAGGAAATAATGACGACCAAGAAACGCACTGTCTCCGTGAGGTTGGATCCCGACGAGAAGCGGCGTGTAGACGCGGCAGCGCGGCTAATGAAGCAGTCAACGGGCGCCTTTCTCGAAAAAGCCGGCGGAGAGCGGGCTCGGAACGTGCTTCTCGCATGGGTCGTGTCTCGCTACCAGCAAGGAGAGGCAAGTTTGTCGGAATTGGCGGGAGAGACCGGCCTAAAAGTTGAGGAGATAGCGGACGCCGTAGGTCTCTCCCGCAACGAAGAGGCGGCTGCCATCTTCCTTGCGAGTTGCCGCACCGTGGCGGAGACCACCGGAAATCCCGAATTCCTGAAAACGGCCCGAGAGGCTGTGAAGATAGTGACTAGCTAGTCCAGTACGATGGATACGCCGAACCAACCCGAGTCCCAATCGACGAAGAGGCGAGACCTCGCTGCGGCGGTCCGGCGCGCCCAGGCAATAGTCCGCAAGTACGTTCCGCCTGGGAGGAGCCTGTCCGACGAGCTCATAGCTGAACGTCGCCGTGAAGCCCAGCGAGCTGAAGCCTCCGACTAAGTGGCCGTCGACTCCTCGAGCTCGTCGAGCAGGCGTTGCAACTCTTTCTGAGCAAGGCGGTTCAACGCGGTAAGCTGGGTCCGGGTCGACTGAAGTTGCTTTTCGGTCGCTTCCAGCTCGGACTTCTTCTCGTCGAGCCGCAAGTTGACCTCCGTGACCGCGACGGCGAGGTTAGCCCGACGCTCGCGCTCTCTGGCGATGATCTCCTGGATCACGATCAGTCCGGCGCCGACGAACAGAATGAACGCAACCAGGCCCGCCAGTAGATTGGCCCCTTCCGCGCCGATGTCCTGACTCACGATGGTCGGGTCTGCGGCGACCGGAATGAGCGCGATCGCCAGTACGGCGAGGGACGCCGCGCTACCCCTGAGCCGGAAGACTGTACCGGCGTAGATGACAATAATTAGGGCGTTCATCTCAAGCACCGACTGCAGTGCAAGATAGGCCGAATCGCCCAACGCCCCCTGCAAAGCCGGGACGTAGGCGCCGTAGTGGACGATCAGGTTGACGGCCAGGATCGCGCAAATCACCGCTCCGTGGAAGCTGCGAGCGTGATGGCCCAATGCCGTCTCCGCCGATGACGATAAACGAGTGGCAGCGTCCGTCCACACGACATGCCAGCGTCGCCAACCCGTGAGGGCGGTATGGTTAGCTAAATTCTTTGGCGCGACACCGATCAACACCGACACCTCACGATCGACCGACCGTCTGGGTCCAATTTGTCCACTACGGGTGTTGCCATGGTAGGGCTAACACCATGCATCACTATTCATAGTCGGAATTTTCGGGACATGTTTCAAGGGTTATAGGATTGTCTTTCCTGTGGAAAATCGTGGTAAGCCTTTGGAACGCAAGTCGACGAGGCGTAGGCCAAGGGTACCTAGTGGTCCAACATCCTAGTATTGAAGGGTTCTGAGGTTACGGCTTGGTAGGGGCGGGTTTGAAACCCGCCCTGTCGTCGTAGCACGCCAATCTCGGCTACCCCTCATTTCAAAGATTTCGGTCTACTAGTGAACATAGCGAGATGGTAGGGCCCGGTAGGTCAGAGTCGGTCGACTACGGCTTTGCGCAGGTGGTTCGACGGGCTCTCAAGTAACTGCTTGGTTTTTGAGGGCCTTGCGGGAGCGCCAGGGCAGGCACGGGGGCACTGCCCCTACGCACGCAGCGAGCGAGTTGCTTTCATACGTTTCGTCCGCTCCGCGGACTTATGATTACTCACTTTCAGCTTGCGATTGTATCTAATTACCGTGGGTCAAATCCCCCCAACCCCCCTTTTCAAAGGAGGGACAGAGCCGGACCCCACGAGCGGTTCGGTGGGCTATCGAGTAACTGCTCGTTTTTGAGGGTCTTGCGGGAGCGCCAGGGCAGGCACGGGGGTACTGCCCCTACGCACGTAGCGAGCGAGTTGCTTTCATACATTTCGTTCGCCCCGCGGACTTATGAGTGCTCTCAAGTAACTGCTCGGTTTTTGAGGGCCTTGCGGGAGCGCCAAGGCAGGCACGGGGTCACTGCCCCTACGCACGTAGCGAGCGAGTTGCTTTCATACGTTTCGTCCGCCTTGCGGACGTAGGTCTGCTCACCACGAACGGAGCCAAAAGACAGCCCACCACAAACGGAGATAAACGAAAGCCTCACTGCGAACCAAGGCGGTTCGGCAGGCACGCCACGAACGTGGGTGAACGGCAGGTGCGTCGACCTAGGCTGCGTTGAGAAGGTCTTTGTGGGCCCTGCCGCCCTGCAGGATCATCAGCAGGTTCGACTTGTCCTCGAGGAGGCCGATGTCGTCGAGGGGATTCCCGTTCACGACGAGTAGGTCGGCGAACTTGCCTAGCTCCAGGGTGCCTATATCGTCGTCCATGTGGAGGCATTCGGAGGCCGTTTTTGTCGCGGCGACGATGGCGCCCATGGGTTCCATGCCGTGTTCGACCATCAGGCGCAGCTCCTCGAGGTTGGTACCATGCGGGCCGACGCCGGTATCAGTGCCCATCGCGATTCTCACACCAGACTCCACGGCGAGCCGGAAGCTCTCGACGTGATCGCTCTGCACTTCGCGGGCCTTCCGAAGAGACTCCGGCAGCACGCTCCCCGGCTCTTGCTCCGCTCGGCGCTCGCCCCACAGGGGCGCGACCAGGGTAGGCACCAGGAAGGTGCCTCGCTCCTTCATCGCCGCGATCACGCTCTCGTCGAGGAAAATGCCGTGCTCGATGGACTCGACGCCGCTTTCGACGGCGTTCCGTATGCCTTCCGTCGCCTGTGCGTGGGCGGCACATGTCTTGCCCTGGGCCTTCGCCTCATAGACCATGACGGCGATCTCTTCCCTGGTGAATTGGGTCGACCCGGGCTCATCGCTGGGTGACAGCACGCCACCAGTCGAACAGAGCTTGATGAAGTCGGCGCCTGCGCGAAGCACCGAGCGAGTCGTTTTTCTGACCTCTTCGACGCCGTCGCAGATTCCGTTCGGCCACTCGACTTCGTACCCGCTGGGCAGCAGGGGGTGTCGGATTCCACCAGGCAGCAAAAAGTCCGTGTGCCCGCCGGTCTGAGAGAGTATGGTGACCGAGATCTTCATCCGGGGGGCTGGTATCAGACCGCGCTGGGCAGCAAGCTTGAACCCCATGGGGGTTCCGCCGGTGTCCCTGATCGCCGTAATCCCGGCGTCGAGAGTAGCCTTGGCGTTGACTGACGCCTGAACGACCCTAAGACTCGGCGGGACCAACGCCAGCTCTTGCATGGGCTTGAGCTCAACGAAGAGGTGGACGTGGCAGTCGATGAGACCCGGCATGATCGTCAATCCGGATACGTCGATCACTTCCGTATTGGCTGGTCGGGAGTCGAGCTGGCCAACCTGGGCGATTCGCCCGTCGTCGTCGATCAAGACTGTCGCATTGGGGACCGGGTCTTTGCCGGTGCCGTCGATTAGCAGGCCGCCTGTCAGGGCCTTCATGTACGAGACCTCCGATAGTGGCTAATTATGCGGTTAGTATGAGAGAGACGCCCCGCCGGGGCGTCTCTACGGGTTAGGTCAATCTTCGAACGTATCGGGCCAGTAGTCCGGCCAGACGCCGCTGAGGGGATCGGTCTTCAGTGGATGCCAGATGTCGGTCGGTTGAATGGTGGTGTTGCGGTCGTTGTCCCGGTCGAGGTTCTCCGGTAGAGGCGAGATGCGCCCCGGCACACCCATCACCATGCTCCGCGGTGGCACGTCCTTGTTCACGAGGGCTCCCGCCGCGATGAAGCTTCGCTCGCCGATAGTGACCTCGGGCAGCACGGTCACGCCGCCGCCGATCATCACCTCGTTCTCGACGGTCGCTCCGCGCGGCGTCGGGGCAGGGTCCCGGCGGAGCGGGTACCGGTCGTTCAGAAACGTCGTGCCCGGACCGATGAAGACATGGTCGCCGACCCAGGTCCGCGAAGGAAGGTAAGTGTGGGACATGATCCGCACCCCATCGCCAAGGCGGACGATGCCTTCGATCGTCGAGTGGTTCATTATCGTGCAGTAGTTGCCGATCTTTACGAGGGCGCGGACGACTGCGTAGTGACCGGTCTGGAAATAGTCGCCGATGCGGACGTCTCCGTAGATTACGGTGCCTTTGCGCAGCATACAGTTCCGGCCAAGGGTGGCCTGGCCGGCTTGAGCATGGTAGCGATAGCCCAGCTTGACGTCGGGTTCAACCAGCGTGCCCTCTCCGATTGTGGCGTTGTCGAACGCACTTACGTCGTCAGTAGCCTCTATGGGTTGGGACATGGCCATTCTTTCGACCTCCGAAAGCGCTTGACGCCAGGGTTGGACTATCGGGCAAGCCTATGTTGGCGGCCTTCCGGCGTCAACCCCGAGAGCTAGATGGCAGAGTTTGACCCGGTCCGGTGGTGCCCTGTGCGTCGAAATGGGGGATTGGAGCCTCGCCGCGGAGCTGCTTGAAGACTAACGGTACGCGGAGCTGATGCCCCGCCGATAGATCGGGAAGGCTGTCTTCCGGGAAGAAACCCACGTCCGTAGTCTCTGGGCCCGCGATAGGCTCGCCGTTCCCGGGTTCGACCTGGAAGGTTGCCTGATATAGGTGAAACTTTGCGCGCGCGCCCCAGATGCGAGAGTCGTAAACACCCAACAGGCGCACGGCTTTGCCCTCAACACCGGCCTCCTCGTGCAACTCGCGAACCGAAGCTTCGGCCCACGTCTCGCCGACATCTACGAGCCCGCCCGGCATGGCCCAGAGGCCGTTGTCCTCTCTTCTAATCAGGAGCAGAGAATCGCCGCGGAAGACAGCCGCGTCCGCCCCGAGGAGCGGACTTACGTGCCCGAGGTTCCCCTCGTACTCTTCCATGACATCATTCGCTGGTCGACTTTCGAGGGCGGCGACGAGCCGAGCGCTCAGGGCCAGAGTCTTCTCGTAGCGTTCCTTGTCATAGGAGTTCTCCGCGTAGTGAAGTCCGAGCGACGCGAGAGCTCTGAGCTCGTCGGCGATGAGGTATGCGTCGTTTTGGAATGACATTGCGCGCCTCGTAGTCAGTGGTCTGTTGACGTACCGGCGGTGTACGGCTGCCCGAATGTCTCCGCGTGCACGATGTCCGCTAGAGGTTTCCGTGGAGTTCCTTTGCCCTGGAAACCGTCGGGCACGTACCCGAAGGGCAGTACGGTAATCAAGTCCATCCCGTCGGGTATGCCGAGTAAGGTCTTGATCTCCCGGTTCTGATCGGCGGCGCGGACGCCTACGAAACAGGTGCCTAGTCCCTCGGACCAGGCGGCCAGCTCCATCTGCTGGAGCGCGCGGCCCGCGTCGAGCTCCGGCCTGTCGGCGTCTTCCATAGCGAGGGCTATTGCCACCGGCGAGTCGGCGATGAATCGGCCGCTTGCCGCTATGCGCCCGAGCTTGCGCAACGTTTCCCTGTTTCTGATCACGATCAGATGCCAGGGTTGCCCGTTTCGAGAGCTCGGCGCCCAGCGCGCCGCCTGGAGAATACGATGTACGATCTTCTCCGGAACCGGGTCGGGCTTAAAGGTCCTGACTGTTCGACGGGTGCGGAGAGAGGTGTAGACATCCATTTTCTTCGACTCCTTTGGCAGCTATGCTCGCTTCGCCGAAATCAGCGGTTGGAGCTGTTTGCGCAGGATGGCGAGTCCGCAGGATCGCTTGATTAACTGGAAAGTGATGGTAGGTAGCACTCGCCACGTTGTCAATCGAATCGATTCTAACGGCAACCCATCCTGTCCAAGTACCGGTAGACGATTCGTGACGAGTGGCCTAGTAGACCGAAATCTTTGAAATGAGGGGTAGCCGAGATTGGCGTGCTACGACGACAGGGCGGGTTTCAAACCCGCCCCTACCAAGCCGTAACCTCAGAACCCTTCAATACTAGGATGTTGGACCACTAGGATGTGGCCTCTCATTCGAGAACGTCAACGTCGCAGAGGTACACCATGACAAGCACACGACGGGCCATCCTTGACAAGGCTGGCAACGCTATCGACGAGGCTTCGATAGAACAGTTTAGTTCTGGCCTGCGGGGTCAGCTGCTCAGAGAAGGGGACGAAGGATATGACGGTGCAAGGGCGATATGGAACGCGATGATAGACAAACGTCCGGGACTCATCGCCCGTTGCTCGGGCGTCGCCGACGTGATCACGAGCGTGCGCTTCGCTCGAGAGCACGATCTCCTGGTGGCGGTCAAGGGGGGTGGACATAACGTGGCCGGCACTGCCCTGTGTGATGGAGGTCTGGTGATCGATCTTTCGGCGATGAAGGGCGTAGACGTCGACCCTCGCTCCCGTGTCGCCCGTGTTCAGCCCGGCGTGACGCTCGGCGACCTGGACCATGAGACCCAGGCGTTCGGGCTCGCTGTCTCTGCCGGAATCGTCACGACCACCGGAGTGGCGGGCCTCACCCTTGGTGGAGGATTCGGCTGGCTCTCTCCAAAGCTCGGCCTCACTATCGACAACCTTATCTCGGCCGATGTCGTCACGACCGACGGCGAGCTCGTCACCGCCAGTGAGGAGGAGAATGCCGACCTCTTCTGGGGCATCCGCGGTGGCGGCGGCAACTTCGGTATCGTCGTCTCTTTCCGCTACAAGGCGCACCCGGTTGGGCCTGTCGTTTTGGCGGGGGCCGTAATACATCCCATGGAAAATGCAGAGTCACTGCTCAAGTTCCATCGCGACTTTATCGCCGAGGCTCCTCGGGAGCTAGGCACTGTGTTCGCATTGCGATGGGCTCCTCCGGTCCCGTTTCTGCCTCCTGAGCTACACGGGAAGCCCATCGCGGCGTTCTTCGTCTGCTACGCCGGTCCGATCAACGAGGGCGAGAAAGTGTTGAAAGACCTCCGTCAAGTAGGGGAGCCGTTGGCCGACGTCGTGGCGCCGAAGCCCTTTACGGCTCATCAGGCGATGCTCGATCCGGTCCAGCCGCCGGGGCGCAACTACTACTGGAAGTCGGAGGACCTGCCTGAGCTCAGCGACGGCGCGATCGACGTTATCGTGGCGCACTCGCAGGCCATCACTTCTCCCCACACGATCGTCCCGATCTTCCAGCTGGGCGGAGCCATAGCCGACGTGAGCGAGGACGCAATGGCCTACAGCCATCGGGGGGCCGCTTACGCCCTGAACTGCAACGCCTCGTGGGAGGACGGGGACCCGGCACCCCATGTCCAGTGGGCTCGGGACTTCTCGGAAGCCCTGCAACCCTACTCGATGGGGGTCTATGTCAATTTCATGGGAGAAGAGGGGGAAGACCGGGCCAGAGCCGCCTACGGTCCTGAAAAGTATGCCCGACTCGTCGATCTGAAGGACAAGTACGACCCGACCAACTTCTTCCGGGTCAACCAGAACATCAAGCCGAGTACTTAGTGCTCGGCAACTGCTGACTTGACCGGTCGGCTGCCTGTTTCGGGTCTCGCGCCGGACGTGGGAGCAAGCTGATGCTCCCGTAGTACCTTAAAATCAAGGGACACATACCCTGGGCTCGCCGTCTCGCCTTGGCTCATAGATGTACACGCAGCCAATTCTGAAGACCCTTGGATTGTGTACGGTTTGAGCCATGACAGGAGGAGGTGCCAACAGTGATCGTCACGACGTTCGGAACATTGGCCGTGGGTGCGATGGTAGTCGCATACGCGCTGGAGGAACGGTCCCCACTGGTTCGTGCTCGCGTTTGCCGTCGCTAGCGCCGCTGCCTCGGCGTACGCGGTGATGATCGCCGCCTGGCCTTTCGCTGCGCTCGAAGCGGTTTGGAGCGTGGTGGCTGCGAGACGTTGGTGGCGGTCTGCAACTGTTGTTAGGAGGTGAAGCAGGCGGAGCCGACGTGCTGGCGAGGCGCGCTCGGCTCGTTGAGAAGAAAGTGAAGTCGTACAGCATGCCGTAACGCCGCCCGTAACGATTGGACGACGCAACCCCTCTAGACTGTAGCTATGACCAATACAGCTGGAGTTGCGTCGGCAGCGACGAGCAGGGGTGGCACGTCTGGTCTCATCCCTTCGGACGGGTGGGCGATACACCTTCAGAAGGCCCGTGTCGGGCTCCTTTCCGGACTGTTCGCCGGACTCATCGCTGGTGTGGCGTCTCGGGTCGCGATGAGGGTCGTTGCGGTGGAAGGGGGTGCCGAGCCGGCGTTCACTGTAGAAGGCACGCTATTCATAGTTGTTGCGGGAGCTGTTGTCGGAGCGCCTCTGGGCGTCCTTTTCGTGGGTGTGAGACGTTGGTTGCCGGGTCCGGCCGCCGTCCAAGGGTTTTTCTATGGGCTCCTTTTGAGCCTGGGGTTCGTTTCCCTTCTGATTCCTCTGTTTGTCGGTGACGCCCCCGAAATCCTGAACGACTTGCCTGGAGGCAACCTGCCGCTGGCGATCAACGTCTTTGTAACTCCCCTAGTGATATTGGGACTCATGGTTGGGATGGTGGTTGAGCGACTGGCGCGATACTTCGTGTCCGAGCGGCGACGGCCGGTTGGAGCCGGAGACTTCGCGCTGGCCGCCGTCGGTCTTCTGGGGACCGCCGGCCTGCTCTTCGAGGTTGTCGCGATTGCCAGCGTGACGCTGTTCGGCGGATAGATAATTACTAGGACTCCGCGCTCAGTCGCGGTGTTCAGGCGCACGTAGCCACAGTGAGACCTGCGCGGGTCGCATCGTCTCGTCGACCACGCCCACCAGCGCATCGGACAGCCGGCCCAAGTCCACCTCGTCGCGCGCGGTTGCACTGAACCCGGCCAGCGTACGGGCGGCGTCGTACCTGCTCCGGTAGAACCGCCGGTCGATTATGCGTTGGATCGCCCTCCGCACAGGCTGAAATAGCGCTGCGATTGTCAGCGTGGATACGATCAGGGCCAACGTGTTCTCCTGGCCGGTCACGGTCCGGAAGGCCGCTTGAAGAAGCACAACGCTACCGAAGTAGCCGGTACCGAGAGTGACCGTCAGTGAGCCGTACACCAAAGCACGGTTGACGATGATGTCGATGTCCCATAAACGGTAGCGGAGGATGGCGAACACGATCGAAAGTGGGAAAAAGAGGGAAAGAATCAGGGCCGGAAGAATGCTGTACAAATTGAAGTAAGCCCTGCCGGGGTCCGGGTCGTGCGCGGGGAACAGAACGCCATAGGCGAGAAAGTAGATAAAGAAGCTGAACACCATGGACGCGAAGCCGGCGACCACCCATTTGGTCTGTTGCCGCTCGGTCTGCGACGATACCCGTATATAGCGGTATACCTGGGCATACAGTCCGGCTGCTGAGAGCACCATGATCGACACTACGATTATTGGCGCATCTGTTGGATCGGCTCTATTCAAGAAAGTCAGAAAGGACAGGACCATAAACAGCGTCAGGCCTGCCAGAGCCAGCGGCCACATCCATCGGGGCACGAACCGGCCGTTCGGGAACAGAAAGAAGAGAAAAGAGAGCGACACGAAGCTCAGCCCGCCCAAAGTATCGTCCGTCAACTGCCACGCCAGGTTCTGTCTCCCTACCGAGTCCGCCGGGGAATCGAACCCGAACACCACCATGCTCACCAGCGTGAAGGACACTAACAGGGCGACCCAGTCGTTGGAGCGTCGCCAGAACATGAACAACCCGATGGCGACAAATCCAATCTCAATGACCACGAAGCCCACGACATTCAAGACCGCGTAGGTGCGAACGGACAGTCCTAGCCCCTCCAGCGCCTCCGACCCCTCAGACGTGACCTGATAGACGGAGCACTCGGCCGTGACATCGCAGATAGCGCTCATCTCATCGACCGCCGGCTGAAAGCCCAAGGCCACGAGCGCCACCGATAAGAGCACAAAGGCTACCCACCCGACTCTCGCGCCGAGCAGCAGGGGGCCTCGCAGGACAGTGCTCGGTCGCTGCTCTGTCAAGCGAGCCTCTTTATCCACCTGGCCGGGTTAGGCCACATCGACATTCGCGTTCCCATCACTCGACCCAGAACGAGTAGAGCTTGGCGTTCTTCAGGTGGAACCCCAGTCTCACGTAACGGTCCTTGAATTCGCTTAGCGAGTCGCGCTCCCGCCAGTTGACAGGCGCTCGCGTCGAGTCGGCGGTGATCACGACGGCGTCGTCCTCCCCGAAGCCATTTAGCGGTTCTGCCGTGTCTTCGTCGACCACTGAGGCGCGTAGGTAGCCGTTGTTCGCCACCTCGGCGTTCACGTGGAGCTTCCCTTCGCCTTCGAACACGAGAGGTCGTGTGATTACGAGCCCGCCGTCGTCGTCGGCGTTGAGGGACGCGAAACCGTCGCGGCGGAGGATCGCGATGCCGGTTGCGGAATCCCACGTGTTCTTGGGCCCGTCGATGCTCATTCCTCGGTAGTAGTACCAGAGCTCGTCGTCTTTCACGATCGGCCCGCCTGTCGTGGCCAGGTTGATGGCGCGGACGTAACCCGGCTTCCAGCTGCCGTCAGGACCCAGCGGAATGAACGGCTTGCGGTCCCCGAAGTAGTACCAGTGGCGGCCGTCCCGGCTGGCCGCCTTTCGAATCCAATTGCGCTTCAGGTACGGCCGCGTGGGCATCAGGTTTCTTTCGCGGATCTGGTGCTTGGACGCGGGCGTGTAGGTAGACATCGAGAAGTTGTTGAACCACATGCTCTCGTACGGGTAGCCATCGGCCTCGTAGATGCCGAGCATGCCGTTCAACGGTGCCTTGGCGTCCTCGCCGTCGGGGTAGGCGTAGATCCGCAGCGCGGACCAGTGGACCAGGTCGTCGCTCTCGCGCTGCCCTACCACCCGTGCGCCTCCGATAACCGGGGTCATTCGATAGTCGGGCCCTATGACGTGCTTGGTGTTGCAGACGTAGGTGCCCAGCTTCGGGTCCCAACGTACCCGGAAAACGTCGCCTCCGCCCAGTGGGCGGTGGTCGGGGGCATCGTAGCCGCCGGTCGGGCCTTTCCAGTGGTTCGTCTCCGCCTCGAACTTCCAGCGATAGCCGTCCGGCGAGACGTGCAGCTCGTAAGGGACGCCCATGGCGTTTTCCGAGCCCGGTGGCAGTCTAAGAAACGGCCAGCGCGTGTGCCTCATCGTGCCTTTAGGCGGACGAAGGATGGCTTTCCAGCGCCGGTCGGGATTCGGGTCGTCAGGTTCGAAGAAGAGCCCGTGCAGTTCACCGTCGCCGACGGCATTGTTCGGACCAGGGCCGTC
The DNA here is from genome assembly GCA_965248605.1 of Dehalococcoidia bacterium. Lineage (GTDB taxonomy): Bacteria > Chloroflexota > Dehalococcoidia > Lucifugimonadales > CAUZJF01 > CAUZJF01. The sequence continues at coordinate 1,077,687 of CBDFJV010000007.1, forward strand.
GAAGCCGTCGACTACGTTCAGCTCGGGCAAGGTCCAGTCAATGCCGTCCTCAGAGTGTGCCACGCGCAGGCTCCAGTTTCCGGCGTTGTAGTAAAGCCTGTAGCCGTGTTCGGGGTCGGGGCAGATGTAGTGACCGTAGTGCTTGTAGGGCGCAAAGATGGGGTTGCCGGGGTGGTCTCGTGTAGGGTGGGTTTCTCTGGCGAGGCCCTCCATGTGGCCGATGAGGTGGTCGTCGACAAAGAGCTGCCGGCTCGCGTCCAGCTTCATGCGTGCGAGCGCCATGTCCATCGGGAACTGGTAGCGCTCGTTCAGCAGGATGCCGTAGCCGACCGGGAACGGCGACCAGTCCATCGGCGCTTCGGCCTCGTTCCAGGTCCGCTGGACCACCTGGTCGTCGAACTCTACGGCGCGCGTCTTGGGTGCGCTCATCGCGGCCTCCTGGTTGCCTGGTCCCGTCCACTGTAATCGGAGACCTGGATTATACTCCGGCGCGATTCGAGAAGAGCCCAATGCCTCCCATCGTGACTCCGCTGCAAGGATGAGAGTCGTGTACGCCAATTGAGTCGTTTTGGTATCCTGCGTCCGCTCGAATAGAAGGGAATCAAGGCAGGGTGAGATGAAACGCAAACTCGCCGACCCGCTGGTACTCGTATTCCTGGCCGGCTTCGTAGCGTCGACTGTCCTGGTCGTCGGTCCGAATCCAATCGCCTGGGCTGCGACGATATTCACGCAGCAGGGCAAGCTGATAGCTGGCGACGCGGCGGCAGATGACGCCTTCGGAGATGCCGTGGATGTGGATGGCGACACAGTGATCGTCGGCGCCAAGCTTGACGACCACGCGGCCGCGGACGCTGGCTCCGCGTACGTATACGTCCGGATAGGAACATCTTGGACTCAACAGGGCAAGCTCGTTGCCTCCGACCCGCAGTTCAACGATCAGTTCGGCTTCACGGTCGCGGTAAGCGGCGATACAGCTGCGGTCGGCGGCCCCTTCAACGATGATTTCGGGGGCTCGACCGGCTCCGTCTACGTGTTCAATAGGACCGGTGGCGCCTGGAGCTTCTCGCAGAAGTTGCTTCCGGACGACCCCGGGGGCCCCGCCCAGTTTGGTTATTCGGTTGCGCTTGATGGCGACACGATGGCCGTTGGCGCACGCCGCCACCAGGACCTCGGTAGCGACGCGGGTGCCGCCTATATATTCGGCAGGTCGGGAGGGATCTGGACTCAGCAACGGAAGATACTGGCGAGCGACGGTTCAGCCGGCGATAGGTTTGGGTACTTCATCGACGTCGACGGGGACATCGTCGTGGTCGGCGCGCCTGAAGACGACGATGCCGGAGACGATTCAGGCTCAGCGTACGTCTTCGAGCGTGACTTGGGGGGCTTAGACAACTGGGGACAGCGAGCAAAGCTGACCGCCGCGGACGCCGCAACAGGCGATATATTCGGAGAAGACGTAGCGGTCGGGGGGGACCTTATAGTAATAGGGGCGCAAGATACCGATGACGCGCCGGACTGTGTCGATCAGTTCTGCGACTCGGGCTCAGCTTACTTGTTCGAGCGCAACCTCGGCGGCGCCGACGCATGGGGCCAGCGCGCTCATCTCAACGCGGGAGATGCGGCTGGCGGGGACAGTTTCGGAACGTCCGTAGCTGTTTACAGTGATGTGGTTTCGATCGGTGCGAGAAGCGCCGACGACGCGGCTGGTTGCGTCGACCAGGACTGCAATTCGGGCGCCCTCTACCTGTTCGAGCGCCACCTTGGGGGAGCCGACGCCTGGGGCCAAAAGGGCAAAGTACTCGCCGATGACGGAGCGCCCGACGACAGTCTGGGGAGGTCAGTAGGCATCAACGGACAGACCATCGTTGCTGGCGCAAGAACCGATGGAGCTGGCGCGGATTCGGGCTCAACCTATGTGTTCGTGGAAACGACCGTTCCTGACGTGCCGAGCGTTTCGCACTGGGCACAGCTCGCGTTGGCAGTCGCGTTCGCCGGACTTCTAGTCTTGCGGCTGATGCGTCCAGCCGCAAGCAGGCGCCGCGTATAGCGCTAGGCGGCAGGTGCCAGGGCGGGGATGGCCGGGAGCCGAGAGACCTCGATCCAGTTCAGACTGGGTGTCTTCCAGTCCAGCGGGCTGGAGCGGGTCGCCTCCAGGATCACACCGACGAGCCCCCTTGCGTCGTCGTTGCGGCGCTCGTCGAGGAAGCCTATGAGCTGCTCCTCGGCCTCTTCTTCGGAGTCCCACCGACAACGGTAGGTCCTGCGCACCTCTACGGGCTCTTCGATGCCCGATTCTCTCTCAATCGCATCTCTGTAGACTGCGACGTATCTGAAGGCAGACAATTCGCACCTCCCGGTCCCGTGAAGCGCCTTCTGGCGCATCCGTCTACATACCATTGTTACGACAGAGGGTGCCGACCAGAGGGATTTTTCGGGGACAGGCCGGTGTCAGTCGGTGAACTCTGCGTTAGAGCATAAGGAGTCAAGGTTTGACGACGACGTTCGGCCGCAAGTACCATCGGCGGATTCGCATGTTATATGGAAGGCAGTGCGGTTTCGGCTGAATGACCAGTCGGGTCGCCACCGGTGGGGCCTCGCCATGAATCGAAGACGAAGTTTTTTCCGGCTACTCCTAGTGGTCCAACATCCTAGTATTGAAGGGTTCTGAGGTTACGGCTTGGTAGGGGCGGGTTTGAAACCCGCCCTGTCGTCGTAGCACGCCAATCTCGGCTACCCCTCATTTCAAAGATTTCGGTCTACTAGTCGCGATCGCGGTTTCAATTGCGCTCTTAGGCCCTCCGAAGGTCGCTCACGGGGCGACCTTCATTGTCGACTCGACGGCGGATACTTCCGACTCTTTCACCAACGGCGTCTGCGACGACGGAGCCGGAAACTGCACGTTGCGCGCGGCCATGGAGGAGGCGGCCGCCACCACTACGCTGGTCACCATTCACTTTGATATCCCAGGTCCCGGGCCTCACATGATCAAACCGAACGACTTCGGCTACGCGGGCGTAAACGTGATCATAGACGGGACGACCGAACCTGATTTCGTCGGAAGTCCTATCGTCGTTCTAGATGGCTCGAATACGGTCGGCGAGAAGGGCTTGGCTGTTAGCGACGTGACAATACGTGGTCTCGTGATCAACAACTTTGACGTAGGGATTTCAATCGGCTCCAACAGCGTGGTCGAGCTCAATTTCATTGGTGTGGACCCCAGCGGGACTGTTGACCTGGGTAACAGGTTGGGCATTGGGGTCTTTGGGGAGAACAACAGAATCGGAGGCACGGGCCCTGGGACTGGGAATCTGATTTCAGGAAACGACACCGGCATCTGGGTCGGCGGGACATTAGGGCCTTCTTCCATGACGACTACGATACAGGGGAATCTTATTGGCACCAATGCTTCGGGACTTGGTGCACTGGGAAACCGCGAAGGAATTCGCCTCGTTTACAGCAAAGGCGCGATCATCGGCGGCATCGGGAGCGCTCGGAACACGATTTCGGGCAACGTTATCGGCATTCAGATCACGCCAAACTCTTCGGACAATCGGGTCATCGGGAACTACATCGGGCCCAAATTCACCGGAACAGGCGCGATCGGAAACGGCTTTGGCATTACCGCTTCAGGGTATGACGACACGATTGGTGGCACGGCACCAGGCGAAGGCAACGTCATTTCGGGGAATTCACAAGATGGGGTCACCACTGACGGCGCGTTACGGAACGTCTTTCAAGGCAACTTGATCGGCGTTGCCGCTGATGGCACCACGTCAATGGGGAACGGTGGCCACGGTATTGAGATCCGTGACAGCTTACGGGTCGTTGTTGGGGGCGCTGATCCAGGCGCAGGGAATGTCATTGCTTTCAACGGAGAAGCAGGTGTCTTCGTTCAAAACAGTACCAAAAACCCGATCGTTGGAAACAGGATCCACAGCAATGGCGGTCTTGGAATCGAGCTAGCCAACGCCAACAACAACCAGGAAACGCCGGTGCTGAGCACCGCCGCCGGTAACCCAACAGCGATCAGCGGCACCGCGCGAGGTGACAATGACACGACATTCCGCATCGACTTCTACCAAAATACCGCCTGCGACCCCTCTGGAAGTGGAGAAGGTGAAAGTTACCTCGGGTCTGCCGACGTTACAATCGACGCCGGCGGCGAGGCCACCTTCACGGCCGTCTCCGGGCAGACCGTTGATCTGGACGCGGTTATAACAGCGACGGCGACCGACCCAGACGACAACACCTCAGAGTTCTCCAACTGCATTTCGGTAGGTCCCGTTGTGGACTCCACTGGGGACGCCCCCGACGCGACTCCTGGAGACGGGCTTTGTGACGACGGCGCCGGGGCCTGCACATTGCGCGCTGCCATCCAGGTGGCCAATCTGGATTCCAACCTCACACCTATTCTGTTCAATATCCCTGGCCCCGGTCCGCATACGATTCAACCCAGTCCCGCATTACCAGAGATAACGGAACCAGTGTTCATCGACGGCTACTCGCAGCCGGGGGCCAAGCCAAACACAAGCACGAGCACCACCAGCTCCAACTCTGTCCTGAAGATCGAGCTGGACGGTACCAACGTCGGAGCGGGCACCGACACAAACGGGCTTGTCATCGTCGCGAGCGGCAGCACGGTTCAGGGCCTTGCAATCAATCGGTTCCTCAGCTCGGGCATTCGCGTCGTGCACAACCCGGATGGCTCCGCGACACAGGCTATCTCTATACTGGGGAACTTCATAGGGACGGATGTCAGTGGTACGACGGCCCTTGGCAACGGCACGGGTGTGTTCCTTGTAGGCAGCAATGACATCCAGATCGGCAGTGGTGATCCCGCCGATCGGAACGTCATCGCGGGCAGCGTCGGTTTCGGCGTGGGATTCATCGGACCAAACAATAGCGGGATGGTCGTACAGGGGAACCTCATCGGCGTCGGGTCCGACGGCGTCACCCCCTTGGGCAACGGCGGCGATGGCGTGGACATAGTCGGCGGCTTCGGCAACACGATCGGCGGAGGGGCTAGACCCTGGTCTAACGTCATCGCCAATAACGGCGGCGCAGGTGTCAACGTTCGCGGTTCTTTGCACAACGCGGTGCTGAGAAACTCGATCTACTCCAACGGAGGCCTGGGCATCGATCTCGACGAAGACGGCGTTACGCCAAATGACCTGGGAGACGCGGACACAGGTTCCAATAGCCGTCAGAACTTCCCGGTCTTGAGTAGTGCCGAGGTCGTCAGCACGGGCAGGACCGAGATCGCCGGTAGTCTTAACCCTAATCCACCGAAGGACGGCGTGTAGGAGGCCTGCTGAAGAAACAAAAGGGTGCGCCTCTGAATCTGGGATAATGGTTTTGAAACAGAAAACCGGTCCCAGAAAAGGAGCACCCGATAGATGCTACCACGTAACCACCCCGACCGCATCCAAATCGCCTTCGACGACCACCGCCTGGTGGCCAATGCCGGGCTGATCCTTCCCGCCACCCTCGCCCTGCGCCTTGGCCTGCCCCAACTCCTCCGGAAGCACCTCGACCTCGGCGGCGCGCCGGGCCGGGCGAACACCGGCGACAAGATGATGACCCTGGTGGCCTCCGCCCTAGCCGGCGGAGATTGCATCGACGACGCCGATGTGCTGCGCGCCGGCGGGACCGCCCGCGTGCTCGGTTTCACGGCTAAGGCTCCCTCCACCCTGGGCACCTTCCTGCGCAGCTTCAGGTGGGGCCATGTCCGCCAACTGGACCGGGTGAGCCGCGAGTTGCTGGCCCGGGTCTGGAAGGCCGGTGCCGGACCCGGCGACGCACCATTCACCATCGACCTTGATTCGACGATCTGCGAGACCTACGGACTGGCCAAGGAGGGCGCCCGCCACCACGGCTACACCGGTGCGCGGGGCTATCACCCGCTGCTGGCCGTCGCCGCCGGCACCGGCGACGTGCTGATGGCCCGCCTGCGCGAGGGCCGGGCTAACACCGCCCGCGGCGCTGCCCACTTCCTGCGTGAAACGGTGGGGCGGGTGCGCTACTGCGGAGCCAGGGGCCAACTCACGGTGCGGGCCGACAGCGGCTTCTATACCCACGCCGTGGTCGCCGTCTGCCGCCGGATGGATGTCCGCTTCTCCATCGCCATCCGCCAGCGCGCCCGCCTGCGGAATCTCATCGAGGCGATACCCGAAGATGGCTGGACGCCGATTCCTTACTGGCTGGACGGCGCCGCCGATGTGGCCGAGACCACCTACACCCCGTTCCAGGCCGAGGCGGACGCCGCGCCGGTACGGCTCATCGTCCGGCGGGTGAAGCCGGCGCCCTGTTCTCAACTGGCTCTCTTCGCCACCTACAGCTATCACGGCTTCATCACCGACCGGGACGGGGAGACGCTGGAACTGGAGGCCGATCATCGCCGTCACGCCGAGATCGAGAATGCGATACGCGACCTCAAGTACGGCGTGGGGCTGAACCATCTCCCCTCGGGCCGTTTCGCCGCCAACGGCGCCTGGCTGGCGGTACAGGTGATGGCGCACAACCTGGCCCGCTGGACAGCCCGCATCGGCCTGGGTCAGCAGATCGTGACCACCAAGACCCTCAGACGACGGGTCTTTGCCTTGGCCGGACGGATCACCCGCTCGGCACGCCGATTGACCCTGCAGCTTCCCCGGCGCTGGCCCTGGGAGGAGCAGTTCAGCCGCGCCCTGGCCCGACTGCGAGCCATTCCACTCCCAGCCTGACGGAGCCCGTCCGCCACTGACCCACCAGCCAACCCAACGTCCCCGCAAACTCGCGCCAGCCCAGTCCGCGAGCGCCTCTTGCCGTGTCCTATCCCGCCATCTGGCTCGCCACAGCCACTGTAGGCCGCCATCGGTGCCCCCAAAAGCGCCTGCAGACCGCCCGCCAACCTCCCGTCTACCCAAATTCGAGCCCGGATCATCACGCCTGTAACTCCCTCACCCCCTTCCGCTGTCCTCACGTCGTCCATCCCTGTCCGTCGGTGGATTCGGGCTTAACAGTACGCCCGACACGACCTTCCGCATCGAATTCTTCGGCAACACCGCGTGCGACCCGTCAGGCTATGGTGAGGGCGAGGAGTACCTTTTTTCCATCTCTGCAACCGCTGCCGGCGCTGTAACCACAGACGAAAACGGAGACAGCTCTTTCGTCTTCAGCCACAACGCCTCCCTATTGGGAAGATATATCACGACCCACGCGACGGACCCAGACGGCAACACTTCCGAGTTTTCCGCCTGCCAGGTGGTGCCTTTGAAGGTAAATTCAACCGCGGACTTGGCCGACACCATTCCAGGCGATGGGATATGCGCAGACTCCGCAGGCGATTGCACGTTGCGGGCCGCCATTGAGGAGGCGAACGCAAATCCGGGGCCCGACACGATCGTGTTCGACATCCCGGGCGCGGGCCCTCATACGATCGGCCACACGGCCCCGCTGCCGCCTATCACCGAGACCGTGACTATCGATGGCACGTCGGAGCCGGACTTTGCGGGCACGCCCATTGTAGAGTTGGACGGTACCAACGCTGGGGCGAGCGCCGTCGGCCTCGACGTTGTCGCCGCGAGCAGCTCTATCACGGGCCTGATGGTCAACAACTTCGACGGCGCGGGCGTCGTTCTCAGGACGGGCGGCGGCAACACCATTCAGGGTAGCCGCATCGGCACCGACGGTACAGCGACCGTCGACAGGGGCAACGGAGCCGAGGGGATCAGGATACAGTCGGACGGCAACCTGATAGGCGGCCCTGACCCGGACGACGGAAACACCATCGCTTACAGCGGATCAGACGGCGTAAGGGTCTCGTCGGGCGCAGGAAACTCCGTGCAAGCCAACACCATCGCCAACAACGGCTCCGACGGCGTTAGGGTCGTGTCGGGGACCGGGAACAACATCCAGGCCAACAGCATCTTCGACAACTCCGCTCTCGGGATCGACCTGGGCGGCGACGGCGTTACAGCCAACGACGCCGACGACCTCGACGCCGGGGCCAATAACCTGCAGAACTTCCCAGTTGTTGCCTCCGTGACGGTAGGTAGCACTATAGTCAAGGGCTCGATAACTTCTACTGCGACCAGCACCGATCTGAGGATCGAGTACTTCGCAAACACGACCTGCGACGCGTCGGGACATGGCGAGGGCCAGCGCTATTTGGGGTTCCTGGACGTCACGACCAGCGCCACAGGGACCGCGGACATCGGCATCGTTTTCGCCGAGTCCTTCGCCATCGGCGGGTTCATTACCGTCACGGCGACGGACGCCGGCGGCAACACCTCCGAGTTCTCCAAATGTACCCAGGTCGAGCAAAACCTGGCCGTCGTCAACTCGTCCGACGATGCTGATGACGGGACCTGCGACGGGGCCCACTGTAGCCTGAGGGAGGCCATAAACCTTTCGAATTCCACTGCCCAGACCGAGGTCATCCAGTTCAACATCCCAGGGCCTGGGGTGCACACGATCAGGCCTACAAGCTCTCTCCCGCTGATTTTTCAGTCCGTGATCATAGACGGTTTCACGCAGCCGGGGGCAAGGCCGAACACGAGCACGATGGGCGAACCGATCAACGCTGCGTACATGATCGAGCTAGACGGCAGCGCCGCCGGTGGGGGCACCGGTCTGCGGATCATATCTGCGGGAGTCGTGGTTCGTGGCCTGGTGATAAACCGGTTTGGCGGTGACGGGATCGTGGTCGACGCAACCGGAGTGGCGATCGAAGGCAACTTCATCGGCACCAACGCTTCTGGCACTGTCGACCTCGGCAACGGTGCGAACGGGATATTCATCGATGACGCTAGGCAAAACACGATAGGCGGGCCACTGCCCGGGGCCCGGAACCTGATTTCGGGAAACGGGTATCTATCTGAGTGGACAGGGGGCTGACCTCAACACTATCCAGGGGAACGTTATTGGCCTCGACGCCACTGGCGGGGTGAAGCTGGGCAACGCAACCTACGGAGTCGAGATCGTCAACGGGGATGACAACGTCATCGGGGGAACCTCCAGTGAGGCTCGGAACGTCATCTCGGGACATGGCACCGGAGGCATCAAGCTGGTTACCGGTGCAAACAGCAACGTCGTTCAGGGTAACTACGTCGGCACCGACATCACTGGTCTGGTGACCGACCCTGACGGCGTGTTTCCGGCTGGAGGCCCCGACGAGCTTGGTAACCGCTTCGGGGCCATAGAGGTAAATGGCAGCAGCAACAACCTTATTGGAGGCAATCGAAACAACGGAGAAGGCAACCTGGTCTCGGGGACGTGGCAGGGAGACGCCATATACCTATCCGGTTCGGCTTCTGGGAACAGGGTCCAGGGCAACCTCGTGGGTACGGACATCACCGGCACCAAAATCCTGCCTCAGGCGGGGGGCATCGTGGTGTTCAACAACCCGGGGACGGTGAACCTGATCGGTGGCACCGGGCCCGGTGAAGGCAACGTCGTGTCGGGGAATGGGCGCGCGTTCGACAACCGGCAAGGGCCCGGCATCGAGGTGTTCTATGACACCATTGTTCAGGGCAATCTCGTTGGCACCGATATTACCGGCATGGTTGCTTTGGGCAACCACGGTTACTGGGGCATCGAGACATCGGGCAACAACAACGCCATCGGCGGGACCGAGCCGGGAGCCGGGAACGTGGTATCGGGGAACAACAGCTATGGCATGCAGGTGTACGGCACCGGGAATAGAGTGCAGGGCAATCTGATCGGTGTCGCCATCGACGGCAGGTCTCCTCTCGGCAATCTCTCCTACGGAATCCACGTAAGATTGAGTGGCAACACGATCGGTGGGACTGAGCCCGGCGCGGGCAACGTCATCGCCTACAATCGTAGGGGTGTCAACGTTGTGGAGCAGTCCGGTCATGCGATCCTCGGGAACTCGATCTTCGCCAACACAGAGTTGGGGATCGACATCGCACCTGCCGGTGTCACACCGAATGATGCGGGTGACGCCGACACGGGCGTCAACAACCGGCAGAACTTCCCGGTATTGACGGCGGTAACGGCAGGCAGCACTCTGATATCCGGGACCTTGAACAGCAATGCCAGCACGACCTTCAGGATCGAGTTCTTCTCGAACACGACTTGTGATTCAACGGGGTACGGGGAGGGCGAGACTTTCCTCGGCTTCACTAGTGTTACGACGGACGCCTCAGGGAACGTCAGCTTCAGCGTCGTATTCCCGGCCACAGTCGGCACGCGGTCGCTCATAACGGCGACGGCGACTGACGAGTCGAACAACACGTCGGAGTTCTCGGCCTGCTCCCCGGTCGGCGGCGGGTCGCTCCTCACCGTCGACTCGACGGGCGACGGCGGCGACGCCAACGTCGGCGATGGCGTCTGCGACGATGGCGTGGGCGCCTGCACGCTCCGAGCCGCGATAGAGGAGTCCAACGCGACCTCGAGCCACGATTTCATTCGATTCGGTATCGGAGGCGCGGGGCCCCATTCGATTCAGCCGGCAGGGCCGCTTCCTGACGTAGTCCATCCCGTCATCATCGATGGATACACGCAGCCGGGGGCGAGCCCCAACACGAACCCACCGGGGCTAGGCTCCAACGCGGTGATCCTGATCGAGCTGGATGGTACGAATGCCAGCAGCGACGCGAGCGGCCTGCGCGTTACCAGCGGAAACAGCGTCGTACGAGGTCTGGCCATAGGCGGCTTCGGAAAGGCCGGCATTGAGCTCGCCGGAGGCGGTTGGAACGAGATCGAAGGGAACCTCCTGGGTACCGACGCGAGTGGGCTCGTCAACTTGGGGAACGGCCAGTACGGCATCCTGGTGGGCGGGTCTTCGGATAACACCATCGGCGGCAACGATGCCGGCGACGGCAATGTCGTCGAGTTCAACGGCATTGGCGTGGAGGTGTCGGGAAGCGTTGGCACTCTCGGGAAGTCTGTTCGCAACGCGATATTGGGCAACTTCGTCCGCTCCAACGTCGGAGACGGAATCAACCTGGCCGGCGCCGACGCGAACGACGGGCAACTTCCACCGGCGATCACGTCGGTCACGTTGGGCAGCGTCACTGTCCAGGGGATGGTCCAGAGCCAGGCCAGCTCGACGGTCAGAATCGAGTTGTTCTCAACGGAAGTAGGAGATCCCTCGGGCGCCGGCGAAGGCGCAATATTCCTCGGGGCGACCGAGACCACGACCGACGACAGAGGGGACGCGACGTTTAACGTCACCTTCTCGAACGTCACGGTTACGCAGCCGTATATAACTGCCACGGTAACAGACGCCGACAACAACACGTCTGAGTTCTCGCAGTGGTTCGTCTTGCCCCAACTCCTTGCGCCCCTGACCGTCGACTCTACCGGCGATGGCGGCGACTCGAACACGGCGGACGAGGTGTGTGACGACGGCACCGGCGCATGTACTCTGCGTGCAGCAATCGAGCAGGCTAACGCCCTAGTCGGGTTCGACCGAATCTACTTCAATATCTCGACGACCGATCCAGGTTACAACTCGAGCACCGATACATTTACCGTGTCCCCGGCCTCGGCCCTGCCGGCCATCGTCGAGGAGGCGGTGGTAGACGGCTTCACGCAGCCTGGAGCCAGCGCCAACACGAGCCCGATGGACCAGCCTATCAATGCGGTGTACAAGATCGAGCTGGTCGGCACGAACGCCGGTGCAGGCGTCGATGGCCTAAGGGTCCAGGCGGGGGGCGTAACGATACGCGGGCTGACCATCAACCGTTTCAGCAGCGACGGAGTCGAGATCGAGGCTATCGGAGTCGTTGTCGAAGGCAACTACATCGGCACCGATCCTACAGGGACAGTCGACTTGGGTAACGGCGGGAACGGCGTGTTCATCGATAATGTACGTCGAAACACGGTCGGTGGCCTTCTGCCAGCCGCGAGAAACCTAATATCGGGTAACGACACGCATGGCGTCTATGTGGCTGGAGACAACGCCGACCTCAACACTATCCAGGGAAACGTTATCGGCCTCGACGCCACTGGCGTGGTGAAGCTGGGCAACGCAACCTACGGAGTCGAGATCGTCAACGGGGACAATAACGTCATCGGCGGAACCTCCAGTGAAGCTCGGAACGTCATCTCGGGCCAGGGTACCGGGGGCATCTATCTGGTAAGCGGCGCAGACAGCAACGTCGTTCAGGGCAACTTCGTCGGCAGCGACATCACAGGTCTAGTGACCGACCCTGACGGCGTGTTTCCGGCTGGAGGCCCCGACGAGCTTGGTAACCGCTTCGGGGGCATAGAGATCAATGGCAGCAGCAACAACCTGATAGGGGGCAATCGAGACAACGGAGAAGGAAACCTGGTCTCCGGAACATGGCAGGGTGACGCCATATATCTGTCGGGCGCGGTTTCCGGGAACGCGGTGCAGGGCAATCTCGTAGGTACGGATATCACCGGCACCAAGATCCTGCCTCAGGCGGGTGGCATCGTGGTATTCAACAACCCGGGGACCGTGAACCTGATAGAAGGGACCGGGCCGGGTGAAGGCAACGTCGTGTCGGGGAATGGGCGCGCGTTCGACAACCGGCAAGGGCCTGGCATCGAGGTTTTCTATAACACCATCGTTCAGGGCAATCTTGTGGGCACCGACATCACCGGCATGGTCGACTTGGGTAACCACGGTTACTGGGGCATCGAGACATCGGGCAACAACAACACGATCGGCGGGACCGAGCCGGGAGCCGGGAACGTGATATCGGGGAACAACAGCTACGGTATGCAGGTGTACGGTACCGGGAATAAAGTGCGGGGCAATCTGATCGGTGTCGCCATCGATGGCACGTCTGCTCTCGGCAATCTCTCCTACGGAATCCACGTAAGATTGAGTGGCAACACGATCGGTGGGACCGAGCCCGGCGCGGGCAACGTCATCGCCTACAATCGTAGGGGAGTCAACGTTGTGGAACAGTCCGGTCATGCGATCCTCGGGAACTCGATCTTTGCCAACACCCAGCTTGGTATCGATCTTGCGCCGGCCGGGGTCACGCCCAACGACCCCGGCGACGCCGACGCAGGCGTCAACAACCTGCAGAACTTCCCTGAAATCGCGACGGCGGTCAGGACGTTCGGCGGTGTGACCCAGATTAGCGGCACGCTGAACACGACAGCCGACACGACAACGACTATCGAGTTCTTCTCGAACGCGATCTGCCACGTTTCGGGACACGGCGAGGGCGAGGTCTTCCTAGATCGCGCGAGCGTGGCCACTGATGGAGCCGGGAATGCAGTCTTCAGTCACCAGATCGCCCAGTCCGTGCCCGTAGGAAGACAGATCACTGCTACCGCGACCGACGATCAAGGCAATACGTCCGAGTTCTCGGCCTGCGTTCAGGTCGTCTTCGCTCCGGGCGTTCCGAGCACGTCGGGGCTCGCCCTCGCGATCATGGCGCTACTGACGGGCGCGGCCTTCCTATGGGCGTTGCGCCGGCGGCGGGCCTCGCAAGACCAGGCGGTCTGAGAATCGGATTACCGCGATGAGGTAGGTACCGTGAAGAACGGCCGAGTCGAGTCTCGATTCAGGCGCTACCTGATGGTCGCCGTCGCGGTCTTGGCCGCGTTCGTCATCATTGGGCAGGAGAACGGCTGTGGGGACGACGAAACGGAGGAACAACCGACTCCAACCCCACGAGATGAGCTGGTGAAGCGTGCGAGAGAACTGCTTAACGAACTTGAGACATCCACGCCTCCGATCGATCCGGACGTGGCTTCATCGACTGCCGCGGCTCTGAGGAAGATTCTGGATACTCTCCCACCCAGACCGGAGACCACCACGCTGTCCGTGTTTCCTGACGACGTACCTACCAGTACTCTGGCGGGTCTAAACGACGTCCTGACTGGCGTAAAAACGAGCACGCCGCCCAAGCCGCCGCTGCCGGATACGGATAAAGAACTGCTTGAGGAACTTAAGCGCCTTCTTCGGCGGATACTGTTGGGCCTCGACCCGTTCAACCCGCTGCCCACGCCTGTCCCTCCGAAGTGACGAACGGCCGCTGGCTCTAAAGCTGACGGCACTCAACCAAGGAGAACCCCCATGTCGATTCCAATTGAGCAGGATGCCGTTGTTTCCCGGTACCTCGAGGCCGTGGGGACAGGTGACCGAAAGCGATACGCAATAAGTCTGGAGGAGTTGCAGCGGATCATCGCCGCAAGCCACAGTATCAACGTGGCTCGGATGGATCTGCTGACCGCACTGCAGCGATCCGTGCCCTCTACCGGAAACACCGAAACATCGACATCGTCGCCGCAGACTTTCGACGCCGAACTCAAGGACGCCCTCACCAACGTCATCATCATGCAGACCCGCGTGAACGAGCGGGAGCAGAGTTTCCACAAACTGCTTGCACAGGCCATCGAGCAACGGACCGTCGATGCGGTGCCGGTCGAACCCGGCCACGTTGAGGACTGGGCGAAGGCGGTCCTGGAGGCCGCGCGTCAGATCGACTGACGCCATTCCGAGGTTGTGGCTGGCCCCTTCCGGAGACTACCGTCGGCACAGGACGACTACCGGAGTTGGAGGTTGTGGTACGGTTTGACGCGGTCAGCGTAGGGAAGTGCGAAGGTCTGTCGACCGCCGCGCCTGCAACGTCAACGTGGAGTATGATCTTGATAGCGGGACTACTGACCCTCCTTTACGTCTGGCGCCGACGCGTGGACTCCGATTCTGAGGTAGGTGCGTATGCTTGAGCTTGAGACGAAAGCCACCGACCATCTGCGAGAGGAAGGGTATGTCGTTCTGCGCGGCGTTTTGGACGTCGACGAGGACATTCAGCCCTTGATCGACGAGTACGGCGTTGTGCTCGACACTCTCATCGACCGGCTCTACGCCCAGGGCAGACTGCAGCACAGGTACGACGGACTATCGGTGCTGGGCCGGCTGAGCGCATTCCTGGTGGACACAGGCGACGAGCACTTCCAGCACCTGTCGATCCACTTGCCTTTTCATAGTCCGGCCCCGGACCACCCGCTTTACATCCATCCCGCGATGTTCAACCTGCTACGCAGTCCGAGGCTCCTGGACGCCCTGGAGCAGTTCATCGGACCGGAAATCGGTGTAAACCCGCTGCACATCACGCGCATCAAGCCTCCGGAGCAGAGGCTCCCCGAGAGCGTTCAGTCGAGCGCTAATGGGGCGATCTCGAAGACCCTGTGGCATCAGGACCTCTGGGCCTTTCAGACCGAAGCTGACCAGACCGACGTGATCACGGTCTGGGTGCCTATGATGGCGGCCGACGAGGAAAACGGCTGTCTGGTGGTGGTCCCCGGCAGCCACCGACCCGGTGAGCTGTCGACCCATTGCAAGTCGACGCCTCAGAACCCGTCTTCCAAGGGGATTCCGGAGCAGATCGTCAGCGAAGACCGGAAGCCTCTGCCGGCTGCTCCCGGCGACATGATAGTAATGGACAAGCTGACACAGCATTGTTCTCTCGTAAACCGGAGCGAGAGGCTGCGTTGGAGCTTCGACTTGCGCTATCAGGTCGCCGGTCAACCTGTTGGCCAGGGCGGCAGGGAGGCCTGGACCGCGCGTAGCCGGTCCAACCCGGAGTCCGAGATGCGAGATTTCGAGGAGTGGGAGACGTTCTGGCGCAACATCGTCGCGCGAGAGGCCACGGACGGCGTAAAAGACCAGGGCCGCTATTCGCTCAACGATCCGCTCTGCGTCTGACGACAGGATTGGGGGTTCAAGGAGGGGCCGGCGGCGGGTCCATCAGTGTGAGTGCCGAATGGTACGCCTCCAGGCAAGGGCTGTTTCATGGCTAGAACGATCCTTCTCGCAATTGCCACAACGGCCGCACTCGCTGCGGGCTGCGGCGGAAGCGAATCATCAGAGTCGTCCAAGGTTGCCTCACAAGCGGCAGCCGTCGGCGAGACCGGCGGCGATTTCGTCGAGGGCACCAATGTCGCCAAAGAGGCCGACCCGGGGCAAGTTGCCGAAATAGTCTTCACCGTCGACGAGTCGGGTTTCAGCGGGCCCGGCTCCACACCGGTCGGCTGGACCCGCATCGTCCTCGAAAACAACGGGCGACAAGACCACCACCTGGGACTGATCAAGCTGACCGGCGACAGGACGGTCGACGATCTGAGAGCGTTCATCGCGGACAGTCCTTTGGACCCGTTGCCTGCGTGGGCTCTACAGTCCGGCGGGCCAGCCGATGTTTCGCCGGGGCTGTCGGCCAGCGTCACTCAGAACCTCGAACGTGGCGAGTACGCAGTGGTGAGCTATACCGTCGGCGACGATCAGGTCTCGCGCCCGGCTCTCGACATGCTACGCTCGCTAACCGTGACGGCGTCGGACACCCCCGGGACTCAACCCACAGCGGACGTGCTCCTCACTATCACGGACTACGCCTACAACATCCGAAACACTCGAGACCTGTTCGGGATGTCTGCGGGGAAGTCGATCGATTCAGGGCCTCGAATCGTAAGGGTCACCAACGAAGGCAGCAACGTACATGAGGCACGCATGGCGGAGATCGAGAACGGCAAGCAGGCCAAAGACTTCCCGGACCTCTACGTCTGGAGCAGGGCCCCTACCGGAGCGACGTACTATACGACTCCGATGATGCCCTTCCCCGTGATCAAAGACGACGGTTCCGGACCGGCCGGGCCACCTCCCTCGAAGGCTATCGGAGGGATAATGCCGATCCAGCCGGGCGAGACTGTTTACATCACCGTCCAGCTAGAACCGGCCTGGCACTTCATATACTCCCTTCTAGAGGACCGGGAGCTCGGGGGCTCCTACCTGATGCGCCCTATGTTGCTCGAGTATCCTGTCCAATAGTTCTCTCGCCTATTGCTGAGCTCCGTGGAACTTGGATGCCGTGAGTCAACTCCTGACGTGTGGTGGAAGATGAGGAAGTACGTTGCGGTCTTTGCTACTCTCGCCGCTCTGGCTCTGCTGGCCGGATGCGCCGGCGGCGACAACGAAGCGCAGCCCACCAAGGTCTCCGCTCAAGCCGCGGCGTCCGGAGTTGTGAAGGGCGGAGAGATAATGTACCACCTGGGCGGTCGAGCGCTGAGATGTGGCGCTTGAAAACTGTACCGCCTGTCGCCTTCAATCAGGAACGACCGAACCTGATTGAAGGTGGATTGGATGTACAAGGTGGAGATGTACCTGCGAGTTCGCAGGGCTTGTTTCGTCGAAGGGATGAGCGTCCGAGAGGCGGCCCGAGTGTTCGGGCTACACCGGGACACGGTGCGCAAGATGCTCGAGTACTCCGTGCCCCCAGGGTATCGACGGCAACGACCGGCTCGCAGACCGAAGCTCGATCCATATAAGGGTGTGATGGACCAGATCCTGGAGCAGGATCTGAGCTCACCGAAGAAGCAGCGTCACACCGCCAAGCGTATCTACGAACGGCTCAGAGACGAACACGGCTTCCCCGGCAAGTACACGATAGTCAAAGACTACGTTCGAGAACGCCGTCGTCATACCCGCGAGATGTTCGTACCACTGTCCCATTCCCCGGGACATGCCCAGTGCGACTACGGCGAAGCTCGAGTGATCATCGGCGGAGTGGAACGCAAAGCCCACTACTTCGCCCTGGACCTCCCTCACAGCGACGGGTGCTATGTGAAGGCGTATCCCGCCGAGACGACGGAGTCATTCTGCGACGGACACGTCTCCGCCTTCGCGTTCCTGGGCGGAGTGCCTCAGAGCATCCTCTACGACAACACCACGCTCGCGGTAGCCAGAATCCTGGGAGATGGTCGCCGGCAGCGGACCAGGGTGTTCTCCGAGCTTCAGTCCCACTACCTGTTCGAGGACCGGTTCGGCCGTCCAGGCAAAGGGAACGATAAGGGCAAAGTAGAAGGTCTGGTCGGCTATGTCCGCCGGAACTTCCTGGTGCCCATTCCATCGTTCGAGAGCTTCGATGCCCTCAATGCTCATCTGGAGCAACACTGCCTCAGACGGTTCGAAGATCGACTCCGCGGCCACAACGAGACGATAGGAGAACGGCTGGAGCGGGACCTGGAGAAGTTGCTGCTTCTGCCGGCCGTACCGTACGACGCCAGCGACAAGCACGCGACGAGGGTCAGTTCTCTGTCCCTGGTCAGATACCGGACCAATGACTATTCGGTCCCGGTGGCCTACGGTCATCGGGACGTTGTGGTCCGCGGATATGTACATGAGGTTGTGATCAGCTGTGGCGCTGAAGTCATCGCCCGCCATCGGCGGTCCTACGATCGAGACGACTTCGTCTTCGACCCTCTCCATTACCTGCCGCTCCTTGAGAAGAAGACGAGGGCATTGGATCAGGCGGCGCCGCTGGTTGGATGGGAGTTGCCCGAGGAGTTCGGAGTGTTGCGGCGGCTGCTGGAGTCTCGGATGGGCAAGCGAGGAAAGAGGGAGTTCGTGCAGGTGCTCAGACTGATGGAGAACTTCCAGCCGGAAGAAGTCCACGACGCCGTACGAGACGCCATTCGACTCGGGGCTGTGAGCTTCGATGCTGTCAAGCACCTGGTGCTGTGCAGGATCGAGGGTCGACCGCCTAGACTCGACATGGAGTTGTACCCGTATCTGCCCAGGACCAACGTTGCAACAACCTCGACCAGGGACTACATGGCTCTCCTGGCGGGGAGCCGGTCATGACCAACAAGTCCACGATGTTGCTCGAACACAACCTCAAGCAACTCAAGCTCCCCACGTTCCTGAGGGAGTACGACAAGCTGGCATCCCAGTGTGCCAGTGAGGGAGCTGACCATCCGGACTACCTGCTGCGACTATCGGAGTTGGAGCTGATCGACCGTCACCATCGCATGGTGGAACGTCGGATCAAAGCAGCCCGCTTCCCGACGACCAAGAGCCTCGACACCTTCGACTTCCTGTCTATGCCGTCCCTGAACAAGGCTCTGGTTCTGGAGCTGGCACGATGCGAGTACATCGAGCGCCCCCACAACGTCATCGCTCTCGGCAACAGTGGCACCGGCAAGACCCATATCGCCCTCGGTCTCGGTCTGGCTGCGTGTCAGAGGGGACTGTCCGTGGGCTTCACCACCGCCGCTGCTCTGGTTCACGAGCTGATCGAGGCCAGGGACGAACGGCGTCTGCTCAACCTGCAGAGAAGGCTCGCACGACTCAAGCTTCTGATCATCGACGAACTGGGCTTCGTGCCCTTGTCCAAGACTGGCGCCGAGCTCCTCTTCGAGGTGTTCAGCCAGCGTTACGAGCGTGGATCGGTCCTGGTGACCTCCAACCTGCCCTTCGTCGAGTGGACCGAGGTGTTCGGCTCTGAACGGCTGACCGGAGCTCTCCTCGACCGCCTCACCCACCATGTCGACATCCTGGAGATGAACGGGGACAGCTACCGACTCAAGCACAGCAAGAAGACTTCTGGCCGCCAGCTATCTGACTGAGCCTGATCTCCAACGCCCCACGAACCTTGATGCCCATTCTACGGCGTTCAGTGGTACAGTTTTGCTCCGCCCCGCTGGTACGTTTTCACACCGCCCTTGACAATCTCTTCCGCACTTATGTTTTCATCATGTACTTCATCCTTAGTAGCCGGCGTTATTATTGGTTCAGGAAACTTTTGATTCTTTTGCATACCTTCTGGAAGTACATTTCCACAGAATAGACGTTCTCCTCTAGCGTACGCGGTCCATGCAGAAGTCTCAGTTACACCGGTCAAATAGCCTCGGATGACCATCTCAACTGGAAATACCGTTAGTTTGTTTCCTACGACTACATTTGGATCTGGAACATCAATTGTGTGATTTTGGATAATATCTGTTGTGTGTTCAAACCAGAATGCAGATGTTTGGGTTAGAACCTGTCCTTTAAATGGAATGTGAGCAATACTTCTATCAAAGGCAGACTGTCTGTCGGTTGATATGAGGAATACTTTACCTTTGTACTCATAAACATCTCTGGCCTTACCTTTGTATTTCGTTCCTAGGTTGAGATCCGTTCCTGTTAGGGTCTGTCCGATTTGTTTTTTGATTATTTCTTCCGCTATCAATGCTTTTCCTCCAAAAGATTGGTGGTTTATTCTTATAACGCTTACGATAACCCGGTTTGATAACGTGCAGGCGTTATTCAATCGGAGTTTGTTTCAAATCCACGTTTATCGTTTTGTTAACCTCCCAGTATACTCAGGAGTCCCTCCAGATTCCTGATTTTGTGGGTTGCAGCCGAGAAGTTGTGTGTTTTAGTGAATTCATTATGAACAACAATGCAATCTATTCCTGCTGCGACGGCCGACTGCAAGCCGCGACCAGAATCTTCAACTACAACCGCCTTTGCCCTTTGTGCTCCAAATCTCTCCAAACCTTTTAAGTATGGTTCTGGGTGAGGTTTGGATTTGTCATAATCTTCATTCGTGAGCACAAAGTCCATAAAAGTAGTAATGTTTCGATCTTTGTGTATAAGTTTAAAGTCTGATCGCTTTGAAGTTGTGATTGTTGCCATCCTGAAGGCCCCTGACAGCTCCTTCAATATCTTCTCTACACCTGGTATCTCAATATCTTCTGTTATCAGGTAATGTTGATAGTAAAGATTCCGCTTTTGCCTTGTTTCCGATATTGTGACCTCATCAATTCCTGAAACTCTAACCCTCTCCCAGCAGGATATACCTTTAGACATATCCTCTAGGTACGAGTCCTTATCCAAGTCAAAGCCTAGCTCTGACAGAGCTTCTTTGTTCGACATAAAGTACCAATGCTCGGTATCGACAAGCACTCCATCATTATCGAAAAGTATGTATTTTGTCAAAGCTGATGACTCCGGTAAGCCTTAACTCAGTAGACGCCCTAACGGGCGTGATACCCCGCACCAATATCCGGTGTCTATGATGTCGCAGCGGGTTCATCGACGACCTGCTACCAACACCAGTACCGGGATTAGCTACCAAGACTAGCGGAACGTTATGTTCCATCGTCCCTTCCGTCTCCGGTCATCCCCGGAGGAGAGGCGCAGGGCCGGGTCCACATGGCGCGCGAATGGTATCACAAGGCGGTGCTGACTCTGATTCGTCGATGTTGCTCACAAATCCGTGCTCCGGACCGGCTGGGACGGCCGGGCGTTCTTCGTCGCCGATGCGCCCAGCCGTCTGCACCCGTCGAGAGGAGCACTCCAGTACCGTTTCCGAGCTCTGCCCAAGGCCGCCCGTGCTCCTGCTCGGCACGCAGACTGACCGTGTCCCATGTTTTTGGGACCGGTTCAGCGTTGCTGCACTTGCTCGCCTGAGCAACGCATCTGTCTCGGGGGCTATCTTCAGCTCGCCGAACTCCTCCAGGCGTGCCGCCAGCTCTCCCACAAACGGCTGCAGCCGTTTCGCACCTATTCCACCTGCGGCCTCGTGGACCACTCGGGCAGCGACCGCTATCTTCGGACCGTACTCCGCCGGTCTGCCCACCAGACCTCCTCGACCTCTCCTTCTCCGGCCAGATAGCAGCCTTACCGCCGACTTCCTATGGTGGTCGGTCACTGCCACCACTTCGTCCAGGATTCTCCCCTTCTCAGCCTTGCTGGCCTTGTGGTACCTCTCCCGCTGCCCCACCACGTACTCCCTGATGCTCTCTCGGTTCACGGTTACCTCCTGGTCCTCGGTAACCGTGATTTTGAGGCGCATTCTCCCGTTCGGTAACCATATTTATGAGGTCATGCGCCCCCTTGACACTACCAGAACGTATGTACTATAATGTCGGCGAGGGACAGACCCCACAGTCTGTCCTTTTTTGTTTTTACCGGCCCACCAACACAACAGTGAAAGGAGGAAAACCATGGACCAGACGACTCCCGGGATCGGCATCCAGACTCGAACCCCCGACCTGTCGGATTTTCCCTGAAAGTGTCGGAAACCCTCAGATACAAATCCGACAAGTTCCTACAGATTCCGACACTTCGAAGAGCGTTTTTTCAAGACCAACCACTAAACCAGGAGGACTTACATAATGGAAAACGACCCGCAGTCGGAACCGAAGGACCTATCCGAGAAGCAGCTCGCCGCCCTGTCCTACCTCGTCTCCCACGAGTCGTTGTCGGAAGCGGCTCGGCTGGCAAACGTCGGACGCACCACCCTCCACCGGTGAATGCACGACCCTCGTTTCCGCGACGAACTCGAACGCCGGCGCCAGGAAACGGCCGACCTCGCCAACATGGAGCTAAAGGGGCTAAGGATCGAGGCGTTGAACGCTCTCGCTGAGTCGATGGGAGACCCCGATCCCTTCGTACGCCTGCGCGCCGCCGAGGTCGCCTACAACATGGGCATCAAGTCCCGCGACCTCGCGGAGCTGCCCTAAAGTATAATCCAGCGAGCTTCTAGCGACGGGAATGAAGCTTGAATTACGACACTATCGTGGTAGGAGCCGGCTCCTCGGGCGCCATATTGGCGTCTCGTTTATCCGAAGACGCCGACAGATCGGTCCTGCTACTGGAGGCTGGGCCAGATTATCCCGATATCGAGCAGCTGCCTGAGGAGATCAGGTACGGTTACGGGAGAGACCGGAACCTGTGGGCCAAAGCATTCGGTCCAGAGAGCAAGCACAACTGGGCGTTCACGGCCCGCGCGACAGATGCCGCACGACCGATGCTCGTACCCAGAGGCAAGCTGGTTGGTGGATCGAGCGCGGTGAACGCCCAGGTATTCCTGCGAGGGGAGCCCGACGACTACGACGGCTGGGCAGAGTTCGGCAACAACGGCTGGTCGTTCGAGGAGCTGCTCCCGCGTTTTCGCAGGATCGAGACCGACCACGATTTCGGTAACGAATTCCACGGTGCGGATGGGCCGATCAGAATCCAGCGTTTTGCGGAACCTGAATGGAACCCAGACCAGCGAGCTTTCCACGAGGCATGTCTAGCGACTGGATATGGAAACTGCGACGACCACAACCGTCCCGGCTCGACGGGCGTGGGCCCGACGCCGTTCAATAACATCGGAGGCGTGCGGTGGAGTACCGCAATCGGATACCTGGCCGAGGCGCGCCACCGTCCGAACCTGACGATACGGCCAAACTGCGCCGTATATCGAGTCTTGCTCGATGGCCTTAAAGCTATCGGCGTCTCGGCGGAGATCGGCGGAGATATGTCATCGATCTATGGCGGCGAAGTCATTCTGTGTGCCGGCGCCATCGGGTCGCCGCACTTGCTGATGCTCTCAGGCATCGGGCCCGCCGACCACCTCAAATCGGTAGGCGTCGCCGTCCAGCTCGACCTCCCCGGCGTAGGCGGAAATCTCAGAGACCATCCGCAAGTTCACGTAACCTGGCAGAGTAGCGATGAGTTCAAGCAGGACGAGCTGGCCCCTCACCTGCAGTTCGCCCTCAGGTACACGGCTGGGATCTCGGAGCGCCGCAACGATATGATCATCCACCACTTCTCGTGCGTAACGCCTGAGGGCCGCTACTTCTCGACTAACTCCAAGCCAATCGGGTTCAGCATGGTGGTCTGCGTGCAATCGGCGGTCGGCTCAGGCCACCTTGGACTCGATTCGACAGACCCAGATCGACAGCCGTTGCTGGACTACAACTATCTCGAAGAACCCTTCGATCGACAGAGGTTCAGAGAAGCTGTACGCATCTGCGTGGAAATCGCAGGCCAGGAGCCTTTGAGGAAGCTGATACACGAGCGCATCAGTCCGACGAACCTAGACTTAAGGTCCGACCGGTCGCTAGACGAGTGGCTCATGCGTGAAGTGCGGACCAGCCACCACGTCTCTGGGACGTGCAAGATGGGCCCAGAGTCCGACCCGATGGCGGTAGTCGACGGGCAGGGCTGCGTTCGCGGCATCGCTCGGCTGCGAGTCGCCGACGCGTCGATCATGCCCGACTGCGTGCGGGCAAACACCAACGCGGCGGCGATGGTCATCGGCGAACGTATCTCCGACTTCATTCGACTGGCCCCGCAGCAATCGTGGTAGCCATGAACGCGTTAATGGACAGACTGTCGGTCGTAGTGCTAGTAGACCGAAATCTTTGAAATGAGGGGTAGCCGAGATTGGCGTGCTACGACGACAGGGCGGGTTTCAAACCCGCCCCTACCAAGCCGTAACCTCAGAACCCTTCAATACTAGGATGTTGGACCACTAGGTATGTTCCTCACAGGCGCGGTCGTGGGATGCGGCGCCTCGTCTGAGGCCATCACTCCGACGGTGGCTCCGAGTGCGGCACCGGAGCCCACAGCGGTACCGTTGCCGGATGGTTGGGTACGCCACGAGGTCGACAGGTTCTCGATTGGGCTTCCCGACGACTGGATCGTGCTGAACGTAGATACCGAAACGATCGACATTCTGATAGAGCAGATGACGCCGACCAACCCTGAGTGGGTGCCGTTCGTCGAGAGGTTGAAGAACCAACAGGCGATCAAGCTGTGGGCCCTCGACCCAGCATCTCCCCGCGGCTTCGCGATCAGCTTCCAGGCGGCACGCGAGGCCCGATTGATCGAGTCCGCGGACCACTATGTATCAGTCATGGAGGAGCAGGGCGTGGCGATCCAGCTAGACGTCGACATGACCGAGGACGTGGAGGTGAGCGGTATTCCGGCCGTGCGGCTACGCAACAGGCTTCAGGGAGCCTATCAGGATGGCGGCACCTATCAGGTAGAGCAGCAGATGGCGATCATCGACATCGGCAGCGACCGTTTCATCCTGGCGCTCAGCACGCTGGAAACCGATGCGCCGAGCTACAGGGGGCTGTTCGATTCGATCGCCGAGACGTTCCTCGTCGCCGAATAGCCTTCAATCTGGTACGCGGTCGCCGACCATTTTCGAACGCTCCATCCTTGGTACTTGAGAGCGAATTATGTCCGCAGGGCGGACCGAATCTAGGTGAGTAACTGTTGCGACCAGTTACTCGATAGCCCACCAAAGCGCTCGTGGGGTCCGGCTCTGTCCCCCCTTTGAAAAGGGGGTTGGGGGGATTTGACCCACGGTAATTAGATACAACCGCAAGCTGAAAGTGAGCAACCATACATCCGCGGGGCGAACGAAACGTATGAAAGCAACTCACTTTTGCTGCATACGTAGGGGCAGTGCCCCCGAGCCTGCCCTGGCGCTCCCGCAAGACCCTCGAAAACCGAGCAGTTACTCGATAGAGGAGAGAGGCGTTGAACGATAGACTCGAAAGGCTGGAGTTAGTGCGAAGCACTTGGGACGCTTACCATCCCGACTATATGGGGTTCCAGTTGCAGGAGAACCCAGACTTTTACAAGGACCTCTCGGAAGGCGCCGTTATGTTGGACAATCACGTTATCGAGCTCCTGGGCAACGTGGGAGGTTCGAAGCTGCTGGATATTTGCTGCGCCTGCGACGCGACGCAAGCCTTTTCGTGGGCGAACCTGGGTGCGGATGTTACCGCCTGCGATATCAGCCCGGTAGCCATCGACATCGCCGAGAAGAATGCGGAGCGCATCGGTTTACCAGTGACCTTTCGGGTAGCGGATGCGCAGACGCTAGGCCCGATAGAGAACGAAAGCTTCGACATCGTCTTTGCTACGTACCTGGTGTGGTTCGAGGACATCTACCTTGCTTGCGACAACTGGTATCGCGTGTTGCGCCCTGGCGGGAAGTTGCTGATAGACATATCCCATCCTGTAACATCGCTTCTGGACGACATAGACGGCCGCATCGTCCCCGAGCGGAGTTACGATGACACAACGCCCGACTACTATGACTTCAATGGAACGCCGCTGGCCCGACGGCACGGCGGATGGGGGCAAACCAGGCCGATCGTCGGGTTCCACCACACGCTTGCCGAAATCATGAATGCGGCTCTTGGAGCAGGCTTCAGATTAAGAAAAGTCGAGGAGTCCTCCTGGAATCGCGAAGGCGTTCTTGCAAAGTTCCCCGGGGGCTTCACGTCGCTGTGGCAGAAGTAGTGTTCCACGGCTGCCCGGTCTATTGATTGACAAATCGGGCGGCACTGGAATAGTCTCGTGACATTCGAGGTGAACGCCGATGAAAAGACTTGTGCTCGCGGTAGTGGTGATAGTCGCGTTGAGCGGCGCTTCCGTCGTGTCAGCGTTTTCCGGTGATGCCACCTTAGCCTCCATCCCGTCCGTCGATGCCGCCGTTGCAACACCCGACATGGGGTCTGAGGGGATTACGGCGGGGGCTGCACTTTCGGCGTTCGGCGCCCAGGCCGGTGTGTCGACGTTTGGGGTCGGGGCAGCGCTCTCTGCGATCGCCGTGGGCCCAGATCCGAATAACCACGGGTTCAACGACGACTACGGGTGGCTTACTACCTGCCCAGTGCCCGGCCTTACGGGGCCTTAGAACCCGGACTTCTGACGATACACAGAGCGCCCCGCTTCACGTCGGGGCGCTTTTCTTTTGCGTGCGAGACGTTCAGCATGGACGCGGTCTCATCGGGAGCGAGCCTACAAATGGGGCCCCTACAGATCGTTCACCTTCGCTGGCTGCCCCTGCCAGGTGCTTCGGATACAATACCGCCGGCTCACAGCCATGAAGGGGCCGCAGGAGCGTCTATGAGAAAACGTAGGACGATTTACTTCAACGACGCCCGCCACTACTACTTGTGGCTCTACGAGCCACCTATGAAGTTGCAGGACGCATGGCGTCCTATCGACGAGGTCGCCGGCACGGCTGTCGACACGTTCAGTTACGGCGTGAGCCGGTCGGACGGGTTGTTCTACCCGTCGAAGGTCGGCCGGATGTTCGGCGAGGACATGATTCCGTTCACGTCGAGCTATGTGTGGCGGGCCTACGAGTGCATGAAGAGCCTTATCGACCGTGGCCTCGACCCGCTTCAGGTGCTGATCGATAGGGCGCACGACAAGGGGATGGAGTTCATCGCGAGCCTCCGTTTAGGCGAATATGGTGGAATGGACCCGGCCAAGAGCGTCCGCAACGGCGGTCGTGGGTGGGTGCACCAGGAGGTGCGGGACCATCTTCTCGCGATTTACGAGGAGCTGGCGACGCAGTATTCGACGGACGCCCTGGAGCTCGACTTCGCGGCGGCGCCGGCCGGCTCTCCGCGCATTCTTACGAAAGAGGACGCAGTTGAGTACACCGACGTCGTCACGGAGTGGGTGCGACGGGCCGCCGACGTGGCACGAAACAGGTCCGGAGAGTCTGCGGAGATCGGCGCGCGGGTCTATCCGACCGAGGCGCTGAACCTCGACAACGGAGTCGACGTCCGTCGATGGCTGGCCGAAGGGCTACTCGACTTCGTCGTACCGACCGTCTACGCGCACAACCTCTTGGACATAGACATGCCCATCGACTGGCTCGTTGAGGCGGCCCACGAAGCCGACGTCTCGGTCTACCCGATGCTCATGCCCTACTACAACAACGAGCAACGCCACTACCACACGAGGGAGTTCGCTACGCCGGCGATGTTCCGGGCCGCAGCCGCCAACTACTGGGACCGCGGCGCCGACGGCCTCTACACGTGGTTCCTCCACTGGCCTCAGCGTGATTCCGAGAGGAATATCCTCACAGAGCTGGCGGACCCCGATTTGGTCAAAGAGGGCTACAAGCACTATGTCGTGAACCGAAACACCAAATATGCAGACGAGGTTGGGTACGCGCGGCCGCTGCCTCTTGAGCTGCCCTCAGCGGAACTCGGCGTTCGGCGAGAGATACCTTTCTACATCGCGGACGACATCGTCGGTGCGGCTGAGCGGATCCGACAGGTCCAGCTCCGCGTCAAGACGGACAACCTCGTCAGCGCCGATCAGCTGACTATCGAGTTAAACGGTGAGTCCCTCGAAAACGAAACGTGCCTGCGTCCCTACGCCGGGCCATTGAACCAGTACAACATGTGGTTGGAGTTCCACCTGGCCGACGTTCGTCCGAAGAAGGGGCGGAACATCCTGACGGTCGCGCTCGAAGGCAGGCCGCCGCGTCTTGAGGGGAGCGTCGTGATCGAGGACGTGGAGGTTATCGTCGATTACGGGCCGTACCCATCGGGGCTGAGCTCGAGCGGGGCCCCGGAGCCGTCCTAGAAGGGCTTGTACATCGCGTCGGGGTGCTCGAAATAAGCGGGAGGGGGCTTCCACAGGTGCCAGGTGAGCGGCCACTCTTGTGGAACAGAAGCGTAGGCCGACACCTTGTTGGGGTCGGGCGCGATCATGATGAAAACGTGCGCCACTATCGCGAGGACCATGCCGGGTAGGATCAGCAGCGGACGGGCCAGAGGAACATTGAGCCAAACACGACTGCTAAAGACGAGTAACCCCCAGACGCCCATCCAGATGATGTCGAGTAGGGCGAGGAACATGAACGGAATTACTAACGCCGTGAAGGCTATCCCGATAAACCGGACCGCGTAGTCCACGGGCTTCAATATTATACCCAGGAACGACGTTGTCCAAACAACGATGAACCGTGCGATCATCGTTAGAATGTCACGCGGGCTTTCGCTCCGCGCTATAGCTACCCGCAGGGCGAGGTCTTCAATGTCCCAGCGCCAAGTCAAGTCGCGTCGCCTCCGGAGGCCCGTTTAGCTTTGTCACACCCATTCTAGCATGGGCGGAAGACGTGAGGGACCTGGTAGGTCTCGGTACAGAGCCAGAACAGAACCAGGAGGAAGCCGTTGCGCGAGCAGAATTCCGGAATCGAGTCACGGGTTGTCGCCGTCCTTGACGGCATCGGGGTGCCGTATGAGATAGTACGGATCGACCCTGTGTTCGCCGACACAGCCGAATTCTGCGCGAAGTACGGATATCCGGTCGAGACCTGTGGAAATACGATCGTCGTCGCTTCCAAGCGAGGGCCGAAGCAGTATTCGGCCTGCATCGTAAAGGGCTCAGACAGGCTGGACGTGAACAAGACCGTCAAGACGTTGATGGGGGTTTCCCGGCTTTCTTTCGCCTCAGCCGAGGACACCATGGCGCTCACGGGAATGGAGATCGGCGGCGTCACGCCCTTCGCACTCCCACCCGAAGTCCCGATCTATGCCGACGAGAAGCTGATGACGATGGAGTACCTGATACTCGGCTCCGGCAGCCGCTCGTCCAAGGTTAAGATCGCGCCCAAGGTCTTGAGGCGCACAGGGAATACCGAGATCGTCGCTGGGCTGTCTCTGCCGCCGAGACCTGGCAGTTAGGTCATCGCGGTGACACTGCCTCGCGACTCGCCGACTCGAATTCGTCGAGTATGCGCCTAAGCCCTAATCCACCGAAGGACGGCGTGTAGGAGGCCTGCTGAAGAAACAAAAGGGTGCGCCTCTGAATCTGGGATAATGGTTTTGAAACAGAAAACCGGTCCCAGAAAAGGAGCACCCGATAGATGCTACCACGTAACCACCCCGACCGCATCCAAATCGCCTTCGACGACCACCGCCTGGTGGCCAATGCCGGGCTGATCCTTCCCGCCACCCTCGCCCTGCGCCTTGGCCTGCCCCAACTCCTCCGGAAGCACCTCGACCTCGGCGGCGCGCCGGGCCGGGCGAACACCGGCGACAAGATGATGACCCTGGTGGCCTCCACCCTAGCCGGCGGAGATTGCATCGACGACGCCGATGTGCTGCGCGCCGGCGGGACCGCCCGCGTGCTCGGTTTCACGGCTAAGGCTCCCTCCACCCTGGGCACCTTCCTGCGCAGCTTCAGGTGGGGCCATGTCCGCCAACTGGACCGGGTGAGCCGCGAGTTGCTGGCCCGGGTCTGGAAGGCCGGTGCCGGACCCGGCGACGCACCATTCACCATCGACCTTGATTCGACGATCTGCGAGACCTACGGACTGGCCAAGGAGGGCGCCCGCCACCACGGCTACACCGGTGCGCGGGGCTATCACCCGCTGCTGGCCGTCGCCGCCGGCACCGGCGACGTGCTGATGGCCCGCCTGCGCGAGGGCCGGGCTAACACCGCCCGCGGCGCTGCCCACTTCCTGCGTGAAACGGTGGGGCGGGTGCGCTACTGCGGAGCCAGGGGCCAACTCACGGTGCGGGCCGACAGCGGCTTCTATACCCACGCCGTGGTCGCCGTCTGCCGCCGGATGGATGTCCGCTTCTCCATCGCCATCCGCCAGCGCGCCCGCCTGCGGAATCTCATCGAGGCGATACCCGAAGATGCCTGGACGCCGATTCCTTACTGGCTGGACGGCGCCGCCGATGTGGCCGAGACCACCTACACCCCGTTCCAGGCCGAGGCGGACGCCGCGCCGGTACGGCTCATCGTCCGGCGGGTGAAGCCGGCGCCCTGTTCTCAACTGGCTCTCTTCGCCACCTACAGCTATCACGGCTTCATCACCGACCGGGACGGGGAGACGCTGGAACTGGAGGCCGATCATCGCCGTCACGCCGAGATCGAGAATGCGATACGCGACCTCAAGTACGGCGTGGGGCTGAACCATCTCCCCTCGGGCCGTTTCGCCGCCAACGGCGCCTGGCTGGCGGTACAGGTGATGGCGCACAACCTGGCCCGCTGGACAGCCCGCATCGGCCTGGGTCAGCAGATCGTGACCACCAAGACCCTCAGACGACGGGTCTTTGCCTTGGCCGGACGGATCACCCGCTCGGCACGCCGATTGACCCTGCAGCTTCCCCGGCGCTGGCCCTGGGAGGAGCAGTTCAGCCGCGCCCTGGCCCGACTGCGAGCCATTCCACTCCCAGCCTGACGGAGCCCGTCCGCCACTGACCCACCAGCCAACCCAACGTCCCCGCAAACTCGCGCCAGCCCAGTCCGCGAGCGCCTCTTGCCGTATCCTATCCCGCCATCTGGCTCGCCACAGCCACTGTAGGCCGCCATCGGTGCCCCCAAAAGCGCCTGCAGACCGCCCGCCAACCTCCCGTCTACCCAAATTCGAGCCCGGATCATCACGCCTGTAACTCCCTCACCCCCTTCCGCTGTCCTCACGTCGTCCATCCCTGTCCGTCGGTGGATTCGGGCTTAGCCTTGGCACGTCCTCCACCCGTAGCAGGGCTTCTTGAAAGTGCCCGTAAGGCAAATCGCGACCGACCACATGCAGAAATGCGTGCCGCAGTCTCTGAAGGAGCGGCTTCCGAGTAAGGTGGACCGTGATCAGAAAGTCCGGTCCGGAGGCATCCTTCCAGAGGGAAAGCCGCACGACGTGGGCCGCGTCGGTGCAGGCGCAGTTGAGGAATTCCTCAGCATCGGTGCTCACAAGTATCCTCCGCCAACGTAAAGTGGCCGGCCGGCGCGAATCAAGGCCATTTGGTTTTTTATTGACGTCGTAGTCACATACCCCAGCTAGAAAAACTCTCTATAACGGCGGTACGTCGTCTCTTGTCGACGCCGTATAGCACCAATCTCAATACGCCGGCGTTCCTCGTCGATCAGATAGAAAACTCTGAAATTTCCAATTCTTAGCCTATAGATGTGATCTTCCAGTTTGACTGTGCCATTCGGCCGCGGTTCCTCGGAAAGGCCCTGAAGTTGGTCGAGCACCC
Organism: Dehalococcoidia bacterium; assembly: GCA_965248605.1. GTDB lineage: Bacteria > Chloroflexota > Dehalococcoidia > Lucifugimonadales > CAUZJF01 > CAUZJF01. The sequence continues at coordinate 1,108,974 of CBDFJV010000007.1, forward strand.
GTTCTTGATCGCCTCGTCCCAAGGCGCTCAACTCGCGCCTGACGCGTCTGCTGCGCAACCTAACCTCGTACACCAAGTCGGTCCTGTTTGTACTCCTCCAGGGTAGTTGCTTCTTCCTCCGGAGCCTCCAGCGCCTCTTTGGCTGCAAGTAGTCCCGCGAGGTCTTCTGGATGGTTGAGCAGGTCTGCGTAACGGTCAAAATGACCTAGCAGCTGCCAGCGGTTCCTGAATCCGGCGAGGATCTCTTTCAGAGCGGCACTGTCTCCTCTCCTGGTACTGTCCAAATTCAGATCCCGCGGCGTTCGTTTGGGCGGACGGCTTGAATAGGCATCAAATACCATCGCTGGGAAAACCCAGACGTCACCGGGTTCGCCCCTCTGCATCTCTAGGCAGACGTAAAAGAGGTGCAGGTCCTCCGGAACCGAGTCGACCTGAAACCAACGGGGGTCGCTGGGGGCCGCCACGGTCTTTACTTGGAGCTTGAGTACGGCGCCAGTTGCCACTGGAACCATCGCATCTACACCGTCCACGTCCACAAGGGGAACGTGTGGGACCATCCCCCTCTTCAAGAGCTCCCCGAACACAAAAAGCTCCCCCTGTTTGCCCAAATGCGATCGAGCCCCCTTCAACTTAGAGCTTAAGGCCATGGAATACTCCTATACATTCTGGCTGCCCGGCCAGGATTCGAACCTGGGTCAAAGGATCCAAAGTCCTTTGTGCTACCACTACACCACCGGGCATCGATTGGACCGCTCGATCATTCCGGCTATAACGAAGCTCGCCCTCGCGATAGATGGTCCGTCACAGCTGGCGTCTGGTCACGGGGACGATTGGTGCCGGCCGAGCCAGTCGAAGTAGCTCCGTGCTTTGCGAAGCTCCCCCGGATCGGGCTGCGGCGCACCGATCCGATAGCCGGCCACTCCGCCTGCCAGGATGCAGGCCCAGAACACCAAGAGCCCGAAAGCAGTGGACAGCGACAGCTGGCTTGTGGAGTCTTGAAGACCCGCGAGCAACATGGCCCTGCCCACTATGGTGGCGGCCACCAGTCCAACGAGCAAGCCGGCCAGAGAGCCACCGGCGACATAGACTGTACGCCTCATGAGTCGTTGTGCCCCGGCCCCTCAGGTTCGTCTAGCGATCGCCCGCGGTGCTGGGCCTCCCGTACGGCCTTCAACAGCTGGTAGGCGTTGATCGACCATCCCACGCCGAAGACGTTCGGCGTGAACACCCTGGGGTCCTCGGGATTCCAGAAGCGCGACTTGAACCTCTCGATGGTTGGGAATCTGAAGTCGTACGGGACGTTGGCGAACCGACCCGCGGGTTGTTTCTGTCGGTAGGCGTGAATTACAGCGGCCACCGTGAAGGCGGCGATGGCTGCACGCAATAGGGAGGCTATAGCTCGCATGACATCCAATCGAGTCTGTTCAGTTCGGTTCGCATCTAATATACCGCATGGGTTGGCGGGGCACCATAAGGCACTGGCGACCGACGTGCGTCGGTTAAGGGACGCATGCCCCAACGCTGTACTGGGGCGCCTCCACCCAAACTGCGCACGCCGGCAGCCTTTTTGCGACCGAGTGCGCGATGACCTATACTTAAGTGCGGCGCCCAGCGGCTAACTACCGTTTGGGTGCCGGTTTAGAATAAGCCGAATCTCGTATCGTTACGTATATATCAAAGGAAGCACAGATGCAGACATCATCGGGCGTCGGTCAGCTCTCCGAGGTCGCGGCGAGAATCCGCGAGAACGTCCAGAAGGTCATCGTCGGGAAAGACGAGGCGATCAACTTGACGACGGTCGCGCTCCTCTGTCGAGGGCACGTGCTCATCGAGGACGTGCCGGGCATTGGCAAGACTACTATGGCCAAAGCCCTGGCGCAGTCCTTGGGGGCCAGCTTCAAGCGTATCCAGTTCACGCCGGACCTGATGCCAACGGACGTGCTCGGTGTCAATTTCTTCAACCAGAAGTCGTCGGAGTTCGAGTTCCGTCCGGGGCCGATATTCAGTCAGATAGTATTGGCGGACGAAATAAACCGAGCGACTCCTCGGACTCAGTCGGCGCTTCTCGAAGCGATGCAGGAGGCGCAGGCGACCGTCGATGGCGAGACTATGACGCTACCGGAGCCATTCCTCGTGATGGCGACCGAGAACCCTGTTGAGATGGAGGGCACATTCCCGCTTCCGGAGGCCCAGCTCGACCGGTTCATGCTCCGTGTGGAGATGGGATACCCCTCGGCCGAAGAGGAGGGCACCATATACAGCCGTTTCGAAAAAGGCACAATCCTTCCAAGCCTCGAGCCCGTCACCCGCGCCAACGAGCTCATGCTGATGCAAGAGGTCCCGCCGACCGTCCGAGTCGATGATACTGTCCGCGACTACATGGTTGGCATTATCGGGGCTACCCGCGAACACGAGGGCATCTCGTTAGGCGGTAGCCCGAGGGCTGGGCTGGCGCTCTACAAGACGTCTCAAGCGTGGGCCGCTTTAGGCGGCAGAGACTTCGTCAGTCCCGATGACGTAAAGAAGATGGCCCCGTCGGTACTCCCCCACAGGATGATCCTCAGCTCAACCGCACGTCTGAGGGGCAACAGCGCCACCCAGCTGGTGACCGACATCCTCTCTGCGGTGCCTGTGCCCATCGAAAGGTAGATGTCGTTTGCTCCCAGCCGGCCTGAACGGGACTCACTCCTCAGACCGGCACGGCGATCGCAAGGCTTTCTTGTCTGTCCTTTGTTTGCGCCGGACTCGCTTCTGTCGGATTGAACGAGTCGAGACTCCCGTCTTCGCTCGAACAATCAATGAAAAACGCGGAGCTTGTGTCGTTTCGATCGAATACTCCAGAGAGACCTGATCGCTCGACGGACTCGTTGGCACGTTGAACCCCAAAACCCTGACCGGCCGTTTCTGGCACGACCTTTGGCTCGCCTTCTTCATTCTGATCGTGGCCGCGGGGATCATGACGGGGCAGGGTCTGATCATCGCGTTCGGCGGCATGGGTCTCGCGGCCGGAGCCGTCTCCTGGGTCTGGAACCGGGTGTCGCTCGACGAGGTGAGCTACGAGCGCCAGGTGCCCACACGTCGGGTGTTCGCCGGCGAGGAGCTGCCGCTTACGGTGGCGCTCACGAACAAGAAGCCTGTCCCGCTGGCGTGGATTCACGTAGAAGACGAGGTCCCCGACGCCCTGGAGGTCGTCGAAGGCACTAACGCGTTCAACGTCCGGCCTAACGTACAGAGTCTGCGCCATTCGACCTCGATGGCCTGGTACGAGAGGGTCCGCTGGCAGTACCGGCTGCGGTGTAATCAGCGCGGACTCCACCGAATCGGCCCTGCCCAGATCGAGAGCGGAGACCCGTTCGGGTTTCTGCGCAGCCGGAAGGGCGAGCCTCAGCGGCACTCTGTGATGGTCTACCCAAGGATCGTACCGCTGGAACAGCTGGGCATCCCGGCTTCACGTCCGCTGGGGGAGATGCGCGGCGGGTTGAGGATCTTTCCGGACGCGACCAGGCCGGCGGGTCTGAGGGAGTATGAGCGAGGCGACGCTCTGAACACGGTTGACTGGAAGGCGACGGCGAAAAAGCAAAGCCTCCATGTCAGGACCTTCGACCCAAGCTCGGCATATATCGTGGTACTCGTAGTCGCGGTTGACACGGCGACGCCGCACTGGAGAGCATACGTGCCAAAAGACCTCGAAAGGGTGATCACCGCCGCCGCCTCGGTGGCCCGATACGCCGTGGAGAAAGAGTACGCCCTCGGACTTTTCTCCAACGACCTGCCGGTGCCGGCCAACAGGCCAATGACGGTGCAGCCGAGCAGGGATCGGGAGCAGCTCTCGGTGATCCTGAGCGCCCTGGCGACGATTCGGCCGTTCGCCCTCGCGCCGATGGCCAACCTGTTGTCCGATCACGCTCGCCGCTTCCCGGTAGGGGCCACGCTGGTCGTCTCCACTGCCCACATTACGGGCGACTTCGTCGCGACGCTCGAAGACCTCAAGCGGCGCGGATACAAGATAGTAGTGCTGTACGTAGGTAAGGAGCCGTGCCCCGGTCTGGCTCAGGGAATAATCGTGCACCAGCTTCGAGAATACATCGAGGCGGAGGAGGCGAATGACCCTATCGCGGGATAGGCTCGTCCTCGGGGCGATCGTCCTCTCCGAGACGGCCTGGCTCTTCGGAGTCTTCGGCGTCATCGGCGCAATGGCCGGCCACGACGGCAGCCCGTTGGACTGGCTGGCCCTGGCGGTCATCATGTCTCTGGCGATCGCCATCGGTCGGATACAGATCAAGCCCGGTCCGACCGAGACCTTGATTGTCGCGGCTGAGGTGGCCTTCGCCGTGGCAGTGATTTACCTGGTTGTCGGCGCGCAGATCAGGCCGGGAGCCAGCGGCGTCGACCTGCTGTGGGTATTCAGGCTCACGTCCGGTGCGGAGCCGGAGGGCTTCGGGTTCCGTGGCGTCGCCGGCGCGCTGTTCGCCGTGACGGTGTGGCTAAGAGGCGCCTCCTACGCGGCCGCCGAGTTCCCGGTCGAGAAGCTCATGCTGAGCTTCCGGCTCGGCCTGCTAGCCCTCGGTGTCTCCATTACATTCGATATCGTTCACCCGGCCGAGCTCGACACCTTTCCTATGGTGTTCATCTTCTTCGCGGCGGGACTGGGCGGGCTGAGCATAGGTCATCTGGCTCCCGAGTCGAACGAATCATCGCAGGCCGGGCTCTGGCCCAGGGTGATCGCGGGCATGGTCGCATCGATTCTGGTCCTGGGTCTGATAGTAGGCCTGCTCCGCCGTGGCGCCCTCTCGTACTTCTCCGATTCAGCGCTCTCGGGTCTGGAAGCACTAACCAAGGCGGTGTTCTGGGCGGTCATAATCCCGTTTGCCTTCGTATATGGCCTGTTCATCAGTTTCTTGAATTGGGTACTCAGCCCGCTTCAGGACCGGATTGAGGTGGAGGAAGAGCTTGCGACATCTACAACGCAGATTCTGGAATTGCCAGAGCTTGATGACCAGGCTGATGGGTCCTTCGAGCTAGTTGATCTCATCCTTCAATTCTTAGGAGCAAGCGTCATCGTCGCGGTTGTCGCGCTTCTACTGTTGGTGTTGGTCAGAGGCTTTACGGGAATGTTAAGGGGCCGACGGCCGCGCACTCGTGGAGAGCGCGAGTCCGTAAGAGAAGACGCCGACCCGATGTCCGACATGGGCAAGCTCCTTGCCGGCCTTATTCCTTCGTGGTTTGGCAGAAACAAAGGCCCGACCTTCAGCCTGCCGGACGGCCCGCCCGGAGTCGTTGATGCGATGCGGGTCTACTACAAGCTCCTGGAAAAGGCGAAAGAACAGGGCATCCACCGCCCGCCGCCGGAGACGCCTTCCGAGCACCGTCCCATCCTACATGGGTTATATCCGGGCGACCTGGTTCCGGCGTCGACCGAGGCGTTCAACCGCGCCTGTTACGGCCACCATCCGGCTTCCGCGGAGCAGATAGCCGGGATGCAGCTGGAGCTCCAGCGGTTGACGCCAGACCCCGAATTCATGGCACCACTGACCGCGGAAGACGACGCGGACCTCCAAAGCCGACGGGAGTGACGGTGGTCGCTGGAAGTCTCGCGGCGTTCCAAAAGCCTAGCTGAAACTGTGCCCCTTTCCCTGGATGCGTTCGGGCTGGCGTCCGACGTACCCCTCTGGCAAGTTGGCCTCCTCACGGTCCTCGCCTTTGCCGTAGGTCTTGTCGGCGGGTTTGTCGGCCTTGCGCTGGGTGTGATTCGCCTTCCATTCATCCTACTGCTCGGCATCGCACCGGCGACCGCAGCGGGCACAAACATCGCGGTCAGCGCCACAAGCCTTTTTGTTGGGGCGATACGTCACTACCGTGACGGTCGGGTGGTCATGAGGTCCGTGGTGGTGCTGGGGGTGCCGGGCACAGCCGGGGCATTTGCGGGCGCTCTCGGCAGCCGCGCGGCCCCAGATGCGCTTCTCCTCGCCGTTATTGCCGTGATCGTGGTCTGGCAGGGTGTCGTGTTCGTCCGTCGCACGACTCGCCACAAGGGAGCCGCTTGCCTCCTCTCCCGCCGGGAGAGGACTGTCGAAGATCCCGAGCCTCTCGGGGAGGTGAGGGTGACGGTCGATAAGAGTGGCAACGAAGAGCCCGCACCGACCGACGGCGCCTCGGATCTCTCTGGAGCGCGGCTCGCTGCAGGGGCCGCAGCAGGCTTGACCATCGGCGTCGTCGGAGGCGCGGTCGGCCTTGTTCTGGGAATCGTCAGATTGCCCGCGCTGGTGCGAATCATGCGTTTGGACCCTGGGCACGCCGCCGGGAGCAATATGTTCATCGGGTTCTTCGTCGGAGCGCTGGGTTGGGCCGGCCACGCGACGGCCGGACAGGTCGACTACTCGTTGCTTGTGCCGATGGCGGCTGCAGCCATGGTGGGCACGTATCTCGGAGCTCGTTGGACGGGGAAGGTCAATCCCGACCGGTTGTTGCTGACTATGGGCGTCGTACTGATTCTGGTTGGTCCTCTACTGCTCGTGAAGCCGCTGGCGGACTGGGCGTCATGAAGTCGCTCTGTCACCCTGAGCCCTTCGAGTGGCTCAGGATGAACTCCGCGAAGGGTCTGGGGTGGTTGGGGGAGCTCTACGTGGATATGGCGCGCGGGCCCCACCCCAGGTTCTTCGCCAGACTCAGAACGACAGAGGCGCCGGCTGGACGGCTAACCGCCGTACGCTAGCCCTCCCGGGTGACCCGGACAAGTTCTCTAAGGGACCGTGAAAGTGAACACCCAGGGACCGGGCAAGTGCTCTCCCTGGTCCGGGTCAAAAAAGCCCGAGCGGTCCGTCAGCTCCGCGATGGTCAGCGTCCATTCGCCGCGTTGATCGACCAGGGACTCGGGCACCGACAGGACCCAGGTGCCTTCCTTTGGCGTGGAGAGCTCCAAGCCCATCTGCCCCGACACGCGGCCCGGGCTTCCGGTTATAACGGTGGCGGGGGTCGTCAGCACCACGATTGGGACAGCGTCCACCACCGGTTCCGGCGGCTCAGAATGGAGGACGAGGCGGGTCACCGAAGGGGTGATCAATACCTCTTCGAGGGTGATCTTGACTCCGGCCGCTGCCACCGTCTGATGCAACTCCATTTTCCGACCCGTGGCGAGGGAAGCGTCAAACTCGAACACAAAGGGCCCAACGAGGAAGTCCCGGCTGACCGGCTCCTTGACCGTGCCCGCATCCGGACGGCCCTGCACGAGGTCCCTCAACCTGTCCGCATCTAGAGGGTCCCGTTGGGCCGGCTGCAGGTGGACCACCAGGCGCAGTCGAAGCGAGTCAGACAGCATCCACTGAAGGGGAGCATCGAAGGCGAGGACTCGCCGAGGGTCGGACAGCGTCCAGGCCTGGGCGGCCCAAAACGCGCTACTGGTGGACGGCTGAGGCTCCAGAGGGGGGCCCGCCAGACTGGAGCTGTGGCTCATGACCCGCTTGGTGCAGACCCCTCCCCTCCCCCCTTCCAGAACGACGCACGGGGTCTCCACGGACCGCCATCGAAACACCTTGCTGTCGTCGTTGGCCAGTCCCAGCCACGCCACGCGCACTGCGGCTACCAATCCGGCTTCCGCCTCCACATTGAGTCCCACGAGGAGCTGGTAGGAGTCGACATACACGTAATCGACGGCAACCGTGAACCGGTCGATGGTCTGGGCGAGTTGGACGTCCTGGGCCAGTCCGGACTCGCCAACGTGCTTGCCCCCGCCCGACAGGCCGAAGAACCGGCTCAGTGTGGGTCCCGCCGCGTTGACCGCGCCGGCGAAGGCGAGGAAGAGCAACATGACCAGCCCTGTCGACACCAGCTTGCCCGGAAATGGACCAGTAGCCCGCCGCCCATCACCTGACAGACCCTTACGAATCGTGGGCCAGAGGTCCGGACTGTCCGGCACTCCTCTGTCGGCTATCTCCGCCAGGACTAGCGCGGCTGTTTCGGCCATCTTTCCTTCATTCATCTCTCTTGCTCCCGCTCAAGAGTTGCGTCGGTCGGGAAACACCTCTTGATGTCAAACGATCAAGTTGACGGACTGCAATATGAGGCGCAAACGCTTTCGAGCCTCATGTAGGTACCGCTTGACGGTGCCGGGCGAGCTGCCGAGCTGAGTCGCTACCTCTCTCTCCTTCAGGCCGAGGTAGTAGCGCAACACAATAGCCGAACGCTGGGACGGAGAGAGCCGTTGCACGGCTTCCCAGACTCTGCGGCGGCGCTCGGCTTGCTCAGCCATCTCTTCGGGGCCCGGCTCCTCCGAGAAAAGCGCTCCACGCAACGCCAATTCCGTGGCTTCGACGCCTTCGTCCAGCGGCACAAGGCGGTTCCCGCGCGAGACCGCCTTAATTGCGTCGTTGGCGACGATACGCATGAACCAAGGCCGGAAGGGGCGGCTGGTGTCAAACTGGCCGATCCGCTCGTAAATGCGGAGGAACGCCGTTGCCACGACGTCCTCCGCCGTAGACCGGTCCCCGGTGATCAGGTATGCGGCCTTGACCGCCTCGGTCTGGTACCTCGAGACAAGTACCTCGAGCCCGCCGACGTCGCCTTCCCGCAGTCTGGCGATCGCCTCGCGCTCGTTAGGAAGACTCACTGGACGTGTCTCTTTGCTCACAACCCGGGGCCATCCTTGTTTGTCAAGAACATGCCACAGACGTAGACCGGCCTGATCGCGGCTCTATCAACAATATCCTCGATACGTAGAAAAGGTTGTGATTCATTTGAACTATTCGCCGGTCAGATTGGGTGGGGAGGCCCCGCCGTGCTGGCCTGGAAATACCCAAGAAGAGGGGCACTCGTGCGAGGGCCCTCTGGGTCGAACGAGATCCGCCGCCCTCTGCCGCCTTGTCCTGGTCGAAGAAACGGGCCGCCCAGCCCAGCGCTCTCCGACCTCACCTCCGCCGGAGTCGTACAGGGGGGGTGAGGCTCGCACCGGCCGGTCCAGCCCTCGACGAGTTCTCGGTCACCGTGATTTCGATTCGCATTTTCCGGTTCGGGGATCATATTTATGAGGTCATGCGCCTGTCGACATCCCAGAACGGATGTGCTATCGTTTTTATGAGGGACAGACCCCCCATGGGCTTATCCCTTTGTCTTTGAAGACCAAACGAGGTGGGACAAAGCGAAACAAAGAGAAACAATCTGGTACGTCCGTGTTCTACCGCCGGATAGGCTGGTAGAACAGTTTTCCAGCCCGATGCACCGGCCCACCAGATAGGAAAGGAGCGATATGGAGCAGAACGGAGCAGAAAAACGGCCCCCCCTATCTGACAAACAGCTCACCGTCCTGCCCTACCTCGTCTCGCACGAGTCGCTGTCGAGGCGGCTCGCCCGGCCAACGTCGGACGCACCACCCTCTACCGGTGGATGCACGACCCCTATTTCCGCGAAGGCTCGAAAGCCGTCGCCAACCGACTCCGCGATACGACGTAATTCTTGGTATCATTCGACGCAATCATCCGCCACAGCGCGCCCTCGGAGGAAGTGACGATGACGCTGAAAACGGTGCTCCTATTACTTGCAGCGGTTGGCGCACTGGCCGCCGCTTGTGGGGGAGGAGATTCGGAGGAGCCGACAACACCGGCTGCGCAGCCGACCGTCGCCGATTCGGGTGGCTCAGAGATGATCGAGGGCACCAACCAGGCGAAGCTCGCCGATCCGGGCCAGGCAACCGAGATCGTCTTCTCGACCGACGGCTCAGACTTCAGCGGGCCTGACTCCACACCGGCCGGATGGACGCGTATCCTCTTGGAGAACACGGGACAGGAAGACCACCACATGGGGTTGGTCTTGCTCACCCAGGGAAAAACCGCCGACGACCTTCGCGCCTTCGTCGAGGAAAAGCCCACCGAACCGTTACCGTCCTGGGCTGTGCAGTCCGGTGGTCCGGCAGATGTCTCTCCGGGAGTGACCGGCAGCGTGACTCAAGAGCTGCAGGCGGGTAACTACGCCCTCGTCACCTACGCCCTCGACCAGAACGAGATCTCTCGCGTGACTACGAACATGCTGCGCGCCTTCTCCGTTACTGGCTCCGGTACGTCGGGCACCGAGCCGACGCCGGACGTCACACTCACGATCAGCGACTTTGACTACGTCATCCGTAACACCGGCGACCTCTTCGGCCAGGCTACCGGCAAGGCGATCGATCCGGGGTCGCGTATCGTCCAGGTCAATAACGCCGGCACCCGCGTCTTCGAGGCGCGAGTGTCTCGAACGGAGCCAGGGAAGGCGGCCGCCGACTTTCCTGAGTTGTACGTGGGGCGGCAAGAGATGGGGGGTGGCCAGGGAATGGGCAGCGCGGCCATGGGACGAATGCTTCCTTTCCCGGTCATCAAAGACGACGGCACGGGGCCTGGAGGCCCCCCGCCCGGCACGTCCATCGGCGGTGTGATGGCCATTCAGCCCGGAGGGAGGGCGTATTTCGCCGCGGAGCTCACAGCGGCCAACTACTTTATATACAACCTTCTCGAAGACGCCGAGTTGGGCACTTCGTACCTCATGCGTCCCATGGCCATCGAGTTCCCGGTCAGGTAGCCGAAAGCGGTCCGGCCAGAAGGCGTGGTGCTCTTGACTAGCTGCCGCGCCTGACCACAGGGGCAGGGTTGCGCTGGATCGCGACGTTGACACAGGCCGGCAGGCCCGATGCCATTGCGCGCTCCAGTGCGGGCCTCAGCTCGGATGGCCGTGTGACATTCTCGCCATGGGCTCCGAAGGCTTTCGCGACCTCGTCGTAGCGTGTGGGGAGCAGTTCGCAGCCGATCAAACGGTCCTCACCGTAGCTCCGTAACTGTATCTGGTACTCGGCGTTCCACGCGGCGTCGTTGCCGACCACGGCCACGAACGGAATCCCGTGCCTGACCGCCGTGTCGAACTCCGCGGCGTGAAAGCCAAAGGTCCCGTCGCCCAGTATCGTAACTACCGGCGCGTCCGGGTTCACCAGGCGCGCCGCCATGGCGTACGGCACGGCCGTTCCGATGGAGCCCGCGGTCCCGTTGATGATGCGGGTCGGGGCCGAGACGCATGCCTGCGCCCACTGGCCGAACTCGCCGCCGTCTGATACAAAGACGCCTCCTGGACCTTTGTCCAGAGATGCCTGGACCTCGCGGCAAACATCCACGGCGTGAAGGGGCCCGTCAGGCGGGGATTCCAGCTCGCGCCATTCGGCGGGCCGGTAGCTCACCGCTTCGCCCACCTCGTCGTTCCATTGGGAGGCAGGCCATTGGCGGGTCCGGGCGGCGTCGAGCATCACCTCGGCAGTCGTTTGCGGGTGGGCGGCGGCGGTCATGACAAGCCGTGATGAGTCGGCAACGACGCGGCCGGTCTGCTCAACTACGGCTTCGTCGGCGTCGATTTGCACGAACCGGCAGCCGGGTCGAATCGCCGGCGGGTCGCCGAAACGCAGGCTGAAGTCGAGCTTCTTTCCGAGCAAGACGATCAAGTCGGCCTGGGCGAGGACCTCGGCGAAAGCCCCTAGGCTCGGGTCGTTGATCCCTCGCGGGCTCTCCATGCCTACGACAGGGACTCTGGTCTCTTGCGACAAGGCAGTCGTCGTCTCCAGTGCAGGGCCGCGCATCATGGCAGGACCGGTCAGCACCAGCGGCCGCGCGGCGTCGGCGAGGACGTCTAGCATCGCCTCGACCGAAGAAATGTCGGCCGGTTCAAGGGGCTGTGGCAGTGCCTCGGTGGACTCCGTGGTGGCGTACGGCTGCTCGACTACCGATTCCAGCAGGTCTCCTGGAAGGGCGACGTGCACGGGACCGGGCCGCCCGGAGCTCGCTAGCTCGAGGGCGCGGACGACGTCGCGACCGAGACCGGAGGCGTCCGTGGCCGTCCATGACGCCTTGGCAACATGGCTGGCCATGTCGGCCTGGGGCATCTCCTGGAAAGCGCCCCGGCCGAGCAGCTCATGCTCGGCGTGTCCGCTGAGGAGCACCACGGGCGTCTCCGCCATCTTCGCGACGTAGAGCGCCGAGATCGTGTTGGCGAAGCCTGGGCCAGCCGTAACGGCGACGACCCCGGGCTGGCCAGTTAGCCGTCCCCACGCGTCGGCCATGTGCACGGCAGCCGCCTCGTGTCGAACGTGGATCAGCTCGATGTCAGCGTCTATGCTGGCGTCGAACAACGACATGATCTGGTTGCCAGACAGCGTGAACAGCCGCTTTACGCCCGCAGCCGATAGGGCTTCGACCAGGAGGTCCGCTCCGCGTTTAGTTCGTACCATAGCGCTACTTTAGCTTAGATCCGTCGAAACAGCTGCCCTGTCGGTTGGAGCGTTCACCATCGGAATGCATCCGTACAGGTAGGGGACCGGACTTCTGGTAGGGGCGCATTGCAATGCGCCCGCATCCCGGCGTGAACGCGACGCTGGCAAACACAAGGCCCACCCTAACATGGCGGACAAAGTGGACCTCCGGCTTCGTACCGGGGCCCACTTTACATTCGAGTAGGAGGTCTTGTTCAGACCGCGACGGGCTCGAGCGCTTCCACGTGAGCCTTGAGCTTCGACTTGAGTCCCTTCATGTCGCTTATGTCCGGCGATCGATTGTCCTGTCCCTTCTTGTCCCACCACACGTCGCCATCGACTGTTATTTTGAACGCGCCGCCCTGACCTGGCGTGAGTTGGATAGCGGTATCGGTCCCACCGGCGGCGAACATCTCGCTAACCGCCCACGATGCCAGGTTCTGGTAGCCGCACGGGACGCAGTACTCGATATCGACCAGCACCTTTCCGATCTTCTCCATGACTCTGGTCCCTCCTGCTTTTGAGGTTGTATCCGGATGCTATCAACCGGCTTCTAGGGTGTCAACTGAAACGATCGCGCGGAGAGCAACCTGCGGTCGAAATCTCAACGTACTCCTAACGAGACCTTCACGCCGTTCTTATGTTCGTTGGATAGGGTGGGGTCACGACGGACTTTCGGGGCCCTTGCCCGGATTGGTCCTTCGACCAGGAGAGGAGATTTCCGATGAATGAAAGGCGTTGCGTACATACATGGATTGTCGAGTCACCCAACGGTCCCGTTTCCTTCGGCAGGTGCGACTCCTGCGGCGAAACCAAGGAGTTTCCGAACGCGATCGGTGAACTGGACTTCATGTCGGACGAACGACGGCGGCGTTTCAAAGTAGCCGGCGCCACTTCTGGCGCACTGCCAGACGCGTCCCAGGCTCCGCTCTACAGCAAGATAACCTGAGACGGACGTTCTCGGGCGTGGCTTGAAGGCGAGGACTCGTCGGCTACAGTTCTTCGCCCAATTCCTCCGTTGAAGAACAAACGGTAAGGCCGAGTGCTGGTCTCGGTGGGGATGAAGTTCGGCGGTCTTGCGCCGCTCGCTCTCCACTTGGTCTCGGCCAAGCGTCGCGTGGCGCTGTCTAGCTTCCGCGGCCCGCTTGCCCCAGGCCGGTGTGTCACGCGCAGTCACGTTCGCTTTCCTGACAGCTTCAGGTTCCGCTACGGTCAGATGCACGGACCCGCTACGTACACCACGTGCGGCTGTCGACTTTGTTGGCCCGCCGGACATGCTATTCGCGCACTGACCGTGTAGCCGCGTCATCGATGGGGCAGCTGACGACGATTGCGGCAAACATAATGGACCGTGGGCCTGACCGCCGCCGACCGTACACCTCTGACCTGGTACTCCTTTTACATCCCCAATCCCATCAAAGATCAAACTTTCTCCCAACGTGATGCGGGTGGTGTCCACACGAGGATCAAGGGTGGTGCTTCCAGAAGGATAACGGATTGCGGAATCGAGAACGTTAAACGCCTTGCCACTCAACTCGCGTCGCATACTAGTAGACCGAAATCTTTGAAATGAGGGGTAGCCGAGATTGGCGTGCTACGACGACAGGGCGGGTTTCAAACCCGCCCCTACCAAGCCGTAACCTCAGAACCCTTCAATACTAGGATGTTGGACCACTAGAATTCAACTTCGGTATCGTGGGCTGTGACAGGGGCAGGTGGGGAAGGAAGATCGATCCTCCATGGTGACGCTAATAAACCACATGAGGCTCGTCGCCGGAACTGCTATTGGAGCTGCGCTATTGGCGGTGCTCGTCGGGTGCGCGAGCGACAAGCCGGCGCAGCCCGTTATCCAGACGGTTATCGTACCCGCAGAGACGGTCGAAAAGGTGGTGGTGGTCACACCGACGCCGGGGCCGGCGCCGCTGGCAAGGGTGCTGCACCTCAACGCCGGCACCGAACCACCAACGCTGGACCCGGCGCTCGCTACGGATAGCGTGTCGTACACGATGATCGAGAACCTGTTCGTCGGGCTGACAAACTTCAATCCGGAGACCTGGGAAGTTGAGCCCGATCTGGCCGAGAGTTGGGACGTGTCCTCCGACGGTACGGTCTACACGTTCAACCTCCGACAGGATGCCAAATGGACCGACGGCAAGCCGGTAACGGCCCATGACGTTGAGTACGGCGTTCTCCGTACCTTAAACCCCGACACAGCCTCGGGGTATGCCTTCGTGATCTCATCGATCATCAAGAACGGGGACGCCTACAACTTTGGGGAAATAGCAGATGCGTCGTTGGTCGGGGTGAAAGCCGTCGACGACTACACTCTCGAAGTGACGTTGGAACATCCTGCGGCCTACTTTCCGGGAATCGCGTCCACGTGGGTGATGTATCCGCAGCCTCAATGGGCGATCGAAGCCCACGGCGACAAATGGATCGAGCCCGACAACATCGTGACGAATGGGCCTTATCAGCTGCTCAGCTGGGTCCACGGCAACAGCCTCGTCATGACCAAGAATCCTGACTACTACGATGCTGAAGCGGTGTTCGTGGAGACGGTCGACTGGAAGATGATCGAGGAAGAGTCGACGGCCATGGCGATGTATGAGGCCGGCGCGCTTGACAGCGTGGCGCCACCCGTCGAAGACATGGACCGCCTCCGAGCCGATGGAGAGCTCGGGAAGGAGCTCAACATCGCGCCGGCTCTCTCGACGTATTTCTATGGGTTCAACATGAATAAGCCGCCTTTTGACGACCCCCTGGTGCGAAAGGCGTTCGCGGCCGCAATCGACCGGCAGAGCCTCGTTGAGTATGTCCTCAAGGGAGGACAGGCCCCCGCACTCACGTTCACGGCCCCCGGCAACTTCGGGGCCGTCGATCCTGATGAAGAGGGGATCGGCATTGGTTTCGATGTGGAGCAGGCGAAGGCGTGGCTAAGCGAGGCTGGATTCTCGGGTGGTCAGAACCTTCCGGAGGTCACCCTGGCGTTCAACTCGAGTGAGACGAACCAGAAGATCGCCGAGGCCGTAGCCTCCATGTGGAAGGAACACCTGGGTGTCGAGGTGAATCTCGCGAGCCAGGAGTTCAGGGTATATCTGTCGACTTTGCAAAGCGACCCGCCTCATATCTACCGGTTGACTGGGGCGCCGACTACCCGGACGCCAACAACTGGCTGAACGATGCGTTCCATTCGGCAGCGCCGACGAACTTCGGTGGCTTCGCGTCCGCTGAGTTTGACAGCCTCGTCGAATCGGCGGCGCGGGAACAGGACCAGCAGACACGTATCGAGCAATACAAGAGGGCCGAAGAGATTCTGGTGGAAGAGGTCGCTGCGATAGCGCCGATATATCATCAGACTCGGGTAAATGTAACGAAGCTTAACGTGCAGAGGACGTTCGCGCCTTTCGGGGGCGAGCAGCTTATGACCTGGAAGGCGTTCTCGCCGGATAGAGAGAACAAGTAGACGGCAACGGGCGTTCCGTAGGGTCGTTAGAGGCAGACGCCAAAGCGTTTCGGGCTCTGGGTTCTCGGTCGCCCTCACATTTCGGCAGGCTCAGTACAAGCTGTCAGTCCTCTCCCATCTTGGGAGAGGTTGGTGGTTCGGAGCGGTCTGATAGGGAGAGCGGTCGGTGCTTATATACCTTCTTCGCCGTGCTCTCTGGGCTATACCTGTACTCTTCGTTCTTTCACTGCTGACGTTTCTCTTGATGCATGCCGTGCCTGGCGGGCCCTTCGATAGCGAAAAGCCTGTCCCGCCGGCCGTGGTCGTCAACCTCGAGAAGAAATTCGAGCTGGACCGGCCATTGTGGCAGCAATATACAGGCTACGTGTGGGGCATCCTTCGTCACTTCGACTTCGGTCCGTCCTATACATCGAGTAGCCGCACGGTCAACGGTATCATCCGTGACCATTTGCCGGTGTCTGCCCAGCTAGCGGCGCTGGCCATCTTGATCGCGGTCGCGGTCGGCCTGCCGGTCGGCGCTGTAGCCGCGCTAAACCGCGACAGCTATCTCGACCATGGGTCGATGTTCCTGGCGGTAATCGCCCTTTCCGTCCCCAGCCTGGCGTTGGGTCCACTTCTGGCGTGGGTCTTTGCATTGGAGCTGCAGATCCTTCCCGTAGCGACCTGGGGAACGCCGGCCCACATGGTCTTGCCAGCGCTGACGTTGGGGATACCGCTGGCTGCGATCGTCGCGAGGTTGACAAGGGCGTCTCTACTCGAGGTGCTGCGGCAAGACTTCATTCGCACGGCCCATGCCAAGGGTCTCGCGCCCAGGGTCATCGTTCTTCGCCACGCGTTGCGCGGTGCGCTGATGCCTGTGATCACGTTATTGGGCCCCGCGCTTGCGCTGTTGATTAGCGGCACTCTGGTGGTGGAGAGGGTCTTCGCAGTGCCGGGGATGGGCAGCTACTTCGTCGACAGCATCGGCAATCGAGACTACCCAGTAATTATGGGGATGACTCTTGTGTTGGGTGGCCTGGTCGTCGCCGCGAACCTCGTGGTCGACGTCGCTCACGCTTTCCTCGACCCCAGAATAAAGCACGGCTAGGAATGATCTTCTATTCGGCGACTGCGTCCCGCCCCGCCGTTCTTTGGATGGCCGGTTTACCCCGTTTGCGCAGCAGGGTGTGGGGCGACGTCGTTCCCAGATTGACTCGGAGCAGGCGAGCCGTTGTGGGGGCTGCCATCGTCTTGACGCTGGTGTTGATCGCGGTCTTCGCCCCGGTCTTCGCGCCGACGGGATACGCCGAGGCGTCCCTCCAGGACAACTACGCGACCCCTAGCCTGGAATACCCGCTCGGAGCCGACTTTCTGGGCCGGGACATGTTGAGCCGCCTGATCTATGGGGCACGGGTGTCCCTCTCGGTGGGCATCGTCGGAGCGACGCTGGCGACAATACTCGGAGTAGCGTACGGGTCGATTTCGGGGTATTACGGCGGCAGGTTGGACAATTGGATGATGCGAGTCGTGGACGTCCTATACGGCTTACCGACGGTGCTCGTCATCATTCTGATAATGGTCTACTTCCGGTCCGCTGCCCTCTCGGGGGTCTCTTCCAACCCATTGATGGCCGCGGTTGAAGGCGTCGATGACCTGACGGGCGGAGTATTTTTGATTCTCGTGGGCATTGGAATGACGTCCTGGCTGACGACGTCGCGCCTGGTAAGAGGCATGGTGCTTTCCCTCAAAGAGGACCATTTCATCGAGGCTGCCCGCGCAGTCGGCGCGAGCGACGCCAGAATCATTTATCGGCATCTCGTACCCAACTTTCTAGGTACCGTCATCGTCGCCGAAACACTAAACGTCCCAGGCTACATCCTCATCGAAGCCTTCTTGAGCTTCATAGGCCTGGGGGTGGAGCCGTCCGTACCGAGTTGGGGAGGCATGATCGCCGAGGGGTTCCGCGGGCTTCGGTCGTACCCGCATCTCGTCGTCTTCCCCTCGATCGCGCTGTCGGTCACACTTCTCGCGTTCAATCTCCTGGGCGACGGGATTCGGGACGCTCTCGACCCTCGGACGCGCTAGCCGGTCCCTAGCTGAGCTGCACAGCCGAGACGTTGGACGTCAGACTCACAATGGTGACAAAAGTCACCAATAATCCCCGCAGGCCAAACATCGCCCACACCCTTTCCCAACCCTGTGGCTGATAGGTTCGGAAGCAACAGATTATTGCCTACCCGAGCGTTCGATTGACAGCAACATCTACATACTTCCTTCCGCC
Organism: Dehalococcoidia bacterium; assembly: GCA_965248605.1. Lineage (GTDB taxonomy): Bacteria > Chloroflexota > Dehalococcoidia > Lucifugimonadales > CAUZJF01 > CAUZJF01. Next base: position 1,126,947 of record CBDFJV010000007.1, read on the forward strand.
CCGCAAGGCCCACACCCCTTTACGCTGTCACGGTGAAGCGCATAAGAGTGGTAGGGTCGCAGGCCGAGCCGAGAGCGGGATGCCCCCCGCCCTTTCTGCGTTTGCAAGAGGCGATGTGGACCTGGACAAACTTTTTGTCGTTCTGAGTTGTTTTTCTTATGAGATGCGCCTTGTGCGTTCCGTCGAAACGGGGTCGGCAAGACGCTGGTCGCGGGTCGAACTCGCCGGGTACGCTATCGGTGTCGGAAGACAGATGAGAAGCCAGCCGTGAGCCGAGACCTCCGGTCGTTTGTCTATATTTCGGTAATAGCCGCAGTCGTCGTTGCTGCCAGCGGACTCGCTGCGTCCTGGTGGCCGTTGCCTCTGGAAACACGTTCATTGCTGCTCATGCCCGTGCTCGGGGCCTTCATTGCGCTGGCTGGGCGATTCCCCATCGAGATTTCTCGCCAAGCACCGGCTTCGCTCTCCACGATGCCCATGTTCATGACGGTCCTGCTCCTCCACCCTCTGGATGCGGCACTGGTGACCGCTATGGGCTGGCTCATCTCCGAGACGGCGCTGGGGGCGCCGGCCAAGGCGGTCGCGTTCAACGTTACAGCGAATGCGGCCGCATGCGTGTTCGCAGGCGTTGTGTTCTTCAGTCTCATGCCGAGCGATGGGGAGTTGGCATTGACTGGCGGCTACATGCTAGCCGCCGGCGCCGCCGGCATCACCCTGCACGCGACCAATGTGCTGTTGGTAGTGGGTATGGTGACCCTTCGTAAGGGGCTCGCCTTCTGGAGGAGTTGGAGCGAGGCGTATGTTTTCGAGGTCGTGCAGGAGAGTGGTCTCGTCACTCTTGGCTTGATTGCCGCGGTTCTCTACGTTCAGGCCCCTTGGAGCGTGGTCCTCGTCATCTTACCGTCGATCCTCGCTTACTACGGCTTCAGACGCAACGTCAGCGAGGCCGCCGAGAAGGCTCGGATGGCTGAGGAGTTGGAGGAAAGGCTGGACGAGCTCAAGGAGCTCCAGGCCCAGCTCATCCAGTCCGCCAAGCTGGCCAGCGTTGGCACGCTCGCGGCCGGCATCGCCCACGAAATCAACAACCCCGTGTTCGCCATCACGGGCCGGTCGGAGCTGCTCTTGAAGGACCCGGAGCGCCATCTACGTGGCGAAAAGGCTTTGTACTATGTCAAGACGATCTACGAGATGGGCGAGCGGATATCGCAAATCGTGCGACAACTCCTTGACTACTCCCGTTCGTCGGAAGAACGGGAAGAGGTTCACATGGTCGATACGATGGAGGCGGCGCTGGCCTTGCTGGGCGAGAGGCTTGAGCCGCCACAAGCCGCCCTGGTCCGGGAGTACGCGAACGTGCCGCCGGTCATGGCGGTTGGATCGCAGCTACAACAGGTTTTCGTCAATCTTTTGAGCAACGCGCTGGACGCCAGTGGAGAGCGGTCCGTGATAACCGTCGGGTGCCGGTCCGTCGGCGACGAGGTCGAGTGTTATGTGCGGGATGCGGGGACCGGGATTCCGGAGGAGCTACTGAACACTGTGTTCGAGCCGTTCTTTACCACTAACCCCGAATCCACCGAAGGACGTCCTTGGGGACAGCCCTTGAAGAAGCCAGCGGGTGCTCCTCTGAATCTGGGATAATGATTTTGGAACAGAAACCCGCCCGGAAACAAGGAGCACCCAATAGATGCTGCCACAGAACAAACCCGACCGTATCCGCATCGTCTTTGACGACCATCGCCTGGTGGCCAATGCCGGCCTGCTCCTGCCGGCCACCCTAGCCCGGCACCTGGGCCTGCGGGAACTCGTCGACCATCACCTTGACCTCGGCGGAGCGCCGGGACGGGCGAACACTGGGGACAAGATGCTGACGCTGGTCGCTTCCGCGCTGGCAGGCGGCGACTGCATCGACGACGCCGATGCGCTGCGCGCTGGTGGGACGGTCGGTGTTCTAGGCTGCGTGGTCAAGGCGCCATCCACCCTGGGGACCTTCCTGCGCAGCTTCCGGTGGGGGCATGTCCGTCAACTCGACCGCGTGAGCCGCCAGTTGTTGGCCCGGGCCTGGGCCGCTGGGGCCGGACCCGGCGACTCGCCCCTGACCATCGACCTGGACTCGACCATCTGCGAGACCTATGGACTGGCCAAGGAGGGAGCGCGCCACCACGGCTATACCGGCGCCCGCGGCTATCACCCGCTGCTGGCCATTGCCGCCGGCACCGGCGAGGTGCTGATGTCCCGGCTGCGCGAGGGCCGGGCCAACACCGCCCGTGGCGCCGCCCACTTCCTGCGTGAGACGGTGGGGCGGGTGCGCTACGGCGGGGCCAGGGGACAACTCACGGTGCGGGCCGACAGCGGCTTCTACGCCCACACTGTCGTTGCCGCCTGCCGGGAAATGGATGTCCGCTTCTCTATCACCATCCGCCAGCGCGCCAGCCTGCGGGACCTGATCGAGGCGATACCACAGGAGGACTGGACTCCCATTCCCTACTGGACGGACGGCGCCGCCGATGTCGCCGAGACGACTTACACCCCGTTCCAGACCAAGCCGGACGCCGCGCCGGTGCGGCTCATTGTCCGGCGGGTGAAGCCGACGCCCGGTTCCCAGCTCGCCCTCTTCGCCAGATACAGCTATCACGCCTTCATCACCGACCGCGATGGGGAGACGCTGGAACTGGAGGCCGATCATCGCCGCCACGCCGAGGTCGAGAACGCCATACGCGACCTCAAGTACGGCGTCGGGCTGAACCACATGCCGTCGGCGCGCTTCGCCGCCAACGGCGCCTGGCTGGCGGTACAGGTGATGGCGCACAACCTGGCCCGCTGGACAGCCCGCATCGGCCTGGGTCAGCAGATCGTGACCACCAAGACCCTCAGACGACGGGTCTTTGCCTTGGCCGGACGGATCACCCGCTCGGCACGCCGATTGACCCTGCAGCTTCCCCGGCGCTGGCCCTGGGAGGAGCAGTTCAGCCGCGCCCTGGCCCGACTGCGAGCCATTCCACTCCCAGCCTGACGGAGCCCGTCCGCCACTGACCCACCAGCCAACCCAACGTCCCCGCAAACTCGCGCCAGCCCAGTCCGCGAGCGCCTCTTGCCGTGTCCTATCCCGCCATCTGGCTCGCCACAGCCACTGTAGGCCGCCATCGGTGCCCCCAAAAGCGCCTGCAGACCGCCCGCCAACCTCCCGTCTACCCAAATTCGAGCCCGGATCATCACGCCTGTAACTCCCTCACCCCCTTCCGCTGTCCTCACGTCGTCCATCCCTGTCCGTCGGTGGATTCGGGCTAAACCCTAATCCACCGAAGGACGGCGTGTAGGAGGCCTGCTGAAGAAACAAAAGGGTGCGCCTCTGAATCTGGGATAATGGTTTTGAAACAGAAAACCGGTCCCAGAAAAGGAGCACCCGATAGATGCTACCACGTAACCACCCCGACCGCATCCAAATCGCCTTCGACGACCACCGCCTGGTGGCCAATGCCGGGCTGATCCTTCCCGCCACCCTCGCCCTGCGCCTTGGCCTGCCCCAACTCCTCCGGAAGCACCTCGACCTCGGCGGCGCGCCGGGCCGGGCGAACACCGGCGACAAGATGATGACCCTGGTGGCCTCCGCCCTAGCCGGCGGAGATTGCATCGACGACGCCGATGTGCTGCGCGCCGGCGGGACCGCCCGCGTGCTCGGTTTCACGGCTAAGCCCTAATCCACCGAAGGACGGCGTGTAGGAGGCCTGCTGAAGAAACAAAAGGGTGCGCCTCTGAATCTGGGATAATGGTTTTGAAACAGAAAACCGGTCCCAGAAAAGGAGCACCCGATAGATGCTACCACGTAACCACCCCGACCGCATCCAAATCGCCTTCGACGACCACCGCCTGGTGGCCAATGCCGGGCTGATCCTTCCCGCCACCCTCGCCCTGCGCCTTGGCCTGCCCCAACTCCTCCGGAAGCACCTCGACCTCGGCGGCGCGCCGGGCCGGGCGAACACCGGCGACAAGATGATGACCCTGGTGGCCTCCGCCCTAGCCGCGGAGATTGCATCGACGACGCCGATGTGCTGCGCGCCGGCGGGACCGCCCGCGTGCTCGGTTTCACGGCTAAGGCTCCCTCCACCCTGGGCACCTTCCTGCGCAGCTTCAGGTGGGGCCATGTCCGCCAACTGGACCGGGTGAGCCGCGAGTTGCTGGCCCGGGTCTGGAAGGCCGGTGCCGGACCCGGCGACGCACCATTCACCATCGACCTTGATTCGACGATCTGCGAGACCTACGGACTGGCCAAGGAGGGCGCCCGCCACCACGGCTACACCGGTGCGCGGGGCTATCACCCGCTGCTGGCCGTCGCCGCCGGCACCGGCGACGTGCTGATGGCCCGCCTGCGCGAGGGCCGGGCTAACACCGCCCGCGGCGCTGCCCACTTCCTGCGTGAAACGGTGGGGCGGGTGCGCTACTGCGGAGCCAGGGGCCAACTCACGGTGCGGGCCGACAGCGGCTTCTATACCCACGCCGTGGTCGCCGTCTGCCGCCGGATGGATGTCCGCTTCTCCATCGCCATCCGCCAGCGCGCCCGCCTGCGGAATCTCATCGAGGCGATACCCGAAGATGGCTGGACGCCGATTCCTTACTGGCTGGACGGCGCCGCCGATGTGGCCGAGACCACCTACACCCCGTTCCAGGCCGAGGCGGACGCCGCGCCGGTACGGCTCATCGTCCGGCGGGTGAAGCCGGCGCCCTGTTCTCAACTGGCTCTCTTCGCCACCTACAGCTATCACGGCTTCATCACCGACCGGGACGGGGAGACGCTGGAACTGGAGGCCGATCATCGCCGTCACGCCGAGATCGAGAATGCGATACGCGACCTCAAGTACGGCGTGGGGCTGAACCATCTCCCCTCGGGCCGTTTCGCCGCCAACGGCGCCTGGCTGGCGGTACAGGTGATGGCGCACAACCTGGCCCGCTGGACAGCCCGCATCGGCCTGGGTCAGCAGATCGTGACCACCAAGACCCTCAGACGACGGGTCTTTGCCTTGGCCGGACGGATCACCCGCTCGGCACGCCGATTGACCCTGCAGCTTCCCCGGCGCTGGCCCTGGGAGGAGCAGTTCAGCCGCGCCCTGGCCCGACTGCGAGCCATTCCACTCCCAGCCTGACGGAGCCCGTCCGCCACTGACCCACCAGCCAACCCAACGTCCCCGCAAACTCGCGCCAGCCCAGTCCGCGAGCGCCTCTTGCCGTGTCCTATCCCGCCATCTGGCTCGCCACAGCCACTGTAGGCCGCCATCGGTGCCCCCAAAAGCGCCTGCAGACCGCCCGCCAACCTCCCGTCTACCCAAATTCGAGCCCGGATCATCACGCCTGTAACTCCCTCACCCCCTTCCGCTGTCCTCACGTCGTCCATCCCTGTCCGTCGGTGGATTCGGGCTAAAGAAGTAGGGAAGGGGACCGGTCTCGGTTTGTTCGTATGTCACAAGATCGTGGCGGGGCACGACGGAGAAATCTTCATAGACGGGGGCAACGGTAAGGGTACTACCGTGCGTGTGCGGCTACCGGCGGCGGGCGCCTACGTAGGGGCTCCGGAACGCGAGCCCGTGCACGCCGGCGTCGGAACGTAGAACTCAGGAGACCATACTATGGCTGATAAGGTACTGATCGTAGAGGACGAAGAGGTCGTCCGGGAGTTGCTTGAGGGCTGGCTGGAGGACGCCGGCTACGAGACGCTGGCGTCGCCCGACGGCCTGGACGGCCTCCGGAAGCTGTACAGCTTCCGGCCCGACCTGGTGGTGGCCGACGTCCTTATGCCGAACATGGACGGCTTCGAGCTGTGTCGGTTGGCCCGCGAGGTTTGTGACGCGCCGATCATGATCTTATCGGGGCTTGGCAAGGAAGAGGACTCGGCGAAAGGTCAAAGGACTCAACCTGGGCGCAGACGACTACGTGGTGAAGCCCGTGCCTATGGGAGAGTTCCTGGCCAGAGTTGCAGCGCTCCTCCGTCGACGAGAGCATAACGGGGATGGGCCGCCTACAGACAATATCTATCGAGACGACATCCTCACGATCGACGGGGACCGAAACGAAGTATGGGTGAGAGGCGACCAGGTGCAGTTTACGCCTACGGAGTTCAAACTCCTTTCGCTTCTGACCGAGCGTGCCGGGAAGACGTGCTCCACCCGAGAGATTCTCGACAGAGTTTGGGACACTTCTCACTACTCCCCAGAGCTAGTGAAATGGCATATAAGCAGTCTACGAGGCAAGGTAGAACGCGACGCGGCCAACCCCCAGTGCGTCGTGACAGTCCGCGGAGTAGGCTATAGGTACGACGGCGCGATGAAGGCGAGCGTCGCGTCCCAGATGGCACAGGCCAAGGCCTAGGTCTCAACCAGCACCGGTCGGTCGGTGAGCTGGTCGAGGAGATCGAGGCAGTCGCAAGGTCTACAGCCTCACACGGCAACATTTTGCGGTCCGATGAAGATACAGTCGAGTTCGACGCCGGCGCGGCAATTACTGAGTCGACTCCAGGGTCGAACGAAACGGCTGGACCGATCAAGGTCTTTCTATTTGAGAGCAAATTATGTCCGCAGGGCGGACCGAATCTAGGTGAGAAACTGTTGTGACCAGTTACTCGATAGCCCACCGAACCGCTCGTGGGGTCCGGCTCTGTCCCCCCTTTTGAAAAGGGGGGTTGGGGGGATTTGACCCACGGTAATTAGATACAACCGCAAGCTGAAAGTGAGGAATCATATAAGTCCACGGGGCGGACGAAACGTATGAACGCAACTCGCCTTGCGGCACGCGTAGGGGCAGTGCCCCCGTGCCTGCCCTGGCGCTCCCGCAAGGCCCTCAAGAACCGAGCAGTTACTCGATAGACCATCCGCTACTCCTCGAGGGCGTGAGACGCCTCCTTGAAGCCGAGGACGGCATCGAAGTGGTCGGAGAGGCCACCACCGGTGAGGACGCCGTCGAGCAACTTGCACATGTCGAGTGCGACGTGGCCGTTGTCGATCTGGCGCTACCTGAAATCAGTGGAATAGAAGCGACGCGTCGTATCAAGACACGGACCCCGGACCTCAACATCTTGATTCTGAGTGCTTACGGCGAGCAGAGTCTCCCAGACGCATTGGCCGCCGGCGCGGACGGCTATATGATGAAGACCGCCGCGCCTAAAGAGCTGCGCAACGCGATCGTAGACGTGAATCTCGGGCGGTCTCCGATTCATCCGAGTCTGACCCGCACCCTCGTGAAGACCTTCGCGAAGATGACAGACCGCCAGGAATCGACTTCAGCCTGACCTTTTCGATACCGCCGAGCGGACGCGCTTCCGCCTTCTCTCCAACCCACACGTTTCCCACTCTTTCGCTGAACCGACCCCACACGCGCGGCTTGCTAGCATTCGGTGGCAATGTCGAACGTCGCTCACAACAGCTCTCGAGAACGCTCGACTCTCGATATACCGATCTCCAAAACTGCAGGCCGGCAAGACCGAACGAACGCATGATCTCTCTTCTTGCAGGAAGTAAGCTGGGTCGGTATCAGGTCACCGACCAGATCGGCAAAGGCGCCGCCGCCTACGTGTTCAGAGCCTACGATCCGGATTTGAACCGAGAGGTCGCGCTCAAGGTACTTCCAGTAAGCCGCAGGGACGAAGTCTCGTTCGTCGAGCGTTTTAGGAACGAAGCTCAGGCCGTAGCCAGACTGAGCCACCCGAACATAATGCCGATCTTCGATTTCGGCGAGGATAAAGGATTCGCCTTCATCGTAACCAGGTACGTTACCGGAGGGACACTTCACGAACGAATGGGGGAGAAGACGGACCTGCCGTCTGTCATTTCATATCTGGGCCCCATTGCCAATGCCCTCGACTACGCTCACCGACAAGGCGTGGTCCACCGGGACATTAAACCAGCTAACGTCTTGCTCGACGAAGACCTGACGCCGATTCTGGCTGACTTCGGCATCGCCGTGGTCTTGGAGGCTGAGGCCCGGCTTACTCGAGATGGGATGATCATGGGGACTCCGGCTTACATCTCCCCTGAGCAGGTGATGGGAAAGGCGCCAGACCCCCGGTCGGACGTCTACTCCCTGGGGGTATTGCTATACGAACTATTGCTGGGCCGGCCGCTTTTCAAGACCGAGTCCCCGGCGGCCACGCTACTGGCTCATGTTCACGAGCCCGTCGATCTTTCCGAGGACTCGGAGCTCGGACTCAGTCCAGAGCTGAAGGCGGTCTTACTGGCGGCACTGGCTAAGGACCCGCAAGACCGGTTTCAAACGGCCGGCGAACTGTCGGAGGCGCTTGTCTCAGTGTCTGTAAGGCCGATGCTTGACCCTCCTTCAATTGAACAGAAAAGTGTACCCCCGCGGCGCTTGGCGCTCTCGTTGGACACACCCAACCACGGTGGAAGAGATGGGCCGAATGGCCTGGGTTCTCCAGATGCCGTCACACCTATCCGGGTGTTTCTCGTGGAAGACCATCGCGTCGTACTGGAGGGTCTTCAGCCCCTGCTGGAAGTGGATGGAGGAGTTGAAGTCGTCGGAGCGGCTCGAACGGCCGAAGAAGCACTGCCCCAGTTGGAGGCGCTGGCCTGCGACGTGGTCGTGACGGACATCAGTCTTCCCGGCATGAGCGGCATCGAGGCGACGCGGCAGATCAAGGGAAAACCGGGCGACACGAAGGTGCTTATTCTGAGCGGCCACGGTGAGAGCTACCTCAACGACGCTATTCGAGCGGGCGCTGACGGCTACCTCATGAAGTCAGGGGCGGGCGGGGACAAGCTCCGGGCCGCAATAAGCGACGTACATGCCGGCGGTTCGGCAATCGACCCCAGGCTCGCCCAGTCTCTATTCAGGCGGGTGGCGGACCTCAAGACAGGCCATCCGGACACGGTGGCCGACCGCAAACCCTCCTAGCGCCGGAATCCCAGGTGTTGGCACGGCTTCGCGAATCCGTCGCATGACCGAGATGTCATGCTGCCTAGTCTGTCCCGCCGTGTGCTATGATGTCACCGCACGTAGTTAAATGTAGTTGTGCTATTGGTCTTCGATGCCGACGGATTGATCAAGCTGCAACGAGCTGGTGTCCTAGACGCGGTGGCTCGCTCGCACGACTGCGTCGTTCCTGAACTTGTATATGCAGAGGCCGTACTACAGGGCAGAGCGGCTTTGTACGCCGATGCTGATGGGATCTCGGAGGTAGTTGGCAAAGCAATGTCGGTTGAAACCGCTGAAGCCACAGAGAAGGAGCACCCAACGTTCCGAGGTCTAGGGCGTGGAGAACTCGCGGCGCTCGCGCTGTACAAACAGATAGAAGCCGACGCGATTGTCAGTGACGATTTAGCATTCTTGCGTCGGCTGAAGGATGAAGGAGTTCCTTTCCTGGTTCCGGCGGCAATCATCGTTCAGATGGTTTTAGTCAACGAACTCACCGGAGACGAGGCAAAGGCGGCTTTGGCGCGGTTGCGTCCGAGTATTCGGCAGGACGTTTACCTCCAAGCAATGCGAGACCTTGAAGAAGAGGCTCCCCAGCAATGAAAAACAGGGTTCTATCTCTCCGCGTCCCAGACAACCTCATGGAGCTCGTCGGACTCTATGGGAGGGAGGAGCGCATTGATCAGGCTACGGCTCTTCGTCAATGGCTCTACGCGGGTGCCGAGGAGTATGTCGTACGGATGGTTGAGCAGGGTCGTATCAGCGTTACCCGAGCCGCCGAGCTGCTCGACCTCAGCGTCTACGACATTTACAGACTTGCGGAGGCTCACGGGCTGACAGTTTCGGCAACCGGAGGCGAGTATGAAAGCTCTCGGAGGACGGTTGACTCCGCGCGGTGATAGGCGCTGACCTGGGCGTCTCAGCGGTCGTGGACCACGCAGGTCTTCGCTACGAGGTCGTGGTAGCCGCGTTTGTCGCTCCTAAGACCTACCATAGCGGCCATCACCACATATCCGACCAAGAGTGTTAGAGCGCCGGTGAGGCTGAGCAGCGTACGGACGGTGGCCGTTGTGTACGACAAGGTATCGTAGGATGGGTACGTAGTGATCCGTATCGAAAGCAGCTTTTTGCCAGGCGTTCGGCCGTCCCAGTTGACCCAAAGCAATATCGTGATTACGCCGAAGATCACAAGATTCAAAAAGAACTGAGCGTCGTAAAGATCGGCGATCGAAGCGGCCTCGTCACTTGCGGGTTCCGAGCCCAGAAGAGCTGTGCCGAGAAGCAGCAGGGGCACGCCAAACACAATAGCGTCGATTAGGTTCGCCGCGACCCGGACCCAGACGCCGGCGTGTCTAGGGCTGGGGTCGAGGCTGGTCACGTCGTTCTCGTTCGACATTGTTCTGCTCGGCCGTGACGGTGAGGCCATGGTAACACAACCCATGCGAAGGCTCCGAAAAGCATCGACAACCGACGTTATGCCCCCGTTCAGCCGGCCTCGACGTGGCCAATTCGTGGAGGTCGAATGCCGTTGACAGCCGAGGGGCACGGTAACTATGATTAGAGAGCGATTGTGAATGAAATCACGGATGGTGTAGGGGAGCCGGTCTAGCCGGCCCATAGGAGACGGCCTTGGCCCGCTATCGCAAAGGCGAAGCTCGAGACTGGGCCCGGGAAACGCTGCGAGGGCAGTGGACCACCCTGATGACGCCGTTCACTCCCGACGATGAGGTCGACGAGCCGGGTCTGCGGGCCAACGTCCGCCACATTCGAAGCCTCGGCACCCGGGGGGCGGGCTGCACCTGGGGCATGGGCGAGTTCTGGAGCCTCACGCACGACGAACGCCGAGGTATCTTCGACGTAGTCGCCGAAGAAGCGGGCGGAGAATGGCCCATCGCGGCCCACGTTACGCACACGTCGGCCCCGGAGATGCTTGCGTTGGCTGCTCATGCGGAGGGCGTCGGCTTCGATCTTCTTATAGTGGCCGCTCCGTACTTCGTCACTCGCACCGAGCAACAGGTCATCGACTTCGTCAGGCTCCTCGCCGGAAGCAGCAATCTGGCGATCATGTTCTACAATTCTCCACAGTTTGGCATTGTCATGAGCCCGCAGGGCCTTCAACAGCTGACCCAGATCCCCACTGTCGTGGGCGTGAAAGAGGCCAGCTTCGATCAACAAATCTCGATAGATACTCACCTGTTGATCGGTGAAGAAGTCATCGTGAGCACGCCTGATGAGTGGATCCTATTCAAGGGTCGAGAGCTGGGGTTCAACCAGCAGGTGATGTTCGCTAACACGTCGGACTGGCGATTCGACGCGCCGGGGCGGAACCACTACGTCCAGTTCATCGATAAAGCAACGAGTGGCGAAATCGACGACGCGTTTTATGACGAGCACATAAGACCGATAAAGAATCTGTCGGACGCATGGTGGCAGAGAGTCGTTAAGAAACAAGCGGGCGCTCTTCCTGTACCACTGTGCAAGTACTGGGGCGAGCTTGTTGGCCTGGCGGGCGGACACGTGCGGCCCCCCCTATATGATCTGACCGACGACGAAAAGGACGAGCTCCGAGGCGACCTGTCGAAGGTCGCTAGCTTTGCGCCGGCGGCCTTGAGCGTATAGCCATGATGCTGATGGTGAGTGTCCAGGACCTCCAAGAAGCGCTCGAGGCGCTTGCCGGAGGGGCTGACATTGTCGATGTGAAAAACCTGCAAGAAGCGCTGGTCGGCTCTGCTCATCCTGGCGTGGTGAAGCAGGTCCGCGACGCCGTGCCTGGCGAGCACCACGCCAGTGTCACGTTAGGCGTCGTCCCGAACCAAGTGGGTACGGTTGCCATGGCGGTCTACACGGCAGGTGTTTTGAACGCGACTTCGGTCAAGGTCGGTTTCATGAAGACCGACTATGAGCTGGCTGTCGAAACGCTGCTGGCCTCGCGAGAGGCGCTCGAGGGATTCGATACCAAGCTTATCGGATCGCTGTTCGCGGACAACCCACTGTACGATGGCCTGGACCCACACCTCATGGCGCGCCTGGCCACTGACGGCCGATGCGACGGCTGGCTCATCGACACCCTCACGAAGGATGGTCGAAACCTCTTCGACTTCATGTCGGAAGGCGAACTTAAAGAGCTCGTCTTTGAGGGCAAGGAGCAGGGGATGAGCACGGCTCTGTCCGGCCACCTGCGGATCGACAATCTCGACGAGCTCGCCCGGATCAACCCGGACATCGTCGGAGTGCGTGGTGCTGTTTGCACCAAGGGCGACCGCAACGACGGAGTGCATCGCGAGGCTGTCGCGGAGTTCAAGAGCCAACTGGATCGTCGCCGCTTCGGCGAAATCGACGTCCTCGACGGTGCCGCCTCGGCGTCGAACGGCTCCATGAACGGTTCGAAGGGCGAATGGGTGGTCGTCGACGGCACCGGAAAGACATGTGCAAGCATCCTGGCGGAGCTGACCGAGCAAGTAGATGCCGACGCAGAGTCTTTCGTCGAAGTCATCATGCCAGATGTGCTCAATACCTACGACGTGATGGTCTGGGCCGAGAAGGGGCATCACGCGATCCTCACCCAACGTAAGGAAGCCGACGGCTCGATCCGTATTCTGATCCGCCCCTAAGCATCGCGCGGCCGACGCGTCTCGGGCGCGTGGTGGCAGCGTCCGTGCCTCCGCGATCGTCCGACCGAAAGACGCCGTTGGTCGGACCTCTCCCGCTGCCTCTCGGCGCCGTCCCGTCTCATTGCGAGGCCTATTTGCCCATGCTAGTATAACGTTGTGGGTGAGGTGCTTTTTAGTTGACCTTTTCCGACTTCGCCGAGATCGTGGCCATGGTCAGGGACTCCCTGCTCATCGTGCTCCTGATACTCGCGTTGGCGGTGATGCTCTTCACCTTCAGGAAGGTGTCGAACCTGCTAAACTCAGTGATTCGAACCGTGAAAAACGCGGAGGAAGTCTCGGACGCTATATCGAGCCGCATCGTCGAGCCGGCCTCCGCAGGTTCTGGTGTAGCGTTTGGCGCTGGGAAGGTGGCAGCGTTCTTCCTGGGATTCAGGCGGAAAAGAAAGAACAAAAAGCAAGGAGGAGAGAGCAATGGCGAACAATGACGACGGCGCTTCCTTTGTGATGGGATTTTTGGTTGGCGGAATTGTCGGCGCGATCGTCGGTATCCTGATGGCTCCAAAGACCGGCTCTGAGACCAGGGCTACGATCATTGAACAGAGTGAGACTCTGCGGGACCGCGCCGAGGAGCTCGCTGCTCGGGTTAGGGAGCGGGCCGGACCGACTGTCGACAACGTTCGAGAGCGGATGGCGCCGGCAGTTGAAGGCGTGCGCGAGAAGGTCAGCCCTGTGGTTGAGCGCGTTAGCTCCGCGGTCCGCAGTGCCGATGGTGATGCGGCTCCCGTAGCGGATGAGCCGACGGACGAACCGGCTTCCGGAAACCAGACTGCATCGGGTAAGGCGAAGGCCTAGTCCTTAACCCGAATCCACCGAAGGACACCGATGGACGGCGTGAGGGCAGCGGAAGGGGGTGGGTGAGGGAGCTACAGGGGGGATGGCCTGGGGTCTTGGGGTAGATGGGAGGCCGGCGGCCGGTCTTCAGTCGCCGCACAGGGCCCCTAAGGCCCTATGCGGGAGTTGCGATGCGCGGGAAGGCGAGAGGATACGCAGCAGGGGACTCTCGCGACCGGGGTGGCGCGAGATTGCGGGGACGTTGGGTCAGTTGCAGGCTGGCTGTCAGGCCGGGAACGGAATGGCTTGCAGCCGGGCCAAGGCGCGACTGAACTGGGTTTCCCAAGGCCAGCGCCGGGGGAGATGCAAAGTGAGGCGGCGCGCCGAGCGGGTGATCCGTCCCACCAGAGCGAAGACCCGCCGCCTGAGGGTCTTGGTGATCACGGTCCGCTCGCCCAGACCAATCCGCGCCGTCCAGCGGGCCAGGTTATGCGCCATCACCTGGACCGCCAGCCAGGCGCCGTTGGCGGCGAAGCGCGCCGACGGCATGTGGTTCAGCCCGACGCCGTACTTGAGGTCGCGTATGGCGTTCTCGACCTCGGCGTGGCGGCGATGATCGGCCTCCAGTTCCAGCGTCTCCCCATCGCGGTCGGTGATGAAGGCGTGATAGCTGTATCTGGCGAAGAGGGCGAGCTGGGAACCGGGCGTCGGCTTCACCCGCCGGACAATGAGCCGCACCGGCGCGGCGTCCGGCTTGGTCTGGAACGGGGTGTAAGTCGTCTCGGCGACATCGGCGGCGCCGTCCATCCAGTAGGGAATGGGAGTCCAGTCCTCCTGTGGTATCGCCTCGATCAGGTCCCGCAGGCTGGCGCGCTGGCGGATGGTGATAGAGAAGCGGACATCCATTTCCCGGCAGGCGGCAACGACAGTGTGGGCGTAGAAGCCGCTGTCGGCCCGCACCGTGAGTTGTCCCCTGGCCCCGCCGTAGCGCACCCGCCCCACCGTCTCACGCAGGAAGTGGGCGGCGCCACGGGCGGTGTTGGCCCGGCCCTCGCGCAGCCGGGACATCAGCACCTCGCCGGTGCCGGCGGCAATGGCCAGCAGCGGGTGATAGCCGCGGGCGCCGGTATAGCCGTGGTGGCGCGCTCCCTCCTTGGCCAGTCCATAGGTCTCGCAGATGGTCGAGTCCAGGTCGATGGTCAGGGGCGAGTCGCCGGGTCCGGCCCCAGCGGCCCAGGCCCGGGCCAACAACTGGCGGCTCACGCGGTCGAGTTGACGGACATGCCCCCACCGGAAGCTGCGCAGGAAGGTCCCCAGGGTGGATGGCGCCTTGACCACGCAGCCTAGAACACCGACCGTCCCACCAGCGCGCAGCGCATCGGCGTCGTCGATGCAGTCGCCGCCTGCCAGCGCGGAAGCGACCAGCGTCAGCATCTTGTCCCCAGTGTTCGCCCGTCCCGGCGCTCCGCCGAGGTCAAGGTGATGGTCGACGAGTTCCCGCAGGCCCAGGTGCCGGGCTAGGGTGGCCGGCAGGAGCAGGCCGGCATTGGCCACCAGGCGATGGTCGTCAAAGACGATGCGGATACGGTCGGGTTTGTTCTGTGGCAGCATCTATGCTGGCCCGGGTCTGGAAGGCCGGTGCCGGACCCGGCGACGCACCATTCACCATCGACCTTGATTCGACGATCTGCGAGACCTACGGACTGGCCAAGGAGGGCGCCCGCCACCACGGCTACACCGGTGCGCGGGGCTATCACCCGCTGCTGGCCGTCGCCGCCGGCACCGGCGACGTGCTGATGGCCCGCCTGCGCGAGGGCCGGGCTAACACCGCCCGCGGCGCTGCCCACTTCCTGCGTGAAACGGTGGGGCGGGTGCGCTACTGCGGAGCCAGGGGCCAACTCACGGTGCGGGCCGACAGCGGCTTCTATACCCACGCCGTGGTCGCCGTCTGCCGCCGGATGGATGTCCGCTTCTCCATCGCCATCCGCCAGCGCGCCCGCCTGCGGAATCTCATCGAGGCGATACCCGAAGATGGCTGGACGCCGATTCCTTACTGGCTGGACGGCGCCGCCGATGTGGCCGAGACCACCTACACCCCGTTCCAGGCCGAGGCGGACGCCGCGCCGGTACGGCTCATCGTCCGGCGGGTGAAGCCGGCGCCCTGTTCTCAACTGGCTCTCTTCGCCACCTACAGCTATCACGGCTTCATCACCGACCGGGACGGGGAGACGCTGGAACTGGAGGCCGATCATCGCCGTCACGCCGAGATCGAGAATGCGATACGCGACCTCAAGTACGGCGTGGGGCTGAACCATCTCCCCTCGGGCCGTTTCGCCGCCAACGGCGCCTGGCTGGCGGTACAGGTGATGGCGCACAACCTGGCCCGCTGGACAGCCCGCATCGGCCTGGGTCAGCAGATCGTGACCACCAAGACCCTCAGACGACGGGTCTTTGCCTTGGCCGGACGGATCACCCGCTCGGCACGCCGATTGACCCTGCAGCTTCCCCGGCGCTGGCCCTGGGAGGAGCAGTTCAGCCGCGCCCTGGCCCGACTGCGAGCCATTCCACTCCCAGCCTGACGGAGCCCGTCCGCCACTGACCCACCAGCCAACCCAACGTCCCCGCAAACTCGCGCCAGCCCAGTCCGCGAGCGCCTCTTGCCGTGTCCTATCCCGCCATCTGGCTCGCCACAGCCACTGTAGGCCGCCATCGGTGCCCCCAAAAGCGCCTGCAGACCGCCCGCCAACCTCCCGTCTACCCAAATTCGAGCCCGGATCATCACGCCTGTAACTCCCTCACCCCCTTCCGCTGTCCTCACGTCGTCCATCCCTGTCCGTCGGTGGATTCGGGCTTACTCTGAAATAGACGTGCCCGAGGGGCTCTCTAGTAGGGGTGTCCCGATGCGGCATCGGGACAATGCGCCCGCATCCTGGCGGAAATCGCGACGCGGGCAGACACACAGAGCCTGTCTCAGAAGAAACGCCGTCTTACCTCCTCTCCCTCTGGGAGAGGATTGTCGAAGATCCCGAGCCTATCGGGGAGGTGAGGGTGACTGGGTCAACACACGAAAATCGTCGCTGATTGCCATCGCCGCGACGACTCCCGACGGCCCTCTTACTGTGTTGCAGTGGAGATGGGACTTCTGAGATGCCCTCCACAGGTCTCCCCCTACGCTGATCAAGATTGCTCTGAAACCTGGGCAGTTCTTCATCTTCTATGGTGTCAGTTACGACCGGCATGGCAATTCCTAACCTCAGGACGGCAGGGAGTATCGAGGGTACGAGCCGAAGACCTTGAACGTCGATACCTGAGGCTCCACGTCCTGCAGCGTCTCCGCGATCTCCAAGTCTTCGCGATGTCCTTCAAGGTCGACGAGGAAGACGTAGCGCCCAAGATCCTGCTTCGTCGGCCTCGACTCGATCTTGGTGAGGTTGATCCCACGTCGCGCGAATTCGCCGAGGACGGAGTGGAGGACTCCGGGGGCGTCTTCGTCGAACGAAAAACAGATCGATGTTTTATCTGACCCCGTGGGCGGGTGGTCAGTCCGCGCGAGTACGACAAACCGGGTCATGTTGTTAGCGTTGTCTTCGATGCCTTCCTCAAGCACGCGCGCGCCGTAGAGAGACGCCGCTCGCGCCGTGGAAACGGCCGCGGCCCCTGCTCCTCGCTCGAGCATTTCCTCGACAGCCGCAGCCGTACTCATTGACGCGACCTCGTCGACGTTTGGGAAGTGTTTCGTGAAAAAGCCGCGGCACTGTCCCAGGGCCTGTGGATGGGAGTAGACCACCCTGATGTCCCCGGAGCTAGTCCCGTCTGCCGCTACCAAATAGTGTGTGATGGGCAACGCCAACTCGCGTCGTATAAAGAGCTTGGACTCGTGAATGAGCAGGTCGACGGTGGTGGTGACCGAGCCCTCCAGACTATTCTCGATAGGCACGACCGCCTCGTCGGCAATACTGGAATCGACGGCTGCCGCGGCGGCCGCTATGGATGGGAACGGAAGACGATCAGCTGAGGAGTCGTAGGTGAGCGCCGCCTGTTCGGAGTTGGTGCCCGCTGGGCCCATATAAGCAAGGCGTTTGGTCAAGTCTATTCTCCGTTACCTCCGACCAACAGCTCTCTAAGTTCCTCCTCGTATCTGATGGTAGTAACGGCCACGACTTCGTCGCCAGGCCGGATCACGGTGTCGTCCCGGGGAACGGTCGCGCTGCCGTCTTTGCCGACAACCAGGGAGATGAGGGTGCCGTCTGGCAAGGGTAGGTCCTTGATCGCCCGCCCGTTGGCCTCGATGTCGCTGGGTATTGTGAAAGCGACCAGCGTCTTGCCTTCTATATCCGAAACGGGCATCAGGTGCGCCGTTCCACGGCCCGACAGCCCTTCTTGAATGCGGCTCAGGATGAGTTCCGTTACGTCAACGGAAACGTCGACGTCCAGACGGCCAAAGAGTTGAACATTGTCCCGCGAGCTAACAAGCGAGATGGTGCGCTCCACCCCAAAGTGGTGCCTGCCCAGCTGGCATACGGCGAGATTGACGTGGTCTTGGCTGGTGGTCGCGATTACCGCGCCTGCGCGATTCGCTCCAGCCCTGGTCAGCATGGCGACGTCGGTGCCGTCCCCCGCGACGGCCACCGAGCCAAGCTCTTCTTCGAGGGCCGAGGCTCTGCCTCGGTCGGTTTCTACTACAGTGACCTCGTGCCCCGCTGAAAGCAGCCAACCGGCCACGGCGCTGCCTACTCTCCCGGCGCCGACTACAACTACATACAATGGCTGGCTACACCTTGCTCAAGGTCGTTGACAAACACGGGTAACCTCGTTTCGCGGAGACGTCGACTGCGCGGCTATGGTGCGCCATTGTTGGCGGCCTCGAGAATCATGTCTGTCACGAGGCTGGATGCGCTGATTGCGGTGATGTCGAGTGACAGGTACATCTGTTGCTTGGTTGGGTCCTCGATTCGGCATATGACTACCGGTACGTTAAAGATGCGCTTCGCTATCTGCGCTGCCAGGGCGTTTCTCGAGTCTTCGTTTGTGAGAGCTATGAATACCGCGGCGTCCTGGATTTGCGCTTTGATGAGGTCCCTCTGGACGGCGCCGTCCCCCACAATAGGCACGACCCGGCGGCCCTCCATTTCGCCCGCGGGCAGCCGGTCGAACGACTCGGTGCTGGAATCCAAGACATGGACGACATGGCCGTGGGAAGTCAGGGAGGTAGCGACAGAGGCGCCAATGGCCCCACATCCCATGATTACGACGTGTCGTTCGGAGGCGTGTGTTTCGGTCATTGAGTTGGCACCTTCTGCCGCAACGGGTCTCGCCATAGGACTACGCGGCAGGGCGCGTTCTCGAGCACGTAGGGGACCGTCTGGCCCAGCGAGAACGAGCCGTATGCCTCCTTATATGGTACTCCGATAACCACCGCGTCGACGTGTTTGTCGACAGCCTCCTGAACGATCGCGGAGCCGGCCCTCCTGGCCTGAAGCAGCTCGGCTTGGACGTTGATCTTGAACGGCTTGGCCACTTCCTCCATATGTTTCAAGACCTCTTCGCCCCGAGCCGTGGCCGGCAGGATCTCGGCGTCGAGCGCGAGTCCTCGCTCAACTTCGATGACGTACACGATGTAGAGGTTGCTGTTAGGTCCGTTTAGGAGCTCACAGGCCGTTCTGACCGCCTCGGAGTCCGGCGCATCGCCGTCGACCGCGACCAAGACGGCCGACATCCTGTTGCCGTTGGCGCGGGACGAGATGGCTGACAACCGTTGGCGACCGCCAACTCTGCGGAGGAGGTCAAAGACGCCCATGGGAGAGGTCGCGCGATCAGCCTACGACGCTAGCCCCTCGAGAAGCTCGTCCTTGCCGGCCATCACAAGAAGATCGCCGTTCCTGAGGCGCTCGTCGGTATCCGGATTTAGCGTGATGTCGTTACCTCTCTTTATAGCGAGCACGGCAAGGCCGTACTTTCCCCTGGGGCCCGAGAACCCAAGTTCCTTCAGAGTCTTGTCGACCCAGTCTTCGGTGACCTTCATCCGGCTGAACCCGTAGTTGGGTCCCAGCTCGAGGTATTCTTGTACATTCTGGTTGAAAAGGTTGTGAGCAAGACGGGTGCCCATCTCCGACTCCGCAAAGACGACCTTGTCGACCCCAATGCGCTCCAGCACGTTGCCGTGGAGGTCGTCATGAGCCCTTGCGACTATGTAGCCGATGTCCATGGTCTTGAGCAGTACACAGGCCATCACACTCGCCACCAGATCGCTTCCGATAGCGATCACGGCAGCGTCATAGTCCGGAATGCCCAGCTCCCGTAGAACGGCTTCGTTCGTGCCGTTCCCGGCCACGGGGTAGGTCACCTGGCCCATCACGCCCTGGACTCGGTCCTCGTCCTGGTCCATCGCCAGTACGTCGTGGCCCAGGTTATACAACGACGTCGCCACGCTTGACCCGAATCTTCCGAGGCCAATGACGGCCACCTGTTTTTTCATCGCATCTCTCCGTGAAACACAAGGAAACCCAAGAGGCGATTATACAAGAATCCGAGGAGGGCGCACTACCGACGAAACGGAGTCTGGCTTTGGGACAAGCAGCAAGCGCGTGCCCGGAGACCGGTGGCTCCTTCGAACGTGCAACCGCCGAGCTATCCGATCGTGACCCGCTCGCGTGCGAACCGGTAGAGATCGCGCTCCCCAAGCTGGACCATAGCGAGAGCCAGGGTGACCGGGCCAACTCTACCAACGAACATGCTAACGATGAGTATGAGATGTCCCCACCGGGACAGGTCGGCCGTCAACCCCGTGCTGAGGCCGACGGTCCCGAAGGCCGAAACGCTCTCGAACAGCAAGTCGATGAAAGGGAACCCTTTGGGCGCTTCGGAGAACGTCAGCATAAACGCCGTCACGAAAACGAGCATCGTGGCGACCGCGCCGATGGTCATCGCCCTCTGAACTTGACCTTGCGGTATCTGTCTGCCGAAGGCCGTCGCGGTCGCGCTTCCTCTGAGAGTCGAGAGGACCGCAACCAAGACCACGGCGATCGTGTTTATCTTGATGCCGCCGGCCACGGAAGCGGAAGCGCCGCCGATGAACATGAGGCTCGTGTAGAAAAAATTCGTGTGCTGCTCGGTCTCGCCGTAGTCGACGGTCGTGAACCCCGCTGTCCTTCCGCTGATCGACTCGAATACCGACACGACTGCTTTGTCGCCTACGGACAGCGCCCCAAGCGTCTTGTCGTTGTTGTATTCGGAAAAGAAGAATACAAACGTGCCTATCCCGATGAGCGTAAAGGTCAGGATTAAGACCAGCTTGGAGTTCAAGGTGAACAGAGAGAACCGGCGGAACCTGACGACGTCAACCATCACCCAGTAGCTTATGGCTCCGAGGAAGATCAGTCCCCCGATCACCCCTAGTACGATCTTGTCTAGCTGGAACTCGGATAGACTACCGCTTGTCGGACCGTCTGTGGGCAGAGCGATGAATCCTGCGTTGTTGAACCCAGAGACAGAGTGGAATAGCCCCTGCCAGAGGGCCTCGGCCGGCGAGTAGAGGGTCGAAAAGCGAACGCTCAGTATGATGAATCCGACCAGCTGGATAATGGTAGCAACCAGCACGATTTGAATGGCCAGTTTAGCCAGACCGCCCAGCTGATCGACCTGGAGGCTCTCCTTGACGAGTAGCCGCTGGGCCATTGTCACGCGCTGTCCTATAAGTATTAGAAGAAACGTAGCGATCGACATGAACCCCAGGCCGCCGACGAACATCAGCAGGAGGATTACGACCTGTCCGGCGCGGGTCCAGTATTCCGCCGTGTCCTTTGTGACAAGCCCGGTGACGGTCGTGGCCGAGGTAGCCGTGAACAGAGCGTCGACAAAGGGTGTGAAACCACCGCCGACGTGAGTGAAGGGCAACATCAGCAGGGCGGTGCCGAGTGCTATCAGGCCGGCAAAAACGTACGCGAGGACCAGCGGCGAAGCGAGAGCGCGGGACTGGACCCGTCGAGCCGTGACGGTGTAGTGTACCGGGCCGATCAGCTCTTCACGGGGGGTACGGACGACCCGGTCCCCAGGTTTGGGTCTCCAGGGCTCTATCACTGCTGGGGTCCTCTCTGAGGCGCGAACGTGGGGTGGCTCATCTAGGCTCGCTGCGTAGGCGGCGGTCGGTCTCTGTGTTGGTCGGGAGCTTGGATAATCGTAGGTTCGGACTTCGCGTAGTGTCAATTTGTTTGTGGGTGCAGGGAATGAGTGAATCGATTGCTGGGGCCTATTGGACGGGATCGCAAGTTGCCCAGAGTAGCCATTGGACCGGGGTGCTCCGGTGGCGTTCGGCGCGAAAAAATTACCCTGTCGCAAACCGTCGCAAACGGTCGCATCCGTATCTGAGAGGTTGCGACACTTGGGCGAGGAATGCGACAGGTGGGTAGTGGGGTGCAGGGTACGCGGGTACGCGGGGTACAGGTGGCTCGTGGTTCGACAGGGCTCACCACGAGCGGATCTAAAGAGCGGCCCACCACGAACGGGTTCCAACGGGGCTCACTATACTGGTTGTCGATTCGGCGGTCGTCTGGTGCATTGTGGCTCTCTTGGTGCCGTGTCGGCTAGCCAAAAACAAAAGGACAGCCCACGGGGTCTATCCCTAGTCAATAGTATAGTACATGTGTTCTGGTCATGCCAAGTCATGTTAAGGGGCGTCTTCAGTCTTCCATGACCTGAGCTTTGCACTTAAAGTGCCCCGATGCCGTCAATTGTCTTTCGACATGCGCGGGACGAACGGTGAGATTTCAAGAACGTTCGTGGAGAGCCCACTCGAACCACTCGGGGGGTCCGGCTCTGTCCCCCTTTTGAAACTCGACGGTGTCCCCCCCTTTGAAAAAGGGGGGTTAGGGGGGATTTCGCCCCTCTCACACGACTCGTCGGAAGCCCGAAAAAGAGCAGTTACTCGATAGCCCGTCGAACCACGGCTCCGGAAGTCGACTTTTGGTGCAAAGCCCATGACCTGATAGATATTGGTTACCGGACGGCGGGATGCGCCTCAGAATGATGGACAACGCCCGTTCACGTATTTAGACCTTCTAGCAAAACTGGCGTGACGTGCTTCGATAAGCTCAGCGTGAGCGGGTTTCGTCACACCTGCGGAAGCCGGTGTCCAGTCCGGGGCCCCTGGATTCCGGCTGTCGCCGGAACGACGATGCCGGGTTATAGCTACCCAACATAGATTGGGCTGCGCGGCGTATCTCCGGACCGGGACATCACGTTAGGCGTTGACGAAGGTTAGACCCTCTGCTACGCTGGCGCGGATTGGCTCGAAGGCCGACAAGGTAGAGCTTGCGTTTGCTTTGGCGCAAATAGACTGCAACGCAGGCCGAAAGGGATTGACATCCTAGTAGACCGAAATCTTTGAAATGAGGGGTAGCCGAGATTGGCGTGCTACGACGACAGGGCGGGTTTCAAACCCGCCCCTACCAAGCCGTAACCTCAGAACCCTTCAATACTAGGATGTTGGACCACTAGGGCCGCCATCTATAAATAGTGCCGTTGACGCCCAGCCAGCGTCTTCTCCTAGGTATGTGCGCCGTATCGGTGTGTGTAATGAAGAGGGGCTCAGTAAAGGCAGGTGAAAATGGATAGGAAGTCTGTAGCCTATTCCATAGTCTTACTTCTCTCGCTCGTAGTCGTGTCCTTTCTCGTTAGCCGCAATGTCGTCCACGCCATACTCGACCCCGCCCATCTGACCCTCTCCACGGACGCTGCTCCGAACCCGCTGAACCTACCGCGCGAGTTCTCGGCGTCCTTGTTGTTCCCTAAGCCCTAATCCACCGAAGGACGGCGTGTAGGAGGCCTGCTGAAGAAACAAAAGGGTGCGCCTCTGAATCTGGGATAATGGTTTTGAAACAGAAAACCGGTCCCAGAAAAGGAGCACCCGATAGATGCTACCACGTAACCACCCCGACCGCATCCAAATCGCCTTCGACGACCACCGCCTGGTGGCCAATGCCGGGCTGATCCTTCCCGCCACCCTCGCCCTGCGCCTTGGCCTGCCCCAACTCCTCCGGAAGCACCTCGACCTCGGCGGCGCGCCGGGCCGGGCGAACACCGGCGACAAGATGATGACCCTGGTGGCCTCCGCCCTAGCCGGCGGAGATTGCATCGACGACGCCGATGTGCTGCGCGCCGGCGGGACCGCCCGCGTGCTCGGTTTCACGGCTAAGGCTCCCTCCACCCTGGGCACCTTCCTGCGCAGCTTCAGGTGGGGCCATGTCCGCCAACTGGACCGGGTGAGCCGCGAGTTGCTGGCCCGGGTCTGGAAGGCCGGTGCCGGACCCGGCGACGCACCATTCACCATCGACCTTGATTCGACGATCTGCGAGACCTACGGACTGGCCAAGGAGGGCGCCCGCCACCACGGCTACACCGGTGCGCGGGGCTATCACCCGCTGCTGGCCGTCGCCGCCGGCACCGGCGACGTGCTGATGGCCCGCCTGCGCGAGGGCCGGGCTAACACCGCCCGCGGCGCTGCCCACTTCCTGCGTGAAACGGTGGGGCGGGTGCGCTACTGCGGAGCCAGGGGCCAACTCACGGTGCGGGCCGACAGCGGCTTCTATACCCACGCCGTGGTCGCCGTCTGCCGCCGGATGGATGTCCGCTTCTCCATCGCCATCCGCCAGCGCGCCCGCCTGCGGAATCTCATCGAGGCGATACCCGAAGATGGCTGGACGCCGATTCCTTACTGGCTGGACGGCGCCGCCGATGTGGCCGAGACCACCTACACCCCGTTCCAGGCCGAGGCGGACGCCGCGCCGGTACGGCTCATCGTCCGGCGGGTGAAGCCGGCGCCCTGTTCTCAACTGGCTCTCTTCGCCACCTACAGCTATCACGGCTTCATCACCGACCGGGACGGGGAGACGCTGGAACTGGAGGCCGATCATCGCCGTCACGCCGAGATCGAGAATGCGATACGCGACCTCAAGTACGGCGTGGGGCTGAACCATCTCCCCTCGGGCCGTTTCGCCGCCAACGGCGCCTGGCTGGCGGTACAGGTGATGGCGCACAACCTGGCCCGCTGGACAGCCCGCATCGGCCTGGGTCAGCAGATCGTGACCACCAAGACCCTCAGACGACGGGTCTTTGCCTTGGCCGGACGGATCACCCGCTCGGCACGCCGATTGACCCTGCAGCTTCCCCGGCGCTGGCCCTGGGAGGAGCAGTTCAGCCGCGCCCTGGCCCGACTGCGAGCCATTCCACTCCCAGCCTGACGGAGCCCGTCCGCCACTGACCCACCAGCCAACCCAACGTCCCCGCAAACTCGCGCCAGCCCAGTCCGCGAGCGCCTCTTGCCGTGTCCTATCCCGCCATCTGGCTCGCCACAGCCACTGTAGGCCGCCATCGGTGCCCCCAAAAGCGCCTGCAGACCGCCCGCCAACCTCCCGTCTACCCAAATTCGAGCCCGGATCATCACGCCTGTAACTCCCTCACCCCCTTCCGCTGTCCTCACGTCGTCCATCCCTGTCCGTCGGTGGATTCGGGCTAACGAAGAAGCCACCCTCAGCGGCGTTCAGCTGCAAATCGACCAGGTCGCTGACGGCGGCGGCCCGATCGCTTCGACGACGTGGGTTTCCGCGTTCCTGCCGACAGACTACGCCACAGCCACCGAAGTCGTAACGGACCCCGTCACGATCTTCGGCGGGTTCGGTTTCGCCAGCGGAACAATATCGACGCGGCACATATACGCTACAGTCGAGGTCTTCGACGACACGTTGGGGACCCTTCCGGGTACGATTCCATCGGCAACGACCTTGCCGGGGCTTCCTTACGCGGGCGGCAAGTTCAAAGGGACCAGCCCAACCTCTGAGTTGACCTATATTTCTATCAAGTGGCTTGCCCCGCAGGACACGGCGTTCAACGGCGACTACGAGGCCAAGCTGCTCGTGCACGTGGCCGGTCCGGGGGGCGGCGATATCCTTTCCAGCAACACGGTGAATTTCTCCATCGGTGCCGCCCAGTTGGCGGTCGTCCACGATCCCGCCAAGAATGTGAAGCTGAACGACACTGGAATCGAGGTCGCATGGACCTCCGCGGTGCCCGAGGACGGCTACCTAGAGTGGACTCTAAACGAGTTCCTGACGGGTACGACGTCCACAATCATGACGACTACGGACGATCGGGGCTCGATCGCAAATCGGCTCAACCTGAGGACGCACAAAGCGACCATAAGCGGTATAGCGCCGGCGGTAGGTAACGTTGTTCACTACCGAATCGTGTCCGGAGACGGGACGATTGGGAATATCCATTCGGTCACGATACCCGGTACGGGTCTTGTGACTCCTCCCTCCAACATCACGACCGGGCGCATAACCTATCAGGGCGGAGCGCTGGGCGCGGAGTGCAACGTTTCAGTTCGCGTCTCGGTGCTGGTCCCGGCGGTGACGACGTTACACTCTTTGTGGACCAACGTCGTCGCAGGCCCGGATGGTTTCTATAGCGTCGACCTGACGAACATTCGACAGGACCCCAGCAACGGCTGCCCAGGACGCCGGAGCTGCAGCGACCGCAGTCCTGGGAATACGAGCACGGCGTGCCGAGGTCGTTGGACAACTCATGGCGGAAGGGGTGGGCGCAGACGCGGTTGCGATGGCACGCCTCTTGCTCAACGCCGGTACGACGGATGTAATCGGCGCGGCTGACCTGCTACGACTCACGGACAGGTCGTCCGGTAATGCCGGAGGCCGTTTGATCGTTGAGTCCATCGGGCTGGACCTCGATGGCGCATCGGACGTTGCGGGCCAACTGGTAGAAGAGAACGCTGATGACGGTGGTGGCCTCGTTGTAAGTGCCGGAGGCGTCGACCCGGGCCCGACGGGCAGGCTTGTGGCTAGGATAGCCCGGGACCGCCCCGCAGCTATGGGTGCCAGCCTGGTCAGTGCCACGCTTCAGAGCGCGAATGTTACGCGAGACGTGCTCATTCCGGCGGCGGCCGAGGACGTTGCGTCTACGAACGGTGCGATGGCTGCTGGTCCTGCTCAGGACCCAGTCACGTTGGCCCTGATCGGGGCACTGATACCGTCCGACGCGTTCTTCCCAGGCCTGATCGCGCCGCTAGGGCCCGACCCCGCGGGCGGTGTCTGGGGCGGCCTCTTCTCTGGCGGCCTCCTGGCAGCATCTCGAATCACGCCCGTGTTCCTATCCTTCCCTCTGCCGGCTCAGGCCTCTGTGGCGACTGCGGCGCTTGGAGGAATCGAAGCAATCCTCGCGAGGTTTAGTCGGGCCTTCCCGGATGCAAAGATCGCGGTCAGGGATGCCGTAGAGGCAGACCTGGTGGGTGTACCGGGGCTACCAGCAAGTCAGATCGTCAACAGCCGACTGGTGCTATCGCCGTCTGGCTTCGAAGCCACAGATATCACGTCCGCACAGACGACGATGTTCGTGGAGAAGAGCTGGCTGGACGCGAACCAGGTCCACCAGTGGTCTCTGAAGTTCAACCGCTTTGACGAAGAAAAGAAGAGGTGGACACCGTCCGTGGCCAAACGTGTCCGTGAGGACAACGAGCGCGTATTCTTCAGCGTGGTCGTACCCGCGTTCTCCCTGTTCGCTATCACGGGTAGCACCGAGGTGCCGACCGTCGACTTCAATGTAGAGAACCTGACGATAACGCCGAATCAAGTCTCCGAGGGGCAGCAAGTCACCGTCCGCGTAGACGTCACGAACGATACCGAGGAACCTGCGGAGTTCTTCGCGAGTCTGTGGCTGAACGCGGTGGTACATAGTACCGAGAGGGTAGAGCTGGACCCAGCTCAGACGAAACCCGTGACGTTCACGGTGTCTGCTTCGGAGGGCTCGTACGACGTGCGGGTCGACCGGTTGCTGGGCACATTCAACGTCCAGGAGGCCCTGCCGACTCCAACGCCTACGGCGACTCGCCCGCCGGCTCCGACACCGACACGAGCTCCGGTCCTGCCGACAGCGACCGCGACTCCGTCGCCGCAGCCGACTGCGACTCCTCCGCCGCCGGCTACACCGAGACCGGCAACTCCTGTGCCCACGGCAACGCCGAGGCCCGCGACGCCGACGCCTAGTCCGGTACCCCCGACGGTTGTAGCCGTCGTTATTACGCCGACTGCAGTGCCCCCGAGCCCAACGGCTACCGCTACGCCACCGCCGCCGACGCCAACAGAGGTGCCCGTGGTAGTCGTAGCGCCGGAGACGCCCACGGCGGTCCCGGATGAGAGAGTGGAGCCGACACTCGAACCTGAGGGTCGAGGTCCAGGCGTCATCGTCGGGATAATCGTCGGACTAGCGGCATCAGTGGCCGTGGCCGGTACCGCAGCAGCAGTGTACCTGCGGGGTCGCAGCCCGCTGCCGCCTCCTCCGCCGACGGCTGCGGGACCCGAGCCCGCACCGGAACCAGAGGCTGACGAAGCTACTGCCGAGCCGGAAACTGAAGAGCGGGCGCCGGAACCTCAGGCCGAGGAGACAACGGCCGAAGCAGAGGCCGAAGAACCTGCACCGGAGCCGGAAGCAGAGAAACCTGTGGCCGAGCCGGAACCCGAACAACCTGCTGCATCGGAGCCCCCAGCCGGGGAGTCGGCAGCCGAAACGGAAGTTGAGAAGCCCGCTCCGGAGTCTCGGGCTGAACAGCCTGAGCCGGAAGGCGAAGAGACTTCAGACCAAGACGGGCCAGTTCGCTCGTAGTAGACTGAGCAACTACCGCTTCTCGTTCGCGTCAAAAGCTCGGTTCTGTCTCCCTTTCCGTCGACCGATAGCCCCTGTGTTTAGTTGCGTCTCCCACGCGTCGCCCCGTATAGTGACCTCTGAACGGCTGGCTCGCGCCATTAGATTGAACGTCGATGGACCCTCAACTCCGTCAGCTCGTAGAAAATCTGCACGCCTCGTCCTGCATGGCCGTCGTGGTGGTGACGGGTGGCGGCGCGCAGGTACTGAGCTGGCTACTGGCCAGCCCCGGCGCCTCCCGCACCATCCTGGAATCGAAGGTCCCTTACTCCAAAATGGCCCTCGCCGAATTCCTGGGTTACGAGCCCACTGAAGCCGCGTCGGCCGATGTGGCTGCAGACATGGCTCGTATCGCATTCGAACGCGCCCGCCATCTGGCCCCCGCCGGCGATCCTGTAGTGGGAGTCGGGTGCACGGCGGCGCTCGCGACGGACCGCGTGAAAAAGGGAGAGCATCGCTGCTTCGTTGCACGGCGGTCGAAGGCCGCTTCGGCGGCTTACGAGATCACGTTCCGGAAGGGACTCCGCGACCGCGCGTCGGAGGACGATATCGCAAGCAGGTTGGTGCTGCGGGCGCTGGCCGACGCCGGCGGACTGGACTTCGACCTTCCTCTTGGGTTAGTCGAGGACGAACACCTGGACGTGTTCCAGAGCCGCAGCGGTGATCTTATCGACCGGCTGGTAGCGGGCCGGCTCCGATGCGTAACCGTCTACCCCGACGGCCGGGAGGTAGCCGACGAGCCAGTCACTGGCGGCGTGCTCTCGGGGTCGTTCGATCCGCTCCACCGGGGGCACGAACGGCTGGCGACGGTCGCCGCTTCCATACTGGGTGCCGAGATCACATTCGAGCTTTCAGTATCCAATGTCGACAAACCGCCTTTGCCGGCGGACGAAGTCCGAAGGCGGCTTTCGCAGTTTGCTGGCAAGCGCCGCATCGTCGTAACGCGCGCGACCACGTTCGAGGACAAGGCGTCCATGTTCCCAGGCTGCACCTTTATTATCGGGTTCGACACTGCCGTTCGGTTGTTCGATCGACGTTACTACGATGATGACGAAGCGCGAATGGCTGAGGCGCTCTCTAATATAAGGAGTCATGGTTGCCGGTTCCTCATCGCGGGACGTTTAGAGAGAGGTGTCTACCACACGCTCGCCGATGTTCCGGTCCCAGCAGAGTTCCGCGACATGCTGAGCGAGATACCGGAGGCCAAGTTCCGCATCGACGTGTCATCCACGGAGATTCGTGAGGACAGTCACTGAGCGACCGTCTAGGCGATACGACAGCGGGGGCCTCGCCAACCGAGAGGAAAGACCTGTAAGGCGTCCCGATGCCGCATCGGGACCGTGCGCCTGTTTGGTAGAACATAGAGAATATGAGCTTCAAAGACCTGCGTGAGTTCCTTGAGTTCCTGGAAGAAAAGGGCGAGCTCCGTCGAATCACGGCGCGGGTAAGTCGCGATCTCGAGATGACGGAGATCGCCGATCGGACCGTCAAGTCGGGCGGGCCGGCGCTGCTCTTCGAGAACGTCGAAGGCTACGACATGCCGGTTGCCATGAATCTGTATGGCACCCTACAACGCACCGCGTGGGCTCTCGGCGTTGAATCGCTGGACGATCTCGCGGAAGGCGTCCGGAAGCTGCTCGGTCTGCTCCAGGACCCGCCGCAAGGCCTGGTCGACAAGGTAAAGACGCTCGGCGAGCTCGTAGGAGTCGCCAGGACCCAGCCGAAGACTGTCCGGAGCGGCGTTTGCCAGGAGGTCGTAATCACGGGTGACGACGTCGATGTGAATATGCTACCCGCGCTGAAGTGCTGGCCAGAGGACGCGGGGCGATTCATTACGCTGCCTCTGGTAATCAGCCGTGACCCTGAGACCGGCCGGCGAAACGTAGGCACATATCGGATGCAGGTCTACGACGGCCGCACTACTGGGATGCACTGGCAGACCCATAAAGACGGTGCACGCCACTACCGGGTCGGCGAGGACCGAGGACAGGAGCGGCTCGAAGTTGCAGTTGCGCTGGGCGCGGATCCCGTCACCATGTGGTCGGGCTCGCTGCCCATCCCGCCTGACCTGGACGAGATCGCGGTCGCGGGGTTGGTCCGGAACGAGGCTGTGGAGATGGTGAAGTGCAAGACCATCGATCTGGAGGTGCCCGCCCAGGCCGAGATCGTCCTGGAAGGGTACGTGAAACCGGGCGAGCTGCGGCCGGAAGGGCCGTTCGGAGACCACACGGGTTACTACTCCCCTGCGGACGACTATCCGGTCTTCCATGTCACGGCGATCACCCACAGGCGTGATCCCATATACGCCACGACGATGGTAGGACGGCCGCCCACAGAGGACTTCTTCATGGGCAAGGCGAGTGAGCGGTTCATGCTGCCCGCACTGCAGCTAACGCTACCCGAGGTTGTAGACATTAACATGCCGGCTGAAGGAGTGTTCCACAACCTCGTGCTGGTTTCCATACGGAAGGAGTACCCGGGGCACGCCCGGAAGGTCATGTACGCGCTCTGGGGGCTGGGCCTGCTGATGCTAGCAAAGGCGATTGTCGTCGTCGACCACGACGTCGACGTACAGAACGTCTCAGAGGTAGTCTGGCGCGTGACCGCCAATATAGACCCTGCGCAGGACGTCGTTATCGTCGACGGCCCCGTCGACGACCTGGACCACTCCGCGGCATCGCCGCGATACGGGAGTAAGGTCGGCATCGACGCGACGGCCAAGGGCTTGGCGGACGGCCGGACGAGAGAGTGGCCTCCGGACATCGAGATGAGCGACGAGATCAAACGGCTGGTGGACAGCAAGTGGAGCGAGTACGGCATCTGAGTCGCTCGAAAAGCGCTCCGTCGTTCGTCAAGCGGGCGCCGCTGTTCTTCGGGGCGGTCAGGTTCCAGGAGACGGTCTTCGCGCTGCCGTTTGCTTATTCCGGCATGGTGCTGGCCGCGGACGGCCTACCGACGCTTCACCAGTTCGTCTGGATTACTGTGGCGATGGTGGCCGCCCGCACCCTGGGGATGGCCGCGAACAGGTTCATAGACCGCAACATCGACGCCCGCAATCCACGGACGGCGGAACGACACCTACCGGCCGGAAGACTGAGAGCGTCTGACATGGCGTTGCTCGCCGGCGTGTCGGCGGCCGTACTGTTCGTCGCGGCTACGCAGCTCAATCCTCTGGCGCTGGCTCTGTCTCCCGTCGCCGCGGTATACCTGGTCTTCTATCCCTTCGCCAAGCGCTTCACGTGGGCTGCCAGCTTTTTTCTTGGTTGGGCCCTGGCCATCGCGCCATCGGCCGCATGGGTTGGCGTGCGTGGGACGCTCGGCTGGGAGCCGGTGCTGCTTTCGCTGGCGGTGGCTTTGTGGGCGTCTAGCTTCGACATCATGTACCACACCCAAGACCGCGCCTTCTATCTTCGAGAGGGCTACCATTCGGTCGCGGCGCGGTTCGGCGTTGTGGCCGCGTTCCGGTGGTCCCGGATCCTCGATGTCCTGGCAGTGGCGTGTCTCGTTGGGCTTGGTGTATGGATGGAGTTGGCGTACCCTTACTACATCGGCTGCGGCATCGCCGCGGTACTGCTGGGTATCAGGTACCGAATGGTGTCCCCGGAAGACCTGTCGAGGATGGGGGTCGCCTTCATGAGGATCAATGCGTTCGTGTCGACGGTGGTCTTCGTAGGCGTGCTGACTGCAGTGTCGATGTCAGGTTAAGCTATCCGAGATGATCTCGCGCAACGAACACCCAGTGGTGGTGGGCATTACAGGGGCAAGCGGCGCGATCATGGCGCGCTCCGTGATCGACCGGCTCCTTGCGATGGACATCACGGTCATGGCGACCGCGTCAGCGGCGGCCAGGATGGTCTGGCGCGAGGAGGTGGACGAGTCCTTCGGCGACGCCCTGGAGCGCTGGGCGGACAGTGGAAGGTTCACGTACTTCGCTCATGGCGACCTGGCGGCTCCCATCGCCAGCGGCACCGTGCCAACCGCGGGGATGACCATCGTGCCGTGTAGCATGGGGACAGTGGCGGCGGTGGCCCACGGCTTGGCCGACAACTTGATCCGGCGGGCCGCCGACGTCTGCCTGAAGGAACACCGCCCTCTAGTACTGGTCCCGAGGGAGACGCCCCTTAACGCCATCCATCTGGAGAACATGGCTAAGCTCGCGACCCTGGGAGTCACGATCCTTCCCCCCATGCCGGCGTTCTATCTTGGGCACCAGGGCATCGACGACGTGGTAGATTTCGTTACCGAGCGCACCCTGGCGGCTCTGGGGCTGACCGACGCTTTGCCGCAGGAGATGCAGTACGAAGGCCGCGAACGGACCTCATAACAGGGCTGCCGTTCCTGGGGAGCAAATTATGTCCGCAGGGTGGACCGAATCTAGGTGAGTAACTGTTGTAACCAGTTACTCGATAGCCCACCGAACCGCTCGTGGGGTCCGGCTCTGTCCCCCCTTTGAAAAGGGGGGTTGGGGGGATTTGACCCACGGTAATTAGATACAACCGCAAGCTGAAAGTGAGCAATCATATAAGTCCACGGGGCGGACGAAACGTATGAACGCAACTTGCCTTGCGGCATGCGTAGGGGCAGTGCCCCCGTGCCTGCCCTAGCGCTCCCGCAAGGCCCTCAAAAACCGAGCAGTTACTCGATAGAGCAAATTATGTCCGCGGGGCGGACCGAATCTAGGTGAGTAACTGTTGTAACCAGTTACTCGATAGCCCACCGAACCGCTCGTGGGGTCCGGCTCTGTCCCCCCTTTGAAAAGGGGGGTTGGGGGGATTTGACCCACGGTAATTAGATACAACCGCAAGCTGAAAGTGAGCAATCATATAAGTCCACGGGGCGGACGAAACGTATGAACGCAACTCGCCTTGCGGCATGCGTAGGGGCAGTGCCCCCGTGCCTGCCCTAGCGCTCCCGCAAGGCCCTCAAAAACCGAGCAGTTACTCGATAGCTTGCTTGAATCGCTCGACGCCCAAACATACAATGCGCCCGGTCGATCGAATGATGCGAAGGCAATTACATGATCCTGATTGACGAGGCTATAGAAGCGATACACCGCCACCGCGGCGACGCGTTGGTGGTCGGCACGATGACCCCGAACCGCTACTGGGAGCAGGTCTCCGAGAAGAAGGAGCTGGACTTGCCTATATTCGGCGCCATGGGCAAAGCGTCGTCGGTTGGGTTGGGCCTGGCGATGGCGCAGTCCGACCGGAAGGTCCTGGTGCTGGACGGCGACGGTGGCCTGCTCATGAATCTCGGGTCGCTAGTGACGATCGCGGGGCAGAAGCCGGAGAACCTCGTGCACTTCGCCTTTGATGACGGTATCTACGCGACAACCGGCGGCCAGCCCATACCAGGCGCCGGCATCTTCGACCTGGCCACGATCGCTGCAGGCGCGGGCTTCCCGGAGACCATGACCTTCGACAATCTCGAGGACTTCGCCAGCGAGTTGCCGGCGACTCTCGAGCTAGCCGGCCCGGTCTTCGTGTGCCTGAAGATCACCCACCCCGAAGATGGCGTCGAGTTCTACATGGGCAGCACGAAGGACGCCGTGAAGCGCATGAGGACGGCGCTGGGGACGGATAACTCGAATTGAATCGGTCCAAGCCAGCGCCACTGGATTCCGGCCCACGGCTTTCGCTGGAATGGTCTATGTCGGTTGTCTCCGACACCCTTGAGGATGAAAATGTGAATGCTAGCGATCTTGGTCGACCTACGAGCAGGCGCGTGTGTGTCTGCCCGCGTCGCGATTCACCCCGGGGACGCGGGCGCATGTCCCGATGCCGCCTCGGGACGCCCCTACCAAAGGAGGCCCGTGGGGCAGGTCCTTTTTCATAGCAATTTGCTATGCCGATTGCGACCGGCATCATGAATAATGAAATTCGGGGGCGGCGGGGGTCTTACCCCTTCCTCTTTCGGGGGCAGGTTGGGAAAGGGGAGTGCCGACCCTCGTACACCCTATTTTCAGGGTACTGACGGAGGCACTCTGGCTCTAAGGTCTTTCTATAGTCAACCCAGGCACGCGGCTGAAATCGCGAAGGTCATGGGTCAAAAGACCGTAACCCCGGGCCAGCGCCGTGGCGGCGATTTGCATGTCGTGAGCCGGTAAAGGTTGCCCCTGAGACGCCAGCTCTGCCCACAACCGGGCATGCCTTTCGGCGACCTCGAGGTCGAAGGGCTCTATATTGACGTTTTCGAGGACCGTTTCCACAAACCTGCGCCGCCTTAGAGCACGGGTTGGGGAATCGGCCCTGTGCACACCGACGAGAAGCTCCGAGACGGAGATTGCTGCTATGGAGAGGAGTTCTCTTCCCTTGAAGAGCTCCAAGAGGCCGCTTTCCGAAGCCCGGCGTTCGACGCGTATAAACACGCTCGAATCGACTAGCTGTCCCATGGAGGGGCTGCGAGCATTGGCTGTGAGGCCTGGATCGCTTCGAGATCATCCGCGAAGTTGTCGTCTACTGGCAGTAGTCCTGTCTCTCTAAGCTTTGCAACGAGCTCTCCGAGAGTGACCCCTGGACGCCTCTCCGGTGGCTCGAGGGTTGCAACGGCCTCGCCGTTGCGCTCGATGATGAAGCTCTCGCCTCGATAGTAGACTCGGCTTAGGATGCCCGACAGCGACTTGGCGAGTTCGGTCGCCGTAATCTTTTCGTGTGTTCTAGTAGACGGGGCGTTGGTCATGTCACTCCCGCATTGCTTTCTCCCGATCATGCTACATGATAATCAGATTATCTGATAATCTCAAGTATCAAACAAGTGTTACTATGTCACGCGGACAGAACCATTGGAGTGCTGAAAAGTGTACGATTTCCACACCCACACTTTCCTGAGCGACGGCGCGCTAACGCCCATCGAGCTGATCCGACGGGCCCACGCGATCGGATACCGCGTCATCGCGGTTACAGACCACGTAGGGCCGGGCAACATGGAGTGGGTCCTGAGCGCGTTGATCGAGGAATGTGGGGCCGCCAACCGTCGTTGGGACATCCGAGCTTTGCCCGGCGTGGAGATCACCCACTGCCCGAAGGAGGACATCGACGACCTGGCGAGGGAGGCGAAACGGATGGGCGCCAGGGTCGTCAACGTGCACGGCGAGACGATCATGGAACCCGTCGAGCCCGGCACCAACGGGGCCGCGGTGAGGTCGTCGCACGTGGACATTCTCGCCCATCCAGGTTTGATCTCGCCGGAGGACGCTTCGATCGCGGCCAGCAACGGGATATTCCTCGAGGTGTCGGCGCGAAAAGGCCACGGACTCGCCAACGGCCACGTGGTCGGCGTGGCGCGGCAGGCGGGCGCGAGGATGGTCCTCGACTCTGATGCCCACCAACCCGACGACTTGCTGACACGCGACTTCGCGATGGACGTCGCCAGGGGCGCCGGCTTTGGCCCGGACGACGCCGCGGCCCTTCTCGATTCGGCGCCCTTGGACCTGCTGGCCCGGATCGAGGTAGACCCTCCGGGTGGCTAGCCCAGACGGAAGCTCCAAAGAGCCCGCCCGCCGCGTAGAGCTGAGGACCGAACGGCTCCTACTTCGCCCTTTCAGAACAGACGATGTCGATGCCATCCTGACACTCGCAAGCGACCCAGCCTGGTCGGACTACCTCTTAGACGTCGCTCAGCCTTACTCCCGCCGTGACGCCGAGAAATACATCGCTCGGGCGCTGTTGGCTTCCTGGGAGACGACCCCCTCTTTCGCCATCGTCTTGGGGACCGAGGTTATCGGCGAGGTCTATCTCGGCATCGACACCAAGAACGAAACAGCAGAGCTCGGCTACGCGATAGGCCGAGCGCAGTGGGGTAAGGGCTTCGCCACCGAGGCTGCCATGGCGGTGATCGATTGGGGGTTCCGGACCTATGATCTGGCGAAGATCTATGGTGTCACGGACCCGCGCAACGAGCGCTCCGCGCGGGTAATGGTGAAGGCGGGCATGACTGCCGAAGGGGTCTTGCGGGATCAGGTGAAGGGGCGGGGTGGGAGATTGGATGCCGCCTACTACGGCATCCTTCGCGAAGAGCGGCACGGACTACAATCGCTTTGAAGCGTGATCTGGAGATACGGGGTTGCTTGGCAGACCTCCGGTAGGGGCGTCTCGATGCTGCATCGGGACACGGCGTTCCGACTCAAATAGGAATGTTACCGAAGGGGCGGAATGTTTTGACGGTTCACTCGAATGAAAATGTTTACCGGGAAGGCCAGCCCTCTCGCCTTACTTCTGTCCGGATTTATTGGTGTCTTGGATTGGGGTCATAATAAGCCCCCGGCAGCGTCCCTGGCCATGGGCGTCCTATCCGCACCTTGCAGCCCCTTAGCTGACGAGGGTGCCGAGCTTCTGGATGACTTCGGTCATGGTGTGCGGCGGTAGCTTACACAGAAACTCCGACCTTCTGGCCCGCCAGTCGAGGTTCTTTACCTGGTCGGAAAGAACGACTCCTTCCACCTCTAGGCCGTCAGGGACCACGACCTCGAAGGGATAGCCTTTGGCTTGCCTCGTAACAGGGCATAAGATGGCGAGGCCGACTTTCGCGTTGTAGGTCCTTGGTGAGATTACCACGGTCGGTCTTCGACCGGCTTGCTCGTGCCCTGCCTGGGGATCGAACGCAAGCCAGACCACATCGCCGCGGCTGGGAGCGTACGTCACCTACCAGGCCTCGTCGCCGACGACGGGCCCAGTAGACACCTCGGCGTGCAGGTTGTCCTGTGTCACCTCTGCCAGGAGTCCTTCTAGCGTATACGGGTTCCGTTCCGCTGGCGAAACAAGGAGTCGGCCGTCAACCAACGAGATGTCCACCTCCCTATCCTTGTCGATGCCAAGCTCCCTAGCGAACACCTTGGGAATCCTGATTGCCAGGCTGTTGCCCCATTTCTGAACTTCGCTTCGCAATTTGCCCCCTTGGGAGTCCATGTATATACAAAGATGATACATCTGCCTGGGGCGCATACGCAAGCTCCCGCTCCGATTTCAGATACTCCAACGCCCTTGCGAGCGCGTTCCAGAAGCCGCCGGCCCCGGCCCCGATCGGCCTGGAAGCTGTGTCGCCGCCAACGAGAACCACGACAACGATATCGGTGGGTGGACGCCGAGAGGGCGAGTCCCTGTGTTCAGGAACGCTGCCAAGATTCGTCTTGACTTGATCGGGACCATCTCATATAATCGTGGATACCGCATCGACTCAGCCTATGCGAGACAATATTCCATAGCATAAAGCCCGTAACGGCAATTCCTCAGCGACGGCTGGGACTGCTCAGCCGTCTTTTTTTGCTCTTTAACAACTGAATCCTGCGCGAAAAAATAAACGATCCTTAATGTGGGTCAAGTTATTAAGGGTCTACGGTGGATGCCTTGGGGCCAAGGGCCGATGAAGGGCGTGGCAAGGCTACGAAAAGCCCCGGTGAGCTGTCTGGCAAGCTTAGCCGGGGGTGCCCGAATGGGGAAACCCGCTCCGGGTCATTCCGGAGCATCCTCGACTTTGTCGAGAGAAGGTAAGCAGGGGAACTGAAACATCTAAGTACCCTGAGGAAGAGAAATCAACCGAGATTCCCCTAGTAGTGGCGAACGAACGGGGAAGAGCCCAAACCCAATCGGCTTAGTGGGCTGGAGCCCTATGCTGACTGGGTGTTGTAACACGCGCCTATCCCGACTCCAGTACGGGAATAGAAGTAAAAAACTCCCTCCTTAGCCAAACGATCCTGGAAAGGACGACCATGGAAGGTGATAGTCCTGTAGGCGAAAGGGAGAGAGCTTCTGGTGTGTTGTTGAGTACCACGGGACACGTGAAATCTTGTGGGAAGCTGGGGGGACCACCCTCCAAGGCTAAATACCCTTGGCCACCGATAGTGAACCAGTACCGTGAGGGAAAGGTGAAAAGTACCCCGGAAGGGGAGTGAAATAGACCTGAAACCGTAGACCTACAAGCCGTGGGAGTCCCGATCTTGTATCGAGGATAACCGCGTGCCTATTGAAGAATGAGCCGGCGAGTTAATTTAGGCAGCTAGGTTAAGGAACAGAAGTTCCGGAGCCGCAGCGAAAGCGAGTCCGAATAGGGCATGTACCAGACGGAGACGATGCTTCCGGCGGAGCGCCCGCCTGTGACTCCTGAAGCGTGAGAGACCTTCGGGCCTCGATCGTGGACGGACGAACTAGCGGGACGAAGCCGGCGGCTGAGTCTCCACTATGTCTGGTGTGTTGTCTGGATTAGACCCGAAACCGGGTGAGCTACCCATGGCCAGGTTGAAGCTCCGATAATATCGGAGTGGAGGACCGAACCCGTGTCTGGCGCAAAAGGCTGGGATGAGCTGTGGGTAGGGGTGAAATGCCAATCGAACCCGGAGATAGCTGGTTCTCCCCGAAATGTATTTAGGTGCAGCCTCAGAGTAGTCTTGGGGAGGTAGGGCACTGGATGGGCTAAGGGGCGTGAGCTTACTAAACTCAACCAAACCTCGAATGCCTCAAGATGGTCTCTGGGAGTGAGACAGTGGGGGATAAGCTCCATTGTCGAGAGGGAAACAGCCCAGACCGCAGGCTAAGGTCCCGGAGTGTGGACTAAGTGTGAAAGGTAGTGGGATCACTAAAACAGCTAGGAGGTTGGCTTAGAAGCAGCCATCCTTTGAAGAGTGCGTAACAGCTCACTAGTCGAGGGGTCCTGCGCCGAAAATGTAACGGGGCTAAAGTCCACCACCGAAGCCGCGGATCCTCCGATTAACATCGGGGGGAGGTAGGGGAGCGTTCCCAGGGCACTGAAGCTCTGACGTAAGTCGGGGTGGAGCGCTGGGAAGTGAGAATGCCGGCATGAGTAGCGACAATCCTGGTGAGAATCCAGGACACCGGAAGCCCGAGGTTTCCTACGCAACGTTGATCGGCGTAGGGTAAGTCGGTCCTAAGCCGTAGCGAATAGCGAAGGCGATGGACAACGGGTCAAGATTCCCGTACCACCGACTTCTCGTTTTAACGCAAAGGGGGGACACGGAAAGGTAGGCGGAGCGCGCCCATCGGACATGGTGCGTTGTCCTTCGAAGGCCATGCCAGGGTAGGCAAATCCGCTCTGGCGTCATGAGCTGAGGGAGGGGAAAACTTTAGGGCCTCAAGCCCTGGGGGATTTCGCTGACCCTATACCGTCAAGAAAAGCCTCGTTGCTAGAGATATTGGTGACCGTACCGAAAACCGACACAGGTGGGCAGGGGTAAAAGCCCCAAGGTGAACGAGAGAACCCTCGTTAAGGAATTCGACAACTTAGCCCTGTAACTTTGGGATAAAGGGTGCCCGCGGGGTGATATCCGCTAGCCGGATTGAGCCCTGTCGGGTCGCAGTGAAGAGGCCCAGGCGACTGTTTACCAAAAACACAGGTCTCTGCGAAGCCGAAAGGCGATGTATAGGGGCTGACGCCTGCCCAGTGCCGGAAGGTTAAGGGGAATTGTTCGTCCTCCTTCGGGGGGACAAAGCTCTGAACCGAAGCCCCGGTGAACGGCGGCCGTAACTATAACGGTCCTAAGGTAGCGAAATCCCTTGTCGGGTAAGTTCCGACCCGCACGAATGGCGTAACGACCTGGGCGTTGTCTCAACGAGGGGCTCGGTGAAATTGCAGGGCCAGTGAAGATGCTGGCTACCCGCGACAGGACAAAAAGACCCCGTGGAGCTTTACTGTAGCTTGGCAGTGGACTGGGGTTTCAGATGTGTAGGATAGGCGGGAGACTTTGAAGTTCCGACGCCAGTCGGGATGGAGTCAACCTTGAAATACCGCTCTTCTGTAACTTCGGCCCTAACCCCGTACAACCGGGGGACCCTGCCAGGTGGGCAGTTTGACTGGGGCGGTCGCCTCCTAAAAGGTAACGGAGGCGTCCAAAGGTTCCCTCAACGTGGATGGAAACCACGTGTAGAGTGCATTGGCATAAGGGAGCTTGACTGTGAGACCTACAAGTCGAGCAGAGACGAAAGTCGGGCAAAGTGATCCTACGGTTCCGAGTGGAAGGGCCGTGGCTTATCGGATAAAAGCTACCCCGGGGATAACAGGCTAATTCCGCCCAAGAGTTCATATCGACGGCGGGGTTTGGCACCTCGATGTCGGCTCGCCGCATCCTGGGGCCGAAGAAGGTCCCAAGGGTCCGTCTGTTCGCCGGTGAAAGCGGCACGCGAGCTGGGTTCAGAACGTCGTGAGACAGTTCGGTCTCTATCCGTCGTGGGCGCAGGAGATTTGAGGAGAGCTTTCCCTAGTACGAGAGGACCGGGAAGGACGGACCTCTGGTGTACCGGTTGTTCCGCCAGGAGCACCGCCGGGTAGCCATGTCCGGATGTGATAAGCGCTGAAAGCATCTAAGCGCGAAGCCAACTCCAAGATTAGATCTCCCATCAGACCTCTTCGGAGGAAAGAGTAAGGTCCCCCGTAGACTACGGGGTAGATAGGCCGCAGGTGTAAGTCCCGTAAGGGATTCAGCTGAGCGGTACTAATCGACCGAGGACTTGACCCACATTTAGGGTCGTTTATTCGAAGACGTCAGTCAGGATTCAGTGTTAACATACGCTCATCGCGGGGTGGAGCAGCGGCAGCTCGTTGGGCTCATAACCCAAAGGTCGCAGGTTCGAGTCCTGCCCCCGCAACCATGAAACAAGAAGGGGGCTCCCGACATCGGGAGCCCCCTTGCGTTTCCATGGAAGGCCTTCCGCTTATACGAGGGTTCCTTGGACCGGCATAGGGCGTTCAGCCTCGATGCGCCGCTCGAGTTTGGCTTGATCGTGGAGAGGGAGCATCGATACGAGCATATTCCAGCTAGACGGCCGTTCCAAGGTCACGAATCGCTTCTCTGAGGAGAGATAGACGACGACTCGCTTGCTGGACGAGACAAGGCGGTAAACGTTAAGGAGAGTACCAATGCTCTTGCCGTCCCAGAGCATGAGGCCAATCGAAGCTTCCTTGGCCATCTCCCGATCTTTGACGGAGTAATAGTCGTATCCTTTTGTCGTTCCGGGGACAGCAATGTCGCGGGTAGTCCAGTTCCCAACGTTGTTTCTACACGAACCGTTCGTGCAGTAAACCACGACATCCTCGTAGTTGAAGCTGTTCAAGTACGACTGGACAGCCTTGTCCGCTCCGTTGGCGTCGCCAATCAAGACCGACAGTTGCGCGTCAACGATGCGATCGAGATGCGCCAGAACTTCCGAGTTCAACCTGGCGAAGCGTCTTGAGCCGCCAACGAAAACCTTTGTCATCACCCTCTTTTGGTCCGAGTGATCGCCAGGGCATACACTGATGCCGCGCCGCCGTCTTCGTACACACTGTGAGTGATCGCGTTCATGGTCGCCCCAGAGCGGTAAAGGTCGTCCAACAAAAGGACCTTTTGTGAAGGGCGGAGAGATAATGTACCACCTGGGCGGTCGAGCGCTGAGATGTGGCGCTTGAAAACTGTACCGCCTGTCGCCTTCAATCAGGAACGACCGAACCTGATTGAAGGTGGATTGGATGTACAAGGTGGAGATGTACCTGCGAGTTCGCAGGGCTTGTTTCGTCGAAGGGATGAGCGTCCGAGAGGCGGCCCGAGTGTTCGGGCTACACCGGGACACGGTGCGCAAGATGCTCGAGTACTCCGTGCC
Organism: Dehalococcoidia bacterium; assembly: GCA_965248605.1. Classification (GTDB taxonomy): domain Bacteria; phylum Chloroflexota; class Dehalococcoidia; order Lucifugimonadales; family CAUZJF01; genus CAUZJF01. Next base: position 1,168,582 of record CBDFJV010000007.1, read on the forward strand.
CCCAGGGTATCGACGGCAACGACCGGCTCGCAGACCGAAGCTCGATCCATATAAGGGTGTGATGGACCAGATCCTGGAGCAGGATCTGAGCTCACCGAAGAAGCAGCGTCACACCGCCAAGCGTATCTACGAACGGCTCAGAGACGAACACGGCTTCCCCGGCAAGTACACGATAGTCAAAGACTACGTTCGAGAACGCCGTCGTCATACCCGCGAGATGTTCGTACCACTGTCCCATTCCCCGGGACATGCCCAGTGCGACTACGGCGAAGCTCGAGTGATCATCGGCGGAGTGGAACGCAAAGCCCACTACTTCGCCCTGGACCTCCCTCACAGCGACGGGTGCTATGTGAAGGCGTATCCCGCCGAGACGACGGAGTCATTCTGCGACGGACACGTCTCCGCCTTCGCGTTCCTGGGCGGAGTGCCTCAGAGCATCCTCTACGACAACACCACGCTCGCGGTAGCCAGAATCCTGGGAGATGGTCGCCGGCAGCGGACCAGGGTGTTCTCCGAGCTTCAGTCCCACTACCTGTTCGAGGACCGGTTCGGCCGTCCAGGCAAAGGGAACGATAAGGGCAAAGTAGAAGGTCTGGTCGGCTATGTCCGCCGGAACTTCCTGGTGCCCATTCCATCGTTCGAGAGCTTCGATGCCCTCAATGCTCATCTGGAGCAACACTGCCTCAGACGGTTCGAAGATCGACTCCGCGGCCACAACGAGACGATAGGAGAACGGCTGGAGCGGGACCTGGAGAAGTTGCTGCTTCTGCCGGCCGTACCGTACGACGCCAGCGACAAGCACGCGACGAGGGTCAGTTCTCTGTCCCTGGTCAGATACCGGACCAATGACTATTCGGTCCCGGTGGCCTACGGTCATCGGGACGTTGTGGTCCGCGGATATGTACATGAGGTTGTGATCAGCTGTGGCGCTGAAGTCATCGCCCGCCATCGGCGGTCCTACGATCGAGACGACTTCGTCTTCGACCCTCTCCATTACCTGCCGCTCCTTGAGAAGAAGACGAGGGCATTGGATCAGGCGGCGCCGCTGGTTGGATGGGAGTTGCCCGAGGAGTTCGGAGTGTTGCGGCGGCTGCTGGAGTCTCGGATGGGCAAGCGAGGAAAGAGGGAGTTCGTGCAGGTGCTCAGACTGATGGAGAACTTCCAGCCGGAAGAAGTCCACGACGCCGTACGAGACGCCATTCGACTCGGGGCTGTGAGCTTCGATGCTGTCAAGCACCTGGTGCTGTGCAGGATCGAGGGTCGACCGCCTAGACTCGACATGGAGTTGTACCCGTATCTGCCCAGGACCAACGTTGCAACAACCTCGACCAGGGACTACATGGCTCTCCTGGCGGGGAGCCGGTCATGACCAACAAGTCCACGATGTTGCTCGAACACAACCTCAAGCAACTCAAGCTCCCCACGTTCCTGAGGGAGTACGACAAGCTGGCATCCCAGTGTGCGAGTGAGGGAGCTGACCATCCGGACTACCTGCTGCGACTATCGGAGTTGGAGCTGATCGACCGTCACCATCGCATGGTGGAACGTCGGATCAAAGCAGCCCGCTTCCCGACGACCAAGAGCCTCGACACCTTCGACTTCCTGTCTATGCCGTCCCTGAACAAGGCTCTGGTTCTGGAGCTGGCACGATGCGAGTACATCGAGCGCCCCCACAACGTCATCGCTCTCGGCAACAGTGGCACCGGCAAGACCCATATCGCCCTCGGTCTCGGTCTGGCTGCGTGTCAGAGGGGACTGTCCGTGGGCTTCACCACCGCCGCTGCTCTGGTTCACGAGCTGATCGAGGCCAGGGACGAACGGCGTCTGCTCAACCTGCAGAGAAGGCTCGCACGACTCAAGCTTCTGATCATCGACGAACTGGGCTTCGTGCCCTTGTCCAAGACTGGCGCCGAGCTCCTCTTCGAGGTGTTCAGCCAGCGTTACGAGCGTGGATCGGTCCTGGTGACCTCCAACCTGCCCTTCGTCGAGTGGACCGAGGTGTTCGGCTCTGAACGGCTGACCGGAGCTCTCCTCGACCGCCTCACCCACCATGTCGACATCCTGGAGATGAACGGGGACAGCTACCGACTCAAGCACAGCAAGAAGACTTCTGGCCGCCAGCTATCTGACTGAGCCTGATCTCCAACGCCCCACGAACCTTGATGCCCATTCTACGGCGTTCAGTGGTACAGTTTTGCTCCGCCCCGCTGGTACGTTTTCACACCGCCCTTGACACCCGTAGGGTCGGTCCGTTGGAAAGACTGTTGTCTACCGACAGAAAAGGACCGACCGTGGGGTCGGTCCGCTGGAAAGACTGTGTCTACCAACAGAAATCGACCGACCGTGGGGTCCGTCCCTCGGCCCCATTATAGTACATGCGTTCTTGTTATGTCAAGGAGATACACTAAACCAACAGCTATGGACGCGTCGTACACGCGTAGCCAGCGCCCCTGCTCGCCGTATCTTTGGTAGGTCGATTGCTGATGCTACAATCATGCGACGGCTGGTATATGAGCTAATGAGACTGGCGGGCAAAGTCGCTTTGATCACCGGAGGCGCGCTTGGACAGGGCGCGGCCGAGGCTCGGCTGTTTGCCCGAGAGGGGTGCCGCGTGATGGTCGCGGACGTGCTCGAGAACGAGGGGACTTCCGTCGCGGACGCGATCAGAAGCGCCGGTGGCGACGCAGCGTTCGTCAAGCTCGACGTCTCCGAAGAGTCCGAATGGCGCGATGCCATAGCCTTGACCGTCGAGCGCTTTGGCAAGCTCGACGTTCTGGTGAACAACGCCGGCATATGGCGGATGACTCCAGTGGAGCTAACGACCGTCGATGAGTGGAACGAGGTAATGGCCGTCAACGCTCGGGGGGTGTTCCTGGGGACCAAGCACGCTATTCCCGCGATGAGAGAAGCGGGTGGCGGCTCCATCGTGAACATCTCGTCGACGACAGGGCTCATCGGAGGCGAGCAAGGTAGCGCTTATGGCGCCTCCAAGGGCGCTATCAGGTCAGTCACAAAGTTTACGGCTGTTCAACATGCCCGGGACGGCATTCGTGCAAACTCCATACATCCCGGCTCCGTCGACACGCAGATGATCGCCGCCAATATCGGGACCCCCGAAGGCCGGGCGACGTCAATCTCACGGATTCCGATGGGCCGGATTGGGACGGTCGAAGACGTCGCCTACGGAGTGTTGTTTCTGGCGTCCGACGAGTCGTCGTTCATTACAGGCGCCGAGCTCGTCATCGACGGCGGGATGACGGCGCAATAGAGGGCGCGGCGCGCGGCCGTATTCGCGGTCGGGCGCATGGCCATGCGCCCCTACGAAAGCGGGATCGGGCGCCCTATGCCGCATCGAGGGTCTTGCGTGTACCTTCTCAGCGTCGCACGAACAGGGCGACGGAGAGAGGGCAGGTCTCAGACCTGCCCCTACCAGAGTCGACCCCATGCTACATCGGGGTTATGGAGTACACGTGCAGGCGTTGCACGAACAACGCGACGGAAGGAGGGCAGGTCTTAGACAGCATGGCTAGGCCCGCGCCTGTGATGGAGCGATCTGTGCAGCGTCGGAGTGCCATGTCGGTGCTTTTGCGGGTAGGTCTGTGTCCCGGGAGGCTGTTCGATTAATCCGCCGGATCTTCTATCGCATCTGGAAGACGTTAGGCCGATCGTGACTTCCGGTCGCCGTGGCCTGTTCGTGGACTACGACGGAACGATCTCCCAGATAGCGCCAACACCCGACCAGGCCATGATCTCGGTGGAAGCCGCCCGGTCGCTCGAAATCCTCTCTCGGTACATCGAGATTGTCTGCGTCGTTTCCGGTCGGGCAGCTAAAGACCTACAGACCAAAGTTGGCGTCAAAGGGATTGCTTACGTAGGTAACCACGGAGCCGAGTATCTTAGTGACGACGATCTGGAAATCGTACCTGAGGTGGCCGCGTACCGAGAAGATGTTAAAGGCGTGCTTGACCATCTAAAGGCCCATGCGGACCTGCCCGGCCTGGTCTGGGACGACAAGGACTACAGCGCGTCCGTCCACTACCGCCTCGCCGAGGAAAGCGAGGTGGCTCGCGAAGCGTTAGCCGACGCTCTGGGCTCCGCACCAGGCGCGGATGGCTTGGAAGTCTTCTGGGGGAAGATGGTCCTGGAGATCAGGGCGCCGATTGGGGTACACAAGGGGTACGCCGTTCGAAAACTCGCAGACGAGAGGCGGCTCGACAGCGCAGTCTACGTTGGGGACGACACAACCGACGTTGATGCGCTACGAACGCTATCGGAGTTGCTAAACGAAGGGCGGATCGCAGGATTCGGAGTCGCGGTCCTGCAACATGACACGCCGGACGAACTGGTGAGGCTGGCGAACTTCGGTCTGGATGGGGTTGAGGGCGTCGAGGCGTTTCTGTCTTGGTTGGTAGAGGTGGTCACCGTTCCGCCGGACCAGGGGTCCTAGCGGGCGGACACCTGGTTCAGGCCGCCGCCAAGTCGTTGAGGAATCCCGTGGACCAGCTTTCCGCGGTGTCTCTCGAGACCACTTCCATCAGCGCTTCCCAGCGCTGGACGCGCTCCCGTCGGGGCATACGCAGTGCACGATAGACTGCGGCGGCCGTCCCATCGACGTCGTAGGGGTTCACGATCAGAGCGTCGGTCATCGATTCGGCCGCTCCACAGAACCGCGATAGTACAAGCACACCTGGGTCGTCGTCTTGCGCTGCGACGAATTCCTTCGCGACGAGGTTCATCCCATCGCGCAGGGGCGTCACGAGGCAGACGTCTGCTGCTCTGTAGAACTGTACCAGCTCCTCGAGGCCGTACGATCGGTATAGGTACCGGATAGGCATCCATCCAGATTCCGAGAACGTGCCGTTGATCTGTCCTACCAGACGATCAACCTCCTCTTTTTCCCGAACGTATTCGGGTACACGTGCCCGTGAAGGTTGCGAGATCTGTACGAGGCTGATGTTCCCGCGAACGGCACGATAACGTCCGAGCAGACGTCGGAACGCCCTGAGCCGCTCGGGGATGCCTTTCGAATAGTCGAGACGGTCTACCGTTAGCAGTAGTTGCTGTTCTTGAGTTCTCCCCCTTGTTGACCTTCGCGCCTCGGCTCCATTCGAGCCGTCGCTCGCCGGCTGAAACGGCGCAGGGTCGATGCCGATCGGGTAGACCGAAGTCTTGAATGAGCCGTTCTCTATAGTCATCTTCCGATCCTCGGACACTCCGCCGATCTCGCGTCTGGACGCCTGCTGGAAGTTGCTCAGGTCGTCTTCAGTTTGAAATCCAACGAGGTCGTAAGACGCCAGCCCTGCCAGCAACTGCCCAGCCCAGGGCAGGATGGCGAAGATCTCCGGCGGCGGAAACGGCACATGGAGAAAGAAACCCGTCTTGCCCTTCCAGCCGAGCCGGCGAAGCTCGCTTCCCAGCAAGAAAAGGTGGAAGTCATTGACCCACACGCGATCGTCCGGTTGGAGCAACCCGCGTATGGCGTCGGCAAAGCGTCGGTTCAGTCGTGTATAAGCGGCGTAAGTGTTTCGGCGGACGTGCACCCGTTCTGGGAAGCTGTGCATCAGGGGCCAGAGCGTCCGATTGCAGAACCCGGAATAGTAGAGGCTAACTTCGTCTTCTGAAAGGTCGATGGTGGCAAGGTCGAAATGGTCTGTGGTAACGACCTTCGGCCCAGTGTCGGGCCGTCGTCCGGTGGTCCTTCCGCTCCAACCGAACCAGAGACCACCGTGGCGCTCGACTACTGGGCCGATCGCTCTTACCAGCCCACCCGCCACCTCTTCGCGTCCCTTCGAAGCGTCAACGGAAGGCACGCGGTTCGACACAATCACAAGGCGTTGCTTGTTGGTCATATCCGCCGCCCTTCCCGGAGTCGGCTCGTGAGGTGTACTCTTGAGCGTCCAACCAAACCCGATTATATCTGCGTGCGCCTTGAATCGCGAATCCGGGTTCACTCCATTTTGGGGCCGAGACCGAGCAGAGGGGGAAAGTGACCCTTCGACACGCTCAGGGTGAGCGGAGGTTGGTAACGGCGTACCACCTTATAGACACGACAGGACTTCCCCGGATAGACTTTCGGCTGACGTGATCGGCGTGCGCTTGATCTAGTCACGCTGGTCGAGCAGTTTTTCTCAGGGGAGGACTGGTTGCCGGAACAGATAGCCTATGTCGGAGCGGACCTTAGAGTCCACCTGACGGACGCAGAAGGTAGTGAAACCGCCACCATCGACGCCCCAGGCAAGACTCACGCGTGGCCTATCTGGTCACCGGTCGGCGGGCGCGTTGCCTTTTCGGTCTTCTTGTCGGGGAGCAACGGCAGCGGCCTTCTGGCGCTTTACCTCCACCAGCTAGGGCGTAAGCGATCACGCAAGTTGTACACCAACGAACCAGGAACGGACGCGATAGCTCGCGGGACCCCACACTACTCCTTGTGGTCGCCGGACGGAGCCCGGCTGGCGCTGATTACCAGAACCAAGCGGCCCGGCCTGACACTGTTCGCCATAGACGTCTCGGACCCACGAAAGCCCTTCAAGGTGATCGACGGGATGCCCGTCTTCGCGTCCTGGTCGCCAGACTCGCGTTTCCTGCTCGTGCACAGCGGCCGGGAACACTACCTGGTGGACTTCGCCGGAGAGAGAGGCGTGTCTCGCTTGGAGGGCGAGTCTGGTCTATACATGGCGCCCTCTTGGTCTCCAGTTACTAACCGGTGGGCCGTGATGCGCGAGGGCGGCGATTCGACACACACCCTGGTGATCGAGGACGTCGAAGGAGGAGCGGCCGAGGCCGCGGCAGAGGTGTCCGGAGCCGCGGCGTTCGCGTGGAGCGCTGATGGCGACAAACTTGCCATCGTTCGCGACCCTCGTCAAGGGGCCCGCCTCTACGATGGGATATGGGTGGTCGGTTCCGACGGTTCTGGCGAGACGCGGCTGACCGGCGACCCGGTTCTCAGCTTCTTCTGGTCCCCAACAGGATCGAGGATAGCCTACGTCACTACGTCCGAAGACGTGCAGGACTCGCTGCGGTGGGTTGTCGTGGACGCCGAAACGGGCAAGATTGAGCCACTGGCGGACTTCACGCCGACTGAGCAGCAGCTAACGGCGTTCATGTTCTTCGATCAGTACGCCCAGTCCCACAGTCCATGGTCGCAAGACAGCGAGAGGATCATCTTCTCAGGATCGAGCGAAAGCGGCGAACAGTCGGTGGCTTTTCCCCATTCCCCTCGATCGTCGGTCGTCGTCCTGGACTCGAGTAGCGGAGACGCGACAACGGTGGGCGAAGGGGTTATCGGCTGCTGGTCACGAGGCTAAGTCCTACGGGCTCAGGGTGAGCGGCCCCTTCGACGGGCTCAGGGTGAGCGGCCCTTCGAGTCCTACGGGCGGCCAGTAGTCAGGTCCTCTCGCCCAGCGGCGTGTAGTCCCGCTCAGCGCGTCCCGTATATACCTGGAGCGGTCGAGCAATCCGCTGCTCGTGGTCCGTGACCATCTCGCGCCATTGGGCCATCCAGCCCACGGTCCTTGGGATCGCGAACAGCACGGGGAACATGTCGGTCGGGAATCCGATTGCCTGGTAGATGATCCCTGAATAGAAGTCGACGTTCGGGTACAGCTTGCGTTCGATGAAGTAGTCGTCTTCCAAGGCAATGCGCTCTAGCTCCAAGGCGATGTCAAGCAACGGATTCGTGCCCGTCTCGTCAAACACCTCGTCAGCGAGACGCTTGATAACCGTGGCTCTCGGATCGTAGTTCTTGTAGACACGATGGCCAAACCCCATGAGCCGACCCTCGCCCCGTTTGAACCCCTCGATAGCTTCAGGGACCTTGTCTATCGACCCGATCCGCTGGAGCATGCGTATCACCGCCTCGTTCGCGCCGCCGTGTAGGGGGCCGTAGAGCCCGGCGCAAGCCGCCGCGAGGGCTGAAAAGGGGTCTGCGTGAGAGCTACCGACGCTTCTCATCGCGTTGGTGCTGCAGTTCTGTTCATGGTCCGCGTGGAGTATGAATAGAACGTCGATAGCACGCTCTACGACCTCACTTGGCCGGTACTCCGTATCGGCCAGCGGGTGGAACATCATGTTCAGGAAGTTGCCCGAGTAGGAGAGTCTGTTGTCCGGGTAGATATAGGGGAACCCGAGGCTGTGCCGATAGGCGAACGCGGCGATCGTCGGCATCTTGGCCACGGCCCTGAACGTCTGGAGGTCTCTCGACATCGGGTCAGAGATGTCTTTCGCGTCCGGATAGAACGTTGACAGCGCTCCGATCGTCCCCAGCATCATTCCCATAGGATGGGCATCGTACCGAAAGCTCTCCATGAACTTCTTGATGTTCTCGTGAAGCAGGGTGTGCGTCGTTACGTTGTGAGTCCATTCTTCGAGCTGGCTCTCAGTCGGCAGCTCTCCCTGGACGATCAGGTATGCGGTTTCCAGGAAGGTCGAGTTCTCGGCCAGCTGTTCGATCGGGTAGCCGCGGTACCTGAGGACGCCTTTGCCGCCGTCGATAAAGGTGATCTGACTGCGACATGACGCTGTGTTCGCAAAGCTGGGGTCGTAGCTCATCAGGCCGAAGTCGTCCTCGGACGCTTTGATCTGCCGAAGGTCCATCGCGCTGATCGCGCCGTCGTTGATCGGAACGGTGTATTCGGCGCCGGTCCGATTATCGCGCACGCTGAGTGTTTCTTCATTCATGACACACGCTCCTTGGCGCGTCTACGACAACCGGCGAGGCGCCGGTATCGTGGATGTAGAAGAGTCTGGCTGATCAGAATGGTACCAGAGTAAGAAGAGCCTGGCGGAGAGCCAAAATCTCCTATGGCACGGAGTCGGCGCGTTCGATCGGTGGACCGGCGAGAAGGAAAGTAGTGAGCGGCGCTATCCGTTCAGAAACACCGGTTGAGTCCAGGCTTTGTTGCCGGCTGATGAGGTGACGGTGGCGCGCACGTAACTTTCATCCCCCTTGGGACGATACGTCGCTTCGAGCTCCGACGTTTCTGCCAACACTGCGCCATTTCGGCCGGTAAACCTCGTCGTGTATAGAAAGTCGCCTTCCTGCTCGATCTTGAGGGCTATCGACTCGGCGCTGAGCTCCAGTTCCGACAGCGTCACTCTGGTCGACGCGTAGAAGTCTCCCGTGGCCAGGGCTTCGATAATCGCCTCGCGGCTAAGTTCGGGCGCCCTGGCGACTACCCATCCCCGACCGGGATTGGCACGCGCGAAGGTGAAATCACGGTAGTGGTGAGCATCGTCGGTCGCGACGCCGAAGATCGCTCGTCCGGAGCTGAGAACGCCGTCCCAGATCTCCTCGCAAGAGAGCTTGCCCGGGCCTCCCAGGTTATTGACTGACGGATTGCCGTTGTAGACTTCGAGCAGGCTGGCGCCCGTGACCTGGTTGATAACGTGATGGTCGAAGGCCCAGCGAAAGTTCGGATGGTTGATGGCAACGATCCCTCCGGCGTCGAGAATCGAGTCGATGTTAGCCTGAAAGGTCGGTAGCACACCGTCGACGAGGATCGGTTCGACCTCGCGCGATATACCTACTGCGCCGAGATGGATCGGCACCCTCCGACCATCCTCTTCTACCACGGTTGCGCCCACCTCTTCGCCAGGTATCATTAGAGGCCGCTTGAACCGACGCTTGCCTTCGCCGTATTCGAAGACGTGGCGGTGGTTATGCTCGCTAAGGACGAGGAAATCGTAGCCGTGACGCCGATACCAGCTTACGACTCCCTCAGGATCGGCGTCGCCGCCGGCGATGTTGCTGTGGGTGTGGATGTTGCCCTTGAACCACTTTAGTTTGGGCACCTGTTCCTCCGAAAAACGCTGTCATTCCGAATAGTGGGGAATCTAAGAGACGTCGTTAGCGGACCGGGTCTTCTACTGGATGCGGGTCGCCGGATTCCTCGATCCCCTCGCGTCCAGCATGGTTTTCATCGCCTGAAAGCCGCTCGTCCCGTCAGCTGGACAGGAAGACAGGCTGCGTCCACGCCCTTTCCCACGGAGATGAGCTCCTGACCGTGGCGCGGACGTAGCCCTCGTCACCCCTAGGTTTGTAGCTTGGCTCAAGGCCGTCCTCTTTGGCCAGCACGGTGCCCTCTCGGCCGATGAACCATGTCTGGTAGACGAGATCGCGCCACTGCTCTATTCGAAGCGAGACCGACTCGGGAGACGCGTCTACGTCCTCAAGCACTATGCCTGTCGATGCGTAGAACTCTCCGGCCGCGATGGCGTTAACAATCGCGTCGCTGGAGAAATCGGTTGAACGCACCATAAGCCAGCCCCTGCCGGGATTGCTTTTCTTGGGGTGGAAGTCGTGGTAGTTGTGCGAGTCGTCGGTGGCCGCTCCGAAGATAACGCGATTGGCGCTCAGGACACCGTCCCATATTTCCTCACCGCTGGACTTGCCAGGGCCGCCGTCGCTGTTGGTCCCAGGGTGGCCGTTGAACACCTCAACGAGGCTGGCGCCTTTCACCTGTCGAAGCTCGTGATGATCGAAGGCCCACTTGTAGTTCGGGTGGTTGATCGACGCGATTCCCCCGGCGTCGAGGATTGCGTCAACGTTGGCCTGAATCGTCGAGACGACCTGGCCAGTATCGAAAGGCTCGATCACTCTGGAGATGCCGATTCCGCCGATGTGGATGGGGACGCTGCGTCCGTCGGCCTGGACCGACGCCGAGATCTCCTCGCCGGGTATCATCAGCGGCTTCTTGTAGCGTCTTCGCCCCTCGGCGTACTCGAAGAGCGTCAGGTGGTTGTGGTCGCTGAGTACCAGGAAGTCGTAGCCGTGTTGACGAAACCACCGGACTACTTTTTCCGGCGTCTCGTCGCCGTCGGACTCGGTAGTGTGAGTGTGGATGTTCCCTTTGTACCACTTGGCTTTGGCCATGAGCGCGTTTCCTCGGTTGCTTGGATCCGACCGACGGGATTATATCTCAAGTCGTCAGAAGGCCCGTGGGACGATGGCACGCCGGACGACGTTGGGAGCCACGCCGAGACCGCCGCTAGCGTTGGGAATCGTCGGCCTTAATCGCGTCGATGACCTTGATTATCTGCTCGGTGGTTGGACGGTCTGAGATGCTCTCGCCTACGTACGAAGACCTGACCGTCCCATCGTTCCAGATCACGAAAACGGCGGGCGCCGAGACCCCATCGCCTAACAAATTGAAGACACCGTATGCACGGGTCACGGTGGTGTTGCTATCCGCCAGTATCGGGTAGTCAGCACCGACGTGGACTGCCATATCCACGGCGTCCTGTGGCTGGTCGGTGCTGATCGTCATCAAGCCGACGTTCCGCTTGGTGAACTCAGTGTATTCCCGCTGCAGCTCGCCGAGCTGCACCCTACAGATGCTTCAGAAGAAGCCGCGGTAGAAGACGAGCACGACGGCCGTATGCTCCTTCAACAACTCAGAGAGCACAACGTCCTCGCCATCGTGGTCTTTGAGGGAGAAATCGAGCTCAGGCGGAAGCCCTGATGGCTCGTCCTCGGATGCCTCGGCCATGGGTGAAGGAGATGGGGTCGGCGGTGCTGTTTCGAACGGCGTAGGGGACGGCGTCGGCTCCACGAACGCTGTTTGCGGTTCAGTCGCGGTCGGCGAGGCCTGGGACGCCGGTGTTGACGTACAACCGGCGAGCAGGCTAATGGATACAAGCGTTGAAAAAGCGAGAAACCGACCTCGCTTGAGCCGAATCTGCATGACTCAACTATACATGAGGGCGTAAGCTCACGACGCAACTCCGTTTGACGGGCATCTTGCCCGCTCTTACCATGTCCCACACTTGACGTGAGGGTGCTGAGTACGTGCTAGCCAAGTCGCAAACATGCGCCGTAGTCGGGCTCGACGGGTACATCGTCGAGGTCGAAGTCGACATCTCGCCGGGCCTGCCTTCATTCACCATCGTCGGGCTGCCAGACACGGCGGTCCAGGAGGCGAGGGAGCGGGTCCGCGCCGCCATCCGTAACTCGGGGCACGAGTTCCCCATGCGCCGTATCACGGTGAGTCTAGCGCCCGCCGATCTGCGCAAAGCCGGCCCAGCCTACGACCTACCCATCGCTATGGCAATTCTGCTTAGCACAAGCCAGGTCCCCGCGATTCCGGACTCCTCGCTCTTTCTTGGCGAGCTGTCGTTGGATGGCGGCGTGCGTCACACGAACGGCATTCTTCCGATGGTGGCGGTCGCCAAGGACGGTGGCTTTGCGACCGTGTTCGTTCCTTCTGAGGATGCTCCGGAAGCGGCGCTGGTCGAGGGGATCGAGATATTCCCGGTCGAGAGCCTGACTGCCGTCGCCGCTTACTTCAGGGAAGAGTCGACGATACAGCCGATCCAAGGAGGCGACGGCGCCAGTCCGTCGGGGGACCAGGCAGACGGCGCTCAGGGTACTAGGCCACCGACCGGTGGCGTGGACATGGCCGACATCAGAGGACACGAGCACGCGAAGCGGGCGCTCGAGGTTGCCGCCGCTGGCGGGCACAACGTCCTCATGTCGGGCCCCCCCGGCAGCGGCAAAACGCTGCTGGCGCGGACGTTACCGTCAATCTTACCGGTCCTCACCCGCGACGAGGCTCTCGACGTTACGAAGATATACAGCGTCGGAGGGCTGCTGCCGTCGAATTCGCCACTGATCGGCGAGCGTCCATTCCGCGCTCCCCACTACACGATCTCCAACGCGGGGCTCGTCGGTGGAGGGCGTCAGCCGCGACCGGGCGAGATCACGCTGAGCCATCGCGGGGTACTTTTCCTGGACGAACTGCCGGAGTTCGGGCACACCCTCTTGGAGGTGTTGCGCCAACCTCTCGAGGACAAGGTCGTGACTATAAGCCGCGCTCAAGGCACGATGACCTTTCCGGCCAACTTCATGCTCGTCGGCGCGATGAATCCGTGCAGTGGCGAAGAGGTGATCGGCCTGAAGTCAGTCTAGGTATTTCCTACGCAATCCGCCAAAAACTGCGTAATCCGGCAGCCGGGAGCTTCGTATTCCAAGGGTTGATTTTGACCGATGCGCAGGTGAAGCGTCTGTGGTAGAGATTAGTTGACACTACAGCCGCTGACTCTCTAGGCCCGAGGCCGACCCGTGCGACCAATATCGGGTCGTGAGCCGATCCGGCCACCGATTCAAGGGGAAGACATGGCACAGCTTGGTCGCGAGTACATTGACTCGCACCGTGGTGGCGTTCAGTTGTTCGAGTCTGTTGGGCGTGCCTTGACGGATGCAACGTTGGGAGCGGCGGCCGATAAACTGGACGAAGCGCAACTAGGCGAAGGTCGGGCCCTAGTGGCGCCCGCTACCGTGCGAGTCCGGCCGGTCTCTTTGGGGATATATGCTTGCATTCCAATCTATTGGGTTGTGAGTGGGGTCCAGGTCTGCAAATCGGTGCACGGGGAGACCGCCCGAACCGTACAAGACCGAGTTGTCGCGGCGGTTCGTGGCGCCGGTGGGGACTAGCTAGGTCTATGCGACACTGATTCGAAGAGTTGATGACACCGGAAACTGGGAATAAGAACTGGGGGCGTACGGCGCGATCGGGGCCGTTGAACGCCGGATTGAAGGCCTGACGGGCTATTAAGACGGAGCGGTAGCGAGAAGAACTCGAGGAACTCAAACAATAACCCGTTGAGCGCTCAGCATCGGTTCGCACCCCAGCAGGTGTTCTCCGACAGCGCACGAGCCGGGTGTTCAGCCGCCGGCTCCGGGTTGGCACCGTCCCTTGAAGCTGTCAACTCGAAAACGTCATCAAACACGCGCCTAGCGTCCGCCTCGCTGGACAAGAAGTAAGTTCTGTATCTGGTGTACTTGGCGACAACCGCGGCCGCCTGTAGTGTTAACCAGACCTATAACACCCTTCAAAGCATCGGGTTGACATCGGCGAGACTCTATGCTAGCGTGAGCCCCACTCCCGAAGCCCCTTGTCGAACAAAGTGGGTATCAGTTTTCAAAAACGTGTCGAAGACTTTAAGTGTACTCAATGCAGTGTATGGGTAAGCGGAAACGGGTTCACGAACCATTGCCCTGAATGCTTGTGGAGCAAACATGTTGATTTGTTCCCGGGCGACCGAGCGGAGTCTTGTAACGGCGCGATGGAACCCATTGCTGTGCATAGCTCTGGCTCCGAATACGTCATACTACACAAGTGCATGGGCTGTTTAGCCGTTAGGAGAAACAAAGTAGGAAAAGCGGACAATTGGAGCGCACTTACGGAAGTAGCCGAAAGGGTTGGGTACGGATCTAAAAGGAGGCGTCATGCTTGACAATAGGAACGAGGAACATCAGTCGATGGACACCGAATCAGAGGTGTTGCAGCAACTGCAAGGTTTGCTAGTAGACTTCGAGCCGATTGTAGAGGAAGACTTCTCGACCGTCGGTGACGCGACTGACATCCTGCTCGGGCGGTGCCCGCCGTGTACTCGGTGCAAGGTGACCCCCGAACCAGAAGAAGTGGTCAAGATCGCCACATAACCCGGGTGCCTGAAGTGGCAACTGGATAGGTTGATCGCTAGCTGCTGATGAGGCCCACCGCTGTTTATTGAGTCGTGGCTGGAATTGTTGACGGAGGCGTGTGGCGGTGGACACGCAACTCTGCCGCACCTATATGATGGCTCTCTGAGGCAACCGAAATGGCACTTGAAACGGATCGCTTAAAACTGTCGCCGAACGTCTCCTTCGTCATAGACGCGAATGGCACGGCTGCAACGTTGTTCCATCGCGAGCAACGGCGCCAATTCTTCCTCAACAAGTCTGCTCTTGGTACGACCTTGGCGCTGGATCGTGGCGTAAGCTTAGGTCGGTTGATCAGCGCAGCCGGGGGAGAGCAGAAGGACTCAGTCGCATCGTCGCTCCTGGCTATCGTAAACGATCTGGCTGCCAAGGGGCTACTGGTGCCAGAAGATGGGACGGAGGGTCCTCGTGCAAAAGTCAGGCAAGAGCGTACGACGCCGGCGCTCAGGAACTTGCAGGTCGAAGTGACGAGGCGATGCAATCTGCGATGTAAACACTGCTATCTCACGGACTATAGCGGAAAGGACGAGTTTACAACAGAGGAACTACTCGACCTGATCAAGCAAGCGGCTGAGCTCGGAGTTAGCTCATTTGACGTCACCGGAGGCGAACCTCTGGTCCGGAAGGACATAAAATCGATTCTGACGGCTATCTACCAGAATGGTATGTATGGCAAGCTTTACACGAACGGAATGCTTTTAGACGATGACTTTATAAGATTCCTCCAGGACCTGAATATCGAGGCGGTCAAGATCAGTCTCGATGGCGTTAGGCCTCAAACTCATGATGAATTTCGTAGGGCGAAGAACGGTTATGCGCGCACCGTTCCGAACATAAAGAAGCTTCGCGACTTGGGAATTCCGGTTGAAGTGGGCACAGTGATCACAAGCGCCAATGTCGGCGAGGCTCCAGAGCTAATCGAATTCATCAAGAACGATCTTGGGGTTCGTTACAACATCGACAGCTTCATACCCATCGGCCAAGGCGCCCCGAACTCGAATCTGCTAGTCAGCGACGAACAGTACATAGATATCGTCAAGAACGAGTTCACCGATGAAATGGTCAAGGGGGTCGAAGCAGCCCATCCAGCCGAACCAGAGTTTTACTGTGGCGCTGGCAACAGTTTTGTTTTTATCACCAACCGGGGTCTTGTGAAGTTTTGCCCGACGATGCCCGATGAATTCAGCGGAGGCAGTTTGCGGCAAGCTAGTCTGTCTGACATCTGGACTAAAGGACCCGTCTTCAAAGAGTATGAATACGTCAACTGCAAGTTTTACGATTCGTGCCCTCACGCGCGGGTTTGCAAAGGGGGATGTCGGAGTCGTAGCTTAATGAGATATGACGGGATGACTGAACCAGACCTGCAGATGTGTAAGCTGTTCTATTCAATAACAGGTGTTAAGTCGCCAGGGCTGTTGGAGCACGAGGCCCGGGCCGCTGCTCCGTCTCCGGTCGAAGTATCCTGACCCCCGCCTCGCTGTCGGCGTAACCCCGGATTCGCACTCTCTGGTCTTCGAAGGCTGGTAGTTACTTCGTTGTACGAATTGCCCTTGGTACAGCTCGCGGATCTCGTTGTCGATCACAAATACGTCATGGTCGGCGTAGCGTACGACGGGGGATCTCGTTTTCCTGGCTGTCGTGCGGCGCCTGGCGCGGTTCTTAGTTGGCTTAACGACCGGCAACCGAAAACACTGCGAGAAATCAAGCCCCTGTGCTCAATTCCGGTTGTCAATCAAGGATCTGAAGCCGCCCTGACACTGGTTCGCGAATATACGGCCAACGTGCTCCGTAACGATGCGAACCTGCTCTTGTTAGGTGGAGATCATAGCATTTCCGCAGCTGCGGTTGACGCACTGTCCTCAGTTGCTGGGGCGATTGATGTTTTGGTTTTCGACGCTCATCATGACTTAGGTGAGCTGAGCGTGTTACGGAATTGGAACGTTATTCGACACATCGGGGCAGTCGCGGAGCAGGTTTTGGTTGTGGGTACGAGGGATGACATCAGAGAGCTTGGCGCGGTCCCCACAAACATTCGTTCGATTCCCGTCGACCGCCTTGAAGATCCAGAAACCAACGAAGCCTTAGCAGGACTATGTCGGGAGGCGGCGGACAGACCGCTCTATATTTCGATTGACTTGGATGTCTTGGATCCGAGCGTGTTTCCAGGAGTATCATATCCAGAGCCCGGAGGCCTAACGTTCCGAGAGTTCAAGACCCTGCTCAGCTACATTTTGGCTAGAAGGAAACCCGCAGTAGTCGACCTCATGGAGTTCAATCCGTTGGTATCTGCTGAGCCATCTGCGGCTGTCATCGGTTCCGTACTTCGGCTAATCGATCAGGAGTGGGCAGGTGGAGAGTAGTTTCTTTCGAAAGGGTGACGTCGTTGAGTTTGGCGAGTATTCGGGAGGGATGATTTGGAACCGAGGTAGGGTTTTTACACTTAACGAAACCGCTTACTGGATTCTGTCGAACCTCGACCGGCTGCCGATCGGCTCGCTGCCCCAGGAAGCTACAGCTGTGCTCGACAGATTGATGAACCTAGGTTTGATCGAGGACGCTAGCGACTCAGACTCAGAGAAGAAGATTGTGGTGGTCCGGTTCGCGACGGTCAAAGATGCGAAGGCGATTGACGACCTGTTGCGAGAACTTCATCAACTGGAGCGGCAGTTCGATCGGGACCCTGTTTCGCCGAAATCAACTCTCGGGCCCGACTTCGATGGGTCGCGAAAGTCAATCATGCTTCAGGCGATCAAGGGCGGCCCTTGGATTGTGGGCGTCGCAACGGTCGGCGAGCGAATAGTGGGGGTGTGTAGGGGTTGGACGCACGATTATTCGAAAGATCAGGCCTGGCTCGGCCAGTTGTTCGTGAGCCCCATGTTTCGACGCAGAGGCTACGGCAAACGGTTGGTCCGTTGGTTCGCCACGGAATGCAAATCTTCAGGTGTCGACACGATCGTGATTCCTATCCTCCATGAAAACCGTGACGCCGCTCGATACTTTAGGTCACTTGGTGCAACTGATTCTATTGTCGAATACGAAGTCGGCGTGGAGGAGATTTTCAGCAGGACCCCGACTCCCTCTTGATCTCCTATACGCTGCACTGCTGAAGTCCTCCCAATTGGCAATCCGTTAGTAGTAATCATGGCCTGTGGTTTTGGCAAGGTTCTAGATGTACGTCTCACGTCCGTCGCCAAGGCTTGTTTCGTTGCTAGACGCGGCCCAACAACGGGTCCCCTATTACTCGGAGCTGTTCGAGCAGATTTCGTTTGAACCCACGGCCGTACTGCGAGATCCACACGAATTCGCCAGGATACCTCTCCTCACCCGGGGTATTTGCCAGGAACATTCTGATCGGTTGGTTGCCGCTGATTTGGATCTAAACGACTTAGTGGTTGACTACACGAGCGGTACCACTGGAGTTCCGGTTCGCTGTGTCAAAACGCCTTGGGAGTATCTGCAGAGCGAGAGGACGTTGTGGCGTCATAGATTGCAATGGGACGCCGATCTACACCAGGTGGCGAGAGTCCAACTCCAGAGTGACCATAACGTCGTCACAGGCGTCAGCTTCCAGTTTCGTGGCCGGCACCTCCTTGTTAGTTTGGGACGAGCCACTGACTCCGTTAACGAACTTCGCGTAATCACGGCCTCCTTAAACGAGTATAGACCAGGGATGATTACCTGTGTGACGGAGACAATGCGTTGGTGGGCGTCTTTGATTGAAAAAGGCCTCGTCCCCGAGCTTTCTTACCACCCCCGACTGATCGAGGTCTACGGAGACTTCCTGTCTGACGGTGACTGCTCAGTAATCGAGCGCGTGTTCGGTTGCCCTGTGGCGAACATATATGCTTCTCGAGAAGTCTACGGTATCGCTTACACCTGCACCGCGAATACATTTCATGTAATAAGCGAGAACGTGTTTCTTGAGGTTTTGCCAGCCAGTCAGCAGGATTTGCTGGAGACCGTTGTGACGGGGCTGACTTTCCACTCGATGCCCTTCATAAGATACGCGATTGGCGACATTATCGAGCCGCTCGACACCGAGTGTCCGTGCGGCCGGGATGGACCAACAATAGTAGTTACAAAAGGTCGAACGGCAGATACTATCGCGGGCCACGATGGTTTGATTGGTTCGTACATCTTTCCGGCTTTGTTCGACTATGTTAATACCGATCACGCCAAGGTATTGTGGTACCAGGTAACTCAGGAGGAGATCGGGAGGTTTGTGATCCTAGTGGTCGCGGGCCAAGGCTATACTAACGAAACCGAACAGTACATCCACTCCGAAATGAGGGCGATATTCGGAAACGCGGTTGATGTCGAGATTCGGTATAAAAGCACGAGCGACCGAGAGCCTACAAGTAAGGATGTGCCTTTCGTCTGCAGGGTGTCGGCAGCAGGAAAGTAGACGGCAGTCTCGGCTGTCGTCAGTCTATTATTGCTCGAGCGAGTAGTTATGGATGACCTTTCGACTGAAAATCTCTATCGCGCCTACATCGAGGCATATAAGAAGGGCAAGCGTTCCCAATATGGAACTTTGATGGGGCAACTACTACCTTCCTTGCTCTCTACCTTCGACCTTTACCCCAAAGATGTTCTGGACCTGGGATCGGGCGACGGGTCTTTTGTCATACAAGTAGCTAAAACGGGGTTGACTGTTGTTGGCATCGATTTGTCTCCCGAAGCAGTGAGAGTTGCACAACGCGAGGCGAGGACACAAAAGTGTGACAATGCGCGATTCCTCCAGATGGACATAAGGAATTTGCGCTTTCAAACTGAGTTTGACGTTGTCACTCTGTGGCAGAATACTGTCAACTACCTCATTACGCTCCCGGATGTCCAGTCCACTTTTCGTTCAGCGTTCCAGGCGATGCGAAATGGCGGATTGTTGTTTTTTGATGTGCTGACCGTTTCAGCCGTAAAGCGTGGTGGAACGCAGTCATATTTCGCGGAGAGCGACTCCAACACTATAGAGATCCACCGTAGAACCTACGACGATACCAATTGGACAGCTACGTGTCGCCTAACGGCGTTCTTGAGCGATGGAGGAGATTCCTGGCGCAGAATTGACGAAGAACATCGAGAACGTGGGTACACGATCGCCCAACTCGTGGCTGTACTGACTGAAACAGGCTTCGAAGTCTCGGCTATTTGGGACGACCTCGCCAAAAAGAGCGCGGCAAGCGACAAAAGCGCCCGAGTCTGGTTCGTTGCCAGAAAGCCGATTGCGCAATATCCAGGTTCATAGGTTTGATGTGGATCAGAGTTGGACGCTCGTTTTAAGATACGGCCCAAGGATCATTCTCCAATGCAACGTGAATGTGGTAGATCTGCCAGCCTTCGAAACACTATGGTTGACTCGCTAAAGAGCAGATACGTCCGGTGTATGTCCGATAGACTTGTGGAGGACGCGTTTCGCGCCGTCTCGAGGGAGGTATATGTTCCAGGAAGGGCACTCGAGGAAATCTACAGGCCGGACACCCTAGTCACACACACCAATGAAGGGGGGCGCGCCACTATATCATCGACGGCCCCTCAAATGATGGCGGTGATGATAGAGCAGCTTGGTGTGGGGCGTCGCGATAATGTCTTGGAGATTGGTACAGGCACCGGATATAACGCGGCCATACTTGCTCATATCCTAGGACCGGAGGGTCACGTTACTACCCTTGATATTGATGAAAGGGCGGTGGCGTCAGTTCGTAGCCGAATGCTCGCAGAAAGCATCCAGAACATCAGCGTAATTCTCAACGACGGTGCGCGGGGATACCTTGAAAACGCCCCCTATGACGGCATAATCGCCACGGCGTCGCCGTTTGACGTTCCTCCTCAATGGGTTGCCCAGATGAAGCCCACTGGCCGACTAGTCGTACCCCTTGCGCTTAGAAACTGGTTACAACGTTCCATAGCTTTTGAACGTGTACAACAGTCGTTAGTGAGTAGGTCCATCAGATCTGCCGGGTTCATGTATATGAAAGGAATTCTGGAACCCCCCGTTAGCTCGTTTCCGGGTGGATCGGAGGTCGGGCTTGATATTGCCGTGTATGACACCACTCAGTCGCCGATGGACCTGCCTGATCTGTCTGCAGACCGATCCGTTGGTCTTGATGAAATAGGCAGCCCGCTCTCAAGCGCCAGGATTCAAGACCTGAACAATTGGATCTTGCTGCGAGAGCCGTGCTTGGCTCGAATTTCTCTCGCCGATACCGAACACCCTTCTCAAAATCAATTGTCTCGTCTAATGGTCGGGTTTCAACAAGAAGAGGCACTTGGTGTCATACGCCAAGATTCCATAGCAGTTCTATTACTTGTGCGCCATCGCATAGCATCTCGACCATTTTTCCTTCCGACGATCGCCCATTGCGGTTCCGGTGACCTTGCCCGCAGCCGGCTAATTGGACTCGTTAAAGATTGGAGTCACAGTGGAATGCCGGTCGCTCGACCGAGACGCGTTGAGGTACGATCCAAGTCATCAACGTGTGATGAGGCGGGCCAATTGGTGATCCCCAAGCTCTGGAATGAGCTGATCGTACAAGCCTCTTGACATCAATCTGACTCGGAGGCAAACTCGAATCGTCTGGTTTCGCCTCGTTTCACCAATTGCAAGTGTCGTCCTGTATAGCGATAAAGGAGCCGACTACTCCATCGAATGGCTGCTCGATCTCTGTATGGATTACTGAAAACGCTGGCCGGCCAGGCTCCAGACCACGCTGCTGTCGTTGACGAGAATGGGACTTACAGCGCTTCGATGTTGCTAGAGGAATCGGAGCGTCTTGCGCGCACGTTTCACGCGGCGGGGATACGAGATGGAGACCGAGTTGGTATCTGCCTGCCGAACGGGTGCGCGTTCTTGGCGGCGATAATAGCTACCTCCCGCTTGGGTGCGGTCTTTGTCGGCATCAATCCCGTATTACGACTTCATCAGGTTGATCACATCGTGAGACATTGTGCCACCAAGCTCCTCGTAGGCAGTCCACGAACACTTACCGCGTGGCGTAACCCAGTAGGCGACGCTAATCCAGTGTCAACTGAAGTATTCCAGAATGTCCGTGTATGCAACGTGGATATCCAGGTAAGTCAGGCAGGCTCAAAACCGCCTTGGACCGCGCCGGACACCTTCCTGCCCGATGATCTGGCGACAATTGTTTATACTTCTGGGTCGACCGGGCAGCCCAAAGGCGTGATGCATTCCAATAGGAGCTTGATTGCCGCTGGCCGCATAGTGACAGCTTACTTGAATAACACCCCCGAGGACAGGGTACTCGGTGTGTTGCCGCTTACCTTTACTTACGGTTTGAACCAGTTCGTTGGGATGCTATTCGTCGGCTACACCCTCGTGCTACAGAGTTCGACCTTACCCGGCGACATCTTTAGGGTGCTCCAACAGCAGGGAATCACAGGTCTGCCTGGTACGCCCCAACTGTGGAATCTGCTCTTAAGCCGTCCGAAGAGGCAGCCTCGCCGGACAGGTCAGACTCTGCGGTACATGACCAACTCCGGTGGTACGCCCTCTAAGTGGCAGTTGCAAGGGCTCCGCAGTTCCTTTCCCTGGGCGAGCATCTACTTGATGTATGGTTCTACGGAGACCTTGCGGTCAACCTACTTGCCACCGCAAGAATTAGAACGCGGCGAAACATGCATCGGCCGCCCGATTCCGGAAACCGACATTTGGGTTTTGGACTCGCACGGAAGAGAATGCGGCGTAGGCAAGGAGGGTGAGCTTGTTCAAGCGGGACCGACGGTTGCCCTTGGCTACTGGGGCAACGGCGATGTGGCACAGGATACTTTCCGTTTCAATGAGCCGTCTTATTTGATGCGTGGCTCCGGCGATGGGGTGGTCCGTACCGGAGACCTTGTCAGACGAGACAGTGACGGATACTTATACTTCGTCGGAAGGCGAGACCTAATCATCAAAAAGCAAGGAATCCGCCTGAATCCTGAACAGGTAGAGGAATTAGTCAAAGATACGCCCGGCGTAGCCGAGGTTGGAGCGTTTGGGCAGCCAGATTCAACGCTTGGGGAAAGTGTAGTCGCAGTCGTTTCCGTCAAACACGGATCGATGGTTAACGAGAACTCGGTCAGAATGTCGTGCGCTAGTAGAGGACCCCGATTCTTGACCCCTGACACGGTACGAGTTGTCGAGGTAGAGCTGCCGAAAACCGCGAATGGTAAAATAGACAGAAAGCGACTAAGCGAACTCTATTCGCACTCAGAAGCCGGTTCTCGAACAACACAACAGCTGGACGATTCGCGCATTGCGGAGCGCGAGCTTGTCAAGAAGCCCAAACATCGGGAGTGAATGATCCTATCGCCAATGGAGGTCCCCGTTGCCGTCGAATCGGCTCGGTATCTGTTGTTTAAGAGGAGTTAGCCGTTGGCTAAGCGAGGCATTGAGGATGGCGGTCCGTCTCTGGCTTTGTGGAATCTTATTGTCGCAACAATTCGGGAAGTAGCTCTTCTGAGTCCTGACGTCGAAATTCTTGGTTCCGACGATCTGTCAAGTCTGGCCACCGATTCGATTGTAATGATAGACATCATCTTGCACCTTGAGCAACGCCTCGGGATCGAGCTTGACGATGAAGACCTGACCGAGGACAATTTTTCCACCGTTGAAGCTCTTTTTGAACTGGTAGCTAGGTACGCACGACCTTTGGAGCACCAGGCCTAGTAGACCGAAATCTTTGAAATGAGGGGTAGCCGAGATTGGCGTGCTACGACGACAGGGCGGGTTTCAAACCCGCCCCTACCAAGCCGTAACCTCAGAACCCTTCAATACTAGGATGTTGGACCACTAGCTTGGGACATAATTGTTGGGCAGCTTACTGGACCGAATCCTAGCTTGCCAGAGACGCCTCTGACTCACAATCTTTGATCACCGAGCTAGCCTCTGGCATAGCCGTGAAGTTGAGAGTACAGACCACCACGAGCGATCAACTCATCGTGACTGCCTATCTGAAGAGTCCGGCCTTTGTCTAACACGACAATGCGGTCAGCGTGTCTAACGGTGGAGAGTCGGTGGGCAATGACAAACGCAGTCCGGCCGTTTAGCAGCTCCCTAAGCGCAAGCTGGATTTCGTATTCCGTCGAGGCGTCGATGTTCGCAGTAGCCTCATCCAGTACGATTATCCTAGGTTTCGCTGCCAAGGCTCGAGCAAAGCTAATTAGTTGCTGTTGTCCCAGGCTCATCGTGACACCTCGCTCAACTACAGGTGTCTCGTAGCCAGCCTCCATGCCCATTATTAGCTCGTGCGCGCCTACTGCTTTTGCGGCCGCGAGAACGTCATCGTCGGTCACTTCTGAGTTGTACCGGATGTTTTCTTTGATTGTTCCGGAGAACAGGCTTGGCTCTTGGAGCACGACGCCGATCTGACTTGTGATCGACTTACGGCTAAGATCTCGGACGTCGTGGCCGTCTATGGTCACACGGCCTCTATTCACGTCGTAGAGCTTCAGGATGAGCGATACCATAGTTGTCTTGCCAGCTCCTGTTGGTCCGACGAGAGCGATCTTCTCGCCAGATCGCACATTGAGGTCGATGTCGTGTAGAACCGGCTGTCCCGGCAGGTATTCGAAGTAGACGTGTTCGAAGCTAATTCGTCCTTCAAGGATAGGAAACGTAGTCGCATCGCGGGTGTGGAGAACTTCTGGTTGCTCGTCCAGAACCTCGACGATCCTCCGTGCAGATGCCACCGCGCGCTGCAACGTGCTGTATTGCTTGGTTAGTCCTTGCAGCGGGTCGAAGAAACTCTGAACGTATAGACTAAAGGCTACGAGGACGCCAGCCTCGATGGAACCATCGCGTACTAGACTACTACCGAAAATGATCACGAGAGCCAGCCCGGTTCCGCTAACGACCTCCGAGATGGGCATCAGCACAGCCGTCAAACGTCCGGCTACGATCAACTTGTCCCTGAGCCGCTCAGTCAAAATCACAAATCGTCGATAGCTGTCGTCTTCCCTGTTCAGGCTGTAGACTGTACGGATTCCAGAGATAGTCTCTTGTAAGTGTGAGTTGACTTTGGCCATTGCCTCCTGGGAGTCGCGGAATGGCTCAACGATCAGACGTTGCCAAACGAAAATGAACAAAATAAGGACAGGAACGACCGTGAGCGTGATCGCTGCCAAGCGCGGACTCATAACGAACATGGCTATCACAGAACCGGTTACGGTCGAAGCCATATACAAGCCGTCGATGAACAAGGTAACCGATCCCTGGAGTTGGCCCGCGTCGTTTTGAACCCGCGACATGATCTCGCCCGACTCCTGGCGGTCGAAATATCGTGTAGGCAAGCTCTGGAGATGTGCGAAAATTCCGACCCTTATCTCGTATAGAACTCTGATATTGACGTACGCCAGCGTGCGAAAGTCGGAGAAGTCCATTGCAGCAGATATTGCGGCAATACCAATGAAGGCGACGACTACGGTGTTGAGACTCGACAAATCGTGAGTTTGGATGAGCGAGTCAATTGCCCACTTGACCAGCCACGGAGTCAAGACCGAAATACCGGCGCCTGCGAACGTCAAAGCCACTAGGGCGGACATCTGCAGCCAGTACTTTTTCAGGTACGGGAGGAGACGTATCAATACGAGAATGTCGGAAAGCCGTCCGACACTCTGCCTCTCGGATCGGAGTTTGCCATCCTCATGAAAGCCACCGTGCATCAAAGGATATCGCTCCGAGCCATGGCTTCCGACTCGTGGCGGAGGACCTCTCCCACGTTCGATGTGAGCTGCAGGTCGTGTATACGGCGATAGTAGCCATCTAGCGCCAAGAGTTCATCGTGAGTGCCGCGCTCAACGATCTCCCCTTCTTCGACTACGAGCACAAGATCAGCTTTCCTGACGGTGGACAAACGGTGGGCGATGACAAAAGTCGTCCGTCCTTTAACAACTTGGTTTAGTGCTTGCTGGATCTCGTATTCTGTGCCCACGTCGACATTTGAGGTGGAATCGTCTAGGATCAACATCGGCGGATTCGTCAGCAGCGTTCGAGCCAGCGCCAGTCGTTGCCTTTGGCCACCAGATAGTGTCATTCCCCTTTCGCCGATCAGCGTGTTGTACTTGTCCGGCAATCCTTCGATGTAATCGTGCAGTGCGGCTGTCTTGGCGGATGACTCAACTTGATGCGGTGTGGCGTTGTTGACCCCGTAGGCAATGTTTTCGTACCAGCTGCCGCTGAAAACGAACACGTCTTGAAGTACTATTGCTACCGACCGCCTAAGAGAAGTGATTTCGATGTCGCGAACGTCGACGCCATCAATCAGCACGCGGCCCGCCGTAACATCATAGAACCTCGGAATCAAATGACCGATTGTGCTTTTTCCAGAACCGGAAGGACCAAGAATCGCCACGAGCTCGCCGGGTCTAGCTTCAAAAGTCAAATCCTTGATTGCTGCGTCCGTACCGATATAGCTGAACGACACGTTCTCGAATTGCACGTGCCCTTTGATGAGGGATATTACCTGCGAGCCAGGCCGATTGCGTACTTGCGGTTCTGCGGCTAGAACCTCCATAATGCGTCTCGCCGAAGCCGCGATCTCGGCCAAAGAGAGGAACTGGCCAGCACCCCACCAGATAGGCACTCGTATCATGTTCATGTAGATCACGAAAGTAGCCAATTCCCCGGGAGTCAATCGAGCTGCGGCCACCTCTCGGCCTCCGAGCCATAGAACCGCTCCGATTGCGACAATCGAGATAAAGGTAAACAGCGAACCTCGCACGGCCCAAAAATGCTGAGTGGCGAAGGTAAGTCGGGCAACCTCCGACGCCGAATCATCGAACTTCGCCGTTTCGAGGCTCTCCGCACCGAACGTTTTGACTACCCTTGTGTTGGCGAGGTTCTCCTGTAGGACTGAGTTCGTTCTGCCGGTCTCGGCCTGGACCTTGGTCCAGAGTTCCCTTAGACGATCTGTTCGCTGGAGCGCCCAAATAGAGAAGATCAAAAGAAACGAACAAACTACAACGGCCAATCTCCAGTTAGTCGCGAGCATGATACCGACGATGCCGCACAGAAGCAGAACCATCAGTGCGACCCGTAGAGTCCCTAGACTAACGAGACTCTGCACCCGTCGGACGTCTTCCGTCACGCGAACCATTAGATCGCCGGTGCGCTGTTGATCATAAAACGAGAAGCTTAGGTCGAGCATCTTCCGAAAAAGATCGGCCCTCAGGTGAAAAGCGCTATGCGTCTGTATCCACTCGGAGAGGTAGTTTTGAAAGAAGCCGAACAAACCTCTGACAAAACTCAGCCCCAACACCGCGAGCGCCAATACGAACTGATCTCGGCGCAATCCTTGGGTTATGACATCGTCGATCGCCTGTCCCAGAAGGCGCGGAATAACAAGTGCGGCGGCGAGTGACAAAGCCATGCAGAAGTACAGGGCCGCGATCTGCCACCCGTACATTAGGCCATACTTCCTCAACCGCCAAAGAACCCTCAGGTCGCTACGCATCTAAGTTCAATCCCGAATCGGTCGCCAGAGGCAGAATACGCCGACGCCATACCAGACGGCAAAACCCACTGATCAGTAGTGAACTCACTATCCATTCCCCAAGATATGATCGTAGTTCGAGCCTAAGTTGCCTTGCATCAATGGTCATTCTACCTGGAAGGACACTTACGGTTCTCTTTGTACATACAAGATTACGCCGCAAGAGATGTGAACTTGACGTTTCCGAGGTGAAGAGTGGGAACATTTTACGATGAACCACCTCTCGGCGTGTAGGTAACGACGGACGCCGCCGGGCTGGGGACAAGGGTCTCTAGCAGACGGCAGCGGAATTGGTCCGGTCAGCATGACGACATTCAATTCGCTTGCCCAGAACGATCCGCCATTGGCGCTCGAATTCATTTCGTGCTTGTGGGCGTTTCGCCGACCTGGAACGGCCTCCTGTGCGAATGGTGCTCCACGCGGCAGCTTACTACCTTCCAGACACCCTTGTGAAGGGCGGAGAGATAATGTACCACCTGGGCGGTCGAGCGCTGAGATGTGGCGCTTGAAAACTGTACCGCCTGTCGCCTTCAATCAGGAACGACCGAACCTGATTGAAGGTGGATTGGATGTACAAGGTGGAGATGTACCTGCGAGTTCGCAGGGCTTGTTTCGTCGAAGGGATGAGCGTCCGAGAGGCGGCCCGAGTGTTCGGGCTACACCGGGACACGGTGCGCAAGATGCTCGAGTACTCCGTGCCCCCAGGGTATCGACGGCAACGACCGGCTCGCAGACCGAAGCTCGATCCATATAAGGGTGTGATGGACCAGATCCTGGAGCAGGATCTGAGCTCACCGAAGAAGCAGCGTCACACCGCCAAGCGTATCTACGAACGGCTCAGAGACGAACACGGCTTCCCCGGCAAGTACACGATAGTCAAAGACTACGTTCGAGAACGCCGTCGTCATACCCGCGAGATGTTCGTACCACTGTCCCATTCCCCGGGACATGCCCAGTGCGACTACGGCGAAGCTCGAGTGATCATCGGCGGAGTGGAACGCAAAGCCCACTACTTCGCCCTGGACCTCCCTCACAGCGACGGGTGCTATGTGAAGGCGTATCCCGCCGAGACGACGGAGTCATTCTGCGACGGACACGTCTCCGCCTTCGCGTTCCTGGGCGGAGTGCCTCAGAGCATCCTCTACGACAACACCACGCTCGCGGTAGCCAGAATCCTGGGAGATGGTCGCCGGCAGCGGACCAGGGTGTTCTCCGAGCTTCAGTCCCACTACCTGTTCGAGGACCGGTTCGGCCGTCCAGGCAAAGGGAACGATAAGGGCAAAGTAGAAGGTCTGGTCGGCTATGTCCGCCGGAACTTCCTGGTGCCCATTCCATCGTTCGAGAGCTTCGATGCCCTCAATGCTCATCTGGAGCAACACTGCCTCAGACGGTTCGAAGATCGACTCCGCGGCCACAACGAGACGATAGGAGAACGGCTGGAGCGGGACCTGGAGAAGTTGCTGCTTCTGCCGGCCGTACCGTACGACGCCAGCGACAAGCACGCGACGAGGGTCAGTTCTCTGTCCCTGGTCAGATACCGGACCAATGACTATTCGGTCCCGGTGGCCTACGGTCATCGGGACGTTGTGGTCCGCGGATATGTACATGAGGTTGTGATCAGCTGTGGCGCTGAAGTCATCGCCCGCCATCGGCGGTCCTACGATCGAGACGACTTCGTCTTCGACCCTCTCCATTACCTGCCGCTCCTTGAGAAGAAGACGAGGGCATTGGATCAGGCGGCGCCGCTGGTTGGATGGGAGTTGCCCGAGGAGTTCGGAGTGTTGCGGCGGCTGCTGGAGTCTCGGATGGGCAAGCGAGGAAAACTTGTGCGGAGGCAACCGAAACCGCGGGATTCATATACGTGCCGGATTGTTTCCCATGGAGAAGATGATCCCTATCCCCGTTCCCCCAATGACGATGCCGTACAGGAAGCGCAGCGTCAGGTCGTTCAGTGCTTCGTTGATGGAGGAGTTGCCGTACAGCTGCACCGCGAAGACGCCGACCGACACCATGAACGTGCCCAGTGCCCTCCCGTCCATGAGATACTCCGGCCAGTGGTGCCGAAGACTAGGCGTCACCGTGAGACCCATAGAAAATCAATCCAACCTGGTTCTGTAGAAGAGCAGCCTCGAGCCGAATTTGGTGATGCCCACGACCATCACGAACCCCAGGACGGCAATGGCCGACCAGCCGACGATCAGATTCCCCAACACCCCCAACGTGATGACGAACATCCGCACGTCTCTCCCATCAGGGATTTTAGGTACCTCTGTGTGCCAGGCAGGCTCGACGCCTGTGGCAACCGCAACGAGCTTCATCGTGTAGGACCTCAGAACGCAGGCATAGACGGCCGCCAAAAACCCGATGACCCACGCCACGTCACCATAGACCTGCGCCGAGGAGTAAGCGATGCCGAGGACAACAGTAGTATCGACCACCCTGTCCAGCATGGAATCAAGGAAACCTCCATATTTGGACTTCATGTCTTTCCGGCGTGCGACCTCGCCGTCGAGACCGTCCAGCACCATGCTGGCGAAAATGGCCAACGCCCCCAGCAGCCATTGGTCGAATATGAGCAGGCCCCCCGCCGATACCCCCACCGCAGCAGACGCGAGGGTGACCTGATTCGGCGTAAAAGGCAGTCGCTCGAAGAGCCCTCCCATCTTGATTACGATCGGGTCTACCAAGTAGGCGGAAACAACGGAGCCTCCACCCATCGGAGTCCTCATCGGCGAATTACCATCCCGTCAGATGCAACCGTCGCAGCATCATTTACCTCAGCGCTAAGTCTACTATCTGTGAGATTGTGGTGGTCATTGTGGCTCAAAAGACCACCTCGCTACAGTCCAGGGCTCCGCGCAACCGAAACTACGTCGCGGGCCATTATTTATTTGCCAGCCTGATTTCTCCAAGAACCGCGTGTTTGGAACCAGGTAACGGCTCCCGGTGAGGCGCCTCCTGGGCTTCTTCTCTGTCGCGGACGGAATCGTGCCTATGTCCAACAGCTCGGTGAACCTCGTTTTCGGGGCTTGTACAAGGTAGCCGAACGGCGTGGCCGTATGGACCATCCTCACCGGTTTCACCGAATAGGGTCGGACGCTCTAGAACGCATACGGCTTGAGCGCCCTCAACTCCATCTTCTGGTATCGCACCGTTCTATCGTTGGGAGACGGTAGGCGGCTTGGGAGCGATCTGGGCTCGCACGGCTGCGGTGTCCCATCGGGACCGCTTCCTCCGACGGGCTGGCTGAACAACGCGAGCAGTCACACCCGATTTCAGCAACAGCCACCGAAGCGTCGGTCCCTAAGAATCGAATCTCCATGCCGTCAAACCCGCTTCAGCTACGGCATGGTCCTCGGGCGTGTCCACTTCGAACCATCCAATGTGACTGAGGTCGCACCCTCGTGGGCGGATGCCATACCTCGACATTTCAAGAAGGACCCGCTCAACGGCCGCTCCGTCACCCTCCTTCGCCAAGACCGACTCCACGCACCGAAAGTACTCTGGTGCAGACGCCTGATCGACGAATGTGAGTCCGATATAGCCCGCGTCGTAGGTGGCCAGGGATTTGTCGATGTCAAACAGACGTCCATCTTTGAGCACCACCTTCATGTCGTCATCGGTGAGTTGCCTGTCGTAATCGCAGCCAACCGTAACACCAAGCGAGTCGGCGACGAACCTTTCGAGGATTCGCGGTCTGTAGATATGGTCCGCGTTCATTACCATGAAATCGCCATCTATGAAAGGGAGCGCCTTCCTGATCGTCAGGATACTCCCCTTCACGTACTGGTCATTGTGGATGATGCGAATCCGTTCCGCTGAGCTTCGAAATCGGGTCAGCACGTGATCCTCTACCATACGACCTAGATGGCCCGCTACGACGATCACCTCTTGGATTGGTTCGAGCCGCGTCAAAGCTCCCAGTGAGTAGTCGATCAAAGGACTGCCATTGATCTTGACCAGCGGTTTTGGAAGGTCGTGAGTCAGGTGCTGAAGTCTCGTGCCAAGTCCGGCCGCTAGTATTATCGCTTGCATCGGCCCGTCCGCCAGATCTGGAATATTCTGTCTGGGGTACACCTCCACTGTCTTCCCGCCGCCAGCGTTTCAGGAATCGAGCTCGTCCACAAGAAACATGACGTAGTAGCCCATCCCCGGGCCGATGGAGCAGAGGGTATGCTCACTTCCATCAGTACTTTGGACCAGATGCCTGACAGGCTCCGGGTACAGCGTCCGGTAGCGGTTGGAATCAGGTGTTGGCCTCTTACAAGTGGGTCATTGCAGCAGGATCTGCCAATATCAGAAGTCCTTCGCCGCAGCGATTGGCAGGTCTGCGTCGATTGTCGGAAACTGATGAGTTTGAGCCGAAGACTGGTGCTCCCGGACCCAGTCGACTATTCCAGTGATGGGGTCAACATGCTCCACATCCGGATCGACGTTCAGAAACTCTTCAAGATTGAAGGTGGTTGGAAACGCCACGAACGGCACCTTGCATCGGAGGGCAATGTGGCAGTCGTTAAGGGAGTCTCCCACGAACACCAACTCGGAGCGCCGGCACTGGAGGTTATCTGCCAGCCATGAAAAGTGGGGCATCCCTTTGTGAAAACCGTTCCCACGAAACCCCAGCACTGCATCCACTTGACGAGGGAACCTTTGAGAGATGTAGTCAACGTTCTGCTGGAGGTTGTTCGATGAGATGGCGATCCGAACGCCTAGACCCTGCAATCCATCAAACATATATTCCACCTCAGGGCGGAAGGACGTATCATCTATCACTTCGAGTTTCCATTCTTCGAACCGGCGTGCCACAAGGTCATTCCTGGAATTTTGGGGGAACAAAACATCGAGCTGCTGGCGGAAGGGAAGTCCGCTGGTCTTCACGTACTTCGAATACCCGGTCTCGTAATACATACCGTAGTGTATGGCCATCAGCTTGGCCGCTTGGTCGGCGAAATCGCCCATCGAGTCCACCAGCGTGCCATCCAGATCGAATACCACGAGTCTCACATCATTCACAAGCAACTCCTTCCTTGCTCGGCCACGATTAGGTCTGTAATTCCTCAGTAGAGAACACTCGGCGATATCGCAATGAAATCAGCGGTGAATGCTGAAGGTCTCGGAGGCACTACAGCTGGATTACGAGCGTCCTATGCATTGGACGCGTCCGGCCAGGTAGTTGTTACACCGCTAGACGTGGTAGATGGCGATCACTTGGGCGTCCTATCACAGACGTATAGGGCAGACTTCA
Source organism: Dehalococcoidia bacterium (assembly GCA_965248605.1). GTDB lineage: Bacteria > Chloroflexota > Dehalococcoidia > Lucifugimonadales > CAUZJF01 > CAUZJF01. The sequence continues at coordinate 1,200,794 of CBDFJV010000007.1, forward strand.
GAGCCTGTCCCAGAATGGTTTCTAGATTAGCGACGCTGGAGCCGGTGTTTCCCGGTCCGTTCACTCAGGCATAGGTCAAACGGTCAGAAGCCCGAGCGATCATTGTAGCTTGGCGGCTAGGCTACCGGATCCATCCGGCAGGCGTCGCTGAACCCATCATGTCATTGCGCCTACTGCCGACTCCAACGACGGCCGACCTAGGTACGCCATATGCGCCGGAGGGTGCCTAGTTTGAAGGCCGTTGCCAAAGATCCACTCGGCCGACGCGCCAGCCACGCCTCGCCGCCTCAGCGCCGGGTCGGGATCGCATCAATCTAGGATGGCACAGACTATACGTCCACTTGATGATGGTGTCAATGCGGACGCGGCTACGGTGGTGGCGGCGGCCGCTACTAGACCGCACAGACCGTAGGTCCGGGTGCTGGCTGAGGTTATCCCGCCAGGTTGAAGTGCTTCGGTTGTTGGTCACATTTAGCTAGTCGGGACCCATCAAATCAAAAGGGGAGGGCATTCGGGTCTGCCCTTTTCGTTTGCCACTTTCGTGCCGGTGGGGCAAGGGGGTCGTCGTCTGAGGACTCTGATAGTTAGTTTCAGGGCGCCGCTGATGTCGCTCAACCTGGAGGCGTGACACGCTCTACTGGTCCTCGTCCGCGTCGTCTCCATCTTCGTCGACTCAGACGATGCCCGACAGCCGCACGTCATCGACGACTGTATTGATAAGGCGGCAGAAGAACTCCACACGCTGCTCACGTCGATGCTCATTGTGGTCGTAGATGTCTGTTAGCTCCTCGAACTTCATTCTGTCTTCGAAGTGCAACACGACGGCCCTGGTTTTTGGGCAGGTACCGGATGTCTACAGCGCCCACCATCTCCATGAAGTCCTTGGCGCGCTCCATCTGCCCCTCGGTCAGGCCAGGTAGCACGCCGTCGAGGTCATTGGGCTGGGTCACAACTCTCTCTGTGACAACCGTCAGCGTTCCAATCCAAAGGTGGCACCAAACGCCGCTCTTCAAGCCACGTCCAAGAGTTGCCCAATGCAACCACGAGAGGAGCCGACCTCGGGAAGTACGGTGGCTCTACAGACATCAATCGATTCCAATCGTTCCTTACTAGTTTGGCCTTCCGGCTGACCAGTCTACTCGTTCTCCCCTTCTGGAGCATCCTCATCACCTCCGCCAACCCCGGACTTCTGACGTACTCGGTCGCGCCCAGGGCAGCGAACACCTTGGCCTCAGCAGCGTCGAGCGTGCCGAAGGTCGCCCCCGGGCATAAAGGAATGGCGTCATTCCGGCGCAAGCAAAGACCCACAAATGTCCCAAACGCCTCAGCGGTGCTCCTTGGCTCTCGCGAGTAGCTCCCCTTGTTTCTATTCGACGGCCCGCTACGCCACCGATGGTACTCACCGGAGAGAACGGGGAATGTGCAACAAGTTTGACTGGCTAACGAATTTATTGTTAGGCTGTCCTCCATGAACAACTACCAGAACCCCGCAAAGCAGATCATAGATCGGTTCGGTGGACAGTCGGCGTTGGCTGCATTGCTGGGCAAGCGTCAAAGCACTGTGCAGCACTGGGCGAAGACTGGGAGGATACCGTCGCAGTGGCATCAGCGGCTACTGCAGCTGGCCCACGAACAAGGTGTTCGCCTTGAGGCGAAGGATTTTGTCTCGGCGGGCACACCGAGCATCGAGCCGGCGGATGGGAAGCTCGGGGTCCTACTCGTGGGTCTCGGCGCCGTTTCGTCCACCTTCCTCGCCGGGGTCGAGCACATCCGGCGAAACGGGGCCCTGCCGGTGGGCTCCCTGACCCAAATGTCGACTATCCGCCTCGGCAAACGCACCGAGAACCGTACGCCTTTGATACGGGACTTCGTTCCTTTGGCGGACCTCGATCAACTCGTCTTCGGCGCGTGGGACCCTATCCCTAACGACGCCTATGAATCAGCGATCACTGCCGGCGTTCTGAAGCGGCACGAGGAGTTGGAGCCCATCGCGGATTTCATGAAGTCCATCGAGCCGATGCCCGCTGTCTTCGAAACCGACTACGTCAAACGCATCAACGGCACCAACGTCAAGTCCACGAAGACGAAAGAGGGGGCCGTGGACGCCGTCCGGGAGGACATCCGCCGGTTCAAAGCCGCCAACGGGTGCGACCGGTTGGTCATGATATGGTGTGCCTCCACCGAAAAATTCATTACCGAGACTGAGGTCCATCAGGATATTGAGAGCTTCATGGGGGGCCTTGTCGACAACGACGAGCGAATCGCGCCGTCGATGGTGTACGCCTATGCCGCCTTGATGGAAGGCGTCCCCTTGATCAACGGCGCCCCTAACCTCACGGTCGATATACCTGCCTTCGAACGACTGGCGAGGCAAGAGGGTATCCCCATCTGCGGAAAGGACTTCAAGACGGGCCAGACGCTCGTAAAGACGGTCATCGGCCCGATGCTCAAGGCGCGCATGCTCGGCCTGGACGGCTGGTTCTCTACAAATATCCTGGGGAACCGAGACGGCGAGGTGCTGGACGAGCCCGAGAACTTCAGGACCAAGGAAGAGTCGAAGCTCGGGGTGCTGGAGTACATCCTGCAGCCGGACATATACCCGGAGCTCTACTCAGATGCGTACCACAAGGTCCGCATCAACTACTACCCTCCACGCGGCGACGCCAAGGAGGGTTGGGACAACGTCGACCTGTTCGGCTGGCTCGGTCACCGCATGCAGCTCAAGGTCAACTTCCTCTGCGCGGACTCGATACTGGCCGCTCCTCTGGTACTCGACCTTGTCTTGTTCATGGATCTCGCGCAGCGCGCCGGCCTGGGCGGCATCCAGGAGTGGCTGTCCTTTTACTTCAAGAGCCCTCAGCACGCGCCGTCGGTCTACCCGGAGCACGATCTCTTCATCCAACAGACCAAGCTCAAGAACACCCTGCGCTGGCTGATGGGCGAGGAGCAGCTCACGCACTTCGGTATGGAGTACTACCGGGAGTGACGTCTAGCCGGTGGAGCATTTGGGAGCAATACGCGGAACGTTCCGTGTGGTAATCGCCTTGCCCACCGGCTCTCTCTCTGAGCTTTGTCCGACGTGTTCATCGACATCGACCAGGCCACGGTGACGACGACGAGTCGGCCCAATGTTGATGCACGCGCGATAGGGCAATGATGCGGATATATCTGACTAAGCATTCTGTCCACACTGTACCCTCGGGCCGAAGTGCCCGACCCCTGACGCGATTGATGGGGGAGGTCCCCGTGGTGCCCTCGCGTGCAAAATAGTGCGTAAAGCGCAGGTGGTGGGAACGATGGAGTCAACTAACAAGGTGCTTGGCGCGCCCGGATGGCGGCCTTCCCCGTGCAGAGTGCAAGCCGTTACCCTCCAGGCCTGGGAAGTCAGGGGCGGGAGGCGTTGGAAGTGACTCTTAATCAATAGTCATCCGTGCTGCCATACACGCGTGTAATATGGGCCGGAACGGCAAAACGCTTGAAGGGGCGTGAAGCCTTTGACCGGACGTCAAATCCGTGTGCTGGCGACGGGCGACAGGACCCTGTTGGTGGCAGGGTTCGTTGCGGTCGGAGTCAGGCGCTAGGCTTTGGCGTCGGACGTCGACACGGAGAGCCAACTGACAAGATCGGGGTGCCAAACAAGAAAGCCGTGAATAGGAGGACGCGCACGCCGCGCACTATTGGCTTCGGCATCGCTGATGTCTCTTCGCGCAAAATCACAGAGGGCGATTGTTTCGTCACCCGAGTTAGTCTTGCTGACGCGCAGGCTCTCGCAGCCACAGCGAAACGTGCGCCGGTTGCACCGTATCCGCCGCGGCGACAACGACCGCGCCAGCCAGCCGCTCAAGGTCTACCTCGTCGCGAGCCGTAATGGCAAAAGCGGTCAAGGTTTTCGCCGCGTCGTATTGGCGGCGGTAGAAGCGTCTGTCAATTAGAGTCTGAGTCCGCCGTCTCATGGGTTGGAACAGAGCGGCGATCGCCAGCGTCGATGCCACGAGGGCAAGCGTCGAGTCCTGCCCAGTGACGCCCCTGAAAACGGCCTGAAAGAGTACCACTGCGACGAAATAGGTCGCCCCGAGAGAGACGGTCAGGGCACCATAGACCAGCGCGCGGTTGATTATTAGGTCGATGTCGTACAGGCGGTACTTGAGGATCGCTATGCCGGACGCGATCGGTATTGTGGATAACACGGCGACGCTAGCATACTGTACGAGCTTGTACGGGAGAACGTTGAACGGCACGGCGATGACGAAAGCCATCGCCGCTACGAGGAGCCACTTGACCTGTTGCCTCTCCTGTCCACGCGCACGTTTGAAGCGGACCGCCAACGAGGCCGCCGCCGCGCCTAACGGCACGGTCATGAACATAAGCAATGAATCGACAGGGAACGGGAGTAGGGTGTCCACCGCAGTCAATCCGAACGGATTTGTCAGATACGGGGTGTTTACAAGGGGGCCGGGGAACAAGGAGGAGGTGAGGGTGACAAAAACGATCACGAGACCAGAGACCACCCCGGCCGCGCGCCACCGGGCGGACAGGAAATGGCCGTCGGGAAAGAGCATAAAAAGGCCTATCGCGACGGTGCCGAACATCGGAATCCACAGCCAGTCGCCGATCCAGCCGCTAAACTCGGCGAAGAAACTCGCTCGGTCCCGGTTGGACAGTATGTAGGTGAAGTACGCTCCCGAGCTGTCCGAGATCGAACCCATCATCCCGACCCCGGAGAAGACCCAGCCGATGGGGTTAGACGGTCTGTTCAGCGCAACGACGAGGCCCACCGTAGCCGAGATTGCGCCAAAGAGCGCACCTTGTCCTTGGAAGCCCCAGGCGTCGGGAATGTCTGCGTCCCAGCCCAAAGCGACCAGGACTACGGTAAGGCCCGCGAACCCGAGAGTGAGGACCCACAGCGACCAGGCGATTATGGAGTGAAGGCTCATTTGCGGTCGCGCGAGTGCGCCCTCAGGAAAAGTCCTTCGGTGTGGCCGAAATCATAATTGACCCGATCTCCTGGCAAACCGGGGGTCAGCAACGAAGGCTAATGTAACCCGCGATTCTACCACCGTTGGCCAGATGATAGCCGTTGCGATTCGATTTGAACCCCAGCTACGTTAGCACATCGCGGAAGCTCAAATACTCTTAATCAGTGGGTCCTCATTACAAGTGCGCTGGCCGTCACAAACCCCCTTCCAGAAGACTTGCAGAGCAAACTGGACTCAGAGAGCTTGACGCGCCGCACCAGGCACGAACCGAGGGGATTGCCAGACCGCTATAGCTCCTTTTCGTCTGCGAACAGGCTAACTGGACAAATTGTCGCCGGCGGCACATCCGGGTTGTCCTGCCCCCAAAGAACGTGGCCCGAGACGAACGCGATCCCGAACACCGAAAACATCAGCAAAACGCGCGCCCAGTATTTGAGCGGAAGGAAACGGGCAAGCCAGAGTACGATCACCGCGGCTGGAATCATCAGCAGATAGGGATTGTCCCGCATCACGTGGGTCCACGGGCGGCCGGTGGTATTGGCCCAAATACACTCGTATGTCCACTGCGTCCAATTCGGTATCAACCCAAGGCCTAATATGAGTGCAATTCCACCGCAGATGAATAACACCTTCCCCAATTTCGCCCAGTCGACCATCGGCCCGAGCTCGTCCAGCGCCTTTTGGGCCAACTCCACGATGCGGCCGAATCTCTCGTCGACCGCCTCGCCCTCGACGGGCGACTCGGCTCGCCGAACGATCTCATTTAGTTCGTCTCTTGCGTCCATTTGACCTGTCCCTCTTTGAGGTTGTGGCTCAGTCGTACTAACGCCATGCTGCTCCTCGGACCCAGACAATTCAACCTTTGGGGTCTATCGGGAAGTCCGACTCACCAAATGATCGCTAGTTTCAGGGTTTCTTACCGAGCGACCCTAATGCGTAGATCCAGAGCGCGTGCTACGAATGACCCAAGACAGTCTTGCCAGCGACAGTCGCCGAGCGATCAAAACAACCTGAACTCTTTGCTAATTCCTCGACCAACGATTCCCAAATTGCCGCCTTTTTGCCGCCCAGATTCTCGGGACGGAGGGCGGGACGCCGCGGTAATCGGTCCGTCCTCCGCGCCTGTACGACGGGATGGAGCGGTAGAGCGCGGTAAATGACGGGAAGGCCTTGAACGGACCTAAAATCCGCGATCACCGGCACGCCCACAGGTTCTTGATGCTGGCCTTGGGGGCGAACCGAAGGTGACGCACTTAAGAACGCCGCCATGCTAAGATCAGAGCGACGGCTTGCGGGGCTGTAGGAGGGTTCTCCAGCGTCCAAAGACGTGGTGGAGGAGTTCAACGAGGCCTTGGGAGAGAGCGTAGGGCTACCTCACACAAGAGATCTTGACCGAGGGGCCACGTCAGCCCAATGTCCATGGATTGTCCATGGACCGTGCAGCACAAGACGAAACTAGACGACACGCCATAGCTGAGATTGGCGGTCGATGGCGGAGTCCGGGGTACCATAGAGATACGACAGCACAAGATGGGGACGCTTGGCGAGTGTTTCGTAAACCGCAGGTCGTCGGTTCAAATCCGACCGTTGGCTCCACCTTCTCCGCTGCATAATAAAGGGGCTCCCAGTAATCGCTTCGGAACCCTATCACTAGGCGTGCCCGCGCGATTCCGTCAGGAAGGCAACATGCCCAGAGCTCAGTATGTCGAGACCTTTGACGCCGGCCATGGCGGCTGGACCGGGCAAGCCCGACAGGGCGAGGAAATGAAAGCGTTGGAACTGGGGACAAGTAGTGTGATCGCCCGGAGCCCGTTCATGCTCGATTCGAACCACGCTCCACCAGGACCAAGTTACCTCCAAATACTTTTCATATTGCTAACAACATACGACAAGCGAGCATTCGACCTGTATTTCCCATACAGCGGCGTCAACAGGTTCGTAGAAGGCGAATATCCGACTGACTTCACCGACGCGAAGCTGACTCTGCGTCTCAGAGGGGAGTTCCAGGAGCGAGGGGCGAAGCTCGTGCTACTCGTCCACTCGAGATTCGACGACTACCGACTAGCTCACCTCCTGACGGGACAGCCCTTCGAAGTATTGCCGCAATGGTCGGAGCAGACGGTCACGCTAACCACCGACCCTGACCAGTGGACGCCGCTTGGCGGTCGATGGGACAGGCCGGAATACCGTGTCGGGCGCATTGAACAGGTGCTCAGGGACGTGAACGTGGACATCATCCTGGCACATATCCGGTCGAGGTCGTGCCGACCGCATCCCTGGCCCTGACTCCTGAATTGGCTGACTCCTTCAGGTCCAGCGAGGCGTATCGACCCGATCTCGACCCGATGCACATCCAATGGGCAGACATTGAATATCCGGTCGATGCCACTCGGTTGCCAGACGGCTGGATTGAGTTGGACGAGGTACGGTTGGACTTCGCACAGGGGGCATCTCAATCATGATAGTGGGGCGAAGCGTCGCATTGGCCGCGATCGTAGCAGCTGTGGTGGCCTGTGGGAGCAACGAGGAGCCGGCTGGCGCTGCATCTCCAGTTGCGCCGACGGCTACCACGGAGCCCACGGTCGTAGCGCCTGTCAGCGAAACTCAAGAACCCACCGCTGTCCCGGAGCCGACCGAGACAGGCGCGGTGGCCGCGCCGGTCTCCTTGCCTCTACCGAAACGCTCAGGTCCGCGGCCCGAGACGACAGGCTTCATTCCTCACGTTCAGATGAACGTCAACCCGGTTGCCGAGGTCGACGACGAGCTGCGCCGCCGGACGTTCGCACTGCCTGAAGTCGAGCATCGTCCCGACCGAGTCTCGTTGGAGGGCACGGAGGGCGTCTGGATAGCCGTGGGCGTCGACGTTCCCCGTCCCGACGGGATCAGCGGAGACCGTCAGCTCACGCACATTCATCCCGACGGCAGCTTGCACATCCGCTTGCCATACGAGCGAGCTCTTGAAGCGACCAACGCAGGTTGGTCGGTACTGCACCCGTCGGTCAACCTGAGTACGCTGGAGGGGGATGTCCTGCTCGTGATGCTGTACACCCCCCTGTCCATGGAAGAGCTCGACGTGACCTTCCAGCTAATCGTCGACTCGTACAACTACGCGACCGGGCGGTCTATCGACCCGTCCGATTTCGAGTCCGAGGGCTGAACACCCACCCCGCCACTCCGCCACGGTGATAGGATAGCGTCTCGCCAACACTAGCCGGCAGGAGAGACGCATGGTGGACGCAAAGTACAGAGTCGCGGTCATCGGATGTGGTAGCCACGGGACGCGGCTGGCCCGCGCATTCGACATCAACCCGCTTGCCAAGGTCGTTTGCGGCGTAAACCGTGGACAGGAGGGCCTGGACCTCTTCAGCGAGCGCTTCGGCGTTCCTGGCTACAACGACTACCGCGAGATGCTCGCCAGGGAGCAGTTCGAGATCGCGCTCCTGGCCCTCCCCGTCAACGTCAACGCCGAGGTGGTGGTCGCCTGCGCGGAGAAGGACGGGGTCGTCGGAATCATGAGCGAGAAGCCCATCGCGACCAGCTTGGCCGAGGCCGACGCTGCTGTCGAAGCCTGCGCCAACCGAGGGATTCCCTGGTCGTCCGGCGACATGTTCCGCAACGCCCCCGAGATATGGACCGCGCGGGAGCTGGTCGAGTCCAGGGAGATCGGCGACGTCGAGACGATCAACGTCTACGGCGCCGGTGGCAACCAGATGTCCGGTCAAGGGTGTCGCCAGTTCACCGATGCCTTCATGTTCGCAGGCGACTCCGAGATCGACTGGGTCGTCGGTGCGGTCGGTGGCGACCCCGCCGACAGCGAGCTGGGGACTGTCGACGAGTGGAGCGACAACGACCAGGACGTGGCCTTCGGGTTCGTACGGTTCAAGAACGGGGCCACGGCGCACCTCCACAAGAACGTCGGCGCCAAGAACGGCGTCGAGGTCATCGGTACGAAGGGGGTCCTGTCCATCAGCCAGAACCGCGTGGGGAAGGTCTGGCACCGGGACGGCCGCGACCTGAAGCTCGCCGGCAGCCTCTTCTCGTACCCGGACACAGCCGACGTCGCGTTGAAGGACAATTTCGACGATGAAGGCTGGGAGGTCCAGCGGACGCGTCTGGTGGTAAGCGTCAACGCGCTCATCGACTCGGTCGACACCGGCGCCCCGGTGAAGTGCAGCGGCGCCGACCTGCGCAAGGCCCTCGAGCTGGCCATCGCGTTGAGGGAGTCTCACCGGCGCGGGGTCACGAAGGTAGACCTGCCGCTGGAAGACCGCGGGCTGAAGATCATCCCCACCGGACGCCGGTACATCGGCCGGCGTGAGCTGGAGGGGACCGACGCGTTCATCGAGTTCATCAAGGACTACAAGCGGTAGGCCGTCCGCTACCCGAGGCCAACCCAATATAGGACCCCTTCTCAATCTTCCCCCGAAGTGGGCAGAGGTAAGAGCTTACCTTTCGCCTATTCATCTCTTCGGCGCAGGCCGCGCCTCGCACGGGCGAGGACGTTTCTGAATTCCGGCTTTCGCCGGAATTACTCGTGGTGGTTGCACCACCGTAACGGAGCATGAAAATAGGCTATTTCATACCAATGACGAGGTTGGGCGCTCAATACGAAAGATCCAACTGTAGGGTCAAGTAGGAGGAGAATTTGGACGTTCTCGACTTTCACCGCTCGTTTTTCATGACCGAACTAGTGGTCCAACATCCTAGTATTGAAGGGTTCTGAGGTTACGGCTTGGTAGGGGCGGGTTTGAAACCCGCCCTGTCGTCGTAGCACGCCAATCTCGGCTACCCCTCATTTCAAAGATTTCGGTCTACTAGACCTCGCCGCGTTTCCGGCGACGACGGTCTCGGACCAGAGGCAGAACAACCACAACCGAGCGCGCATCCGCATCGATTGCCGTTGTCAGGTCACCGACCCGTCCGGCGCGACCAGGGACTACTACCTCGGCGAGAGCTGCAAGACCGAGCGCGTCGGCGCGACGAGGGAGTTGGGTGTCATCGTTAAGGGTCGTTTCCTTGGTGGGACGATTGGGTACGTGCTGGCGAGGGACCTTGAGACATACGCCAACGCGTTTTGTAGACCCTTGACAGACGCCTCACATACGCAGCAGGTCGTGCTTGACGCTGTCGTCCACCAGGGACCTCTTACCCCGAAGCTGATCAAGGAGGAGACGGAGTTCCTCAACAAACGCATCATGCCAGCTCTACACCGCCTTCAGGAAGCCTTCCTCGTCTACGAGGATCAGGTTGACGAAGACTGGGAGCGGGGCTGGTACGATTTCGCGGCCGAATGGTCCGAGGTCCAAGTCGACGAGACCCGGTGGGATTCCGCAGCTGCTACGGTGCTACGCCGGTTTCTCGACAGCCACGTCTTCGCGACCGACGAGAATCTCAAGGACTGGTCGGGGTGGCCCATGAGGAAGGTCGTCGGGCTGGTGGCCGAGATGGAGAGAGCCGGCGCGATCGTCCCGGCATCTGTCGAAGGCCTGGGGGAAGGCTGGATGCTGTCCAAAGATACGGCGCTGGAGTCCGGTCGAATACAGCCAAGTGTGTTCATGATGCACAAATCTGACGTCCTCGTGAGGTCTCACACCACCGAACTGAAACGACGGTTCGGTGGTCTCGAGGTCCTGCAATTCCTGCTCGTCGACGGGCAGCTATCGGGCGCTGTCCTTGGACACTGGCGCATAGGGCCACACGACGTGGAGGACGTCGTCGTGGACCTTCCCGCACGCCAGCGGTCGGACAGGCGGGAGGAGATTCTTCGGGCCGTCAGGTGGGGTTATAGCCCTCCACGGAGCAAGATACTAAGGTACGACGGTGTGCCTATCATGTGAGGGGTTCGTTTCCACGGTGAGGCGCTCAGCCTCGTTAAATCCCACCTCCACGACGAGGCCACCAACTCGCCGCCTGGTGGATTCGTATTCGTCATTCCGGCGAAAGCCGGAATCCACCACCCCGTCTACTCACATCAGGGTTTCATAGAGATCGCGCCATTGGGGATTCGATTTCTCGATTAGTTCGATCTTCCAGGCGCGTTTCCATCCCTTGATTGCCTTCTCACGGGCGATTGCATGCTCCATCGTGTCGTGTAGTTCGTACCACACTAACGTGTGGACTCCGTACCGCTTGGTAAACCCTTCGACCAGGTCGTCTTTGTGTTGCCACACGCGTTGAATCAGGTCTGAGGTTACGCCGATGTACAGGGTGCCGTTTCGTTTGCTGGCTAGGAGGTAGACGCAGGGCTGTTTGGGGCGGGTGGGCATGAGGTGGCGTGCTCTCAGTTCAGGGTTTCTGGATTCCGGCTTTCGCCGGAATGACGGACTGGCTTGGCCGGGATTCTCATACATTGACCGCCAAGAGCCCGCGTGGTGTTGTTTCGAGAGGTGTCGATCACCTTTGCGTCACCCACGTATGAGGTGCCGTTCGGTTTGCTGGCCAGTAGGTAGACGCACCGCATGAGGCAGCGTGTTTCAATTCGGGGGTTTCTGGATTCCGGCTTTCGCCGGAATGACGGGCTGGCACGGGCGCTGTTACGTCAAACCCACTGCCTGGTAGATTTCGTCGAGCCAGACGACCATCTCGGCGGTGGCGTCGTTGCTGAGGGCGTCGGAGCCGACGGCGCTCCAGCAGCCTTCGTCCCACTGCTGATCGATAATGTTGTCGCCGATTCGGACGGCCATGTCGTGGTACTTGGCTTCGCCGGTGAGGGTGTACAGGACTGACGCCGCCCAGCCGACCTTCCCAGCGCGAAGGAGCCGGAAGAGGTAGTCGCTGGCGCCTTCGGCGAAGAGCATGTACTCCTTCGCCAGGTCGAGCCACTCGCTTTGGCCCGTCGCCTGGTAGAGGCGTGCCAGGAAGCCGCCGGCGATACCGGGGTGGAAGAAGTACTGGTCGCGGGTGGCGTCCCGTGACATGACGTAGCGGACTTCGTCGTCGGGGTCGGGCGTCGTGTGGAGCCCTTCGGCCCGGCTGTAGACCGAATAGAGATGCTCGGGATAGTTGGGCTGAGCGTCCATGAGCATCTTCATCCACCGTCCGACGCCCCTCGCGACATCGATTCTCCCGGTGTACAAGGCCGCCTGGCCGCAGCCGCTGACGACCCAGAGGTCCTGCTTGGTGTCCGCGTGCCGCTCGGTAGCGCTGGAGTAGAAGCCGCCGCTGTCGGGGTCGTGGAAGCCCATCAGGAAGTCCATGCCGCGATGCGCGAGGTCGAATTGGCCCAGGCGATGCGCGCCGATGACGACCCAGCTGTTGTAGTAGGTGTAGGCGTAGCCCAGCGTCTCCTCCGGGCGCGGCCCGAAGTCGCCGTCCGGGGTCATGCCGTGCTCGCGAATCCACGCGCACAGCCGGTTTGCGGCGTTGCTCTCCCCGCACACCTGGAATGAGGCTGGCACCTTGTAGTAGTCGGCTACGCCCAATTGCGGATCGCCGAAGCTCCCGTTTTCGTGCATTCGGGCGAGGAGGTAGCCGCAGCCTTTGTCTCTGGCTTCCCGAAACCGTGACATGTTCGGCCTCCTGCTATTCGTCCGCGACTTGTTGGTGACTAGTCTACAACCAGGTTGGGGAAACGTCCTTCGACAGGCTCAGGACGAGCGGATGGGCGCAGTCACCCTCACACTTCGGCGGACTCAGTGCAGGCTCTCAATCCTCTCCGGAGGGAGAGGAGGTAAGACGGCGAATGTCATATACTGCGCGCGTTAGTCGCGATCGACCCAGCACCGCTCATGGAGGACTACCTTGAAGCTTGGTCTTTTTACCATGCCGCTGCATCCGCCAGGCTCGAACGTCACGGAGACGCTGCAGGCCGACCTCGACCAGATCGTCGCGCTGGACCGCCTGGGCTACTCTGAGGCGTGGATCGGCGAGCATTTCACGGCTGAATGGGAGAACATACCGGCGCCGGACCTTTTCATTGCCCACGCCCTCGCCAAGACCGAGAACATCGTCCTGGGCACGGGGGTGACCTGTATGCCTAACCACAACCCCTTCGTCCTGGCTCACCGCATAGCTCAGCTCGACCACCTTGCCCGCGGCCGTTTCGCGTGGGGGATTGGCTCGGGCGGCTTTCCCGGCGACCTCGACGTCTTCGGGTTCGACGGGGAAGCCGGCGAGCATCGCGATATGACCAAGGCTGCGGTGGACCTCGTCCTCAAGCTGTGGGAGGACCCCAAGCCCGGTGTTTACAGGAGCGACTACTGGGACTTCACCATACCGGAGGAGATCGACAGGATAGGCCTTCGGTACCATCTCAAGCCCTATCAACTTCCGCACCCGCCCATCGCGGTCGCGGGGGTGTCGCCCAACTCGGGGACGCTGATGGTCGCAGGTCTGCGAGGCTGGATTCCGATGAGCATCAACACTTGCCCGGTCCCGACCCTGAGCACCCACTGGTCAGCGGTGGAGAAAGGCGCCGAGAGATCGGGACGGACGCCCGACCGTTCGACGTGGCGAATCGCCCGGGACGTCTTCGTGGCCGAGTCATCCGACGAGGCCCGCAGCGAGGCGATCAACGGAGTCCTGGCCCGCGACTATCTGGGCTATACCTTGCCGCTGCTACGCGAGGTCAATCTGGTTGGGCAACTCAAAGTCGACCTCGAGATGCCGGACGCGGACGTCACGCCGGAATACCTAGCGGACAACATCTGGGTGGTCGGCACTCCCGACGAAGTCGCCGCGCAGATCCGCGAAATCCACGAGACAGTGGGTGGCTTCGGCGTCCTCCTGGCGATGGGCCACGAATGGCAGCCAAAGGAGAAGTGGGAGCGCTCGATGACGCTGCTGGCGCAAGAGGTCCTACCGCAGCTCGCGGATCTCGGCTGAACCGCCGGTACCGCTCCGTCAGCCCGACGAGTCAACGTCCGAGAAGAACGCCAGGAGCTGACGGAGAGTTTCGTCCGGCGCTTCTTCCGGCAGGAAGTGGCCGCAGTCGATGGCGTGGCCGCGCACGTCGTCGGCTCGTTCCTGCCATACGTCCAACATGTTGAGCTTCGCGCCGGTCTGCCATCCGGGGCGCTTCGCCATGTTCCCGCCCCAGAGTGCGAGTATAGGACACGCCAGCCTGCGCCCCCGGTCCGCGTCGTCGTGTACCAGATCGAGCTCGACGGCGCGGTAGTCGGCACAGGACGCCCGGATAGTCTCCGGGTCGCTGAAGCATCGCAGGTACTCGGCGTAGGCATCCTCGGTGATCGCGCCCTCGACGGCCGTCCACCGCTCAAGCAGAAAGTCGAGGTAGACCCTGGCGTTGTTGCCAATCAGCGTCTCCGGCAGGGGCGGTGGCTGGCGCATCAGGTGCCAGTGGAACCATGCGAACGCCAGGCTGCTGTCCATATTCTCAAAGGCGGCCTGGGCCGGCACCACGTCGAGGGACGTGAAGCTCTTGACGCGGCCTGGATGATCGAGGGCCATCCGGTGTCCGACCCGGGCGCCGCGATCGTGCCCGACGACGTGGAACGAGTCGAAGCCGAGGCTGTCCATGACCTCGATTTGGTCTTGAGCTGTTGTTCGCTTGCAGTAGGCTTCGTGGCTGTCATCGGAGGGCGGCTTGCCGCTGTCGCCGTAGCCCCGGAGGTCGGGCGCCACCATCGTGAAGTCCTCCGCGAGCCGAGGCGCAATCTTATGCCACATGACGTGCGTCTGCGGGTACCCGTGGAGCAAGAGTACGGGCGGCCCGTCGCCTCCGCGCACGAGGTTGATCGTGGTCCCGGAGGTGTTGATCTGCTCGTTCGTGAAGCCTTCGAACATCTCTCGCTCCCTTTAGCGGCTGTAAGCTATGGTCGTGATGCGGAGCCGTGGTTCGACAGGCTCACCACGAACGGAGGGCTCTCAAGTAGCTCCTTAGAAACCAGCGCGTCAGCCGTACCTTTCGTCCCCCTCATCCTAGTAGACCGAAATCTTTGAAATGAGGGGTAGCCGAGATTGGCGTGCTACGACGACAGGGCGGGTTTCAAACCCGCCCCTACCAAGCCGTAACCTCAGAACCCTTCAATACTAGGATGTTGGACCACTAGCCTTCTCCCTCCAGGGAGAAGGGACAAAAGGGGTGCACAACGCCGCAACACTCCCGGTCATGCTTTCGGTGGGTATAGCCGCTCCAGGTTGCCGCCCATGAGGCCGGCGCGCTCCTCGTCGGTCAGAAAGTCGCACCGCTTCTCGTAAAGGACGCGCGACTGGCGGTAGGTCACCACCTTCTCGCACCCCGGCATGTCCGAGCCATACATCAGCTTCTCCGCGCCTACCGCATCGGCCAGATCGCGAATGATCTGTGCTGCTTCCGGAAGGTATGGCGCGAAGTCAACGTCGTATATCTGCTTGTGGACCATCAGCTCGATGTTCCAACTCGGCAGTCCTACTAGGTCGATGATCTGGCTCGGCACCTTGAAGCGGTCCGGATTCGATGGGTCGAATCGCAGATTCTCCAGCCCATGAGTCAGTACCGAGGGGATGTGGGGATGGGCGCGGCCCCACCAGCCGAACTCCTCGATTTCCTTCAGGTACTGCTCCATTCGCGGCTCGCGTCGATTCGCCGCGAACCAGTGGACCGGGATGCCCAGGTCGGCCACCATGTCCCACAGCGGCTCCAGGACAGGGTCGTTGAGTCCCAAGGAGAAGTCGACGTGGCAAAACCCGCCTGTCGAGAAGTAGAGGCCCGCAAAGCCGAGGTCCTCGATCTGGCGCCTCAACCGCTCGAGCTGACCTGGCTCGTGGCCTCGCCACTCGTCCACCTGCGCCAGTGCGACCAGGCGGTTGGGGTACTTCGCGATGGCCTCGGCGAGGTAATCGTCGAGCCGGCCGTACAGTCGGTCATGCTGGATGACCGCCCGGTCGACGCCGACGTAGTCCATCTGAACGATCGCCTGCTCCGGCGTCGACGACAGGTCGGCGTACCCGGGAGGCCCGTGCTGGAAGTAGTAGTCCTCGTCCTCGTGGGTGAAGATGACCCTGCCGTACTGGCCGATCCGGAAGTCGACGTCCGGCAGCCATGAGACACCGTCGCCGTCACCGAGTAAGACCGGCTCGGTGAAGGGCTCGTTGTCCCGGACCCGGCGGTAGCCGCCCGGCCCCGGAAAGCGGAGATGGTACTGAGTTTCCTTCAAGCAGTCTTCGTCGAACGCCTCGCCCTTCACGATCGACGGAAAGACGTGCATGTGGGCGTCGAAGATGGTTGTCACTTCTGTCTCTCCTGTCCGAGTGAGCCGCGCGTATTATACTTGTCGTCGTGCTTAGATTCGCCAAGCCGTCCGCCTCTTTGACTCAGCCGGGAAACTGAACGTGGACGCTGCCAGCGAGGTCCCCGCGTCGGCCGGCCTCTTGCCCGGTGTGAGGGTCCTCGACCTGAGCACCGGCATCGCCGGTCCCTACTGCGCCAAGGTCATGGCCGACCTGGGCACCGAGGTCATCAAGGTTGAGCCGCCTGAGGGCGACGAATCGCGGTCCGCCGGGCCGTTTCCCGACGGCGTTCCCGACCCGGAGAAGAGCGCGCGGTTCCTGGCGTTCAACTCCAACAAGCTCGGCGTGACCCTCGATCTTGCGACCGAGAACGGTCGTCGGAGTCTGCTCAAGCTTGTCGAGACCGCGGATGTCGTAGTCGAGAGCACGACGCAGCCGTCCGGCTTCGACTACGAGACTCTATGCGAAGCTAACCCGCGCCTAATTATGACCTCGATCACGCCGTTTGGAGATTGGGGCCCGTACGCTCGATATAAGGCCACGGACCTGGTCCTGACCCATATGAGCGGCCACGCCGCGCCGCGAAAGGGGCCTGAAGAGTACGAGAGCGTGCCGGTCCGGGCCTCCGGCGAGCAGTCGGAGTTGGTCGCGGGGTTGTCGGCGGCTACCGTTACGTTGATGGAGCTCTTCCGGCGGCGCGTAACCGGCTTGGGGTGCCACGTGGTGGTCTCGGCCTATGAGGCGATGGTGAACCAGCGGTTCAGCGGGCTGGCGGGCCGCAAGCAAGCCGACCCTCCGGCGGCCGGGCAGCGCAAACCGAAGCCGGCGAAAGCGCCTGCAGAGGTTCCGCCATACCTGCCCTGCGGCGACGGGCGGATCGTCGCGTCGCCGCGCCAGCAAGCCCAGTGGGAGCGATGGCTCGAGGTGCTGGGCGACCCAGAGTGGGCGTCCGACGACAGGTTCGCCACGGTGGAGGCCCGCAACGAGAACCGCGCGGAGCTGTGGGAGCTTCAGAGCGAGGTCACGCGGCAGCACTCCAAGCACGAGTTGGCGCGAATCGCGCAGCAGCACCACGTGCCGTGCTTTCCGGTGAACGCAGTGATCGATCTGCTCGATGACGAGCACCTGAATGCTCGCGGGTTCTTCAAGAAGATCGACCATCCCGGTGCGGGTGTCCTGACCCACCCCGGCGCGGCGTACCAGCCGTCGGGCGTCATGCTGCCGGTCGGTGCGCTGCCGGCGCCGAGTCTCGGCGAGCACAACCGGGAAATACTCGATCACGCCGGGCCGGCTCGGGTCGGTCCCATGCACAACGTCGCGGAGGACTCGCCGGGCCGTCTGCCGCTGGAGGGCGTGAGGGTACTGGACCTGGGATGGGTCATCTCGGCCCCGTTGGCGGCGCGCTACCTCTCGGTGATGGGCGCGGAGGTGATCAAGGTCGGGAGCCAGCGGCGCGCCGAGTTTCAGGCGCGGACATACAACCAGTCGAAGCTGTCGTGCACGATCAACATCTCGACCCCGGACGGCGCCGACTTGCTGAAACGGCTCGTCGCCCTTTCCGACGTAGTCGTCGAGAACATGGCGACCGGCACCATCGACCGCCTGGGCCTAGGCTACGACGACCTGCGGAAGGTCAAGCCCGACATCATCATGGTCTCGTCGTCCGGACTCGGTCACACCGGCCCTGACAAAAGCCTAGTCGCCTATGGCAGCCTTCTTCAGCACTACACAGGCTGGAACGCGATGACCGGCGGCGGAGGCATCGCGGCCGACCCCTGGGTCGCCATGGAGTTGGCGATGGTCACGGCGGCGGCGTTGGACCACCGCGCACACACGGGTCGCGGCCAGTACATCGACTTCTCGATGGCGGAGTCCCTGATTGCCGCGATGGCCGAGCCGATTCTGGCGTACCAGCTGACCGGGCAGCTCATGGAGCCCATGGGCAACGCGCATGACAGCTACGCGCCCCACGGCGTCTACCCGTGCCGCGGCGACGGACGTTGGGTCGCCATCGCTGTGTCAAACGACGGGCAGTGGCGGGCTTTGTGCGACGCGCTCGGTAGACGCGACCTCAAGGACGACCCGGACCTCCAACATGCAGCGGGCCGGAGAGCGCGCCAGGACGAACTTGACGCCGCCATTGCCGAGTGGACTTCGCGCCAAGAGGACTACGAGGCGATGACGCTCCTTCAGGAGGCCGGGGTTCCGGCCGGCCCTTCCCTCGACGGCGCGAGAGTGCATCACGATCCTCAGTTGCTGGAAGGCGGGTATCTTGGCTTGTTCAAGAACACAGACGGCGACGCCGTGCACCAGCCGGGCGTCCCGTGGCGCTTTAGCGACGGCCAAACGCCACGCCTGCACGAAGCACCGGCCCTCGGCGACGACAATGACTACGTCTTCAAGGAGCTACTCGGCTTGTCAGACACAGAGATAGGTCGACTAGTCGACGAGAAGGTAATCTATTAACAGCAAGCCAATGTCGCCCTGAACGAAGTGAAGGGCCTGGGGTGGTGGGGCTAGCATCGCGGCGGATGTCCCCCCCAACCCCAGATGCTTCGTCGCCGGGCTCCTCAGCATGACATTGACGTAATCTGGGAAGACCGATCGGCGACCGGCGGGTACCGCGCCAAAAGCCCTAAGGAGGCCACGACCCATGGGAGTCATATACGAGAAGCGAGACCACATAGCCTTCATCACCATCGACGAGCCCGACCACGCCAACACGGTCGATGGGGCCACGCAGGAAGAGCTCACCGAGGCGTGGAAGGACGTCTGGGAGGACAAGGATGTCCGGGTCGCCATTATGACCGGGACGGGGGACCGCTTCTACAGTGCGGGGCACCGGTTGGGGGGAGGGGCCGCCGCCGAAGAGCCGAAACCCGAGCCCGACGAATCAACACCTCCCCCGTCGCGGGCCGAGGGAGTCTTTTGGCCCAAGACCAGCGCTGTAACTCGTATGGGAACCTCCGGCTCACCCTTCGATCACGACGGCTATCCGCAGATCTGGAAGCCGGTGATCGGCGCCATCAACGGTTGGGTGGCGGGCTGGGGCTTCTTCAATATGCTGTCGTCTACGGACATCCGCATCGCCTGCGAAGAGCACGCCCGGTTCAAGTACGGCCTGTTGAGCCTTGGCGGCATCGGTGGCGGCCCGGGAGCTACCCTTCTCCCTCGTCAGATCGCATACGCGGACGCCATCAAGATACTCCTTACCGACGAGCCGTTCGACGCGAAGGAAGCGCTCAGGATCAACCTGATCAACGAGGTCGTGCCCCACGGTCGCCTGATGGAACGGGCCGAAGAGGTGGCCACCCACATCGCGACTAAGGTCCCACCGGTGGCCGCCCGCATGATGAAGGAGTTCGTGGTGAGGTATCGAGAGGTGCCCGTCGCCGAGGCCTGGCGCGTTCAAGGCCTGATGGGCTCCCTGGTAAGCACGCTCACCACCGACGGAGCCGAAGGCCGGGCTGCCTTCAAGGAGAAGCGTCCGCCCAACTTCACCGGCGGCTTCAGCGTATGATGCGAGAAATGTGTCCCAGACTCGGCTGGACCAACCTATAGGAGACGCCGACCATGACCGGTCCTGACTTCACGACTATAAAGGCTACTCAGATCGCGCCTCCCCCGGCGTGGGCGGTGACGCAGCGGCAGCTCATCTCGACGATGGAGACGGCGGCCGATCTTTTTGTCGAGAAGGAAGAGGACGCGGCGGGCAATCCGTACTTCGTTCACGACGTCGACGACGTCTACGAAAGCATGTCGATGCGGGCCCTGTTCTACTCGGCGGGCGCCGATAAGAGACTGCTCGACATGGCTCTACGGGAGTGGAACGCCACGACTCGTTTTTACGGCGAGGAGGTCAAGCCTGCTCCCGGAGAGCAGATTCACGAGATGTACATGGCGCAGCTCCACAACGAATGGTGGAACCTCGCCATCCCGTTCAACTCGGACTGGTTCCACATGGGCGAGGGCAGCGAGAGCTTCTTCGAGTTCGGCCTCGCCGACCCCACCATTGCGGAGAACGTCCGGCGGTCGAGGAAGTTCGCCGCGATGTTCATCGGCGAAGACCCCGACGCTCCGAACTACGACCCCGAGCACAAGATCATCCGGTCGCCGTTCACCAGCAGCGTCGGCCCCTTGCTGAAGGCACGAGGCGCTCCGCCGCTCATCCACAGCACAGGCGAAGTCACCGGGGACCTGGAACTCGTAAAGGCCTGGCTCGATCCGAGGTCGATGGGCGATTTCGGGCACCGTCGCGGCAGCCGGCAGGGCCCAAGTGAGGGCCCGCTGTTCACCCATCTATATCCCATAATCAAAAAGTTGGAGTCCGACTGGTACGAGGACCCCGAACGGCGTGAAGAGATACTCTCGATCTTCGACGACGTGGTACTGAACGGGGACGAGCCGGCCAATCTCTGCGCCACCGGCCTCGTGACCAACGCGTACCTCTACACCGGCGACGAGAAGTATAAGAAGTGGGTGCTCGACTACGTCGATGTTTGGATGGACCGCACGAAACAGAACGGCGGCATCCTGCCCGACAACGTCGGGCCCACCGGCAAGATCGGCGAGAAGCGCGAGGGTCTCTGGTGGAACGGCATCCACGGCTGGAACCGTCGAGGCGGCTGCGACCGGATGTTCATCGCGACGGCGGTGGCGGCGGAGTGCGCTCTCCTTCTGAGCGGCGACTTCGGCTATCTCGACCTGTTGCGGTCCCAGCTCAAGCTGCTTCTGGACAACGCCATGCCCCGCGACGACGGCCACCTGCTGGTGCCCAATCGGTACGGCCCGGACGGATGGGCCGAACCGAGGGAGATGCCTCTCCGGGAGCCCGTGCATCTCTACCACGCCTCGATGTCGAAGGAGGACTACGAGCTGATCGTCGCGCTTCGCGAAGGCGATAAGGACGGCGATTGGAACCACGTCGCGTCCGCCGGCGACGGCAAAGGTAGCGTCGTCTACAAGTCACGGTTCCAGTACTACGATGGCAAGAACCCGGACTGGCCGCTGCAGATGATGCAGGCCGACCTCGACCACGTCCTGAGGGTCATGGACACACTGCGGCGTGACACCCGCGACGTCGCCACGAAGCTGCGCGATGACTTCTGGCCGCCGAACCCCATCGCGATGAAGGGCCTCACGCACCTGACGATGGGATCACCGCAGCCGATGTACAACGGCGGCTTGCAGCGCGGACAGGTCCGCATCTTCGATCATGACCGCCGCCGGCCGGGTCTTCCCCTCGACGTCGCGGCCCTTGTCGACAAGCTCCAGCCCGAGCTCACAGGCCTCCAGTTAGTGAACCTCAGCCCGACCGAGACGCGGAATGTCATCGTTCAGGCAGGGGTCTTCGGCGAGCACCAGTTCACCGAAGTGAGGTTCAACGAGGAGAGCTACGAGCGCGAAGGCCCGCCGAGCATGTGGACTCGCCCGGAGCGGGTCCAGACTCAGAGGTCCGTGAGCGTCGAGTCGAAGCACCTCGCCGTTGAGTTGCCGCCGTCGACGTCAATTCAGATTGACGCAGTTACGCGGCGATTCGTTAATGATCCGAGCTACGCGTTTCCTTGGCGTTGAGATGGGCGCCTATGCGAGCCGGAATGGGGCCAAAAGCGCTATCCAATGAGCTTCTGTAGTCGGTATAAAAGAGCCCTCATCTCCCCGAGAGGCTCGGGATCTTTGACAGTCTTCTCCCAGAAGGAGGCTGTCTCAGAAGTCCTGTTTCTGCCCAGTCGGGAAGAGAGTTAGGAAAGCCTGCCGTCGGAAGTCGGCGTGCTGGCGGTAACAGCGACGGTTTCCGTGCGCAAACCAAGACACCCTCACCTTAATCCTCTCCCATCAAGGGAAAGGAGATCAGACGCTTCTCTTTTGAGACAGCCTCGAAGCGGGAGAAGAGGTAAGATCCCCCGTTTTCGTCCCTTTAGGTGCTGGTCACGACCTGCCTCTGTCATTCCGAGCCCTGCGAGGAATCTAAGGAGGTGCCACGATCGATGCCTCGCGACCCGTAGAGCCGGCCTTGGGTCCTTCGTCGCTGCGCTCCTCAGGACGACAGGTCTGGCAGAAAACAAAGACC
Source organism: Dehalococcoidia bacterium (assembly GCA_965248605.1). Classification (GTDB taxonomy): domain Bacteria; phylum Chloroflexota; class Dehalococcoidia; order Lucifugimonadales; family CAUZJF01; genus CAUZJF01. The sequence continues at coordinate 1,223,009 of CBDFJV010000007.1, forward strand.
CGTTGCGACATCGCAGCGGGTCTTTGTTTGGTTAAGTCAGCCTGCTAGCTCTGCGAGCCTACAACGGTCCGCTCGTCGGATGTACCGACGTTCGAAACCTGGCCCCCGCCGGTCTGGCCGTCGGAGGCCTGCTGTTCGCCGTCCGAGTCCTCGCCTGACTCGCCTTGTAGCTCTAGCTCGAGGGCGAGCCTCGCTTCCTCGAATTCGCGTCGCAAGGCCTCCATGGCCTCGTGACCTGCGAGCCGTAGCTCTTCGCGAGCGGCTTCCAGCTCCTTGTCCAGCGCGAGCTTGGCCTCCCCGCGTTCGTGTTCGAAGGCCTCCCACGCTTTCTGGCCCTCCTGGTCTGGTGAACCTAAACGTTCCGTGAAGATTCGATAGGGTTCTCGTTGTTTTCCGGTTTGCGTCGAATACCATCGGTAGCTGAGGCGAAGAGATGTGGTCTGGGTGTCCGGACGGTCCCTTTACCTGGTCAGGATCCGTCGGGCCCGCTGCTCGTCCCTGGCCTTGGTCAGCAACATGAAACGCTCGAAGACGGTCCGGGAATACGGACTTGTCGGGTGCTTTACGAGTACCGATGCGATACCCAGGTGCTTTAGCCCGAATCCACCGAAGGACGTCCTTGGGGACAGCCCTTGAAGAAGCCAGCGGGTGCTCCTCTGAATCTGGGATAATGGTTTTGGAACAGAAACCCGCCCGGAAACAAGGAGCACCCAATAGATGCTGCCACAGAACAAACCCGACCGTATCCGCATCGTCTTTGACGACCATCGCCTGGTGGCCAATGCCGGCCTGCTCCTGCCGGCCACCCTAGCCCGGCACCTGGGCCTGCGGGAACTCGTCGACCATCACCTTGACCTCGGCGGAGCGCCGGGACGGGCGAACACTGGGGACAAGATGCTGACGCTGGTCGCTTCCGCGCTGGCAGGCGGCGACTGCATCGACGACGCCGATGCGCTGCGCGCTGGTGGGACGGTCGGTGTTCTAGGCTGCGTGGTCAAGGCGCCATCCACCCTGGGGACCTTCCTGCGCAGCTTCCGGTGGGGGCATGTCCGTCAACTCGACCGCGTGAGCCGCCAGTTGTTGGCCCGGGCCTGGGCCGCTGGGGCCGGACCCGGCGACTCGCCCCTGACCATCGACCTGGACTCGACCATCTGCGAGACCTATGGACTGGCCAAGGAGGGAGCGCGCCACCACGGCTATACCGGCGCCCGCGGCTATCACCCGCTGCTGGCCATTGCCGCCGGCACCGGCGAGGTGCTGATGTCCCGGCTGCGCGAGGGCCGGGCCAACACCGCCCGTGGCGCCGCCCACTTCCTGCGTGAGACGGTGGGGCGGGTGCGCTACGGCGGGGCCAGGGGACAACTCACGGTGCGGGCCGACAGCGGCTTCTACGCCCACACTGTCGTTGCCGCCTGCCGGGAAATGGATGTCCGCTTCTCTATCACCATCCGCCAGCGCGCCAGCCTGCGGGACCTGATCGAGGCGATACCAGAGGAGGACTGGACTCCCATTCCCTACTGGACGGACGGCGCCGCCGATGTCGCCGAGACGACTTACACCCCGTTCCAGACCAAGCCGGACGCCGCGCCGGTGCGGCTCATTGTCCGGCGGGTGAAGCCGACGCCCGGTTCCCAGCTCGCCCTCTTCGCCAGATACAGCTATCACGCCTTCATCACCGACCGCGATGGGGAGACGCTGGAACTGGAGGCCGATCATCGCCGCCACGCCGAGGTCGAGAACGCCATACGCGACCTCAAGTACGGCGTCGGGCTGAACCACATGCCGTCGGCGCGCTTCGCCGCCAACGGCGCCTGGCTGGCGGTCCAGGTGATGGCGCATAACCTGGCCCGCTGGACGGCGCGGATTGGTCTGGGCGAGCGGACCGTGATCACCAAGACCCTCAGGCGGCGGGTCTTCGCTCTGGTGGGACGGATCACCCGCTCGGCGCGCCGCCTCACTTTGCATCTCCCCCGGCGCTGGCCTTGGGAAACCCAGTTCAGTCGCGCCTTGGCCCGGCTGCAAGCCATTCCGTTCCCGGCCTGACAGCCAGCCTGCAACTGACCCAACGTCCCCGCAATCTCGCGCCACCCCGGTCGCGAGAGTCCCCTGCTGCGTATCCTCTCGCCTTCCCGCGCATCGCAACTCCCGCATAGGGCCTTAGGGGCCCTGTGCGGCGACTGAAGACCGGCCGCCGGCCTCCCATCTACCCCAAGACCCCAGGCCATCCCCCCTGTAGCTCCCTCACCCACCCCCTTCCGCTGCCCTCACGCCGTCCATCGGTGTCCTTCGGTGGATTAGGGCTTAGCCCTAATCCACCGAAGGACGGCGTGTAGGAGGCCTGCTGAAGAAACAAAAGGGTGCGCCTCTGAATCTGGGATAATGGTTTTGAAACAGAAAACCGGTCCCAGAAAAGGAGCACCCGATAGATGCTACCACGTAACCACCCCGACCGCATCCAAATCGCCTTCGACGACCACCGCCTGGTGGCCAATGCCGGGCTGATCCTTCCCGCCACCCTCGCCCTGCGCCTTGGCCTGCCCCAACTCCTCCGGAAGCACCTCGACCTCGGCGGCGCGCCGGGCCGGGCGAACACCGGCGACAAGATGATGACCCTGGTGGCCTCCGCCCTAGCCGGCGGAGATTGCATCGACGACGCCGATGTGCTGCGCGCCGGCGGGACCGCCCGCGTGCTCGGTTTCACGGCTAAGGCTCCCTCCACCCTGGGCACCTTCCTGCGCAGCTTCAGGTGGGGCCATGTCCGCCAACTGGACCGGGTGAGCCGCGAGTTGCTGGCCCGGGTCTGGAAGGCCGGTGCCGGACCCGGCGACGCACCATTCACCATCGACCTTGATTCGACGATCTGCGAGACCTACGGACTGGCCAAGGAGGGCGCCCGCCACCACGGCTACACCGGTGCGCGGGGCTATCACCCGCTGCTGGCCGTCGCCGCCGGCACCGGCGACGTGCTGATGGCCCGCCTGCGCGAGGGCCGGGCTAACACCGCCCGCGGCGCTGCCCACTTCCTGCGTGAAACGGTGGGGCGGGTGCGCTACTGCGGAGCCAGGGGCCAACTCACGGTGCGGGCCGACAGCGGCTTCTATACCCACGCCGTGGTCGCCGTCTGCCGCCGGATGGATGTCCGCTTCTCCATCGCCATCCGCCAGCGCGCCCGCCTGCGGAATCTCATCGAGGCGATACCCGAAGATGGCTGGACGCCGATTCCTTACTGGCTGGACGGCGCCGCCGATGTGGCCGAGACCACCTACACCCCGTTCCAGGCCGAGGCGGACGCCGCGCCGGTACGGCTCATCGTCCGGCGGGTGAAGCCGGCGCCCTGTTCTCAACTGGCTCTCTTCGCCACCTACAGCTATCACGGCTTCATCACCGACCGGGACGGGGAGACGCTGGAACTGGAGGCCGATCATCGCCGTCACGCCGAGATCGAGAATGCGATACGCGACCTCAAGTACGGCGTGGGGCTGAACCATCTCCCCTCGGGCCGTTTCGCCGCCAACGGCGCCTGGCTGGCGGTACAGGTGATGGCGCACAACCTGGCCCGCTGGACAGCCCGCATCGGCCTGGGTCAGCAGATCGTGACCACCAAGACCCTCAGACGACGGGTCTTTGCCTTGGCCGGACGGATCACCCGCTCGGCACGCCGATTGACCCTGCAGCTTCCCCGGCGCTGGCCCTGGGAGGAGCAGTTCAGCCGCGCCCTGGCCCGACTGCGAGCCATTCCACTCCCAGCCTGACGGAGCCCGTCCGCCACTGACCCACCAGCCAACCCAACGTCCCCGCAAACTCGCGCCAGCCCAGTCCGCGAGCGCCTCTTGCCGTGTCCTATCCCGCCATCTGGCTCGCCACAGCCACTGTAGGCCGCCATCGGTGCCCCCAAAAGCGCCTGCAGACCGCCCGCCAACCTCCCGTCTACCCAAATTCGAGCCCGGATCATCACGCCTGTAACTCCCTCACCCCCTTCCGCTGTCCTCACGTCGTCCATCCCTGTCCGTCGGTGGATTCGGGTGTAGGACAAGGTCGATGCCCGTCGAAGTCGGGCACGCTGCTGTGTCTTTCAATAGGGGTTTCTTCCCGCCCCTTGATCCTGAGGGTGGATCCGCTCGCCACGAGCAGCAGAACCACGGCCTGCATCGATGTCCGACAGTCCTCTTTCAAGACGCGGATGAAGAGGTGCGCGATGCAGCCGCTGGTTGCTTCCGCAACTTTGAGAGGGCCGAGCTGGCAGATTACGGCGATCTGGCTAAGGTGTATCTCCGAAGCCCGGCCTTTACCCCGGAGAAAGACTCCTTGGCTGAGGCACTTGACAGGTCAATAGCGAACCTACCGCATCAGGTACTGGAAGTCGCCAAGCGCTTCCTTGATGAAGCGGGCAAGGAGGCGGCCGACATAAGGACAAGAAGAGCTGCCTTCGCTGATGTCATCGGTAGACTGGTCGTTCGAGTCTACGGCCGCTCATCCGATCCGAGAATCAGATCACGGTGCCTCGACTTGATCGACAATATGACCGCAATCAGAGCGTATGGGCTGGAGAAGGCGATCACTCAGCTTGAACGCTGAGCAAAGACGACAATGACTCAGCGTCAACGCTGAAACCGAGCCCGGCCAGTTTCTCGTGATGGAACCACACGCACCAGAAGTCCAAACACTAGGTTCACCAGGGGCGCTACCACCTTTTCACGCCCCCGTTCGCGACCGCTTAAGAACCTAGTCCTTCCGGTGCCCGCCGATTCTACGCAGCTCCGTGGCTACGCAGCAAGAGACGCCGTTTTGGAGCCAAGATTATCCAGTCCTTGGAGGATGCACGCTCGCCTTCGTGGCGGAGCAATGGGAGGCTGTCACCATTCCGATCCTTAAGACTCGTGAGCCCTTGATCGCGCATCCTTCCTTCCACCAGTCCGTCAGAAGATCGTCGGAATCGTTGCCGCCAGGCTCTGCCACTACCTGAATTAGTCGGCAGCGAAGGCAAACGAAAGGGGGGCAGGCACGGATGCCTTGCCCCCCTTTCTTGAACCTACGATCCAGGTCAGAGCTTACTGTGACCAACAACCGAAGCCGCTTCAACCTGGCGAGATAACCTCAGCCAGCCCTGGGACCAGAGGTCTGTTGGGTCTAGTAGCGGTTGCCGCCGCCGTAACTGCCACCGCCACCACCACCGTAACCGCGCCCTCCTCCGCCGCCTCCGCCTCTGTCCTCTTTGGGACGGGCCTCGTTCACGGTCAGGTTGCGGCCCCCGACATCCTTGCCGTTCATGGCCTGAATGGCGGCTTCCGCCTCGGCGTTCTGGGGCATTTCGACAAAGCCGAAGCCGCGCGAGCGGCCACTCTCTCGGTCGGTTATGACTCTCGCCGACGTGACTTCCCCGAATTCGGTGAAGGCCACTTGGAGTGAGTCATCGGTGGTCTCGAACGTTAGGTTGCCCACATATATATTCATGCGGCGCTCCTTAATTAAACTCTCCCGATCGCGTGGCAAGCGTCGCATGCGAGTCTAGCGGTGAAGTTAGAGGACGCAAAAAGCGGAACGAGGTTGCAATTTGATACTCGGAGGTGCGTCTATTGTAACACAAATACTCGGCGGCGGGATTTCGCACAGAGCTCGTCGATGGTGGCAGCGCCTGCCTTTCCCAGCAATTCAGGTGTCACCGAACAAAAGGCTCGACGCAGACTTTCACCCAGTCGCCCTTATTGAACATCGGCGAGGCTCCGAGTCTAAACTGCAAAGTCACGGAGCTTCCTTGAGCGGCTGGGATGGCGGAGCTTTCTCAGCGCCTTGGCCTCAATCTGTCGTATCCGCTCCCGGGTCACGCCGAAGACGCGACCTACTTCCTCCAGCGTACGGCTCTGCCCGTCCTCCAGGCCGAACCGCAGCTCGAGGATCCTTGCCTCCCGTTCGACCAGGGTGGAGAAAACGTCGGCGATCTGTTCCTTCAGCAGATGGCGCGAGGCCTCATCGGGCGGCGCTGGCGCGTCCCGGTCCTCGATGAAGTCCCCGAGGTGACTATCTCCTTCTTCGCCGATGGGTGTTTCGAGGGAAATAGGTTGCTGGGATATCTTGAGTATCTCCCGGACACTCTCGGGCGTCACGTCCATAGCCTGCGCGATCTCCTCGCTTGTCGGTTCCCGGCCATACTCCTGAACGAGCCGGCGGCTTACTCGAAGGAGCTTGTTGATCCTCTCGACCATGTGGACCGGGACTCGGATGGTACGAGAGTGGTCCGCGATCGACCGTGTAACCCCCTGGCGAATCCACCAGGTAGCGTAGGTGCTGAACTTGAATCCTCTTCGGTAGTCGAACTTCTCTACCGAGCGAATCAGCCCGATGTTCCCTTCTTGTATCAGGTCCAGAAGTGACACTCCCCTGCCGATGTACTTCTTGGCGACGCTCACAACTAGTCTCAGGTTGGTTTCGGCGAGATGCGCCCGGGCAGCGGTTCCCTCGCGTTTAATCCGCGAAATGTAACTATGCAAGACGAGCTCGTACGGGTCGATCATCCTTGCAAGGTCAGACTCTGTCTCCTTAGCCAGGTCTGCGAGGCTCGCGTCCTCACCGAGTGCCTCCATGACCTCGGGAGGAAGCAACCGGCTGTTCAGGGACAGCTGCTGGATTTCGCCGCGTACCTCCTCCGGCTCTTTGTTGAGCACGTCTGCTACGAAATTGAGCATCTCTTCCGGCAGCAACCCATCCAAAGGCGCCCTGATCTCCTCGTTCGAGTTAATCTCGTCGAGCGTTCGCTTACCCGGGAGCCCGTGGAATCGGCTGAGCGCATCGACTAGTCCATCGGCATCGCAGACTCGCTGGAGCATCCAGAGCACTACCTGCGAGGCTTTCGGCGAGCGCCCCGTGGGGCTGGTCAATCCCTCCTCGACTCGGATAACGTGCTTATAGGCCTCCAACTTGCGAGCAAGAAGGCGTTCCTCGGCGGCTGTTAACAAGCTGACCCTGCCGATCTCACCCAGGTACATACGTACGGGGTCGTCAAGAACCTCGACTGGGTCGACAGTCCGATCAGTCCGCTCGAGACCCTCTCGGTTCTCTTCATCCTCGAAGGATGCACGCTCACCTTCGTGGCGGAGCAAAGAGAGGCTGTTGCCATTCCGATCCTTATGACTCGTGAGCCCTTGATCGCGCATCAGTTGTCTACTTGCCCCCTCGAAAGATTCGTCGGAATCGTTGCCGCTAGGTCGAGCGACACGACTATCTGCACACAAAGATACCCAGCCGCGAAGACTTTGTTGTGACCGTTCCCAGGGAGGGTTATCAGTGCCTCCGCGGCCCTGTTTTGCTAAGAGCTCGGAGGTGAGGCCAGCGTGCCCTCGAATAACGGCGACGGCCGGTCGTCAGTCGCACAGGCGATCGCCCGAGGTTAGAACCGAAATCGGGCGAGTCCAAAGAGCACCCGCCGGTACAACTAGGCGCAGCTATCGTACATCCGCGAGACTGATCGATCGCGGTGGGTCACTGAAGATGTGACCGTCAAACTGGATCGAGGCCCCTTCGGTGTCCACGTCCTTGAACTTCTTCACGTCGGCTGACCGTAGAAGGCGAGAGGGGTCGAACACGCGCACCAGCCGAACCGGCGCACCTGAAAAACGCCCCTGCTTGGCCACGTAGCGCAGCCCGGACAACGAGTCTTCGCTCATCTGCAAGGTAGACTTCAGGTGCATTTTGATGTCGGCCGGTAGCTCCCCCACTTGACGTTCCAGGCGGGATTTCAACAGTATCCCTGCAACAAGGGCGGTGCCACCAGCCGCCAGTACAGCGGCTCGGAGCACGACAAGACCAGTCATAAGGGTAACTGCGATTGCTCCCCCCACGGTCAACCACGGAATAGCCTTCATTGCAGACGACATCACTTTCTCTTGCTCCACCCAAGCCCCGCAATACTCGCTAGTCACCGCGGTCAGTTAACCAGACACGGAAACCTAGACACATGGAACAACACGGCGCGGTCAGCTCCTCACTATTATGGGCCGCCTGACTTTACCTGTCAAGTAAAGTGTGGCATACTCGAAACGGAGGTCGCACCACGCTTTCTAATATGGAAATCCCAGAAGCCATTCGACAGAGGCTGGAGGCGCTAGGACTCGAGCAACGACAGCTCGCGCAGGCCGCGGACGTCACCGAGTCCTATATCTCCCAGCTGTTGACCGGGAAAAAGCCGCCACCAGAGCCCGCCAGGACGGATATATACTCCAAGATGGAGGAACTGCTCGAGCTCCCCCAGGGCGCGCTCGCGCGGGTCGCCGACCTCCAGCGCAGAGAACAACTCAAGATGAGACTCGGGCCTCCAGCACCGCTGTATAGCGGGGTCCGGGAGCTCGTACTCCGGAAATGCAGTCCCGACAAGGCGAACGAGGTGCGCCAGTATTTCGAGCAGCAACCTTTCGGCGAACTCGAACGGCTAGTCACGCAGAAGCTCCTGGAGCTCGTCAAGGACGTCGCGTCGGAGGAGCTGGACAGCGAAGGGTGGCTTCGGTCCGTGGCCCAGCTTGGCGACCGAAGCTACGAAGAGATGCGAGTTGTAATTCTTCAGTTCCTGGATGCAAATGTTCGCGACTTGTCTATCGAGAACTGCGTCTCGTTCCTGGAACCGCTCGTGGAGTCCTGGGACATCGACCTTGAGACGTTCAGGCTCGATATCACCCTGAACCGAAGGCTGATTCCCCATGCATCAAGAAGATTCGAGTTCAACGAGCTCAAGTCAAAGGAGGCCAGCGACAAACAACCCGGACTCAAGGAGTTTATGGCCGACGCGGCCCTCAGCGGGGATACTACAGAAGAGGAGATCGGGTTTCTGAAGGGGCTGGAGTTCAACGGAAGACGACCAAACTCCCTCTACTACTACAGGGAGCTGCAGAGCCTCAGGGACCCACTTCACTTCCGAGAAGGAAGCGGGACGCCCGGCGATTAGGTCTACTAACTGCGGCTCTGCTCGGCCCGGCCGCCAGGCCCATCTCTGGGGGGCCAAACAGCTAAGCGGCCAGCAACAACCCCGGCTTGTGTTCCTGGAGGAGTCCAACTCTCCCCCGTCTCCCCGTCCAGCAAGATGGCGATCAAGCCTTTGTAGCTAGCCTGCCGAGCCGTCTGGTGACGCCGACTAGGCTGATTCCAGATGGTAGCCGGGGTAAGTTATCATTGGTTTGACTCCAGTTAAGCCATCGATCCCTGCTGCTGCAAGGGGAGGTGCCTCCGCGGGGTCAAGACCTTGCCGCGATAGGACACCAGCAGACTGCCGTTCAGTCGCTCCTGCACAACGACATAGGCACCAGCGTAGCTGGTCCGGTCGGTGTCGGGGAACAGCTGCAAGGTACGCCCGTGGTACTGCACGGTGTTGTCCTTGGCCACTCTGCGTCGCTCCTTGAGGCACAGCACGCCTTCCACCTCAAGACCCTCGTCTATCACACGATACGCAGACCCTCCCTGGGCCGCCGGCACTCCGAAGCGCGTGTTGTAGCGTGGCACGAACTCGCTCAAGACTTCAGTGGCTTCGATCAGCGTACTGGCACCGGCCAGGCGCAGCTCTGTGACGAGTCGATCCTGGAATGTGCCGTTTGCGCGCTCCACACGGCCTTTCGCCTCCGGGCTATGGGCAAACACATGCGTCACCCCAAGCTCCCGCAACGCACGGGCTCGCGGGATGCTGGAGCAAGCTCGCAAGCGGTCCGACATCGAGTGGATTCTCGCGAACCTTGGCATCGGTCTCCTGGGAGGAAGAATTCGACCTGATCGTAAAGAGTGGTCATGCCTTCCAGGTGTTTGTTGAGAACGATGAGTTGCGAACCGCGCTTGCCGCGATCAGCTCTGCTCCCAGGGACGAGGGCCGGTTCGCGTTCAAGACTCGCAACCCCGGGCATGAGAGCACTGGACCTCGGGGCACGTCGCCGACAACGCCGGAGCGGCTGTGGGAATGGAGTACTAGTGGTCCAACATCCTAGTATTGAAGGGTTCTGAGGTTACGGCTTGGTAGGGGCGGGTTTGAAACCCGCCCTGTCGTCGTAGCACGCCAATCTCGGCTACCCCTCATTTCAAAGATTTCGGTCTACTAGGTTAAGAAGCTCGTTGAAGACGACGTCGTTCGTTTCAGCCACACGTTCACGAGCCCGGCCTGGCGTCAACCGAAGATGAGCCACGGCGATCTGAGGTTGCTTGACGCGGATTCGTGGCGTCCTCGTGGGTGGGCCTGTCGAACCACTGTCTCGACGAATCTCTCCCTGACAACGATAGGGCCGCAACGGACCGGGCGGCTCGCATCACCGTCTCCTGATCTCTAACGTCCCTCGTTTCCAACTACACCCCTTAATTACACCCCCGGCTGCACCCTTTGGCTGATTCGACGGGCGTCCCTCGTCTGTAGATTGTCTCCATGACGATCGCCGAATCGAGTAGCCGGGAGATTGCAGTGAGCAACGTCAAGGTCGTCATCGACGGGGTCTACCCGCTCGACGAGGCCGGGAAGGCGGTCGCACAAATGTTGGGACACCATGCTAGAGGCAAGGTTGTCATCGCCGTGTGAAGGGTCGGATCAAAAGACCAAACCTAAGTATCAAAGGAGACCCACAATGAAGCTGGATATCTCCAGGAGGGGACCGTGAGCACAGATGTGACAGGCAAGGCTAACCCCATTGAGACAAGGATGCTAATACGAAAGGAGAGAGCTATGAAGAACACACTTACGAGGTCCGACGAGACAGAGCGCGACTCGCTCACGCCGTCCTTCATCGGGCGAATCGCCAACTGGAGCGCCAGGCACCGATGGTGGGTGCTCGGCGTGTCGGTGATGATACTGGTCCTCGCGGTGCTCGCATCGAGTACATTCAAGGTGAAGCTGCTGGATGAGAGTGACTTTGCGCAAGGCGAGTCGGGCGAGGCGGTTCGACTCCTGGAGGAGAAGTTTGGTGACGGCGGGGCGCCCACCGAGCAGCTGGTCTTCAGCAACCCGTCCCTCGACGTGGACGACCCAGTTTACCGTTCGAAGGTGGAGGAGTTGGTCCAGGAGCTCAGGGCCATGCCGGAGGTCTCAGCCGTCGTCAGCTACTACGAGGTAGGCGACCAGCGGCTGGTTTCGGCGGACCGGCATGTGCTGCGGGCCCAGGTGGAAATCGCAGACACCGCGGCCTCCGATAACGACAAGATCGACGCGATCCTCGAGGCCGTGTACGCCGCCCGCCCGGAGGCCCGCTTCGGCGACTTCTACATCGGGATGGCCGGCGACCTCTCCGTGCTCAAGCAGGTGGAGGACCTGTCAGAGGAAGACGCGGGCCGTGTCTTCATCGTCACGCTGGTGCTCGCTCTAGTCATGCTGTTGCTGGTCTTCCGAACGGTGGTGGCGGCGTTGATTCCCCTTGTGCTGGCCATTGGAGCCATCATCATCGCCATGGGGATCGCCGCCCTCGTGAGCCAGGCGTACCCACTGGCTGATGGGTTCGAAGTGCTACTCAGCATGTTGGGTCTTGCCGTCGGCATCGACTATTCGCTGTTCATTATCAGCCGGTTTCGGACGGAGCGGCAGGCCGGCAGGGAAAAGCTGGAGTCCATCACCGTTGCCAGCAACACCACGGGCCGCGCGGTCTTCTACGCCGGCGTCACCGTGATGCTCTCCCTGGCCGGAATGGCCCTGACGGACAACCCCGTCTTCATCTCCCTAGCCCTGGGCGTCATCTTCGTGGTGCTCATCGCCATCGTCGGCTCCCTCACCTTCCTCCCGGCGGTCCTTTCCGTGCTGGGCGACAACGTGAATCGGCTGCGGGTCCCCATCTTGGGACGGGCCAACGGCAACGGCGGCCTCTGGAGCGCGATCACGAAGCGGGTCCTGGCACGGCCCGCCATCTTTGCGACCGTTACGGCTGCGATGCTCGTCGCCCTGGCAGCACCGGTTTCCTCGCTGGACCTGGCTCTCCTTAGCGGCTCCCAAGCCCTGCATAACGCCGTGGACGCAAAGCAGACCATTGTGCTCCTGGAGGAGCACTTCGGTGGCGGCCTCGCCACTCCCGCGATGGTCGTCGTCGAAGCGCCGGACCTGACTGCTCCCGAGGTCGAGGCGTCGGTCGCCAGGCTCGTCGAGCGGGTCGGCCAGGACAGCGCCTTCCTCGGCCCCTTTGAGACCGTCGTGAACCCCGCTGGTGACCTGCTCTTCGTCCGGGTCGCGCTTGCCGGGGACCGGAAAGCCGCGGAGAGGGGCGTGGAGCTCCTTCGGGACGAGGTCGTCCCTGATGTCTTCGACGGCAGCGGAGCCCAGCCCTACGTAACTGGCATAACTGCGGTTAGCGTGGACTTCACCGACGCCACGTACCGGTCAATGCCCTACGTCTTCGCCTTCGTGCTGGGGCTCGCCTTCCTGCTGCTGCTGGTCATGTTCCGCTCCATCGTGATCCCCGTGAAGGCGATCCTCTTGAACCTCCTCTCCGTGGCATCGGCCTTCGGGGTGCTGGTGATGGTCTTCCAGTGGGGATGGGGCGTTAGCCTGCTGGGCTCCGAGGCCCCGGGCGTGATCGGATCGTGGATGCCGGTAATCCTCTTCGCCATCGTGTTCGGCCTCTCCATGGACTACCACATGCTGCTGCTGAACCGGATCAAAGAGGCCTACGACCAGGGGCATGGCAACGACGCGTCAGTGTCCGAGGGAATCAGGCTGACCGCAGGGCAGATCACGAGCGCCGCGGCCATCATGGTGGGAGTCTTCGGGACCTTTGCCCTCGGGCGAGACGTGAACGCGCAGCAGTTCGGCGTGGGGCTGGGCGTGGCGGTGCTCATCGACGCCACGATCATCCGCTCAGTCCTGTTGCCGGCCAGCATGAAGCTCCTGGGCGACTGGAACTGGTACCTGCCCAACTTCCTCAGCTGGCTGCCGGACGTGCGTGTAGAGGTTCCTGAGTCCGCTGAAGCGATGGCGTCCGGAGACTAGAGCTCCGGTGATGCCGGTGGGCTAGAAGATAGGGGTGGGTTTAGTCGACCCACCCCTACTTTTCAGAGGACGAGGCAGCGTGGTGTTCTCAACCAAGGGGTCGTTCCAATCGGTGAGAATGATGACTCGGGGTCGGCCTCTTTGCCTGGTGGAAAATAGCCAAACGACCGATGGTCGATCGAGAGCGACAATGTAGCATCGGACCAGCGTGCCGAGGGGTGGAGAGGTGGAGCCAACGGTCGGATTTGAACCGACGACCTGCGGTTTACGAAACCGCTGCTCTACCACTGAGCTACGTTGGCGCGCCGTCGGTGGTTTTAGGGGACGGTACTGGCATTTCATATTACCATACGAACGGCGGGCCAACGTGCGGGGCGGTGGCGATAAAGGTGCGCCGAGTTGACACTGAGGCAGACGGTTTCGCTTAGCTGATCCGGCCTGCCAACGCACCAATCTCGGCTGCTGGGTCCGTCCCGAGGTGGACGCGGGCGACGCGACGGCCGCGTTCCAGCAGGACGCGCAGGTCTCCGAGGGCCTGGGCGGCCGCGAGGGTGGCGAAGGCATAGTCTTCGCCGGGGATGGGAACGTCGTCGGGCTGGTCGGCCGTGAGCTGGAGGAAGAGGCCGTTGTTGGCGCCGCCCTTGTGGAGCTGGCCGGTGGAATGCAGGAACCGAGGGCCGTAGCCGAGGGTCGTCGCTATGCGGTGGCGCTGCATTACTACTGCTCGTAGCTTGGCAAGCGCCATGTCCACGTCCGGGGTAGCCTCGACGAAGGCGTTGACGGCCAGGTAACTGCCGGGCTCGGCTGTCGAAAGCAACGTCTCTATCGAGTCAGGGGCTTCGACGGAGCCGAGCTGGCCCGTCGAGAGGTATTCGCGTAGCGCCAACTCGGTCTCTTCTTTGGCCCGCTGCACGTCGGGCTGGTCGAAGGGGTTTATCTGAAGTATCGAGCCGGCGATAGCCGTCGCCATCTCCCAGCGGAAGAACTCTCCCCCTATGCCGTAGGGGTCGGACAGGTCGATTCGGTCGATGGGGTGCCCTGCAGACTCGAGCGCGGCGAGCTTTGCGTTGAGATCGTCGTTGTCGTCGCCGTCGACGCGTAGGTGCACGAAGAACCGGTCGGCGCTGTAGGCATCCGGCTCCAGAACGAGCTCCTCGGCGATCGGGACGACGCCCTTCCCTTCCTTACCGGTGCTCTCGGCAATCAGCTGCTCGACCCAGACGCCGAAGCTCGCGATGGAGGGCGACGCCACCAGAGTCAGTTTGTCGCGACCAGCTAGAGCGTGAGAGCCGATTGTCGCGCCCAGCACGGCTCCAGGATTCTGAGATGCAGAGACCTCGGGTCCGCATATATCCCGCATGCCCGCGGCGCTATCGAGCAGAGCATCGAGATTCAGCCCGACCAGCGCGGCGGGCACCAGCCCGAAAAAGGTCAGCACCGAGTAGCGGCCACCGACGTCGGGCGTGTTCGAGAAGACCCGCCGGAAACCATCGCGCTGAGCGAGCTCTTCGAGAACGGTACCGGGGTCCGTGACGGCGGCGAAGTGCCGTCCGGCCATGTCGAGTCCTATGGCCTTCTCGACCAGCGACCTGAAGTGCTTGTAGAGCACGTTGGGTTCGACGGTGCCTCCGGACTTGGACGAGACGAGGAAGAGGGTGTGCTCGGGTGCGATGATATCCGTCACGCCTCGGACCCGAGATGGAACCGTCGAGTCGAGTACCACGAGCTCGGGGAAGTTACCCGAGCTGCCGAAGGTCCGCCGAAGCACTTCGGGGCCCAGGCTGCTGCCACCCATGCCGAGCAGCACCACATGTTTGATGCCGTCGCTGCGGACCTCGTCGGCGAACCGTCGCAGGTCCGGAAGCTCCGCCCGCATTTCGTTGGGAGCGTCGACCCACGCCAGCCGGTTGGTGACCTCGGTAGGGTCCCGCTTCCAGACGGTGTGGTCTCGCCGCCAGATGCGGGCGACTACGTCATTTCGCTGGAGGTCGTCCAGCACCGCATCGACGCTACCCACTATTGCTCACCCGCGCTGGCAAGAAGACTGGACCTCTTCTCTTCGATGTTCGCCATGAGTCCGTCGAAGGAATCGGCGAACGAGCGTACTCCGTCAGCCAGAAGCTTGCCGGTGACCTGCTCCATACCGATTCCGGCGTCCTTTAGAGCTTCGATGAGCTGCTCGGCGCCTTCCACGTCTTGCTCCAGTGTATTCGCCACCTCGGCGTGGTCCATCAAAGCGTTCAACGTGGCGTCGGGCATGGTGTCGACGGTGTCAGCGCCGATTAACGATTCCGCGTAGAGAACGTCGCTGTAGGCCGGGTTTTTCGTGCTCGTGCTCGCCCACAAGGGCCGCTGGACTCTCGCTCCGTTGGCCCGCAAACGTACGAAGCGGTCGCCGGCGAAGTCAGTCTTGAAGTCACGATATGCCAGTCGGGCGTTTGCGATGGCGGCCTTGCCCAGCAGGTCTTCGGCATCTTCATTGCCTTGCTGAATAAGCTCTTCTATCTGACCGTCGACGGCGGTGTCGACTCGACTCACGAAGAAGGAAGCAACCGAGGCAACCTTGCTGAGGTCGCCACCGTTCCAACCGAGGTCTTCCAGGCCCGCCATGTAGGCCTGCCGGACATCTCTATAGGCCTCGAGAGAAAAGGTCAGGGTAACGTTGACGTTGATGCCCTCGCCAATGAGCTTGTGGACGGCCGGTATCCCGTCAGGCGTGGCGGGCACCTTGACCATGACGTTCGGCCGGTCGAGGAGAGAGAACAACCTCTCGGCCTCGGCGACGGTCCCCTCCGTGTCTTTCGCGAGATGGGGGTTGACCTCGAGGGAGGCGTACCCGTCGGCGCCGTCCGTGCGGTCGTAGGTCGGCCGGAGTAAGTCGGCAGCGGCGCGAATGTCCTCGACGACGAGCTCTTCGTAGATCTGGTCCACGTTCTTGCCGGCTCGCGCCAGCTCCAGGACGCCCCCGTCGTAGTCGTCGCTGCCGGTTACGGCCTTCTCGAATATGGTCGGGTTGGACGTCAGCCCGCTCACACCCAGATCGATCAATCTCTCGAGGTCGCCCGATCGTAGGACACCTCTACTGATGTTGTCGTACCAGATCGACTGTCCCAAGTCATTCAATCGCTGGATGGAACTATCCACGTCTCACCTCCTCGTACCGCATGCACCTACGCCAACTCCAAAATAGGATCGCCGTCGAGCACCTGCTGCCCTTCGCGGACGTTTACGGTGCGAACGACACCGGACCAATCGGCCTTCAGGGCCTGCTGCATCTTCATTGCTTCCAGTACGCATATGTCGTCTCCGGTCACGACTTGGTCGCCTTCCTTGACCGCGACCGAGATGATGATACCGGGCATCGGCGACGCGAAGACTCTGGTGGCGGCGGCCGGTCGCGACACCGTGGCGGTCGGCTGCGTTACGGATTCCAGGCCGCCGTTGGACAGGACTTCGGCGGGACCATTCTGGACAGGCACCTCAATGTTGACCTCAACCGGGGCTCCGTCGACCAGCACCATTACGGGAGACTCGGTGAGGTCTTCGATCTCTACGGTGTACCACCGCTCGCCAACCCGCACCTTGAGCCTCGTCGACACGGGCCTGCCCTACCCCGCGCTCGGCACGAGAGCGATAAACACTCCGGCAACGACGGCAGAGCCTATGACGCCGGCCACGTTGGGG
This sequence comes from Dehalococcoidia bacterium, assembly GCA_965248605.1. Lineage (GTDB taxonomy): Bacteria > Chloroflexota > Dehalococcoidia > Lucifugimonadales > CAUZJF01 > CAUZJF01. Next base: position 1,239,612 of record CBDFJV010000007.1, read on the forward strand.
CCCATCGCGTGCGCGATCAGGTAGCTCTTCGGGTTCGCCTCCTGGCCCACCTGGTGAGAGATCCGAGCGGCCATGGGAACGGCCGAAACCCCGGCCGAGCCGATTAGCGGATTGATCTTCGTCTTCAGGAAGATGTTCATCAGCTTGGCGAATATAAGCCCGCTCGCTGTCCCCATGGAGAAGGCCACGAGACCCAACCCGAGGATCACCAGCGTGTCGGCCCTGAACACGGTGTCGCCGACGAGCTGCGTGCCGACAGTTAGCATCAAGAATATCGTCGCGATGTTCAGCAACTCATTGGATGCGGCATCGGACAGTCGGGGAACTACACCGCTCTCACGGAAGAGGTTGCCGATCATGAACATCGATATCAGCGGCGCGGATCGAGGAACGATCAGGATAATGATGATCATTGCTACCGTCGGCAGGAGCAGCTTTTCTGATCGGGAAACCTCCCTTGACGGCCTCATGACGATCTGCCGCTCTTTCTCGGTGGTCAAAAGCCTCATCAGCGGAGGCTGTATGAACGCGACACTGGCCATATATGAGTAAGCGATGACCGCCGTGATGCCGAGGATCTCTGGCGCCACCTTCGCCGACAGGAAGATCGTGGTGGGACCGTCCGCGCCACCGATGATGCCGATAGCCGCTGCCTGGGCCACAGTGAAGGGCTCCTCCAGGAAGGGCCCCGCGGCCAGCGCGCCCCAAAAGGCAACGAATATCCCGACCTGCGCCGCGGCGCCGAGCACGAGCGTTTTAGGGTTCGCGATTATCGGCGTGAAGTCGGTGAGTGCGCCGATGCCAATGAAGATGATCGGAGGCAGTATGTTCCAGAAGGCGAGTCCGTAGTGAAAAACGATTCCGAATAGGCCCGCCTCCTGGTAGCCCGACGAGTTCGCCGGTGACTGAATCATACCGGTCATCGGCAGGTTGGCTATAACTATGCCCAGCCCTATCGGCAGGAGCTCGAGCGGCTCCCACTCCCGGGTGATAGCCAGATAGATAAATATCAGACCGACCACGACCAGTACACCGTCCTGCCAGTCGATGTTGGCAAAACCGGTCGAGTTCCAGAATTCTTGCAGTTCGTTCAACGGCTGCCGCCTGAGGGCGGGCCACCTCCCTTCCCAACCCTCCTCCACTGTGGGAAGGGGCAAGACCTCGCCCTTTTCTCATTCATTCGTAATTCCGGCTCCAAAGGTACGGCGGATTGTGCCCGGTCGACCGGTCCGCGACGGACCGGCTAATCTCGCTCGCCGTCTTTCTCCAGTAGCGCGCTGACCGCCGCCACGGCGGCGAGGGCCTTCCCCCGGTGTTCGTCCGAATCGTCAGGTGGTGCGATATCGCTTTGTCTTGCCCATCGAGAGCGTGGTCCAACAGTCCATCCGACGATGGCGATGATCAAGGCCATCCCGACTAGAAGGGCAAAGGCCGTCCCCATGCCGATAAGGGTGAGTCGTACGCCTTCCTCGAATATTGCTTGATCGATCACGGCTTCACCCCAAGGAGTCCGTAGCGCGAGGAATTGTACAATACCGCCGCCCGACGCGACCATGTACGGAATCGAGCCAGGCCGGTGTCTCCGCAACCCTGACGATACCTCCGCCTATCTGCTTCGTTGTAGCTCGGCTATGTGTGCCCTTATAATGACTTGCAGCAATGACACTCAAAATTGACCTCAACTGCGATATGGGCGAGAGCTTCGGGATGTACAAGATGGGCCTGGACGAGGAGGTCATCAAGCACATCAGCTCGGCCAACATCGCGTGCGGCTTCCACGCCGGCGACCCGATGTGGATGCGACGGACGGTGCGTCTCGCCGAGGAGCACGGCGTCGCTGTAGGGGCCCATCCGAGCTTCCCGGACCTGGTCGGCTTCGGTCGGCGGAATATGTCGGTTAGCGCCGATGAGGCCAAGGACGACCTCGTCTACCAAATCGGCGCTCTCCAAGCCTTCACTCGCGACAAGAAGCTGCAGCACGTCAAGCCTCACGGCGCCATGTACAACCAGGCGGTGAACGACCCAGAGCTGGCGCGGGCAATCTGCGAGGCCGTGACCGAGGTCGACCCGGAGATGGTGCTGGTCGCCCTTGCCGGGTCCCAATGGGTATCGGTGGCCGACGAGATGGGGGTCCGGGTGGCCCGTGAGATCTTCGCCGATAGGGCGCTCAACCCCGACGGCACCCTGGTCTCCAGGTCCCGGCCAGGGGCGGTACTGGAAGACGTCGGCCAGGTCGTAGAGCAGAGTTTGGCCATGGTGACCGAGGGACGGGCGACCGCGATCGACGGCGCCGAAATCGATGTGACGGCCGATAGCCTGTGCATCCACGGCGATACGCCGGGCGCCGTCGAGATGGCGGCGACGCTGCGCCGCGAGCTTGAGTCGGCGGGAGTCACGGTCACTCCGCTCGGCGACCTGGCGTAAGGGCGTCGGGCGCCCAGGCCTACGCTAATGTTCGACCACGAACCTCGACCCTGGCTAACCACCCAATGATCTACGTCAGACCCCTATACCTGCCCGCCGGAGACCAGGCTTTGGTAGTCGAGCTGGGTGACGAAGTGAGCCCAGAGATCAATAGCCGCGTCCAGGGCTTGACACACGCCATCGAGAAAAACGGCGTGCCAGGCGTCGTCGACGTCATCCCAACCTACCGGTCGTTGCTGGTGCAATACGACGTTACGCAGATAACGTTGACCGATCTGCAGGACCGGTTGGTCGATCTCGAGTCGTCGATGGACGAAAGGACGCTTCAGCGCGGCAGGACGATAAGCATACCGACGCTTTACCACGGCGCGTACGCTCCGGACCTAGCCTTCGTCGCGGAGCACTCCGGCCTGACCGAGGAAGAGGTAGTCGGCCTGCACTCCGGCACCGACTACCTTGTTTACATGATGGGATTCACGCCGGGATTTCCGTACCTGGGCGGACTGTCGGAGAAACTGGTAACGCCTCGTCTCGATACGCCACGGGTCGAGATTCCGGCCGGGTCGGTGGGCATAGCCGAGAGCCAGACTGGTGTCTATCCGGTTGCTAGCCCCGGCGGGTGGCGGCTGATCGGCCGGACACCCCTTGACCTTTTCGACGCCCAACGTGAACCCCCGTCCCTGATCTCGGCCGGAGATTACGTGAGATTCGTTCCAATCGAGGACGAAGGGCAGTACTTGCAGATACGGTCGCTCGTGGAGGCCGGCGAGTACGAGCCCACAGTCGAGGCCAGGCAGTGAGCACGCCGACACTGCAAGTGGTCGAACCGGGCATACTCACGACAGTCCAGGACCGGGGCCGTTACGGCTATCAACGGTTCGGCGTTCCGGTTTCGGGGGCGATGGACGAGTTCGCCCTGAGGGCGGCCAACCTCCTAGTCGGGAACAACGACGACGACGCAGGTCTGGAGATAACTGTCGCTGGACCGCGCGTCCGGTTTCTCGCCGACACCTGGATCGCGATCACAGGCGCGGACCTTTCCGCCGAGCTGGACGGCGAGCCGTTGCCGCGTTGGCAGAGCGTAGAAGTCAGCGCCGAGTCCATCTTGAGGTTCGGCGGCCCGCGAGATGGCGTCCGCGCCTACCTGGCGGTCGCCGGCGGCATCGACGTGCCGCTCGTGATGGGAAGCCGGTCGACGTATGTCAAAGCGGCGATCGGCGGGCTCAGCGGCCGCGCCCTCGTGAGTGGGGACACCCTCCACGCCCTCCCCCCAGCGGAAGAGATCGAGTTCGAAATGCGGAGGCTGCCGGACGGCTTCGACGCTCCGACGTACGGGGACGAGCATGCTATTCGCGTCGTGCTCGGACCGCAGCACCACGCGTTCAGCCAGGAGGCGATCTTAACGTTCTCAAGTTCCGCATACATTGTCTCGCCGGAGTCCGACAGGATGGGGTATCGGCTGCAAGGTCCTGAGATCGAGCACGAAGCCAGTGCAGATATCGTGTCGGACGGTAGCCCGGCGGGCGCCGTGCAGGTGCCAGGCGAGGGTGTTCCGACCGTCCTGCTGGCCGACCGAGGCACTACGGGCGGTTACACGAAAATCGCGACTGTAATCAGCGTGGACCTTGGCCGCTTGGCCCAGGCGATGCCGGGCCAATCAGTGAACTTCAAGGCGATCACGGTCGAAGAGGCGCAGCAGCTCAGACGAGAGCTCGAAGAGGTGCTCGCCGGTATAGGCGGAAGCGGTGCTTTCGGAGACGGACCCAAACTCAGCATAACCGTAGACGGCGAGGACTCCGAAGTTGTCGGCGACGACGGCGTGACAGTGGCGTCGCCTACCGCGAAGGACGGTGCGACGCCCGAGAAGCGGCGCGCTTCCGCGACCGTAGGCGGAGAGACGTACGAGTTCGAGGTTGACATCCACCGCTCGGTATAGCGGACGGAGGCTCATGCCATCGACCACTCATCCTCAGGCCGCGGCCGGTACCGCCTAGATTGAGCGACCTCATCCACGATCTGTCCGATTGGGTCCTCGGCTTTGCCGAAAGCGAATGGGCGATCGTTGCACTGGCGGTTAGCTCGTTCATCGAGGCCATCTTCTTTCCCATCCCGCCCGACCCGCTGCTCGTCGGCGTGGCAATCCTTCGGCCGGGCATCGCTATTTGGCTCGGGGCGCTGGTTGCGTTGACCTCTGTCGCCGGGGCGATCGTCGGCCACTGGATCGGCGGGAGACTGGGTCGACCGCTACTTTACAGATGGTTTCCCGAGGCACGAATTCGACAAACAGAGAAGATGTTTGCCAGGTACGGGATGTGGGCGACGTTGTTAGCTGCCTTCACTCCGATACCCTACAAGGTCTTCGCCATCACGGCAGGAGTGCTCCAGCTCGACCGTCGTAAGTTCATCGTCGCTTCTCTTATCGGGCGAGGCGCACGCTACGTGTCAATCGGCGTGCTGGTGTTCGTTTTCGGCGAAGAGATCGAGGCGTTCATCGCCGACTACTTCGGGATAATGACGCTGGCGGGCGGCCTAGTGCTCGTTGTTGCCGTAGTCGTATGGGGGCTGCTACACCGGCGACGAAAGAACACGGTGGCCGTCTCGGAGTCAGGTGGTGCGTCGGAGGCGGTACGTTCCAGGGAGTGAGTCTGCGCCAACCACCGGGTTTAGTCCCAAAGGATGCGAACGACCTCGTCTCGTGTCACTGTTAGGTGGTCGGCAACGTCCTTTAAGATGCCGTTCATGGTGCCGACCTTGAGATCGCGGTGACTGGGGATTGTGATGTGGTGCTCACCCAGCCTAGAGAGCCTGATGTGACTTCCGGTCTGCCTAATAGTCTCGTATCCAAGCCTACCTAGTCGTCTGGAAAGATCCTCTCCGCTGACATCTCTCGGAAGTTTCACACGGCCAGCACCTCGTCTCTCACGAAGTGCAGTCTGACTAGCTTTGGACGCTCGCCCTCGTTGAAGTGAGCCTCGACGGCGTCAACGACCTCCGTCCGCAACTCCTCGACGGACTCCGCCTGAGTAAAGATCGAATACCCGAGAGCGCGAGCCGTGTAGCCGCCCTCGGGAGCCTCATCGACCATGAATATGACTTCCTTCTCCAACTTACTTCCCCTTACCCAGGTCCCGAGCGACTGGTTTCGAGCAGTTTAGCACATGCCTGCAGACGCTAACCCCGACCCGTGAGCTGGAAGAAAAGCCAAAGTGAAGCCCAGGTTGAAATAAGATAGGCCAAACCGACGGTCGGAAGTAGCTCCCGGTAGGTCAAACTGCAACCAGAAGCTCACTCGGTGTGCTCGGACCGGGAACATCCTTCCTAGCAGCATCGACATCGCAGGGGAGAGGGTCACCTCTCGACCTGAAGGACTCGATAAAGGCTGTGGTCACGCTCTGCAAGTTTTCCAGCGCTTCGGCTGCTGTATCTCCCCATGCTCTACACCCAGGAAGTGTAGGCGCGATCGCCATGTACTTGTCCTCGGTCTCCTCGCTTGGCTCGTGCAGCTCGAAAGATAGTCTGTATAGTTTCATGGTAGTGCTCCAGTCCAGGTGAGAATCACCATACCCAATTGTACCAATCGGGCCTACCCTCTACCCGTCGGGCCGTACTGCAACTCGGCGTCGCATATACCTGAGCTGTGATTGAGGCGGTATAGCCGCCCTTGGGAGTCTCATCGGCCAAGTGGCCGTGTGGTCAGAGCGGGACTTTCTCTAAGGGCATGTTCTCAATCGACACGTTAAGAAGAGATTCCAATCCCAACCGTTCCGTGGCATCGAGGACCTCCATACCAACAATGTGGCCTTGGTCGTCCAAGTCTATGGTTACTCCGTCCTCAACATCCATCGTATCGACAGGCATAGCTCTCAGACTCTTCACCCCACTCTGGTGTTGGACGGCTCGCGAATCGGTTCCATACCTTTAACATGTCGTTCCCCTGTGTACGGCTCGATATATAGCCGGTGACGATGTCCAGCGGGCCTGGCAACCCTAGCCTTTCGTCGACAGGAGCGCAGCTCCTTCGCCGGCGGGCAAGCGATATCGGACCGGCAGAACGACGTTCGCTTCGAGGCACGACGACTTCGGGATGCGCTATAAGTCGGGGCTTGAGGATCCGACGGTATTTGTGGTCGTGGTCTCTGGAACGAGTGGGGCGATTTCCGCTCTCATAACTGGTGTCTGCAGCGTGGTGAGCCACCACAAGAGTTCGGCAGGACGAATCGTGTTACGTGGAAGTGACGGGACGAGTGCTGTGTTTCGAGCGAATACAAGTGGTGACGAGATTAATCGGCTTGTTGAGGTCGCGTACCTTTGTCAAACCCCAAGATCGACCTACCGTGAAGAACATCGCAGGTGCCGTGAGGAGCTTCTCCGTTTGGTGGCCGCGCCCCCGCTTTTATCTAGGTTTGCGGAGTATCGCTTCTCTGTACAGGCAACTTTGGTCTATGAGCCTGGACGTAGTCCTACCAGCCGCAGACCCGTTTGACCTTCTCCGAGTGCTAACTGGGCAGCGCCGCAGAGATCTGTAACCCTCAAGAGTGGTCTCTGGCGGCATGTCTGTGCTTTTCATCCACGTGAACCGGGACGGCCTGACGGAGTCCAGCGAGTCGCCGGAGGTGCTCAAACAGCTAGGTACCTGATAGCAAACGTGGCCGATGCTTGGGCACGAGCCGATCAGGAGTGGCGAAGCAGGCTGGCTAGGCAGGTGTTCGAGTTCGTGTAGGTCCAGAATGATCGCCGTGTAGCTGTCGGGCCACAGTCCGAACTCCGGCCGTTCCTCCAGATATCACAGGAACGCCAATCGCGGAGGATCAGTGGCGACCCTAACTGGGGTAGAGCCGTCAATATCGACTTTCCGGTCGACGTCCCATCTTCGGTTCCCATGAGGCGTGGAGTGACAACGGTCGTCACATTTACCAGCCGATGAGCCGCCTTGACCAGTAAACAGATCGGTGAAACGAGAGCGACTGAAAAGGCAGGAGCAAGCCTCCGCTCTCTCGCTCGCCGGTATAACGTGTCACACGAGACCTTACGTCAGGCGATGTGTTGAACCTCTCGCGGCGAGGCCAAGTAATTAGGGTCCCTGGACTGAAGGTAGACGGGTGTCGGCGTGACTTCGATTCGCGAACTTACACCGCCTCCTTTAGAGCATTGGGTACCTGAGCGACGGTATCGATACCTTTGCTGCCAAGATCGCTAACAGACCCGGTTGAGGTCTTCTGAGATCGTCTATGGAGTGCGCCGCTGTTCGTGTCACCAACAATTACTCTAAGAACTTGGAGACCGGCAAATCGGGCTCGATGATGATTTTTTTCAGAACTTTACGCAAACTGTCGAGCAAGTAGGTCGCGGTCGAGTGCTCGAACAGGTCCATGTCGTAGGTAAGTGTCGCTTCCATTCCTTCCTTCCACTGTGACAGTCGTAGGCTAAGATCGAGGCCGTAGGTACGAGCCTTGTAAACCCGGCGCGAACCGCTGTCAGTACCGCCTCTCAACTCCGATGGATCTTTGGTTGCTAACTCGTGGTTATCTGTCGAAAAGGGCGACCGACCAGGTGCCCTCCGCAAAACCGGTTCAAAGCTGAACTGTACTTGCGATAGCATCGGAAAGCTCGTATCGGGAGTAGGAGCAAGTTCATCTAGGAGCGTTCCAAAGGGGATATCCTGATTTCGATACGCCTCCAGTACGGCCGTCCGAACGGAGCGAACAAAGTTACGAAACTCTTGGTTCCTTGACACACGGGTCCGTATCGGTACCAGGTTTGCGAAAAAGCCGATCAGTCTTTTGACCTCTGGTCTCCGCCGTCCAGATACTGGCATTCGGACCACTACCAACTCTTCACCGGTCCAAGCGTGCAACATCCCCATAAACACGGCCAAAAGAACCAGTGACAGCGTGGTCCTTTCACTTTTCGCCAGCCCAGCGCATTCACCAACGCCGGCATCCTGTCGAACGAAAGTTGATTGCACTCCGCGCATCCTACTGGGGATCGACGGTCGTGGGCGATCCGTCGGCAGATCAAGAACCGGTGGAGTCTCTTTGAGCCTATCTTTCCAGTAGAACAGTTGCGAATGAAGGGCCTCGTTGTTCAGATAACTGCGCTGCCAATAGGCGTAGTCTGCGTATTGGACTGAAAGCTTCGGTAGCGGTGACTTAACACCGTTGGAAAAGGCCGCATAAATGGCGTCTAAGTCGCTCGTCAACACCTCAAACGAAAGCAAATCAAAGGCGATATGATGAATAGAGAATATAACGATATCTTCGTCATCCAGATTCAAGACCGAGATCCGCAGGTTCGGAAGCTGAGAGAGTGTCAATGGACCTTGAGCTTCCTCAGCATACAAGATACGCATCCTCTCATAGCGTTCTATGTCGGCAAGCCTCTTCAGATCTTCCTGTCGAAAGAATAGAGCGGGCTCTGAGTTAATGACCGAGATGAACTGTCCCTCCTTTTTGTCATATGAAGTCCTCAGTATCTCATGGCGACGGCCGACTTCAATGAAGGCCTTTTCCAACGTGGCGACCTCAAGAAGGCGCCCAGGTCGAATGGTATACACTAGGTTTTCTCCCGCTGTCTCCTCTACAAGCCTCGCTTTTCTTTCTTGATTGTTGGACAACAGTATCTTGTCGGTGAGCGGCCGAGGACCTATCCGCGTACCCTCGTCGGAAGGTGCAATATCGAAAGCCGAGTCGTTCGGGTTCATATATACTCCTCATCTTCTCCTCGTGGTCGACGCCCAGCGGCGCGGTTGCGATGGCAACCTGCCGTGCGGCCCTATGCTAGGCGCTTGCAATAGACCGCAGTGGCGGAGCCAAACCGCTCTTCAAGCGTTGCGAGAGCGAGTCGCCTGCTACTTTTCGATTCAATGTTGCCCTTTTCTTGATACGCGCCACTTTCCCGACGAAGGCTCACAGTATTGACCGGGCGTAGATACGAGACGCCCGCGAAGCGCCTGACCCAGTCGCACCCCTCCCCCTGACATTACCAGAACGCATGTACTATACTGTCTGGCGAGGGACAGACCCCACGGTCGGTCCATTTCTGTTGGGAGACACAGTCTGTCCAGCGGACCGACCCCGCAGGTCTGTCCTTTGTTTTTTGGCCCGCCGACACACAACGAGGAGAGCAACAATGCACAAGACAACTCGCCGAAATCGAACACCCGTACCCCGTACCCGGGTGCCCCGCCCCCGACCTGTCGGATTTTCCCTGAAAGTGTCGGAAACTCTCAGATACAAATCCGACAATTTCCTACGGATTCCGACACTTTGGAAGAGCGTTTTTTCAAGACCACCACTAAACCAGGAGGACTCAACATAATGGAAAGCGACCCTCAACCGGAATCGCATGAGCTTTCTGACAGGCAGTTGGCCATTCTACCCTACCTCGTTTCGTCGCCATCGGTCTCCGAAGCGGCCGCCGCGCCAGCGCCCGGAGAGCCGACGTCCACTGCTCGACCCTTCATCAATGGATGCACGACCCTCAATTTCGCCAGGAGTTGGCAGGGGCGGACCGAATCTAAGCGAGCAACTATTTGACCAGTGCTCGATAGTTTCCCCCCTTTGAAAAGGGGGTTAGGGGGATTTAGATCTGTCAAACGACTCGTCGGAGCCCGTGAAAAAGAGCAGTTACTCGATAGAGGAGAACTGACGGGACGGAGAGGGCTAATCGTCTGGTTCTCCCTCGCCGCGCCACTTCTTGAGCCGTTCCTCGACCTCCGGCTCCCGCCCCTGGTCGCTGGGCTTGTAGTACCTGCGTCCCTTCAGCCTCTCCGGGAGGTTCTGCATCGGGGCGGAGTGCCCGTCCTGGTCGTGAGCGGACTTGTAGCCCTTGCCGTACCCCATGTCGCGCATCAGGCCCGTTACGGCGTTGCGAAGGTGTAGCGGCACCGGGTCGTTGCGACCCTTGCGTACGTCCGACAGCGCTGCGTCGATGGCGGCGTAGGCGGAGTTGCTCTTGGGAGCGGTCGCCACGTACACCGTGGCTTCGGCCAGCGGGATACGCCCCTCCGGCATCCCGACGAAGTGCACCGCCTGCTGCGCCGCGACCGCCACCGATAGCGCCTGAGGGTCGGCCATGCCCACGTCCTCGGCTGCCTGGATGACCAGACGCCGCGCGATGAAGAGCGGGTCCTCCCCGCTTTCGATCATGCGGGCCAGCCAGTAGACCGCCGCGTCGGGGTCCGAGGCGCGCATCGACTTGATGTAGGCGGAGATCATGTCGTAGTGCTGATCGCCGGCCTTGTCGTAAAGGTGCGAGCGCTGCTGCATCGCGTCCTCGATCATCGCCGTGTTCACGTGACGGGTGCCCGAGTCGTCGGGCGTGGCGGCGCCGACGGCCAGCTCCAGCGCGTTGAGGGCGACCCTGGCGTCGCCGTTGGCCATAGTCACCAGGGCGTCCCGCGCCTCGTCGTCGAGGGTCGCATTGAGTCTGCCGAGCCCTCTCTCGGCGTCTGACAGCCCGCGCTTCACGATCTCGGCGATGCGGTCGTCGTCTAGCGGATTGAGGGTGAAAACGCGGCAGCGCGACAGTAAAGGCGAGATGACCTCGAACGACGGGTTCTCGGTGGTCGCGCCGATCAGGACCACGGTCCCGTTCTCGACGTGGGGCAGTATGACGTCCTGTTGGGCCTTGTTGAAGCGGTGGATCTCGTCGATGAACAGGACCGTCCTCTGGCCTTGCATCCCCGCTCGGTCGCCCGCCTCTTTGACGACCCTCCGCAAATCGGCGACACCGGACCCGACGGCGCTGACCGCGCTAAAGTGGCTCCTTGTGACGGAGGCGATCAGCAGCGCGAGGGTAGTCTTTCCACTTCCTGGCGGCCCCCAAAGGACGATCGACGGGAGCTGGTCGGCCTCGATGCTCTTACGCAGCACTTTGTCAGGCCCGACTATGTGCTCCTGCCCGACAAGCTCGTCGAAGGTGCCCGGGCGCATCCGGGCCGCCAGCGGCGCGTCACGCTTAAGCTGCTGTTGGGCTTGATGCTCGAATAGCGTCATTGCGATTCACCACGGAGGACACAGAAATCACAGAGAACGATCATTGCAGTCATCTATTCGATCGCGGGCAGCGCCGCGCGAGTGTCTAGTCTTCGTTCAACGCACCAGAGATGACCTTCAGCAGGTCTTCCTCTTGCTCGGAGAGCACCGTGCGGGGGTCGAGAAGCACGCGTTCGTCCTCGATGCGGCCGACGACCGGCGGGTCGCTTCGACGCAGCCGTGAGGCCAACGCCTCTGCGTCGTCGCTGCCCGGTTCAAGGGCGAGAAGTGCTGTCGGGAGAGTCTCGCCAGGAAGGCTCCCGCCACCGATAGCGGACTGTCCGTCAGCGACCGATGACTGCGTGCCTAGCGTTCGGCTCCACGCTGTTACCTTTTCCTCGAGGCTTTCTCGTGACGCCGCGATCATCCGCCAGATCGGGACTTTTTCCAGAGCCTCTTCCTTGATGTAGTGGAGTAGCGTCGCGGCAAGCCCCGCCATGCTGACCTTGTCGATCCGCAGCGCCCGCGCCAGCGGATGTTGCGAGACCGCGCCGACCAGGTCCTTGTCGCCGGCCACGATGCCGGCCTGAGGGCCGCCCAGCAGCTTATCGCCCGAGAAGAACGCCAGAGACGCACCCTCGGAGATGCTCTCCTGGGGCATTGGCTCGTGGGCCAGACCGAACGCGACGGTATCGAGCAAGCAGCCGCTGCCAAGGTCGTGCAGGACCGGGACCGAATGCTGTCTCCCGAGCTGGACGAGCTCAGCAAGGCTAGGCGAGTGGGTGAAACCGCTCACCTTGAAGTTGCTCGCGTGGACGGACAGGATGGCGCCGGTCCGTTCGCTCAAAGCCCGCTCGAAGTCCTGGACATAGGTCCGGTTGGTCGTTCCGACCTCGACGAGCTCGGTGCCGCTCTGCCGCAGCACGTCGGGGATCCGGAAGCCGCCCCCGATCTCGACGGCCTCCCCGCGCGAAACGATGACCTCTTTGCCGGCCGCTACGGCCGCCAGCCCTAGCAGGACCGCCGAAGCGTTGTTGTTCACAACAAAGGAGGCTTGCGCCCCGGTCAGCTCGCAGACCAGACGCCCGAGGTAGGCTTGCCGAGAGCCGCGCTTGCCTGTCTCAAGGTCCAGTTCCAGCTCGCTGTATGCCCTCGCCGCGCTCTCCATCGCGGCGACCGCATCGTCGCTAAGGGGGGCGCGGCCGAGGTTGGTGTGGAGCACCACGCCGGTCGCGTTGATGACGGGGCGCGGCCAGGACCGCCACGACTCCGCCGCCCGGGCCTCGACGGCGCCGATCAGGTCGTCGAGCTGAGGCGCGACGCCTCCTGCCTTGAGGCCGTTGCGGGCGCCGTCGATCTGCTCTCGCACCAGTGCTAGAACCGCATCCCGGGAATACTCGTCGACCAGGTGCTGGACGCGGCTGTCCGAGAGTACGGTGTCCACGCTGGGCAGGTCTCTGAATTGGGTCGTCATCGTCACGCTCCGTCCGGCGCCAATTATAGCGTAACCCCTTCGTGGGCCTTTCGGTCACCCGGACGTAGCCGACTGGCTCGGCGTCGCGCTGATTTCTTGACCGCCATATAGGGCGTTGCTAGAATGTGAAGGAAATCGTCAACTATCGGCGCAAAATGTTCGTCATCGGACTGACGGGGGGTATCGGCACCGGCAAGAGCGAGGTCGCCAAGGTCCTCCGCGAGTTGGGAGCCGAGGTAATAGAGGCCGATGAAGTTGCGCACGAGACCTATGAGCCGGATGCACCAGGTTGGCAGCGGATCGTCGACGAGTTCGGAGAGGATGTTCTGACCTCGACAGGCCACGTTGACCGAAGCAAGCTGGGAGCCGTCGTTTTCCAGAACAAGCAAGCACTTCAAAAGCTCAATGCGATCGTACATCCGCTGACTCGGCTGATGATCGAACAGCGGCTAGAGAGATTGGGGAAGTCCGGCGCCGAGACCGTGGTGGTCGAGGTCCCGCTCCTGGTTGAGGCGGTCCGAGCGGACGCACGCTGGACCTCGCTGATCGACGAAATCTGGGCCACGTACGCCGAGGAATCGAATGTGATCGAGCGGGTGCAGCGCCGGAGCCGGCTTGATGCAGAGGCGACGAAAGCACGAGTCCGGTCACAGGTGTCCCCCGAAGAACGGTCGGCTCTCGCAGACGTTGTTATCGACAACGACGGTAGTCTCGCCGATCTCGGGCGTCGAGTGCGGGAGCTGTGGCAAGAACGAGTCATCAAACCAAGAAGGAAGCAGTAAAGCCAGGCATGACGACACCTACTCAGACTCTCTTTCGTAGCTACATCGTCGAGGAATACCGTCTAACAGAAGAGCCTTACTACCTGCCGGTCGGCGACGAGATAGAGCTTTTCGAAGCGGCCTATAGCCAGAAGATACCGGTCTTGTTCAAGGGCCCCACCGGCTGTGGCAAGACCAGGTTCGTCGAGTACATGTCGTACCGGCTTGGCCGCCCGCTTACCAAAGTACGGCCAAGCTCCGACGGCAATACCAACGCACCGTCGACCAACGGTGACAGCGTTCCACTCGTTACCATCGCTTGCCACGAAGACCTGACCGCCAGCGACCTGGTCGGGCGCTACCTGCTAGAGGGCGACAGCACCGTCTGGGTCGACGGGCCGCTGACTCGGGCCGTGAAGGTCGGCGGTATCTGCTATCTCGACGAGATCGTGGAGGCGCGAAAGGACACCACCGTACTGATTCACCCGCTGACCGACCATCGACGCTTCCTGCCGATAGAGAAACGCGGGGAAATATTGGAGGCTGCCGACGGGTTCTTACTCGTGATGTCCTACAATCCGGGCTACCAAAGTGCTCTGAAGGACCTGAAGCACAGCACCCGCCAACGGTTCGTGGCGATCGAGTTCGACCCGCCACCCGAGGATATCGAGGCGCAGATTGTCGAACACGAATCGGGGATCGATTCCGAGACGGCGGCTCGGCTTGCCAAGCTGGGTCAGAAAGTACGCAACCTCAGAGAACATGGTCTGTCCGAAGGAGCGAGCACCCGGCTTCTCATCTACGCCGGTAGGATGATGACGCAAGGGATCGCGCCCCGCCGTGCATGCCAGGTCGCGGTGAACTGGGCGGTCACCGACGATCACCCGGTGCAACGCAGCATAGAGGAAGTCATATCCTCGATATTCGAATAGAGATCATATCGCGCCTTCCTTGGGTCCGCTTGGCGCGACTAGCCACACGTTGTTAATGACCGAGCCCTATCGAAAAACCACAGCCGCGTCTCATACCATTCAGGCTGTCGCGAGGGCGCTTGCCGGCCACCGCAAGAAGGCGATCGACGACCCGAGGCTTTCGCCCGCGGCCGTGATGGTGCTCCTGTACCACGAGGGCGGCGAATACAACCTGGTACTCAACAGACGCAGCAATTCGGTGGCGGAGCACAAGGGGGAGATAGCCTTCCCCGGAGGCCGGATGAGCGAGGACGACAAGTCGATGCTCGAGACGGCCCTCCGAGAGACACACGAAGAGATGGGGGTCCATCCCGAAGACGTGGAAGTCCTCGGCGAGCTGGATGACGTGGCGACGATTTCAGACTATCGAGTAAGCCCATACGTAGGGGTTGTCCCGCCGGAGTACCCGTTTCAGCCCGACTCCCGAGAGGTAGCCGAAGTACTGATGGTGCCGCTGTCCGCCCTTGAAGACGAGGGGAACCGGCGAGACGAACTCCGGTTCAAAGACGGCGTAGTCTCCAAGGCCAAGTCATATGCTTACGACGGGAACCTCGTCTTCGGAGCGACCGCTGCGATGGTGACGAGCTTTCTCGAGGTACTAGGAACTTCAAACGCCGCAGGTCTGTCATGGCGGAAACCGTAGCGCAGACTAAAGACCGCATAGCCGGCGAAATGCAGGGCTTTCCAGCAGCCCTGGCGACAGAGTTTGCCCGCGCCTGGAAAGACGCCGCCAAGCCCCTCAGCGACGAGCAGCTAGCGATCTGGGCGGAGAGTGGGCTCGCTCTGACCAGACAGTCCGTCCGCTCGTGGGAGGCCGCGAGCGAATACTTCAAGGTCAGCTCGGAAGTCATCGGCCGCATGCCGTTCAGCTACTTTGTGAAGTGGACGGACTACGGAAGCCGGCTTTGCGAGAAATCGCCCGCCCTTGCCATCTGCTACTTCCGAGCCAGTCCCGTCGCCCTGGAGAATCTCAGGTCCCGGCATATCGAGTCCTGGTCGAAACTGGGAGAGAGCCTGTACAAAGGGACGTGGAAGTCCAGCACCTTAGCTTGTAGCTTCTTCGACGCGAGCCCTGCGCTGCTGAAAAGTCTGAGCGTGGCCCAGCTTGAAGAATTTACCGCGGTCTTGGAGGCCTTGTCCCGTAGGTCCTACGATCTTTCATTGGACTGTCTCGCCCTCGGCATCAAGGCATTCCCGCTGATGGGTGAGGATAAAGACGCGCTCTTGTCCGCGACGGCAACGGTCTCTGGAAAGGCGTGGCGCCAGACCAAGAGCTTTCTCGAAACCACGATCAAGGCTCTTCCAAAGGTCGAGGCGACACAGCGCGTGCGGCTCGTACAGATGGGTGAGCAGCTAATCGACGCCGGCAGCCCAAACGTTCCCGGCGCAATCGTCGAGATTTCCCAGTCCCTCGGCAAGGTCGATAAGGACTACCACGGACAGGTGCTTTCGATGGCGGAGTCGCTGCTGGCGATAGACTCCGGCGCGATGCCGGAGTTCGTCAAGAGTGTTCCTGGCTCCCTGGACCGTGTTTCGATGAACCAGTTGGGCAAGTGGTTCGATGAAGGCGTGCGGATTTTGAAGGAAAACAACGACGCGGGCCTTGCCTATTTCAGGTCAGAGTCCGCGAGGTCCCAGCACTATATCGAGTCGCTTTCGTCGAGCGTGGAGTTCGCCCGAGTCAAGGACGTGATGGAGATGTACTGCCGAGCGCTGGCAGGCTCTGAGATCAAGGTGGCCGAGAGCGAAGAGCTCGTGGACAAGAGCATCGGTTGGGTGTCCAGTGAAGCGCCGTCAACCGAGGGGTCGACGGTGTTCATACCGTCACAGGTTGACCAGTACCCAACCAAAGCTGAGAACTTTGGCTGGTTCAAGGTCGTATCGACTCACCAGGTCGCCCACATAGAGTTCGGAAGTTTCGATTTTGAGTTCGACAGGCCCTCGACGCTTTTCCGCGACCTGCGTCCCACTCTGGCTCAGAATGGACCTCGCTCGAACGGCTCGGCTGGCGACGGCCCAACCAACTCGGCCGAGCGCGGCTGGGTTACGGATATGCAGCGTTTCTTCGACGTTTTCGACGATCGGAAGCTGGCG
This sequence comes from Dehalococcoidia bacterium, assembly GCA_965248605.1. Classification (GTDB taxonomy): domain Bacteria; phylum Chloroflexota; class Dehalococcoidia; order Lucifugimonadales; family CAUZJF01; genus CAUZJF01. Next base: position 1,256,311 of record CBDFJV010000007.1, read on the forward strand.
CTCGACATATTTACGGTCGTGGAAGACGCTCGCCTGGACGCCAGAGTAAAGAGCGAATATGTAGGCATCGAAGGGGCTTACGTTCGAGTCCAGGAGGATGCGCTGGCCGTTCGGCCGGAGATCAAGTCTATGCCCGCCAGGGAGGCGCTTGTAGAGCTGCTGGTCCGACTCAGTCTGAGCCAGCAGCAGGAACTCGCGGCGCCGAAGCAGTACGTCGAGGAGGCAAAAAAGGTGGCGCGTACGGCCCGCCGAATGGCGCGGCCGGGTGCCACCGTTGAAGACTCCGCCGAGGCGGCACTGCGCATCTACGCGATCATATCGAGAATAGCTAACGAAGACGTTCCCGAGGACGACTGGATGAATCTCGACTTCGACAGCCAGGACTTCGAAGAAGGGGAAGACGCGGCCGACGACCTGCTAGATAGGCTTCTCGATGCAGACGGCTCTGTCGCCGAACCGGAGTACCAGCCGAGCCAGGACGTTGACTTCAGAGGAGACTTCAAGCCCGAGCTGGTCCAGCTTCTTAGTGCCCTCAGAGATCAGGACAAGTCCGGCAATGGCGGCGAGGAAGGCGAGTCGATCACCCAGGAGATGGTCGAAGACCTGCTCGACTCTAGCGCGGAAATCGAAGCGGACGCCAAAGAGGGGGACGCACAGAAGGCCCGCGGTGCCGCGGCGAGCAATATACTTCGGGAGGCAGCGAGAAACGGGCCGTCGAACTCCGAATTCAGCCAGGGGCCGCTGGTGCACGTCGATGAGGAGGGCGGACCCCTCGACCCGACGGGGTCCCAGACCTTCGCCTACGACGAGTGGGACTTCAGGGCTGAAGACTACAAACCTAGCTGGTGTGTGGTTCACCAGAAGGCAATGGCGGAGGGCAACCAGGCCTACTACGGCAACACTCTCCACAGCTACGGTCCGCTGGTGACCCAGATCAGGCGGCAGTTCGAGCTACTTGTCCCCGAGTCGCTTCGAAAGGTGAGGAGGCTCGAAGACGGCGAAGAGATCGACATAGATGATGTCATCGAGGCGTTCGTGGACATCCGTACCGGTGTCGGACCCAGCGAGAAGCTGTATTGGAGGCGAAACAAAGTCCAGCGCGACGTCGCCGTCGTTTTCTTGCTGGATACCAGCGCATCGACCGCCGAAGCCATAGACGACTCGAGGAGAGTCGCTGACGAGTGGGACGCACCGGACGACCCCGTCGAGTACATGGTCTGGCTGCGAAGCCGTCGAGGAGAGGGGCTGAAGCGGTCATACAAGCGCATAATCGATCTCGAGAAAGAGGCGGTCGTACTGCTCATCCACGCGCTAGAGGCGATAGGAGACGTGTACGGTATCTACGGCTTCTCCGGCTACGGGCGCGAGAACGTCGAGTTCTACACGATCAAGGATATCGAGGAGACGCTGAGCGACAGCGTGAAGAGACGGATAGACCGCATCGCGCCCCTCCATGCGACGCGCATGGGACCGGCGATTAGACACGCCACGTGGAAGCTCGAGGCCCAGGATGCGAGGACGAAGTTGCTGTTCCTTATCAGCGACGGCCGGCCCCAGGACCGAGGCTACAGCCGCGAAGGGGTGGAGAAGGAGTACGCGGTACACGATACGAAGATGGCGTTGGACGAAGCTAAAGGGAAAGACGTTACTGCCTTCTGTCTGACCGTCGACAAGAACGGCCACGACTACCTCAAGACCATGTGCCAGGACATAGGGTACGAGGTCCTGGACGATATCTACACCCTCCCAAGCCGCCTCCTATACCTCTACAAGACGCTTACGATGTAGTTTAGCCCGAATCCACCGAAGGACGTCCTTGGGGACAGCCCTTGAAGAAGCCAGCGGGTGCTCCTCTGAATCTGGGATAATGGTTTTGGAACAGAAACCTGCCCGGAAACAAGGAGCACCCAATAGATGCTGCCACAGAACAAACCCGACCGTATCCGCATCGTCTTTGACGACCATCGCCTGGTGGCCAATGCCGGCCTGCTCCTGCCGGCCACCCTAGCCCGGCACCTGGGCCTGCGGGAACTCGTCGACCATCACCTTGACCTCGGCGGAGCGCCGGGACGGGCGAACACTGGGGACAAGATGCTGACGCTGGTCGCTTCCGCGCTGGCAGGCGGCGACTGCATCGACGACGCCGATGCGCTGCGCGCTGGTGGGACGGTCGGTGTTCTAGGCTGCGTGGTCAAGGCGCCATCCACCCTGGGGACCTTCCTGCGCAGCTTCCGGTGGGGGCATGTCCGTCAACTCGACCGCGTGAGCCGCCAGTTGTTGGCCCGGGCCTGGGCCGCTGGGGCCGGACCCGGCGACTCGCCCCTGACCATCGACCTGGACTCGACCATCTGCGAGACCTATGGACTGGCCAAGGAGGGAGCGCGCCACCACGGCTATACCGGCGCCCGCGGCTATCACCCGCTGCTGGCCATTGCCGCCGGCACCGGCGAGGTGCTGATGTCCCGGCTGCGCGAGGGCCGGGCCAACACCGCCCGTGGCGCCGCCCACTTCCTGCGTGAGACGGTGGGGCGGGTGCGCTACGGCGGGGCCAGGGGACAACTCACGGTGCGGGCCGACAGCGGCTTCTACGCCCACACTGTCGTTGCCGCCTGCCGGGAAATGGATGTCCGCTTCTCTATCACCATCCGCCAGCGCGCCAGCCTGCGGGACCTGATCGAGGCGATACCACAGGAGGACTGGACTCCCATTCCCTACTGGACGGACGGCGCCGCCGATGTCGCCGAGACGACTTACACCCCGTTCCAGACCAAGCCGGACGCCGCGCCGGTGCGGCTCATTGTCCGGCGGGTGAAGCCGACGCCCGGTTCCCAGCTCGCCCTCTTCGCCAGATACAGCTATCACGCCTTCATCACCGACCGCGATGGGGAGACGCTGGAACTGGAGGCCGATCATCGCCGCCACGCCGAGGTCGAGAACGCCATACGCGACCTCAAGTACGGCGTCGGGCTGAACCACATGCCGTCGGCGCGCTTCGCCGCCAACGGCGCCTGGCTGGCGGTCCAGGTGATGGCGCATAACCTGGCCCGCTGGACGGCGCGGATTGGTCTGGGCGAGCGGACCGTGATCACCAAGACCCTCAGGCGGCGGGTCTTCGCTCTGGTGGGACGGATCACCCGCTCGGCGCGCCGCCTCACTTTGCATCTCCCCCGGCGCTGGCCTTGGGAAACCCAGTTCAGTCGCGCCTTGGCCCGGCTGCAAGCCATTCCGTTCCCGGCCTGACAGCCAGCCTGCAACTGACCCAACGTCCCCGCAATCTCGCGCCACCCCGGTCGCGAGAGTCCCCTGCTGCGTATCCTCTCGCCTTCCCGCGCATCGCAACTCCCGCATAGGGCCTTAGGGGCCCTGTGCGGCGACTGAAGACCGGCCGCCGGCCTCCCTCTACCCCAAGACCCCAGGCCATCCCCCCTGTAGCTCCCTCACCCACCCCCTTCCGCTGCCCTCACGCCGTCCATCGGTGTCCTTCGGTGGATTCGGGCTTAGGCGTAGCGGCCAAGGTCGTCCCACGGGCCGACGTCGCCCGCTGCTCTGTTGTCTGGCTAATTCAACGGTGTTAGTCTAACCGCTCAAATCCACGAAGGGGTTGTCCTTTGCATCTGGTCGTAGACGGGTACGGCGGTGACCCAGAAAAGCTTACCGACATTGACGTGGTCTACCGTTTCCTCGACGAGTACCCGGACAACCTTGGAATGACCAAGATGATCGAGCCGCAGGTCTACACCTACCGCGGCCGGATCGACGAGGACTGGGGCGTTTCGGGGTTCGTGCTGATAGCCGAGAGCCACATCAGTATCCATACCTTCCCGGACCGGGGCTACGTCAACGTCGACGTGTTCTCGTGTCGGGAGTTCGATGCTATGGCGTCTTTGGGCGACATCAAGGACACGTTCGGCCTCCCGGAGGCCAAGGTGTGGACCCTTGACCGAGGCCTCGACCACTCTACGCCGCGAGCTGCGTACAACGGGATGGTGCGCGAGCGCCTGAACCTGGCGGGAGTCCAAAGTCCCCCGGATGGTTGATCGCCGGGAACAGACGCAGCCAGAGGTCCCACGCTTCTGGAACACCTTCATCGACACTCCCCCGACCCTCGATGTTGCTCGGGCGCGAGTCGTCCTCGTCCCGGTGCCCTATGACAGCACGACCTCGTACAGGTCGAGCGCTCGTGACGGTCCCAAGGCGATAATCGAGGCGTCCAGACAGCTCGAGGACTACGACATCGAGCTCGATCGCGACATCTCCGCCGTCGGCATCCATACTGCTCCGGCGGTAGAACCCGATCTCAGCGGGCCGGAGGCCATGACCAAGCGGGTCGCGGCTGCCGTGCGTCCGCTGGCCGAAGAAGGACGGCTCGTGGGGATTTTGGGAGGCGAGCACTCGATAACCGTCGGCGCCGTAACCGCCCTGAAGGGCCGGTACGACGACATTTCGGTCCTGTATCTGGACGCCCACGGAGACCTCCGGGACCAGTACATGGGGACGGCTTGGGGGCATGCCACGGTGGCACGACGGCTTCATGAGATGTGCAAGACCGTACACGTGGGTGTGCGCAGCCTGAGCGCCGAAGAGCAAAGATTCATTCTACGAGAGGGCCTCGACGTAGTGATGTGGCCTCCTCCAACGGATGGTCCCGCCGAGCTCGCAGCGCGGGTAGTAGACTCGCTTTCGGAGAATGTCTACGTTAGCATCGACCTGGACGTACTCGACCCTTCGATCATGGCCGCGGTAGGCACTCCGGAACCTGGCGGCATGCTTTGGGATGAGGCGGTTGCGCTGTTGCGGGCCGTCGCCGCCGAACGCAAAGTGGTCGGCTTCGACGTTGTCGAGCTGAGCCCGAACGAAGGGCCGGAAGCCTGTGCGTTCACCGCGGCCAAGCTCGTGTACAAGCTCATCGGATACGCTACGGGATAAAGCGTAGGACGCGAAACGTAACCCCCAGCATGGTCTTCACTCTTTGCACTTTACGCTTCATGGGTTAGTCAAAAGTGTTGACCAGTGACCGCGACATCAGCTAGAATTGGTGACGGCTAGTGCTGGGCGACCGGCGGCTAGCCGTCTTGCTGTAAGGGCGGTTAGTAAGGTCAGTCGCATCAGCCAAGACCCCGTGCCCCAGTGGCGCAACTGGTAGCGCAGCCGACTTGTAATCGGCAGGTTAGTGGGTTCGAGTCCCCTCTGGGGCTATCACTCCGACCATAGGGAAGACGGACTTTGAAATCGGCCTACCAGCGCAGCTTGGTAACGAGCATTTTGCTATGCTACACTTAGTCGGTCGACGGAGGGGTGGGTGAGTGGTTAATACCACCAGACTGTAAATCTGGCGCCCGGAAGGGCTACGTAGGTTCGAATCCTACCCCCTCCACCAGAAAGCTAGCGACCAGGTCAACAAATCAAATATGCCCACATAGCTCAGTCGGTAGAGCGCGTTCTTGGTAAGAACGAGGTCAGCAGTTCGAATCTGCTTGTGGGCTAACAAAGGGAGAGACTGAATGGCGAAGGAAGTATTTGTTCGAGACAAGCCTCATGTAAACGTGGGCACCATAGGTCACGTCGACCACGGCAAGACCACATTAACCGCCGCCATTACGAAGGTTTTGGCCGAAGTCGGACTCGCGAACTTCACGCCCTTCGATCGTATCGACAACGCGCCCGAGGAAAAGGAACGCGGGGTCACTATCGCTATCCAGCACGTCGAGTACTCGACGGATACGAGGCACTACGCCCACGTTGACTGTCCCGGCCACGCCGACTACATCAAGAACATGATCACCGGTGCCGCCCAGATGGACGGCTCAATTCTTGTCGTCAGTGCGCCCGACGGTCCGATGCCACAGACGAGAGAGCACATCCTGCTCGCCCGCCAGGTCCAGGTCCCGGCCATGGTCGTCGCGCTAAACAAGGTCGACGCGATGGAGGACGAGGAGCTACTCGAGCTCGTTGAACTTGAGCTTCGAGAGTTGCTGACCCAATACGACTTTCCGGGAGACGACATCCCGATCGTCAGGGTGAGCGCCTTGAATGCTCTGGAAGCTGAGGACACTTCACGCGACTCCGAGTGGGGCAAAGGTATCTGGGAGTTGATGGACGCCGTCGACGAGTACATCCCGGTACCTGACCGCCCCCGCGACCAGCCGTTCCTTATGCCGGTCGAGGACGTCTTCGGGATCAAGGGGCGAGGTACCGTCGTCACTGGCCGTGTCGGGCAGGGGATGGTGAAGCCGGGCCAAAACGTTGAGATCGTTGGGATCCGCGACACCCACTCGACCGTTGTAACGGGGGTGGAGATGTTCCACAAGACCCTGGGGGAAGGCGAGCCCGGCGATGCAGTCGGCCTCCTTCTCCGCGGCATCGAGCGCGGAGACATCGAGCGTGGTCAAGTGGTCGCCGATCCGGGGAGTATAACGCCACACACCGAAGCCGAGGCCCAGGTCTACGTGCTGACCAAAGATGAAGGTGGCCGGCATACTCCGTTCTTCACCGGCTACAAGCCTCAGTTCTACATCCGGACGACCGACGTTACCGGCGAGATACAGCTTCCCGACGGCGTCGAGATGGTGATGCCCGGAGACAATATCGAGATGACGGTCAAGCTCGGCGCCCCCGTGGCGCTAGACGAGCAGCTGCGATTTGCGGTGCGGGAAGGCGGTCGGACCGTGGGTTCGGGCGTGTTCACCAAGATTCTCAACTAGGGATCGGGTAGCTAGAATGCCCCGAAGGGGAGATGCTCGAATACTGGTAAACCTCGGCTGCACCGTCTGCCGGGAGCGGACTTACCATTCCAGCAAGAACCGGCGGAACGACCCAGACCGCCTGGAGCTGAAGAAATATTGTCCGCGGTGCCGGAAGCACCAGCTCCATAGAGAGGTCAGATAGCCGTGGCCCGCAACACCGGGATTTCAGGCCGCCTCGACCCTCAGGTCGCTAGACGGGCGATCAGTTTTCGCTTTATCGGCGAGACCGTCTCTGAGCTACGCAGGGTCACGTGGCCCACGCGCCAGGAGACGCTCCGCCTGACCATAATGGTCATCACGGTTGCCGCCGCCATGGGGTTCGTGCTAGGCGTTGTTGACTTGCTGTTCTCACGTGTCATGGACGTAGTGCTCGGCTCCTGAATGCTCTGTAGCCACCCCTGATCGCAGCTAGCCTAGTCTGCCTTGAAACACGCTTTCGCGAAAACAAATGGTCACAACCGAAACAACTGAGCCACGCTGGTACATCGTCCATACCTACTCGGGCCAAGAGGACCGGGTAAAGACGAATCTCGAACTCCGAGTTTCGACCATGGACGTCAAGGACAAGATCTTCGAGGTCGTGATACCGACCGAGGAAGAGATCGAGATCAAGGACGGACAGCGTAAGCCGGTGCCCAAACGGGTCTTCCCCGGTTACATCATCGTGCGGATGATGATGGACGACCAGAGCTGGTATGTCGTGAGGAATACACCGGGCGTCACCGGGTTCGTCTCGGCCGAGGACGAGCGAGAAGGCAGGCCTAAGCCGGTACCCCTGGAGGACAGCGAGGTCGAGGCGATCCTGAAGCAAATGGAATCGGCCGAGCCCCGCGTCAGGGTTGGCTTCGAGAAAGGGCAGATGGTCCGGATCACAGACGGGCCCTTCCTGGACTTCATGGGCGCGGTCGACGAAGTATACCCTGACCGGACGAAGGTCAAAGTGCTCGTTTCCTTCTTTGGCCGCGAGACGCCGGTAGAGCTGGATTTCCTACAAATAGAGAAGACGTAGAAGGACGCGAAGTTGGCCCGCAAAGTAAAAGCGATGATCAAACTGCAGATCGAAGCCGGCAAGGCTACGCCGGCCCCTCCGGTCGGTCCGGCCCTGGGGCAGCACGGCGTGAACATCATGGCGTTCGTTAAGGAATATAACGAAAAAACCGCTTCCCAAGCAGGTAACATCGTGCCGGTAATCCTCACGGTCTTTGAGGACAGTTCGTTTACGTTTATCATGAAGACGCCGCCGGCGTCGGCGCTGCTGAGACAGGCTGCCGGAGTTGAAAAGGGCAGCGGCAATCCACTGGTCGAAAAAGTCGGCAGCGTACCGCGGTCCAAGATCAGAGAGATTGCGGAGAAGAAGCAGCAGGACCTGAACGCCGTCGACATTGAGGGCGCCATGCGAATAGTCGAAGGGACGGCTCGAAGTATGGGCATACAGGTGGAGGCCTGATGGTAGTAGCAGGGAAGCGTTTCCGCGAGGCGCAGGCTCTCGTCGAAGACGAGAAGGAGTACCAACCTGACGAGGCGATCGGACTCCTGAAGAAGACGGCGACGGCCAAGTTCGACGAGACCGTCGAGCTTCACATTCGGACAGGGTCGGACCCCCGTCACGCAGACCAGCTTGTCAGAGGCGTTACAGTGCTGCCCCACGGGGTCGGTAAGCCAGTGAGGGTCGTAGTATTCACCGATGGAGAAGGAGTCACGCTGGCGGAGCAGGCGGGCGCCGATCACGTCGGAAACGACGATCTGATCAAGAAGATTGAAGGCGGCTGGGTCGATTTCGACGTCTCGATAGCGACGCCCGACATGATGGGCAAGGTGGGAAAGCTAGGCCGTATTCTCGGCCGACGTGGCCTTATGCCAAACCCACGATCGGGCACCGTTGTCCAGGCCGGAGACCTCGCCCGGGCCATCGACGAGGCGAAGAAGGGCAGGGTAGAGTACCGGCTGGACCGCACGGCCCTGATTCACGTGCCCATCGGCAAGGCCAGCTTCGAAGAGCACCAGCTCCTCGATAATCTGACCGCGGTCATGGACAATGTCACCCGGGCCCGGCCCAGCGGTGTCAAGGGTCAGTACATCAGAGCGGCTTATCTAACCAGCACGATGGGGCCGAGCATCAGCATGGATGTTGCAGGCGCAACGGCCCTGAGAATAGAATAGACGAACAGCCGCAGACAGTGGGCTCCCCGAGCGGCTCGGGGATTAAAACGCCAGCCCACCGAGGCGAATGGCCGAGACCCGGTCTTGACCGGGCAACGAGCGTTCCCCCGGGCTGCGGCTCGGGTTTTTTTCATGTCGGCGAACGTTAGGAGATCGTAGAGTGCCTACTGAAAGAAAGGTCAAGTCCGTCGAGACGCTAAGCAAGCTGCTTAGCGTCTGCACGATCGCTATCTCCACCGACTTCACCGGAATGAGCGTCGGCTCTATGACGGAGCTGCGACATGCCCTGCGCGACAGCGGCACACAGTACAAAGTTATCAAGAACAACCTTGTCTACCTGGCTGCCGAAGAAGCGGGAAAGCCTTCGGTAAAGGACATCGTCGAGGGGGCCACCGGAATCGCGTTCGGGTTCGACGAGCCGACGGTGCCGGCAAAGGCAATCGCCGACTTCATACGCGCCAACCGGGTATCTCTGAGCATCCGCGGAGCCGTGTTGGGCGACCGCGTGCTTGCAGCGAGCGAAGTCGAAAGCCTGGCGCAACTGCCGTCCAAGGACGTGCTGGTCGCCCGTTTCCTTGGGCAACTCCAGAGTCCAATCACGTCCCTTGTCTACGTGCTGAACGGTCCCATATCGGCTCTTGCCAGGGTCCTGCAGGCGGTGGCGGAGGCAAAGGGCCAGGAGGCCGGAGAGAGCCCGACCGACGAGTCGCCGGACGCTGCGGACGACGAACCGGAAGAGTCCAAGCCCGAGTCTGAATAAATAACCTTGCCCGCGCAGGCATCGGAGCGACCAGATCAGGCGGCTCCCCTGCGCCGGCGTTAACTGCATCATAGACTCAGTCAGGAGCGCGTAGATATGACTGCCATAAGTCCGTCGAGGTCAGGTGTATGAGTAATCCTAGCGTTCAACTGGAAGGCCCAGCTCAGCGACCGGAAGTACAGCCCGCACAGGATGTACTCACCGTTGGCCGGCCCGGAGAGCGAGTAGATCCTCAACAGAATGCTGAATATGCGGAGTTGAAGCAGTTGATCAAACAAGGCGGGTTCCTGGAGAAGCAACTCGCCTACTACGCCTACAAGATAATCTCGACCGCGGCCCTGCTGGCCGTCAGCCTCACGATCCTCGCGCTGGTGGACACTCTCTGGGTGCAGCTCTTGAACGCGGTATTTCTAGCCGTCGTCTTCGCCCAGATAGCGTTCATCGGCCACGACGCAGGCCATAGGCAAATCTTCAATTCGGCGCGCTACAATGAATTCGCGGGCCTTGTCATCTGCTTCATGTTGGCCCTGGAACGCAGCTGGTGGCTCGACAAGCACAACCGGCACCACAGCAATCCCAATCACCTGGCTCTCGACCCGGATGCAGACTTTCCGGTTCTGGCTTTTACCAAGGAACAGGCACTCAAAAGGAGAGGGATATATAAGTTCATCGTAAAACACCAGGCTTTCCTCTTCTACCCGATGTTGCTTTTGGAAGGACTCGGACTGCGGCTGGCGGGAATCCAATACTTGCTTGCCAACAAAGTCAAATATCCTGTAGCCGAGCCACTGCTTATGATCGGACACCTCGCGGTGTACCTCGGTTTGCTATTCTTCCTCTTGGGTGCTTGGCAAGCCGGATTGTTTTTCGTGGTCCACCAAGCCGCATTTGGTCTGATCATGGGATCGGTATTTGCCCCCAATCACAAAGGGATGCTTATGATCGGCGAAAACGAAGAGATGGACTTCTTTCGGCGTCAGGTGCTGACCGCTCGAAATGTAAAGGGCCATCCTTTCACGGATTTCTGGTATGGGGGTCTCAACTACCAGATTGAGCATCACCTATTCCCCAACATGCCCCGCAACAAGCTCGGGGAGGCCCAGAAAGTCGCCAAAGCTTTCTGTGAAGAGCACGCGGTTCCGTATCATGAAACAGGAGTAATCCAGTCGCAGAAGGAAATCCTCCAGTTTCTGTACCAGGAAAGCGCGCCGTTACGCGCAGAGGCCTAACGGTATCGACTTTGTACGGCGAGCTGTGGAGACATGCGATGGTATTGAAAGACCCGTACCTGACGATAAGGCCGGTCCGTCAGACGGCTTTCTAGCAACGAGAGTCGATTGGCAAAACAGTACGTCATCACGTCACGATGAAGCGGCAACAAGCAATTGGAGGGAATCATGACCACTAAAGAAGAGATACTCGAGTCTATCAAAGGCATGTCTGTGCTGGAGCTGTCCGAGCTCGTCAAGGAGCTGGAGGACACCTTCGGCGTGAGCGCTGCCGCTCCCGTGGCGGTCGCAGCCGCCGCCCCCGTGGACGGGGCCCAGGCCGCAGCTGCCGCTGAAGACGAGCAGACTGAATTCACGGTCGTTCTCCAGGAGTTCGGCGCCAACAAGATCAATGTCATCAAAGCTGTGCGTTCGGTGACTACCCTCGGTTTGAAGGAAGCGAAGGAGCTGGTGGAGGGTGTCCCCTCGACCGTCAAAGAGGGGATCACCAAGGAAACCGCTGATGAGTTGAAGACCACGCTCGAAGAGGCCGGCGCGAAGGTCGAAGTCCAGTAATCAAAACTTCCTTCTGAGGGGGGGCGGCCTTGCGGACATCGCCTCCTTCCTCGAATCGATCGTAGGTCTGTCGTGAGCCGCCGTAAAGACCAGGCCCGTTTCGATGCGATGTTGCGCCTCGACCCCGACTACAGGGGGTTCAGGGGCAGCTCCCACGAGCCCGACAGGCCCGGTAAGGTGCCCCTGGAGCCCGTCATCTGCTCGGTGTGCGGGCGCAAGCGGAACGTCCCAAGAGGGATTGCCTTGGAGCAGGGCGACGCCTTCGTCTGCCAGCGTTGCGTCGACGAAGGCCGGGCCGCCACGTCCACTACCGTCGAGCCGTAGCCGCTCAACCCCAGAGCCCGGCTTTCGACGAACCCCCTAATACGCTCCCTCGCGGGGCAGTTGCGCTCAATGAGATTCGCTGATATGCTGATATGCGAACTTCTAACGACGCAGACGAGGGTCTTTTGACATTCGGAGAAGTCATCGCTTCGGCCCGCAAGGATCTGGGCATCAGTCAGCGCGAGCTCGCGCAAAAGGTCCTCAAAGAGGATGGGCTGCCGATCTCGCCCCAATACCTGAACGACATTGAGCGCGACCGGCGCAATCCGCCCGGTGACTCGCTGCTCGACCAGCTGGCCGGGGAGCTCAACCTCGACAAGGACTACCTCTACTTTATCGCGGGCAAATATCCTTCCGACGTCCGTTCAGGATCCCGCGATCCGAAACAGGTAGCGGAGGCCTTCAAGGCCTTCAGGCGCACACTAAGGGGTGGCCGATGAAGTGGGTGCGCGATCGAACCAGGCGCTTCGAATGGCGACCTTACTACGCACAGGACGAGATCGACGTCCACTGCGAGGACGCCGTCCGTCGGTTCTTCAGCGATAGCGATCGCCCCGTTTCATACCCTCTTTCGACTGACGATCTGACGGTGCTGATTGAACGGAGCGTCGCCGAGCTTGACCTCTACGCCAACCTGGCCTCTGAGGGACGCGACGTGGAGGGTGTGACGGAGTTCCACTCGAAGGCGAAGCCTTCCGTTCGGATCGCGAAGTACCTCTCAGAGCAACCGGCTAGGCAGAACCGGCTCCGAAGTACATTGGCCCACGAGTACGGGCACGTCGCCTTCCACGGGTTCCTCTGGTCGATGGAACCCTGGACCGCGCCGTCGAGGTCGAAGCGCTCGAAAGCGATGGCTCCGCGGTGCCGGCGGGCCAGAATAGTCGCCGCGCCCCAGACCGACTGGATCGAATGGCAGGCCGGGTACGCCAGCGGTGCCCTGCTCATGCCGGCCACTGTTGTGGGCGACATTGTGACCGACGCCTTCGCAGAGTGGGGCGTGGCGCGATGGGTCCAGGCCGGATCAGACCGCCACTCCGACCTCGTCGGCCGGATCGCCGCGAAGTTTGCTGTGTCGAAGGACGCTGCGGCCATGCGTGTTCTGAAGCTCGGTTACACCACGGCCTGACGGCCGACTGCGCAGCTGCATCGTGTCCCACCCGCTTACCCAAGTGACTGCGATCGACGTGCCTGTCGAGTCTTACCTCCGTGACGTCGGCGAGGTTTTTCATGTGTTCCTGCACCAGGACTCCGGGATACCGTACGGCGTCCTCATCGACGGCGAGCGTTGGTTCGTGAAACCGTCCGACAACCCTTCGATCGTCGAATCCCTCAGGCGCGCCGTGCACCTCAACGCGACCGTCCAGCACCCCGCGCTGCCACGTCTTCCGAACACTTTCGAGACCCCGAATGGCCTGGCGCTCGTTTACGAATGGGTGCCCGGCGAAGTGCTGAACGACCCAGGGTTCACGCCGGAGCAACGCCGCCACGACCCGGTCCATCCTCACGTCCGCTTCAGGTCACTCCCGCTCCGCCAAGTCGTCGACGCTCTCGATACGGTGTACGACGTACATCTCGTATTGGCCGAGCGCGGGTTCGTCGCGTCCGATTTCTACGACGGGTGCATCATCTACGACTTCGACGGAGAGCAGACCTTCCTTTGCGACCTGGATGAGTACCGCGACGGCCCGTTCGTCCTAGAGACGGACCGGGCTTACGGGTCGACTCGCTTCATGGCCCCCGAGGAGTTCCAGCGCGGCGCGACCATCGACCAGGTCACCAACGTGTTCAACCTGGGACGCGCCGCCACGGTGCTCCTGGGCGATGGAACTGAATCGCTGGACGCCTGGAAGGGCAGCGAGGCTATGAAAAAAGTCGTCGTGCGGGCCACCGATCCCGACCGCGACCGACGGCACCAGTCCGTGCACGAGTTCGTCGACGAATGGCGGGCCGCCGTCGGCGGGCTCCTGACGCCCGCCGCTGGGCCTGTCGATGTAGCTATTCAGCGAATGACCGATCCAAATCACGCAGCGGGAAATGGGGAAGAGGTTCACTGGCGTGACAACCGTGGCCAAGATATAGTCTCGTCCTTGCATCCTCCGGTCCTTCCCCCTCCGGTCGGCACGCGATGGGGGGCGGCAGGCATATGTTTCACACGCGACGGCGAGCTTGTCCTAGTCAAGGAATCTGGTTTTTGGGTATTCCCTGGCGGCCGTCCTGAGGAGGACGAGGAGTGGCGGGCTACCCTGGACCGGGAGGTGCTTGAGGAGGCCTGCGCGTCGGTTGAGGAAGCGACGCTGCTCGGTTTCACAAGGGGTGAATGTGTCAAAGGTGGGGAGAAGGGATTGGTTCTCGTCAGGTCCCTTTGGAGGGCGGAGGTCTCGCTAAAACCGTGGGAGCCACAGCACGAGACCACGGATAGGTTGGTTGTGCCTCCGGATCAGGCGTTCGCAATATTGAATTTTCCTCAAGGCAGCCGACCCATAATTCAAAGGTGGTTTGACGAAGCCATGGCTATCTAGTGACTGGCGAATAATTTTTTTGCCCGTCAGTACGCGCATCAGCGGATATGCCACATAGCATCGGGATCGTTAGATACAGGAGTATTTGAGGTTGCCGCACATTATTGTCGAAGACCTGGTGAAACGCTTCCGGATCGCCGAGCGGGCGCCCGGAATCTGGGGTGCGCTGAAGGGCGTGGCCAGTCGTCGCTACCGCACGGTCGACGCGTTGAACGGAGCATCTTTCGCCATTGAGCCCGGAGAGCTGGTCGGCTACATCGGCCCCAACGGGGCAGGGAAATCCACGACGGTCAAGATCATCTCCGGCATCCTAGTGCCCGACTCCGGACGGTGCGAGATCCTCGGCCGCGTGCCGTGGAGAGACCGCATAGCCCATGTCCGCGACATCGGCGTGGTGTTCGGCCAGCGGACCCAGCTCTGGTGGGACCTTCCGGTAATAGAGTCCTTCGATCTGCTGCGGGACATCTATAGCGTACCGGCCCGCGACTACGCCAGGACCCGGGACGAACTTATCGCCACGCTCGACCTGGAGCCGCTCCTGAACGTCCCGGTGCGACTCTTGAGCCTCGGCCAGCGGATGCGCTGCGACCTGACGGCGGCTCTGCTCCACTCTCCCTCCATTCTGTTCCTGGACGAGCCGACCATCGGCCTGGATGCGCCCTCCAAGCTCGCATTTCGCGACTTCATCCGCCGCTTCAACCGCGAGCGCGGCGTGACCATGATTCTCACTACCCACGACATGGATGACATCGAGGCGCTCTGCACTCGAATAATGGTTATCGGCCAGGGCCGCATCCTCTCGGACGGCAGCCTGGCCGCCCTACGCTCTCGCATTACGCCGGAACGCAGACTCATCGTGGACCTGGTGGACCCGGACGCCGACGTGTCCGATCCCGACGCTACCGTCACCAGCCGCGACGGGGCTCGCGTCCAGCTGAGCTTCGACCCCGGCAGAGTCACCGCCGCCGAGCTGATCGGGCGCGTCGCATCGTCGCACGGGGTGCGAGACCTCTTCGTCGAGAACCCGCCCATCGAGGAGATCGTTGCACGGCTTTACCAGGAAAACCAGCTTTGAATGGCTACCGGGCGATAGTCAGCGCCAGGTTCAGGACCCTACTTCAGTACCGGGCGGCCGCTGTCGCCGGGATGGTCACGCAGCTGTTCTGGGGTCTGATTCTCGTGATGGTCTTCGAGGCGTTCTTCCGTTCCACGACGGCGTCGCAACCGATGCAAATGGAGGAGGTCGCCACATATATCTGGCTGGGCCAGGCGTTCCTGGGCATGCTTCCATGGAACATGGAGCGCGACATCCGGGACTTGATCCGAACTGGCGCCGTCAGCTACGAGCTGCTTCGGCCGTTGGACCTATATACGCTCTGGTTCAGCCGCGTCCTGGCCTGGCGCGTTGCAGCGCCGCTACTGCGGTCAGTACCTCTCCTGGTTATCGCGGGCCTGTTCTTCGGGATGCAGGCTCCGGCGACATGGACGGCAGCAGGCGCGTTCGCGCTGGCGATGCTAGGTGCGTTCCTGTTGAGCTGTGCCATCACCACACTGCTCAACATCTCCATGATGTGGACCGTTTCCGGAGACGGAATTGCCGGCCTGACCCCCACGGTGGTACTCGTTTTCTCTGGCTCGCTGGTTCCGCTGCCCTTCTTTCCCGAATGGATGCAGCCGCTTCTGGAGGCCCTGCCGTTCCGCGGCCTGGTCGACACCCCTTACCGCCTCTACCTCGGCCACATTCCGGCCGGCGAGGCGCTTCCCCTCCTGGCACACCAAGCGGCGTGGACCGCGGCGTTGGTCGTATTCGGTCGATGGGCCCTTTCTCGCGGAGTCCGCCGCCTTGTGGTTCAGGGTGGCTAACGTGCGAAACGCGATATTCTTGTACGCCCGGTACATCGGAGTATCGATTCGGAGCCAGATGCAGTACCGCGCCTCTTTCGTGATGCTTTCGCTGGGCCATTTCGCGGTGACCGCCATCGAGTTCCTGGGCATCCTAGTGCTTTTCGAGCGCTTCAGCACGATCGAAGGCTGGAGCCTCCCCGAGGTGGCCTTCTTCTACGGACTCGCCAACGTAACGTTCGCGATCGCCGACGCTGCCGCTCGGGGCTTCGACACCTTCGGGACAATGGTCAAGTCGGGCGACTTCGACAGGCTTCTGCTCAGGCCGAGACCAACTGCGCTCCAGCTCGCTGGACAGGAGCTGACCTTGAAGCGGGTCGGTCGACTCTCTCAGGGCCTGTTCATTCTGCTGTGGGCGAGCGCGACCCTCGACTTCGGCTGGACGCCGGACAAAATCCTGCTGGCCGTGGCGGCCGTAGCTGGAGGGGTCTCTCTCTTCACCGGCCTCGTCGTGCTCCAGGCCACGATGGCCTTCTGGACAACCGAGACGCTGGAGATCATGAACACCGTCACGTACGGCGGTGTACAGACGTCTCACTATCCCTTGGCCATCTACAAACCGTGGTTCCGCAAGTTCTTCACATACGCCGTGCCCATTGCATGCGTCAGCTACTTCCCAGCCCTCGCAATCATGGGGCGACCCGATCCGCTGGGCTCGCCCATCTGGTTCCAATACATGGCCCCGCTGGTGGGCCTCGGCTTTCTGGCAGTCTGCCTGCGGGTCTGGAGATTCGGCGTCCTCCACTACCAGTCGACCGGCAGCTAGCAAGCGATGATACTGGTGTGACACGAAAACCATTCATTTAAGTTGCCACCATCGCCCACAGAGATTGAATAGGGGCGGGGTCCTACCTCTTCTCCCTCCGGGAGAAGATTGAGATGAGGGCTCCTACGTCCAACTGGCAGATGTATTTTCATACTACGGAGATCCACCATGAACGAAACCGACTTCAAGGACCTGCACGAAGTCTCGAGGGCAGCCTGGGACACCAACGCATCCTTTTGGGACGAGCGGATGGGAGAAGGAAACGAATTCCAGAGAAAGCTGGTGGGACCGGCTCAGGAGGAACTCCTAGAGCTGGACAAGGGGCAGCTTGTACTCGAAGCGGCCTGCGGCAACGGTCAGTTTGCCCGTCGCATGGCTGAGCTAGGGGCCGACGTCGTGGCCTTTGACTTCTCGGCCCCAATGATCGAGGTTGCGAAAGCGCGAACGACAGACGACCTCTCCGTTGACTACCAGGTAATCGACGCCGTTGACTCAGAAGCCTTGCTTGGACTGGGCGAAAAACGCTTCGACGCGGCCGTTTGCTCGATGGCTTTCATGGACATGTCGGACATCGCTCCGTTCATCGGCGCCATGCCAGCGCTCCTGAAACCCGGCGGCCGGTTCGTCTTCTCGGTCATGCATCCATGCTTCAATACGCCTGAAGGGATGCTGGTAATGGAGAGGCATGAACGTGGTGGCGAAGCGAGAATGGAGAGGTCGGTCAAGGTCTCCAGGTATTCACGGCCATACGCGGCAAAGGGGATCGCGATACTCGGGCAGCCGGAGCCACACTGGTACTTTCATAGGTCTCTGGGCGTCTTGCTCGGCGCGTGCTTCGACGTTGGCTTCACGATGGACGGCATCGTAGAGCCCACCTTCGACGAGATTGAAGAGGATCACAGGACGCTCTCGTGGTCGCGACTACCTGAGATTCCGCCCGTGCTCGCTGTACGAATGCGACTGCGTGATTCAAACGGATGACGGAGAGGCCAGGACGTAAGCTCTTGAACAAACCGATCACGAATATTGCTCAAGTGACCCCGGCGTGGCTCACCGAAAGGCTACGGTCCAACGGTCATTTGACGGCGCCGCAAGAAGTGACGAACGTCGAGATTGAATCGCCCGATCAGAACAGGTCGAATATCGTCGCACATCTGAACGTGGCGTATTCGTCCGGCGTAACGGACCCGCCTGACCGCCTATTCTTTAAGATGGGTGACGCCGGAATAGGCATTAACACGGAAGTCGGGTTCATCAACGGCATCCTCTGAGAATTCTGGAAAGGGCAGTGGTGACCGTTCACGACCTGAACTGCGAGGAGCTTCTGGATTCGTGATTCGTCGAAAGGGGCCGCCTCCAAGGGCAGCCGGAGGATTTCCTGCAAAGTGTGGAATTCTGTGCAATTCCGTTGAATCTCACCTAGGGCAGGCGATGCCAGCATAGAGGCAATCCCACAAACGATTCCACAAAAACGAGGGAGTCCATAGAGACATACTAGTACATTAGTTCGGTAGATTCAACACTCATGCGGCCAGACCTAGGGTCTTTTGAAAGTCCCGGAATTCACGCACTTCGTCAGGCTCAGAGCTTGTGAGTTTTTGGATTCTGTGGTGGAAATGAGATGATCCTGGGGGTTTATCGGCCTGGCTTAATAAACGGGATTCGCTGTGGCTGGCGAGTTGGCCCGTTGGTGGGACGGACTATCGTTGTGTCACACAGGCCTTTGGCCTACGTGCCCTCCCCTTTGGCTGAAGCTATAGGAGTCAGGGCTATCCAACGCAACAAGTTATGTGCCACCGCCACCAAGAGCAGGATTGCGGTGGCTTTGTGGAGGCCTCGTACCGTGAACTGGGAAACCCCGTGCTGACGTACCTGCGCATTCGCCCATTCCGCCGTGGCGCCCCGCTCCCTGTAGACGGTCTGAGCCTCCTGCGTAGCCATGCGCTGTCGCCACTGCACAACCGCCGGACTATCTCCGTAGCGTGGCTGGTACCGCTCCTCCTCCTTTTTGTTCCGAGGCAGTCGCACCGGCGCGTACACTGTGACACCCCGTCCCTCCAGGGTGGTAATATCGGCCCGCGCCGCGAAAGCGCCATCTATCAGGTAGGCCTTGGGATGCTGGCCTGTACGCTGGGCCACCTGGGCCTCCATGGGCGACGCCTGCCCAGCATCCCCCGTGCTAACGACATCGACCCCCACGATCACTCCACTGGCGCCGTCGGTGGCCAGTTCCACGTTGTAAGCCGGCCGAAAGCCTCCATCCGGCATCTTCATCACCCGCACCTGCGGGTCCGTGCTGGAGACCCGGGGCGCCGTCACTTTTTTTCGTTTCCTTTTGGCCAGAGTTTGCTGCTGACGTTTCTTGGCGGCCTTGGCTTGTGGCAGGTATCCCAAGGCCTTGTTCACCCGCTCCACCCGCTCACGGGCCGCTCGCTCCCGCGCACTCTGTTGTCGTTTGCTTACCCCGGGGTCGGGATGTTCCCGCTCCGAGGCCAGCCGCTCCACCTGGGCCTGCGCCTCCTTCAGGTAGGCATCCAGCCCCTGCTGTCGGCGGAAGGAAGAGGCTCCGGCGCTGGCCCGCACCCTCATCCCATCTTGGGCCACCCGTTCCAGGGTCACCGCCTCAGCGGCCATCAACGAGGCCACGATCTGGGTCAGCAACTCGTCCAGGGCAGCCCGGTGGGCCACCCGAAAGTCCGACAACATGTGGTAGTTGATGGGCACCCCACCGCAAACCCAGCGATAGGCGTCGTGCTCCTCGCACAGAAGGGCCAGACGCCGGGCGCTCCCCACCCCATCCACTGTCGCCAAAAGCCACAGGGCCAGCAGTACCCGGGGATCCGTCGTTGGACGACCAGGGCGATCTACCACCGCCTTGATCGAACCATAGAAGGCCGACAAGTCCAACTGTGAAGGGCGGAGAGATAATGTACCACCTGGGCGGTCGAGCGCTGAGATGTGGCGCTTGAAAACTGTACCGCCTGTCGCCTTCAATCAGGAACGACCGAACCTGATTGAAGGTGGATTGGATGTACAAGGTGGAGATGTACCTGCGAGTTCGCAGGGCTTGTTTCGTCGAAGGGATGAGCGTCCGAGAGGCGGCCCGAGTGTTCGGGCTACACCGGGACACGGTGCGCAAGATGCTCGAGTACTCCGTGCCCCCAGGGTATCGACGGCAACGACCGGCTCGCAGACCGAAGCTCGATCCATATAAGGGTGTGATGGACCAGATCCTGGAGCAGGATCTGAGCTCACCGAAGAAGCAGCGTCACACCGCCAAGCGTATCTACGAACGGCTCAGAGACGAACACGGCTTCCCCGGCAAGTACACGATAGTCAAAGACTACGTTCGAGAACGCCGTCGTCATACCCGCGAGATGTTCGTACCACTGTCCCATTCCCCGGGACATGCCCAGTGCGACTACGGCGAAGCTCGAGTGATCATCGGCGGAGTGGAACGCAAAGCCCACTACTTCGCCCTGGACCTCCCTCACAGCGACGGGTGCTATGTGAAGGCGTATCCCGCCGAGACGACGGAGTCATTCTGCGACGGACACGTCTCCGCCTTCGCGTTCCTGGGCGGAGTGCCTCAGAGCATCCTCTACGACAACACCACGCTCGCGGTAGCCAGAATCCTGGGAGATGGTCGCCGGCAGCGGACCAGGGTGTTCTCCGAGCTTCAGTCCCACTACCTGTTCGAGGACCGGTTCGGCCGTCCAGGCAAAGGGAACGATAAGGGCAAAGTAGAAGGTCTGGTCGGCTATGTCCGCCGGAACTTCCTGGTGCCCATTCCATCGTTCGAGAGCTTCGATGCCCTCAATGCTCATCTGGAGCAACACTGCCTCAGACGGTTCGAAGATCGACTCCGCGGCCACAACGAGACGATAGGAGAACGGCTGGAGCGGGACCTGGAGAAGTTGCTGCTTCTGCCGGCCGTACCGTACGACGCCAGCGACAAGCACGCGACGAGGGTCAGTTCTCTGTCCCTGGTCAGATACCGGACCAATGACTATTCGGTCCCGGTGGCCTACGGTCATCGGGACGTTGTGGTCCGCGGATATGTACATGAGGTTGTGATCAGCTGTGGCGCTGAAGTCATCGCCCGCCATCGGCGGTCCTACGATCGAGACGACTTCGTCTTCGACCCTCTCCATTACCTGCCGCTCCTTGAGAAGAAGACGAGGGCATTGGATCAGGCGGCGCCGCTGGTTGGATGGGAGTTGCCCGAGGAGTTCGGAGTGTTGCGGCGGCTGCTGGAGTCTCGGATGGGCAAGCGAGGAAAGAGGGAGTTCGTGCAGGTGCTCAGACTGATGGAGAACTTCCAGCCGGAAGAAGTCCACGACGCCGTACGAGACGCCATTCGACTCGGGGCTGTGAGCTTCGATGCTGTCAAGCACCTGGTGCTGTGCAGGATCGAGGGTCGACCGCCTAGACTCGACATGGAGTTGTACCCGTATCTGCCCAGGACCAACGTTGCAACAACCTCGACCAGGGACTACATGGCTCTCCTGGCGGGGAGCCGGTCATGACCAACAAGTCCACGATGTTGCTCGAACACAACCTCAAGCAACTCAAGCTCCCCACGTTCCTGAGGGAGTACGACAAGCTGGCATCCCAGTGTGCCAGTGAGGGAGCTGACCATCCGGACTACCTGCTGCGACTATCGGAGTTGGAGCTGATCGACCGTCACCATCGCATGGTGGAACGTCGGATCAAAGCAGCCCGCTTCCCGACGACCAAGAGCCTCGACACCTTCGACTTCCTGTCTATGCCGTCCCTGAACAAGGCTCTGGTTCTGGAGCTGGCACGATGCGAGTACATCGAGCGCCCCCACAACGTCATCGCTCTCGGCAACAGTGGCACCGGCAAGACCCATATCGCCCTCGGTCTCGGTCTGGCTGCGTGTCAGAGGGGACTGTCCGTGGGCTTCACCACCGCCGCTGCTCTGGTTCACGAGCTGATCGAGGCCAGGGACGAACGGCGTCTGCTCAACCTGCAGAGAAGGCTCGCACGACTCAAGCTTCTGATCATCGACGAACTGGGCTTCGTGCCCTTGTCCAAGACTGGCGCCGAGCTCCTCTTCGAGGTGTTCAGCCAGCGTTACGAGCGTGGATCGGTCCTGGTGACCTCCAACCTGCCCTTCGTCGAGTGGACCGAGGTGTTCGGCTCTGAACGGCTGACCGGAGCTCTCCTCGACCGCCTCACCCACCATGTCGACATCCTGGAGATGAACGGGGACAGCTACCGACTCAAGCACAGCAAGAAGACTTCTGGCCGCCAGCTATCCTGACTGAGCCTGATCTCCAACGCCCCACGAACCTTGATGCCCATTCTACGGCGTTCAGTGGTACAGTTTTGCTCCGCCCCGCTGGTACGTTTTCACACCGCCCTTGACAAACCTGGCGGTCGAGGGCGAGTAGCCCGAGGACGGGCTGGCCGCCTACGGCGACTCAATACCTGATGCTGGCCCTGCCACGCAAGATCGTGAATGGGGAAGAGGAAGATGAGGAGACGGTGGAAGCGGCTTTCGCGCAGGCGCGGGATGCCGAGGACGTCGCCGAGGAGCTGCTGGTGGACGAGGGGTGGAGGACGCTTGAGGTGGAGCCTGAGATCGTCGAGGCGGACAACGGGACCAATGGCACCGGAGTGGCCCTCGACATAGGGGGCCAACCAACGACTACGCTTGACGAGCCGGAGCAAGTTCGGTGCTCTCCTGGGCGGAACTGTTCGCCGAGGAGCCTGTGAGACGGAACCGGCGCCGCAAGCGGCCCCAGCGGGCGTCGCTGTTGCTGTTCGAGTGGGCGGTCAACGCCGAGGAGTAGAGGGAGGGAAGAACTGGTCGGCGCGGACCGCTGACTAGGTGCTGACCGAAACGCAAGAGGCGACCATCGTATTGCACGGTGGTGGCCTCTGTTCGTTCATCTATGTGGGCCTTTTTTTGTTGTCAGAAAGGGCCACTCGGGCGGCCGACAAAGACGAGGACGCACTCGCAGTGCGGGCGCTTAGCTGACTATCCTATCGGGAGTGGGAGGTTGGCTAAACTCTGTGAACGTGTGTCTCGGTCGGGACGACCACAAGCCCTACTCCACCTATTCCTACCTTCCGTACCATGGTGAGTCCGGTGACTTCCATACGATCGTGCCCCTTGAGCCCCGGCCAGTCCTTTCCTCGCTTTCGCAGACGATTTCCATCACCTGCAACGAATGCCCTGGGGACGGATTGGTTGTCCGATCACTGGACCCAGGCTGGCCATACTTGACGGACATCACGGGCCCCAACTCGTGATAATGGCCGTCGGCGTTCTCACACCAGTTCTTGTCCAGGTCAGGCCCGACCGTCGCATCGGCTGCTTCCACCGGCTCTCCGCCGGAAGCATGGGCCACAGAACCTACCGGCAATATGGACTGATCGGCCCCAATCTCCCAGAGGAACTGGTCGGTCCCAGAGTTCCAGGGCTGAAGCCAGACGGCTGCAGCCAGTAGCACGACCACGACCGTCGCTGATACGAGAGCAGGTATCCCAATCCTGTCCAGCCGCATCATTTCGGTGTGCATGTGAATCCTCCGTTCCCTCCTACAGGCAATCCAAGCCTCGGAACGTTCAGTCCTCTACGTCGGGACAGTAGCCCTCGGTTGGCCGAGGGCCTCCTACTCTTCTGTTCCCGCCTCGGCACGCTATTTTGCAAACGACAAGGATGTCTTCGCCTCGCTTGAAAGGATATCCTCGGGCGGCAATGTCAACGTGGGTACCGACGGATAGATCGCAATTCCGAGGAACCACCCCAGAACGCCGTCGTGGAACCAGGGTTCGACTGTCTCCCGGATATCCTCGGGCAGCGTCTTAAGGTCTGCCAGCTCTTGCTCCGAAAGATAAGCTTCGATAGATGGCAACTCAGTTCCTGCGGGCGTCTTCAGCAAGAGGATCTCGAAGCTCGTGAACATAATGGCGAAGGTCTGAAGGTCCATTTCATCCAAGCCGTACCACGGCGATCGAATGGCCTGCTGGAAGCTCGGGCCGAGCTGGTCCAGTCTGGCCAACGCGGTGGGGGTGAGAACACTCTCCAGGGGAGGTCTAGTGATTGTTACTCGACGCCTCTCTTCAGGGGTTGGGCCGACAAGAGCATACATGAGGCTGTGGAAAGCCTGGCTCTGACCCTCCAGGGTGTCCTCGTTGTTCAGGACGTGGACGTAGTAGGTCAGGAGGAAGTTTGCGTAGTATGGCGCCCCTGAAGCCGACCCGGAAAGATTCCCGAAGCTCTCATAGCGGTCCGGACCAAGTAGATCGCGCAATTGCGGTGGGTCTTCCGGCCACTGTGCCATCTTTTGCTCAACCACGATTGGCACAAGGTCAGGCGAAACTCCGAATGCAAGGTACGCAGCGAGCGCCTTCTGGTGGTCCTCAGGCAGGGCCTGGAAGCGGTCCAGGGCGTCGCCGGATAGCAGGGACTGGACTTCCTCCGGCGACGCCTCACCGATACTCGCTGCGACGGATGGCTCCCGTCCTTTATCCCCCGAAGAACCGCAGGCCAGGGCTAAGACAAGGCCGAGTCCGACACACCACGCAAGAAGAACCACGTATTCTCGTTGGGCTCGCGATCCTATGATCCGTACTCGAGATCAGACCTGACCCGCATCGAATGAGGTACGGCCACCCGAAGGATACCGCCATAGGTGACGCCCGAAAGCGGTGTAATACCCGTGCTGTTGAGGTTGTGAGACAGATGCAAGCGTCACTGTGCAATTGCTGCAAGAATTAGAGGCGGAGGCGGGGACGAGAGCGATGCTTACCGACACGTTCATGGAATCCATGACGCAGTACGAGCCGGTGATCGAGGATGTGTATTGATAGTACATCGCAGTGTCAACGGACTTTGCCGCAACCGGTTCGCGCTTGCTCGCCCTCCTGCCTTCCGTCCTCGCCATACTCCCCCTCGTGGATCACTCGTATGAGACGCGCCACGTATGCTGGCCAGATCTCAGGGGGCGCGCCAGAGGCCAGCACTCGGTCCCATATCTGCTCCATGAGATCCTTTCCAGGAGCTGATATCTCCGAGAATTGCTGGGCCGTCTCCTTGCCCATGACATCACGGAAGTCGGTCTCCGGGGGTCCCGCAGCCACGGTCATCACAGCAAGCGTGAGAGCAAACCAGATGAAGAATGCCCGTTTCTTCTTTGTCATGACATCACTTCCTCGTGTGACGTGTGTGTTTCAACGCTTTCATCGTGTCACCTCTTGTTCCCTTTTTTGGGTTCCATCTTAGAGGTAGCTTGTCCAGACTCGCTTCGACTTGGCTTCCGGCACCGTCAACAGTGCCCAGGAGCACACCGTAATCTGATGTGCACCCGACTAGTCGACCATACCACAGATCTTGGCCGTGTCAATCATACATTTGTATGATTTCTTGCAAGCGTTGATGGAATGCTAGGTCAGATGACCTGGAGGCGGATTGGTTGGGGGCGGCTAGAGAACACGGCTACGATAGGCGGCGAGCACTGCGGCGAGTTTGGTCTTCGCCTTCAGCTTCTTACGGGCGTTGCTGACGTGGCTGCGGACGGTGTTAGGACTCAGGTCGAGATCGACGGCGACCTCTTTGGTCCCGAGCCCCAAAGCCACCAGGCGCAAGACCTCTATCTCACGGGCAGTCAGGGGACTAGCTTCGCCACGGACCGAGTCGGTGGTCGAGTCCGTTGGCACGGCTGGGGACTTCCCTTCCGAGAACACACTCTGGACGGTTATAGCGACTCCTGTGGCCCGTGCTTCATCGAGGTTCTCATCGAACAGGTGTACTAGCAGCGTCCGATCCGGTTGGGCCGTCGGGACGATCAGAGGGGTTACTATGATCGCCTTTCGTATGCCTGACGCGCACCGCGCTCGGACACGGGCTACCGGAGGGATACGTCCTTCTCTGGCGAGCCGGATAGAAGGGCAGCCTTCCATGCAGACCGGCGTCGAACCTTCCGAGGGAAGGTTCTGCAACACCTCGTAGCATCGCCGCCCGATCACCTGGGACGCTTTGTGCCCGAGACGAGAATCTGCTCGGCGCTACGGTTCCAGAAGACGATGGTCTGGCTAACGTCCACGGCGTAGACACCGTATGGCGCTGCGCTCAGCAGGTCTAGAATGCCTTCTGTCGTCTCAGAGACCTCGGGTTCATCCATGTTGCGTGTCTTGCTGTTGATATGATGTCCCCGCTTCCTATAGTAGGTCCATCCTAACTCATCTCCATGCGAACTGTATAATGGCCGAATGTGGATCAAGAATACAGATGGGACGTGGTAGTCCAGCAACCTTCACCAGGTCCCGGCCCCGCTTTATGTATGTAACCATTGGGCAATCTATCCCCAGGCAGCCCCGTCACCTACTCGGGGGTCATCGCAGAGACCGTATCGAGGAGGCGCGCCAGACATCTAGCTGGAAGTCCCGCTGTCGCCGTCTTCTGCTGCACCCAATCCCACTGCCCACGAGTACCGCAGTTTTTTGTGTCGATTGCTTCTCATCCATGGTCATGGTCTTGAACCACTGGACGATCTCCGGTAGGGGCGCACCTGCGTGTGCGCCCGCGTCGGCGCCGTCGTTCATCAAGATTCCATGGATGTGGTTGGGCATGAAGACGAACGTATCCGGATCTACTGCTTCGAACTTCCGTCCAAGCTCTTGCCACCATTCCTCGACCATCCGTCCCGCCGCATTCGGCAGCATCAAGCCGTTTTCAACTTCGCCGAACAAGCACGCTCGCTCTTGGGTGCAGATCGTGATGAAGTACGCGCCTGGCGTCGCGTAATCGAAACCGCGGAGACGAACCGACCGGCGCTGCGGCCTATTGTGCTTCACGCTATGCATAGTCAAACCGCGTGCCGACCTCACTTCCAGCCGGTTCTTGACCGCCCTACGTCGGCTGGCCAGCGACCAATGCCAGGACCTCTCGCGCTTCGTCGTCCCCGTCGCCGGCCCGCTTCGAGACGTATTCCAGCAGCTTCGGCGCTGCCGCTATAAGACGGCCGTTGGCGAGCTGCTCCGCCTCGCCGACGAACCCGCCGTAGACGGCCGCGATCTGCTCGGCCTTCGCTCCCGTTATGCGGATCGGCGTCTTTTCAGGAAGTGCCTGCCATGGGCCGGGTGTGTGCTGTGGTGCTGTCATCGATTTCTCCTAGTTGATCTCCTTCAGGCTGGTCGCGCCGCAGCCAACCGTAGCAGCGGCTCGACCATTCCCCTGACTCGAGGCGATTCGCTCTGGAGCCACCGCTCGTCCGGGCTGAGGACGTCTTTTTTGTAGCGAGTCAGCTCTTCGACGTGCCAGTCCTCGGTCGGCTGCGCGGCGAACTTCATGACCATGAATCGCCGGCCGGCCCATGCGTTGAAAACGCCGTGCCAGAGGCTCTGGTTGAAGAAAATCACGTCGCCGGGCTCGGACTCCAGGGGATGGTACGGGACATCGACGCCCGCGATGTCGAAGGGGGCCACGTCGCGGCCGCGCTGGTGGTGCTCTTCCGGCTCGATCTCGGTGTGCAGGGGCATCTTGTGGGAACCCGGAATAACCCTCAGAGAGCCGGACTCCGCTGTCACCGGGTCGAGATACATCGACACCTTGAGCCGCAGGTACGTCAGCTCCCTCTCGGTGGCGGGCCGGTCGGGATGCCAGGGATGGTGGCCTCGCGTTGTGATGTTCCCCTCAGAGCCCGCCCAGACAAAGCTGGGCCCTAGGAGCTCCTGGAGAGGGAGATATATGCGGTCGTCGGTGACGAGGTCCGTTAGACGAATGCTTCGTTCCACGAACGGCGCGATCGCTTGTTCTTCGTCTCCGGTGAACGGACCGCCGCGGCGGTCCTCGGCCCAGATCTTGTCGGTCTCTTCGGTGATCGAGGCTATCTCCTGGGTCGGAAACCGCTGTTTGAAGACGAGGAAGCCGAAGGTGTCGAAGTGTGCCCCCTGTCCAGCCGTGAGCACGCTATCCCTTCTTGCCGACGAGGTTCTCCCAGCGGGCCGTGGTGAGGAACTTCAGAAGGGCGTCGCGGGCTTCGTCGGTATTGATCCGTCGTAACGCGTGAATTGATTTGGCGCGGACCCCCCAGTTGGAGTCTCTGAGTGCCTCGATCAGCCTTGGAGTTGCTTCCTCGGCTCGCGTCCCCAGGCGCGCTAGCGACAGAGCCGCCGCCCTGCGGACATTGGCCTCTTCGTCGTCGAGAGTGTCGATCAAGGACGGGACCGAGTGGGCTTCGCCGTCCGCGATGCCCAACGCTTCCGCCGCCTGTTGCCGCACCTCGAGGGACTCGTCATTGAGCGCCGCTTCGAGAGCGGGAACGCCTTCCTGGCCGGCTCGCCCAATTTCCCCGATTGCCGCCGCCGCGATAGCCCGGACGGCCGCGCTGCTGTCCTTGGTCGCGTCGGCGAGAGCAGAGACGGCGGGTGCGCCCATCGCCGTCAAAGCGTAGATCGCGTTCTGGCTGCCGATGCTGACTCCATCGTACTGATCGAGTTCTTCCGCCAGCCGATCGGCGCCGGTTCGAAGAGTGTCCATCAGAGGGCCGACCGCGCCCTCTCCGGCGTGTCCCAGGGCATACGCTGCCCGCAAAGCCTCCGGCTCTGAATCACCTTTAAGTGCATCGAAGAGGCGAGCCGGTTCCTCGTCTGGCCTTTGGTGCGCCGTCCCGTTCCCCCCGCGATGCCAGTCCCACATCGTCGCCCACATGCCATCGCGAATGTCGCCGGTCGACTCCCAGTCGGCTTCGCCATCGTCCCAGCTTGGCGCCTCGGGTTCCTCCATACGGACGACCAGGAACTTGACCATGTACCGGTTCTTGTCGCTCTGGTTAGGGGTTCCTCGATGGAATATGTCGTAGTGAACGATGTTTACGGTCCCCGCCTCACCAGCCATCCCGACCTCCTGGTCCGGGTCGGGCGCCGTGTTGTTGTAGTGGCTGCCGGGGACGGCGCCCGTCGGGCCCATGTCCGGAGTTGTATCTTGTGGATAGTACATAGCCATGACCCACCGGGTCCTGTGCTGCCGACGGGTGTACCCGTCCTTGTGGAGTCGCTGGCCTTCGGAGCCCGGCGGATTGTAGTGGCAATGATGGTGCGGGTGGTAGAAGAAATTAGGGCCCAAAATGCTGGTCAGTGCGCCGACGACGTTGGGATGATCAAGGATCTGTTGAAGGTCCGGGACCCTGGGCAGAATGTTGTTGCCGGGGTTCCACTCGTCGTGGATGACGTGCTCCAGCTGCTCGAATATCGAAGCGTGGAAGTCCGTCGGGTAGTCGGCTTTCACGCTCACGTAGCTGTCACGAACGTAGGCGCGCATCTGGTCGCGGTTCAAGAGGGTTGGTGCGTTAGACATCGTCTGGGACCTCCCGCTGCGAGTCTCGTGCGGAATCGAGTGTAGATGCGAGGTCGGATGGTGTCAAACCCTATTTCATGTTTCGTTGCTCATGAAAAATCGCGCTTGACACTCAAATACCCCACGCGTATCGTTGGGGCGCCGTTTTCAAGCCTGACACTACCGCAGTCGAACACTTCTGGAGGGACACCATGGGAAGCGCCGTCTCCGTTCCCGGAATCGTGAGCATCAAGGCAAGCAAGGTATCTCCGCCACCCGTATGGGCATTGATGGAGCGCAATCTCATCGACTTGATGACCGAGTCTGCGCAGATGTACGTCAAAAAGTACACCGAGCGTGGGGGCGGGACGCTGCTTGCCGAGGACCTGGACGACCTCTACGAGCAGTTCTACAACTACGGTCTCTTTTACGCGATCGGCGCCGACGATAGCCTGCTCGACCTCCACCTTCGCGAGTGGAACGCTTCGAACCGGATCAGCGACGACACTATCGTCCACAGGGCTAAGCACAACGACCACACCAAGGTTTTCAGCCGGTCCGTGCACAACGAGTTCTGGAACATGGACCAGGCCGGCGAGTGGCACCATCTCGGTGAAGGCAGCATGGCGTTCTACGACTTCGGCGTAGCCGATCCGACGATATCGGAGAATGTGCGCCGGGCGAAGCGCTTCGCGGCGATGTTTATCGGCGAGGACCCGGAGGCGCCCAACTACGACCCGCAGTACAAGATACTTCGCTCGCCCTTTCATTCAAGCCAGGGCCCCAGACTGCACACCGAGCCTATAGGGGCACACTCGATGCTGTGGGCAGGAAGAAGGTGGGACGACCTAGAGCTCAACTACTACGGTGTCCGAGCGTCGTTGTACCCCCTGGTCAAGGACCTCGAGCCCAACTGGTTCGAGGATCCGAAGCGAAAAAAGGAAATCCACGAGCTGTTCGAGAAGCTCATATTACAGAGCGACACGCCGAACAGTCTGGCCGCCACTGCCCTCGTGACCGACGCCTACCTGTACACCGGCGACGAGAAGTATAAGCGGTGGGTATTGGAGTACACCGAGGCATGGATGGACAGGGCGAAGCAGAACGGCGGAATCATGCCGGACAACGTCGGGCCGACCGGCAAGATCGGAGAGCACCGCGAAGGCGTCTGGTGGGGTGGCCAGTACGGCTGGAACCACTACCAGGGTTTCAACATCATGTTCCACGGCCTGAACATCGCGGCCGAGTGTGCGTTGCTGCTGACCGGGGACTACGGCTATCTCGACCTGCTACGGGACCAGATCAAGGTTCTCCTCGAGGCGTCGATCAAACGGGACGACGGGCAGTTGATCATGCCAACGCGGTACGGCCCGGACGGCTGGCAGTACGATCCTCCCAAGGGACGGACAACGGAAGGCAACATTACCTACAGGAACGTGTACACGGGGCCGATGCCCTGGCGGCCCCAGGAACTCGTGCACCTTTACCACGCTTCGATGTCCCAGGAAGACTACGATATCATCGCGCGGATCAGGGATGGCGAGGTGGAGCGTGACTGGAACGACGTGAGTGAGAGAGGTGGAGAGAAGAACGGCGGCGAGACAGAGCTGGCCCGGTTCCAGTACTACGACGGCCAGAATCCCAATTGGCCCGAGAAAATTCTGGGCGCAGAATACGGGTGGGCCCTCGAGACTTTCGAGGAAATCC
This sequence comes from Dehalococcoidia bacterium, assembly GCA_965248605.1. GTDB lineage: Bacteria > Chloroflexota > Dehalococcoidia > Lucifugimonadales > CAUZJF01 > CAUZJF01. The sequence goes on from CBDFJV010000007.1 coordinate 1,287,286, forward strand.
GAGCGGACAATCGCACAGCCGAGGAGATGATCTCGACGAACAGGTTCCCCCAGCATCCGGTTCTCACCAAGGGTTTGACCCAGGTCACGATGGGCACCCCGCAGTCTGTATACAACGGAGGACTGCTGCGGGCGACAGTGCGCTATTTCGACCAGGACCGCGGGCGACCGGGCCTCCCCGAGGACGTAGCCGCTCTGGTCGACGAGCTGAAGCCCGACAAGGCCGGCATCCAGCTCGTTAACGTAAGTCCCGATGTGTCCCGCAGGTTGATCGTGCAAGCTGGCGCCTTCGGCGAGCACCAGTTCACCCAGGTGAGTTTCCAGGATGGCGACGACGACCGGACTGCGCAGGTCAATGGCAAGTCCTTCGCTGTCGAGTTGCCCCCGTCGACGTCGATCCGCATCGAGGCGGGAATGAAGCGATTCGCCAATGACCCCAGCTACGCCTTCCCGTGGCACGGCGACAAGATCCCGGTACCGTTCCAGTAGATTAGGGCACTTTTTCGATGTCGTAGAGGCGGGTCTCAGACCCGCGAGCATGTTCAGGGCGGAGGTAATCGATGGCTCCCGTTCCACCCCAGACGCTCCCCGAAATGCCGACCATCAGGGCCACGCAGACCGCTTCTCCCCCGGGATGGGCGTTGCTTGAGCGTCGGCTCATGGACTTGATGGAGAAAGGGACGGAGACCGTGATTCGGAAGCACTCCGAGCGCGGCGGCGTAACCATGTACGCCGATGACGTCGACGACCTTTACGAGCGCATCTACAATTGGGGGCTCTTCTACTCTATGGGCGCCGACAGGAGAGTCATCGATTTTGCGCTCGACTCGTGGAACGCCACGACCCGCTTTTTCGACGACAGTATCGTTAGCCGCGTCCACGATCGATTTCATCCGCAGATCTACAAGGAATACTACAACCTGGTTAACCCAGGCGACGCTGAATGGCACCACAAAGGCGAAGGCAACATGGCCTTCTACGACTTTGGCGTAGCCGATCCCACCATTTCCGAGAATGTCCGCCGGGCGAGGCGGTTCGCCTCATACTACATAGGAGAAGATCCTGAGGCGCCGAACTGGGACCCTGAGCACAAAATCCTGCGGTCCCCGATGCAGACAGGCCAAGGGCCATGGCACTCGGCGACCACTGAACAGACGCATCAATATCTTTTGGGGGGCCGGGGCCTGGACTCGATCTCGTGGTACGGCGTCCGGTCTTCGCTGCATCCGGTAATCAAGGACCTGGAGCCGGACTGGTGGAAAGACGACAGTCGACGGGCAGAGATAGTCGACCTGTTCGACAAGATCGTTCTCAACTGCGACTCATCGAACAATCTGGCCGCCACCGGTCTGGTTACCAACGCCTACCTTTATACGGGTGACGATAAGTACAAGAAGTGGGTCCTCGAATACGTCGACGCGTGGGCCGAACGGACTCGCCAGAATAACGGGATCCTGCCGGATAACATCGGGCCGACCGGTAAGATCGGAGAACACCGAGACGGGCAGTGGTGGGGTGGGATATACGGCTGGGGCCACTACCAGGGCTTTAACGTCATGTTCCACGGACTGGTTACGGCATGCGAATGCGCGCTGTTGCTCAGTGGCGACTATGGCTATCTTGACCTTCTCAGGTCACAAGTCGAGATGCTGCTCGACAACTCGATCACCCAGGATAACGGCCAAGTCATGGTACCGCTCAGGCACGGGCCGGACGGTTGGGACAACTACCAGCCGGTGCGGATTCTGGAGCCGGCTCATCTGCATCACGCCTCCCTCTCACAAGCGGACTACGAGCTAATGGCTCGCATACGAGAAGGCGACATCGAACGCGACTGGAACCAGGTCATCGATACCCCAGAGAAGAACCAGCAGATTAACGACGGCCACCAGAACATGGCCAAATTCAATTACTACGACGGCATGAACCCCGGCTGGCCGGAGCAGATCCTAAAGTCCGACTACAACTTGGCCATGGAGACTTACGAAAAGCAGCGCACCGACGATCGCAACGTGGAGACGCTGCTTGCCGAAAACGCCCATCCGGACAGCCCGGTCTTCACGAAGGCGTTGACTCAGGTGGTCCTCGGGGCACCCCAGTCAGTGTACAACGGAGGGCTCCTCCGGGCGACGGTCCGCTATTTCGATATTGACCTGGGGCGGCCGGGACTCCCCCGAAACGTCGCTGCGCTGGTGGACGAGCTTAAGTCCGACGGGGCTGGGATTCAGCTCGTGAACCTGGACCGCAACCAGACAAAGCGGTTAGTAGTGCAGGCCGGCGCCTTCGGCGAACACCAGTTTACCGAGGTGCGCTACCAGGACGGCAACGGCGAACAGACCGCGGTGGTAAACGGCAAGTACTTTACAGTCGAATTGCCACCTTCGACGTCAGTCCGCGTCGGGGCCGGAATGAGGCGGTTCGCCAACGACCCGAGCTACACGTTTCCATGGCACGGCGACAAGATACCCGTGCCGTTCCAGTAGAGGTACTCGCATGCCACGCGTCGACGTAACTGAACGCCTCCAACGCGGAGACGTGCTGCTTATGGACGGCGGCACCGGCTCGGAGTTGCAGCGTAGGGGCGTCGACGTGCTAAGGGGCGCATCGGCTGCTGCCGGCCTGCAAGCCTGGTCGGCGACCGCCAACGTCGATGCGGCCGACGTAGTTCAGCAAGTGCACCAGGACTACCTTCGCGTCGGCGCCGAAATCCTCATCAGCAACAACTTCTGGACTAGCCCGACACGCATGGAGCCCATCGGCCTGGCGAACGAATGGCGCACCTATTCGAAAGCCGCAGCCGACAATGCTCTGGCGGCCAGGAACGCAGGGAACCCGGAGGCCTACGTCTTTGGTGGGATGGCGCCGCCGACCCTTCAGAAACTGACCGATGGCCGTGACGATCCAGATGTCGTGGTGATGGGCGAGGAGGCGTATCGGCGGGAGTTCGCTGATCACGCTGCGCTGCTCGCGGGGGCGGGCGTCGACGCCATGCTGCCCGAGTACGTAGGGCGCATCGCTGACTGCGTCATGGCTGTCGAGGCCTGCTCCGGGCACGGAGTGCCCGTGTTCCTCGGTGTTCGCCACATTGGAGAAGACGGAGCCATGCAGTACGGTGAGCGCCTGGAGGATCTGGTCACCGCGCTCAAAGGCAGCGAGGTCGCGGGCATCCTACTGATGTGCACCGCACCAGAGGGGATTGGCGCAGGGCTGACCATCCTCCGGGACAATTACGACGGTCCGATCGGAGGCTATGCGAACATCGGGTACAACCCGATGGGACCTGTCGACCCAGAGCGGCTGACACTGACCAATCAGAGGCCCAGCGAGGGCGCGGATATACTGCAGACGGCTGGGTACTATCCGGGCAAGATGGCCGAGTTCGCGGCCGGGTGGAAGAGCATAGGAGCGCAGATCATAGGCGGTTGCTGCGCTACTGGACCGGAACATATACTGGCGATGAGCTCAGTAGTCAAGAACTGAATGCCGTAAGTGAAATGGAGGAGCAATGACAGCCATCAGAACACCTACTCTCAGCGCTGAAGAGGCGCGACAGCTTCACGACGAGGCCCTGGTTATCGACAGCCAGCAGCCTCCCGCGACCTATGGCTTTTTGTTCACCGACACAATGCGGACCGCTGTCGACGAGCTCGCGGCACAGGGCCTGACTCGCGGCGAGATCGGCGACCGGATGGCCAGCATGGCCGCCCGAGAGATCCAGACATCGGAGGATGCGCGCCAACAGTATCTCGACCTGTGGAATCGGTCGGGCGTTACAGTGGCCAGCGCCACCTACGCAGGTCCCGGCGATTTCGTCGAGGCCTTCGAGGCGTCTGTCAAACGGCTGGCCGAGGCACGGGGCATCGTGGATGCTCTCGACGGAGAGCTCATGCTGATCCGCAACGCGGACGACATCGAGCGTGCTCACCAGACCGGCAAGCATGGCCTGATCCTCGACTTCCAGGACACGACTCCCATCGGCACCGACCTCGGGCGTATCGACATGTTCCACCATCTCGGTGTCCGAGTCATCCAGCTTACGTACAATCTCAGGAACCTGGTGGGAGACGGCTGCACGGAGGTCCACAAGAGCGGCCTGACATACTTTGGGCGCGAGGTCGTGCACCGGCTCAACGAGCTGAACATGATCGTCGACGTGAGCCACTGCAGCGAGCAGGTTGGATGGGATGCTCTGGACGTGTCATCGGCGCCTGTCGTAGTGACCCACTCGAGCAGCGCGGCCGTCTGCTACCACGACCGCGCCAAGGGCGACGATTTGGCTAAGGCGATCGCGGACCGGGGTGGGTTCTTCGGCGTCGTGGTGATCCCCGGATTCCTTCAGGAGTCGACGGAGGCCACACTAGACGACTTCGCGCGCCACGTGGAGCACCTGGTCGACGTCATGGGCATAGACCACGTGGGCGTTGGGAATGACAAGGCAGGGCAGGGCCCGTCTACCGAGTCGATGGTGGAGTACCCGCCAGACCTACCCGATTCCAGGCCAGGCTCCTTCGATTGGAGCGGCTTCCGTCCTGAAGAGCACCGAATGACGCCGGAGCACCACATCGTCGGCTACGACAACTTCGGTGACTGGCCGAACCTGACGATCAAGCTCGCCGAGAGAGGCTTCACTGAAGAGGAGCTACGAAAGCTCCTGGGTTTGAACTACTTGCGCGTGTTCCGGGAGATCGTCGGCTAGTCGACTTACCTGTCAGGCGGTTAGCCTTTCACCCATTCGATGAACTCGAGCCAGTTGCCTTCAGGGTCTCGGGCGTAGCATATCCCTCGGCGACCGCCATCAGGGGCGTCCCTGAAAATGGGCGGAGTGACGAACTCTACCCCCTTTCCCGACAGGCTTTCGTATAGCTGCTGCATTCCCTCGACGTTGAAGCAGACATGGGACGCGCCGAGCTGGTGTTTGTCGAGATGACCTGAAGGGCTTTCGGGCTCAATGAAGTGGACCAGCTCCAGCAGGTGGGTGCCGTCGGGCTTGCCGACGAAAACCAGTTTCCGGCGGGCTCCGGCAACCCCGGTGTGGTCTCCCTCGGGCGGTGCGACGCTGTCCACCTCGCGCCGCACGGACAGGCCTAAGGTGTTGCAGTAAAAGTCGACCATCCCGTCGAGGTCCTTAACTACGACCCCCGAGTGGTTGAAGTCGGTTACCATTAGTCGCCTCCTCGAGTGTCTGATAGCCGGACGAGTGTAGTGGATGGGCACAGGCATCGCAAGGAAGGTACTATATGACTGCAGTCGAATTGCCAAGCCCGACCGGCTAGGTGTATTCTTCGTACGCGGAACCGACATGCAACTCATCCGTTTCCTCGATACACCATATGCGTGGGGAGTCCTTGGATTCGCCATCGGCGGCGTCCTCGGCGTCACGGCTCTCTCCGTGTGGCTCGTGGCCATTGGGCTGGGCGCCTACCTCGTCTACGTCAGGCAGCACGGTCCACCGCAGCGGGGCACGGAGACCAGTCTATTCTCCGCCGGACCGGCGTTCATGATGAGCTGGGTTCTCGGATTCATCGTGAACGGCGTCGCGTTCTGAGTCTCGGCTAAACGTGCCGTCCCGTGCGTCGACGACGTGATCTCTCCTCGTCTTCAATAGACCGTGGCCTCCCGATCTAAGCCAACAGAAGCCTCGCTCTTCGTCACTTGCATCGTCGACCAGTTCTACCCCGAGGTCGGCGAAGCCACCGTCTCGGTGATCCGCCGGCTGGGAGTCGATCTGGACTTCCCCGAGCAGCAGACATGCTGCGGCCAGGTCGCCTTCAACTCGGGCTTCTGGCGGGATGCGAAGCCGCTGGCGAAGCGCTTCATCGAGCAGTTCAAAGACAAGCCCTACGTCGTCCTTCCTTCCGGGTCTTGTGCCGCCACCATACGGGTGTTCTACAAGGAGCTGTTGCATGACGCGCCCGATCTGCTGCGAGCGGCTCGTGAGCTGGCGCCGAGGGTCTATGAGCTATCTGAGTTCATAGTCGATGTCCTCGGCGTCGAAGATCCGTTTTCCGTGACGGGCGCAAGCGACATCGGGCGGAAGGTGACCTACCACGAGGCGTGCCACCTCCGTCGCGAGCTTCATGCGACGACCCAGCCCAGGAAGCTAATCCGCTCCGTGCCAGGGGCGGAGCTTGTCGAGATGGACCAGGCTGACGTGTGCTGCGGCTTCGGTGGGACGTTCTCGGTCAAGTACCCGGATATCTCGGCGGCAATGCTGCAAGACAAGGTGGACAACATCCGCGACACCGATGCAGACGCCGTCGTCTCCTGTGACAGCAGTTGCCTGATGCAGATTGCGGGAGGGCTCGAACGCCAGGGCGTACCTGTCCGTCCCATGCACCTGGCCCAGCTTCTGGATGAGGCTATGGCTAGAGCGGACCACTAAGTCCGCAAGGACAGTCGTTAGGTAAGACCTTGCTTGAGAATCCCGACCGCGGCCTGGACGATTTGCTGTCTTGCTTTCGAGGTCAGAACGCCGGCTTCACCGATTATCAAGCGCTCGTTTGCGGTGAACAGCTTCCCTGGACGGGCGTAGCTGTTCATTCGTAAAGAGCCGCTAGCAAAGCTGGACTCGGTGATTGTAAGACTGTGACTGTCACCTTACGGACGGCTCGTAACTTGACAGAGAACCCAATCGCCGCGGCCCGCAGGTGCAAGTACGACGGCAGGCTGAACTCGGGATAGGGTCAGATCGCTGAGGAAATGGGACTAAGACGACTGATCCGGCTGCACGTGAGACCACGCCGCATCCTCTTTCGGCCGGTTCCAGTCGGCCGCGAGTGCAGCCTCACTGAACAGGGCTGTTTCCAACACCTGCGCCCCGGGCTCGTCGTCCAGTATTACGACCAAGGCCCGCCGCGTTCCCGAGAGGCTCACTGTTTCCCGTAGGCGCACGTTGCCTGACTCGTCAATCGTCGCCTCGTAGGTTTGCAGCATAGGACACCTCTGATACATTCTACACGAGGGGTAGGCTAGCTGGTCAGTCCATGAAACCCAAAACAAAAGAGTTCAAATCAGCCGCAGGCGTGGCACTCAACGATCCGAAGATCCAGTCGGGTCTGACGGGCCTATTCGACGGGTTTCACAAAGCCCGCGTTCGGGCAGCCGATGACACTCCCGGATGGGAAAAGATGCGGGAGCGGGCCCGAGCTGTCAAGGATCACACGATCGCCAACCTGGACTACTACCTTGAGATGGCCGAGACCAACGTCCGCAGGTCCGGAGGTCAGGTCTATTTCGCCGAGACCGCCGAATCGGCGAGCAAGTACATTATCGACCTGGCCAAGGCCAACGACGTGAAAACGGTCATCAAGGGTAAGTCGATGCTCTCCGAGGAGATGGGCCTCAACGACCAGCTTGCTGAACAGGAGATCGAAGCCGTCGAGACAGACCTGGGCGAGTACATCCTGCAGCTCGCCGAGCAGACGCCGTTTCACATCGTCGCCCCGGCCATCCACATGTCCAGGGGTGATGTTTCCGACCTACTCCACGACAAGCTCGGAACACCAAGGCTCGACGACATCGACGACCTTGCCGCAGCTGCCCGGAACCAGCTCCGCGAGAAGTTCGTCCAGGCGGACATGGGGATTACCGGAGCCAACTTCGTCGTCGCCGAGACTGGTACGCTCGTGCTCGTGACTAATGAGGGCAATGGCAGGATGTGTACGTCAATGCCGCGCATTCACGTGGCGATCATGGGAATGGAGAAAGTCATCCCGTCGATGGAGGACCTGGGGATGTTCTTGCGCCTCCTGATTCGCTCGGCGACCGGCCAACGCATTACCAGCTACGTCACCACCGTGAACGGCCCACGCGCCTCCGACGAAGAGGACGGCCCCGACGAGTTCCACCTGGTGATCGTCGACAACGGCCGGACCCGGATCATGGCCGACCAGCAAATGCGAGAGGCCCTCAACTGCATTCGTTGCGGCGCCTGTCTCAACGCCTGTCCGGTGTACCGCAAGGTTGGTGGACACGCATATGGGTGGGTCTATTCGGGGCCTATCGGCGCAATAGTTTCCCCGATGCTCACCAACATCAAAGACTCCAAGGATCTGCCGTTCGCATCGAGCCTATGCGGAGCCTGCCACGAAGCCTGCCCGGTCAATATCAACATCCCGCGCATGCTGCTGCACCTCCGGAAGGAGCTCACCGAAGGAGAGACTCATCCGGAGGCCAAGAGTGCCCCTGTATGGGAGAGGCTCACAATGAAGGGATGGCGCATGTCGGTCGCGTCGCCCGTTATGATGGGATGGGCCAACAGGCTCGGCCGGCTGGCTCAGGCCCCGTTCCTGAAGGGCGACCGGCTCCGGTGGCTCCCACCGCCCGCCTCGGGCTGGACTCGGTACCGCACCTTTCCGCGAGTGTCCTCGGCGCCGTTCCGGAATCGCTGGCGGAGATACCTGGCCAAGCGGGGATAGGGGCCAGCAGAGTCCCAGCAGCTATGAATGACGAGTCGAGCCGAGACCGCTTCCTGGCCAATGTACGCCGAGCCCTCGGGCGGTCAGACGCTGGGTCTCGGCCACCCCAAGATTCCCCGTTCCCCGGTAAAAGCGAGGTTGGAGAGCCGACCGTCGAAGCCGTCGGACGCGAGATGGACGACCGAGCCGACGAGCTATTAGAGCAGCTGGCGCAGTCAGCGTCGGACATCGGATGGCAGGTCGAGCGGGCCGCGTCGGCCGAGGTGGCCCTCGACTACATCGCCGACGTAGCTCGCTCCCTGGAAGCGAAGTCCGCCATGAGGTCGGCGCATCCTGTCCTCGACGGGCTAGACTTCGAATCGAGGTTTTCTGCGATAGGCGTCGAACTCGAGCTGATGGCCGTCGACGAATTCCGGGGCGACCTGGAAGGCCAGCGGGCGGACCTTCGCGAAAAGGTAATTAGGGCCGAACTCGGCATTACCGGCGTGGACTACGCTATTGCCGAAACTGGCAGTTGCGTGATCGTCGCTAAGAAGGGCGTAAGCCGGCTGGTTTCCCTGCTGCCGCCGGCGTACATCGCCGTTGTTCGAAGAGGAGAGGTCCTGCCGAGCTTGGACGAGTTGTTCGTCCTGCGGCGACAAGATCTCCTCGCCCACGAGGGCCCGAGTTACATGAACATCATCTCCGGGCCCAGCCGTTCAGCCGATATAGAGCAGACCATCGTTCGTGGCGTTCACGGACCGGGCAATGTCCACATGGTCTTGCTAGGCTAGTAGACCGAAATCTTTGAAATGAGGGGTAGCCGAGATTGGCGTGCTACGACGACAGGGCGGGTTTCAAACCCGCCCCTACCAAGCCGTAACCTCAGAACCCTTCAATACTAGGATGTTGGACCACTAGCCTCTCGGCGCGTTCACTCAACCATGCCGACATGAATCGGCCTAGGCCGGCGTCGCTGGATTCCGGCTTTCGCCGGAATGACGGAGGCACATGAGGTCTCCAACTGTCACTGGCAGACCTTGACACCCCCGCTGTTAGTGTGATACAACTTACGCGTAAGTAACTGTGGAGTAAGGCGAAACGGACCCCGGCGGGAAGGAACAAGAACGATGAGCAAATTTGGTGGCGGCGGACTCTTGGCCCTGGGGCTCATATTGGCGGTGACGGGGGTCCTGATACAGTCGGACATGCTTCAGTGGCTTCTGGACGTTATGGGCTCCATTTTCGTGATATCCGGTGTTATCGTCGGGATATTCGGCTTCGTGAAGATCGCCTTCGGCGGTAGGTCTCCATCCGCCGAGTTCTAGACGGCCAGCAGGTTGTTTTCCCAGATCCACTGCGGACGGTGGATCGAAGCACAAGGAGGTACGTCTTGGGCAAACAAAGTGACAGCGACAACCACGCCAACCAACTGAACCCGAACAATGATGCCTATTGGGAATCCAGAGGATTGGAAGATCGTCCCGACGACTGGGAGGAACACGCTGATCAGGATAAATCGGAGTCGAAAGACAAGCCGGATGTCGAAAAGTCAACCAGAAGATAGACGGCGATACCGCCCGCCGTTTGAGGTTGTCCGGCAGGCTCAGGGCGTCAAGCCGGGCGTCCAAGCCGAAGCCCTTCTGCTTGAGTGGCCGATTCGGGCGCGTTGACCACGCCGAAACCCGTAGGTATGATGTCGCTCGTCCCAAAGGGAATACAGCCCCAGGAGGCGATGCGATGCGCGTCGGCAGCGGCAATACGACCTACGAGTGGATCGACAACTGGGCGAAGGTGCCCGATAGCCCGAGCACGCGCGGGGGATGGTCGCATCACGGCGTGGTCGTTTCCCAGACCGGCGAGATTATCAGCTTCCACCAGGAAGACCGGACCGTCCTGGTCTTCGACTCCAGCGGCAACCTCAAGCGGTCCTTCCCCAGCGGTCTGACCGAGGCCCACGGAATGACTCTTGTCAAGGATGGCGACACTGAGTTCTTGTGGCTCGCCGATAACGGCCGGAAGCGGCTTTCGACCGAAGGGTACGAGTACCCCGACGATAGCGCGCAAGTGAGTGGTCGCGTCGTCAAGAAGACGTTGGACGGCGAGACGGTATTGGAGCTCGAGAAGCCGCCACTCTCCGTCTACGAGACAGGCAATTACATGCCGACCTGGGTCGCCGTGCACGAAGAGCGGATGGGCGGCAACGGCGACGTCTGGGTCGCCGACGGATATGGTCAGAACTATGTTCACAGGTTCACGAAGAATGGCGATTACGTGGCGTCCATCAATGGTGAGGAGGGCGGCGCCGGCGCCTTCTCCTGCCCTCACGCGATCTTCATCGACCATCGGAAGCCCGAAGCCGAGCTGTACGTCGCGGACCGGACGAATGGTCGGGTTCAGGTCTACGACACCGAAGGCGGGTGGAAGCGGGTCTTCGGGAAAGACTTCCTGACCAGCCCCAGCGGCCTAGCGACCGACGGCGACCTCATGGTCATCGCCGAGCTAAGGGCGCGCCTGACTATCGTCGACCTCGACGATCGGCCGGTGACGTTCCTCGGCGACAACGAGGAGGTCTGCGACGTGCCGGGCTGGCCGAACAACCAGGACGAGCAGAGCAAACCGATACGGCCCAAGGTTCTCGAGCCGGGCAAATTCAACAGCCCCCACGGCATGACGGTCGATCCGGACGGGAACATCTACGTCGCTGAATGGCTTATCGGCGGCCGGTTCGTGAAGCTGGTCAAGGCCTAGGTGACTGTGACGGTCGCGTACACCGGTTATGCCTCGGTGAGGACATTGAGGCCTTGATTCGGGAACCTACGGTCGAATGAATAGACGGCGGGGCTCCCTGCAGAGCGCGCCGAGGCCCAGATCAGGGCGTCAGCGACCGATACACGGCTCGAACCGCGGCACATTCCAAGTGCCTGAACGACAAGCCCTCGATCGAGGCTATGCAGGATTATGTTCTTCCTACGGACGAGGCTAGTAGACCGAAATCTTTGAAATGAGGGGTAGCCGAGATTGGCGTGCTACGACGACAGGGCGGGTTTCAAACCCGCCCCTACCAAGCCGTAACCTCAGAACCCTTCAATACTAGGATGTTGGACCACTAGTCAGCCGGTCCAATATGGTGTCGCGAGGCACTTTGTAGAAAGACCGTAGAACGTAGGATGTTTCGGCTATGACCACGCCCGTCAGGTACAAGTGTTCTGTGTGGTCGATAATATGGTTGGCGCTCGCTGCCGGTTCCGGAGGGTCGCCAGTCAGATATCGAACGACCACGCTCGTGTCTAGGAAGCCCGTCAATATACGAGCCCGTCACCGGACTCTTTATGCCGAGCGGCCTCGGCCCAAGCGGCGTCTCGTATCTCACCCCAGTCGTCATCGGGCCCAAGAGTCCTTTTGATGTAGGGCGCCAGGCTGCCCGCGAGCGAGCGGTTGTGCGTTGACGGCACGAAGTGGATCTCCACGTGCCCATCGACGAGTTCTTGGATCGTTTCCCATCCGGCGTCGATGCCCAACGTATCGCGGATCTTTTTCTCTATGACGACCTGGCCCTTGGGTCCGACTTTGTGCCCCACGTCTAACCTCCGCATAAATGTATGACTTATACCATTATGTTATACCACATAAAACAAGCACCCGTTTCTTGAGCCGCAACTTTGCCTATCGTGGCGTAGGTGCTTCGTAGGATTAAGCCGCGGGCGCATGTCCCGATGCCGCAACGGGACGCCCCTACGGCCCTCGTCCACATTCCCCGGCGACCTTGGGCTACTCGTAGCGTAGAGCCTCCGCGGGGTATATGCGGGAGGCCTGGCGGGCCGGTAGGAACGTGGCCAGCAAGGAGAGAACGTAGGTCAAGGAGACTATGACGACTATCTGAATCCAGGGCACGGCGAATCTGATGTTTTCGTCGGCTCCCTCTGCCCGGATGTCGTTAATGGCCTGGTATCCCAGCGTCAAGCCGAGCACTATTCCCAAAGTCGTGCCGAGCAGAGCAACGAAGGAGAACTCCAGGAGGAAGCTCAGCTGGACCATGCGACGGCGGTAGCCGATCGCGCGGAGCACGCCGATCTGCTGGCGTCTCTCGACAACGGCGCGGGTGCTGACCACGCCCAGAGCGGCAATTCCGACCACGATGCCCAGGCCCATGAACCCAATGAATATGGAGAAGAAGGCCCTGAAGGCGCCTATCTGTCAAGGGCGGTGTGAAAACGTACCAGCGGGGCGGAGCAAAACTGTACCACTGAACGCCGTAGAATGGGCATCAAGGTTCGTGGGGCGTTGGAGATCAGGCTCAGTCAGATAGCTGGCGGCCAGAAGTCTTCTTGCTGTGCTTGAGTCGGTAGCTGTCCCCGTTCATCTCCAGGATGTCGACATGGTGGGTGAGGCGGTCGAGGAGAGCTCCGGTCAGCCGTTCAGAGCCGAACACCTCGGTCCACTCGACGAAGGGCAGGTTGGAGGTCACCAGGACCGATCCACGCTCGTAACGCTGGCTGAACACCTCGAAGAGGAGCTCGGCGCCAGTCTTGGACAAGGGCACGAAGCCCAGTTCGTCGATGATCAGAAGCTTGAGTCGTGCGAGCCTTCTCTGCAGGTTGAGCAGACGCCGTTCGTCCCTGGCCTCGATCAGCTCGTGAACCAGAGCAGCGGCGGTGGTGAAGCCCACGGACAGTCCCCTCTGACACGCAGCCAGACCGAGACCGAGGGCGATATGGGTCTTGCCGGTGCCACTGTTGCCGAGAGCGATGACGTTGTGGGGGCGCTCGATGTACTCGCATCGTGCCAGCTCCAGAACCAGAGCCTTGTTCAGGGACGGCATAGACAGGAAGTCGAAGGTGTCGAGGCTCTTGGTCGTCGGGAAGCGGGCTGCTTTGATCCGACGTTCCACCATGCGATGGTGACGGTCGATCAGCTCCAACTCCGATAGTCGCAGCAGGTAGTCCGGATGGTCAGCTCCCTCACTGGCACACTGGGATGCCAGCTTGTCGTACTCCCTCAGGAACGTGGGGAGCTTGAGTTGCTTGAGGTTGTGTTCGAGCAACATCGTGGACTTGTTGGTCATGACCGGCTCCCCGCCAGGAGAGCCATGTAGTCCCTGGTCGAGGTTGTTGCAACGTTGGTCCTGGGCAGATACGGGTACAACTCCATGTCGAGTCTAGGCGGTCGACCCTCGATCCTGCACAGCACCAGGTGCTTGACAGCATCGAAGCTCACAGCCCCGAGTCGAATGGCGTCTCGTACGGCGTCGTGGACTTCTTCCGGCTGGAAGTTCTCCATCAGTCTGAGCACCTGCACGAACTCCCTCTTTCCTCGCTTGCCCATCCGAGACTCCAGCAGCCGCCGCAACACTCCGAACTCCTCGGGCAACTCCCATCCAACCAGCGGCGCCGCCTGATCCAATGCCCTCGTCTTCTTCTCAAGGAGCGGCAGGTAATGGAGAGGGTCGAAGACGAAGTCGTCTCGATCGTAGGACCGCCGATGGCGGGCGATGACTTCAGCGCCACAGCTGATCACAACCTCATGTACATATCCGCGGACCACAACGTCCCGATGACCGTAGGCCACCGGGACCGAATAGTCATTGGTCCGGTATCTGACCAGGGACAGAGAACTGACCCTCGTCGCGTGCTTGTCGCTGGCGTCGTACGGTACGGCCGGCAGAAGCAGCAACTTCTCCAGGTCCCGCTCCAGCCGTTCTCCTATCGTCTCGTTGTGGCCGCGGAGTCGATCTTCGAACCGTCTGAGGCAGTGTTGCTCCAGATGAGCATTGAGGGCATCGAAGCTCTCGAACGATGGAATGGGCACCAGGAAGTTCCGGCGGACATAGCCGACCAGACCTTCTACTTTGCCCTTATCGTTCCCTTTGCCTGGACGGCCGAACCGGTCCTCGAACAGGTAGTGGGACTGAAGCTCGGAGAACACCCTGGTCCGCTGCCGGCGACCATCTCCCAGGATTCTGGCTACCGCGAGCGTGGTGTTGTCGTAGAGGATGCTCTGAGGCACTCCGCCCAGGAACGCGAAGGCGGAGACGTGTCCGTCGCAGAATGACTCCGTCGTCTCGGCGGGATACGCCTTCACATAGCACCCGTCGCTGTGAGGGAGGTCCAGGGCGAAGTAGTGGGCTTTGCGTTCCACTCCGCCGATGATCACTCGAGCTTCGCCGTAGTCGCACTGGGCATGTCCCGGGGAATGGGACAGTGGTACGAACATCTCGCGGGTATGACGACGGCGTTCTCGAACGTAGTCTTTGACTATCGTGTACTTGCCGGGGAAGCCGTGTTCGTCTCTGAGCCGTTCGTAGATACGCTTGGCGGTGTGACGCTGCTTCTTCGGTGAGCTCAGATCCTGCTCCAGGATCTGGTCCATCACACCCTTATATGGATCGAGCTTCGGTCTGCGAGCCGGTCGTTGCCGTCGATACCCTGGGGGCACGGAGTACTCGAGCATCTTGCGCACCGTGTCCCGGTGTATCCCGAACACTCGGGCCGCCTCTCGGACGCTCATCCCTTCGACGAAACAAGCCCTGCGAACTCGCAGGTACATCTCCACCTTGTACATCCAATCCACCTTCAATCAGGTTCGGTCGTTCCTGATTGAAGGCGACAGGCGGTACAGTTTTCAAGCGCCACATCTCAGCGCTCGACCGCCCAGGTGGTACATTATCTCTCCGCCCTTCACACCTATCGCTTGGCGAATCATCTCGACCAGCGCAGTGGTCTCCATTCCGTTCTCTACGAACGTAGCCTCGATATCCCTGGCGATCTGTTCAGCGTCTACTCCCTCGGCGAGCCTGAACTGGTAGGTGGCGATTGGTACGGGAAACGGTAGTGCCTCGTCTAAAGTAGCTTTCGAGATGATCATGCCCGCGACATCCTCTTCGAACGACTCGTGGATCACGTCGAGGACGCCCACGACCTTAAGCTTGACTACCGCACCGCTCTTCGGGTCACGGACCTCCACCTCTACCGGGGTCATAGTGTCGTCGTCGTAGAACGGGGGTCCTTCGATAGAGAAGGGTAGGAAATCCCTATCTGGGTTGGTACGAGTGCCCAGGATCTGACCTTCGACAACCGCCAGGTTAGCCCTAATCCACCGAAGGACGGCGTGTAGGAGGCCTGCTGAAGAAACAAAAGGGTGCGCCTCTGAATCTGGGATAATGGTTTTGAAACAGAAAACCGGTCCCAGAAAAGGAGCACCCGATAGATGCTACCACGTAACCACCCCGACCGCATCCAAATCGCCTTCGACGACCACCGCCTGGTGGCCAATGCCGGGCTGATCCTTCCCGCCACCCTCGCCCTGCGCCTTGGCCTGCCCCAACTCCTCCGGAAGCACCTCGACCTCGGCGGCGCGCCGGGCCGGGCGAACACCGGCGACAAGATGATGACCCTGGTGGCCTCCGCCCTAGCCGGCGGAGATTGCATCGACGACGCCGATGTGCTGCGCGCCGGCGGGACCGCCCGCGTGCTCGGTTTCACGGCTAAGGCTCCCTCCACCCTGGGCACCTTCCTGCGCAGCTTCAGGTGGGGCCATGTCCGCCAACTGGACCGGGTGAGCCGCGAGTTGCTGGCCCGGGTCTGGAAGGCCGGTGCCGGACCCGGCGACGCACCATTCACCATCGACCTTGATTCGACGATCTGCGAGACCTACGGACTGGCCAAGGAGGGCGCCCGCCACCACGGCTACACCGGTGCGCGGGGCTATCACCCGCTGCTGGCCGTCGCCGCCGGCACCGGCGACGTGCTGATGGCCCGCCTGCGCGAGGGCCGGGCTAACACCGCCCGCGGCGCTGCCCACTTCCTGCGTGAAACGGTGGGGCGGGTGCGCTACTGCGGAGCCAGGGGCCAACTCACGGTGCGGGCCGACAGCGGCTTCTATACCCACGCCGTGGTCGCCGTCTGCCGCCGGATGGATGTCCGCTTCTCCATCGCCATCCGCCAGCGCGCCCGCCTGCGGAATCTCATCGAGGCGATACCCGAAGATGGCTGGACGCCGATTCCTTACTGGCTGGACGGCGCCGCCGATGTGGCCGAGACCACCTACACCCCGTTCCAGGCCGAGGCGGACGCCGCGCCGGTACGGCTCATCGTCCGGCGGGTGAAGCCGGCGCCCTGTTCTCAACTGGCTCTCTTCGCCACCTACAGCTATCACGGCTTCATCACCGACCGGGACGGGGAGACGCTGGAACTGGAGGCCGATCATCGCCGTCACGCCGAGATCGAGAATGCGATACGCGACCTCAAGTACGGCGTGGGGCTGAACCATCTCCCCTCGGGCCGTTTCGCCGCCAACGGCGCCTGGCTGGCGGTACAGGTGATGGCGCACAACCTGGCCCGCTGGACAGCCCGCATCGGCCTGGGTCAGCAGATCGTGACCACCAAGACCCTCAGACGACGGGTCTTTGCCTTGGCCGGACGGATCACCCGCTCGGCACGCCGATTGACCCTGCAGCTTCCCCGGCGCTGGCCCTGGGAGGAGCAGTTCAGCCGCGCCCTGGCCCGACTGCGAGCCATTCCACTCCCAGCCTGACGGAGCCCGTCCGCCACTGACCCACCAGCCAACCCAACGTCCCCGCAAACTCGCGCCAGCCCAGTCCGCGAGCGCCTCTTGCCGTGTCCTATCCCGCCATCTGGCTCGCCACAGCCACTGTAGGCCGCCATCGGTGCCCCCAAAAGCGCCTGCAGACCGCCCGCCAACCTCCCGTCTACCCAAATTCGAGCCCGGATCATCACGCCTGTAACTCCCTCACCCCCTTCCGCTGTCCTCACGTCGTCCATCCCTGTCCGTCGGTGGATTCGGGGTTAGGCTCATCTATCACCTTCTGCCACAGCTCGTCTGCGGACGTGCCGTAGCCATCAGCAATCAGCTTCAATCGGTACTGGGCCGCCTTCAGGAAGGCCTCGTCGGCCGCTCGGACCGGGTGGTCACTCCACTCCTGCTTGTCGGCGTCTACCTGTCGCGCCTCCATCTCGACCCGGGTGTATCCTCCGATCGCCTCCAAGTCCGCCGCATCGAGATTCGGTGCATCTGCGATGGCCGTTTCAATGTCGTCGATCGGAGTACTGAGGCTAACGTCGCCTCTTACGTCCCAGCCTCCCGCCACTGTCTCGGGGTCATTAGAGAAAGAAGTGCTGAAGCTCTCCGTGAGTACGGACATGACCATCATTGTGAAGATGACCAGCGCGAACATCGCGAGGGTCAGGCCGGTGCGGAATTTGGAGCTCATCGGGTAGGCCACGGCGGTCACCACGACGGGCCGCAGCTTGCCCATGCGACCGGTGGCCGACGTAAGCGCCTTCACGAGCAGGTCGGCGTTGTACATGATCGTCCAGACGGCCGCGCCGACCATGAAGATCCCGGAGACGAACATCATCTCGATGTCGCCTTCGAGCTGCCCGGTCAGCGGCTCTAAGATGTTGATAGGTGTTATCCAGAACGCCAGCATCACGAGTCTGGTGGCCGTGAACGCGACGCGGTCGATGGTCTGCGGTGTCATCGCGGTCCGCTGCAAAGCTCTGCGAGCCATGAGACCTACGCCGGCGATGACGAGAGACGAGCCTGCGGCGAAGGGCGCGTCGCGCTTTATCGCCAGGCCCCACCATATGAACCCGGCTCCAATGATCACCGTAAGCCATCCCCGGAGTAGATAAGGCCAGACAAAGCGGAGCAACGCCGCGACGATGTCTCCTATCCAGATGGGAAACAACACAACCCAGACGATCGCTAGGGCGACGTTCTTTAGAAAGCCGACCCATCGTAGTCGCACGAGAGAGAGGACGGCCCGCACAAGGAAGATGACCGGCCGCACGATTGCCTTCGGCAAACCGAAGAACCTTGTTGAAAACGGGGGCTCATAGGAAGGGATCAAGGGTTCGGGCAGGTCCCTGATGGCCATCACAATGTTAAGGCGGCTCACTCTGTTGGCCGAGAACGCCACAGTGATGAATGTGATGGCCATCCCCAGGCAGTAGGCTACGACGATGCTTCGCGGTTCGAAGTGAGTGACCAGGCGGAAGTCGAGGTCGAGCGATTCGAACAGCCGCGAGACGATCGCGACGATCAGCGCGCTGACTCCGAGGCCGATCACGACACCGACGGCAGCGGAAACCAGCGCGTAAGCGGTGCCTTCGTACAGAAACATCTGGACCAGGTGTCCCCGCTTGGCGCCGACCGCGCGGGCCATGCCCATCTCGGACCTACGCGCCGCGGCTAGCATGACGAAGATCAGGAAGATCAGCAGGACGCCGACGCCGATAGAGAAGAGCGCCATCGTTATGAATATCGAGACCGTCCCGCTGCCGGCCTCGTCGGCTTGCGACAGGAGGTCATGCTTGAAGTCGAAGACCCGGAACTCGCCGAGGTTCGCGGCTATGTCCCCTCGCCCTCAAGGGACTTACCTCAGAGCTTGCCTCTAATCCAGTCTAGGATGTCGCCCAGCATCATGCCGAGGAAGGCGATACCTATGAGGCCGATCGCCGTTGCGACCAGGCGGCTGTGATCGACGATCTGGTCGTAGACGTGGATGGCTGTGAAGAACACGGCCAGGTCGACGGCTATGGTCAGCAGCGAGGGGAAGGAGCTCATTTGGTCAGGTCCTGTATGGGCTGGCTGGTGCGAATGAGGAAGGTGCCTGCCGGCGTCTTTGGAAACCCTGCGGCGGCGAGCAGCCTGACGACCTGGGCGGGTGAGACTGGGATCTGCCTCTGCTCGAGTTCGCGGGCGAGCTGGTCGGGGTCGAGTTCGTGCACGCCCTGGGCGGCCTTGTCGAACACGATCATGTCGACGAGCTCGCTAATCCTGTAGAGGTTGAGCTCGCCGGTCTGGTCGGGGATGAGGATGGTAGACTCCTTCATGGCGGCTCTGACCTCGTCCCTGGCATCGATTCGCTCGTAGGTGTTGTAGTAGCTCCTCGATGCCGAGGTGTCCCAACGCATGGTCTTCGAGGGCCGGCGGGCCCGTTCCCATGGGGGCAGGTGTCCGGTCGAGATGAGGCTGACGGCCGCGTAGACGGTACGGCCGCGGTTGGGAGTCCGGCAGTTGTAGACCTGTCGAACCTGGGCGCGGATCTCGTAGCCATCGTCCACCTTGGCGTCTGGCTTATCCGCCAGGACAGATGCGACGAATACGGGCCAGAGAAAGTCAGGATATATGAACGGGTAGTTCTTGGGCTTCGGCGTAGTGTGCCGGAGGTGGACCAGACCGATCTGGTCCATCACCCCTACCTCCAGGCCGGCTTCCTCCAGGAGTTCGCGCTGCAGCGTCTCCTCAAAGGTCTCGCCCTCCTCCACGCGACCGCCGGGGCAGGATGTGAGTGCCGTCGATGTTGCGCATCACCACCGACCAACGCCACCCACCTCCTCCGGGCTATCTCGACCATGCGCTCTCGCCTCAGACACGCCGCCTAGCGAGGAACACCGACGAAGGCCACCACGCACAGCGCACCAGCCAGGGAGAGTCTCCCCGGCTGCTCGCTCACCGGGCTGAGCTGCTCTCATAGGGAGTAATTACTACTGTGGGCGCCGGTTTGTGTTGAACGACGACTCCAACGGCGTCGACCGGGATGCCCAGTTGGGGAAGGAGCACCGGCAGAGCCTTCACCGTACCCTCCAGATCATATGTCGACACGTGGATCGTCGTACGGTAGTCCTTCGGGTGGATTGACATCGCCCCCGGGCGTCGTACCGCCTCCGGCACCTCCGGCAGAGGGTAGACCGCCTCCCCGCCACCAGCGTATGACTCCCGATTCTCTCCCACCCTCGACCACCGGATACCGATCGTGTTGCCTGGGGCGTAGGCGAACCGGTCGAGGACCACCGACCACCGCCAAAGCTCCTCGTAGTCGTACTTCACGGGGATTATCACGATGGCGTCGTCGGCATACTTCTGATATTGCCGGTGAAGCTCCTCCCTGGCTGCCGCGATCTTCGCCTCCTGACCGGAAGGCGCCTTCACCTGGACGTAGGACCTCTTAAGACCCGCGTCATTCCAACCCGCTATGCCGAGGTCCGGGTGCAACTTCCACATACCGCAGTTATCGTCGTCGGTCCTGAGCTCCCAGTTGCACTTGAGCTCTGGGAATCTTGTCGTATCGACGTCCGACACGTCGAAGCCGCCGGGCACCGTCGTCCCGCCTTCATCCACGTGCGGGACGATGGTCCGCGACGGCCAAAGCTCACGGTACGACGCCCAGCCGCGATGGGTGCGCCTGGCCCCGGCACCACCAGGCCGCAGCTCGATATTGTCATATACCTCCGACACCGGCAGAAGGCCGGCGCCGTGTTGATTTCGTAGTATTCCCGGATAGCAGCCGCTATCATAGTACTTGCACGCGCGGCCGCCACCCCTCTCGACCTCCTGTCTCGCCTTCCCCTTGATGTAGTCGGTGTAGGATACGGTGTACTCGTCGGTCGTGGCGCCGGCACCGTCGGGAGCACCGGTGGCCCTATGGGAGATTGAGTCGGCTTCGGCTGGGCCGTACTCGTAGCTACCGGGGTCGGGGTCGGCTGAGGTGTACTCGTAGCTACCAGAGCCGGGGTCGGCTTCGGGTCGTCTGAGCATGACGTTAGCAAGACTGCGACCGCCAGCGCCAGGCCGACCAACGCCACCCACCGCCTCCTCCGGGCTATCTCGACCATGCGCTCTCGCCTCAGACACGCCGCCTAGCGAGGAACACCGACGAAGACCACCACGCACAGCGCACCAGCCAGGGAGAGTCTCCCCGGCTGCTCGCTCACCGGGCTGAGCTGCTCACTCGGGAGTAATTACCCCTGTGGGCCCGGGTTTGTACTCAATAACCACTCCCACGGCGTCGACGGGGATTCCCAGCTGGGGCAGGAGCACCGGCAGAGCCTTCACCGTACGCTCCAGATCATACGTCATCACGTGGATCGTCGTACGCTCGTCCTTCGGGTGGATTGAGATCGCCCCGGGGCGTCGCACCGCCTCCGGCAGCTCCGGCAGCGGGTAGACCGCCTCTCCACCGTGTCCGTACGACTCCCGATTCTCTCCCACCCTCGACCACCGGATACCGATCGTGTTGCCCGGGGCGTAGGCGAAACGGTCGAGGATCACAGACCAACGCCACAACTCCTCGTAGTCGTACTTCACAGGGATGATCACCAACCGGGAACCGCCATCGTAGTCGTAACGGCGAATCAACTCCTCCCTAGCACTTTTGACGTTCGCCTCCTGGCCGGGCGGCGCCTTCACCTGATAGTACGCCACGTTGCCACCCCGGTTCCAACCAACAATGCCGAGGCCCGGGTGCAGCTTCCACATACCGCAGTTACCGTCGTCGGTCCTGAGCTCCCAGTTGCACTTGAGCTCTGGGAATCTTGTCGTATCGACGTCCGACACGTCGAAGCTGCCGGGCACCGTCGTCCCGCCTTCATCCACGTACGGTACGATGATCCGCGACGGCCAAAGCTCACGGTACGACGCCCAGCCGCGATGCGAGCGCCTGGCCTCGGAACCGCCAGGCCGCAGCTCGATATTGTCATATACCTCCGACAACGGCAGGAGACCTTCTCTCAGGATTCCGACATCACAGCCATCAATGCCGTACTTGCACGCGCGGCCGCCACCCCTCTCGACCTCCTGTCTCGCCTTCCCCTTGATGTAGTCGTACACCTCGTCCGACGCTCGCTCGGCCTGCGCCAGGTAGAGATAGAGGGAGGTGCCCGCCCGGTAGACGGCCTCGACCTCGATGATCCTCTCATTGTGCGCACCCTGGAGCACCGTGCAGTGGACCGGGTCCTGGGACAGCGCACCGCCGAAGCAGTCGCGGACCGTCTGAGGAGGCCTCGGTGGGGTGGACGGGGGCGGTGTACTCGTCGGTCGTGGCGCCGGCACCGTCGGGAGCACCGGTGGCCCTATGGGAGATTGAGTCGGCTTCGGCTGGGCCGTACTCGTAGCTACTGGGGTCGGGGTCGGCTGAGGTGTACTCGTAGCTACCAGAGCCGGGGTCGGCTTCGGGTCGTCTGAGCATGACGTTAGCAAGACTGCGACCGCCAGCGCCAGGCCGACCAACGCCACCCACCGCCTCCTCCGGGCTATCTCGACCATGCGCTCTCGCCTCAGACACGCCGCCTAGCGAGGAACACCGACGAAGACCACCACGCACAGCGCACCAGCCAGGGAGAGTCTCCCCGGCTGCTCGCTCACCGGGCTGAGCTGCTCACTCGGGAGTAATTACCCCTGTGGGCCCGGGTTTGTACTCAATAACCACTCCCACGGCGTCGACGGGGATCCCCAGCTGGGGCAGGAGCACCGGCAGAGCCTTCACCGTACGCTCCAGATCATACGTCATCACGTGGATCGTCGTACGGTAGTCCTTCGGGTGGATTGAGATCGCCCCGGGGCGTCGCACCGCCTCCGGCAGCTCCGGCAGAGGGTAGACCGCCTCTCCACCGTGTCCGTACGACTCCCGATTCTCTCCCACCCTCGACCACCGGATACCGATCGTGTTGCCCGGGGCGTAGGCGAAACGGTCGAGGATCACAGACCAACGCCACAACTCCTCGTAGTCGTACTTCACAGGGATGATCACGATGGCGTCGTCGGCATACTTCTGATATTGCCGGTGAAGCTCCTCCCTAGCAGCCGCGATCTTCGCCTCCTGACCGGAAGGCGCCTTCACCTGGACGTAGGACCTCTTAAGACCCGCGTCATTCCAACCCGCTATGCCGAGGTCCTGGTGCAACTTCCACATACCGCAGTTATCGTCGTCGGTCCTGAGCTCCCAGTTGCACTTGAGCTCTGGGAATCTTGTCGTATCGACGTCCGACACGTCGAAGCCGCCGGGCACCGTCGTCCCGCCTTCATCCACGTACGGGACGATGATCCGCGACGGCCAAAGCTCACGGTACGACGCCCAGCCGCGATGCGAGCGCCTGGCCCTGGCACCCCCAGGACGCAGCTCGATATTGTCATATACCTCCGACAACGGCAGAAGGCCACCTCTCAGTATTCCGACATCACAGCCATCAATGCCGTACTTGCACGCGCGGCCGCCACCCCTCTCGACCTCCTGTCTCGCCTTCCCCTTGATGTAGTCGTACACCTCGTCCGACGCTCGCTCGGCCTGCGCCAGGTAGAGATAGAGGGAGGTGCCCGCCCGGTAGACGGCCTCGACCTCGATGATCCTCTCATTGTGCGCGCCCTGGAGCACCGTGCAGTGGATCGGGTCCTGGGACAGCGCCCCGCCGAAGCAGTCGCGGACCGTCTGAGGTATGGGCCTGGCCGTCGGTGTAGGATACGGTGTACTCGTCGGTCGTGGCGCCGGCACCGTCGGGAGCACCGGTGGCCCTATGGGAGATTGAGTCGGCTTCGGCTGGGCCGTACTCGTAGATACCGGTGCAGGCGTCTCCCTCTGGTCGGTGCCGGCGGCCGGAGCCGCGGAACAGGCGGTCAGCCATACGGCGGCCACCGCACCCGCGAGCAGCACCGTGACTACCGATACCCTCCGCTCGTACGTGCGCTCTCCCATTCTTATGCCTCCCCACGGTCCGGCGACTTCCGCCAGACATCCTACATAACTACTAACGCTCATCTCCGCCGACCGGTTTCCTTCACTGCACCGCCCCTCGTGATCTCCACGGGGTCCGACTGCGCGCCCGCTCCCCCAGCACCGATCGCCTTCACACGGTACACTTAGGTGGTGCCCGCCTCAACGCTCCCGGTGTCCTCGACGTGGACCGACATCTCGGCCTCTCCAAGCACCTTCCTCAGTATTCTATAGCCCGTGACGGTGAGGGTGTCCGGCGCCTCCCACGTCAGCGTCACGGAGGTGGCCGTCAGGCCCTGGGGTGCAGGCGGGGGACCCCCGGTGTGCGGCGTGCTGGTCGCGCTCTCGTCATATGTCGTCCACCAAGGAGCTGGGTCCCGTTCCTATTCCTCTTCATTCTCCTCCCCCTCCTTCTCGGAGATGCCTACACTGCAGGAGGAAGGCAGTGCGACTGGCTCCGACCAGAAGCCCCACAAGCTGCTGTAGCTACTCTCGTTACCCTTCGCCCGAACCCGAAAGTCGTAGCTTTCGCACGACAGGGTCGTCTTGGTGTCCGTCGTGGTCACGTCCGGCAGCTCCGTCCAGCCGGTGTGGGTCTGCATGTGGGCCACCCTGTAGAGGGCTGCGTTGGCGACGGCGTCCCAGACGATCGTGGTGATGCCGTTGCTCGCCCTAGTCACGCTGAGGTTCTCCGGCGCTGGAGGCACCGTCAGCGACGTGCCTCCGTCGGAGCCGTAGCCGCCGCAGTAGGAGTCCGTCGGCGTCGCCGCGTCCGAAGAGTCGACGTACGGGCACAGCCTCACCCTCACCGTGAAGGTGCCATTGCGCTGGTCCACAGGGATTCGAGATACGGTGAAGCTGATTCGGACGAGGGAGGAGGAGTCGTCGGTACCCCTCGAGACCTCGATGCTGTAGACGTCGCCGTCGGTGTCCTCCACCTGCCCGCCGTTCCGGTACAGCACGGCCTCGTAGGTCAACCCCCTACCCTGGCTCAGGTCCCTCTTGTCGAACGTGGCCACGATGGCCGAGCCGTCGGCGGCAAGCTCCAACTCCTCCCTGGCTCCATCCAACACCGGCAGGGGCCTGAGCCACTCCGGGAGCCAGTCCTTGTCCTGCAGCAGCGACTCGGCGTAGACCCTCTCTATAGGGATGAACCACCCGTCGTTGTGTGCAAAGCCCCCCCACAGCACGCCCACCAGCAGCACCTCGACAGCGTCCGCCGTGTCGGGGTTGTCTCTCAGCACGAACACGGGAGAGCCGCTGTCGCCTCCGGCGCTCGCGAACCATGCCCACACGAGACACTCGATGTGGTAGTCGACAATCGTCTTGGCTGCGTCGACATACACCTTGTGGTCATCGATGCCAACCTCGTTCCCCGGACAGCTGGAGTCGTTTCCGCCTCTGTTTTTGAAGTCCTCGATCCTACCCTTCGTCCAGCCGGTGGTCCTGCCCACCTTGTGCACCGTGTCGTCCTCGTCGGGGGGCCTGGCGCCGACGATCTCGAACGTGACGTCGGCGTCCTTGGCGAAGTAGTCGATCTTGGGCCTGTTGACATTACCCTCGTTCTCTTCTGCGGGCCTGAAGATGGCGGTGGCGGTCGTGGGGTTCTCTCCCCAGGCGTATGCATGGTCTCCGCGGCGGCAGTCGTGGACAGTCTCCATGCCGTCGGAGTCGAGTATCCGGCACGTCGTGCTTGAAGGCACCATCTGCGCCGTCCCCAGCGGCACGTTGGCCGGCCCGCCAACCAGGGGATAGGAGCCCTGCTCCCACGTCTGACCCCGCTCCGTGCAGTGTCCGGTCGTCGACACCGCCGTCTCCACCGTACCCGTCCCGTCTCTCGCCCTCACCTCCAGAGGGAAGCTCAGCGTGCAACCTGAGGGGAGTATCTGCAGTCCGGCCGTAGTGGTGGTCTGGGGGTGCCACAGCGTGTCGTTTACGGCGAAGGGCCAGCGGTATTCGTCATCGGGATGGGGGAGCCTCACCTCGTGGAGCGTCTCGCCGTCTACGACGACCCTGATCCTGAACGAGAACTCGTCCGCCGTCGTCTGGGACGTCCCGGCGCTCAGGGCGGCACCCTGGCAGACACTCCGGACGAAGACTATCTCTCTGTCTCCCGCTCCGATCAGGCTCCCGCCGGCAGAGCCCCGCAGCGAGTCGAACGAGTGGGTCCGTGTTGCGTGGTAATTCGACCGCTCTGGATCGCAGCTCACTTTTATCTCGCTCTCGTCATCGTCGGAGTCCTGTGAGGTGCTGTTGAATATCGTCATCGACAGATTCACAGTCCCGGTCGTGTTTGTCGAACCCCACACCGGCACCTCGGCCGTTGGGCGCTCGATGAACACGAGGTCGGGCTTCGACACGGTCACGTCGAGGGTGGTGGTGGTCGAGTCACGAGGGAAGGTCACCACCACGGTGCGCTCGCTCGGCACGCTGCCATACTCGACCCAGACGAACTGGCCGCCTCCGATATGGGCAAAGCCCGGGGGCTCAGTGGCGCCGGGTTCGACACTCACCGCTCCCACCGCGGTCCCGCGGGCCGTGATCCTGACCGCGTAGGCGCGGCCCGCGTCCAGACCGGTCAGGTCGAAGCGCAGCGTGCTCGTGGCCACGCTCGCCACCTCGACGGTCGACGTCTGGGATCCGTTGTCGCCTATCGCCGGCACCCCGATCGGACTGGCGATCCTACTCGTGACCTTCTTCCTGCTCGGCTGCTTGTCGATGACCACGTCCGCGGTGCTGCTGACCAAGGAGAGTTCCACCACGACCGTCTCGTGCGCCTCGTCCGTGCCATCGGCTATCGTGGCCAGCTGGATGGTCTCGGTGTCGCTGTTGGCGGGGATGGTCACATCGCAGTACGTCGTGTGCACCGTGTGCGTGCAGCTGTGACTCGAGGTGTAGTCGTCTCCGAAGACCGCAGTGCCGCCGTAGAGGTTGTACCCCACGGTGAGCTCGCTGGCCGTCGTCGACTCGACGGAGACGGTGAAGCTCATGGCCTCACCCTCCGTGACAGCGCCGGCGGGGCCGGTGATCGATACCTCGTTGACGTCCTCCACCGTGATGTTGGCGGTGGACGTGCCAAAGAGATCCCCGTCGCTCGCACGCACCGTCAGTATATAGAACCACTTCCTCTCGTAGTCGAGCGTGGGCGCGGCCACCATGATGCCATTGCCGTCCCCTATGGAGAACATCTCGTCGTCCCCGGCGATGATCTCGTAGGTCACACTGTCGCCGTCGGGGTCGCTCGCAGAGACCCTGCCGAAGCTAAGCGTCTCGCCTTCCCTGACCGTGAAGGAGTAGGGCGATTGGTCGAAGGTGGGCCGTTCGTTGACGTTATCCACAGTGATGTTGACTGTGGCGGTGTCCGTGTCGTTCCCGTCGCTCGCTGTCACCTCCAGACTGTAGTCGGTGGTCGATTCATAGTTGAGCGTGTCTGCAACGGTGATCGTGTCGCCGGACGATCCTAAGGAGAACTTGCCCTCACTGTTCCCCGCCGTGATCGAGTACGACACCGTGTCGCCGGTGTCCGGGTCGGTCGCAGACACCGTGACGACCTCATAGCCGATCGACTTGTCCTCAGGAACTTCTCGCGTATACGTTGCCTGATTGAACTCGGGCGGACTGTTGAGACGCGCTGATATGACCGGTGATGGGCCACTCCAGTCCGTCGAGTAGCATGATGTTCCGTTTCCCTTGGCGCTCACCCTGAAGTAGTAGGCCGTGCTGGGGGTCAGACCGGTCACCATTACGCTCGTGCTGCTCGTCTCGAAGCTGTCCCAGAGACCGCTCGTGCTGGTACCGTACTCCAGCTTGTACGCGTCGGCATTTGTCACAGCGTCCCAGCTCAGACTGACGCTCGACGTAGAAGTCGCCGTCACGCCGAGCCCAGTGGGCGTCGATACTGTCCCCTGCGAGGTAGTCCCCGACACGTCGTTCGATGTCGCGGAGCCGAAGGTCGTCGAGTAGGGCGACCCGTCTCCCTTCGTCCTCGCCCTGAAGTAGTAGGTCGTGTTGCACGTCAGTCCACTCGCCGTCTTGCTCGTGCCGCTGATGTTGGAGTCTACAGTCGTCCAGCCACTGGAACCGTTCGGACTGCGCTCCAGCTTGTACCGGTACGCATCGGCCACAGCGGTCCAGCTCAGACTCACGCTCGTCTGTGTCGATCCCGTCGCGCTCAGCCCAGTGGGAGGCGGCGCGTTCGGACACGTCGAGGTAGTCCCCGACACGTCGTTCGATGTCGCGGAGCCGAAGGTCGTCGAGTAGGGCGACCCGTCTCCCTTCGTCCTCGCCCTGAAGTAGTAGGTCGTGTTGCACGTCAGTCCACTCGCCGTCCTGCTCGTGCCGCTGATGTTGGAGTCTACAGTCGCTGTTGACACCGTAAATACCCGCACGTACACTCGCGTCCAATCTGCCTCCGCCCGAGCGAAAGCATGCCGGACCCCAATGCCATCAGAGTCACGCGCTACAGTCGGCTGCTCCTTGTCCTGGGCGCCGTCCTGGTTTCGAGCGCGGCCGGCGGTATGTTGGCGTGTGGGTCGGGCGGCACACCTGCCCTCGACAGCGAGGGGTCCATCGGGCGGTATACGTCGATCACGACGGGGTCCGACGGACTGGGGCTGATCAGCTACCTGGACTCGGGACCAGGGCTTTTGCTCGGTGGTACGGCCACGTCCGTGGCGGCCGAGTTCGTCTACGGGAGCCCGCTGGAATCGGGCAGCGGTAGCCTGAAGATCGCCCACTGCTCTGACGTCGCATGCACTAGCGCGACGACCGCGGTCCTCGACACCGACGGCGAAGTGGGCCGAGACACTTCGATCGCGGTCGGGTCCGACGGCTTGGGGATCATCAGCTACTGGGACGTCGGCAACCGCGATCTCAAGGTGGCCCATTGCTCGAACGTCGAATGTAGCAGTGCCGCCGTCTCCGTAGTGGACAGTGGGGGAGACGTGGGCAGGTTTTCGTCCATAGCTGCTGGCAGCGATGGCTTGCCCGTGATCTCGTACTGGGACCTGGGCAACAGCAATCTCAAGGTTACCCACTGTGAAGACTTGGGGTGCAACAGTACGACGACCACCGTCCTCGATGACGATGGCCGTGTTGGTATGTATACCTCCATCGCGATCGGTACCGACGGCCTTGCGCTGATCAGCTACTTCGACGTCTCCAACAGGGACCTGAAAGTCGCTCGGTGCGTGGATCTGGAATGCAGCGGCGCGGACACGGCGACGTTGGACAGTGAAGGGGACGTCGGCCAGCATACGTCGATAGCCATAGGGGCCGACGGGCTCGGCCTGATCAGCTACTTGGACGACACCAACAGCGATCTGAAGGTCGCCCACTGTTTGGACGTCGAATGCTCGAAAGCCGAGCTTTTCACGATAGACTCCAAAGGGAAGTTCGGCCGGTATAGCTCGATCACTATCGGCGGCGATGGGCTGGGCCTGATTAGCTACTGGGACGCGGAGAAGGGCGACCTGAAGGTTGCACGCTGCGACGACGTGCGGTGCAGCTCGGCGTCCACGTTGACGGCCGACACTCACAGTAATACTGGCTGGTACACCTCGATTACGACGGGCAGCGACGGATTCGGGCTCATCAGCTACTTCGATTTCGCGGATATCGATCTGAAGGTGTTTCACTGTCCCAACGCGACGTGTGAGCGTGAGTGACCTCACCCCCATTCCCCCTCTCCGTCGCACGGAGAGGGGGCGGATCCAAGGTACCGCGTAGGGTGAACGGTGGGCCGCGCAGGCGTTTAAGGAAGGAGCAGGAATGGCTAACGAAGCAAAATACCGGGTCGGAGTAATCGGGTGTGGGAGGAAAGGGACTGGGCACGCTCGTGGGTACCAGACGCATCCCATGACGGAGGTGGTCGCGGCCGCTGACCCGGACCAGGAGAACCTCGACCTGTTCTGTAGGCGGTTCAACGTGACCGCCGGGTACAGTAGCTATGAGGAGATGCTCCAAAAGGAGCAGATCGATATCGCGGCGCCGATTCTGCCTGTTATCGCGAATCCCGACGCCGTTGTGGCCTGCGCTCAGGCGGGGGTCAAGGCCATCTTTTCGGAGAAGCCGATATCGGCGAGCCTTGAGGACGCAGATCGCATGGTCGAGGAGTGCAAGTCTCGAGGCATCCCCTTTGCCTGCGACGACTCCTACAGGAGCTTCCCCCAGCTTTGGGACGCCCGCGCCATGATCGAGGCGGGGGACCTCGGCGATGTCCAGAGCATCAACCTGTATCAGCCGACCAACGAGATTTCCGGCGGCGGCTGCCAGGGCCTGAGCGTGACGCGGGATGTTTGCCTGGGACGCCGACGTGGACTGGGTGACCGGGTGGGTGGTCGACGACCCGTTCAGCGACGATGACCAGGGCATGGGCGGCTACGTGCGCTTCACCAACGGTATCGAGTGCTTCATCCACTTCAAGGACGCCGCCAAGAAGGGTATCGAGGTTGTCTGCAGCCGAGGTGTTTTCTACAGCGACTGGTACTCGTTCCGCATATGGACGATGGACCCGGATGGCGGAACTCGGCTGTCCGACCTCCACGAGCTGGAGGGCCGCTTCCCCGACTCGAACATTGGGGACCGGTCATACGCTGAGGACGGGCTACGCGTACCAGGCTTCAGGCAGATGTCGGGCATCCAGTCGATAGTCGACTCGCTTGAGAAGAGCACCGAGCCCGCTTGTCCTGGAGATAGTATGCGCAAGGCGTTGGAGATCGGGATAGCTTTGCGCGAGTCGCATCGTCGGGAGTACGCTCCAGTGAAGCTGCCACTACAAGACCGCAGCCTCAAGATATATCCGCACGAGGGGCGGTGGCTCAACAAGAAAGAGGTCTATAGCAAGGAACAGTACGCTAAAGAGATTGGGGCCTTTGAGAAGCCGTCTTGATATGACAGTGTGTCTGTCGGTTCGACCAAAGAGCCCTGATCTTCCGAGTACGCAGGACGGAGCTCAGCCTCTCTCTAAGGGAGCCTTTCTCAAAGTCACATCTCCGCTGTGGCATAGTAAGGAGGACCGTCGGAAGTTGCCGAGCCGATGGCAGTCAGCGACGCTTTTCGTGCGTCGACCCCATCACCCTCACCTCAATCCTCTCCCAGAGGGAGAGGAGGTAAGACCCCACCCCACTTCCTGAGCGCCATGACACGAATCGCTGAACAGCCCGTCGTAGACGCCGAGAGGACGCCACCTCCGCCGTACGGGATCATCTATAACTGGGACGGCAACCCGCACGGCTACTCCGAGTATCCGCAGTCCCTCGACGCCTTCCTGGCAAAGGTGTACGCGCCCATTGAAGACACTCAGGTAGGCGCTCTTTTCTGGTGCGTGGGGCAGCACGAGGCCAAATGGCCCTCGACCGAGATACCGATGACCGGGGATTCGGTGGGCCGCCAGTATGACACCTTGCTGGACATGCGGGGGACCGAGAACGTCCGGATCTTGTTCGAGCGGAGCGAAGACCCATATGCCGCAATAGTTTCGCGTGGACGCGAATTGGGGCTGCACGTCTATGCGTCGGTGCGGATGAACGACAACCACTTCTGGGCCGCTGGGCCGCGCGGCGAGGCGGCCCATCCGGTCGATCGGACCTACTGGATGTCTGATACGACGCCGGCTCTACGACCCGAAGACATGGCGAAGACTACCGCCAGCGAGCTGACGCAGACGCGGAAGGACCACCCCGAATGGTGTCTTGGAGACGGCGCGCCGCCATGGGCGTCGACCTCGTGGAACATGGCGATTCCAGAGGTGCGGGAGGTGCGGCTCCAGTTCATATCGGAGGCCTGCGAGCTAGCCGACTGGGACGGCATAGAACTGGACTGGCAGCGGCACTCGTTTCACCTGCCGGAACATGACGGCTACCGGCTCCGCTACACGCTGACTGATCTCCAACGCGCCGTGCGCAAGATGGCAGACGGAATCGCGGAACGGCGCGGGCGGCCGTTCCATGTTTCGGTTCGAGTTGCCGCGACGCTGGAGTCGTGCCGGCGCATCGGGTACGACGTGGAGACGTGGGCGAGGGAAGGGCTGTGCGACATCATTGTGCCTGCCGGCAACTCGGGCCTCGACGACGACATAGAGATGGAGGGCTTCGCCCGCGTACTGGATGGCGCCGGCGTGAAACTGTGCCCCGGCTTCGACACCGACTTCAGACTCAACGCCCGCCGGCTGATGCCACACCTCCAGTGGCGGGACGCCTGGATCCGCGGGCTGGCCGCCGGTTTCTGGGACCGTGGCGCCGACGGAATGTACGCTTTCAACTGGCACGCCACGAAGGAGACGCGCCGAAGCCTGCTCACGACGATCGGCACTCCAGAGACGCTCGAGCGGATCGACAAAGTCTACGCCGCGGTGCATGGCACCAACGCACCAAAGGGCACTTTGCGAGCTGGTGCTGACACGCACGACCGCATCCATGCCGAGACGCCGGTCGTGCTTTACCGCACCGTTACTGGGGAGGGTCCGACGTTCGACATCCCAGTGCACGACGACGTTGTGGAAGCGGACCGACGAGGTGCTCTTGACGCCGTGGAGCTTCAGATCGAGTTCGAGCACTTCTCGCCGACAGGCGACCGCGTCGAGGTGCTGCTGGACGGGGAGTCGCTGAGTGAACCGGTTGTACGGAACGTGGCCGCCGAGGACCCGAACGTGCCCGAGGACGTCGACGAGAATAGCTGGCTGGTCTTCGCGCTGCAACCGGAGCAGGCCGACCGGGGCCCGCACGGGGTTCAGGTGCGGCTTGTCGAGAGGGACAGGCGGGTCCGAGTGCCACTGGTCGTGAACCATGTGGAGGTCCACGTTCGGTACCGGCAGTAGGACGAGGTCCAGGAAGGCGGGTCTGAGACCCGCCTCTACCAAACGCAGGAGACAGTGAATGGGTAGCGCGAAGTATCGGGTGGCGATTATCGGGGCCGGTCGGATGGGTGGGCTGCTGGAGGACGAGGCGCCGCCGAACCGGTACCGCAAGCCCCACGGCCACTTCGCGGCCTACAACTATGTCGAGGAGACCGAGGTCGTGGCCGTCGCGGGGCACAGCGAAGGCCGCCTCAAGATGTTTACCGAGCGGTTCGGCATCGCCAACACCTACCTCGACTATCGCGAGATGATCGAGAAGGAGAAGCCGGACATCGTTAGTGTGACGACCCAGGCGTGGAAGCGGGCAGAGCCTCTGGTGTTTGCCGCGGAGCATGGGGTCAAAGGCATATTTGCCGAGAAGGCGCTGTGTGCCTCGCTGGAAGAGGCGGACCGAATCGCCAGGGCGGTAAAGGCGAACGATGTCGCCTTCAACTACGGGGCCGAACGGCGTCACCACGACGGATACATCGCGCTCCGGCAGGCCGTCGAGCGGGGCGACATCGGCGAGCCAGAGTTTGCGTTCTGCTTCTGGCGCACCGACCTAATGAAGCACCACTCCCACTCCTTCGATACGGTGTCGATGCTGCTGGGCGACCCCAAGCCGACATGCACCAGAGACCGCTTCCGATACCGACGTACGACGCGGCGGGAAACCAGTTCGTCCCGCCGGACGGTCTCGATTACGCCGAGCCGATTCTGGGATTCGCGCGGGTCGGCTACGAGAATGGTGCCGAAGGGGTCTTCGTGCCGAGGTCGGGCCGCACGGAGTTCGAGGTGCACGGCAGTGAAGGGCGGGCGGTCGCCTGGGACGACGGCGACGACTTTTTCGTCAGGCGACGCGGTGCCGCGGTCGAGGAGGCACGCATCCGGCCGGCCGGCGAGAGCCCGACGGTCGTGACCGTGCGCGAGATCGTCCGCGAGCTCGAAACGGGCGAGCGGACGTCTGGCAACATCGACGTGACGTTGCAGGCTCTGGAGGCCGAGTTCGGCGCTGCCTACTCGCATGTGCAAGGCGGCGCGAGGATCGACCATCCCTATTTCTCAATCGACACCAAAAACTGCGCTACTCGTGGGCAGTGGGATTGGGGTGTGGCAGAAGGCCGCAACACCGGCCCTTCCAGCTAAGCGTCTGGCGTCTCCTCCTCAATACGGTCTCTACGATGACCCCGAGTAGGCGACGGGGCTGCCTGGGGGTAGATTGCCCGATCGTCACCTATATTAGGCGGCGCCGTGACCTTGCGGGAAGGTTGTTGGGCTAATACATCCACTGCACATTCTTGACCCACATTCGGCCATTGTACAGTTCGCATCGCGACGGGATAGAATAGACATATGAAAGTGTGAAGGGCGGAGAGATAATGTACCACCTGGGCGGTCGAGCGCTGAGATGTGGCGCTTGAAAACTGTACCGCCTGTCGCCTTCAATCAGGAACGACCGAACCTGATTGAAGGTGGATTGGATGTACAAGGTGGAGATGTACCTGCGAGTTCGCAGGGCTTGTTTCGTCGAAGGGATGAGCGTCCGAGAGGCGGCCCGAGTGTTCGGGCTACACCGGGACACGGTGCGCAAGATGCTCGAGTACTCCGTGCCCCCAGGGTATCGACGGCAACGACCGGCTCGCAGACCGAAGCTCGATCCATATAAGGGTGTGATGGACCAGATCCTGGAGCAGGATCTGAGCTCACCGAAGAAGCAGCGTCACACCGCCAAGCGTATCTACGAACGGCTCAGAGACGAACACGGCTTCCCCGGCAAGTACACGATAGTCAAAGACTACGTTCGAGAACGCCGTCGTCATACCCGCGAGATGTTCGTACCACTGTCCCATTCCCCGGGACATGCCCAGTGCGACTACGGCGAAGCTCGAGTGATCATCGGCGGAGTGGAACGCAAAGCCCACTACTTCGCCCTGGACCTCCCTCACAGCGACGGGTGCTATGTGAAGGCGTATCCCGCCGAGACGACGGAGTCATTCTGCGACGGACACGTCTCCGCCTTCGCGTTCCTGGGCGGAGTGCCTCAGAGCATCCTCTACGACAACACCACGCTCGCGGTAGCCAGAATCCTGGGAGATGGTCGCCGGCAGCGGACCAGGGTCTCTTCATCTTCTACCGTAAACGCCCCGCCGCCCTTCTTCTCGGTCAGATAGAGGTTGCCGACAGGCTCGCCCAGGTGACGGATCGGTGCCCCGAGGAAGCTCCTCATAGCCGGGTGGTTTTCGGGGAAACCGACCGACCGGGAGTGCTGAGAGAGATCTGCGAGTCGTAGGGGCTCCGGGATCTCGTTCAGGTATCCAAGGAGCCCTAGTCCTTTGGGCAAGCTCCCCATCCGCTGGCGCTCGTCGGGGGGCATACCAGAGATAAGGAAGTCCTCAACTTGACCGGACTGATCGAACACTGCGAGTGCACCATACCGGGCGTCGGTCAACGAGCGAGCGCCATCAACGACCTCCTGAAGAACGGTCGGGAGATCGAGGCTCTCAGTAATGCGGCGGCTGACTTCGCTCAACGTGGAGAGGCGGGTCCGCAACACCTCATTTTCACGCATTAGCTTTTCGGTCTCAAGCACAGTACGGGGGCATGGGGCTCCCGGAGAGACTCGAACTCTCGACAGGTGGGGTAGAAACCCACTGCTCTGTCCGCTGAGCTACGGGAGCCTGGCACAGGTGGAAGGATTCGAACCTCCGTACACATGGGTTTGGAAGCCACGGCTCTGCCTCTGAGCTACACCCGCGCATTTTTCGAAGTCGACTATTCAGTTGTTAAGGTACTGGTCGGGGTGGAGAGATTCGAACTCCCGACCTCCTGGTCCCAAACCAGGCGCTCTACCTGCTGGGCTACACTCCGGCGATCTGGACACCTGGCCCTGCGGGCTCCAACTGAGCCATTGCCCCGCAAAGCCTCCTTGCCGTTCCGCATTAAGCTAGTAGACCGAAATCTTTGAAATGAGGGGTAGCCGAGATTGGCGTGCTACGACGACAGGGCGGGTTTCAAACCCGCCCCTACCAAGCCGTAACCTCAGAACCCTTCAATACTAGGATGTTGGACCACTAGCTTCACCGCCTCGATCTCGTGGACCAAGGCACTGTCTCAAGTCGCCGACCTATATCGTCGACCACAGCCCGCGCCTGGTTGGCCTCGTTCCGGGCACTATCGATAGCTCCACGGTGCAAGTTGGGAGGTTGTGTCACCGGGTCTGTACCGGGGTTATCGTCGGGAACGATCAGAGCCAATCCGTGGACAAGGCCCGAAGCTTTTTGGGCCAATCCGTACTGCAGCGATAGAAGTGTTGAGGCGGCCGCCGGAACGCGGTCCTATTCAGCCCGCGCTCGACGTGTTCTTCGCAGGCCATGGACCTTCAGCGCCACCTCGACACAGACGTCGGCGCTCTTCTGGACGGTCGACAGTAGCGACGGGTCCGAGAGTGTTTGCCACGAGAATCGCTCGGCTATGGATAATTGCAGCATCTGTTTCCAGACATTCGGGTGGCGTCGATAAACGAGAAATGCGGACGAGTATTGGCAATGGCGAAGATCCTGCCGGTGCTCTTCAAACTAGAGAAGATCGTCCCGTGGATGGGCGTTGCGAGCGCCCTACGCGGTAATTCTAATAACGGGCAACTCCATGGCGTTTAGCGGCTGGATCATGCGGCTGGCCGGAATCAACGGATCATTCTGAAAAGGCTTCCGCGGTTGAAGTGGGCGCTCCAGCCGGCAGAAGCAGAGCCGAGACGGGTATCGAGAGAACACCGACGTCAGCTTATCGCGACACAATGGCCTGTTCCAGACCCTCTCTGATGAGACTGGATGTTTGATCGCCGTCCGCGCACCGGCGGATAGCGTCGACTACGGCCGTTTGAGTCGTTTCCTTGGCCCAAACGTCTGGTTTCTTCACGAAGCGTTAGCACACAATTTCTGAGGATCTGTTCGGGCTCCGATCGGCTCTGAATAGATGAAGTAACTCCGCGGTAATCTGCCTATGACTTGGACCGCTAGCGGACCGGGAATTCTATCATCGTGGGGCGCAAGAGATATGGCGTCAGAATCTGGGTGTCTTCCAGCATGTCGTAGACGAAGTACCACCCAGCGTCGAGGCCTGTGGTGAGGTAGGCGGTGTGGCCTGGCTGGAGCGCCATGACCCCACCTATTGCGATCCCCGGAGGTGGCCCGCCCGGGCCTTTACCTCCGTCGCTAACGACTGGAAAGGGGGCCTGGTCGACGACGAAGCCAGTTCCTTTTGCCTCGCCCTTTTCTCCCTGGTAGTACAGGTCAGGGAAGTCCTTGGCCTGCTTCCCTCCCTCTATCGCGAGTATCCTCGCCTCATGGACCAGTTTACTTTCGTTGGCAATCTTGATTATCCGAGGGCCGGACGCGATGGCCGCACTCTCGAATCGATCGCGAGTATCGTTAATATTGTAGTTGTGGTCGAGAATGATCAGTACGACATCCGCCGTCGGCTCCGTCCCCGGGACGGAGGACGCGGTTACCTCGAACGGGCGCATCAGTTCCAGGCCCGGCCGAGCGATCTCGTCATCGCCCAGGACGTAGGTCACCCAAACGTAGCTGCCCTCCTGGAGATCCTGCGTTAACACGGCCGTAACACCGGGCGATGTGTCAGCCGGCCCACCGGACGCCAGCGCCCAGTTAGGTAGCTGCGCCTTAGGGTCCTGCTGGATGTAGGACCTCAGGTCATCCGCGGTCTTGCCGCCGGTCAACTTTATGAGGGCAAGATGGTGGTCGGAGTCATCCGTATTTTCGAAGAGGATCCGGACCCATCCGGCAGACACTGAGTCGGGCCCCTGGACGCCAGCACCGTCCATCGTGAAGCCGATCTCCGTCGCCTCGCCTGGATCGGCCGCCAAAGTCTGGCTGGTACCTTCTATCCTTCCCACAGTGTCCTCGCCGCCGGCGTCGGACATTGCGGGCACTTTGGTGGGCTCCTCTGCCCCGTTCGCACCCCCACACGACAGAGCAAGGCCGACCAGGATGCACACTTGCATCGTCCCCAAGAAACGCCGTTTGCTCATATCAGCCCTCCGGTTTGCGTCGGTCGGCCCGCGGCCTGTCCCGCCGATAAACTATGGGTATCGGGTCCTGTCCATGCGGTTGCTTCCAATTGAGTACGGTCATTTCGAATAGCATCGGCCATACTAAATAAACTGTCCAGCACGCCGTCTTTTATGACCCAGTTTGGGCGGCGATCTGCGGGCGTGTAGAGGTGAAGCCCCTCGCGGTCGACCGACGTCCACTGGTCCAGGTTGGTTCCGTCGAACAGAACGATCGCGCCGTCTGGTGGAGCTGGTTGAATTATCATCGAGTCACCTCGCTCGGCGGGCCGAGTCTCTTGGGTGACCCACGGAGAGCGGCTTTCAATGGCTTCGCGTCCTTTTGATAAGACTGCCACCCATTCTTGCATAGTCGTATTGGACCTTGCCAATCAAGCGGCGGGTTCGGCGCCGGCACGGTGTTGGCCGCCTCCGCGTTTGTCGCCGATGGCAAACCCCACGTCTGTTCCCTCGAACGATAGGCTCCCTATATTACGGCCTGGGAGGCAGGTTTGCGATCTTCTTGAGCACGAAGCTCTCTCCCACCTGCTCAGTCCCGCCGTAGAACCAGGAGACGGGGAGGACCTTCAGCTTGTTCGCGCTTCGGTCAACTACCTCGCCAGTGGCGCTATCGTGGCGCGAGTAGCTGTGAGATATCAGCACGCGGTCTTCGGCGACGTATACCGAAGGGTACGACCATCGGCCGTAACCCTCGGGAAGCTGCACCACGTGCCGAGGGTCGCGGTCGACGCCGGGCCGGAAAGGACAGAATAGCTGCCCCGGTACTTGACTGCCGAGTAACCCGTCTAACGACAACTGCACAGCTCCGGGACGCTATACGAGCCCCTGACTGGTTCTACGAGTTGTGTCCTTCAGATGTCGTCAATGCGATTGTCCGTCCCGAATGTGTGCGCAGACCGGAGGTTCCGGCCAGCTCCGCCTCGACCTCTATGGTGAGTATCGTTGGCTGCCTAGCGCGCTACTCAAACCAGAAGGAGTACATCTCGGCGTTGTCGAACCAGAAGTGGAGCCGGACTGACGCTCCCTTCAGTGCATCGAAGTTGGGATTCACCTTCCACTCCACGGTGGCGTCGGTGCTGTCGCCGCCGACGGCGACCATGTCCTCGAAGTTCCAACCGTCCAGGTACTGGCCGTCTTGCTCACCGTCTCCACTTCGGACCGCGACCCTGACGGCTCCACCAGCTTTCGACTTCACATTAAAGTGAAGTTCTCCGCCGGGACATGACAGGGGACGCGTCAACATGTAGCCGGGCCACTCCGAGTGCCCAAGGTTGCCCAGAGACACGAAGCCATCCCGCCTGAGCGTCGCCAGGCAGAAGTTGCCGATCGTCCCCGGCGTGTTGAAATGAAGCATCCCGTCGCCGCGGTAGTAGATGTACAGCTCTTCTCCTCTCTCGATTATCCCCTGGCACACGTACATAAGACCCCAGTCGTACTGTGTCTCGGCCGAGAAGGGTCCGTTCTCGATGAACATCGGCCGCTCCGGGTGTCGCTCCCAGGCCTTTCCGTCTCGGCTCCAACACAGCTCTACATCTATCTGCTGGTGCTTCTTCACGATCCCGTCACGGTATAGCCGCGTGCCGGTCTCGTACCCCGCGTTGGTCCCATAAAACGGATGCAGCATTCCGAGGTACATCCCGTGGTAGCGTTCCACCGTGAAGTCATACAGCATCGGGGCGTCCAGCTCATCGGAGTCCAGGATTACCTCCGGCTGCGTCCAGGTCACCAGGTCCGCGCTTTCCGTGTAGGCCCGTCGGCGCAGCTCGTGGGCATTCACCGAGGCCCTGCGGTACTGCATGAAAACATCGCGCTCGGGGTTGTACACCATGTTGCCGAAGGTGTCGTTGCGCCCCACGAACACCGGATTCTCTAGCTGGTCCTCCCAGTGAATGCCGTCCTCGCTCCAGGCGATTCTGTTCTCCATGCCGTGGGTCCGGCCTGGAGGCCGGTCCTCGCGGACTCCGCCATACAGCATGGCGTACCGTCCCCTGGCGCGCAGGCGTTGCGGCACCTCCACAACGGAGGCGCTCCCGTAGATGTATCCCTCGGTGCCACGGATGACGTTGTTGGCCCGGGACCCCTCGAACTCTACGATGCCTAACTCCGGCGCCGTCCACTCGATGCCGTCCTCGGACTCCCAGTAGGTCTGAACCTTGCTTCCGTCGAACTTGGGCCTTGTAGAGTCCATCAGGCTACTCCAGAACCTGAAGCGTCCCAGGTCCTGGTCGTACAATACGGTGCCCACTTGGACGGGCATCCGAAAGCCGTCGGCGGTGCTCTTATCGCCAGGGATGAGCGGGTTGCCGGGATGCTTCTTCGGCTGGTGGACCCGACGGAAGCAGTTCCACGTACTGTCCACCAGGTGCTTGTCCATTACGAACTGTCGCTCGTGGCCCACCTTTATGGGCTTCGTCGGGGTGATGTTCGGGGACCCCTCGATGCTCATGTGACGCTTCTCGAAGTTGAAGTACGGGGCGCCCTCGAGTTTCGGTAATGGTGACTCAGGCATGTGGGCCCTCCTTGTGGTGATAGCGGGGATTGTAGGGGAGGTGTTGCGCTGGCGACAAGAAGGTCTTACGAGCTTGATTGGGTGCTTGACCGCATATATGAGTGAACTTACTATCGCTCTCGTTGATGATGGTGAGGCGCTCGGGTCCAGGCAGCTCGATATGGGCATTTCGCGGGATAGACACCTATGCGCGTGCTAATAACGGGGCCGCAGGTATGGTCGGCACCATTCTGGTGAATGGGATGAAGGGGCGGCACGAGCTTCAC
Organism: Dehalococcoidia bacterium; assembly: GCA_965248605.1. Lineage (GTDB taxonomy): Bacteria > Chloroflexota > Dehalococcoidia > Lucifugimonadales > CAUZJF01 > CAUZJF01. The sequence goes on from CBDFJV010000007.1 coordinate 1,327,883, forward strand.
GGCTTCGACCGCGTGTCCATGCCGCTACTGGAGAACGCTACCGTCGGCGACATCGCCGACTTCGATGCGGTGTTGAAGGCCACCGACGGGATGGACGCGATCATTCACTTGGCTGGTGGAGATCACGAGTGGGACCGGTGTGTGAACAACATCGACGGGACTTACAAGGTTTTGGAGGCCGCCCGAAGGAACAACGTACGGCGCCTAGCGTACGCCAGCCGCACTGGGCTACTGACCGCGGCGTACTACCCCATAAGTGTCAAGCGGGACATCGACATGATACCGCGGCCGGACAACTACTACTCTCTCACCAAAGTATTCGGCGAGAGTCTGGGCTATATGTACCACGCCCTGTTCGGAATGCAGTTCGTCGCAGTGAGGATCGGCAACTGTAAGCCTGAACGACCGCTCCCGCGGGACCCTCACCAGATCAGCCACCGGGACGCCGTCAGGATATTCGAGCAGGCTATCACCTATCCGTGGGTGAAGTTCGAGGTAGTGTTCGGTGTTTCTGACAGTAACTGGCCCCGCTACGATGTCGACCACGGCCGCCGTGCCATTGGCTACCATCCGCAGGACCGCTCTTACGTACCGGGGCGATTGGGAGTAGGCGCCACCAGCCACACGTCAAGCCTTAACCCTAATCCACCGAAGGACGGCGTGTAGGAGGCCTGCTGAAGAAACAAAAGGGTGCGCCTCTGAATCTGGGATAATGGTTTTGAAACAGAAAACCGGTCCCAGAAAAGGAGCACCCGATAGATGCTACCACGTAACCACCCCGACCGCATCCAAATCGCCTTCGACGACCACCGCCTGGTGGCCAATGCCGGGCTGATCCTTCCCGCCACCCTCGCCCTGCGCCTTGGCCTGCCCCAACTCCTCCGGAAGCACCTCGACCTCGGCGGCGCGCCGGGCCGGGCGAACACCGGCGACAAGATGATGACCCTGGTGGCCTCCGCCCTAGCCGGCGGAGATTGCATCGACGACGCCGATGTGCTGCGCGCCGGCGGGACCGCCCGCGTGCTCGGTTTCACGGCTAAGGCTCCCTCCACCCTGGGCACCTTCCTGCGCAGCTTCAGGTGGGGCCATGTCCGCCAACTGGACCGGGTGAGCCGCGAGTTGCTGGCCCGGGTCTGGAAGGCCGGTGCCGGACCCGGCGACGCACCATTCACCATCGACCTTGATTCGACGATCTGCGAGACCTACGGACTGGCCAAGGAGGGCGCCCGCCACCACGGCTACACCGGTGCGCGGGGCTATCACCCGCTGCTGGCCGTCGCCGCCGGCACCGGCGACGTGCTGATGGCCCGCCTGCGCGAGGGCCGGGCTAACACCGCCCGCGGCGCTGCCCACTTCCTGCGTGAAACGGTGGGGCGGGTGCGCTACTGCGGAGCCAGGGGCCAACTCACGGTGCGGGCCGACAGCGGCTTCTATACCCACGCCGTGGTCGCCGTCTGCCGCCGGATGGATGTCCGCTTCTCCATCGCCATCCGCCAGCGCGCCCGCCTGCGGAATCTCATCGAGGCGATACCCGAAGATGGCTGGACGCCGATTCCTTACTGGCTGGACGGCGCCGCCGATGTGGCCGAGACCACCTACACCCCGTTCCAGGCCGAGGCGGACGCCGCGCCGGTACGGCTCATCGTCCGGCGGGTGAAGCCGGCGCCCTGTTCTCAACTGGCTCTCTTCGCCACCTACAGCTATCACGGCTTCATCACCGACCGGGACGGGGAGACGCTGGAACTGGAGGCCGATCATCGCCGTCACGCCGAGATCGAGAATGCGATACGCGACCTCAAGTACGGCGTGGGGCTGAACCATCTCCCCTCGGGCCGTTTCGCCGCCAACGGCGCCTGGCTGGCGGTACAGGTGATGGCGCACAACCTGGCCCGCTGGACAGCCCGCATCGGCCTGGGTCAGCAGATCGTGACCACCAAGACCCTCAGACGACGGGTCTTTGCCTTGGCCGGACGGATCACCCGCTCGGCACGCCGATTGACCCTGCAGCTTCCCCGGCGCTGGCCCTGGGAGGAGCAGTTCAGCCGCGCCCTGGCCCGACTGCGAGCCATTCCACTCCCAGCCTGACGGAGCCCGTCCGCCACTGACCCACCAGCCAACCCAACGTCCCCGCAAACTCGCGCCAGCCCAGTCCGCGAGCGCCTCTTGCCGTGTCCTATCCCGCCATCTGGCTCGCCATAGCCACTGTAGGCCGCCATCGGTGCCCCCAAAAGCGCCTGCAGACCGCCCGCCAACCTCCCGTCTACCCAAATTCGAGCCCGGATCATCACGCCTGTAACTCCCTCACCCCCTTCCGCTGTCCTCACGTCGTCCATCCCTGTCCGTCGGTGGATTCGGGCTTAAACTGGTGCGCCAGTTGGGCCATGTAGGCCTCTCGGCCCATCAGCTCCTTCTTGTAGTACCACCGGTCCTTCTCTGGGTACATGACCAGGCTCCGGTCTTCTATTGGAAACTCCACTGGTATTCGGCCGCGGCGATGCGACTCGCGTAGCGCGATAGCTATCTCTAGCGCGTGCCGCATATCGTCCCCGGTGGTGACGCTGAGCTCGGCACCCGTTTCAATCGAATTCACCATATCCTCGACGATCGATGGCATGACCTCTCCCGGCAACAGCCATCCGTCGGCGCCGTACTCCCGAGGGCCCGTCGTGTACTCTTCGAACACACCTGTGACTTCCTTCAGCGTGGCACCCGCGCCTGGATCACCCGTGCCCTCGACCTTGAGGAGGCGCAGCCCGAGGACTGTGTTGTTCGAGTTGTAGATGACGCCCCGTGTCCCAATCACCTCGATCCCGCGCCACCCTACGTCGCCGTAGCTGCTGAAACACTCGACGCCATTCGAAAACCGGATATATCCGCCGATATTTCCGTACCCCGGCGTGCCCTCGCCGTAGTCCTCTTCGTAGTCGCTCTGAGGGTCACCATCTACCCAGCCCACCACCCAATCGACGCCGGCCTTGTCGGCGAACTTGCGGGCCAGGTTGAGTCCGTGGGTACCCATCTGGCTGTTGCCCTCGTACAGGTTTATGCGCCGGACCTCACCGATTTCGCCACTTGCGACCATCTCATATGCCTTCCGGTAGCCAGGGTGGCTCGAGACGACCGAACCGGTCGCCAGAAGGACCCTCCTGGAGCGGCATTCGTCAACCATTCGATCAGCTTTGGAAAGCATCGCCGTCAGCGGCTTCTCACAGAAAACCGCCTTTACGCCAGCCCTCGCCGACGCCACTACGGCGTCAGCGTTCGGCTTGACCGGAAGCACGGCCACGGAGATGTCGATTTGCTCCTTGGAGAACATCTCATCGTAGGTGCTGTAACCAGAAACACCAAATCTCCTCACGGCCAGCTCCAGGTTCTCGGGATCGGTATCGGCCACGGCCGTGACCTCGCAGAGTGGGTGTAGATCGAAGGCGTGGGCCCGATTAGGCCCGGCCCGCCCACATCCTATGAGAGCCACCTTGTACTTTGCGGAGTCTGTCGTCGCCAATTGAACCTCCTATTCGCCTTGGGAAGCTACGTCAGATCCAACGATCTAGACGCCGCTTTCTATGCTACCAGGTGCTTGATCGGGAACCGCGTGTCCGCGGCCGGCGTCGAGAGACGTCCCCGGCACTTCAGAGATCCGAAGGGATTTTCGAAGCCTGGACCACATACGAAACGACCTAGATAGCACGATCGCCGCGGGCGGGCGATATTGGACCTATCCGGACCGACCGCCACTTTTAATCGAATCAGAAGGTAGACAGGCTTGGACCGCGTAGCCTAGCCGAATCAGTCCAATCCCTTCGCGATAATCGGGAGACGGCGGTTGCGGGGGCCATCTGGGCGAGCCGTGGCCCCACGGCCGAGATCGCAGGTTATACTCTGCTCCTAGGCACGGACGAATTGACGCAGCAACTGACTCGAACTGGGCCCAACCCGTAGGGAGTAGGTGGATCGGGAGCCGTCTGTAAACACGATTTTTGGGGCGCACCTTGCCCAGGAAAAGCAGCGGTATGGGTCTTCCGAAGCCCTGAGGCGTATTGGGCTGGAATCGAGAAATCTCTCAAGGTGATGTAGATTGCTGATCACCCACGAGAGCTTCAGCGCGGGAGGCGCTATGTGACCGATCTATCGACGCCTAAAGACCAACACCCGGCATCGGCCCCACTCGCCTCGGGCTCCCAGCCCAGAGCGCCGCGCCTCGTCTACTACAACGACGCCCATCATTTTCACGCCAAGCGCCTTGACCCGCCGGTCAGCCGCCACAAGCTCTACCAGCCAGTCGACGAGCTAATGGGCACCGGCGTGGAGCTGCTGGCATTTGGGCTCGGGTATAGCGACGTCTACTTTCACCAGAGCAAGATAGGGCGCGTCGTGGGGCAGCACCAGGACGTGTGGCGCGACTTCATCGACTGGCGTATCTACCGTATGGTCCGGGACGCCCACGACATGGGCACAGACCAGGTCCGCGAGGTGATCGGACGGGGTCGCAAGAAGGGCCTGCGCGTGTTTCCCAGCCTCAAGCTCCAGGACCCGTCCAACGACGATCCAGTGTGGATAGAGCGGTTTGGACTCCTCAAGATGAAGCACGGCAAGTCTGTGTGCCTGAACGAACTCGACGACACGCTCCCCATGACTGACTGGTGTTACGACTACACCCTGGACGTGGTGCGGGAAGAGAAGCTGGCGATGGTCCGCGAGATGTTGGACGACTACGACGCTGACGGCATCGAGTTGGACTTCTGCTTCCGCCCCAGATACTTCCGCAAGGCGGAGGTTGACAGGAACACCCCCACCATGACGGCCTTCGTTGCTCAGGTGCGCGCCCTTGCGGACGAGATTGGGGCGCGGAAGGGGAGGTACGTCCCCATCATGGCTCGCGTGAGCCAACGGGAGGACGATAACCTTGCAGTCGGTCTGGACGTGAGAACATGGTTGAACGAAAAGAGCGTCGACTACGTCGTAGGGCAGGTCTTCTACTCTGCTTTCGAGACCAACTCCGTGGAAGGTGAATGGTTGGGACAGGCTGCCCAAAACACCGGCAGCGCGGCATATATCCGGCCCCCCACACATGTGTTCGACGAGCGCACACCCGTTCCCAGCATCGAGATGTACCGGGCGCTTGTAGAGTCAGTCCGCGGGCAGGGATTCACTGGCCTGTACCTGGCTGGGATGTCCTGGCCCTTCGCCCACGACGAGTATCAGGCGCTCCGGGAGACTGCCTACCCGGAGACCATCGAACGGCGCAGCAAACGGTACATCCTCGCGCCCAACGAGACGGGCACGTACTACTCTGGCCCGAGTGACCGGCAGCTGCCGATCGAGCTTCGGGAGGGCGTCATCCACACCATCACGGTCCGCGTGGCGGACGACCTGGATGCCGCCCGCGCGGACGGAGAGTTGCGTAAGTCCGTTCTGACCATCTGGTTTTCGGACCTTTGCGCCGACGACGAGGTCGAGGTGCGGTTCAACGGCACCACGTTACCTCTGTCCGAAGCCGAAGTGATTGACGAAGGAGCCGCCACGATCGCATCCAAACGGATTTCGGTCGACGACCGCTGGGGCTACAATGCCTACTGGTATCGATTCACGCTGGAGGATCGCCTGTTGCGACAGGGCGAAAACACTCTTCAGGTTGAGACGAAACGGCGGGAGGAGACAGCGGGGTTCGCTCGAACCGTCAATATCGTCGAGGTGCACGTGCGTTACCGGGAATTCGAACGCGCGATTGGCATCCACCCTCAGCGCCTGCCGATCAGGTGGTGAAGGCGCCCAGGGCTCACGCAGCGTCGACGCCTCCATATCAGCTAACCGTGATAGGTCGCCAGGACCGTAGGCAACACCTCTGTCCTCGTTGATTCTCTTTGTTGAAGGAACGCCTTCACATCGCATTTGACGGCTCCAAGGCTTGCTGCTACGCTCGGCGAGGGCCATAAGATCGTAGAAGAGGAGGATTGAAGTGGCATATCCTTATTCAACGATTACGACACTGATAGCGCACAGACTTCTGGCGATTGCGGTCTTGCTTGTCCTGACGAGCGCTGCCGCAATTGCGGTCTCATGTGGCGCAGTCGACGACACCAGCGAGACCACAGAACCCTCAGGCACTACTGCCAACGCGGCATCGGCTGAGGCAGACGTCGCTGCTGCGGCCGAGGCCCGGTCAAAGGCAGATACCGCGTCTAAGGCTGCCGCCGATGCTCAAGCCAATGCGGATGCTGGGGCCAAGGCCGCCGCCGATGCCAAGGCCAAAGCAGATGCCGGGGCTCAAGCTGCCGACGATGCTCAAGCCACGGCGGATGCTCAGGCCAAAGCTGCTGCTGACGCTCAAGCCAAAGCAGACGCTGACGCTAAAGCCGCCGCCGATGCCGCGGCTAATGCAACGACTGCCGAAGCCAAAGCTGCCGCTGAAGCCAAGGCTGAAGAAGCGGCTGCTTCGGCACTGGCAGCCAAGATTCAGCTAGAGGAGGCTCAAGCTGCTGAGGAAGAAGCCAGGCAGAAGCAGGAAGTTGCTGCGAAGGCCGCTGAGGAGGAAGCCGAGAAACAAGAAGCTGAGGCACTAGCTAGAGCAGTCGCAGAGGAGGCCGAGCGCCAGCGTGTAGCGGCCGAGGAAGCAGCCAAGATAGCGCAGTCGGTGGCAACTATTGAGTCTGGGACAGTCGGTCTGATCGCCGGATCAGGTACCGGGGTCTTCGAAGGCGACGGCGGCGCTGCCACCGCCGCCGGAGTGAACAATCCCGAAGGCATCGCAATGGACGGTGATGGCAATCTCTACATATCGAGCGACAACCGCATCCGAAGGGTCGATGGGACGACCGGCGTGATCACAACCATCGCCGGAACGGGATCGCCTAACTACGGCGGCGATGATGCGGCTGCTGTAGACGCCATGTTCAAGATTCCGCAAGGCCTGGCCGTCGACAGCGCCGGGAATCTGTACATCGCCGACAGCGACAATGGCCGTATTCGAAAGATAGACCTCGCCAGCGGCATCATCACTACGGTCGCCGGGGGCGGTTTCCCCAAGCGTGTAGGCGGAGTCATGCAGACCGGCGATGGCGGCCTCGCCACGGACGCCTGGTTCAAGGACGCTCGTGACGTGGAATTCGACGCCAATGACAACATGTATTTCATCGCCGAGAGTCGCGTTCGAATGGTCGATGCCGCCACCGGCCTCATCTCCACCCTGGCCGGCACTGGAGTAAAGGGAGTCGAAGGGGACGGAGGGCCGGGCATCGATGCGAAGATCGCCGACCCGTTAGGCTTAGCCGTTGACGCGGCGGGTAAGGTCGTCTACATCGCCGATACCCTCAACCACCGCATCCGAAAGATAGACATCGCAACTGGCATCATCACGACGCTGGCCGGACAGGGCATCGTGGCGCTCGGGCAGAATATCGACCCACGTTTCTCAGGCGCAGGTGGCAGGGAGGGAGGTAGCGGCGCCGGGTTTTCGGGGGACGGCGGTCCCGGTGTCGATGCTCTGCTGGCCCAGCCCACGGATGTCGCCCTGAGTCTGGACGGCAACCTGTTGTACGTCGCGGACGATGGTAACGACCGTATACGGGTGATCGACCTTGCCACAGGGGTTATCGACACCGTCGTAGAGGGCGGAGCCGTGTTCGGCGAAGCGAGGAACGTCGAGTCCAACTCGACCTACCTTGGCGGCGCCGAGAGAGATGTTACTTTCACCAATTTTGCTCCGCCCAGAGGGGTCTTAGTGGCACCGGACGGGGCGATCCTCGTGGTCGATTACAGGGACAACAGGGTAGTCAAATTCCAGCCCTAGTAGACCGAAATCTTTGAAATGAGGGGTAGCCGAGATTGGCGTGCTACGACGACAGGGCGGGTTTCAAACCCGCCCCTACCAAGCCGTAACCTCAGAACCCTTCAATACTAGGATGTTGGACCACTAGTGCCCACGAGCCACTTGGCTAGCAGAATTGTGGCTGAGAGCCTGTCGACAGTTGCCCCTCGTATCGCGACGCTTACGGTTGGGGTTCTAAGCCGAATGCCTCCGAGATTAGCTCGTACGACCGGCGCCGGTTCTCGTAGGAGTAGCAGGTCGTTACGACGCTGACGTCCTGTGCGCCGTAGTTTTCGGCCGTGTCGATGATCTTTTTCTTCACTTGCGCCGGGTCGCCGTCCAAATACCCTGTTTTCAAGGTCTCGATGTATTCCTGTGCCTTCTCGGTCAGCGGAAACTCTGCCGCCTCCTCAGGCGGAATCAGGCCATGACGCTGAGTCGGATAGTCCGCGGCTTTGTCCTCGGGTACACGGGCGCGTTGCTCCTCTAGTATGGAGCCGGCCTTGCTGATGTTACGGCTGCCGGCCAGGAACAGGGCCTCATCTTCGGTCGGAGCACACAGCGTTTGGACGCTGACATTGAGTCTCGGTTCGTTGAGGTAGGCTGAAGGCTGGAACTCTTTGCGGTACAACTCTGCGACCATGGGGCCGTGCCGGCCCGTGGTGCCGAAGAAGTCAGCGAAGGCGAAGGGCAGGCCGATGCGGGCGGCAAGCCTCGCGCTGTAATCGGAGGAACCGAGGAGCCAGACAGTGGGCGTTGTTTCGGGATCCGGCCCGGCCTGGGCGCGGATCCCCGCGAAGACGTGGTTCTTGTCTATCTGGCCTGCAAGGAATGAGAGAAGGTCGATCACCTGCTGGGGGAAGAGGTTGACGTCCATCTGCGGTCGTGGATACGAGAGTGCGGCGGCCGTTAACTGGTCGCTGCCCGGGGCTCGTCCGATGCCCAGCTCGAGACGACCGGGATAGAACGAGTCGAGTACCCGAAACTGCTCTGCCACCTTGAGCGCTGAGTAGTGCGGCAGCATCACGCCGCCCGAACCGACGGTGATGGCGCTCGTTCTGGCGGCGATCTGTCCCACCAGCACCTCTGGGCTGGTGCCAGCGAATGAGTGGCTATTATGGTGCTCAGCTACCCAATAGCGCGCGTAGCCTAGTTTCTCCGTAGCCTGAGCGAGTTTTACAGTCTCTTTGAGGCCGTCGGCAGCCGTCTCACCACTCCGAATCGGGGATTGGTCTAGAACGCCAAGCGTCAGGGGCCAGTTCGGCTTCATTTATCAAACCTATCGCTGGGCGTTCACGCGTTCGACCACCTTTTCCATGACCGCCCCCAGTTCGAGAGCCTCGTCAAAGCCGATCTCCATCATGAGCCCTCTTTCATGCATTTGAAGAACGACCAACTCATCCGGCGCCTGTTCCAGCGTCGTAAAGTTCTCAGAGTTGACGATCTCCACTATTTGATGCGCATGTGTGTGTTCGTGGCCAGTAGTCATGCTGGCTCCTTCACGGAGTGCGTTTGACTTGGCCTAGAAGGAGGTCTCATCGCTATCGTAGGCCTGTTCTCCGGCCGTGTAGGCCCAGGGGAGGATTGTCACATTTCCAGAGCCACGTCGCCAGCTACATTCATGGGCATAAAAGACCTCCGCCCGGTTATAGAAGGGCGGAGGAGGCAAGGCGGCCTGTAAGCCGAGTTCTGTGCCCGGGCCTCGATTGGTTTACGTCCCGATGTTCGAGACTTCTTCCCGATCGTGGCTGGGCGGCGACCATCTATCTAGCCCCGACGTTGCCATCGGGGTCAAGCGGCCAACCCGGGGAGGGGCCGGGTACCCGTAATCCCCCTATTAGGCCTTGCTCCGGATGGGGTTTGCCCTGCCTCCGATGTCGCCACCGGAGCGGTGAGCTCTTACCTCGCCATTTCACCCTTATCCCGATGAAAGTCGGGACGGTGTGGTTTCTGTGGCACTTTCCGTCGGGTCGCCCCGCCCCGCCGTTAGCGGGCATCCTACCCGGTGGAGCTCGGACTTTCCTCCCTCCCTCAATCGCCCTTCGCCCGGAGGAGAGGAGCCATCGGGGACGGCGGTCGCCCGGCCGCCTTGCCCCATGATTGTAGTCTCTGCCGCACGACGACCGCCAGTGCTAGACCACGACTTCTATTTTATCGTCCTCGACGATAACCCGGGCAACCTGCTCGGTTATCAGAGCACGCTGCCGGTCGATGTCCAGTGAATCCCATTTCTCGAGCGTTGCGAGCACATCCGGCATGCTCTCTTCAGTGGCCGCGCCGCGTCGTGCCGCATCGAGCTCCTGCAGGTATTCGCCCAACACCTTGAGGCCCATCTCGCCCTTGGCGCAGCGCTTCATGGCTCTCTGAAACCGACGCTCGGCGTTCGTGACTCTCGACTCCATTATGGCCCGGACCTCTTCCTGTCTTGAACTGTCTCTTGCGCCCGCTCGTTCCTGCGCATCTCGCGCCACTAGTGCGTACTTCAGCTGACCCAGGACAGCGGCCTCCAGCGCCGACTGGGTCCACGTATGGTATCCACAGAGGCTCTGGTTATTCCGCGTCTGACACTGGTAATACCTGTAGACGTTGGCCGATCTCCGGCCGTCCTTCCGCTTCCAGGACTGGCGTTTGGTTGCGCCCATCATCCGGTTGCCACAGTAGGCGCAGAACAGCACTCCTGATAGAGGGAAAGGCTCAGGATTGAGAACCCTTCCGACCGGTCGCCGTGAACGGGTCTGGTCTTGAGCCGCTCGAAACAGCTCCGGCGGCACGATCGCCTCGTGGGCGTTCGCTCGACGCATCCCGAAACGCGTGTAGGTACCGGTATACGCCGGGTTCTTCAGTATGTCTCTGATCCCTACGACGTTCCAGTTGCCGCCTCGACGCGTGCGGATACCTCGTTCGTTCAGGTGCTGAGCGATCAACCGGAGGCCGAGGCCGTCTTTCGTGTACAGTCTGAAGATCAGCTCGACGACGGCTGCTTCTTCCTTGACGACCTCAAATGTCCCGTCTCCTCCGATTCGATAGCCGTACGAAGGTCTCCCGAGAGGCTGACCACGAGCCGCGCGATCCTGCATCGATTCCTTGATCTTCCGACTGCGCGTCCGCGAGACGCCCTTGATGCCAAGGGTCTGGAAGGCATTCTGCAAGGGGTCAGGAAACTCCTCGCTCGAACAGGATACTCGCGCTCCCATCTCGTTCAGCGAGATAAGCCGTCTGGCGACGCTCTCCAGGTCCGAGGCTAGGTGGCTGGCGCCTGGCACGACCACGAGGAATTCGCCTGTGGATTCCCGCAGGTAATGCACCATACGGTCGTACTCTTCGTCTACGTGGGCGGTGCGAGGCCCGATCGAGACGAAGGTCTTGACCGGCTGGTGCATATTCAATCGGCAGAACCGCTTGAATTCTTCTTCCAGTTCGACGACCGCGCCGGTCGCTTCATCTTCGACCTGGAAGTACCCGAGTGCGCGCAATTCTAAGGCTCAACCCACGAACAAGATTCGCCGGCAGCTATTGCACTGGACGACACCGGTCGCACTCCTGGCACGCTGAACCTCCGACTGCGGTAGTGTCAAGCGGCAACCCTGACACATACCCCGCTCCACCTTGGCAACGGCCTGGCCCTTTTTGGTCTGCCGTAAGGAATCGTAGAGAGTAACCAGGTCCGAGCGAACATGAGGGACGATGTCGCCTCTTTCTTCTTGGAACTTGGCGATTTCGGCTTCCAGTCGTTCCTGGGACTTCTGGAGCTCGACTCTCTCCAACGGTCTAGCCTCCTCGAGGCGTTCGAGTTCGGACTTCCCGGATGCCTGGGCAGTCTCCATCTCTTCGAGATTCACCATCAGGACCAGTAATTTCTCTTCCTCCTGCTCCTGCTGGTTGACCGTAAACTGCCGCTCCTCTTCGACCGCTGCGACCTCTTTCGGGTTCTTGATCGAACCGCTGTAGAGCTTGGATTCGAGGTTCGTGGTCTTGGACTGGAGGTCTGTCACAATCCCGTCGGCGGCTCGCCGTTTCGCCATCAGGTCGGTGAGCCGGTCGGTGATCTCCTCAAGCTCGCTCTTCGCTGATAGGATCGCTGACTCATCGGACAGACGTGACCGCACTCCCGCCAGCTCTTCCTCCGCAGAGGCGAGTTCCGCGTCTATCTGTTGTAGATCGTACAGCTGCTTTGCTTGCATGGAGTCACAAACACCGTCAGGAGAGCGTATCACTCGAACTTAGTCGCCCAATCTGGACAGAGCCAAGTATAACCGGAATTCGGGTCAAGCGACGCACATTATTCTTCCGCCGGCGACGAGCCGGTTCGCTGTCTGGTGGAAAGTCGTTTGGATGAAGGATGGACTATCGCAAACATTAGGCTAGAATGAGAATAGCATTCCGCACGAGAATGACCTAGCATACCGAAGCCCTTCTGGTGATAGAGCAGCCGATGCGAACGGGAAGACACCCTAAGACAAAGATAGTCTGCACCCTGGGCCCCGCCACGTCTTCGGACGAAACCCTGAACGAGTTGGTGGAGGCAGGTATGAGCATTGCGAGGCTCAACCTGTCCCATGGGTCGCTCGTCTCACACGCCGAAGACGTTCGACGTGTGAGACGAGCGGCGGACAGCGTCGGTGTCGCGGTCGGGATCATGGTGGACATTCCAGGTGCGAAATACCGGACCGGCCCGCTGGGTACCGGCGTGCTGGAGCTCAAGCGCGGCGACCGTCTCACCTTGACGAGCAGGGACGTGGTCGGAACGCAGAGTCTCGTTACGGTCACACCACCTGGAATCCATAGGGACGCGGCCGTAGGTGCATCGGTACTTCTCGACGACGGACTGATAGAGCTATTCGTCGATGCGGTCAACCACGACGACGTCGACTGCGAGGTGCTTCGAGGGGGGCGGCTAACCGAGCGCAGGGGCGTCGCGACCCCAGGCAAGTCCCCTTCACAGCCCTTTCCTGACGAAAAGGCGACGCAGGCACTGGAGTTCGCTGCGGAACACGAAGCCGATTTCGTAGCCCTGTCCACGATCACGAACGCCAACGACGTGAACCGAGCTCGAGAGGTCCTGAAGTCGGGTGGGCTCGACGCGATTGTGATCTCGAAGATTGAGCGGGCCGAAGCGCTGGACCACTTCGATGACATCATGGCTGCAAGCGACGCGATTATGGTCGCCCGGGGTGACATGGGGGTCGAAGTCCGTCTCGCTGAGGTACCAATGATCCAGAAAGACCTCATAGCCCGCAGCAATCTTGCAGGCAAACCGGTCATTACGGCAACGCAGATGCTTGAATCTATGATCCGGTCTCCCGTGCCCACCAGGGCCGAGGTAACTGACGTCGCAAACGCGATCTACGACGGCACGGATGCCATCATGCTCTCCGGGGAGACCTCAGTAGGGCAGTACCCCGTTGAGGCGGTCAAGTTAATGGCTGAGGTAGCCGTAGGAGCGGAAGCCGCTCTTCCATATGACCGAATGCTTGTCGAAAAACGACGGCAGCTTCGACCCCACGCTGACGACGCGATCGCGTACGACGCATGCCAGACGGCCCACCAACTCGACGCAGCAATTATCGTCGCGTTCACCGAGTCGGGCAGCACAGCCGGAATAGTGTCGAAGTATCGGCCAAAGCCGCCTATCATCGCGCTCACTCCGAGTGAACGGGTGCGCAGCCGGTTGACACTTAGTTGGGGCGTTACTCCGGTTACCGTTCCTAGGATCGATTCGGTTGAGGACTTCTTTGCCTTGGGGGAGGAACAGGCTCTCGGTGCCCCCGACGTGGTACCTGGTAGTCTCGTTGTGCTTGTCGCAGGTCTCCCGATAGGTGTTCCGGGCGGGACCAACCTTTTGAGGGTCCTGACTATCCCGACCGAACCTGCCGGGAGTTGAGCCACCGCCATGCGGCAGGCCAATCGCTGGTCGTTGCCAGGCCTTGGTCCCACTAGCAGGTCAGCAGCCCTCTGGCAACCGGAGGTGACGTGATGGTGTCGACTGGGCGCAAAGACCCTGTTCTGGTCGTTGTCCAGCTCTCAGGCGGCAACGACTTCTTGAATACGCTGGTCCCCTACGGAAACGGACGTTACTACGATCACCGGCCGGCTCTCGGTCTTAGAGAGTGGCGGCTCCTTCCCGTCGACGGCAATGTCGCGTTTCATCACAGCCTGGCGCCGCTAAAAGAGATGTACGATCAGGGCAAGGTAGTCGTGGTGCAAGGTATCGGTTACCCGGACTCCAGCCGCTCACACTTCCTGAGCATGTCGATGTGGCACAACTGTAGCCCAAACAATCCCGGTGAGGAGGGATGGCTGGGCCGTGTAATCGGCGAGATCGACCCTGGTCACGAGAACGTACTCACGGGTATCAACTTTGGGAGAGGGCTGCCGCGCGCGATGGTGGCGAAAGGGGTCCCGGTCACTTCCCTTGGTAATCTCAGCAACTATGGCCTCATGTATGGACTCGACGATCAGGACGAGGCGCTGCGCAGGTTCAAAGAGATGTATGCGCCTGCACCCGGCAGTCCCGTCATGCAGTACCTGTCGGAGACCGGAATGGGGTTGGTCTCGGGAGCCGAGGAGCTTAAACGGATGGTGCCGGCCGAGCACGAAACGAAAGTAGAGTATGGCGCCAGCGAGATCTCGCGCGTCCTTCGCGACATCGCGAGAATCCACCTTGCTGGTGTGGGCACGCGGATCTTCTACGCCAGCCACGGAGGCTACGACACCCACGCCGCGCAGCTTTCGGCTCACGAGAAGCTGTTGAGCGAGTTGTCGAGGGCATTGGTCGACTTTTACCAGGACCTGGAAGACCACGGCGCCGCTGATGAGGTTGTGACGCTGGTATTCACGGAGTTTGGCAGGCGAGTTCAGGATAACGGCGGGGGCACCGACCACGGTACGGCCGGAGGAGCCTTTGTCATTGGAAACGCCGTAAATGGCGGGCTATTTGGCGACTATCCGTCCCTCAAGCCAGGTCACTTGCGGGACGGCGAAGACCTCGAACACACCTACGACCTGAGAGGTCTTTACGCCACCCTACTGGAGCAGTGGATGGGCCTCGACGCAACGCCATTCGTCGGCGGGACGTTCGAACAAACTCGCGTGTTTCGGTAAAGACCTCAAGTGGGCAGGATGAGTCCGCAGGCGGTTGATGACCTTTTGAGCGAGCCCAATATTTCGATCGTGGCCACACTTCGGCAGGACGGCACATCCCACATGACGCCGGTATGGCACCTCGCCGAGCAGGACCGGATCGTGCTGGCCGTTGAGAAGAAGTCGGTGAAAGCGAAGAACGTGGCCAATGATCCCAGAGTTACACTCTGTGTTGCGACCTGCGAGACACCACAACGATGGGCACAGGTCAGCGGCAGCGCCAGGCTCACGACTGAAGCCGTCGACGACGTGGTCCGTAGGATGTCTGTCCACTACATGGGAGCGACAGAGGGCAATCCCTACGCTGACCAGGTGCTGCGCGACCTGGACTTCATTCTCATGGAGATCACGCCGGAAACTAGAATGGGCTTCGACCTCGGAGAGTAGCCTACGAATGCGACGATGAGCACGCCATCGAACAAGGCCTTACAGTCGAAACTGAGCGATGGGGAAGTCATTGTGATGGACGGTGGCACGGGCAGCGAAGCCCGTCGTCGCGGCCTGCCAACCGGGCCGGTGACTTGGTCGGCGGACGCCCTCGTCGCGAGTCCTGACATCATCAGGGAAATCCATGAGGACTACCTTCGCGCGGGTGCGGAGGTCATCGTTACCAATACCTTCGCCACCAGCCGCCCCGTGCTCGAAATGGGCGGGTTGGCCGACCGGACTGAGGATCTGAACCGCCTAGCCGTGACGCTGGCCCAAGAGGCACGTAACAAGGTCTCGGGACGCGACGCCGTTGTCGCTGGAGGCGTCGCTGCAGTCACGCCGAGTTTTGATCCCGTCGTCTCGGACTTCCGCGAGCAAACGGAGCTACTTGCCGAGGCCGGCGTCGATGTCATCGTTCTCGAGATGATGACCCGTGTGGTCGACGTCGAGACGGCGGTTGCCGCAGCTGTCGCAACGGGCCTGCCCGTGTGGGCTGGCCTGTCTTGCCATGTTGCGGACGGCGAACTCCACCTTGGCGTTAGGAAAAGGCCCCAAGGTCAGGTGTCCGAAGCAGTGAACGTCGCTGTCGTCAACGGTGCGTCCGTTGTTTTTGTCATGCACACACCTCCCGAGGACACTGAGGTCGCACTACGAGAGGCGCGGAGGTCCGCTTCCCTGCCTATTGGAGCGTACGCCAACGTCGACTCTCGCAATCCAACAACGCCGTCGGACTATCTACTCTTCGCTCAGCGATGGGTGGAAGCCGGCGCGCAAATCGTAGGCGGCTGCTGCGGCACGACACCCGAGCATGTGCGCGCGCTTAAGCAGGGGCTTCCGGCGCGGATGACGGTCCAGTAATCTTGGAAAATTCAAACGAAGGAGACGAGTGATGACCGAAGCAACCAGCAAATACCGCGTCGGTGTTATCGGGGGAGGTAGGATGGGCACCCATCACGCACGCGCCTACGCCCTCCATCCGAAGACGGACATCGTTGCCGTCGCCGACACTGACGCTGAGAACCGAGAGTTATTCTCCACGCGATTCGATGTGCCCGGCTACGACGACTACAACGAGATGCTCGACAAGGAAGACATCGACATCTCGGTGGCGATACTGCCCGTCCGGGCCCACGCGGACGCGGTTGTCGCTTCGGCCGAAGCAGGTGTCAAGGGCGTCGCCTGCGAGAAGCCGATGACGGGGATGCTGGCGGACGCGGACCGGATGGTGGAGGCGGCGGAGTCACGGGGTGTCGTGTTTGCTGCCGGTGTGATACCCAGGAACTACCCCGAGTACCAGAAGGCTGCCGACCTGCTAGCCGGGGGCGAGATCGGCGACGTCCAGAGCATCAATATCTACGACAAGAACGGCGAGGGCGGTTGCCATAGCATCAACCTTGCCCGGCTGTTCGCCGGGAACGCCGATGTGGACTGGATAGTGGGGTGGGCTGAGGGTGATCCATCGAGCGACTATGAGGGGGACGAGCACAGCCGGCGCGACGGGGACATCGGGTTCCAGGGTCTGGGCGGATACGTTCGGTTCGTCAACGGAATCGAGTGCTTCAGCCACGTCAGGCAGGGAGTCAGATCGAGAGTCGGTGAGCTCGGTAGAGGCATAGAGGTCATTGGGACAAAGGGCATCCTTTTCAACGATACCGCCGGTCTCCATCTGATGAAGGCATCCGAAAGCGGCGCGTTGGAGGAGGTCCAAGGTGTCTTTGGGGACACGCGCAAGGGCGAAAGGCAGTACGACGAGGAGGGTTGGTCGGTCCCGACACCGGGTATGACGGCCACGGTTCGGGCCATCGTAGAGGCAGTCGATACGGGTGAGTCGCCGAGGTTCAGCACTGGAGACGATCTGCGGAAGGCCCTCGAGATATGTATCGCGATGAGGGAGTCACACCGGCAGGAACACAGCCCCTTGAAGCTCCCGTTGGAAGACCGCAGCCTCGTGATGTACCCGATCTACCAGCGCTGGAACTTCAAAAAAGAGGTCTTCGGCCGAGATGAGTATATGGCGCAGATGGCCGTACAGCACCCGGCCAGCGTTCAACTAAGATCGTCGTGAAGGTTGAACAGGTCTCGGATGGCCTGGAGCTGCGTCTCGTTCGTGTTGCGCTTCAGCGCCGTGGTCGGCTCGTGTAACAGCCGGTTGACTATTGAGCGAGTCATCGCGTCGATGACCTCGAGGTCGTCGGGCGACAGGCCGTTGAGCCTCTGAAGGGCGCGAGCCAGCTCCCTTTCTCGAATGCGGTCGGCCCGTTTCCTGAGGGCCTTCACGACCGGCTCGGACTCCAGCGAGTCCCACCAGGACATAAAGCGCCCGACCTCCGCGTCGACGATTTGTTCGGCGTCGTCGGCAGCGCGCTCGCGGCCCTTAAGGTTTTCCTCGGCGATGGCCGACAGGTCGTCGATGTTGTAGAGGCTTACGCCTTCGATCTCGCCGGCGGCCGGGTCCACGTTTCGAGGCACGGAGAGGTCGAACAGGAAGATCGAACGGCGCCCGTCCTGTGTAGCGGATGCGATGGCATCGGTGGTCAGGACGTACTCGGGGGCCTCTGTCGCGGCGATAATGATGTCGGCTACGGCAAGGTGCGAACCGATTTCGTCTAAGGGCACCGCCTGGCCATTGAGGGTCTCCGCGAGTTCCTGCGCTCGCCCCAGGGTTCGATTGGCAATGGCCAGCTCGGCTACACCGGTTGTTCGCAAAGCGCGAGCGACGAGCCGCCCGGCCTCTCCGGCCCCGACCAGCAGCACTCTTCGCCCATCCAGGCTCCCCAGTACTTGCTGCGCAAGCCGCACCGCCGCGTAGCTAATGGAAAGCGCGTTCCGGCCGACGTCGGTCTCCTCGCGGACCTTGCGACCCGCTCGTATCGCGGCGTGGAATAGTCGCGAGCCGGGGCCTCCGACCGTCTTATGCTCGGCGGCGGTCGAAAGGGCGCCCCTGACCTGACCCAGGACCTCCGACTCACCGATGATCATCGAGTCGAGGCCGGCGGCGACTTGGAACAGGTGTCTCGCGGCGTCGCCATCCGTCTTGTCGTAGAGGTGGGGTGAAAGCTCGGCGGCGTTAACGCCACGACGGTCGGACAAGAACGCCCGAATCTCGACAGATGCTCTCTCGAGGTCTTCGCCAACGGTATAGACCTCGGTCCGGTTACACGTCGATAGAAGCACGGCCTCACCGACCCGCTCCGTGAGCACGGGGAGGGCGGCGGGTAGCTCGGCATTCGAGAACGAGACCATCTCCCTGATGGACACGGGAGCGCTCTTCTGGTTGAGTCCGGTCAGGTGAATGTGCACTACCGATCGTCCGCGCCAGCCAGCCGTAGACGCACTACGGCACTCGAACGTGAATAAGACGAAAAGCCCCGCTCGGTCTCGCCGCGAGCGTAGAACTCAGACCTTAGCTGGAGACTTGTAGTGAGTCCGTAGACAGCGGGTACAGATGTTAATGCGTTTCGGCTGTCCGTCGATCGCGATCGTAGCTTTATGGACGTTGGCCGACCAGCGCCTCTTGGTGTGTCGCTTGGAGTGGCTGACGTTGTTCCCCGACTGCCCCGCCTTGAGGCATATCTCGCATCTTGCCATGGTCTGCCTTTGACTGAAACTCGCAGTTTTAAGTAGAATCGGGGCGACCGGCCGCCCGTCCCAATCGCTCTTCTTCGTTTGTGAAGGCCGTAACAAAGATACTATAACACCGTTCGGACTGGCAACCTCGATGGCCCCTCCAGAATCCAAGACCCGGCTTGACGGAACCGACTTGCTCGGCATGTTCCGGGCCGCATTGGACGTTCTTGAAGTCAACGTCGAGGCTATCAACGCTCTGAACGTGTTCCCGGTCCCCGACGGCGATACGGGGACCAACATGTTCCTGACTCTTCGGGAAGTGGTGGATAAGGTAGCCACATTCGAAAGCGACTCTGCTGCCGAGGTCGCCACGACCATGGCCCACGCGGCCCTGATGGGCGCCAGGGGCAATAGCGGCGTCATCCTTTCGCAATTCTTCAGGGGCATTGCAGCCGGTCTCGCCGGCGCGTCGGACTTCGGCGCCGAGGAGCTCGTGACGGCGTTTCAGGAGGCGCGGGAGAGATCGTACAAGGCCGTCGGAACTCCGGTTGAGGGAACGATGCTGACGGTGATCGATTGCGCTGCCAAAGCTGCGAGCGAGGCCTTGGGCCCGGACGTTTCGGTCACAGATATCCTGGAGTCCGCGTCCGCCGCGGCCCGAGACTGCGTGGCCAGGACTCCCACGATGCTTCAGGTGTTACGCGACGCGGGGGTTGTGGACGCGGGAGGTCAGGGGTTTTCGGTGATCCTCGAGGGTGCCACCGGCTACGCCAAAGGCGAGGCGCCTGAGCTTCGGCCGATAACCGTGCCGGAGCCCGTCGGGCTGGACGGCACGGCCGGCTCCGTCTCGATGGCTTTCGTGGACGCCACTGAAGAGGAGGTATACGGCTACTGCACACAGTTCCTCGTCGAAGGGCAGGAGCTCGACGTTGATGGTTTTCGGGAGAAGATGAGCTCGATGGCCCACTCCACCGTAGTCGTCGGTGACGAATCGATGGTTAACGTCCACGTCCACGCCGAGGACCCGGGGGCAGTAGTAAGTTTCGCCGTTTTACAAGGGACACTGAGCCAGGTCAAGATAGAAAACATGGATGCTCAGCACGTCGAGTTCACGGCGGCTCGGCGGCGCGAGGGCGAGGCGGAACGTGTGGAGTTGGCCGTCGTCGCCGTTGCGCCTGGACCGGGATTCGAGTCCGTGTTCGATAATCTCGGCGCCAGCGTCGTTGTCGCGGGTGGCGACACCATGAATCCTAGCGTCAAGGACATCGTCAGCGCGATAGAACGTGCGCCGTCAGAAAACGTGATCGTGCTTCCGAACAACGGGAACATCGTCCCCGCGGCGGTCCAGGCCGGAGAAGCCTCATCCAAGAGCGTCCGCGTGGTTCCGACGACGACCGTGCCACAGGGCATCGCGGCGATTCTCACGTTCAATCCCGTGCGCGACGCCGAGGCGAACGCGGCCGAAATGGAGCAGGCGTCGAGTTCGGTGAGGACCGCCTCGGTCACCGAAGCCGTCCGAGCCGCCAAACTCCACGGCGTCGAGGTGGCCGCCGGTCGCCTGATCGGGTTGCTGGAACGTGAGCTCGTCGTCGCAGGCAACGAGCTTTCGGATACGGTGCTGGCGACTTTGAAGAAGGCCGACGTTTCCGAAGGCGACCTCGTCACGGTTTACTGGGGCGAAAGGACGACCTTAGCCGAAGCCGAGCAGGTCTCGACCGACGTCACTAAGGAATTCCCGGATGCGGAAGTAGAGCTTGTCGAGGGCGGCCAGCTTCACTATCATTTCATCATGTCGATCGAGTAAACGAGCAGCTAGCCTCATACCCCGGCGAAACGGCCTCCTCGACACAGGTGGTAGTCGCACAGCTTGGAGCAAGATATGTCCGTAAAGATAGTCACCGATAGCACCTCCGATCTAAGTCCCGATCTTGCCGAGAGCTTGGGCATCGCCGTCGTTCCTTGCAACGTGCAATTCGGCACGGAGTCGCTTAAGGACGGCGTCGACATCAAGTCAGACGAGTTCTACGAACGGCTGACGACGGGACCTGTCCATCCCACAACGTCTCAGCCCTCGCCAGGTGACTTTGTTCAGGTCTACGACCAGCTCGGCGAAGACACGGACGGAATCGTGTCGATACACGTTTCCGCGAAACTGAGCGGCACCTACAACTCAGCCATCCAGGCCAAACAGGAGACGAGCGCGAAGTGTCCGATCGAGGTCGTCGACAGCGCCAACGCCTGTCTCGCCCTCGGGCTCACTGTGATCGCTGCCGCGGAGGCCGCGAACACGGGGGCCGACACCGAAGCGGTTGCCGAGGCCGCGAGGAGCGCGGCGCCTCGGTCTCAGCTTTTCTTCCTGGTCAACACCCTGGAGTACCTGCAGAAGGGCGGCCGCATCGGCAAGGCGAGAGCGATGCTTGGCACCGTTCTGAACATCAAGCCGATGCTGACGGTCCAGGACGGCGAGGTGCACGAACTGGCCAAGGCGAGAACGTTCAAGAAGGGCATAGCCAAGCTCAAAGAAGTCGCGGAGAGCTACGCACCGCTGGAAGGGCTCTACGTCTTGCATACGACGACGCCCGACCTCGCCCAAGAGATAGCCGACGGTCTGGCCGGCCTCGTCCCCGACGGCAAGGAGCCTTTGATCGGCCGTGCCGGACCAACGATCGGCACCTACGTCGGACCCGGTGTCCTCGGCATCGCGCTCCTCAGCGCCGCCGACTGAACACTGGAGAAGCTGTCCGAATCCATCTGGTAGGGACACCCCGATGCGGCATCGGGGTACGCCCGAGTCGCCGCGTGAATTGAAGCGGAGTGAACCGCGAATCGGACAGACACACAGGGTCTGCCCCCAAACGTCGGCCAGTGCACGCCGGGACGTCCGACCAAACGTAGGGGCGCATTGCATGCGCCCGCGCACCTCTCAATAGCGCGGTACATTACTGAAAAGGGGTTCGTCGTTAAGGGTGCCGTGGTCAACCTTGCCTTTCATTCCGAATGAGGGGAGCGACTGAGGAATTTGCCATGCCGGTTGCCACCGCCACCACAGAAGATGAAATTAGGCCGTAGAGACGCCCCGGCGGGGCGTCTCTATCACGCCCGCGGAAGGCTATTTTCTGAGGAATCTAAGGTCGTCCTCTGCGGTACCTGCTTCGCTATCAACACGATCTAGATCCCTTGCTCCGTTCGGGATGACAACGTCGACAAGTCGGCTGCATGCTAAAGTGAGGGCCGAGCCACCGTTCGCGAGATGCCACCAGCTACCAGCAAAATAGAGTCCCTGGCCGGAATCCTCCAGCGGGAAGCGGCCGGAGGCTACCAGGACTCGACGGTCATCGGGGGTCTCGACAAGTTTCTGCTGCGGTGGGCCTCCGAGCTCAAGCTTGTCCTGGGCGACTTCACGTCGTACTCGATCCTGACCCCGCCACAACGGGAGTTCTGGGCCAAGAACGCCATCGACAAGATCGGGGGCGGGGACCGTGCGACTCAGAACGGGCCCGCAAAAGCGTCCAAGCCTCGGCCTCGAAAGGCCCCTCCTGTCAAGAAGGCGCCCCCGCTGCGCTTCAAAGACAGCGTTACAAAGCTCAAACGCATTCGTAGACAAGACGTTGCCAAGCTCAAGAAGCTCGGCGCCGAGACAGTTGGGGACCTGATCTACCATTTCCCTCACCGGCACAACGACTTCGCTGACATTCGGAACGTCTCCGACCTGCAATTGGGCGAGGACCAGACGGTCGTCGTTACCGTCTGGGAGGCTAACGAAACGCGCACGGGCCCTCGTCGGAGCTCCACGCAGGCCGTCCTGAGCGACGAGACCGGCAACGTTCGGGCCACCTGGTTCAACCAGGGCTATCTTGCCAAGACCTTCCGGCCGGGTACCAAATTGGTGCTGAGCGGCAAGGTCAACGTCTTCAGAGGAAGCTTCGTCTTCGAATCGCCTGAATACGAGCTCCTCACGGGCCAGGAAGAGCTGGTCCACACCGGGCGGTTGGTGCCGGTTTATCCGATCGTGACGGGGCTGCCGCAGCGTACGCTGAGACGACTGGTGAAGCAGGCACTGGACATCGGCATATCGCAGATCACAGAGCTCTTGCCTGAGGACGTAAGGCACCGCGCCGGGCTGATGGGCCTGCAAAACGCTATCTCCCAGGCCCATTACCCGGACAACGCCGCGGACTGGACGGCTGCCCGGCGGCGGCTGGCTTTCGACGAGTTGCTCCTGCTCCAGCTGGCCGTATTGTCGCGCAAACGGCGGTGGCAACAGGAAGACGATGGCATCGCGCTCAAGGTCGACGGCGCGGCGTTGGACGCCTTCTTGGGCTCACTGCCCTTCGAGCTCACGAAAGCGCAGTCCAAGGTCCTCGAGGAAATACTGCAAGACGTCGTCCAGGCCAGGCCGATGAGTCGCCTCCTCCAGGGCGACGTCGGCAGCGGCAAGACAGTGGTGGCGGCGACCGCTCTGGTCCTTGCTGCACTCAACGGGCACCAGGGAGCCCTCATCGCCCCGACGGAGATCCTCGCCGAGCAACACTACCTGACTCTCACCCACCTTCTGTCGGGGAAGCCGGAAACGGCGGGAGGTCATGTCGCCGTGGTCGGCGACGGCATCCTGCCGCGGACTATCAAAGTCGGTCTTCTGATGGGCAGCCTGTCGAAGAAGGCCAAAGACGAGATGCACGAGCGTATTTCGACAGGGGAGATCGATGTCCTGATCGGCACCCACGCCATCATCCAGGAGGGGGTCGAGCCGCCCAGCCTGGCGCTTGCCGTGGTCGACGAGCAGCACCGGTTCGGCGTGATGCAGCGTGCGTCGATCAGGGGCAAGGGACGCAAGCCTCATCTCCTGGCGATGTCGGCCACGCCGATTCCTCGCTCTCTCGCATTGACCGTCTACGGCGACCTGGACGTGTCTGTCCTCGACGAGATGCCCCCGGGCCGCCAGCCGATCAAGACTCGATGGCTTGCGCCGGACAAACGTGACGTGGCGTACGAGTTCGTCAGAAAGCAGGTGGCGGAGGGCCGCCAAGCCTTCATCGTCTGCCCTCTGATAGAGGAGTCCGAGGCCCTCCAGACGCGGTCCGCCGTCAAGGAGCACGAGCGGCTCTCGACAAAGGTCTTCCCGGAGCTGAATCTAGGCCTGCTTCATGGCCGCATGAAGCTGCGAGAGAAGGAAGCGACGATGGAGCGCTTCCAGGCGGACGAGCTGAGCGTTCTCGTCTCGACTCCCGTAATCGAGGTCGGCATTGACGTGCCCAACGCGACGGTGATGCTGGTCGACGGCGCCGACCGCTTCGGGCTCGCGCAGCTGCACCAGTTCAGGGGCCGTGTAGGGCGCGGAGAGCACCAGAGCTTCTGCTTACTGCTTGCCGATTCGCCGGGTGAGGAGGCGAGGGAGCGGCTCAAGCTGGTAGAGCGCATCGACGACGGCTTCGAGCTCGCCGAAGAGGACCTGCGCATCCGTGGGCCCGGCGACTACATGGGCACGCGACAGAGCGGTCTACCGCAGCTCAAGGTCGCGCGGATCACCGACCACGACGTCCTCGGGCTGGCCCGCAGGGAGGCCACGAGAATGCTCGACGCGGACCCTGGGCTCGATCGGGAAGAGCACCGGCTCCTCGGCGACGCCGTAAAGCGCATCGCCGATAGCCTCACCGACGAGATGAGCTGACCGAAGAATGACCGAACTTCAGCTCGGGAGCTACGACGAATCCGACCAAGCCGCCGTCGTGGACCTTTGGCGAGCTTGTGGTCTCGCCATGCCCTGGAACGACCCGGTCAAGGATATCAACCGCAAGCGCCGCGTCCAGGGAGACATGTTCCTAGTGGGGTTGCTGGACAACCACCTGGTGGCCGCGGTGATGGTGGGATACGAGGGACATCGCGGCTGGATCAACTACCTGGCGATCGACCCAGGCTACAGAAAGAGTGGGTTCGGCCGCCTACTCATGGAGGAGGCGGAGACCCAACTGAGAGCGCTGGGCTGTCCAAAGATCAACCTCCAGATCAGAAGCTCGAACGCCGACGTAATCGAGTTCTACAAGAGGATCGGCTACTCGATCGACGACGTCGTGAGCATGGGCAAGCGCCTCGAGCAAGACTGAAGCCAACCATGTTGTACTGATCTAGCATACCGCTTGTCTACTCCCACGTGCGTAGCAGTAGCTGCTACGTTTTTTTTGAGACCGGCCCTGCCGGAGTGGATGGAAGGCTCTACCCTCCTCTGTCTCAACCACTCTAAGAGAGCGATATGGCCGTGAATCGCTGCTCTGGAGACTTCAATCCCATGGATTGAAGTCCTAGTCACCGCCCCCGGCGCCGGATGGTTCGAAAGTGGGTGCGAGCGGTCCTTCCAGCTCCAGCAGACTGCTATCGTCATCCTCACCCACATGAGTGTCGCGCGCCGGCATGAACCTCACAACGATCAGAACCCCGACGAGCGAGAACCCGGCGCCAATCAGCAACGCCAACCCCAGCGCATCCGTGAATGCCGACTTCGCAACGGCGGATAGGGCGAGCGCGTCCTCTTGTGGCAGCGACGCCGCCAGCTGAACTGCCGCCCCGACTGAATCTCGTACTACCTCTCCCGCCTCGGCGGGCAGCGATGCCACGGCGTCCCCGAGCCTGGCGGCGGAAATCGCATACATCACAGACCCGACCACGGCGATGCTGAGCGCACCTGCGAGCATCTGGGTCACGTCGTTCATTGCTGACCCAACTCCCGCCTTCGCTGCCTCAACCGCGCCCATGACCGCTTCGGCTGCCGGAGCGAAAACCAGACCTACGGCCAGCGCGAGCATGGCCACAACAGGACCGATCATCAGGTAGGAGGTGTCCACCTCCCAAAGGAGTACGAGCGGCATCGTAGCAGTCATGATAACGAGTCCAGCTGCCACGACTCTGGTCGTGCCGAAGCGGCGCACCAACTCTTCACTGGCTATGGCGCCCAACATGAAGCCCCCCGCCGCCGGCAGGAATCGAATTCCCGCGGCCAGCGGAGTGTGTCCCTGAACGAACTGGAGGTACTGCGTGAAGCCGAAAATGAAGCCGACCATCGAGAAGAACGCCAGACTTACCGCGGCTGCTCCGGTCGAAAACCGTGGCCGACGGAACAGCGCAAAGTCCAGCAACGGGTATGCGGCTTGCCTCTCTCGCAGGACGAAGCCCAAGCCCAAGATGAGAGCCGTGCCTACCGTAATCGCGAGCTGCGGGGACGTGGGCCCCCACTCGGGACCCTCGATGACCGCGAGGATCAGAGCAGAGACCGCTCCCATCGATAGAAGTGCGCCCGGAATGTCGAGTGGCCTGCTCTCAGGGTCTCGGCTATCCGGCACGAGGAATAGGCTTGCTGCAATCGCGATCGCGGCAATCGGCACGTTCACCAGGAACACCGACCCCCAGTAGAAGTAGTTGAGCAGCGCCCCTCCAAGGATCGGTCCAAGCGCGACGCCGATGCCTGCCATCATCGCCCATATCGCGATCGCTTTCGGCATTTCCTTTTCTTTGAACACGTTCACTATGATGGCGAGGGTCGCCGGCATCATCATCGCTCCGCCCATGCCCATAATTGCCCGGGCGCCGATCAGCTGCGCCGGAGATTGAGCCAGCGCCGCGCCAAACGAAGAAAGGGCGAACACCGCGAGCCCATAACGCAGCATCCGGGCCCGACCGAACCGGTCACCGAAACCGCCCATCGTCAAGAGCAAGCCACCGAAGACCAGCATGTACGAGTTGACCATCCACTGCAGGGACGAGGCCGACGCTCCTAGGTCTCGTTGCAGTGACGGGATAGCCACGTTGAGAATCGTTTCGTCGATGGTTGCCAGCACGACAGTGACCGAAACTACTGCCAGCGTCCACCAGCGCATCCGGTAATCGCGCGACTGCACCTTTTCCCGGGTGGTGATGCCGTGCATGATTGCCTCCCTTCGGTGCTCTTGAATGTTTAACCTAGTGGTCCAACATCCTAGTATTGAAGGGTTCTGAGGTTACGGCTTGGTAGGGGCGGGTTTGAAACCCGCCCTGTCGTCGTAGCACGCCAATCTCGGCTACCCCTCATTTCAAAGATTTCGGTCTACTAGGCTCGTTTCCCTTTGCTGTTCTCGTCTGACTGTGTCCTTTCTCGGTGAATTCATCTAGGCGTGTGACTGACTATCAGTCATCACTTGGCAAGAATAGTGGACTCTTTGCCGCCTCTTGTAATCGGTAGGGTTGATGATTTTGCCATGGCCAAAAGACTGATCCAGTTACAACAGATAGCCAGACCCTTCGGGTTTAGCAATGGCTTGTCGCTCGGGAGGCACGAGCAAGTTACGCGTCAAGCGTGTCTGAGAGGGGATGCAAGTTAATCGGCGTGAAGACGCCATAGAACCCATATTTGATACCGCTCCTGTCTCCCTTCCCAGGTGGGAAGTACTCGTTGATGAGTTCAGTGAGCCGATCGGCGAACTCCGCTGCTTGTCCGTCCGACAGCCGTGACCGGCTGTGTAACAAATATCGTCGCGCAGGACCGAACAGGCCTTCAGTTACCTCTCTAAACGCCTGATTGAAGTCGTTCGAGACTTCAATGGGTATTGCTTCAGGATCGTCCGAATGGAGGAGACCTTCCAGAGAACGGTCCTCTTCCACGCGACCGTTAGGTTCTCGGACTCGAATCTTGGCTGCCGCAGCCCGATAGCACTGGTCGCGCGGATCGGCGCTTTTCCCTTCCTCGATCACGGCTCCCGCATCCGCGAGGCGCGAGAGGTGATACAAGACCCGCGCGTCCGTCACGCCCACCCGCTCAGAAACCTCGGCAAGTGATTCGCCACCACCGAGCCCCTCGAGAATCTGCCATCGTAGTGGGTCTGTCAGCACGGCTGCACGGTCATCGTCAATAACCAACTCGGTCTCGCTAGGTGAATCGACAGGGAACGATATCTCTCGCCATCTACCCATTCTGTCCCTCCTGGCCTACCGGAAACCGGCCTAACTAAGCAAGCCCCGCCTCGACCATCGCCGCGGCGAACGCGGCGCGGCTCACGGGGCCGGAGCCGCACGGGTCCGCAGCGCCCTCTGCTACTTGACGGATCCACGTCGCTCGCTCTCCGGCGCCAATCGTGGCTCCGGGGCTGAACTCGAGGACATCGTCATTTCCGCCGTAGCCTCCCGCCATGATCAGTCTCTGTGTCGCGGCGAAGTCGCTGCTCGACACCGGCACGTCGATGAGCCATGAGAGCGGCACGCCGTCCGATAGGAGCTCTCGCTGGAAGGAGCGCGTCAAGTCTCGGCTGGCGTGGATGCTCTTGGGCAGAGTGCCCTGACCAAGCGCGAACGACGCGAGGGCGCCCGCCGCCTCACCGATATTCCACTCCACCGGGTGGAGCCGGTAACAGCCGTTAGTGATGTGGGTCGTGCCGATATTCTTGTTGGCTGCGATGAGGTTCGTGGTCTCGACCGGGATCAGCGCGCCGAGGGGGATCTGGAAAGGTTTGGTCCGGGTGCTCGTCCCGACGTCGTCCTCGCCGGCCTGGTGGATGTCGATCGGGTACCATCCGACGCCGACCGAGTCCTCGAAATGGGCAGCCCGCGGCCCCGGTTGGTGCGCGACCGCCACGTCTTGCTCGACGATGGTCCTTAGCGCTTTGATCCGTCGAGCCTCCCGGATGTAGGGATACATCGACAGCCCGTCTTGCGTCCCCATGACGTCGGGTCGCAGTCGTATTTCGTGGAACCCTATCCCGTCGTCGTTAGGCACCTCGGTCTGCAGCCAGTGCGCGAACCCAAGACTCACTCTCTTGGCGTCCTGAAGGCATGCGGCCAGGGCCTCCGGTGTCTGGTCGACCAGCGGCTTGTCCCGATAGTCGTTGCCCGGCCAGTTGAACAGGGTTACGTCGTTGTCGTATTGATCGGGGAACTGCCGCGCATCCACGAGGCGGCGGTACTCCCAGAGCGGCCCCTTCACGCCCGACGTCGGCTCGAAGAGGTGGTAGTCGAGCCAGCCGGACTCCTCGCCGTAGATCTCGCCGCCGTGAACGTGGATGCGCAGGCTGTACGGCTGTGAATCGCGGTAGTGTTCGTACCGGTCCGGTTTCGCCATCCTGTTGTTCTCACCTAGGGGGCGGCGTTCCATTGCAAAGGTGTAGGTGCAGCTCTGGACGCAGTGCGCCTTCGGCTTCTCTGGCTGCGCGTGGGGCTCACCGGTCTCGTCGATGCTCTCCGCGCCGACCCTGTAAGAGGTGCCGGTCAGCGGTAGCAGGTCGCCCAGCTCGGTGGCGTCCACCACGTACTCGAACTCGAATCGCACGGCGCTGCCGTCGTCCAGGTTGACCGCCTTCAGCGAAACGACGCGGTCGCTATCGACTACGGCCTCTGCGGCCTTGGTCCGAAGGAAGACCCTGAGCCGTCCGGCCTCGATCTCGGGAGCAAGGAGACGTTCTATCGTGCTCAGCCCGACCCTTGGCTCGAAGGCAAGTCGGGATACCCAGCAGGTACCTGGATTAAGGTGTCCAGTGCGGTCACGCTCCGGTAGCAGCGCACGATAGTGGTTGCGGATGGACTCACGAAGCTGGTAGTAGGTCCTCGTACCCCCGAACCCTTCTATGTGGTCGTGTTCATCGAGGGCGGATATGCCCTGCGATGTTATCTGGCCGCCCAGCCAGGCGGTCTCTTCCAACAGGCAGACCGTGCGACCTCTGCGTGCCGCAGCCCAGGCAGCCGCCACGCCGCCCAGGCCGCCGCCCACGACCAGGATGTCGCATTGAATTCGTCTTGCCTGCGCCCGGTGATCGACAGCTACAACCGCACTCGACGGGTCGCCGGTGGCCGGTACTCTCATTACGTCCAGCAGGGTCTCCGCTCTGTGTCCGCGGCTACGAGTCTCAGTCATTCCGCAGTCCTCACTGGCATGGAGCATCGATACACCAGTGGCGTCAGGCTTCGCCGCCCTCGCGATGGTCGTGTCCCGTCTGTTCGTCTGTCTGGATCACACCGTCGAGCATCGAGACCACCCTGGAGCAGGCAGCCCCGACGCGCTCGTCGTGGGTGACCAGGACGATGGTCTGGTTGCGCTCGTCGTGGAAGCGGCGCATCAGGTCGAGCACCTCGTTGGTGCTGGCGGAGTCGAGGTTGCCCGTCGGCTCGTCCGCCAGCAGTAACTCCGGTTCGTTGACTAGCGACCGCGCGATCGCTGCCCGCTGCTGCTGGCCACCGGACAGCTCCGCCGGCCGGTGATCGGCCCGATCGGCAAGACCGACCCAGTCCAGTGCTTCCTGGGCGGCGGACCGCGCTTTGGACCGTGAGGCGCCGGCGTATTCGGCCGCCAGAGCCACGTTCTCCACGGCCGTCAAGGTGGGTACGAGGTTGAACGCCTGAAAGACGAATCCCATCTTCTGCGCCCGCATCCTCGTGCGCTCCTTGTCGGACAAACTCGTGATGTCGTTGCCGTTGACCATGATATGTGCCTTGGGACTGGCTTCGCGATCGGGCGGCTGCAGGAGTCCGAGTATGTGCATCAGCGTGCTCTTCCCACAGCCCGACGGCCCCATGACGGCCACCATCTCGCCGGACTCGATCGCCACGTCGACCCCACGCAACGCGTAGACGTCGTTATTGCGGCCAAGGCGGTAAGTCTTATGCAGGTTCTGTGCTTCTAGGTACACCATCGAACAAGACTCCTACTCGTATCTGAGTGCTTCGACTGGATCGAGCCGGGCCGCGTTCCAGGCGGGGACCAGGCCGGCCAACATGCCGAGGACCGTCGAAAAGACCAGGGCGAAGATCGCCGTTCCATAGGTCAGGTGGAAGAGGATGGTGCCCGAAGCGCGGCCGGCCTCGTTCGCAAAGAACACGACGATGGCGCCCAGCACGAGACCGACGATTCCGCCGACGAGCCCGATCGCGCCCGCCTCGGACACGAGCTCCCTCATGACACGTCCCTTCGACGCGCCGATGGCCCGCTTGATGCCGATCTCCCTGGTCCTCTCTGCGACACTCATTGCCATGGTGTTGATTACCGACAGGCCTCCCACGATCAAGCTGATCAGCGCGACACCTAGGATGATAGCGTTGAACAGAGCTACGGCCGAGCCGATCTGCTCATCGAACTCCTCGCCAGTGATGGTCTGCACCTGCTCGACCTGCTCCTCGATAGCCTTCGCTAGGGCCGCGATGTCGACTCCGTCCTCCGGGTAGACCACGACCTGCGACGCCAGCTGGTCGACACTGAGACCGCGCGCGACGATTGGTGCATCTTCCCCCAGCAGGCCCTGGGCCGCCGCCAGCGGTACGACGGCTGTAGTGTCCGGCGCTGTGAGAGTAGGCTCCAGTATGCCCACGACGTTGAACTCGTGGCCGCGGATTTCGAAGACATCGCCCGCCTTCTTGTCGAACTTGCGGGCCATGTCCGAGCCCAGAACTACCACGTTGCTGCCCTCGTCTTCCTCGCGGAGCAGACGGCCCTGGGCAGCGCTGAACTTGAAGCTCTCCCGTCCCTGGTCGGCGCCGGGGACGGAGCCTATTACGAAGTCGGGCAGGCCGAACCCTGTTCCCGACTCGTCCGGGTCGAGCAACATCTGGACTTCGGGAACCGTGACCGCCACGCCCGGGACGGCCAGTATCGCATCGGCGGTGGATATCGGAATAGGTGTGAATCCTAAGCCAAAAGTGGGACTCGATGCGTCCGACGCAATGATCTTGTCCTCGTAGTAGGTACTCCCACCCTCTACGAGAGCGCTGATCTTGTTCGCCATCGAGCCCATGACGACCAGCGCCCAGATCCCGACGCTGATCCCTACTATCGTCAGGGTCGTCCTGACCTTGCGCCGCATCAAGTTACGTACAAGCCGCATGAAACCCCTCCGAGATTCAGTTTCGCGACAGTCGTCCCGTAGACACCACCGTAATTCCGGCGAAAAGCCGGAATCCAGTGTGGGCCGTTAGGGACAGGAGGTCACGTGACCCCGGCCGGGCGTCTACCCTTGTCGCCGGCCTCATCGTTCTCGCCACTTCAGCCTCCAGAAACCGATCGCCATCGTCAGCGCAGCGATCCCCGCCAGTACGACGAACTCCATCAAGATGTCCGTCCTACCGGACAGCGACTTCATAATACCGTCAGCGGCGTATCTGAACGGCGAGACGAACCCCAACCATCGCATCAGCAGCGGGGCCTGCTCCATCGTGAAGAACACCGGCGAGAGCATCACCGGCAGGATCCCTACCATGCCATTGATAATGCTGCCGACCTCCGCTGACGGCGCGATGCTCGTCAGGAAGAGCATGAGGCCCGCCATGACGAGCACCATCGGCAAGACCATCGGAATGAACGCCAGCGTCGGATCGAAGTCCACACCCGATATGATCCCCAAGGACAGCAGTACTCCGACGATTACCAAAGACTGTAAGGATGCGAAGATGAGCACCCCGATGGCGTAAGACGCCTTGGACATCGGCATCGTGATCAAGAGCTTCAGTCGTCCCTGAAAGCGGTCCTGCACCAGCTGGTCGGCCAGGCTGTTGGCCGTCATCAACGAAACGCCGAAGACTATCGTGCCGGTCATGAGCCGGCGGACGGCCTCGGGGTCATCCGGGGCGAGCGCCCGAGACCAGAAGAACATCCCCATCGGGAAGATGAGCGCGCCCATTACGTACCATTGCCATCCCTGTCTGGCCAGGAACAGCTTCATTTGGAAGATGGTCAAGGTATCCGAGAGGAACTTGGCGGCCCCCGCGGTGTCAGGCGGCAAGGAGACCGCCCGACGCTCAGTTTGAGTCGCCACCTAGTGGTCCAACATCCTAGTATTGAAGGGTTCTGAGGTTACGGCTTGGTAGGGGCGGGTTTGAAACCCGCCCTGTCGTCGTAGCACGCCAATCTCGGCTACCCCTCATTTCAAAGATTTCGGTCTACTAGGCCCTCCTTCTCGCCCGTCAAGGCGAGGTAGATGTCTTCCAGGTTCGTCCGTCCGACCGAGTACTGTTGAATGTCCAAAGCCCGGACCCTTTCGACGAGTTCGTGGTCGCTGACCCCAAATAGGGTCTCCGATTCGGCCGCAGACCCGTTTCGCGAGTAGGTGATCTTGAACTCGTAGCCGTGAGAAGCCCGCAGGTTCTCTACCGTATCCAGCGCCAGCAGACGGCCGTTTTGGATGATCCCCACTCTGTCGCTCAAGGCCTCGGCCTCTTCCATGTAGTGTGTGGTGAGCAGAATCGTAGCTCCTTGTTCCTTACGACGCAGTATCAACGCCCAGAGGTCGCGTCGCGCTTGGGGATCGAGCCCTGTGGTTGGTTCGTCGAGGACCATCAGGGGCGGCCTTGCCAGCGTGGCAATCCCAACAAGGACCCGCCTGCGCAGGCCGCCCGAAAGCTTGCCGACGAGAACGTCGCGGTGTTCGGACATGCGCAGCTCTTCTATGAGCTCATCGGCCCGTTCGCTGGACTCCTTGCGGGAGAGCCCTCTTAGTCTCCCGAATATGCGCAAGTGCTGGTACGTCGTCAGGTACTCGAACAGCTTTGCTTCCTGGGGCATGGTCCCAAGGAGGCTCTTGACACGGTCCGGCTCGGTAACGACGTCGTGTCCGAAGACCTCGACCCGCCCCGAAGTCGGTCGCAGCTCTGTGGTGATCTGACGGACCAGTGTGGTCTTTCCCGCCCCGTTCGGACCGAGGATCCCGAGGATCTCTGCCGGCGCGGCCGAGAGCGTAATACCTCGGTTAGCCCAAGGGCCTTTCTTGTAGCGCTTGTTGAGGTCCTTGACCTCGACAGGCAGGGTCCCTTGGTCAGGGGTTCTCAAAGCTGACTCACCAGGTTGGTGCACGTATCTCGGCTCCGATGTTCCGTTGTTCAGGCCATACCGCCATTTGGCGCATACAAGTTAGCAGAAGCCGATAGAGATTGTTATCCGTCAAAAGCCGGAAAACGGCGTAGGCAAAACGGAGGATGGTGCCTCGTGGTATCGATTACTTGCGGCTGCTATGATGCTGGTGTTCACGTCCGGACAGAGGTGACCAGCAATGTCGAAGAAGAAGATAGTTGGGTTGGTGGTGCTGGCATTTATTGTCCTCTCCGTCGTGATCGCTGTGCTCATTCCTGCGACGGATTCCGGAGGGTTTGAAGGCAGTGACTCCGTCCTCCTGGTCAGTTTGTCCGGGTCCATTCAGGAGAGCGGATCGAGTGGCCTGTTCGGTGGCGGTATCGGCCCTGGCTTCGTCCGCAAGAGGCTCGAACAGGCGGAAGACTCTTCGTCCGTGAAGGCTGTGGTCGTCCGCCTGGAAACCGGAGGAGGCACGGTCGCGGCTTCTCAAGAGATAGCCGGCTTGTTCGAAGAGTTCTCGAAGCCGATAGTCATTTCCATGGGGGACGTTGCCGCTTCTGGAGGCTACTACATCGCGTCCCAGTCCGACCGGATTGTCGCCCAGCCGGGCACGCTTACCGGGAGCATCGGGGTCATCTGGAGTTTGCTCGACTACGAAGGTCTCCTGGAGAAAATAGGCGTCGAGCTGGAAGTCGTGTCCACGGGCAAGTACAAGGACATGTTGCTACCAGGTCGTCTAACACCCGAGAGTCGGCAGATCATTCAAGACATAACCGACGAGGCATACGCCCAGTTTGTCGCAGCTGTTGCGGAAGGCCGAGGCCTCCCGCGCGTCAAGGTCGAGGAGCTCGCCACCGGTCAGGTCTACACCGGGGCGCAGGCACTCGAGCTCGGCCTGGTGGACGTCCTGGGCGGACTGGACCAGGCGATTCAAGAAGCCGAGAAGCTCGCGGGCATCGAAGAAGCGCGTATCGTCGAGTACGAGCCCTCCTTCTTCGACCTGTTCTTCTCGGGGTCCGGCTTTAGCGGCATGAAGTCTATGCTCTCCTCCTATTTGCTCGGAGAAGACCTTGCCCTCCTCGAGCAGTTTCTTACGGGAATCGCGGGTCCGCGCTACGGAGGATAGAAGATGGATGACCTCAAGGCCGACGGATCGGAGCCTGAAAGCGTAGTCAAAGAAGGCCTTCTTGAGACCGCGGTCAGCGTGATTACGCAGCCGGTACTCACCCTACGCCGGGTTACCAGGGAGCAGCGTGTAGGATGGGGGATCGGGCTGGTGGCCGTGGTGGCAGGGGCCTCTTTGGCCCTACAGGCCGCTACGGTATCCCCCAGAGATTTCGCAGGCGAACCCTCGCAAGCGGCGGATTCCTTCGAGAGCGGTGTTCGGGTCGTCCTTATTATCGGCGCCTTAACCCTCGGCCCGATAATGGGCCTATCTTTGGTGGCATTGACGGTCGGGGTAGTCCACCTAACTAGCAAGCTTCTGCGCGGGTCTGGGATCTATGCAGGCCTTTTCGTGGGGTTCGCCTTTGCGGAGGTACCAACCGCATTGGGTATTCCGGTCGGCCTTATCCCGTTGGTGTTAGGGGCTGGAGGGGTCCTGGCGTGGCTCGTTCAATCCGGATTAACTATCTGGTCGATCGTATTAGTCGTAATAGCGGTCCGAGAGAACAACGAATTCACAACGGGACGAGCGATTGCGGCGTTTCTGATTCCCGTAGGCGTGATGGCGCTTGCTTTCACGCTGTTGATCGTCCTTTTCGTGGTGCTTTTGATCGCGGCGTTTGCCTTTGCCTAGTCGAAGCCCACGTTCCGATGGGAAACTGACGTCTGGGGCGGAGTAGTAGACGCCATAGCCAACCAGGAGTCCAGCACCGCCGATTATCAGAATTCCGCCGACCCAGGTTGCGACCTTCACTTCCTCCTACTTTAGGCTTTGGCTTGCTTCCGGGCGACACCTACGACGCGAGGCTTGAAGATTCCAGGACCGCTTGGGGCGAGGAACTCACGGACGTCAACAGAGCTGAAATCAGACGTTCGAAGGGCATGGGCGACGTCACGGTTCAGGTTGCAGCCGCCGGCGATAAGCCGGTTCGGCCGGTTCAGCAAGCCTTGCAACGTGCGACTGCGACCAGTTGACGCAGCCACGTGCTCGTAGAAGTAGAACGCCCCGTCTTGTTTCAAAACGCGAAACACCTCTGCGAGCGACCCTCCAAGGTCGCTGATTGAGCATAGGACGAGCGTCGAAACAACGCTGTCGAAAGTCTCGTCCGGAAACGGAAGGTTCTCGGCTACTTGTGCCACGACAGCTACGTCGCGGTCTAAACTCGTGGCCTTTTCCTCCAGCCGCCTGGCCATATGGGGATTGGGCTCCGCCACTGTGAGCCTGACGTCCGGCGCGAAGAAGTCGAGGTTCGCGCCCGTTCCGCCACCGATCTCGAGGACCTCGCCTGTAGCCGCTCCGGCTGTCTCTTGCCGGCAACCGGTCTCCCACTCCTCTTCCTCTCCGCCAAGACGGTCGTAGAGGGCGGCGAATAGTCGCTTCCTGAGGCCCATGCTCGAATTCTACCTCGTCGGAGCTGATTGGCAATCGTCACTAAGGCTGGTTCGCCGTGGTTCGAAAGGATGGCTCGCTCGCAAAAAAGCGGATACGTAACCTGCACTTTGCGCCGTTACGGCTAAAAAGACAGTCTGCGTCGCTTCGGTGGGGGCGTCCCGATGCCGCATCGGGACATGTGCCCCTACTCGTTGTGGACCGCGATGCGGCGAAAACGCCGTGACGAACCCGCCTAAAGAATCAGCCTCTGTATGCTAGAATACCGCGACCCTTGGCCATACGCCGGACGGAGCCCGACATGCAGCTCAGGGTGCTCGGCACTCACAACTACGAAAGCCGGGACACCCGCATGGCCGGGTACCTCATCGACGACGTCTTGGCCCTCGACGCCGGCAGCCTGACCCGGGCCCTCACCTTCGAAGAGCAGTCTCGCATCCGGGCTGTCGTCCTTTCTCATCGCCACTTCGACCACACGCGCGATCTCGTCCCGTTCGGCCTGTCTGCTTGGGAGCACGGCTTCGCCGTCGATATCTACGGTATCCGCGACACCATCGACTTCGTGACGAGCACCCTTCTTAACACCGGCCACTGCCCCGATTACACGAAGGTGCCGAGCCCGGATGACCCTGTCTTCCGCTTTCACAGAGTTGGCTTCTATGAGGAGTTCGAGGTACTGGATTACAAGGCGACGGCGTTGCCGGTCCCTCACGCTGTTCCGGCTGCCGGCTTTCAGGTGGTCTCGAACGACACGAGGCTTTTCTATACAGGCGACACCGGCAGGGGCCTCACCGACGCCTGGAAGCATACGGCTCCGGACGTACTGCTGACCGAGGTCACGTATGGCAATGACAACGAGGGGCTAGCCGACGAGATCGGACACCTCACGCCTCGAATGTTGTCCGATACGCTTGAGGTGTTCAAAGAGGAAAATGGCTTCCTGCCGATCGTCGTCGTGTCGCACATGAACCCGCCCTGGGAGCGGGCGGTTCGCGAAGAGATCAAAGAGGTATCGAACCGGTTCGGCATCGAGATCATCATCTCCGAGCCCGATCAGATCATCCGGCTGTAGCAATCGCCCAAGCCGGCTGCGACCGACACCCCGGAAGATGAAAACGGGGCGAGGTCTTACCCCCTGCCCCCTTTGGTGGAAGGTTGTCGAAGGTCCCGAGCCTTCGGGAGGAAGGGGGAGAAAGCCAGCCCTCGTACACCTTATTCTCAGGGAAATCGCCTTGGAGGGACTATGACGAAGAAGGTCACTTTCGTCTACGACGACGCGCTGGCCCGGCACGTGTTGAGCGAGACCCATCCAATGAGGCCGATCAGGCTTCGGTACACCTACGAGCTGTTGGAAGCGTACCGGGCCTTCGACGCCGATAGTGTTACGCTCGTCCAGCCGAGGCCCGCAACCGAGGAGGAGGTCCTCAGGTACCACACTCGTCCGTACCTTGAAGCGGTGCGGCAAGTAAGCGCTGGGGATACGTCGGTCGACCTCCCGGCCTTCAACATGGGCACCGGCGACAATCCTGGCTACGAGGGGATGTACGAGGCGGCGGCGCTGTCATCCGGCGCGTCGATAGTGGCCGCGGAGGCGCTGTTTTCAGGTGAAGTCGACGCCGCGTTCAACATTTCGGGCGGCCTTCACCACGCGATGCCCGGCTACGCCCTCGGGTTTTGCGTATTCAACGACCCGGTGCTGGCCATCAAGGAGCTGCTGCTTCGCGGTATGCGCGTTGCCTACGTCGACATCGACTGCCACCACGGTGACGGCGTGCAACACGCCTTCTACGAAACTGACGAGGTCTTGACGATATCCGTCCATGAATCGGGCGCGTTTCTCTTCCCGGGGACGGGGTTCGTCCAGGAGACGGGCGCCGGAAAGGGTAGGGGGTATTCGGTGAACCTCCCGCTGTACCCATACACCTCTGACGAGGTCTACCTGTGGGCATTCAGGGAGGTCGTGCCGCCCCTGCTGGAAACGTTTCGACCGGATGTCCTCGTGACCCAGCTCGGTATCGACTCCCACTTTCTCGACCCGATCACCCACTTGGCGTTGACAGTCCAGGGATTCGGCGAGGCCGTTGCAGAGCTGAGCCGGCTCGGACTGAAGTGGCTTGCACTCGGGGGAGGCGGCTACGACCTGCAGGCCGTGGCCCGGGCTTGGACGGTAGCCTTCGGCGTGATGTCGGGGCAGGAGTTTCCCGACAAAGTGCCCGACTCTTACGCCGCCCTGTACGGCGTCACAACGCTTCGCGACGCCCCGCCGGCGTCGACGGAATCGGCCCAGAAGGAAGCCCGGACCTTCGCGGAGAGCAGCGTTCAGGCTATCCGCCAGCTCATATTCCCGACGCACGGCCTCTCCGGTTGACTGCCTAAGCCCTAATCCACCGAAGGACGGCGTGTAGGAGGCCTGCTGAAGAAACAAAAGGGTGCGCCTCTGAATCTGGGATAATGGTTTTGAAACAGAAAACCGGTCCCAGAAAAGGAGCACCCGATAGATGCTACCACGTAACCACCCCGACCGCATCCAAATCGCCTTCGACGACCACCGCCTGGTGGCCAATGCCGGGCTGATCCTTCCCGCCACCCTCGCCCTGCGCCTTGGCCTGCCCCAACTCCTCCGGAAGCACCTCGACCTCGGCGGCGCGCCGGGCCGGGCGAACACCGGCGACAAGATGATGACCCTGGTGGCCTCCGCCCTAGCCGGCGGAGATTGCATCGACGACGCCGATGTGCTGCGCGCCGGCGGGACCGCCCGCGTGCTCGGTTTCACGGCTAAGGCTCCCTCCACCCTGGGCACCTTCCTGCGCAGCTTCAGGTGGGGCCATGTCCGCCAACTGGACCGGGTGAGCCGCGAGTTGCTGGCCCGGGTCTGGAAGGCCGGTGCCGGACCCGGCGACGCACCATTCACCATCGACCTTGATTCGACGATCTGCGAGACCTACGGACTGGCCAAGGAGGGCGCCCGCCACCACGGCTACACCGGTGCGCGGGGCTATCACCCGCTGCTGGCCGTCGCCGCCGGCACCGGCGACGTGCTGATGGCCCGCCTGCGCGAGGGCCGGGCTAACACCGCCCGCGGCGCTGCCCACTTCCTGCGTGAAACGGTGGGGCGGGTGCGCTACTGCGGAGCCAGGGGCCAACTCACGGTGCGGGCCGACAGCGGCTTCTATACCCACGCCGTGGTCGCCGTCTGCCGCCGGATGGATGTCCGCTTCTCCATCGCCATCCGCCAGCGCGCCCGCCTGCGGAATCTCATCGAGGCGATACCCGAAGATGGCTGGACGCCGATTCCTTACTGGCTGGACGGCGCCGCCGATGTGGCCGAGACCACCTACACCCCGTTCCAGGCCGAGGCGGACGCCGCGCCGGTACGGCTCATCGTCCGGCGGGTGAAGCCGGCGCCCTGTTCTCAACTGGCTCTCTTCGCCACCTACAGCTATCACGGCTTCATCACCGACCGGGACGGGGAGACGCTGGAACTGGAGGCCGATCATCGCCGTCACGCCGAGATCGAGAATGCGATACGCGACCTCAAGTACGGCGTGGGGCTGAACCATCTCCCCTCGGGCCGTTTCGCCGCCAACGGCGCCTGGCTGGCGGTACAGGTGATGGCGCACAACCTGGCCCGCTGGACAGCCCGCATCGGCCTGGGTCAGCAGATCGTGACCACCAAGACCCTCAGACGACGGGTCTTTGCCTTGGCCGGACGGATCACCCGCTCGGCACGCCGATTGACCCTGCAGCTTCCCCGGCGCTGGCCCTGGGAGGAGCAGTTCAGCCGCGCCCTGGCCCGACTGCGAGCCATTCCACTCCCAGCCTGACGGAGCCCGTCCGCCACTGACCCACCAGCCAACCCAACGTCCCCGCAAACTCGCGCCAGCCCAGTCCGCGAGCGCCTCTTGCCGTGTCCTATCCCGCCATCTGGCTCGCCACAGCCACTGTAGGCCGCCATCGGTGCCCCCAAAAGCGCCTGCAGACCGCCCGCCAACCTCCCGTCTACCCAAATTCGAGCCCGGATCATCACGCCTGTAACTCCCTCACCCCCTTCCGCTGTCCTCACGTCGTCCATCCCTGTCCGTCGGTGGATTCGGGCTAAGGCACCAAGGGATAGCAGGGCATGTCTTGGGAGCCTGTCTTAGAAGTGGAGATGTCTTACCTCCTCTCCCTCTGGGAGAGGATTGAGGTGAGGGTGACTGGGCCAACACACGACAACCGTCGCTGATTGCCATCGCCTCGACGACTCCCGACGGCCCTCTTACTTTGTTGCAGTGGAAATGGGACTTCTGAGACGCTCTCCTATGTGCCTGCCCGCACCCTTCAACGTAGGGGCAGTGCCCCCGTGCCTGCCCGGCGTGCCCGCGAGCTCCTGAAAAAAAGGAGCAGTTACTTGAAGTAAGTTGTGTCCGCAGGTGCGGACCTCCTGGTCCTCGGTAACCGCCCCGA
Source organism: Dehalococcoidia bacterium (assembly GCA_965248605.1). GTDB lineage: Bacteria > Chloroflexota > Dehalococcoidia > Lucifugimonadales > CAUZJF01 > CAUZJF01. The sequence continues at coordinate 1,368,608 of CBDFJV010000007.1, forward strand.
TTCGGCATCGGGGAGGCGCATTCTCCTGTTCGGTAACCATATTCTTGAGGTCATGCGGCCCTTGACACGGCCAGAACGTATGTACTATAATAGCGGCGAGGGACAGACCCCGCAGGTTTGTCCTTTTGTTTTTTCGACCGACACAGCACGAGGAGAGCGACAATGCACCAGACGACCAATGATATTGCCCACCTGTACCCCGTACCCAGCTCCCCCGACCTGTCGGATGTTCCCTGAAAGTGTCGGAAACCCTCAGATACAAATCCGACAGTTTCCTACGGATTCCGACACTCTTGAAGAGTGTTTTTTCAAGACCACCACTAAACCAGGAGGACTCAAACATAATGGAAAGCGACCCTTAACCGGAATCGCATGAGCTTTCTGACAGGCAGTTGGCCGTCCTACCCTACCTCGTCTCGTCGCCATCGGTCTCCGAAGCGGCCGGGCGAGCCTCGCCCGTTCGGAGCTGTGTGGACTGATGCTCAAAGTGGCCGTCGTTCCATCTCGCTTCCCTTGCTCCAGGCCCCTTCGCTACCACACGCTCGTGGTTCGTATGTAACTGGCGCACCTGACCTCGGCTAGCTAGAATGCCTCCAAGCGGCAATCGTCCGCCTTCGTGGTCGTTGCTTCCGGAAGTGGAGCCGCAGGGACGGACGTTCGTCCCGAACAGTGGAAAGGCCTTTTGAGCACCCGAAGAAAAGCCCTGAGCATGGCCGGGGTCGCGTTCAAGGACTTCATCCGGAACAACTGCCCCTACATGGCCGCCGGAATCGCGTACTGGACGCTCTTCTCGGTGTTCCCGCTGGCTCTCGCTGGAATTGCGATAATGGGGTACTTCTCTCCAAGCCCGGAGCAGCAGGTCAAGATAGTGGAGGGGATTGTCGGCGTTTTTCCGGTGTCGGAAGACGAAATGGGCGATCTGGTGCAGGAGATAGTAGACGCGCGCGGGACGCTGAGTCTTCTGGCGGTGATCGGCTTTCTGTGGACCGGCAGCGCTGTCTTCTCGGCGGTGCGCAAAGGCATCAACCATGCATGGCACATCAGGACCCCCGCGTATTTCCTGATCGAGCGCGCGATCGACTTCGTTATGCTCCTTGGCGTCGCGGCGTTGGCCCTGGCGCATATCGTCTTTACCACGAACCTGCTCGGCGTTTCGACGCTGGCTAGCTCGGTCCCGGAGTCGGGCGTATGGGTCGTTCTGAGGGTATTTTATGAGTTCCTCGTCTTTGCATTCACGTTCGGTGCGTTCGTGCTTCTATATCGATTCGTGCCCCACACTAAAGTCGTCTGGTCCGACATCTGGCCCGGGGCGCTCGTCGGTGCGGGGTTGTTCGAGGCCGTAAGGATAGGGCTTGCCTGGTACATGTCGGGCTTTGGCAACCTCAACCTGGTGTATGGCTCGCTGGGGGCGATCATGGCGGTCGTGGTCTGGGCCTATCTGTCGGCAATGGCTATCATGCTCGGAGCACAGACGGCGTATACGTACCGGGGAGTATTCGGGACCCATGCGGGCGAGATCGTATTGCCTGCGCGGAAACCGAAAGTCCCGGGCCGTCGTCGCGGCTGGCGTGGACTGATCGCGACCCCTCTGAGCTGGCTGCTGCCGCCCAAGGACGAAAGACAGTGAAAAGCCCATTGAAGATCGCTGAGGGCGTCTACCAGTTACAGGCAGTTGGCGCCCGCGTAACCGTGATTGAAACCGAAGACGGCGTGGTGATGGTCGACGCCGGCTCCCGGGGTAGTTTGCGCAGAGTCTCCTCGGGACTGGATGCGATCGGAAGGTCGATGGATGACCTTCGGCTCGTGGCGATCACTCACTGCCACCCCGATCACGTAGGTGGACTCGGCAAGATCGTCGAAGCAAGCTCGGCCCGCGTCGCGTCGCACCGTGACGACGCCGGTGTTATCGACGGCACGGGCCCGATGGTCAGCCCGTACCGAAGTGGGTTCCTGGCCAATGTTACCCGCCCTTTCATGACGCCGTTCTATGGCGCTCCCGTCGTTGTCGATTACCTCGTTGAGGATGGCGACACGCTTCCGGCAGTCCCGGAGATGCGAGTGGTTCACGTTCCAGGCCACACGGCCGGGAGCATGTGCATACACCTCCCCTCTAGGAAGCTGATCATCGTTGGGGACGCGATGCAGAACCGTTTCAACAAGCTGACCGGACCGGCGGCCGCGGTTACCAAAGACCTTCCTCAGGCGATGGCGTCGCTCAAAAAGCTCCTGCTGCTCGACATCGACATCATCTGCTTCGGACACCATGCGCCAATCACCCACGACGCCGACGAGGCCCTGCGTCAGGCGTTTGACGGCACCGCCGCCTCTTCGAAAAGCTCGCCGTAGCCGGCCTGCCGGCGACCTTTGGGTGGCTGGTACAATCCGTACTGGCGACCAGACCTCGTAAAACACGACGCCGCGGAGCACCATGAACCAGTTCCAGACCGCATTGGAGAAGACCCGTGCGTGGCTCGATCAACACTTCGACGCTGATGGTGTGTCCGTCATCGACGCGAACGACCCGCGCTACTACACGAAGACGCCCTATCTGCTGGCCACCGTCGGCCTGCGGGCCAAAGGAGCCCGCGTAGCCAAGCAGGTAACCGCTTCATCGATCGGGATGGCGAGTTCACGATGCCAGGCGAACTGGAGAACCGCATCTACATGATGGGTTGGCTGGCTCTTGGCGCCTCGGTGCTCGAGCGGTTCGATCTTGCTGAGACGATGGCTGAAAGCCTGGCGCGCCGGCAAGACCCCGAGTCGGGCGGGATCGTCTTGCCCGACGAAGATGCGGGCGATGAAGTCGCGGACGTGCTGATCTCCGGTGGCGCTGGAATGGGTTTGGTTGCGGCGGGTAAGATCGACAACGGACGGCTGATGGCAGATCGCTTCGCAGCCTTGTTGGACTCACAACCTGAACAACATAGGTTTTACTACCGCTTCCGAAGAGATGGCTCGGTCGTTGCGAAGGTCTCGCGCGGTGAATCGGAGAAGATTTACGACCTCGAGCTGGGCGAGCAACGTCCCGCGGGCTTGGCTACTGTGGTCAATACGCTGGTCTGGGTCGGTCGCGCTACGCGTGAGCCCTCGTATTTCGACGCCGCCAGACGATACATCGACTTCGTGTACAGCCACAAGCTCGACCCTGCCAACTTCGGTCGTGCCACCAAGTTCGGTTGGTCGATGCTGAATCTCTACGAAGAGACCGGTGATGAGGACCTGCTCGCTCGGGCACGGCATCTTGGAGAGGTGCTCGTCGGCTATCAAGCTGACGACGGGCTGTGGTACCCGCGCCCAGGCGACAACTCCGACGCGCCCCCGTGGTTCCGCCTGTCCTACTCCTCCGACTGCACCATGACGGTAGCCGCCTTGGCGGCCCTCGAATGAGCCGAAGCTAAGCGGTCTCGGCGTCGTTGAGCCGCCGTTTGGCCTCCGCGTAGGTCTCGTCGGACAAAGGGCCGGACCGAGCGGCGCGGGCGTTGTCGGCAATGTGCGTCGGGTCCTGGGACCCAACGATTACCGTGTGAATGTCGGGATGGCTCAGGGTGAACCGGAGTACGAACGCCGTGCGGCTCTCCCCATCCTCCCGCAGTTCATCCAGCCCCTTGTGTTCGAAGGCATCTCGCCAGCGGTCAACGGCTGTACCATCCTCGGGTTCGCCCTTCGCCACACCACCGCGTATGACCGTTCCCACGCCGCGACCGGCCGCTTCCGAGATCCAGCCTTCCTGCTGTCGGCTGAACGCCGAATAGGCGACCTGAAAGATGTCGAAGACGTCCATGTCGAGGAAGTCGGGAAGCTCTTCTGCGTTCCTGGCTGACATTCCCAGCCACCTGACTTTGCCTTGTCGCCGCATCTCGTCCATCGAGTCGAAGAGTTCCTCTCGTTGCCAGTCGGCCAAACCCGGACCGTGTACCTGCATCACGTCGACGTAGTCGGTTTGCAGGCGTCGGAGGCTCTCTTCCAGCCCTCGAAAGACGTTCTCCTTCGTCCAGATGTGTCTCTCGTCGACCGGGACGGTCTCGCCGGCCAGGTAGTATTTCTGGTATTCGTCGTATGGGCGGCACCCGCACTTCGTCGCCAGGAAGTACTCCGACCGACGTGCGCCGAGGTAGTTGCCGATGAACTCCTCGCTCCGCCCGTAGCAGTTCGCGGTGTCTATGTAGTTGATACCGGCGTCTATGACGCTGTGGAGGACATCCCGGGCGTGGTTGTCGGAGATCGCCGCGCCGGAAGGCGGGACTCCGTGGATAGCCATGGCGCCGTATCCCAGCCGCGTGATCTCAAGGCCTGTCCGTCCGAAAGTGGCGGTTGGGAGTCGTGAGTCGGTCATTGGAACTTGCCCCTCCCTGTTATCTCCCAAGTGTCGACGACCTCCCCGTTCCGCACGGCGTGCATCCAGTCATAGAGGTTGGTGGTCATGCCGCCGTGCAGCGGTATTATCGAGAGGACGTCGCCGACGCGGAATTGGCGCGCCGAGTCCGAGACGTCCAGCATGCCGTGCTCAACCGACATCCGCGCGACGCGGACCTCGGGGTGCTCGATACAATAGCCGTACGGAGTCGGCGGGTAGCTGGTGAAGGCTTTCTGCCCGGCGTCGACGATCGCTTCTCCAGGCCTCAGACTCACGATCGTGACCATCACTCGTAGCGGACAGCGGTCCGGCGCGAGCGTGTCTTGTCCGACGCGTGTCATCCCTTCGTATGCGTAGGACCCGATGCGGACTTCGTTACAGCCGGCCGCCTTGGACCTCTCCTGCGCTCCGGTGCCGCCCCCGCTCACGATATGCAACGGAAGACCAGCCTTGCTGGCCCCGGCGCGTACTTCGGCGATGAACTCCGACGCAGCGGCACCTTTGTAGTAAATCACTCCCATGAATTCGAGGCCCGGCGCACGATCGATCCGTTGCGCCAGCTCGACCGTGCCTTCAGGCGTTGGGACGCCGGTCCGGTGGCCGCCGCAGTCCATTTCGGCCACGACTCGCATGGTTACACCCACGCTCGATGCCATCGCCGAAAGCCCGTCGACCACGGCCTCGGAGTCGGCGGCGACCGTGATGGTCTTGCCGGTCTGAATCAGACGGCCCAGTCGCTCCAGCTTGGCTGTCCCGACTAGGTTGTAAGGGATCAGGATGTCGTCGAGGCCGGCCGCCGCCATCGCCTCGGCCTCTCCCAACTTCTGGCATACGATCCCCTGCGCACCCGCTTCCACCTGCATCCGGGCGATTTGCGGGGTCTTGTGGGTCTTGGTGTGGGCCCTGAGCGCGATGCCGATGCGGTCGCAGTCCGCCTGCACGTCCCGGATGTTCTTTTCCAGGACGTCCAGGTCGATAACCAGCGCCGGCGTATCCAATTCGGCTATGTGCATGTGCCTCGTTCTACCTCCTCCCCCACCGGAGGAGGATTGTCGAAGATCCCGAGCCTCTCGGGGAGGAGGGGGTAAACCCTGCTAGCTGTCACCGGCCGCTCCCCACAAAGGTCTCGATATCCCGTTGAGGTCCCATACGACCTTCCCCGCGCGAATGGTCAGGTGGCACGTCAGGAGCCTCTTCCCTTCCATTCTCGCTAGACTGCAGTCCAGGAATCCGAAGCTCCCGTCCTCGACCTCGAAAGCCGCGATGTCGGCCTCGGCTCCGACCGACAGCGCTCCCAGCTCGGGCCGTCCGATCACGGTCGCTGGGACAGATGTCGATTTGGCTATTGCGTCTTTCAGCGACATCCCCAACATCATCAGCTTGGACATGACGACCGGCATCGTCGCTCTGGTCAGGAAATAGCTCAAGCCGTGGACGTCGGTGGAGATTGTGTGTGGCACGTGGCCCTGCTCTATCGACGGGACCGCGCGGTCGTAGACGAAGCTGCCCTTGCCGTGGCCTACGTCGAATAGGACGCCCCGCTCTCTCGCCTCCCAGATATAGTCGGGCACCTTGCCGTCTTCGTCCACTTGCACCGAAGCTCGCGAATACATGTGGGTGTGGACGTCGCCGGGCCGCATATGCTCCAGGAGCAGCTCGGGGTCCGAGCGATTCGGGTGGTCGCGGTAGTCGACCATTACGAAGGTATCTGACGACTCGGCGGCCTCTACCGCTTCGTCGATGGCCTCCCAGCCGGCCCCACGATAGTGCGCCGTTTTGACACCAACCACCAAGTCGCGATTCCGCCGGACTACCTCGGCGCAGGGCTCGGCCTGCAGCTCCGACACGTCCTGCTCGACCGCTCCGAGCATGCCGCTGGCGACGATGTTGACCAGCGCCAGCACCCGGACCCGTGCCTCTTCGACGACCGTGCCCCTGAACTCGTCGAAGGTCCGGTAGCCCGAGCCGCCCGCGTCCACCATGGTCGTGACGCCATTCGGGAAGGCGTACTCGTCGGCCTGGACCCAGTGCTCGTAGCCATAGACGTGGGTGTGGATGTCAACCAGGCCGGGAGTGACGATCAGACTTGCCACGTCGGCTGTCATCTCGGCTTGCTGCGAAGGGATGTTCTCGGCTACGGCGGCGATCTTCCCATCCGCAACCGCGACGTCCATAGTCGCGTCGATCTCGTTGCGCGGGTCTATGACGCGACCGCCCTTGAGCAAGAGATCGTATCGCGGGTCCGGTTCGGTCACCAACGCACCCTAGGCTCCGCCGAGCACATCGGCAAGCCTCTCGATCAGTCTGACCTCGTCGCCTTCGTATAGGTTGATGGCTGCTATCGCCAGCTTGGCATCGCCTGCGGACCGCATGAAGACGCGAGGGGTCCCGGCGTTTAGCTCGGCGATCGCTTGCCCGGTGTCTTTCCCGGCAACGGCCGGGTCGAACGAGACGTGGAGCGCCGCGCCCGCGTAGCCGTCGACGCGCACCACCGCAGTCTCCGTCACGGCCGGGACGCCCGTCAGCTCTTCGCCCATTGCCGCGAGGCGCCGTTCGTAGCCGGAGATCCTACGTTCGTGGTCTATCGTCAGCCACTCTTCCAACGCCGCCACCATACCGATAATTTCCTGCCGGTCGACCTTGAAGCCGCGTCCGAAGGACCGGGCTTCAGGATCGTAGAAGCCTATGAATCCGTGGGCGACCACCGCTTCCACCAGGTCTTTTCGGCCGCAGACGAAACCCGTGGACTGGGGCGCTCCAAAATACTTGCCGCCGAAGCCGACCAGGTCAGCCGACCGCGCGTTGGCAACGAAGTAGTCGACCGGGAACACCTGCTCGGCCGAGTCGGCGATGGATGGCAGGCCGCGTTCTTTCGCTATCTCGACAACCTGCTCTAGTGACAGGTACGGGGCGCCCAACCTCGACTTGAGGTTGTACGCGACCGCGACCGTCTTGGGGCCGATGGCGCTGATCAGATTGTCGGCCGAGCAGCCCTCGTCGGTGCCTACCTCAACCAGGGTCGCCCCGGACGCCGTTAGCGCCCGGTCGTAGGCGTGGCGCTGGCGCTTTTGGATAAGCACCTGGTCCTTCATGCCTGTCGGGTCGGGAAGGCGGCCGATCTTGTCCTTGTCGAGACCGGCCATACACGCTGCAGTACTCAGGGCGAGGGCGGCAAAGCAGCCGGAGGTGACGTAAGCGGCTTCCACACCTAGGAGCTCCGCCACGCGCTCGCCCGACTTCTCGAGCAACTCCTCCATTTCGACGAAGCTGTCCGCCTCGTCCATGGCCCGCTTCACGGTCGGGGAAAGAGCGGCGCCGCCCCAGAGCGTCATGCTTCCGTCGGCGTTGATCACAGGCCGGACGCCGAGTCGAGTGTACACGTCGTTACGAGCGTGGGCCAGCGGACGCCCCCTCATCGCCTTCGCCCCTTCCTCGCCTCCGGTAGCGTCGCCCCATAAGGATCAGGTCACGCGTACTCAGAGATGGGCGCACGACGTCGAGGAAACGGTCGAGAATCTCCTCGGGCGGGAAGTCCGACGTGTCTAGCCGCACCTTGCGTCTGATCCACGACGCGCCGAACTCCTGCTCGAACTGGCGCTGGACCTCTTCTATCTCGTCGGGCTGGACGAGCTGGTAGGCGTGAGGAGCGGACTCCATCCGGTCGCGGATTACGTTGGGGTCGGCTGTCAGCAACACCAGGATGGTGTCGGACGGCAGCTTCGTCTCTACTTCGCGGGCGTAGCCGACCGTTCGTCCGGGGTAGTAGTATCGCGGACCGTAGATTGTTTCCTCGATGTGGAATCCGCCGAGGATGCAGTTCTCATGGTTGGAGATCACCCCTATGTGATAGTAGATCTGGAAGCGTTGGAACCGCTCCTTGATCCTGTAGGGAAGCGACGCCATGATTCGTTGCTCGTCCTCATCGAGGTGTCGCACGTCAGGGATGCTGAAGTCGGCGTCATCCATGTGGAACGGCCGGCCGTGCTTTATCCCCCACTCCCTGAGGGCGTCGGCCAGCGTCGTCTTCCCGGAGTACTCACAGCCGATTGTGATGAGTCGCATGCCAGACCAGGTCGCCTCATATTGCCGCTGCCGTGCGGCAGGCCGAGGCAAAGTCTACCGGCGGACCGTCCGGTAATCAACACTGGGACAACCTCGGCTGAACGTTGGCCCGACGCGTCGCCCTCGAACCAATTCCGGACTAGAAGTTCGTGGCGGGCGCGAGATGGTCCAGGAAGCCCTGCATTCCCGCGTCGAGGAACCGTCGGCCGACCCACCGGCGCGTGCATGGAATGACCTTGAGGCTCCGGTCTTCCAGCGGTAGCTTGACGGCTGCGTGCCCTCGACGGTGCGACTCCCGAAGCGCGATAGTGATCTCCAGTGCGGTTCTGAGGTCGTCGTCGCTGCAACGCGGCCTATCGCCGGTTTCGATAGCGTCGACGATGGCCTGGGCGCTGTCAGTCGTGCGCTTTCTGAGGACGTACCATCCATCGTCGTCGTACCCGGTCTCTCCGTAGCCTGCCTCGTCGGGCGGGTCGAAGCTGCCGTCGACCTCCACGAGCTCAGAGCCCTGTTTCTTCCAGAGGTGGTACCGTCGGGTCCCCGAGTCCCTGATCAGCACGCCCTCGGTGCCGATCACCTCAGTGCCGTGCCGTCCCGCTCCTGTCCTGGTGTGCAGGAAGCACTCTATTCCGCTGGAGTATCGAAGGTATCCGCCCATCCCCTGGTCGTTGTCGCTCCACTCGTCGACCTCCACGAGCTTCCTATCGGCTGGATCACCGGTGACCCAACCGACCACCCAGTCGATCTCGTCGTCGCCCGCGAACATCGCCATGTCGGTGAAGGAGCGGCAGCCCTGCCCGGATCCCTGGTTGCCGCCAGTCCCGTAGACGTTAATCGTGATTACCTCGCCTATCTCGCCGGACTCGACCAACTCCCGCGCCTTCCACATATCGGGGTCGTTCCTGAACATGTCCCCGGCGACGACCGGCACGCCGAGCTCGCGGCACTCGTCGACCATCCGGTCCGCCTCTTCGAGGCTCGCTGCGATCGGCTTGTCGCAGAAGATTCCCTTGATACCGGCGTGAGCGCAGTCGATGACGGCCTGCGGATTGTGCTTGACGGGCAAGATCGGCGCCGCGATGTCGATGTCCTCTTTCTCGAGCATCTCTTTGTAATCGTGGTAGCCGGGGACATCGAAACGGCCGCAGAAGAGGTCGAGGCCCTCCTGGCTCCGGTTCACTCCGGCGACGACTTCAGTCATGGGGTTAAGCCCGAATCCACCGACGGACAGGGATGGACGACGTGAGGACAGCGGAAGGGGGTGAGGGAGTTACAGGCGTGATGATCCGGGCTCGAATTTGGGTAGACGGGAGGTTGGCGGGCGGTCTGCAGGCGCTTTTGGGGGCACCGATGGCGGCCTACAGTGGCTGTGGCGAGCCAGATGGCGGGATAGGACACGGCAAGAGGCGCTCGCGGACTGGGCTGGCGCGAGTTTGCGGTGACGTTGGGTTGGCTGGTGGGTCAGTGGCGGACGGGCTCCGTCAGGCTGGGAGTGGAATGGCTCGCAGTCGGGCCAGGGCGCGGCTGAACTGCTCCTCCCAGGGCCAGCGCCGGGGAAGCTGCAGGGTCAATCGGCGTGCCGAGCGGGTGATCCGTCCGGCCAAGGCAAAGACCCGTCGTCTGAGGGTCTTGGTGGTCACGATCTGCTGACCCAGGCCGATGCGGGCTGTCCAGCGGGCCAGGTTGTGCGCCATCACCTGTACCGCCAGCCAGGCGCCGTTGGCGGCGAAACGGCCCGAGGGGAGATGGTTCAGCCCCACGCCGTACTTGAGGTCGCGTATCGCATTCTCGATCTCGGCGTGACGGCGATGATCGGCCTCCAGTTCCAGCGTCTCCCCGTCCCGGTCGGTGATGAAGCCGTGATAGCTGTAGGTGGCGAAGAGAGCCAGTTGAGAACAGGGCGCCGGCTTCACCCGCCGGACGATGAGCCGTACCGGCGCGGCGTCCGCCTCGGCCTGGAACGGGGTGTAGGTGGTCTCGGCCACATCGGCGGCGCCGTCCATCCAGTAAGGAATCGGCGTCCAGGCATCTTCGGGTATCGCCTCGATGAGATTCCGCAGGCGGGCGCGCTGGCGGATGGCGATGGAGAAGCGGACATCCATCCGGCGGCAGACGGCGACCACGGCGTGGGTATAGAAGCCGCTGTCGGCCCGCACCGTGAGTTGGCCCCTGGCTCCGCAGTAGCGCACCCGCCCCACCGTTTCACGCAGGAAGTGGGCAGCGCCGCGGGCGGTGTTAGCCCGGCCCTCGCGCAGGCGGGCCATCAGCACGTCGCCGGTGCCGGCGGCGACGTCCAGCAGCGGGTGATAGCCCCGCGCACCGGTGTAGCCGTGGTGGCGGGCACCCTCCTTGGCCAGTCCGTAGGTCTCGCAGATCGTCGAATCAAGGTCGATGGTGAATGGTGCGTCGCCGGGTCCGGCACCGGCCTTCCAGACCCGGGCCAGCAACTCGCGGCTCACCCGGTCCAGTTGGCGGACATGGCCCCACCTGAAGCTGCGCAGGAAGGTGCCCAGGGTGGAGGGAGCCTTAGCCGTGAAACCGAGCACGCGGGCGGTCCCGCCGGCGCGCAGCACATCGGCGTCGTCGATGCAATCTCCGCCGGCTAGGGCGGAGGCCACCAGGGTCATCATCTTGTCGCCGGTGTTCGCCCGGCCCGGCGCGCCGCCGAGGTCGAGGTGCTTCCGGAGGAGTTGGGGCAGGCCAAGGCGCAGGGCGAGGGTGGCGGGAAGGATCAGCCCGGCATTGGCCACCAGGCGGTGGTCGTCGAAGGCGATTTGGATGCGGTCGGGGTGGTTACGTGGTAGCATCTATCGGGTGCTCCTTTTCTGGGACCGGTTTTCTGTTTCAAAACCATTATCCCAGATTCAGAGGCGCACCCTTTTGTTTCTTCAGCAGGCCTCCTACACGCCGTCCTTCGGTGGATTAGGGCTAAAGCGTGCAGATCGGAAACCGGCTCATCAAGTAAGGCTTCGATCTGATCAACGGGGCCGTATGCTTGCCAGAAAGCCGCCTGGGCGTCAGGATCCAGCGATCCGATCACGTTGCGGCAGTCGCTGTAGCGGGGTCCGACGCCCACTTCACCGTAGTCGAACACGACGGCTTTGAGTGTGTCTTCTTGACGCGAAAGGGCCAGGTTTGACCAGTGGAAGTCGTTGTAGTTGAGCACCTGCGGCATTTTGAGCAAGGCGGTTTTCAACGTCTCGATCTGTTCGGCCGCCAGGCGCCAGACCCGCAGGTGGTCTAGCCCCAGCTTCCGGCCTGTCTCGTACACGACGTCGGGGTTTAGCATGTCTGGCTCGCGTCGCAGCCAGGAGGGCACTCGGAACTCATCGCTGAACAGCTCGCTGCTCGCGGTGTGGAGGCTAACATACCACTCCGCCACTGCAGAGCCGACGTCTGCCCGGTTCATATCGTCTTTGGTAGCCAGCCTCCGCTGGGGGATGCTTTGAAGGTCTTCGAGCAGAATTGCGTGTTCAGCCCTGGCGTGGACGGTCAGTGTCGGCACGCCAAGACGGGCAAGGAGGTCATAGCAGCGAACTTCGACATCGTTGGGTGCGGTCTGCTTCAGAACGAAAGCCCCGTGGTTCGTTGTGATTCGGTCCAGGCGGTTCGTGCCCCTCGCGTGGACCTCCTCGACCGACACAACCACTTCAGGGTCGAGACCGAGCAGACGGAGGATCGCTAGGTCCACGTCGGATCAGGCACCCGGCCAAGGAGCTACGGTCCAGGCTCCTCGAACATTCCCTCGTTCTGGACCCGTGCGTAGGCGCGCTCGAACTCGGGCGACCCGTCGTCTTCCCAGATCACGGTGTGAAGCCCGCGCATCGCGCCTTCTTCGCGGCCGGTAAGCCGCTGGACGGACGGCACCGACGGGGTGTAGATCTTGTGTCCGTTCGGCAGGAGCAACATCCCAAGGTGCTTGGGGGGCTCGATGGGCGTCTGGGCTGCCATTCGTTGCAGCGCCGCCTCGTCGACCTCGAACCCCAGGCCGGGACGTTCGGGCACCTGCGAGAACCCCTCAGTGACGGGGATAGTCTTCGTCGTGATGTCCTCGGCGTACTGGTCGTCCAGGATGATCGCGTGGCCTGTCGCCGTTGGGAGCACCGCTGCCATGTGAAGGGCGGTCGCTTTGGTCAACGTGTTCCCGGTGTGTTGCATAATCGTCTGAACGTTCGCTAGGCCGCAGGCCGTTCCCCTAGCCAGAGTATCGCCGATGGTGCCTCCGATCATGTAAGCATCGGCGTAGCCCAGCATCACCTCCTGGAGCCCGCCGAGGGCCGGCGCACCGCCATGGACTATGGGAATGCGCGACTTCCGCCGCAGCGCCTGCCATCCGGCGACGTCGGTCTTGGGAAGCGGGTCTTCGATCCAGCCGACGATGGGATGGTCGTTGGCCAGCCGTTCAATTAGAGGCGTCACCTCGCCGACCGTCCGGCCGCCGCCGTTGAAGTCGTAGTGGATTCGGAAGTCCTTGGGAGCGACCTCCTCGGCGAGCTTCGTCTGCTCGATGACGTCGTATTGCGCCGACGTATGCATCTTGAAGATGTTGTACCCCTCGGACACCGCCCGTGTGATCTCGTCGCGAAAGGCCTCGGGCGGGGCCGGTCGCGTCCAGGCGGCGACCGTGACGGCGTCGCGTTTCTTCTGGCCCATGAGCTTGTAGGCAGGCACGTCGGCGTGTTTGCCCATCACGTCGTAAAGGGCGCTGCCTAGCTCGGCCTCGAAGGTGTTGTTGATGAAATCGAAGGGGTTGCGACCTATGAGCGGCTCGATCTGTGAGTCGGGTGGGGGAGTCCAGTAGCCGCGCACGCGGTTCTCCCCGTAGCCCACGATACCGTTGTCGGTCTTTATCCTGACGACGGCCAGGTTGTCGATGCCATTCAGGGCGACCTTCCGGCTCTCGTACCGCTTGGGCATACGGGGGTGGATCTTGAAATGCTCAATGTCCGTGATCTTCATTTAGGCCCTCTATTCGATAGTCACAGTGAGCGTGGAACGGCTTACGCCTTCCCCGATGTCGACCGAGGCTATCAGCGATCTCAGCGGCTCGACGAAGGGCTCGCCGTCCTTTTCGTAGTCTTTGCGCGTGTCCTGATCGAAGGCGGACACAATCGCCTCCCTGATCGCCCGCAGGTCCAGGTAGAGCAGCGGGTTTTTGTCGCCTGTCAGCGTCTCGATCAGGCGGGAATACTCCGGCTCTGTGGCCAGAGAAGGCTTCTCGCCGCTGCCTGCTGCCGCAGCCGACTCCAGGATCTCCCGTGTGGTCGCGATCACGAGCTGGTCCTCGACGAGCAGGTAGCCGGGCTGGTACGCCGCCCCTACGAGGTCGCCGACGTCGATGACGGTCCCCTGACCTCCACCGTAGGTCACCTCCTCGAGTGCCGCAGGTAGCAGAAAGTCCTGTAGCAGCCCCTCGATCTTGCCCATCAGCAATAGCACCTTGTCGCGCTGCTGCGGATCGACCTGAATTAGGGCGGCGGCACGGTAGGCCTCCGTCGGCGGATCGGCCGTCGCCTGCCGGAAGTCGGTCGGTAATATCCCGAGAGCGAACTCGCCTCCCATCCAGCCCAGCACGTCTTCCTCCAGGTCGATGCCCACGGCGTCCCGTACAGTCGTCAGCAGACCGTCCAGAAGTTCGTCCAAGGTCTGGTCGTCGCCAAAGCCGAAGCCGGGCATAAGCCCAAACTCGGAGACCGCGTCGGTCCCAGGGGCCAGGTCTTCTAAGGTCTGCCCCCTGAGCTGTTCGCGTATCGGGTCGAGACTCGGCTCGAAGGCGAAAGAGAGGAACGCCATCGTGTCTGCGGGGAGAAATCCCGCGGCAGAGAGCGTATTGATAGGTTCCGGCGTCTCGAGCGCCTGCGCCGGCGTCGGGAAAGACGCCGTCACCGTGACTCCGTTGTCGATGAACGAATCGGCCACGGCGACCCACGCCGGTATCGTGTCGTCCAGGTCACTGCGCATCTCCGCCGTCAGGAACGGAGCAAGAAGCTCTCGTCGCGCGTCGCTCCAGATCGACTCCGTATCGATGTAAAGCGTGGCGAAGCGCTCTTCCGGTAGGGAATCGCGAGCGGCCGTGAATCTATCCGTCCCGAAGAGCGAGCCGGCCTCTTCGCCGTCCAGAATGCGGCTAATGACGTTCTCGACGAGGCTCTGGTCTGTGGCGAAAACGACGTAGTCGCCGGCCAGCGCGTAGTACTGGTCTGTATCGCCCTCGGCGAAAACGTCGACCTCTTTGTAGGTATACGTGACGAACGTGAGAGCTTCTTCGACTCTCAGGTGTTCCAGTAAACGCTGCAGGACGGCGGCCGACTTCTCTGGGTCCGTGGTGCCCAGCAAAGCGGCCATGAGGGGGACTCCACCGGTCGCGGCTGCCATCGCCGCCCCGGTCACGTCGATGGCGGCGATCGCAACCTCTGGGCCGAGCCAGGACAGAACGTCGTCCTCGGGGTGGATGCCGGAATCGGTGTTGATCTTGTTGAAAAGCTCGTCGAGCTTTTGCTGGAAACCGGAATGCTGCCGGAAGCGCTCGAGTATCGCGCGGAACTTGCCGAGCTGGTCTCCACCAGGGCGGAGGTTCAGAGAAACGTAAACCTGAGTATTGGCCGGCAGAAGCTTGGCCGTCTGTTCCGGTGGGTGCTCGTCGACGCGGAGAAGGAAGAACGCGGTGACTCCGCCGGCCGAGCCTGCTGCTAGAAAAGCAAGAACGACCGCGATAAGCAGCCAGGCGACCACTCGCTGGTCCGTGATGAGTCGGTCTTGGGAGAGTGCCGTATCGTCGTCGGTCACGAAGACCTCCGGAGCCTGCCGACCTAACCTACGCGCGTCAGGCCGGAGTGTCAATGGCTATGCGCCGGCGTCCTGGATGGCCATGCCTGCCACGTTCCGGCCCATGCGTACGCTGTAGTTGGTCCCGCGGTCCTCGGGGTAGACCTGAGTCGTATTCGCCAGGTACAGGCCGGCGATCGGCGTGCGGTGCTCCGGGATCCGCTGCGAGTAGTTGGGGCCGATCACCGGCTGGGCCGCATTGACGCGATGATGGTAGCTCGTCTGGACCCACGACGGATCGAAGTCCGGATTGATCTTGCGCAGGTGGGGAAGGTACTCCTCGAGAAGGCCTTCGTGGTCCAGCTCGTACAGCGGGTGCTCCCTGTGCAGGTAGTTCGACAAGTAGACGACGTGTTTTCCGCCATAGTGCTCCGGGCCGACCATGTTCGTCTGCTCGATGACCCCGACGAACGGGATAGACCGGTCAGCAACGTTGAGCCAGTAGATATGCGACAGCGGCCGGTCGAGGACGAGGATTAAGAGGACCGCCGCCAGGTAGTCGACGTTGGCCAGCTTCGACCGGTAGTCCTCCGGCAACGCCGGCGCGAGCTTCACGAACATGTAGGAGTGTGTGGTTGCGATGATTGCGTCGAACCCGTCTAACGAGTCGGCACCGTCAGGGCCCTCGACCTCGAGACCGACAGCTCGCCCGTCTTCGACGACGATCTTGGTCACAGCCCGGTTCAAGTGCACCTCGCCGCTCTGCTCCGAGACCTTGTCGGCCAGCACGTCGAAGACCTCACCGAAGCTGCCCATGGGATAGCCCAGCATCTCCTTGGCGAGACCCCGGCCTCGCGAGGCGAAGCGTGTGTGCACTTTGCCCCAGACCCACGCCATCCCGACCTTATCGTAGTATTCCTCGCCGAACTTGCCCCTGAGCATCGGGCCCCAGAAAACGTCGTACGGCCCTTTGCCACTGTGCTCTCTCAGCCAGTCGTCGGCCGTGACGTTTTCGAGCTTTCGCCAGTCCTTGATGCGCCGCACCCGCAGCGTCATGAGTCCCAGGCGGACCCGATCGATGAAGCTAAGCGGCTTGAACCGTAGGAGGTCGAGGGGCGTGACGAAGTTGTATATCTTGCCGTCGTAGAGGGTGCCGACCTTCGACTCGAAGAAGCGCATCCGCTCCCCTAAGCCGATCTCGTCGATCAGATCGAGGATGTCCGTGTCGCCGGTAAAAAGATGGTGGTACCCGCGTTCCAGCCGGGCGCCATTCACGTCAAAGGTCGATGCCTGGCCCCCGAGGAACGGCGCCCTCTCGTATACCACAGCCTGGTGGCCCCGCTTGCCGAGCTCGTATGCGGCGGCAAGGCCGGCTGCCCCGCCCCCGACGATCCCGACCTTCACGGCCCGTCGTCTCCGCCGGCCTGCGCGGCCGAGGGGAGGCCAGCTTCGGAGGCCTCGTCGATCTCAGTACTGCCTTGACTCGACAGCGCTTGCAGGGACAGGTGTTGCGCCCACAAGATCGCCTGCCCCAGGACGATCATGGGTAGAAGCAAGGTGACATGCACGACGGCCACGTAGGCCCCGGCCAGAGTGCGGTCGACGGCCGCCAGTGGCAGGAGCACCAGGGTCTCGCGGGCAATAAGCTCGAACAGTCCTAATCCGCCGGGCGCAGCGGGTATCGACGCACCGATGTTGGCGACGGCGGTCACGAGTATGACGGCCACGGCCAGCTCCCAGAGGCTGCCGTAAATGCTATCGAGCCCGAAGGAGAACGCGACCAGATAGAAGAGGCCGGCCTCGAAGAGCCAGATAGGAGCTGACAGCGCGAACAGCAGCGCGATGGTCCTGGCGTCCCGCAATGCCGCTAGGCCGTGAAGCCCCATGTCGATCAGATGGCGAGCTCGTGTCTCCAGGCCTTCGGGCAAGGGTCTCACCAGAACGTTAGCTATCGCCTGGGACCGCGCCGGCGCACGCGACAGGAAGAGCAGGACGACGAACGCTCCAAGAAACGGAAGCGTCACCGCCGCGATCAGGACCGGCCACGGCACGCTGGACCTATCTCCGAAGCCCTCCGCGAGGGCCATTAACGGAACGAAGAGCGCGATTGCCGCTATGAACATGAGCAGCGTCAGGGCGTCGAACAGGCGCTCGATGAAGATCGTCACCAGCGCGGCTGTCTTGCTGACGCCCTCACGCTCGCCGACGTAGTAGCTCCTGACCAGCTCTCCGAGCCGCATCGGAAGCAGGTTGTTCGCCATGTAGCCGACGATGACGACGGGGTAGAGCCGAGCGACGGACACGTGGCGCATATGCCGCAGAAGCAGCTGCCACCTCAGCGTCCTGAAGAGCAGCGATACCAGGTAAAGCCCAACGGCGGGGGCGATGTACAGGTAGTTGGCGTCGGCCAGCGATTCGAAAAGCCTCTCGACGTCAAGCGTCACAAAGAAAAGGGCCAGCAGCAAAGCGCTGAACCCTATTCCGAACCAGTATTTTCGTTTTCCGTACACGTAAGCGGCCCACAAGAACGATACCACAGCATGCAGCGTACCCGTGCAGCTCTGAGAAGAACGCCGATCTGGTAGGGGCAGGTCTTAGACCTTCCCGCTCGCTTCGACGACGTCGCTACAGACAGATCAGGCGGGTCCGAGACCCGCCAATACGATCGACCTTGGCTGTTGGCTGCTAGACCAAGACCTCGTCCATAACCCTTAGAAAATTATCGCCGAGAATCTTGCGGATGTCTTCGTCGGAGTAGCCCCGGCGGATCAGTTCCTCGGTGATCTTCGGAACCTTGGTGCAGTCCTCCATGCCATCGGGGGTCACGCACCCGTCGAAGTCCGACCCGAGCCCGACGTGCTCGACCCCCGCGACCTTGACCATGTGGTCGATGTGGTCCACGATTTCGGTGTAGTCAGGAAGCTTCAGTTCCGTCGACCGAAGCTCCTTGAATTTGGCCTCGATTTCCTCTTTGGCCCTTTCGAGCTTCTCGGGCTCTTTCGCGTGCAGATCCTCGGCCTCCTTCAGCTCGCCTTCCTTCCGCTCGTTAAGCGCATCCGACTCCAGGCGGTATCGTTCGGATACGAATGTCACCTCGTAGTTCACTCCGACGACCCCGCCGTTTTCGGCCAAGGCCCTGAGTTGGTCGTCGTCCATATTACGGGGCGCCTGGCAGACCACCTTGGCCGACGAGTGCGAGGCGATCACCGGTTTGGTCGTCGTCTCGATGGCGTCCCAGAAGGTCTTCGGAGCCACGTGGGAGATGTCGACGAACATCCCCAGCCTATTCATCTCGCGCACGACGTCCTTGCCGAAGTCCGTCAGCCCATCGTGCTTCGCTTCGTCCAGGACGCCGTCAGCCCAGTTGTTCGTGTTATTCCAGGTGAGGGTCATGTACCTGACGCCGAGCCTGTAGTACATCCGCAGGACGGCAAGGTCGTCGTCAATGGCGTGCCCTCCCTCGATGGCCAGAATACCAGCTAGCTTGCCGCTATCCGCGATTTGCCGCACGTCCTCAGCCGTGGTGGCCTGCTCTATTTGGTCCGGGTAGTTGGTGCACAGGGTGTGGAAGGCATCGATGTAGTCGAGAGTCACCTGAATACACTTGCGCTCCTCGATGAACTTGGGCGACGGGAAGCAGGCGAAGAACTGGGCCGTCTGGTTGCCCTCGCGCATCCTCGGAAGGTCCATGTGCCCGCTCTCGGTCCTGACCCCTATGTTCTCGCCGTGCCGGACGGGCCGCGCAAGACTGTCGGAATGCGTGTCCACGATAATCGACGAGAAATGCAGCTTTGACGCCCGTTCACTAACCATTAACAGCTCCTGTAATCGTGTTTACCCCAACCCCTAATCCCCAATCCCTAACCCCTTCTTCAATCCACCGCCGCCACCGCCGACACCTCGAGAAGCAGCTCCTCGCGCACCAGCCCGTCGACGATGAGTAGCGTGGCAGGCGGAAAGTCGCCGTTGGGGTAGGCTTCGTCGAATATCGCTGTGCGCGCGTCGAGGAACGGCTGCACTGAATCACGGCCCACGATGTAGTACGTGAACTCGACGACGTCGTTGAACGACGCTCCTGCATCCTCGAGTACGGTCCGCAGGTTCTCGAAGACCTGCCTGGTCTGCGCCCCAGCATCGCCGCCGCCGACGAGATCGCCGTTGGTGTCAGTGGCGATCTGCCCTGCCACGAACAGTAGCTTTCCGCCGTCGACCTGTGCCGCGTGGGAGTACTTGCCGGCGGGCGGCGCCACACCCGTGGGCCTGAGGATGGTGCGGTGTGATTGTGTCATGGTTTACCTCCTGTTACGTTTTACGTTCGAGTTCAGCGCGCCCCTCACAACCCTAAGAGCCGCGCGGCGTTGTGCCACGTTATGTCCTCGAAGTGCTCCTCCGACTCGCAGTAATCCCGGAGCATCGGAAGCGTAAGTCCAGCCAGACAGTCGCGGTACCCGCCGTTGGGTAGCGTGCCTTTGCCGTCGAGACAAGGACAGTCGGTCCCCCATAGCAGTTTGGGACGGTGTCGCCTCACGAAATCCCTCCCGAATTCGGGGTCGCGGCTCAATGCGAAGTATCCGGACCGCGCTGAAAGGTCGGCGTAAAGGTTGGGGTATTCGTCGAGCCAGAGGTCGGTCAGGCCTCCGGGCGTCACGCGGCCCGTCGGGTAGACCTCGTAGTCCGGTGACTCTCGATCGCGATTCACGTCGGCGCTGACGTTCGACCACCACGAGATGGCATGGCCGACGAAGGTCGTCTCGGGGCACGCCTCGACAACCTTGCCGAAGTCCTCGAAGTTGTGCGCGAACTCACCGTACTCGAAGTGGACTACCACTGGCCACCCGAGCTCCCCGCACAGCCGGTAAATCGCCATCGACGCCGGATGGTCGCAGTCCAGACGCACCTTGTATTCACCGAACCCGTGGCACTTGCCGGAGGCGTGATAGCGCCGTATCTGGTCGAGGGCGTTCGGGGCCAATGGACCAACGTTGCAGAACGGGATCACCTCGTCGCCGTAACGGTCGAAGGCCTCGATGGCGACCTCGGTCCGCGTACCCTGGTTGTCGCCCGACGCGGTGGCTTCGCCCGGCGCCAACGGCAACAGGACTGAGCGTCCGCCGCCGTATTCCGTAATGTGGGCGCGAGCGTTCTCGATCGTGCGGCTGGAGCCATCGCTAATGTGGGTATGGAAGTCGATCAGCACGAGATTCTCACCACGGAGATCACAGAGCTCATGGAGAGAAACATCTTAAAGAAACTCTGCGGTCTCTGCGCTCTCTGCGGTTAGTTCTTCGCAAGCTTGTCTGCGTGGGCCGCGATCTTGTCGAACGCCCGCTCGTACTGTGCGATCATCTCGTCGGCTGGGCGGGTGAACGACGGTAGGTTGATCGTGTCATAAGGCTGTTCGGGGTCTTCGGTCACGGGCAGCGAGCCGTGAGCCGGGAACTCGATCCTCTCGGCGGCTGGGCCCAGCGCCTCCCAGAGTAGGTCATCCGTGCCGACGTCGTTGCCCGCAAAGACCGGATGCCGGTGGAGCGCCCGGACCAGGTCTGTATGGGGGATACGCGTATCCTTCCGCGCAGCCGACGTGACCCGAGCGCCCTCGGCCGTCAGGGCCTCGACGAGGGTCTCGCGGTCGATTCCCGCCAGCTCATCGGGATTGAACTTCACGGAGCTGCACAGGTACGGCGACTCGACGTAGTCCGGGACGTCGACAGGAGCGAAGCCGCGAATCTCCGTCAGTGCCTGTCCCAGCTTGCGGTCGTTCTCTTTGCGAATTTCGAGCCGTTCGCTCCACTGTCGCATCTGTACGACGCCTACTGCCGCACACAACGTCGCCATGCGGTACTTCTCACCGAAGGCGAAGCCTGACACGGCGCGGTACTTGTCGTCAGGCAGATCCTTCAGCCGCTCATAATGCCCCAGGGTCGCGGCGCGCTGATAGTGCTCGTCGTCGTTGGTTAGCAGCATCCCCCCATCGCCGGCCGACGTCAGCTTACCGTCCTGGAAGCTGATGGCGGCCGTGTCGCCCAGAGTGCCGCACATCTGACCCCGGTATAGGGTCCCCTGAGAGACGCAGTTGTCCTCGACGACCTTCAGGTCGTGGCGTCGCGCGACATCGAGCAGCGCGTCCACGTCCGCGGGCATGCCCTTCCAGTGCACGACCATGACCGCCTTGGTCCGCGGGGTGATGCGGCGCTCGACGTCGAAGGGGTCTAGGGTCCGAGTGACCGGGTCGATGTCGGCGAAGACTGGAACAGCGCCACATCCGACTATGGGCATGCACGTAAAGGGGTGTACCGCCGACTGCATGATGACCTCGTCGCCGGGCCCGACCCCAACGCCGAACAGCGCCGAACGCAGGGCAGACGTCCCGCTGTTGTGCGCCAGGGCGTGTTTCACGCCCCACCGTTCGGCGACGGCCAGCTCGAGCTCCTCGATGGGCCCGCCGCCTTGAGGGCTGCCCAGATGGCCACTGCGGACCAGGTCCGTAACCGCCTGCACTTCCTCGTCGCCGTATATCGGCCACTGAGCGTAGTAGTCGTTATCGAGCGTGACGGCAGGAGAGCCGCCCAACAGCGCGAGATCGTCAGTCATAGTGCCACTCCGTGGACGCCGAACGGTGTCCATCTCGGTCGTAGAGACGCCCCGCTGGGGCGTCTCCTCGTCGGTCGACTGTGCTACACGTCGCCGAACTTAGCGATGCTCGCCGGTAGCTTACCATCAGGCAGGTAGAACGCGTCGTTCAAGTCGATGCGTGCCGGCTGGTGCGTCTCCATCGACTCTACGGCTTTCTCGAAGATCAGCGTGGGGATGCTCGCCTCCCATGCGTCCATCGGGTTTGTGCCGCCTTCGAGACAGAGCCGGGCGAACATGCCCATCTCGTCGTCGAAGCCGTTGTGGTACCGGTTCTCCTCGATGCCCGGTTCGTCTGTGCCCTCGAATACGAGATTGCGGAATCCCCACGTCGCGGCGCTTACCGGGCCCGCCAGCACTTCGCCGTAGTGCTTCGGGACAATGCCTCCCGAACCTATAGTGCCGTAGACCGACGTGGCTACACCACCGTTCTCGAACAGGATGTTGATCGTGCTCGTATTGGCCGGCACGCCGCCGAAACCCATCGCCTGCACCTCGACCGGCTGGGACCGCATGACATGCCATATCCAGTGAAGGTTGTACCCGCTGGCGTCGAGAATTCCGTTGGTGCCGTGCGGGCCTTCGGGGTCGTCTGGGAGTTTGTACGCGTCGTAGGTGATCCTGCACGTGAATAGGACGAAGAACGGTCGCGGGATCACCTCTCGCAAACGCTTTGTAACCGGCGAGTGTTTGAACCACCACCCGCCCATGAGCTGGACGCCCGACTCGTGGACTGCCCTTTGTAGACGCTTAGCCTCATCCAGAGTCATGGCCAGCGGCTTCTCGACGTAGACGTGCTTGCCCTCAGTGCACGCTTGAATCGCGATCTCCGTGTGGGTGTCGTGAAATGAATGCACGAGCACCGCATCGATCTCGGGGTCGGAGACTAGGCGGTCGAGGCTCGTCGTGTGGTACTGGGCCCCGAACTTGTCCCCGGCGTCGCGGGCAGCGTCGCCCTTCGTGTCCATCGTGGCGACCACGTTCATTTCCGGGGTGCTTAGGATGTTCGGCGTGTGCATCCGTGTGATCCGGCCACAGCCGACAATGCCCACGTTGAGCCGGCGTGTCATGCGTTTACGCGGCCGGACTCAATCTGGTCGATGAGTGCCTTGAGATTGTCGAAGTTGATGCGCATGGCTTCGACCGCCGAGCCGCTGGGAGGCCGGAAGTGGGTGGCGACGGACAGCACGGCGTCGATGCGCTCGTCGTGCAGCTTCCTCAGCAGGGTAGGGAAGTCCACGTCGCCCTCGCCGATAGGGCGGTAGTCGAAGTCGAGGTTCAAGCCGTCGTCCACGTGCAGGTCCTTGACGTGCAGGCAGTGCACGTAAGGCCGGACATTATGGAAGCCTTTGGTCACGACATCGGACTCGCCGCAGTTGATGTTGTCGGCCGGCCCCCACATCACCTTGATCCTGGGAGAGCCGAGCCGCTCCGCGACCCGCCGGAAGTTCGAGGTCGTGTTTGTATAGTTCCACGGCATCATCGAGAGAACGACGTCCACGTCGTGCTGCTCGGCCGCTTCCACGACCGGCTCGAAGGCGCGGACGAGCTTGTCCATGTCGACGTCGGCGATTAACCCTCCACGGGTCTGCCAACGCATCGGCCACGTCGGCTTGCCTGCCGAGTACTCCCCCGGCCAAGCGAAGGTGTACGCCGATACGGCGCCCACTCCAACGTGCGCGGCGATCTCCATCGAGCGCACCAGGTCGGCCAGGTCCTTGCGGTACTCGGGGAGGTCGTAAGGGGTGGCCGCGTCGATGTCGGTGAGGTGAATCTCTTTGAACGGCGCTGCGGCGCTGATCAGCAGCAGCTTGAGATCGTGCTCCGCGACGCGCTCCGCCAGCGCATCGACCTGCTCGTCGCTCATCGCTGCGACCTCGGGCTCGCCCTCGATCCGGGAGTACCAGACGTACTCCGCGCCGATGCCTTTCGCGGTGGCCAGCGCCTCGTCCAGAGGCATCGCCAGCTCGTTGAGGAACATGCCGAGCTTGAAACGGTAGGGTTGCGGTTCGTCAGGCATCAATGGGTGTAGCAGAAGGTCGAGCGAAGTCTACCATAGCGCGGGTTGGGCAAGGGTATATACTTTCGATGGGACACAAGCGGGAGGAGCCCGACCAATGCGCAACGAGTTCACAGCAATCATCGAGAAGGATGGTCAGTGGTATATCGCTTACTCTCCGGAAGTCTCAGGCGCCAACGGCCAGGGCAAAACCCAGGAGGAAGCCCGCGAGAGTCTCGCGGAAGCCATTACACTGATCCTAGAAGACGCGCGGGACCGCGCCCGTTAAAGTCGCTCGTCAGCCAAGCGGGGTTGGCTGAGCGCCTTGCACCACACCTGCGCTTTGGCTATCCTTCAGAAGGTGCGCGCCCGTAGCTCAGCGGATAGAGCATCGGTCTTCGGAACCGAGGGTCGCGGGTTCGAATCCTGCCGGGCGCGCCAACTCTCCGGCCTTTTATAGTGGGCCTTCTGGGTAATCCTGGGGGCCTGTTGTTTTGCTCGAAACCCCTGAAATGGTCACTATGGGACACTATTGACAGGATGGACGGCGCCGCCGATGTCGCCGAGACGACTTACACCCCGTTCCAGACCAAGCCGGACGCCGCGCCGGTGCGGCTCATTGTCCGGCGGGTGAAGCCGACGCCCGGTTCCCAGCTCGCCCTCTTCGCCAGATACAGCTATCACGCCTTCATCACCGACCGCGATGGGGAGACGCTGGAACTGGAGGCCGATCATCGCCGCCACGCCGAGGTCGAGAACGCCATACGCGACCTCAAGTACGGCGTCGGGCTGAACCACATGCCGTCGGCGCGCTTCGCCGCCAACGGCGCCTGGCTGGCGGTCCAGGTGATGGCGCATAACCTGGCCCGCTGGACGGCGCGGATTGGTCTGGGCGAGCGGACCGTGATCACCAAGACCCTCAGGCGGCGGGTCTTCGCTCTGGTGGGACGGATCACCCGCTCGGCGCGCCGCCTCACTTTGCATCTCCCCCGGCGCTGGCCTTGGGAAACCCAGTTCAGTCGCGCCTTGGCCCGGCTGCAAGCCATTCCGTTCCCGGCCTGACAGCCAGCCTGCAACTGACCCAACGTCCCCGCAATCTCGCGCCACCCCGGTCGCGAGAGTCCCCTGCTGCGTATCCTCTCGCCTTCCCGCGCATCGCAACTCCCGCATAGGGCCTTAGGGGCCCTGTGCGGCGACTGAAGACCGGCCGCCGGCCTCCCATCTACCCCAAGACCCCAGGCCATCCCCTCTGTAGCTCCCTCACCCACCCCCTTCCGCTGCCCTCACGCCGTCCATCGGTGTCCTTCGGTGGATTCGGGCTAAGTGCTAGGCTGGTCTCGATAGGCCGCTTTGGTTCTGGATACCGCACTCTCGCCGGAGGCACCCAATGGGTGAAAGCACCGACACCCGCGCCACGCTCCGTTTTGACCGCCGTGTACGGTTGGAGTTTCACGCGCCACTATCACCTCGGACGCCGGACTGTTGGCCTGCCGCGACTTGGATGATGCCCCGGGACTGACGGAGACGGCGAATGAGTGTCTGCAGGAGAGCCGGAGCGGTCGTAACGTGCAGCACCAGTTCGTGGCCCTGCCCAGACAGTCGGTGTACAGTCGTCTGGCGGGCTACGAGGATACCAACGACGCTGAACGGCTGTCGGACGACCCGACGATGCGTGTGATCGTTGGACGGCGAGGTGGTCCTGAAAGAAAAGCGGCAAGCACCAACACCATGAGTCGGTTCGAGACCGAGGCACTTACGCAAGACGGCAACGCGGGAGGTTTGGATCTACTGAACGCTAAGTGGGTGGACGGGGCAATGACGCACACGGCTCACCGGCGGGTGATCTTGGATATGGCGCCGACGCGGGCTCGGCCTACGTCTTCATCCGCTCCGGCAGCACCTGGAGCGAGCAGGCCAAGCTGGAGGCCTCCGACGCCACCACCACCGACCGGTTCGGCTACTCCGTGTCCATCGACGGCGACACGGTCGTGGTCGGCGCCTACAGAGACGACACCACTGGAGGCACCGACGCGGGCTCGGCCTATGTCTTCACGCGCTCCGGGGTTACGTGGAGCCAGCAGGCCAAGCTGGAGGCCTCCGACGCAGCCGCCGACGACCAGTTCGGCCAGTTCGTGGCCGTCAGCGGTGACACGGCGGTCGTGGGAGCCTATCTGGGCGACATCGGCACGACCACCGACGCCGGCTCGGCCTACGTCTTTACGCGCTCCGGCTCCACCTGGAGCCAGCAGCAGAAGCTGCAGGCATCCGATGCCGGAACCGGCGACCAGCTCGGATGGTACGTGGCCGTCGATGGCGATACCGCCGTGATCGGCTCCCGTCGCGACGACACCGCGGCAGGCAGCGACGCCGGCTCGGCCTACGTCTTCACCCGCTCCGGCTCCACGTGGAGCCAGCAGCAGAAGCTCGAAGCCGGCGACGCCGCGGCCGATGCCCAGTTCGGCTACTCCGTGGCCGTCGACGGGGACACGGCCGTGGTGGGGGCTGCGGTCGCCGACACTACCGCCGGGGCCAACACCGGCTCCGCCTACGTCTTCACTCGCTCCGGATCGACGTGGACCCAGCAGGCCAAGCTGGTGGCCGCGGACGCCGTCGGTGGAGGCGAGGGGTTCGGATGGTCCGCGGCCATCGTCGGCGACATTGCCGTGATCGGCTCCGCCAGCGACGACACCGCCGCGGGTACCAACGCCGGCTCGGCCTTCGTGTTCACTCGCTCCGGCTCCACCTGGAGCCAGCGGGCCAAGCTGGAGGCCTCCGACGCCGCCGCCCAAGACTTTTTCGGTGTCGTGGTGGACGTCGAAGGCGGGACCGCGGTGGTGGGTGCCTACCAGCACGACACCGCTGCTGGGAGCAACGCGGGTTCGGCCTACGCTTTCACCCTTGGCAGTTTCGCCGTGCCCAACGAACCACTGGCTGTTGGGGACTCCGTGGACCTGGACATTCCCGGCGTCGACGCCCTTACCGTCAGCGAGTCGACTCAGGCGACCACGTCCAAAGCAGTGGCAGACGGTCTCACGCTGAATGAATCGATCACCCTCGACCTGCCTTTCAGCGACGCCTTGACGCTGAGCGACTCGGTGATCATGGTGCTGCCGCGGTGGGCTCAGATGGACAGGCTCGATGCCAGCGACGCTGTAGACGGCGACCAGCTCGGATACTCTGTGGCCATCGACGGCAACACCGCCGTCGCCGGCGCCCGCTACGCCGACACCGCCGCCGGGACCGATGCCGGGTCCGCCTACGTCTTCGTGCGGTCCGGTTCGGTGTGGACGCAGCAGGGCAAGCTGGAGGCCGACGACGCGGCGGCAGGCGACCAGTTCGGCTTCTCGGTGGCTGTCAGCGGGGACACGGTTATCGTAGGCGCCTGGCAGGGCGACTCGACCACCAGCACCAATTCGGGCGCCGCCTACGTGTTCACCCGATCGGGCTCTACCTGGACCCAGCAGGCCAAGCTCGTTGCATCCAACGCCGCCGCAGGCGACCAGTTCGGCTACTCGGTGTCCATCGACGGCGACACCGCCATCGTTGGCGCACCCATAGGAGACACCGCGGTAACCAACTCCGGGGCAGCATACGTCTTTACCCGCTCAGGCTCTACTTGGTCGCAGCAGGCCAGGCTCGAACACCCCACCCCCGCAGGCTCCGACCAGTTCGGCTCCGCGGTAGACGTTGAGTCTGACACGGCGGTAGTGGGCGCCAGACTGGACGACCCTCCGGCGGCAACCAACGCCGGTGCCGCCTACGTGTTTACCCGGTCAGGATCTACGTGGAGCCTTCAGGACACCCTGGAAGCGAGCGACGGGGCGGCGTCCGACGACTTCGGTGGGTACGCCGCCATCTCAGGAGACACCGTCGTCATCGGTGCCAGACTGGACGACACCGCTGGTGGAAGCGGTGCCGGTTCTGCGTACGTCTTCACTCGTTCGGGGAGCGTGTGGAGTGAGCAGGCCAAGCTGGAGGCGTCGGACGCGGCGACCGACAACCGGTTCGGGCGCGGGGTCGACGTCGACGGCGACACGGCCGTCATAGCGGCCTTCGGCAACGACGCCAGCTTAAACAACGCCGGTTCGGCCTACATCTTTACGCGTTCGGAGAGCACCTGGAGCGAGCAGGTCATACTCGAGGCCGACGATGCGGCTACCAACGACCAGTTCGGATGGCATGCCGCCATCAGCGGCGTCAACGTCGTCGTCGGGGCGCGTCTCGACGACACGACCGTAGCCACCGACGCCGGCTCGGCGTACTTCTTCAAGGGCGTCTCCGAGCCCTCCGACTCCCTGACTCTGACCGAGTCTATCCAGGCCACTACTACCAAGGCGGCAGCGGACTCTCTTGGTGTGAGCGATTCGGCAGAGGCAACGATCTCCAAAGGGACGACGGACGCCCTCACTCTCGGCGACTCCGTCACGCTGGGGTTTTCGCTGAGCGATACTCTAGCAATTGGCGATTCGACCCCGGCGACCGCGTCCAAGGCCGCGGCGGATGCCCTCACTATCGGCGACTCCGTCAGCCTCGGGTTATCGCCGGCAGACATCCTCTCCGTCGCCGACTCGACCAGTCTAGTCCATGGCCTGCCACCCAGCGACTCCCTGGTCCTCGGCGACACGGTAACGCTGGGGCTATCGCCGACGGACGCCCTGGCGGTTAGTGACGCGACCCAGGCGGCCACCTCCAAGGCAGTGGCCGATGGACTTGCTATAACCGACACCGTTACCCTCGGGCTGTCGCCAACAGACGCCTTGGCTGTCGGCGATTCGACCCAGGCAATTACGTCGAAGGCGGTGGCCGGTGGACTTGCTATCGCCGACACCGTTACCCTCGGCCTCGCGCCTTCCGATACTCTAGCAACCGGCGACTCGACCGGTTTGGGCCATGGCGTGCCATCCAGCGACTCCCTTGTCCTGGGCGATTCAGTCACCTTAGGCCTCTCTTCCAGCGACGCCCTCGCGCTGACCGACGCGGCCACACTGGGCCTGTCCCCCAACGACGCCTTGACGCTGAGCGACTCGGTGATCATGGTGCTGCCGCGGTGGGCTCAGATGGACAGGCTCGATGCCAGCGACGGCGGGACCGACGACCAGCTTGGGTGGTACGTGGAGATCGACGGGGATACCGCCGTCGTAGGTGCATATCTGGACGATACCGCGGGCGGGGCCGATGCAGGGTCTGTATATGTCTTCGTGCGGTCCGGGTCTGTCTGGAGCCAGCAGGCCAAACTGGAGGCCTCCGACGCGGCGGCAGGAGACCAGTTTGGCGTCTCGGTGGCGGTCAGCGGCGACACCGTCATCGTTGGCGCCCTTTTCGGCGACTCGACCACCAGCACCGACTCTGGCACGGCCTACGTGTTCACCCGCTCGGGCTCTGTCTGGACCCAGCAGGCCGAGCTCGCGGCCTCCAACGCCGCCTCCAACGGCCAGTTCGGGTGGTCCGTCGCCATCGACGGCGACACCGCCATCGTAGGCGCACGCCTGGGAGACACCGCGGTAGCTGACTCAGGGGCAGCATACGTCTTCACCCGCTCCGGCTCCACGTGGACACAGCAGGCCAGGCTCGACCACCCTAGCCCTGCAGGTTTCGACCACTTCGGCTCCGCGGTGGACGTGGAGTCAGATACGGCGGTGGTGGGCGCCAGACTGGACGACCCTGCGGCGGGCAACAACGCCGGCGCTGCATACGTCTTCACTCGTTCAGGCTCCATCTGGACCTTGCAGGACACCCTTGAGGCGAGCGACGGCGCGGCGGACGACAACTTCGGCGAGTCGGCTGCGCTCTCAGGAGACACCGCCATCGTCGGGACCATGCTGGACGACACCGCCGGTGGGACCAACGCCGGCTCGGCGTACGTTTTCACACGCTCCGGCTCTGTATGGACCCAGCAGGCCAAGCTGGAGGCCTCCGACGCGGCGGCAGACAACCGGTTCGCGTACACGCTCGACCTCGACGGCGACACGGCCGTCATCGGAGCGTTCGGGAACGACGCTAGCCTCAACAACGCCGGTTCGGCTTACATCTTCACCCGCTCCGGGGTCACCTGGAGCCAGCAGGTCCTACTCGAGGCCGGCGATGCGGCTTTGAACGACCAGTTCGGATGGTCGGTGGCTATTAGCGGAGTCAACGTGGTCGTCGGGGCCCGTCTCGACGACACGACCGTTGCGACCGACGCCGGCTCGGCATACTTCTTCAAGGGCGTCTCCGAGCCCTCCGTCTCCCTGACCTTGGCCGACTCGATCCAGGCCACAACTACCAAGGCGGCAGCGGACTCTCTTGGTCTGACAGACTCCGTCACGCTCGGTCTGTCGCCAAGTGACGCCCTTACCGTCGCCGACTCGACCAGTCTGGGCCATGGCCTGCCATCCAGCGACTCTCTGGCCCTGGCAGACTCCGTTGCCCTCGCACTCGGGGTCAGTGACACGCTGGCTGTCGCTGACTCCACTCAGGCGAACACGGCCAAGCCCGTAGCGGACGCCTTCGCACTGGCCGACTCGGTCGCTCTGGGACTTGGAGTCAGCGACGCGCTGACCGTCGCCGACTCAACCCAAAGAACCTGGCCCTCTCACCCTCCGACGATTCTCTGGCCCTCGCGGACTCAGTCATCCTCGTCATCCCACGATGGGCCGAGATGGGCAAGCTCGAGGCCGACGACGGCGGCGCCAGCGACCAGCTTGGCTACTCCGTGGCTATCGACGGCGACACCGCCGTCGCCGGCGCCCTCTTCGGCGATACCGCCGCAGGCGCCGACACCGGCGCCGCCTACGTCTTCACCCGCTCCGGGTCCGTGTGGACCCAGCAGGCCAAGCTGGAAGCATCCGACGCGGTCGCCTTCGACCAGTTCGGATGGTCTGTCGCCATCGACGGCGACACAATCATCGTCGGCGCATGGAAGGCCGACACCGCCGCCGGCGCCCAAGCAGGTGCCGCCTACGTCTTCACTCGATCTGGGGGCTCGTGGTCCCAGCAGGCCAAGCTCGAGGCGTCCAATGCAGCCGCCAGCGACCGGTTCGGATGGTCCGTCGCAATCGACGGCGATACCGCCATCGTCGGAGCCCCTATCGGCGACACCACGGTAACCGACTCTGGCGCCGCCTACGTCTTCACCCGGTCCGGCTCCACCTGGTCCCAGCAGGCTATCCTCGAAGCGTCCACACCGGTGGCCTCCGACCAGTTCGGCTCTGCTGTCGACGTCGAGTCCGACACAGCCGTCGTCGCAGCCAGACTGGACGACACCGCGGCAGGCACCGACACCGGCGCTGCTTACGTATTCACCCGGTCTGGCTCCACTTGGACCCTGCAGGACACCCTCGAGGCCGGCGACGCCGCCGCCAGCGACCAGTTCGGTGAGTCCGCCGCGCTCTCCGGAGACACCGCCATCATCGGCACCCAACTCGACGACACCGCCGGCGGGAGCGGCGCCGGCTCAGCATACGTCTTCACTCGATCAGGCTCGACGTGGACCCAGCAGGCCCAGCTGGAGGCCGACGACGCTGCTGCCAACGACCACTTCGGGCTCGCCGTCGTCGGGGCCTCCGACAACGACACTGCAGCCGGCACTAACGCCGGCGCTGCTTACGTCTTCGTAAGGTCCGGCTCCACCTGGAGCCAGCTGCCCAGGCTCGAGGCCAACGACGCCGCCTTCAACGACCAGTTCGGATTGTCGGTGGCCATCAGCGGGGTCAACGTCATCGTTAGCGCCCACCTCGACGACACGGCCGCGGGTGCCGACGCCGGCTCCGCACATTTCATCAAGGGCGTCTCCGAGCCTTCCGACGCGCTAACCCTGATCGACTCTATCCAGGCCACAACTACCAAGGCGGCAGCGGACTCCCTTGGTCTGACAGACTCCGTCACGTTCGGCCTGTCGCCGAGTGACGCCCTTACCGTCGCCGACTCGACCAGTCTGGGCCGTGGCCTGCTATCCAGCGACTCCCTGGCCCTGGCCGACAACGTTACGCTAGGTCTTTCACCCTCCGACGTCCTTTCGATCAGTGATTCTACCCAGGCGACCACCTCGAAAGCGGTGGCCGACGGTATCGCTCTCGGGGACTCGGTAACGCTGGGGCTGTCGCCTACAGATACCCTAGCCGTCGCGGACTCGACCCAGGCGACGGCCTCCAAGGCTGTAGCCGACGCCCTCACCCTCGGTGACTCGGTCACGCTGGGCTTGTCGCCTACGGATGCTCTGGCCGCTGCGGACTCCATCCAGGCGACCAGGTCCAAGGCGGTCGTCGACGGTATCGCTCTCGGCGACTCGGTCACCCTCGGCCTATCGCCTACGGATACCCTGGCCGTCGCGGACTCGACCGAGGCGACCACCTCGAAAGCGGTGGCCGACGGTATCGCTCTCGGAGACTCGGTCACGCTGGGCCTGTCGCCTACAGATACCCTGGCCGTCGCGGACTCGACCCAGGCGACGGCCTCCAAGGCTGTCGCCGATGGACTTGCTATCGCCGACACGGTCACACTGGGCCTGTCGCCTACTGACACCTTGGCTGTCGTCGATGGGACGCAGGCAACTACGTCGAAGGCGGTCGCTGACACCATCACTCTCGGTGACTCCGTCACGCTGGGCCTGTCACCGACAGACACTCTGGTTGTCGGCGATGCGACCCAGGCGACTACATCCAAGGTAGCGGCCGATGGCATCACCCTCGGCGACTCCGTCACGCTAGGCCTGTCGCCGACAGACACTCTGGCCGTCGCGGGCTCGACCCGGGCAACGACCTCGAAAGCGGTCGCCGACGGTATCGCTATCGCCTACTCGGTCACACTAGGCCTGTCGCCTACGGATACCCTGGCCGTCGCGGACTCGACCCAGGCGACGACCTCGAAGGCTGTGGCCGATGGTATCGCTCTCGGCGACTCGGTCGCACTAGGCCTGTCGCCTACGGATACCCTGGCCGTCGTGGACTCGACCCAGGCGACGACCTCGAAAGCGGTCGCCGACGGTATCGCTCTCAGCGACACGGTCACCTTGGGCCTGTCGCCGACCGATACCCTGGCGATCGTGGACTCGACCCAGGCAACGACCTCCAAGGTAGCGGCTGACACCATCACCCTCGGCGACTCGGTCACACTAGGCCTGTCGCCGACCGATACCCTGGCGATCGTGGACTCGACCCAGGCGACTACATCCAAGGTAGCGGCCGATGGCATCACTCTCGGCGACTCGGTCACGCTAGGCCTGTCGCCGACAGACACTCTGGCCGTCGCGGACTCTATCCAGGCGACGACTTCCAAGGTGGCAGCCGATGGACTTGCTCTCGGCGACACGGTCACACTGGGGCTCTCGCCAACAGACGCCATTGCCGTTAGCGATGCGACGCAGGCAACGACCTCCAAGGCTCTAGCCGACGCCCTCACCCTCGGTGACTCGGTCACGCTAGGCCTGTCGCCGACAGACACTCTGGCCGTCGCGGACTCTATCCAGGCGACGATCTCGAAAGCGGTCGCCGACGGTATCGCTCTCGGCGACACGGTCACACTAGGCCTGTCGCCTACTGACACCTTGGCTGTCGGCGATGGGACGCAGGCAACTACATCCAAGGTGGCGGCCGATGGACTTGCTATCGCCGACTCGGTCACCCTCGGCCTGTCGCCTACGGGTGCTCTGGCCGTAAGTGAGTCGACCCAGGCGACGACCTCGAAGGCGGTGGCCGATGGACTTGCTATCGCCGACTCGGTCACCTTGGGCCTGTCGCCGACCGATACCCTGGCGATCGCGGACTCGACCCAGGGGACGACCTCGAAGACTGTGGCCGATGGACTCGCTATCGCCGACTCGGTCACGCTGGGCCTGTCGCCTACGGATGCTCTGGCCGTAAGTGAGTCGACCCAGGCGACGACCTCGAAGGCGGTGGCCGATGGACTCGCTATCGCCGATACGGTCACCTTGGGCCTGTCGCCCACGGATACCCTGGTCATCGTGGACTCGACCCAGGCGACGACCTCGAAGGCTGTGGCCGATGGACTCGCTATCGCCGACTCGGTCACGCTGGGCCTGTCACCGACAGACACTCTGGCCGTCGCGGACTCGACCCAGGCGACGACCTCCAAGGCTGTGGCCGATGGACTCGCTATCGCCGATACGGTCACCTTGGGCCTGTCGCCTACGGGTGCTCTGGCCGTAAGTGAGTCGACCCAGGCGACGACCTCGAAGGCGGTGGCCGATGGACTTGCTATCGCCGACTCGGTCACCTTGGGCCTGTCGCCGACCGATACCCTGGCGATCGCGGACTCGACCCAGGGGACGACCTCGAAGACTGTGGCCGATGGACTCGCTATCGCCGACTCGGTCACGCTGGGCCTGTCGCCTACGGATGCTCTGGCCGTAAGTGAGTCGACCCAGGCGACGACCTCGAAGGCGGTGGCCGATGGACTCGCTATCGCCGACTCGGTCACCTTGGGCCTGTCGCCGACCGATACCCTGGCGATCGTGGACTCGACCCAGGCAACGACGTCGAAGGCGATGGACGATGGACTTGCTCTCGGCGACACGGTCACACTGGGGCTATCGCCAACAGACGCCATTGCCGTTAGCGATGCGACGCAGGCGACGACCTCCAAAGCGGTGGCCGATGGCATCACTCTCGGCGACTCCGTCACGCTAGGCCTGTCGCCGACAGACACTCTGGCCGTCAGCGAGTCGACCCAGGCGACGACCTCGAAAGCGGTCGCCGACGGTATCGCTCTCGGCGACTCAGTCACACTAGGCCTGTCGCCTACGGATACCCTGGCTGTCGTGGACTCGACCCAGGCGACGACCTCGAAGGCTGTGGCCGATGGACTTGCTATCGCCGACACGGTCACCCTCGGCCTGTCGCCGACAGACGCCATTGCCGTTAGCGATGGGACGCAGGCAATTACGTCCAAGGCGGTGGCCGATGGACTCGCTATCGCCGACTCGGTTACCTTGGGCCTGTCGCCGACTGATACCTTGGCAGTCGGCGATGCGACGCAGGCAACGACCTCCAAGGTCCTGGCCGACGGTCTCGCTGTAGCCGACTCGGTCACCCTCGGGCTGTCGCCGACAGACGCCATTGCCGTTAGCGATGCGACGCAGGCAACGACGTCCAAGGCGATGGCCGATGGACTTGCTGTCGCCGACTCCGTCACGCTGAGCCTGTCACCGACAGACACTCTGGTTGTCGGCGATGCGACCCAGGCGACTACATCCAAGGTAGCGGCCGATGGCATCACTCTCGGCGACTCGGTCACCTTGGGCCTGTCGCCGACCGATACCCTGGCCGTCGGCGAGTCGACCCAGGCGACTACGTCCAAGGTAGCGGCCGATGGCATCACCCTCGGCAACTCGGTTACGTTGGGCCTGTCGCCCAAGGATGCCCTGGCCGTAAGTGAGTCGACCCAGGCGACTACATCCAAGGTAGCGGCCGATGGACTTGCTGTCGACGACACGGTCACGCTTGGCCTGTCACCGACAGACGCCCTGGCCGTCGCGGACTCGACCCAGGCGACTACGTCCAAGGTAGCGGCCGATGGACTTGCTATCGCCGACACGGTTACGTTGGGCCTGTCACCGACAGACGCCCTGGCCATCAGCGAATCAGCTCATGCAACCACGTCCAGGGCCGTAGCCGACGGTATCGCTCTCGGCGACTCGGTCACCCTCGGCCTATCGCCAATCGATAGCCTGACTGTAAACGAATCGACCCAGGCAACGACCTCCAAGGCCGTGGCCGACACGATCTCTATCGGCGACTCAGTCGCGCTTGGCCTGTTACCCATGGACGCCCTCGCCGTGAGCGAGTCGACACACGCGACCGCTTTTGAGGCAACGACCGACTCCCTTACTCTGAGCGACTCGGTGACCCTTGGCCTGTCGCCTTCCGATGCCTTCCCGCTGACGGACGCGGCTCGGCAGGGAGTCGGCAGCTCCCCGTCGGACGCTCTTGCCCTGGCCGACCCGGTGTCGCTGTTCCCCTTCCCTTTCGATGACCTCGCGCTCACGGACGCGGCTCAGCAGGGAGTGGGCTCAGCTCCGTCGGCGACGCTGACCCTCACAGACGCCGTGATTCTCGGCCTGTCGCCGATCGAAACCCTTACGTTGGCGGAGGCGGTTCAAACGGTGGCCCAAATAGACTGGGTAGTGGGCGAGACGGTCGGCTTGAGTGACACAGTTTCGCTCAGCCTCTCGCCGAGGGACTCGCTCACACTCGGAGCCCAGGCACAGACTCCGGTTGTCGAAGCGCCGGCCGACACCCTCGGTGTCATAGAGACTGTAACCATTCAACTCTTGTCCGCCTCGGTGGTCACCGTTCCTGACACTCTGGGCCTAACAGAGGTCGCCAATGTATCGGCCTCGAAGGGCTCGGCGGATGCCCTCGGGTTGGCGGACTCGGCCGAGACGGTCATTGGACGGCCGTCGGTCTTTACTCCGCCTCCTCCTCCGACATCTACACCACCGCCACCAGCCGTGTCTCCTCCAGCGCCTTTGCCGATTTCGGCGGTGCTAGACCTGTTGGACCGCGCCCGTTTGACCGAGTCGATAAGCCTCCTCCGTTCGCAAGCGGCTGCCGTGGGTGAGCCTGTCCGTCTCTCAGAATCGATCGAGCTGAGGCTCTCCAGGGTCCGACGGGCATCCCTCGTGGAGGCGGTAGGACTGACGGAGACGGTAGCTATAGACCTCTCCTTCAAGGAATCGTCGAGGCTCGTGGACGTCCTTCGCATGACTGACTCGGCTCGGGTCGATGCGGTGCGGTCGTCGAGTGGCTCGTCAGATAGCGACGTGTCCGAACAAACGGCTTCCGACGTCCCCGGAGAGACCGGCGGCGAGGCAGCCGGTCAGACCATCGTCTCGGCGGGGAGGGTCGACGCGGCGGTCACCGGGCAGGTGGTCGTCGCGGCTGCAAAGGCGAACGCGCGAATCGCTGGACAGTCGATCGTAGAGGCCGCCAGGATAGACTCCGAGGTTACAGCGAAAGTGGTCGCAGAAGCCTCGAAAGTGGATCCACAGGCTACGGGAAGGTCAATCGCCGAGGCCGCCAAGATCGACGCCGAAGCGTTGGTCCCAGTTCTGGTTGACGCGATCGAGGCAGATGCCGAGGCGACCGGTAGCGCGATGGTCGAAGCCGCCAGAATAGACGCAAGGAGCATGGGACAGGCGATCGCCGCGGCAGCGAGGCTCGATGTCGAGGCCACAGGTCGGGCGATCGTAGCGGCCGCGCGAATAGATGCGGAAACGGCGGGAAAGATCATCGTCGAAGCGACGAATATCGACGCCGAGGCGGCGGGTCAGGCTGTTGTCGCCGCAGCGAAACTAGACGCGAAGGCGACCGGCCAGGCCCTCGTAAGCGCCGTGACCGCAGCCACCGTCGCAAATACCGAGCAAATGGCAACCAGGCAGTCTATTGTCGAGGCGGCAAAGGCAAATGCTGTTTTGGCACAGGCTGCTCTCGTGGCGGGAACAGCGAACAACGCCAGTTCGCACGCCGCACTCGGTAATCTGGTTATCGTTGACACCTTCTTGAGAGAGGACCCACCGGCGGAGGGTCCGGACTCGGTATCGCGTGGGTTCTGGGAGAGTCTCGGTTCGGCAGGGCCGATCACGCAGGTCTTTGCGAGATTCCTCGAGAGGAACCCGGAAGCCGCGGCGGAGGTGGAGGCCTTGGCCGAATTGCCAGCGGGCGTCCCGCTGGTCGCGCCGGACCAGCTGGTCAACTCGTATGTCCGCATTACACCGCGGAACTTCGTACCGGAGGACATAGGAGTTGCACATATTACTTTTGCCCTGGAGAAGGCCTGGCTGGAAGCCAACAATGCCCACCCCTGTTCCATCAGGCTGAACCGGTACAACGAAGAAACGGGGGGTTGGGAAACCTTTGCCGCAAAGTTCATAGGAGAAGACGAGGAACAGGTCTTCTACACGGTCCCGCCGGCCCAATTCTCACTCTGGGCCCTTTCCGGAAGCCCCCAGATGCCGCAAGTGCAGGTCCGGGTAGACAACTTACGGATTGTCCCGGAGCAGATCAGGGAGGGGCAGAACGTCACGGTGGAGGCCCAGGTTACCAATATAGGAACGGGACCGGCTGACTACAACGTCGTTCTATGGTTGGACCAGCGTGTCCATACCAGCCGTCACCTGGTCGTCTCACCGGGGTCGAGTGTACCGGTGTCCTTTGATTTCGAACCCCCGGCCGGTTCCTACGAAGTCCGCATCGACCGCCTGCTAGACAGCATGCACGTGCAACCGGGACCAATAAATCTCGGAGCGGCCCTGAGCAGCGAGACCATTACGCTGACAAACGTGGCGGTGGACGGCGGTACGGTGGCCTACACCGTAGATACCGATCAATCATGGCTAACGGCCAGCCCTGCTTCCTTCGAGCTGGAACCGGGGAGTAGCCAGGACGTCACGTTCTCAGTGAGCAGGACCAGGCTAAAGGACGACGCGTACGCCGGAACAGCGACTGT
The DNA here is from genome assembly GCA_965248605.1 of Dehalococcoidia bacterium. Classification (GTDB taxonomy): domain Bacteria; phylum Chloroflexota; class Dehalococcoidia; order Lucifugimonadales; family CAUZJF01; genus CAUZJF01. The sequence goes on from CBDFJV010000007.1 coordinate 1,406,860, forward strand.
CTCCTTCTCCGGAGCCCGTCTGGGGAACTTCGTGATACCCGTGACCATGGACGTGCACAAACGGGACGAAGACCGACCGTCTCTTCCAATATCAATAGCGATTATTGGGATATTGCTGTTTATTGTCGGAGTCTTTTCCGCGGCCGGGTTCCTGGTAATCAAAAGGCCCTAGTGGTCCAACATCCTAGTATTGAAGGGTTCTGAGGTTACGGCTTGGTAGGGGCGGGTTTGAAACCCGCCCTGTCGTCGTAGCACGCCAATCTCGGCTACCCCTCATTTCAAAGATTTCGGTCTACTAGTTCGTATAGGGCCAAATAGCCAGGCCTTGGTGCCCTGGAGCGCTTTCGCTGATTCCTGGCGTTCGGTTATGTCGGCGAGGATGACGCTGGAGACCTTCTCCCCTTCCAGAACAATCTACGATATAGTGGCCTCCACGGGTAATTCGGTGCCATCTTTGCGAATCCCAAAAATCCCCGAGCGGCCGGCCATCAGCCGAGATGATTCCGAGGATTCGAGGGTTGGAAGCATGGAAAGCGATACTTACAAATGTTAAACGCCCATCACGCCGGCGGGTCAACCGCGCTGGGGTCCTCGACGTGTAGGCTACGGCACCGGTGAGGTCTTCAAAACTCCGCCAGAATCCCTCGCGCGATGACCATGGAGCGGTCGAAGTTCTCGCGCATGTACTCGGTCAGCATGCGGGAGAGCTGGCCTTCCTCGCCCTCGTCGATCAGGGTGCCGGCGCGACTGGCCCGGTCGTAAGCCGTCCGAAGCAGCTCGTCCTGTAGGTCGGTCCACCGCGCCCTGATCTGCCCAACGACCTCGGCATCGAAGTCGTCGCCGCGGCGGACTTTGCGTTCGATGTTGCGGAAGACCCACCACGGGCTGTCCTGGCTGGGATTCTCGCCGCCGAAGGCGAGCTCCTGGGGTACCTCGCCTTCCAGGAACATGGGCAGGAAGACCGACAGGCACGGCGCGTAGAGACTGCACCAGTAGACGGGGACGCGCGAGCCGTCGGAGCAGAGATCGGCGACCAGGCTGGCGACAGTGTTGCTCTTGACCCCGCTGCCGTAGTGGGTGCAAATGGAGCGCGTCGGCGAGATCGCGGTGCGGAGTCCCTCGTTGGGGTCCGCGCCGTCGGAGTGGTCGCGCAGGATGCCGATCATCGTGCTGACGTCGACGCTTCGGGTGCTCCGCTCCAGGATCGCGCAGGAGCGGCCCTGACGTTGAGGACTCCGGCCAAGCTCGCTGGCCGCGAGCTCGCCGAACGCACCGGCGAAGTCGAGCTTCCCGCTGCCCGCATCCCACCAGCCGCCGTCCACGGCTGTCGCCTCGGCGTCCGGTGAAATGCGGTCCCAGTCGGTGCCGAGCGAGTAGACGTTGCTGATGCCCACCGTCGATTCGACCCGCCTAACGGCCCACTCGCGGCCCGCCGTCTCGACGACATAGGCCTCACGAGGGTCGGCGACGATGAAGCTGTTGTCGTAGCTACCGACCTCGACGCCCTCGAACTTGCCCTGGCCGTATTTCGAGATCAGCGACGTCATGACGTCTACGGCCTGGGCGGCGGACCGTCCGCGCTCGATGCCCAGCCTGACGAGCTCCATACCGAAGAGCCTGGGCTCCTTGGCCGCTGGCAGCTTCGAAGGCAGCGCCTCGTTGCCGATGACTACCTGGTGCTCGTTGAAGCCGTGCTCGTACCCCCAACCCCAGTGGGGGCGGGAGCCGACGTGGGCGAAGGTCGAGCGCACCTGCGGCACGTCGACGTACCGGCACCCGGCGCTGCCGCCGTTGCGATGGAAGATGCGTTTCCGCTGCTCGAGCGGCTGGCACTCCTCGGCCGGTCGGTCGCTGTTCTTGGCGAACACGGTGTGCCGGCCACGGGTGGCGTTGGGCAGCGCGACCATGGTGTCGCAGGAGCTAGAGGCGTTCACGTTTAATCTGTTCCCCCTGTCAGTTCTGAGATCGACCATCCGAGAACGGTCCAAACGACATCCTCTAGGAAAAACCCCGCAGCCGCGCTGGCGGGACGGAAATGTAGCTCATCAGCCAACCGATGACGCCGGAGAGCACGATGGAGCCGGCCCACAGCTCTACCGGCCACCCGAGGCCGTCCGTGACGGCGAGTGTCGCAAAGTACAGGGCGAAGAAGACCCCTGCCGACGCGATGGCGAAGCCCCTGAAGCCCCAGACGCTTTCCGAGGACGGCCTGAGACGCCACCTCAACGCGTCGGCCACTACTCCGGCGAGAATCGCGGCCGGAACCAAATAGTACGTGTCCTCCTGAGACGCCATCGCCAGCCCATTGATCGCGAAGATTATCGTGAATGTCCCGATGGGCAGCTCCCAGCGTCGGACGGCCGGCAGTACCACTCCCACCAGAATCGCCGACTGCAGCAGGATGCTCGATACTCCAAGCGCCTGGTTGAAAAAGTCCAACCGCTCTCGGTTCGGTACCGGCTGTACTGACGTGTAAACGATTCGCGTACCGTCGTTCGACCACCCGGGGAAAAACTCGTGCGAGTTCGGGCTGTTAGTGAGGTTCATCTGGGCCGTACCGTCGCTGTTCATTCTGTAGATCTCGAAATCCTCGTCTCGGTATGACACGAAGGCGATCCTCCGCCCGTCAGGCGACCAGGCTGGCAATACATCAGTCTCCTCATGCGACGTCAGCTGGGTTTCGCCGCCGTCTTCGAGGTCCATGACGTACACGTCGAAGTTGCCGTTCCTGTTGGAGCTGTACGCGAGCCTGCGGCCGTCAGGCGACCACGCTGGCTCCAGCTCTGTGTCCGGACTATTGGTCAGCCGGGTTGTCGCGCCGTCGTTCACGTCGTACGTGTAGATCTCTGCGTTGCCGTCCCGGTCCGACACGAACCCGATCTTCGTCCCGTCAGGCGACCACGAGACTCGGCGGCCGTGTACCCCGTCGTCGGTCAGCAGCCTGCTGGCCGTACCGTCCTCATTCATCAGGTAAAGACCGGGTTCGCCGTCGCGCCATCCGATGAAGGCGATCCGCGTGCCATCAGGCGACCAGACTGAGAAATCGAAGTTCTCCTCCGTCGAGGTCACAACACTCACGCCGCCATCGAGTCCGATAATCTGGATCTCCGCTACGAAGCTCCCCTCAGAATCGCCTTCTCTCGTCGCGTCGGCCAAGAGGCGGGTGCCGTCAGCTGACCAGGACGACCCCGCAGAGGTGGTTTCGACGTCGTACGTCACGCGTGTCTGGTCCCTCCCGTCCGCACCCATGGTGAATATCACCCAGACGTCGCGTCTCGCATCGTCCGCCGCGCCGTCTACGTTCGCGGTGGCCTGTATCTGCGCGAACGGGTGGGCGAACTGCGTGAAAAAGGTGAAGGTGCAGAGGAGGAACGCCAGCGACAAGATGCCTGGCAGGAGCCTAAGGCGACCGCCTCCGTCATCAGTGCGCAGCCAGGCAGACCGCAAAGGCCCGCTGAGTATTAGTGTGCCCCCCAATGCCAGCGAAAGGTGAGTCGGGCTCAGCAGCGCGTCGACATCCTCCTCGACTCCGAAGATGATGTGCCAGACCATGTCGCCGAGCCCGCCGACGAGGAAGATTACGGCGCCAGCCAGCGACAGCATATATCCCGGTGGCAGAGCGCTTTGCCAGGCGAACCCCCTTCTGATGTTCACTAGAAAAGTGGCGAAGACGAAACCGGCCGACGCGGCGAAGCCGGAGTAGAGTACCGCATGCCAGGGGGTGAAGAACGTCTCTAACTCGGATTTGTGGGAGTGGGCCCAGCCGTCGAGATACAGGCCACCAATCAGCCAGGCGCAAAGCGCCACCATCGCCCAGTCGTAGCGAACGCTGCCACTCGGGCCTTCGCGTAGTTCCTCGACAGGTGTCGATATCGCGTCGCCCATGGCCGTACCTTACAGCTCCCGCACCCGACCCTCGACCGCCGCATCGATCCGTCCCGTGCGGACGGCGTGGGCGTAGAGGGCGCAGCGGTTTGGAATGTCGGTGACCTCGTGCTCCATGGGGTACTTGTCGCCGATGCGAAGGGTGGCGCGGCGCCACACCTGGGCCAGCCTCGGTACCTGTCCCTCCATGACGACCTTGTAGGTGCGCCCCTCGTCGAGGTCGTGCTCGACGACGCGCTGTCCTTCAGGGCGGCTCCGCTCGAAGGCGTAGCTGAATCCCGACGGCTGCACCATAAATTCGTTTTCGCCAAGCTCGACCGTCATCGGGTAAGAGTGTCCGACATGGTACGGCACCTCGATGTTGTCTTCCACGATGTCGAGGACGTCTCGCCCCGAGAGCTCGGCGACGACCAGGTAGTGCGCCGCCGGGCTAAAGCACTGCAGCAGCTCGACCTCGTCGACCGTGCCCTTGGGAATGGGCCGGCCCCGGTGGTACCTCCGGTTGTACATCGCGAGGTCGGCGCCGGTGGCCGCCCTCATCGCGTCGGTAACCCAGTTGGCCAGTGGCGACTCGAGGCCTTCCATCGTCAGCGCCTCGGGCGCCTCGGCCACCGGGTTGACCCGCCAGTCCGTCAGCGATGTCTGCCGCCGGGGGGCGACTGACGCCTGCCACGAGCCGTCCGCCAAGACGAGCTTTAACTCCTGGTCCGGCGTAACGAGCCCGCTGAAGGCGGGGACGCCGTCGACCTCGACTTCGATTGGGCCCTCCAGGTCGAACAGCTTTGTGTCCGGCAGGACCGCGACTGATGAGACGTTCTCGGTCGTAAGGGTGACCCGCGACGGGCTCACCAGCTTGGCATGTATGGTTGCGATAGGGCCTGGGTTCGCGATGCCGTCGATGGCCGTCCAGTAGGCCTGACCGTACATCGGCAGATCGGCGCTGAACGAGTACTCCTTCGGGTGACGGAAGACCTTGTGCTGCAGCAGCCACTCGACGACCTCGTCGAACATCTCGGGCTCGAAGTCCGAGTGCTCGCGGGTCTTCATCACCGAAAGACGGGTGGGGTGGCCCAGCTCGATCATCTTCTCGGCGCAGACCAGCCCGCCGTTGTGGACGAAGTCCCTGTCGAACTCGCCGCCGATGCACCAGAAGGGGACGTGCTGTCCGTTGGCCGCTAGCCATGGGAAGCTATTGGCCGGCGCCATCGGCGCGACCGCCGAGAAGAGGCCCGGATGGTGAAGGCCGATCTCGAACGAGGCCGTCCCTCCCATAGACAAGCCGGTCAGCGCGATGCGGTCTTCGTCGACGTTGTAGCGCTCCTTGACCTCTTCGAGCACACTGAGCACGTCGTGCTCGCCTGTGCCGCGGAACTCGGTGATGCCACGGCCGTAGGGCGTCGCGAGGATGGCGCCGCGGTTCTCCGCGGCCCAGAGGTAGAGAGCATTGCGGTCGGGGCCATAGCCCACCGAGGTCTCGCCCACGTGCTCCTCGCCGAACCCCGACGAGGTGCCGTGGAGGTTGACGATCAAGGGCCATGCGGTATTGTCGTCGTAGCCGGACGGAACGTAAACGGCGTAAGGCTGCGTAGTGCCGTCGACCTTTGACGTGTACGAGAGCCTCAGGTCTTCTCCCGGCGGCGGGTTCTTCGCCAGGCGGGTGTCGCTAGGCGCGAGGTCTGAGGTTGCTACCTTATTCTGCGTCATTGCCAACGACATCTCCTGTGCGACTTCGCCGGGGCCCCGTATAGGTGGTTGGTCACTGATGGTTCGACAAGCTCACCATGAGCGGAAAAACCTCGGCCTATCCCAAGCGGCAGTACGCACACCCTAGGCTCCTTGCTCCCGCTCATCCTGAGCCCCGTCGAAGGATCGCCTTGGACCTGTCGAAGGATCACGCTGATCGCGCTTTACTCCGCTCACCCTGAGCTTGTCGAAGGGCGTCCGCTTCGCGTCACATAAGCCGAACAATCGAATAGACATCCACATTGTCAAGCGAGAAGGCTCCGTCCGAGAGCTCGATGTCCTGCTGCTCCGCGTCGGGGTCAGGCGAGAACCGCGTCGCCTGCGTGAACGTCTCGCCGGGCACGTTGACGCGCACTCGCACTGGGCCGGCGGGCGAGTCGGCGTAGTTGACCACGTGCACCAGGTGGGCCGAGCCGTCGCTCTTGCGCACCAGGTTCGCGATCACCCGGGATGGTCCTTCGACCTCGATTGGCTGGGGGTCGCTGGCCTCGCGGATGCTTCGTACGGTGTCGTCGGCGAGGCGGGAGTCTGGTGTCACCTCCGCCTCGGCGCGTTCGAGCGGCCGCTCACGCGGTCGGGCGAAGCCGTCGTATAGCGTGCTCGTGCCGGTCGCGATCACCGTCCCTCCGTTGGCTGAGTACTCGTCCAGGGCGGCGACTAGCTCGTCGCTCACCGCTTCCAGGTCGGGCAGGAGAATCGCGTCGTATTTCGATAGCTGCTCCTTCGTCCACTTCTGCAACACGATCGCCTCGTACATCAAGCTGCCGTACGCCAGCGGATCGAGATAGTTCGGACGGCGACGCGGCCACTCCATGACGACACCGATTTTGGCCACCGGCTCGACGTCGGTAAACAGTTCCGGATGGTCGCGATAGAAGAGGTTGTACGGCATGTGCGTGATCCCGTACGGGTAGCTTTGGAATGCCATGGCTTCAGCCATCGAGAACCGCGGGTCGGCATCCTCGACTGGGTGGTTCGTCACCACTGTCTTCCAACCGTCCGAGTCGGCGGCCAGATACCGCAAAAGATCGACGTTGTTCCAATCGGGTCCGGGCAGCCTCGTGTCCTGGGAATACAGCACGTTGCAGATGTCGTTGATGAAAGGGTAGAGGTGGTTGTTGGCCGAGAACGGCAGCGGCGACTTGAGGGTGAAGGCGTAGTCGCGGATATCCTTTAGCGCCTCGGTGAGCCTGTAGGCCATATACTGCTTGTGCAGGTATTCCCGGCTGTACGCATCCGCTTCACTGATCGCGCGCTTGGCTTCGTCGTCGGGTTCGCTGTAGATGCCCCGGGTTTCCCTGGGAGCGATCACCGGAAGCTCGTGACGCTGTCCGACCAGTCCCTCCGTGAAGTCGCCGAACCCCGCGTGGCATAGAGAGCAAGCGCAGTCGGCAAAAACGTTGTCGAAATAGATGTGGTCGAGCCCGGCGTCAATGGCCATCTTGACCTTGGCCTTGATGTAGTCGATCCACTCCTGGCGGTTCACGCACGCGAGGTAGCGCCCTTTGCTGTTGCCGTACAGGTGGGGACTCCCGTCGCTGTAGACCGCCAGCCACTCCTTGAGGAAGGGCTCCTTTTCGAAGGCTTCTTTCCAGAAGATGTTGGTGATCGACAGGTAGGCGCAGATACGCATGTCGCGCTCGTGGGCCTTGCGCGCGAAATCGGTCAAGATTCGCCGCTGGACCGCCTCGCCTTCGACCGAGAAACCACAGCTCCAGTTCACCTGGATCAGCGTCTTGCCGTGGGCCCGCATCTCGTCGAGGAACTCGTCCGAGTACTTGTTCGTCCGGTCCCAGACGGTACTAGGCGTGACGTCGCCGGCGAACGCGCCGCCCGCGGAGAGCAGGTCCTCGACGGTGTGGCCGACCAGCGAGAACTGGGTCAGGACGAGCTTGGCCACCTCCGACGGGCCGGCGTGGTAGTTCTGGTACTGCGTGTGGCCCTTCCGGACCCATGCCGGGAGCTCGCGGCCGACCGTGTAGGTAGGGTATTGCTGGCTCATGTTGATACTCTCGTTTGAATGGTGGGGATGTCGTTTGAGACCAGCGGTATTGTGCCACAGACTTGGCCCCGTTGCACCGTGTTTCTGCTGGCTGGCAACGGCCCGCGAAGGCGCGCGCAACCTATACGTGATGGAAGCCGACGGCTTCGACCAACGCCGGTTGACCGAGTTCGACTTTGGCCACACCTTCGAATGGGACCCGAGAGGCGACCCGATAGTGATCGGCGCCCGGACGGAACGCAACTTCGAGATCTGGGCCGTCAATCCGGACAGCGGCGACGTGATGCGTCTCAGCGACGACCCGGCGGTCGACGGCTGCCCCCACCCGAGGCCGTAGCCGGGCGGCAGTTGGGGCGAGGGATCGGCGGGACCTGGCCTGCCCGAGTGTTGAAACTGCCGAACTGTTGTGCTATTATATCTTCTCTGGGGACTGATTCGGGTTTCCCATTGCCTTCAAGCAGATGTCGGCCTGTCGCTAAGTACATTCACACTAATGGTTTTGAATCGCGCTATTGGTTTGTTGTAAGTCATGCGTAAGCTGATGTGTGCGGCTTTGGGATCCTCGCTGCACAACCGGTTAAGCAGCTTGTGAAAATGAGGTAATGGTCCACCTCTGTCCCCCTTTTGAAAGGGGGTTGGGGGTCCGGCTCTGTCCCCCCTTCGAAAAGGGGGGTTGGGGGGATTTGACCCACGGTGATTAGATACAACCGCAAGCTGAAAGAGAAGGCCCGTCGCCTCCGTACGCAGATGACCGACAGCGAACGTGCGCTGTGGGGAAGGTTGCGCCGCAAGCAGGTCCAGTCGGTCCAGTTTTACAGACAGAAGCCAATCGGAAACTATATCGTGGACTTTTATGCTCCAAAGGCTAAGATAGTCGTCGAGGTAGGTGGCTCCCAGCATATGGAGAACGAGCAAGCAGCACTGGACCAACAGAGGGATGCCTTCCTCGTGTCCCAGGGTCTGCGGGTGTTCCGCTTCGACGGCCGCCAAGTGCTAAAGGAGATCGAAGGAGTGATGGAAGTGATACTTGCGGCAGTTTCGGAGTCGCTGGAGGCAAATCCCCCTGCCCCCCTTTGCGAGGGGGGCTCAATCCGTTCCCCCCTTTCGTAAAGGGGGTTAGGGGGATTTGCCGCTCCGCTTCCCAGGATGACAATCAAAACCTGCGTGACTCACGACTACTACTAGTAGACCGAAATCTTTGAAATGAGGGGTAGCCGAGATTGGCGTGCTACGACGACAGGGCGGGTTTCAAACCCGCCCCTACCAAGCCGTAACCTCAGAACCCTTCAATACTAGGATGTTGGACCACTAGGTGTAGTCAACAGAATTCCACAGAATTCAACACACGGTAAGGTTGTCGACCCGCTCGTGGTGTCCGGCTCCGTCCCCCCTTTGAAAAGGGGGGTTGGGGGGATTTGACCCACGGTAATTAGATACAACCGCAAGCTGAAAGTGAGCAACCATACATCCGCAGGGCGGACGAAACGCATGAAAGCAACTCGCTTTGCCGCATACGTAGGGGCAGTGCCACCGAGCCTGCCCTGGCGCTCCCGCAAGGCCCTCAAAACGAGCAGTTACTTGAGAGCCTGCCGACCGCTCGTGGTGAGCCCCTCGACCCGCTCGTGGTGAGCCTGTCGAACCATGTACCACGCTAGATTGGTCTGTTCGTACCTGGGCGGTCAAGGGTGTTTGCGTAGAATACATGTGGAACCCTGTGGACGGGGCGAGCGGACTGTAGAAACCCGAATCGAAACCATTTGGTCCCTAGATGCATCTAACTGGTGAGCTAGCACGTAGTAGGGACACAAGGGCTGACCGGCGACGCGTGTACCGGCGTTTTTCACGTTTTCTTCATGCCGGTCTTTTGTTCGTTGACGCGGAACCGACTTTGGTGCAGTGCAATCAACTGTGAGGGTGATGAAAACCGGAAACGGAAGTAGTGCACATAGACTCCTATGCCAACACACATGAGGGCCTATCTTTTTTCGGGTTGGTAACGTTGTAAGTGGTAAGGGGCAAAGCGCCGACTTTCTGATATGACCGGATGGGAGTCCGGATGAGTCACGCCCTTGGGCCCCCAATATTGGGCTGGTTGGAATCGAGGAAATGAACATACAACGAGACGTACTAGAGCAGTCTCATGACCCGGCCAACACGATCACCCGCGCTGGCGATGCCTGGGAGGCCGCGGAAAGCGCGGAGCCTGAGGTGACCGACGACGGCTCCGATGCGGTCAAGGACTACCTGCGCGGCGCAGCCAAGCATCAGCTCCTGACGCGCGCCGAAGAAGTTCAGCTCGCCCTGGCCGTGGAGGGGTGGGTGAAGGTCAAGGCCGTTCGCAAGGAGCTGCAGGAGTCCATGGGTCGCTGGCCGAGCGCTGCGGAGGTGGGCGTCGAGCTCACCTGGAAGCTGCGGGAGTATCGGCCGTACCTGGATGCCATCGCGGACGTCGTCGGTATGTCCGCCGATGGAAACACGCTCGAAAAGCTGCTTTCCGCCACTGAGATACGCGAGGTTCTCGACGGGCCGCTGCCGGTCGAGGTCAAGGACCGCGTTGCGGAAAAGCTGGGAGAGACGCCCGAAGAATCTCTTGCCGCCGTGGCCGAGCTTTCGCGGCTGTCCCGAGCGCTGCCTCCCCTCGTGCTAGACGTGCTGGAGGGTGAGTTCGACAGGACCGGCGAGCCGAGGGCTCAGCACACTGAGATCGAAATGCTACGCGACCGAGAGCCCGCGCTCAATGCCTGGTGGCGCGACGTCGAGCGGGCAGGACAGCATGCGGCGGACGAGTTCACCAAGGCAAACCTGAGGCTCGTTGTGAGCGTGGCCAAGAAGTATACGGGCAGGGGACTTCCGCTGCTGGACCTTATCCAGGAAGGCAACCTGGGCCTGATGCGGGCCACGGAGAAGTTCGACATTCACAAGGGTTACAAGTTCAGCACCTACGCCACCTGGTGGATTCGCCAGGGGGTGACAAGGGCGCTGGCCGACCAGAGCCGCGCCATTCGGCTCCCAGTGCACGTCGTAGAGCGGGTACAGCGCCTCAACAGCGCCGAACGCGACCTTGTGAAGCGGTTCGGTAGAGAGCCGACCTTGATGGAGCTGGGCACCGAGCTAGAAATGACGGTCGAAAACATTGAGGACCTGAAGCGGCGCAGACAGCACACGATCTCCCTCGACCTGCCGGTCGGCAAGGAAGGGGAGTCGTCCCTTGAGGACTTCATCGAGGACAAAACCGGCTGGGGCCCTGAGGAAGTCGCGATACGGCAGCTTACCCGCGAGGGGGTGCTAAAGGCCGTACGCGAGCTGCCGCCCAGGTTGGCGCTCTTGCTTGAGCTGAGGTTCGGGCTCCACGATCAGCGGGCCAGGACACTCGAAGAGGTTGGACGCGAGCTGGGCGTCACTAGGGAGAGGACTCGGCAGTTAGAGCGCCAGGCGCTCGACAAGCTGCGCGCCTCCCGGCGCCTACCGGAGCTGACCGACGAGATGGAAGTCGAAGAGGCCAATACGGCGGCGTAGCTACCGTTGCGCCGCCGGCCTTTCTGGGCCGCGCCCAGATCGCTACCCGGGCGTGGTTGCCGTCGTCTCTTTCTCGGCTTCTGCGGCGTCCTGAGTCACCGATGTGTCGCCGTTGGTAGCCGATTTGGCCGACTCGATGCTCGCGCGGAGCGCCTCCATCAGGTCGCCGACCTTCTGTTGCATCGGCGCTGGCGCCGCGACGACGGCGTCGGGCGCGCCGAGCTTCGCTTCGATCGCCTTCTCCAGGGCGCCGCGGTACTCGTCCCGGTAAAGCTCCGGCTCGAAATCTCCGGTCAACTGGTCGATAAGCATGGTCGCCATCGTGAGCTCTTGCTCGCTGATGGCATCTTTCTCCTCGGCCATGTCAAGCTCTTGGTAGCCACGTATCTCGTCCGGGTAGTACATCGTCGCCATGATGATCCCGCCGTCGAAGGGCCGGAGGCTGCACAGGTGCTCCTTCTGGCGGAGAGAGACCTTTGCGATCGCGATTCGGTTCGTCTTCTCGAGCGCCTCTTTCAGGAGAGCGAAGGGCTTCTGCCCGACCATCTCCGGCTCCAGGACGTAGCTCTTGTCGAAGAAGACCGGGTCGATGTCGGTCAGGTTTACAAATCGAGTGATCTCGATGTTTCGAGTGGATGGTAAGGGCAGGCTCTCGAAGTCGTTCGGCTCCATGCGGACGTACTGGTCCTTCGTGTACTCGTAGCCCCGCACGACCTCAGAGTAGTCGACGTACTCCTCGTCGGTCTCGCAGTAGCGCCGCTGTCTGAGACGGGTGTTGCAGGTCTTGTGAAGTGTTACGAACGCGATGTCCTTGCTCTGCGTTGCGGGATACAGCTTGATCGGTATCGCGACCATGCCGAAGCTGACCGCGCCCTTCCAGATCGTCCTGGGCATGCCTTCACCTCCTCGAACTGATCACACCAAAGTCATTCCACTCTATGCGCTTATATATATATGTCGCTAGGAGATCGAGGGACCTGTTTCGGGGTTGTCCCGACTGTGTTCGGCCATACCGCGGACCGCTCACCTACTGCTATCCGACCGGCAGCGCACTAGGCCAGCCGGGCGCGTGGTCGATCTTGCATTCGGATGGCGATTTGTCCTCGCGTTGGGTCACGTACACCGGGTAGCGCAGCTCGCCGTCCATCGTGAACTCGCCGTACTCGACTCGGCAGACGATCTCGGGCCGGCACCAGAAGACGAACTTCTGTAGCTGCGGTTCGCTGTCGAATGGGCTGAAGTCCGTATGGAGGGGCTGCAAGACCGAGTGGATGCGCTTGGCCTCGGCACCGGTGAAGCCATTGCCGGCTTGGCCTACGTAGATCAGGCGCTGGTTCCGGTCGTAGAGGCCTAGCAGCAGCGAGCCGAACAGCTCCTTGCGCTGGCCGCCGAACGCGTAGCCGCCGACGACGAACTCGCACTCCCTCACCCGTTTGACTTTGTGCCAGCTCGGGCTGCGTTTGCCTGGGTAGTAGGCGCTCGACTTCTCCTTGGCCATAATCCCTTCGAGGAAGTGGTCGCACGTCGCTTTGTAGAACGCCTTGCCGTCGTTCTCGATGTACTCACCCGGCTGCGCCACGTCTGACGAGTCGAGCACGTACTGCAGGAGCTGCTTCCTGAGCATTAGCGGCTCGTCCATCACCGACCGCCCGTCGGCGTAGAGGATGTCGAAGGCGAGGTAATGAGCGCGAGGGCGGCGGACGGTCTGTCCGGCCTCCTGACGATGGAGGCGGCGCGACATCAGCTGGAAACTCGGTTGCCCGTCTTTGTCGAAACAGACGAGCTCGCCGTCCAGCACGGCCTGGTCGGCCTTGACGGAACTCGGCAGCTCGTGGAGCTCGGGGAACTGGGACGTCACATCGCGGAGGGTGCGGGTCTGCAGGCGGACTTTCCCGTCCTCGATGAACGCGAGCGTGCGAATGCCGTCCCACTTGAGCTCGAAGATGTGGTCCGGCGAGTCGAAGGGCTCCCGCGTAAGGTGCGCGAGCATGGGCTTGATGGTCGCCGGTAGGGTCCTGGAATCCACCAGGCCGGAAATCGTCACCGAGGCGGGCCTCCAATCGGTCGCTGCCAGACATGGTAATGCCGGGGGAAGTAGCACGCAAGTTTCAAATCGCATTGCGGTACGTCGGTTTGACTTTGCAGACTGGACTGTACGATCATGGCGATGTCGGGATCAGTAGCGTGGAGGAGGGCTTCGGTGCGCAGGGCCGTCGTTTTTATCGCTCTCCTGGTTGCGATGGCATCGGCCTGCGGAGAGGAGCCGCCTGAGCCGACCCCTGTCCCAACCGCCGAAGCGGAAACGGCGTCCGTCGCACCCGAAGCGTCGCCGGCAGCTACGGCCGAGCCGACCGCAACGGCGCTGCCGACACCGGAGCCGACTCCGACTCAGCCCGCACCGGACACACCTACCCCTACGGCCACGCCCACGTCACCTCCGACGTCCACGCCGACTCCGGAGCCAACCGAGACACCGACCCGGACCGCGACTCCTGCGCCCTCTCCCACAGCGACTCCAACACCCCCTCCCACGCCTTCCCCTAGCGTGACGCCGACGCCTGGGCCGCTTACCCCTGCCGAGGTGTTCTCGCGAGTCTCTCCGTCCGTGGCTTTCGTCGAAACGGCGATTGGAACAGGAAGTGCAAGCCTTGTCGCGGGCGGCTATCTGGTAACGAACTACCACGTGCTCTGGCCGTACGATCTCGCGCGTGTCGTCTTCCCGGACGGCACCGAGTTTCTAGACGTGCCGCTGTTGGCATGGGACCCACTAGTAGACCGAAATCTTTGAAATGAGGGGTAGCCGAGATTGGCGTGCTACGACGACAGGGCGGGTTTCAAACCCGCCCCTACCAAGCCGTAACCTCAGAACCCTTCAATACTAGGATGTTGGACCACTAGTCGATATTGCTATTCTCGGTCCGATCGAGACCGACATAAGCCCCGTCGAGCTATCGAAGAGTGCCAGCGTCCCGGTAGGGAGCGATGTCTACCTGATCGGGTACCCAGGAGAAGCAGAGAGTTTCCCCCAGCCGAGCCTGTCCCGAGGCCTGGTCTCTCGACTGAGGAGCTGGGAAGGAGCAGGGATCACCTATATCCAGACCGACGCGACCATCGCAGGCGGTCAGAGCGGCGGAGTCCTGGTTTCCAGCGACGGCGAAGTCGTCGGCGTTTCAGAGTTCGTGTTCACAGAGGGGGATTTCGCCCTCGTAGCTTCGAGCGCCGACGTTGGCCCGATCGTATCCGAGCTTATTGCGGGGGATACCTCCGGTCTTCGGGACCGTCTGGTTCCCGCAAGCGGTCAGCGCCTGGATACGGCTCTCGCCACTGCGGAACTGGAATACACGATAGAGCTGGCCAATCCCTGGGATAGCCGCGTCTACGTTGTCGACGGCCAGGTAGGGAAGGAGATCGAAGTTTCGCTCGAAGGGGAGAGCAATGGCGGAATCTTCGTCATCGGTCCGCTGGGGGACATTCCGGTGTACGCTGATGACGTGCATTCTGGACTGGAGTCAGGCTCAGCTGCGTTCTCGATAGATGGCCCACACTTCGTTTTCGTCGCGCCCGGCACAGACTCGTGGGACCCCTTGGGGGCGTTTCACGTCGAAAGCAACCAGCCCCTCATACCATTTATAGACACCGATGATGGTACGGAAATCGCCGTCGGCCAGCGTCTTCTCGGAAACGTCGACTACCCCTACGACCTGGACTTCTTCGTACTCCCCCTTGCTGAAGGGGAAACAGTCGAAATAACGGTCGATTCGCCCAACTTCGACCCGTACCTGCAGGTCGATTTCCTTGGCTCAGTTTCTTCCCAGGTACTCTTCGACGACGATAGTGGCGGCGGACTCTTCGGGCTGAGCTCGAAACTCGTGTACCAAGCGCCCTCCGACAACGACTACTATATTATCGTGTCGGACCCGGGGGACGTACCTGCTGTCGGTGGCTATATATTGACCGTCGAAAGCGCATCTCCCGACGCGCAATTCGTTACTCCCGAGAGCGTGGAAATCGTCGATAGTCCCCACGGCCCGATGATATTGCACAAGAACGATGACTACGGGTTCTCAGTCCAGTATCCTGTGAACTGGCAAGTCGAGGCTGTGGACCCCGCTCTGGGAATCACCGGGTACTACGTCGGACCTCAGGGCGCCAATCTCGCGATCGTTGAAGAAGACCTCATTGCTCTTGGATTCGGGGAAACAACCCTCGAGGAGTATAAGGGCATTACGATGGAAGTCGTGTCCTCGTTTCTCCCTGGTTTCGAGCTGATATCGGAGATGCAGACCACTACGTCACAAGGGCTTCCCGCGGTGCTTCTTGAGATCAGCGGCCTGGGCGGCTCGATACTGAGTAAGCGCCTTATCCACGTCAACGAGGACAGCGTCGGATTCAGCGTGGCCTACGTGGCACTCAAAGAGCGATTTGACGAGCTGGAACCGCTGATCGACTATTCGCTCGGCACCTTCCGCATCGACGAATAGCGCCGGCACCCGTGTACCAAGCGCCCTCCGACAACGACTACTATATTATCGTGTCGGACCCGGGGGACGTACCTGCTGTCGGTGGCTATATATTGACCGTCGAAAGCGCATCTCCCGACGCGCAATTCGTTACTCCCGAGAGCGTGGAAATCGTCGATAGTCCCCACGGCCCGATGATATTGCACAAGAACGATGACTACGGGTTCTCAGTCCAGTATCCTGTGAACTGGCAAGTCGAGGCTGTGGACCCCGCTCTGGGAATCACCGGGTACTACGTCGGACCTCAGGGCGCCAATCTCGCGATCGTTGAAGAAGACCTCATTGCTCTTGGATTCGGGGAAACAACCCTCGAGGAGTATAAGGGCATTACGATGGAAGTCGTGTCCTCGTTTCTCCCTGGTTTCGAGCTGATATCGGAGATGCAGACCACTACGTCACAAGGGCTTCCCGCGGTGCTTCTTGAGATCAGCGGCCTGGGCGGCTCGATACTGAGTAAGCGCCTTATCCACGTCAACGAGGACAGCGTCGGATTCAGCGTGGCCTACGTGGCACTCAAAGAGCGATTTGACGAGCTGGAACCGCTGATCGACTATTCGCTCGGCACCTTCCGCATCGACGAATAGCGCCGGCACCACGCCCCGCTCAGCCGACGACCTTGAACCGCAACGCCGACCAGACGCCGTCGATTGATATCTGCGTACGATTCGCGGGCCGTGCGACCGCCCGAAGTCTGCCGGGGTGCCTTGGGGTTCGTCACTCTATGCCTGAGACAGGTGATCTGTAGCCTCGTCCAGACGGGCGGCGTGTTGCGAGAGGCGTTCTGTCACGGATTTAACCATGCCGGCGATCCCTGCTATATCACCTGTGTTAACCATGGTCCTGATCTCGCCTAGACCTGTGGTGGTATCCCTGAAATACTCCTGGACTGCACGCTGGTGGGCCGAGACTGCCTCCCTTGCATGCCTATTATTTCGGTCCACATACGATGAGAGAAGGCCAAGGCGTTCTTGCGTCTTCCTGATTTCGGCTGAGGCTTGATCGAGTGGGCGACCGAGTTCTTGGAGCTCTCCGAGGGTGGTGTCCGAAGTCGGGGTTGGCATCTTCTTGATTGTCGAGCTCAGCCACTGGTAGACGGTTGCTTGGTTGAAAACTTTGAGGTAGGCAGAGATTGGAATCGAGATACTGTCTCCCGGAATTCCTCCTTCCTGTCGTTTCAAAGTGAAGAACGCCGCCGGGTTCACAGTCCCCTCTATGTCGTATCGAAGCTCAGTCAAATCTTCGTAGTCACAGCTTTGAACGACCTTATCGGATTCCCCGGGCCCAAGCGTTCCGAGATTTTCAACATGCTGTTGCGAAGGTATTGAGACGGTCAGGCGGACCTCGTCAAATACCACCTCCGGTAAGCTGGGGTCGGTACTAGACGTGTTCGAAACCGTAAAGATGACGGTAACTGGATTGTCCGAGTCGTCGTCGACCGATGTCTCGGTCTCAACCTTCAGATACCTGTGTAGCTCGTCCCACAGCTCTTTCATCATCAGCCTCTCCTCGCTGTCTAGCTAGAGATGCAATCTACGAAGCCTCGCGGCCCCACTTCCGGGTTCGACAGCGAGGTCAAGCCATTGAGACCGGGGTGGGCCAATGCGAAGCCGGACTTCTCACCTACAAATTCTCCTTCAACGCCCGCGCCAGCTTCAGCGTCATGCCCGGGACGGCGGCGATCTCGTCGAGTGGCGCGTCCCGGATGCCCTTGACCGAGCCAAAGCGCCGTAGGAGTGTCCGCCTGCGCTTCGGGCCGATGCCAGGCACCGAGTCCATCGCCGACCTCACCGACCCCTTCGACCGCCGCTGCCTGTGGAACGTGATCGCGAACCTGTGGGCTTCGTCTCGCGCCCGCTGGACCAGGTACAGCGCCTTGGAGTCGCGCGGTAAGATGATCGGCTCCGGCGACTGCGGTACGAACAGCTCCTCGTTCTCTTTCGCGAGGCTCGCTAGGGGAATGAAGTCGATGCCGAGGTCGAGGAAGACCTGCAGCGCCGCGCCGAGGTGGCCCTTGCCGCCGTCGATGAGCACTAGATTCGGCACCGTCGCCCACGCGCCGTCCGACGTCTTCTCGCTCGGAGCCCCGCCGTTGGACGAGGCCTCCTGGACATCCTTGGCCATCCGCTTGAAGCGGCGGGTCAGGACCTCGCGCATCATCGCGTAGTCGTCGATGCCTTCCACGGCGTTGATCTTGAACCGGCGGTAGTGCTGGTTCCGCGACTTGCCGTCTTCGAATACAACCATGCTCCCAACTGGGTTCGTCCCCTGGATATTCGAGATGTCGTAGCACTCGATGCGCTTCGGCAGATCGGGCAGGCTTAGCGCCTCCTGCAGCTCCGCCATGGCGGCGTCCAGGTCGGCGTCGGCGGTCCGCTTGACACGCCGTTGCGCCAGGCCCTGTTCCGCGTTGGCGGCCACCATTCGGACCAGCTTGCGCTTCTCTCCTCGCTGCGGTACCAGGATCTTCACCGGGCCGTCTCGCTTAGCTTCGATCCACGGCTGGATTGCCTCGATGTCCTCCAGCTCGTGCTCGACAAGAATGCGCGAAGGGATGTAGGGGTTCGCGTTGTAGAACTGTTTCACGAAGGCCCCGAGGATCTGCTCTGGGGCCTCCTGCGCCGTGCCTGCCATGGTGAAGTTGTCGCGGCCGATCAGCTTGCCCTGGCGAACGAAAAAGACCTCGACCCACGCATCGTCGTCTCCCGGCGCCGCCGCGATGACGTCCAGGTTCTCCGACGACAGCCTGGCGACCTTCTGCCCCTCGTTTACGCGGTCGATGGCACGCACCTGGTCCCGGAGCGCGGCCGCCCGTTCGAACTCCAGGGCCTCTGCGGCGTCACGCATCCGCCTGGACAGGGCCCGGGTCACCTTCTCGGACTTGCCTTCGAGAAAGAGAATGACCTGGTCGATGATCTCGGCGTATTGCTCCTTGCTTGCTGCGCCGATGCACGGACCGACGCACCGGTTGAGGTGGAAGTCGAGGCACGGCCTCGGGTCGGTGCCGGTGATCTCCTTGGTGCACGACCGGTAGGGGAAGAGCTTCTTCAGCAGGGCCAGTGTCTTCCTGACGCTCTTGGCGCTGGCGTACGGGCCGAAGTACCGCCCACCGTCGTTCGCTACATGCCTGGTGATATAGACCAGCGGGAAGTCCTCCGAGAGGTCGATCTTGATGAAAGGGTAGCTCTTGTCGTCTTTGAGTCGCGCATTGTAGGGCGGCTTATGGCGCTTGATCAGGGTGTTCTCGAGAATCAGGGCCTCGGAGTCGGACTCGGTGACGATGAAATCGAAGTCGACGACATGCCCGACCATCGTTCGGATCTTGGGCTCGAGGCCTGAGCCGCTGGCGAAGTAGGACCGGAGCCGGTTCCGCAGGCTCGCCGCCTTGCCGACGTAAAGTACTCCGTCGTCCGCGCTCTTCATGAGGTAGACGCCCGGCTCCGTCGGGGTCGCCTTCAGGCGCTCGGAGAAGTCTCGTTTGGCTGCAGTGGCTGTGGTCATCGGAAAACGCGGTCCATCCCACACACTGTAATCTTGAACCTAAGCACTGTCATCCTGAACAAATGCACTGTCGTCCTGAACGAACGCACTGTCATCCTGAACGAACACACTGTCATCCTGAACGAAGTGAAGGATCTAGGGACATTGGAGATGGGCTTCGACCCGAACCACTTAACCACCCAGGTCCTTCGATACTCCACTCCTCAGAACGACATCTTACCGGAGGACGGTGGTCGTTTTGGGGAAGCTCGCTTGATGTGACAGGAGGCTTAGAAACTGACGCCGCAATCGAGTCGCCGTCAGCTCCCCATAAAGAACGACGCGACAGCCAGCAGCGCAAAAATAACGACGGTCGTGGCGCCGATTCGCTTGATCTCGCGGCCCAGGTAAGAGTAAGCGAGAGCCGCCGCGTCCCCGGGCCTCCGCCTTTGCCGCCGTGCCGGAGCGGTCGAGGTCGTCGCTGCCCGTGCCGGCGCCTTCGCTTCTTCCGTCTCGGCTACAGCGGTCGTCGGTCTCGACGACTCGCTCGGGCCTGCATCGAACGTCTGGGCAGTACCGCGGCCACGGCGTTTTTGCTGTCTTAATTTGGCCTGGCTCGCGGCCCTCTTGGAACCTTTGCTCGGCATCTGGTTTTCCTCCGCGTTACGACGCGCCCTTTACCCCGCGCGGTTACTACCGCGCCCGTTACCCGGCGCGCGGATGGGCCTTTTCGTATTCCGCCCTGACATGGTCGCTTGTCAGGTGGGTGTACACCTGAGTCGTAGTTATGCTCGCGTGTCCCAGCAGCTCCTGGACGTGTCGGAGAGGGGCGCCGCCTCGCAGTAGGTGGGTGGCGAAACTATGTCGAAGTGTGTGAGGCGTGACATTCCCTCGGATCCCCGCCCGTGCCGCGAGCCCTTTCAGTATCAGCCAGAAGCCCTGGCGGGTAAGTCGCGTGCCCTTACGGCTCACGAATACGGCCTTGCCCGACCGCTTCCCGGCCATCTTGGACAGACCTTCTCGTAGGTAGTCCCTGACCGCTTCGGCGGCCTCCGGATGGACCGGCACGATCCGTTCCTTGGACCCCTTACCGAAGCACCTGACGAAACCCTGCTCGAGGTCCAGATCGTCGCGGTCGATGGCGATCAGCTCGCTTACCCTCATTCCGCTTGCGTACAAAAGCTCGAGCATGGCCCGGTCCCTCATGACCTCGGGTGAATCACCTACCGCGACCTCCAAGAGCCTGTCTACCTCATCTATAGACAGCGCCTTGGGCAACGACCGCCCGAGACGCGGGGAGCTCAGGTTCTCGGTGGGGTCTTGGTCTAAGACCCCCTCCTCGACCAGGAAACCGAACAGCGACCTGGCGGAGGCCAGCTTGCGAGCCCGGGTCCTATCCGAGTATCCCCTCTCGTGCAGCGCGAGGGCGTAAGCCGCGATAGCGTCGGGGTCGACGAGAGACCACTGGGCGGCGTCTCCGTCGCGAATGGCGAAGAACTCGACGAACTGGCCGAGGTCGTTCGTGTACGCCGCCAGCGTATTACCGGAAACACCACGCTCGACCGCCATATAGTTGAGAAACCGTTCGACGTCTTCGACCATTCTCCGGCCCCAGATACTCATCACATTCTAGCACACGCCCTCATCCATCTCGTAGCTGCCGAAGGGCCGTTGTTCGAGCACTTGAGGGCGCGGCCTTGCAGAGTAGGAATGAGCACAGAGGCGGCATATCGACCGCCGAAAATCGTCAGACAGAGCACATCACGGGGTCAAAACGCCTTGCCACAGATTGGGCGGTCATCCTACAATCGCCTCAATGGTACGCGACTGCCGGAAGCTACAAATGCCATCGAGCCCCTGTGGGCCACCCCCGGATAGGGCGTGGACGGGGCAGGAGCCAAACTATGTGTGAAGACGAGATCAGGCAATACGAAGAGATACGGAAGGTAGTAGCGAGGGCAAGGGCCATCCGCATCTTTGTCTACCATTTGATTGCCTACGCCCTGGGCAACATTTTTCTAGGGGCCTGGAATATATTCACCTACCAGAACCGGGGCGACGAGGTACTCTGGTTCTGGTCTCCGCTGATCTTCTGGGGTATCGGCATCATCATTCACTATCTACAGAGTATCGCGCTTTTCGACGACTGGTGGCACCAAGACGAATCGATAACGAATGAACGCCGTTACGAAATGGAGCAAGGGCCCGTGCCCGAAGAGCAGAACCAGCCTGTGGAATAGTCGTTCCTTAACGCGCACTGAACCTTCGCCCACCAGCTCCGCTGAATCGTCCGACCGCCGGCGCTCCTTCTTCACCTCTTTCGGCTCCCGCCACGCGTAGTCCCAGTTGAACGGCCTCTGTCGTCGTGAGAGAATAGCCGCCGCTTCGAGCGTCCCTATCCTTACGCCAGAGAGGCCAACCGAATGTCCAACGACGCCCAGACCGCCGACACGCAGGACCTTAGCTGGGTCAACTGGCGATGCATCGGTCCTCATCGAGGAGGCCGTAGCGTCGCTGTCGCAGGCCACCCGACTGAGGCAATGGTTTTCTACTTCGGCGCCTGCGCGGGAGGTGTCTGGAAGACCGTCGACGGCGGGACCTACTGGGAGAACGTCTCCGACGGCTTCTTCAACACTGCGGCAGTCGGAGCCATCGCTGTCTCGGAGTCGGACCCGAACGTCGTCTACGCCGGCACGGGCGAATCGTGCATCCGTGGCAACGTCAGCCACGGGGATGGTGTTTACCGATCGACGGACGGCGGCAAGACCTGGTCCCATTTGGGTCTCGAGGACACCCGGCATATCGCGCGGGTACGCATTCACCCCAAAGACCCTGATACAGCGTATGTGGCTGCTCTGGGACACGCCTTCGGACCCAATGAGCAGCGCGGCGTCTTCCGAACGACAGACGGCGGCAAGACCTGGGAGAAGGTCCTCTACCGCAGGGAGAACGCCGGAGCGGCCGACCTTTCGATGGACCCGAACAACCCACGCATTCTCTTCGCCTCGATCTGGCAGGCGCGCAGGGAACCTTGGAAACTCACGAGCGGCGGCCCGGAAAGCGGGATCTTCAAGTCCAAAGACGGTGGCGACACCTGGACCGAGATCACGGCGGCGAACGCCGGCTTGCCCGAGGGATTGAAAGGGCGCATCGGAGTGGCGGTCTCGCCGACGAAGCCCGAACGAGTCTGGGCGTTGGTCGAGGCGGAAAAAGGCGGTCTCTTCCGCTCCGAGAACGGCGGGGAAAAGTGGGAGCGTGTGAGCGAGGACGGGAGTCTACAGCAGCGGCCCTGGTACTACAGCCACGTTTTCGCCGACCCGCAAGACGCCGACACCGTCTGGGTACTGAACACGAAGGCGTGGAAGTCCACGGACGGAGGCAGCTCTTTCACCCAGGTTGGGACGCCCCACGGAGACAACCACGACCTCTGGATCGACCCGCGCGATCCTCACCGGATGGTCGAGGGCAACGACGGCGGCGCGTGCGTCAGCTTCAATGGCGGCGAGACGTGGTCCACCATCTACAACCAGCCGACGTCCCAGTTCTACCACGTTGCCACCGACAACCAGTTTCCGTACAGGGTCTACGGGACCCAGCAGGACAACAGCGCGATCAGCGTGCCGAGCCGGACGTTCAAAGGGGCGATACCTTACGGCGAATGCTACACAGTTGGTACCTCTGAGAGTGGCCATATCGCCGTGCATCCCGAGAACCCCAACGTGGTCTACTCAGGAGCCATCGGTAGCTCGGATGGCGGCGGCGACTCGCTGCTCAGGTACGACCTGGCCACCAGACAGACTCGGGTCGTGTCCGTTTGGCCCGAGTTCGTTTGGGGCTTCGGTCCGAAAGACCACAAGTACCGATTCCAGTGGACCTACCCGATCCTGTTTTCACCTCACGACGCCAATGTGCTCTACGTCGCGGGCAACGTCTTGTTCCGCTCGACGGACGAGGGGACAAGTTGGGAAGCGATCAGCCCCGACTTGACCCGCAACGACGTCACGAAGATGGAGCCGTCGGGCGGACCCATCACGTTGGACACTACCTTCGTCGAGCACTACGGGACGATATTTGCGTTCATCGAATCGCCCCATGAGGCGAGTGTGTTCTGGGCCGGCTCCGACGACGGGCTCGTCCATCTCTCTCGCGACGGCGGCGAGACGTGGGACGACATTACTCCAAGCGACCTACCCGAATGGACTCGCATCGATGTGATCGAGGTCTCGCCTCACGATCCGGCGACTGCGTACCTGGCGGCCACTCGCTACAAGCTCGACGATACGCGTCCGTTCCTCTACAAGACCAGCGATTACGGTAAGAGTTGGGTCAAGATTACGAACGGCCTCCCCGAGACTGACTTCACCAGGGTCATCAGGGCCGACCCGGAACGCCCCGGCTTGCTCTACTGTGGCACGGAGCTCGGGATCTACGTCTCGTTCGACGACGGCGAGACCTGGCAGTCGATACGTGGCAATCTGCCGGTGGTCCCTGTTACCGACCTGAAGATAGAGGGAAACGAGCTTGTCGCGTCGACAAATGGACGGTCGTTCTGGGTCCTCGGAGACCTGACGGCTCTTCGACAGCTTGCCGAGGCCTCCGCCGAAGCGCCGGTCCGGCTGTTCACGCCGGCCGCGGCCTACCGAGTAGCCGGGTCGTGGAGGTCGCGCACGATAGTCGGCGGCACCTCGTACATGCTTACTCTCGGCGAACCGGTCACGTACCGCGAGACGAAAGACGTAAATGGCCATGCTGTGCGAACTCTCATCGACGCGGGCACGGACGCGCCGAACGGTGTCGAGGTGGTCTACCGTCTG
Organism: Dehalococcoidia bacterium; assembly: GCA_965248605.1. Classification (GTDB taxonomy): domain Bacteria; phylum Chloroflexota; class Dehalococcoidia; order Lucifugimonadales; family CAUZJF01; genus CAUZJF01. The sequence goes on from CBDFJV010000007.1 coordinate 1,430,817, forward strand.
AACGAGAAACCGGAAGGAGAGGTCAAGCTGACCTTCCTGGACGGTGACGGCAACAAAATCAAGTCGTTCACCTCGGAGGCTCCTGAGACCAAAGAAGAGGACTCGGAGGACGAAGAGCCCAGGGTGCCCTCCGCGGCCGGCATGAACCGGTTCCTTTGGGACATGAGGTACCCTGACGGCAAGCCAACCAAGAAGCCTGGAGTGACCGCCAAAGGGGTGCCAGGGCCGCTTGCGCCCCCCGGTCGGTACGAGGTCCGCCTCGAAACCGGAGATTCATCCGAGACCCGGTCCTTCGAATTGCTAAAGGATCCCCGCGTAGCGGCGATCCAGCAGGACCTCCAGGCGCAATTCGATCTGTCGATTCGCATCCGAGACAAGTCTTCGGAGGCGCACAGCGCAGTCAATCGGATCAGACGGGTCCGAGCGCAGGTCGATGGATGGGTCGAGCGCGCCGGTGGCAACGAGGCCTGGGCGGCGGTTTCCGAGAACGGCGAGAAGCTGAAGGAAAGTCTGTCGGCCGTCGAGGAGGACCTCGTTCAGCTCAAGACCTCAAACGAAAACGATCGGATCAGCCAACCCGCCAGGTTGAGTGCCAAGATGGCTGAGCTTGCCACCGTACCGGCAAGCGCGGACAGCACGCCGACGAGCGTAGCGTATACGGTATTCGAGAAGCTATCCGGTGAGTTGGGCGAGCAACTTGCCCGGCTTCAGACAATCATCGATGAGGACTTGGCGGCGTTCATCAGCATCGTTCAGGAGCTAGAGATACCGCCGGTAGTCCCCGACCCGGCCTTATGACCAGCTCTCGCGCTTTTGGCCTGATTACAGCCGCGGACTTTATCGTTCGTTCCGGGTACCAGCTTGGGAAGACCCCGGCGCTGCCGATTTTCGCGGCGTCGCTTGGCGCAGGCGAGCTCTTCCTCGGGTTCATAGTGTCGGCTTCCACACTAACAGGACTTGTACTGAAGCCCCTGGTAGGCATCCTGTCCGATCGTTGGGGCCGGCGGATATGGCTGCTGATCGGCACCTTGGTCTTCACCGGAATGCCGTTTGTGTACTGGCTGGTCCACACGCCCGAGCAGCTGCTCGCCGTGCGGTTAGTCCACGGCCTGGCGACGGCGATATATGGACCTGTGACGCTGGCATATGTCGCGGAGCTTTCCGCGGACAAGCGGGCGGAGCGGCTGGGCTGGTTCTCATCTGCCCGCAGCGCCGGCTACGTCATAGGGCCTCTCGCCGGTGGGATCATGCTGGTCTTCGCCGGACCGGTGGCCGTGTTCACGGTAGTCGGCCTACTGAGCGCAGTGGCCTTCGTCCCGGTGGTTCTTCTTCCCGAGACCCGTCGGCCGGACAGTCGGCCCAACAAGCCGATCCTATCGGACGCTTTCGCAGCGGTGAGGTCCTGCGGCAAGGCGTCCGGGGTTTGGCTAGCAGGCGGAATTCACGCTCAAGTGTTGATCGGGAAGTACGCGGCCAAAGCGTTCCTTCCTATTCATGCCATCGGCCTAGGACTGAGCCCAGGGATTGTTGGGTTCTTTTTCGCGGCCCAAGAGTCGATAGCGATGCTGGTTAATCCGATCGGAGGACGGCTAAGCGACCGATTCGGTTACCTGAGTACTACTACTGCGGGAATGGTCGTGCTCGGAGGGAGCCTGCTGATGTTGGCCGCCGCCGAGAACGGTCCGTCGCTGTTGGCGGCCGCGGTCTTGATGGGAGCCGGACAGAGCTTAGCCTTCCCGTCGGCTATGGCGCTCGTATCCGCTCAGGTAGACGAGCAGAACATGGGTCTAGGGATGGGACTCGTCGGAGCGATGAAGAACGCGGCCAAGGTCTCTGGGCCCATAATCGCCGGAGTGTTAGTCCACACTCTCGGCTACGAGCCGACGTTCCGGATTCTAGGGTTGCTGGTAATAGCTGGGGGAGCGGTCGTACTTCTAGTGCTGTCCTCGAGAGTGTCGCCGGCAAAGCGCACGATCACGACGTTGGCCAGTGCCGAAGGGCGAGGTCGCTAATGAGACGAGTCTAACCCCTGTCCCCGGCGGTGAGGGAAGGTCTGGCCTGCCAGGAATCTACCAGTGTCCCGGTGCACGGGACACCATGAATGATGAAAAAGGACGGAGTCTTACCTCTTCTCCCGGCCTCTGGGAGAAGACTGAGATGAGGGTTCCTAGGCTAGACACGACACCCTATTTTCAGAGCAATTGACTCAGTGATGAGCCGGGCTCAGTGGTGGCCCATCCGGTATCTCTCCCGGTCGATCTTCCAAAGCGCCATGCCCAACGCTACAAACCAACCGAGAACTGTCCAGCCGGCGAACATGTTCATGAAGAATATCATTCCTAGATCAGGCTTCCGCCGAATCGCAGCGATTATCGTCGGCAGCAAGTATGCGGCCGTTATGAACGACAAAGCAAACAACGTGGACAACGTTCAACTCCTTCGAAATGTGCGTTCGATTATATCGGGGGCGAGCACGACTGTCGAGGGGACGAGGGGTGGCTAGTCCAGACTGAGTTGCACTTTGATGGCTTGCTCTACTCTCTGGATGTCGGGCCTTGAGAGGCTGCCGGCCGAGTTGCTACAACGTGCTTTGCTGACCGTCGCAAGCTGACTGGCCATAGCTTTCTGTCGCTTGCCATCCAGAGTCACATATGTTTCGCCTGGAAAGAGTCGCTTGACGTTCGTCGTCAACGGCACGACCTGCACTCGGTTCAGGTGCCTGTTAGCCTGATCGTTGCTGACCACGACAGCCGGCCGGTGCTTTTGAATCTCTTCACCCACCGAAAGGCCGAAATTGACCCACCAAACCTAACCGCGCCTCATCGGCCACATCACCAACCAGGGCTTCAGCCCACTCAAGGGCCTCTGCTTCTTGTGCCTCATCCTGCGCCATCAGCCTGTACCCCTCTTCGAGGTCCACATCGATAACGTGGGGACGGACCAGGGACTCGATGAACTGGCTGATCTTTCGTCGACCAATCACCTTGTGCAGCCCTTCATAAACTCGCTCGTCCAGTGTTATGGTCAGCTTCTTATGCATATGGAGACCCCAGCCCTATACGTACTCAATACGTATAGTAAATCGGCACAACCTTTCTGGCAACTACGACGAGACCGTTGACATCGATCTTCACCGCCCACTACCATGCCGCCGCTCGGCTATCCCGGCGACCATAACCAACGACCCGGAGACGGACGCCATGACTTCCACCGACGATCTCACTACGCTCGACGCTTTGACGCAGGCCGAGCTTGTCCGGACCAAGCAGGTCAAGCCCATTGAGCTTGTCGACGCGGCTATCGAGAGGATTGAGCGCCTAAACCCGGCCATCAACGCGGTCGTAACCGAGATGTTCGACAGCGCGCGGCAGACCGCCCTTGGGTCGATACCCGACGGGCCGTTTACCGGTGTGCCGTTCCTGATGAAAGACTTCCTCGCGGAGTACGCTGGCGTGCCCTTCTCAGAGAGCTCGCGCTTCCTCGAGGGCTACATCCCCGATCGCGACAGTGAGCTCGTAGCGCGCTACAAACGGGCCGGCCTGATAACCGTAGGAAAGACGAACCTGCCGGAGTTCGCAATCGGCGCCACGACCGAGCCTGAGCTGAACGGCCCAACCCGAAACCCGTGGGACACGGAGCGCACGACCGGCGGGTCCAGCGGCGGTGCGGCGGCTGCCGTCGCGGCCGGAATGGTGCCCATGGCTCACGGCAACGACGCAGGCGGCTCGATACGTATCCCGGCGGCCTGCTGTGGAGTCTTCGGGCTAAAGCCGTCGAGAGGACGAAACCCGCTCGGCCCCTACTACGGCGATGCGTTTAGCGGAATCGTCGCTGAGCATGCCCTCACCCGCTCGGTGCGGGACAGCGCGGCGCTCCTCGACGCTACGGCCGGCCCCGATGTCGGCGACCCGTATCCGGCACAGCCACACGAGCGCCCTTTCCTGGACGAGGTCGGGGCCGATCCAGGAAAGCTCCGAATCGCCTTTGCTACTCGGTCGTCGCTGGGCGTGGAATCGCATCCGGATTGCGTATCGGCAGTACGAGACGTAGCTCGCCTGTGCGAACAGCTAGGACACGAGGTCGTCGAAGACGCTCCGGCGTTCGACGGCGAAGTCCTGTGGCAGGCCTTTACCAAGCTCATCGCAGTCGGCACCGCAGCCGGAGTGGCCGACTGGGGCCAACGCCTCGGGAAGAAACCGACCGCTAACCAGTTTGAGCCGTTCATCTGGGCTTTGACCGAAAAGGGCAGGGCAATCTCGGCTCCGGAATACCTCAACGTCGTGCAGGACATGCAGCGGGTGTCCCGGGACATCGCACGCTTCTTCGTCGACTGCGACCTGTGGCTGACGCCCACCATCGGCAAACCGCCGGTGCCGCTAGGGACATTCGCCTTCACGCCCGGTGACGACCCCTTCGAGCTTCGCCGGCGCCTATCGGAGTTCGCCCCGTTCACCTACCTGAGCAACGCCACTGGGCAACCGTCTATGTCCGTGCCGCTCTACTGGAACGACGGCGACCTGCCGATCGGCGTCCACTTCACCGGACGGCCCGGCGACGAAGCCACCCTGTTCAGGGTCGCGGCCCAGCTCGAGTCAGCCCGGCCCTGGGTTGATCGCCGACCGCCTGTGTCACGGTGATGTACAATCTGGTTGACCGGATGTTCGACACCATGCTAGTATCGACAAGACTAAACTCGTAAAGTTGCACGAAAAGCGACCAATCCCCGGGAGGTACGCCGTTGACCACGACCAAGCTGATAGAAGTGACTCCGTTGGCTGCAACCAAGCTTGAGGAGACGCTAAAGGAACAGGAAGCCGAAGGCTCACTCCTCCGAGTGATGGCGATGCCCGGTCCTAACGGTGGTTTTTCATACATGCTGGGGGTCGAGAAGGAGCCCAAAGAGGATGACGTCGTCATCGACGCGGGCAACCTTCAGGTCCTTGTCGACTCGGAGAGCGCGCCGCTCGTCGAAGGCGCGGAGATCGACTACATGGAAGGGCTAATGCGGAGCGGCTTCGTTATCAGCAACCCTAACTTCCAGGGCCAGGGCCAGGGCGGCTGCGCCTGCGGTGGTGGAGGGGGCGGATGTGGCGGAGGTGGCGGCGGAGGTTGCGGCTGCGGCGGACACTAACTCATGTAGCTCGAAGTATCAGGCAAGTAATCAACGGGACGAGTGACTACTCGTCCCGTTTTTCGTTGTACGTAGCAATTCCCGTAGTCCGGATGAACTCGCGATGATCTTTGCTGTTCTTGACCAGCTGCAGTCCAATCCGTCCAACGCCCTGATCTCCCTCGGTTCATTCGTGGTGGCGCTGGTCCTGGCCATTACGGTCCACGAGTTCAGCCACGCCGTCGCCGCCACATTGCTCGGTGACCTGACGCCACGTCGCGACGGACGAGTGTCCCTGAACCCCAGGGCGCACCTCGACCCCCTCGGCTCGGTGATGATCCTGTTCGCCGGCTTCGGCTGGGGCAAGCCCGTCGTCGTCAATCCCCAATACCTTCGGAGTGGCGCACGTTCAGGAATGGCCGTGGTGGCATTGGCGGGTCCGCTCTCAAACATCGCGGCCGCCGTCGCCGCCGCGGTGCCCTTCAACGCCGGACTGGTTGGAGGCGGCTACGTCGGGTTCTCGCTCTTCGGTGTCGTGACCGACGATCTGACCGCCTACCTCCTGGGCACGATAGTATTCTTCAATCTCGTGCTTGCGGCTTTCAACCTGATCCCGTTGGTACCCCTCGACGGGTTCAAGGTCGCCCTGGGGTTCCTGCCTCGGGAGGCCGCACGAGGTTTCGCCCAGCTCGAACGCTACGGTCCGGCCCCGCTCCTACTCCTGGTCGCGGTCGAATACCTTATGCCAGGCGTCGGGATTATCGGTCTCGTCGTGCGCCCGATTATTAACGGGCTAGCGACTCTCGTCCTCGGTGGACAGCTCTGGACTTGATCTGTTATATATAGCGCGTACTTGACGGCTCGGGCGTTAAGGGCTTTACATCAATTCGATCTCTAATTCCGCTCATGGTGAGCTTGTCGAACCAGGGCCTCCGCCGCGATTCGAGAGCTGCGGTTCGACGGGCTCACCGCGAGCGGATCTCCCTTACCGCTCACCCTGAGCTTAGTCGAAGGGTCACCCTGAGCTTGTCGAAGGACAAACGCAAGCTACGCACAGCTCCTGCGTGCAGGCCGACGTTAGGGTAGGAACAGGCGTTTGGACCGAATCACCATAATCGGCATGAGGCCCATAGGCGTGTCCATTGGGTTGGCGCTCAAGAGGGCAGAACTTGCCTCGTCTGAAATCGTCGGAACGGACGGCGATCGGAAGGCCCTGCACCATGCCTCGAACACCGGCGCCGTGGACGAGACTACCGGCAACCTGCGCAAGGCCCTGGAGGGGGCGCAGCTCGTCGTGGTCGATATGCCGGTTAGCCAGACTCGCGAGCTACTGGAAGCGATCGGCCCGGTACTGGAGGATGGATGCGTCGTCACTGATACGTCGGTCGCGCAGGTACAGGTCGCGGCCTGGGCAGAGGAGCATCTGCCGGATAGCGCTGCCTTCATCGGCGGATGGCCGCTACCATGGAAGCCGCTGAGTTCGTTGGACGACTCGGCGGAAGACGCCTTCGACGGCTCGTTCTACTGTGTGATGTCCGGCCGGTCCGCGCAGGAGAGCGCGATCAAGACCGTGGTTGGGATGGTCGAAACGCTGGGCGCGACGCCGCTCTTCATGGATGCTGAAGAGCACGACGCTTACACTGCGGCGGTATCTCTTCTTCCGGCGGTTCTTGCGTCCGCTTTGGTCAACACCGCCTCGGCGAGCCCGTCGTGGCGCGAGATATCTCGCCTAGCAGGCCAGGAGTTCGCCGAATCCTCTCGGCTTGCGTCCGAAGACCCGAAAGAGATGAGTGCGACCGCCGCAGCTCTCGGGGAGCCTCTGGTCCATTGGATCGACCAGGCGATCGCTAATCTAGGAGACGTTCGCAAACACCTTTCCGACGCGAGTGCCGACCTGGAGTCCGGCTTCATTCGCGCTTGGGAAGAGCGGGCGAAGTGGGGGGCCGGTGGTGTAGGGGAGTCGAAAGGCGTAGAGGTGCCTTCTGCGGCGCATACCATGGCAGGCATGATGTTGAGCAACCGAATGGTCGAGCGGTACCGACAGATCAGCGAAGCGAAATCTCGGCCGCCATGGGAATATCCCGGTCGTAAGACTTAAACGGCAAGAATGATCTGACCCTGGGACCGACGGGAACGAGGATCAGCCAACCTGATGTGAAAGTCTGTCAGCCAGTTCCGTCGACGGCCGACCGCAGCTTTATCTGTCATTCTGATTGAGCGGAGCGAAAGAAGAATCTAAGGTGGTAGTTTCTAAAGGTCGCAGTTTCCGGCGAGGCTCTTAGATTCCTCGCTGCGCCTCGGAATGACAGGTCCTTATGGTCGAAGCCAGCACGTAAGATTAACTGGAAGAATCTGATGCCATCGAAGGCAGCGGTAGACAACCGAATCTTGCGAGAACTTGGCGACGGCCTGGTGATGCGGCGCGCCACTGCCGCTGACACCGAGTCTCTCGCCGAATTCAACGCCGCGGTGCATGGGCGCGACGAGCCCAGCGAATTCATCAGAGCGTGGACGCTGGAGCTAATGAGCGGCCGCCACCCGACGGTCGGACCGTCTGATTTTACTCTAGTTGAAGATACCCAAACCGATAAGATCGTATCGTCACTCAACCTCATATCCCAGAGGTGGACCTATGGAGGCTTGGAGTTCGGAGTCGGTCAGGTGGAGCTGGTTGGTACGCACCCCGACTATCGCGGCAGCGGGCTGGTCCGGGCGCAGTTCGACGAGGTCCACCAGTGGAGTCGTAAGAGAGGTGAGCAAGCCACCATTGTCGCCGGCATCCCCTGGTTCTACCGGCAGTTCGGCTACGAGACAGCGCTAGAGTCCGGCGGGAGCCGTGCAGGGTACGAAGCCAACGTTCCTCGAATGAAAGAAAAGGGACCAGAACCGTATCGGATGCGGTCCGCTGTTAAGGGAGACATGCCCCTGATCACAGAACTCCACCATAACGCGGCGGAGCGTTACTTGGTCTCCAGCGTGATGAGCGAGCGCGATTGGCAATACTTGCTTTTCCAACGCAAAGACATGAAACGCACAATCGGAATCATCGTGGAAACATCCGATGGTGAGCCTCTAGGCTTCCTTCGTCATTGGGCTGAGCTTGACCACGGACGGCTGTGGGTTGAAGAGCTCGAGCTGCGGCATGGTGTGCCTTGGACGCCAGTTGTGCCCACCCTGTTAAGGTATCTACAAGACACGGGGCGCAAGTACTCACAAAGGGACGAAGCTAGGTCTTTCGGCGAGTTCTCTTTGTGGCTCGGCGCCACGCACCCGGCTTCTCACGCGTTGCAAGATCGACTGCCCCAACAGGTCCGATCGTCAGCCTGGTATATCCGGGTTCCAGACATCCCTGATTTCCTTCGGCAAGTCGCTACGGTGTTTGAGAACCGCCTATCTGGATCCTTCGCCGCGAATTACACCAGGGAGCTCAAGATTAGCTTCGCGACTGGAGGCGTGCGCCTCAGCTTCGAAGACGGAAGGCTGGCCGAATCGGAGCCTTGGGGTCCCACCAAAGAGAACGGCTGGGAAGACAGCGGACGCGACGCCTTATTCCCAGACCTGACCTTCCTGCACCTGCTGTTCGGTCATCGCTCCGTGGACGACCTGGAATACGCCTTTGCTGATTGCCGTGGTGGCTCCGGCGAGACTAGTGGTCCAACATCCTAGTATTGAAGGGTTCTGAGGTTACGGCTTGGTAGGGGCGGGTTTGAAACCCGCCCTGTCGTCGTAGCACGCCAATCTCGGCTACCCCTCATTTCAAAGATTTCGGTCTACTAGAGCCCTGCTCGAAGTGCTCTTCCCGAAGTTGCCCTCCATGGCTCGGTCGATCGCTTGAGGGGATCAAAACGTAAGGAGTAAAACGTAGGCACTAGAACGTGAGAGTAAAGCGTAGTGAATGCCCCCGGTTGGGCTCAGATTTCACGTTTTACGTTTTCGCTCTGGCAAACCGCAACCAATGAAGAAAACCATCCGCCCCGCGTCCCGACTCGAAGGCACTGTCACCCTCCCTGGGGACAAGTCGGTGTCCCACAGGGCCGTGCTGCTGAACGCCATAGCCGACGGCACTGCCCATGTATCCAACTACGCTTCCGGCGGAGACGGCGCCTCGATGCTCAGATGCCTGCGGGGGCTGGGCGTCCGAATCCGGAAGCACTCGGAGTGTGCTGTCAGCGGGGCCGACGAGTGCCTCGAGGTCGTCGGGCGCGGCGCCGAAGGCCTAAAGGAGCCATCTGGCTTGTTGGACGCCGGCAACAGCGCGACCACGATGCGGCTGGTCTCGGGCCTGCTGGCCGCCCAGCCGTTCCTGACAGTGATATCCGGTGATAGCTCCCTGCGTGGCCGGGACATGGGCCGCATCGTCGAGCCACTGACGACGATGGGCGCGACAATCCTGGGTCGACGGGGCAACACTCTGGCCCCGCTGGCGATCCGAGGCGGGGAGCTGCAAGGCATCGATTATCTGCTTCCGATAGCCAGTGCCCAGGTCAAGTCGGCCATCCTGATAGCAGGCCTTTTCGCTGAAGGCCGCACTACCGTCGTCCAGCCCGCCGAGTCCCGCGACCACACCGAGAGGATGCTCCGCGCGATGGGAGCCAACGTCGAGGCCAACGGACTCCGCGTGTCGGTCGGACCGTCTAAGCTACGTGCCGTTGACGTGGAGGTACCGGGCGACGTCAGCGCCGCCGCTTTCTGGCTCGTCGCCGGCTGCTGCCATCCAAATGCCCGTGTGCGCCTCAAGGACGTTGGCATCAACTCGACCAGGGCAGGGGTCCTTGAGGTGCTGAACGCGATGGGGGGCCGGGTCCGGGTCGAGAACGTCCGGGAAACGGGAGGCGAGCCCGTCGCCGACCTGGTCGCCGAGTCCAGCGAGCTGACGGCGACGCGAATAGGGGGCGACCTGATCCCAGCGGTCATCGACGAGCTCCCCGTGTTGGCACTGGCCGCTTGCTTCGCTAAGGGCTCGACCGTGATCGAAGACGCCGCGGAGTTGCGAGGCAAGGAGTCAGACCGCATCGAGACCACGGTCGAGGGTCTGTCGGCCCTGGGTGCCAAGATCGAGGCGCGTCCAGAAGGTATGGTAGTGAGCGGCAGCGCGAAGCTGAAGGGCGGCTCCACTCAAAGCCATGGGGACCACCGGATCGCTATGATGATGGCTGTGGCCGGGCTCGTGGCCGATGGCGAAACAACCATCGATGGCGCCGAGGCTGCCAGCGTGACCTACCCCGGATTCTGGGACACAGTGGAGGACCTTGCGAACGGCGGGCAGGGCGTAGGTTGACCGGACCGACCGAGATGAACCCTCTCCTCGTCGTACTGACGGGGCCCTCCGGCGTCGGCAAGGACGCGGTCTTCTCCAGGATGCGCGAATTGGGCAGGCCGCTCCACTTTGTCGTCACAGCTACGACCCGCCCAAAGCGAGACCATGAGGTCGACGGCGTCGACTACATCTTTCTTTCGGAGGCCGAGTTCCGTGACAAGATCAGTCGCGGCGAGCTCCTCGAATGGGCCGAGGTCTACGGGAACCTCTACGGCGTCCCGAAGTCTCAGGTGACCACGGCGCTGAGAGAAGGGAACGACGCGATCGTCAAGACCGACGTACAAGGGGTCAGGAACATCGAGAAGGTCGCGCCCGATGCGCTGTTCATCTTCATAGCGCCTCCGGACACCGAGACACTGTCCCATCGACTCTCCCAGCGCAAGACGGAGACGGCTCAAGCCCTGGAGGTCAGGCTTCGGACGGCCCAAGAAGAGCTGAAAGAGGCGGCCGACTACGAGCATGTCGTCGTAAACCACAACGATCGACTCGACGACACTGTTCGGGACATCGAATCGATCATGGAGCGAGAGCGCCACAGGGAGCCGCGACGCCGGGTCGATCTCTAGGCCCACCAGACACCGATTCGACGCCCGAAGCTGATACCCGTCTGCTATAATTCGCCCCCCATTCAGGAGCCTCTAATGCCCTTCGAGTTCATCAGGTACGAGAAGCGAGACGGCGTCGCCTACGTTACGATCAACCGGCCCGAACGCTTGAACGCCCTCCACCCGCCCGCTAGCACCGAGATGCGACAGGCCTTCGAGGACTTCCGAGACGACGACCATGTTCGAGTCGCTATCGTCACCGGAGAAGGCGAGCGGTCCTTCTGCGCTGGGAACGACCTGAAGTACCACGTAGAGCACATCAAGCCCGGAGAGGCATGGCCGGATGCGGCCAACACGCCGTTCGCGGGCATCACAGACAAATTCACCTGCTGGAAGCCGATCATCGCCGCAGTCAACGGTTACGCGTTCGGGGGTGGTCTTGAGCTCGTCCTTGCCTGCGACCTGGCCGTGGCCGCTGACCATGCCCAGTTCAGCGCGCCTGAGGGCCGCGTCGGACTCGTCGCCGCCGCGGGAGGCGTCCACCGTTTGCCACGGCAAGTCCCGGTCAAGGTGGCGTTGCGCATGTTGCTGACGTCGAAGCCGATAGCTGCGACGGAAGCACTGCAGTGGGGGATAGTAAACGAGGTAGTGCCCCACCAGGACCTAATGGACACGGCCGGACGTCTCGCCGCCGAGATCATCGAATGCGCCCCGCTTTCGGTTACAGCCAGCAAGCAGATGGCGATGGAGGGCCTGGGCGTGCCACTGGAACAGGCCATGCATGCAACGTACGGCGAGTTCGACAAAGCACTTGCGTCTCCCGACATGCTAGAAGGTCCGCGGGCTTTCGCCGAGAAGCGCCCTCCCGTCTGGAAGGGAAGTGGAAACTAGGATCGTTCGATGACCGAGGCCGTCATGCTACCTACCAACGTTCGCCCGAAGCGCTACACGCTGACGCTGGAGCCGGACTTCGACTCATTCGCTTTCAAGGGCGAAGAATCGGTCGAGATCGACATCCTGGAGCCGACCTCTTCGATCACACTGAACAGCATCGAACTGACTATCGAGTCGTGTCGTCTGGTGCTGCCCGATGGGGCCGCGTTGACTCCGACCGAGACCAACTTCGACACGGACGCCGAAACCGCGGCGTTCGTGTTCGACTCAGAGGTGCCGCAGGGCGAGGCGAGACTTGAGCTCGAGTTCACCGGCGAGCTGAACGACAAGCTACGCGGCTTCTACCGCAGCAGGTACACCGACGAGAACGGGGATGAGCGATACCTGGCGACCACCCAGTTCGAAGCCACGGACGCGCGGCGGGCCTTCCCATGCTGGGACGAGCCGGCCTTGAAAGCGATATTCCAGGTCGATCTGGTGGTCCCGTCGAATATGGTGGCGGTCTCGAACATTACGGCGGCCTCTGAAACGGCGGCGCCCGATGGCAAGAAGAGAGTCTCATTCGGCGAGACGCCCCGCATGTCGACCTATCTGCTGGCGTTCGTGGTCGGACAGCTTCGCGCGATAGAGGGCAAGACGCCCGAAGGCACCGTCATACGGATATGGGCGACGAGTCGCAAGGAAGAGCAGGGCCGGTTCGCTCTCGACGTCTCGATCAAACTGCTTGCTTTCTTCAACGACTACTTCGGTGTCCCGTACCCCCTTGAGAAGCTGGACCATCTCGCTATCCCCGACTTCGCGGCCGGAGCGATGGAGAATTGGGGCGCGATCACTTATCGGGAGACAGCACTGCTGGTCGACTCGGAGAATAGCTCAGCCCTAACCCGCCAGATCGTGGCGGCCATCGTGGCACACGAGATGGCGCACATGTGGTTCGGCGACCTGGTCACGATGGCTTGGTGGAACGACCTCTGGCTCAACGAGAGCTTCGCGTCCTGGATGGGCGATACGGCCGTCGACCACCTCTTCCCCGAGTGGGACATGTGGACCCAGTTCGTCTCCGACGACACCAACCGCGCGCTGAGCCTGGACGGACTACAGAACTCGCACCCGATCGAGCAAGAGGTCAAGAACCCGGCCGAGATCGGCCAGCTCTTCGACGCCATTAGCTACAGCAAAGGCGGATCGGTCTTGAGGATGCTGGCCAACTTCCTCGGCGCGGACGTGTTCCGCGAGGGATTGCGGCGCTATATCACCAGGCACCAGTACGGAAACGCCCGCACCCGCGACCTATGGGACGCTCTGGGCGAGGCCTCGGGGCAACCCGTCGCCGCGATGATGGACACCTGGGTCGAGCAAGCCGGCTATCCTGTACTGGACGTGGTGACGAAGCAATCCGGCGACGACGTGGACGTCGCGGCATCCCAGCGTCGCTTCACGTACGACCACCTGGTTGAGCCGGACGGGACCGACGACACCCTCTGGCGCGTTCCTCTAAGCGCGACCGGCGGGTCGGAGGCTGCGTCTACTTTGATGTCGGAGCGCGAGGGAAGCCTGCGCTTGGCCGCCGGCGACGGCTGGGTCAAGGTCAACCCGGAGCAAACGGGCTTCTACCGGGTGGCATACGCCCCCGAGGAATGGAAGCGCTTGAGGGCTCCCATTGCCAGCCGACAGCTCTCGGGACTCGACCGGCTGGGGCTCCAGAACGACGCCTACGCCCTCAACCGGGCCGGATACATTCCCGTGACGGACTTCCTCGAGCTGGTGGAAGCCTACGTCGGCGAGACGGACGCGACCGTCTGGTCGGACCTGGCGGCCAACCTGGGGTCTCTCGACAGTCTGCTGGCCGACCAGCCCGTTCACGGCCGCTATCAGGAGTTCGGCCGCCGCATCTTCGAGGACATCGGCCGGCGGGTCGGTTGGGACGCGAAACCCGGAGAAGGTCATCTCGACGCGTTGCTGCGCAGCACCGTCCTGGGGTCGCTGGGCGGCTACGAGGACGAGGAAACCCTTACCGAAGCGCGCTCCCGGTTCGACGGCTATGTCCAGGACGCGAGCAACCTGAACCCGGACATACGAGCGGTGGTACTGGGCTTGACCGCGAAGCGCGGCGACCGCTCGACTTACGACACGATGTGGGGCCTCCAGGAGCAAGCTGCAATGGAAGAAGAGAAGGTGCGCCTGCTCGCCGCCCTCACTCGGTTCGAGGCGCCCGAACTGCTCGACGAGACCTTGGAGCGGTCCCTCGACACCGAGAAGGTCAGGGTCCACAACACCATCAGGATCGTCGCCGGGGTAGCGTCCAATCGCTTCGGCCGGGACCGGGCATGGGAATTCGTCAAGGCTAACTGGTCGGAGTTCGACCGGCGGTACGGCGAAGGCGGGTTTGGGCTGATGACGCTAGTAGACATCACCGGCCGGTTCACTACTCAGGAGCGTCTCGAGGACGTGCGGAGCTTCTTCAAAGAGCATCCGGCCCCGGCAGCCGAACGCTCCGTTCGCCAGTCCCTCGAGAGAATCCGGCTGAACAGCGCCTGGCTCGATCACAATCGCGAGCACCTCGACCGGTGGTTCTCCGCCTGAATTAACCGACCTTCCGTTCCTTGCAGGGGCGCATGGCATGTGCCCGTTCTCAGACCGCCGCACTAGAACTATAAACAAACCGCGCGCTAAGGAGTCACCCTATGAAGGTGGTTGTCGAGGAATTCGCCGACGACGGCGACCGGTTCACCGAGGAACTTCGTAGCGCCTTCCCCGGGGTCGAATTCGTCGGCGCCAAATCCGAAGAAGACCAGAAGCGAGCCATCCAGAAGGCCGATGTCCACTACGGGTTCATGACTCCTGAGGTCTACGCGGCCGCGGGCAAGTTGAAGTGGATACAGGTCGCAGGCGCCGGAATCGATGGGCTAATGAAGCTGCCGGGACTCGTAGACAACGAAATCGTCGTAACGAACACCAAAGGGCCTCACGTCGACGCAATGGCCGACCACGTCATTGGAATGATGATAAACATGGCCCACCGGTGGATGGACCACTTCGACGACCAGCGCGCCCACCGCTGGGAGGGTCGCAAGTACCTGGACATGCAGATCGAGACCACAGGCAGCACGATGGGCATCTTTGGGCTCGGCGACGTCGGCAAGGCAGTTGCGCGCAGGGCCCAGGGATTCGGCATCGACGTCTACGCCGTCGACAAGTTCCCGAAGCCTACGGAGGAAGTCCGCGAGACCTGGGGGCTGGAGCGCCTCGACGACCTTCTCGAGCGCTCCGACTGGCTCGTCGTCGCGGCGCCCTCGACGGAGGAAACGCGCGGCGCGATCGACGCCCGAAGGCTAGGACTATTGAAAGAGGGCGGTCACGTGATCGTCATTTCGCGAGGCGGCATCGTCGACGAGACCGCGTTGCTCGAAGGACTGCGGTCGGGGCGTGTCGCGGGCGCGGGGCTCGATGTCTTCGCCGAGGAGCCCCTGCCCGAGGACGACCCTCTGTGGGACATGCCAAACGTAGTGATAACGCCTCACTGCTCGGGCGTCACGACATCGGTCATCCGGAGCGTCGAGCAGGTCTTCAAGGAGAATCTGCGGCTCTATCTGGCCGGCGAGCCTTTCCTATACCAATGCGACAAGAAGGCGGGTTTCTGAGAAAGCTTCTGTCGACTGCGATGGGTTACTATATGCTCAAGCCGCTGGGGTAACTACCGGATCCTTCGACCTGGCCCCAGGTTCACTGAGGTCATAGCCAGATGAGCAACCTCGCAGACCGGACAACCGTTGACGCGGAGCAGCATGCCGGTCGGCCGTGTATTCGCGGAATGCGTATCCGCGTGACCGACGTGCTCGATCTGCTCGCGAACGAGCTTACTCCCAAACAGGTGCTGGACGAGCTACCGGACCTGGAACCGGAGGACATTCGTGCCTGCCTTCGATTCGCGAGCCAGCGGATTGACCATCCCGTAGTCGTCGATTGATCTTCTGGCTCGATGCTCAACTGTCCCCATACCAAGTACCTTGGACTCGAGACACCATCGGGATTGAGGCGACCGCGGTCAGAGAGTTGGACCTTCTTGAGGCCACCGACCGCGAGATCTTCTCGGCCGCACGTGATGCTGGCGCAATGTTGGTAACAAAGGACACGGACTTCCTCGACCTTGTCGAACGACTCGGGCCTCCACCACAGGTGCTATTAGTCACCTGCGGCAATACTTCCAACGAGCATCTCAGAGGACTACTCACGCGAGCGTTGCCCGAGATCGTGAAGCTGTTCGACAAAAGGTGAGCCACTGGTCGAGCTCAGCGACACTTGGCCTGAGTTGTCGTCGCGCTGAGTCGCTATAGTCCGTCCCGTCCGAGCCGTCAGACCCGTTCGCCCGAATTCCGTTAAACACTTCAGCGCTGCCGTTCGTCCTGGTTGTATGCGTGTCATATGTCGCCGCACTCCAACTTGGTTGCGCAATGACGTTTCGCGACACCCACGCCAAGTTCGAGGCAAGACTACGCCGCCGAGCCTTTGTGCTTAGCGTTTTGTGCCAGTGGTAACATGCACTGGCGACGAGCCACCGGCGCCGGCGGGTCTCGCGCCGACTGGCTTTTAGCGACGGTCTACCTCTCCCACCATCTTCCGCGTTTCGGGTGAATCTTGGCTGAAGCGGTTCTCCAAACTAAATCTCTGCGGGACCGCATACGAGAATCCCTCGCGGTGTTGCGCTTTGGATGGGAGACCACAATCGCCCCGTGGCCCCCGTTCGCGGTCTTCCTGGTGCTTACCGGAGTGATTGGCGGACTGACGCCTCCGATCATGGTGGTCACGATCTCGGGGCTGATCGAGACGGCAACGGAGAACCTCCCTTCGGGCCAGTCTGCCGAGAGGTCGTTGCTCGACGCTTTGAGACCGGTTCTGCCCTGGGTACTGGCATTGTTCGGGTTGCGGATCGTCAGCTGGATAGCATACTCGGAGAAAGTCCAGACGTTCCTGTCTGTCCATCTCAGAGAGCGGGTGATCGAACGCTTCGATCGGCTCCTTCTGACGAAAGCCTATTCGGTCCCGTTGAGCCGTTTCGAGTCGACCGAGTTCTACGACCTGTTGGAGCGTGCTCGTCGCTCGATGCACGAGGGCACCGTCACCTACCAGCTACCTCACATGCAGCGGCTCGTATCAACGGTGCTCGGAGGTGTGGGGGTTCTTTGGGTATTGGGTGTCGTACACGTCGGTATCCCCGTCCTGCTCCTTGCCGGAAGCGTCGTGGTGATCTGGCGTCACACAAAGGCCGAGCACTGGTACATCGAGATTCGGCGAAGACAGGCGCCGCTCTGGCGCCGTCGGTACTACTGGCGCGAACTGCTCACCCAACGCCCGGCGGCGTCCGAGATCCGTCTGTTTGGACTGAGCGACCATGTTATTGGGGCCTGGCGAGCCGTTACCCAACAGCTCATCGATGAGACCTCCAAGCTCCGGCGTAGCGAGATTCCAAAGGCCCTGCCGTCGGAGATAGTCAACTTGGCCCTGGTTGGTCTCGTGATGGGGGCCCTGCTGATGGCAGGTTCGAACGGTGTGATCACCGCGGCGGAGTTCGTCGCTCTGTTCTTCGTCACGAACCAGTATGTCGGTCACCTCAACGACATGGGCTGGCGGCTGCGCGACCTCCGAGAGTTCTACGCCGAGCTCGGCTACGCCGCCGAATACCTCGACATCGACGAGGAGTCCCTTGATGAGGGCGTGCAGCCTCCGCGCCCGCTCAAGGAAGGGATTCGGTTCGAGGCCGTCGGCTTCACCTATCCCGGAAGCGATACGCCGGCACTCGACGGTGTCGATCTCGACATCCAACCGGGGGAACGGATTGCTCTGGTAGGGGAAAACGGTGCTGGCAAGACCACGCTGACCAAGCTACTACTGGGGCTCTATCAGCCGACCAGCGGCACGATCACCGTGGACGGCGTCGACCTGAAAGAGATCGCGGGCGGTGCATGGAGGAATGAGATTGGCGCCGCTTTCCAGGACTACATGAAGTACGCCCTGACAGCCCGGGAGAACATCGGGCTCGGGGACCTTTCCAAAGTGGACGACATGAATGCGATCGAGCGCGCGGCCGAGCTGAGCTCCGCCCAGACCGTCGTGGGCGACCTCCCCGACGGATTCGACACGATGCTCGGCAAGGAGTTCACCGGCGGCCAGGAGCTATCCGAAGGGCAGTGGCAGAAGATGGCCATCGCCCGAGTATACCTTCGGGATGCCGGCATCCTGATACTTGATGAGCCCGCGTCTGCTCTGGACGCCTTGGCTGAGCGTGAGGTCTACCGTCGCTTTCTCGAACTATCCGACAGCAAGACCGTCCTATTGATCTCCCACCGTCTCGGCTCGGCGCGACTGGCCGACCGGATAGTCTTTCTTCAACAAGGGGCGATCGCGCAGCAGGGGACGCACGAGGAGCTCATCGCCTCCGGCGGCCCGTACTCCGAGCTGTACCAGTTGCAGGCGGAGTGGTACCGATGAAACACCAGTGGTCTTTCTGGTCAGACAAGAAGCGGCACGACCATTCCATGCGTGACCGGTGGCGGAAGCTGCCGAGGCTTCTGAAGCTGATGTGGGAGGCTGGTCCGAGAGCGTTTACGACGATCGCCGTGTTCTCAGTGCTTCTGGGCGTCGTCCCCCTCGTCGCATTGCTCGTCCTTCGGGCCCTCGTGGATAGCGCGGTCGGTGTAATAGAGGGGACAACTACCCTCACAAGCGCTCTACTCTGGTTGGGTGTATTCCTGGCGGCTACCCTGGCCGACCCCGTGATCACGATGGTACAACTTTGGCTCGGTGACGACCTCGCGTTACGTTTGAAGGAAGGGGCTCAGGAACGGCTGCTGACCAAAGCGGGGCGCTTGTCGCTCGAGATGTTTGATAGGCCTGAGATTTTCGACCTGTTGCACACGTCGGAGTTCGGTCTCGACAAACAGTTGTTAATGGGGATGCGAAACATACTCAGCCTGCCGGCAAGCGTGATAACAGTTGTCGGTTTGCTGTTCTTTCTGGGTACGGCCCACTGGCTTCTACCGCTGGTGCTGGTAGCGGGCATGATTCCCTTACACGTTTCCGAGTCACGGATATTCAGACGAATAGTGCTGTTGAAGAGAAAACACGCAGCTAGCGAGCGATATATGGCGCATCTCGACGACCTGATCGTGGGTCGGGAGGCCGCGTCGGAGCTACGGTTGTTCGGCACGGGTCCTTATTTGCGGGATCGCCGAATGGAACTCAACACGATGATGAAGGACGACCGGCTGCGGCTTGCCCTTGAGCGGTCGAAGTCGGCGCTGAGCGGCAATCTCTGGGAGCAGCTCACATACGGGGTTGTAATTACGGGCGTTGTTGCACTCATCGCACTCGGGCGACTTTCCGTGGGCTACTTCGCTGCCTATCTGACGGCGGTAGAGCGGTTTACGAGAGGAGTGGATGGCGTGTTCGCGGCCTTCCGATCAACGGACAAGACCCTGGGCCATATGTGGGATGTCTTCGACTATCTCGACCTGCCTGAAGAGTGGGTCCAGCCACAGGGCGCCATCGGCGCAGATCCGAACGGAACGACCGAGGTGGCCTCTATCGCAAGCGCAACTGATGCACCAGACGCCCTACTTGACGGGGAGATCACCGTTCGATTCGAGGAAGTGATCTTCTCATATCCTGGGGCTGAGCGCCCGGTTCTCGACGGCGTCACGCTCACGATGCAGCCAGGTAAGACTATCGCTTTGGTAGGCGAGAACGGCGCGGGGAAAACGACGCTTTCAAAGCTCTTGCTAGGGTTATACATGCCAACGAACGGTCGCATCACCGTAAACGGCCAGGACCTGGCCGAGATCGATCCGGTGTTATGGAGGCGGCACGGTGCCGCGGTTTTCCAGGACTACGTGCGCTACGAAATGACAGCCAGAGAAAACATCGGCTACGGCGATCTTCCGCGACTAGACGACATGTCCGCTATCCGAAACGCGGCTTCCAAGAGCGGAGCCGACGCGGTCGTGGAGACGCTTCCAAAGGGCTATGACACAGTTCTTGGGAAGGCTTGGGACGATGAAGGCAGGGATCTCTCGACCGGACAGTGGCAGAAGCTGGTGATAGCGCGAGCTTACTTTCGGGAGGCCTCGGTCCTGATCCTTGACGAGCCGACGTCCGGCCTGGACGCTCGGGCCGAGGTGGAGGTCTATCGTCGGTTCCGTGACATGTCGGTAGGGAAGTCGGTACTTTTGATCTCCCACCGCCTTGGGTCCGCTCGCCTCGCGGACCAGATTGTCTTCCTGGAGAACGGTCGAATAGTCGAGGAGGGCACCCACGAGGAGCTGGTTGGTCTCGGCGGCCGGTACGCTCGGATGTACTCCGTCCAAGCTGGGTGGTATAACTGAGGCCCTGATGGTAGCCGTTAGTGCGGCGACTAGAAGCGCAGAGTCCCGCGGCTGTCTTCCAGGACTACATGCGCTACGAGCTGGCTACATGGGAGAAGGTCGGATGCGGCGACCTGCGGCGACTGGGCGACTTTCTTGCGGTACGCAACCAACCTTCTGCGAGCGGGGCCTGCGCGGGTGTCGAAATCGTTCCGAAGGGCGTGGGACGCCCGCTTCACATATCCTGAGGCTACCCGGAAACTGAAGGCGGCCGGCCTTCTATCCCCTTAGAGGCAATCGAGCCGGCTTAACGGCTGGCACGGGATGTCGGCGTCGAGCAGCTGCTTCAGGGCCTCGGATTTGGAGTGACCACCAAGGAACACCAGCATCCTGCCGTTCCGGTAATAGAGCTGTTCACCGAGAGACTTGTCGACGTCCCAGAAGCCGGTCTCCTTTTCAACGATTTCGTTAATCGCCTTGATTCCCTCCACGAGGTTATCTCTCGACCCCGTTGCATCTACCGTTGGGGCGCCATACCTGAATACGATGATCGGCTCCCCGTCCACATTGACCCCGAGGCCCTTGTTCTGCCAGACGAACGGGACGCCTGCCTCGGAAGGTTCGGAGACGCTGTAGCCCGCACGATCGATGATCTCAATAACGTCCTCGACGTCGAACATCTTCCCTCGGCACCCGGCAGCTAAGAAAACGAGCGCCAAAAGACCGACAGTTGTGACGGTCCGGGGGACAATCAGGCTCGGCAAGCGGAAGCACCCATTAAAGACAATTATCAGCCAGCAGAGATGCGGCTCTACTCTCTCGAGGTTTGGCCCGTTACGCTCCGACCGTATTATCCGGCAATAGTCCAGTTGACACAAGGCGAATCCGGCACCATGGCGCCGGATTCGCCGAGACAAGTAAACCAGACGGAGCCGGTTTTTGCAAGGCTGCCGTCACGAAAACCAGATACCTCCAGGCTCACCCGGAGACCTGTGTGACGTCGCCGGCGGCTGGGTCGCGTGTTCGAAGACCCAGCCTGGGCGCCCTTTGGTGTATACTGCGGGCGACCTTTCTGGGCGGTCCTGACCGTCCTATCGGAGACTGGCTCAACGACCATGGGTCGGGGTTTGGAAGCTCCTTGTTCGGCTCTTTGTTTGGAAAGCGCAAGAAGAAGCGCGTCGACCCAAGCACGCTAGTCGACAGCATCGTCGACGCCAGGCCGGGCGACGTCTTCACGGTATCCGGCTACGATCTCGAGCTAGAAGACTCGTACCTCATTATCGACCAGCTGGACCGGTACGAAAGCGGGCCAACGGTCTGGTATGAGATACGAGGAGAGGATGGCGACAAGAAGCTCTGGTTAAACTGGTCTGACGACGGGGGGCTACACGTCAGCGTCTCCACGGACCGCCGGCCGATGGGACTCCAAGGCGTCGGCCTAACCGAGGACGATCTCGGTCGGCTTGACCGGGAGCACTCCATTGATAACTACGTCACCTACGATGGGGCGACGTTCTACTACCAGAATAGCGGCGAGGCGTTCTTCTACAAAAACAACACCGGCACCGGTGAGGGGTTCTATCTCTGGGACTTCACGAGCGAAGACGAAACCAAGCTGCTCTCTATCGACAAGTGGGAGGGTATGCCCTTTCAGGCCTATGTCAGCGACGCAGTTTCACCGGACACGGTCACGGTATACAAGCGATAATCAAGCTGGAATTGACGGAGGCGCCCAATGGCTGACGCGTTCGTAGACAATCTAGAGCTTTTTCCCAAGGGACTGATCTTCGTGGTGTTGGGGATAGTCGTTCTCCTGATCGCCAAGCTGATCCAGGACTTCCTCACGCCTTATCGCATAGGGGACCAGCTGAGTCACAAGAACAACGTAGCCCTCGGGCTCAGCATCACTGGATACTACTTCGCCGTCATCGTGGTGTTCGTGGCCACCCTGTTCGATCCGGTCGCGGTGGCGCCCGATCCACTGGAGTTTGGCAACGATTTCTGGGAAAACGTCCTCACCGCGTTCCTATACGCGATGGGCGGAATAGTCGTCCTGAGTCTGGCCAGAATCGTCGTGGACAGGTTGGTGTTGTTCAAGTTCGACACCGCGAAGGAGATCGTCGACCAACAGAACGTCGGTTCAGGGGCGGTGGAGTTTGGGGTGTACGTCGCCGTCGGTCTGGTCATCGCCGCTTCGACGGCGGGCACCGGAGGCCCTGCGTTTGGTGAGGCCGACCCTTCGGTCGTCGAGACCTTGAGCAGAGCCGGTGCCTTCTTCGTCCTCGGCATGGTAGTGCTGGTCCTGTACGCCGCGTTCTACCAGATAACCACGCCTTTCGACATACACGAGCAGATAGAGCAGGGGAATACGGCCGTCGGAGTCGCTCTGGGCGGCAATTTGATCGCCGTCGCGCTGGTTACGTTCAAAGCAGTCTACGGCGATTTCGTCGGGTGGGGAGAGAGCCTGGCCGGATTCCTCACCTTCGCTGTGGCGGGATTCGTGCTGCTGTTCGTCGTACGTTTCGTGGTCGACATAGTGCTTCTACCGGGAACGAAGGTCTCGAACGAACTAGCCGTTGATCGCAACCTGGGTGTAGCGTTCATCGAGAGCGCCGTTGTCATCAGCGCCGCCCTGGTGCTTTATTTCGCCATCTGAAGGTCGGATGTCAAGATAGTTCTACAGGCGTCGCGCTGAATCGGATGCATGTCGAGAGACCGATAGATCAGCAACTCGTCAACGGTTCAGCGGCAGAATACCCTCATGCCGGACCAAGCGGCAGCTCGACCTCCTCGACTCACCATACCGAGTAGGCTAGGGCCTCTCGGATATCCTCCTCTTCCAGGTACGGGTACGCATCAAGTATCTCCTTGATCGTGTGCCCCGATGCAGGCAGCCCCACGACCGTGCCGACTGTAACACGTAGACCCCTAATGCACGGCTTGCCTCCCATCACTTCGGGGTCGAGAGTAATGCGCGCTAGGTTTATCATGGTAGAGTCGACTCCGTCAGCCGTTCAGATTCCCGTCGTGTGATTATACCGTGACAGGTTCTAAACGCACCGAAACCAGGTCAATCTACGAGGTTGTCACGTAGGGTCTTTCGGTTGTCCAATCTTGTCATTCCGAGAAGTCTTCGACGAGGAATCTAAATGACTACCCGTGAGCTGACGTTGCTTCACGATGACCGTCGAGATTCCTCGCAGAGCCTCGGAATGACACGCTGGCTGGGTATTTCACGGAATACCGAAAGACCGTGGTCGTCACGCTTCTTGCTCGCGCTCGACCCGATCTAGCAGTTCTCGCCGCTTCGCGTGCCGCTGCGTCGCCTCGGCTCGTTCCTCGGAGTACGTAAGCCCGCTCTCGATAATCGCTTCGATCGATACCGCGTCCAGTCCGCTGCTCGGGACCGATGGAGCTAGGAATGAGTCGAAGAATTCCTCGTCGAGGACAGGTTGTAGCCCGTCGCAGAGGATTTCCTGAATCGCGTCCTCCCATAGAAGGCTCAGGAACATAGTCCGGACAGGGTCCAGGCCCTCCGCTTCGACTACGTCGGCTCTCAGGTCCCGGCCCAGGCCGCTTTCGAACTCAATGGCGGCTTCGCGGTGATAGAGCACGTCCTTGAAGACATCGTAGCGCGTGGCATAGGACTCGGCTTCGCGCCTCAGGCCTTCAAGCTCTTTCCGCCCGTCCAGCGAAACTCGCCGGATGCCGTCATTCTCGGAGCGCTCGAGCAGCCGTCGCTCTTCCAGGTCGGCCGCTATCGCATTAAGGGCGCCTTCCGACTCGGTGACAGATTGAGTCGCCTGGTCGCGATGGGCGACGAAATGCAGCAGAGTAAGACCCTGGAGCCACTCCTCTAGTTCGTCTCTAGTCCCCCAGTAGCCTCTGGCGACCGCGTAGTCGAGAGTGGTGAAGCGTTGTTCGATCACCAGGTCAAACAGAGGTGGCCCGGAGCGATACAACTCCAGGTGCGTGGATAGGGGCTCCTCCCCGGCTATCTCAGGGCCGTCATTGACGAAGAACCTGAGGGCACAGCCACCCCGTCTCCATACCCGGAAAATAGTCAGCAGAGCTTCGTACATCTCAGTCAGGTCCGGGTTGGCTCTCAGGTCGAGGGACGCCCCTTCGAGGTCCCCGTAGGGGTCGTCTGGGAACACTCTATCGATGACCTCATCCAGGCTAAGCCGGACAAAGGATGAGGGCAGTGGAGTGTAGAAGGCGTCTTCCAGTCCCATCTCACCCAGACTAATCCGGAGCGCCAGGGGCTGGTCGGATTCTGCGGAATCTAGTGGATTGTGCTTTTCGTCTTGGTCGGGGAGCCGTTTTTTATAGCGCGGGGACTGTTCAGCCATGGGAAGGGCTTACCGCGTCGCCAGTTCTCCGTTTCGACGGGTCAGACGAAAGCTCGGTGGTCGCCGATTATGCGCTGGCCACCGCCGCCGCCACGAAAGCCGCCGCTGCTCCGTCCGACACTTGCACCGCGACTCGAACTCCCCCAGCTGCTACGGACACCGGTGCGGCTGGTCTTGTACGAGCCGCTCGACTTCTGACCGGCCTGGTACTGCTGCCGGCCAGGACTGATATTGCGCCCTGCGTTGCTGTACTGAGAACCTGCGAACCCCTTCTGCCGATTGAAGTACGCGGAGTTGGTGCCGACCTGGTTGCGGTAGGCCGTAGTGCCCCGGTAGTGGTTGCGCTGGCTGGTCATGGTGGTACGAGCATATGCCGGTGCCGTCGAGTAGCCGTAGCCGCGCGGACCGATCGAGGATAGCAGCATGTAGGTGAAGAGGAAGTTGCCTGCCCCGAAGCCGCTGCGGTAGTAGGAGTTGGCCCCGTGGCCCCTGAGCTCGTGCTCGTTGTTTCTCTCGACTATCCCGAAGAGCTGATCGTCTGAAGCGTCGTCGATGACGTTGTTGTTATCGAGGTCTTCCCAACCTTCGAGCACGAGGCCGTCGGATTCCTGCTTCGCGCGGATCAACACGAGGCCATCGCCTTCGTATATCTCGTTGACTACTTTCTCGAACTCCGTTGTGCTCTTGGCGTTCTCGAAGGCCTTCTGGACGGCGTCAAGATTGATCCTCCCCGCCGCCCCGTCGGTCTCGGCCCACTGCTCGTAGGTGGGTCCTCCGGAACCACAGGCGGCCGCGGTGGGTCCGATCACGACTGCGGCGCCGGCCAAAGCCCGCATACCGCCCCTATTCAGTCTCAGTGTCATCTCATTGCCTCCTTCGATCGTCCGGGGGAAGGGCGCCGAGGCGCTCTTCAGGTCAGGATCGCCTCCAGTTGTGGGCTGGCCGTCGACTCGGTCTGTTCGTATAGCTCTTCGGCTTCAAGTGTTGCGAGGAGTCGGGGCAAGAACGTGTCGACCACCTGTTCCCGGAGCAGCTTCTCTGCCTCGATGCTGCGAAAAACGTGGTCGACGACCGCGGACTTCTCGCTGTATGCGCAAAGGCGTACGCTGAGCAGTTGCTCGTGGAGGAGAGTCAGGTGGTCTGCCCAAAGGTCGTCGCTAGTCTGCAGGAAAAGGAGTTTTTCGGTGGCCTCGAAGCGAACATGGTCGACCGCGGCCGCCCAGGCCTGGTAAAGCCTGCCTACCATGAGCCCCTCTATTTCAGTTCTTAAGGCATCGACGCCCATCCCGTAAGCATCGCTGCAATCGATTCCGTAGTCTTGGACAAGCTCCTCTGCCATCGCGTCGAATTGTGCGGGATAGTCGGCGACGATCGGCGGCGGGAAGTGCTTGTCGACCAGTCGCCGCGCCCGGTCCTC
Organism: Dehalococcoidia bacterium; assembly: GCA_965248605.1. Classification (GTDB taxonomy): domain Bacteria; phylum Chloroflexota; class Dehalococcoidia; order Lucifugimonadales; family CAUZJF01; genus CAUZJF01. Next base: position 1,456,809 of record CBDFJV010000007.1, read on the forward strand.
CATAAACCGGACACATTGAGAGTGGAACTCGGCCGAATCTATCACGGCCCGTCGAGCCTCATAATAGGCGAAGCTCAGGCGCTCAGTAACGCGGCTGAACTCACGGGAAGCATCGCGCGCAGTCTCGTCGTCTCGTTCGCTCAGACTCTGTATTCGGTCCAACGATCTCTCAGCGCCCACCCTTGCAGGAGGTCCGTCGGCGTTGGCATCCATCGCCAGGGCCCTGGGCACAGCCAGAGAGGAGCCAGCTCGACGTACGAGAGCCCGGTCCTCCAGCGACAAGGCAAATCTGGAGGACCCGAACTCGCCTTGCCGGCCGCCTCGGCCCCGGAGCTGGTCGTCGACGCGTCTCGACTCGTTCATCTCCGTGCCTATGATGTGTAGGCCCAGTCCATATTCCAGGTGTAGGTTGCGGGTGCCCCTGCCGCCGGTGGCCACGACCGAAACGTGGCCGCCGGTGAGGCCTTGCCGGACGGTCGCAAGCGGCTTTAGTGCGGGCTCGATCACGTCAGCCAGGTCGGTCGATGGGCAGTCAATTGAGACGCTGCCGGCTTCTCCGCGTAGGAGCTCGTTCACCAGCTCGACATACCGGTCGGTAATGCGTCGGTCGAGGTCGGGCTCCAGGAGTATGTCCGTACCTCTTCCGGCCATGTTGGTGGCGACGGTCACGGTGCCGAAGCTACCCGCTGACTTGACAACCTGAGCTTCCTGTTGACTGGTCACGGCGTTGAGAACTCTGTGCTCGATGCCCCCGTCCCGAAGAAGGTTACTTAACTCCTTGGACTGCTTGATCGATAGCGTGCCAACCAGCACGGGCCGGCCGACTCTGTTCCATGACCGCACCTCTTCGACGACCGCCGCCATTTTCACCGAGTGGGACGGGTACACTCTGGCCGAGAGATCGGTCCTTCTTGACGGCTGACTCGGCGGAACGGCCACCACTTCCAGGCCGTATGCGTGTCGGAACTCGTCCTGAGAGGCTACCGCGGTACCGGTCATGCCTGAGACCATCGAATACTGCCGAAGGTACCCCTGGATAGAGATCTCGGCGAGCGGCCGGGTCGACGGCTGGACCGCGACCCGCTCCTTCGCCTCGATGGCGGCTTGAAGCCCGTACTGGTAACGGCTGTCGGGCCGCGTCCTGCCAGTTGACTCGTCGATGAGGACAACTCGCCCGCCGGTGACGATGTAGTCCTTGTCGGGCTTCAGCAGGACGAACGCTCGCAGAGTCTGGTACACCTGGCTCATCTGGTTTTGCGCCCTGGCAAGCTGTCTCCGAAGTTTCTCGCTCTCCATGCGCCGCCGGGCTAGCGGAGTATCGGAGTCTGCGGCCACGTGCTCAATCTGGCGTTCGAGGTCGCTGGTGTCAAACGTCGGCCCCAGCTCGTGTTCCATGAAGCGCTGGCCTTTTTCGGTGAGGGTGACGAGGCTGGCCTTGGCATCGACCGTGTAGCAGAGGCCGTTGAGCAGCGTTTCTTCTACGTCTTCGTATCTAGCCGACCAGGCCAGCGACTCGACGTCTCGCGCGAGCCTCGGGTCAGCAGCGAACCGCTCGGTAATGAAGACGTTGTCGGGGTCGGCCAGGAACAGCGACGCAAACGTTGAACGCGTTTCCCGGCGGTACTGCCGGTCGTCGCCCGCCGTGTCGACCAGAGCCGAGATGGCGTTTTGTTGAAGCTCGACGAGCTTCTCGACCGCGTTCCTGACCCTATGAATCGACCGCGGAACACCTGTCGGTGCGCCCGAGATGATGAGAGGGGTCGCTACTTCGTCGATGAGGGTGTGATCGGCCTCGTCGACGATCGCGACGTCCAGAGGCCCCTGCACGAGCTCGTCACTGGTGTATTTCAGGTTGTCTCTCAAATAGTCGAAGCCGAAATCCTTGAGTGTTCCGTAGACGATGTCAGCGCGATAAGAGTGACGTCGTTCCGGCTCGCTGAAGTGCCCGAGGACGACATCCACACTCAGGCCCAACGACTCGTAGACCGGCGCCAGCAGCTCCCTATCGCGCAATGCGAGGTAGTCGTTGGCCGTGACGACGTGGACACGCTTTCCCATCAACGCGTGAAGCACTGCGGGGAAGGCGGCCGCGACTGTTTTGCCTTCACCCGCGTGCATTTCGACCACCTTCCCGTCGAACAATAGCGAGCCTGCCGAGAGTTGCTCGTCGGTCGGCTCAAACGCGAGCTCCCGGTCCGAGTCCCTCGACCTCACCGCACGGTAGAACTCCGCCGGCAGGAGGATGTCTGCGACATAGGCGGCCTTCCGCTTCTCGGCGACGTAAACCAGCGTCGACACGATCAAGCGGCCGTGGTGGTCGAGTCCGAGCTCCTCCAGGTGGGGACCGAGGCTCTGCCCGAAATCTTCGCCGTCCAGAAAATCGTCGTCGGTGTAATAGGCAAGGCGCGTCTTGTAGGGAGCCGATTCAACGATGCGGTCGGCGATCTCTCTGTATGGAGCTACTCGGTGTAGTTCGTAAGAGCCGTCGAATAGCCGCCAAACGCCCAGCCTTCTGCGTATCGTCTCGGCGACCACGGCGAAAACGATGGGGCGTAGCTCGGTCCGGTCGCCACGGCCGAAAGAGCCTTTCAGCTCCTGAAGTGTGTCCCTGAGCTGCCCATCGGAGTGCGTCGAGAAATCGAGGTCTCTGACCGCCGTGTCCAACGTGTTTGGGACACGGCTTTCGATTCCCGGACCTCGCGGCCACGTGGGCAATCGACTAAACAGTCTCGCAATGCGGCTGGTTACGGTGGAAGTTATCTCTGTCATCTTGGCTAATGACGCCACATGGCGCCCTGTGGCTGCTCGAGCTATCTTTGGTCCCCGGCGGGCGGAACGATCAACACGGGCTCCCCGGCTGACTTCACGATAGCTGCGGCGACGCTACCGAGCGCCCATCGGCTGATCCCGGCGCGGCTATGGGTCGCGAGCACAATCAAGTCGTTAGTCGGCTCATGGGCAAGCTCGGCTAGGGCCGTCACTGGATGGCCTTCGGAGACTCGTGTCTCGACTGCGAGGCCGAGGCTACCGAGGCGCCCAGCGACGCCCTTCAGATAGCTCTCGGCTTGCTGGTCTATTCGCCGTTGCTCTTCATCCAGCCCCGGTGGAAACTCGTCCATCCAGAACATGCGGACCGGTTTCACTACCCGCACCAGCAGGACATCCAATTCCAGCTTTCGAGCGGCGTATTCGACATATGGAAGCGCGTCCTCCGCCAGGTCGGAGCCGTCGAGTGGAGCCACGATTCTTGTGATTGCCGTTCCTTGCCCGTACTCTTCGGCCTTGGCGGGCGAAACGGTGAGCACCGGCAGTCGTGACGAGTGCAACACGGCCTCCGCGACACTGCCAAGGATACCGTCTCGAAAGCTCCTGCCGCCCGTGGACATCGCTATCACGTCGCACCCGGTCCGCTCGGCGGTCCCGACAATCTCCGCTTCTACTTTCCCCGACGTCACTTCGGCCGTCGCCTCGATTCCGTCCTCTGCAAGTCTGGTTAGTACGGAGTCGAGCCGGTTCCTGGCGCCTTCCTCGGCCTGTTCCATAAGCGACGAGAAATAGGACCGTGAAGCCTCGGTCGTGCTGCCGTCCACGACTGACAATAGTAGTAGCGGCGCGTCTAGCCCCCTGGCAAGTTGAGAAACGTAGGGCAAGATGGCGCTCGCCTCTTTGGAGCCGTTGAGCGGAATTAGTATCTTGCGGAACATCGCCTTGGGCCGCCGCCGAGAGTCGTGGGCCGTTACCGGAGCCCACGCAGGTTTACCTTACCACGAACGTCCTTCCGATTGGTCGCGGGCGGACGAATCGTGCAAGGATTCTACTACGCGCCGGAAGTAGACGTTGTCGCGAGGCTCGTCGAGCCGGTAGATCTTCTCGTACAGGACGCCGACGATATCGAGCGCTTCGGCCACGGTCGGGTGCCTAGTGTCCACGACTGGGAGAACGACCAGCTTGAGCGACCTCGTTTGTAGACCTTGGGTCGCCGGCTGCTCGTATCGGAACGGCGCGACATAGGCGCCCCAGTCCTCGACGTATTTCCTGTGAACGAGGGTCCCTTCTTCGACCTCCGACACAATGTACCTGAGTCCTTCTGCGCCACTCTCGCGCGCTGCATCCGCGAGGGCGTCAACGAGATGGGACCTCAGGTGTGTGTAGATGCCGCGCCGTCTGAGCTCGGCACGGACTCCGGCGTACATGACCATCCCCGCCTTGAGCTCCCGTATATAGGCGCCGACGACCGCTCCTTCGATGCGTCCATTGTGGGACGCGGCGATCATCTCCGGGGATACCCCAGCCCGAGTGGTGTGTGAAAGGGACTGCCCGAACGAGTTGACATCTTCGACGTTTCCGGCGCCCATTGTTCTCGCCAGGAGTGCGTGGCATTCCTGCACGCGGGCCTCGTCCTCAGCGGGGACTGTTTCGTACGTCAGATCGACGGACACGAGTACGTTATTTGAGCCGGAGCCTGCAGGTGTCCCTCAAGCCAGCAGTGGGCCTAAGGACTGCCAGGTCTGGCGCTGTTTGGATATGTAGACGAGGACGTCTTGCTCAGCGATCGACAACCCATCGAAACCGATGAACACGTTTCCCTGCCTCACGAACCCTAGCAGGTTGACTCCGTGGTCCAGGAGCCTCTTGGCCACTTCGGTGTAGCTAAGGGTACCGGATGGGGTCGTGGTCACGGTCGTGCTCGCCAGCGTCTCCTCGATCTCCGTGACGTTGCTGGTGATCGCCTGGGTAAGCAGGTTGACGCCGTGGTCCTGGGCCTCCTGGACCAGAAGATTGTTGGCCATCCGGAGGGTGTACACCAGCGAAACGCGGTCCGACTTCTCGAATAGCACGTCGTGCTCCGGGTCCAGGCATTCGACGATTATGCTGATCTCGGGGCTCATTCGTTCTATCACAAAGGAGATCGATGCAACAAGGCTGTCGCTTCGGGCGTCGTCGTAGCTCGGGCTCAGAACGATCGCGTGGCCCGCGCGCTCCAGGTTCGCTCGTTCGAAGGTCTCTCGTCTGAGGGGAGAGCCGCGAACGAATGATACGTTCGGCATACCGAACGGAAGCTCGTCTATCTGGTCGGTGACGACGATGACCTCACGGTCACTATGGTGCTCGTCTCGTGTGAACTCCTCGATAATCTGGCGTACGCGGGACTCGCTGGGGAAATTGACGACGATCAGATGCTCCCTGGCCTTTTGGCTGCTCATACCCATTCGCTCCTTGTGGCGGAGGTCGACTATCCAGTCGACCAATACGCCGATGGCTGTCGTAAAGGCCGCAAGACCGATGACGATGATGAATACCGCGGTGCCGATGCGCGCTCCCAGGGTAGTGGCCGAGAAGTCGCCGTACCCGATGGTGGTAATAGAGATGACGCTGTACCAGAAGCTGTCCCAAATAGTTGGAGGAGAGTCGGCCGATCGTTCGAAGATGTAGAACGTCGCCGTGTTGCCGATGACGCTTAAGACGAGAACGGCAACGAGAAAGAAGACGCCTAGCTCTCTCTGCTGCCGCAGCTTGCGTAGAAGACGTGATAGCGAGTAGTACATTTCTTGAGAATACCCCTGGCGTCAACCGGCTTTGGCGCCTGTTGTAACAGGAGAAAGTCGTTTGCCTCCTCGCTGCTCCAGGTCGATCACGACCAGGCCGGCGTCGTGGTCGCCCTCGAAGCATTCGTTGTACCGTGCGAGAAGATGGTCCCGCGCCTCCAGGACCTTCTCGGCGACGTCCGGCCTCGTCTCTGCGAATTGCTGCCCTAGCGGTGAATCCAGCGTCCAGTCCTCCGTTACGGAGCACTGAAGGCCTGCGGCGCGGCACGCCTCGGTATACTCACGGTCGAGCCTCAGTAGACCGGCTTCGCTCTTGTAGACAGCAGCGGTCACCATGAAGTCTTTCGTAATGCAAAGCCCAAGCTCGTTATCGAATACTTGCACGAGGTCTATGTATGGGATCCAGCCTTCCATCGCGAAGAGGAGGTCGCTCATGAGGTCTTGCGACACGGGGTGGTAGTAGAAGTCCTCTTCGTTGACCGCCATTCTGACCTTGAGAGGCTCTTTGGTGTTGTAGCCCAGTAGTCTCTCCGCCTCCGCATCCTGAGCGAATAGGAAGGGAATGTTGCCGTTGGTGTCGTCGACGAGGACCGACGTCTCGTTGACGGTGTAGCGGAGAGCGGTGTGCTGCCAGTAGCGCATGTACCGCTTCGAGAAGGAGAAATCGAAGGTAGTAAGGAGCTCGCGCAGCTTGGCCTCTGGTACCGGCCCGAGCGTGTCCGGCCCTGACATTATGTATTCGGATTCGACGCCGAAGCGGTCCGTCAGGAACTTCAACGCCTGCACCTTCTCCGAGCAGATCCCGCCGGACCCCTCGATAACATTGCGAACTGTTTCGTCGCCGAACTTGTAGACGAGCTTGCGGCCAACGAAACGAGAGTAATTCTCGAAGTCGCTTTCCCAGATGCGGCGGGCCAGCACCTCGACGAGCTTGAGGGCGCTGTCTGCCGTCTCGAGACCAAGTACCGCTTCGGCCCGACTTTGGCCCAACGCCTCTTCGAGGCACGACCGCACGAAGCCCTCGTAAATCTCAGGATGTCGGTCCCACCGGCGCCGGTTGAACCCTACCCAGTTCCGATCGTAGCCGACGTTCGTTCTGTCAAGCTCGACGTCGATGAGCAACGCGTCTTTGTCCCCAACTCGAATCGGCACGACACGGGGTACCTCGTCGAGGCCTAGCACGTGCGGCCCTTGGGAAAACTCCAGGCCGGTAAACATGCCGTGCAACCGGCCGTCGTCGGAGGTCATATAGACGAAATCCTGGACGGACTCCAGCATCTCCGTCGACTCGTCGGTGATCCGGCGTTCGGCCTGTAGTTGTTCTAGGGGCGGCGCCTTGACGTAACGATCGAGGAGTTGCTCGAGTGGCAGCCCATCATGCTCATCGCCGATGCGGACCGCGAACCGCCGCGTGGTCAACAGGTCGGTGATTTGCAGGAGCTTATTTACGCCGTTTTGCATTTTAGGTGACAGGAAGGGTGCTATTTCGGCTCTTGTCCCTTCTCCCCTGGCGGGAGAAGGCTAGGCCTGTCCTGAGTCGATCGAAGGGATGAGGGGGATTTCCCGTGGGACGCAACGCTGGCTCCCGCGCCCACGTTCCGTCGGCTCATTCGTCGGACGTCTCTCGCCACCAGGCCACCCCGACGAGGCCCGGTCCCGTGTGCGCGCCCATTACTGGAGAGAACTGGCTGACGAAGATCTCCTTGCAGTCGAACTCAGACTCGACGCGCCGGCGCATTTCGTCGGCCGTCTTGGCGTCGTCGCTGTGCATGACGGTCGCATGGACTGGGCCGGCGCCCGCGTCTTCTTTCATGAGTGCGAGCATGCGTTCAGCAGCGCGGCGGGCAGTCCGCGGGCGCTCTACGGGTCGGACCTCGCCCTGAGACAGCTCGAAGATGGGTTTGATCTTAAGCAGCGATGACCCCAGGTACGCCAGCCGTGGGACGCGTCCGCTCTTCCACACATAGTAGAGTGTATCGAGGAATGCCAGCAGCCGCACCCTCGGTATCAACGCCCGCACCGTGGTCGCTACTTCGTCAAGCCCAGCGCCCGTCCGCGCGATCCGCAGCGCCTCCGTGGCCAGCAGACCCTCGCCGCCCGCGGCGCTTTCCGTGTCTATGACCTCTATCCTGGGACCGCCGGAGCCGCCTCCTGCGGCGGTTTTGGCGGAATCGTACGAGGAGCTGACATGTCGAGCCACGGTTAGGCACACGATAGATGAGTACTTTTCAGCAGCTTCGGAAAACGCGCTAACGTACGCCGCTGGTGCTGGTGCCGACGTGGTCGTCCGTCCGTCCACCGAAGGCAGCATGCGATAGAACTCTGCGGGCGTCAGGTCCAGACCGTCATGAAATGTCCGGTCGCCGATCGTCAGCTGCATCGGGACGGTCCACATCTGAGGGTCGCTTGCGGCGTCTGACGGCAGGCTCGCGGCGCTGTCGACGACCACGGCGACGGGCTCGCTCATCCCGGTTCCTCGCTCAGCCGCCGTGAGATGACATAGTTGGGCGGTGGCAATGGTAACACGGTGACTGCGGGCGTCGTCGAATAGACTTGGGCCGGCGTTCAGCCCGCGTGAGTATACACACGAGGTGGTGGAAAGGGCGGTCAGATGGGGAGAGCGATCGGAGGGCGGTGGCCTGGCTTGATGGGTGTTACGCGACTGCCGCGGTGGGTCGGGCGATCTGGTTGAGGGCGCTAGCGAAAAGGTGCCATTCGTTGATCATCGACTCCAGTCGAGCACGACCACTGCGAGTCATGTCGTAGTAACAACGCCGCTGGCCACCCCGATACTCCTCCCACCACGTGCTTTCGACCAGGCCGTCTCGCTCGAGGCGGTGGAGGGCGGGATAGAGGGTCCCCTCCTTGAGATGGAAGTACCCGCCGCTGCGGGCATCCATTTCTCTTACGAGCTGATAGCCGTACTTCGGCTCTTCGGACAAGAGGGAGAGGATCAGAGTTTCCGTGCTGCCTTTTAGAAGCTCTCTTCGGTAGAGATTCATCTCATCAGCCGATTTGACCACGAGACCCTCCGTTATCGCGAGCGTTCTGAAATCATCTACGAGGGCCGAGAGCGAGTTGGATTTCGCGAATCGGGGCAAAACGTGGGCTTGAAGACACACGATAGCCGGCGGCTTGCCGAAATCTAGGCGGGTGAGCTACCGGCCGCGCTAGAAACGGTTCTGGGCTCCGCCGCCGAAGTTCGCCAGGAATATCGGTGGTGCGTAAACGACGATCGCGATGACTAGGGCGGAGAACAGGACAGCGACGGCCCACGTGCCGTACTTGCGTGAGATGGGGTCCCGAGATGCGTTGAACCGGTCCAGTGCCCAACCGCCGGGAGCGAAAAGGAGCGCCGAATAGAGGCCCGTGTAGAGGAGCCGTATCCCGAGAACGAGAGCAATGGAAGGAGCAAAGATCCCGCCCTCCAGCGACTTGAACAGCAACTGCGGGACGCTCAGATGTCCGGTGTTGAAGTCGATGATGTTGAAGCTTAACGGAATGAACACGCCGCCCATAATTAGCGGGTACGTCAATCCGTATAGAATCCCGAGTGCCGCCCATGCCCTGATGCCCCGGGGCGGCCGGTCTTTGAGGGAGGCGAACTCGGGGCGTTCGCCGAACAGAAGGTACGCCGTCGGAGCGGTTATGAGTATGCCGCCCAGGGCTCCACCCGTTCCGAAAAGAAGCGAGTCCCAGATTGTCAGGTGTTGGATTATGTTCGGGTACTGTATGAGTGCCAGGAAATGAACGAGCACCGTCACGACGCCTACCGCCCCTCCGAAGATCGCGACGCAGCTTGCGAACCTCAGTCGGGGCCAGTCGATACCGGTCTCTTCTTTGACCCATACTTTGGAGGACTCGGCCGGAGTCTGCGTCTCCGCCAGAGTCGCCGTTCCCGTTATAGTGCCGGTCTGCGCCACTTCGGTCCCCATCTGAAATGTTCCGTCTAATATAGCGTAAGCTATCGGCACTTAGCCACACAGGGTGTTGCTTGACCCTTCAAATTGGCCCATGCTAGTATCGCCTTGCCTAGCGAGTAGCTACAAAAACGAATGAGAATAATCAACGAGCTATCGGAGTTTACGAAGGGCGGAGAATCGCTACTCACGATAGGGGTTTTCGACGGAGTCCACCGCGGGCACGCCCACGTCATCAAAGAGCTGACTTCTCAAGCGACGGCAAAAGGTGTCCGTGCGGGAATCGTAACTTTCCGTAATCACCCGGCGTCGGTACTTCGACCGGACTTCAGACCACAATTCCTTACCGATTTCGACGAACGCTCGCGGCTGATCAAGGAAATCGGCGCGGATTTTGTCGCACCCATTACCTTCGACATGGACGTGGCCGGGTTAGGCGCCGGCGAGTTCTGTGGACTCCTTCTAGAATACCTCGGCATGCGCGGACTGGTCGTCGGGCCCGACTTCGCCATGGGGCGTCGTCGGGAAGGCAACGTCGAGCGTCTAACCACACTGGGGCAACAGATGGGCTTCTCGCTGACCGTCGTAGCGCCTCTTTTGGACGATCAGGGCCGGACTGTTCGTAGCACGGCCGTCCGCGAATCTCTTTTCAACGGAGACGTGGCCGACGTTGCTCGGCTGCTCGGCCGCGACTTCATGCTCAAAGGGAGTGTCGTGAGGGGCGCGGGTCGTGGCCGATCGTTGGGCTTCCCGACGGCCAACCTTCAGGTTGCGGAAGACCTCGCTTTGCCGCGCGACGGCATCTACGCGACCTGGGCCACCATCAGTGGTCGACGCTTCATGGCCGCCGCCAGCATCGGAGTGCGTCCGACGTTCGATGAGGTCGATCGGACCGTCGAGGCTTACATGTTGGAGTTCGACGACGACGTGTATGGACAGGAGGTCCGGCTCGAGTTCGTCGAACGGCTACGAGACGAAGTCAAATACGAGACCGTCGGCGAGCTGCAAGCCCAGGTAGAGCTCGACGTGACTGACACGAGGCGGGTACTCCAGGCTGCGGCTGCGTCGACGAGATGAGATAGTCTCTTTGGACGGGATCCCGTTCTCGATCGGTCTTCTTGGTGGGCTCGGCCGCGCCGACGGAACGGCGCATTTCGAGAACGACGTTCTGACGCTCGAGTTCAAGGTTAAAGACAGTATGGTTGGCCTCCTCAGGTCGGGCGTAAAGCGCGTTATGGTGCCTGTGCAGGTCATCGACCTGGTGCGTCTAGACCGTGGTACTGAGGATGTCCAACTGGTACTGGGGGCGCGTAGCAGGATGTACCTCGATGGTATACGTGGCCGCCGCAAGGCTGAAATCAAGCTGAGTATCGGCTCGGGGGATGTCGCAATAGCCGAGCTTCTTGTCAAGGCGATGGAGCACCGGATGGCCGAAGTAGGACCGTGAGAACCCGTTGGGTTGGAATGGACGAAAGTGGCCGTAACTAAGCTACGACAGCTAGACGAAGGACAGCGTAACCGCCTGCTGAAGCGGGGGGTGGTCGAGATCATCGTCGAGTCGGAGATGCTGGAACTCCTCGACGATGGCCGACCTTTGCGCCTCAAGATGGGCTTCGATCCCAGCGCGCCGGACCTGCACCTCGGTCACGCGGTCGGGCTCCGGAAACTGCGACAGCTCCAGGAGTTGGGTCACAAGGTCGTCGTTATCGTCGGAGACTGGACGGCCCAGATCGGAGACCCTAGCGGACAGTCAGCGACCCGCCGGATGCTCACGGCAGAGGAGGTCTACGCCAATGCCGAGACCTACCTCGCCCAGTTCTACAACGTCGTCGATAGGGACAAGACTGAGATCCAGATGCAAAGCAAGTGGTTCGGGCCGTTCAACCTGACGGACGTGATCAAGCTGACGCGCCGCTTCACTGTTGCGCAGTTCCTGGCCCGCGATGACTTCGCCAAGAGGATGGCTGCAAATCAGCCGGTCGCCATCACCGAGCTTCTCTACCCGTTGCTACAGGCCTACGACTCCGTCGCGGTCGAGTCCGACATAGAACTCGGCGGGACCGATCAGAAGTTCAATCTACTGGTTGGCCGCGACTTGCAGCAGCAGATGGGTCAGCGACAGCAGCAGTGCCTGGTGATGCCCCTTCTTGTCGGGACCGACGGCGTTAAGAAGATGAGCAAGAGCCTGGGGAATTACATCGCGATTGACGACCCGCCGGAAGAGATGTTCGGGAAGACGATGTCGCTGCCCGACGACGCGATCATGCCGTATCTCGAGAGCCTGACCGACGTGCCAGACGATGAGATCGTGGAACTCGCTCGCGCACTCGAAGCCCAATCGGTGAACCCAATGGAAGTAAAGAAAAAACTGGCCCGAGAGTTGGTGACTCAGTTCCACGACGGGTCGTCGGCTACGAAAGCCGAGGGGCATTTTGAAAGTACCGTGCAACAGCGCGATCTTCCCGACGAGATCGCTTCCTACGTACTCCCACCGTCCCCGGAGCTCGAAGGCAAGAGGCTCAGCGACATACTAGTGGCGGCTGACCTCGCCCCCAGCTCGACCGAGGCGCGCAGGCTCATCGACCAGGGAGCGGTGCGGATCAACGACGAGCGCGCCTCGGCGAATGCTCCCGCCGGCACACTCGATCACGATGACGTCGTCAGGGTAGGGCGGCGGCGCGTCGTGAGGATCACGAGCCGCTAGCCCCCATTTCTAGGGCGTAAAGGCCTCATTCGCGGCGCTGTCGCTGGATCCGGGAAATACGCCTCCACCAACCACGTATATTGTGCCGTCGATCACGGCGGCCCCGAGCCCATGCCGTGCTGTGGGCATCGGAAGTGCCGTTCCCCACGTATCGGTTGCTGGATCGTAAGCTTCGTTTTCGTCGAATGTGCCGGCTGGGGACTCGCCACCGAAGACGTATATGCGGCCTCCTACAATCCCCGCTGCGATGCCGCTTCGAGCAGTAGGCAGCGCCGCTATGTCCGTCCAGGAGTCGCTCGACGGGTCGTATTCCTCGTGGGCGTCCTGGTTGATGCCGCGTAGGCGGCCTCCAACGGCATAGAGCTTCCCGCCGACGACGCTTAGGGCGAGATGGTCTCGCGGCGTCGGCATCGGAGACCTCGTTTTCCACGCGTCAGCGTTGGGGTCGTAGACCTCGACCGTGCCGACGTTGTCTAATCCGAAACCTGTCACGCCTCCAACGGTATAGACCAGGCCGTCCACCGCGGCGGCCGCCAGGGCTCCGCGGGCCGTCGGCATCGGCGGCCCGGCGCTCCACGAATCTGCGCTGGGGTCGTAAACGAAGACGTCCGCTACGGGCGCAAAGCCGGTTTTAATAAACCCGCCGACGAGGTAAATCTTGCCGCCCAGAGCCGTGGCACCAGAGTGGTGCAGCGCTTTCGGAAGCGGCGCCTTCTCGTCCCAGGAGTCGGTGCCAGGGTCATATGCCTCGACTCTATCGGTGGTCCCCCCACCAGGCGTTAGTCCGCCGATCACGTACACCTTGCCGTCGAGTGCTACCGCGACCACCTCGCTCCGCTCCGATGGAAGTGGGGCCAGACGGCGCCACTGCCCGTCCTGAGGTGCAACGCCGAGGATAGTACTGGACCCGGTCGCTTCGGCGGCTGGCGTCCCGGACGGGGACTGCACGGATTTCTCGGATTCGCCACACGCAGCGAGGGCGACTACGACCCCCGTACCTGCGAAGAGCCACCGAATGGCTTTTCGTCTCAGCAACCTGGTGCGGTCGGTCCGGCGGCCGGCCTTCGACAAGCTCAGGCTGAGCGGACTAAATAAGCCACGGACGTATAGCCGGCCAAGTGAGTCACTCATGGTCTGGTGTCTGCTCTCTACCCGTCCACGTTGAGCTGTGCGCTTTTCCTCCCGCTCATGGTCAGCTCCCCGGTCTCCTCCGCTCATGGTGAGCAACCATACATTCGCAGGGCGGACTGAACATAGGAAAGTAACTGGCTCGCCCCTCATACGTATGGGCAAGCCTTCGTCCCCTTGAACGGCCGTAGGGGCGCATTGTATGCGCCCGTCCGCCTGCTCGTTATAGCCCCAACCCGTTCGTGGTCAGCAGTTACTTGAGAGCAAATTATGCCCGCAGGGCGGACCGAATCTAGGTGAGTAACTGTTGTGACCAGTTACTCGATAGCCCACCGAACCGCTCGTGGGGTCCGGCTCTGTCCCCCCTTTGAAAAGGGGGTTGGGGGGATTTGACCCACGTAATTAGATACAACCGCAAGCTGAAAGTGAGCGACCATACATCCGCAGGGCGGACGAAACGTATGAGAGCAACTCGCTTTGCTGCATACATAGGGGCAGTGCCCCTGTGCCTGCCCTGGCGCTCCCGCAAGACCCTCAAAAACGAGCAGTTACTCGATAGCCCACCGAACCGCTCGTGGGGTCCGGCTCTGTCCCTCCTTTGAAAAGGGGGGTTGGGGGGATTTGACCCACGGTAATTAGATACAATCGCAAGCTGAAAGTGAGTAATCATAAGTCCGCGGAGCGGACGAAACGTATGAAAGCAACTCGCTCGCTGCGTGCGTAGGGGCAGTGCCCCCGTGCCTGCCCTGGCGCTCCCGCAAGGCCCTCAAAAACCAAGCAGTTACTTAAGAGCTCCCCGCTCCTCTTCCGCTCATGGTGAGCTTGTCGAACCATCCGACCTGCTTCCCAGATCATGGCTAATCCAGCTCGGCGCACTCCAGGGAGCTGATCGGCGGCAGATAGTCCATCAGCAGGTCCCAGCTGTCGCCGTCGTCACGGGAGTAGAAGATCTGGCCGGTCGTCGTCCCAACATAGATGCCGCAAGGGTCCAGGCTATCGGTGGCCATGCCCTCGCGCATGACGTGAAGGTAGGCGTTCTTTTGGGGCAGCCCGTCGGTCAGAGGCTCCCAGTCGCCGCCACCGTTCCGGCTGCGATAGATCCGGAATCTGGCGTCTGACATGTATCTCATGCCGCCGCCGGTTTCGTCCCCGACGGCGCTGTCCTCAGGTAGCACGTAGATCGTCTCCGGGTCCTGGGAGTGGACGCCGAACACGAAACCGAACCTGGACGGCAGTCCTTCCGAGACGTCGACCCACTCGCCGCCGCGATCGTCGCTCCGAAACACTCCGCAGTGGTTCTGCTGGTAGAGGACATCCGGACTCGATGGATGGGCGAGCATCTTGTGTGGGCACTGGCCGAATTCGGGGAACCGGTCCGGCATGAAGTCGGCCCGTACGCCTTTGTTCATCGTCTGCCAGCTTTCGCCCCCGTCGTCGGTCCCGAAGACACCGACAGCCGAAATGCCGACCCACATCCGCTCTTTCGCCGTTGGGTCCAGGACCATGCTATGCAAGCACAGCCCGCCGAAGCCTGGTTGCCAGCGTTCTCGGGTCGGGTGGTCCGTCAGGCCTGTCACCTCGTACCACGTGTCGCCACCGTCCTTGCTCTTGAAGAGAGACGCGGGCTCGGCTCCGGCGTACATCACGTTCGGCTCGTCCTGGTGGCCGGGCTCTATGTGCCAGATTCGATTCAGCGTCAGCTCGTTCCCGGGGTCGAATCGCGGTCCTTGCTTGGGGTCACTCCACGTCTCACCGAGGTCGTGGCTGACCTGGAGCTGGGCGCCCCAGACCGGGTTGTTTACGGCCAACCAAACGCTGCCATTGCCGCGGGAATCGTAAACGGCGTGGAATACGTCACCCCCGGCCGAGAAAGGCCCGGAAGTCGTCCAGCTCTTCCTGCTATCGTCGCTCGTGAGGATGAAAGCGCCTTTGCGGGTACCCACCAGTAGGCCGACTTGAGTCATCCGGCTCCTCCAGTCACATCGTCAGATGGCAATCAAGTTTAAGCGGCAAGCGGTAGTGTCCTAATTTGAATCGCTGGAATCAGTATCTGAAGTCCCCTGTAGCCTTCGCAGGAGCAAAACAAGGCGCCCCAAGAGCGGAACAAGAAGGAAGAAGGCGTAAATGACGAAAGTCATGGGCCACGCCAAGGCGGTTAGCCCAGCATAAATCCACCCGCGTTCGCCTGGGGCTAGTCGATATGAGCCGAACCGCGAAGTCTCCAACAAGCCGACCATGAAAAAGAACACGAAACCGACCACGTAGCCTAAGCCCGAATCCACCGACGGACAGGGATGGACGACGTGAGGACAGCGGAAGGGGGTGAGGGAGTTACAGGCGTGATGATCCGGGCTCGAATTTGGGTAGACGGGAGGTTGGCGGGCGGTCTGCAGGCGCTTTTGGGGGCACCGATGGCGGCCTACAGTGGCTGTGGCGAGCCAGATGGCGGGATAGGACACGGCAAGAGGCGCTCGCGGACTGGGCTGGCGCGAGTTTGCGGGGACGTTGGGTTGGCTGGTGGGTCAGTGGCGGACGGGCTCCGTCAGGCTGGGAGTGGAATGGCTCGCAGTCGGGCCAGGGCGCGGCTGAACTGCTCCTCCCAGGGCCAGCGCCGGGGAAGCTGCAGGGTCAATCGGCGTGCCGAGCGGGTGATCCGTCCGGCCAAGGCAAAGACCCGTCGTCTGAGGGTCTTGGTGGTCACGATCTGCTGACCCAGGCCGATGCGGGCTGTCCAGCGGGCCAGGTTGTGCGCCATCACCTGTACCGCCAGCCAGGCGCCGTTGGCGGCGAAACGGCCCGAGGGGAGATGGTTCAGCCCCACGCCGTACTTGAGGTCGCGTATCGCATTCTCGATCTCGGCGTGACGGCGATGATCGGCCTCCAGTTCCAGCGTCTCCCCGTCCCGGTCGGTGATGAAGCCGTGATAGCTGTAGGTGGCGAAGAGAGCCAGTTGAGAACAGGGCGCCGGCTTCACCCGCCGGACGATGAGCCGTACCGGCGCGGCGTCCGCCTCGGCCTGGAACGGGGTGTAGGTGGTCTCGGCCACATCGGCGGCGCCGTCCATCCAGTAAGGAATCGGCGTCCAGGCATCTTCGGGTATCGCCTCGATGAGATTCCGCAGGCGGGCGCGCTGGCGGATGGCGATGGAGAAGCGGACATCCATCCGGCGGCAGACGGCGACCACGGCGTGGGTATAGAAGCCGCTGTCGGCCCGCACCGTGAGTTGGCCCCTGGCTCCGCAGTAGCGCACCCGCCCCACCGTTTCACGCAGGAAGTGGGCAGCGCCGCGGGCGGTGTTAGCCCGGCCCTCGCGCAGGCGGGCCATCAGCACGTCGCCGGTGCCGGCGGCGACGGCCAGCAGCGGGTGATAGCCCCGCGCACCGGTGTAGCCGTGGTGGCGGGCGCCCTCCTTGGCCAGTCCGTAGGTCTCGCAGATCGTCGAATCAAGGTCGATGGTGAATGGTGCGTCGCCGGGTCCGGCACCGGCCTTCCAGACCCGGGCCAGCAACTCGCGGCTCACCCGGTCCAGTTGGCGGACATGGCCCCACCTGAAGCTGCGCAGGAAGGTGCCCAGGGTGGAGGGAGCCTTAGCCGTGAAACCGAGCACGCGGGCGGTCCCGCCGGCGCGCAGCACATCGGCGTCGTCGATGCAATCTCCGCCGGCTAGGGCGGAGGCCACCAGGGTCATCATCTTGTCGCCGGTGTTCGCCCGGCCCGGCGCGCCGCCGAGGTCGAGGTGCTTCCGGAGGAGTTGGGGCAGGCCAAGGCGCAGGGCGAGGGTGGCGGGAAGGATCAGCCCGGCATTGGCCACCAGGCGGTGGTCGTCGAAGGCGATTTGGATGCGGTCGGGGTGGTTACGTGGTAGCATCTATCGGGTGCTCCTTTTCTGGGACCGGTTTTCTGTTTCAAAACCATTATCCCAGATTCAGAGGCGCACCCTTTTGTTTCTTCAGCAGGCCTCCTACACGCCGTCCTTCGGTGGATTAGGGCTAACCAGTAGATGTCGTTGTTAGGCATCGTGATATTTCTGAACGATAGCTGCCCTCACAGCCGCCTCTGGCGAGTCCACCGGCCCTTCGTGCAGCACAGCCACGTAACGCCGCTTCTCTGAGCCGTCCACGGCGTGCGACCACGCATAGCAGCGTGTGGCGGTCGGGTGACCCTCTAAGTCGAAGACCTCCACGGTGCCGTCCCACACGGCCTCGCCCTGGAAGGTTTCTGTCACGGGTACCGACTCTACATGGGTAGCGTCGCAGCCGTGGAGGTCACGAATTGCCTGTTTCAGACGTTGCCTGTTGCTCAGTGGTCTTTTCCTCGGGTGGCCTGTAGCCTTTCAAGATTCGATCGAATCTCTTCCATTCCTCATTCGTTAGATCGATGGGCAAAGTCACATTACCAAGCCTATCGCTTCCAAAGGGGATTGGAATGTTCATGGTTCCGGCCTGGGACAGTGCAGGCGGTGGGGGTGGAGGCATGTCGGAAACCTCTTCCTCGTCCTGGTCTTCATTGTCCAAATCGTCGTCGATTTGTTCCCCCATATTATCATATTCGTCTATGCCTGCATAGGCCATCGAGGCTGCGTAGACAGAGATTAGGCGATTTGCCCCTTCGTTCGTAAAGTTCTTTTCCACGACTAAGAATTGCCGCATCGCGTCTGGAGCGGCGCTCTCCAACTCGTGGTGAAGCTCCGCGAAAATCGGCGGCGTTAAGACAGCAAGGGCTATCGCATCCCTATGCTCACGAGACGCTTGATTCCTGAGGATGACGGTCAAAGCGCGATTGGTTAGTCGAGGATTCCCGCCCTTCTTGCCTTCAAGAAACCCGTACTGGCGTAGGGACGCTAGACGCACTTTGACCGGACCTGCCGCACTGGTATAGCCCCATGCGCTCGCTGCGTCCTGGCGAGTGAATTCACCACGCCCGACACCTGGCCCTGAGGTACCTTGGTACAGCGCCGCCAGCACGCCGACGGCATCCTCCAAGCTTATCCCTGGATAGTTCGGGCTCCGCCGTTTGATAGCCATGGTTCCTCTCCGACAATTTGTGTTCCAGCACGAGGATACCATGAGGCGCACAAATTGTCCAATTTGGGTTGACAAATCGGGGAATGTATGGTACAATTAGGGTATAGAAAACCCCCAAGGTTGCGGCCTCAGGGGTTACGTGTGGGGAGTGGATGGTTCCTGGCGGCAGCCTTTACAACTTGCCTCACGGGGTTCGACCCCCCGACTCTCCACTTCCTTATTATACCACCCGCACTGGAGCCGAACGATGAACAAGCTGAAGCCAGAACGCCAAGAGGCCGTGATTCGAGCCTTGGTCGAAGGTTGCTCGATTCGCTCGGTCGAGCGAATGACCGGTATCCACCGCGACACCATCATGCGGCTGGCCGTGCGGGTCGGCCAAACCTGCGAAGAAGTGATGGACGTGATGATGCGCGGCCTGTTCTGCAAGCGTATCGAGGTCGATGAGATTTGGTGCTATGTCGGCAAGAAACAGCGCCACGTCGAGCCGACCGACGACCTAGACACCGTTGGCGACTTCTGGACATACGTGGCTATCGACTCCGATACCAAGCTGGTTCCGAGTTACCACGTTGGCAAGCGGGATGGTGCTAACGCCTACCACTTCATCAACGACCTGTGATTGCGCCTAGAGAACCGCGTTCAGATTAGCTCAGACGGCCTACGGGCCCTACGTCGATGCCATCGAGACTGCCTTCGGCGCGGACGTGGACTATGGGCAGATCGTAAAGTCCTACGAAGCGGAGCCCCTTGGACCTGGTAGGTACAGCCCGCCGCAGGTGACCTCCACCGACAAGACCATCATTCAAGGCCGACCGGACTGGGACAAGATTTCGACCGCCTACGTCGAGAGGAACAACCTCACCATGCGGATGGCGATGCGCCGCTTCACTCGGCTGACGAATGGATTCAGTAAGCGAGTGGAGAACCTGAAAGCCGCCGTCGCCCTACACTTTGCCTACTACAACCTTGTCCGTGGACATCGGAGCCTACACGGGGCGACGCCAGCGATGGCAGCGGGACTCCAAGACGGTTTCTGGTCTCTCCGCGACCTCATTGACCTAAGTCAGTAGTCATTGTAGAGATGGCGGACGCAATCCACCTAGAAATATGGATGAGGTGATCATCAAGCCCCACATGTAGTTGCGGTCAGTCGAACCGTGTGGTAATCTGGGCTATCTGTCGGACAACTAAAGAAGCCCGCCTTCCAGGGCGGGCCACCTCAGACCAGCGGGTCTGATACTACTCAGCAATTTGTAGAGACAGTATAGCCCCTTCAAGGGGACTGTGTCAAACGCAAACCGCCCCGCTTGGTATGAGCAGGGCGGTTTCTTTTTTGGGGAACCACCGCACCGTGGCGGGGACTCCCACGCACGAAACAGGCGTAATCTTAGTTGGTGACGCCGCGTAGGGTCAAGAACGGTAGCTGGTAACAGCGTAAATCGATTGCCGACCGCCGTGGTGACTCCACCGTTAAAGGTGTCACCTATGAAACAGAAGGGGTACACGATTCGTGGGCGGAACAACCGCATCAAGTACATCGGCATTACCAATGACCCTGAGCGCAGAGCCGGGGAACACGAAGCCGGCGGCAAGCCAGGCGTGCTGAAGGTTGAAACCGGTTCACGAACTCCGCCATCGGCTGTGAAGTGGGAACAAGAGCGGTTACAGACCTACCGCGACAATCACGGCGGCAAGAACCCGCCGTTGAACAAGCGCTAGAGATGTAGACCTGAGTCGGTGGGGAGTCTACCTTTCCAGAGGCTACCCCGCCGTTGAAATTAGGACACTACCCGGCAAGCGCGCTCGGCTCAACAGGGTACTCCCTTCGCCACGCGTCGAACCCTCCTTCGAGAGCCACGGCATCGAGTCCCTCCGCTCTGAGCTGTCGCGCCACACGGGCGCTCGTCGCCTCGTCCAGTCAGGTGCAGTAGGTGACGAGCAGACGACTCTTGAGGCTCCCTTCGGGTTGCTCATGAAGCCACTCGGTGAGCCGGTCGGGTGGGACCCGGACGCTGCCCGGAATCTGAGAGCCGTCCCGTACATAGCTTGAGCGAGAGCGGACATCAAGGATCATTGGCGGGTTCCGGCTCCCGAGCATCTGGCTCAGCTCGTCTCGAGAAACCCGGGGCACGTCGGTCTCGTCGTGCTCGAACAGGCCCGCCGCCGTGCTCTCCCGCTCCTCCTCCAAGGTTTCGGTGCCGGCCTTGCGCCCGTACCAGGCGCCTATCGGCGTGGATGAAGCTCCATGCACGGTTACCGATGCCAATACGACAACGCCTACGACCGCGAACAGCAGCTCAGAGCCTGGCACACCGTTCTGGACGACGAGTAACGCCAGTAGAAGCGAATTTAGCCCTCTCGGACCGAACCAGGCGACGAAGGCGTGGGCCTCCCAGCTCATTCGCGCCCTCGACAATACCATCCCCAGTACCGCGGGCCGGATCACGAAGATGACCAGGCCCGCCAACACCAACCCGCGCGCGACGTTTACCGTCGGGAGGACGCTCGACAAGACGGTGCCGAATAGCACGAAAGCGAAGAGCATCGCCATCTCAGACGTGAACTCGCCGTACTCGAGGAAGCAGTCGCAGAGGTCCTGGTTCACGAGAATGACTGCCAGCCCGGCGGCGAACGCCGCTAGGAAGCCATCGCCTCCCGCCGCGGTCGCGGTGGCGTAGGATGCTAACACGAGCCCTATTCCGTAGAGGGCCTGGTAATCGCGCCTGACGCCGGTCCTGGAGTCAACCTGTCCTATTAGCCACGCTCCCGCTCCGCCGATGACGAGCCCGATCGCCGGGCCGATCAGCAGCAGCTGGCCTACCAGGGTAACCCAGTCCGAGACCTCGCCGGCCTCGCCGAGGGCCAGAGCGATCAGCACAAGAATGACGGGCAGGACGACGATGTCGTTCATCCCCGCCTCGATCTTGAGGACCTGGCGTACCGGTCGAGGGATGCGCTCGTCACGAAGGATCTCCCTGAGAACGACAGGGTCGGTCGAGGCGAGGATTGCTCCGCCTGTGAACGCGAGCGTCCAGCCCAGTCCAAACAAAAGTGCTAGCGGGACGGCCCCGAGGACGATAATCAGCCCGGTGCCGGGCACCAGCACCAGGAAGGGGACGAGCCATCGACGGCCAAGCTCATCGAGTTGCAGTTTCGTTGCGTCGAGGAAAAGGACTAGCGAGAGGGTCAGAGTTGCCACGATCTCGAGAATCTGGTCGTGAGGGCCCAGCTCGATTACGCCGAAGCCCTCACCGCCCAGCGCAAAACCAAGCCCCAAGAACATAAGCGGGAACGAGAGAGGCGACCGCTCGACCAACCCGGAAGCGAGGGCCGTGACCGTCAGTATGACGGCGATCAGCGCGAATACAACAACGAAATCAGGCAACTGGCAAACCTAAACACATCGACCGGGCGTTGCCCTGCGGGCTCTGAGCCGTGAGGGCACGCTTTAGGTTATCCCGCGAACGACAATCCAGACTAGTACCTTGGGGCCGTCATGTGCCTGAGTTTCGGGACATTGCCAAGAATTACCGGCTACCGTCCGTCCTGCCACAAGGCAATTCCGGCAATGGAAACCAGCGAGCCGCCGTCGACGTCGGCAGGACATTGGGCGTAGTCGAGAGACTCTCCCTTTACGCCGTCCAAGAGCCGGAGGGCCAGGTAGATCGGAGGCAGACCACATATCTTGCGGGCGTCCTGTTCGTTGCGAGACAGCGACAGGAACGCCTCGGCGTCTCCGTCGCAAACAGCGTCGATCGATTTGGCGTCCTCGACCGACAGACTCGTGCGGTAAGTGGAGTCCACGCCGTTTGCGTCGCCGAAGGCGGGGCCCACATGGGCGAGGTCTGCGGCCGCAATCACCAGCGTTCGGCGCTCTGCGACGACGCCTCGCAGGTAGTCGACCACCGAGCCCAGGACGTCGTGTTCGGATGCCACCGCTTCGCCGGTGACGAAGTAGTGGAACGAGCCGCATAGCACTGGCACGACGGGGCAAGTGCGGCCATTGAGAAAGTGCTGGAACCAGACTGCCGCGAGCTCGATCGAGTGTTCGTTGACGTGATGGAGTTCTTCGGCGAAAGCATGCTCGTGCCCTAACACGTCCGCGAGCCCGTCCACCACGTCGAGGTCGGTAGGTAAGATCCCGAAAGGCGTGGCATAGCTCTGTCGTGTCGGGGTGATCGTCCCTTGGTCTCCGGAGTGGTCGGTGCCGAGTATGATTGCCAGCTCGATCTCGTCGAGAGCCCCCGCGCACCGCTGCCACAGCTGCGACTTCCAGTAGCACACTGGATCCCAGAACGTGCCTGACGACTTCTACTCAGGCAACAATTCATCAAGTGAATTAAACAGCAGGGATGTCTCTGCCGTCGGGGCTCCATGCGTGGGGGACACACTTTGCCGAAACGGTAAGGCGAGCAACAAGGACTGTCAGGAAGTGCGGAAGCTCAACGTCTGCAACGGAGTTTGGTGCAATCTCGTGCAAATGGGGGCGCGTCTGTCTGCGAGTGGTGATAGCGGCGGACCTGTGTACGTCGGTACCACGGCATATGGCCTTCATCAAGGCTGGGTTTATGACCCGTGGCCGTTTACCCGAGATGTCTTTTCCCGAGCAGATCGCA
Source organism: Dehalococcoidia bacterium (assembly GCA_965248605.1). Lineage (GTDB taxonomy): Bacteria > Chloroflexota > Dehalococcoidia > Lucifugimonadales > CAUZJF01 > CAUZJF01. The sequence continues at coordinate 1,479,750 of CBDFJV010000007.1, forward strand.
TCGACAACGCTATTTCAGGACTTTCCATTGCCACCAACTGAATCCAACTGAATGTCGGAAGTCCTCCCCGGGTGCGCACCCTGTAGCCTAGTGGACCCGGGGAAGTCTTTCACGCCAGCCCATTGCAATTGAACGGTATCGAAGGGAGGTACCCTCAAAAAGTGTGTAAACAGTCAGGCGGTGTACCCTCTCTGTGAACAAGACGGGCTCAAGGCCCAAGAGAGGAGATACACCGCCCATGAGGAAGGAAAGCACTGGGAGCAGGTCGGAGTCAAGGTCGGAGTGGGAGGGAGCAGTTGGAGGATTGGGTGCGAGGCCATGTCCAGCGGCTGATCCAGGAGTTGCTGGAGGAAGAGGTGACGGAGTTTCTGGGAAGGGCGAAGTCGGCCCGCAGGTCTGAGTCGGACAACGAGACCGGCTATCGGAACGGATACGGCAGAGCCCGGAGGCTTACGCTGAGTTCGGGAACGATACAGCTGAGGCGGCCGCGAGTCCGCGATACCGAGGAGCAGTTCGAGAGCCGGCTGCTGCCGCTGTTCGTCAACAGGACCGTTGTCGATGGCCGTGTCGTCAGCATCGCCGGCGTCCATCTGTGCGTCGAGTGCTGCCAGGACCGCCTCCCAGCGCCTGCTCAGACCGTTGAGATCGGGACGTGGGGGTGTCCCGTGTGAAGAAGAGTCGTTGAAGCTTCTGAGTATGCCTGGGCGGGGTGGCGCCTCCTGGCTGGGGATGATCTCTCCCCGGTAACGCACAGCCAGCTGGCCGTCCAGGCCTTCCAGCACATCTGCCACCGCCCCCGCATAGCTGCGCCGCTCCGTCCCCGGCAGCAATTGAAGCGTTCTCCAGCGGTACTTCACCGTGTTGTCCCTGGCCACCCTGCGGCTGTGCCTGAAGCAGAGCGCAGTGTCGAGGCACACTCCCGGTCCCAACGGGCGGTAGGCAGCCTCAGGGTGCTGTGCCGGCACTCCGAAGCGAGCGTTGAAGCGGTCAAGGAACTCCTTCAGCAGGGCGTTGGCCTCCTCGATGGTGACTGCACCAGCGAGTCTGAGCTCGGTCACCAGCCTATCCTGGAACGTTCCCGCTGTGCGCTCCACTCTACCCTTAGCCCGAATCCACCGAAGGACGGCGTGTAGGAGGCCTGCTGAAGAAACAAAAGGGTGCGCCTCTGAATCTGGGATAATGGTTTTGAAACAGAAAACCGGTCCCAGAAAAGGAGCACCCGATAGATGCTACCACGTAACCACCCCGACCGCATCCAAATCGCCTTCGACGACCACCGCCTGGTGGCCAATGCCGGGCTGATCCTTCCCGCCACCCTCGCCCTGCGCCTTGGCCTGCCCCAACTCCTCCGGAAGCACCTCGACCTCGGCGGCGCGCCGGGCCGGGCGAACACCGGCGACAAGATGATGACCCTGGTGGCCTCCGCCCTAGCCGGCGGAGATTGCATCGACGACGCCGATGTGCTGCGCGCCGGCGGGACCGCCCGCGTGCTCGGTTTCACGGCTAAGGCTCCCTCCACCCTGGGCACCTTCCTGCGCAGCTTCAGGTGGGGCCATGTCCGCCAACTGGACCGGGTGAGCCGCGAGTTGCTGGCCCGGGTCTGGAAGGCCGGTGCCGGACCCGGCGACGCACCATTCACCATCGACCTTGATTCGACGATCTGCGAGACCTACGGACTGGCCAAGGAGGGCGCCCGCCACCACGGCTACACCGGTGCGCGGGGCTATCACCCGCTGCTGGCCGTCGCCGCCGGCACCGGCGACGTGCTGATGGCCCGCCTGCGCGAGGGCCGGGCTAACACCGCCCGCGGCGCTGCCCACTTCCTGCGTGAAACGGTGGGGCGGGTGCGCTACTGCGGAGCCAGGGGCCAACTCACGGTGCGGGCCGACAGCGGCTTCTATACCCACGCCGTGGTCGCCGTCTGCCGCCGGATGGATGTCCGCTTCTCCATCGCCATCCGCCAGCGCGCCCGCCTGCGGAATCTCATCGAGGCGATACCCGAAGATGGCTGGACGCCGATTCCTTACTGGCTGGACGGCGCCGCCGATGTGGCCGAGACCACCTACACCCCGTTCCAGGCCGAGGCGGACGCCGCGCCGGTACGGCTCATCGTCCGGCGGGTGAAGCCGGCGCCCTGTTCTCAACTGGCTCTCTTCGCCACCTACAGCTATCACGGCTTCATCACCGACCGGGACGGGGAGACGCTGGAACTGGAGGCCGATCATCGCCGTCACGCCGAGATCGAGAATGCGATACGCGACCTCAAGTACGGCGTGGGGCTGAACCATCTCCCCTCGGGCCGTTTCGCCGCCAACGGCGCCTGGCTGGCGGTACAGGTGATGGCGCACAACCTGGCCCGCTGGACAGCCCGCATCGGCCTGGGTCAGCAGATCGTGACCACCAAGACCCTCAGACGACGGGTCTTTGCCTTGGCCGGACGGATCACCCGCTCGGCACGCCGATTGACCCTGCAGCTTCCCCGGCGCTGGCCCTGGGAGGAGCAGTTCAGCCGCGCCCTGGCCCGACTGCGAGCCATTCCACTCCCAGCCTGACGGAGCCCGTCCGCCACTGACCCACCAGCCAACCCAACGTCCCCGCAAACTCGCGCCAGCCCAGTCCGCGAGCGCCTCTTGCCGTGTCCTATCCCGCCATCTGGCTCGCCACAGCCACTGTAGGCCGCCATCGGTGCCCCCAAAAGCGCCTGCAGACCGCCCGCCAACCTCCCGTCTACCCAAATTCGAGCCCGGATCATCACGCCTGTAACTCCCTCACCCCCTTCCGCTGTCCTCACGTCGTCCATCCCTGTCCGTCGGTGGATTCGGGCTTAGCCTGCGGTGACAGGGCGAAGACCATCTGTATGCCGAGCTCGTCCATCGCACGACTGAACTGTGTGGGTGCACCGGCGCGCCCGGAGCCGGGCACGTTCTTGAAGACGGAGTGCCGGTCGGTGTAGAGGGCGATGGGTACGCCGTAGCGCTGTATCAGCCCCCTCATCAGCAGGAAGTAGTCGCGGGTGTTCTCCTGCTCGCAGAACAGGGCGTTGACCACGATGCCGGTGGCGTCATCGACGGCCAGCAGCAGCGCGAAGGGAGGACCATCGTCTCCAAGCCACCGGTGGTGGCTACCGTCCACCTGTACCAGCATGCCCTCGCGGGGCATCCGCTGCCGGCGGACACGGTGCCGGGGCGGCCGACGGCGGCGCGGGCTCTTCAAGCCGGCACCCGTCAGTATGCGCCGCAGCGTGGTTCGACCGATCTCTATGCCCTCGCGCTCCCTGAGCAGCTCGCTCAGGTGAGTGTGGTTGGCATCGGGGTAGCGGGTTTGAGCAAGTCGCAGTACTTCGGACCTCAGCGGCTCCGGCGTTGCGTTGGTCGACCGTAGTCCACGGTTACCATGAGCGAGTGCGGCTGCGCCCTCCCTCCTAATAGGCCGCCAGGATGCGCCTGGTGTGGCGTGCGCTCACTCCCATGAGGGTTGCCGCCTGGTCCACGGTCATGTGCTCTGCCAGTAAGCTGTTGAGGACCTGAAGTCTTGCCTGCTCCTTCTGAGTCAACGTCAATGTCTCCATAGTCGGACATTTTCGCTGACCAGTTAGGGAGGACAGAATCGCTGAACATCAACACGTAGACTCCGGTCCGTTGTCCAAGCGAATGTGGTCCGGCAATTCCCTGAGCATCATCGGCAGACCGTATGCTGCGGGCTGCCCGGATCGCCAGACACCCCAGATGTCGACGACCTCCGCGCCGCCGATGATTCGGGCGGGTTCCTGGACGATGCGCAGTCCGCCGCACCCGCTCCCAAGTAATGAGGACTCTCTGAGATCCCCTGACCGACTCGCTATATTGAGACCTCCCAGCGAAAAGTTCGCAGTTCAGTACACGTAGGCCCACCAGAGTCCGGGTCTGGACGCTCCTGGCCAGGCCGAACGCGCGCTGGCCGACAGTGCGCCGCGTCACGCGGCATAGGATTCCCAACTCAGTTGGGATGAACTCGGAGGAAAGTTCATGGGTCAACCGACCTACCTGGAGGCGAAAGCCGAAGGGGACAATAGCATGTTGGTAAAGCGGCTACGGTCTGAAAGCGTTGTAGGACCGGTTCCGCAAGACCCGCGCGATACGGTGAAGGCTGAATTGCTTGAACCCCAGTTCCCAGAAGGTGTCGAGGGCACTCGCCGGTAGAACGCTTGTAACCCGGCGCCACTCATTGCATCGGACTGAAGTCGGCTCCGCTGCACCTCCGATGAGTGGGCGATGACCAATGAGGTCTATTCAAGGGGATGAACGGGGCACCTACAGTCGCGCTAGATACGTCCTATGTCAACGGAACGCGGGATTGCCTACGGGGGGAGACCCCTATGGCAACGGAGCCCTCGTAGTAGTCCGAGCCGGGGAAAGCCCGGCACATGGCGAAGGAGGGCAGGTGGTTTCGACGGAATACGACAGGGAGGATTGCACAATGCAAGACACCGAAACTGTACTGAACGTCATCAGCAAAAAAGCAGACTTAACCACTGGAGAGCCGGATGCGGTGAAAGCCGCATGTCCGGTTCGGAGGGGGGCCGACGGAAAAGTGCTCCGATAACTCGGAGTAACTCGCCGGCGGCCTACCCTACTCACAGCCGCCTACGACGGCAAAGTTATCTGGGGCCGCGAGCTCATGACCATTGATATGTGAGCTTAGAGTCGCCGACTGGGACTCAACAAGCGCAAGGAGCCGAGGGCTGGAACTCCGACGTGTGGTTCGCGTCGGCTTTGTCCGTTACGTTGACGTGCTGCTGGCAGAAAACCACACCACCTCTCTGAAGTTGACGTGTCCGCCGCCCTTCGCATCGCATCCGCACCGTGACCGCCCTTGCGGCCGGCTCCGCCGATAGCCGCAAACGCATTCTATCGCCCCCAATGCACTCGTTGGCGCCCGTCCCTGATGGGACCACAGACGTATAATGCGCCGGGTTTGATGGCGTTTCGAAATCAGCTTTGAGCAGGGTCCGGAAGTAGGAGACAGACGATGGCTGAACAGCTTCGACTACTATCGATCGGCGCACACCCGGCGGACGTATTTGACCAATCGGGAGGGACGATGGCCCACCACTCCAGCCGGGGGGACTATGTTGCGTGTGTGGTGATCACCCATGGCGCACGCGTTCACGACGCGGTGGTTAGCGAAGAAATGAGTCATCGCGACAAAATCCCCGAAGCCGACGAGCTTACCTCCCTGATGTCCGAGCGGTCCGACGTCAAGGCTGAAGAGGTCCGCGCCGCGGGAAGGATCCTTGGATTCAGCGACATTTACTTTCTTGGCGCGGACGACGCCGTGCTGTTGGTGACTGAAGGCGTCGTCAAAGAGCTCGCACGGATCATTCGCGACCTGCGCCCGGACGTCCTGCTCACCCACTACCCCAAGGTGAGTGGCGGTCTGACTGCTCAGCATGCCATCGCCGGCCAGATCGCGATGCACGCAATGCAGTACGCCGCAGCCGTGGACCCCGGAGATCGCAACCCGCCCCACACGGTGGCCCAGGTCTTCTTCTTTGGCTCGGGGGCGGCGGGGATTCGCTCCGGGTTGTGGGACTCGGAGGGCGGCTTCACCAACGACGTTTTCGTGGACATCACGGACGTGGCGGACAAGAAACTGGCCGCATTGGATACCCTCGTGAGCCAGGGATACAACGGAGAATATGCTCGTAAGCGAATCGAAGCAGGCGTCGACGTCGGAAGTGGCGCGTGACATCATGTTGCCGACCTGCTGCCGGTCATGGAAGGCCATACTCAGCCGGTGGAGCTTATCGAAGAGCTCCTGCCGCAGCTGATAGCCGATTGCCTCGGCGATCGCCTCCCTCAGGTAGTTGTCGAGGTAGCGCAGCGCCCCAGTGGCCAGCGCCGCTAGGAGGATCAATCCGGCGAAGACCGACAACCTGTTCCGGTCCCCCTGCGCAAGCACCTCATCGAGCGCCTGTCCCAGCAACCTGGGCACGATCAAGGTGATGACCGCCGTCCCCACGATGGCCGCGTACCCGAGGGCAAGCCGCCGCTTATGTTTCAGGCTATACCTGGCCAATCGAGCCAGTATTCGCATTCTTTTCCTCTGTTCCGCTTCCTGCACAGAAATTCCCAACCGAGAACCGGTGCCCGTACAGGGTTATCCAAGTAGCCACACTGTCCCGGCGATTCTGTTCTTCTGACTGCCGAATTCGGTTACGCCTTGAAAAACTTCGGGTACTAAAAAGGGCCTCCCGTGTTGGGAGGCCCTTGGTAGGCACAAGTAGAAAAACGAGTTCCTAGGTCCTCCACAACACGAATCGCCCATGGCCGGACGGGGCCCGGTCGGGCATTAGGTTGTTCGCGTAGAAGAGTCTCATCGGTCCTCTCTAAACGTCAGTGATCCCAGCCGGAGCATAATACCACGCCGGTCAAGGCCCACGCCGGTCAAGGCGGCTCACGGTTGCTTCTAGTTATCGGTAACCGCAATTCTGAGGCCCATTCCGCACTTCGCTGGTCAGGACATGCGGGCGGTTGATAAACTAGACCAGATGAGCTAACGTTGTTGTGAGGGACAGACCCCACGGTCGGTCCGTTTCTGTTGAGACACAATCTTTCCAGCGAACAGACCCCGCGGGCCTGTCCCTTTGTCTTTTCGGCTGAGGAAAATGGAACAAGTCTCCTCTGTCCGACATACCGCTGTAGATACGAGGTGAAACAATCTCCGGTAGCCCGAACAGCGCCCTCCACATACGAAACGGAACAAAACGGATGAAAACGGAACAGTTGAACAGGCCCCCCTAGCTACAAATCATATCTGGGGAAATCCGCCAGGTGTTCCACAAGAAAATGTCCTCGCCGCTGGACCTCCGATTCGGCGCAGGCCCTCTACAAATCATATCTGGGGAAATCCGCCAGGTGTTCCACAAGAAAATGTCCTCGCCGCTGGACCTCCGATTCGGCGCAGGCCCTCTCTCATTCCGTCATTCCGGCGAAAGCCGGAATCCACCGGCGCCCGCCTCCGACGCGAGCCGGCCCAAGACCTCGCGTTTGCCGGACGTACCAGCCACCCTGTAGCATGTCGGCATCTCGATTCGGACGGTCGTTGTCGGAGGCTCGCCCATGGCTGGATTCAACAAGGTCTTGATCACCGGCGTGACCGGCCGGATCGGCCGAATTGCGCTCGATGACCTCAAAGATGACTACGAGATCACTGGATTTGCACGGCGGTCGATGGATGGCATCCGACACTTCCGGGGCGATATCTCGGACATGGGGGCGGTGCTGCCTGCCTTCGAGGGTCAAGACGCCGTAGTCCATCTAGCGGCCAACCCCAGCGACAGGGCGCCGTGGGAGTCGATATGGCCTTACAACATGGTCGGCATGTACAACGCGATCGAGGCGTGCCGGGTCCACGGCGTCCAGCGCATGGTCTTCGCCAGCTCCAACCACGCGACCGGAATGTACGAGCGGGACCACCCGTACCATCACATCGTAAAAGGGGAGTACGATGGAGTCGACGTATCTACACTCCCGCTGGTTAGTCACAAGTCCGAGGTGCGCCCCGATGGGTACTACGGCGCCGCGAAGGCATTCGGTGAAGCTCTGGGCCGGTACTACTCAGAGGAGCACGGCATCTCGGTGATTTGCCTGCGCATCGGCTCCGTCATCGACTGGGACAACCCAACCCGCAACATACGCCACTTCGCTACTTGGCAGAGTCACCGTGACCTCGCCGATCAGATCAGGAAAAGCATCGAGGCGTCCGAGGCGGTCAAGTTCGATATCTTCTACGGCGTGTCCGACAATAAATGGCGGTTCTGGGACATCGAACACGCCCGGCATGTCATCGGATATTCGCCCCAAGATAACGCCGAGGACCACAGGGAGTGACCCCACGTGAGATCGACCTGAGGCGTTGGTGCTATGATGCGGCGCCAATAGTGGGCTCGATCGGGTGTCCTGGGATAGGAAGGGGGAAGACGTTTGAGTAGCAAGAACATCGGCCTGTTCGCGCATCTGTTGCGACGCGCAGGTTTCGGCGCGACATGGGACGAGCTCGAAGGGCTTGCATCCAAAGGGTATGAGGTGGCAGTGGAAGAGCTACTCGCCGCCGAAAACCCTACGGCGATATCTGACGACATGGTCAGACGGTACCACCATGAGCAGTCGGGCATGATGGGAAACAACGCCCCCAGCTCGTACTGGCTCTACCGGATGGCGACTACGTCGGCACCACTCCAGGAGAAGATGGCACTGTTCTGGCACTCGGTGTTCGCGACGGGCTATACGGGCAAGGTCGTCTACGGCAAGGTGCTCATGGACCAGATCAGGATGTTCCGCCGGTATGGCTTGGGCGGCTTCAAGACCTTGCTCATCGAGCTGTCTCGAGACCCGGCCATGATCGCCTGGCTCGACAATCTCGACAACCACAACGGGGCCATCAACGAGAACTACGGGAGAGAGCTGCTCGAGCTATTCTCCATGGGAGTAGGCAACTACACGGAGGAGGACATCAAGGAGTGTGCACGGGCCTTCACGGGGTGGACCATCGGGAATCCGGACTACATGTCCCTGCGAGCGCGTAGGGATTCGATCTGGCCGTACGGTCGCATCGCGTGGCACTTCGAGTACCGGCCCGAGGACCACGACGACGGCGAAAAGACGTTCCTGGGCCGCACGGGGCGTTTCAACGGCGAGGACGTCGTCGACATCATCTGTCAACAAGAGGCCACCGCCAGGTTCATTTCGAGACACCTCTACCACTTCTTCGTGGCCGACGAACCGCCTGTACCCCAATGGCCTTACACTCCTCCGCGAGACCCGGATGCTATCGCCTTCCTGTCCGAAACGTACTTCGACAGCAAGTACGACATGACCGCGATGCTTCGTGCGCTCTTCAACTCCGATTTCTTCAAGTCTGCCGACTCCTGGTACGCGAAGGTGAAGAGCCCCGCAGAGTTGGTCACCGGCGTTTTACGGTTGACCGGTGAGTTCGACAAGCCGCGCCGCGAAATTCTGGACAGGGCTTTGCAGATGGTCTACATGGGCCAGCGCCTGGGCGATCCTCCTTCCGTCGAGGGGTGGCACCAGGGTACGGAGTGGATCGACACCGGAACGTTGGTTGAAAGGATCAACTTTGCCACCCAGCAGATGGCCGACGCAAAGAAGCCCGGCGTCGAGGCCATGATTGGGAGGATAGCGGCCGCCAATGGGGGGACTGCCTCCCCCGAGGTCCTCCTGGACCGATGTCTGGAGCAGATGGGCGCGATCTCACTCTCAGAGGGGACGCGGTCGGCGATCGTCGAGTTCGCAACGAAAAGCGGCGAAGTGGAGCAGGATACCTCCGTCGCGGACGACCGTGATGGCCAGCGGGTATCCGAGATACTCCAGCTAGTCGCCGGCTCGCACGAGTTCCAGCGCGGTTAAGCAGGATCCCTTCGTCTGGACGCCGACAGCTCGAACGGCCGGTACCTGTGCTAGAGGCCTACTATGGGCATGGTTGAGACGACGCCGCAAACAGACTTCCTGAAGTATAGCCTCACCGTCGGGCTGACGGCGATGCAGGGCCGCGGGTTCTACTATCCGGCTGACACGGCCATCGGTCCGAACGGTCGGATATACACCGTCAGTCGCTCGCTGGAGGGTGACCCTCGGGGTGTCCGGGTCACCGTTTTCGACATCGACAGCGAGTTCTACGGTACCTTCTCTGCCTTCGGCGAAGACGATGGCCAGCTCATCTGGCCCACGTCTATCGCTCTGGACAGCCTTAATCGCGTCTGCGTCAGCGACGAGCTCACTCACCGCATCACATTGTTCGACGACTCAGGCAATTTCGTCGACAAGTGGGGAGAACCTGGTGCGGGTCCCGGCGAGCTGGACGGTCCCTCCGGTATCGCCTTCACCGGCGATGACAACGTATATGTCGTAGACAACCAGAACAGCCGAGTACAGAGGTTCACCGCGGACGGGCGGTATGTCTCGGGCTTCGGCTCGCGGGGGACCGGCGCCGGCCAGTTCAACCTGCCGTGGAGCTTGACCATCCATGCAAGTGGGGACGTGTACGTGGCGGACTGGGGCAACAGCCGCATTCAGAGATTCACGTCTGACGGCGAGTTCGTAGCGCAGTATGGCTCGCCCGGCCGGGGCGACGGCGAGTTTCACCGGCCTGCCAGCGTCGCCGTCGATGGCGAAGGCTATATCTACGTCGCCGACTGGGGCAATGAGAGAGTGCAGGTGCTCGACCCCGAAGGCGGGTTTGTGCTCAAGCTACGCGGCGAGGCCACGGACTCGAAATGGGCCCAGGAATTCCTTTCGACCAACCTCGAGGAGGCGGAGGCGCGGGCGCAGTCAGACCTGGCCCCGGACATAGACTTCTTCGTCGACGACCCTCATGAAGAATCGTCACACATCGAGAAGTACTTCTGGGCTCCGGTTTCGGTCAAGCTCGACGGCGACGGCCGGCTGTACGTGACCGAGAGCAACCGGCACCGAATCCAGGTCTATGAACGTTCTTGACCATCACATTGCTCAGCCATCCACGGGTACGGTGGAGCTGTCCTGGGGGTAGTACCCGATGGCCCGCTGTCCGTGCTCGATATCGTAGCGGTCGACGTTGCTGTTGGAAACGCCGTACACCAGCTCCCACTTGACTCCCGGATGCGTTATCGCCTGCTCGAACACTCGCACGCAGTCAGTGTGACTGAGTCGCTTGGGGGTGTCGGTAGGAAGCGGCTGCGGTATGTCCGGCTTGAGGTTCCCGATGCGCACCCCGACGGTCTCTAGACCGTGCTTCTCGGTGTACATGCGTGCCAGGCCCTCGGCAAATATCTTGCTAATCGTATAGAGGCTGTCGGGTAGGGGATAGAGGTCCATGGTGCGCTTCGTGGTGGGCGGATAAGCGTCTACCACGGCGGCCCGGCTGGCGTACGCGACGCGGGGTACGTTGTTCTGCAAGGCGGCCTCGAAGGCGTTGTAGGTGCCGCGGAAGCTGGTCTTGAGAGTGCCTTCCCAGTCCTTCTCTTCAGGCTTGGCTGTCGTCAGGTGAATGATCGCGTCCATGCCCCGAGAGGCCTTCAACACCGTGTCGAAATCCGAGATGTCGCCGACCGTTGAATGGTCTAATAGTGGCATGGGGTCCATGTCGAGCCCGTGCAGCTCGTACCGGTCCCTCAGCCCTTTGGTTAGCACAGTTCCGATGATGCCGGCGGCGCCGGTTATCAGTACGCGCATGGATTTCCTCCGTGGTGGGTCTGAGATGACTGGTAACGATACCCGGGGTACGTCCTATGTTCAACACCCATGCGCTCAGGTCAGGTCGCCGGCATGACGTCCGCTCGGCTGGTAATGTAAATTCGGCTGCTTCTTGAACGGCAGCTGAGCCACACTAGCCAGACGAGAGTCAATTGACGTATTCGATATGGAGCTGAGGCGCGGCTGCGGACTTACCGTTGTACGACTCTGCGGTACTGGGCCCATCGTTCGACGAACCAGCCTCTACGAGGATTACGAACGCGTTGCCGGAGGCCCATACTGCGCGGTCTACCACCTGTTGCACAATGGCCGATAGGTCCGGCGTCCGGTGCGTTTCGCCGATGGTCTCCCAGGCCGGGATGTCATTCCAGACGGCTGAGGCGGAGGTCTTGGCCCTGGAAGAGATGTCGTACGAAGCGTTACTGAACTTCGCAGCGTCGTCAGAGGCCTCGGCGTAAAAGACCAGATCGGCGGGCCTCGAACCTCTCTCGTCCGTGGTGAATTCAATGTACGCGCGAGTCACGATAGCTCCTCGCGGAACGGCGACGTCGGTCCATCGCATCCCGACAGCCCTCTGCGCAAGCGACCCCTCTTGCATCAGTTCCAGGTCGGAGCTTGTGTACGAAACTTTCCCTGCAGCCGACTCCTCGGCATCGTCCCGGCTGGCGCGGACTCTGACCTCGAACGTGATCGGTGAGCCATCGCTAATCTCGAATGTGACGACGAGGTCATCGGTGTTGGCGTTCCGTGCTTCGTCGGCGCACTTTACGTAGTACGTGTGCGTGGACCCATCGACCAACCCGGTCACCGTCACGGAATGGGAAGCGCCTCCGGTGATCGCAAAGCCGTTTGGCATGTCGGCGTATCCGGTCCCGGAGATGACATCGTATCTGCACGTCGCGGGCTCGTCGGTTTCCAACGACAAGTCCGTCTGAACGGTCCCAGCCGGGAGAGTGCTCGCCGGACGTGGATTGGTGCGCTTCGGCGGGATACTGTCGGGGCCTTCAACATACTCGATTCGCAATAGCGGAGCGGCGCTCGACCTACCGTTGTAAGACTCAGCGGTCCTGGGTCCATCGTTCGACGATCCAGCCTCTACGAGGACCACAAGGGCGCTGCCCGCAACCCACCCAGATCGGTCCAAGACGTCCTGTACGATAGTGGACAGGTCAGGCGTCTCATGAGTTTCTCCGATAGTGTCCCAGGCTGGCACGTCGTTCCACGTAACCGAGGCCGTGGTCCGGGCCCTGGACGAGATGTCGAAGGAGGCGTTGGCGAAGCGTCCGGCGTTGTCCGAAGCCTCGGCGTAGAAGACAAGGTCCGTAGGCCGCGAGCCCCTTTCGTCGGTCGTCAGCTCAATGTGCGCACGAGTCACGATGGCCCCATGAGGGACCGCCACGTCGGTCCACCGCATGGCGACCAACGTCTGCCCCCTCGACCCATCGCGAATCAATTCCAGGTCAGAGCTAGTGGTCCAACATCCTAGTATTGAAGGGTTCTGAGGTTACGGCTTGGTAGGGGCGGGTTTGAAACCCGCCCTGTCGTCGTAGCACGCCAATCTCGGCTACCCCTCATTTCAAAGATTTCGGTCTACTAGTGTACGAAACCTTACCCGACGATGACTCCTCCGCATCGTCCTTGCTGCTGCGAACACGCATCTCCACTGCTGTGGCAATGGCAACGATCACAACGTCGGACGATTCGCCAACTGAGTCTATGGTCCCGTCGTTCACCACAAGCTCAACCGCGTAGTCGCCACTCTTGGCGTAGGTGTGGCTAGGGCTGACGCCGATGCCCGCGCTGCCATCGCCGAAGTACCAACTGTACGTCAGCGTGTCCCCATCGGGGTCGAAGGACCCAGAACCGTCGAAGGTCAGCTCGACGCCGGGCGCGCCGCGATAGGGGCCACCGATAGAAGCGATAGGAGGTTCGTTCACTTCTATTATTGTTGCAGTCGTAGATGTCCATGTAGAGCTGACGCCGTCGCTGACGACGACAGTCACGTTGTACGTACCGCCTGTACTGTAGGCATGATTAGGACTGATGCCGCCGCCGACGCTACCGTCGCCGAAGTTCCAGCTATACGTCAGAGGATCGCCATCGGGATCGTAGGACCCGGAGGCATCGAATGACACGGGTGCCCCCTCTGCGCCGCCATAAGGGCCGCCCGAGTCGGCCACCGGAGGTTCCGAGTAGGTGAAGCCTCCGGTCAGTGTGCCCATCAGACCATCGACGCTCCTGACGGCTATGTCTACCGGTCCAGGGGAATGGGCAGGTGTTATTGCGGTGATGATCTCGGCGTTGGCCACAGCGACCTCTGACGCGGTGACGCCGTCGAAGGTCACCCTATCGCCTTCGGCGAACGCTGCGCCGACGATGGTCACCGGCGTACCGCCCTCAGTCGAACCGCGTGCAGGGGAAACAGAGGTAACTTGCGGGACTGTCGACGTGCTCGACGAGACTGGCTCATACTTTACCTCAAGAGTCGGCGGATTCGACCCTTCCTTAGAGGTGTAATCGGCCCCGTTGGTCGACCCAGGTGAGATCGCGAACGAATAGGAGCCGCCGCCCGTCACCGCTGCGGTTACGTCGAACCCATAAACGTTGCCGGGCTCGACGGGGCCGAGGCTGTCGAGCGGCACCGACTCCAAGGACGGCCTGGTATTCCACGTGACCAGCGACTCGCTCCAGGTAATGTCGCCGACCTCGTATATCTCGCCACCTGCAACGCTGGGGTCTACATTGTGGAGCTTGATCCTAGCTGACTCGATTCGTCCTGGTATACCGCTCACGTCAAACTTCAGGTAAGTCCACTTGACCGGCTGCCCGTCCACCTCGAGGCTCGTTGCCGAGCCGTAGTTCGCGTCGGGATAGTCGGCGGCGACAAAGGCGTCGTCGCCTGGAGCGAACTCGGTACTCCGAAGGGTAGAGAAGCTGCCGAGCGCAGTAAGAGAGCAGAGGCCGTCACGGTTACAGGACTCGAGCTGGTAGTAGTACTTGGTCCCCGGCGCCAGTCCGCCCAGTTGCATCGAATGCGCGGTTACGAGAGCGGCGCTCTCGTCAGTCAAGACCAACGAGCTCGTCGAGGTCCCACACCTGACGAGCGAGGTGCTCTCATCGTCCGTCGTCCAGGCCAGAGTTGCCCAGGAGATGTCTCCATCTGCTGCGATGTCCGAGATCGCGGGCGGCGAGGTATCACGGTTGGCGACGGAGAACTCTATGACGTAGTCATCCTCGTTCACGACCTCGTCGGCCGTGTTGCACCTGACGTAGAAGGCATACGCTGTCCCGTCGGACAGTCCCGAAAGAGGAGCTGCGTGCGCCCTAGAACCTGTTTGGGGAAAGGAGTCTGACATCGAGGTATATGGAGTTGCGGGGTTCTGGCTATATCGGCAGGTCGCCAATCTGTCGGTGCTGGCGGTCAGCGTTGTTGAATTTGTCCCTTCAGGCAGGCTGCCTGAAGGTCCGCCGCCGAACCTGTAAGCGGGGGACAGGTCGGTCCCTCCGAGCTCGAATGCTCCGATATCCGGGTCCGCACCTGCGAAGGGCCACGGAGATAGGGCGTCGTTGAATCCCTGGATGACCACGCCGGCGTCGACCGCAGGGCTGTTCTCCAGCAGGGTGAAGTCGTTCAGGCCCGGGTCTGCGAACAGCGGGTCCGCACTGATACCGTGGGCTTCGAAACCCGTCGTTTCACCCAGTGAGGCTTTTGCCGAGTCGACGGTTGCTCTCATTCCTTCGATGTCATAGAAGAAGGAGCCGTATTTTCCGAAAACCCCGCCGTCTTCGTCGTGGTAGAGGTTGTAGTCCGCGAAGATGTCGTTGGCGACCGGGCCTGAGATCGATATTCCGCGCTCCGCGAACCAGAAGATATTGTTTTTCAGGACGATGTTCTGGGAGGGTGGCCCAGCCGAATCCGCCAGAACGAAGCCATCTCCCTGGCAGGCCGCCACCGGCGCGTAGAAGGTGTTGTGGTAGAAGAAGACATGGCCTGAGCTCGACCGGCCCTCTTTGATTCCGATACACCGAGTCCAGGCGCGAGCAAGGTTGTACACCAGGTTCCTGAAGACGTAGGTGGGCCCCACGCCCGAGGGACCGATGCTGAAACCGACGTTAGCGCCCACGATGACGTTGTCCCACACCCTGGTGTTCATGTTGTTGCTATCGAGCTCGATACCGTCGTCCGTCGCGTCGTAGCAGAAATTGCCGTAGATGTCCGTATCTCTGTAGCCGTCATCGAACTCGAGGTTCTCTATGTGGATTATGCAGTCTTCGCCGTGGTTCCCCGCGCCGTCGTGCAAGAACCTCACGGTGTTGTGCCGGATGACGTGGCCTCCCTGGTTATCCAGCGATTCGATACCCCCGCGGTCTGCCGACTGAACGGTCGTGACGTGGACCGTGTTTCTCTGGACCGTGACGTTCCGGACGCTGGTTGTCGGGCTGTAGGCGTCGCCGAACATCTTGCCGCCGAGCTCAATCCCCGCGCCGTTGTCACCATAGCCGGAGACGAAGTTGTCCTCGACTATCACGTGGTGCGAAGTGTCACCGATACGGACGCCGGTGTTCCCGCCTATGATCGCGAACCCTTTGATCCTGATGTAGGCGGCATCCGTGCTGAAGCCGGTGGTCTCCCTGTGCCCGGCGTCGCCTGGCGGGGCAATGACCACGGTCTGTGCGTCGGGTGAAGACGTCTGTGTAGCTGCAAAGGTGATGTAGTTGCCGCTGGCTCCCGACCGCGCGATTCTGACCGTCTCGCTATAAGCCCTAATCCACCGAAGGACGGCGTGTAGGAGGCCTGCTGAAGAAACAAAAGGGTGCGCCTCTGAATCTGGGATAATGGTTTTGAAACAGAAAACCGGTCCCAGAAAAGGAGCACCCGATAGATGCTACCACGTAACCACCCCGACCGCATCCAAATCGCCTTCGACGACCACCGCCTGGTGGCCAATGCCGGGCTGATCCTTCCCGCCACCCTCGCCCTGCGCCTTGGCCTGCCCCAACTCCTCCGGAAGCACCTCGACCTCGGCGGCGCGCCGGGCCGGGCGAACACCGGCGACAAGATGATGACCCTGGTGGCCTCCGCCCTAGCCGGCGGAGATTGCATCGACGACGCCGATGTGCTGCGCGCCGGCGGGACCGCCCGCGTGCTCGGTTTCACGGCTAAGGCTCCCTCCACCCTGGGCACCTTCCTGCGCAGCTTCAGGTGGGGCCATGTCCGCCAACTGGACCGGGTGAGCCGCGAGTTGCTGGCCCGGGTCTGGAAGGCCGGTGCCGGACCCGGCGACGCACCATTCACCATCGACCTTGATTCGACGATCTGCGAGACCTACGGACTGGCCAAGGAGGGCGCCCGCCACCACGGCTACACCGGTGCGCGGGGCTATCACCCGCTGCTGGCCGTCGCCGCCGGCACCGGCGACGTGCTGATGGCCCGCCTGCGCGAGGGCCGGGCTAACACCGCCCGCGGCGCTGCCCACTTCCTGCGTGAAACGGTGGGGCGGGTGCGCTACTGCGGAGCCAGGGGCCAACTCACGGTGCGGGCCGACAGCGGCTTCTATACCCACGCCGTGGTCGCCGTCTGCCGCCGGATGGATGTCCGCTTCTCCATCGCCATCCGCCAGCGCGCCCGCCTGCGGAATCTCATCGAGGCGATACCCGAAGATGGCTGGACGCCGATTCCTTACTGGCTGGACGGCGCCGCCGATGTGGCCGAGACCACCTACACCCCGTTCCAGGCCGAGGCGGACGCCGCGCCGGTACGGCTCATCGTCCGGCGGGTGAAGCCGACGCCCTGTTCTCAACTGGCTCTCTTCGCCACCTACAGCTATCACGGCTTCATCACCGACCGGGACGGGGAGACGCTGGAACTGGAGGCCGATCATCGCCGTCACGCCGAGATCGAGAATGCGATACGCGACCTCAAGTACGGCGTGGGGCTGAACCATCTCCCCTCGGGCCGTTTCGCCGCCAACGGCGCCTGGCTGGCGGTACAGGTGATGGCGCACAACCTGGCCCGCTGGACAGCCCGCATCGGCCTGGGTCAGCAGATCGTGACCACCAAGACCCTCAGACGACGGGTCTTTGCCTTGGCCGGACGGATCACCCGCTCGGCACGCCGATTGACCCTGCAGCTTCCCCGGCGCTGGCCCTGGGAGGAGCAGTTCAGCCGCGCCCTGGCCCGACTGCGAGCCATTCCACTCCCAGCCTGACGGAGCCCGTCCGCCACTGACCCACCAGCCAACCCAACGTCCCCGCAAACTCGCGCCAGCCCAGTCCGCGAGCGCCTCTTGCCGTGTCCTATCCCGCCATCTGGCTCGCCACAGCCACTGTAGGCCGCCATCGGTGCCCCCAAAAGCGCCTGCAGACCGCCCGCCAACCTCCCGTCTACCCAAATTCGAGCCCGGATCATCACGCCTGTAACTCCCTCACCCCCTTCCGCTGTCCTCACGTCGTCCATCCCTGTCCTTCGGTGGATTCGGGCTAAGCCTCCGGGCTCTGCCGTATCCGTTCCGATAGCCGGTATCTGAGTCCGAGTCGGATCTGAGCGCCGACTTCGCCCTTCCCAGAAACGCCGTCACCTCCTCCTCCAGCAACTCCTGGATCAGCCTCTGGACCTGGTTTCGCACCCAATCCTCCAACTGCTCCCACTCCGGCCTTGACTCCGACCTACTCTCAGTGCTTTCCTTCCTCATGGGCGGTGTATCTCCTCTCTTGGGCCTCGAGCCCGTGTTGTTCACAGAGAGGGTACACCGCCTGACTGTTTACACACTTTTTGAGGGTACCTCGGAAGGCCCGGCGTTACCGTCCTCGGATGCGCCCAGCCCCACTGCCCACGAGTAACTTCGGTACTCTTGGGCGGTGGGGCTGAGTGCTTCGGAGCGCGGCGATAATGGGAGCCCCAGATAACGCCTGGCGTGCTTGCCCCGTGCGGTTAGTCACTTAGGTACTTTTTGGGCGAACTCACTTCATTTCAACGACAAGCCCGCTGGTTCCCGGCATTACCAGGTCCAGCAGGACGAGGTGAGGTTCCTCAGCGTCCAGGAGGTGGAGTACGTCATCCGGGTTGCCGGTCCCGATAGGTGAGTAGCCGGCCTCCGAGAGTGTCTTCCGAACGTAACGAAGCACCAAGGGCTCGTCGTCGACTGCGAGAACCCTCGTGCGCTCACCCAATCTCACAACCGGCTCGACCTGGGAGGTGTCTTGAGCCTGTCCTGCTAGCGCAGCTTCGTCCGCCACGGGAATCGTGAAGGTGAACCTGCTGCCTTGTCCCACACCTTCACTCTCGGCCCATATGCGGCCCCCGTGCGCCTCCACTATTCCCTTGCAGATGACCAGGCCCAGGCCATAGCCAGCCGTCTTGCGTTCACCGTCGTCGCTGTCTATCTGGGAGTACTTCCTGAACAGACGCGGCAGCTGATCGGCGGATATCCCTCTACCCTCGTCGGTGACGGAGATCGCCACGTGAAGGTCATCTTGCGATGCGCTCACCCTGATCGTGGAGGAATCGGGCGAGAACCTCGCTGCGTTGGACAAAAGGTTGTTCAACACCTGTGCGGTACGCCGTCCATCCGCCTTGATTGGGGGCAGGTCCAGCCCGGCATCGACCTCGACGCGATGCCTTCCTCCGCCGCGCAGGAACGCTTTCTTCGCCTCGTCGATCAGAGTCACCACGGCCGTCGATTTCGGACTGACCGAGAGCATCCCGGCCTCCACGCGGGTCATGTCGAGGAGGTTGTTGACCAGGTCACGCAGCCGGTCGGCCTGATCGTCGATGATTCGGAAGAACTGGCGCATCTCTGAAGCATCGAATGGGGTGGAGCTGCCCAGGACTGTGGCCGAGGAGCCCTTGATGGCGGTCAGCGGCGTTCGCAGCTCGTGGCTCACCATGCCGAGGAACTCGCTGCGCAGCCGTTCCATCTCCGCCAGGGGTGTCATGTCCTGGAGAACGGCGACGACGGCCACGATCTCTCCATCTTCCGAGTAGATCGGAGTCGCGTTGGCGAGAGTAGTGACCGCACGTCCGTCGGGAAAACGGAAGATAACCTCTTCTGCGCGCACCGTCTCGCCCTTGTTCAACGCCCGGTCCAACGGCAGTTCGTCTAATGGAATAGCGCTCCCGTCCGGCCGTTCGTAGGTGAATCCTTGCCTATACTGTGCCAACGAAACGCCTGGTTTGGGCATGAAGCCCATGATCCGCTCCACCTCCTGATTGGCTGACACAACGTTCAACGTGCCGGCCTCGATGACCATGACGGCCACGGGCGATGTCCTGACCAGAGTCTCCAAACGCTGCCTCTCTGCCTCCACCTGGTCCCTGGCTCGCTCCTCGTCTCTGTGTTTGCGGGTGTTGGCGATGGCCATAGCCGCTTGGGATGCGAGCATGACCAGGACATCCTCGTCCTCTACCGTGAACTCGCCTCCCCCTTCCTTGTCGGCAACGTAGATGTCGCCGAGAGCCTCGCCCCAGTGGCGGATCGGCACACCCAGAAAGGTCTTCACCGTGGGGTGGTTCTCAGGGAAGTCGGCCGAGAGAGGGTGCTTGCCGACGTCTGCGAGTCGCAGCGCCTCCTGATTCTCGCTCAGGTATTCGAGGAGCCCCAAGCCTTTGGTCGGTCTCCCCATCCGCCGGCGCTCTTCAGGAGCCATACCAGAGACAGGAAGTTCCTCGATCTGCCCGGAGTCATCTAGCGCCTCAAGTACGCCATACCGGGCGTCGGTCAGCGAGCGGGCGCCGTCCACGGCCTCCTGAAGGGCGGTCTGAAGATCGGGGCTCTCGGCTATGCTTCGGCTGACCTCGCTCAACCTCGGTGGGCGAGTTCGGACCGCCCCCCTCTCCCGTCCCTGTTTGTCGGCTTCGTTCAACGACCAGTCCTGATTGCGAGTCACGCACGGTTGCGTTGTGTCTGATACGGAGAACCGGATTGTATCACCTGCGACTAATGCTTATCGACGCTCACTGCGCCCACGGCACCTGTAGCTCCCTACGAGATACCGCAAAAGTACACGGAAAAGTCATATCTAAGGGCTTGTTGTACACGTCAAATTCATACGCTCTACCTATTATGCCAGGTGCCGGATCGAAATCCCGCTGACCGGACATTTCACTCCATGCAGCTACACCACGAGTATGGGTTCGTCGTCCCTGGTGGTCTACGTAGGTCACGTGGCCCGGTGTAACGCGACTATGGCCGCAATGCAGGCGGGAGTCTTGCTGAAGGGGCCAGGCTACTGGTCCGGGTGGCAGAACTACATTCGTTTCTACACCAGGAGTGCGCTCGCCTTCACGAGCTACGGATATGATCCCAACACCTGCTGGTTAGGCTGGGGTCATGGTTCGGCCACTCCAACCAATAACGGCCCAAATCCGAGCCCGTCTAATGGTGGTCAACAGATGAGTCATTGCGTCTAGGCGTCTTCGCACATCCAACGACCACCCGCGCGGAGATGGAGGGTACTCGAAAGAGAGGTGCTACCATGAGAAGCTATCTACCAATCGCAGCGGCCGCATTCATTGTTCTCCTACTCGCAGGAGCCTGCAAAGGCGAGTCGCCGGCGGCAGTGCCAGCGGCGGCGCCGACGCAGGCCCCCGTTACCACCTTCGCGACGACGCTCGAAGGAGAGGCTCTCGTCCAGCACGGCAGGCTGTCCCAGGAAGACGGCCTGGACCTGGAGGCGATGGCAAACTTCCTGGGAACGAAGATGGTGA
This sequence comes from Dehalococcoidia bacterium, assembly GCA_965248605.1. Taxonomy (GTDB): domain Bacteria; phylum Chloroflexota; class Dehalococcoidia; order Lucifugimonadales; family CAUZJF01; genus CAUZJF01. Next base: position 1,500,687 of record CBDFJV010000007.1, read on the forward strand.
CCGAGTGGCTGCTGGTCCTTGCGGGACCGGCGTCGGACCGCTTCGCATCGACACTGGAGGGAGAGGCCCGCTCCAAGCATGACGATCTGCCCCGGAAGGGGAAGCGGACCTTCGAGCTCATCGCGCTCATAAGCGATGAGTTGGCGACGGACTGGCTCTTCGCTGGTTACAGGACTCCGGTGGAGGCGTTCGGCCCCGCCATCGAGCAATCGGCACAGCCGCCAGTCGAGCCGGTCATAAAGAGAGAGGCTCTTGTAGGGTATACACGGCTGGGCTCTAACGGACGTGCGGAGTTCGAGTTCTTCGTCGAGGCGGTGGGACTCGGAGCGGCAGAGGCGTCGCTCCTCCGCTACCGGGAGTCGGCAGACTTCGCTCTTTCAGGGGTTTTCATGGCGCCGCTGCCGCCCCTGGAGGGGGTCCTTTCAGCCGACGAGGCGGCGAAGCTGGAGGCACTGGACCCCCGTATCCGAGGCCCGTTCGTCGAGAGGTGGGAGCATGGGCTACAGATATACGTTCCTAGCCCTTCCGACCCGACCGCTGGGTTGGCGTTCACCGACCCGAAGGCGTACGTAGCCCAGAGTACGGAGGAGGAAACGAAGCTGACCAGGGAGGTGCTGATGGCGCTTCCCACTGAGCTTCCTCCAATCGAGGACCTGGCCTTTCCCGAGGCCGTAGCGGAGTACGAGAAGCTGCATCCCGACGTGAAGGAGAAGTTCTGGAATCAGGTGGGGATCAGCTACGCAGGCGGAATGACGGTGGGCAAGGGAGAATTTCGTCCACTCACCGACAGCGAGATCAAGGAGCTGTTCAGCCCTCGCGTCGCCTTCTGGACACAGTTTCGGCGGTGAGCTCGAAGTACCGGGACAAGGAGACGTGAGCGTCTAACCAAGCCAGGTTCTGACGGCTGCAAGTGCGGGTGGGGCATGTACGAAGTGTCCCACCCGCTATTTGTGTGGGAGTAGGAAGGCACCCGACCTCATAGCTGGGCCAACGCGGTCAAGCCTTCTCTACCGAAGAACTGTTCACAATTGTGGTGATGGGCAGCACCCGGTTTCAGGCGCCATGAATGGTATGCTTAAGAACCATGGAATTGCGACATGGATCCTGAGTGGAATGCCCCTAAACTGCGGATAATGACGCGAGCGCTCGTTCTATGAGGCGTTTCGTTCCCATTGTCGCGGGGTTGACATTGTTGGTCCTTGTGTTTGCTGGCACGGCCTCTAGTCCTATGCCCAACGAGGCAGCAACTGAATCCGGCCAGGCACGAAACCAACATCCAGCGCCACCGCGAGGACAAACCGAATCTCTTGACACGGAGGGAATTTCACCAGCTGTCAGGGTGCATAGACCGGTCTTTGACATGGACTACGATGACAGTTGGGTAGCAAGCGTTCCCGACGTTATTGGAGGGTACAGGGTTCTTTACATCTCTACTCCGAAGCGCAAGGCCTGTAGCCCGTCTCCGGTGATAGTCCTACAGGCGCCGCAGGAGTCCTTGAGCGAGTTCTTGGGGGACACCCCTGATGTTCACGCCTTGATGCAGGCGATCCCAGCGCTCCCAGCAAATGCAAGATTGAGCTTTGGTCGCTCTCTTATTGACAAGGAAGAGGTGGCCGCGCGTGATCGAAGATGGAATGAGGCTAAGATCAGAACTGGTTGCTTTTCGTGGGGCCAGGTGGACCTGTCAGTTGGCACGAAGTGAACGTCGGTCATTGAGCTTAAGCCGGCCTATCGTGAACCCTACTACCAGAGAAGTGTTGCCCGTCCTCGAAATCGGTGACCACCAACCGGTCGGGACTTCAACGAGTTCATTCGCCTGAATCCCGTTCTACTAGAACAACAGGTTGAGAACGACCTGGAGCCGGGTCCGGGACTCCTGTGTAGAAGTGGGTCTGAGCAACGATACGCCCACGTATGCGAGCGACTAGTATATGAGCCAGTTTCGCAACGGAGAACAAGAACAATGAACGACGCCAGCTCCGACGCCCGCAACTGAGCATCCAGTCTGAACGCTGTCTAACCCTGCCACTCCCCCGAATGAAATGATGGGCCGCTGACAGATCTGGGCAACCAAAAAGCCCCACACATATGGATAGGCACGGGCAGCCACCGTCGTCGAACGGTGGCTGCCTCTGTGTTGCACTTCTACGGAGCCTTGGAAGCGCGGCCCGGTCCCTAGAACAGCCTCAGCGTCTGGGGCTGGTCTTGGGCTGCCCCTTCCTCGGCAGTTGTATCCTGCGCCGGTCCCTGCTCGCGACGGGACCGACGCCCGGTCGAGCGATTGGGCCGTGTGTATGCGGGATACCTCGGAGAATCCTCCCACTTGGCTCTAGCTCTCTCGATCACCGCCGAGACCTCTCGGGCCAGCCCGGACAGGTCCGGGTCATCGAACGATTCGATGTGCGGGTCCGACGAGGGCCGTTGTACGCCGATGGTGGCACTGCCCTCTCTGATGGACACGACGACCTTCAGGTCCTCGGCAGGGCCGCCCTCGCCTTCGCTGGCCGGGTCTTCTAGCGGGCCGCTCTCGGCTCCGCCGGTCTGGTCCTCGGGATCGTCCGACCCTTGTCTGTGGCTCCTTCCTGGCCTTGTCTGTGGCTCCTTCCTCTTCGACAACCGCAGCAGCCGGCTTGGGCGTCTCATCGCCGAAGAGACTCTCGTAGGCATTCAGTGCGTCTTGCGTTGCTTCCGTTCCGTTCTCGTCAGGCATCATCTCTCCTCTCTCTTTCCTTCTCTGCGTTTGGGCCTCAAGACCCTATTCTCCTTCCAGGTCGTCAAACTCGTCCTCCCCTTCCTCGGAGCTCGATCTCACCACCCGCTCCACCGCTTCCGGGGTGGCGTAGGTTGGGGTGACCGTGCCCTGCTCCATATCGAGGTAGAGGCCTATGAAGGGGCAGGTGCCCGCCACCATGCGGCGCACGACCTGTAGCACCAAGGACGCCATCACCTGGTTGATGGTGGGCTCCTGGTCGGAGAGGTCGAGGGCCGCCGCGCAGTCCAGGTCTGGAGGGGTCGTAGGTACAGTGGTTAGCAGGTCCGGGCGCTGGAGGGTGGGCGCGGGCAGCAGGTGGCAGGTCTCGTCGACGAAGGCCGGCTCGTCCCAGTAAGATGGGTCGGGCACGTTGCCGACGAGGACCTGTCCCCAGTTGGTGTCGTTGCCCGCGTCGACGAGCCACTGGTGCCGCCCCCCCGTCAGGCACTCCGCCATCGCCCTGCGAGCGGCGGCGTTGTCGGCGCAGCCGATGAGCAGGCAGTTGCCGTAGCTAGGAATGCCGGGCCATCGCTGTCCATAGGAGCCGGACGGGTCCTCCCGGAAGGGGTAGACCGAGTAGCCGATTGGACGCCGGTAGGCGCGGGCCAGCCTGTCGGCCAGGGCCTGGCTCTTGAAACGGCCGACGTCGTCTGCGTAGAAGTTCTGGCGCAGCAGGTTGTGCGGCTCCACGCGGTCGTGGTCGACCAGAACGATGGTGGCCTCCCTTCCGGTGAAGAGTCGGCAGAGGGCCTCCGCCACGAACCCGCCGGTCCCGCCGCAGCCCACCACGGTGATCCAGGGGTTGTCGAGCAGGAACTCGTTGTCCAGGTAGTAGGGCATGGGTCAGTTACCTCCTTATAGATTGATTGGTCCTGTGAGTTGATCGCGGCTCTTCGCTCATTAACCGGACGCCCGGCGTGGGACCGCCGAACACCTGCGACCACGAGACCGGGGCGAAGTGGCCATAGACCCCCACCCGGAGACTCAGCTCCGGCCGGAGGGTGTCCAGCCGTCCCGCGACCCCGTAAATGCGGAAGCCTTGCTCGTCCCGGTCGTCGGTGGCCGAGAAGAAGGCGCAGCCTCTACCGTGAGAGTGGAACTCCGCTATTGCACCGGCCGGGGGCTGGTAGGTGAGGGACGAGGCGGTCCCGTTCTGTTCAGGGACGACGACCCGGTAGGCTTCCCCGTCCCAGCGATGCGCCGGACGACCTCTGCCTCGGGCTCGTATATCTCCGGTTTGGTCTGGAGCCAGGTCAAGGAGACGATCCAGAATCCCGAGCTCATCGTGGCCGGCATCGAGGCTCTGGATACGCAGGGAGAGGACGGGCTGGGAAAGCGGATCGCCAGGGCGGAGCGCGATCTCCAGAAAGTCCAGATCGAAGAAGAAAGAGCCATCAGGCTGTACGTGTCGGGGAAGATTAAGGAAGACCAACTCGACCAGCAACGCAAGTTCATCCTCGAACGGCTGGAAACCGCTCGGGAGAAGCTGGACGACCTCCGCGCCAGGGAGTCGATGGCATCTGAGAAGCGGGGCCTGATGGAGAACCTTGTCCAGTGGGCTGGGAAGTTCGGCAAAGGGTTGGATGACCTGCCCGACGAGAAGCGCCGGGATGTCCTGCGGCTGCTCGTCGATCAGGTCTTGGTCGATCGTGACAACAACATCAGCATTACCCTGGGTATTCCAACAGAGGATGTGCGCCAAGAAGCGCATAGGTTGAGAGTTCCAGACTTGGAACCCGGCCAGGAGTGGGCCGGTGGCTACGGAAGCAGGCACGGTGACCCGAAGCAGAACCGTGTTTGAAGCCTTCCCGACAACGGGGCGGCAGCAGCCCTACCAAGCTGCGTGCCCCTAGCCAGAGTTCCGCTACGGTTACGAAAGAAACTGCTGTTTGACGCGTCGAATCGCTGACTGCCCGTCCACGGTAGGGCGAGGGCAGAGTCGTCGGATACCCGTCTATCCACTGCGGGAAAAGTCCGTCAGGACAGGGACGCCGCACTCCAGACAACCGGCCGTCCCCCGATGGCGAGCGCGGCAGGGAGCCGTGCCAGGCGTAAAGGCAGAACCTAAGCCCGAATCCACCGAAGGACGTCCTTGGGGACAGCCCTTGAAGAAGCCAGCGGGTGCTCCTCTGAATCTGGGATAATGGTTTTGGAACAGAAACCTGCCCGGAAACAAGGAGCACCCAATAGATGCTGCCACAGAACAAACCCGACCGTATCCGCATCGTCTTTGACGACCATCGCCTGGTGGCCAATGCCGGCCTGCTCCTGCCGGCCACCCTAGCCCGGCACCTGGGCCTGCGGGAACTCGTCGACCATCACCTTGACCTCGGCGGAGCGCCGGGACGGGCGAACACTGGGGACAAGATGCTGACGCTGGTCGCTTCCGCGCTGGCAGGCGGCGACTGCATCGACGACGCCGATGCGCTGCGCGCTGGTGGGACGGTCGGTGTTCTAGGCTGCGTGGTCAAGGCGCCATCCACCCTGGGGACCTTCCTGCGCAGCTTCCGGTGGGGGCATGTCCGTCAACTCGACCGCGTGAGCCGCCAGTTGTTGGCCCGGGCCTGGGCCGCTGGGGCCGGACCCGGCGACTCGCCCCTGACCATCGACCTGGACTCGACCATCTGCGAGACCTATGGACTGGCCAAGGAGGGAGCGCGCCACCACGGCTATACCGGCGCCCGCGGCTATCACCCGCTGCTGGCCATTGCCGCCGGCACCGGCGAGGTGCTGATGTCCCGGCTGCGCGAGGGCCGGGCCAACACCGCCCGTGGCGCCGCCCACTTCCTGCGTGAGACGGTGGGGCGGGTGCGCTACGGCGGGGCCAGGGGACAACTCACGGTGCGGGCCGACAGCGGCTTCTACGCCCACACTGTCGTTGCCGCCTGCCGGGAAATGGATGTCCGCTTCTCTATCACCATCCGCCAGCGCGCCAGCCTGCGGGACCTGATCGAGGCGATACCACAGGAGGACTGGACTCCCATTCCCTACTGGATGGACGGCGCCGCCGATGTCGCCGAGACGACTTACACCCCGTTCCAGACCAAGCCGGACGCCGCGCCGGTGCGGCTCATTGTCCGGCGGGTGAAGCCGACGCCCGGTTCCCAGCTCGCCCTCTTCGCCAGATACAGCTATCACGCCTTCATCACCGACCGCGATGGGGAGACGCTGGAACTGGAGGCCGATCATCGCCGCCACGCCGAGGTCGAGAACGCCATACGCGACCTCAAGTACGGCGTCGGGCTGAACCACATGCCGTCGGCGCGCTTCGCCGCCAACGGCGCCTGGCTGGCGGTCCAGGTGATGGCGCATAACCTGGCCCGCTGGACGGCGCGGATTGGTCTGGGCGAGCGGACCGTGATCACCAAGACCCTCAGGCGGCGGGTCTTCGCTCTGGTGGGACGGATCACCCGCTCGGCGCGCCGCCTCACTTTGCATCTCCCCCGGCGCTGGCCTTGGGAAACCCAGTTCAGTCGCGCCTTGGCCCGGCTGCAAGCCATTCCGTTCCCGGCCTGACAGCCAGCCTGCAACTGACCCAACGTCCCCGCAATCTCGCGCCACCCCGGTCGCGAGAGTCCCCTGCTGCGTATCCTCTCGCCTTCCCGCGCATCGCAACTCCCGCATAGGGCCTTAGGGGCCCTGTGCGGCGACTGAAGACCGGCCGCCGGCCTCCCGTATCTACCCCAAGACCCCAGGCCATCCCCCCTGTAGCTCCCTCACCCACCCCCTTCCGCTGCCCTCACGCCGTCCATCGGTGTCCTTCGGTGGATTCGGGCTAAGGCGGAATGAAGATGCAACCTACGTGAACTTGGGAACCACGTTCGGCTCTCCGGCAACGGAGTAGGCCAGCTTGCGGCCAATGCCGGACGTGGGGCAGAGCCCTTGTAGTAGTCCGAGGTCGGGAAAGCCGACCACATGGCGAAGGAGGGCAATTAGACGAGTGCAGAACACAAGCAAACTACGCCAGAGGAGGGATGTATGAACCCGACGAAGATGGCAGAAAAGCAAAGGTTCTTGGCAAAGACGGCCAATGAGTATCCAGACCACAGGTTCACCAACCTGTACGACCTATTGCACTGGGACTGCTGGATGCACACAGCGGCTGAAAGGGTACTGGCGCGACCGGGTAGCCAGACTGACGGCGTGGACGGCAAGACGCGGGATGCGTTCAAGAAGGACTACGAGGACCAGATAACGGCCCTCATCGACCAACTGAAGCGCAGAACGTACGAGCCGCAACCCGTCCGGCGAGTCTACATACCCAAGCACGATGGCAAACAGCGCCCGCTGGGCATCCCCGCCCTGCGAGACCGCATCGTGCAGGAAGCACTTCGGGCCATCCTCGACCCGATTTACGAGTCGGATTTTCACCCGCACTCCTACGGTTTCCGCAAAGGTCGTTGCACGATGGACGCAATCGCAGTCCTCATGCCCATGTTCAACACCAGCCTGAAACACTACTACGTGATAGAAGGCGACCTCCAAAGCTACTTCGATACCGTCCACCATCGGACGCTCATGAAGCTGTTGCGGAGGCGACTGAAGGACAGGGCGCTACTGGACTTGATCTGGAAGTTCCTGAAAGCGGGCGTGATGGAAGGGGGCCTCTTTCAGCACACCGAATCCGGTGTGCCACAGGGAGGGGTTATCTCCCCGCTGCTAGCCAACGTCTACCTCAACGAGTTTGACAAGTGGGCGGCGGCGCAGTGGGATCTCGACCCTAACGCTCGACGACGGAGACGGTACGCAGGTCTCGGCAACTACAAGATGGTGCGCTACGCGGACGACTTCGTGGTCGTCACCAACAGCCCCATCGCCGAGGTCAAAGCCACCAAGCAGGCCATACAGCAGTTTCTGGAGAACAAACTCCACCTGACGCTATCGGAAGAAAAGACAGTCATCACCCACGTCAACGACGGCTTCGACTTCCTGGGTTTTCACATCCAGCGCAAGAAGACCGAAGGAAAGTGGGCGGTGCATCTCCGACCGACGGCCAAGGCAAAAGAGCGAGTGAAACAGAAGCTCAAGGCCCTGACTTCCAGGAACTGGACTTGGATGGACGAGTACACCCGACTGACCACCCTGAACGCTATCGTGCGGGGCTGGGCCGAGTACTATCGGTACACCAGCCTTGTGCAGGACATCGAGGACATCACGCGGTTCACATGGTTCCGCTACCTCAACTGGCTCCTAGCGAAGCATAAGGGCAGCCATAAGGGACAGCTCATGAAAGACAAGACCAGAATGCTCCACGGCAGAACCCGCTGGTACGCAGAGGAACGCGAAGGCGATAACACGCTGGAAACGTACCAATGGCTCCCCACCCGACAGGAGCTTGACCGCCAACGCTACCGACAGAAGGGGGCAGCGGGATTCCCGCATCCCTACCTGTCCGGCCACGCGGAGGCAGCAGGCGACCATCCACAGGGAGCAACCGGCCCAGACGAGCGCATCTACACGGCGACCATTGGGGCAAGTAGCGGCAGACGTAGCCGCAGCGAACCTCTCGTACTCGCCGAACGGAAACTCAAGGCCAAGTTGCGCGACGGGATGAAATGCCAAGAGTGTGGCGCTCGGAGTCCTCTCCAAGTCCACCATGTCAAAGGCATGAAGTCCCACGCGCTCAGTGACTTGGTCACGCTCTGCCGGACGTGCCATAAGGCCGTAAGCCAACCAAGCCAACAACGAACCGTCTAATGGAGAGCCGGGTGCCGCGAAAGTGGCACGCCCGGTTCGGTGGGAGGGATGGCGCAAACCAGCCAGAGCAATCCGGCCATCGGCGGCGCTGTCCCTACCCAATTTTGTGTCGATTGAGAATGAGGAATCACGTTCCGGTAGCGGACCGCAGCCTGTACATTCCGGGGCATTGAGGCGCGCCAAACGTGCCGACTATCGAGCACAGCGTTGTCATCGACCGGCCGGTTGCCGACGTGTTCGCGTTCCTGGCCGACTTCGAGAACCGGTCAAAGTTCGAGTCGGACGTCGTCGAAGCTGAGCGCACAACCGACGGAGACATTGGGGTCGGCGCCACGTTCCGCGAGGTCAGGAAGGTTATGGGGTGGCGGACGGTGACGGTCCACGAGATCCGTCGAATATCAGCCTTACGAGCGGATCACGTTCGGGAGTAGGTCGGGGCCGGTGCCCGTCGAGGGCGTGTACACCTTCACGGACGTCGAAGGAGGTACGCGATTGGAATTCACGCTCACGATGTCGCCGCGCTGGCCGATGAAGGCGTTCGGGCCGGTGATGGGCTGGATGATCACGCGAAACCTCAGAAGGTTTTACGTGACTTTCAAGGTGCTCCTGGAGGCGTAGAGACGCGGCTTGGGTAAGAAGGATCAACTATGCAGTATCGCCATTTCGGCAAGTTCAATCTCACCAGCTCGGTGATCGGATTCGGCGGGTGGCCCATGGGCAAGGGCCACTACGGCGCCGTCGACGAACAAGAGGTGATCGACGCCATCCACTCGGCCATCGACCACGGCGTCACGCTGTTCGACACGGCGGCCGTGTATGGCTGGGGAGAGGGCGAGGAGCTGCTGGGCCGGGCCCTGAGGGGCAGGCGCGACAAAGTGGTCCTGGTTAGCAAGGGCGGCATCCGCTGGGGCGACCCTTTCGAGCCGACCGAGCGCGTCAGCTCGCGGGAGTTTCTGACCGAGGGCCTGAAAGACAGTCTGCGCCGTCTCCAGACCGACTACATCGACCTTTACCTGGTCCATTGGCCCGACGAGTCGCGGCCCTTCTCGGAACCAATGGAGGCCTTCGCGCAGTTTCAGAGCGAGGGCAAGATCAGGTACGGTGGCGTGAGCAACTTCAGCATCGATCAAATGGGGGAGTGCCAGGAGTCCTTCCCGATCGTCTGCAACCAGGTCGGGTACCACCTGTTCGACAAGCGGAATGAACAGGACATGTTTCCGTACTGTCGCGACGAGAAGCTGGGGGTGATGGCTTATGGTCCGCTGGCCCATGGCCTTCTTACGGGGACAATGAGCGCCGATACCAAGTTCGAGGAGGGTGACTGGCGGGGGAGGATGGACCCGTTCAAGCTGTCCCTCTTCGACGGGGAGAACTTCCGCCGGAACCTGGCACGGGTGGACGCTCTAAAGGAGGTCGCGGCTGCTAAAGGGAAGACGGTCGCTCAACTGGCGCTTGCATGGGTGTTGTCGAACCCGGTGATCACGGTCGCGCTGACGGGGGCGAGGAAGGCGTCGGAGATCGAGGAGAACGTCGAGGCTGCCGAGTGGGTGATGACCGAGAGTGAGCGGGCTGAAATTAGTGTGATGGTCGGGGCGGACCCTTCGACAGGCTCAGGGTGATCCTTCGACGCGGCTCAGGATGAGCGGAGGACGGGTGGGCTGCCCTTCGACGGAGCTCAGGGTGAGCGGAGCTATGTATGCTGGTGAGGGGCCCTGAGCGGGGAGGGCGGGTGGGTCTGAGACCCACCCCTACGGCGACGCGGTTGGTTCGTAGGGGCAGGTCTCAGACCTGCCCTTCTTGCGCGCGCCTACTCCAGCTCGAGCTTCAGCTCGGGCTCTACGAAGGCGCTTTCCTTGCGATAGATCTGGAGACGGCCGCAGGCGTCGGTGACTATGACGCGGTTTTCGGCGTCGACCTCGATGCCTATTGGACGCTGGAACCGTCCCATCGACGTGGTGTCCTTGACCTGCCGGAAGGCACGGATGGTCTCGGGGTCGCGGCGGATGATGTACTCGCCAGCCTTGGAGAGCTCGACGGCATCGCCGTACAGCGAGGCGAGGACGTCGCCGCTGGCGTCGTAGATCTGAACGCGCCGGTTACCCCAGTCGGTGACGTAGACGTCGCCGTCGCTATCCACGGCCACGTCGGCCGGGTGGTCTAGCTCACTGCTGGCGCCGTCATCTGCTCCGAAGGTCATGAGGTATGAGCCGTCTGGCGAGAACTTCTGGACGCGGTTGTTACCCCAGTCGGAGACGTAGACGTTACCCTCGCGGTCAATCGTGAGCCCCCAGGGTCGGCTGAGCTGGCCGTCGTCGGAGCCGGATGATCCCCAAGCCAGCAGGAACGCGCCGTCCTTGGTGAACTTCTGGATGCGGTCGTTGCGGCTGTCGGCCACGTAGAGATCGTCGTTGGCATCGAAGGCTAGACCGGTTGGCCCGTCGAGTTGGCCCTCGCGAGAGCCCTTCTCGCCCCACTGGCCGAGTCGCTCACCGTCCGGATTGTACTCGGGATAGGGCTGAACGGCGTCCGGGTCGTACCACGAGATTGTGTTCTCGTATTCGTCGGATACGTAGAGCTTGCCGTCTTGGGCCCGGGCGATGCACGCGGGCCAGGTGAAGTCCTGTCGGGCGAAGTCGCCGATATGCTCCTCGTTTAGGGTCGTCTTGCCGATTCGTCCATGGTCAACGAGCGCACCTGAACCCATGATCCACCCCGTCCCCCTGCTCAATACGAAGAGGATGTCATCGGGGGCGATGGCCAGGGAGACCGGGTAGCGGTAACCTCCGGTCTTGCCGTTGTGCTCGTTGGTGGGCCGGCCGAGGCCGTGGCTGAAGTGCCAGGCTCGTCCGGCTGCGGTGGTGGTGATCATGCCCTCACCCTAACCCTCTCCCAGCGGCGGGAGAGGGGATAAGACGTTACGCCGCGATGAATGCGGGCTTTTCGAACGTGCCGTTTACAATCGGGATCGGATCTACGTGGAGCCAGTCTTCCAGGATCGTCGTGTAGAGGCCTCGGAAGTCCTGGTTGGACGCCAGGTCGCCGTCTCTGAGGGCCTCGGGGCGCAGATCGGGGTAGGCACCGTGCATTCCGCCCATGACGCGGGGCCCGATGGCGAAGGCAACACCCCCAGCACCGTGGTCGGTCCCCGTGCCGTTCTCGCGAACGCGGCGCCCGAACTCGGAGAATATGAACATCACCACGTTGTCGTGGGCTTCATGCTCTCTGAGGTCGTCCCAGAAGTCGGCCACGGCTTCGGACACCTCAGTCCATAGCTTCCGATGATTGGAGCCCTGCGCGGCGTGCGTGTCGAACCCGCCGTGCTCGGTGTAGAAGATACGGGTCCCTAGGCCGGCGAGATGTATCCGCGCAACGTCCCTGAGCTTATCGCCCAGAGGGTTGGCTGCGTACTCGACGCTCGACGAGTAGACCTCCGGAGCCGCCTTCAGCATCTCGGCGCCTCTGAGGGCGTCTCTGCCTGTCTGGCCGAAGTAGTCCATGACCGGGCCGGTGCCGACGGCTGGGGCATACATGGCCGCGAACCGCTCCAGCATCCTGTTGCGCCGGTCTTCCTCCTCTATGGCTGTGAGGAGGCCGTATGTCTCCAGGTCGGCGACCGAAGCCACGGAAGCGCCGGGGGCGACAAGAGCTCGGGGCAGTCCGTGGCCTACGCTGGCGGCGGTGACGGGGTTCTCGCCTTTGGGGTCGAGCGCTCGGATGGCCTGGCCGAGCCACCCTTCGGTGCCGACCTTGTCCGGCTCGGCTGTGTGCCAGATGTCCATGCATCGGAAGTGGGACCGCCCGGATCCTTCCCAGCCGACACCATGAATTATCGCAAGGTCACCGTCATCGTATATCCCTTTGAGGGGGGCCATGCTCGGGTTCAGGCCGAGCTCGTCATCGATCTTGATGACGTCGCCTTCTTCGATACGGAGCGCTTGGCGGTTGTCGTGGTAGTGAGGGTTGGCGTACGGGACGACCGTGTTCATGTAGTCGTTCCCGCCGCTGAGCTGCAGGACGACCAGTACCGGGTCTTTGTCCTCGGTTGTCATTTGCAAACCTCCTGAGTGGTCCTGTGCGAGTCGCCTTGGGGACCTAGCCGAACTGGTATTCCCTGGTGCCGGCGATCAGCGCCAGAACTTCGCCAACCCGCCGCGCCGAGTTCTCATAGTCGCCTTTCCAGTCGACGGGGCCTTCGGTCGCCGCGTGGCCGATCAGCTCGCTACGCGTCGAATCGTTTACTTCGACCGGCCCTATCAGGTCGAGGCAGCGCTCGACCAACGCCTCGGGGGTCATCGCCCTGCCGTTGGGGCTGTCGGCGATCCTCATGACGATGTCCCGGACGCCTGGCAAATCGGTGTTGGAGACGCGGTCGGCCACGAAATTTACGCGGGTCATCAGCGCGCCGCTGTTGATCCACTCCTTGCCGGTGTGCCAGCCTTCGACGCTGGGCGGGTCGAGGATGGACTGGCCCATGCCCGTGGGCTCTAGCGTTGTCCTGATCCATCTCGGGTCTGGCCCGTTAAGGTCGCCGGTCATCTTGATGGTGCCCGCTGCGACCTCGGCCGGGTTCCTGACCTTCTTGTACATAGCCTCTTTGAAGAAATCGGAGTTGAAAAGGGTGCGCAGCATGGGCTTGATCTCAAGGCCGGAGTCGACCAGAACTCTGCTCAACGTCTCGATGGCGGTGGGGTCGTGGGGCGGTTCGATGGCCCAGGCCGGCACCTGGGGCTCGTCAGCGACAAAGAAGTTGTAGAGGTGCCGTGCGATAAAGATGTGGCAGGCCGGCTGCTTCACGATGATGTCGACGACGTCCTCGCCGTTGAACCTTCCGGCCTCGCCTAGAAAGCGTTTTTCGGTCACGTCGTGGTCGTCGCCGTGGTATTCGAAATCCCATAGGTGGGGACCCCACAGCAGCCAATGGATCTTGTTGCCCATCGTCCATCCGGTGAAGGCCCGCGAGGCTTCGTAGACGTCTTCCTCGGTGTAGTTACCGACGCCCATCGAAAAGAGCTCGAGCAGCTCCCGACCCCAGTTCTCGTTTGGGGCGCGCTTGTGGTTCTCGTTATTGTCGAGCCAGTAGAGCATGGCGGGGTTCCTGGCCACCTCGACCAGCAGGCCGCGGAAGTTGCCGAGGCCGCGATCGCGGAACAGCTCGACCTGGTCCTGCATCTGGTAGGGCCCCTCGACCTTCGAGTTGCCGGTAGCGAACACGTGGTGCCAGAAGAGGGCCATCTTCTCCTGGAGGGGCTGCTGAGTGTTTACCATTCGGTAGAGCCAGTTGAACTGGCCCATCTCCGGGAACTGGGGCCTCTCGGCGGCCGGGTGGTAGCGGAACAGGGTGTAGTCGTCGACGTCGGGCTGCTCTTCGGGGTGAAGGAGCTGCTCGACGGTCGCTTCGTAGCCGCGCTCGACGAGTGCCTCGATCTCGGTCCGCGACGAGCCAAAGCCCGCGCGGCGCATCAGATGGGCCATTAGGGATATGTCGGTCTTGTCTACCATGATTGCCGTGAAGGTGGCGTCGGTTGATTCTCTGCCCAGCGACCGCGAATATCAGTGTAAAGACAGGTCAGAAACGCGTCAACTCCGGCGCTCATACGTCCTGCGCCCAGGTGGTTGAACGGGTCGCGTTGGATATACAACATGAGCTACAATTGGCATCTGGCATACACGAAACTGCGAGGTAGTCAGGGAGATTCTGAATGGGCGACTCTGATCGGGCATTGATTGCTCACCTCATGAGACGTGCGGGGTTCGGAGCGAGCAAAGATGAGCTGGAACGCCGCACGTCTGCAGGCTACGAGGCAACGGTCGAGGAGCTGCTGCATCCGGAGGACCAGCAGCCGGTCGACATCCATGACCTGTACCGGTACCACCCGTGGACGTGGAAGCCGGGCACGATCTATGGAATGGGCCATGCCAGCTGGCTCTACCGGATGCTCAACACGAGGGCGCCGCTGGAGGAAAAGATGGCCCTCTTCTGGCACGGGGTCTTCGCCACCGGGGTGTCCAAGGTCGACCATTGGGACGAGATCGTCGACATGGTCGATGGGTTTCGCACGAAGGGGCTGGGGAGCTTCAGGGAGGTCCTACTCGACGTCTCCAGGAATCCCGCAATGATCTACTGGCTCGACAACAATGAAAACCACGCGACTGCCGTCAACGAGAACTGGGGACGCGAGCTCCTGGAGCTCTTCTCTATGGGGGTCGGCAACTACACCGAAGAGGACGTGAGGGAGTGCTCGCGCGCCTTTACTGGCTGGACGATGACACCCAAGCTGCCGCGGTTCCCGGTGAACCGCTTCGACTGGTACTTCGAATACAAGCCCGACGACCACGACGACGAGGAGAAGTCGTTCCTTGGATACGCCGGCAGGCTCAACGGTGAGGACATCATCGACATCATCTGTGCCCAGCCGGCCACAGCGCGGTTCATAGCCAGGCACCTCTACAACTTCTTCGTGGCTGATGAGGCACAGGTCCCGGCGTGGTCGGTTGCTCCTCCGCAGGACCCCGAGGCCGTCGACTTCCTCGCCACGGCGCTACGCGACTCGGACTACGACATGAGGTCGGTGCTTGGGCTTCTATTCAACTCCGACTTCTTCAAAGAGGCGCGGTTCTCGCGGCTCAAGAGCCCGGCAGAGGTGGTCGTTGGAACGCTACGGCTTGTCGGAGGCTCTGAATTCCCTGGCCCTGGACTTGGCAACCTCTCGATGCAGACGGGTTACATGGGGCAAGACCTTCTGAACCCGCCCAGTGTGGAAGGCTGGCACACCGGGGCCGAGTGGATCAACAGCGGCTCGCTGATGCGGCGCACCAACTTCTTCGCGGACATGGTCGGGGACACGGACCGACCCGGCGTCCAGGCGATCATCGCCGACCTGAGGGCCGGCGGGGACTTGTCGCCTGAGGAGTTCGTCGACAGCTGTCTCGAGCTGATGGGCCCTCTCGACGTCGACGAGGGCACCAGGAACGAGCTCGTCAGTCACACGAGCGAGGACGGGCCCCTGCGCTGGGACACGAGCGGGAACGGCTCCGATCCGACACGTCGGGTAGGGGAGATGCTGCAGCTGATCGTAGCGTTGCGGGACTATCAATTCGCGTGACGGCGAATGCGGAGACGAGGGCTCTGCCCCGACGAAAAGGGATGGTTCGACAAGCTCACCATGAACGGGAGGCAGGGCTCACCATGAACGGAGATATGTGCATAGGAGTGGAAGGATGACGTCGACGACGAAAGAACCGGTGCTGGTCGTATTGCAGCTTACGGGCGGCAACGACTACCTGAACACAGTCATTCCATACAACGACTCGCGATACCGCGACTACCGGCCGACCGTCGGAATCCCGGATGACAAGGTGCTGCCGCTGGACGAACGGGTCGGGCTGCACCCGGAGATGGTGCCGATCAAAAGCATGTATGACGCCGGCGACGTGGCCATCGTGCATGGCATCGGCTACGCGAACTCGCCCCGGTCGCATTTCAGGTCGATGGATATTTGGCACACGTGTGAGCCGGACACCCTGGGCACCGAGGGTTGGCTGGGACGTGTCGTGAAGGAGATCGACCCGAACAAGGAGAACGTGGTCACGGCCGTCAGCATGGGGCCGAGCCTGTTCAGGGCCCTGGCTTCGCCGGGTGTGCCCGTTGCGTGCGTCGAGGACCTGGAGAACTACGGTCTCCTGACGGGTATCTCTGAACGGCAGCAGCGGGACCGGATCCTGGAGAGGTACAAGCGACTGTATGCGCCGGCCATCGGGAGCGGGCCCGTGATGGACTTCCTTGGCCAGACCGGGCTGGACGCTCTTCAGGGCGCAGACATCCTGAAGGTAGCGCCGGAGCGGTACACCTCGAGCGTAGAGTACGCGGACACTTCCATCGCGCGAAAGCTAAAGGGCGTCGCCCAGGTCCACCTGGCTGGCCTTGGAACCCGCGTTTTCTACTGCGATCTCGGCAGCTTCGACAGCCATTCGAACCAGGCAGGTCTGCACGCGGGCCTATGGAGCGAGGCGTCGGCGGCGATTCAGGACTTCTTCGATGATCTTCGCGAGCACGATGCCGCGGACAACGTCGTCATGCTGCTCTTCTCCGAGTTCGGCCGCCGGACACACGACAACGGCTCCGGTACCGACCACGGCGCGGCCGGCGTTTCTTTCGTCATCGGCGACGCAGTGAAGGGCGGGCAGTTCAGCCAGTACCCTTCGACCAGGCTGGAGGACCTGGAGCAGGGCGATCTTGTTCCAAACCTGGACTTCCGGAGCCTCTACTCGACGATCCTGGAAGACTGGATGGGCATGGACGCAACCTCGATAGTCGGCGGCACGTTCGAGAAGCCGGCCGTGATCGAGAGGGCAGCGTGAGGGCGGGCAGGTCTGAGACCTGCCCCTACGAAGCCAGACAGATTCCGGTAGGGGCGGGTCTTAGACCCGCCCGACAGCGTACAGGAGAGCAGGCGAGGAGAGAATGCTAACGCAAGTCGCGGGCAGCCGCGTATACGACTATAGCCATGCCGTCGGAAGGCGCGACATGGGGAATCCGATCGGGATCGCCGTCGGCCCGGACGACCTCGTCTATGTCGTGAACCGCCAGCAGGAGCAGATCTCGGGCGTCCCTTGGAATAAGACCGGAGTCCATGCCAAAGTCGAGATGTACACCATAGGGACGGAGGCAGGCGACGAGGAAGACGTCGGCTCTTTCGGTGGTTACGGTGACGGCGAAGGGCGGCTGATCTGGCCGGCGGGGGTCGCCCTGGACAGCGACCAGAACGTCTACGTCACCGACGAATGGATGAACCGAGTAGCGGTGTTCGACAAGGACGGCGAGTTCCAGGTCTTCTGGGGTTCGGCCGGAAGCGGCGACGGCGAGTTCAACCGACCGTCAGGCATCGCGATAGACGGCGACGACAACGTCTACGTCGTCGACAGCCTCAACCACCGGGTACAGAGGCTTTCCACCGACGGCAAGTACATCTCCAGTTGGGGAAGCCTGGGAGCGGGACCAGGCGAGTTCAATTCGCCGTGGGGCATCGCACTCGACGTCGAAGGAAACGTCTACGTCGCCGACCACAAAAACCACAGGGTGCAGAAATTCACCTCGGATGGCGACTACATCGCGGAGTTTGGGAGCTACGGCGTAGGAGACGGGGAGCTGAACCGCCCCAGCGACGTTGCCGTGGCCCCTGACGGCGACGTATATGTCTGCGATTGGGCGAACAATCGTGTGCAGGTCTTCGGTCCCGATGGCGAGTTCGCTATTGGCCTGATAGGCGACGCCCAACAGCTCGCGAAGTGGCAGCAACAGCAGGTCGACTCCAACGCCGACGTGATCAAAGCCCGCCGCAGGGTCTACACGCTCGAGCCGGAGTGGCGGTTGGCCCTGCCCGTGGCCGTCGAGTTTGACGCGGGGAAGTCGAGAGTGTTGATCGCCGACACACAACGCTCGCGCCTGCAGATCTACGACAAGCTAAACGACTACATCGAGCCGCAGTTCAACCTCTAGCAGATCCGACCGGCGACCCGCTCCCTCTGGCTCAGCGCGGCGGGCCGATGGTCTTCGGGCCCGTAAACACTGCAGCGACTCGGACCTCTCGATAGACAGAGAGACCTCTACATGAAAGATGTATTGAGCGCTATCGGCGGCGTGCTTGTCGCGTTCTTCTTTTTGCGCGCATGGGTAGACATCGGGTTCAACGCGATCACAGGGCTTTGGCTTGGGGTAATCGCGTCGATCGCTTTCGGGTTCCAAACGACCATGCGTCGTGAATGGCGCCATTGGAGGCGGGTCTCGGTGGCGTTCTTCCTCGCGGGCATCGTTGGTGGGCTAGCGATCCTTTGCGCCGTGCCGAAGGTACCCCCTGCGACTTAAGGGTGGCAACTCCAAGCGTTCAGGTGCCTTCGATGCGGCCGTAGGCCCAGAGCACCTTCAAGGTCTGAACGGTCAGGTAGCCCCTCCACTCGCGCTCCGCCACCTGCCACGCCTCCTCGTACTGGCCGCCCCACGTCCAGTCTGGGAGCCAAGAGCCATTATCGGCTTGCTTTGTGATCTCCTCGTCCAGTTGGGACTCTATTTCGTCAGCCAGTGTTTCGGCCAGATAGGAGTCGGGCGACGGAGCGTACGATAGTATCTCCGCCCCCGTGCCGGGCCAGTCTTTGTCTGAATCCAGTCCAAGTCGCGCCGACCTTTTCAGCTTATCGAGCAAAGGGCTTTTAATCGTTTCGGGTACCGTATCCAGTAACCTCAGATAGCAGAACATGGCGAAGGTATCTATTGCGTCAGGCAAGGCCTCGACATCGGCCTTGGCGCGTTCGGTTACTTCCGATAGCAGACCGGCCGGGACGAGGCCTGAATACTCGTGGAGGTAGCCGACTATCTCGGCGCTGGGATTGGCCCAGCCGGTCTGGTCGAAGGCGGCGCCATCTTCGTTGTATTGCCACCAGGGCGCATGGGGTGCGTCGTTAACTTCTTTTGAGACCGTGGTCCAGCCATTTCTTCCGGCATCATAGGTCGACACGAAGTAGCTGACGCCCCGTTTTACGATGTCTTCTAAGTCGGAGGCTCCTATTTCCTTAAGATGTTGGAAGGCCACTGTGGTAACGATAGGGGAAGAAGCCGCTAGCCTTATATCTGGCTCAAGAGCGTTACCGAACCCGCCATCGCCGTTTTGGAACCGCTCCAGTTCAGCCATGACAGCGCCGGCCGGGCCGCCCTTGAGGTGATACGAGAATAGCGCCTGGTCCAATGGGCGCGCCTGGGACTTAACGAATTCTGCGGCCTTCTCGAATTGTTGGATGGTCAGCTGTTTCATGAGGGTCTCCTCCAAACCTGCCAGTTCGGTCGGCGAGATAGACGTCCGGCACGAACATGCCAAGGCGAAGTGTAGCTGAACCAGACCTCGAAGGCGTCTATGCTAAAAGTCGGGGAGGCGTCGGCCTATTCGGAGTCGCTGCCTTTTTCGAGGCGTTCGCCCATCTCTTGGAGGAAGCTCTCGAGCTTCGGGGACATCGTGACAGGCTCCTCCGGTTCCGTCTCCAGCTCGCGGTCGTAGTCTCCTTCGAGCTTGCTGACGTGCTTCTTGGCTTCCGGGTTGCTATCGACAGCGGCGTTAATCTGGAAGTACTGCTGTTTCCCGCGCTCCGACTCGGACAGCGATTCAGGGAAGCCGTATATCGCGCATATCGCTTCTGTGATCCTGGCCGCTCCCGCGTAGTCTTCTTCCAACGTCGCGTAGTGAGGTAGATGGACCATCAGGCTGGTGGACGCTACCTTCATTTCAGGCAGTGCGTCGCTTACTAAGTTGACGATACTGGTGGGCCCCTGGTAGTTGCTCTTCCGGACAGCCACGATTCCGGTGGCCTTCTCCTCATGATCAGGGCCGAGTGTCCCGGTGATCTTCAGAGGTCGCGAGTGTGGCACGAAGTCGTACATGCTGCCGATTCGACAGTATTCGGTCACGTTGAAATGCTTGAGCAGGGCGATGACCGAGTCGGTGAAGTCTTCAGCCATGGCTTGGGGCTCGCGCAGGTGAAGGAAGATGTAGTCTCGCTCCGCGACAGAGTCACGGGCATATTTGACCACGGAGTTGGGTATGTTCAGCACCCGCCGTCCCTCGATCAAGCGCATCGTCGGGCGTACTTCAGTGAAGTTGATGAACTTGCCCGGGCGCGCCAGTCTGCCCAGCTCGGAGGCCCCCAGATGCTCTTCGATCTTGTTGAGTACCAGGGTCCCCACTTTACCGACGTCGATCCACGGCCTGAGCATTGCGAAGGCGAGGGTTTCCCGCATCTCCGGGGCCGAATCGTCGAGTTCGAAGTCGCCCACGTTCATGGGCACATCGTGCCAGACGACCCCGGTTTGTGCAACTGGGGGGCTTGGGGGATTGTTACGGCGCTGCGCGGCCAATATAATCGGCCCCGCGAGGACATGACGCGGGGAAAGTAAGCCTCCGTCGAGGTCCTGCTAGCTAGACGGCGATCCGCAAAGGGAGGGTACGACGATGGCAAATACCGAGACGTGGGCACGACGAGGTACTGTCCGATACATGTCGAGCAACTACGACAACCTCGACGGGGACCGGCTGATCAATCTCGCCAAAGAGGTCAACGTGAATCTCACGATGGTGGGCTTCACCGGTACAACGGGCAAACGGGAGCAGTGGAAATGGAAGATGATCAAGTCTTTCATCGAGCGCGCTCACAAGGAAGACCTCAAGGTCAGCACCTACATGAAGACGACGAGCATTCAGTGGAAGCCCATGTTCCACGAGCGGCCCGAGTCGAAAGACTGGATCATGGTCTATCAGGACGGCAGCCCCGCTCTATACGGGCGTGACCCCGCGAGGTATATGGGTTGCCTGAACAACGCCGGCTGGCGAGGCTTCCTGAAGGAGATGATCAAGGGAGCCGTCGACGTCGGCGTTGACGGGCTCTTCTACGACAACCACTTCGTCCCGAGGCAGCAGAAGGGGTCGGTCGAGGAGGGGTTCGCCGAGGCATGGGCCTGCTACTGCGACACCTGCGCGGAGCAGTTCAAGACTTACACGCAAAAGAAGCTGGGCTGGGCCTGCGACCTGCCGGTGACTCCAGACTGGGACGACCCGGTATGGCAGGCTTTCATAGACTTCAGGGATGAGGCCCTCGTCGACGTCACGAAGATGATTGTCGAGTACGCTAAGCAGCTCAAGCCGGACATCATCGTGTATCCGAACGTCTGCCCGCCCTGGATGGGTGGCGGAGGCGCCAAGGGGTCGGCTACGAACGAGCTTGCCGATGTGGTGGACGCCCTGCTGTTCGAGGGGAACACGCAGCCGCGGATAGAGTACACGGGCGGACAGCCCCGGCCCATCAACGCGGCCGTCGACTGGAAGTACGCGACGGCCCTTAGCAACAAGCCGATCTTTTCCCGTGCCCACTCCCCGACCAACACGTACTCCCCCGAGGAGTCGATGCTCGGTATCGCTGAATCGATCGCGTTCGGCGGTCTCTACAATTACATCATCGCCAACGTTCTCGAAAAGGAGGACGTCAAGCGAGAGGGCGTGGCGCGCTACTACGGCTTCTTGAAGGACAACGAGGAGCTATACACCGACCTAGTCGAACCGGCGGACGTCGCCATTTTCATGTCGAGCCCGACGGTCAAGTTTTACTACCCCGACCAGGTCGCGCATGGGGCCGAATTGCCGAAGAGCATCCAGGGCTTCGCACAGGCCCTGGCCGAGCTCCACATTCCGTTTAACGTTTTGGTCGAGGACCAGATCCTGACCGACCACGGCTATCGGGTCCTGATCCTGCCGAATTCGGCTTGCTTGAGCGATGCCCACGTCGCCGCAATCAGGAAGTTCGTCGAGGCTGGCGGGGCGGTTGTGGTCTCGGGCGAGACGTCCCTGTACGACGAGAAGAACCGCATTCGGGACGACTTTGCGCTCGCCGACGTATTCGGGTACCACAATGGCGCACCGGCAAGCGGTCCAATCAAGAACCAGTCTGGCAAGGGACTGTCGGTCTACTTGCCGGGCCATCCGGAAGAGGCATTCTGGCGGGATGCGATGCCCGGGCCTCTCGAAATGATCGAGCAGGCGATCGACTATGCGCTACAGGGCGACCGGCAGATCAGCATCGAGGCGCCCAACACGACGGTGCTCAACATCGCCGAGAAGCCTGAGAAGAACATGACGCTGATCCACCTGCTCAACTACGATCCGGTCACGTCCGCGATGGGGATGTTTGTCGAGCTGCGGAGACCCGAAGGCAAGTCCGTGGACAAGGTCACCGTCTTGTCGCCTGACCCGGACGGGTCAGGCAAGCTCGACGTAGTCGAAGACTCCAGGACCGTGAGCTTCACGGTGCCACATCTCAAGCTCTACAGCGTAGTGAGGATCGAGTGGAAGTAGCCTTGGGTTCGGATGGCGGAAAGGGATCTGATCCAGACGCCTAGTCTCGGCACGTGAACGCTGCGGTAGCGACGGCTACGTTCGGTCTCCTTTTCGTCATGGAGCTGGGTGTCGCGAGGTGCCGCCGGGTTGTTCATCTTGGTTGGCGGTCTCATGCTCGCCGGCGCATCCTTGTAAGGTGCACAGGTTATCTTTCGTACTCCGCAGGTATCTCCACGCCGAAGCGTTCGTGGAGTAGGGCCATGTCTCGGAAGTCGCTTTCATGGAGTTTATATCCGGTATGGTCGCGGACCTGCTGCTCGGCTGAGAGGCAGTGGACCGGTACGTTGTCGATCAGCCCAGAGCCGCAGAAAACATCGGCTGGGAACAGGTAGTCCCGGCCGTTCTCCATCCGGTAGATACCGTTGCCCGCCTCATCGAATGTGGTGGGATGGAGGTCCACTTCGCGGCCCGTCGCGTCGGCCATAACGAAGCAGGTCGGAGGGGCCCTTCTTTCGTGATGAACCCTTCGGAACCGAGCAAATCGACCGTAAGCGGCACTTGCTCAGCCGGTTAACGACATCTAAGTCCGCGTGCTGACGTGTCTGTTTCCCTAGTAGGGCGTCGACCCCCCAGCCCCCGGCCAACCAGATGTCGATGCCGTTGCTTTCGAACCATCGAATGATCTCAATCACATCAGAGGACCGCATCA
This sequence comes from Dehalococcoidia bacterium, assembly GCA_965248605.1. Classification (GTDB taxonomy): domain Bacteria; phylum Chloroflexota; class Dehalococcoidia; order Lucifugimonadales; family CAUZJF01; genus CAUZJF01. The sequence continues at coordinate 1,523,710 of CBDFJV010000007.1, forward strand.
CCGGAGCAAATGCACTAAATCAGTCGTTGGGGCGGCGAGTCACCTCGCCCCGTTCGGCTTCCGCTCAATCTTGGCCCACGAGTCGCGGAGCGACACCGTGCGGTTGAAGACCAGCGCGCCGGGGGTCGAGTCTGGGTCGACGCAGAAATACCCCTGCCGCTCGAACTGGTAGGTGGTGCCGGGTTTGGCCTCGGCTAGGTTCGGCTCGACCCGGCAAGACGTTAGCGTCGTCAGGGATTCCGGGTTCAGGCTATCTCTGAAGTCCGCGCCGTCTGCGCCCGGTTTCTCAGCGGTGAAGAGGTGGTCGTAGAGGCGCAACTCCACGGGCACGGAGTGCGGGGCGGAGACCCAGTGGATCGTCCCCCGGACCTTGCGCCCGTCAGGAGCCTGGCCGCCGCGAGTCTCAGGGTCGTAGGTGCACCGTAGCTCCGTGACATTGCCCGTCGCGTCCTTGACCACGTCTGTGCACGTTATGAAGTAGCCGTAGCGCAGGCGGACCTCTCTGCCCGGCGCCAGACGGAAGAACTTGCGGGGCGGATCCTCGCGAAAATCGTCGCGCTCAATGTATAGCTCGCGTGAGAAGGGGACGTTGCGTGTGCCGGCGCTCGGGTCCTCGGGGTTGTTGACGGCCTCCAGCTCTTCGCCCTGGCCTTCCGGGTAATTTTCGATGACTACTCGGAGCGGGTCCAGAACGCCCATCGCGCGGGGAGCCCGCTTGTTTAGGTCTTCGCGGACCGAGTGTTCCAGTCTGGCAATGTCGACTGTGTAGGGCCTCTTCGCGACTCCGACGCTCTCGCACAGGTCTCGGACCGCCTCGGGCGGGTAGCCGCGCCGGCGCATCCCCGAGAGCGTGGGCATCCGTGGGTCGTCCCAACCCCTGACGTGGCCTTCCTCCACGAGCGGAATCAGGTACCGCTTGCTGGTTACCGTGTGACTGAGGTTGAGACGGGCGAACTCGATCTGCTGAGGGTGGAATATCCCCAGATTCTCGAGGAGCCAGTCGTACAGCGGCCGGTGGTCTTCGTACTCGATGGAGCAGAGGGAGTGGGTGACGCCTTCGATGGAGTCGGACTGGCCCTGCGCGAAGTCGTACATCGGGTAAATGGACCACTTGTCGCCGGTTCGGTGGTGGGGTGTCTTGACGATCCTGTAGATGACCGGGTCGCGCATGTTCAGGTTGCCCGACGCCATGTCGATCTTGGCACGAAGTACGCGCGACCCCTCATCGAACTCGCCGGCACGCATCCGTTCGAAAAGGTCGAGGTTTTCCTCGACGGACCGATCGCGGTACGGACTCTCCCTGCCGGGCTCAGTCAGCGTTCCACGGTACTCTCTGATCTCCTCGGCATTCAGGTCGCAGACATAGGCCTTGCCCGACTCGATGAGCTTGACCGCGAATCCGTACAGCTCGTCGAAGTAGTCTGATGCGAAGTATAGGCGGTCCTCCCAGTCGTAACCAAGCCAGCGGATGTCCTCCTTGATCGACTCGACGTACTCGATATTCTCCTTGATCGGGTTGGTGTCGTCGAAGCGGAGGTTGCAGGTGCCGCCGAACTCCTCGGCGACGCCGAAGTTAATGGTGATCGCCTTGGCGTTGCCGAGGTGGAGGTAGCCGTTGGGCTCGGGCGGAAAGCGAGTGGCGACGCGTCCCTCGTGTTTGTTCGCCTGCACGTCCTCGGCGATAATGGCTCTGATGAAGTCAGAGGGGCCGGAATCAGCGGTGTCTTCTGGTTCTTGGCCTTGATGCATGGTCCGTATGTTATCCGTCTCGCCTTAATTAAGGCGGTGAGGGTGGATTCGATATCCTAGCACACCCGGTTCTACAGGAAGGCAATGTCGCATACAGCACTGCGCTGCACTGACTGCGGCGCCCAACACGTCGCCAATATGGCGACGGTGACATGCCCCGAATGCGGTGGGCCGCTGGACGTCGAGTACCTGGGAGACAGCAGGGCAGCGACAACGGCGGGCAGTGACGCCGTGCCAAGTCCGCTCCATGACCCCGGCTCGGCGGTGACTCTCGGTGAGGGGAACACGCCGGTGATCGAGTTGCGCCGCATCGCCGAGGTCCTTGGACTGCGGCGCCTGCACGCCAAGCTCGAATTTATGAGCCCGACTGGTTCGTTCAAGGACCGCGGCTCGGCGGTAATGGTCTCGGCGGCACGGGAGTACGGCGTCACTGAGCTGGTGGAGGACTCGTCCGGCAACGCCGGCGCGTCCGTCGCGGCGTACTCGACCAGTGCAGGAATCAAAGCCCACATCTTCACCCCAGCTAGCGCGCCTGAGGGCAAGCTACGCCAGATCGCCGTATACGGCGCCGAGGTGCATGCTATCGAAGGTCCGAGGGAGGCGGCCGCTAAGGCCGCGGTCAACTTCAGCATCGAGCGCGACATTGTCTACGCCTCCCACGCGCTGAGCCCCTATTTTGCGGAGGGAACGAAGCATTTCGCTTACGAGGTGCTCCAGCAACTCGAGGACGAGCCGCCGGACCATATCGTCCTCCCTGTCGGAAACGGCTCGTTGCTGATCGGGGCTTGGAAGGGCTTCGAAGAGCTGCGCCGAGCCGGCCGGGTGACGTCGGTCCCTCGCATACACGCGGTCCAGGCCAACGCCGTGCGCCCGGTGGTTGCGGCGTTCAACGGACGGGGGTGGAGTTGGCTGGAGTCCCTCAGCACGAGCGCCGGAGGCATCGCCGTAGCCAAACCGCCGCGCCTCCGCCAGATGGTCGCGGTGCTTAGGGCATCGGGCGGATCGGCCGTGGCCGTCGGCGAGAGCGACGTGGCCCGCTGGCACAGGCTGCTGGCGGAGAAAGAGGGCGTCTTCGCAGAGCCGACCTCCGCGGCGGCGTTTGCCGGGGTCGAGCAGCTGGTCAGGGAAGGTGTAATAGGGGAGGGGGATTCTGTACTGGTGCCGGTGACGGGGTCCGGGTTGAAGGATGTCGCGTCGGTCTCCGATTCCGTAGGATAGGCTGAGGCGCCCTGCGGGCGGTCACATAGGACCGCCCCTACGTGTACCGTTCGAAGGCCGTACGGAAGCCGATGAGAGACCCTTCCAATGTGGCGTCGCTGACACAGTACGAGATGCGGAAGTGTCCGGGCACCCCGAAGCCACGACCTGGCACGACCAGCACGCGATGTTCGCGTAGCTCGGCGACGTACTCTACATCGTCTTCGACAGGTGTTTTGGGGAACATGTAGAAGGCGCCGTCGGGCCGGACAACCTCGTATCCGATCTCGGTCAGCGCGTCATACAGTATGTCCCTCTTGGCCTGGTACTCTCCGACATCGATGGTCACCGCCTGAAGGCGTGCCACGATGTGCTGCATCAAGGCCGGGGCGTTGACGAAGCCGAGAATCCGGTTGCTGAAGGTCATCCCGTCGACCAGCTCGCCTACGTCTGCGTACTCAGGGTTCGCCGCTATGAATCCGATTCGCTCTCCGGGCACCGCCAGGTCCTTCGAGTGGGACGTCGCGACTATGCTTCTTACATGGTGCGGGAACACCTGCGGATAGGCCAGGCCGTCGAAGAGTATTTTCCGGTAGGGCTCGTCGCTGACCAGGAATACCTCGGTCCCGAACTCGGTCTCTTTGCGGCGGATGACATCGCCGATGCGCGCCAGCACCTCCGGGCTGTATAGGACGCCCGTAGGGTTGTTGGGCGAGTTCACTATGACCATGCGGGTCCTCGGTGTGAAGCTCTCTTCCAGAGCGTCGAAGTCGGGAAGATACGCCGCGTCCGGTGGCACGACTGTGCATGTCGCACCGTGGTTGTCCGCGTAGAAGAGGTACTCGACGAAATACGGCGCGAAGATGACGACCTCGTTGCCTGGGTCGAGGAGTGTCCTCATCGTGACGTTCAGTGCTCCGCCGGCGCCGACGGTCATCAGGACATGGTCGGCGGCGAAAGGGAGCCCTGTCTCCTCGCTCAGCTGCGCGGCGACGGCGGAACGCGTTTCGGCGTAGCCGCCGTTGGGCATGTACCGATGCATGCCCGGCGTGGGGTCGTCAGCGATTCTGCGCAGCTCCGCGAAGAAATCCGGGGGCGGCTCCATGATCGGGTTGCCCAACGAAAGGTCGAAGACGTTCTCATCGCCGTACTGCTGCTTCAGGGCGATCCCTTCCTCGAACATCTTTCGGATCCAGGAACCCTGCTCCATGAACGCCTTGATCTTCTTTGAGACCGCCATGTGTCCTCCTGGTTCGCTCGCCGTGCTGGCGAAATGGTCGGGGAAAGGGCCGTGTGTGTCAACCAATGTGCGAATAGAGGGCAGGTCTGAGACCCGCCCTCGAGCTCGGAATAGGTCGCGTGGACGCGTAGCGCCCTAGACAGTAAACTACACGGCGCCTTCGGAGCCCGGACAGGAGACCGCACGTGGCCGACGAGAGCAAAGCGCGTTACACGACGATGATTCGCGACCTGCCACGCGCTGAGCGGCCTCGCGAAAGGCTCAAGCAGGCCGGGCCGTCGGCGCTCAGCAACTCCGAGCTCGTCGCCATTCTGCTCAGGACTGGCACGGGCGGCGAGAGCGTCCTTACCATGTCGAGCAACGTGCTCTCGCGCTTCGGCGGCCTCGCGGGTATGGGACGTGTTTCCTACGGCGAGCTCTGCTCGATGAACGGCATCAGCGACGCCAAGGCGTGCCAGCTGCTCGCCGCCTTCGAGCTCGGACGCAGGCTCGTGTCGCTCAGCCCTGAAGAGCGGACTGTGATCCACTCACCCCGAGACGTCGCCAACCTGCTGTCCGCTGAAATGGGGTTCTTCGACCAAGAACATCTCCGTGTGCTGCTATTGTCCACGAAGAATGAGGTTCTCGGGAGACACGAGATTTACGTGGGAAACGTCAGCGCATCCATCGTGAGGGTCGCGGAGGTATTGCGTCCGGCGTTACGAGAGAATTGTCCGTCGATCATCGTGGTGCATAACCACCCGTCAGGGGACCCGTCGCCGAGCGCCGAGGACGTGCTGATCACGAGACAGATCGCGTCGGGCGCCGAGATGATGGATGTCGAGCTTCTCGACCATATCGTTATCGGAGGCCAGAGCCACGTCAGCCTGAAGGAAAAGGGACTGGGTTTCGCGAAGCCGAGCTCGGATACGCAGCCCTAGCTTGGAGAAGACCATGGCCGACTCGGACCGGCAGTTAGGGGACATCGCCACCGTCGTGCTCTTCGAAAACGAGAAGGTCAAGGTCTGGAACCTGATCGTCGAGCCGGGAGAGGCTAGCCCGTGGCACCTCCACGGGCGGGACTATATGACGGTCGTCGTCGAGGGCGAGGCGCTGGTGGCGGAGTTCGAGGATGGGACGCGAGAGCGGCGTACTTACGAGATCGGCGACTGGAACTTCACCGGCGAACACCGTGTCCACCGGGTCGTCAACGACACGGGGAGGCGGTACAAGAACGTGCTGATCGAGTTCAAGGAATAGCACGCTTTTCGATGAACGAATATGTCATCCTGAACGGAGTGAAGGATCTGGGGACGGTGGGGCCAAAGTCTCGGCTCCAGGGAGGTCACCCCAGCCCCAGGCTCTTCGTCGTCCCGATGTGGCGTCGGGACTTCTCAGAATGACAGGAGGCCCCTGGTCCGATCTTAGGGAGTAGCAACGTTTGCGGTTCGGACGACGACTAGCGGAGCGGCGATGGCGCGCGATCACGCTGTTCGCTCTCTTCGCCGTGGTGTTGTTGGTGTTCATGTGGCCGGCCTCTGCTTCTCTCGATCTCAGCTTCGACCCGGCCAGCGACGTTCAGCCGGAAATCAACGGGATAACCGTTACCTGGGTGTCGCCGGACGAGGAGGACGGCCACGTCGAGTGGGCCCTGAATGCTACGGACCTCGCGAACAGGTCGGGCAGCTTTTCGACTGCGGAAGACGAGAGAGGCGAGCTCGGAGGCCGCCTGAATCGACGGACCCACCGCGTCCGGGCCGTCGGAGTTGTTCCAGGTCCGGGCAACACGGTCCACTACCGCGTCGTATCGGGCGGTCAAGCCAGCCAGGACTACCAGGTGGCTCTCCCCCAACTACCGCTGTTCACACCGCCGGACATTCTCGTGGGCACCGTCTTTGACGAGGATGGCGACCCGGCTGCCGAGTGCCTGGTCTACATGCGCATCGGCGTCCAGGTGTTCTTCGGCGAGACCTTGGTGACCGACGCGAAGTCGCTGAGGGTAAACACGATGACCGCCGAGAACGGGTTCTATGCTCTCGACGTGACGAATCTCAGAACAGAAGGCTCGATCGACGACGCCCTTCAGTACTCACCGAACAACGCCACTGTGACCATCGCCGCCGTATGTGACCATGTACGTCGCGGGGAGACCGTGTCCGCTTTCTCCGAGCTCGAACAAGGGTCCGTGGGGCCTATCAACGTAAACGTCCAGGTGCAGGTAGTCGACGAGACTGCGACGGCCGCTCCTGCGCCACCGCCTCAAGGCGGTGAGGCTGCTGCAACTCCGACCAACACTTCGACGCCCGTGCCGACCGCGACTCTGGCGCCGACCTCCACGCCGGTACCCCCTTCGCCGACATCGACTCCCCTGCCACCGTCTTCGACTCCGACCGCCTCTCCAACGCCTGCCACGACCCAGGCTTCAGCCACGGCCACGCCTTCGCCGCTAGCGACCGCGACTGCAGTACCGCCTGCCACCGCGACGCCTGTGCCGACGCCGACCGTCACTTCGGCTATTGCAACGCCGCCAGTCGTGTCGCCGACGGCCACATCGGCAGTCCAACAGAGTCCGACCGTATCACCGACGCCAACGGACGTGCCTTCAACCGTGCCGACGGTTACGCCGCGGCCGTCGGCGGCCACGGCCACCCCTGTGCCGACAGCCACAACCGCCTCGGCAGCCAGCCCGACCGGGACAGCCACGGCGACGGCCCAGCCTGCGGCGTCTGTTGCGGCTAGCCCGACTCCTGCCGAGTCCGCCTCTGTCGCCCCCGAGATACAGCCAACTGTCCTGACGGCTGTATCGGAGGCCACTCCGGCGTCCTCCAGCGGTGGCTGTATGGCCGGCGAGGACGGAGCGGGCGGAGTCCCGAACATGCTTTTGCTGCTGGCGCCGGTCGGGGCGGCACTGGTCAGGCGACGGGTGAGTCTGTGAAGGTCCTGATCGTGGGCTCCGGCGCGGTCGGAGGCTACTTTGGCGCCATGCTGCAACGGGCGGGGCACGAGGTGACTTTCCTAGCTCGCGGGGAGAACTTCAAGGCCATCGAGCGGCACGGCCTTCGCGTTGAAAGTGCCAATTCAGGCTCTTTCACTATCCACCCCAGAGCCGTGAACAGGCTCGACGGATCGTGGACTGCGGAACTGGCGCTCTTCTGCGTCAAAGGATACGATAACCCGGCCGCCGTCGAGGCGATGCGTCCCGCCATCGGAAAGGGCGCGTCGGTGCTGACGCTCCAGAACGGCATAGGTGGCGGCGATGAGTTGGCGGCCGCGTTCGGTCCAGATGCCGTACATCTGGGAGTTACGTACATCGATGCCACGCGAAACGGGCCCGGCGTCGTAGCCGAGCTCGGCGGGGCTATCGACATCATATTCGGCAGGCAGGACGGGCAGGGGACTTCCCGCGCCGACGCCGTCCGGGAGGCGCTCGACGTTCCGGGCATCGACGTGACGCTGTCACTCGACATCGCCGGTCAGGTGTGGGCTAAACTGGTTTACATATGTGGGTTCAGCGGAATGACATGCGTCACCAGGGCGTCGTTCGCCGAGGTTCTCGATACACCTGAGACCCTCGAGCTTACCGAGCGCGTTCTGCGGGAAGTGGAAGCGGTTGCACGAGCAAAGGGTGTCACGTTGGGTGATGGAATCGTCGGCGAAACCATGGCGCGTTACCAGTCGTCCGGACGGGACGGAGTCTCCTCCATGTACACGGACCTCATGAAAGGAAACCGACTGGAGGTAGGCGTCCTCAACGGCGCGGTTTCGAGGCTCGGATCTGAGCTTGGCGTCGCCACACCGGTGAACGACTTCGTCGCCGCTTGTCTGTCTGTGGCGCACAATCGGGCCGCGACTGCGGGCACATAAATAAGAAGGAGGTCGAATTGACGTATTTCTTCGATTCCTCGGAAGTCAAGCGCAAGGAGATCGCGCCGGGGGTGGTGATTCGCACCATGTGGGGCGACAAGGTAATGATGAGCGTCATCGAGAGCGCTCCCCACGCGGTGGTGCCGATCCACACCCACCCCCATGAGCAGGCCGGTATGGTGCTGCAGGGCGAGTTCGACATGACTATCGGCGGCGAGACTCGAAGGATGCGCCCCGGCGACTCCTACGTGATCCCCGGTGGCGTCGAGCACGGCATCGAGGGCCTTGAGGGGTGGGCCCTTGCGTTGGACATCTTCTCCCCGCCGCGTGAGGAGTACAAGTAGGCGAAATGGCAACGACGACGGAACAGAAGCGAGACTACAAGGTCATAGGGACGCGCCCGATACGGCACGACGGCGTGGACAAGGTGACAGGGCGCGCCGTGTTTGGTGCGGACGTCGCGCTCCCCGGACTTCTGCACGGCAAGGTGCTACGCAGCCCTCACGTGCACGCGAGAATCAAGTCTATCGATGCCAGCCGGGCCGAGGCCCATCCGGACGTAAAGGCCGTCGCCACCGCGGCGGACCTGGCGCCGACCGGACCGGTGGCGCGCGAGGTCGTTCTCGGCCAGACGCCGAGTCGAAACATCCTCGCCGTCGACAAGGTGCTGTATCGAGGGCACGCGATCGCGGCGGTCGCCGCATCCAGCCCTCATGCCGCGGAGCAGGCGCTGTCGCTCATCGACGTCGAGTACGAACCGCTGTCCGGGGTCACGTCTGTCGAGGAGGCGATGGCGTCCGACTCACCGGTGCTGCACGAGCACTGGACCGACGACGACCATCCCGCCGGTACGAACATCGCCGGGAAAGAGGAGCACAGCTTTGGCGACCTGAATGGGGGCTTCGAGTCCGCCGATCTGGTGATGGAGCGCGAGTACCGGACCAAGACCGTGCATCAGGGGTACATCGAGCCGCAGAACGCCACCGCCTGGTGGTCACCCAACGACCGCCTGACGGTATGGTGCAGCACCCAGGGCCACTTCGGAGTTAGGGACAACACCGCACGCATCCTGGGCGTCCCGATTTCGGACGTCAAGGTCGTGGCTACGGAGATTGGAGGCGGCTTCGGCGGCAAGCTACCGGTCTACCTGGAGCCCGTCGCCGCTGTGCTGTCGAAGAAGAGCGGGCGACCGGTGAAGATGACCATGGACCGAGGAGAGGTGCTCGAAGCGACCGGCCCGACCTCCGGGAGCTACATGCGCATAAAGATGGGTGTGACCAAAGAGGGACGCATTACGGCGGCGGACGCATTCGTCGCGTTCGAGGCAGGGGCGTTTCCTGGTGCGCCGGTAGTACAGGCCGCCGCTTCCGTGTTCGCGCCGTACGACATCGAGAACGTCCACGTCGAGGCATATGACGTAGTCGACAACAAGCCGAAAACGACGGCGTATCGCGCTCCGGGAGCCCCGATCGTCGCCTACGCTACCGAAAGCTTCGTCGACGAGATCGCGGAAGAACTCGGCATAGATCCTATCGAGTTCCGTCTCCTCAACGTCGCCCGCCACGGATCACGCAGGTCCGACGGCGTCATGAACATCCACATTGGGGCCGAGGAGGTGATGGATTCGGTTAAGTCGCACCCCCACTACGGCGCGCCGCTCGACGGAAAGTGGCGTGGACGGGGCGTCGGTATGGGGTTCTGTCGCAACAACTCAGGCATGACATCGGCGGTGGTCAACGTGCTGTCGAACGGTACTGTCAGCCTGGTGGAGGGCAGCGTCGACATCGGGGGCACGCGCACCGCGCTGGCCCAGCACGTTGCCGAGGTACTGGGCATCCCGGTCGAGGACGTCATCCCCCAGGTGGCGGACACTGACACTATCGGGTACACGTCGGCGACGGGTGGCAGTGGGGTGGTCTTCAAGTCAGGGTGGGCTGCTTACGAGGCCTCCAAGGACGTCAAGAGACAGCTTGTTCAGCGGGCGGCCGCTGTCTGGGACGTGCCGGAGGACCAGGTCGAATACGCGGATGGCAAGCTCAGCCACGTGTCGGATCCTGAGCTTCGGATGACCTTCCAGGAGATCGCCGGGCTGCTCGACGAGACCGGTGGGCCTGTGGTCGGACGAGCAAACATGAACCCGGGCGGCTCTAGCGGCTCCTACACCGCGAACATCGTGGACGTCGAGGTCGACCCCGAGACCGGCAAGGTCGAGATACTGCGCTATACGGCGTTCCAGGACGTTGGCAAAGCTGTCCATCCGAGCTACGTCGAGGGACAGGTCCAGGGCGGTACCGCTCAGGGGGTCGGGTGGGCCCTCAACGAAGAGTACTTCCTGGACGACGACGGCCGTCTGTTGAACGCCAGCCTCCTGGACTATCGGATGCCGACGAGCCTCGACTTGCCGATGATCGAAACCGTCCTTGTAGAGGTTCCGAACCCGGGCCATCCCTATGGCGTGAGAGGCGTGGGTGAGGCCAACATATCGCCGCCGCTGGCCGCTATGGCCAATGCCATCTACGCCGCCACAGGCGTGCGCATGCGCCAGTTGCCGATGAACCCCGCGGCCGTACAGAAGGTGATCGACGAGGCGCGGTTCGCCAGCTAAGCCTGATCGCCCTCGGGTCGGAGACGCCCGATCGCGGCGTCCATCGGCCCTGTTTCGGACTGGCGAAAGGTTCAAGGTAGGGGCGGACCTGCGTTGCCTTTGTGCAATCGCGTAAAGGCGCCAGGGCCACTCTCACCAGCCTACCCCCTGGAACTCAAGACACTTGGAAACCGTCTGAGAAACGAAGACTCGGCTGGTCTCCGGTCTCGACTGTTAACATGTTCGTCATGAAGGAATGGGAACTCGGCCGAGAGATTTTAGAAACGGCTAAAGAGGCAACCGGTGTAGCACAAGTTGCTATAACCCAAATGGACCCGGAGACCAAGCGGGTGCGCATTCTCGGGTACTCGGGTCAACGGCTCGCCGTGTTCAACAAGGCCCTTTCAATAGCAAGGCGCAGGTTTAAGGACTTCGACATCCTGCAAGTCGCGTTCGACGCCGATTGCAACGATCTTAATCGACAGGTGTATCTCGAGGGGAAGACCGTTGAGGCGCCGCTGAAAGAGATGTCGGTAGGCGTCGTCAACCCGTACATCGTTGAGCTTTCCGCCAGATTCATGGGCTCGAGGCATGCGCTAGCGTGCCCTCTATTAGTGAACGGACAAGTGTACGGTGCGCTGGGATTCAACTCGGGCAGCCGATTCAGCCGAAGGCAGCGGATGACGTGCGAAGCATTCGTGGACCAGGCGGCCTTGACCATCGAGAACTCGTTGTTGGCCGACGAGTTGTCCGGTCGAATAGAAGAGCTTCAGGGCATGCGGCAACGGCTGTTGCACTCGGACCCGTTCGCTTCGTCCTTTGCCGACCGACTCCAGGAGCCGATCTCGTTGTCGGACCTGACTCTAGATCCCAAGTCGCGGAGAGTGACCAGAGGGATTAAGGTCCTCCAGTTGACCCCAAGGGAGTACGAGCTTGTGTATTTTCTCATCTCCCACGCCGGTGAAGCGGTATCTCGCGAGCATCTAGCTGGCGAAGTCTGGGGTTTCAAAAATGGATCTCCTTCCAACTTCGTCGACGTTACTATGATGCGCTTGCGACGTAAGCTCGAGTCCGACGGCAGTCCTCGACTGATTCATCCAGTACGAGGCTACGGATACGTGCTCCGCGACCCTGGCCAGTAGCCTCAACGCCCCCCTTCCAACACCTTTTGCTTTCGGAGCGATTGTAATCGAACCGTCATAATTCCACCTTGCGTTCGAACGCCCATCAGCCCTATGTTGCATGGCGGGGCGGTGTATTCCGACTGTCAGCGCTACAACGTCAACCCTTGTAGGACCTGTCGCAACTGATCTACCGAGGTCCCCCCCAATTCGATTGACGGAGCAACAAAAGATGAGGCGACGTACGTTTTTCTGGGCTATTGTCCTCGTACTCACACTGATGGCCCCCGGGGCCGTCCATTCTGTATCAGCAGCCCCCCCAATCGTCCCTCCCGAATCTACATCTACCCTTATCGAGGACGTCACCTTCGACTCGGGAAGCGTGGACATTTGGGGCCCAGCCGCCGCCGGCCAGTCCTGGCAGCTCATAAATGCCGAGTGGGATGAGGGCGGAGCCACTAGCCAGACCACGAACGTCGTTGGCGCAGTGGACTTTGACTTCGATATCGACGGCTGTGATGACGACCTTGCGTACTGCATTAGTCACACTGATGAGTTTGTTACCTTGATCCCGTCCAGGGCCAAAATAGGGTTCGACTCCGATGCCAGTGTGGCCGGCCACGTCCGGCTCAGCGCCGAGACCACCAACATCCAGGGTACGGCGGAGATCACCTACCCTGGGACGGCGACCATCGACTATCCTTCCGTTGACTCTTTTCTTGCTGGACAGACCGTAAATCTTGGAGGAGATTGGACTCTAGGTGCTGAGGCCACCATTGACGCCAACGAGAGCGGGGGCGATTTGCAGCTTGATGGTGACTTTCGGGTTGCGGGAGAGCTCGAGGTCACTGGTTACTACCCGTTCTCCAGCGACTCCGCCACTATTTTCGATGTTGACGGCAGCGACGAGGTAACGCTCTTTGCGCTCACAGCCTTCGATGGCACACCGGCGGTCGCGCCCCTGCCCATTCTAGGCTTCGGTGGCAGCGGAGGGCCTTTCAGCGTCAAGCCGGACGATGTTTCGGTGCACCCCGACGGTGTAATCACTGCGGAAGGGACCGATAAGTTCTCCGACTTCGTCTTCGACCTGGACGCCATCATGGCCAGCCCCCTGTACGGAATCGGAGCGCCTACCCTTGGGGCCAACATGAACCTCAAGAGCCTTGGCGTTCCCCTGGACCTGGTTTTGGGCTATGACATCTTTGACGCCGATGCCCATGTGGACTTCACCGCCTCTCAGACCCTCACGTTCAACCCGTCCATCAGCATCAAGCTCAGCTTCGCCCCGCCGCCGGCCGACATAACCGGCCCCTATGAATCCAAGGCTCCGGACAATAGCTGGGTGATTTTTGCTCCCGGTGAGCAGGTCGGCGTCGAATTCCCCCCTGGACGGAGGGACCCCATTGACGTGGCACCCCAAGTTTTGCTCGATAGCACTCTGCACAATCAAACCAGCCTGGGGACGAACAGCTTCATCCAGTTGAAAGCAGGTAGGTTTGACTATCAAATCCCCAACTTTGAAATCTTCCCTGAGTTTGGACCCTTTGACACCGGGCTGGATTACCCTCATCCCCACGGGTTCACCGAATTCCATGATCTGATATGCGAAGATTGCATTTTTCACACTCACACGACGATTGATCACCATAATTCGATATGCTTTCCATGCTCACTTCACTCTCACGACGGGGTTATCAAATATCATCACCCTCATGTGAGCACCGAATTCCACGACGAGGTCATATGCCGCGCCTGTGTCCCTCACTTTCACGAAGTATTTATTGACTTGCACGACATCAATATCGGACCTTGGGGCCCCTGGGGCTTCCCGGGCCTGGACGTCTCTCAGGAGCCGGTATGGGGTCCCGAGGACTACGCCGAGAGTGCCGGACCGCCTGCTGGCCTAGCCGACGAGACTCTGGATTTACCCTTCACACCTATAAGCCTCTCCACCTTCCAGTTGGAGCCAAACGATCCTCCGTTGGCGGATCCAGGCGGGCCTTACTCGGTCAACGAAGGCTCCGTCGTAGAGCTTAGCGCCCTGGCTTCCAGCGATGAGGAAGGCGATCCGATGACCTTTGCCTGGGATCTGGACGATGACGGGCAGTTCGATGACGGCTCGACTGTAGTAATAGACTTCCCAGGAGTCGACGGGCCAGCTACGCATACTGTTAGAGTAGAGGTGTGCGATCCTTACCAGTGCACAGAGGCCTCTACTACCGTCCATGTCCTGAACGTTACGCCCGCTACGAGTGCCTCTCCGGACACTCATTCCATCTACTCAACGCTGTGGCACTCGGTAACCGCCACGTTTGGGGACCCCGGGACCTTGGATACTCACTCGGCGACCATCGACTGGGATGATGGGACCTTGGCGGAGAGCGTCCCGGTGTTGCAGGGAGTGGGCCTGGGTAGCCTTTCGTCAACACACCAGTACTTCGTACCAGGCGCTTACGACATCGAGGTGTGTGTCACCGACGACGACGGAGGAACAGGGTGCGACACCGTGGAACTTGTCGTGAGACCGGTGCCGGTGCTTATCGACATCAAGCCCGGGAGTGACCCCAACAGCATCAACTTGCGGAAGAAAGGCAATCTTCCGGTTGGGGTGTTCACCGGAACCTACGAAGGGTTTTGGCTGGACGCGCTGGCGATTGTCCCTGAATCAGTGGTCCTGGCGGGGGCATCGAACCTGGGTATCGGCCAGTCAGGGGAGGACTTGAACGACGACGACAACTTTGACAGAGTCTTCCACATTGACGTCCCCAGCCTGGATCTGGACGCCGACTCGACGCAAGCCTGCCTCACAGGCCACACGAGTGACGGCTTGCATTTCGAGGGCTGCGATAGCGTGAGAATCGTTCCCTCCAAGAAGTAATAGCAACAACCAACTCTTCGCCCACTCTCCTGGTCCCTGTTCTCTTGGGGCCTGGCACGGGCCTTCGCGCTAGGTCTTCTATTGGCCCATCAAGTCGCTAGGGATGCGGGTGCGCAGCCCGACGCAACGTCAGGGTGCTCCTACCAGAAACTCATGGCGATGCCTTGTTACCTGCCTGGAGTATAATGGCGTCGATACGCCTCGACTACGCGCCATGGACATCGCATTCGACAGAGGAAGTAACGAAAGGCCAAAGGGCCATGCTCTCCTCTATTTCAGAAGCTCATCAGACCCCGACGAGATATGGGTTACGTATCTCGTCATTCTCCCCATCACCGTCGACGTCTCGAAGTATGTTCCCCCGTTTCTCATGAACCAGGTTGGGGAGATTGGGCCGAAGGACCTCTCAGCGTTCGCGTTCCCTCCGGCGCCAGAGCGCATCGAAGGTTACCGCGCGCTCGAGGAGATGGCGGAGCTACGTGACGACGACATCATCTCGGCCGGTCGGTTCGACCCCAACGACGTGCCCTCGGCGATGATGTCGATCAACGACTCTGTGCAGCGCTATGCGGAGATATACTCGCAGGTCGCGGGTGGCGTCGTCCAGGCTGAAGGGGAGCAGGAAGAGGAGGCGGGCGAGTTTGGCGTCAACGAGGTCCTCTACAGCCTGATGAGCGAAAGCGACAAGCTGAGCGAACTGACGAAGCTCGTGGGCAGCCTGCGTTTCGCCGTCGAGGGCTCGGACGAAACGATGACTCGAGAGACCGAGGAGAGCATCGGTCTTCTGTCGAAGCACCTTCCCGAGAACCACAACATCCAGCAACTCGTTGAGGCCGTGAAGTCCTCAGACAGCCGGAGCGCGGAGCTGGCCGATCTCTACCTGCAGCGGTGCTACCACCTCGTACAAGAAGAGTACGCGAAGCTGGGCCAGATCGAGGCCAAGATTCGCGACGTGGAGGCCAGCCGCACGACCGAGTAGAAAGGTTTACCACAGAGATCACAGAGCCCACAGAGGTTAGAAGTTGATTTTCCTGCGAACTCTGCGGTCTCAGCGGTGAACTATCCCCGGAGGTGCTCTAGCGCTTCGGGGTTGATGCAGGAAGGCATCGGCTGGCCGGTCAGGGCCGCAATTATGTTGCGGGCTGCCATGTTGGCCATGGCCTTGAAAGTGGCTGAGCTGCCGCTTGCGATGTGGGGCGTGATCACCAGGTTCGGCAGTGTCAGTAGCGGGTCGTCCATCGGGATGGGCTCGGGGTCCGCGACGTCGATGGCCGCGCCTGCAATTGTCCCGCCCGACAGCGCCTCGTGGAGAGCTTTTGGGTCGACAGTTTTTCCCCTCGACGTGTTGATCAGGAAAGCGTCTGGCTTCATCCGCTCGAGCTGCGGCCGGCCGATCAGGCTCTCGGTCTCCGGGGTCAGTGGCGTGTGCAGGGAGACGTAGTCGGCTTCGGCCAGCAGCGAGTCGAGGTCGGCCATCCACTCAACGCCCAGCACCTCTTCAACGTCCGGCTTTCGCGTCCTCGAATGGTAGATGATCCTCATGTCGAAGCCGCGTGCCCGTTTGGCGACGCGCTGGCCGATGCGGCCCAGCCCCACGATGCCGAGGGTCTTGCCGTGTATGTCCGTGCCGATATAAGGAGTCTGAGTCAGGTAGGTCCAGTTGCCCGCCCGCACGTCGCGGTCGGAGAAGGTGATTCGCCGTCCAGCGTCCAGGATGAGAGCGAAGGTGAAGTCGGCACACGACTCCTGAAGAATTCCCGGCGTGTTGCCTAGCAGAATGCCCCGCTTGGTGGCCTCGGGAATGTCGAGGTTGTCGGTGCCTACGGCCCTGTTGGAGATCACTCGGAGAGACTTGCCGGCCGCCATCATCTTGGCGTCGATGCGGTCGTAGGACTCGACAAAAAACGCTTGGGAGTCCGCGACCTTTTGGAGCAGCAGCTCCCTGGGTGGCGAGGTCTCCTTGTCCCAGACCTCGACCTCGAAGTTCTCCCGCAGCAACTCAGCGGCCTCCGGATGGTACGGCCGCGACATGAACACCTTCGCTTCTGCCATCACTCCCTCCGCTACAGACCGAAAGCGTAGCCGTCTCGTCTCGGATCGGCGCCACCTTGAAACACGCCCTGCTCGACGTCGATGGCTATCCCGTGAGCGCCTCCGACGGTCGGCGTCCACGGGTCGAGGACCTCGACCTCATGGCCGAGTTCGATTAGCGCGCGCCGGCTCTCGACCGGGAAACGCTCCTCCATCCCCACGCGTGCGCCCTCGTAGTACCGGAACCTCGGGGCGTCGATGGCCTGCTGCACGTTCATCCCGAATTCAAGGAAATTGAGCAGCATCTGCGGCGTGGTCTGGAGGATGCCCCAGCTCCCCGGGGTGCCTATGCTGAGGACGAACCTGCCATCGCGGAAGGTTTGAGTCGGCGCCACGACGAAATCGACCCGCTTGCCTGGGCCGATGCGGTTGGGGCTGCCCTCCTCCAGGTCGAACCAGGCGCACATGTTGTTGAGAAAGATCCCGGTGTCGCTGACGGCCACCGCCGAGCCGAAGGAGCCGCCGAGGGTCTGCGTCACCGTGACAACGTTGCCGTCCCGGTCGGCCACCGCGAAGTGGGTCGTCATGCCGCCGTCGAAGGCCGATGCATCCCCGGGCGCCAAAGCGCCTTCCGGCACTTCGAGAGCATAGTGCTCGCCTGGAGAGACCGCCGCGTGCTCTCTGTCGACGCGACCCCGCTGGCTGGCCGCATACTCCTTCGAGAGCAGTCTTTGCAGCGGAACCTCGACGTGGTCCGGGTCGCCGGCGTACTTGATGCGGTCAGCGACGGCCAGCTTGATCGACTCCATCAGCAGGTGGAGAGCCACGGCGTCCTGGGAGACCAGTTCGCTGGGGTCGAACCCCTCCATCAGGTTGAGCGTCTCCAGGATCTGGAACCCCGACGAGTTCGGCGGCGGCGCGAAGACCTCGTACCCGCGGTATAAGGTGCTGATCGGCTCCATCCACTCCGCCTCGTACTCGGCGAGGTCCTCGGCGGTCAGCAGCCCGTTGAGGTCGCGGACGCCAGCGATTATCCTCTCGGCAATCTCGCCACGGTAGAACGTCTCTGCACCGCCCCGTGCGATTAACCGCAGGGAATCGGCGAGCTGGGGCATAGCAAGCTTTGCTCCCGGCCGAGGAGCGTTGCCGTTTCCATCTAGAATGATCGCCGACGAGGAGTCGAACTGCCGGAGTCGCTCCTCATTGGCCCTCATAACACGGCTGTTCAAGTACGTGACCGGAAAGCCGTTCTCTGCGTGGGCGATGGCTGGGGCGAATAGAGCGTCGCGCTCCATAGTGCCGTAGGTCTCGTGGAGCGTCAGCCAGCCGGCCAGGTTGCCCGGCACCAGCGGTGCGAAGATGCCCGTCCGCTTCGTCTCGTCGGTGTAGCGGTCGGGTTCCGCCGCCTTCGGCGCTCGGCCCGAGAAGTTCAGCGCTCTGACCCTGCCTTCGCCGGCGACGTGGACGAGTGCAATGCCGATGCCGCCGACGCCGGACATGTAAGACTCGACGACGTTCAACGTCGCGGCGGTCGCTACTGCGGCATCGAAGGCGTTCCCGCCCAGTGCGAGGATACGCGCGCCGGCCGCCGACGCCATCGGGTGCGCCGAGCTCACCATTCCGTTGACGCCCATCGCCACGGGGCGGCTCGGAGGCGTATGGTCCTTCCAGGTCGTCATGTCTGCATTCCGTTTTGGGATCCGCTCACAGTGAGCCTGTCGAACTGTCGCCCGGCCAATTAATAAAGGTTTGCTACAAGCCGATCGCGTACCCGTCGCGGCGCGTGTCGCAGCCGCTGAGGTAAACTCCGGACTCCTCATCGATCTGGATCGCCTGGGCGCCCGAGACGCGCATCGACCACCCTTCGAGCGTGGCCACCTCGTGGCCACGCGCCTCGAGCTCGCGGCGTACCTGAACCGGCAGCCGTTCCTCCACGTGGACCTCGCGTCCGCCATAGAGCCGGAACTGCGGTGCTTCAATGGCCTGCTGAATGTCCATCCCGAAGTCGAGGAAGTTAACAAGGATCTGAACGGTCCGCTGCAAGATCGCCCATCCGCCCGGCATCCCGAGGCTCGTCACGAACCGGCCGTCGCGATAGGTCTGGGTCGGGCCCATCGCCGTGGCGATCCTCCTTCCGCCCACGAGTCGGTTGGGGGCGTCATCCGGGAGGTCGGCGGCATGGGTCATGTTGTTCAGGAAGATTCCAGTGTCCCCAATCGTCACGCCCGAGCCGAAGAAGTGTCCGATGGTCTGGGTGATGCCGACCACGTTCCCGTCGCGGTCCGCCACCTCGAAATGGGTAGTGTTCCCTCCCCTGACTAGCCGAGGGTCGCCGGCCGAGAGGGCGTTCGCTGGCCTGTCAGACGTGTACTTTTCGCCGGACACCACCGACGCCGCGGTCATGTCGATACGCTGCTTTTGCGCCGCCGCGTAGTCTGTCGAGAGGAGGCCGTCTATCGGCGGGTCGACGTAGTCCGGGTCCCCTGCGTAAGCGATACGGTCCGTCGCGCAGAGCTTCGCCGCCTCGATCATCGCATGGACCGTATCGGCGCTATGGAACGCCAGCTCGTCGGAGTCGAACTGCTCGATGAGCTTGAGGTTCTCCAATGCCTGGAACCCACATGACGCTAGGGGCGGCGCGTAGACCTGATATCCGCGATAGTCGACGCCGATCGGGTCCCGCCAGACGGCCTGGTACTCGGCCAAGTCGTCTGCCGTCAAGAATCCGTCCATCTCGCGAACGGCAGCCGCGATTCGACCGGCCAGCTCGCCCGTGTAGAAGGCATCCCGGCCCTCCCGGGCGATGATGCGCAGCGAAGCCGCGAGCTGGGGCCACTGGAGACGCTTTCCCGGAGGTGGGGCCTTGCCTAAGCCGTCGAGGAAGACCGCCGCGGAACTGGCAAAGGGCCGGAGGCGGTCGGCGAACTCGGCGACGACGGCGCTGTTCTGGTACGTAATAGGGAAGCCGCTCTCCGCGTAATCGATGGCCGGCTGAAAAAGGCGCTCCAATTCGAATGTACCGTGCTTGCTATGGAGCTCCAGCCAGCCCGCGACGTTGCCAGGGACTAGGGGGGAGAGGATGCCGAGATCCTTCGTTTCGGCGGTGTAGCGCGAAGGGTCGGCCGCCTTGGGCACAACCCCGAAGAAGTCCAGCGCGCGAGGGTGAGACTCGCCGGCGAGCCGGACGATCGCGACGCCGGACCCACCGGGACCCGACATATACGGCTCGACGACGCCCAGGGTGGTCGCCACTGCTATGGCGGCGTCGAAGGCGTTGCCTCCCTCAGCCAGTACGTTCACCCCCGCCATCGAGGCAAGAGGGTTCCCGGCGGAGACCATACCGTCGACGCCCATGACGACGGGGCGGCTGGGTGGTGGATAGGCAGAGCTGACTGTCACGAGTGCATCGTTCGTCGCGTTTCGTCGTAAGGGTATCTAAGGCGAGTACAAGCTAGAGGCTCGACGGGCGGCTGTCAAGCGAGCGGAATCCGTGGGTGTTGTCAGAGGCGGTAGGTGTTTGAAGGTTCTCCACATCTTGGCGGGGGCATGTAGGAGCGCATTGCATGCGCCTGTCCCTTCGCTCGCGCTTTTCGATACGTACGGATGTTCCTTGACAGGGCCTTTTCTCCCAGGTAATATGTATGTCTCGGTCGCACCTTAACAACTGGATAGTGGAAGGAAACAATTCTTAGAGTTTGATCCTGGCTCAGGACGAACGCTGGCGGTGCGCTTAATGCATGCAAGTCGAACGATCGAACCACGACTTGTCGTGGTAAGAAAGTGGCAGACGGCTGAGTAACACGTAAGTGACCTGCCCCTAAGAGTGGGATAATCCCGAGAAATCGGGCCTAATTCCGCGTACGTTCGCCCCGATGCGTCGGGGTGAGGAAAGGTTTCTCAACTTGTTGGGAAGCCGCTTGGGGAGGGGCTTGCGGCCTATCAGGTAGTTGGTGAGGTAACGGCTCACCAAGCCGAAGACGGGTATCCGGTGTGAGAGCACGAACGGGCAGAGGGGGACTGAGACACGGCCCCCACTCCTACGGGAGGCAGCAGCAGGGAATCTTGCGCAATGGGCTAAAAGGCCTGACGCAGCGACACCGCGTGGGGGAAGAAGGCTTTCGGGTTGTAAACCCCTTTTCTCGGGGAAGAGTGAGGACGGTACCCGTGGAATAAGCCTCGGCTAACTACGTGCCAGCAGCCGCGGTAATACGTAGGAGGCGAGCGTTGTCCGGATTTACTGGGCGTAAAGGGCGAGTAGGCGGCCCGTTAAGTCTCATGTGAAATCTCCCGGCCTAACCGGGAGGGGTCATGGGAAACTGGCAGGCTTGAGGGCAGCAGAGGAAAGCGGAATTCCAGGAGTAGTGGTGAAATGCGTAGATACCTGGAGGAACACCAGAGGCGAAGGCGGCTTTCTGGGCTGTCTCTGACGCTGAGGCGCGAAAGCATGGGGAGCAAACCGGATTAGATACCCGGGTAGTCCATGCCCTAAATGGTGGATACTAGGCATAGGGGGTATCGACCCCCTCTGTGCCGTAGCTAACGCGTTAAGTATCCCGCCTGGGGAGTACGGCCGCAAGGCTAAAACTCAAAGGAATTGACGGGGGCCCGCACAAGCAGCGGAGCGTGTTGTTTAATTCGATGATAAGCGAAGAACCTTACCAGGACTTGACATGCTTCTGAAATCTCGGGAAACCGAGGCCTCCTTCGGGACAGATGCACAGATGTTGCATGGCTGTCGTCAGCTCGTGCCGTGAGGTGTTGGGTTAAGTCCCGCAACGAGCGCAACCCTTGTCGTTAGTTGCTTTTTTCTAGCGAGACTGCCCCTAAAAAGGGGGAGGAAGGTGGGGACGACGTCAAGTCAGCACGGCTCTTACGTTCTGGGCTACAAACACGCTACAATGGTCGGTACAGAGGGTTGCCAAGGAGCGATCCGGAGCTAATCCCATAAAGCCGGCCCCAGTTGGAATTGCAGGCTGAAACTCGCCTGCATGAACCTGGAGTTGCTAGTAACCGCAGGTCAGCACACTGCGGTGAATACGTTCCCGGGCCTTGTACACACCGCCCGTCACGTCATGGAAGTCGGCAACACTTGAAGTCGCTGGGCCAACCCCGATTCGTCGGGGCGGCAGGCGCCGAGGGTGGGGTTGATGACTGGGACGAAGTCGTAACAAGGTAGCTGTACCGGAAGGTGCGGCTGGATCACCTCCTTTCTAGGGAGTAGGGACTCTTCCCGATTCGTCGGGAGGGACTCCTAGGTCGGTTAGTGAGTGAGGTGTCACGAATGGCCGGGTAGAGCCGGATCCCGTTTCACACGGGAAGAGCTCCCCGGAAGCTAAGTGTCATCTCCAAAGACAGCCCACTGTCACAAACGACTGCTCCGTTTTCGAGCAGAAACTCAATGTTTCCTTCCACTATCCAGCAGTTAAGATGCAAGGGGCCAGTCCGCACAATGCAGACCGGCCCTTTCGTTTTCTTTCACTTCTCGGCCAGACCGTCCGTGGGGCTGTAGCTCAGCTGGGAGAGCGCCTCCCTTGCACGGAGGAAGTCGGGGGTTCGAGTCCCCCCAGCTCCACCATTTTGTACGGTAGACAGTACCGAGCCGTTCAGGGCCACCTTTTCGGCGACTCCTCCGGGTATGGAGCTATCGTCGGGCATGGGAACGGTGTAGCGCATAAGGGCGTTGCCTGGCATGACCACGATCTCCTTGACGAAGCTCTCGATGAAGGCCCTGCGCTCGGTCAACTCGCTCTCGTTCAGGAACTCGCTCATGTCCTGGGCGTAGGCCGTGATGGTCTGCACGTCGTCCAGGACCTCCCTGCGCTGGGAGAGGATTGCTCTCGCTTCCTGAGCCGAAGACTCAAGGCGGCCCTGCCGCTCCCGGTGGTCGCGGATGCGCGGGGTAACGTCGGCCATATCGAGCTCGGTGGTCTCGACGAGGTTGTAGAGCCGGTCCAACCTGCGCCTTACGTCGGCAAGCTCCGAGTCGATGGTCTCAAGCCTCTTGCGCTGCTCGCTGGCCACGCCATCCATCTCCTCGTCCACCACCTTCACCAGGGCGCGGATGCTGCTCTCGGTGAGGATGTTGGAGCGAATCTTCCCCACGACCAACTCCTCGAAGTTCCGGGCGTTGAGCCTGGGGGAATCGCAGGCGCCGCTGCCGCGCTTCATGATCGACTGGCAGACGTAGTAGGAGAACTGGCCGCTCTTGGAGTCCTGGCCTGAGAGCGCCCTGTTGCAGGTCTTGCACTTGACCAGTCCGCTGAGCAGGTAGGAGCTTCCCACCCTTCGGGGGTGGCTGACCTTGGGTGCGCGGGAGCGCATCAGCTTGTTGACGCGGCGGAACTGGGCCTTGGAGATGATGCCTGGGAACGCTTTGTCTACGCGCACCGGCTCGGCATTGTCCTTTGCTTCCGCGCCCCAGACCAGAGCGCCAGTGTAGACCTCGTTCTTGAGGACGGCGTGGACGCTGGTCTTGCCCCAGAGCTTTCCTGCGGGGCTGGCGATGCCCTCGTCGTTGAGGGTGCGAGTGATGTCAGTCATCCCCCTGCCTGCTTCGGCCATATCGAAGATGCGCTTGAGGATAGGTGAGGTTGTCGGGTCGGGCTCCAGGGTGGGGCGCTTCTTGGGACCGTCCTGCACCATGACCCGGTTGTAGCCGTAGGGCGTCCTGCTGGCGACCCAGAAGCCTCTGGAGGCCGCCTCCCGCATACCCCGGAGAACTTCCTGGGCAAGATTCTCACTGTAGAACTCGTCAACGGACTCGATGATGCCTTCCAGTAGTCTGCCGGTGGAGGTGTCCTCAGCCTGCTCGGTGATGGAGACGACGCGGATTCCCTTGCGCCGGAGCATCGACTTGAAAGCGACGGCGTGCTCGCGCTTTCTGGTGAACCTGGAGAATTTCCAGACCAGAATCTCATGGAAAGGCGACTCGGGTCTGCTGGCCTCGTCGATCATCTTGCGGAACTCCGGCCTGTCCGCGACGCGTCCGCTCTGGGCCTCATCCACGTACTCGCGGGCGATAAGGTAGCCGTTCTTGTCGGCGTAGTCCCGAAGCGCCCGAAGCTGTGCGGCAACGGACAGGTCCACGTCCTGCCGGTCGCTGGAGACCCTGGCGTAGAGGGCAGCCGGTGTGGGGTCTTGTCGCTCACTCATCTGTGCGTCCTCCTTGTGCTTCTGCTTGTTTGGCCCTGAGCTCCTCCACCAGGCGCTCCACGTCTTCGGGGGCGATGCCCTGCTCTCGGGCGCGGCGCTGTCCGTAACGCACGAGGCTTCTCCACTCGCGGTCATCCATGTAGAGGCGAAGGGCCTCCCGGATGAGCGAACTCATGGTGCGGTCCTCCTCGGCCATCACCTGTTTGACCTGCTCGGTCATCTCCGGGGGCAGGGAGAAGGTGATGACCTTAGTCGTCCTGGGCATCTCTCTTTTTACCTCTTATGGTAATACTGGGTCATACCCTTATCATGGACGAACCGGCCTACCCCTGTCAAGGGGCGCGCCCCCTGTAACGAGCACTTGAATTGGAGTAAAATGGCATGATATACGTTGGCGACGGAGGGGTGTCAAGGGCGGTGTGAAAACGTACCAGCGGGGCGGAGCAAAACTGTACCACTGAACGCCGTAGAATGGGCATCAAGGTTCGTGGGGCGTTGGAGATCAGGCTCAGTCAGATAGCTGGCGGCCAGAAGTCTTCTTGCTGTGCTTGAGTCGGTAGCTGTCCCCGTTCATCTCCAGGATGTCGACATGGTGGGTGAGGCGGTCGAGGAGAGCTCCGGTCAGCCGTTCAGAGCCGAACACCTCGGTCCACTCGACGAAGGGCAGGTTGGAGGTCACCAGGACCGATCCACGCTCGTAACGCTGGCTGAACACCTCGAAGAGGAGCTCGGCGCCAGTCTTGGACAAGGGCACGAAGCCCAGTTCGTCGATGATCAGAAGCTTGAGTCGTGCGAGCCTTCTCTGCAGGTTGAGCAGACGCCGTTCGTCCCTGGCCTCGATCAGCTCGTGAACCAGAGCAGCGGCGGTGGTGAAGCCCACGGACAGTCCCCTCTGACACGCAGCCAGACCGAGACCGAGGGCGATATGGGTCTTGCCGGTGCCACTGTTGCCGAGAGCGATGACGTTGTGGGGGCGCTCGATGTACTCGCATCGTGCCAGCTCCAGAACCAGAGCCTTGTTCAGGGACGGCATAGACAGGAAGTCGAAGGTGTCGAGGCTCTTGGTCGTCGGGAAGCGGGCTGCTTTGATCCGACGTTCCACCATGCGATGGTGACGGTCGATCAGCTCCAACTCCGATAGTCGCAGCAGGTAGTCCGGATGGTCAGCTCCCTCACTGGCACACTGGGATGCCAGCTTGTCGTACTCCCTCAGGAACGTGGGGAGCTTGAGTTGCTTGAGGTTGTGTTCGAGCAACATCGTGGACTTGTTGGTCATGACCGGCTCCCCGCCAGGAGAGCCATGTAGTCCCTGGTCGAGGTTGTTGCAACGTTGGTCCTGGGCAGATACGGGTACAACTCCATGTCGAGTCTAGGCGGTCGACCCTCGATCCTGCACAGCACCAGGTGCTTGACAGCATCGAAGCTCACAGCCCCGAGTCGAATGGCGTCTCGTACGGCGTCGTGGACTTCTTCCGGCTGGAAGTTCTCCATCAGTCTGAGCACCTGCACGAACTCCCTCTTTCCTCGCTTGCCCATCCGAGACTCCAGCAGCCGCCGCAACACTCCGAACTCCTCGGGCAACTCCCATCCAACCAGCGGCGCCGCCTGATCCAATGCCCTCGTCTTCTTCTCAAGGAGCGGCAGGTAATGGAGAGGGTCGAAGACGAAGTCGTCTCGATCGTAGGACCGCCGATGGCGGGCGATGACTTCAGCGCCACAGCTGATCACAACCTCATGTACATATCCGCGGACCACAACGTCCCGATGACCGTAGGCCACCGGGACCGAATAGTCATTGGTCCGGTATCTGACCAGGGACAGAGAACTGACCCTCGTCGCGTGCTTGTCGCTGGCGTCGTACGGTACGGCCGGCAGAGGCAGCAACTTCTCCAGGTCCCGCTCCAGCCGTTCTCCTATCGTCTCGTTGTGGCCGCGGAGTCGATCTTCGAACCGTCTGAGGCAGTGTTGCTCCAGATGAGCATTGAGGGCATCGAAGCTCTCGAACGATGGAATGGGCACCAGGAAGTTCCGGCGGACATAGCCGACCAGACCTTCTACTTTGCCCTTATCGTTCCCTTTGCCTGGACGGCCGAACCGGTCCTCGAACAGGTAGTGGGACTGAAGCTCGGAGAACACCCTGGTCCGCTGCCGGCGACCATCTCCCAGAATTCTGGCTACCGCGAGCGTGGTGTTGTCGTAGAGGATGCTCTGAGGCACTCCGCCCAGGAACGCGAAGGCGGAGACGTGTCCGTCGCAGAATGACTCCGTCGTCTCGGCGGGATACGCCTTCACATAGCACCCGTCGCTGTGAGGGAGGTCCAGGGCGAAGTAGTGGGCTTTGCGTTCCACTCCGCCGATGATCACTCGAGCTTCGCCGTAGTCGCACTGGGCATGTCCCGGGGAATGGGACAGTGGTACGAACATCTCGCGGGTATGACGACGGCGTTCTCGAACGTAGTCTTTGACTATCGTGTACTTGCCGGGGAAGCCGTGTTCGTCTCTGAGCCGTTCGTAGATACGCTTGGCGGTGTGACGCTGCTTCTTCGGTGAGCTCAGATCCTGCTCCAGGATCTGGTCCATCACACCCTTATATGGATCGAGCTTCGGTCTGCGAGCCGGTCGTTGCCGTCGATACCCTGGGGGCACGGAGTACTCGAGCATCTTGCGCACCGTGTCCCGGTGTAGCCCGAACACTCGGGCCGCCTCTCGGACGCTCATCCCTTCGACGAAACAAGCCCTGCGAACTCGCAGGTACATCTCCACCTTGTACATCCAATCCACCTTCAATCAGGTTCGGTCGTTCCTGATTGAAGGCGACAGGCGGTACAGTTTTCAAGCGCCACATCTCAGCGCTCGACCGCCCAGGTGGTACATTATCTCTCCGCCCTTCACAAGCCCCGACGCCGGAGTACCTCTCGAGATGCTCGATCGGGTCGGGTCGGGGCCTGCGGCCATGGCGCCTCGAAAGCTCCGGTGCATCGCCATCAACCCGGAATGGGCCAAGGACGTTGAAACCTACTTTGCGTCGGCCGAGCCCATCGTCGACAACGTGTCGATGGCGTTCGGACCCGACGAGGCCGTCCTCCTCGGCCAGATCGAAGGCCTCGACGGCTTCGACGACTGCCCGAACGTCCGCGGCATGATCGAGCTCCCTGGAAGGGACGACAGCGGAAAGACCGTCTGGGAGTGGGAAGACCTCCCGGACGGCTCCTGGGTCTTCATTCCTCCGGCCAGGATCCACGCCTTCGCCGCCGCCGCCGCCGCCGATACCGAGCTTCCGAGCGCCAAGGACCTCGTCGACTCCGTCATGACGCTCGACTGGAGCTCCTTCGACATGTCGTCCATGTCTCCTCCCGAGTTCGGCGGGGACCTTCAGCTCAAGGAGTACCGCCGGCAGATGCGCCCGCCCAGGCTCGGCGAGCTCGTCCGTCAGCTCCAGACCTACATCCTGCTGGCCACCGGCGGGGTGCTCTTGGCCGTGGTACTGGCATTCATCGCCGCACTCGACAGTGGAGGCTCAGCGTCGTGAACAAGCTCGACGGTCTGGACGTCGACGACGCCGGGGGACAGCTGCTCGCCAGCGAGCCAGCCGTCGCAAAGCGCTTCCTCGAGGCGCCCGAGGTCCTGGCCGAGTACCTCATACGCACCGGCAGCTCAGCGACCCTCGCCGACATCCTCGACTGGCAGCGCACCCTGCAGATCGGACTCAAGTACCGGAACAGAACCCTCGTGGCCAACGCCGTCCAGTGGTTCCTCGCCACTCGCGGCGCCGATGGCGAGGCCAACCACATCGCCATGTCGACCGCCGTCGGACAGCTCCACGAGCTCGCCTTCCACAAGCCGACCGGCCGAAGCGTCCGCAACCTCCTCAGGAAGAAGGCCGACAAAGACGCCGGTCCCGCACCGTCGGTCAACGGCACTCGGTAAGCTCGATCGCAGGGAGGAGAACCATGACGTGTGAGAGTCCCCAAGCGAGCGGTGCGGCATCGAGCCCAGCTGAAGCCCACGCCGGAGCCGCGGGAGGAAGCCGGGAGGCGGCGGATACGGCGTGGCGCACGTGGCCGCTCCGCGATTGATGGGACCCAGCCTCAAGCTGAAGCCTCAGCCGCGTCTGTCCTACTACCGCTTCGGGGAGCGGCGACGCCCCGAACCCCTGGATACCTTCGGTGTCGACGCCATCGTGGGACCCAAGGGCTCCGGCAAGACTCTCCTGGCGGTCCACCGAGCTCGCCGCTACGCCATGGGCCTGGTCAAGCGCCCCGACGGCGGCTGCGTCTGCGGCGGCGAGGACTGCCCCAACACCGAATGGAAGGTCTACACCAACCTCGAGAGCACCTGGAAGGGCCACCCTAAGGCCCGCGACTTCAAGGATGGCTGGGCCGACCCAATCGACGTCGCGACACAGGTCCTGGACCAGCCGGGCGAATCCCACGTCGTCCTGCTGCTCGACGAGGGGTACCAGTACGCCGACGCCAGACGCTCGACGACCAACGCCGCTATCGAGGTCACCGACGAGATCACCCAGAGCCGCAAGGCCAGGGTATTGACCCTCATTACCGGCGTCTCCTTCGATTGGCTCGACAAGAGGATCCGCGCCCAGGTTCGACAGGTCTACAACTGCTGGACTCCCAACCGCGGACGTACCGTCTACGCGGCCGTCAGCCTCATCTCGACCGGACACCTGCCCCCATGGGAACGGGCCCGCCGGCCCTCGAAGACCATGCGTTGGGACACCTCGGCATCGAGGCGCTACTACAACACCTACGAGCGAATCGATGCCAGGGACGAGGTCAGAGCCGCCATGAAGGAGTCTACCATCCTCATCCCCGACCAGACCGGCGAGCTCAACCTCTACAGGATTAGCGAGCTCGTCGACATGATCGTGTTCGACAAGGCCGCCCAGGGCGTGCACGAACTCGACCCCGACCAGCTCGCCCGCGAACTCGAGCAGAGGCAGATCCCTGTCTCACCCGCCCAGGTCGTCAGGCTGCTCGCCGCCGCAGGGTTTCCAAAGACGCCGGCAGGCACCTTCCTCATTCGCACCAGCCAGCCCATACAGGACCTGACCGAATGAGCTCCTTCCCCTCGCTGCTGACCATAGCCGTCGACCTGGCCGTGTTCTTCACAGCCATCCACGTCTACGACCAGATCGTCGATCACAGCCGCCTGGCCGCAACGGCGATCGGCCTCATAGGTATCGCCTTCCTGGGCATGATGCTGGGCGACATCCTAGACTGGATTAGAGGCAGGCTCTGAGGTAAGTCCCTTGAGGGCGAGGGGACATAGCTAAGTGGTCCGGAAGCCACGTCTCGAAACCTGCTTGCCGTCGTGGTAGTAGTTACACAAGCCAGCACAGCCTCGTGGTCTTCGTCTGGTAGGGTTATCATACTCGTTCGCCGAGGCTGCCGCGAGAGTGATCGAGCTGAACCGCCCGACATGGGGCAACACAAAGCACCATACGCGGGTCTGCGAGGTTCCTCCACCAACGACTAAGCCCGTATGGCGTCCGGGCAGCTCTAGCGGCTCGGCTTACGACGGGTGAAGAACTGAACTGACCAACTCTGTAGATGGATTCGGCCCGATACAAGTCAACATGCCACACCGTGCCTGCGAGCAGTTATCTCGGGAATCATCCGGTTGGCGGCGATACGTTCAGCGTCGAGGCCGGTCCGCACATACGACAGTTCCTGGCTAAACCATTTCTCCAGACTCCTGATCAGGAAGTCCGCCAGCTCGTTTCCAGATCGCCTAGAACGTTAAGAGGAGATCGCCCTCCAGGTGCTACAGCAGGCCGTCGACGCGGAGCATCGGTCGATCTACCTAATCGCACCGGTGCTCAAGGGGGGCCGTCGGGACTACGAGGCCGCCCAGCGGGTCATCGAGTCGTTCAAGGGCTAGGGCGCCAACCTACCCAAGGGGCCTGTGGGAGCGTCTACCGCTCCTCAAAGCTCACCGACGACACTACGGGCAGCCAGCTGGCGACCTTGGTATCCGTGACCATCCGGGGGCGAGGTGGGTGACGAGAGCCGGGTGGTGATGGTCCCGGGACAGGTATAGAGGTGGGACGGTACGATTCCTCCCCTCCGTACCATGGTGAATCCGGTGACATCCATACGGCTGTGCCCCCCGAGCCCTTCCTTGGCCAGTCCTCGCCAGAGCAGACGATTTCCATCACCTGCAACGAGTGCCCCGGGGGCGGATCGCTTATCCGATCACTGGACCCAGGCTGGCCATACATGACGACCATCACCGGCTGACCCGCGCGTTTGCCTGAACTCTCGGATCGCCTTGCCTAGTGCGCCACCAATCTCAGGTAGCCGGCCTACGCCGAAGATGATCATGACGACTACCAGGAAAATGATTAGCTCTGGAGGCCCGATGTGAAAAGGCATTCCCTAACCTCCGTGTGAGCGTGCTTCTTTCATCTTCCTGGTTTGGTTTGCCGTGAGAACGGCTACGACTATGCTGAATCCCAGGACCAGTGCTGTGATCCCAAGAATGGCGGCGTTGCCTGGATCAACTGGGTCGGAGGCTATAGCTCCAATGGCCATAGAGCCATTGTCCTTGGCGAGTACGATTAGTGCCGCCAGCAAGAGTGCACGCCGATGCGGTCGGGGACGCTGAACGAGTCACTACAACGGAGAATCCGTATAGTCTCACACTACTACAGATTTTGACCGTGTCAATCATACATTTGTATGAGGGAGGTCTGGAGGAAGTGCAAGACGTCACCATCTGTCACTGTCCAAAGTATAGAAGCAACCTCGGGTGCGGGAAAAAGGGCAGGTTATCGATGGAGCAGTCCATGCTCCTCTTCGCTTTTATCGATCTTCTGCACGTAGTCGGCTATGTGCAGAAGGTCATCGTCGGTGTAGCTGAACCAGGTGCCGGCCGGTAGCTAGCTTGCGGTCTTCCGGTCGTACTATTCGTCTCCCGAGCGCTCCTCTTGCTCGTGCTTGTAGAACGCTCGGACGTAGGAGGCCACCTGGTCCTCCCAGGCATGCTCTGGTGCAGTCTCCCTGATTTGCTCCCATACCTGCGACACCAGGTCCTGCCCGGCGGGCGAAAGCTCCTCGAACAGCTGGCTGGTTTCGTGGTCCATCACGCTCTGGATTCCGATTCCGGGGTCCGCCCTTCCCGGCGCCACTAACACTGCGGTAGCCGTTACGGCGATCACCAAGATCACGACGATTGATGCGGTTAATGGCAATCGTTTCTTTGTCATATCGACCTGCCTTTCATTCGGGACTGCATGCCATCGTTCACTATTCCACGCCCGAGGAGGTTTTGCCGGAACGAATGCTGTACCTCAACTTCCCCATCTTCACCTGGGAGTCGGCCACGCTTCTGGCGAAATCGCTTGGTGGCATTTCAGGCCCCCCCTGATAGATAGCAGTACCCGTAACCCCCGTCGCTAGGAGGTCGAAATAAATGGGGACAAGCTCATCCCGTATACTCGCCGGAAGCGCCCTCCACTCCGCAATATGCTTCTCGGAAAGGCTGGCTTCTATTTCCGGCAGCTCGAGTCTCTCGAAGATCTTCAGTAAGAAAACCTCGATGCTACTCACCTCGACAGCTCCTCGTCCCCACTCGACTAGCTGGCGCAGGGCCCGTTGGAAGTTGGGTCCGAGGAGGTCGATTTTGTCCCGTGCAAGGGGTACTAGAAGGCTTTCCAATGGAGGCCGATAGACCTCCTCTGGCTCCTCCGCCACGGGATTGGCCTCGCCGTTGGCCTCCGTCTCTCCGGGTGTCGGGGCACCTTGCGTAAATAGCAACGCCAGGCCTTCCGGCTCATCATCAGATGGCAGGAAGGCTTCCAACGAGTCCCTAACTGCTCGGCTACGGCTTTCGAAAGTGGGATCGACGGCGTGGCCATAGACATACGCGCCGAGAAGGAGTTCGGCATAAACAATGGCATTGGAACCCGGTTGCTCGATGAGAGCCTCGAAGCGGGCGTAGACTTCGGGGCCCAGTAGCCTGGTTAGCGGTTCGGGCTCCTCCGGCCACTTCGCCATCTTCTGCTCGACCAACTCCGGGATAAGTTCAGGTGCCACTCCGAATGCGAGGTACGCTGCCAACGCGTTTTGGTAGTCGACGGGCAGCGCCCGGAACTGCTCCAGGACACGGCCGGAGAGCAACGCCTCGACTTCCCGAGGCGCCACATCCTCGATAGTGAAGTCATCGATATGCGCTTCCGAGGGCGAGGCGGCGGTCTCGTCGGGAGGTGCGGTCGTTTGCTCACTGGGAGCCGGGGCGCCACAGCCTGCGACGACCACCAAGCACAAAGCAGAGAACGCAACCCGTATTGTGAGGATCATCTCCGCCTCTCTCTACGGTGGCAAGGAGGCACCAAAGTCCGCCGCCCTAACTAAGAGCACAGAGCTCTTTGGCGCACACCGTTACTGTGACCCATAACTCACGACCCACACTCGTATTCTCTCTTATTCAACCAGGCGATGCCACTCGGATTATATCCCCATACGTGAGTGCTGACTGCCGTCCACGTACCGCATTGTGAAGGCTGTAGAACCCACGCGAGAACTACATTGCAATTCCCGCATGCGTTGACACCAGCCCCCCAGAAACCCTGGACCACCACGTTCACCGACAATTCGTCCATGGTGCAGTACGAGCCCGTGATCGCGGAGGTGTACCTCCAGGTCATGGCCAGGCTCTTGACTATTGTGCAGCTACGACCCATAGCGTCCACGACGCCGGAGCCGACGCCACTTCCATCCTCACCGAGCTCATGTTCGTGGAACGCACGGGTGTACTGGGCGATCTGTGACTCCCAAACCTCGCGAGGGGCGGTTTCTCTGATCTGCTCCCAGACCTGCGACATAAGGCCCTGCCCAGCAGGCGATAGCGCCCCGAATAGCTGATTCGTTTCCGTGTCCATCACAGTTACGATATCGTGGGCTTCTGGCTCCGGTCCAGCAGCCACGGTGACCGTCGCAAGCAATGCCGCTATACATAAACCAAGTACCAACCGTCTCTTGTTCATTATAGCTCTCCTCCTCTAGGATTCCTATCTTGTACCGTACTACACGTCTCCGGTTCCTCTGATGCAGAATATCAGGCGGGGGGGGGGGGCAAGTCAACAACACCGGGAGCTTTGCGAGCAGCGCGAATTCGTTTCGGGGCTAATAGAGCCGTCTTTGGAGGGTGCTGGGAATCGTCGCAAAAGCTCAAATCGATGTGGAATATGGGTGCCAGGGCAATCGCATTTTACTGAGCGAGCACCAAGAGTAGGTAGTCCTCGTCCCATCCGGCGCGTTTGTGCTTGGCGGCCACACCTCCCTTTGACGTAGTCTCCCGCTTTAGCATGTTCAGAGCCATGCGACGCAATACGGAGAGATTCTCGGTAGTGTATCAGTTTCAAACTGATACACTGCCAGATTCTCGGCCGCATTGCCCTGTCTCACCCTGCTAGCGTCTTCACTGAACGCTGCGTCCAACACCCAATGGACAGAGTTCTCGATCCCCCAATGCGTTCTGACTCGCTGACAGAATCGTGTTTCTCGGCAGGGGACGCACACGGAGCTCATGCAGATAGCGGGCAGTTATGCCCAGATGTTCTCCATCCAGGCCAAATGGTATCGCTGATCGGGCTGACCCACGGGGCGGCGCTCAGCTAATGGTCAAGCGCAATCGGTGCCAACTGATTGGCGTCAACTATTCTTGCCGGTGGGCGTCAATTACTTTTGCCGGTTGCCCTCCTGTTGATGACGCTGTTGAGCCTCTCCTGTCCGGTAGCTCGGGACATCGAACTCCAAGATGACCGAGTGGTGGACGATCCTGTCTATTGCAGCTGCGGTGGCCATCGGGTTGGCGAATACCTTTTAAGTTACGTGTTGGCACTCCTTACCGGTTTCGTATGCCTCGGCTACATAGGTATAGACGTTGGAGGGAACAAATTTGTTCCACCACTGGGAAGCGCGAATTCCAGAGCCGGGCCGTGTGGCTGATCGCCGCCGATCCGAAGTCGGAGCCTGCGGTGATCGACGACTGCTTCGGCGGGGCGCTGTCCCAGGACCCGATCCACTGCACGGTGCTTCAGCTGGCCCACAACGAGGGGATCATAGAGGTCGACGCCGTCTTACAGGGCGGGTACCTCACTCTACCGGTCCGCACATACGACAGTTCCTGGCTAAACCATTTCTCCAGACTCCTGAGGTATTCAAGTGCGTTGGCATGAAGGGCTTCCATCTCCCGGCGGAGGAACAACCTGCTCCAGGTGCTCGGCCCACTGGTCCATCAGTTCGCGCCGCCTCTCAAACAAGTCTGAACGGAAGTAGGCGGCTTCGGTTGCGTTGGCTACAACATGAGCGAGGGCCGCCTCCATAACGGCGTGAGGGGCGTCCGTACACTCAGCGGCCCAGTCTCGGAAACTGGAGCGGAAACCATGTGGCACGCAATCAATCCCTAGAGTCTTCAGCAGCTTGAGGTGGGTCATGTCGCTCAGGGGCCTGCCGTTCCGTGATGGGAAGACCAGGCCACTCCCAGAATCAATATCCTGCGCATGTACCAATATCTCCATAGCTCGGCCAGACAGCGGCACGCGGTGCTCGCGCTCGGTCTTCATTCGCTCAGCCGGGATCGTCCAGGTTCGGGCGGTCAGGTCAACGTCGCCCCACTCGGCGTTTCGGGCCTCCCCAGATCTCGCCGCTGTCAGAACAAGAAACTCGAAAGAGAGTTTCGATACCGCCAGGGCACTGGACTCCCGGACAGCCTTCAGAGCATCCTCGACCTCCGAATAGTGGAGGGCTTTGAAGTGTGCCCTCAACCTGGGCGTCTTGGGCAGGACTTGGGATAGCGGCTCCCCCGCTGGGTTGTCCGTCCGCCAGCCCTGAGCCGCGGCCCACTTCAGCACCGCGCCGATGCGCCGCCTCACGCGCCGCGCCGTCTCAGGCTTGGCAGTCCAGATGGGTGTTAGGGCGGCCAGAACCTCCTCGCCGTTCACCTGATCAACTGGCCGCCAACCGAAGAAGGGAAACGCATAGGTTTGAAGGGACGCGCTCCACTGGGCGGCGGTCTTGGGATGTTTCCACGTCGGAGCGTTCAGAGCAATTACTCGCCCGGCGGCCTCTGTGAAAGTGGGAATGACCGCCTTATGCTTCTCGGCGCGGGGGTCGCCGCCTGCGCGAGCGAGCTTCCGATTGGTGAAGGCCTTGTCCCTCGCGTCGCTGAGCGACACCAGAGGCCAGCCGCCAAGCCCCAGGTCTGTCCGCCTGCCCCTGATGGTCAGACGCTGCACCCATCGCTTGTTCCCAGCAGGGTCAACGAGCAGGTAGAGGCCGTTTCCGTCGGCGTATCTGCCCGGCCTTTTCGCCGTGCGTACTCTCGCTACACTGAGAGCATTATTGGGCCTTCGGCTCATACCACATTCCTAGCCCCCATCTACCTCTTTGAATACCACAATACATCTGAGATTGTATGAGCCTATATGATACTGTATGCGACGCTGTGAGAACGGAGGTTTATAGCTGAGCCAGCTAAGAAGATCGAGTGATCCGCAGTGTTTCAGGTGCGGAAACCATTAATTCAGATGGAGGCGACGGGCGGATTCGAACCGCCGAATAGAGGTTTTGCAGACCCCCGCCTTAGACCACTTGGCTACGTCGCCTCGGCGTCGTCGTAATATACCAAATCGCATCCAGCGGTGCCAATGCCGGTTGCCAGCGCGGAGACGCCCCGCCGTCGCGTCTCTACGAGGTGTTGGACCGGCGCTGGTTCTGCGTAGGGGCAGACCTGCGGAGCCTGTCTCAAAAGGTTTTCTGTGTCCTTGATTTGACTACCGCTGTTGGTAGAGTATTGTGCGAGAACGAATTGAGGAGCAAGTGTGATGCCTCTGCGACCACTGAACAGAGAGCAGAGTTGGTTGTTCCCGCCGACTCTGGACGAGTTGTTGCCTGAGAACCATCCTGCCCGGTTTGTAGCGGCGTTGGTGGATGGGTTGGACCGAGCCAACTGGTCTGAGCTGGGGGTCGATATAGACGGGGAGCCTTTGGGGTCCCCTGCCTACCACCCACGAGGGCTTCTGAGCGTGTGGGTGTATGGATTTACGACCGGAGTACGCTCCAGCCGTAAACTGGAGGCGGCGTGCCGAGACCAGATACCTTACCTGTGGCTCACCGGGTGGCAGCACCCGGACCACAACACCTTGTGGCGGTTCTATCGCGAGCACCGTGGGGCCATGCGAGCACTGTTGAAGCGAACGGTGCGCACGGCGGTGACGATGGGACTGGTCGATTTGGCGGTACAGGCGGTGGATGGGACGAAGATCATGGCCAACGCGACTAAGAATCGGACATATGATGCTGCCCAGTTGGAGCGATTGTTGAAGCGCACGGAGGCAGCGATTGCGGAGTTGGAAGCGCAGAACGAGGCTGGAGACGATGCTCCTCCACCGCGGTTGCCGAAACAGCTGTCGCAGGCCCACAGACTGAGAGAAAAGGTGGTTGAGGCGATGGAGCGGGTTTCGAGAGAAGAGGGGTTGGAGCGGTTCAATTTGACCGACGAAGATGCCGAACTGGTCAAAAGTCGCCACGGGATCGTTGCGGGGTATAACGCGCAGGCGATGGTCTCGCCTCTTGAGCCAGACAAGGCCGGTGCAAGTGGGCTGCTGATCACAGCGGCCGAGGTGGTCAACGACCCTGATGATCATGCTCAGAGCTTGTGAGTTTTTGGATTCTGTGGTGGAAATGAGATGATCCTGGGGGTTTATCGGCCTGGCTTAATAAACGGGATTCGCTGTGGCTGGTGAGTTGGCCCGTTGGTGGGACGGACTATCGTTGTGTCACACAGGCCTTTGGCCTACGTGCCCTCCCCTTTGGCTGAAGCTATAGGAGTCAGGGCTATCCAACGCAACAAGTTATGTGCCACCGCCACCAAGAGCAGGATTGCGGTGGCTTTGTGGAGGCCTCGTACCGTGAACTGGGAAACCCCGTGCTGACGTACCTGCGCATTCGCCCATTCCGCCGTGGCGCCCCGCTCCCTGTAGACGGTCTGAGCCTCCTGCGTAGCCATGCGCTGTCGCCACTGCACAACCGCCGGACTATCTCCGTAGCGTGGCTGGTACCGCTCCTCCTCCTTTTTGTTCCGAGGCAGTCGCACCGGCGCGTACACTGTGACACCCCGTCCCTCCAGGGTGGTAATATCGGCCCGCGCCGCGAAAGCGCCATCTATCAGGTAGGCCTTGGGATGCTGGCCTGTACGCTGGGCCACCTGGGCCTCCATGGGCGACGCCTGCCCAGCATCCCCCGTGCTAACGACATCGACCCCCACGATCACTCCACTGGCGCCGTCGGTGGCCAGTTCCACGTTGTAAGCCGGCCGAAAGCCTCCATCCGGCATCTTCATCACCCGCACCTGCGGGTCCGTGCTGGAGACCCGGGGCGCCGTCACTTTTTTTCGTTTCCTTTTGGCCAGAGTTTGCTGCTGACGTTTCTTGGCGGCCTTGGCTTGTGGCAGGTATCCCAAGGCCTTGTTCACCCGCTCCACCCGCTCACGGGCCGCTCGCTCCCGCGCACTCTGTTGTCGTTTGCTTACCCCGGGGTCGGGATGTTCCCGCTCCGAGGCCAGCCGCTCCACCTGGGCCTGCGCCTCCTTCAGGTAGGCATCCAGCCCCTGCTGTCGGCGGAAGGAAGAGGCTCCGGCGCTGGCCCGCACCCTCATCCCATCTTGGGCCACCCGTTCCAGGGTCACCGCCTCAGCGGCCATCAACGAGGCCACGATCTGGGTCAGCAACTCGTCCAGGGCAGCCCGGTGGGCCACCCGAAAGTCCGACAACATGTGGTAGTTGATGGGCACCCCACCGCAAACCCAGCGATAGGCGTCGTGCTCCTCGCACAGAAGGGCCAGACGCCGGGCGCTCCCCACCCCATCCACTGTCGCCAAAAGCCACAGGGCCAGCAGTACCCGGGGATCCGTCGTTGGACGACCAGGGCGATCTACCACCGCCTTGATCGAACCATAGAAGGCCGACAAGTCCAACTCCTCCAACAGCCCCCAGATAGCTCTGGCCGGGTGGTCCTGAGCCACCGAAGCCTCCAGGTCTCGGGCGACCCACTGCAGTTGCTCGCGTACCGGTCGCACAACTCGCGCCTGTTCAGGCTGCGTCGGCGATCCAGGAGGGCCATCCTCGGCCGCAGGCAGTTCAAACAGCGTATCTTCGCTCACCGGATACCTCCAGACCTCAGTTTCCCCTATTGTCCTCCATCACCTCGCCACCACGCCAGCGAACTGAATCAATTTGCTCACAAGCTCTCAGTTGATACCTATGCTGGAACAAGCCCAGGACAATACGGGAGAGCCGGTCGAGATGACACTGGGCGACGCTGGATATCATTCTGGGGCCAATCTGGCTGCTTGCGCTGAGCGAGAGCAACTCGTGGTAATGCCGGAGGCCCAACAGAGAGCACTCACGCAGCCTTACCACAAGGACCACTTCACGTATGACGATGCTGCAGACACCTATACTTGCCCCGAAGGCCAACCACTCAGGTTTTCCGGTATCAAGCAGCGTACAGGCAGGCCGACAATGCGAGTGTACCGAGCGTCGGGAGCTACGTGCCGTGTTTGTCCGGCGTTCGGGGTATGCACCACAGACCGTCGTCAAGGTCGCGCGCTTGAGATAGGGCCTTATGAGCATGTGTTAGCCCGAATCCACCGAAGGACACCGATGGACGGCGTGAGGGCAGCGGAAGGGGGTGGGTGAGGGAGCTACAGGGGGGATGGCCTGGGGTCTTGGGGTAGATGGGAGGCCGGCGGCCGGTCTTCAGTCGCCGCACAGGGCCCCTAAGGCCCTATGCGGGAGTTGCGATGCGCGGGAAGGCGAGAGGATACGCAGCAGGGGACTCTCGCGACCGGGGTGGCGCGAGATTGCGGGGACGTTGGGTCAGTTGCAGGCTGGCTGTCAGGCCGGGAACGGAATGGCTTGCAGCCGGGCCAAGGCGCGACTGAACTGGGTTTCCCAAGGCCAGCGCCGGGGGAGATGCAAAGTGAGGCGGCGCGCCGAGCGGGTGATCCGTCCCACCAGAGCGAAGACCCGCCGCCTGAGGGTCTTGGTGATCACGGTCCGCTCGCCCAGACCAATCCGCGCCGTCCAGCGGGCCAGGTTATGCGCCATCACCTGGACCGCCAGCCAGGCGCCGTTGGCGGCGAAGCGCGCCGACGGCATGTGGTTCAGCCCGACGCCGTACTTGAGGTCGCGTATGGCGTTCTCGACCTCGGCGTGGCGGCGATGATCGGCCTCCAGTTCCAGCGTCTCCCCATCGCGGTCGGTGATGAAGGCGTGATAGCTGTATCTGGCGAAGAGGGCGAGCTGGGAACCGGGCGTCGGCTTCACCCGCCGGACAATGAGCCGCACCGGCGCGGCGTCCGGCTTGGTCTGGAACGGGGTGTAAGTCGTCTCGGCGACATCGGCGGCGCCGTCCATCCAGTAGGGAATGGGAGTCCAGTCCTCCTGTGGTATCGCCTCGATCAGGTCCCGCAGGCTGGCGCGCTGGCGGATGGTGATAGAGAAGCGGACATCCATTTCCCGGCAGGCGGCAACGACAGTGTGGGCGTAGAAGCCGCTGTCGGCCCGCACCGTGAGTTGTCCCCTGGCCCCGCCGTAGCGCACCCGCCCCACCGTCTCACGCAGGAAGTGGGCGGCGCCACGGGCGGTGTTGGCCCGGCCCTCGCGCAGCCGGGACATCAGCACCTCGCCGGTGCCGGCGGCAATGGCCAGCAGCGGGTGATAGCCGCGGGCGCCGGTATAGCCGTGGTGGCGCGCTCCCTCCTTGGCCAGTCCATAGGTCTCGCAGATGGTCGAGTCCAGGTCGATGGTCAGGGGCGAGTCGCCGGGTCCGGCCCCAGCGGCCCAGGCCCGGGCCAACAACTGGCGGCTCACGCGGTCGAGTTGACGGACATGCCCCCACCGGAAGCTGCGCAGGAAGGTCCCCAGGGTGGATGGCGCCTTGACCACGCAGCCTAGAACACCGACCGTCCCACCAGCGCGCAGCGCATCGGCGTCGTCGATGCAGTCGCCGCCTGCCAGCGCGGAAGCGACCAGCGTCAGCATCTTGTCCCCAGTGTTCGCCCGTCCCGGCGCTCCGCCGAGGTCAAGGTGATGGTCGACGAGTTCCCGCAGGCCCAGGTGCCGGGCTAGGGTGGCC
Organism: Dehalococcoidia bacterium; assembly: GCA_965248605.1. Lineage (GTDB taxonomy): Bacteria > Chloroflexota > Dehalococcoidia > Lucifugimonadales > CAUZJF01 > CAUZJF01. The sequence goes on from CBDFJV010000007.1 coordinate 1,563,665, forward strand.
GGCAGGAGCAGGCCGGCATTGGCCACCAGGCGATGGTCGTCAAAGACGATGCGGATACGGTCGGGTTTGTTCTGTGGCAGCATCTATTGGGTGCTCCTTGTTTCCGGGCGGGTTTCTGTTCCAAAACCATTATCCCAGATTCAGAGGAGCACCCGCTGGCTTCTTCAAGGGCTGTCCCCAAGGACGTCCTTCGGTGGATTCGGGCTAAAGGTGACAAAGTCCTTCTGAGCAAGTGCTACGGCATGGCAGACTACGAAGAAGGGGTCCCTAACGAACTGCGGACGGTCTTCCCTATAGGGGCGATGACGATGCATTTCACCGCTGTGGCAATAATGCTGTTGCAGGAGGATGGCCTGCTTGACGTGATGGCCCCTATCGCAGAGTATCTGCCTGATTATCCCGACGGCGAGAACATCACCCTTCATCACCTCCTGACACAAACATCGGGAATACATGACTTTTCGAAATTCGTAGAAGACCGGGAGGAGATTCTCACCTCAGCCTTCGCGGTGGACGACGTCATAGCGTGGTTCCGGGATGAGCCACTCGAATTCGCCCCAGGAGAGAAGTTCAGCGCCGGCAGTTCGGGGTATGTGCTCCTCGGCCACCTGATTGAGAAGCTGTCAGGCAAGTCGTATGAAGAGTTCCTGAAAGAGAACTTCTTTCAGCCAGTGAATATGGCCAACACGGCGTACGATCGACCAGAAGACTCCTCCCCTGGTCGAGCCAAGGGGTACAACCCTGACCTGACCCAGGCCCAGCCCTCGAACATCACCATTCGCTGCCCCATTTCCGCTTCATTCGGAAAGAAACGCGACGTCTGCCAACATACCGCTGATGGTCCACTCGGCGAAGTCCGGTTCGAACTCTCGGTTAGTCAGCAATGCTACGAAGACCTCGTCCTCGGGATACCATCGGACCCAGGCTCCCGAGCCGGCGCCGCCTCCACTGTGGACGACGAAATCGCGGCTGCCCGAGGTGACGATCGTCCACTCGTATCCGACGTGGTGGAACATGTCGTTATTTGGCCGCCGGGTGTGAGGGGCGAACATCGCACTGAGCGATTCCTCGCTGATCAGCTCGCCAGGGACCAGGCCGCGACTCCAGCGGTACATATCCTCGACAGTGGTGCACAGTTTGGTAAAACCGTCTCTACCGGTCGTGTGCGGAATGTAGTCGCGAGCGGCGGTCAAGTCCAGCCGGTACTCAACAGTACCTGCGGCGGCTCGACAGTAGCTCGTGTCATTCATGCCAAGTGGCTGGAGAATTCGGTCTTCGACGTAGGCCTCATAAGGCTTACCGGAGGTCTCCTCGATTACTTGCCTCAGCAAGACGTAGTTGGACTCGCTCCACTCCATCATCTCGCCAGGAGCGAAGTCGACCGGGGAGCTTTTGAACAAGCCGACAAGCTCCTCCAAGGACGTCGGGAACGTCTCGTGCATCTGCGGAATGATCTCGTGGATACTCGCGTCGTCGCCGTACAGCAGGTGAATATAGCCTGGTATGCCGGACGAGTGGGTAAGTAAGTGGTGGACCGTAATCAGTTCGCCGCCCGGGTAGTCCGGCAGGTATCTGCGGATCGGCTGGTCTACATCCACCAGGCCCCGTTCCTGCAGCTGCATCACGGCCATCGAGGTGAACATCTCGGTGAGGCCCCACACCGGGAAGACGGTCTGTGCGGTGTTCGGCACACCGTTTTCGTAGTCGGCCATCCCGTACCCCTTGCTGATGAGGACGTCCTCGCCCTTGGAAACCAGCACGGCCCCGCTGAACTGCCCTGTGCGCTGTATCGCCCGGTCGACGAGGGACTCGATTTCCGGGTCCGACACGGCCACAGGCACACTGGGTCCGTGATCGGAAACCACCAGCCATTCCCACGCCAATACTCCGGCGATGATCACCACGGTCGCGGCCAGCGCCAGTCCGAGCCCGACAACGCTTCGGACAGCTACCACTGCCACAGCGTTGCCACTCTTTCCGGCGGCGATGACAGTCGCTCGCGCCGCGCGCCTTTCCGTCCCACCAACCGAAAGACGCCACAACAGGTCGGTGGGTATGCTCACCAGCAGCCGTTCTAGCACTAGCAAGGCGGTTCGGACGGGACCTATCCCAGCTCCGTCCGCATACCGTTGGTGCTCCCAGAGGTCCGAGTCGATCTCGGCCCGCCTGGCGTCTCCCCGGATATCAGGCAGCCCGGTTGTGTATGCCCGGACCCACCACCGCGCCAACCTGACAACTAAGCTGAGGCTTGAAGAACCCACGTCGACGCTAGCTCTCCTTACGCCCGATCATTACTTTCTTGCCGCCGGTCCGCTAGTCCAAAACGATCGCATGTACCATCTGCGACCTACGGCCTCGATCACGGCAAGTACTGGATTACTATTGAAGGGTCGCACTTGACCGTAAACTGCCGTCCCGGTACCGCCCGCAAGCCTGATTCGAGCGTAGCTGGATCAGCGACGATCAGGTTGGAGACCTCAGCATTGATCTCCCACCTCCGAAGCGAGCTGCGCGGTAGCTCGGCTCCTTCTAACAGCAGTTCGTCCAGCCGCGCCAAATCCTCAGCGGTGTCTGCGCGCTTCGGGGTTTCCAGAGAGACGAGCGCCGCGTAGATGTCCAACAGGTCCGGCTCCGACCCACGGCAGTCAGCCCCTCCAACGACAAGTCTAGGAGGGTTAGAGATATAGCGGCATGTACATTCGAGGCGACTTCCGACCTTTACCAATCCTGTTGTCTGGGCGTTCTCCGCATAACGGCGACCACTTGTAAGTTCGCCGCCATTCCAGAATGGCAATCTGCTCGCGAACGGCAAGTTGTGCGTCTCATAGGCTCGAGTTGAACGCGCATCCGGTTCTCCGACGCGAGCGGCAGGTTGGGGTTGGTCGGACGCAGCTTTTCTCAACTCGCCTGCATCCTCAAGAACGGAGGCGGCGCCCGGTGACGGCTCTGATTTCGCAGTGGTGATCGGCTGCCCAACAGATCCCTCGGAATCGAGCGAAACTGCAACGATGACCAACGCGGCCAGTGACAAAGCGAGAGTGGCGCCTACGACAACAGCCTTCGCCGTTCGAGCGAGCGCGGTGTTGTCACTCTTGTCGATTAAGTTTTGATCTTCTTGCATTTCGTTTACCTCCACTCCCCACAACGACGCTCGCCATACTAGATCGGTCGGGATGCCGAGAAAGAGCCGCTCCAGCACCAGCAAGGCAATGTAGTCCCGGTTCAGGCCGGCCGTCTCAGCATAGTGCTGCTGCTCCCAGATATCCGAGTCGATCTCGGCCCGCCTGGAATCCCGCCGGTCAGTTGGCAGCCCGGCGGTGTAAACCCGGACCCACCACCGCGTGCATTGAACGGTCAAGCTAAGAACCAACGAGTTCACGAGGGAGCCAGTCCTTCTTTGGCCCCGGGAGGCGCCTTGGAGCGCTCGGCGTTCGCTCTGGCAAGCTCCCGCTCCCCCAGGACAGTGACCTGGTATAGCCGCCGACGCGGGCGGCTCTCGCTCGCGGCGGCAGCTGGATCCTCCCAGCGGCTCTCCAACAGTCCTCCGCTCTCCAGGCGGTCCAGAGCCTTATAGAGGGTGCCGTAGGCCGTGAGCCGTCTGGCCCTTTCATGATCGGCGATCTCCTTGGCGATCAAGAATCCATGGAACTCGGGGAGGTCGCGGCTCCGCAGGTCGATCCCTGCTTCGAGGACGGACAGCTGTGAGCCTCGACGAGGAGCAGGTGGGACCCGGCCAGCATCGTGACGGGTTCGGCAATGAGTGCGAGGGGCACTGCGGGCTCTGACGTGGCCAGCCACCCATAGGTTGGGGTACGCTTTGACGTTGGCCCGCCAATCGGGTATGGTTGCAGCTAGAAGTTGGCTCGGCGGTGCGACAACACCCCGAGCCGTGGCGCCACCTGGCGAGCAGGTGATGCGAATGGGATTGTACTACTCGCAGGCCCGCTCATCCAGATCGAGCGGGTCTTTTGTATTTATGGACATTAGAGCAAGGAGGCAATCATGGCGAGAACCAAGGCAATGAAGCAAGTCGACGGCAAGAGGGCGGCCATCTACGCCCGCGTATCGGACAAGAGCCAGGCAGAAGACGACAAGACCTCCCTCTCCGAGCAGATCAGCGAGATGGAAGCCTACTGCGATCGGAAAGGCATGACTATTACCGCCCGCTACCAGGAGGTGGGCAGGGGCTGGTCCAAGAAGCGCCCCGAGTTCCTACGGATGCTGGCCGACGCCAAACGGGGACGCTTTGACACCATCGTATGCTGGAAATCGGACCGCCTGAGTCGGGGGATGTACCCCGCAGCCGCCCTTATGGAGGTCGTTGAAGCCTATCAGATCAATCTGGAGGCGGTCATGGACGCCATAGACATGAAGACCCTCGGCCTCATGGCGGCCATAGGAAAGATCGAGCTGGACAACTTCCGGGAGAGGGCGGCTATGGGCAAGCGCGGAACGGCCAAGCAGGGGCGGATACCTACGGGTAAACTACCCTATGGCTATCGCACCGGAGACGACGGCAAGCCGCAGATCTACGAGCCTCAGGCTGAGGTCGTGCGCCGCATCTTCCATATGTACGTGCATGATGGGATGGGTTCGACCGTCATAGCCTGGCGGCTGGTGGACGAGGGCGTCCCCGCTCCTCAGTCGGGACAGCTGTGGCACCAGTCGTATATCCATCGTCTTCTGGCGAATACGGCCTACAAGGGCGTCTGGAGCTATGGACAGACAAGGCAGATCCTGACGGAACAGGGGACGAAGATCTACGACCAGCCCAAGGACTCATGGATAGATGTCCCATTCCCGCCTCTGTTGGAGGAGGGGACATGGGACCTAGCGCAGAGCCTCAAGAAGCGGCGGCTGAAGCGGGCCAAGAGGAACACCAAGGAGTTCTATCTCCTTCAACACGTGCTCAGGTGCGCCGAGTGCGGGCTCTTGTTTCAGGCGAAAGCGAACCGGCGTACCTCTACCATGCGCAAGGGTAAGGTCTACAGGTACGAATATCTCAACCCCCGCCGGTACTACATGTGCGGCGGAATGCAAAGGCTCCGTCTGCATTGCCGCGAGCGTCCCTACATCGCGGCGCAACAACTGGAGGAGCTGGTATGGAGTGAAGTCAAGCGCGTCCTCCAGAACCCGGACCTCATCGTCGCCGGTATCGACTCCCTAGACACTCAGGAAAGCGGCGGGTTGGATGAGCAGATCACCAGAGCTGAGCGGGAGCTGAGGACTGTCCAGAACGAAGAGGATCGCGCCATCAGGCTGTACGTGTCAGGGAAGATCACCGAGGACCAACTCGACCTTCAGCGTAAGTTCATCACTGAACGTCTGGAAAGTCTGCGGGCGAAGCTGGATGACTACCGCGCCAGGGAGGCGAGCGGAGCCGAGAAGCGGGCGTTGATGGAAGCCGTGCTCGCGTGGGCTGGGGAAGTAGGCGAGGGACTGGACGAGTTGGCCCCGGAGCAACGCAAGGAGGTCGTCCAACTCGTTGTGGAGCAGGTCGCGGTAGATCGGGACAACCACCTGGACATCACCCTGGCTATCCCTGTCGATGATTCTGTCGCTATTACTTCATCATCATCTGGCTCCAGACCAGCTCCTCCAACTGTCCGGCCTTGATGTGGGATCGCTCCCTGCACCGAAGGCCCTCGCTCAGCATTCCGTAGCAGTGATAGTGCCGATAAGGGGTCTTCAGGTTGTACTTGTAGATACTGCCATTGGATTTCACGGTCCTGCGGGTCGTTGACTTGCAGGCGAAGAGCCGCCCGCATTCGGCGCACCTGACGAGGTGTTGAAGAAGGTAGAATATCTTGGTGTTGCGGGTGGATTGTGTCTTCCTCTGCTTCTTGACGGCCTGCGCCCGGTCCCAGGTCTGCTCGTCCACCAGCGGCGGGAAGGGCACCTTGATCCAGGCGTCTTGCGGTTGGGCGTATACCGTCTCTCCGCCCTCCGTCGCAACCCAGCGGGACTTGCCGTACCACCAGTTGCCTTTGTAGACCTCCTTCCCCAGGAGAGCGCTGAGGAAGGAGGTATGCCATCGAGAACCCGGATTAAAAGTAGGGGCGTTGTCCCTGGTCAGTTGGCGGCTGATGGCCAACCCGGACATCCCCTCGTGGACGTACATATGGAAGATGCGCCGGACGACCTCTGCCTCGGGCTCGTATATCTCCGGTTTGCCGTCGTCTCCGATCCGGTATCCGTAGGAAAGGGAGCCGACGGGCATCCTCCCCTGCTTGGCCGTGCCACGCTTGCCCATAGACGCCCTCTCCCGGAAGTTGTCCAGCTCGATCTTGCCGATGGCGGCCATGAGACCGAAGGTCTTCATGTCGATGGCGTCCATTACGGCCTCAAGCCGTATCTGGTACGCCTCGACGACCTCCATGAGGGCGGCGGCGGGGTACATCCCCCGGCTGAGCCGGTCTGATTTCCAGCACACGATGGTGTCGAAGCGTCCCCGCTTGGCGTCGGCCAGCATCCGGAGGAACTCCGGGCGCTTCTTGGACCAGCCCCGGCCCACCTCCTGGTAGCCTCCCGCGCAGGGAGCTTGTCCCTGGCGGCGAGCTTGACGAGAAGTGTGAAGAGGCGGCGCAGCCGGTCCTCGGCGTCGGGTCCGGGGTTGCAGTCGATCCGCACCACCCTCGGCTCCGGTCCAGCCCTACCGCTCTTCATCGGTTTGCGTTGCCTCCTGGTCTCTTCCATCCGTCCCTCCACGGGTCCCATCGGCCGGTGGCCGACCGTTGTGCAGAACACCAGTTCTTATACCTATTGTGAAGCGGACCTGAGCGGTTGGGAATGTCGCGCAGGGGGGGCCTCTGCAGAGACCCCCCTTACACGTCCTGTTTGCAGCTCAGGGCCGTGTAACGGTATTGACCTGGCTGTGAATTGCGTAGGTAATCCAAGCAATCCGTGTGCAGGGCGGAGTCCGGCGATAACCGGACATTTCAGCTAGGAGCGACCGGACAGTTGTCCAGCCGAAAGTTGGCAAACGCGGTCAGAAATGACAATTGTCCGGTTAATGCCGGCGGAAAGTGACAAAACGGACATCTGTCCGGCCGAGGTGGGCATCGGAGGACGGGAAAACGGCCATTTGTCCGGCAGAAATGCTCCGATGAGCGGTCATGAAACGGACAGTTATCCGACCAAATCAGCTACGAAGCTTGGACAGAACGGACAATTGTCCAGCCGTGGGGCTGTGAGAGAGCCGGACAGTTGTCCGGTGCGAGTTGAGATCAGGATCTGAGAGGTTAAGCGATGGAGCGTGGACGAGGACGGACCGAGGGCGGGGGCGAGCGCGCCGAGCAGCTCGGGGGCCTGCTGGCGAAGCTGGTGAGCGACCACGGGCAGTCCGGCGCAGCCGCCGAGCTGGGCGTGTCCGAGAGGACGATAGCTGACCAGGGGCCTGCGGATTGCGCTTGAGAAACACCTGCTCATGCGGGAGGGGGCAGGGATGCCCGGTTCAACCTCCGAGAGGAGGCTGGATGCTCTGGAGCGGTGGCAAACTGAGCAAACACAGCAACTGATTTCCGTGGCCGGCGAGCTTCAGAGCGCCCGCGGGGCCATCAGCGAGCTTTGCGCGGGACGTGGCGGGGAGGCTCGGTGAAATGCAGGAGACGCTCTCGGAGGTATTGTCGGTTCAGCAGGAGATTCGAAGGCGACTGGACCAGGTGGAGAAGCGGTCTCAGGTGGGGATGGACCCTCCGCCTGTGAGGGAGGCCGCTGTGGAGCCCGTTGGCTCCGGCGCTGGTGCTGCGCCCAGCCGCGACGGAGATGGCTACGACGAGGAGGTCGAGGGCCTCGTGAGCGAGTGGCGGAGGCTGAAGGCGCAGGCGGCGGAGGCCAGGCTGGAGCTGGAGATAGAGCTCATACGCGAGCACGAGATGGGCATACCGCCGGGGGAGCGATGGGGCCTGGGCGTCAGGCTCCGGGAGGTGAGCTGGCGGTGGGGCGCGCTGACCGACCGGAGTCGGCAGAGGCGAAGGCTTGCGCTCCTCCCCGTTGGGTGCGGCGAATTCTCGCCCTCGGCCTGTGGCGGCGCTAGAGCTCAGCAAACTGAGCAAACGATCTGGTGGGTCATGGGCTCAAACCCTTGCATTCGCACGGTTGTTCGGTAATACTTGAATCACTGTCAGGCTTTTCCAGCGTTTCCCGCCCTAGAAACCTGGGGGTCCCGTCCCTGAGCCCGGATGGACCGTGACGGATCGAGCCTCGCTCTCCGGCGGTCGTCCAAGAGGGATTTTCTGAAAGAGGGTTGGGGTGCGTCTCGCGCTCCGGCCTTCTCGATAGCAAGTGACATGAGGCGCCGCGGGCTGGAGTGCCCAAGACTGGTAATTGGAGACGGACATCTGGGCATCTGGGGAGCTCTGCGCAACGTCTATCCTCAGGCGGCCGAGCAACGCTGCTGGAACCACAAGATCGTAAACGTGCTCGCCAAGCTTCCAAAGCGACAACAGGACCAGGCCAAACTCATGCTGCGTACCATCCCCTACGCCCAGACTCGGACAGAGGCTGAGCGGCTCAGGACGGAGTTTACTAGATGGTGCCGCGACCACTCCTACGAAGCAGCCTGTGTGACCCTTGAGCGGGACTGGGACCGCATGATCACCTTCTATGACTTCCCCAAGGAGCACTGGCAGCACCTTCGCACGACGAACCCGGTGGAGTCACCCTTCGCTGCGCTCAGACTTCGGACCGATGCCGCCAAGCGCTAAAAGAGGGTCGATCGGGCGATAGCGGTGATCTGGAAAATGTTGATGGTCGCCGAACAGCGCTTCAGGCGTCTGAAGGCCCCTGAGTTGATCGAAGACGTCTATCTCGGCGCTCAATACGTGGATGGGATCGTCTCTGTGACAACGGCTGACAAGGTCGCCGCCTGATGTCGTTTACACACCTATTGACATAACCTCTTCATCTCGTAGATCGGTCGCTCCCCGCGTAGTCGCAGCTCCCTGATCGCTTCCGTACCCTGGTCGAGCTGCGTCTTCTTTGTTCCCCTTTCGTCGCGGCTCCCAGGATGCAATCTCACCGCCCTGGTCGAGCTGCGCCCTTTTTTCTCACACGTCGTCCCCGCGATCACCTCGTGCGGACCGGCGTGCCTCTCCCCAGGCACCGCGTTCGACCTACGGCATCCCGTCGTGCGCGGCCCCATGTCTCGTGATGACGACCGGAGCAAGGAACGCCCTCGTGTTGCGGGATGCCGGTGCGAGGGCCAAGCAACGGAAAGGAGTTTGTCGATGCAGATACGAAGTCAGGTGTCGAAGCTTTGGAGCCTGCCTGTGCGTCGCACGCGGACAGGCCGAAGGGCGATGTTTGTGCGGACGGCGGTGGTGCTCGTGGTAGCGCCGCTGCTGCTGAACACGGCCATCGAGGTCGCCGTCATGAACGCGGTGGGGCTCGGCCTGATAGCGCTGGTCGTTCGGAGGCTGACGGCCAAGAGAGCAGGAAGGAGGCAGAGCGTATGGAGGCCATGCGTCAGGTGCGGGACGTGATCGCGGTCCTGTGGCGAACAGAGGAACCATCGCCAGGACGGCGCTGGTGCTGCTGCTCACCCTGGCCCCGCTGCTGATCTGAGATCAAGTACAAGACCGAACTCAAACAAGGAGAGTAACGATGACAACTCGAGTATTGACGACACACGAGCTTCCAGTCCAACGCACGAGCCTGGAGGAGCTGGTGGACCGGCTGGTCGACGCCATCTTCCCCCGGGAAGAGACAGTCCCGCCTCCGACCGTGGCGCGGTCCGTGCACGACGCGAGGCGGCTGCGGCAGTCCGGCGACCTCGACGGGGCCTTGGCGGCCCTCTCCCAGGTGGACACGGGCAGGGCGACGACGGACGAGGCCCGCTGGGCGTACGCCGAGTGGCTGGGCCTCGCGCAAAGGCGGTACGACGGCGGCGATGCCGCGCTCTACAGCCCAGGCACGGGCCGGGCTGCCGTTCTTGGACAGAGAGACGACCAGACCCTGGAGATCCTCGCGGCGCTGGGTATGCGGTGGAAGCCGGGCAGGACCGTCTCGCGACGGAGCCTGCGCGGGCTGAAGACGCTGAGAGGGGGCGCGTCATGGTCGTAGCCAACGCGCCCGTTGACCTGAAAGAGCTGAAGGCCCGCGTCTCCCTGGGCGACGTGGTGGAGGCTGCGGGCGTGCGGCTTCTCGGCAGGGGCAGGGTCCGACAGGGCGTCTGCCCCTTTCACGAGGAGAGCGCCCCCAGCTTCACGGTGTACGACGACTCGTCCCGGTTCTACTGCTTCGGCTGCGGAGCGGGTGGCGACGTCCTGGACTTCGTGCAGCGAACGGAGGGGCTCACCCTTCCCGAGGCGATACGCCGCCTGGACGGCGGCGCCGTGGTCACCACGAAACGCCCAGGGACCGCTGTCACGACCGTGGCCTCAAAGCCCGCGCCCGTTCCAGAGAGGGACCCGGCGCTCCTGGGCTCGGCCATGCGCTTCTACATCAGGGCGATGCTTCGCAGTCCCCAGGCGCAGGCTTACCTAGCGTCGAGGGGCATCGGCTTCGATGCCGCCGCCCTGCTGGGCCTGGGCTACGCGCCGGGGGACGGGCTGCGGGAGTACCTTCGGTCCGCCAGGTACGACGGCGACAGGATACGGGCGTCGGGGCTGCTCACCGAGAGAGGCGAGCGGTTCGCCGGCATGGTGGTCGTTCCCGACCCCGTATCGAGTACGGGGCAGGCTGTGATCGGTGGCCGTGTCGGCTGGCTGGTTGGCCGCGCCATCGACCCCGGCGTTACGCCGAGGTTTCAGGCATTGCCGGGCAGCAAGCCAGTGCTCGGCCTGGGCAGGCTCGGCACGACCCACGACGCCATTGTGCTGGTCGAGGGCCTCTTCGACTGGCTGACGCTGGCGCAGTGGGGCATTCCCGCATGCGCCGCGCTGGGCACCCAGGGAATGGAGCGCGTCGCGGAGAGCCTGCGGGGCCGCCCGCGCGTCTTCCTCGCCTTCGACGCCGACGCCGCGGGGCGAGAGGCCACGGAGGGCCTGACGGCGCTCCTCGGACCCCGGGCCGCTCCTGTGGAGCTGCCGAAGGGCGTCGCCGACGTCGCCGAGCTGGCCACGCAGCCAGATGGCCGGGCCACGTTCCTGCGCCTGCTCGAGCGGGCCACTCGATGGGCCAGGGCCGGCGGGTTCCAGTCCTGTAGAGACCAGTAGGAAGGAGGAAGCATGAGACGACGACGTGTGAGAGCCCGCGCACGGACAGAGACCGCTTGGAACATGGCAATAGATAGACGAACACCACATGCAAAAGGAGAAGACGATGACAAACGCAAGCAACAACGGAGCGAAAAAGGCTGCCACGTACCCCGATACGGGGAACGGGAAGGTAGCCGAGGCGAACAACGGACGGCACATGCAGACCGTGGTAAACGGCGGACCCGGCACAGCCGGGTCTGAGCTGGTCGACGGCTGGGACAGCCTTCCGCCAGCCGTGACGCGAGAGCTGGCCAAGCCGCTGGACCCGAGTCTGGTGTCCCAGCGCAGGGGCCGGGCCGGGCGCGACTACAGCTACATCGAAGGGCACAGCGTCATCGACCAGGCCAACCGCATCTTCGGCCACGGGGGTTGGGGATTTGACCTCGCGGGCGAGGTGGTCCTGCGGGAGATCGAGAACGTCGATCCGAAGACGGGCGAAGTGCGGCGCATCCGCGCCTACAGCGCCCCGGTTCGGGTGGCCGTCCCAGGCGCGCCCCCACGCACCGACGTGGGGTTCCACGTCGTCGCCGAGGAGACCGGAGAGGGGCATGAGACTGCATTCAAAGGATGTGTGACGGACGGTCTCAAACGTGCCCTGCGCAGCTTTGGAGAGCAGCTTGGCAACTCGCTCTACGGCGACCAACCCGCCAACGGCCATAGGGCCGCGCAAAACGCCGGAGTCGGCACAGCCGGGGTGGTGGACCTGATCGCCCAACTGATACGGGTGCCTTCGGGATACTACTATAGGAACCGGGAGGTGCTGCGCATCCTCGACCCGTGCTGCGGCGCGGGGGAGGCCGTGGCCCAGCTGGCCGAGCGCCTGAGCCAGCCCGGCAGCGCTCCCGTCGAGACGTGCGGCGTCGAGCTGCACCGCGACCGGGCCGAACAGGCGGAGGGCCGGTTGGACCGCACACTGGCCGCAGACCTGTTCCAGACCTCCATAGCCAACGGGGCCTTCGGCCTCGCTTTCGTCAACCCGCCCTACGACCATGACGCGGAGAAGAAGCGTACGGAGCACAGCTTCCTGGTGCACTGCACGCGCTACCTCACGGAGAGCGGACTGCTGGTGTTCATCGTTCCCAGGCGGCGGCTCGCGGTCTCGGCTCGCTATCTGGCCGCGCACTACCAGAGGCTGCGGTGCTGGGCCTTCCCGGACCCGGAGCGGCAGGTATTCGACCAGGTGGTCCTGGCAGGCTACCGCAAGATGGAGCCCCACCTGGACGAGCACGCCGAGCGGCAGGTCAGGGAGTGGGCAGAGGGAGAGCCACCTGCCCTGCCTGCCGGTACAGGCGGGCCGTCAGGCAGGGAGGAGCTGTACCCAAGCACCTATCCGGAGCTCCATGCACCGACCACACCGGCGGGAGAGGTCCTGTTCGCGCCCCGCACCGTCGATCCGACGGCGGCAGCGGTAGAAGCCCGGCGGTCTGGGCTGTGGACCAGCACCGAGATCACCGATTCGCTGTGGCCGTCGCGCAGTCAGAATACCCGACCGCTGATGCCGCTGCGTCGCGGCCACATGGCCATGCTGACCGCAGCGGGCTTCCTCGACAACCTCTGCCTACAGGCAGACGGACACCGCATCCTGGTCAAGGGCCGGACCACGAAGGAGAAGGTCCTCGCCGAGTCCACGGCGGAGACCGAGACCTACCGGGAGAGGCTGCGCACCACTGTCGTCGCCCTGGACCTGGGCGACGGCGAGATCACCGACATCGAGGCGTAGCCGCGTCACCTCACTAACGACACGAGGCCCCGCCGGTTCTCGCATGGACCAGCGGGGCCTCGCCCTTTTGGCAGACCTCACCAATGACACACACCTACATATAAGGAAAAGGAGAGAAGGAAATGAACCTGTCAGAGTTCGTAGACACATACCGCGACGCGATCGCGGCGAGGGTCGTCGAGTCGTACCCGCCTCTGTACCGGCCGTCCACCAACGGCCACCGCCTGCCGCAGCTGCTGCGCTCCCCCATCGGCGCGCAGGCGGACGCCGTACGGGGCACGGCCCTGTCGCTCCGCGCGCGCCGTGGCACCACCGTCGTGGGCGAGATGGGCACCGGCAAGACCTTCAGTGCGCCGCGTAACGCGGCATAGGATACCCGGCTCAGCCGGGAAGAACTCGGAGAAAGTTCTTGGGCTAACCGACCCACCTCGAAGCGAAAGCCTAGGGGGACAACAGCATGTCGGTAAAGCGGCTACAGTCCCAAAGCGTTGTAGGACTGGTTCCGCAAGGCCCGCACGATACGGTGAAAGCTTGATTGCCTGAACCCCAGTTCCCAGTTGGTGTTCTTGCCACCCGCCGGTAGAACGCTTGTAGCCCGGCGCCGCTCATTGCACTGGTCTGATGAATGGAACAATGCAACTCCGATGAGTGGACGATGACCGATGCGGTTTATTCAAGGGAACGAACGGGGCACCTAAGTCGCGCTAGATACGTCCTATGTCGAAGACAAAGAAGATACCAAAGACGTTTCTCGCCAAAAAGAGGCCAGTGACAATCCCAATCCAACGCAGCAACGACCCAACCGGATGCCCTCGTGAGGACTTCGGGCGGCGAAGCCATCGTACTAGGCCAATGAGGCCGCCGAGCGCCATGCCGACGACCAAATCGCCTAGCAGGCTTCCCCAAACCACTGATGTTGGTGTCGCTTCAACAACGTCCACGCTGTAACAGTAATCGCACGTCATCCCAAAGTCAACGGAACGCGGGATTGCCTACGGGGGGAGACCCCTATGGCAACGGAGTCCTCGTAGTAGTCCGAGCCGGGGAAAGCCCGGCACATGGCGAAGGAGGACAGGTGGTTTCGACGGAATACAACAGGGAGGTATGCACAATGCAACAAGCCGAAACTGTATTGAACGTCATACGCAAACGCGGAGAACGAGGATTGCCGCTGGAGAACATCTATCGGCTACTGTACAACCGGAACCTTTACCTGCGGGCCTACGGTCGTATCTACTCAAACCAGGGGGCTACGACCAAAGGAGTCACCGCAGAGACCATGGACGGTATGTCACTGGCGAAAATCGACCGCATCATCGAAGCCCTGCGCTACGAGCGGTTCCGATGGACGCCGGTGCGTCGGGTCAACATTCCCAAGCCTAACGGCAAGACCCGCGCCTTGGGCATACCGACGGGGCCGGATAAGCTGCTGCAAGAGGTCATCCGGATGATTCTGGAAGCCTACTATGAGCCGCAGTTTTCCGACCGCTCCCACGGCTTTCGGCCCGACCGGGGGTGCCACACCGCCTTGAGCAACGTGACCACCCACTGGACTGGTGTCCGCTGGTTCGTCGAGGGCGACATCAAAGGGTGCTTTGACAACATCGACCACGATGTCCTGTTGTCGGTGCTCTGCGAGAAGCTCCACGACAACCGATTCCTACGCTTGCTGAGGTACCTACTGAAAGCGGGCTACGTTGAGGACTGGAAGTATGGCCGCACGCTGAGCGGGACACCGCAAGGCAGCATCGTCAGCCCCATCCTCGCCAACATCTACCTAGACCGGTTGGACAAGTTTGTCGAGAACGTGCTGATACCAGCCCACACCCGTGGCTCAGCCCGGAGAGACAACCGCGAGTACACACGTTTGCTGAACCAAGCGGCCCGCCAGAGGAAGCGGGGGAACCACGCCGAGGCACTGCAACTGCGCAAGCAAATGCAACAACTGCCGTCACGTGACCCCTACGACCCCGGCTACCGCCGGTTACGGTACGTACGCTACGCGGACGACTTCGTGCTGGGTTTCATCGGGCCAAAGGCCGAAGCCCAACAGGTGAAAGAGTCCTTGGAGACGTTCCTGCGCGACTCGCTCAAGCTGGAGCTATCCAGGGAGAAAACTCTCATAACCCACGCCACCAGCCAGGCGGCGCGGTTCCTCGGCTACGAACTCGTGAACCAACAGGCTAACGACCAGTTCGACCGCAATGGTCGGCGCAGGGTCAACGGCCAAATCGGATTGCGGGTTCCCGCCGACGTCATCGAGCAACATTGCCAAGCCTACATGCGCAAAGGCAAACCGGCACACCGCAGTTACCTACTCCACGATGAAGATTTCTCCATCGTGGCACAGTACCAGTCGGAGTTCCGGGGCGTCGTCAACTACTACCTTCTGGCCTACAACGTCTCCCATTTCGGGAAACTGAAAGGGGTCATGGAGATGTCGCTGGCACGGACCCTTGCGGCAAAGCACAAGTCCACCGCACGGAAGATGCAACGCCAGTATAAGAGCGTCGCGGAAACCGAGCACGGGCCGCGCGTCTGTCTCAAGGTCGTCAAGCAGCAGGACAACGGCAAACGCCCTAAAGTGGCGTACTTCGGTGGCATACCCCTGAAACGGCAACGGCAGGCAGTTCTAGTCGACCAACAGCCTCAGCGGTACAGGGCTGGCCGCAACGAGCTTATCAAACGGCTCGAAGCGGACAAATGCGAAATGTGCGACTCAACGGTGAAAGTGGAAATCCACCACATCCGCGCCCTTCGCGACCTGAACGTGAAAGGCCAACGGGAAAAGCCCAAGTGGGTACAACTCATGGCGGCGCGGAAACGAAAGACCCTTGCGGTCTGCCGCACGTGTCACATGGACATCCACCACGGGCGAATCAATCCGCAGAAGCAGACATAAACCACTGGAGAGCCGGATGCGGTGAAAGCCGCACGTCCGGTTCGGAGGAGGGCCGACGGAAAAGTGCTCCGCTAACACGGGGTAACTCGCCGGCGGCCTATCCTACTCGCCGCTGCCGCCGCCCACATGGCGGGCTTCAGGCGGATTTTGGTGGTCGGACCGCCACATTTGATGCGGAAGTGGAAGAGAGAGGTCGAGCAGACCGTCCCGAACGCGCGCGCAGCCATCGTCAAGTCCATCTCCGACCTGGAGGCGCTGCGCACCTCCCACGGGCCTGGGCCGCTCTTCGTCGTCATGTCACGGGAACGCGCCAAGCTCTCCTACCGCTGGAAGCCCGCAATAGTGGAGCGCTGGGCGGCCCCGGCTGGCAGGCTACTCCGCGACGAGGAGACCGGGGAGCCGATCCGAGTAGCGTGCTGCCCGGACTGCCACGCCCCCATCGTCGACGGCGATGGCGTGCCGCTAACCGTCGCCCAGCTGTCCCGCAGAAGGCATCGGTGCACTAGGTGCGGCGGCGCTCTCTGGCAGGCCGACGTCGCAGGACCGAGGAGGTATCCCCTGGCCGACTACGTCAAGCACCGCATGAGGGGCTTCTTCGACCTGCTGATCGCAGACGAGGTCCATGAGTTCAAGGGCAGAGGCTCGGCCCAGGGCATCGCGGCGGGCATCCTCGCCGACGCCTGCGGCAGGTCGCTTACGCTTTCCGGGACTCTTATGGGAGGGTACAGCTCAACGTTGTTCCATCTCCTCTACAGGTTCTCCCCGGAGATCAGGACGGAGTTCGGCAGATCGGAGGAGGGCCGCTGGATAAGCCGGTACGGCTTCCTGGAGGAGACGGTCCGTCGCGGGGACGACGGCGGCTACGACGAGGACGGCAGAAGCAGCCGGAGAAGGCGCTACCGCAAGACGGTGCGCGAGAAGCCGGGGCTCGCCCCCGCTGCACTTTTCCACCTCATAGGACACAGCGTGTTCCTGCGGCTGTCCGACGTGGCCTCCGACCTGCCGCCTTACGAGGAGCAGGTGCTCCTGTCCTCGATGGACTCCGAGCCCGACGCCACGGAGCTATCGCAGCGCAAGGCATACGACAAGCTCTTCGACACGCTGCGGTCCGCTCTGACCGAGGCCCTCGCCAAGGGCTCCAAGAGGCTGCTGGCCACGTACCTTCAAAGCCTTCTGGCCTACCCGGACGGCTGCACGCGGGGCGAGACGGCGTTCGATCCCACGACCGGGGACGTGCTCGTGCAGATACCTCCGCTGTCGGACGAGAGGCTATACCCAAAGGAAAAGGCCCTGCTCGACCTGGTGGCCGCCGAGCGGCTGGAGGGGAGAAGGGTCCTCGTCTACGCGACCCACACGGGTACGCGGGACGTGACCGGGCGGATGAGCGACATCCTCGAAAGACACGGGTTCCGGGTGGCGGTGATGAAGGCCGACGCCGTTGCCCCCGACCGCAGGGAGGCGTGGGTCGCCGAGAGGGTAAAGGAGGGCATCGACATATTGATCTGCCACCCCCGCCTGGTGCAGACCGGCCTCGACCTGGTGGACTTTCCGACGATCTGTTGGATGGAAACAGACTACAGCGTCTACACGATGCGGCAGGCTTCGCGCCGCTCGTGGCGCATCGGCCAGACCAGGCCGGTCAGGGTCGTCTTCATGGCCTACAGAAACAGCCTCCAGGCCGACGCACTCAAGCTGGTGGCCAAGAAACTGCAGAGCTCTCTGGCGGTGGAGGGCGAGCTGCCAGAGGACGGGCTTGCCGCATATGGCGACGACGGTGACGATCTGATGCTCGCCCTGGCGCGGAAGATCGTCAATGGGGAGGAGGGAGAGGAGGAGACCGTGGAGGCGGTGTTCGCGCAGGCGCGGGACGCCGAGGCCGTCGCCGAGGAGCTGCTGGTGGACGAGGGGTGGAGGGCGCTTGAGGTCGAGCCGGAGATCGTCGAGGTGTCCGCCTCGGCGGACAACGGGACCAATGGGACCGGAGTGGCCGTCGAGATCGGCGTGACAAACGGTCGCGCCGCCGAATCAGACGAGGCGCAGCAAGCGGTGTTCTCCTGGGCGGAGTTCATCGTGGAGACGCCGGTCAAGCGGAACGGCAGGCGCCGGAAGCAACCGCAACCGGCGTCGCTGTCGCTGTTCGAGTGGGCGCTCGTCGAGGAGGAGAGGGAGGAGGAGCTGGTCGGCCTACCGGCAGACTAGGTGCTGACCGAAACGCAAGGGGCGGCCATCGTATTGCACGGTGGTCGCCTCTGCTCGTTCATCTATATGTGTGCCTTTTTTTGTTGTCAGAAAGGGCCGCTCGGTCTGCCCTCAAAACGGCCATCACCTTTAGTATCGCCCACGAGCGGACCCACCGGCTGCCGCTAGACGGTCGTGGCGCGCCGGGGTCCGTCACCAGCGGGGGCATTCGGGTTGTCCAGGCTGCTAACAGGGCAGTAGCATGGTGGCCAGGACGGGCACAACCCCTGTTCTGTACGTCGGCGTCTAGGGTGGTGTTGGTGTAGGTTTCTCAATTCTGAGTCGGGGTGGTCGTAGCCGTGTCATCGGCGGCAGGCGTAGGGAGGCAGTCCGTGTCTCCGGTTGCGCCGGTGAGGTTGGCTTCGCTCTTCCTGATGCGCAGCATGAGCAGGTCGCCGTCGCTCCAGGGCTGATCGCACACGCCCCAGGCAAGCGCCGGTGCGCCGCCAAGGGTGGCCTCAACCGCGTCGTCGAAGTCCAGGCGCAGAGACACAGAGCCGTCCAGCGCGATGAAGTCCACGTGGTGGTCCGCCAGAGCGTTGTCGTCAGGCTCAAGCCTCATCACGACGCGGTCAGATTCCCACTCGATGCGCCGGATGGTTGTCTGGCTCCCGTTGAGGGTGAACTCAGCCGGCTTGAGTACGCCGTCTGCTCCGCCCGCGCCCACCGATTTGCCGCCCCCCACAGGGTCGAAGAACGCCTCGTGAAGCACCCCCTCCGGCGCCGCCACGTGGATGAACCTCTCGCTTGCCGTCTTCATTGCTTCTGGGAACTCGTCGGCACCGCATATGGTCATCCAAGCGAAGGGTGCGGACCAGTAAAAGAATCTATACTCTCCCTGAGGTAGCGGGCGTTCCGTATGGAATATGTCGGGATCGGTATTGAACAGGTGCGCGTCCCTGCCGCCCATATACTCAATTGGCGGGTTTGTCGTACCGCTATTTGGACCGTAGACTTCGGGATCTATTACTTCGGCGCCGGCTGGCAAGCCAGATGCCATGTCATAGTCCCTTTTCTTGTATCCCAGACCCCATCTGGCCTGTTGAACAAGATAGTACTTCGCAGAGAGGCAATCCTTGTAGGCCGACTCACCGTGCTCCGCTGCACCCCTTTCGTAATCCTCAACCTCCTCTGCCACCAGGGTTCGCAACTCGGCCAGCGTCGACGGCGCCGCGGTCTCCGTCGCTCGGGCGTCGGGTGTGGCAGACTTGAAGATCAGACTGCCAGCGGTCTCACCATGAACAGGTTCCCCGCTGGTCACCTCAGCCCCTGGCATCCATGCGGGCTGAGCCCACACATAGGGATCGCGATGCTCGTAGGGGTCACGATAGGGGTCTGCATGCATGAGCTCGTAGGCGTAGGTGCTGTTATCCGGGTGCTGATTGGCAACCAGGAATATGATGGTCTCTCGGCCTTCTATGCTCGTATCGCGCCGTCCTTCCTCCAACTCCGGTGCGGCAGCCTCTATCGCCTCCTGCTCAGTGCCAAAGCGCTCCCGACACTCCGGCCGTTTTCGACTCCAGTGAGAGTCGAGTACCGACAGCTGATCGTCGCCGCTTCCCTTCAGATACTCGATTACGTCGAAGGTGTATGCGACACCCTCGGTATAGTAGCCGCTCATACCAGTAGGCGCCTCACCGCCTTCGGCTGGCTGAGGTGGCAACCATCCTGGGAGTCGAGAGAATGTGCACTCCACACCTTTGTCATCGTGCGTCACGTCTGCGAGCCCAACCGAGTGGAGGCGCACCCTGGCGATGATGTCGGCGTCGAGTATCTGGCGTTCCAGAATTGGTGGCCCGGTGTACCGTACGAAGGTCCCAGCGGTTTCAGGGCCATCAGCGGCTGTCTCTGGTCCAACCGGAGACAGAGCTGGCGGCAGCGGTGGAAGAGCTGGCGACACAGTCTCAGCCTGCGCTGGTGAAGCTGGCGGCAGCGGTGTCAGGGCAGCGGACGGGGTCTCGTCCGTGGCGGGCGGAGGTGAGGCAGGTTTGGGAGTTCCGCAGGCGATGCATACCGCCGCGCAGACTATTGCCAGCGTTAGCAGACCCTGCCGCAGGTGGCTGTCCTTCAGATTGTAGGACCACTCCCGGCTAAACATGAAGCTGACTCCGTGACGCTTGGTAAACCTATTCGTGTGTGTGTCCGTCGTTGGCCGCGTGCATCGCCTCTACGTCGTCGGAAATGGGAAGCTCGGCGTTGTTCGCGGGCCCCATTATGCTCAAGCTGGGGGGGACCTTGGGGTGTCCCAACCTCCATGCGTGCCCGAACTCGTGCATGACGACTCCCGGTAGGTATAGCCATGGACCGGCTCCATCAACGACGCCGTCATCATCGGTCCAGTAGAATTGTTGGCCGCCGGAATACGCGGGTTGTTCGATGGTCATCGTCATATTGACCATGTGTCGACCGATCCACGTATCGAGCTGGAGGCAGGCAACCCCTGTAGCGCCGCAGACTTGAGGCTGGCCCGGGCTCCCGTCCACCACGTTGATCGTAACGACTCCGCCGTCGCTGTTGCTCGCCCCGCAGCCGTTGCCCTCGCAAAAGGTTATGCCAGGAGTTACTGTGGCCACCGCCGTCTCCCACGCGCTGACCGCAACCGGAATTGAAGTAGGAATGATGACCGCCGGATTGGGTGTAGGCGTGGGTGTGGGCGTCGGTGTGGGCGCCGCAGTTGGCGTGCCCGTGGGAGTAGCCGTAGGCGACACCGTACCGTCGGGTGTGGGCGTGATGGTGGGCGTCGGCGTAACAGTGGGGGTGGGCGTGGGCGTAGGAGTGGGTGTGATGGTGGGAGTTGGCAGCATCGCGCCTATCGCATATTTCACGGTGTTGTCTTCCTGATGCCACGACTGCGCCACTTGTATCTGATAGCTGGCGCTCTGGAAAATCTGGCCGGACGCCGTATGCCCGAGCCATACTTCGAGATCTGTCGCTCCGTCTCCGATGCCGCAGCGCACCAGGCTGATGGTTAAGACCGTGCTAGTCCAGGCGGAGTCCATTGGCCAAGGTTGGGCAGAGGTTGGCCATTGACACGAAGTTCTGCCCGACTGGATGCCGGTGTCCTCAGGCGCTCTGATGAGAAACTGGTAGTCCGCCAGATTTACGTTGGCCTGAGTCGTCACTGAGGCGTCCCCATACTCCATGAGATACCATACAACGTTGGCGAAGCTCTGCGAGATAGTGGGACCCGCGAGGTCGAAGTTGAGGTCCACGTTGAAGTTGAGCGTTGGCGTGGGGGTGGGGGTGGGCGTGGGTGTAGCCGTCGGCGTGGGGGTAGCCGTGGCCGTTGGCGTGGGTGTAGCCGTGGCCGTCGGCGTGGGTGTAGCCGTGGCCGTCGGCGTGGGGGTAGGCGTAGCCGTCGGCGTGGGGGTAGCCGTGGCCGTTGGCGTGGGTGTAGGCGTAGCCGTCGGAGTGGGGGTGGGCGTCGGTGTGGGAGGCGTTATGGTCAGCGTGAAGCTCCCCGTCCGAGCGCTGTAGTACGTCGTCGCCTCGACCGTGTACGTCCCCGACGAAAGCGTTCGGACTATGCGCGAGTTGGTGCCGCTGCCGTCGTCGTCGTCAGACTCGATCACCGACCCCGAAGTGCCGCTGCCTTGCAGCAAATAGAGATAGGTATCCTCAGAGGACGTGAGGTCTATTGTAACCTGCAATGATTGGCTTACGGTGAAGCTATAGAAGCGCGCGTATCTGCCAGAGCGGTGCGTCGAGTTGCAGCTGTTGCTCCAGCTTCCGGTTCGCGTGATCGTCCCCGAGAGCGTCCCAAGCGACGTCACGCTGCACACAGGCGTTATGGTCAGCGTGAAGCTCCCCGTCTGGGCGCTGGAGTACGTCGTCGCCTCGACCGTGTACGTCCCCGACGAAAGCGTTCGGACTATGCGCGAGTCGAGTCCGATGCCGTCGTCGTCATCAGACTCGATCACCGACCCCGAAGTGCCGCTGCCTTGCAGCAGGTAGAGGTAGGTGTCCACAGAGGACGTGAGGTCTATTTTAGTCTGGGTTGACGGGCTTACGGTGAAGCTATAGAAGCGCGCGTAGCTGCCAGAGCGGTGCGTCGAGTTGCAGCTGTTGCTCCAGCTTCCGGTTCGTGTGATCGTTCCCGGGAACGTCCCAAGTGACGTCACGCTACAGGTTGGCGTCGGAGTGGGTGTGGGCGTGGCCGTTGGCGAGGGTGTCGGCGTGTTGGTAGCCGTGGCCGTTGGTGTGGGGGTCGGTGTGGGGGTCGGCGTGTGAGTGGCCGTTGGCGAGGGTGTGGCAGTGCTGGGTACGGATGTCGGTGTGGGCGTACTAGTGGGTGTCGGCGTTGGTGGGAACAGCCACTCGCAATAAGATTCCGGCGCCCCATCGTTGATGCATTCTTCGTATGTCAGGTAGTGAAGACTTGCGAGGGTTACATCGTCGTCACGCTGGCCGGTATCACCGCCCTCAGGCCGCTGCGCCGCCGCCGCCACAGCGGATACGGCTATCGCCATGCCAAAAGCACCGACCATCACAAGCCTGTGGATATTCTGTAATTTCAGCATGCCACGCCACCTCCTGCGACATGCCTACTTCGCTTCTCTAGATGGATACTAGTAGACCGAAATCTTTGAAATGAGGGGTAGCCGAGATTGGCGTGCTACGACGACAGGGCGGGTTTCAAACCCGCCCCTACCAAGCCGTAACCTCAGAACCCTTCAATACTAGGATGTTGGACCACTAGGGCGTTAGGGGTTGAGCACTACGGTGCGGCCGTTACATTCGAGAGCAGGGAACCTCACGCTCATCATGACAGACTCCCAACGGTGAAATTCTATCACAAAAAGTTAGAAAAAGTCGAGTTGAGTGTCGAAGTCCGCCGCTCATCTGCGAACACACAACGATTCACGAATCGCCCACACGAGCTAATCAACAACCTCTTCGGATGCAGGTACGGCTTTGGCCGACACTTCCTCATTGGCCTATTCGAGACTGTGGGCGAGGCGGCGATCTCATCAGCCTTGCGGGAAGTGTACCTGCGAATTTTGGCTGCTCCTGGTCCGACCGAGGAGGAAGTATATCGGACATTCCTGAAGTACACACCGGAAGGCTTGGAGGATGAGTTCCCCGATCTGTACAGGCGATTGCACGGCGGGCCTTTCGTCGACGCTGAGAACTGAGAACCTGCTACAGCAGCTAGACCTGCGAACTAATGGACACTCCCTCTACGACTGATGTAATATCGGACCAGCAGGCATCATCATGCGTTGGCTGAGGCGGCCTACTTGCGCTCGGCTAGCTGGAAGTCCCGGTGTCGCCGCCTTCTACTGCACCCAGTCCCACTGCCCACGAATACCGCAGTTTTTGGTGTCGATTGTGAAAGGGGGATGGTCAATAGGTGTGTAAACGACATCAGGCGGCGACCTTCTCAGCCGTTGATTCAATGGCGATTCCATCGACGTATTGAGCGCCGAGATAGACGTCTTGGATCAACTCAGGGGCCTTCAGACGCCTGAAGCGCTGTTCGGCGACCATACTGTCAGGCGCCAGGCGAGCTGCCTAGGTCGCTCCGGCCGGGCGGCTAAACTGCATGGGGCAGCACTCTATTTATGACGAGTCCCCAGCCGTAGTATAATTCCACAGGTGTAGGTCTCCGTACAACCGACCTGTTTGTTCCGCTTTTCACGCAACCCCTGGAATAGGGCCCCAACCGGGCCAACAAGGTGCTTTAGCCCGAATCCACCGAAGGACGTCCTTGGGGACAGCCCTTGAAGAAGCCAGCGGGTGCTCCTCTGAATCTGGGATAATGGTTTTGGAACAGAAACCCGCCCGGAAACAAGGAGCACCCAATAGATGCTGCCACAGAACAAACCCGACCGTATCCGCGTCCTCTTTGACGACCATCGCCTGGTGGCCAATGCCGGCCTGCTCCTGCCGGCCACCCTAGCCCGGCACCTGGGCCTGCGGGAACTCGTCGACCATCACCTTGACCTCGGCGGAGCGCCGGGACGGGCGAACACTGGGGACAAGATGCTGACGCTGGTCGCTTCCGCGCTGGCAGGCGGCGACTGCATCGACGACGCCGATGCGCTGCGCGCTGGTGGGACGGTCGGTGTTCTAGGCTGCGTGGTCAAGGCGCCATCCACCCTGGGGACCTTCCTGCGCAGCTTCCGGTGGGGGCATGTCCGTCAACTCGACCGCGTGAGCCGCCAGTTGTTGGCCCGGGCCTGGGCCGCTGGGGCCGGACCCGGCGACTCGCCCCTGACCATCGACCTGGACTCGACCATCTGCGAGACCTATGGACTGGCCAAGGAGGGAGCGCGCCACCACGGCTATACCGGCGCCCGCGGCTATCACCCGCTGCTGGCCATTGCCGCCGGCACCGGCGAGGTGCTGATGTCCCGGCTGCGCGAGGGCCGGGCCAACACCGCCCGTGGCGCCGCCCACTTCCTGCGTGAGACGGTGGGGCGGGTGCGCTACGGCGGGGCCAGGGGACAACTCACGGTGCGGGCCGACAGCGGCTTCTACGCCCACACTGTCGTTGCCGCCTGCCGGGAAATGGATGTCCGCTTCTCTATCACCATCCGCCAGCGCGCCAGCCTGCGGGACCTGATCGAGGCGATACCAGAGGAGGACTGGACTCCCATTCCCTACTGGACGGACGGCGCCGCCGATGTCGCCGAGACGACTTACACCCCGTTCCAGACCAAGCCGGACGCCGCGCCGGTGCGGCTCATTGTCCGGCGGGTGAAGCCGACGCCCGGTTCCCAGCTCGCCCTCTTCGCCAGATACAGCTATCACGCCTTCATCACCGACTGCGATGGGGAGACGCTGGAACTGGAGGCCGATCATCGCCGCCACGCCGAGGTCGAGAACGCCATACGCGACCTCAAGTACGGCGTCGGGCTGAACCACATGCCGTCGGCGCGCTTCGCCGCCAACGGTGCCTGGCTGGCGGTCCAGGTGATGGCGCATAACCTGGCCCGCTGGACGGCGCGGATTGGTCTGGGCGAGCGGACCGTGATCACCAAGACCCTCAGGCGGCGGGTCTTCGCTCTGGTGGGACGGATCACCCGCTCGGCGCGCCGCCTCACTTTGCATCTCCCCCGGCGCTGGCCTTGGGAAACCCAGTTCAGTCGCGCCTTGGCCCGGCTGCAAGCCATTCCGTTCCCGGCCTGACGGCCAGCCTGCAACTGACCCAACGTCCCCGCAATCTCGCGCCACCCCGGTCGCGAGAGTCCCCTGCTGCGTATCCTCTCGCCTTCCCGCGCATCGCAACTCCCGCATAGGGCCTTAGGGGCCCTGTGCGGCGACTGAAGACCGGCCGCCGGCCTCCCATCTACCCCAAGACCCCAGGCCATCTCCCCTGTAGCTCCCTCACCCACCCCCTTCCGCTGCCCTCACGCCGTCCATCGGTGTCCTTCGGTGGATTCGGGTTTAGCGGAGGGTCCCTCGAAGCTTATCTCTCTGTAGCCGATGCGAGCCTTCTTTGCACTCTCGCACGTCATGGAAGGGTGAGTACGTGGAAGTGACTTTCGAACTGTCTCAATAAATGTGTCCCTTGTCAACTCGGGGTGTCACCTAGGTAAGAAGTGGCTCCGGAAATCTGAATAGGGGGATAAGTGGAATCGCTGCCTGATTGAGGGCATGATAGTGCCCTCGGAGACAGGAGCGAGAGATGAGCAGACGACCCCGCCGTAACCACTCGGCAGAGTTCAAGGCGAAGGTGGCTCTTGCCGCAGTGCGCGGCGACCGGACACTTTCGGAGTTGGCAAGCCAGTTCGATGTGCACCCGAACCAGATCACGCAATGGAAGACCCAGTTGCTGGATCGGGCGGCGCAGTTATTTGGCGCCGGGACTGTCGTTGTTCTACGATTATGTCAGTAGCTAACTGGTCAGCGAAAATGTCATCCCATGGAAGGAGTGACATTGACGCAGAAGGAGCAGACGAGACTTCAGGTGCTCAACAGCGTTCTGGCAGATCAGGTGCCGGTCTGTCAGGCGGCCGAGGTCCTGGGAGTGAGCGAACGCCACATGAGGCGTATTCTGGCGGCCTATAGGAAGGAGGGCGCCGCCGCACTCGCCCACGGGAATCGTGGCCGCCGACCGGCCAACACCACGACGGAGACCAAGATGACTTACGTGGTGCAGCTGGCCCGCACTCGCTACGCTGGAACGAACCATACGCATCTGACCGAGTTGTTCATGGAACGGGAGGGGATCGACCTGAGCCGCTCTACGGTGCGCCGCATCCTGGTCAGCGCCGGCGTGGACAGCCCCCGCCGCCGCCGGCCGCCCAGACACCGTGTCCGGCGCAAACGCATGGCCCAAGAAGGGATGCTGCTGCAGATAGATGGGAGCCACCATCGGTGGCTGGGGGAACAAGGACCCCGGTTCGTCCTGCTGTTGGCCGTGGACGACGCCACCGGCACGGTGCCTGACGCTCTGTTCAGCCAGGAGGAGGACACCCGCGGCTACTTCCTTCTCATGGAGGGGTTGATCCGGCAATGCGGGATACCGCTGGCCGTCTACAGCGACCGACACGCGGTCTTCAAGCATACTGGAGAGCCTCGCCAGAAGCCGGCCGGGCCAACCCAGTTCGCCCGCGCCATGGAGGAGCTGGGGATACGCCAGATATTCGCCAGGTCACCGCAGGCGAAGGGCCGGGTCGAGCGGACGGCGGGGACATTCCAGGACCGGCTGGTGACCGAGCTGCGCCTGGCGGGCGTCACCACCATCGACGAGGCCAATGAAGTCCTGCACCGCTTCCTGCCGCGCTTCAACGAGAAGTTCGGGGTTCCGGCAGAGCACTCAAGCGTTGCTTACCGCCCTATGGGGTCATCGGTGTCCCTGGACCAGATACTCTGCTTCAAGCACCGCCGCAAGGTGGCCAGGGACAACACCGTCAAGTACAACTGGCGTACCTTGCAGCTGCTGCCTGGTAAGGAGCGGCCTAGCTACGCCGGAGCGCAGCTGGAGGTCCATGAGGGCCTGGACGGTCAGCTCCTCGTGCAGTACCGGGGACGCACGATCCCCACACAGGAGGCGCCGCCGCGCCCTGGAGTTCTCCGTGCCTCCAATGGTCCTCTCCGATATGGCCCCGGCCTTGAGCGTAGGGTCAACGGCGTGGGCAGCCACCCCAAGGAGAGCTTGGCATCCCTCGACGCCATCGACGCCGACAGCGCCACATTGAACGGCGGCGGCAGAGTTCGCAAGCCTCCGGCATCGCCACGCAGGAAACCCACGCCGCGACAGAGGGTCCGGTGGAAGGCCGTGCAGCAGGCTAAGCTTCGGGGCCTCTCCATTCGGGCAATCGCCAGGGAGTTGGGCATCCACAGGAACACGGTCCGCAAGTACGCCGAAGCCAAGAGCCCGCCCATGATGCGCACCAGGGGCAGGTCCCGCGTATCACAGTCCGATGGTATGACGGCGGCCTAAATGGACATTTTCCCTGACCACTTAGGCGGACATAATCGCTGGACATCGACACCGGGACAGGGCAGGCTGAAAAGCCGGTAGACATGAAGGTCCTTCACGCCAAGATCGGTGAGCTTGCGTTGGAGAACGATTTTTTAGAGGCCGCGCTCACGAAGGCGGGATTGCCGGGCGCAAGGCGATGATCGACCGCGATCACAAGCTGCCTCTCGCCCGCCAGGCAAAGGCAGTGGGCATCAGCCGCGGGAGCATCTACTACCGGCCACGGCCGGTGGGCGAAGCCGGTCTCGGGCTGATGCGCCGTATCGATGAGCTGCATCTTGAGTATCCGTTCGCAGGCAGTAGGATGATGCGAGGCCTGCCCCGCCAGGAGGGACTCCCCTCCGGGCGTAGACACATCGCCACACTGATGCGGCGGATGGGCATCGATGCGCTGTATCGCAAGCCCAACACCAGCCGGCGACGGCCCGGCCATACTGTGTATCCGTACCTGCTGCGCGGGCTTGAGGTGAGCAGGCCCAACCAGGTGTGGGCAATGGACATCACGTACATTCCGATGGCCAGGGGGTTCGTGTACCTAGCCGCAGTGATGGACTGGCATAGCCGCAAGGTGCTGGCCTGGCGGGTATCGGTCACAATGGACACAGACTTCTGCGTGGAGGCGCTCGAAGAATCCCTGGGACGCCACGGCGCGCCGGAGATATTCAACACAGATCAGGGAAGCCAGTTCACAAGTGATGCCTTCACCGGCCTGCTGAAAGCCAGTGAGATCCAGATCAGTATGGACGGGAAGGGGAGCTGGAAGGATAACGTGTTCGTCGAACGACTGTGGAAGAGCGTCAAGTACGAGGAGGTGTACCTGAGAGCCTACGAATCGGTCCCGGAAGCCAGAACTGGACTCGGGCGGTACTTCGAGTTTTACAATGCCGGACGGCCCCATTCGAGCCTTGGGGGAATGACGCCGGACCAGTTCTTTGACAGAGCGCCTGCCGAGTCCGCGGCGGCCTAACGCACGGCAGTGCGATTCCACTTATCAAACCGGGCAGCGCTGTTCAGACAAACGAGACCACCTCTGGTCTCGTTTACGACCCATTGCAATGAGTGGCGCCGGGTTACAAGCGCTCTACCGGCGGGCGGCATAAAACACCTTCTGGGAACTGGGGTTCAGGCAGTGTAGCTTTCACCGTATCGCGCGGGTCTTGCGGAACCGGCCCTACAACGCTTTCAGACCGTAGCCGCTTTACCGACATGCTATTGTCCCCTTCGGCTTTCGCCTCCAGGTAGGTCGGTTGACCCATGAATTTTTCTCCGAGTTCATCCCAACTGAGTTGGGGATCCTATGCCGCGTGACGCGGCGCACATACGAAAATGCGTGCCATTGGTCATCTCCTTTTAGTCGTTATTGGTTATGCTTCGTTGCCACGTTGGCGGCGCCCGTTCAGGACACCGTTTGAGCCTCCCTCTCCTGCTCCTCCTCGACCTGCACCGCCCACTCGAACAGCGACAGCGACGCCGGCTGGGGCTGCTTGCGCCGTCCGTTCCGCTTCACAGGCGCCTCCGCAAACAGCTCCGCCCACGTCAGGACCGCCTGCTGCGGCTCTTCCGCTTCGGCTTCGCCCATCTCTTCGGTTGGCAGGTGACCGTTGGCCGCCACCACCTCGACGGCGGCCCCGGCCCCGTTTGCGCCGTTGTCCGCCTCGACGATCTCAGGCTCGACCTCAAGCGTCCTCCACCCCTCGTCAACCAGCAGCTCCTCTCCGACAGCCTCGGCGTCCCGCGCCTGCGCGAAGGCCGCTTCCACGGTCTCCTCGCCTGCCTCGTCGGCAGACAGGTCCCCCTCCTCTCCATTGACGATCTTGCGGGCCAGGGCGAGCATCAGGTCGTATTGAGTAGGGACAGCGCCGCCGATGGCCGGATTGCTCCGACTGGTTTGCGCCATCCCTCTCACCGAACCGGGCGTGCCACTTTCGCGGCACCCGGCTCTCCATTAGACGGTTTGTAGTTGGCTCGAACGGTGTACGGCCTTATGGCACGTCCGGCAGAGCGTGGTCAGGTTATTGAGCACGTGCGACTTCATACCTTCCGTATGGTGGACATGTAGGTCTGTCCGAGAACCACACTTCCGGCACTTCATGCCGTCACGCACCTTTGCCCTGAGTCGCTGTTCGGCAAAGTCGAGGGGTTCGCCACGTGTGTGGTTACTTATCCCGACCGTTGCCGTGTATATCCGCTCATCTGGGCCGGTTTCTCCCTGTGGATGGTCGCTTGCCGCTGGCGCGTGGCCGGACAGGTAGGGGTGCGGGAACTCCGCTTCCCCCTTCCGTCGGTAGCGTTGGCGGTCAAGTTCCTGCCGGGTGGGGAGCCATTGGTACGCTTCCAGCGTGTTACCACCTTCGCGCACCTCTGCGTACCAGCGGGTTCTGCCGTGGAGCATTCTGGTTTTTTTACGGATAAGCTGTCCCTTGTGACTTCCCTTATGCTTCTTCCGCAACCAGTAGAGGTAGCGGAACCATGCGAACTCGGTGATTTCTCCGATGTCTCGCAAGAAGCTGGTGTACCGGTAGTATTCGGCCCAGCCCCGTACGATAGCGTTCAGGGTCGTCAATCGGGTGTGCTCGTCCATCCAAGTCCAGTTCCTGGAAGTCAGGTCGTTGAGCTTCCGTTTCACTCGCTCCTTGGCCTTGGCCGTCGGTCGAAGGTGAACGGCCCACCTGCCGTTGACCGGCTTGCGCTGGATATGGAAACCCAGGAAGTCGAAGCCGTCGTTGACGTGGGTGATGACCGTCTTTTCTTCCGATAGCGTCAGGTGGAGTTCGTTCTCCAGAAACTGCTGTATGGCCTGTTTGGTGGCCTTGACCTCGGCTTTGGTGCCGTTGCCGACGACCACGAAGTCGTCTGCGTAGCGCACCATCTTGTAGTTGCCGAGACCCGCCCGCCTTCTCCCGCGTCGAGCGTTAGGGTCGAGGTCCCACTGTGCCGCCGCCCACTTGTCAAACTCGTTGAGGTAGACGTTGGCTAGCAGCGGGGAGATTACCCCTCCTTGTGGCACACCGGAGTCGGTGTGCGAGAAGAGGCCCCCCTCCATCACGCCCGATTTCAGGAACTTCCAGAGCAAGTCCAGTAGCGCCCTGTCCTTCAACCGCCTCCGCAGCAGCTTCATGAGCGTCCGATGGTGGACGGTATCGAAGTAGCTTTGGAGGTCGCATTCAATCACGTAGTAGTGTTTCACGCTGCTGTTGAACAGAGGCATGAGGACTGCGATTGCGTCCATGGTGCGACGACCTTTGCGGAAGCCGTAGGAATGTCGGTAGAAGTCCGACTCGTAAATCGGGTCGAGGATGGCCCGAAGTGCTTCCTGCACGATGCGGTCTCGCAGGGCGGGGATGCCCAGCGGGCGCATCTTGCCATCGTGCTTGGGTATGTAGACTCGCCGGACGGGTTGCGGCTCGTACGTTCTACGCTTCAGTTGGTCGAGGAGCGCCGTCATGTGGCGCTCGTAGTCCTTCTTGAACGTAGCCCGCGTCACGTTGTCCACGCCGTCGGTCTGACTACCCGGTCGTGCCAGTACCCTTTCAGCCGATATGTGCATCCAGTAGTCCCAGTGCAACAGGTCGTACAGGTTGGTAAACCTGTGGTCTGGATGCTCACTGGCCGTCCTTGCCAAGAACCTTTGCTTTTCTGCCATCTTCGTCGGGTTCATACATCCCTCCTCTGGCTTAGTTCGCTTGTGTTCTGCACTCGTCTAACTGCATTGGGTAGGGACGGCGCCGCCGATGGCCGGACTGCTCCGGCTGGTTTGCGCCATCCCCCCCTCCGAACCGGACGTGCGACTTTCACCGCATCCGGCTCTCCATCAGATGGGTTAGACCGGTGTGTCGGGAACATCGGCTTTTCCGCCATCCTCGTCGGGTTCATACATCCCGCCTCCGGCGTAGTTCGCTTCGTTCCACTCCCATCTGACTGCCCCCCTTCGCCATGCGGCCGGCTTTCCCGGCCTCGGACTACTACGAGGGCTCTGCCACACGTCCGGCGTTGGCCGAAGGCTGGCCTACTCCGTTGCCGGAGAGCCGGACGTGGTTCCCAAGTTCGACCAGGTTGCATCTTCATGCCGTCTTAGGTCCTGCCTGTACGCCTGGCACGGCTCGTTGCCGCGCTCGCCATCGGAGGATGCCGATCGAAGGGAGTACAGCATCCCTGCCTGAACAAGGCTGTCTCTGCAAGGAAGAGACAGAGATTCCGATGACTCCACCCTCGCCCTACCGTGAGCGGGTGGTTCATGGTGCGACGCTTCAATCAGCAGTTCCTTTCGTGACCATAACGGCACTCTGGCTAGCAGCGCGCGGCGTGGTAGGGTGGCCGCCGCCACATTGTCGGGAAGGCTTCAGACACGACTCCGCCTCTGGCCCTCGCGCCTGCTTCCCTAGCCACCGGCCTACTCCTGGCCGGGTTCCACACCTGGAACGTTCAACCTATGCGCTTCTTGGCGCACCCTCCTTCGCCATGTGGCCGGCTTTCCCGACCTCGGACTACTACGAGGGCTCTGCCCCACGTCCGGCATTGGCCGCAGGCTGGCCTACTCCGGTTCTGGCTCCTTGTTGACCTGCAAGTTTCGGTGCGATACTGCATGCGTTAGACTCGCATCAGGAGGTTGCCATGAACGACAAAACGATGTCTGCCGTCCAGTGGATCGGTAGACGCAGGGTCTCGATCCTTGTAGGGAGTGCGTCCGGGCTAGTCGTAGCCGTACTGCTGATTGCAGTGTTGTACTTCCTTACCTGGTTGTTCACCTACTCATCCTATTTTGGCTGTAACGAGTGACGCGAGGATGCTGCAATAGTGAGTACCGCACGGTGGCTTACAAGTTGTTCGCGGAGTGACTCCATTACCGGGGAGCCGAATGTGGTTCCCAAGTTCACGTAAGTTGCGTCTGCATGTCGTGTTAGGTTCTGCCTATACGCCTGGCACGGCTCGTTGCCGCGCTCGTCATCGGGGGATGTCGGTCAAAGGGAGTACGGCATCCCTGCCCAAACTGGGCTATCTCTGCGATAGCGAAGCAGAGATTCCGATGACTCCACCCTCGCCCTACCGTGAGCGGGTGGTTCGGCGACGCTTCAAACAGCAGTTTCTTTCGTAACCGTAACGACACTCTGGCTAGCAGCGCGCGGCTTAGTAGGGTGGCCGCCGCCACATTGTCGGGAAGGCTTCAGACACGGTTCTGCCTCTGGCCCCCGTGCCTGCTTCCCTAGCCACCGGCCCACTCCTGGCCGGGTTCCACATCTGGAACATTCAACCTATGCGCTTCTTGGCGCACCACCGTCGTCGCCATATGCGGCCAGCCCGTCCTCGGGCAGCTCGCCCTCCACTGCCAGGCTGCTTTGCAGCTTCTTCGCCACCAACTTGAGGGCGTCGGCCTGTAGGCTGTTTCGATAGGCCATGAAGACGACCCTGACGGGCCTGGTCTGGCCGATGCGCCAAGAGCGGCGCGAAGCCTGCCGCATGGTGTAGACGCTGTAGTCTGTTTCCATCCAACAGATCGTCGGAAAGTCCACCAGGTCGAGGCCGGTCTGCACCAGGCGGGGGTGGCAGATCAATACGTCGATGCATTGGGTAGGGACGGCGCCGCCGATGGCCGGACTGCTCCGGCTGGTTTGCGCCATCCCCCCCTCCGAACCGGACGTGCGACTTTCACCGCATCCGGCTCTCCATCAGATGGGTTAGACTGGTGTGTCGGGAACATCGGCTTTTCCGCCATCCTCGTCGGGTTCATACATCCCGCCTCCGGCGTAGTTCGCTTCGTTCCACTCCCATCTGACTGCCCCCCTTCGCCATGCGGCCGGCTTTCCCGGCCTCGGACTACTACGAGGGCTCTGCCACACGTCCGGCGTTGGCCGAAGGCTGGCCTACTCCGTTGCCGGAGAGCCGGACGTGCTTCCCAAGTTCGACCAGGTTGCATCTTCATGCCGTCTTAGGTCCTGCCTGTACGCCTGGCACGGCTCGTTGCCGCGCTCGCCATCGGAGGATGCCGATCAAAGGGAGTACAGCATCCCTGCCTGAACAAGGCTGTCTCTGCAAGGAAGAGACAGAGATTCCGATGACTCCACCCTCGCCCTACCGTGAGCGGGTGGTTCGTGGTGCGACGCTTCAATCAGCAGTTCCTTTCGTGACCATAACGGCACTCTGGCTAGCAGCGCGCGGCGTGGTAGGGTGGCCGCCGCCACATTGTCGGGAAGGCTTCAGACACGACTCCGCCTCTGGCCCTCGCGCCTGCTTCCCTAGCCACCGGCCTACTCCTGGCCGGGTTCCACACCTGGAACGTTCAACCTATGCGCTTCTTGGCGCACCCTCCTTTACCCTCTCGGCGACCCACGCCTCCCTGCGGTCGGGGGCAACGGCGTCGGCCTTCATCACCGCGACCTTAAAGCCGTGGCGGGTGAGGATGTCGCTCATCCTCCCGGTCACGTCCCGTGTCCCGGTGTGGGTCGCGTAGACCAGCACCCTTCTCCCCTCCAGCCGCTCGGCGGCGACAAGGTCCACCAGGGCCTTTTCCTTTGGGTATAGCCTCTCGTCCGACAGCGGAGGTATCTGCACGAGCACGTCCCCGGTCGTGGGATCGAAGGCAGTCTCGCCCCGCGTGCATCCGTCCGGGTAGGCCAGAAGGCTTTGAAGGTACGTGGCCAGCAGCCTCTTTGAGCCCTTGGCGAGGGCCTCGGTCAGAGCGGACCGCAGCGTGTCGAAGAGCTTGTCGTAGGCGCTGCGCTGCGATAACTCCGTGGCGTCGGGCTCTGAGTCCATCGAGGACAGGAGCACCTGCTCCTCGTACGGCGGCAGGTCGGAGGCCACGTCGGAGAGCCGCAGGAACACGCTGTGTCCTATGAGGTGGAAAAGTGCAGCGGGAGCGAGCCCCGGCTTCTCCAGCACCGTCTTGCGGTAGCGCCTGCGCCTGCTGCTCCTGCCGTCCTCGTCGTAGCCGCCGTCCCCGCCACGCACCGTCTCCTCCAGGAAGCCGTACCGGCTTATCCAGCGGCCCTCCTCCGACCTGCCGAACTCCGTCCTGATCTCGGGGGAGAACCGATAGAGGAGATGGAACAAGGTGCTCGCATGTAGGGTAGGCCGCCGGCGAGTTACCCCGCGTTAACGGAGCACTTTTCCGTCGGCCCCCCTCCGAACCGGACGTGACACTTTCGCGTCATCCGGCTCTCCAGTGTCTTTATGTTCGCGTCTTTGGCACTAAGCGACCTTTGCGCTCTGTCTCAGCGGACGCCCAGCGTGGATGTCCGCGTGGCAGGACGCACAGGCGAC
Source organism: Dehalococcoidia bacterium (assembly GCA_965248605.1). Taxonomy (GTDB): domain Bacteria; phylum Chloroflexota; class Dehalococcoidia; order Lucifugimonadales; family CAUZJF01; genus CAUZJF01. The sequence continues at coordinate 1,598,413 of CBDFJV010000007.1, forward strand.
GAGCGTCTTGCGACGCCGTTGCGCCATCAATTCCACCCAGACGGGCCTCTCAGCCCGACCATTCTTTCGCAGGTCTTTCATTGCCCGAACGTGATGCACCTGCACCTTCACCGTTGAGCCACAAAGCTCGCAGGTATTGGCACGTACGCGCTGTTCGAGTTCCGTCCGACCGTTGATAAACGGAGGTGTTCGGTCGATTAGGGTTGCCGTGTTGTCTCGCGCCAGGGATACACCGCCCCAGTACGCCACCTTTGGATCTTCACCTGTTTGCTCCATCTTCACCAGCAGAACCTTCCGAGGCCCCGCCTTCGTCTGGATCGTGGTTTTGTACCGCCTGAACACCTGCGAGACGCTGATCTTCAGCTTCCCCGCGAGCGTCTTGGCAAGGGACACCTCCATGACCCATTTGAGGTGATTGAGTGCACCCAGGTTGAGAGCACGCCGGTAGTAATTGGCGACTCCCCGAAACTCCCGCTGGTACTGCTCCACGATGCTGTATGGCGAGTCGTGACGCCGTTCCCCGCGTTGCTGCGGTTTGCCACCACGCATATATGCGGCGCTCTTTGCGCGTACTACGTCTGAGGGAACGCGCAGCCCGATGATGCCGTTGACCGTTCTCCGGCCTCTGGCGTCGAGCTTGGTGTCGCTCCCCTGAACGACGACCTCGTAGCCGAGAAACCGTGCTGCCTCGGTTCGGCCGTGGGTGACCAGGGTTTTGGTGTCGGAAAGCTCCAGCTTGAGACTATCTCGCAGGAACTCACCTATCCTAACCTTGATCTCATCAGCCTCATCCTTTGGCCCCGTGAAGCCGAGCAGGAAGTCGTCGGCGTACCGTATGTACCGCAGGCGTCGGTATTCTGGGTCGTGCGTGTCGTTGTACGGCAACAACCGCATGGCGGGGTTAAGAACCGCCGCTTCTTTGGCACGTCCAGCCCTCCGAAGGTATTTGGCTTTACAAGCCAGCCTGTTGTACTCCGGGTTCTTCCGTCGCTTCATGCCACGGTTGTATTCGGGCAAGAGCACTCCCTCCACGAACCTGTCCAACCGGTCCAGGTAAACGTTGGCAAGTATGGGACTCACCACGCCGCCCTGCGGAGTGCCACTGTAGGTGGCGTTGAACTTCCAGTCCTCCAGGTAGCCAGCCCGAAGAAGCTGTCTGATCAGCCGTAGAAACCGGTTGTCCTGGATGCTCTCGGACAGTATTTCCAACAGCACCGAGTGGTCGATGTTGTCGAAGCAGCCCGAAATGTCTCCTTCTATGAACCAGGTGGTGCCCGTCCAGGTGCGGGTTATCTCCGTGAACGCGAGGTTACGTCAATAGGTGTGTAAACGACATCAGGCGGCGACCTTCTCAGCCGTTGTCTCAATGGCGATTCCATCCGCATACTGTGCACCGAGGTAGACGTCTTCGATCAACTCAGGGGCCTTCAGACGCCTGAAGCGTCCTTCGGCGACCATCAACATTTTCCAGATCACCGCTATCACCCGATCGACCCTCTTGTAGCGCTTGGCGGCATCGGTCCGAAGCCTGAGGGCCGCGAAGGGTGATTCTACCGGGTTCGTCGTGCGAAGGTGACCCCAATGCTCCTTTGGGAAGTCATAGAAGGTGACCATGCGGTCCCAGTCCCGCTCCAAGGCCTCTGAGGCCGCCTCGTAGGAAAGGTCGCCGCACCACCTGGTGAACACCGTCCTGAGCCGCTCAGCCTCTGTCCGAGTCGGCGCGTAGGGGATGGTACGCAGCATGAGCTTGGCCTGGTCCTGTTGTCGCTTTGGAAGCTTGGCGAGCACGTTTACGATCTTGTGGTTCCAGCAGCGTTGCTCTGCCGCCTGCGGATAGACGTTGCGCAGAGCTCCCCAGATGCCCAGGTGTCCGTCTCCAACCACCAGCCTCGGGCAGCTCAAGCCCCGGCGCTTGATGTCCCTGAGCACCTCGGACCAGTTCTCTGTGGACTCCCTGTATCCGGGAACAGCGCTCACCACCACCTTGCTCCCGTCGCTCAGGGCCGCCATCACCACCAGTACCGCCGCCTTCTCCTTCTCAAGACCAGCCTTGACGTAGACTCCATCCACCCACATGTACACCACTTCCAGGTCATCGAGGGGCCGGCTGCGCCATTGGGCAAGCTCATCGTTCCACTTGGACTTCAACCGGGCCACCGTGCTCGCCGATACCGGTGCGTCCTCTCCCAGCAGCCCCCGCAAAGCCAGATCGAAGTCGCCTTCGGATAGACCGTGCAGGTACAGCTCGGGGATCAGCTCAGCAACCTTCCTGGTCCTGTTGACGAACAGCGGCAGCAGCCGGCTCTCGAACTGCTCCTCGGTATCGCGGACTCGCGGCCGCCTCAGCTGTATCGTTCCCGAACTCAGCGTAAGCCTCCGGGCTCTGCCGTATCCGTTCCGATAGCCGGTATCTGAGTCCGAGTCGGATCTGAGCGCCGACTTCGCCCTTCCCAGAAACGCCGTCACCTCCTCCTCCAGCAACTCCTGGATCAGCCTCTGGACATGGCTTCGCACCCAATCCTCCAACTGCTCCCACTCCGGCCTTGACTCCGACCTACTCTCAGTGCTTTCCTTCCTCATGGGCGGTGTATCTCCTCTCTTGGGCCTCGAGCCCGTGTTGTTCACAGAGAGGGTACACCGCCTGACTGTTTACACACTTTTTGAGGGTACCTCGTAGTGATTGGCATCGGGTTACAAGCGTTCTACCGATGGGCAGCCCTAAACACCGCCGAGAACTGAGGTTCAAGCAGTCTAGCCTTCACCATATTGCACGGGTCTTGCGGAACCGGTCCTTACAACGCTTTCAGGCCGTAGCCGCTTTACCGACATGCTGTTGTCCCCCTCGGCTTTCGCCTCAAGGTAGGTCGGTTGACCCAGGGACGTTCTCCGAGTCCCTCCCGATTATTCGGGGATTCCAAGCACCGTTAGACGGCGCACGTAGACCAGCGCGTGCCAGCCGCCCGAGACCGCCAGGCGGCCTATCTTCGTCGTCCACGTCCCGATGGTGTTGTACGGGATGACGCAGCGCTCATAACCCCCACTGAGCGCCATGCCCTCGACGCCCCTTATGAGGTGGGCCGTGTCGGGCGGCTGCTTGAGCAGGCAGGCCCAGATGGCCTTGAGCGCCGTCTGGGAGCCCACCATCGAGAGGAACCAGAGGGTCTCGGCCTCCTCGTCTCTGGCGAAGGCGTCGGCGGTGGCCGAAAACCCGCCGGCGGAGATCGTGAACAGGGCTTCAGGGTCGAGTGTGTATTCGGTTGCAAGCATGGGCTGTCTCCTTTTCAGTTGGCGTGGGTGATGCGCGGGAGGAGCGGTCCCTCCACGTGAGCGCGTGGCCGGTGGTCGGCCTCTAGGCGGACATGTGGCCCCGCTCCTTCAGGCTGACCGCCCTGTCGCCCCCGATCACGACGTGGTCCAATAGCTCGATGCCCAGGAGCTCTGCGGCCTGGACCAGCCGCCCTGTGAGGGCCACGTCCTCCGGGCTGGGCTCGGCCGCACCGCTGGGGTGGTTATGAACGACGATGATGCGCGAAACGGCCTCGTTCACGGCGGGGCGCAGCACCTCGGCGGTCCGCACCTCCGTCGACGATACCGTGCCCTGGTAGATCACCCTCTGGCCGACGAGCCGGTTCCTGATGTCGAGCAGGAGCACGCGGAGCTGCTCCTGTGCAAGCGGGGCCATCTCCGGGGCCAGCAGCCGCCGCACCTCCTCAGCCGACGAGATGGTCGGACGGTCCTCGGCGGGACGGCCGGGCTGGGTCTCTATCCCGTAGCGCATGGCCAGCTCGCCCAGGACGCGCACGTTGCTCCGCAGGGCGTCCAGCAGCGTCTCTTCGTGAATGGCAGTAGTCATCTTGGGGTCTCCTTTGAGGTGATTGGTTGCGAACGAAAAGCGGGGCCGCCCCTGTAGAGGAGCGACCCCGTTGAGCGCCCGCCGCAGGCCGGACGGCTGTGTACCGGCTGCGGCTCAGAAGGGCGAGGCTATCGCCTCCTCCTGGCCGTTAGGAGAGGGCTGGGCGCCGGCGTCGCTCTCGATCTCCGTGTCGCGGTGGCCGTTACGTGAGTCCAGGAACACCACGTCCCTGGCGTGCACCTCGGTGTAGTACCGGCGCTGTCCGTCTGTAGCCTGCCCTGAGCCCGTCGAAGGGGCCTCGTAGCCGTCGTAGACGAGGCGACCCGTCACATACAGGCGGTCGCCTTTGGCGACGTATTGATTGATGGTTTCGGCGAGCTTCGCCCAGCAGACCACCCGATGCCAATCCGTGGTCGACTCGCCGTCCTTGCGCTGCCGGTCGGTCGCCAGGCTCAGGTTGGTCACTGCGGTCCCGTTGCTCGTATAGCGCATCTCCGGCTCAGCTCCGACGCGTCCCAGTAGCTCGACTCTGTTTATCGTCCTTGCCATTTCAGCTCTCCTTGTGTGTGATGTGCCGTGAAGTCACGGCCAATAGAAGCGGGACCGTCCGGTCTTGGGATCGGCCCCGTCCAGGGCGCTCCGGAGTCGGAGCGTCAGCTGCGGTCCCCTGCCCCCTGAACCTCGTCTCCCTTGAGAGCATCCGCGACGTGATCGGCGAGCTCAGCGTTCGGGTCTTCGGCACCCGGCTCCACCCGCGCGTGGTCCTCGTCGGGGAACAGTGTGTCGGGATCGAGGGGCGCTACCGCGTCCTTGAGCCGCCCGATGGCGGCGATCCTGGCCCTGCCGGACGTCTCCGGGTCGAGCGACCTGACGAAGTTCAGCGAGGCGGCCACAAGACTTGCGTGCGCCCCGTTCGTGCACCTCACCCGCAGGGAGGCGTCCGCCGTTCTCTCAAGCTCGGCCAGCCTCGATACCCGGTTGGCCAACCGGACCTGCGCCGAGGCGATCTCGTTGCTGAGCCGGGCGACCTCGCGGGTCGCGCTCGGCAGCTTCCTGAGCGTCTTCGATACGAATCTGCTCATCTTCCTACTCCTTTCGCTTTCAGTGTTCCGGTCGGACGTTGCGGAGGAGAACCTCGGATGGGCCCGCCTCCGTAAGGCTCTCGGAGACGGAGCGTCTAGCTGACCCTCACGTACTCAGAGTCGTGCTCGGTCACTATCTCCTCTCGGGTCTCAGGGTCGAGGGCCTCATTCAGCTTCCTGTAGTCGACCGAGTAGCGGCGGGAGTGGACCAGGCTGACGGTGCGTTCCTTCGCCCGGCCCTCAATGGGCGTCTTCGTGAGACCCTGCTGGCGCATCCACGTCTTGAGGATGTCGAGCGCCTCTCGCCTGGCCCGGTCCGGCTCCCTGGTCGACTCTTGAGCCGCCTCATATGCGGCCAACGCAGCCCGTGCGTCCTGTCTTGTGACCCGGTTCTCCGACTCCGTAGCTTCAGCGGAGCCGGAGGCTTTCTCCACCTCGCTGGCGGAGACCGCGTTACCGGGCAGGCAGGTGTTCAGGAACGGGCATCCCCGGCACTGCCAGCTGTCGGCGGTGAAGTCTCTCTCCGGCAGCGCGTCGGGGTCGGGGCCGTTCAACTCGTAGTGGTCCGCCAGCTCGCCGAGCCATCCGCAGACCCGTTCCAGGGCCTGCGTTACCCGGTCGGCTGGAATCACCTCCACGTCCCACTCCCTGCTTCCCGTGTCCATCGTTGCGATCACCCCGTCGCGCGGCTCTCTGTATTTCCCGTAGGTATACAGCGCAAGCTGCGCGACCGATTCGGGATGGCTCCGCTCCGCCCCAAGGGCCTGCCAGCGGCGGTAGGCCGAAGGCCCCCTCGTCTTGATCTCGACGATCACCTCCGGCCCGCCAAAGAAGGGCAGGACGCCGGTCGCGTCGGGGTGCCCGGTCACCTTCAGGTTCGGAGCGATCTGGAAGGCAACAGTCTGAGGGGCCTGTGGGTCGGTTGCGATAACGTCCCAGCCCGCGCGCTCCATTGCGCGCAGCACCACCGGCTCAAGGGCGGAGCCCGCCTCCATGACGGTCAGCGCCTCGTCGGTGGGCGGGTTCGTCGGTTCGTGTTCCGTTGCGGCGTACCAGAGGGCGCGGCGACAGCCGGCTGCTGCGGATGCCCGCACCACCAGTGTGCCGTCGCCGTCGAAATACGCCGACGGGCGGGAGTAGACTCCGTTACGGGGCGGGTCCTGTTCGTTCTGTTCCATTGCTTCGTCCTCCTTTCTAACGTAAGAGCGGGGCCGTCCCATGAGACAGCCCCGCTTGCCTGCGATCTCTCCGTTGTTCGTGCGGCTCATGCGGCGAGCTTCGCTTCGGTTGCCTCCACCTCCTCTCCCGCCTTCAGGAATCCTTTGAGCACGTGCGCGATGGCGTCGCCCAGCCCGTGGACGAACACGGTCGTGCCGTCATTGAGCTGGTTCGGCCACGGCTGCATCTCGTGAATGCCCTGACACTGGCCAATCAGCTCTTCCAGCGGAGTTCCGCGCCGCAGGTGCAGCGAGACCAGCCGGCAGGCCAGCTCGGTCACGCCGCCCTCGAAGCTGCCCGCTTTGCCCAGGGTGCCAAAGACCTCGAACGGCTCGCCGTCCTCGTCCGTCGAGACGGTCACGTAGAGATTGCCCCGCTCGGTCCTCAGCCGCGTGGTCGTGCTCGGCAGCGTGGTCGGCCTGCTTCTTGTCGTCGTCATCGTCCTCCCTCCTTCCACAAGGCCAGTAGGTCGAGGGTGCTGGTGCAGCTCGGACAGAAGAGGCCGCCCAGCTGGTCGATTGGCTGTCCGCAGTCCGGGCAGGGCAGCCTGAGCATTCCGACCAGGTTGTCCCGGTCATTATTGTCGGCGGCCTCCCACAGGAGCACCTCCTGCTCGACCCCGGCCACCTCCTCGACCAGCCTCCTCAGCCGCCGCTGCACCCGCTCGATCTCGTTGCACTGGATTGCGAGCCGCCTCTGTACCGGCTTCATCTTTCGTAGGGTCCGTTTCTCATACATCTCGTCACTCCTTCCCTTTGCAGTGCGGGCACCGGACGAGCCTGTGCCCGAGCCGCTTCTGAATCTCAACCGTGTACTCCGCATGGACCCGCTTGAAGAGCTCATGAGAGCGCCTTACGACCTCGTGGAGCGGCGCGCGTCTCGAATCGAAGCACTCGTCGCTCACCTCCTCGATCTCCTCCAGGAAGCGCCTGTCGCCGATCCTGTACATCTCGCACCAGAGGGTGGCGACGTCCTCCTCGAACTGGTCGACAACGGACTTAATGCCTGTCTTCATCTCGTCTCCTTCCTCCGGCTTGCGGGCCGAGAACGAGAACGGGGCCGGACGATCTGAGCGTCACGGCCCCGTTCAGGTTCGGGTCTGGTCTGTTGTTGTGGTCACGCGGCTTCGGGCACCTCCGACTGCTGCATCTGCCGGAGCTTATTGGTCGCACCCTCCACCAGCGGGGTCAGCTCGGACGCCGACAGCTCGTCCAGGTCCCTGCCGGTCTTGGCCTTTACGACCTGGCGCACCTGGCTCTCGTCGAAGCCCTGCAGGGCGGCGAGCTGGATGAGCGTCGCTCTCAGCGAGGGGGCGAGTGAGTCGGCTGTGCCGACTCCAGCACTTTGCGCGGCCCTATGGCCGTTGGCTGGCTGGTCGCCGTACAGGTCATTCCCAAATCCGCTGCCGAAAGTCCGCAGGGCGCGCTTGAGGCCGTCGGTCACGGCGGCCTTGAAGGCAGTCTCGTGGCCCTCCCCGGTCTCCTCGGCGACGACGTGGAAGCCCACGTCGGTGCGTGGGGGCGCGCCTGGGACGGCCACCCGAACCGGGGCGCTGTAGGCGCGGGTGCGCCGCACCTCCCCCGTCTTAGGGTCGACGCTCTCGATCTCGCGCAGGACCACCTCTCCGGCGAGGTCAAACCCCCAACCCCCGTGGCCAAAGATGCGATTGGCCTGGTCGATGACCGTGTGCCCCTCTATGTAGCTGTAGTCGCGCCCGGCCCGGCCCTTGCGGTGGGACACGAGGCTCGGGTCCAGCGGCTGCGACAGCTTCTCGGTTATTGCAGGGGGCAGGCTGTCCCAGCCGTCGACCAGCGCAGACCCGGCTGGGCCGGGTCCGCCGTTTGCAACGGTCTGCATGTGCCGTCCGTTGTTCGCCTCGGCTACCTTCCCGTTCCCCGTATCGGGGTACGTGGCAGCCTTTTTCGCTCCGTTGTTGCTTGCGTTTGTCATCGTCTTCTCCTTTTGCATGTGGTGTTCGTCTATCTATTGCCATGTTCCAAGCGGTCTCTGTCCGTGCGCGGGCTCTCACACGTCGTCGTCTCATGCTTCCTCCTTCCTACTGGTCTCTACAGGACTGGAACCCGCCGGCCCTGGCCCATCGAGTGGCCCGCTCGAGCAGGCGCAGGAACGTGGCCCGGCCATCTGGCTGCGTGGCCAGCTCGGCGACGTCGGCGACGCCCTTCGGCAGCTCCACAGGAGCGGCCCGGGGTCCGAGGAGCGCCGTCAGGCCCTCCGTGGCCTCTCGCCCCGCGGCGTCGGCGTCGAAGGCGAGGAAGACGCGCGGGCGGCCCCGCAGGCTCTCCGCGACGCGCTCCATTCCCTGGGTGCCCAGCGCGGCGCATGCGGGAATGCCCCACTGCGCCAGCGTCAGCCAGTCGAAGAGGCCCTCGACCAGCACAATGGCGTCGTGGGTCGTGCCGAGCCTGCCCAGGCCGAGCACTGGCTTGCTGCCGGGCAATGCCTGAAACCTCGGCGTAACGCCGGGGTCGATGGCGCGGCCAACCAGCCAGCCGACACGGCCACCGATCACAGCCTGCCCCGTACTCGATACGGGGTCGGGAACGACCACCATGCCGGCGAACCGCTCGCCTCTCTCGGTGAGCAGCCCCGACGCCCGTATCCTGTCGCCGTCGTACCTGGCGGACCGAAGGTACTCCCGCAGCCCGTCCCCCGGCGCGTAGCCCAGGCCCAGCAGGGCGGCGGCATCGAAGCCGATGCCCCTCGACGCTAGGTAAGCCTGCGCCTGGGGACTGCGAAGCATCGCCCTGATGTAGAAGCGCATGGCCGAGCCCAGGAGCGCCGGGTCCCTCTCTGGAACGGGCGCGGGCTTTGAGGCCACGGTCGTGACAGCGGTCCCTGGGCGTTTCGTGGTGACCACGGCGCCGCCGTCCAGGCGGCGTATCGCCTCGGGAAGGGTGAGCCCCTCCGTTCGCTGCACGAAGTCCAGGACGTCGCCACCCGCTCCGCAGCCGAAGCAGTAGAACCGGGACGAGTCGTCGTACACCGTGAAGCTGGGGGCGCTCTCCTCGTGAAAGGGGCAGACGCCCTGTCGGACCCTGCCCCTGCCGAGAAGCCGCACGCCCGCAGCCTCCACCACGTCGCCCAGGGAGACGCGGGCCTTCAGCTCTTTCAGGTCAACGGGCGCGTTGGCTACGACCATGACGCGCCCCCTCTCAGCGTCTTCAGCCCGCGCAGGCTCCGTCGTGAGACGGTCCTGCCCGGCTTCCACCGCATCCCCAGCGCCGCGAGGACCTCCAGGGTCTGGTCGTCTCTCTGTCCAAGAACGGCAGCCCGGCCCGTGCCTGGGCTGTAGAGCGCGGCCTCGCCGTCGCCGTACCGCCTTCGCGCGAGGCCCAGCCACTCGGCGTACGCCCACCGGGCCTCGTCCGTCGTCGCCCTGCCCGTGTCCACCTGGGAGAGGGCCGCCAAGGCCCCGTCGAGGTCGCCGGACTGCCGCAGCCGCCTCGCGTCGTGCACGGACCGTGCGACAGTGGGAGGCGGGGCTGTCTCTTCCTGAGGGAAGATGGCGTCGACCAGCCGGTCCACCAGCTCCTCCAGGCTGGGCCGTCTGCCAGTTCCGATCATTCCAATCGTTGTTGCTTGCGTCGTCATCGTTTCTCTCCTTGTTTGAGTTCGGTCTTGTACTTGGTCTCAGATCAGCAGCGGGGCCAGGGTGAGCAGCAGCACCAGCGCGGTCCTGGCGATGGTGTGTCTGTTCCGCCACAGGACCGCCACGGCCCCGATCACCACCCGCACCGCAGGCATGGTTTCCATACGCCCTCCCTTCTCTGTGTTCTCATCCTGGCGGACAGCCTGCGTACCACCATCGCCGCGAGACCGAGGCCCACCGCGTTCATGGCGGCGGCTCCGGCCCCGGCGCCCAGCAGCAGCGGCGCTACCAGGAGCAGCGCGACCGCAGCGACGACCATCCGCCTTCGGTTCCAAACCTTCGACCCTCGACTATGAACATGCATCGACAAACTCCTTTCCGTTGCCTGGCCCTCGGCGGCATCCGCAACACGAGGGCGCTCCTTGCTCCGGTCGTCATCGCCAGACATGGGGCCGCGCACGACGGGATGCCGTAGGTCGAACGCGGTGCCTGGGGAGAGGCACGCCGGTCCGCACGAGGTGATCGCGGGGACGACGTGTGGGGGAAAAAGGGCGCAGCTCGACCAGGGTATGTAGAAGACTTTCTGGGAGCCGCGACTAAGGGGTAAAAAAGGCGCAGCTCGACCAGGGACTGAAGCGGTCAGGGAGCTGCGACTAAAGGGGGAGCGACCGATCTACGAGATGATCGCAGACTGCGATGATATGTCCGAGCCATCTCGGCTCGGGTCTGACCCTTTCGCAGACTGGCTGTGATGCCTTACGCCGGATCTGTCGACTCGACTCCGAGATGGCCAATTCACGCCAACGGCTATGGGAGCAGTGACCTTATAGGAGCCTGGCTTCAGGCCTCTTCGCAGTCTTGTCCGCTCTTTTTGGCCGATGCGCCATCCTTCAGGAGGCAGGAATGTTAGCAGTCGCCGGTCCCGAAGTCATTCGCACGGTTCAGGTGGTCATCGGAGTCGACACGCACCAAGACAAGCACGTGGCAGTAGCCATTGACCAGCAGGGCGTGCGTCTGGCCGAGCACCACGCGCCAGCGACCAGTTACGGGTATGGGGAGCTGGAACGGTGGTCCAGAAACCTGGGAGAGGTTCGCGCCTTCGGGGTCGAGGGAACGGGTTCCTACGGCGCCGGACTGGCCCGGTTCCTGATCGGTCGAGGCTTCAGCGTCGTCGAGGTCAATCGGCCTGACCGCTCAGTCCGCTATCGGAAGGGGAAGAGCGACCCCACCGATGCGGAGATGGCGGCGCGTGCGGTGCTGGCCGGAGTAGCCGACGCCACTCCCAAATCAGGCGAGGGCGAGGTCGAAATGCTCCGTATGATCAAGTGCGCCAAGGACTCGGCTGTCAAGGCCCGCACGCAGGCCATCAACCAGATGAAGTCTCTGGTTGTCACGGCCCCTGCCGAGCTTCGCGAAACGCTCGACGGCCTCTCCGCCGACGCCCTCGCTGCACGCTGCAAGAGCTTCCGTTCCGGTCGTCTGGACAATCCCGCGGCTGCGGCCAAGTACGTTCTTCGCTCGCTCGCCTGCCGCTACCATCAACTCAGCAAGGAGATTCACGACCTAGAGGCTAAGCTCGAACGACTCACCCAAGCGGCAGCGCCAGCCCTGCTCAGCGTCTTCGGCATAGGACCCGACACGGCGGCGACCCTCCTGATCGCTGCCGGGAGTAACCCGGAACGTCTTTACTCGGAGGCTGCCTTCGCCTCGTTGTGCGGGGTCAATCCGATACCCGCCTCCTCTGGAAAGACCAACAGGCATCGGCTCAACCGTGGCGGCGACCGACAGGCCAACGCGGCTCTGTATCGCATCGTCCTCGTCAGGCTTCGTCATGATCGCAAGACCAGGGCATACATGCGTCGCCGCACCACGGAGGGCTTGAGCAAGACCGAGGTCATACGCTGCCTCAAACGCTACGTCGCTCGCGAACTCTTCCCGGCCTTGCAGAACTCTGTCGAGGTGGTTGGACGGGCGGCTTGACATCTATAGGAGCATCCGGCGCATGGGGAAATGGACGAAGCACGTGTGACGCGCTCCGCCGTGGAATGAAGGAAGGTGCGCCTGAAAGACCGCTTCGGAGGGCTACGAGCTATCCGTCACGGTCTTTTCCGGGCACAGGAAGACCGGCCGAAGCGCAATGCACTCAGCCGCTCACTTGATATCGAGAAGGCCGGAGCGCGAGACGCACCCCAACCCTCCTTCAGAAAATCCCTCTTGGACGACCGCCGGAGAGCGAGGCTCGATCCGTCACGGTCCATCCGGGCTCAGGGAAAGGACCCCCAGGTTTCTAGGGCGGGAAACGCTGGAAAAGCCTGACAGTGATTCAAGTATTACCGAACAACCGTGCGAATGCAAGGGTTTGAGCCCCTGACCCACCAGATCGTTTGCTCAGTTTGCTGTGCGCTAGCGCCGCCACCGGCCGAGGGTGAGAATTCGCCGCACCCACCAGAGGACAGTCAGCCTTCGCCTCTGCCGTCTCCGGTCGCCCAGCGCGCCCCACCGCCAGCTCACCTCCCGGAGCCTGACGCCCAGGCCCCATCGCTCCCCCGGCGGTATGCCCATCTCGTGCTCGCGTATGAGCTCTATCTCCAGCTCCAGCCTGGCCTCCGCCGCCGTTACGCGGTCCAGACGGGTCCCCGCCTCCGTCTCCTGCGCCTTCAGCCTCCGCCACTCGCTCACGAGGCCCTCGACCTCCTCGTCGTAGCCATCTCCGTCGCGGCTGGGCGCAGCACCAGCGCCGGAGCCAACGGGCTGCACAGCGGCCTCCCTCACAGGCGGAGGGTCCGCCCGAGACCGCTTCTCCACCTGGTCCAGCCGCCGAATCTCCTGCTGAACCGACAGTACCTCCGAGAGCGTCTCCTGCATCTCTCCGAGCCTCCCCGCCACGTCCCGCGCAAGCTCGCTGATGGCCCCGCGGGCGCTCTGAAGCTCACCGGCCACGGAAATCACTTGCTGTGTTTGCTCAGTTTGCCACCGCTCCAGAGCATCCAGCCTCCTCTCGGAGGTTGAACCGGGCATCCCTGCCCCCTCCCGCATGAGCAGGTGTTTCTCAAGCGCAATCCGCAGGCCCCTGGTCAGCTTCCCGGCTGCCACGGAGCGGCGTATCGTCCTCTCGGACACGCCCAACTCGGCGGCTGCGCCGGACTGCCCGTGGTCGCCCACCAGCTTCGCCAGCAGGCCCCCGAGCTGCTCGCCGCGCTCGGCCTCACCCTCGGTCCGTCCTCGTCCACGCTCCATCGCTTAACCTCTCATATCCTGATCTCAACTCGCACCGGCCAACTGTCCGGCTCTCTCACAACCCCACGGCTGGACAATTGTCCGTTCTGTCCAAGCTTCGTAGCTGTTTGGCCAAGATAACTGTCCGTTTCATGACCGCTCATCGGAGCATTTCTACCGGACAAATGGCCGTTTTCCCGTCCTCCGATGCCCACCTCGGCCGGACAACTGTCCGTTTTGTCACTTTCCGCCGGCATTAACCGGACAATTGTCATTTCTGACCGCGTTTGCCAACTTTCGGCTGGACAACTGTCCGGTCGCTCCTAGCTGAAATGTCCGGTTATCGCCGGACTCCGCCCTGCACACGGATTGCTTGGATTACCTACGCAATTCACAGCCAGGTCAATACCGTTACACGGCCCTGAGCTGCAAACAGGACGTGTAAGGGGGGTCTCTGCAGAGGCCCCCCCTGCGCGACATTCCATTTAGAACAACTGTACGGCATGCTTGATTATGACGCAAATCCGATAGGGAGGAAGCACATGAGGCACATCGCGATACCGAGACGACGATCGCTCATCACGGCACTGGCGCTGGGGGCCCTGCTCCTGGTCGTGGACGGCTCGCCCGTCGTCCCCCACGCATTCGCGCAGGAGAGCGGGCTGACGCTGGTCAACCAGGACGAAAAATTCATACAGCGCCACGACCACGGGGGATTCACCGCGCGGCCGGTCCTGAGCGCAGAGGCCGCTGCGGTGGCCTACGGGGTCAAGGACCCCATCGACGGTGCGTGGCTAACCGCCTTCTACTTCGTGGAGGACAAACCCAGGAAGGTCAACCGGGGCTGGGAGTACACGTTCGACTATCCCTCCGACGACTCACAGCCCGAGCTCGACCCCGAGCGGGCCTACATCCTGGGCATCCTCGCATGGCTCGACGACGAGTCGTACCTGTTCGAGGCGATCATCCCGATGCATGAGTCGACCGGCCTGTGGGACGGGGTACTGAGCGCCCTGAACCCGGCGCGGTGGGCGAGGGCCGCAGCGGGCTGGACCATCGAGGGGATTCACGGGCTGATGTGCAGCGTGCTCGGCAAGATCGCCGGCGGCGACCTGGAGGACTGCTAGATGAGCGACATCCTCACGGGCACGCCGCCCAGCCTCACCTATCTTCACTCCGCCGTCCAGGACGCATGGGCGGTCGTCTGGGTCATAGTGGCCTCCGGCCTCGGAGTGCTGCTGGCCTGGGCGGGCATCTCCATCATCTTCCGGGAGCACCTGGGGAGCCAGAGCGGCTGGCGTGAGCTGGTGCCCCGGCTGATGATCGCCGTGGTGGCGGCCTCCACCTCCCTGTGGTGGGGGAGCTTCGTCATCGACCTGGCCGACAGCATCTCCCGCTTCGTGGCCGCGTCCCTGGGGGTCACCATCAACGACCTGCTGCGGGCTCCCCTGGACGTTCTGCTCAACGCCACCGTGCTGGGGAACGTGGGGATGGCGGCGAGCCTTGCGGTGCTGTACCTGGTCTACGGCCTCTTCGTCCTCTACGTCATCGTCCAGCTCATCATCCGGCTGGCGCTGATCGACCTGCTGCTGGTGTTGGCGCCCGCCGCGCTGGGGCTGTGGATACTGCCCGCCACGGCGGGCTGGGGCCGCCACTGGCTGCGCATGTTCCTGGTGACGGTGTTCCAGCAGTCGGTGCAGCTGATCGCGATGGCGCTGGCCTTCGCCTTCCTGGAGGACTACGCCTCCATCTCCGCCGGGCAGCCCCTCAACGACTTCCTGTGGAAGTTCCTCATATCCATCGCCTTCGTCTACCTGACGACGCGCGTGACCTCGATGCTGGGGAGCACGGGGACCTTCGACAGCTGGCTTCGGACGATCACCTACGCGGCCTTCATGGTGTCCCGCGTGGCGGCGTTTGCCACCGGAGCGGGCGCGGGCGCTGCGACGCTTGCAGGCGCGGGTGGAGCAGCGGCGGGCGCTGCGGGAGGAGCAGCCGGTGGAGCGGCCAAAGCCGGAGCGGTGTCAGGGACGGCGAGCTGGATATCTCCGGTGGCGGGCGTCGTGGGCGGCGGCATGTCCTCCGGCGACACACCGGCGCTGTCCGGTAGGGGCCAACTCGCCCTGCCCGCCGGCAACAGCACCCCGGCGCTGCCCCCTCGAAGCATGAACGAGTAACGCAACCAGACGAGCAAGACGAGACCAAACAGAGCGAACACAGAACGAACAAGGAGGATTTCCATGACAGACCTGGTACAGACCGTATCGAACATCGTCGGGATATTGATGGCCCTGGTGGGAGTGCTGGGGGTCGGCTTCTTCATCTACGGCTCGTTCCTCTACATGACGGCGGGCGGAGCCCCGCACCAGATGGAGCGTGCCAAGTCAGCCATGTTCACCGCCCTGGCGGGCGTGGTACTGGCGATGGTGGCCTACGGCGTCGTGCAGCTCATCATCAACGCGACCATCGGCGGCCCGGTGACCCCGGACCTGCCCGACCCGTCCGGCTAGGAAGGAGGCCAAGTATGCAAGCACACGACGTACCTACACATCTACAGGCCGAGGACAGGGTATTGCTGGGGCTGACGTTCCCGCAGATCGTCGCGGGGATGGCCGTCCTGGGTCTGGCCTACGGCGTGTGGCAGCGCGCCGTGTTTCTGCCGGAGGGCCACTGGCGAACCGCCGCAGCCGTCACCTTCGCCATCCTGGGGCTGGCGGGGATAGTGGTCCGCCCCGGCGGTCGAGCCCTCCCGGCGGTGGTCCTCGACCTGCTCAGGTTCGCCCTCACTCCGAAGCGGTACGGCGGCGAGATCGCCGGGCTGCTTCAGCCCCCGGTGGTGGAAAGCCGACCGAAGGCCAAGAGAAACAAGAAACGCTGGCTTCGGGCCGGGCTGCCCTTCCGGCTCCTGAGCTTCACGCTGGCGGTGTCGGTCGTCCTGGCGTCGGTCGCGCCGTCGGCCGCCGTCATGGCGGCGGCGCCGCCCGAGGACGCACAGCGGCTCTTCATAGAGTCGTGGACGGTCCGTGGCAACCGGGCCGAGCTCAGCGTACGCGCGGCGACCTCCCTCACGGTGCAGGTCATCGCTCAGACCGGGGAGACAGGTGAGTCGTTTCGAGCAAGGGACGTGCTCTACCGGGGGGAGCGGAGGACGTACTCCGTCCCTCTGAGGGACTCCCACAGGGCTATCGCGATCTCGTGGAACGACGCCCTGGGCAACGCCGGGCATGCGGCTCCTCGACCGCAGCAGCTTCCCATTTCCGATAGCTCCTCTGGAGACATCCGACTGCACGGTCGTCGTCGAGGAGATCGGCTGGAAGGAGGGAGAGGTCGCTGGCCGCATCTCCGGCGCCTGCGAGGCCGAAGCGGAGGAGGTGGTAGAGGCCGTCGTCCTCACAGACCCCGACGACCCCACGAAGTCGGTGGAGCAACGTCTGCTGCTGGACGCCACGGTCGAGGAGGTGACGGGGTCGGTCCGCCTGGCCGCATCGGGTCCCGAGACCAACGCCTCGCGGCAGATGGACTTCGTGCGCGACGGCGAGATGGACTTCAGCATCGCCGCTCCGGCCATACCTTCGCTACTACGCCAGCGGGCAGCCCCTGCACACCTTCGGGGCATGGCCCTCGGTGCTATTCGTCCTCCGCGACGAGATCGCCGGGACGGGCCTGTTGCGGATGAGCGAAGGCGAGACCGAGCGCTACGAGGTTGGCGACGTGCTGTCCATACTCACGACCACCGAGGGCCTCGTGGAGGAGCACGGCCCGCTGGCTCCGATCTGGCGCAGCGAGCCGGGCGGGCCGAGAACCTCGCCCTGGCCGGTGGAACGAGGGAGTGCGTGACTCCCCCGAGGCGCGATGCCGGACCTGAGCGGTTACTCCGCTTCCAGGTCCGAGGGGTCCAGCTGGTGCCAGAACACCTCGCCTGACTCGATGCTCTCGTCTATCCGGTCATCCCGGCGAAGACCCGCCACCGCAGCGACGGACCGCTTGCCGGTGAAGGAGGTCAGGAACCCGGCGTTTCGGACGGCCCTTGAGGTGTCCCTGCCGTTGGCGGTGAAGGATATCTCCACGGCCACGTAGCACGTCTCGCCCTCACCGTCCGTGACCTCCATAATCAGGTCGGCCCTGCGGAAGCTCCTCAGATCGCCTGCGGGAATGTCCGCCGTGCTCTCGGACCGGCTCAGTATCCTGATCTGCTCAGGATTGAGGGTCTGCACGAATGTAAATCCCATGTCCTCGGCGATCAGACCGGCCTCTCTGACAGCGGCGCTCCTGACGTGCGCTCCCTTGAGAGGCGCGATGTCGTCCCTGAGCCCGCTGATATCGGATTCAACCTTGTCGAAGCGCTGATCGACCTTGTCGAAGCGTTCATTCATTTCGCCTTCGACCTTGTCGAACCGCTGGTCCACCTTGTCGAAGCGCTGGTCGACTCCATCGAACCGCTGGTCTATCTTGTCGAGGTGCTGGTCGACCTCCGCGAAGTGCTCGTTGGTGCCGGCTGCGAACCTGGCGAGCGTCTGGGGCAGCTCGATCAGCTCGCGCGTAAGGACACGGGCGCGCACGGCGTCCAGCCACCTGGGATGCTTGTCCAGCAGCTCTACCAGGTCCTCTATGTTGTTGATGGTCGTCATGTGTCTCCGCCTATGGAGATTATACCACTTAGGACGGCCGGTCGGGGTCCGGTGGAGAGGCCGTTCCATGCAGCAGGATATCGCGGCCGCCTGGCACCGTGTCGGCGAACATGAATAGGGCGTACAGATAGACGGGGCTGGGACGCTTGTTGCCCGAGCGCCACTCCCTCATCACGCTGGGGGTGATCCCCAGCGCGAGGGCGATCTGATGCCACGAAAGCCCGCTCGCCTCCTTTAGCCGCTCCAGCCGCTCTGGGAAGTCCTCCGGGAAGACGGGATTCACTCGAATATATGTTGGCCTGGGTCTGAGCATCCCCCCTACCTCCGGCCATCCTGGGGAGGGTCGCCAAGGAGCATCTGCTGTCCGTTGGGAATGATCTGAACCAGCCGGAACAGGGAGAGCATCGCCCCTCCGCCAGGCTTCGCGCCTTCTTTTCTCCAGCGGTACATCTGCCTTTGACTGACCCCCACCACATAGGCAAACTGGGTCCACGGCAGACGGGTGGCCTCCTTGATGGCCACCAGCCTGGGGAAGTCTTTGGGCATCTCCGTCGACCCGGGCGGCAGTATCGCAGCCAGAGACACCTGCGTCCCATCCGCGATGGAGTCCGCCTCTCGCTTTATCCTGACCGACGGGTCCGGGCCTTGAGCGTCCGGCTCGGCGGCGATGAACAGCTCGTCGGGGCTCACGTCGCCGAAGAACCTCTGGATACGCCGCTGGGTCCTCGGCGAGGGGGACCGCGTTCCGTTCATGAGCTGCGACATGTACGCCGTGGACAGCCCGAGAGCCGCGCAACCTCGTTCTGGGACACCTTGAGCCTGTCCTGGAGGTCCCATACGGGTTGGGGGTTCAACCGTACCCTCGATTGTAAAGGTGTACCGGCCATGTGGATCACGCTGTCTGGGGTGCATCTCTAGCTGCTGCCGTCCCGCCGGTTGTATGAGGCTGTGTACGGGTGTATACTGGGGCCGTCAGAACGTACGTTCTGAAGACATGACCAAGACTACCGCATTCAGGCGCAGGATGCAATGCCCTGAGCGACGTGTTGGCCCAATTGCTTGCAGAGCATCAAAATGAAGGAGGGACCGATGGCTACGACCGAAGCTGTGGTCGAGCACGACGCCGAGTGGGACGAGCTCGAGATAGGGCCGCTGCTGAGAAGGCTGCGAGGCAGGATGGGGCTGAGAGAGGCCCACCGCATATCCAGCGTCTCCGCCTCGATGCTCTCCCAGATCGAGAACGGCAACAGGCGCCCCGGCCTCCGCACCTTGAGAAAGCTGGCCACATTCTACGGTGTGGCGGTCCGCGACCTGCTGGCGAGGGCGGGCCATGTGGACGACGGAGAGCGGGACCCGGACAGCGGCCCGCTGGAGGCCGGGGACGTCGAGAGGGCCTACCAGTTCATGCTGGCCGACCCCAGGCTGAGGACCGGCGTGAGGCCGAAGGAGCCTGTCTCGGTGGGGGCCAAGCGCTTCTTCGTCCACATGTACGAGCGCTTCACCGGCAGGAGCCTCCTGGAGTGAATTGACGTTCGATTTGCGGGACCGCCCAAAATCGTTAGCTCAGTTTGCTGACGGCGGCGGGTCTCTACTTTGAGCACCGGCCTTCACTGAGAGGGCTGCCCGGCACGACCGTCTGGCGAAGATAGTTCCTACCGCCATGCCCCATCCCGGCCGCTCCGTACCGCCACCACGCCAGGCAGGGACGCTCCCTGAGTCCAGCGAGGACCTCCGGTAGGCGGCGCTCCGTCTCAGTCCCCCCGCATCCCGGCACCCGCCTTCGCTCCCCTGCTCCCCCTCCATGTGATTGGCCACCTGTCCGTTCTGTCATCGGTTGCTGGATTTTTGGGCGGTGAGGTCCCCCTCTCGCCTATCTGGCCGGCAGGTCCGCGGCGGGTTCTGCTCTTGCGCCAGCAGCTCGTCTCCCAGTACGGAGGTTCGTGACGCTCCCCTACGACCGTTTGCACATCCCCGTTAGTACGACGTGCAAGGGGGGCCTCTGCGGAGACCCCCCTTGCACGACATTCCCAACCACTCAGGTCCGCTTCACAATAGGTATAAGAACTGGTGTTCGGCACAACGGTCGGCCACCGGAGGACCGGGACCCGTGGAGGGGACGTATGGAAGAGACCAGGAGACAACGCAAACCAGAGAGGGGCGGCAGGGTCGGAACGGAGCCGAGGGTGGTGCGGATCGACTGCGATCCCGGACCCGACGCCGAGGACCGGCTGCGCCGCCTCTTCACACTTCTCGTCAAGCTCGCCGCCAGGGACAAGCTCCCTGCGCGGGAGGACCGCACAGGGGACGAGGGCTGATGCGCTCCGCTCCTCGAATGACGGTCGTCAGCCTCGGCGGGGGTGTCCAGTCTACCGTCATGGCGCTCATGGCCGGTGGGGGCGCATTCGGACGAGCGCCTGACTGCGCCATATTCGCCGACACCGGCTGGGAGCCGCCGACTATCTACGAGCACCTGGACTGGCTGGCGGACAAGCTCCGTTTCCCGGTCCATATCGTCGACAGTGGGCGGAGCCTCAGAGAGGACGCCAAGGCTCTCGTCAACCACTCAGGAAACGAGAGCTTCATTGATATCCCTGTGTACCTCAAGGGAAGGGACGGAAGCGGCGACGGCATGGGACGACGGCAGTGCACAGAGCACTACAAGGTGCGACGTGCGCCAAGAAGCGCATGGGTTGAACGTTCCGGATGCGGAACCCGGCCAGGAGTGGGCCGGTGGCTAGGGGAGCAGGCATGGGGGCCAGAGGCGGAACCGTGTCTGAAGCCTTCCCGACAATGTGGCGGCGGTGACCCTGCTAAACCGTGCGCTGCTAGCCAGAGTGTCGTTATGGTCACGAAAGGAACTGCCAACTGAAGCGTCGAATGTAGAACCACCTGCTCACGGTAGGGCGAGGGTGGAGTCATCGGAACCCCTGTCTGTCGTATACAGGGGCAGTCCTGTTAGGACAGAGACACCGAACTCCAATCACCCGGCGTCTCCCGATGGCGAGCGCGGCAGCGAGCCGTGCCAGGCGTAGAGGCAGAACCTAAGACGGCACGCAGACGCAACCTAGGTGAACTTGGGAAGCGCGACCGGCTCTCCGGCAACGGAGTAGGCCAGCCTTCGGCCAATGCCGGACGTGTGGCAGAGCCCTCGTAGTAGTCCGAGGTCGGGAAAGCCGGCCGCATGGCGAAGGAGGGCAGTCGGATGGGTGTGGAACGAAGCGAATTACGCCGGAGGAGGGATGTACGAACCCGACGACGATGGCGGAAAAGCCGATGTTCCCGACACATGGGTCTAACCCATCTGATGGAGAGCCGGATGCCCTGAAAGGGGCACGTCCGGTTCGGTGAGGGGGATGGCGCAAACCAGCCGGAGCAGTCCGGCCACTGGCGGCGCCGTCCCCACTCAATCGGTCCGCCGGAAGATACGCCGGCTGCTCGGGCTGAGGAAGAGACAGAGGATACCCTCCGGCGCCACCGTCGAGCTGTGGCTGGGCATCTCGACCGACGAGGCCATCCGCATGCGAGCGTCCCGCGACAGGTGGATACGCAACCGCTACCCGCTGATCGAGGCTGGTATGTCCAGGCAGGACTGCCTGGACTGGTGGGAGGCACGTTACGACAGGCCCCTGGAGAGATCGGCCTGCGTCGGCTGCCCCTACCAGTCCCGCCAGCGTTGGGTAGAGACGAAGCAGCGGTTCCCAGAGCTGTTCCGCGAAGCGGTGGAGATCGACTCGAACATGCGGGGCAACCTGGCCTTCGCTAAGGAACCCTACCTGCACCCCCGGCGGATACCCCTTGCCGGGGCTGTGAGTCTCGATGAGGAGCAGGTGGGACCCGGCCGGCATCGTGACGGGTTCGGCAATGAGTGCGACGGACACTGCGGAGTCTGAGGCAAAACGTCTCTCTCCGGTTGTCCGCGCTTTGACTGCGCCCCGCCAATCAGGTATGATGCTGGAAGAGGTTGGCCCGGCGGTGCAGCTAACACCCCGAGCCGTGGCACCACCTACTGAGCAGGTGACGCGACTAGATTGTACTACGCGCAGACCCGCTCATGAAGGACGAGCGGGTCTTTTTGTTGTCAGGGAAAACAGAGGAGGAAGTCATGAAGAGAATTACAGGGCAGACCCAGCAGGCAAACGGGCTCCGGGCGGCCATCTACGCCCGGGTATCGGACAAGAGCCAGGCAGAGGAGGACAAGACCTCCATCGCCGAGCAGACCAACGAGATGGAAGCATACTGCGAGGACAAGGGGCTTACCATCGCCGCACGATACCAGGAGGTGGGCCGAGGGTGGACGAAGAAGCGTCCTGAGTTCCAGCGGATGCTGGAAGACGCACGCCAGGGACGGTTCGACACCATCGTCTGCTGGAAGTCGGACCGCCTCAGTCGGGGAATGTACCCCGCCGCCGCCCTCATGGAGGTCGTCGAAGCCCATCAGATTCGACTTGAGGCCGTCATGGACGCAATCGACATGAAGACCTTCGGCCTGATGGCGGCCATAGGCAAGATCGAGCTGGACAACTTCAGGGAGCGGGCGACTATGGGGAAGCGAGGGTCGGCCAAGCAGGGCAGAATGCCAACCGGCTCGATCCCCTACGGCTACAGTATCGGAGAGGACGGCAAGCCCGAGATATGCGAGCCGGAGGCAGAGGTCGTCAGGCGCATCTTCAGGCAGTACGCCCACGAAGGTGTTAGAGTCCCAACAATCACTCGGCAGCTCGCCTCCGAGGATGCCCCCAGGAGAGTCCCCGGCTCTCGGTGGCATGAAGCCTTCGTAGGTTACCTTCTGAAGAAGGAGGTCTACAAGGGAACCTGGTGGTATGGCCAGGCCCGCCACGTTGCGATGGAGGGTGGAGATAGGGTCTACGAGCAGCCGGAGGACACGTGGATTGGAGTCCCGTTCCCGCCATTGGTGGATGAGGAGACCTGGGACCGTGCGCAGGCGCTGAAGAAGGAGCGGCTGATCCGGTCCAAGCGCAACACCAAGACGTTCTTCCTCCTGCAGCACATGTTGAGGTGCGCGGAGTGCGGGCTACGCTTCGCCTCCCGCTCGACCAGTAAGAGATACACCAAGTCCAAGGGCAAGGTGTACCGTTACGACCTCAAGGTCCCGTACCGGAACTACCAATGCTATGGGATGCGGCGTGAAGGCCAGCAGTGCCGGGGACGGCCCTACATAAGAGCCGACCAGCTAGAGGGCGTCGTGTGGAACGAGGTCAAAGGGATGGTCCAGAACCCCGAGCTGATAGTGGCCGGTATCGCGTCTTTGGACGCCGATGAAGATGGGGGGTTGGAGAAGCAGATCGCCAGTACCGAGCGAGAGCTACAGCGGATCCAGCTGGAAGAAGACAGGGTGATCAGGCTCTACGTGTCAGGCAAGATCACCGAGGAACAGCTCGATCGTCAACGCAAGTTCATCACCGAGCGTCTGGAGGCGGTGCGGGCAGAGCTTGACGACTACCGCGCCCGACAGTCCTCGGCAACGGAGAAGCGGGAGCTGATGGAGAACATCGTGGAGTGGGCTGCGAGGTTCGGGCAGGAACTGGATGACCTGCCTGACGAGCAACGTCGGGATGTCTTGCGATTGATCGTCGAAGAGATAGTTGTCGACGGCGACAACAACGTCCGGATTACCCTCGGCATCCCAGCCAAGAGTTTAGTGTCTTTTGCGAAAGAGCGATCCCGATGCCACATCGGGACATGCGCCCGTCCGCCTACTCATTATGGCCCAACCCGTTCGTGGTCCGCAGTTACTTCAGAGCAACCTTACGCCCGCAAGGCGGGCCGAACATATGAAAGCAGCTGGCTTGCCTCTGTACGTAGGGGCAGTGCCCCCGTGCCTGCCCTGGTACGCCAGCGAGGCCGTCAAGAGGAGCAGTCTACTCGATAGCCCGTCGAACCACTGTCTGGGGCGAGCCGGCCCTGACTATGAAACCCCTGGTCGGCTTGGCGCGCGCCTTGACAGGCTATCAACCCATCACCTAGGCTTTCCCACGCCGACCGTCAGTTCAGCTCAGGAGAAGCTAGATGGCCCACGAGTTCGACCATGTCCACATCAAAAGTGCGGACCCCGGCACGACCGCCGAGTGGTACGTTAAAGTATTCGATTTCAAGATAATCAGCGACAACGTCCGCGTCTGGGGCGACCGGTTCATCCGGTGCGAAACATCCGACGGAGTCGTCGTCAACATATCCGGAGCCAGGAACGACGAACGGTTAGGGTCCGGCGACGCAGGAGCCCACTTGGGGCTGGAGCACTTCGGGATCAAGGTCGACGACATAGACGCCGAGATCGAGAGGCTGACCGGTCTAGGAGCCGAGCTGCTAGAGGGTCCTATCGACGTTCCGGGCCCGGGCCTGCGTATTGCCTTCATCAAGGCGCCGGAAGAGGTCCGGATAGAGCTTCTCCAGCACCCGGGCTGATGCGGCCGCCCAGCCTGCAAACACCGCCGTCCGGATGAGAGACCCGTCCGAGCGGCCCTTCGCCAGAGTCCCATTCATCGCGAGGATGATCGGGGTTTCCCGGCTCGACGTGCCGACCTTACGCGAGATCAGGGCCGACACAACAGCAACGCGTCAGGCAATTGCCGTCGTCGTCATGGGCGGCCTGGCCATCAGCTTCGGGGTCGAAGAGGGCCTCGACTTCTCCCTCATCTTCGCCTTCAACTGGGTCCTCTGGTGGGTCGTCTGGGTGTTCCTGCTTTACGTCATAGGCCCCGGTCTGTTCCGCTCACCGAGAGAAGACTCAGACTGGGGGCAGATGGCGCGCACAACGGGATTCGCACAGTCCCCGGCGGTTCTTCTCGTCTTCCTGAGCTTCGTCCCGGGAGGACTCTCTGCCACGCCTCATTTCATGGTCGTCACCCTGGTAGGGCTCTGGTGGTTCGCCTCTATGACGTACGCCGTACGGGAGTCCCTCCACATCAGGAACAACCTTCACGCGGTAGCCACGGCGGCGACGTGGTTTCTGCCCAGCATTCTGATCGAGATCGGCCTGCTTAGCTGAGGGCTCTTCGGCTTCGCCGAATCCCGTCCACCCACCTCACAGTGGTTTTAGGGAGTATCCCCAAACCCCTGCCAGAGGAGAAGCTCCCTTCGGCGAACTCAGGGCAGGCACTCTGGACTCCTCAACAACAAAGGTTCTGATGTTGCATCGTGTAGCAGGATGTTGCATTTCTTCTGGGAGAGTTTGGTTCGGCTTCGCCGAGTTCCACCCACCCACCCTTAAGAAAACGTTCGGGGGACACCCCCGGACCCCCGGCAGATGGTGTTTCTCTCGTGGAACACTTGCCAAAAAAACGCAGATACGATTTGTAGCTGGCCCCCCCCTGTTCAACTGTTCCGTTTTCATCCGTTTTGTTCCGTTTCGTATGTGTGGCCCGCCGTTCGGACCTCCGAGAATTGTTCCACCTCATATCTGTGGCGGAATATCGGACAAGGCAAGCCTGTTCCATCTCATTTCCATCGAACAACAAAGGGACAGGCCCGTGGGGTCTGTCCCTCACAACCATAATAGGTACGGTTGTTCTAATTGTCAAGCCTGCGCATGACCTTTTCGGCCGGACGGTCCGTTCAAGGTACACCTAGGTCCTCGCAAACCGCATTCGCCTACCCGATCGCAGCACGAGCGGTCTGGATTCCGGCTTTCGCAGGAATGACGGACGGCGCACCGCAGTGAAGCCGCTTGACATTGGATACTAAGACTATCCATAATGGCGGCTATTCTACACCTATAGGAGGGTGGCAATGGTTTTTCATTACCTCGTAACGCAGAACAGGGTCAGAGCCCGGAAAAATGCAGTCCTGGACACAAGTGGACGGAGGATCCAATGGCGATTTGAATGCACTATAGGAGCTAAACCAACGTGTGCGACCGGAGCCCCCACTCAACCGATAACATAGTCGAAGAGACAGGAATGATACGAGACCTCGCCCCAGTGAGCATGCGAGTCATTGGGCCGGGTCGCCGGCGCGGCGCTGCCGGTCGGTTGGTACTGAGAGAAGACCTGCCGTCGGACGACCTAGACGGCTTGAATGCGATTAACGAGCTCCGCGATTAGCGCGGGCTCATTAGGGAGCCGATCACTGATGACGACGAAGCTTGAGAAAGAAAGCACCGGGGACGACGTAGCCTCAAAGAGGCGCCGCCTTCAGCTCGATTTCTCGCCGGAGGCGTATGATCGACTGGTCCGGATTCGAGAGCGGTCCGAGGCCGCGACGAACGCCGAAGTAGTCCGAAATGCGCTGCGGCTATACGACTGGTTCCTAGAGCAGAAGAACAACGGGTCCACGCTGCAGATCGTGCAAAAAGATAGCGTGAAGGAAGTCGAGATTCTTTTCTAGCGGCCGCATCCTTAAACTGGAGTGTAATGGTCAAGCAAAGTCTCCGCGCCGCGTTCCTTGCGGTGTGGCTCCTGATCGCGGGTTGCGGCACAGCCGGTCCAACGCTCGGTCCGGCCGAGACCGCCACGCCGGTGCTCCAACCATCGGCCGTTGGGGAACACGCCTCAGCCTGCTGGGGTCACATTCGCCAATCCGGGCCTTACCTTCGCCGTCAGAAAGGGCTCTGAGTCTGAAGCCCGGCGACGCAATCATCGAATCGGACCTCGCCCGGCTCGAAACCCTTGACGCGTACCGGCAGAACATCGCCGACCTCTCCGGCATAGAGCGCCTGACGGGGCTTACCTCGCTAGACCTGGAGTGGAACGGCCTGAAAGATATATCTCCGCTGGCTAGCCTGACTCAACTCGAGCAACTCGATCTCCGCGACAACACGCTGCACGACATATCGGCACTCGCGTACCTGTCGGAACTCACCTCTCTCACCCTGATCGCGAACGGCCTCGGGGATCTCTCGCCGCTCGGTTCGCTGACCAGCCTCGAACACCTGCACCTGGAGCATAGCGGGCTGAACAACCTGTCGTCCCTTTCAGGCATTACCAGCCTGAAATCGCTTGAGGTGGACGGACTCAGGCTCAAAAATGTCTCGGGGTTAGAGACCCTTACAAACCTTGTATCCCTCCGCCTCATTGGCGATGACATAGAAGACCTCTCGGCCCTAGGATCGCTCACCAACCTAAAAGAGCTTTACTTGAACGGAAACACCATGAGCGACATCTCATCCCTCGGGAACCTCAAGAACCTGAAGTCGCTGGAACTCCAGGCTACCGCCGTCAGCGACGTGTCGCCCCTTGCGTCGTCGACCGCGTTGACCTCGATTGAGTTCGACCACACCCCGATCAAGTCCCTTGCGGGCCTATCGAGCCTGACCGACCTTGAGTCCGTGCGTATCGTGGAGGTCCCGCTTCAAGACATCTCGGGACTGGCTGGCCTGGCGAACCTAACCTCGGTCCACTTCGAAGAAGTGCCCCTCGAGGACCTGTCGCCGCTTTCCACAGCCACCAATCTGAGGTCTCTTACTCTCGACGGGACCAGCGCTACGGACCTGTCGCCGCTGTCGGCTCTCGCCGAGCTGCGTGAACTCACGGTTTACAACGAGTCCGTTGACGACTTTTCGCCGCTTTCGTCTCTGAAGGGCCTCGAGTCGCTTAGAACGTGGTGCCCGTCCGTCCGCGACCTGTCCCCGCTCTCTGGAATGTCCGGTCTTAGGGAGCTTTGGATATACCAGTTCGTGGAAGAAGACATCTCACCACTTTCCGACCTGGCCGGTCTAACCGGCTTTCACATATGGGGACGCAGCGTAGTCGATGTTTCCCCGCTATCGTCTTTGACCAATTTGACCTGGTTGGCCCTCTACCCAGCAGACACGGCCGATCTCACCCCGTTGCTAGATAACGAGGGGCTCGACAAAGGGGACAAACTCTGGATTTCCGACGACTTCGTGTCGACTCAGGTAGTACAAACGCTGAAGGACCGAGGCGTCCTCATCAATCCAGAGGACGAATAGCCAACCGCGACTTACGAGTCGTCGGTCTCTTGCGCTGAAGTGTGAATCCCGTTTGGGCTTCCCACCTCACCATGCATAAGGGGGTGAGTCGATCCGAGTTGAACGTGACCTTGCCCTAGCGCGAATTAAGGAAAAGCAATCACTAGCAACATTCTTGATATCAGAATGATCGAGTATCCACGGGAGATTAGGACGGACGCGCGTCAGTTTGACAACCTAGAAGACGCATAGTAATCCTGCCCTCCGATTCTCTTTTTGGTAACTAATTGCCTATCGATCAGTTTTTCAATGGTTGCGACAGCTGAGAACGCAACTAGCACGTTATAAAGCAAGCCTTCCGACTGAGGAGCATCACCCATAAGTTCGGTCAAAGTGTAGGCTTGGTAAGGCTTGGTCTCAAGCGTGTTCAGTATAGAGCGTTCAAACGAATCCAGTTCATCGCTGAAATCCTGTAATGGAATAGGCACCGGTGGTTTCCTCGCTTTCTATTGCGAGTATATCGCTGACTATATCTTGCGGCAATAGAACGGATTCATCTCACCGTCGAGACCGCGCATATACTGAAGCATTCGTTCGCTTACCTAATCCGCCATTCCTGCGGAAACGCAAGCGGCCGATGATCAGCGTCCGGGGATTGATCTTGTTCCGAAAACCCAGACTACTCCCGCACAATAAGCCCTGATGGCAGCACCGACTATCGAAGAACGTAATCTCACCCAGCGAGTAGGAGACTACCTAGGTCTCCTCGCGTTTGCGTACCGCGTGTTCATCGCCCCGTGGCCACCCTTCGCCGTGCTCATCGTCGTTGTTGCCGTAGCGGCGACGGCAACGCCTATTGCGCTGGTTTGGATTACGACGGCCCTCGTCGACGGCATCGCCGAGGCGGTAGCTGACGACGGGGTCGAAGGGTCGTTCCTTTCGATACTGTCCCCTCACCTTCCAGGAATCGGCCTGCTGTTCCTGCTCCGGTATGTCCAGCATATGGCCCAGAACGACGCCCTCATCCGGCTGATGGCGCTACAACTCAGCCTTCGCAGCCTCGATCGTCTGGAGACGTGGTTCTTCCTGAAGTCAACGTAGATCCGCCTGGAGTGGTTCGAGTACCCGGAGTACCACGACAAGCTCGAACGGGCTGTCGAACCGCTGACCGACGAGACCTGGCAGAGCTGGCACGTTCTCCAGATCGTGAACATCGTGTCCAGCTTCTTCGCCACGGTCGGGGTGATGATCGCCCTCGCCGGGATACACTGGAGCGTTCCGATCATTCTTCTGGCCGGAGGCGTGACGTTGCTCTACTCACACGTCGCGCAGCAGCACCGGTTCATCGACGTCGAGCACAAGCAGGCGTCCTCCAGACGGCGCCAGACATACTGGTACCAACTCCTCACGGAGCGGCTTCCGGCCGTCGAGGTCCGTCTGTTCGGCTTGGCCGACCATATTCTGACGTCCTGGTGGCGCGTATCGGAACAGATACTCCGTGAAAGGATGCGGGCCACGCTTCGCAACCTTGGCGTTGGGGTGCCCAGCGTCGTCGTAAGCGTCGCTCTGTTCGGAGGCGTGGTCGTAGCGCTAGTGTTGGCGGCATCGCGTGAAACTGTCACGGCGGGCGCCATCGTTGCTTACCTGTACATCGCTCAGAGTTACGCGTACAACATCAGCCAGCTTGGATGGAGGGCCCGAGGGGTGATGGAGTTCTTTGCCCGCCTGCGGTACCTTCCCGAATTTCTCGCACTGGAGGCTCAAGAGCCGGCAACCGGCACGTCTGCTCCATCGCTCGTACGAAAAGGCATCACGTTCGAGGGGGTCAGCTTTGCGTATCCCGGCAGCGATCACGCTGCTCTCGATGCCATCGACCTGAGCATCAGGCCCGGAGAGAGCGTTGCCCTTGTCGGAGAGAACGGCGCGGGGAAGACAACCCTTGCAAAGCTGATGCTCGGACTCTACCAGCCGACGTCCGGGACGATCGCCGTCGACGGGACCGACCTCAGAGAGATCGATCCGTCGTCGTGGCGCGGGTCCGTTGGCGCAGTGTTCCAGGACTTCGTGCGCTATTCCTTCACGGCGCGGGACAACATCGGCTTCGGCTGGCTGGACCGGCTGGACGACTCACAAGCCGTGGCCCAGGCGGCTGCAATGAGTAGCGCCGCACCTTTCATCGAGGCGCTGCCCAGCGGCTACGACACCTTGCTCGGAAAGGAATTCGAGGGTGGCGTCGACCTCTCGCGAGGCCAGTGGCAGGCCCTCGCTATCGCGCGGCTGTACCTGAGCGAAGCCAGGATTCTGGTGCTTGACGAGCCAACCTCCGCTTTGGACGCGTTGGCCGAGCTGGAGGTGTACCGGGAGTTCCTCGACCTCTCGGCGGAAAAGACGGTCCTTCTGATCTCGCATCGCCTGGGATCGGCGCGCCTCGCCGACCGGATCGTGTTCCTCGAGGACGGCAAGGTCGTCGAAGAGGGGACGCACGATGAGCTGATGGCCGCGAAAGGGCGGTACGCTGAGCTATTCGAGATGCAAAGTGACTGGTACCGGTGAACGAGCACCCGGTCCCAAACAACCGAGACTCGATCGTGGTCCGCTGGAGATACCTCCCTCGGTTGATCAGTCTGCTGTGGCGCTTGGGCCCGATGGAGACATCCGTCATCGCGGCCGTAGCGTTGATTTCCGGAGTAGTACCCTTGATCGCGCTGGTCGTTCTACAGCGTTTGGTGGATAGCGTGGTTGACGTGGTCATGAGAGAAGAGGGCGTCGGTACGGCGATGGCCTGGGTGGCCGCATTTCTCGGAGTCACCCTGCTCGAGCGGGCCGTCGAAGAAGTCAACGGGTGGCTGAGGAACGACGTCGTGTCCCGTCTTTTCGTCAAAGCCGAGGGTGAGCTTCTGGCGAAAGCGAGCAGTTTGCCCCTGGCCGCGTTCGAAAGTCCGGCCTCCTACGATCGGCTGCACCGTGCTCGACGTGGTCTCAACGAAGGACTGTGGGGAAACATGGACAGCCTCTTCCTTCTGCCGGGCGTTTTGGTGGCGGCCCTCGGCGCCCTTGCGTACCTGGCCACGGCCCATCCGGTGCTGCCTTTGATGCTGGTCGTCGGCATGGTGCCGGCGAATATATATACGGGGACGGTATTCAGGAAAGTCTGGCTTCTCAGCGGCCAGCAGACTGGGTCCGAACGGAGGGCCCAGTACCTTACCGAACTCATGACTAAGCGGGAGCCAGCAGCAGAGGTGCGACTCTTCCGGCTCGGGCCCCACTTGATCGAGTCTCGCAGGACGTTGGTCACCAGGCTGAGACGCGAGCGGGATCGACTTGGCCAACGAGCACATGCGGAGAGTGAGCATCCACGCGGCGGCGGACCAGGTCTCCTTTGGAGCGGTAATCGCCGGAGTTGTAGTAATGATCCTGCGTGGGTCGCTGTCGGTCGGCCACTTTGCGTCGTACCTGGCGGCAGCCCAAAGGTTCAAGCAGTACATGATGTCGACGATGTACGGCTTCATGAACACCGACACCGACCTCCGGTACGTCGCGGACCTGATCGACTACCTCGAAGAGGGAGAGTCCGAGGTGGCACCAGCGGTCGTCGGTGGAACGGTCCCTGCCCCTGACGCGGAGCGGCCGACCCGCGACAACGCTGACCGCGAGATCGTGTTTCAAGGCGTGTCCTTTGCCTACCCCGGCTCCGACAAGCTCGTCCTGGAGTCAGTCGACCTGACGATCGGGCCGGGGGAACGAATCGCCCTGGTGGGCAGGAACGGAGCGGGCAAGAGCACCCTCGCGAAGCTGCTTCTGGGTCTGTACCCACCGACTGACGGCCGGATCCAGGTCGACGGCGTCGACCTGGCCAATCTGGACCCTCTGGAATGGCGCGGTCACGTGGCCGCCGTCTTCCAGGACTACATGCGATTCGAGATCACCGCCCAGGACAACATAGTTTTCGGAGACCTGCCAAGACGGGACGACGCGCGCGCGATGGAGCTGGCCGCCGTAAGAAGCGGAGCCGCGGAGATGATCGGCACCCTACCAGCAGGATACAGCACCATGCTCGGCAGGGCTTTCGACGAGACAGGCCAGGACATCTCCAGCGGCCAGTGGCAGCGGCTCGCCAGCGCTCGTGCATACTTCCGCGAGGCGCCGGTCCTGGTACTTGACGAGCCCACCGCCGCCCTCGATGCCAAGGCCGAGGTAGAGGTCTATCGTCGATTCAAGGAGCTTTCCGATGGCAAGACCGTGCTGTTCATCTCGCATCGGCTTGGCTCCGCACGGCTGGCCGATCGGATAGTATTCCTCGAGGACGGGCGCGTCGTCGAGAATGGTACGCACGATGAGCTTCTCGCCCGGCAGGGCAAGTACGCGCACATCTACTCGGTCCAGGCGGAGTGGTACCGGTGACCGCCCCGACACGTGTACTCCAAGCATGAAAGGCCCCGCTGAACACAGGTCGCCCACTGGCCCCACCACGAGCTGCTACCGCACCATCGGGCCCAGGATTCAGAGTCTGATCCAAGGATTCTTGTTTAGTTCCAATGGTGAGCCAGCCCGTCCATGCGGTCAGCTTCGCTGCTGAGGAACGTACCTAGTCCCCGGAGATCCTGAGCCTCGAAAGGGCCTATCTGGAATCGGGCAGTGCTCGTGGTAATCTCTATTTGAGAGAGCCAGCCTTCCTGGTCTCCAATCTCTACCTTTGCGATAACATGAGTCTCGCCCGACTCACCATCTTTTATCCAGAAGTAACGCCCTGGCGGAAGCAGGTTTCCCTCTCCACCAACGACCACCTTACTGTCATATGTCCTTTTTCGCGCCATAGCGATTGCTCTCCAAACTGCTGGCTTTAGCGGGGGTCGCAGGATAACGATTAGATGCCTCTCCCCGTCTCACGAGACCTGTTCGCTCCTGATACCTGCCAAAGCCGCTGACGGGTGTCGGTCTGCTTAGCTGACAGCTCGTCCCTTCCCGGAGGCGACGGACTCGGCATCGCGAGCCGTAGAGTCCTTTCCCTCCTTCGCCAGCTTATCTCTCTCGTCCCGTATTCTGTCGTCTAGCCACCGCTTAAGAAGGACCTGGTAACCGATGCCCTGCCTGCGCGCGAAAGCCTTGAGTATAGCTAACATCTCGTTTGGCACGCGAAGGCTGATGCTTGTGGAAGCCCCAACCTTTGGAATAGCTTCGGGCGCATCCTGCCAGCCGCGGGTAGTCAATACGCCACGGTCCCAATCTTCCGCCTCGCGTTCAAGTTCTTCTCGCGAAGCTGGTTTATGGTTCGGCGTATTCATCTGTACGTCTCCCAATAGGCTCGTCCCTCAACGGGCTCGAAAGCCGTTATTGGCGTTAAGTACCTGATATTGCCTTCCTTCCAATCTTCACAGACTACGAAAAGCCAGCGGTCGTTTCGAGTTGCACCCCAGAAGACAGTCCGATTCGGGTGATCGCGGTGACGCCTCGCCTCAACGTACGGTGGCACCTCGAAAAGGACTTCTTCGACCTCGTCTTCGGTGATTCCGTGATGCTCGCGAATGTGGCGGGCTCCGAACTTCGAGCTTTCCCGCTCCCATACGATCTTAATTCCCGCCATCTGCGGGCTTGGGTCGGTAGGTGGTTCAAGGTATTCATCGAGATGGCGAAGGAGCTCATCGTCACCCATCGTATATACGTGTATATACAGCTTAGACCGCAATCGTTAGGCAGTCAACCTCTTCGTCGGCTTTGGGCCATGCCACAAGTATTATCCCGGTCACAATCTCACCCGCGACAGGAACTCCGGGACGCCCTGGATACCGAGGTTTAGCCGAAACAGAGCGCCCGCCATCTCCCCATTAGTGGCCTTGTCGCCTCCGCCGGCCGTTGTCACGTAGATGTCCGTGTAGTCGTCGCCGCCGAAGGTGAGGCTGGTCGGGGCGTCCGTCGGAATGTCGACGCGATGGTCCAGCGCTCCGTCGGGGGTGTACCTGAAAACTGCCGAGCCGCCATACCTGGCCGACCAGACGCAGCCCGACGCATCCACGGTCATGCCGTCTGGGACTCCCTCGTCCTCGGGAGTCGTGACAAAACCGCGGCGGTTCGAGAGCGCCCCGGTTTCCAGGTCGTAGTCGAACAGGTCGATCGTCCGATCGAAGGTGTCCGTAAAGTACATGCCGGTGCGGTCAGGCGTGAACCCCATCCCGTTGGCGATGGTGACGCTCTCGAGAACTTTGGTGACGGAGCCGTCGACGTCCAGCCGGTACAGGCTGCCGAGCCTGTCCCACCCCCGGTCAGGGTCCATGTGCATGGTCCCGCAGAACACTCGCCCGGCCGTGTCGACGAATACGTCGTTGAAGCGGTTCTCCTCCTCGCCGGGAATGCCTTCGACGATGTATTCGATATCGCCGTCTCGCCAGTGGGCGATGACGCCTTTGGCCATGAAGAGCAGCAGGGTGCCGTCCTCCTGGATGGTGAACCCGCCTACCATATCGCCCTCGTAGAACTGCTCGTGAGTACCGGTGGCGGGATCGTATCGGAACATGCGGCCCGACTCGATATCGCCCCAGTACAGCCGCTTCTCCAGTGGATGCCAGAGGGGTCCTTCGCCGGTGATGCATGCGTAGTCGGCGATCAGCTCAGGTTCCAATTCATCCTCCTTGGCTTGGTGTTGCACCTGTACGCAGAACGTGTCGCACCCACGGTCCTCTGTCTGCTAGCCGCGCAGACTTGCTCCCACCTGCCCGCCCACGAGGATGTTTTGCTGAGGGGGACGCCCCCCTTCGACGAAGCTCAGGGCAGGCTCTCAAACCCCCGTCAAAGGGGCGACCCCTTTGTAATCCCCCGGACTACATAGCGAGGCGGACGGCCTCGATCGACTCCCCATCGAAATCAAAGGGAGCGCCCGATCCGGCAGGGCGGAATCCTAGCGACTCGAATGCCCCTCGTTTCTCTTCGTCCTCGATCGGGATGTCGGCCCAGACGGGCGAAGCGGATCGAACCTCAGCCCAAGCCGACGCAGCATTGAGGAGCTCGGGCCACGTATCCGAAAAGCGCGCGTGGCTAAAGCCGTCCACCTGACAGCCGCCCTGTTCGTCGAGGCGAGCGCTTGAGAGCCCTACGACTCGGCCGTCGGCGGCGACGGCGCTGAACCACTCCCCTTTATCGTTGTTTCTGATGGCATCGTAGCGTCGGTAGAGGCTCATGCACGACCGCTGGACAGAGTATCGTGTCGAATACATCGAAACGTTGGTGTCCAGTACAAACCAGTCGTGTGGCGTTACCAGCAACGGGATCATTGGGATCCGTTCACTGGGCGTCGCGATGCCAACCTTGACGGGAGCCCGTGCGCGAAATTGATCGGCGAGGAACTCCTCCGGCGACTCGTCCGCGCTAATGTTCACCATCACGTTTGCGTTCGCTAGCTTACGCCACCCAAGACGCCGGTAGATCCGGGCAGCCGGACCATTCCCCGTGCCCAGGAACACCGCCTTGCCATCGAGATCGCGAAAGTCCTCCACCGCCGACGTGCACAACTTGGTAGCGATGCCCGCACCACGGTACGCAGGGGCCGTCGCCACTCCAGCCAGTCCTCCCAGCGACGGCGCGCGGTTCGATGTTGCCAGGTGGCAAGTGCCGGCCAAGTCACCAGAGCGCCTGGTCAGGTAAACAACGTGTCGGTTGTGCTCTACTTCGGCCCCCAGGTGGGCGTCTAACGGTACGTCGTGGGGTTCGCCGAAGATATCGTCCCAAAAGCCTATCAGCTCCTTCGCAAGACTTTCAGGCAGGGGAGCCTCGAACCTCACCAGTGGGGACCTCGCGCGGTGGCTTTCGCGGCGCGAGTATACTGACGGCTAGCTAGGAGTGTCAATCCAGCTCGTCACAGGGGTATGGCTGTTGTAGTTCTGTCAATATGTCACCCCTGACTGTTCAGTGATTTTGTCCTGGCGGGTGATTTGAAGGGCCTTCGCCAGGGGTGGTCGGGGGCTGGTCTTCGAGGTATAGGCAAGGCGCCCGGGGGCGCCTTGCCTATACCTGTGTCTTGGCTCGTGTTGCCCTGTGGTGGGTTCTGGGCACGGAGAGACACTGTGCGTGGGGCAGCCTCCTCGGTGAGCAGGACACGGTCTTGATAGGTGACGAAGAGCTCTCCGTCCAGCCGTTGTTGGACTTCGACTCGTGCCCGGGCATAGCTGGCCCGATGGGGGTCGGGCAGTAGCTGGAGCGTGCGACCTTCGAAACGCACGGTGTTGTCTGCCGCTACGGTCCGCTGGTGCTTGAAGCAGAGGATGCCAGCGAGGTCCGTTCCCGCAGGGAGGCCCCTGTAGGCCGATCCCGGCTGAGCAGGGGGAACGCCGAACCGGACGTTGAATCGGGGCAGGAAGTCCACCAGCAGAGCATTGGCCTCCTCTAGCGTGCTGACTCCGGCCAGCCGCAGCTCTGTCAGCAGCCGGTCTTGGAAGGTCCCCCATAGTCGTTCGATGCGGCCCTTGGCCTGGGGCGAATGTGCGAGGATCAACCGGATGCCCAGCTCATCAAGCGCACGGCCCACTTGCCTCCGGGGAGTCTGGCCCGCCAGCTGCTCCTGGAGGGTCTCATGCTGAGCGCGGCTCACCATGAAGATGCTGTGGCGATCGCTGTAGAGGGCAAGCGGGGTGCCCTTGTGTTGGATGACCCCTTGCAACAACAGCATGTAGCCGTCTGAGTCCTCTTGTTCACGGAAGCATCCGTAGGGAACCGTGCCCGTGGCGTCCCGATGCCACATCGGGATGAGCGTGAGCCAGGGACCGCGTCCTTCGAGCCAGTTGTGGCGGCTGCCGTCCACTTGGAGCATCATCCCCTCCTGAGGATAGCGTTCGCGGCGACGACGGTGCTTCGGCGGTCGGTGCCGGCGCGGCGTCTTGATGCCCGCCTTTAGTAGCACCCGCCGCACGGTGGACCGGGAGAGGTACAGGCCCTCGCGCTCGGCCAACAACTCGGTCAGGTGCGTGTGGTTCGCACCATCGTAAGGGCCGGCGGCAAGGGCAACTACCCGCTCACGAATAGCCTCACTGACCGTGTGCGGGGGCCGGCGGCCACGATTGCCGTGGGCGATGGCCCCTACCCCATCCCGCCGGTACGCTGCCACCAATCGACGCACCTGTCGCACCGACAAGCCCATCAGCTCCGCCGCCTGGGCGGCCGTGAGCTCCCTTTTCTCCATCCCGTTCAAGACCATGACTCGCTGCTGCTCTTTCCTGTTCAACGTGATTGTCTCCATGGTGACATTTTCACTGAACAGCTAAGGGGTGTCACAATCAAAGACCTATCACAGTCACAGGGGTATGGCTTTACAAACACCCTCGGTTCCTTTAGGCTCCGCCGTTGCGGCTCAACGAAACCACAATCAGGAGACAATTCCTTTGATTAACCAGATGAAGGCGAAGATTAAGGACGGAAAGGCAGTCGTTGGGAGTATCGTCAGCCTGAACCACCCCACCACGTTGCGGATGATGGGACAGGCTGGTTTCGATTTCCTGCTGATCGATACTCAACATTCGGCGAATGACGTGGGCGTCGTAAACGACATGATCATAGGCGCTAGGCCGACCGACTCCGCGATCATTGTCCGCGTTCCGTACAACAGACCATGGCTGATCAACTCGGCCCTGGACGTCGGCGCCGACGGAGTAATCGTGCCGCTGGTGAACACTCGCGAGGAAGCCGAGAGCGCCGTGGCGGCCGCGAAGTACCCCCCAGATGGCGTCCGGAGTTGGGGTCCGTGGAACAACGAAAAATACCTGGAGCCGCCGGGCTACTGGGCCCGCGCCAACGACGAGCTCATAGTGCTCGTCCAGATCGAGTCGCTTGAAGCCATGGAGAACATCGACGAGATCCTGTCGGTCAAGGGGCTGGACGGGACCATGGTAGGACCCACCGACCTGACGCTCTCCATGGGGTTGCCACAGAAGTTCCCACCTGAGCTGCCCGAGGTCGACAAGATGATCCAGCGCATCCTCGCCAAGTGCAAAGAGCACAACGTGGCATTCGGCCACTTCACGTCGACCTTCGAGGTCGCCGAGAAGTGGACCCGGCGCGGTGGCCAGATCGCGACAGTCCAGAGCGACCAGGCGTTCCTCAACACCACCGCCGCCGCGACAGTCACCCAGATCAGGGAGCTGCTAGCCGAGGTCCAGCCTGGCGCGTGACAGAAATATCCATGTAAGTTGTCAGCAATGCCCTAAAGGATGAAGAAAGGGCGGAGTCTTACCTCTTCTCCCGCCTCCGGGAGAAGATGAGAGATGAGGGCTCCTCTCGAGCCGCCTGACCGCCCATTCTCAGGAGGATAGGGTATCCTAACCTCCTCCGTCGATCTCCGCGTTCGGACTCGTCTTGCGTGATTTCCCTGCGACTACGACGGTCACCTCGCCTCTGACCTGCTGCTCGGCGAACGTCTCGACGAGTTCTGACAGCCGCCCTCGGTGCACTTGCTCGAACTTCTTCGTCAGCTCGATGCACACCGCCGCACGTCGGTCGCCCAGTACGTCGTGTGCGTCGGAGAGCAGCTTTGCCACCCTGTGAGGCGACTCGAAGATCACGAGAGTGTGAACGGCGTCTATCTCGCTCTCTAGCCAGCGCTTTCGGGGGCCAGCTCTCCGAGGCGGGAACCCCTTGAACGTGTAGCTCGCCGTCGATAGTCCGGACGCTACGAGCGCTGTATCTACCGCACTGGCCCCCGGTACGACCTCGACCCGGTGCCCGCGGTCGATAGCTGCGGAGACGATGCGGTATCCGGGATCGCTGACTCCCGGATATCCTGCATCCGAACAGAGGGCGACTGTGGTGCCCTCGTCGAGCAGTTGGAGTATTCGAGCTCCGGCGGTCTCCTCGTTGTGCTCTCGATAAGACATGATTGTCTTCGGGCTCGTGATCTCGTGTTTGGCGAAGATACGCCGGGTGCGTCGCGTGTCTTCGCAGGCCAATGCGTCGACCTCGCCCAGCACCCGAAGCGCCCGGAGCGAGATGTCCTCCAGGTTCCCTATCGGCGTGGCGACGACGAATAGCGTCGCGGGATGTTCTTCCACCAGTGCCTCTCTCGCAGATCTGGTTACTCGAAGTCCGACTGGAGCGCAGCCATCTTAGCACCCGTTGGCTGCACGGCGACGAGACCGTCGCGCGTGAGCACGGTGCTACAATCGCGCGACAACCCGCGACGCCGATGGAGGGACCCGATGAGTAACGTACCAATGACCCGACCCGAGGAGATGCTAGTCGAGCACAAGACGGCCTACTTCCACTCCTCGACTTTCGTCGAGATGGACGACGGCCGGATAATGCGGCACGCTTACGCCGAGTTCACCACGTCGGAGGACGGCGGGATCACCTGGTCGGAGCCAATCCAGCGCAACGACGTCGACGGGAACCTGGTCGACGGCCAAGCGCTGGTGAAGCTGTCCGGCGACGGTATCGGCCTCGTCGGAAAGATGGGCAAGCCGCCGGCCGCTCCCTACGGAGAGACGCGAGATCAGAAGACCAAGCGCCAGAATGCATCGCGGGCCGCCCGGGTCAAGGGCAAGTCTCCGTACCTCGTCTTCTGGCGCTCGGACGACGATGGTGAAACGTGGCAGCCGCCTGTGAGGATCGCGACCAACGGAGTCGGCTCGTATCACAACTCCATAGTACGCACGGCCTCCGGGCGTCTCCTTATGCCCGTCGAGTACGCGATCGGACAGCGACAGGGCTTCGACCCTTCGAAGAAACCGACGACCGGCCGCGTGGTCGACGGCCAGTTCCTCGGGGTCAGCGGACACTACTTCGACCCGACCTTCGGCGCCGTCTACACGGTCCACTCCGACGACGAAGGACGGACCTGGGAGCGAAACGAGGACGGCGATCTGATCATCATGCTCGACTGGAGCACGATGTACAGCTACGTCTTCGAGCCCACGCTCACCGAGGTCTCTCCCGGCACCTTCCTAATGGTGATGCGGACCGGATTAGGGCGAATATTCCAGGCGTGGTCCAACGACGACGGTCTGTCGTGGACACGGCCCCAGCCATCGCCCTTCGCGGCCAGCACAACACCGGCAGCGATCTGCACTCTGCCGTCGACCGGCCACCTCTTGATCATCTGGAACCAGGAGGGCGAGGAAGACACGAAGCTCGGTCTGAGCCGCACGCGCATCTCATCGGCGATCAGCAGGAACGGCGGAAGCGTGTGGGAGTTCTTCCAGAACGTGGAGTCGATACACGAGCGGACGCGGGTCGAGCCGCCGCCCGTCAGGCCGCTTCATCCCGAGGAGATGGCGTTCCAGCCGGGAGTCGCAGCGCCGGAGCGTGACGCGCGGTACATTCGAGAGGGCGACTTCTTCGGCCGCTGGTCGTACCCCACCGTCACCGCGTTCGACGACCGAGTGTTCGTCACCCACAGCTACACGTACTTCGAGCCGCATCCGACGAAGGCGGAGATGGTCCAGCGCGGCGGGCCCAGCTCGATGCTTCAGCCCGGCGACTACAACGGCAAGCTCAAGGTGCTGCCGGTGACGTGGTTCTACGGCGGCAAGGAGCCGGCCGACAACCCATTCCTGCCGAGGGCGCACGAGCCTGCTCAGCCGTAGCGGGCACGCGTTCTAAGTCGATCATTCCGACTCGGGACTAATCGCGCTCGATGCGCAAGAGGGTCATGCCCTAGGTTATTGAGGCCCATCAATCCATTCAAGCCTGGGCTTCAAGTGAGTTAATCGACTGTAGGGAATGATCCCTTCGAACTGCATTCTGCCTACAACAATCCCGGGATGTATCCCGATGTTAGAGGCAAGGCTTGTCACCGCCCGTTCACTCCAGTCCCCTCCATCAAGGAAGCGCGCCCAGTCTTCGGAAGGAATCAAAATATCCGCGGCGAACGTGTTGGCTTCATCCTCTGCCTGGGAGTCGCCGATCTCAAGTTCTTTGCCCTCCACGAACGTGGTCCTGACCTGATGCCTGAGTACATGACAAGCTTCGTGAAAGAACGTGAACCAGAAAACGTCTGCCCACCGCCATCGTATGCTCAATTGAATGAGGGCCCTTTCAGGATTGAGCCATCGAGCCACTCCGTTCGCGCCACTCTTGGGAAGCTCGGGAGTCAATACAAACGCAACCCCAGCCTGAGCACACCTGCCCATCATACTGTGCACAAAGTTGCGGGGTTGTTCACCGGTCATCCCTTTGATTTCGTGCAGGGCCTTCAAGAACCTGCTTTCATCGTAGCGCTCCGTCGATGCTGCGACCCCATCGATCACTCCCTTTCGGAGCCACACCGACAGCGCTCCATCCGAAAGTCTCCCGCTTCCTGTGATGCGAAAACCGATCGCAGCTTCGCTCCAGGAGTCGCCGAAGCCGGCAATCCCGAGGAACTCCAGCAGAGCCCGCACCTTCTCAACCTTGTCCTTGTGACGAGGTATCCACCCTCTTGTCTCCAGAGCTTGGACCGGGAAGTGGTCAAGCCACTCTACCTGCTCCTCCAGACGAGCCCGTTCTTTGTTCTTGGCGAGAGTCATTTGGTAAATCGACTCTAGGTTTGTCCAGATATGGGCTGAAACGCCGAGAACTTTCTCAAACTCCAGAGCCGTCTCGTGAGTAATCGCCTTTTTGCCGCGGACGATTTCGTTGACCACCTGCACGGGCCTCCCCGTCCTTACGGCGAGCTCCTTTTGGGTCATGTCACGTGCAGCCAGCTCCTCCTGCAATACAGACCCAGGAGAGACCGGAAGGTCCGACCAAATCTCAGCTGTTTTAGTCACCATAATGGTCGCTCACCTCCTCTGCGACCAGACTGTCCTCGCTCTCACTAACCGTAACAATCAGTCGCCATTTGCGGTGGATGGTCATAGAGTGCTGCCCTCTTCTGTCCCCCGTGAGGGGGTGAAGGCCTAAGAATACGAGCGCGAACAGGTCACTAAACTTCTGAGCTGCCTTGATCACCGTGATCCGCTCTATATACTTCTGTCCAACGACCGGCCCCCAAGTCCGTGCTGCCATTCGCTGCTCCCCGTAACATCGGCGGAGCTTTGAAGTCCGGAAGTCGAGTTCCATAATTCACCCATTGGGTGAATGGTACTATACGGCAGAGGTACTGTCAAGGCGGAGGCTCAAGTTGTTTATGTGGGGGACCGACCGAGGCGATGCAGTGTGGACTTTCGACCTGGAAGTGGGACGTAAGCTGGTCGACCACTGGAGGGCATTCATTGGACGACTAAACCGGGAGGTGCAGGAGCGGTTCGCATACAAAAACGACGACAGGTTGATTTCAGGCGCTAGAAAACCTTGATCGCGAGGCGTGACGGATCGGTGACGCGATCGATATGCCACCGCGCTAGGAGGCAGATTAGACGCCCTTCCTCCCGCGCTCACAAGAAAGTAAAGTTCAGCGCTTGGGGTCGTGAGACCCGCTCGTCGAGCGGTTTTGGTGACCGTCTAGGTTACCACAACACATGCTGCACCTAGAGGGGTTGGTAGCGCATACGGGATTCGAACCCGTGATCTCCGCCTTGAGAGGGCGGTGTCCTTGGCCGCTAGACGAATGCGCCACGCTCGGCCAATAAAGGCTGGCTGGGGATCGAGGATTCGAACCTCGGCTTACAGATCCAGAGTCTGTCGTCCTACCACTAGACGAATCCCCACCATCAAAGATTTTACCAGCCAAAGCAAGAGGCCTTCAACCTCTAACTGGGGTAGGGTCTTCCGGTTCTGGATTCTTGTCATTCCGAGAAGTCCTCGACGAGGAATCTAAGTTGGTTGCGGTCAGCCAACGTTGGCCAATGATAACCGTCTAGATCCCTCGCGGAGCCTCGGAATGACACCGCGTTTGGGCATTTCAAGGAAATCCAATCGACCCCGGTCTGGCCCACCTTCAGTGTTGAATCTGCCGAACGGATGTGCTACTATGTCTGTGCGGACTG
The DNA here is from genome assembly GCA_965248605.1 of Dehalococcoidia bacterium. GTDB lineage: Bacteria > Chloroflexota > Dehalococcoidia > Lucifugimonadales > CAUZJF01 > CAUZJF01. Next base: position 1,640,785 of record CBDFJV010000007.1, read on the forward strand.
ACTCGTTTTCGTGGAATCGTTTTTTGTGGAATCATCTCTATGCAGGCATCGTTTTTGTGGAATTGTTTGTGGAATTGCCTCTAGGCAGGCATCGCATGCCCTAGGTGCGATTCAGCGGAATTCCACAGAATTCCACACTTTGCAAGAAAGTCCTCTGGCGGGCCGTGGAGTCAGACTCCGCTGGAGCGCGCAATTGACGGGGCATTGCACGGACCATACAATCCGCGAAGCTTTGAGGGGGGAATCGGAGGCCAAGCGAGATGACTATACTCGGATCGGGCGATTACAGGTACAGGCCGGTGCCCTGGCCGCAGATGCCGAAGTACTGGAGCTTCGCGATAGCCTCGGACGCGGCCGTCAACTCCGCCAACGAGGTCTACGTTTTCAGTCGCGGCGACCACCCGCTGACGATCTGGAACCCCGATGGGAGCTTCGTCTCCTCGTGGGGTGAAGGTACCTTCTCGTCGAGTCCTCACGGCATCTACATCGCGCCGAACGACAACGTATGGCTCGTCGATACGCAGTTCCACGTCGCCACCGAGCACGAGCCCGGCGGTAAGCTGCTGCGGACCCTAGGGAACAAAGGCGTGGCGTCCAACACCCACGGCGGCAGACCGTTCAACATGCCATCGGGCCTAGCCCTGGCGCCTAACGGCGACATATTCATGTCCGACGGCTACGGCGGCCACAAGGTGCACAAGTTCAGCCCCGACGGGGAGCTGGTCTTGTCGTGGGGCGAGCGGGGCACCGGACCCGGCGAGTTCGCACTCCTGCACAACATCTGGGTCGATCGGAACAGCCGCGTATTCATTTGCGACCGGGAGAACAACCGAATCCAGATCTTCGACGACGAGGGCAACTTCCTCGAGCAGTGGACAGACCTCGTTATGCCGGGCGACATCTGGATCAAAGACGACGTCATCTATGTGGTCGAGCAGGGCGACGGCAGCGCTGTCGGCCTATGGACTCACGAAGGCGAGCTCATCACACGGTGGCGGGGCAATGAGGGTGAGGGCAAGGGGACACTCGAGGGCTCTCACGGGATCTGCGTCGACTCTGAAGGCAGCATCTACGTCACCGAGCTATTGTCGGGGCTCGTGCGGAAGTTCGAGCGCGTATAACCCAGCGCCGCATGCCGACTCTCTCGACCGTGATCAGAGCCGCACTCGACCTGGTCCTTCCGTTAAGCTGTGCGGGTTGCGGACGACACGGCGGCGTTTTATGCGATAGCTGCCGGGCCGATCTCCCGACACTGACGGCGCCATATTGCGCGCGTTGCGCTGATCCCGGGCGTCCGCTCTGTGCGGCCTGCGAAGCTGAACCGCCCGCCTATGGCGCGATCACGGCTCCGTTTCTCATGGAAGGCGTCGTTCGGGACCTGGTATACAGCCTCAAGTACCGCAACCTCCGAGCCTCGGCGCCAGAGTTGGGCCGGCTGATGTCGCGGCACCTCGAATCCAACCCCCTGCCACACGACGTGATCGTGCCCGTGCCTTTGCACCGCAGTCGGGAACGTCGGCGGGGCTACAACCAGTCAGAGCTTCTGGCGAAGCAGGTGAGCAGCGGAACTGGACTTTCGCTCGACAGTGGCTCGCTCAAAAGGACCCGTGACACCCCTCCTCAGATCGACATGCATAGCAACGACGAGCGTGTCGAGAACGTGGAGGCCGCCTTCGAGGCGTCGAGCGAGCTGGACGGGCGCCGGGTGCTGCTGGTAGACGACGTAGTGACGACCGGAAGCACGATGTCTGCGTGCGCCACGGCGCTGAGGGCAGCGGGCGCATCGTCGGTTTGGGGCCTCGCGCTGGCCAGGCAAGAGTGAAAGACACGGAGAGACACACAGGTCTTCCCTAGATCGACCAGACCCAGGCGGACGTCGAAACCAAGAGTGGGTTTCTTTCGTAGACGAGATTGGGGCATTCGCCCCGGTACGTACTCTTCATGACGCGACTACGCCTCCAGGGGGCTAGTAGGTGTGGAACGCTCGTTGGGTCTTCCGCTTTGGCGCGACTATAGCGGTGACAGCCGTGGCGGTTGCCGCCTTGGCGCAGCCGTTCCTGCGAGGTCAGTCGGTTGAGGCCGCGTCCCACGCGGTGAGCATGCGAGACAATTTCTTCGCCCCGACGTCGATTTCGATCACGGCGGGAGATACCATTACTTGGACAAACGACGGCGCCTTGGCGCACACAGCGACGAATGGGGTCCGCGGGTCCGCGGGTGCCGGTGACTCCTGGGACCACGTGGTCGCCTCGGCAGCTTCGTCTCCTTCAGTGACGTTCAACACCCCGGGGACAGTCCAGTACTTCTGCCGCTTCCATTTCGGGATGGACGGCACGATCACCGTTCAAGCGCCAAGCACGCCGACGCCTGCGCCGACGACGGCCCCGCCTCCACCTGTTGCCACCAAGGCCACACCGACTCCCTTCCCAGCGCTCACCGTAGTGCCGGAAGACGAAATCACGCCTCCGGCCCAGAACGGCGGCAATGTCGTGGTCGTTCAGCCGACGTCGCCGGTGGAGTTTGATTTGACCGAGGTCGGTGTGGGAGTGCAGATGCCGGCGCGAGCCCGGCAAAGCACGTTCCAGATGCGGGTTCAAAGCGACTCTTCCGAATCCGTACAGGTGCAACCGGAGGGTGAAGTACTTCGCCTGGTCCGTATCGACCTCTTCGACGGAGACGGGCAGCCTCTTTCCGACACCCAGCTATGGTTCCCGGCGAAGCTGAGTGTCACGCTGAGCGACCTCGAGGTCAGTGCGCTCGGGGGCTCCGGATCCTTGCTGAACGGACTGGCGACCGGACGCCTCGGCTTCCGAAGACTTTCGACGGCCGGCGTCTGGTCGGACCTCCACACCTCATTGGATATAGCTACCCGAACATTTAGCGCGTCGATCTCGCGCTTTTCGGTCTTCGCGCTGACCTGGGCGGGCCGCTCGTCCAGCACGGCTCCTACCACGACACCCGTTGCCGCCAGCGCCGGAACAACGGCGGCGCCCGACGTTGGAGACACCCACGCGTCGGTCGTTGTGTTACTGTCGTTGGGCTCAGCGATCGCACTTGCAGGTGGTTTGATTTCAATGACTAGGCGGAGAGGATAGAACATGATTCTACGGACCATGGACACGTTTCGAATTAGGCTGGCCAGAACCACAAGGTTGGCCAGGCTGGCGGTGATTGTGATCGCGTTGGCGACGGTGACGACAGGCGGGATCATCTCGGCTCAGGGCCAGGGGACGGTCACGATTCCGCCGTCCAAAGACAACACCCTGTACGAAGACTCGAATGGAGGCAAGAGCAACGGAGCGGGGCAGCACATATTCATCGGAGTGACGAAAGAGCCGGGGATCCGGCGCGCGCTAATATCGTTCGACATAACAGGAAACCTGCCCGCCGACGCAACAGTCGTGAGCGTGAGGCTTAAACTCCAGATGTCGAAGACGCACCGAGACGCCGGGACCCACCCGGCGTCGTTGCACCTGCTGCTGGCGGACTGGGGTGAGAGCTCGTCAGACGCTCCTCAAGAGGAGGGAGCCGGAACGACCGCGGCCGAAGGCGACGCCACCTGGGTGCACACGTTCTCCGCCGATGCGAACTGGGAGCAGGCAGGCGGCGACTTTGTCCCAGAGGCCAGTGCCGAAACGAATGTTGGCGGAGACGGCTCATACTCCTGGACTTCGGAGCAGATGGCGGCCGACGTCCAGACCTGGCTGGAAGACCCTACGACCAACTTCGGCTGGCTGATAAAGGGCACCGAGTCGCAAGACACCACAGCCAAGCGGTTCGACAGTCGCGAACACTCCACGGAGAGCAGGCGGCCGTCTCTTGAAATCGTGTTCACCTCCGCCAGCGTAGAGGAGCCGACGCCGACTGAGACACCATCGCCGGAGCCGACCGCAACGGTCACGCCGCAGGCCGTAGTGACGCCCACGAACACGCCAACACCGGCGCCAACCGCGACGAACACGCCGGAGCCTACGCCTACCGATATACCCACACCCATCCCAACGGATACGCCCGCGCCCACGGCGACAACGGTCCCAACGTCGACGCCCGCGCCGACAGCTACACCTGTACCCACGCCGGAGCCCACCACGCCGCCTGAAACCGCGGCCGCGCAGCCGACAGAAGCGCCGGCTGCCGAACCGTCGGAGCCCGGCGCCGATGTCACCTCCGCTCCGGCCGAGCCAGAGACGTCCGGCGGTTCCTGCTCGGCTCCGCAAGGAGGCTCTTCGACAGCGGGGCTTCCAAGCCTTCTGTTGCTAGTCGCACCGGCGGGGGCTGCTGCCGGTGGCCGGTTCTTCCGACGACCAGCGAAGCGACGACAGGACGAGCCTTCCGACTGAGGGACCAGAATTTGCCTATGGCACGTCGACGTTCGCTAGGTATGTTTGCTATTGCGGTCGCACTGTTTGTCGCTGGTGGCGGGACAATCCACGCTGACGGTGGCACCGTGACCCTGTCCCCGAGCCGCGATAACACTCTGTATGAGAACGCCGGCGGTACCGCAAGCAACGGTGCCGGGCAGCACATGTTTGCCGGCAACAACAGCGCGAGCTCGACGCGACGGGCCGTTCTCGCCTTCGATCTCGCGGACGCGGTGCCTTCGGGGTCGACGGTCGTGAGCGCGAGTCTCGAGCTGAGCATGTCTCGGTCTCAGCCGGGCGACCAGAGATTCGAGCTGCGGAGGCTCACGGCGGACTGGGGCGAAGGCACCTCTGGCGCCGAGGGCGCAGGAGGCTCCGGAGCCACGTCCACGCCGGGCGACGCGACCTGGATACACCGCTCGTACGATACTACCCTCTGGGCGAACCCTGGCGGCGATTTCTCCGAGACCGTCTCTGCAGCCGTCACGGTCGCAGGGGCCGGTCGATATATTTGGACCTCACCGCAAATGGCCACCGATGTTGAGAGGTGGCTCGACGAGCCGTCCAGCAACTTCGGCTGGGTTGTCCTCGGCAACGAGTCCCAGGGCCAGACCGCGAAAAGGTTCGACTCGCGAGAAAACGCCATCGAAGCCAACCGCCCGACGCTGACCATCGAGTTCACCCCGCTACCACCCGCAGTCGGCGATATGAGCGTCTCAGGTCTTGTTCTGGCGCTGTTGGCCTCAATGGGCGGGTTAGCGGCAATGGGAGGGCTTGCGATCATGAAACGAGGCCGGCGGCATGCGTAGACGACCATTCGATTGCGCGGTCCTGGTCATATCTGTCCTCGCCTACCTGGCGATAGCGGGCGGTGTGGCCGCCGACGTCGCGCCACAGGCGACCACGACGCTGAGCCCGAGCAAAGACAATACGCTGTACGAAGAGGCTCCCAGCAATAGTAACGGGAGCGGGCAGAACATTTTCGCGGGACTGAGTGGGCAGGGCATACGTCGAGGGCTTATCGCGTTCGACATAGCCAGCAGTATCCCCGCTGGGTCCACGATCGACAGCGTCACATTCCGCGCACACGTATCAAAGAGATCCGCCCAAGACTCAGGCAGTCAGACCTATTCGCTCCACAAGGTGCTTGCCGACTGGGGTGAGAGTTCGTCGGTCGGCGGTGGTTCAGGAGCGGGGGCGGCAACCAACGATGCTACGTGGGACCACCGGTTCTTCAGCTCAGCCAATTGGGACACTGAGGGCGGTGATTTTGACGGCGTCGCGAGCGCCAGCACTTCTGTAGGCGGAACCGGCTTCTACACCTGGAGCTCGTCCCAGATGGTGGCAGACGTTCAGGCATGGCTCGATAGCCCATCTGACTTCGGTTGGCTGATCAAAGGAAACGAGACCGCGAGCCGGACCGCGAGGAGATTCGACAGTCGGGAGAACTCCAACACGAGCTTTCGGCCAACCTTGGATATCACGTTCACAGCACCGATAACGCTGTCTATCGGGAACGTGTCGGTCGACGAAGGTGCAGGAGCCGTCTCGCTGACCATTACGTCGAGCATTGCTCCGGGCGCGGACGTCATGGTGAACTACTCGACATCCAACGGCACGGCCTCAGCGCCAAGCGACTACACCGCCACTTCAAACACGGCGACGATTGCAGGCGGTACTACCTCTGCGGTACTCACGGTCCCGATCGGTGACGACGCTCTCGACGAGATGAACGAGACCTTCTCGGTCGCGCTCTCGAACCCGACTGGTGGAGCGGTCTTGAGCGGGACCGCGAACACTGCAACCGTGACCGTGGTCGACGACGATCTACCGCCCACGATAACGACTGAATCCACGACGTCGGTCGTCGAAGGCGGCGACGGGACCACGACCACAGCCCAGGTAGTCGTCACACTATCGACAACGAGCAGTTTAGACGTAAGCGTCGACTACGGTACCGTCGACGGTACTGCCACGGCGGCCGACGGCGACTACACGCCTCCCGGAAGTACTCTCATCATCCCGGCGTCGAACATGACGGGGACGGTGTCCGTCGTGGTAAACGGCGACGACACCTTCGAGCTCGACGAGGCCTTCGATATTGTGTTCTCCAACGGGACGACCGCCAGCACAAGCACCGCGCTCACAATCACCCAGTCTACTACTGCGGTCACCATTCTCAACGACGATCCCTTACCGACCGTGTCTGCGCAGGCCTCGGCATCGGTCGACGAGGGCGACGCTGGGACGACCACAACGGTCGACATTCTCGTGGCGCTGTCCGCCGCGATGCCCTTCAACGTAGGCGTCGACTACGCGACCGCCGATGGCACCGCGACCGCAGGGAGCGACTACGTCGCCGTGACAGGAAGAGCGACGATCTCCGCCGGCAACACCACGACGACCGTAGTGGTCACCGTTCTCGGTGACGACGCTGTGGAAGGGAACGAGACGTTCGTTATTGCGTGGAGCAGTGCGACAACGTCGGCGACCACTACGCCGTTATCCTTCGGCAACGCGACGACCACCATTACAATCATCGACGATGAGGATGTCGTAGTCGTCCACGTCCCGCTGCTACCCGGTTTCAATCTCATCGGCATTCCCGTGATCTTCGAGACGACTACGCGGGCCCGCGATGTTGCTGCGGCGCTACTGCCAGACGCCGTCGACATCACGCAAGGGCCTGTCGCCTCGATCCTCCAGTGGGACGGCAGCGGATATGGGAGCCCCTGGCTTCGCGACTTCCCCGACCAACCTGCCTCGAACTTCGAGATCGAGGCAGGCAAGGGGTACTTCGTGAGACTGCTAGCCCCTGTCGAAGGGAACGTCTGGTCTGTGACGGGCCAGCCCTTCGCGTCGCCGGTCACGTTGGACCTAGTAGACCGAAATCTTTGAAATGAGGGGTAGCCGAGATTGGCGTGCTACGACGACAGGGCGGGTTTCAAACCCGCCCCTACCAAGCCGTAACCTCAGAACCCTTCAATACTAGGATGTTGGACCACTAGCCCCGGGATTCAACCTCGTCAGCGTGCCATTCGCCACGCCGCCGGCAGGCTACGACAGCAGAAGCTTGGCAACGGCCATCGGTCCGATCTCAACGGTACTTCGCTGGGACGGTGGGTTCACTGCGTGGCTATCGGACTTCCCCGACGCGCCCGCTGGCATCTTCCCGATCGAGCCGGACCGGGGCTACTTCTTGCGCGCCACGGAGACCGTCGCCGGCTTCCTTCCCTGAGACTGTCATCTCACTCGCGGCCCGAGGCCGCCCGATGCATCACGCTATTCGGGTCTGGCGATGCCTCATTGAGGTTAGAGGGTCAGACCGAGTACCCTGTGGCCGGAGGCCGAAGTGTTGCTGATATTGTTCGTTGGGGCCGGAGGATTCCTGGGAGCGATCGCCCGTTATTTGGTCGGTGGCTGGGTGCAGGACTTCCTCCAAAAACCCTCGTTCCCATACGGGACCCTCACGGTGAACGTCGTCGGATGCCTTCTCATCGGGATGCTCATGGGACTGGTCGAGAGCCGCCAGCTGTTCGGCCCGGAAATTAGAGGGTTCCTGCTGATCGGGCTGCTTGGCGGATTTACAACCTTCTCTACATTCGGCTATGAGACGATCGAGTTGATACGTGGCGGACAGGCCACCGCAGCAGTGGCAAATGTGACGCTCCAGGTTGGACTGGGCCTCGCGGCTGTTTGGGCCGGCTACAGTCTGTCGCGTTTCGCGTGAGCGTTTGACCTGTTCCTGAAGAGGGCCATCTGCTCTGCGTATCTGTTTGAGGGTCGCTCCAGAGATACAGTCAAGCGGTCGCCTAGAAATCGCCCGCACAAAACCTGAATGCGCTTCCACATCCTCACCCTTTTTCCGAGCATGTTCACCAGCCCCTTCGACGAAGGCATCATGAAGCGTGCCCAGGACAAAGGACTAATCGATATTCGTGTTCATGACGTCCGCGACTTCTCCCACGACCGCCACCGGACCGTCGACGACTATCAGTTCGGCGGCGGGCCCGGCATGCTCTTGAAACCTGAGCCGCTGTTCGAGGCCGTCGAGAACGTCATGCAGTCGACGGAGCTGGGCGAGTCGGCACCCGTGATTCTGCTAACGCCTCAAGGCCGGCTCCTGACGCAGAGCATCGTTGAAGAGCTGGCAAAGCCGACGGAGATCGTACTCATCTGCGGCCGCTATGAGGGGGTCGACGAGCGTGTACGGCAACACCTGGCCACCGACGAGATAAGCGTCGGCGACTACGTGCTCAGCGGCGGCGAAGTCGCGGCCATGGTGGTGATAGACGCCGTCTCGCGGCTGTTGGAAGGCGTCGTGGGCTCTATCGAGTCCACGCAGGACGATTCTTTCACGACCGGCCTGCTGCAGCACCCCCAGTACACGCGTCCGGCGGAGTTCCGCGACTGGGCCGTGCCTGAGGTGCTGCTGTCCGGAAACCATGCCGAGATCGAGCGCTGGCGGCGGCGAGAGTCTCTTCGCCGGACCCTCGAACGGCGGCCGGACCTTCTCGACGGCGCGGAGCTATCCAAGGAAGACCTGCGATCTATCGAGGATCTGCGGGGCGAGCAGTAGGCGTCGCCGTCGACGACATGCAAAGGACGGGTCCGAGAGGCTTGCTCTGGTAGGGCGCATCGCATGCGCCCGCATGCACGGGCGTGAATCGCAGAGCGGCAAACCTGTATGTCTGCCCGTAACGTTCAGAAGGTAAAGGAAGGCCTTCCCTTTACTGGCACCGAGCCAACCTGGCGTCGCTGTCATTGCGAGCACCGCGAGGAATCTTAAGTGACTCGATTGGCAACAGCGATCGTCATCTCAGACGGCCACTCTAGATTCTTCAATCGCTCCGCTCTTTCAGAATGACAATAAACTTGCTCCGCGTGCCCGGTGCGGCTGTCTCCGCCTCAGAATCCTACAAGGCGGGCTTGGCTTGCGCCCGACTCAAGATCGAGCAGGCGGCGCTTGAGGTCGAGCTGCGACGCCCCTCGGCCGAACCCACGGAGGCCGCCGTCGCTAGCGATCACACGATGGCACGGTACAACGATGGGCAGGCGGTTTCGGGCCATGGACTGCCCAGCGGCCCGGGCCGCGCGGGGCCGTCCCGCGCGAGCGGCGAGCCAGAGGTACGTGCGCGTCTGGCCCGCGGGAATCGACCTGCAGGCCTCCCAGGCGGAACGCAAGAAAGCCGGCGTGTCGGACACGTCGACGGCTTCTTCGTCGAAGTCCGTCTCGCCCGAAGCGAAATAGCGGTCGATGCGCTCCTTGAGACCGACGAATCGCTCGGGCGCGAACTCGGCATCGTGGGCTTCGCGGCCAAGCAAGGCGACGCAGTCGCCGGCCGAGGGCTGCGGTAGGGTCGTGCGCCTTATTCCACGACCAGTCGCCAAAAGCCCCATCCAGCCGAACTCGGTCTCAACGAAGTCATAGTACCGCGTCGGCGCAACCTTCGTCATAGAGGCCAAAGTCTTCTAAAAGCTCGCCCCAGCAACGTGCCGCGAATTCCCTTCCAGGCCGTTGCCAACTCTTCGGTCTCGTCGTCCGACAAGTCTCGCTTGCCGTAGCGGCCGGCGGCAAATACACCGGCAATCCCCATGGCGCCAGTCGCCGCTGCCGGTACCGTGTTCCCGAGTGTGAAGGCATACTCATGCGGTGTCTCGTGAGGCTGCCGCTTGATCCCCGCGAATGTGCCGAACCGGCTAAGCTTGGTGTACGTAGCCTCGGCGACGGTGACGTTGGCGAGGCCGCGTCTCCAGATGAAAGCCGCTGTAAGCCAGGCGGCTGCGATAAGTGCCAACACGATGCCAAGAGGCAGCAAAAAGCCCGGAAGGCTACCGTCTATCGCAGGAGCGGCTTGTGCCCCTAACACCGTCTCCTCCGGCTCCGGAGCGCCGAGGTCGCCACACTCCTCTAGCATGAGGAAGAAATCGCCCCTCATCTCAGCCTCGAGACATTCGATGCTCAACGTGTCGGATTCGGCCCCCGGGACCGGTAAGCCCCGAATATCCGGGAGATTGAGATTGTCGCCGTCGGCAGGCCCTTCCAGTGACCCGCGTCCGCTCACGGGCCATTTGGCCGTAGGTTCGAAGTCCATCCAACCATGGCCGGGGAAGTACGCCTGGACCCATCCGTGGCTATCGGAATCCCGCACCGCCCTACGCCCCTCGAGGTTCGCTGCCTCGCCGGGCGCGTACCCGGCCGCCATCCTTGCCGGGACACCGACGGTCCTGAGCATCACCGTCATCGCGGACGCAAAGTAGTCGCTGTAGCCGGTCTTGGTCTCGAACAGGAAGTGGTCGACCCCGTCCTGCCCCGCCGGCGGCTTTTCGATGTCTTGTGAATAGACGTACTCGTCGCCCCTGAGATGTTGCTGGATAGCCAATGCCTTCTCGATCGGCGTTTCCGTGTCCTTCGTAAGCTCAGCGGCCAGTTCCCCGACGCGTCCTGGCAATGACGGTGGCAACTGCAGGTAGTGGTCCTTGATGAACCCGCTGTAAGTGGAGCCGGCGCCCAGCAGATCGAAATTCGTGGCGGTCGACACCAGGGTCCGGACGGCGTAGCTGTCGTTAGCATCGAACCGATCGGCGAATTTCCAGGAAACGACGTCCGGGATAGTGGGCGGCTTGCGCTCCAGCGTAACCTCGCTCAGTCGGCCGCCGCCTTCCCGCGCGATCTCTAGCAGGCGAAGGTCTTCCGGCAGCAGCCTGGCTATTTCCGATTCAACGAATCCCGACGAAGACAGACCAACCGTATTCCGCAGTTCCTTTGCGAGCTCCTGGACTTCCACCGGCAACATCCAGTCTCTTGCCGCTGAACGGATATTGATCTCGAATGAGAGCGGAAGAAGGATGTTCGCCTCGGCGTCTCGGCTTATCCACTCGAGGTTGCCACCCGTAAGGAGATCGTCGGAGTTGAACAACAACTGAATGTTCTGAAGCATCGGGACTCTTTGCAGCGACTCCTGGGGTGGGGGCGGTGCGACGTCGGTGACGACGTCCTGACTCCGTGTTTTGCCGGCGATCCAACCTTGCGACGTGTACTCACTGTAAGTGCGCGAGAGCCAGTATGTGGCAAGGTCGGAATTCGCCCACATGACGATATCGCCGCCGAAAGAGATCTTCCCCTGGAAGGGCAAAGTGCGGCCGAAGAACCGACCGGACAGGTCTTTGCGGGACGCGATGCCCGAAAAGAGACGTGCGAACTCGTCTTCAAGCCCGGCCACGGGAGTCCGGCCGAGATTCCAGGCGTCCACTGCCGCGCTCGATACGTACACACGCAACGGTACGATCATTGCGACCACCAGTATGACAATGGAGAGTCCAGCGGTCGCTCTGGCCACCAGCCCGACGCTCGTGGCTGTGTATGAAACCCGGGTCAGCTTCCATTTGTCTTGCCGTTGAAGCAGACTTATCCTTGCAACGAGCAACATCGCGAGGAACATGAACAGTATGAAGATGACGTCGACGCGGACGTCCATGAACAACAATCGGGTTGTGAAGTCTTTGGGGAGGAAGCTCAGGTTGGTGAAGATAGCGACGCCCGTCAGCACCAACGCTACCCATACATTCCCGAACCTGAAAAGGAAGTAGGAGCTGAGGAACCCCAGGAGCCACGCCAGCGTCAGCAGGATCAGAGTAAGCGGCAGCAGGTCGGTGCTGATCCCGCCGGTGACCGCCGCCTCCCACCAATCATCGAGGCGAGTCCAGACTTCACGGAGCCTGTCCGGCACCGGCTGGCTGGCAGTGAGGGCAGCCCCCTGCCAGAGCAAAATCACGAAACCGATCGCCAGGCCGGCGAGGAACGAAAGAGGCCAGGCTATTCGGACCTTAGCGAGCCCAAGACCAGCGAGAGACGCAGCGACAATCAACGCCATCATGCCGGGCGTGTCCACCCAGTCCGCCGCTTTCACCGTCCACACGACGACCGCCAGAGCGCCGGCGAGAATCGCAACCGTGTCCCAGCCCTGACTAGGAGTGTATCGGGCCACAAACTCACGGAGGGCCCTGCCCTCGATCGCCTCACCTCGCGCTGAATAAGATACGGCCGCTTCGGCTGAGCTCATGCGGGCAGTAAGGCCTCCTCGCGTGCTTCGTCTCTGGACGAAGGTACCGTATAAGGTCGGCTCAGGGCGTTAGGCACGTCGTCGCCCTTGTTTACCAGGTAAGTAAGGACCCCGGTCGACACCAGGCTCTCCAATGCGTCCAGTGTGTTGAAGTCTCCTCCAAAGGTCCGCGCGTCCACCAGCACCGCAGTAACCTTGACGCCTCGCTTGGTCAGCTCGCCAACCGCCTTGACCCATGCCTCTCGCGGCGAAGACGTGACGACGACCAGCGACGACCGATGGCTCCAGAGCAACTCTTCTTCGGGAAGTACGGCTTCGAGAGGCGTCTCGCCTTCGGGCCTGCCGACCGCCAGAAGCTGGAGTATTCGCTGTAGCTGGCCGGCGCCGGTCTCGGCGGGGAGAAAGTAGCGCTGATCGCCATAGGCGACCAAGCCGACCGGTAGCCCTCCGTTCAAATATCTGCTTGCTAGGGACGCCGCGATGGAAGCCGCGTATTCGTCGGTGCTCTCCTCCATCTCCCCCGCCTGGAAGTCGCGGTGCAGGTCGAGGAGGACCCATACCTCCGACGCGCGCCCGAGATCGAATTCTTTGGACATTAGTTTTCCCAGCCGTGCCGTGCTGTTCCAATGAACCCGGCTGAGGCTGTCGCCGGCGACGTATTCCCTGACGGTCGCGGCATGTGGCGCTATATCGTGCGAACGTTTTCTGACGTTGCTATCTCCGGTTACGTAGGCGGCCGGTACCTCGAAGAAGGGCAAGTCGTGGACCTTCGGGTACACCGTCAAGCGACCCTTGTCCCCGTACAACCGGTCGCGTTCGAAAAGACCGAAAGGGTCGGTGTTCGCGACCCTCACAGGACCCAGGTCGTAGATCCCTCGTTTCCTCGGTACCGTCTCCACCTCCCAGGAGCCCGACGAACTCCCAGCCAGACTCACGGCCATTCCGCCGGACGCGCCGGGTACTTCGTTGAGGTCTTGGATCTCCAATGCCTGTTTCGGCACCCGGCTTTCGTTCTCGAGCGTGATCGTTTCGTAGGCCGGTTCGCCTACGTTCACCTGAAGACTCCGCCGGTCCACCTTGACGTTCAGATAGCCCACGGAGAGACGGACCCAGAAGTAGCTGAAAACGACCGCGAAACCCAGTACGTAGAGCAGCCGAAAGAACAGGTAGAAACCGGTGGCCATCCCGGTCCCGAGGGTGATGATCAGCAGGGCGACGACCAGATAAAACCTAACGTGAGGCCGCACCCAAAGGTCGGCGAGAGTCATCGACGGACCCAGCCCGCCGCCTGAGCTCCCGGTACAGGCACTTCGTCTACGATCTCAGTGACGATGTCCCTGCTGTGGACACCTCGCATCCTCGCTGCCGCCGACGGGATCATCCTGTGGCTGAGCATCGGCGCGGCCAGCTCTTTGACGTCGTCGGGAAGCACGTAGTCTCTTCCACGTATCAGCGCCAGTGCCTGGGTGCCCCGGAAGACAGCCAGGGAACCACGTGGGGAGCTGCCTAGCGTCAAGTCGTCGCGTACTCTCGTGGCCTCGATCAGAGTAACGATGTACTCGCGGATCAGGTCGTCGACGTACACGGTCTTGACCGCCTCCTGCACCTGAATGATGTCCTCAGGCGGCGCCACCGCTTCGAGGGAATCAATCGGATGCGCCAGCTGCTGGTCGTTGACGATTGTCAACTCATCTTCGAGGGTCGGGTATCCCAGCGTGATCATAGCGAAGAACCGGTCGAGCTGCGCCTCCGGCAATGGGAAGGTGCCTTCGTACTCGATGGGGTTCTGGGTCGCCATCACCATGAACGGGCGCGGAATCTCGTGGGTGATACCCTCCACCGTCACCTGCCGCTCGTCCATCGCTTCAAGGAGGGCAGATTGTGTTTTTGGCGTCGCCCGGTTGATTTCGTCGGCGAGCACCATCTGTGAAATGATGGGCCCCTCTTTGAACTCGAATTCAGCGGTCTTCTGATTGTAGATCGACACGCCAGTTACGTCGCTAGGCAATATGTCGGGGGTGAACTGGATCCGCTTGAAGCCGCATCCCGTAGACAGAGCGAGGCTCCTTGCCAGCATGGTCTTGCCAACTCCAGGCACATCTTCGATCAGGACGTGCCCCTGACACACAAGCGCCACGACGCAGAGCTCCACGGCCCTATCCTTGCCGACTATGACCTTCTTGGTGTTATCTACGATGCTCTGGGCCACTTCTCGGGCCCGGTCTGCTTCGTCCAACTGACCCTCCTTGACGAAAATGCGCCGCGTCTTCCTTCCGTTCGGCCGTCCTTCCGTTCAGGGTGAGCCCCACCCATTCGGTGAGCTCATTCCGTTCGCGGTGAGCTCATCTCGTTCGTGGTGAGCTCATTCCCGTTCGTGGTGAGCTTGTCGAACCACCCCTACCGAGAGCTACCGGTCGCCTGAACAGCACCGAGTTGCTGCCTTATATACCGGTCTTGATCGTGCTTTGGATTCCTGCCCCGTGCGGCAAGCTAGAACAGCAGTCTCTCTACCGACCGGCGGGTAACCCGAGATGTGTTTGAAACTGGCTGAGTGTAGGCCTGACGGAACGACCGAGCGGGCCTCTGACCTACTATTCGCATACCTACTCGCAAATATTAAAGGTAAACGGGTTTGGTTGTCTACAACGCCCTTGCAGGGCGTAGGGTTAGGACGGATTCTGTCCCCTATTTGAAGGTCTCGGCTAACCCAAATGTGAACTCTGGCATGGTGGTATAAGTAAATAGCGAATGTGCGCCAAGAAGCGCATAGGTTGAGAGTTCCAGACTTGGAACCCGGCCAGGAGTGGGCCGGTGGCTACGGAAGCAGGCACGGTGACCCGAAGCAGAACCGTGTTTGAAGCCTTCCCGACAACGGGGCGGCAGCAGCCCTACCAAGCTGCGTGCCCCTAGCCAGAGTTCCGCTACGGTTACGAAAGAAACTGCTGTTTGACGCGTCGAATCGCTGACTGCCCGTCCACGGTAGGGCGAGGGCAGAGTCGTCGGATACCCGTCTATCCACTGCGGGAAAAGTCCGTCAGGACAGGGACGCCGCACTCCAGACAACCGGCCGTCCCCCGATGGCGAGCGCGGCAGGGAGCCGTGCCAGGCGTAAAGGCAGAACCTAAGGCGGAATGAAGATGCAACCTACGTGAACTTGGGAACCACGTTCGGCTCTCCGGCAACGGAGTAGGCCAGCTTGCGGCCAATGCCGGACGTGGGGCAGAGCCCTTGTAGTAGTCCGAGGTCGGGAAAGCCGACCACATGGCGAAGGAGGGCAATTAGACGAGTGCAGAACACAAGCAAACTACGCCAGAGGAGGGATGTATGAACCCGACGAAGATGGCAGAAAAGCAAAGGTTCTTGGCAAAGACGGCCAATGAGTATCCAGACCACAGGTTCACCAACCTGTACGACCTATTGCACTGGGACTGCTGGATGCACACAGCGGCTGAAAGGGTACTGGCGCGACCGGGTAGCCAGACTGACGGCGTGGACGGCAAGACGCGGGATGCGTTCAAGAAGGACTACGAGGACCAGATAACGGCCCTCATCGACCAACTGAAGCGCAGAACGTACGAGCCGCAACCCGTCCGGCGAGTCTACATACCCAAGCACGATGGCAAACAGCGCCCGCTGGGCATCCCCGCCCTGCGAGACCGCATCGTGCAGGAAGCACTTCGGGCCATCCTCGACCCGATTTACGAGTCGGATTTTCACCCGCACTCCTACGGTTTCCGCAAAGGTCGTTGCACGATGGACGCAATCGCAGTCCTCATGCCCATGTTCAACACCAGCCTGAAACACTACTACGTGATAGAAGGCGACCTCCAAAGCTACTTCGATACCGTCCACCATCGGACGCTCATGAAGCTGTTGCGGAGGCGACTGAAGGACAGGGCGCTACTGGACTTGATCTGGAAGTTCCTGAAAGCGGGCGTGATGGAAGGGGGCCTCTTTCAGCACACCGAATCCGGTGTGCCACAGGGAGGGGTTATCTCCCCGCTGCTAGCCAACGTCTACCTCAACGAGTTTGACAAGTGGGCGGCGGCGCAGTGGGATCTCGACCCTAACGCTCGACGACGGAGACGGTACGCAGGTCTCGGCAACTACAAGATGGTGCGCTACGCGGACGACTTCGTGGTCGTCACCAACAGCCCCATCGCCGAGGTCAAAGCCACCAAGCAGGCCATACAGCAGTTTCTGGAGAACAAACTCCACCTGACGCTATCGGAAGAAAAGACAGTCATCACCCACGTCAACGACGGCTTCGACTTCCTGGGTTTTCACATCCAGCGCAAGAAGACCGAAGGAAAGTGGGCGGTGCATCTCCGACCGACGGCCAAGGCAAAAGAGCGAGTGAAACAGAAGCTCAAGGCCCTGACTTCCAGGAACTGGACTTGGATGGACGAGTACACCCGACTGACCACCCTGAACGCTATCGTGCGGGGCTGGGCCGAGTACTATCGGTACACCAGCCTTGTGCAGGACATCGAGGACATCACGCGGTTCACATGGTTCCGCTACCTCAACTGGCTCCTAGCGAAGCATAAGGGCAGCCATAAGGGACAGCTCATGAAAGACAAGACCAGAATGCTCCACGGCAGAACCCGCTGGTACGCAGAGGAACGCGAAGGCGATAACACGCTGGAAACGTACCAATGGCTCCCCACCCGACAGGAGCTTGACCGCCAACGCTACCGACAGAAGGGGGCAGCGGGATTCCCGCATCCCTACCTGTCCGGCCACGCGGAGGCAGCAGGCGACCATCCACAGGGAGCAACCGGCCCAGACGAGCGCATCTACACGGCGACCATTGGGGCAAGTAGCGGCAGACGTAGCCGCAGCGAACCTCTCGTACTCGCCGAACGGAAACTCAAGGCCAAGTTGCGCGACGGGATGAAATGCCAAGAGTGTGGCGCTCGGAGTCCTCTCCAAGTCCACCATGTCAAAGGCATGAAGTCCCACGCGCTCAGTGACTTGGTCACGCTCTGCCGGACGTGCCATAAGGCCGTAAGCCAACCAAGCCAACAACGAACCGTCTAATGGAGAGCCGGGTGCCGCGAAAGTGGCACGCCCGGTTCGGTGGGAGGGATGGCGCAAACCAGCCAGAGCAATCCGGCCATCGGCGGCGCTGTCCCTACCCAATTAGTGTACGACCCCACCACTCAGCGCACACCCGGAGGTCATCAATGATCAGTCTCGTCTCGCCCGAGATCGAAGAGTACGCAGTGGAGCACACGACTCCACTACCCGACCACCTATCGGAGCTAGTCAATATCACAAGTGAAACGATGGACATGCCGCAGATGCTCAGCGGTCCGATCGAGGGAATGCTGCTGCAATTCCTGGTGTGGGCGACTGAGGCTCGTCGAGTACTCGACGTCGGCACCTTCACTGGTTTCAGCGCCCAGATGATGGCCGCTGCGCTGCCCGACGACGGAGTCGTCGTGACGTGCGAGTTCAACCCCGATACGGCCCGAGTCGCCAAGTCGCACTTCGACAAGAGCCCTCACGGACACAAGATCGACCTCAGACTGGGAGACGCGCTGGAGACGTTGAGGTCCCTCGAGGGCCCTTTCGACGTGGTGTTCATCGACGCCGAGAAGACTGACTACAGCGCGTACTACGAGAGAGCCGTGGAGTTGCTCTCTCCCAGAGGCATCGTCGCGGTCGACAATGTCCTTTGGGAAGGGCGCGTGCTCGACCCGCAGTCGGAGAGCGACCGGGCTATCGCCGCGCTAAACGAGCGCATCCGGCGTGACGATCGGGTACGCCACGTGCTGCTGCCCATCCGAGACGGAGTAATGCTCGTCCACCGGGCCTGAGCACGTTTGACGGCTATGCGACGAACCGGCTGAAGACTTCGTTGCCGAGAAGCCGGCCCCGCGGCGTTAGTCTCAGACGCCCGTCGGCGGCATCGAGAAGGCCCGCCTCTACCATTTCTCGAACGGTGTCGCCGAAAACGGCCCGTGCAGGCTCGCCGAATCGGTCTGCGAACTCTCGGTCTTCGACGCCGGCGTCCAACCGCAGTCCCATCATCATCGTCTCGCCCATCTCCAGGCGGCGGTCGATTGACTCGGTATTGCTAACGGCGGGCATGGCCGTAAGCGTGTCTGAGTCCAATTGAGTGGGCGCCTGGCGCTCCTCATGCTCGCCGACAAATCTGATGTACTCCTTCGGCGACGTGAGATTAGAGAACCGGTACCCAGCCAGATACGAGTGCGCCCCCGGTCCGACGCCGAGGTATGGACCATTCTTCCAGTAGGTCAGGTTGTGGGCGCTCTCCATACGAGGCACGGCCCAGTTGGAAATCTCATAGTGCCCATAACCGACTTCCGCCAGCCTTTCTTCGGCCATCGTGTACATGTCGGCCGCCAGGTCGGCGTCGGGCTCGGGAATGCGCCCTGAGGCCGCCCACTGAGCCATAGGCGTCCCCTCTTCGAGGGTCAGGCAATACATCGAGATATGTGGAGGCGCGAGATCGACGGCTGCCTTGAGCGTTCGCTCCCAGTCCTGCAGACTCTGGTGAGGCAGCCCGTACATCAAGTCGATGCTGACGTTCTCGAACCCGGCGTCGAGCGCCATCTGATAAGAGCGGACGGCGTCGTCGGCCGAATGGCGCCGTCCCAGCATTTCCAGCAGACGGTCGTCGAGGCTCTGGACACCTATGCTCAGCCGGTTCACGCCGCAGTCCAAGTAAGACTTGAGCTTGTCGGAGGCGAAGTCGCCGGGGTTCGCCTCCAACGTGACCTCTGCGCCCGCCTGCAGGTCGAACGCCTTTCCGACTCCCCGCATGAGAGATGCAATGTCCTCTGCGGGGAGGTACGAGGGCGTCCCACCGCCTAAGAATACCGTTGCGACCCGCGGCCGGCCCAGCGTGTGTCCCCAGAGCTCGATCTCGCTCCCCAGCGCCTCGACGTACGCCGGGATCAAGGACTCGATCCTTGCGTAGGTGTTGAAGTCGCAGTACGGGCACTTCGTCTCACAAAACGGTATGTGGACGTAGAGCGAGATGGGCATTTCATCGGTTTGGGTTGGTGACGTGTTCATCGCATTACGATTCTCCACCGGGAGGACGCCCGTTATTAAACCAAGCCTTCATAATTCCTGGAATCGAGGTCGTTATTAAAGCGCGCCTAGCTACCGACTTTAATAACGAGCGAGTCGCGAATCTGCGCGTTCGCCCGGGGCCCAAACCCCGACGATCTCCTTCATTGTGACTCAGGAACCTGTAGAGCGGAGCTAGGCAGAGCAATCAAACATTGAAGAGAATGGTGATCAAATCTCCGTCCTGGACCACGTAGTCTCGCCCTTCATGGCGCAGGGTGCCGCGACGGCGGGCTTCCGCGATGCTGCCGCAGTCCAGGAAATCGTCGAACCCGACGACCTCCGCCCTGACGAAGCCCTTTTCGAAGTCCGAATGAATCTTCCCCGCCACTCTCGCCGCCGTCGCCCCTCTCTGAGCAGGCCAGGCCCTCACCTCCTTTACGTCGGTGGTGAAGAATGTGATCAAGGTGCCGGCCTGATATGACAGGTGGACCATCCGGCCCAGCCCTGACTCGCCGGCTCCCAGGCTGTCTCGGAATTCCTTCTCGTCGTCGGGCTCCATCTGCCCCAGCTCCATCTCCAGGCGGCCGCAGATTACACCGGTCTCTACCGCGGTCCCGGCCGCGACCTCTTTGAGACGTTTCTCGATGTCGTCTGTCGCCTCGATCTGGTCCTCTCCGACGTTGGCGACCACGATAACCGGCTTGGCCGTCAGCATCTGAGACCCTTCGAGGAACTGGGCCTCGTCGTCGGCCAGCGTCTGGTCCCTTATAGGGACGCCGGCGTCGAGCTGGGCCCTGAGGCGCGTCACTATCGCCTGTTCCTTCTCCAGCCTCTCCCGCTCGACGGCCCTCGCACCCTTGAAACTGTCGGCGATCCGTTCCGCGCGGCGTTCTAGCAGCTCAAGGTCGGAGATCGTCAGTTCAAGCAGCATCGCTTCGACATCGCGGAACAGGTCCACTGTGTCGTCTACATGGGTTACCGATGGGTCTTCGAACGCTCGGGCTACGATAAGGAGCGCGTCGACCGTTTGAAGGTTGTTGAGGTAACGACCTGAGATGCCGCGTGTTTTGCCGAAGCCCTCAGGGGCGCCGGGTACGTCGACGTAGGTGATCTCGGCAGGCACGGTGCGTTTGGGCTTGAACATCTCAACGAGCCGGTCCAGCCGTTCGTCGGGAACCTTGGCGACGCCGAAGTTGGGCTTGGCATGGTCCCCCGCAAACGCGGCAACCGCCGCCCTACCCCGCGTGGCGGCGTTGAATATAGTCGTCTTGCCGCTTCGGGGGAGGCCGACAATACCGATTTCCATGCTGCTACACCAGCGGGAGAGCGCGGACGATTAGCTCTGGGAGTATGGAGGCCTTAGCGCCGGACTGGTCCGGCTTGAAGGTTACTTGCGCGGTTCGTCCGCTTCGTCGACGTAGTGGTAGAACCCTTCGATGACCGTCGGCTTCGGGGTTTCGTCCGAACTGCCGTCCGAGGCGGAATCGAGTCGAGTACCACGGATGTGCTCGAGAATGACCTCCCTGGGGGCCTTCGAGAGGAAGAGGCCAACGGCGAGCAGGAGGACAACGGCGTCGTCGATATGGGTCAACAGTGGTACGATGTCGGGCAGCAAATCGATCGGCGAAACGAGGTATATCAACGCCGCCGGAACCAGCACCTTGAGACGCAACGGCACCCTTGGATCGAGCATCAGGCGATACACTAGACGCGGTATCCCCGTCATATTGAGAACCAACAAGACTGCTCTTACCAAGATCTCAGCCTCACCTTCGCTCTAATGACATTATAACCTCCGCCCAACTTCCAGCAAGGCTTTGATACATCTTCTCTACGGGCAAGACACTTTCAGCCGCCAAGAGGCTGTGACGGCCATCAAGAACGAGGCTGCGCCCGCTGAGCTCGGCGACGTGAACGTTAATGTGCTAAACGGCTCCCAGGTGACCTTCGAGGAGTTGGCCGCCACCTGCGACACGGTGCCGTTCCTGGCCGACAAGCGGCTGGTCGTAGTCGAGGGGTTGTTGTCGACCTTCGAGCGGGGCCCGTCGGCTCGCCCGCCCACCACCGAAGACACAAAGCCGGGTCTTGGGCCATGGGAGGGCCTTTCTGATTACCTCGACCGCGTTCCGGAAACCACGGAACTCGTCTTCGTGGACGGTCAACTGGCCAACGGCAACCGCCTTCTGGCCGTAGTAAAGCCAAAAGCGCAGGTGCGAACGTTTCAGCAGCCTCGGGCCAGGGAGATAAGGCCCTGGATTCAACGCCGCGCGGACGCTGAGGGCATCGACATCGAGCCCCGCGCTGTCGACACGCTGGCCGATACCGCCGGTAGCGATCTCGGCGTGATCGTAAGCGAGCTACGCAAGCTCTCCCTGTACCGGGCCGGCGAGACGATAAGGCACGAGGACGTGCAAGAGCTGGTGCCCTATGCCCGGGAGGCCAGGATCTTCGACGCCGTGGACGCCGTCGTCGAAGGGAAGGTCGATGCGGCCCTCGACCTGGTCCATCGTCTGCTGCGGGGTGGGAGCCCGGTCCCGTTCATATTCGCTATGCTTGCGCGGCAGGTCAGGCTGCTAATACTGGCGAAGGACCTGAAGGCTGAAGGGGTGCCGGCCGCCGAGCACGGGAAGCGCCTGGGGATATCCGGGTACCCACTACAGAAGACTCAGGACCAGGAGCGTCGCTTCACCTCGGAGCGACTCGTGGATATCCATAACAAGCTGCTTGAAGTCGATTTGAGCCTCAAGACGACGTCGGTCGACGATGGACTTATTCTCGACTTGCTCGTCGCCGAGATCGCTACCATGCCCGCCGGTCGGCGTGGAAGTCCACGAGAGGTAAGTCGTCGATGAGTCAATCGAAGCCAAGAACCCAGGATCACCATGACTACTAGCAAAACGAAACGCGTGGCCGTGATCGGGGCCGGGCTCATGGGCCACGGGATCGCCTTGGAGTTCGCTCTGGCCGGGCACGACGTGCGCCTGCATTCGCGAAACGAGGCGAGTCTGGGGAAGGGCATCGCCGGCATCCGCGACAGCCTCGAAAGGCTAGCCGCCTTGGGGGTGGTAGACCGCGATCGGGTAGAAGGCATTCCAGAGGCGATCGCGACGACCACGTCCTTGTCGCAAGCCGTCGATGGCGCCGTTGTAGTTGTCGAATCTGTGTACGAGGACCTGGCCCTTAAGCAGGACCTGTTCCGCGAGCTAGACGACCTCTGTCCCGAGCCAACCGTCCTTGCCAGCAACACGTCTAGCTTCATGCCGAGCGACCTGGCCGCCAGAACGACGCATCCCGAGCGTGTCGTGGTGGGACACTACATCAACCCGCCTTTCCTGGTCCCTCTCGTGGAGGTCGTGCCCAGCGCCCAGACCTCTTCCGAGACTGTCGAAACGCTGTGCGATATATTGAAAGGGATCGGCAAGGCGCCCATCGTCTTGAAACGGGAGGCGCCGGGGTTCGTCGCCAGCAGGCTCCAGGCTGCGTTGCTACGCGAGGCGCTATGGCTGGTCGACAACGGTGTAGCAACTCCGGGAGACGTGGACACAGTCATCAAGACAAGCCTCGGCCGCCGTTGGGCGGTCGCGGGGGTTTTCGAAGTGCTGGAGCTGGCGGGGTGGGACCTGATCCGAGCGGTCGCCAACGGACTTTTGCCGCACCTGGCCTCCTCGATCTCAGCGCCGACGCTGGACGGGATGGTCGAGGACGGCAACCTTGGCGCAAAGTCAGGTCAGGGTTTCTACGAGTGGACGCCCGAGTCGGCGGAGGCCCTCAGGCGCCGCATAGCCGAAGCGCTGGTCCAGATCGACTCGTGGTCGAAGTAGTCACCCGTCGCGGCCTGCACTGGATTACGGCTTTCGCCAGAATGCCGGTTGCGTCGTCGTTTGACCACTGCGAATCCTCCCCGTATATTTAGCCTCCGGCCCTGGCCGGGACGTAGTCCTGAAAACCACTTCATGGAGCAATCATGGACGGAAACACGGTAATCGCGAAGATCCTGAAGGCCGAAGGTGTTGAATGGATGGCGTGCTACCCGCACAACTCTCTGATCGACGTGGCCGCCAAGGAGGGCATTCGGCCGATCATCACCCGTCAGGAGCGCGCGGGCGTGAACATGGCCGACGGCTTCAGTCGGATCACGAACGGCAATACGATCGGCGTCTTTTGCATGCAGCGGGGCCCAGGCGCGGAGAACGCCTTCGGGGGCGTGGCCCAGGGATACGCAGACTCGGTGCCGTTTCTGCTGCTCCCGGGCGGCCACGGGCGCAGCCACATCGGTGTCCATCCCGCCTTCGACTCTTTCGAACACTACGGCGGAATCACCAAGTGGGCGGGCCACGTCAACCTGGTCGAGCGCATCCCTGAGATGTTCCGGCGCGCCTTCAGCCAGCTCAAGCACGGCCGGCCGGGCCCAGTCCTGCTGGAGATCCCTGAAGACGTCCAGTCGGAAGAGTTCCCAGGGAGCTTCACGTACGAAACCATCACGCCGTACAAGTCCGCGGCCTCACATGAGGACGTGAGAGACCTGGTGCGCGCGCTGCTCGCGGCCACCTCTCCTGTGATCAACGCCGGGCAAGGCGTGCTATACGCCGAGGCTACGGACGACCTCGTCGAGTTCGCCGAGCTGACCAGCATCCCGGTGATGACAACCCTCGCGGGCAAGAGCGCATTTCCAGAGGACCACCGACTGTCGCTGGGAACCGGGGCCAACAGCGGCACCCTCATGGTCGACCACTTCCTCAAGAAAACCGACTTCGTGCTCGGGATGGGCACCAGCTTCACCATGAGCGCTTTCAACGCGCCGATGCCCGCAGGCGCTACCCTGGCGCAATCGACCAGCTGCGCCGATGACGTTAACAAGGACTACCCGATCCACTTCGGCGCCATCGGCGACTCGAAGCTCGTCCTTCGGCAGATGATCGATGAGGTCAAACGCCAGGTTGGGGAGCACGGGCGCGGCGACGTCAGCGGGGTCGCCGACGAGATTGCCGACGTGAGGAAGGCCTTCATGGACGAATGGGGACCGAGGCTCAACTCCGACGAGGTGCCTCTGAGCCCCTACAGAGTCTTCACGGAGTTGGCGAGAGAACTCGGCCCCGCTAACTCGATCATCACCCACGACTCCGGATATCCGCGCGACCAGCTCGTGCCCTTCTGGGAGACCGTCACGCCGAGGGGCTACATCGGGTGGGGCAAGTCGACACAGCTAGGCTACGGGCTGGGTTTGGCGTTGGGCGCGAAGCTGGCTGCGCCGGACAAGCATGTGATCAACGTGATGGGCGATGCGGCCTTCGGCATGGCCGGCATGGACATCGAGACCGCCGCCAGGTCCGAGATTCCCATTATGACCGTGGTCCTTAACAACGGCGTGATGACCCACTATCACGAGCACATGCCGTACGCCTCCGAGCGATGGGGCAGCAACAAGCTCTCGGGAGACTACTCCAAGGTGGCCGAGGCGCTGGGCGCCCACGCCGAGCGCGTGGAAACGCCCGACCAGATCGGGCCTTCGATCCGGAGGGCCGTCGAGGCGACCGCTTCCGGTAAGCCTGCCGTTCTGGAGATGATGACGAAAGAAGAAGAGGCGGTGCCGAAGTTCTGGCGTGAGTGAAGGAAGCTGGTACGAGCGTCCAGAGGGCACGCCCGAGCAGCTGGCCGCCGGCGGCGTGGTTGTGCGGCGTGATGGCGGGCGCGTCCTAGTCGCCTTTGCACGCGAGCAGGAGTTTCCGGAGCTCGTTCTGCCTAAAGGTCACGTCGACCCGGGCGAGACCATCGAAGTTGCCGCACGCCGCGAGATCGAAGAGGAGGTCGGGGTCTCGGACCTCCGGCTCATGGAGTCTCTCGGTGTACGCGAGCGTCTGAGTTTCAGTCGGGACGAATGGAAGGTGACCCACTACTTCCTGTACGAGACGTCGCAAGTAGATGCAACACCCACCGAAACCGACCGGCACACGGAGATGTTCTGGTATCCGCTCGACGAACTGCCGGTCATGTTCTGGGAAGAGCAGCGAGATCTGCTCGAACGGAACCGGTCCCGCATAGAAATGCTACTGAATATCCGGCAGTCTGACCAAAGCCAGCCTACTTGAGCCCGACCCTCCCCACACCTCCGGGCGCGTTGTCGCCCGTAATGAACCCCTTGATGTGGTGGGCGAACCTTACCTCCGAGTCGTCCTCGGGCTCGTAGCCCACGACGCGCCTCGCGTTGGACAGCGACCAGAACGCCCGCGTGTTGTCGCTGATGCAGTAGAAAATGTGCCACGGAATACCGTGCTCGTTGTCGATGTTCTCCGTCTCGATGGACTTGATCGTTAGCTGCGTAAGGTCGCGTGCGCTGAGGTAGCACCCCAGCACTCGCTTGTACACCTGGGGATCGTTGCTGTAGTTCTCGGGGATGAGCTCCCTCGGGTGGCCGATCCTCAGCATGATCACGCCCATCTTGCGGCCGGGATTGAGTCCGGATAAGAGCCATTCCTGGCCGGAAGGTTGGACAAAGCTTGGGAACCCGCAGGCGAACAAATGGCCCATCGCCTCGAGGGAGATCTTGGCCCAGCCGTAGAAGTTGTCCGATAGCGGGTAAGTGTATGGCTCTACCACGTCCATCTTGCGGGTGTGGACCAGGTTGTGCTCGTACCAGTCGGCCGCGTGGTTGGACGTTCCGAAGACGACCCGCCGGACCCCTGCTTCGTACGAGGCCCTCAAGACATTGTACCCCATCTGGATGTTCAGCATCTCGTTCTTGAAGTGGTCGAGGGGCTCCCCTCGACGGGGCACATGGCCCATGTGCACGACCGAGTCCACGCCCTCGAAGAGATGCTGGTACTTGCTGCGGTCCGGATCTGTGAGCTCTACCAACTGAATCCCATCGACCTGATTCCCATCGACGTCTACTGTCTTGCTGTGCCCGATGAGCACCAGGTCGTAGCGCTCTCTAAGTCCGGGTAGGAACTGGGTCGCTACCATCCCGGCTGCGCCCGTAACTAAGACCTTCGGTCTCGCCATCGCTGCCCCCTTTGCTCCCTTTGAAATGCGGGCACAATTGTATCCCATTCGATACTGTTGGGAGCGCGCGCCTGGCGGCTCGACCAGAGTTCTAGCTGGTTCCATGCTGTACAGTATTGGCCTTGTCGCGCGGCCGTAACGGCCGTTAGCGCAGGGGCTTTCATGACTCCGTCGCTGTCAGACGACCAGGCCAGGTTACTGCGCGTCCGCGCGCAACGCCTGGGACCACCGCGAACCGGACCTGGGCCAGACGTAGCCGAAGCCGTACGGGCCGTTTGCGGGGTGCAGGCGCAGGACCAGCTCTCCGCTTCGCTGGCCGTCCGAGTGCGAAGCTCTGGACCCACGACGTCCGACGTTGAGAGGGCCATGCTGCTCGACCGTTCGGTGGTTCGCACATGGTGCATGCGAGGGACGCTCCACCTCTTAGCGATCGAGGACGTCGTGGGGCTCCTGCCGCTCATCGGTCCCGCTATGATTCGACGTAGCCGCGGACGCCTGGCCGAGCTCGGACTCGACGACGAAACGTGTGCCAAGAGGGTCCGCATCATCCGTGAGGTGCTCGCCGACCTCGGACCTCTGACGCGGGCCGACCTGACCGAACAGCTGGCCGCGGGTGGACTCGCTCTGACCGGGCAGGCGCCGTACCACCTTCTTCGACGAGCAGCCCTGGAAGCCGTGGTTTGCTACGGACCGCTCCAGCAGTCCGAGCCGACGTATGTGCTGCTAGATGAATGGTCGGGCGTCAGGCCCGACGGACATGGCGACGAACGCCAACTGGGGGAGCTTGCCCGCCGTTACCTCGACGCCTACGGCCCCGCGGGCCCTGAAGACCTCGCTACCTGGTCAGGACTTCCGATTCGCGAGGCCCGCAAGGCCTGGAAGCTAATCGAAGACGAGCTGGTCGAGACGCAAGTCGTCGAGCGCCCAGCGTGGGTGCCAGTGAGACGAGCAGAGGGGCTCGCTGGTCTGAAACAGACCACGCCATTGGTGAGCCTTCTACCCAGCTTTGACACGTATCTCCTCGGGTACGCCGACCGAGACCTCGCTGTGGCGCCGCAATACGGAAAGCGAGTCAATCGAGGGGGCGGTCTGATACGCCCGACGGTGCTCCTAGACGGTCGAGTCGCGGGCACCTGGAATAGCAAACAGACTCGCGGTGACGTGCAAACAGTCGTAACACCATTCGAGGAGCTATCGGCCGACGTTTTCGCACAGCTTGAAATCGAGGCGACCGACCTCGCTCGCTTCCTCGAGGTAGACGGCGAACTCATCGTGACTGAACCCTCGCCTGACTAGACACCAATGGCAATGTACTTACCGACAGAGCGATAAAGCCGTTGCGGCTCGAGGGACCCGTTTGCTATATTAAAATCAAGAACCTTCACCTTGAGGATCAAGCTCGTACTCTAACTACAGGGGCTATCGAACGTGTTCTGATCGCTGACTGCTTCGGGGTGACGAGCGTATGGCGATCTGATATACCATTCTAGAGTACTAGGGTGATGGTCCAGCCTGCACTTCCTCCGAGTCGCCAGGTGTCACTTGTCTGTCGCAGGAAGAAACGGTGAGCGTGGTGGATCTGGCAGAGCCGGCGTTCAGCAAGAGTAGCCTCGAGGGTATAGCAGTCGATTCCACGGGGTGGACGGTGTGACGATGGAGAAGGCGAGATACAGAGGGAGGACTCGGGCTGCCGTGCTGTCCGTCGTATTGCTACTTGCAGCGGCTATCGTCGGTTGCGGATGCGCTCGTTTCGGAGACTCAGATGAGGCTTCAACCCCAGCTGGCATTCGCGACTTCACCGTTCCTCCAGTTCGTGCCGGATGGGTCTTGGTCTTGAGGGACGGAGATCTGCGCCTGTTGGCCGGGCATTGGGAACGGCAGGTGACCAAGACGGGCGACTATTGGACGGGAGCACTGACAAGAGACGGAAGCGTGATCGGCCTGCGGCGGACGGACGGTGGACGTTCCAAGCTCGTGCGACTGAAGATCGACGAGAGCATGATCACCCAGACTGCCGAGTTTGAAGTGAACCTGGACCTCCCCGACGGTGGGCCTAGGCACGGCTATCTTGTGGCTTCCCCAGACGCCGAACATGTCCTCGTAAGCAATTTGCTCATTGGACTGAACAATGCGCGGCGCACAGAGCTGGTGCCCAGTGGTTGCTGCGACGTCTGGTCCCCGGACGGCAGCCATATTGCCTACCTCGTTCCGGGCGACGATTGGGACCCAGAGTCCCCTGCCGAGAGCCGTTTCGACCTCTGGGTGGCGGAAGTTGCGGGCGAAGCCGCTCCCCGGCGTCTCGCGACCGGCCTTATGGACTGGTTCGACATGTACGGGCGCTATGCGGAGAGCATTTCTTGGTCAATGGATGGCAAGAGGATACTTGCGCTTTCGGCCAGGGACATAGAGAGGATCGAGAAAAGAGGACCCGGGTACACTATGTATGGGCCGGTGAACAACCGACTCGTGTCGGTGGACCTGAAGACGGGAGAAGAGCTTGAGCTGGCGAACTCAATCGACCTGCATCGGCGGCTGAGGAGAGAGGCCGACACACTGGCGGAGCAAGTAGTCGTTTCGGCGGCGGCCACGCCCAGCGACGACGGGGCGGCTGCGTTCTTGGTAATGGACTATGAACGAGTCTACGGGATAGGCCTGCTGGGTGCTGACCTTCGGCTGGACCAGTTGAAAGTTGAGGTCCTGCCGGGGCGGAGCGCGGTTAGGATGGGAGCGCCCGTCTGGTCTCCAAACGGAGCTCGATTGGCTTACTTTGGCTGGGATATGAGAGCTAGGATGCCCTTCATTGACATCCTCCACGTGGGAACTGGCGGGATCGACAGGGTCTGGGAGTCGACGGAGTACCGGAAGCCCGGCCACTGGGATTTGTCACCAGACGGCGAGTGGGTCTGGATTGTCGTGTCTACGTATCACGCCGACGACCCAAGAACTACGCGCGACCTAAGTTTGGTGGCCAGCGTGGATCAACCAGGGCACGTCGAGTCCATACCTGGCATCATCCTCGACTGGTGCTGCACCAATCGGAAGAACTGACGCTTGCTCGTCATTGCCGGAGATCGTAGTACACGCACTTGTGAGGCGTCAGTGGGCCGTGTGTCCTGGCTCAAGGCAACACTATAGCCCCCGCCCATCTCCCGTAACTGCGGGTGAAGCTGTACCCACCAAACTGGACAAAATCAAGAACCTTCACCTTGAGGTTCATTCTCGATCTGTAGTCGATGCTTGGTCCCACACCGTAGATGAGAGGCTCGACTCTCTCTGTGCCGGCATCCTTGCCTTCGTTGTCTAGTAGCCGACGCATCGCTCGGCAAAGACGTACGTGGGCTGCTGGCGTCCTCACCCAACTCATGACGGGTCCCCTGAAGTGAGTCCGGAAGGGGCCTGCGATTCGCCGGGCTTCTCCGTCTTGCACCGGATCACCAGCCAGCCTCGGGAACCACCCCGTCTGACAACGACCGAAAACTCAAAGACCAGGTCGTACTTCGACAGGTCGTATCCCGATTGGTTTGGCGTGTCGGGGGCGATGTCTAGCCTGAGCGCCACTCACCAGTTGAGGTTGGAGAGCTACGAAAGGGCGGACGCTTCAACGTTGATTCCCTCGTAAAAACCCGTTTTGAGGAAGTTCCAGCGCTTTAGCACATCTGAGCGCTACCGTATGTTGGGGTAGTACACGGAACAGAGACTGTATATTGTACCCAGGCAAGGGCACGGTTGTTCTAATTCGGCCTGCACAGACTTTTTACGAGAGAATCAACGTTGACTTCAGTAATGCTGGAGATGGTACTTAACTCAGGATGTTTGGAGGACAACGCTGTGACTCCGGGAGGAGAGCCCTTTCCAAGTCTCCGACAACCGAGAGGCAAATTTCAGCAAACCTCCCAATGTCCACGCCGAGCACTTGGACAGATTCGCCTAGCTGGTGGCCCTCTTCGGTGTGCGTCAGACTTAGATAACGGCCGTCGGTCATGCCTAGATTATGTCCAATGACATGTCGTTTCTGGATGCAGTCCATTAGAAGAATAAGGTCAGACTCCGACACGCCGTCGAACGGATTAATGCCGAGCTCCAAAAACCGCTTTCGTGCCCGCTCCACGTTTTGGAACTCGTTGCCGACATCCGCTCTTGCATCCACAGGCTCAGACAGCCTAGTCAAATGAATATAGACGGCTTTGAGCGTAGCCTCGAATGCCGTGAGGACGTCTTCATGTGCGTTGCCCATCAAACGATAGCCGAGTTCCACGTCACCTAAAGCATTTTGCCCCCCAGCTATCTTGAGCTGTCTGTGAATAAGCTCAACTTCACGACGAAAGTGCAGTTGGACGTTGGGTGCTCCACAGTCAGGGCAGAACAATCCAATCGCGTAGACACCATAGGAGCGGCTGCATACGTCACACACAAGATTACGAAGCAAATCCTCACGAATAGCGATTGGTGCGGGATTGGACCCCTTCTTGTACTTCATTTGCATGGAAATCAACCCACCCTTTGGTTGCCTACGATTGAAATCTCGGGCCCAGCCTTTCAAATCATCCTGAATGTCAGCGATGGCATCGTGTTTAGCCCGTTTACATGTATCATCCTTGTCTTTGGGATGTACGAAATCCTCTTGCGGGGCGACATAGCCCGAATAAGGACAAACTACCTCGCCAGACCCAGGGTTCAGTCGGATACGTGCTTGGTCATTGGCAGCGATACTGCGAACTTCGGGTGCGTCTCCGATCAGGAATAGGCGCGGAACCGCATCTGGATTAGGCGAGTACATGTATAGCTTTCCTGAAGGCGAACGAGCTAACTGATAAGAGAGTTCAAATTCATCACCCGTGCCACCTATACGATGCCCTTCGAGCCTTTTGAACTTAAATCGTTTCATAGCGTGGACCCTTTCATCAGCAACGCCAAATTCAGTCCTCTCGACTTTCCCGACACCACCCTCGGGAGCAGCGACCTGCCCTCAACAGTTGTACTCCGGCTAGGGTACGGAAAACCTTCAAGCCTACCCCGGCTAGAAGTAATGTGACGGGAGCAGCGTACAGCACGAAAACTGCTCCGAATACAGTCGGGATCACCGAGCACAAAAGACAAAGACTCGCTGGGATCAGCCACTTGGGGCTACTGGGCCTGAGGATCAGTCCGATGCCCGCGGCGGACGCTAGCACCAGCGTCGCCATGTTAAGGAGGTTTATTTCTGCTGTCGGGCGGACTAGCAGGGAGACGAAGAGGCCTACGCTGACCGCTAGTGCTAGCGCCCCACTGCCTACGAGCGTCAATTGCTCCAAGTGTCTGATAAATCTAGCCAACGTAACTCAGCCCGTTCAGATCTATTACGGTTGCTGAACTTTCCCGCCCCGACAGACCTCTTCCCAAAATATGGGCAGGGCTCCCTCGGTCAAGTCGCATGTGTACGAATAGCCGTATGCAGTGCCATACCACTGCGCGTCCATAATATCCTGGAAGTGCCAAGGTGTACAAAGGGAGTAGAGTCCCAGGAAGTGGTGTAATAAGAGGGAGAGGGTCTGGAGAAAGAGAGACCACCGCGTCATCCTTAGCGGGCAAAGAAGAAAGCTCGAGAAAGGAGGACAACAGTGGTCAAGGAAAGGATGGACCTGCTGGAGCTATTGCGCAAGGGGGGAATGGACGGTGACGTGGACTTCCTACGGGAGGCACTGAGAGTGCTGGTAGAGGGGATCATGGATGCGGAGGTGTCATCGAGGATCGGTGCTGAGTATGGAGAACGCAGCGCTGAGCGGGTGACCCAGCGCAACGGGTATCGGTCCCGGGCGTGGGATACCCGTGTAGGGACGATGGATCTGCACATCCCGAAGCTCAGAGAAGGGAGCTACTTCCCGAGCCTGCTGGAGCCACGGCGTCGCAGCGAGCGAGCTCTGCTGGCTGTGATCCAGCAGGCCTACGTGGAAGGTGTATCCACAAGGCGGGTGGACGATCTGGTCAAGGCGCTGGGGTGTGAGGGTATCTCCAAGAGCCAGGTGTCGCGCATCTGTCAGGAACTGGACGTGGTGGTGGATGGCTTCATGGGCCGTCCGCTGGACGGTGGACCCTACCCCTACCTGTGGCTGGACGCACTGACCCAGAAGGTCAGAGAGGCCGGTAGGATCGTCAACGTCAGCGTGGTGGTGGCGACGGCGGTCAATGGCGAGGGCAAGCGGGAGATCATCGGGATGGACGTGGGTACGAGTGAAGACGGCGCCTTCTGGCTGGCCTTCCTACGCTCGCTGTCCGCCAGGGGCCTCGGCGGGGTGGAACTGGTGGTATCGGACGCTCATCAGGGACTCCGAGGCGCCATCGCCGCAGTCTTCGGCGGAGCCAGTTGGCAACGGTGCCGCACCCACTTCATGACCAACCTGCTCACTCGGGTCCCCAGGCGCGCCCAGCCATGGGTAGCCACCATGGTGCGCACCATCTATCAGCAACCCTCCCCCGATGAGGTACACGCCCAGCTCGACAGGGTGACCGATCAACTCCAGAACCGGTTCCCTCAGGTCGTCTCTCTACTGGACGAGGCCGGTCCCGACGTCCTGGCCTTCTCCAACTTCCCACTCGCCCACTGGAAGAAGATCTGGTCCAACAACCCACAGGAGCGTCTCAACAAGGAGATCCGGCGACGCACCGATGTGGTGGGCATCTTCCCTAACCGGCCGGCCGTGCGCCGCCTCGTTGGCGCCGTCCTGGCTGAGCAGCACGACGAATGGGCCGTTGGCCGTCGATACATCACACCTGTCGTGCTGACCTTCAACGAAGCTCTTCCAGAGGCCGATCTCGCGGAGGCGACAGCCGCCTAAACAACATCAACAGGATGACGCACTCTTACACCACTTGACGGGACGTGACCACAAAGGGAGAACAGTAATCGGAGAGTGTCCTCCACGGCGAGGGGCTTGGTTACCTGAGGAGGACGAATCGGAGTCGGCTAAGTGGAAGTGTGCGTGGGAGTAGGCGTCGGCCGTGGCGTAACGCCGGTAGTTTCGGGTGTACCTCCACTTTGACGAAGGGATTGGGGGTCAACGAACTCCTGGGCGCAGGCCCTATCATGAAAGCCAAATGCCACACTGCCGCTACTGGCACACAGGTCGGAGTCGATGACAATCGGCTTCAGCACGTCGATCCGAG
Organism: Dehalococcoidia bacterium; assembly: GCA_965248605.1. Lineage (GTDB taxonomy): Bacteria > Chloroflexota > Dehalococcoidia > Lucifugimonadales > CAUZJF01 > CAUZJF01. The sequence goes on from CBDFJV010000007.1 coordinate 1,674,398, forward strand.
CTTCAAGGCCAGGGAGCTTCGGCAACTGCCATGCTCCCCTTACGTGATTGCCGTCGGCTTGAACGCTGTTCACTGTGACTTTGAAGTTCCCCGGAGCAGCATCTGACACAGGAAACGTCAACCATCCAAGGGTAAGCGGAGGCCGTTCGAGCACGACGCCATGCCCGTCGGCCAGCCACGAGCGTCCATCAGAGCTCTCTACCTCTGCATTGTCGATCATGACAGCCCCGTCGAGCGATTCAGCCGTGTTCCTTGCGACATAGAACAGAGTGACCCGTTCATTGGGATGCAGCACAGCTCGGCCCAAAGTGATGCCAACGCTGCCGACTACGACTTCATGCTCCAGAGATGAGGAGCTGGAAGTGGTTACCGTCGCTTCAAACGTGGTGGCGAGTCCCGGCAGCGCAACAAGGGTAATCGCAACTAGCGCCATCCCCACGACAATCGCTGCGATGCCGAGCACGTGACGGACACCGCCACGATGATCAGTGAGAGCGCCACCGGCAGATAGAGGAAGCCGAAAGAAAAGAACCCCAGTGCGCAGAACCCCAGGAACACGACAGAGATTGTCCAAAGGAGCAGCCTGCGTCCGGTCGGCCCGGGACCGGTTCGCCTGACGGCCATCAACGCGATACCGCTCAGCAGGACGGGTACGATCGGCACCCAGATAACGTGCAGACCGTTTGTCCCGGTGAAGGTAGCGCTGACCCGTGTGGTCCCCTCGGTCGTTACCGCCACTCCCTGGTACGCCGGACCGAGCACCAACCAGACACTGGCTGCCCAGGCCAATAGATGGGCCGTCCACGCCGATATGACGGTAATTATCAGTACACTCCTACGGCCTCGTATAGTCTAGTCCCTAGCCACAACCTCCGGACACGTACCTGGCATTGATGGTGTCTCCACCTAGATCAAGTCGAGCGTCTAGAGTTGTAAGTAACGCCTCCAGGTCCGGGTTGCTTAGGACCGCCTCGATGCACTCTCGGCTCCCACCAACATAGGTGTCGAACAGGTCGATGTCCCTTGCTACACACCACGCCCTGTCCTCCGGCCACCAGATGCTCGGCGAATGCCCCCAGAAAGGCCCATCCTTTGTAATGAATGCCATGATGGCGTCGATAGGCCCGCGGAATAGCAGGTAGTCCCGCCCCGGAGCTCTCACCCGAGAACTAGCCTTGTAGAGGCGAGTGTCGATGTTTCCATAGCCTTCCCAAAGGCAAAAGTAGCAACTGTCAGGGGTCGAGGTAAAACCCATGAGCACCTCGACCAGGGTACGGCACTCCCTTTCGGGGATGGAGCGATGCTGTGGTAGGGAACCCCACGGCGGGTCTTTGTACATGTCGTGAGAGTCCTCACTCAGACCTGCGATACGTTCGAACTGCATCAGCGGATGGACAGTACGTCCCGTCCACTCGGCCACCGTAGACCACCGGGCCGGCCTCTCCTCATCTCTATTCAGGTAGGCAGGGTGGAAAATCCGGGCGTACGCCGCAAACCCTTCGGGCAGCAAGGAACGCAGCGTCCCGAAGGCTGAGAAGCTCTCCTCCACCCACCGGGCCTCGGACACGTCCTCGGTGAACTCCAGCCCGTCCGGCGACAGTTTCGTTTGCCGGATGGGTGTGCCGCCTCTAGTGGAGGGTGTGTACATACGAGACATGCCGCCCCGGTTCGTTCCCAACGCCCGGCGCAGTTTCTGAATCCATGATTGTCGGATGTACTTCATACTCTATTGCCAATCGAGTCCTGGTACTGACGGAGACTGTCTCCAGTAGAACCTACAGAGCCAAGCTGAATCTCAATCCGAATGTTCTTGATCTTGTATAGCTTGGTGGGCCGGGGCATACTGTGCTGCGTCCTGCCTGAGTGACATTGACGCCTGCCCCGGAGAGATCAAGTTCGACAAGCCGCCTTGCTTCCCGCTGAAGCTCTACGAGTGAGCAGGGTCTTTCAACTACTCGAACTGGGACGCTGGTCCGCAACGTCCGCACAAGCGCGACCATCCTGTGAGGGACTTGTCCCTTCCAGTAGAGGATTACTTCCCCCTTGTCATTGTCAATCCGCATCCCTGTGAAGCCTTGCAAGCCTTCTCTCTGCCAAAGCTCGTAGATTTGACTCGACGCATCTGCTAGAGGCATCTGCCTAACGATCCTAGGGTCTATTGTTCGAGGGGGGGCCTCGTGGGATATCGATTTGTGACCAGTTGCCGATTCGTAACCACCGGTGCCTCGGGCGTACAAAATCCCCGCAGCGGCAATCAACGGCAGCGCTACTACCAGAATTGCAGAGTATGTGAATCTCCGGCTCATACCAAAGCTTCTTCGTCTTCACGAATGCAATTACTACAGCAATATCGTCAAAGCCGACGAACCCTACTAGAATAGAGAGGCATCTAAGTTTCGATTTTACCACGCCGGGGTTTAGCCATCTCAACTCAGGCGCTTCGTGATATCCGGGAGCCCGGTGCACGAAACGTAGTAGCGCTTGGTACGGAGGGACATCTGAGGTCTATCGGCGTAGCGACAGTATCTGCATGGGTCGCCCATGCCTTTGCCTGGGCCGCCGGCGTCTTCTTTGCATTCGGACCCGTGTACCAGGGTGAATCAGTAACCCCGGCACTCCCTGGTGAGCCTGGCGGGGAGGTGATTCGGTCTAGCGCTACAGCAATAGAAGTGAATGGCCTGCACGTAATCTTGTTGCTGCTAGTGCCTATATTCTTGACCGCCATCACTTTGTTGGGCCTTCGGCTCCAACAGACGACGATGCGCAAGATACTCCTCTGGAGCCCCGCCGTCGTGCTTCTGGGATTCTGTTTTGTAGCGATAGCTTCGATCGGCATGTTCTACCTGCCAACAGCCCTCGCGCTCCTTGTTGCAGCCATTGCTGATCTCGGAGGTCAGGAAGGCAATGAGCCGATCTAGTCTCTCGGTCGTCACTGGGGCCTTTGGCTACAGTGGCAAGTACATCGCCCGGCGGTTGCTGGAACAGGGGGCAACTGTAAAGACGTTGACCCGTACTCCCGCTTCCCACAGCCCCTTCGGTGATCGGGTGGAGGCTCTACCTCTGGACTTCGGCGACTTTAATAGGTTGGTGGAAAATCTTCGGGGAGCCGCCACTCTGTACAACACCTATTGGATTCGCTTCGCACGAGGCACGGTTACTCATGACATCGCCGTTCAGAACTCCCGCATCCTGATAGGAGCGGCGGCCGAAGCCGGCGTTACACGCATCGTCCATATCAGCATCACCAACCCCTCGGAAGACTCGCCACTTCCTTACTTCCGGGGGAAGGCGCTGGTGGAGAAGGCAATCCACGAGTCTGGGTTGTCCTACGCCATCCTCAGACCCACGGTGCTGTTCAGCCCCGAGGATGTGCTGATAAACAACATCGCCTGGTTCCTGCGGCGGTTTCCAGCGTTCCCCATCGCAGGGTCTGGGGACTATCCGATACAGCCGGTGTTCGTAGACGACCTGGCGCAACTTGCCGTGAATGCCGGGGCGGGAAGCGAAGATGTCGTGTTAGACGCCGTGGGTCCAGAAACATTCACGTTTGAGGAGATGGTACGGCTCATAGCTCGCCGAGTAGGCAGCCGAGCCCGGCTGATTCACGTACGGCCTTCGGTGGCGCTGCTGGCCGCCCGAATGGCGGGTTGGTTGGTGCGGGATGTGGTGCTGACCAGGGATGAAATCGACGGACTGATGGTGGGCCATCTGGTGTCGGCTGACCCACCCACCGCCTCCACCCGGTTCACCGAATGGCTGGAGGCCGAAGGCGCCACGTTGGGACGGCGCTACGCCTCGGAACTGGGCCGCCACTACCGCCGCCCGTAAGGTCGCACATACTTGCTATCAAATAGACACCAATAGCTCAGATACTGGTGGGCGGTTGACTTAGCTTCAGTCGGAGGTAGCAATACCAAAATCTCCAGCTAGTAGCATAGTGGGGCCGGAGCGCCAATCGGAAATTCGTTTACGTTCTGTGTAGAGTGTCAACTGGCCCAATACGAATCGGATGTTGACGCTGAAACCGTAGAGATATGCTGATTACCGCCCCAGATTCGGGAGCACTACAGCATTAGCCACATGGGATGTGCCGGTTCGATTCAGATAAGGACACGCTCCCTAACCGGATGTCTTCCTTGCGAGAATGGCAAGATGGGATTGTCCGTAGTTCCTATCGGGACTACTCGCTGTTCTGAGAGAGCCGAGCGACATCGGCGCGGACGCGCTCCAAGTTAACACCCATGCTCTCCAGGACCCCGGCCGCCACACCCTCGCCCTCCCGCATGATGCCGATGAGCAGGTGCTCGGTGCCAATGTAGTGGTGACTCAGGCGCCGTGCCTCATCCACGGCCAGCTCGATCACCTTCTTGGCTCGGGGCGTCAGCCCTATGTCGCCGGGGCCAGGGCGCTTGCCACTTCCAATGATGAACTCCACCGCCGACCGCACCTTGGAGAGTTCCACACCAAGGTTGGTCAGGACTTTGGCTGCTACGCCTTCAGGTTCCCGTACTAGTCCAAGCAGGATGTACTCGGTCCCGATGTAGTTGTGGTTGAACCGCTGGGCTTCCTCCTGCGCGTGGGACAGAACGCTACGCGCCCCTTCTGAGAACTTCTCGAATCGCCCCTGAGGCGCCTGCGTGGGAGCCCCTTGGATGTTCGGTCCAACTAGAGAGGATCGGCGGTGAGAAGACGAGACGCCCTGCCAGGACCCTCTCTGCCAGGACTTGTTCCGCGAGGGCCAAGGTATAGTCACCAGTAATGCGCCGAGTAGAGCTGCGCTGACCAGGGAGGCAGGGGAGTCTGCAAAGAGGCTCACGATGAGCAGCGGCACTCCCATAAACATGAGCTGAAACGGAACCATGGGCTGTAACCGATTGGGTAAGACGAAGAGACGTCGTTCCTTAGAAGGCAGGAAAGGGGTGCCCCGGGCCACCGACATCGCCCCTATGACGACGGCTCCCGCCAACATGGCCAGCACCACCTGGACTGCGACTTGGGACGCTAGTTGAATCCCCACCAGTGGCGCCAGCACCAGGATTGATGTAAGCGCACCAATGGCGACGCTCATCAGGCTCTGACTGAGTTGGTTCATCCACCCTATTATAGCCCCTCCCAGACACAGCATAGGGACGTTGTTTTTTACTCGACGGGCCGGTCCGTCTAAGGGTCTGCGTGCGCCGGCTGCGGCTGTCCCAGCGGACCGTGTCGGGAGGCATGGTCAGCTCGTGTTCCCTGATCAGCCCCTCGACGAGGTTGCTCAGCTTGTCCCTGGTATCAGTGAACTCAACATTCCCCTTCCGCCGCAGGCCTTTACCACAAAACCGTTCCCAAAACAATGGCTTGCAGGGCATTACTTTCAACGTTCCCGGCCTTCACAATGGACTATTGGGCCATTGCCGCCGGGAAACAGGATGAACACGCCGAAACACGGAACGCGAAACCAGACAAAGCCTCTTCCGAGGGGCCGTAATCTAACTGGCCCTATCGGGGCCTCCCTACGTGCCTCTGGGCTAACTCCGAGCCGAGCGCGTGGGAGGTAGCGACATGGCCCTCCCCGGACGACAGATCCTGCACTCCCTCAGCCAGATGCCGTTCATTGATTCGGCGGAACTGGCGGCCATCCTCGGCGAGGCCCACGCAACCATTCACCGCGCCCTGACCGGCCTGCTGGCCGACGGCATCGTCGGGCGAGTGAGTCACGGCACCGCCCACCTACCATCGAGCCGGAGATACTACCTGACGGCCCGGGGCATTGACGAGGCCTCCGGAACCCTCGGCTTTCGGACTACCTCGGACTTCGTGCGGGCCTACCCCGTGTCAAGGGAGTGGCTGGCGCTGTCGATTCGCCGGATGGATGCGGTCGCACGTGGAGTTCCACCGCAGGGGCCGCTTCGACGCCACCATCACCCTCCACGACGGCCGCCGGTTTGGCGTGGTCCGCCCGGGTCTGGCCCTGCGACGGCGGTCCCTCTACGACCGGCTTAGGGCCATAGCGGAGTGCGACTACACGCGCCGCCCCGACGCTGTCCTGATACTGACGCCCAGCGTCTGGGAGCAGAGGCTGACGACACGGTTCTGCGTGGACCTGAATCTCAGGGACTGCTACGTCGCCGTGGAGTCGAGGGACGCGCTCGAAAGACGGGACCACCGCGTCTGGCAGCACACCTCGTCTCTGTTCGGCGGCTCGTACTACACTCTCGATTTTGTGAGTTCACAGGGCGGCACCGGCGGAGCGCTTCATACGGAATCGCCGGAGCGGAAGCGGGCCTCGATACCCAATCCTGAGCGGATGGTGCAGGCTGCGCCGACCTTCGGGGTCAGCCCTTCGGAGAAGCGGATTCTCGACATGGTGACGGACCACCCGATGATGCCCCGTGACCACCTTGCGTGCTGGCTTGGTGTTTCGGAAGGGCGGATCAGCCAGATGATGCACAGCCTCGTCGACACGTGGGGACTGGTCGAGCGACGAGGAAAACGCGGAGACACTCGCTACACGTTGTCCGCTGAAGGCATTCGCTACATCACCCATCGGGACCGCGCCCAGCTTTCCACGACGCAGGGTATATGGAGCACGGCCCTCACCACCGACAAACAGGGCCGCAGGCGTCACGTGGGACACCGCATCGAGATGTGGGCGCGTCAGACGAAGCACGCAGACGGCATCACGTGGTTCCTCTCGAAGCTTCAGTCTGAGGCCAGGGCCGACCCTGACAGCGAACTGCTGTGGTCGGTTCCAACCGCGAGATCCGACCGGGCCTACAACTGGGGTCAGTCGGCCATCGCCCCCGACGCCGTGGGGCAGATGACTGCACAGGGCCTCGACGTACCGTTCTACCTCGAGTACGAGCTGCGGGCCCGTCACCCCGAGGGAGTCATAGCCCGCCTGAGTCCCTACATGAGCTACTACTGGTCCACCGAACCAGGGGAAGACCAGCCCCCGTTCCCCACCACCCTGTTCGTCGTGGACACAGAGGAGGTCGAGGCTACCTACGTGCGCACATCGGCCCGGATGACCCGGATGTCGCTGCCCATCCTTGTGTCCTGCCGGCCCGTTCTGTCCACAACAGGGATACTGGGACCCTCCTGGCGTCCTCTCTGGGAGCCGGAATCCCCACGACTGGCGCTGTCCGAACTGAGCGCTTACCAATGGGACTCCCTCTACCACCGGATGCGTCCTGTAGAGGGGGATAGATAGGGCCGATGCGTCCCTATCTCCCCGATGTGCTGAATGGGGGCTGCAAAGTTGCCTCGACGGGGTGCTTTTCGAGGTCCGCCGGTGCCGCAAACCGCCCTATCTGCCCCTGTTTTAGCTACGAAACGGGCCAAAAGACCCACTGACCGGTCAGCGCTGGAAAATGCAAGTTATTGGGAAGCCATGCTAAACTAAATTGCCTCTCCGACGACAGTTTGTTTGCACTCTTGCAACCCCTGACGTGTCAGCCGATGGCGAGGAAACAGCTATGAATGAAGCTGTCGGGCGGGTCCGGAGAGCTGATGGGGGCAGGATTTGGCGTGTTGGCGACGATCGCGGCCCAGTTTGGCCCATCGATTTTGGCGCGAAACGATGTCGGGGTGCGTGACATGATTTTGAGGCATGGGTAGGAGCGGACATCCGGGGCCAGCCAGCTAACGCTTTCTGCCACATTCGGAGTGTATGACCGAAATCTGTTAACAGTATCTGTAAAGGGCTGGTTCCACCGAAAAATGGATGAAATTTCAAAAGCGGGCCACTCCCTGTAGAAGGCGGAAATGACTCCTGGGAAGCCAAAGAGCAACGGCGGGCCTGCATCGCGGGCCGACGACAATAAGCCCGACCTCAAGTGGGTTGTGGAGTGGCTCGTTGAGCGGGAGGGACAGCGCAAGACGGCGGCCCTTCTGGGAGTGAACCGGAAGACAGTGGCTCTGGCCCTGCGCCGGGAGCGACTGACGGGCAGGATGACCCTGGCCGTGCAGCGACTCATGGCCAACCTGGACGACCCCGGATGGGAGAGAACGACGCCACTGGACCGTAGCTGCCGATGCCCCATCGCGCAATCCAAAGCCCATGTTCCAATCACACCCGCGAACGCCACTGCCATTTTGTCCACTTTCGTAGCTGCGACTGTCCAGTAGGGGTGGAACGAGTACCGGAATCAAATTGCTCGCTCCGATTTAGCAGGATGCCCCATTCACCCCGATTTCAGCTACGGAATCGCCCGAACTGCGACTTGGTGTCCCGTGCGATCTCCTGTACACGGGTATGACACCGCCAGCGACCCCTGGAATCTCGCGCCTTCTGAGGGGGGTCTGTGCGCGCGAGCCCTACCCGGTCCGTTGCCGTTGTCCAGGCGCTTGCGCTGGAGTCACTAACTCACTACAATGTATCTGGACATCTACCCTCCGGCTAGGGCAAGCTGAGACGAAGGAGGCACGACATGGCCGTAGACCAGAAGGACAAGTACCGAGAAATGGTGATCCGAGGCAAGTACCAGAGACTGTACACGTACCTGAGCAGTCTTCAGGTGCAGGAGTGGAGGACCTCCTTCAACGAGGTCGAGGCAGTCATCGGATTCGAGCTGCCTCCGTCCGCACGGCTGCACCGGCCCTGGTGGGGAAATCAGAGAGGCGGCAATGGCCACAGCCACGCCCTTGCCTGGAGCGTCGCCGGCTGGGAGACGGCGGAGGTCGATATGGATGGCGAGATGCTGCTGTTCCGGCGAACGCACCCCAAGCCCATACCCAGGCTCTCTCTCGACGAGGCGTGGCCCGTCCACCCCACCGCGGTGTGGCCGGAAGGTCTGAGCCTCAGACGTGAGGACCTCTACGAGGAGAGGGTTTAGTCCCGCCATGTTCATAGACACCAACGTGCTGGTGAAGTCCCGTGTCCCCAGCGCGCCTGACCACGACGCGGCTCGGGCGAGCCTGGAGCGTGCTTTTCGAGACCCTGAACCGCTAAGGATCAGCCGTCAGGTGATACGAGAGTACCTGGCCGTTGTCACTCGACCGCAGACCTGGCCAGTGGCCATCACCCGTGAGGATGCCCTGGATGACGTGAGCAGGCTGATAGGCAGCTTCGAGATACTCGAGGACGGTCCCGTGGTGACCGAATCGCTCGTGGGGCTGTGTCGAGAGATTCCCGCGGGGGGACGGCAGATCCACGACGCCAACATCGTCGCAACCATGCTGGCGCATGGGGAGCGCAGGCTATTGACGTTCAACGTCTCAGACTTCCGCCGTTACGGTGACCGCATAGAGCTGGTGGACGGGTAGCAGGTTGGATCGGCTATTTGAACATGTAGGAGGAATTCTATGATGAAGACCAACAATCTAACGGCATCGCTTATTGGTTCGGTAGTCGTTGCCGTTTTCATGGCTGCCGCCTGTGGGGGAAGCGACTCAATAGCTCCTTCAAAGTCCGATCCCCCAGCGTTTACAAAGGCTTTTGTGCAGCAGGCCATTGACCGCTACGACGAAGAGGGTAGAGACGCTACCATTGCTTACTACAACACCAAGGAGAGTGTGGACGGCGAGTGGTACATCTTCATCACCGACGAGAGCGATGTCACCATCGCCCACGCCTCCGTTCCGGACAACATAGGTCAGAGCATTCGTGGCCCTCTCGGGGTGGATTCTACTGGCTACGCCTTCGGTGCCGTCATGGCGGACGCCACGTCCGCCAGACACATCCTTCGTCTTAGCTTTGAAAACGCTGCCTTTTGCCGATTTCATACCTGATCGAGCTACAACCAAGATTCTCATAGTTGCTCATAGATTATCTTACCGTCCCATACAATCCCGACTATAATGTGGGGCAAAATGGGGGGTGGAATGACCGAGAATCGCAAGGCTCGTCCGTTGACTGCGGCGCGAGTGAGAACGGAGAAGCGGCCTGGCCGATACCAGGACGGTCAGGGGCTTTACCTTCAGGTGGACCCGTCCGGCGCTCGCAGGTGGCTTCAGCGTGTTGTGATACGCGGCAAGCGGACTGATCTCGGACTTGGCGGGTGGCCTCTTGTGTCCCTGAGCGCTGCGCGTGAGAAGGCGATGGAGAACCGCAGAATCGCTCGTGTGGGTGGCGACCCTCGGACAGAGAAGCGAGATGTACCGACCTTTGCTGAGGCTGCCGCTGAGGTTATCAAGCTCAACCTCCCCACATGGAAGAACACCAAGCATGCGGCCCAGTGGGGTTCTACTCTCAGGACATACGTCTTTCCACACTTTGGCTCCAGATTGGTAACCGAGGTGTCGGGTTCGGATGTTATGAAGGCTCTAACCCTGATATGGACCGCCAAGCCAGAGACAGCGCGGCGAGTGCGCCAGCGCATAAGCGCGGTGATGAAGTGGGCCATCGCCAACAACTACAGGCTGGATAATCCAGCTGGCGACGCCATCGAGGCCGTGCTTCCCAAGACTTCGCGGACCCAGGCGCACCACAAGGCTCTACCCTATGCGGCTGTACCCGCGGCGATGAGGGCTGTGCAGGCCGCCAAAGTCACAGAATCCTCAAAACTGTGCCTGGCGTTCCAGGTGTTGACAGCCAGCAGACCAGGCGAAGCTCGACATGCTCGGTGGTCAGAGGTAGATATAGGCGCCAGGACATGGACTATCCCGTCCACGCGCATGAAGGCCGACCGCGAGCATCGCGTTCCGCTGTCGGAGCGGGCTATGGCGATACTGGCCGATGCGAGGCGTCTCGATGATGGGAGTGGTCTCGTTTTCCCGTCGCGGTCGGGCAGACCACTGAGCGACATGACCCCCCGCAAGCTGCTGAGGACGCTGGACATAGACTGTGTTCCGCACGGTTTCCGGTCGAGCTTTCGAGACTGGGCGGCTGAGAAGACAGACGCACCGCACGCAGTCATGGAGGCGGCGCTAGCACACGTAGTTGGGGACTCTACCGAAGCCGCGTACTTCCGCTCTGACCTGTTCGAGAGGCGGAGGACGCTCATGGATCAGTGGGCGGAGTACCTGGCTGAGAGCGAGTAGGTGTAAGCCTTGGGGGAAGATGCCGCCATCGAGGCCGCGTATCATGCGCCAGCGGGAGTTAGCGGTGCCAAGGACGTTGCCGATTCTACAAACATGGGCATGACGGCTATGAAGCCGTTATATTGGGTCCTCTCGAAAGCCCTATATGCCTAGGTGTCAAATTACTACTAAAGCCCTGCCAATTCTGCGCTCAATAGGCAAGTAGGAACCGGCAATTCGAAGGACAGCGGGGCAAACGTCCGTCGGCCAAGCTAATCCGGTGCGTGCTGCTCTCTCAAACGAGTCAATTCGTCGCGCATCCGACTGGACCTCCTCGATCAGAGAAGCGATGGCGGCCGAACTATGGTCTTCATTGGGTAGGGACGGCGCCGCCGATGGCCGGACTGCTCCGGCTGGTTTGCGCCATCCCCCCCTCCGAACCGGACGTGCGACTTTCACCGCATCCGGCTCTCCATCAGATGGGTTAGACCGGTGTGTCGGGAACATCGGTTTTTCCGCCATCCTCGTCGGGTTCATACATCCCGCCTCCGGCGTAGTTCGCTTCGTTCCACTCCCATCTGACTGCCCCCCTTCGCCATGCGGCCGGCTTTCCCGGCCTCGGACTACTACGAGGGCTCTGCCACACGTCCGGCGTTGGCCGAAGGCTGGCCTACTCCGTTGCCGGAGAGCCGGACGTGGTTCCCAAGTTCGACCAGGTTGCATCTTCATGCCGTCTTAGGTCCTGCCTGTACGCCTGGCACGGCTCGTTGCCGCGCTCGCCATCGGAGGATGCCGATCAAAGGGAGTACAGCATCCCTGCCTGAACAAGGCTGTCTCTGCAAGGAAGAGACAGAGATTCCGATGACTCCACCCTCGCCCTACCGTGAGCGGGTGGTTCATGGTGCGACGCTTCAATCAGCAGTTCCTTTCGTGACCATAACGGCACTCTGGCTAGCAGCGCGCGGCGTGGTAGGGTGGCCGCCGCCACATTGTCGGGAAGGCTTCAGACACGACTCCGCCTCTGGCCCTCGCGCCTGCTTCCCTAGCCACCGGCCTACTCCTGGCCGGGTTCCACACCTGGAACGTTCAACCTATGCGCTTCTTGGCGCACCTTCCTCGTCATGATGGATGCGAGATTACCACTCCCAGATGCGGACTTCACCGGCGGCGCCAAGACCGCCGTTTGCCCCAGGATGGCCACCCAAATAGTGGCCATTACCGCCGCCGCCACCCCCACCTCCACCGGGCCCACCACCGGCAGCTCCAGTAAATGCACTCGGCCTTTTACTATCTGCGCCTTGACCGCCACCGCCGCCACCACCAGCCCCCTCGGTCGTGCCACTCCCTGTAACCGGCCCGGTCGTTCCAGTACCTCCTGCACCGCCGGCCACGGTAGGCCCAGACGCACCGCCGCCGGCGCCACCAGCGGTGATTCCGCTTCCAGCAAATAGACCGGCACCGCCGCCACCACCACTACCTGCAGCTGTAGTGCCCCCTGCGGCGCCTGCGGGGCCGGTAAAGGCATTTCCAGCCGCTGCACCGCCAAGCCCCCTAACTCCTGTAACCTGGAACTCTGTAGGTAGCGCGTTAGCACCTATGCCAAATGTCGAGTTTCCGCCATTTCCACCCGCCGTAGCCGCTACCCCGATAGAGCCGAGCCCTCTTGTACCACCAGCTCCAACAACTACAGTGACGGCGCCGTGCAGAAGCGTGAAGTATGGCGAGCCACTGTTGGCACGGCCACCGCCAGTTCCACCGCTGCCTCCGTCCGCTCCTCTATTTCTGTCTGCGCCTCCGCCGCCGCCGCCACCGCCGCCAATACATTCTGCGAACGCAAAGCTCGAGTTCACCTGGGGTGTCCAGGTGTGTGTGCCAACAGTCGTGAAGCGCGTTTTTCTAACCCCCCTCGCATCAATGCGCCGCTTCACTAGCGCCGGCGTCACGTACCTCTCAGAGTCTGTTCCCGCGTCCGCCTCGGCCTGGGTAGCCTTTTCGACCAGACCAGCCCTTGTCGTAGTGGCAGTGCGCGAAGCCAGACTCGCAGGCGTCACGACTCGCTCCGTGTCGGCGCCCGCCTGCGCCTCGGCATCGGTTGCCAGCTCGACCTTGCCCTTGGCGGTCGTTGTAGCGTCCGGGACGGTGGCGTCGAGCCCCCGATCCCCGGTGTCGCCCTTGTCGCCCTTCGGCCCCTGCACCTCATAGAGCTTCCAGTAAGCGTTGGCGGTGTCGGTCACTGGATCGACGTCGGTGGTGTCGGCCACTGAGACGTACGGCTTGCCGTCGCTGCCGAACACCAGTGCCGGGTGGACGTATGAGACCGTTGAGTCCCACTCCAATAGGCCGTGTGTGTTGACCTCCACACCGAGCCCAGATAGCTCCCGAATGATCTGGTTGAAGTGCTCTCGCTTGGGCAGGTTGCCGCCGGCCTGCGAGTAAGTGGCGTCCCATCCGCTCGAACGCGTCACTCCCCCGTCTTCGGGGTCCTGAACGTCGCCTGCGGCGGCCCATTTCTCTATCTTCAGTGCATCTGAATCTCTAGCCATTATTCGCTCCTGAAACTAACGTCGTCCCAATAGACCACATGTGCCGCAGACCGATCAGAGATCCTCAGTGCCAGCCGGACAACCTCGCAGCTGGCCGTGGGCGTGACCGTCGCGGCGAGATACTCCCAGGTATCGAACGCGGACGGGCTCTCCGATTCGTTGCTCTGCGGTGTCAAATTGCCTCCGGCGTCCTCGTCCCCACAGACCAAGTCGAGGTAGACGTCAGACAGGTCCAGGTCGTCAGAGGTACCCGAGTCGACATAGACCCACGCGCCGAACTTGAGCTGAGTCAGGGGCATGAGGTCGGCGTACAGCAGGTCATAGCTTGGGTAGACATCGGCCCCGTCGTCCGAGTCGCTGTCTTGCTCGACCGTTATCTTCCAGCTGTAATCGCCGGAGTACGCCTGTTCGTCACTCCGTGCGTACGCGGATACGTTCGTCTCCTGAACGGTCTGGCCGGGCACAACCGGGGGATCGGCCCCTTCGCAGTCGCCGCCCACCACGTACTCCCAGATCGTCGACAAGGAGACGCCAGCGGGAGACGGCCAGCCTCCGACAGCATCGAACGCGGCCAAAATCTTTCGGTCCTCACGGCTCCGGTAGCGACCGTGGACTGTCACCGCCATGTCTCCGTGATCTTCGTACTGTGTACCGGGGAAAACGCGGCTGGCCGCAGTCTCAAGCCGAGACACGCTGGCGTCGGCGAGCAGAGCTTCGGCACGCATGTGCAGCAGGCTGCGGTAGTAGACATCCCCCACAGGAACACGCGGCGACAGCGCCTCAACCACCGTGGCGAACGGACCCTGGTCGAAGCCGACACCACCTGAGCCGTGGAAGCCGAAGGGAGCAAAGTTGCTTAGGTTCGTCGCCGGACGCGGAAGCATCAGCCGTTCCCCAATAAAGTCCAGCCAGACCTCATCAGCGGTGTCGATGCGGAGACGTTCCTCCATCTCCCCCAACGGCTTGACCAGGTGGTCGTCCATCACTCCTTGGAGCGCATCCACCAGGGCGCGCATACGCGGAGCCTGTTGCCACTGCTGGATCAGCAGGCCAGCATTGGCGTGAACGTCGATCCTCTTGGCCAGGTCGCTCATGATGCCAACACCGTGATGGTGATGTCTTCGGGGATAACCGTCAGCCGCTCGGTCAACTCGATGTCGTCCTGATTGGTGACGGAGCCCTGGACCGTATCGACGGTATCCAGCCCCAGCTCGTCAGCCGTATCGCCAGTCACCGCGCCGGACACCACAATGGGGTTGCCGTCGGCATCCAGGGGAATGGTGATGACGAACCCTCCATCCACATAGGCCACCTCTACCTGGTCCAGGTCTGCACTGGATGTTCCCCGCAGCGCGCCCTTGACTACCGTGGCCACGTCGTCGTAGCTCGCCACGGCGCCGAAGTCCAGACCGGATGCAGTCGCACCGTGCAGCGTGATCGTGCCGCTCCTGATGGCATCCACTCCGTCTACGATGGTTGCCGTGTCCAGGCCCAGCTCGTCGGCGTTGTCCCCGGTGAAAGCGGTACTTGCCGTGGTGGCTGCCCCATCGGAGTCCAGGGGCAACGTCACCACGAACGCCGCGCCGTCGTGGGTGACCTCCACATTGTCCAGGTCCGTGGAACTGGTAGCCCGGAGCGCGGTCTGGAGCGTGGAAGCCACGTCGTCGAGGTCATTGTCGGAGGAGAAGTCGAGGCCGGTCACGGTCTGGCTCAGGAAGGTGACGGTACCGGCGGTGATGGCCTGGAGGGTTGTCAGAGTAGTGTGATTCCCCCCGGTCAGCACGGTGGCCCTACCGCGGAACGTATCCAGCGACGCCACAGTACCGCTGCCCCTGAGCAACGTGCCAGCCTTGCGCCCGACACCGAGGTTCACGGTGTGTCCCGGCACTAACAGCACGTCGGCAAGGAGCCGCTGTGCTGTCAGGCGCTCCCCAAGGGCCAGCCCTATCACATGGTCTACCACCCGCATGACGATCCGGCTCGTGCCGTCCGAAGGAAAGCCTGCCACCAGCGTCAGGGCCAGCTTGACTTTGATTGGGACTGGAGTGACACGGGACAGTCGAATGGGCACGCTCCAGCCTCTGGCATGGGGCACGTCAACGCTGGTTTCTCCGCTGGTGCCCGTTCCTACTGGCTTTGACCGGGCTATCGCCGCTGCGACAGCTTCGTCCGTGCCACCGTCTACAACCAGGCAGATCGAGTAAGCGCCAATGGTCTTGCCCTGCTCGGTCACCTCGGCGGCGGTGGCGTTCTCACGGATTAGTGCATCGGTTACACCCTCGACGCTAAGCACTGCGGCCAGTATCGCCTCAGCCGAGCCCCTGGCGTTCCTCGCGGTGAGTCTGCCGTAACGGACCCGGTACTCGTCGTCGCTCTCTCCCTGCAGGCGTGGGATGCCCAGCAGCGATCCCAGGTCGTCGAGTTGGACTCCCAGCGCACGGCTGCGCGCCATGCCGTTGCCCACCGCAACCAGCGCCTCGTCCGCCTCCGTCAGCGTCAAGGCCAGGGTTCCAACCAACTGGCCCGCTGGCGTCTCCGGGGCCAGATCAATGTCCTGGCCCAACGCAGACTGGAACGCCGCCTCCAGCGCGTCGATGTAGCCCTGGAGCGTCGTGGGCTCTATTCCCTGCGCCGTCACCCGTGCCATTACAACACCTCCGCGACCGTCACCTGGCCGTGGACCGTACTCACGCGGAGCTCCACCGACAGCCTCCGGGTTAGGGGATCGAGAACGGCCCGAACGACGGCTACATCCGTAACGTCCTCTACTCCGAGCACTTCGGCGGCGATGAGCTGTGCGGCGAGTTCGGGACTCCTGCCTCCAGCGAACAGGCCATCGAAGTATGGGATCCCCTGGTCCGAGTCAAGAAACCACTCGTTCAAAGTGAAGCGTAGATGCTGAATTACCCGCTGTCTGGTGGCCTCAAGGCCATCCACCACAGCGAATCCGTCAAGGAGATCGTCTACCGCCGAGATGGTGCGCATCACACGATACTCTCTGGCTCTTCGTCCGTACCAACGGTCTTGAACGTCACGTCCTGCGCCTCTATAGCGAGCGTGCCGGTCGTCCTAATATGAACGCCGTCCGACTCAATGGCGATCATGTGCTCAAGTTCCCCTGAGTAGGCCCGAACCCAGGAATGGCGAAGGCGTCCTTCTCACTGAAGAACCCGATTGTGTCCGGGGCCGCCACGCCAAGCGTCTTCTTCCATTTAGCCAAACCCCGCTGGGAGTAAACCAGCAGCACAGAGTCCCCAGACTCCAGAGGAAATGTGAAGGCCGATCTGCCTCCCGACGGGAACAATACGGGGACGTTGTGGATGGCCTCTCGCTCGATCTCCTCTTTCTTAGTGGTGACAATATTGAGCGCTCCCTTCACCACCGCCCGTTGGGTCTCCGCGTCGTAGGACTCCACTATCCCAGGCATACAGGTGTACAGGTCCTTGAGCGACTGGCGGATGGCAAAACGGATAGCCTGAGCCAGGTTCGAGTAGTCCGTTTCGTGGTTCATGCTGGTCACGACACCACCCCCACCAGTGCAGGGGAATCGGTCTTCGCTCCCTCGATCTCCGTCACGAACTCACCACCCCAGTTGTCTCCCCTGTGGACTATGGTCTTGATCATGAACCAGCCGTCCACGGCCTCGCTGCTGACCTCAACCAACTGGCTCAGCTCAATGGAGCGGTTCAGCGCCATCTTCGCCCTCAACCCTTCGTCCTCGGTGAGGGACGGCGTGCCAATAAGCCCCGTCGCATGACTGAGAAAGAACGTGCCACGCTCTGGCTCGTTGTCCCTGTGGGTGAAGTGCATCACGCCGCCCACCTCATAGGCAGTAACCTTGTGGGGTTCCAGAAGGTCCTTGAGCGCCGACTTTGCGGAGCCGGTGTAGAAGAACCCGTCCTCCAACTCCTCGTCGGGAACGGCATTGTCGGACTCGATGCGTAGGCCCATGGCGTCGACTATCCGGCGCACCAACGCCCGCAACTTGACAGGCCCCACGAAGCTGATGGAGACCAGGGCGCCGGTCGTGGCTGAGTCGGAACGACCCAGCACCATGGTCGTCACACGGTCCATCCCAGTGCGCTCCTGGAGAACGCGCCGTATCTCCCCGTCGAAGATCGGTGCAGAGTTAGTAATATCCCCGTACCCAGCCTTCACCCGCACGATCTGCCCTGGCTCGGCAATGTGCGAGGCCGACGCCTTGGCCAGGTTCCATATCTTGACCGTGGACGGCGACGATGACGACTGATCGTCTATGTGCAGGTCGAGGGTGATACGAAGCTCCTCGACGATGAGCACAGAGCGGTCTGCGTCCTCGATCTCGACGCTTATCTGGCGTAGGTACTGCCTCATGCTCATAGCGCCCAGCTCACCTGCTCGATTTCGGACGGCTCAAGGTAGGCCAGCCCGTGGGTCTGCCCCCACGCCTCCCGGCCTATCGGCACCCCGTAGCGCTCCAAGGGTATGGCCACCAAGTCGCCGACGAAGTCGGGAGCCTCAATCAGCTTCCTACCCGTAGACACCTGCCGTCCCAGCGCTATCGGCTCCTCTTTCCTGGTGTAGAGCGACAGGTACCATGCTTCGGAGAGCGGCTGCCACCAGGCGCGGAGGATGACCGGCTGGTTGCCCAGCGTCACCCGCATTCGCTGTCTCGCATCCGGTGTCAGTGGTATCGCCTGCATCAGCCGCTCCCGAAGAACCTAACTACGGCTTTGAAAGCGTCGACTTTCCAACCACCGATCAATTGAGGTTATGGACGACGCATTGCCCCTGTCATCCTCCTCCGAACGGCTTTGAAAGCGTCCACTTTCCAACCACCGATCGATTGAGGTTATGGACGGCGCGTTGACCAAGCCCCTTTCAACCTCCTCCGACCTATCCTCGGCGGGGCCTATCCGCACTGGAGGAGGACGCTGGCCCCGCTCCAGGGCGCGGAACTGCACTTCCTCAAGCTCCATCTCGAAGCGGAGCGCCCGTCCCGTGGTTCTATCAACCGGAGCCTTGAGCGACGTAATCAGCATCGACGGGTAGACGTCCAGCAGCGTGACCAGCAGGAACGGCTCCCTCGATTCGACCAACCGGGTGAGCTGAAACCACGCATCACTGCCGCGAGACGGGCTGCCCCGTCTCCCTTCAGGAGCCAGCAGGTCCGAGACCCAGCCCACAAGCTTCAGCGTGCGCGGCTGTACCACCGCATGGTCCACGAGTGACCCGCCCGTCTCGACGGGATACGAGGTCTTGCTGATCCTGACGGCGTGTTCCTCGGAGATGAACCCGTCGGCAATGGAGGCAAGAGGCTGTAGCGACCTGAGCAGGGCGCTCGGCAGCGCATGACTCCCGTGCAGGAGCAAGAAATCTTGGCTCTGTATGACGCCGGCCGCCATCAGCGCTCCACCGGCCCGTCGTGGTCGTAGGCGACGTTCCGAATCTTGTCTTCAATCGCCTCATGCAGCTCCTGGGCGATCCCCTTGGCGTCCGTCGCCTGGGTCTGGATCACGATGGGCTCTGTGATGTTCACGGTGACCGATCTATTGTCCACCGAGGACCTGTACATCTGACCGTAGTAGTGCGGCGCTTGCGGCAAAGCGGCGGGGCCAAGCCGGAACCCTTCAAGCATCTGAGCGATGACCCTGGACGCCCCTACTGGCAGGACCATCTCACCGCCGTGGACCGTGGCCAGTAACGGCCTACCCAGCGGACCAGGGACGATGCCTCCTTCGGCAAAGCCCAACGCCTTGCCCACCTTGCCTGCAATCCCTGTGAATGCCTCAAGTGCAACCCCAAGACCTGGCACGTCCCTTATGGCATCTGCGATCATTCCGGGGATGTCCTTGAGGATGCCCACCACCCTGCCGGGCAGCTCGCGCACAAAGTCGATGATCGCCTGTATCCCGTCTATCACTGGACCGAAGATCGGCGACTCCCTGAGCCAGTCCCACACGTCTCGGAACGCACCGAGTATCTGGTCTCGGAACTTCCACACCAGCGCCCCCACAATGCCGAATGGCCCCAGAAGTATGCCTACCAGGAGCGGCCAGTTGCCCTTGATCCAGTTCCAGGCCCATTGAACAGCGCCCCTGATGGCGTCTATGGCACCCACTGCGACCGCCTTGATCTTGTCCCAGTGCTTGACCGCTAGGACCAACGCGGCGATCAGGGCAACGATGCCCAGTACGATCCACGTGAGCGGGTTGGCGAGCATGGCCACCGTCGTCGCCCATACACCAGCCGCAAATGCAGCGAGTGCTGGGACAGCCCCCGTCCATATAGTGGCTGCGAAGGCCGTAACGCCGGCGATGCCCGCTGCAATGGCTCTTCCAGAGAATCTGAGCATCGCGGCACCTGCCATCGCCAGTCTCGTTGCCAACGCCTTGAGAGCCCCGATGGTCGATGTCCAGATGGTAGCGGCGAATCGGCTCAAGGCAGAATTTGCCCACCAAGTCTGTACCGACAGCAGGCCCATCTGGATGCGAGTCAGAATCAGCGCGTTGCGCCACAGCCATACGACGCCTCTAGCCGCCTTCACCAATAACACAAAGCCACTCAGGGCGAATGTTGTAACTTTGAGCGTCGCTGCTACGGCGAGCATGGACGCTAGGGCAGTAACCCCTATGCTAATCATCTGGAGCCATCGCCTATTGACAAGCTCTCCTTCTTCATTCGTCTTAGTCAGCCAACCGATAAGGGCGCTGACAGCCTTCGTAAAGTTTTGGATTGCCGTCAGAGTGCCAAACTCGGCGAGCCGGTTTAGCAGAGTGTCTATCTGAGCCATCATCTCTTTAATGCCGCCACTCGCTCCGCTTATGATGATCTCCTGTTGACGCTCAACTTCACCGCCTGCCTGTTCGAGTTGCCCCAGCAACTCCCTGATAGCTTCCGGGTTCTGGACAGCGTAGGAAATTGACGCCGAGTAGGTGTCACCTGCCAGAGTGCTAAGGAGCGCGGTCAGTTGAGATGACGTGAGATTGGCTTTGTTAATAAGCTCTAGGAGCCGAACGAAGCCGTCTGCCGTCCCGTCCATAGCAGCACCTACGTCCGCGATACTTATTCCGACACCCTTGAATGCTTCCGTGACGGTTTGGCCTCCTTCTCCAATGTCTTCCTCCGCCTTTGCTAGGCGTGCCCACATTGCTGCTAAGCCTGGGGAAATCGATTGCACCTCCCGCCCCGCTCCTGCTATGCCCCCTAGGGTAGCAATATAGGTCTGGAAGTTGAGCCCGGCATCGGCAGCGGATTGCCCAGAGAATTGCAGCGATTCGCCGAAATCCATGAACGCTCCTGCGGAATTGTTTGCAGCCTTGAGCATGATATCTAGATTGCCTGCAACGTCTCCTCCGAAAACGTTCTGGATTATGCGAGCGTATCGGGCAACCTGTTCCGGGGCGAGGCCAGTGGCCACAGCCGCGCCCGCGATCGCAGGCGTATCCTGTATGATTTCTTGAAAGGTGGCTCCCAACTTTCCGTATGCCTGTTGAGCATTCACAATGTCCGCTGTGTTAAGCGGCAATCGTGACCCTACTCTCAGCGCTTCCTCTCGGAGTGTCCTCATTTGCTCTTCAGTCAATCCGAGGGCAGCGCGAGTACGAAGGAGTGCCTCTTCAGTGCTAAGCCCTGCCTTGCCGATGAGTCCCAGGCTAGCAGCCCCAATGGTGCCGACAATCGTCAATGGCCTTACCAGGTCGTTGATACGCCGGTTGACGTTCTTGAAACCCTGCTCCCATCGGTTGAGCTCCCGCCGGTCGCCCCTGAAAAGAAACTGAACAGCGAATGTTTCCAGGATTGTTTCTGCCATGGTGTCACCTCTGCAAATTGCCGATTATCTGTATTTGTTCTTCGTCCGGCAAAAAGAACGCTCGTCCCCATGCCTCGATTGTAGTGTCCATCCCAGGCAGGTAGAACCACACGCCTACAGTGGAAAGTTCGGGAAACCATTGACATTGCGAATCTCGGTAGCGGCAAATGTTGATGTGCCGCTCTCTAACGTCCTTTCCTATGGCGCGCAGCACGTCTTCGGAGACTGGCTTATTTAGCTGGACCCGATAGTTGCCTCCACCGTGGTCATCTCGCTCCTTGCCTCCCTCCATCCCACCGATAACCGTCCACTCCACATCGTCAGGGATATCACTTCCTACGCAACCTACGGCGGCTGCAAGCCCCAGGGTGATGAGCGCGATGAATAATAGGACGACTCTCATGACTTCCCTCCGGTACCAACTGTGGCGGCCAGATTCGCCAACTCCGGTGACTCTGGGTCAACGGACAGGCTCTCGAAGTCTAGCGAAGATTCTACCCATTCGAGGACGTGCGCCCAGGCTTTGTACGACTCGTCACTGATGCCTTGCCTGGACTCGACCTTCCTGATGTACCTCTGCGCGAACGAACACATCACCGCCCCAGCGCTGAGCTGGCCTTCGATGTTGCCTTTGTCCTTGCTGAGTCGAGCCAGCACACCGAAGTAGACCAGCCCGCCGAGGTCGCTGAGCAAGTGGCTGGGGATGCCGACATCGACCTTCTGGCCGTTGAGGTCGAGCTTGGCGGTCTTCTGCTTGGTCATGGGTGCGTTGTCTCCTCTTCAATCCACCAGGCTTGCACGTTCCCTCTGACAACTCCGACGATATTGTCTTCCCTTTTGAAGGTGTAGCCTTCCTGTTCAAGGGAGAGCGTATCGGCGTGGATGCGAATTGTGGGAGGCCAGTTTCCTCCCGCTGGCGACAACTGGATGCAATAGACGCGCATGGCCTCTTGTTCAATCGTGGGATTCATGCAAACACCCTCCTATCGCTGTTTGAGTCTTTGGCGGTCTTCTGCTTGGTCATGGTGCGTAACCTCATTACTTCCCAATGAGCTTCTCAAGGCGAGCCTGTCGTAGGCAGTCCTCTAGCCGTTCCTTGTTGGCAAGCGCCTTGTGCCATGTTTCTATGTGGTCGCGTACGTTGTCGAAGGAGACGGATGTGGAAGGGACGGAACGTCTGTCTCTAATGATGGTAGCGGTCAAATCAGACCCTGTCACTTCAATGGCAGACCGATAGCCCTTCAGTGCGATTCCTAGATGTGTGAGGTCTTCGCCAATCCTATGGAGCACAGAGCTCAGAGCCCCGATGCGCCGTTCGTTGGCCTCATATTCGACAACAAGGGCTCCTATGGCTGCGTTGTCGCGCTCTTCGTCAGTCACTCAGAACCTCTTTCGTTCCTACTTGCTTTCCGACCCGGCACCGCTACTCTTCGGCTTAGGCCTCGGCTTTGGCCTTGGCTTAGGCCGAGGAGGAGGTGGTGGGCGGTAGCGGCTTGGGTGGCCGGAGGGGATTACCCCTCCTATCATCGAGGCCCAACTGAGAACTCCGCTTGCTTGACTTCATATGCCTCCTCAGCGCACCTCTCGTTCAAAGTGTCATCAAGGGGGCCGTCATACAGATGGGTAATATCGCCAAGTCTACGTTCCAACCCAGCGGCCTGAAAGAGAGCATCGGCATCTTCATCTGCATGAAACCATAGCTCCTTCCATTCCACGGACAGCTCGTAGCACTGCTTGCCTATGACGGAGGCAACAGTGGCCTTCTTGGAATAGTCTGCATAGGAAGTCCAGATGACCGCCCCGGCGACCACAAAGAAGAAGACCACAGAGACCAGGTCGGGCAGTTGAGTCAACAGGGACAAGGCAGCCGCGGAGGAAGATAGGGCGATGCCCACGGTGAAGCAGAAGTGCAGCCGCTGCATCCGATCGGCAATTCGACCGTAGTAGCGCCCCAGCCTATCCGTATCGAGCATTCCCAGCCAAATCCGGTTATCTTCCATGCGCCATCTCCTTTCTGGCCCTCATCTGCCTACTCGCTCTCCGTCTCCACAGCAGCGCCGTCCAGCTCGAAGCGGAGACTGATATGAGGGTCTGGTCGATCGGACAGGTTCCGCATCATGAGAAGCAGTTCGTCGAGTTCCGTCCTACGGCTATCCCGCTCATCCCACGAGTCGAGGCACAAAGGGCAAGCCAAGGGCAGCCGCCAATGGCGTCCATCGAATCGCTGCACGACTTCCCCCTGGCACTTGGAACACTGGAACCGGACACTCACCAAGTCATTCAGGCCAAACACGATCCGGGTTTCCTTGGTCATGTCTTCTCCTAGCTTAGCATTCTCGGCGTAGCTAGATGACCTCGTAGTACAGTCTCTCAAACTCGAATGTGAACGTCTTTTCAGCCGTCTCGTCCATGAGCGTTCCCATTGGCGCGCTGGCGGGAGTTGGCGTCTCCTCACCCCCTAGGGCAGCCCCCCCTGAATAGGCAAAGTTCTAATGCAAATATGTGCAAGTAATATTCATTAGAGCGCGCTGAGTCCCAGCACTAAGTGTCCGTTTAGCGTCACGCTCAGGGTTTCTGCCGGGATTATCATATTGCTCCTCCTACCGCTTCTCCTTGGCCTTCTTTTCTGCGGCCTCGTGAGCTCGATGGTCGTTCTCAATCCTCGCGGTCAACTGCTCGTGGAGTTGCATGGCTTCGTCCAGGTCCAAGGTATTCTTGAGGTCCAGGTATTCAGCCAGCTCAGCGTCTATGAGAGCGCCGAAGAAGGGCTTTATTCCGAGGGGGCGGACGGGCTCGAAACCAGGGGGGCGTCTCTCAACCTGGAGACGAGGGCGTCTAAGGACGGCGTAAAATTTACGGCTGCACTCCGCAGCAACACCTCGTAGATCGCTATGGGCTCCAGGCCGTCGAAGGCCATCTCCTCGGCCCCGGCTAGCTGCTGTGGCGCAGGGACCCGGCTGTTGGAGAAGCTCGCCTTCTCGAACAGTGCCGACCGTACCTTCCGCACAAACGCAGGGTCCAGCGACAGCACGATCTTGAGGAAGGCTCCTATCGACCTGTCGTCCTCGTTCAAGACCTCTGTGGGCAGGGACAGAGCCTGGGACTTGCCCAGCTCGTGCCTGATCGCCTCCAGGAGATCGAAGCCCGCCATCGCTGGCAGCTTCGCAATGAAGAATCGCGTGTCGCCGATCTCAAACTCGGTCTTGGTGAGGTCTCCCCCTATGCCGTTGAGCGATACCATTTCACTAGCCTCCTAACCGGTCGCATTCACCTTCTCGTAGCTCGGTATGATGTCCTGGAAATGGAAGGTGAAGGTCTGGTTCGCCACATCGTTTCTGCCCATACTGTGGCCCAGCGGACCGGAGAGCATAACGCCGCGCTCTAGCTTGAAGGACCACCCGGCCCTGGTGTTCTTGACTTCGCCGTCCCAGATCACCACTCCACCATTCCGCAGAACTCCCAACTGCTGCACGAGGAATGGGAGGGACCTGGAGTGGGGGAGCAGCTTGATAGCGACTTCGCCACCCCTGTCCCCGGTGCTGAACGCCACCATGTCACCTGTTGCGCCTATGCGCACGGTGGCCAACTCAAAGCTGTTCGGCATGGTGAGGGCGTCCGCGTCCTCACTCAGGTCCTTAACCTCATGGGTGTTGAGAGTGATGGTGGTGTCTTTCATGTTGATTAGCTGCATGGTCTGCCTCCTTACCCAGCAAATGTAAGAATTATGGTCGCCGAGTGCATGGCGCCCGAACCCGTGATCCACACCCTTGCGGGCGGGGCCTTACGAGCGTTGCGATCTTGCTCTAGCTGGTCGGCGATGCTCCCCACTACGACAAGGTATCCACGGGTCAGGAACCCGTCGAAGTCGGGATTGTTGATGGCCAGCCGTATGTCGTTAGCGACCGTCTCGGACACTCGGCCCGGAGCGATGCCGCCGTTCCTGCGGCCCGCCTCACACACCCGCTCGATGGCTGCCTCTATGCTGGCCAGTCCCTCGGCTGTCTGCGGCACCCTCGTGGGGTGTTGCCTGAGCAGGGTGTACACCTCGCTCTGCATAGCCTTGGTGATCCAGTCCAGCCAGTACCGCACGTCGATCCAGTCCCCGGCTTGCGTCCATCCCTCGGCGAAGATGGCATCCGGGCCGAAGCGGGTGTAGTACCCGACCCACTTCCGGTCCAGCTCCTCTTTCTGAGCGGTCGTCACGATGTCCGGGGTTGTCCCCGGCAGGCTCTTGAACTTGGGCGTGATGAGCGCGTTCTGCCCGTCAAAGTTGACGCTGGAGAGCCTCCCAGCCAGCGATAGGGCCTTGCTGTCCCTGGTTCTAGACCAGACCAGGAAGGTCCTCTGCTGCTCCAGGGCGGATAGCTGCGCCGCCAGGCTGGTGGACTCGTTAGGCGTCAGGACACCCTCGTCCACCACATCCAACGCCAGCATGTGGGCCTTGGTCTTAACCCACCGAGACAGGGAGAGCAGGTCTGCACCCGTGGTGATGCTCGAGTCCACCGTAACGAAGTACCAGCCATCGTCCAGCCCGCTGATGGCGTCCATCGCGTCCTCGATGGGCTCCGAGGCTTGACCCTGGACGATGCCGCCCCCCGATGTGCTATCCAATCCAAGAGCGGAAGCCGCTCCTTGGGCTACATCCACCTTGAAGCCGTTGATGGGGTAGGGATCGCCATTAGTGCGAAATCCCAGGCTCGCTCGAAAGAAGTCGGCGGGACCGTATTCGACCGACGCGCTGCGCAGATCTGCCCGGCCTGATGCTGTCACGGCACGCAAGGCAGTCTGGACGATGTTGGCCACGTCGTCGTAAGACGCGGCACCGGTGAAGTCCAGGCCGGAGATGGTGTAACCCTGCCAGGTGAGAGAGCCGGCTCCTATACCGTCCACTCCGGCGGTGATATCTACCGTATCCAGGCCCAATTCGTCTGCTGTGTCGCCCGTAAAGGCTTCAGTAACCTCAGTGGCGGACCCGTCTAAGCCAAGAGGAAGGGTGAGGACGAACTGCGAGCCGTCGTGCTCCACCTCTACTGCATCAAGGGTGGCGACGGAGCTTCCCCGCAGAGCGTTCTGGACCACAGCAGCCACATCGTCGTATCCCGCCACGGAGCTCAAGTCCAGACCAGTAAGGCTTGCACCGTGGAACATCACGCTGCCGACGGTGATAGTGTCTATGCCGTCTTCAATCGTGACCGTATCCAGGCCCACCTCGTCAGCGGTTGCCCCGGTGAAGGCCGCGGTGACCGCCGTGGCCGAGCCATCGGCCGCCAGCGGGATTGTGACCACGAAGGCCGAGGCGTCGCTGTCGTAGGCGACCTCGACGGCATCAAGCGGCGTGCCCGTGGCCCCACGCAGCGCCGTCTGGAGCACAGAGGCCACGTCGTCGTAGTCCGTGACGGCGGAGAAGTCCAGACTGGAGAAGGTCTCATCCAGAAGCGTTACGCTCCCGGACTGTATGGCGCTTACGCCGTCCACTATGGTTGCAGTGTCGAGGCCCAGCTCGTCGGACTCGCTACCAGTAAACGCCGCGCTGACACTGGTTGCCGCTCCCTGGCTGTCCAAGGGGATTATCACGACGAACACCGAGGCGGCGCTGTCGTAGTCGACCTCTACGTTGTCCAGGTCCGTGGAGCTAGTGGCCCTAAGCGCCGTCTGGAGCACGGAAGCCACCCCGTCGAGGTCGGTCACGTCGGAGAAGTCCAGGCCCGTCACGGTCTGGCTCAGGAAGGTGACGGTCCCGGACACGATGGCATCGACGCCGTTGACAATCGTGGCAGTGTCCAAGCCCAGTTCGTCGGACTCGCTTCCGGTAAACGCCGCGCTGACGCTGGTTGCCGCCCCGTTGCTGTCTAGAGGTATCGTCACGACGAACACCGAGGCGGCGCTGTCGTAGACAACCTCAACGTTGTCCAGGTCCGTGGAGCTGATGGCTCTAAGCGCCGTCTGGAGCACGGAAGCCACTTCGTCGTAGTCCGTCACTGAGGAGAAGTCCAAGCTGGTCACGGTCTGGCTCAGGAAAGTAACGGTACCGGACTGTATGGCGTCCACGCCGTTGACGATGGTGGCAGTGTCCAGGCCCAGCTCGTCGGACTCGGTTCCAGTGAAGGCCGCACTGACGCTGGTTGCCTCTCCGCTGCTGTCGAGGGGGATCGTCACCACGAATGCCGCTCCGGTGCTGTCATAGTCAACCTCTACGTTGTCCAGGTCCGTAGAGCTGGTGGCCCGGAGCGCCGTCTGAAGCACGGAGGCCACATCGTCGTAGTCCGTCACGCTGGAGAAGTCCAGGCCGGTCAACGTCTGACTCAGGAACGTCACGGTCCCGCTCTTGATGGCATCGACACCGTTGACGATGGTTGCGGTATCCAACCCTAGCTCATCCGCGTCGTCCCCGGTAAACGCCGCGCTGACACTGGTTGCCGCCCCGCTGCTGTCTAGAGGCAGAGTGACGACAAACACCGACCCGTCGTAGGCGACCTCCACCTCATCGAGGCTGGTGGCGGACGTTGCCCGGAGCGCCGTCTGGAGCACGGAGGCCACGCCGTCGTAGTCCGTCACGCTGGAGAAGTCCAGACTGGTCACAGTCTGGCCCAGGAACGTAACGCTACCGGACACGATGGCATCCACACCGTTGACGATGGTTGCGGTATCCAACCCTAGCTCATCCGAGTCGTCCCCGGTGAAGGCGGCGCTTGCGGTGGGCACAACCCCAGTAGTGGAGTCCAGAGGCAGCGTCACGACGAACACCGACCCGTCGTAGGAGACTTCCACGTTATCCAGGTCTGTGGAGCTGGTTGCCCTGAGCGCGGTCTGAAGCGTGGAGGCCACGCCGTCGAGATCGGTGTCCGAGGAGAAGTCCAGCCCCGTGACGGTCTCGCCGAGGAACGTCACCGTCCCGCTGGTGATGCCTTGAAGCGTCGTCAGCGAAGCCACTGTACCCGTTCCGGTGACTACGGTGGCGCGTCCATGGAACGTGTCCAGGGAGGCAACCGTCCCCGTTCCGGTGACTACGGTGGCGCGTCCGTGGAAGTTGACAAGGTCGGCAACCGTCCCCGTGCCGGTCAGCACGGTGGCGCGTCCGTGGAAGTTGACCAGGTCAGCCACCGTCCCCGTGCCGGTCAGCACGGTGGCGCGTCCGTGGAAGTTGACCAGGTCAGCCACCGTCCCCGTGCCGGTGACTACGGTGGCGCGTCCATGGAAGTTGACCAAATCAGCAACCATCCCCGCGCCGGTTAGGACCGTGGCCCTACCGTGGAACGCATCCAGCGACGCCACAGTACCGCTGCCCCTGACCACGGTGGCGCGTCCGTGGAATGTCTCTAAAGACGCCGGGCTGCCCCCGGTTAGCCTAGCCGACTCCCTTGTGTTGA
Source organism: Dehalococcoidia bacterium (assembly GCA_965248605.1). Lineage (GTDB taxonomy): Bacteria > Chloroflexota > Dehalococcoidia > Lucifugimonadales > CAUZJF01 > CAUZJF01. The sequence continues at coordinate 1,703,044 of CBDFJV010000007.1, forward strand.
TCCAGCGGCCTATCACCAGGTTCCGGGGATAGGGTACCTGGGAGAAGTAGACCTGGGCCGCCTGATAGGGTACGGAGTCCGCAGTAAATACCCTGGCTACCTCGTCCATGCTGGCAAAGACCCGTACCCTACCCGCACCAGCGTCCAGGGTGGGGTCGGTGGTGAGCAGCAGCGTTCTCCCGAACTCTCTGCCCCCAGCGCCACGGGGCGTTATCTGCGCCCTTACCTCTACGATGTCCTGTATGCCAAGAGTCATTGTCTAAACCTCCACTGTAATGGTCTCGGTGCTACCAACTGCGCCGACCTCGATGGGTACGGCCTTCAGGTAATCCACCGTCTGGTCGATCCTCTGCGTGTAGCCAACGTCAATGTCCAGCCCGGCTCGCTCCTCCCAGGCCCCCGATACCACGTCGTCGAGCTGCCGAACGTCCGATACACGCAGCACCGTCAGATCGGCCTGTTGCGCCTGGGCCACCCCTTCCGGTGACCAGACCCACACCGACAGCCTCTTGGCGGCGTCGTGTGCTCCGGTGCGGAACCACTGGACGGAGTACCTCCCCCGAACCGTCGCCACTGTCGGAGCGTTCAGCGCGTCGCCATCGGAGGACAGGCTCATCAGCATCGCTGGTATTCCCTTGATGTCCTGATGAATCAGCACCACCGTGGCGAACAGGTCGTCCGGCACTGCGCCGCCCTGATTCCCCGGTCTAACCCGGCGAGACTCAAGATCGGACCCCGCCGCCACGATTGCTCGGATGGCGCGCTCGAGGCCCTGTGTCATCGGGGCTATCACTGCACTTTCTCCCGAACACCCAGGACTTCCACGAAGCCCGGCCATTCCTCGACATGTTGGACCCGGTAGCAGGTGCCCTGATGCTCGATCACATCCCCTTCGGTGGCGTCAGCACCTATTTGGACAGGCTTGACCTCTACGCCATCTATCCAAAAGGTTCTGGACTCAGAAAGCCTGGTGCCCTCCGGCAGCACGTCTCGCATCTTTGCTGCGTCTGGCGGGGCGCTGACTACGGTGATATCGGTCCGGGTCTCTTGTCCCGACACCCACTCCCCGTATTCGTTGTCCGTTCCTGGCTCCTGCCGAATCAGCGTCGCTGCCTCAAGGAACCTCCGGTTGGCGAAGGGCCTGCTCACCGCTCCACCTCCCAGGCGACGGAGTTGCGAAGGGTGCCTGTGTCCAAGAGCGGGTCGCTGCTACCCTTACGCCTCACGGTTTCAGGCGCATTCGGCGGCTCCTTGAGAGCGGTGATGCTATCTCGAATATTTCCTTGAATATGCGCACCCACTCGACCCGCGAGCCGCTCGTCCACGACCATCTTCTTGGGGTCAAGGCCAGCCTGGAGAATCCTGCCTACGCTGCGCTCAGACTCAGCCAAGGCGTTGCGGAAGAAGGGCCGTTCCGGGATGGTCTCCGTCCCGAACTCGTTCCAGGCTGCGACCGCCGCCACAGGGGTGCCATCCTCGTACCTGGCCGTCGAGAAGAACCCGACCTTGACGCCTGACACGCCGCCCTTGCCGGCCTCCCTGAGCAGTCTTTGGAGCTTCTTGCCCCCGCGCCGCTGGACTTTCACGCTTACCCTTGCCATCGTTCTGCCCCTCTCGGCTTACCGCTCCAAAAACCCGTTAGCCTGGCCCAGAACCCCGTGGGCGTCATCAGCCGATAGGCCAGCTCCAAGGCCGCCAGGGCTTCATCCTCGGTGTCGTAGCTGGTAACTGACATGGCCACAGTCAGGCCGTGCCTGTCTCTGACGAACCAGCGATACCGTTCCCGTTGTGACTTGCGTATTACGATCATCTAGCTATCTCCACCACGATGCTGCACCTTGACCTTGCTCGCTCACAGCACCCCCAGCAGCTCCAGCAAATTGGAGCCGACTACCTCGCCCAAAAGGACGAAGAGCACGATGTCGCGCACCTTCAGTCCCAGGGGCAGCTTCACGGCTCGCTCCTCAACCGCCTCTCCGTTCCCGGTCAGGCGGTGCGTGTGCAACGATGTACGCAGCTCATCCATCTTGTCGTCAATCGACTCGAACTTGCCCCGCAACTCCCGAAGGTCCTGGGCTAACTGCTTGGTGAGCTCTAGGGAAGCGTTCGTGGACATTAGATTGGCACTCCCGTAGAGAGCTGCTTAAGGATGGCCTCCCGCTCCTTCGCGTAGTCGAGGTTCTGGGCGCTGTACGGACCCACGCTCTCTGACTGTAGCCCTGAGTAGGGAAGGCCCAACTGGACCAGGCGGATGATGGCCATCCGGCGCTGCGCATCGTCGTCCACCGGAGTGAACTCCAACTCAACTCGCTCACCCCAACACGAGCGAGGATGGCTGCCGTCCGCCAGCCGTTGTAGCATCCTTCCGCCATACCAACTCCGATAGTCGTCGTCTGAGAGCACAACAGAGACGTTCCCGTCCGTCTCGGTCACCTTGGCTATCTCCTTGACCACCCTATGCGGAAACAGCCTGAAGGTGCCTCCTCCGTGAACCTCGGTCACTGGCCCGTCGATGCTGTGGGGACCGTAGCGGCTGACCACCTCGGCGTCAGCCTCCTCGATGAGCCGCGTTAGTAGCTCGTCTGTGTCGGTCGAGTTGGACCCGATGTGCTCCCGCACCTGATCGGCGGTAACCAAGCGCGGACGCGCTGGTCCAACAGTCATGGTCGCCGTCGGGCTAGGCTCTGACACCATAGAAATCGACTCCTTCACCATCTACATCGGCATCGACGTAGATGTCCTTCAAGTCCATCCACCCCTCTGCTTCAAGGCTGATCGAGCCAGAGGCGGCAAGACCGCCGTTGGTCGTAGAGGCCACATCAGACCCGCCCAGGTACACCGGCTTGGTGTTGGTGGACAGGGCAATGACCTGCACCCGCTTTACTCGCTTGGCGCTCGCTACCAGGGCTTCCGCCGTCCCCGCTGTGGTGACGAGCTTCTGACCCGACAGGAGAACCGTCCCCTCGCTGTTTGCCATCCCTATGACCCCTTGGTAGACCGTCTGCTGCCACGCCGCTGGGCGCGGTCCACAGCCTTCTCGGTGAAGTCTTCAGGGATCTCTGCGGGCTCCTCATTTGGGTACTCAGACACGTCCACAGGGGCCTCTACGGGCTCGGGTTCCGATATCGGCAGGACCAGCTCCATCTTGTCCGGGTGGGCCTGGCAGATGTGGTTCGCTACGGCGTGGGGCACGTCCCTGACTTCACCGGGAGCCCATATGACGTACGCCTTCCGTGCGTAGTCGTAGTAACGGTGGGGAACCTCAGACCTGTTTCTGACTGGCGGCATCGTTACCTCCTCCGTGTTGCCTAGCTCACCCCAGTGATGTTGTACTGGAGGGCTACAGCGGTGTCCGAATCGTTGTCCATCCGGCCTTTAAAGGCCACCCTCATGCTGGCCACAAGGACGGTCTGCCTCTTCTGGATGTCCCGCTCGCTCTCGATCATCAGCTCCCGCTTGAAACCCAGCCGGTACATGTTCCGGTTCACCACCAGGACCCGCCCCGTGTCCGTCCCGTTGCCGCCGGAGGTGACCTTCCCGTCGGTATCCACCATAAGCATCTGCTCCGACACTATTATGGGTATGCCCTCGATGTCCCCCAACTGGCCCGTGAGAAGGGTAGCGTTGGGTCCCAGCTTTTCCAGCGTTCGGAAGTTCTCGATGGACTGGGCTCGGATGTAGGTGTTCACGTCCATGACGAAGGCGCACTCCGAGGGACGGACGCCATACTTGCCCAGCTTGGCCCTGACCTCGTTGAACATATCGTCGGATACGGCAGCGCCATGGTCATTTCCCTGGTTGGTGTTGTCCACCAGGGGTATATGGACCAGCCCGTCGAAGACCAGGTAGTGGTCCAGGCCCGCGCTACCGGCCAGCGAATCCGCCGTGGCTCCGTCCGCGTTGATGTTGGTGGCGTCGTCGGAGGTGTCTCCGTTGAGCACCACGTCGTCCAGGACCTCGCTGGCGTTCCGCACCAGGGTCGCCCGAAGCTCTGGCAGTACCGCGACCACCGCGTCCTCGTCCAGGTCGTAGGCCCAGCCGATCATGGCCGCAAGCTCGGCGGCGGTGAGGGTCTGCCGTCCCGTGCCCGGGTTGGACGAAGTGGGTGCCACATTGGGTGTGCCCCTGTACCAGTTCACGTCTCTGAAGTCATAGGGAACTTCGAACGGCGTGGTGGGCATCATGATGCGGCTGAAGAGGCTGGCTACCGATGTGGCCAGGTGCACGTCCCGCCACATCTCGCTGGACTCCCCTGTGAAGGTGAGCTCGTCCCCAGCGCCCGGGGTGGTGGAGTCCAGGGCGCGTCCTATGGACTCGTACAGGTCGTTCCGTGCCGTCTCCAGGTTGCTCCGCCACTCGCCGGCGGCTCTGGAACTAATGCGGTTCTTTCCGTCGTCTCCTCTCTTTGCCAGACTCAGAACTTCGTTGGAGATCATCAGGTCGAACTCGTCGAAGCCCCTGTACTTCCCCGCCGCCACACGCGCTCCCCTGGCGGTGGACTCGACCTGCCTGAGCAGGGCAGCCCGCTTGGAGGCCCGGGCCGACTCGGTGAGCTGCGCCGAAAGGCGCTCCACCTCCTCCTTGAGAGGGCCATGCTCCTTGTCCTTGAACTCCTCGATGAAGCTGCGAACGGCGGCTACCGTCTCCTTCAACTGGTCCTTCGTCTCTGTGGTCATGGTTACTTCTCCTCTATGATCCGCCTGATGGCGGCAAGTTCTTCTCCTACGGCTACCAGTTCGCCGTCCTCTCGCTCGTCCGATTCGGGAGCCTCAGTCTGCTCCTGCGCTGCCTCTTGAACACTCAATGCCTTGACCTCACTCTCCAGGGAGTCCACACGCTCCGTGAGGGCTTCTATGGGGTCTCCCTGCTTGGGTTCAGGCTCCGGTTCATCAGTCACCGGATCGAGGAGCGGTTCAGACTCCTCCGGCTCAGGTTCAAGCCCTCGGAATATCTCTTCGGGAAGACCCAGGGCGCGGGCCGCCGCCCTCACCGAGTCCGGGTCTGCGGGAATGGGTACTAGGCTCCATTCTAAAAGCTCCGATTTTTCGACCCTGAATCGCTCGACCTCACCGGCCTCGTTCCGCACTTCGACAACTTTCGTGGGCATGTAGCGTATGGAGGCTGCCCGTATGAATCCCCCGTTCCAGGCGTTCTCCACACGGGCCGCAAACTCGTCGTCCGAGTTGAACTGGAAGTCGGCTGCAATCCTTCCCTGTTCGTCATGGCCGATCTTGAGGGTCTTGGCTATGGGGATTCCCTGGTACGAGTCATGAGCCCAGAGAACCACCGGGTTCTTCCGGTAGTTCTTGAAGCTGATGCCACGCAGATTCAAGTCGTCACCGTTGCGGCTTAGCTCGTTGGCGGCAATCACCATCCGGTGGGCGCTCCCGTCCTCCGCTTGGCGGGCTTCCGTCACCACCATCACTCGGCACTGCTCTCTATAGGCTGCTGTGCTTACCATCAACACCTCCTCTTGAACGCAAAAAAGCCCCAACGGGGCAGTCAAGCTGCCTGTGGGGCTATCTCGTAGCCTATGGGGCGGTCTAGCCGCCTATGGGGTCGTCTAGCGACCTATGGGGCAGTCAAGCTGCCTGTGGGACAGTCTAGCTGTCTGCCGGAGAGAGCCGGTACTCTGCGAATGAACGCTAGATCAACTGTACTACTCGACTATTTTTCTGTCAAGGGCACGATAGCGACATGAATCCGGCCATTGCGCTTCACCTTGAGTACGATGGCGTCGCTAACCCGCTCGCCGACAATGATTGTCCCGCAGCAGCCGCAATAGATCGGCTCTCTCACCAGCGTGGGTTGCGGCTGCGGCTCGACCACACCGTTGTTAGCCACCGGCTTCCTCAATGACCGGGATGGCGACACAGCGGCAGAGTATGTCCGATCCAGGGTGACCCACTCCGGGCGCGGAGTCCCAGCTTTGACGGGTGCCTTCCAGTGCCTGGTGAGTCACGCGGACCCTTTCGTCTTGGGCTGTCCTCCAGGTGTACTCCTGTATCCCTAGCTGTTGGTGTCTTGCATGGGTAAACTGACCAACGGCCTTTGAGGTCTGGTCACGGGTCAGTCGTCGCAGATTGCTTCCCGATACCTTGAACTCTCGGTTCAGCACCTTCGAGAGCGCCTGCTGGTCAAAGGGCTGCTGCGCGAACGTCTCGCTCACCCGCTGGGACAGCGCCCCGTGGAACCGCTCAGGAATCGTCCGAATGAGGGAGATGTTCTCCTGACGCCATGCCGACATCAGCGGCTCGATGGCCGAGTCCAAGAGCCTAGGCCGTATGTCGATGCCGAGCGCCGTTCTGAAGGTCTGAATCAGCCTTCGTTTATGGTAGCCCGACACCCTGGCAGAGTGGACCGCCACCTCCTCATCGACCAACCCCCCCATGCGCCAGCGCCGAAACACCCCGTCGATGATCTCCAGGGCCAGGGACGCGGCTGAAGCCTCGGACAGGCCAGAGCGAAGCTGGGCCATGAGCGGAGCAAGGACAAGTCTTCGCAGAGTCCTGTCATACAACCGCTCGTCCAGCCGTCTGGGGCCTACGCCGTTGATTGGCCGTGGCATCGACTATTCCAGATCCTCAAGCTCGCCAAAGATCGGGTCACCACTCAGAATGACGCGTCCCTCGTTCTCGTCGATGATGCCCCCCTGAACCGCTATGTTTACCGCCTCGGACCTCGTTTTGGCCGCCGTTGCCTGGGCGACCTCCCGGTTCGAGCGGTCGGTGAGCGACTCCTGCATCTCCGCTATCTCAGCGGTGTCGAACCTCAGCACCACATCCTGATAACCCCTGGGCAACGCGGGGACGAACTGCTCCTGCATCTCTGAGGCCAGCAGGTCCCACTCCTGCGTTACCGTGTTGGCGTAGAAGTCCTTGATGGCCGCCTCACGATTGCTGAACGTGGGGTGCTGTGCGCCGGCCATCAGCTCCTCCGGCACCCCTAAGCTGTCGGCAACCTGCTCCTTGGCAAGCTGGATGCCCTGGATGAACTCCATGTCACGGTTGCTAAGGCCGAGGTTCTGGACGCTGCCCTGACTCGGAGCGATGATGGGGCGCTGTGCATTCTCCATCCCGCTGTAACGGTCTGCCAACCGTTCCTGGAACAGCTCAATGTCGCCTAGCTCCGGACTTTCGAGGAAGAAGGCCAGATTGCTGACTAGGACGCCGTGCTTGAATAGCTGGTGGTTGAACTCCACCATGTCAAGCTGCATCTGCACCCAGCCACGCACCGCCTCCAGTGGAGACTGCCCCTTGAAGTGGTCCTGCGGGTTGAAGTAGCGGTCCCAGATCACCTCGTCGGGCAGCATGGCAAACCGCGAGCCGTGCGGGTCGTGGACGTAGCCAGCGATAGTACCGTCCTTGCCCACCATGACCTTCACCTTGTCGGGTCTGAGAGGCCATATCTCCCATGCCGCAGGGTCGGGGGAGCCGCCCTTGTCAATCCACCTGAACGATTGCCCCCAGAGGCACAGATACGTCTCTACGGCACGCCACATGCGGCTACGGGTCCAGTCCTGATTCACCCGGTCAAGGAGTCCCTGCACAGGGTCGGCCTCACCCACCCACTCCAACTCATCGTCAGAGTCCAGGCGGTAGACCTTGAGCCGGGCGCGGGCAACGGCGTCAGACCTGAGCTTTATCGCCCTGTAGACCGGGACAGAGGTGCGGTAGTAGCCCTCCACACCACCCGATTGTCTCTTGCCGAGGTTGTTCAGCCACTCCTCGATCTGCTTCGTGGCAAGCCCCACTCCACTGCTCACCTGGGACATGGCGGCGTAGGGTTCGTTGGCGCGCTGGACGCCGGCCCTAGGCCGTCTCAGCAGACCCCCTACGCGGTCGCGGACGGCTGCCATCTCTCGTTCAAGTATCATGCTGCCTCCTCCTGCTACAGGTAGAACCCGCCTATGCCCCCGGCTCGCTCCATCAGCTGCGTCAGGCAGCCCACGAAGGAGTCCACCTGGTCGTCGTGTACGCCGTTGGGGAAGGCTGCCAGCTCCTCACGGAACGCCTGTAGCCACGGGGCTGTCCTTGGGAGCGTGATCTTCTTGGCCTCAACGGTTCCGGTGACCCTGTTGGCCCGCAGCACCTTGTCCCCAATGGGCTTGACTGGCAGCACCGGCAGCCTCGTCTCGCGCCGTAGGCTCTGCACCACCGACTGCCCGCTGGCCGCGTCCTCGACGAAGATGGCCGAGGGATTGTGATCTTTGTCCTGGGCCTGCATAGCCTTCAGCAGGTCCGGGTACTCGACACGATCACGCCATACGTCCAGCACAGCGTAGCCGTTGGGAGTCGTCGTCATGGTGCAGCACACCGAGTAGTCATTCTGTTGGCCCGTCTTGAAGGCGGTGTCCCAGAACTGGAACACCCGTTCTCCCGGCTCCACCTTTGCCTCGAAGACCCACCACTGGTCCCGGAAGACGCTGCCCCCCTGTCGGGACGGGCGCTGCTGGTAGAGCCCCGGCCAGTCCTGGGGGCCGATGTCCACCCTGGCCGCTGCCAGGGCACTGGCGTCGTAACGTTCCGGCCATAGCGGAGCGTCTTCCTCTCGTCCCAGAGGGTCGCCGGGCTCGGCCAGTGCAGGGAGCCGTATGTGCTCCCATCGGTCGCTCGCTACCTCTCCCTCCAGGAACTCGTCGCTCAGCAGTCGGCCTATGAGGTCGTCTTCATGCCACCTAGTTGCGACGATGATGACGGAGCCCGCCGGCTCCAGCCTGGTACGGGCTGTGGAGCGCCACCACTCCCACAGGTGGTTGCGCATCGTGATGCTGTCCGCCTCCTGCCGGTTCTTGATCGGGTCATCCAGAATCAACAGGTCAAAGCCGTACCCCGTGAAGGGGCCGCCGACGCCGGCGGTCATCATTCCGCCTCCCGCTGATAGCTGCCACTGCGAGGCCCTGTTCAGGTCGTCCCGAACACGAAGGCCCATTTGCACCTGGTTCTCTACCACCGAGTCCCTGGCCTTACGACCCCAGGTCCCAGCGAAGTCGGCGGCGTAGCTGGCCAGGCCCACGTTCTTCCACGGCCAGTTGGCCAGAAACCATACCGGCGTCCAGTGGGACAGCATTTCACTCTTTCCGTGCCTCGGAGGCATGGAGACAATGAGGCGCAACGGCCTCTCAACCAGCGATGCGACCTTCTGGGAGATCAGGCCAAGGTGGGGCTGTCGCACCCAGCGCCCCCCTGACCACCTAGCCGCTGTCGCCGCTGGGCTGGCTCTCCAGGCGTTGGCTAAGAGCATCAAGCGTGTCTCTTGCCTCTGGGTCGTTGAGAGCATCCAGTATCACCTTCATGTCCGTCTGTATAGGCCCGCCGCCGGGCGCACTGATCTCCTGCTTCGCCGGAGCGTCCAGGCCGAGGAGCTTATGCTTACGCTCCTTTATCATGCGGCGCTCGGCTATCCAGGTGCGGTCAGGAAGCCTAGAGAACTGACGAATGCAGTCTCGCTCCATATCGTTCAACTCCGCGAGTTCCTGGGCCTTGAGCTGGACAGGGTTCTCGACTAACTCCTTGCGCCACAACTCCCGCAGAGCCTTTACGTCCGCGCTGATGGTCTGACGGGAGACCTCAAGCCGCCGGGCGATCTCCTCCTGGGTCGCGTGGCCAGTCAGCATCGTGGCGACACGCCGTCGCCGTTCTTCAGTCTGGTGGCGTTGCTCTTTGCTCTTGGCCATATCTTTTGTCAAGCTATCAGGTTCAAAATGTCAAGCGGTCAGATACGGAGGCTGAATAGGTTTGAGCTCTTACCTGCGCGTGACTTAACGGTGCCTGGACCGTACTTCTGGTTGATGCGGTGGTAGCACTGTTGATGTCGTTCTTCGGTGCGGCTGTGGGCTATGCCACCCTTTGCCCAATTGGGCCCCAAAACAGGTGCCCATCTATGGTCTTGCCAGACGATGCGGTTCTTGGCCTGCGATGCTAGCGCTATGTCCAGGTCCTCCATGAGATAGAACTTTTCATCGTACTGGAGGGTAGGATCGCTGATGCCAGTGACAGCCCGAATCCAGCCCCGAAGGATAATCGGGGTATGGGCGTTGCGATGCTGGGGGCTAGGTTTGTGCCCATAGCCGAACACCTTGGCTCCAGCATCATTGCTTGAGATATACGATTCCCAAAAGATTGCCGCAACGTCCTCTGGGTTACTTACGCGGCGGGAACGCCATACCATTATGGGCATCATAGCCCAGAAGTCATCGTCCATCTGGACGAAGAAAGGCTCAGCCTTAGGGTCCCATACCTCTCTGAGCATGAAGTTGCGAACCGCAGCTATAGAGGGCAGTTCACCACATACGTGGAACTCACCGGGCACTATGCTGACCCTGGCAGCAGCCGCTCGGTACTCGTCTACCTGCTTGCCGTCGTTGACCACGACATGAGCGAACGGGTAGAGGGGATTCCGAAGTATCTCCTTTGACCTGTGGTGACTCGGTATGACTATCTTGAAAGGGAGGTCAAGCATTTTCTATGACCTTACGCAGGTACTCGGCGCCGTCTACAACTCGAGTCCGCCCCACGACCTTAGATTTGTGAAATAGGTCTTTGGCCGGTTCATCGATGCCGAAATGGTCAATAGCTGAGAGCCAGTCCAGCTCATTGCGGAACAGCAGCATCACGTAGTTGTACTGCTCCCCTGGAACCAGGTGAACGCCGTTCATGTCGGACCCGTCCGGGCTGGGGTCTTCGGAGACATCATCGAACGACTCATCCTTTAGCGAGAGAGCATCCAAAAGGTCGTCATCGAAATCAAAGAGGCTGCGGAGCAGACCAGCATACTCGGCCTCATTGACCTCGGCCATTCCGGTGATCCGGTCAATGGCGGCCAGTGCTGCCAACTCGGCCTCCTCGTCAATATCTACAACCAGCACAGGAACCATGCTCTCTCCTGTCTCGATGGCGTCCTCTCTGCGCAAATGCCCGTCTATGAGGCGCTGGGTGCGCTGGTTGTATAGTAGAGGTTGCAGCCAGCCTAGACGCTTTCGAGAAGCGTATAGAGCGCGCCGTTGGGCCTGCGGATGGTGCCTGGGATTGCGCGGGTTCTCTGCTAACTCATACGGGTCCATCCATCGCAACTCCAGCGAGTCAGAGGAGCGTGGGTTGACCATCAGGCACCTCCGCTGAAGTGGAATAACGCCAGTGACGCCCCTCCAGTAGGTATTCACGAGCTTCAGCCTTAAACTCGGTTGCTAGTGGCTCCAGGTCCGTGTTGGCAGGAGTTACAGGTATGCCCTCGTTAAGCCAGTGGTCAACCCCTCGACCCATGCGCCGTCCTCTAGCTGTATGCTTATCCAAGGCGTTATCGGGAATCTCGTATCGTTCGCTCTGCTGGTAGACGCACACCGCCATATCGTCGCAAATGCGGGTCTTGGAAGCCGCGCACATGGCAATAATGCCGTGCATCAGGAACAGGCGATAACTATCGTTCCTGCGGGACCAGGCGTCGTGGTAGTTATCTGCCAAGGTTGCAATCAACACAGCCAGATCGTTGCCCTCCTTAGTAGGGCCTATGTCCTCCGACACGATAACTCGGAGCCGGTTCCACAGGTACTTGCGCTCCTTGGCTCCACATGCCTCGATCTCCACTGCCCAATAAGCCGCTTCGCGTGGGTCGCCAGCACGAATTCGCTTCTGGAGAGACGATACGACCTCTCCAAATGGGTAGCCTCCGGGGGTTTTTTGTCTAAACATCATGTTGTATGCTCCTTTCATCGTAGCACAAGATGTGGTGGTTATATATCCAGGGATAGGCGTGACACCCTCGCCGTCTCCAAGGCCATGCGAACCCGGTTAAGACCCCTCATAGCCTCCCTAACTTGGGCCTCCATGAGAGACCCTTCTGCCTGTAACGCCTCGGATAGCTTCTCTGGCTGCTCTTCCTGCATACGATGAATCTTGTTTAGCACAGAGCATATCTGTTGGAAGGCTTTGGCGAAGGTTTGCACGGCCCATACCTGATCCTCTGATAGCTTAGTCTCAGGGAACATGTCTAGCTGGTTCTCCTCGGACAATATGCGCTGGCATAGTGCCTCAGCTTCCTTGGTGCCGAGGCCGTTGGTCTGAATCGCACGCAGGACGCGGCCCTGATTGTTGTAGGACAGCCTGCTTAGCCCGTGAGCTAGAGGGGCCTTGATGGCGCCATTGGCCACGAGGCACAAAACGTCCTCCCGTGCACTCAGCATCTCGACCCGCCACTCCACCTGCCTTACCGTCATGCCCACCGCCGAACCGAGTTCCTTGCTGGTATAACCCTCGTCCAACATCTTCTTGAAGGCCCGCGCCTCCTCGACCGGATTGAGGTCTCGGCGGACGATGTTCTCCAAGAGTTGGAGCTTTGCAGCCTCTCCCAGGGTCACGTCCGAGCGAACGATGGCCGGGATCGTCTCCCACCCCAGGAGGCAGGCAGCCCGCCAGCGCCGCTCGCCAGCGATGAGGATGTAGCCGCTCCCGTTTGGCCTCACCACGACGGGTTGGAGCAGGCCATTACTGCCCATGCTCTTTGCCAGCTCCTGGAGTGCTTCTTCGTCGAACGTCTTCCGTGGCTGTTCGGGGTCCGGCCTCACACGCCGAAGCTCGATGGCTTGGTACGCCGTGGCCTCTAGAGTATCCGTGACCATTGGCTGGTCTCCTTTGCAACAGGATGGCCCCACTGGGCATCTTCGTAGCCCGCAACCCTTGTCCAGGCTAGCTTTCTGAGAACATCAATGAGCGCCTTGGCACTGCTGGTAGCCCAGCCGGGATGCTCGCAGCTCTGGTACTCGTAACAGTCCGTCGCCTTGAGTATCTGGGCCGGTTTCCATATGTAGCCTACCGTGGTGTCCTCGTGGAAGTAGACATAGCCGCTCTCGTTGGCCGGACCAGGCAGGCCCTCATGCCTAGGGTCACTGTACCTGCACGCCACGGATGCGATGTTCTCGTCCCAGAGCATTTGCCCCACGTCGCTGGCGTTCCTGTCATCCAGCCAGTGACTCTCGCCCTCGTGATACCAGCGCATCTTATGGCCCTGATGGTGCTGGAACGCGGCCTCAAGTCCCGACTGGACTAGATACTGGATCGTCTCCCGGTCTACGATGTAGGCGCTCATTACGAAACCTCCCTGCCGTTATATGTATGGACGCATTCACCCAAGGTCACGTCCTCGCCGCCCGTTTCCACGAACTCGGCGTATTCGTCGTCGTTCATCTCATAGACGTACAATGGGTCGCCGTCTCGAATCTCCGACCAATCGCCGGTGGGGAGGACCGCAACCAGGTGTTTCTTGTCTACACTTACCTTGTAGGCGCTCATGGCTTCCCTCCCACCAGGTTCAGCTCTTTCACGGCGTCCTCTACTGCGTCGTACAGCACGTCGCAGGTATATTCGGTGTAGTCAAGCGCCTTGCGACCCGCTTCGACGAGAGCGGTCCGCTCCGCGTCCGTGAGTTCTTCCCACGACGGCGGAGGCGGCACCTGAGAGCCACCCGTCTGGCGGTCGTCCTCACGGTCTGTCCGCACGTTCTCGTACATCAGCTCCACGTCGTCTGCCGTCCAGACTTGGAGAATCTCGCCGCCTGGCCGCGTCACAAACTTCTCAATGATGTCCAGCACCGGCTGAGATACGTTGGGTTGGCTCCCCCGCCAGTCCGCCAGGGTCTCCAGGTCACCCTCGTTGACCATTACCAGCTTCATTTCGCTACCTCCTTTACTTCTGCGTAATAGGCCCGCCTAGCCGCCCAGATGTGCTCGCAGAAGCCCACCCCGCGCGACCAGGTGACCATCCGCATTGCTGCCCCGCATGTGCAGGTCGCCCCATCGTCTGGGTCGCCCATTTCGACCACCTCAGCATAGGGGCCACCGTTGACAAAGAACTGCCGCTCGTCCATTCGCTTGGCGCTCAACTCGTTCATCTGTGAAGCCATCACGCTACCTCACTACGCCTTCCCAAGCTGGATATACGCCCGGTTGACCATGACCGCAGCGGCGCTGTCCCAGCTATCAGCCGCCGAATGGCTTTCTTCGCCCTCGACCCAGACCCTCTCCTTGGCCCGGTGACCGTAGCGAACCTCCCCGCTCCCGTGCGCCCCTACGATCATCGCCGCGTGGATCGGATAGTGGCATGAGGCGACATACTCGCCGTCTAGGTAGACCTTCCATCTCGGTGCTGCTGCCATTGTCTTTTCTCTCCTTTCTCGCGGTAGCGGGTTTCGCCTATGACTTAGCTGAATGGGCGTCTTCCATTACCTCAACGAGCAGCTGCGAGGGCCTGGCCCAGAGCCGCCACTGGTAGGCGAGGGCCTGCTGCTCCTGGGTGGTGAGCGAGCCCAGGAAGCGCTCAGGGCCAACCGCTTGGACTGCTCTCTCGATGGCCGATGAGGTCATACGCGTCTATCCCAGAGAGTTTTTTGCTCTAGTGGGTGTGTATCTACCCGTGGCCGGTCTTTCCTGTTCCACGTGCCACCGCCAGCAGTGCCTATCTCAGTCCAACCGGCAGCCTTGACTGACGTCCCAAGTTCAGACTTGAGCGTGTAGGTTATTGCCCGCCGATAACCCATAGACCGCGCAGCTCGCCAACATGCGCCGTACAGCATTGAACAAGCATTCGGATAGCCTTCTTTCACCGCCACTCTTGTAACTTCCACAGTCCAGCCATCCTGCTGATGGCGGGAGACTGGCCGACCCACAATAGCGACACCCACCACTTCCTGCTCAGCAGAGACCCCTATAGCGAACAGTCCTCCTTGTGAAGCGCGATGATGACGGTGAACATCATCAACCCACCGTTTGGCCTCTGTGAGAGTCATAGGCTGCAACGATAAGGCAGGGCCTACGGCGGCGACGGCGCGCTCAATGGCGGAGGTCATGTCAGCAACCGGAAGACGAGATACACCAAGCCACCGATGGCAGCAATCACAATAACCGCCCAGGTAATCAAGGCGACGACTGCCAGCACGAAGATACCCTTGAATTCGCTTCCGTCCAAGACTACCCCTCCTTGCTCCCTGCCTTCTTTCGACGCTTCGGCTTCAGCGCGCCGCATTGAGCACACACTCGAATACCCGGCGCAACTCTGAGAGAAGGGTACTTTGACGTGCATTCGTTACCTAGTCCGTCAGTCATCCTCCGCCTCCCCCAGCGCCCGTATCTTCGCCTCATCGAACGGGTAGCGCGGCTGCGGCGCAATATCCACGCCGACGATCTTGTCAAAGCCCGCACGGTGGTAGCCCATCGCTGCTCCGCCGGCTCCGCAGAACAAGTCGAGCAGCTTCACGCTGCCACCTGCTGCCGCGCCAGCACGTAGCCTGGGTCAGGGTCGGGGATGTCCAGGCCCAGGTACTTCAACGATCTCACCGAGCTTGACCCGCTTATGCTTGACATCGTCCGGGCAGCAGTCGCAGAGAACATCGTGGCCCTCGATCATGCCGTCGCCTTCTGGGACACCACGTCATCGGGCGCTTCCTCATCGGGGTCGACCTCAACCAGTAGCTCTGCGATCCGCCGTAGGTCCTTGTAAGGCCATCCGCCCGACTTGAGAGCCGACAGCATGGCCCACGCCCTCGTTCCGGCGAACATGAAAGGGTGATGGTGGTGCCAGCGGTAGACGATGCCCAGCTTGTCCCGTTGCAACCACGTCTCTCCCTGCAGAGCCAGCTGTTCGAGGCCCTTTTCAAACGCCTCGCACGAGTGGCACGCCACCGGGACATTGACGACGTCGGGCAGCGTCATGCTGGCACCATGGGCAGCGGCACCGCTTCCAGGCGCTTCGCCGCGAGCTTCAGGTACTCGTCGCTGGCGTCTACGCCTACGGCCCGCCTGCCAAGCTTCTGAGCGACAACTGCGGTGGTTCCGGAGCCGTTGCCGAATACGGGAACTGCTGACACTTGGTTATCCGCTGTTACCGAACGGAACGACCTCTACCCGATAGCGTTGTTCGGGCTTAAGGTTGTTGACGATCTCCTCGGTATGTACGCAATCGCCCCGCTTTCGGTAATGACCTTTGGCTCCAAAACATAGAAGTTCCATCCACTTTGTTCGTCGGCCATTCTTGTCGCGTTTCTGCAGCAACAAAGCCAAGCCCTTTGAGCGTCTGTTCCGCTGCCTCGTGACGATGATCATTTCACTGCTACCGCTTGGGCATCCGTTCAGTTTCCGCCATCCGGCACAACTCCAAGATGCGCCGGCCGTGGGCCACTCTCCCGAGCACGCTCCGCACGAGCTCCGCCTCCT
Organism: Dehalococcoidia bacterium; assembly: GCA_965248605.1. Taxonomy (GTDB): domain Bacteria; phylum Chloroflexota; class Dehalococcoidia; order Lucifugimonadales; family CAUZJF01; genus CAUZJF01. The sequence goes on from CBDFJV010000007.1 coordinate 1,719,242, forward strand.
CACCCTCGTACACCTCCGCGACCGTCTCCAGTGGGTACCAGTCACCGCATCGGACACACGCGACATTGACCGGCGGTACCGTGTGGGTCGGGGGGATCCCTTGATTCATTGCATCCCCACCATTTCGAGTTGGTGGTCCACGGGTTCAGGCGTAGACGCCGGTGCGTCAGGCATTTCGTTCCATTCGCGACCATCTAGCAGCCCGTCTTCTCCTGGTCGCAGGGCGCTACCCTGCTTGAAGAAGAAAGCCGCTCCGAACCGCAGCGCAGCGTCTCGAATGTCTCTGGCCCACTGCCTATCGAAGGGGCGCCGGAACCGACCACTCTCACCGCCTACGATCACCCAATGGATGGCTAGGACAGGCCAGTCGTTAGGACCTTCCTCGGTCAGTAGGTCGAGCTTCGCGCCGTGGTCGCCGAGAAGGTCTATAGGCCCCAGCAGAGGCTCACACGACAGGAACCGGACAGGCGTGTCGATATCGATCAGCGCCGGTATCCGGTTGTCGGCGAACGTCTGGTTCTCGACGGAGGTGCCCAGCCAGATGTGTTTGCGTGTCTCTAGCCGTAGATCAGCGATCTTCCGGCCCATCCGGTGCGGTCGCTTCGTGAGTATCTGGTACGTATGTTGGTCGGCTTCCAGCATCACGTCCCAGACTCGGCGCAGGTAATCGTCGGGTATCTCGCGATGGAACAGGTCGCTCATCGAGTTCACGAAGATGCGCTTCGGCTCTTTCCACTTCAAGGGCTCTTTGAGCTTGTGGGGCTTCAGGGTGACGTCGAAGCCGTTGGGCCAGGCTGGTGAGCCGCGGTATCGCTCGGCGAGCTCGCGAGCATAGCAGTTGTCGCAGCCAGGGGAGACCTCCGTGCATCCCGAAACGGGATTCCAAGAGGCATCCGTCCATTCGATGTTGCTCTTCTCAGCCATTGGCGACCTCTTTCGGCGTCCAGAATCCCTGCCGGCACAGCGTGTACCGGTAGACCCGGTCCTCCGAGAAGATCGCGGAATGGGCAAGTAGGTCTCTCATCCTCGACCCTCCGGCAGCATGGCTGGCATCTTGCCGTCGAGGTACGATTGCTCGATCTGGGCGAGCATCGTGTCGCCGACCGTGGTGTTGTCTGGAAGCACGATGAACGACATGAACTCCTCGTCGACCGACGTGATGCCAGACTCGATGCCCACGAGCTTCGCGGTAACTAGCAGCAGGAGTTGCCGCCAACGGGCGCGACAGGCCTGCTCCCATTCCTTCTGAGCCTGGGTATCGTTCCGTTCGCGCCCCGTCTGCGTCGTCTTGAAGTCAACGAAGGCCGGCAGCTCGACCCTGTACCGGATGAGGCGCCCGTCCAAGCGAAACTGGACCATGGCGTTCTCCCGGTCGCGGGCATAGGAAAATGCGTCGGCACCGTGTTTGGTAACGACCTTCTCGATGTGGCCGATCGAGACCTCGATCGAGACGGAGGTTTTCTCTGCGTACGTCATCTCATCCTGCCCCCAAGAGTCGCGAGAGCCTTTGCCGCTGTGAGAGGTACCACAGCGTTGCCGAGCCCTCTAAGCTGATGTCGAGATTCGGCCAGCCAAGGGGCGCTCCCATCAGCCAGCTTACAAAGAGCGGGTTCAAGCGCCGGCATTTCCGCGAGCACTCGTGCCCATCCTTCGGTGTCGGAGGGATACGTAGGACTTGCAGGGATATCGGCGTCCCGCCTTGAGCGTAGACCGTGCGTCCCCTGGTCGCGTCCGTTTTCGTCGGTGTCGACCATGATGCTGCCTGAGTCGGCAAGTCGGGAGAGTTTCGGCTGAGCTCCGCTTCCTGTGGTGGCTTGGCGTTCGCCTTCGGCGTCTCCCACGCTGCTCCCAACAAGGTCGGGTTGCCCCTCTCGTAGTTCCCCGACAGACGATCCCCGTCCGCTGCCGTTGGTGAGGGCCACTCCATCGCTGCTTCCCTGATGTTCTGAAAGCCAGCGTAGTGATTGCTGTAGGTGCTCGTGTTGGCGTCCGGAGACGGCCAGGCCAGAGGTCCCGTTCGTCGGCGGCTCCCCGTCGCTGACCGGCTGCGGAGTGAGGTTGGCAGGGGATTCCTCCATAGACCAGGTCAACTCGTCCCACTCCGCGACGTATGACATCGCCGCGAAATGTAAACAGGTCATCCCAGATAGGAGCCGTATCCAGCCACCCTTTGCCCATTCTCTTGACCAGCGTCGCCGCGGCATGGGCTTCTCGCTCCACGTAACGGACGACTCGGAGACGGTCTCCAAGCAAAAGCTTGAGCCCGAGGTCGAGCAAACCGACTCCGGAACATACAGATACGCCATTCATCGTTTCCCGTTTCGTCGGTAGTCGGGCGCGTCGACCTTGACGGCCCGACCTCGAGATGCGTCGTCCAGTCGAGAGGCCACCCTCGTCGGTAGGTCCTCTGGAAACAGATTCGTTGTGATCAGGGTCCGTATCGCCCCGCCATCCGCCATCCGCCACCGGGCGTCGATGAGCTCGTCCATCTTGGCCCTGGTCCAGTCGCCCTGGGCGGCGGTCCCGAAGTCGTCGACGACCAGCCACGGTGTCTGACAGTACTCTTGCATCTGCTTGTCGACGTCCTTCGTCTTGATGTGGGCCTGCAGGTCGGTGATCAGCTCCGGCTCTCGGCGGTAGACCACGATCTCACCGCGCTGGAGCAGCTGGTTGGCCGCCGCGATCGCCAGGAGCGTCTTCCCGACCCCGACAGAGCCCGCGACCGTAAGCATTGCCGGACCCTCGCCAGTCACCCAGGCCTTGACCGCGTCCAGCATCTGCGCGATCGAGGGGTACCGGGAACGCCGGTCGAACTGGTCGATCAGCTTCTCGTCCTCGGGGACGCCGGACGGCAGGCTGGCGACCGCGACGACATTGAACTCTTCGTTTGCACGCCGGATGTTCTCAGACCGGGCGATGTCATCGTCGTCCACCCGTCTGTCGAGTCTCATGAACAACGGGGCGAGAAGCTGTCGATTCAGGACCCTGATGTCCTCTGCCGTGCCGTGCTCCTTGACAGCCGCGAGGAGTTGCTTCAGCGTCATGCCCTCAATGCGCTTCTCGCCGCCGAAGAGTTCGATGTCTTCCCCGCGAGTGAGCAGGTAACGACGGACCAATCGGGCGGATTCCTCGCCGAATAGACCGCCTTCGTCCGTCAACTGTCGTGCTGTGCTCACCATTTCTCCCTCGCTGCGAATTCAGCCTCACTCCGAGCTTCGTTTCGATGAGCCCTCGCTGGGCTAGCCCGCGCTCCATTGGCGGCGGGCCGATCTCTTTCATTTCGCGCCCAGTTCCGGAACGTCTGGAAGAGTTCGCTGTACCGCTTTGCCTCGTACGACCAGGGCTTGGACTTCGACGGGTCGTACTGAAGTCGGTTGAGCATCGAATCGGCGGCGGCCAGCGCAACATCTCCATCAAGTTTGGATTCAACGAACGCCACGAGCTGAGGGCACTTGACCTCGTCGTGGTCGGTATTGCCGGGAATGGCGTGGAACACCGAATGCCAGTCAGTCAAGGGGGGACCTACAGGGGGGATAATGTCTTTGTTGTCTCTCTTGTTGTCCTTAAGAGGTTGGGTAGAATCCTTGCCAACGCTTTGGCTTGAATCCTTGCCAACGGTCTCGCGGGTCGGTTGGGTAGAATCCTTACCAATGGGTAGAATCCTTGCCAATGGTTGCCCTTCTGCGTTGGGTAGAATCCTACCCAACGCCAAGGCGTACCTGTTTCCCTTGGTCGACCGGACGCGTGAGAGATAGCCCGCGTCCTCGAGTGAGTCCAGGGCTGAGAGCACAGCGCCTTTACTGAACCTCGTCTTCTCGAACGCGTCGAGAGTCAGGGGCCCGGTAGTCCCGTCGTCATAAGCCTTTCGTGCGAGGAACAAAAGGATCGAGAACTGAGTCGAGGTCAGGTCCTCGTTCACAGTCGCCCAGACGGCTTCCGTGTACAGCCCACTCAACCCTGCGTCCTCCAGAGCCACCGAACGGCCCACCACACCAGCGGCAGGCAGAGCACCACGACCAGGGCGCAGACTCGCAGGACGACTAGGGTGTCGTGGCCCACAGCTTCACCAGATCGCCGTAGGCCTTCGCTACGTCCCTGATCGCTAGAGGCGATTCGACGCCGAGAGCGCCAAGCGCCTCGTCTCGAGACTTGCCGTGGGCATCAAGCGCCCACTGGAAAAGTTCGCCAGCCGTAGTCGGCTCCCTTGCAGGCTCAGCGCCGTTGGTGATGCTCTCTGGCTCCGGCGGGTCCGGGTAAAGGTCCGCAGCCGGGTCCTCTTCGGTCACCTGCGGGTCGTCTGGCAACGGTTCGGTCAAGGCGTCTAGTTGGGCTTCCGGTGGCGGCAGCGCTTCGGGGATATCCTCGTCCTCCACGACCTCGACACGCAGGCTGCCGGCTTCCTTCTGTAGGAAATCAGCGTCTGCGAACCCCCGTCGACACCCTTGGGAGACCGCCGTCTTCTCGATCATCGTGCCCTTCATGGTGTTCCAGGTGGCCCGCTTCTTGTCGTATTCCGAAAGATTGACGGTGACTTTGATCGGTTCCCAGCCTTCGCGCCGGAACTTTGCCCAGCCGCCAACCAAGGTTTCGTCCGGGAGGTGGAACGAGCCCTCTTTTTCTATGGGCTTGCCATCCTTCAGAACGATGACCCCACTCTGATAGCCGCGGAATTCCGGGTGCATCTCAGCCTTTCGAAGTAGCGTGTCGACGCCGATGACGATGTAGGCCGGCTGGTTTTCGTGCTTGACGAGGTAGGCGTCTCGCCTGAAGGGGTTGAGGTTCTGGCTCGTGCAGAAGCGCACGAACAGCTCGACCTCACCCTCGGTCGCTGTCTTCGAGATGAACTGCTTCACTATCTCCGGCGTCAAGTCCTGCTGTTTCATCAATCCAGTTTCCATCCAACCCGCATACCTTTCTGGCACCCGCCCCAGTCGGGGGGTAAGCCTCGCTTTGCCGTGTCCGCATCCGCAGCGGATCACATGCCGCTCTCCGTTCCACGCTACGCTCGGCAGCATCTTGCACGCGGCGCACATCTGACCCTTGATTTGGGTCGCGAGCCGGTCGTGCTCAGCATTGGCTGCGTAGGTCGCCATCATGGACTGGTCGTCTCCTCCGCCCTCAGTCTGCCGAGGACCCATTGGCGAAGGTCGGCGTAGCGTTCGTCCCGGTCCTCACCGTCGTCCAACTCGATCGTGGCCTCCATCTTGACCGAGTTAAAGTCGCCGAGGTTACGAGTCCGGCTGTACGTCACCGTCTTGGTTTTGCTCATGGCTATCTACGCACCATCTTCCTGCAGCGTGATGTTCTTTTTCGGGTCGGTCACGAACGCGACATCCTTCGACTCGCCGGCGGGCTTCGCCACGATGACGAATGGCGTGTCCGCCACCCGGTACCGGACTTCCTCGTCCCCGTCCCACTCGAGCTTCCCCAACACGGCGTCCTTCTTGCCGTCAACGTCGAGCTCGCGAATCTTGGCGTTGAGAGCCGACTTCTGGCTCTTCGCCTTCGCCCACGCCTCGACCTTCTTCTTCAGGTCGGCGTCGTCAAGCACGACCTCTTCCATCGCGATCTTCTGGTTGATCTGTACGCCTGTCGTCATGTGTCTACCTCCGTTAGGTGCTGGTCGAGCCGCTGATTCAGGTCGTCGATGCTCTGCTTCATCTCCGGGACGATACGGTTCATCTCGTCGTGGTGGGCGTCTAGCTCGTTGAGGAGCTTGAGCACGGTCTCTGGCGTGAAGATCGCGTCGAACACTCGGCGACTCGAATCTTGGCGCGGGCCTGGCTCAAGGGCCAATAGGGCCACGTCCCGCCACTCCTTGACCTGCTTGTCGGGAATCATTCCTGTCTGCCAATCCTGATCCTGTAGCCGCCCTGGATGGTCGAACGGATGGTGAAGCGAGGCTCGCCGGTGACGAGATCAGTGATGCGGACCACGCCGTGCTTGGGGCGCTGGTGCCAGGCGTAGTCGAAGGCCGGGTCCAGCCGGACGTATTCGCGAAGAGTCCCGTGGTTGAAGCATGAGACCCGAAAGCGGGGTTCGGCGGTGGTCACGACGCATCTCCGTGTCCATTGCGCCGCTTCATGTCGTGTCCGCCTCTCGGAGCACCTGGCCGATGACCGCCTTCAGGCCATCGATGCCGAAGGCCCGCATACAGGCTTCCTGGGCCAACCAGACGAGTTGCTCGGGATCGTTCGGGCAGTCGGTCCCACTGAGTTGCCATGCCCGCTTCATACCTCGAGACGTTGCAGAAGCATGAATGCGTCGTGCCGTCTCGGCGTAGGTCATTCTTCAGCCTCGTAATATGGGATTGAATCCTCGTCCACCAGGGGCCGCCAGTCGCGCACACATCCAGCCCCAGGCCATTCATCGGTTCTGTTCGGACATCCCTCCGCTTCCTCAAACCGCGCATCGTGGCGGTCGCAGATCGCGTACTCGCTCATGCAGGAATCCTCTCTAGCTCAACCAACCCCTGCTCTGCCATCGTCTCGGCGACCTTCCGGTCGACGTACTCGATCAGGGACGAGACCACAACCAGGCGCATCATGGTCTCGCCTATCCCGAGCATCCCCGCTGCGTCGTTGATCGACACCGACAGCGGTTTCGGCTTGTTGAGCCCGGTCAGCACTGCGATCTTCGCGACGATCTGGTTGGCGACGTCGCGCGAGATGCGGTCCCGTTCGTCGTCGGAGAGGTGGAGTTCCATCAGGAGCCTTCGGTCTCTAGCGCCTTCAATAACGTGTCGTTGATCCAGCCTCTGTATTTCTTTTCTGCGGCGTCCCACGCGGCGGCCCTCGCGGCGTCCCACGCGGCGGCCCACGCGGCGGCCCACGCGGCGGCCCTCGCGGCGTCCCACGCGGCGTCCCACGCGGCGGCCCTCGCGGCGGCCCTCGCGGCGGCCCTCGCGGCGGCCCTCGCGGCGGCCCTCGCGGCGGCCCACGCGGCGGCCCTCGCGGCGGCCCTCGCGGCGTCCAGTTCCTGGTCTGTAGCCTTCCCGTCGAGCCAAAGCTTCTTGGTCTCTATGGCTTTGCGCGGGCGACTGTCGTCTGGGTGCTCCTTCTCGTAGATCGGGAGCACATCCTCTGCGATACGACAGGCGAGTTCGTGTAGCTGGCGGGTCACGTCTACGGCCTTGACGAGGGTGCGCCGGCGGCTGACTTGTTTGTCTGTGTCTTTCTCGACCGGCCTGGACACGTCGACAAGGCATAGCATGGACCCAGGTGCGTATTCCAGGGCGTCGTATGGAGTAGGGCTTGAGTGGAAGCCGCGGAAACACAGCTTCACCTCACCGGAGATACGGCGGGTCTGTCCGACCTTCCAAGGCTTCAGGTTGCCGTAACCGGAGGTCATGTCCTCTTGTAGAAAATGGTAGGCGTTCATGCTTCAACCTCCGTGGCCGCTGGCTCTGCTACTAGGTCCAGGTAGCTCAGTCTTCGCACGCATAGCCTATTAGCTCATTGACCAAGTAGACTGGCCGCCAACGCCAATGTCCGCAGCCGGCAGTCATTCCCACCTGCTCGGCTCCGGGTACACCTCGACGTTCTCGGCGCAGTGGAGGCACCAGACCTCGCCCAAGCCCTCGTGCCAGACCGTCTCGATCTCGCGGACCAGCTCGGTGCAGCTCCCGCAATGCACGCGGTGCTCCTCGGCCTCTACCCGCCGGTACTCGTCGATGCCGGCCTCCCGGTAAACCGCGACCGCCAACATATGCTTGCACCAGCCCTTGTGCAGGTCCCGCCTGAACCGGGCGTCCGGGCACGTGCAGTGGCCGTTGACCAGGTAGTGACCGTCGCTGCCAGCCCCGACGTGATGGCCGTCTAGGCCCAGCACCGGGGACACCTGCCCGACGATCTCGCGCGCCTTCTCCAAGCGTTCGGCCAGAGCTTCTATCTGAGTTATCGGCGTGACCGCCATGGTCATCCCTCCGTCCCCAACGGCGCCCACTCGATGCCCTCGGCGTCGGGGCTCTCGGTGGCCGCGCAGTCTGTGCATGCGTAGACCAGGATGGGGCTGTCCTCGTAAGGCGTGTCCGGGTCGCAGCGCCGGATCGGATACCAGCCGGGATGCTGGCAGGCGGGATCGCCGCCGACAGGCCCCACAGGCCCCACGTCCTCACGGTCCAGCCGCTCATACGCCCGGTACATGTCGCGCATCAGCACCTCGGCTACGGCGCTCCCGTTCGTCCGCCGGGTATGTGACCGAACCTGGTAGCCGCGCCGCATGTGCGTCCTGACAGCCGTGTAGCTCATCGACTACGCCTCCATCGCTCGCCCTGAGACTTTCTGGAACGCGGTGTACGGACGGGAGGCCAGCCACTCCTCCACCTCATCGGAGTGCCATCTGGCGTGCCCGCCGACCGACCCGCACAGGACGGGGAAACTCGCCTCGCGACATCATCCGGTAGACCGTCGTGCTGGATAGGCTAACGAGCCCAAGTACGTCTTCCAGCTTCAGAGCCCGCTTTTCAACAACGCTCATGCTTCCTCCTCCGAACCGCCGGACGCCGGTAGTCGTCGATGTCGATGCCCAACTCCTCGCACCAGCGGTAGAGCGTGGTATGGGTGATCTCAAGGTCCACGGAGACAAGCATCACCATGTTTCGGAGGCCCCGATGCTGACGTAGGGAGTCGATCACGATGTCCCGGATGTCACCGCCACGCTGGGCCTCTAGCTTCTGCTGGGTATAAGACTTGAGCATCTGTTCCGCACCCTTCTGATATCTGAGCGAGCAAAACGCATGGAGAGATGATATCTCAGATAGTATAGTGTGTCAACCCTACTTTGCAATAATGTAAATGCCAGATGTCAATTCACACCATAGATATCAATGGAGAGCGACTACGCCGGGCTCGCAGGCAGGCGAATCTGACTCAGGAGCAAGTCGCAGAGCGTGCCGGCGTGAATCGGAACACGATATCCGGCTACGAGACTGGCCGCGTTCGCCCGTCAATGCTGGCCCTCAATATGCTTGCCACTATCTACGGCAAGCCCGTCGAGTCGTTCTACGGTGAGGAAGACGAACCACAAGGGGACAGTGGCCGTGTCAATGCGCCAGAGTCGGCAGCCCAATCCGAGCCAGATGCGTCGGACGTCATAGTCTCCCTGGGCGAGAGGCTCCAAGACTTCAGTGCCCGCTTCGACAGGCTTGAGACCTACATCCGCGCCCAGGCCCCAGTCCAGGCCATAGGCGAGTCCAGGGCAAACTATGACCCCAGCAGCTACGGTACGTTGGACAGAAGCCCAGTACGGCTGTTGGAATTCGCTTCGGCAGCGGGCGTAGGCGCGGAGGTCTACGACGAGACACCAATCGGGCTTCTGTGGTTCCGTAACGACTGGCTGCAAAGCCACTCCATCGACCCGGAGCAAAGCAACATCATCAGCGTCCGGGGAGCATCTATGGAGCCTACGCTGCCCGACGGCTGCTCGATCCTGGTGGACCGCAAACGCAGGGAGCCGCACGAGGATCGAATCTACGTGATGCGGATCGAGGAGGGCCTAGTGGTGAAGCGTCTGGGGTTGGACGAAGAGGACCGATGGGAGCTACGGAGCGACAGTCCTGACTGGCGGATTACGCCCATGTCCCCAGGCACCGAGATCATCGGCGAGGTGCGCTGGGCGGCGCGGACGTTTTCGTAATGCTTCGCTGGTTGCGTGATGCTTTGCTTCCCCGACCGGAAGACCCGGAACAGGGCCGTTCCTCAGCCGGGGAAGATCAGACTCCTCAGTCGAAAGTCACCGCGTTTGCTGACTTGCCGCCCCAAAGGTCTGGCCCCATCGAGCTAGTCAGCCCTGCTTGCCCCTATTGCGGAGTCATTCAAGACCCTCCCCCTCAACGTCGTAAGAAGTGCAGAGATTGCGGAGAGGTTATTCACACGCGCACCGACCACGTGGAGCGCAAACGGTATCTGGCGACTGCCGCTCAGTACGCAGAATCGGAAAGGGCGCGCCGCGACCAGGAATGGAAAGACCTCAGCCAGACGATACAAAAGGCGATGCTAGAGGGCGATTGGGGCTCCCTTCAGGGAGCATACCAGCAACAGGCGCGCATCCTTTTTAACGAGGGCCGCCCTCATCGCCACATCTCGATTGAGGCTAGACGCGCAGAGTTGATCCGTTTCGGAGAATCAGGCGTACCTAGCGCCAAGGTGCAGTCGGCCCAAGATGAAAGAGTCTGCGACTATTGCGCATCGTTGGACGGCAAGGTCTACAGCGTTGAAGATGCCTTGGAACAGATGCCCATCCCCGGGCCTCACTGTACCGACGGTGGCGACGAGAATCCGCACGGTGGCCGTTGCCGCTGTGTCTACATCGCGGTGATCCCAGGGGTGAATGATGACTGACATGTCCTACGGGACCGACATCATCGGCGAGGTGCGCTGGGCGGCGCGGACGTTTTAGGGAGAGTGACAGAGATGGGGAAGGAAACTGAGATAACGCTCAGCCTACGCGAGATTAAGTTCCAGGAGGATCGAGCGGTAGTCGAGTTTCGGGTATCGCAACCAGACGGGATTTATAGAGAGCTCGTAGAAGTCGTAACCGCTGCTCCTCAAGATCGAAGAGTTGATCCAATAGTGAGCGCTGCTTATCTATCGCTGCGCGAGAGGCTGCGACATCTTGCTGAGCTTGCGGATAAGGGTTGGAAGGGTCAGTTGTGAGGTGTCGCTCAGTGTTCTGTTCTCCCGACATTGTGCCCTCCGAATCCCCCAACTGGTACCTTCTTATGAGTTTAGCACGAATCGACGAAGTGCGCTGGTCGGCGGTGACTCACTAGGGGTGGGAAGCAATTTGCACATTAGGAGAGTGACGTAGATGTTGGTACGGCCGCAGGGGAGACTGGTGTGAATCTCAGAGACCTAGATCATCGGCGAAGTGCGCTGGGCGGCGAGGACGTTTTAATTACATAGATAATTCCCAATCAATGGGTATAATGTGGGGTACCAGAATCGCAATGCTGCGTATTTAGCTACAAATATAGCTTGATGTCGAATCCCGCCACGGAAGAAGGCATGTGGGTGAGCTATGTCTACTTGAATCCGGTCACGGGTGAAGAAGGGACAAAGCACTCTTGGGTAGTGGAGCGTGACGGGCTTGTCTTCGGATCGGGTTGGTATGAGCCTACCAACTGATACAGTTGCTCTGAGTCAGTAGGGGGTGATAGTGGAGGATAGGCCAATGGTCGACCGATACGTTGATGGGGTTCTGCAGGAATGTCGCCGCGGGAGGACGACAGATCCACGACACCAACGATGGTAGACGGTAGCTAATGTTCGGCGTGAAACGCCCTGGAACAGGCGGAACCAAGAAGGAGGACGACAGCATGAAACGACAATATCAACCATGCACCCCGGCGGCGCTCTACGCCAGGGTGTCCAGCAACCGCCAGGACGTTGACCTGTCCGTGTCGGCCCAGCTCAGGGCGCTCAAGGACTACGCCAAAGCCAACGGATACTCCGTCGCCCGCGAGTACGTGGACGAGGCCGAGAGCGGCCGCGTGGCGGATAGGCCCCAGTTCAGGGAGATGATCGAGGAGGGCAGCCAGCCCAAGGCTCCCTTTGAGGTCATCCTCGTCTGGAAATTCAGCCGCTTTACCAGAAAGCGTGAACACGCCGTGGCATTCAAGTCCATGCTACGGCGCAAGGGTGTGAGGGTTGTCTCCATCACTGAGCACGCCGACGACTCACCCACAGGGAAGCTCATGGAGGCCATCATCGAGTCGGTGGACGAGTTTTACTCAGAGAATCTCGCGCAGGAAGTCGTTCGGGGGATGCGGGAGGCGGCATCGAGAGGCTTCTTCCTCGGCTCCAAGGCTCCCTTCGGCTACAAGAGGGTCAAAATCAGCGACGGGGCGAAGGAGCGTCCCACTTTGAAGGTTGACCCTGCCTCCGCTCTGATAGTGAAGGAGATATTCGAGAGCTCCCTCAGAGGCAACGGCCTCAAGGAGATATGCAAAGAGCTGAACGATAGGGGCATCACCAACCGTGGCAAACGCTGGTACAAAGGTGGACTCCACTACCTGCTCACCAACGAAGCCTACACCGGAACTGCCGTCTGGGGCAGGACGGCGAAGGGAGAGCAGGCCCCGGAGCCAGTGCGGGTTGCCAAGGCCTGGAAACCCCTGGTGTCCAGAAGACTGTTCGAGAGTGTGCAGCAGGCCCTCCATGCGCGGGCGCCGGTGGCACAGAGGCCCGCACGGGTTGGCAGCAAGTTCCTTCTCAGTGGACTATTGAGGTGTGGCGTATGCGGCAGGCCATACATAGGCCAGGGAGCCAAGAGCGGACAGTACGGCTACTACATCTGCGGCACACTGTACCGAGAGGGCGCGGGAACCTGCGAGGCCCGCTACCTGAACGCCCCAAGGGTGGAGGGGTTCATCATAGACAAAATCAAAGAACGGATCCTCACCGACGGGACCATCACGGAGCTGGTCACCTTAGTCGCCGAGGAGATAGACGCTATGGCCGGTGAGATGAACGGGAGGCTGAAGGTCATATGGGCAGAGCTTGCGGACGTGGAGAGCAGGCTAGAGAACCTCTACGAAGCATTGGAGACGAAGCAGTTGACCATGGATGCCCTGTCGCCCCGCATCCTGTCCCTTCGGCATCGCCAGGACCAGCTCACTGCAGCACGGGAGGAGGCTGCCAGCCTATTGGAGCAGCGAAGGGTCGATCTACCCGGCACGGAGGAGATCAAGGGGTACGTGGCGGACTTCCGGGAGTTCTTGCAGGAGGGAACCTTCCCTGAGCGCAAGGCCCTCATCCGCAACTTCGTGAAGGGTATCGAGGTGACGGGAGACGAGGCCGTGCTGACGTACACCATACCCATGCCGTCGGATGGAGTGACTAAGGAATCGGCCTCGGTTCTCGATTTCGTCCAGTCCGGCCCACCAGACTTGACGGTAGACAGAACCGGGGCGTGTAGGGCGACTTCCTCGGCGTCCATTCCCCCTATCGGAGGATCCTGTGGCATGGGGATGGTATAGCGCACCAAGGCGTTTCCGGGCTGCACCACGATCTCCTTCACGAAGCTCTCGATGAAGGCCCTACGCTCCGTCAACTCACTCTTGTTGAGGAACACGCTCATGTCCTGGGCGTAGGCCGCGATGGTCTCCACGTCGTCCAGGACCTCCCGCCGCTGGGACAGCATCGCCCTAGCCTCCGCCACTGCCGTCTCAAGCTTCTCCTGCCGCTCCCTGTGGTCCCGGATGCGGGGTTTGAAGTCGTCGATGTTCAGGTCGGTGGTCTCCGCCAGGTCGTAGAGCCGTTCCAGCCTGCGCTTCACGTCTACAAGCTCCGACTCGACGGTCTCCAGCCGCTGGCGCTGCTCGTGGGCGATGCCGTCCATCTCCTCGTCCACCAGCTTCACCAGGTCGCGGATGTTGGACTCGGTGAGCACGTTCTCCCGGATCTTCCCCACCACCATTTCCTCGAAGCGGCGTGCGTTGAGCCTGGGAGTCTCGCAGGCGTCCTTGCCGCGCTTCATGATCGACTGGCAGACGTAGTAGGCGAACCGGCCGCTCTTGGCGTCCTGGCCGCTGAGCGCCCGGTTGCACGCCCTGCACCTGACCAGGCCACTGAGCAGGTAGGAACTCCCGACCCGGCGGGGATGAGTCCTCCTGGGAGCGCGGGAGCGCAGCTTCCGGTTCACCCGCTTGAACTGGGCCTTGGAGACGATGGCGGGGAAGGCCTTCTCCACCCGCACCGGCTCGGCCTTGTCCTTGGAATCAGTGCCCCAGACCAAGGTTCCCGTGTAGACAGGATTCCTGAGGATGATGTGGACGCCGTTCTTGGACCAGAGCCTGCCGGTGGGGTTGGCGATACCCTCGTCGTTGAGGGTGCGGGTGATGTCCAGGATTCCCCTGCCGGACTCGGCCATGCCAAAGATGCGTTGCACTACCGGAGCTGTGGCGGGATCGGGTTCGAGGGTGGGCCGCTTCTTGGCCCCGTCCTGCACCATGAGCTTGCGGTAGCCGTAGGGCACTCTGCTGGCGACCCAGAAGCCGCGAGAAGCGGCCTCTCGCATCCCCCTGACAACTTCCTGCGCAAGGTTCTCCGAGTAGAACTCGTCCACAGACTCGATGATGGCCTCCATGAGCTTGCCGGTGGGGGAGTCGTCGGCGTGCTCGGTGATGGATACCACCCTGATGCCCTTGCGCCGGAGCATGGCCTTGAAGGCCACGGCGTGCTCTCGCTTCCTGGTGAACCTTGAGAACTTCCAAACGAGAATCTCCTTAAAGGGAGCCTCCGGCTTGGCGGCCTCATCCAGCATCCTTCGGAACTGGGGCCGGTTGGCGGTGCGTCCGCTCTCGGCCTCGTCCACGTATTCACGCGCGACCAGGTAGCCGTTCCTCTCGGCATAGTTCCTGAGCGCTCGCAGCTGGGCCGCCACCGACAGGTCCACGTCCTGGCGGTCGCTGGAGACCCTGGCGTAGAGGGCCGCCGGTATCAGATCAAGTCGGTCATTCATCAGCCTCTCCTCCTTCTGTCTGGTCATGTCCCGTCTGTCGGGTTCGCAGTCTTTCCAGTCGCTCCCGTCTACGCCACTCCCTCTCCTCCATGTAGAGGCGGATGGCCTCTCGGAGCAACTCGCTCACGGTACGGTCCTCCTCCTTGACCACCTGCCTCAGATTTTGGGCCATCTCCGGTGGGAGGGAGAAGGTGATGGTGTCGGTGTTTCTCGACTTTGGGGGCATGGTTTCTCTCAATGTTTGGGTATATAGCACTGCGTCTTACTATATACCACCGGGCAACCGATCTTCAACCGACACAGGGAGGAGCCGCCGCCGGGATCTGCGGGTTCCGGGTGCTGCAACAATTGTCTCGTTTCGGCCTGTTGGGGGCTGACACGGTAGGTGCAGAGAATGCCCTTTTGCCCCCTATAGGAAACTCTGGGAACGGGTCTGGGGCGGTGGTGGAACATGCTTCCGACGCCCCAGAGCACTGGTCCGTCGAGGCCCTGGTCGTGGTGGTTGTAGCTGAGAGGCGAAGGGAATGCGAGGTGTGCGGGACCTCCCCTGACGTGTCAATTCTGCAACAATTGGAACATGTGAGGGCGTAAGGGGCCTGAAGGGTAGGGAACTCCTCCAAAATGGTCCCAGCAGCCATGCTGGGACAGCCCCTACAGGAAGTGGTCGGAACGGCGGAGTTGTACTTATGCAACTGGGTACAACGACTTCAACTGGATGCGGCCAGTCAGGTTCAGTCCCTCTGACGACGATGCAGGCGGAGACTCTCGCCACGAATACCCCAGGACACCGCACTCAACAAGGGTCTCGACATTGGAGGTGATGATGGGCGGCCCATCCAGTCTGTCAGCGGCGCCCAGAAAGGCGTCCTCGTTGCCGGGAGTCTCGAAGACGAAGAGCACCCGGGGCAGGAATCCGCCGTGGTCTCGCTCAGCCCAGCCGCTGTCGAAGTAGCGTCGATAGGACTTCAGGCGGGCGGCGACGCGTTTCGGCGTCGTGGCTCGCCGCTCGAACTCCAGCAGGTACGGATGCCACCGGCCCCGGTACTCCAAGATAAAGGAGGCGTCAGGGAGTATCACGTAGGTGATCCAGTCGTAGCGGTAGCCGATGCTGGATCGGGACGTGGGCAGCAGGTCGAACAGGTCGTAGTGTGGAGAGCGGGCGACCTCGGTTGACAGGGCAGCGGCGAAGTCGACGACGCCGGCGTGGTGACGCATCTGAGAGGCGAGGGCGCGCACCGCGGTCCCCGCGTAGATGTCGGGGTTCGAGTACGAGGGTTCGGCGCTCCAGCGGTCGAGGGTGAGCCCAACGGCAACCCGGTCCCTGCGGGCCAGGTAGGCCAACCCCTCGTCTGTGAGAACGTGCAGTGGGCCGTCCGCCCGCACAAGGCCGCGCTGGCTCAAGGAACGGAGCACCTGATTAACCCGGCGCAGGGTGACGCCCCTCATCAGTCCCGCAAGCTGCTCACGGGTGCACAGTGGCCAGGCGGCCAGCAGATCCAGGGCGTCTTTGTCGGCGCGAGTCAGCTGCACTAAGAGGGCCGACGCAAGCTGCTGGGACGGTTCGGGCATGGAGGCCTGCACGCCGGAGGGATACAGGTTGCCGGGATTCGGTTTCGGGTTGTCGCGGAGGAAGGAGTAGGACGAGTCCAGCAGGCGCTCCGCCCATGCCAGGATTCCGGTTAGGCTGGCGTCCGGGGAGACCAGCACAGGGGGGTCGTCGCCCAGGCCGCTCCCGCACTGCTGCCAGACGACTCCATTGTGGTCTCCGGCCAGAAGCTCCCCCTCCGTCGCCGCGAAGGTCCTGTGGTGCTCCGACGGGTCGCCCAATGAGCGGATGGCCCGGCGGGTGGCCTGGTCTGCGTGGGTCAGTACGAGGGTGACGAAGGGCGTCTCGCTGCTGTCCAGCCGCTCGATACTTCTAAGACGGTAGCGGAGATTGGCAGTAGAGAGCATCGGCCCCTGGCGCAGAAGGCCAACGGAACGACCCCCGGACAGGGTGAACAGCATGTCGTAGGGACCTCGGCGGTAGTGGTCCACGCGCATAGGATCGTTGTGCGGATCAGAGTCGGCGACTATGGCGGCGATGCGGTAGAGCACAGCCACGGCGTCCAACCGCTCGGCCAGCAGCCGGAACCACTGCTTCGACACCGGGTAGGCGTGAAGCATGTGCGCCTGGCCCTTGGTGGCTGCGCCCCCGGCGATGATCCCCTTCTCCGTCGGGAAGTACCGCCGTTGCGGGCGAGTCCCAAGTATGCTCAGGTGGTGCGGCACGGAGTCCACAAGGCCACGCTTGACGAGCTTCTCCAGACGCTCTCGCAGCGTGGAGGCGGGAACCCGGCCCAACCGCGACAGCTCGTCCACGGTGGTCAACGGCGCTGCGCAGAGTAGCAGGAGGGCCTCCTCAAGACCCGCGCGCAGGGGAGGTAGAGCGGGGTCCGGTCTCAGACCCATCAGGTCGATGAGCAGCTGTTGCCTGGCGTTTTCAATCGCTCGGACGTTCCCGCCGACGGAGCTCAGGACGGCGGAGGGCACGGCTTGCCCCATGTGGCCCCGTTCGAGGAAGCGCCAGAGGGTGTGGCGGGACACGCCGAGGTCCTCGGCTGTCTTCCTCCGTCCATGCCGCCACACGTAGGCGCGCACGTAGTCCCGGATCGCTCTCTCGAGATCCGTTTCGGGCTGTGCCGCGCCGTTTAACGTGCGCCTTCTTGGCTTCGTGACAATCAATCGACTGCTCCCGTTCGCAATGGGCCAATACTCATTGTGAACGGGAAAATCGGCGTATGTAATGCCTTACAAGCCCTTGTGTAGAAGGTGGTTTTGTGGTAGGTGGCGAATGGGTGCTGGGTCTGCTCAATGCAGCCTAGGAGTGGCTGGGCATAGACCCCAGACAGTGGCCCCGCGAATGAAGACGGCAAGGCTGTCCTGACGCACGCGGGACACGTTGAATCGCTGGCTACTTGCGGAGACTGGTTTGACGGTGGCCCGGCTGCCATGCGCATCTAGTGATAGCAACGCAATCATGTTATAATGATGTGACATTGTAGATGGAGGCGCTTTCATGGCCAGCATCACCGTGCGCAATCTCGAAGATGGACTGAAACACCGGCTGCGAATCCGGGCAGCTGAGAACGGCCGCTCAATGGAGGAGGAAGCCCGCGACATTCTGAGAATGGCGCTCAATCACCAGCAACCAGAACAGGAGAACTTGGCGAGCGCCATTCGGGCCAGATTCGCGCCCCTCGGCGGGGTCGAACTGGAGATCCCCCCCCGTTCACCCATGCGCAAACCACCCCGGTTCGACTGAGGCAACTACGATGATTATCCTTGACACCAACGTCGTCTCCGAACTGATGCGCCCTAGTCCCGACGCCAACGTTGTCGACTGGGTTACTGGGCATGCGGCTCTTAACTTGTACCTCTCCACTGTCAGTGAAGCCGAATTGCGGTACGGCGTCGAGATACTGCCGACAGGAGCACGGCGAGACAGACTGCTCAACGAGGTGGAGGGAATGCTCAGGGAGGACTTTGCTGGGCGCGTCCTTCCTTTCGATAGCGCCGCGGCCCAAGCCTACGCCGTGATAGCCGCCGCCCGCCGGGCCGCAGGGCGTCCCATCAATCATGCCGACTGCCAGATAGCGGCGATAGCCCGAAGCCGGGGAGCGTCAGTAGCGACGAGAGACATGGACGGCTTCGAGGGGAGCGGGATAGGCGTCATCAACCCGTGGGCGGATGAATGAGCACAACGAAGCTTGTTAGCGCTGTGGAGGACTACCTCACTGACCTCCGCAAGATTCGCGCGTCTGGAGGCGGGACGGGGGAGCGTTCCTATTACCCTCCCCTGACCAACCTCCTGAACGCAGTTGGGAGCACACTCAAACCCAAGGTATTCTGTATCAGTGAGTTGGCTCAGCAAGGTGCGGGACACCCAGACATCGGTTTATATGCAGCGAAGCAGGTCCAGAAGGGCAAGCCCCGCCAAGGCCAAGTCCCCGAGTGCGGGGTGCTGGAGGTCAAGTCTGCCGATGATGATGCCTGGCTGACGGTGGGAAGCGATCAGGTCAGCAAGTACTGGAGCAAGTACCGGCTCGTTCTGGTCACAAACACACGGGACTTCGTGCTCCTTGGCGAAGATTCTGCTGGCCAGCCCACAAAGTTGGAGACCTTCCGAATAGCAGAGTCCGTGACTGATTTCGAGTCCCGATTGCAGACGCCTCGTGCCTTCGCGAACAATGTCGGCGCTGCCTTGGGTGAGTACCTCTCCCGGGCACTTTCGCATAGGGCAACGCTTGTTGAGCCCAAGGACTTGGCCCAGCTGCTCGCATCTTATGCGAGGGACGGTCTGGGGAGAGTGGAGGCAGCTGGCGATGCACCCTCCCTCAACATCGTGCGCTCGGCAATCGAGGAGGCGTTGGGCGTCCGATTTGAGGGCCAGCGTGGCGCTGCCTTCTTCCGCTCTACACTGGTGCAGACTCTTTTCTACGGTGTCTTCGCCGCTTGGGTGCTGTGGGCGCGCCAGACGCCACCACCCACGGGTCGCTTCGATTGGCGTATCGCCGTCTGGCACCTGCGGGCGCCCGTGCTGCGAGCACTGTTTCAGCAGCTCTCCGACCCCGGACGCTTACAGCCCCTGGGCTTGGTGGAAGTGCTGGACTGGACCTCGGCAGCCCTCGACCGAGTGGACCGAGTGGACCGAGTGGCCTTCTTCGACCGCTTCAGTGAAGGTCAAGCGGTACCTTACTTCTATGAGCCGTTCCTTGAGGCCTTCGACCCAGACCTCCGTAAGCAACTAGGTGTTTGGTACACGCCCACCGAGGTAGTGCGGTACATGGTTGCTCGCGTCGACAAGGCACTCAAAGATGACCTGGGCATAGCCGACGGGCTGGCCGCCGACAACGTCTACGTGCTCGACCCCTGCTGCGGCACCGGGGCGTACCTGGCCGAAGTCCTGCGTCGAATCGCTTTGAACCTTGAAAGCCGCGGTCTGGGCGCCCTCACTGGCTCGCGGGTGAAGAAGGCCGCCATGGAGCGGGTGTTCGGTTTCGAGATTATGCCCGCTCCCTTTGTGGTAGCTCATTTGCAGGTCGGAATCACCATGCAGGCCTTGGACGCATCCCTGTCGGAGGACGGGACTGAGCGAGCGGGTGTCTTCCTTACCAACGCCCTGACTGGTTGGGAGCCGACTGTACAGAAGCCGCTTCCGTTTCCTGAGCTGGAGGAAGAGCGTGACCGTGCTGAGAGGGTGAAGCAGGAGACGCCGGTTCTCGTAATCCTCGGCAATCCTCCTTACAACGGCTTCGCGGGCATGGCGGTGGATGAGGAGCGAGGGCTATCAGAAGCCTATCGCAAGACCAAACAGGTGCGGAAGCCCGAAGGACAGGGGCTCAACGACCTCTATGTCCGGTTCTTCCGCATGGCCGAACGTCGCATCGCCGAGAAGACCGGCCAAGGCGTTGTCTGCTTCATCTCAAACTACTCATGGCTGGACGGTCTGTCATTCACTGGCATGAGGGAGCGGTACCTAGAGGCATTCGACGTAATCAGGGTTGATTCTCTCAATGGCGACAAGTACAGGACGGGCAAGACCACTCCAGACGGCACACCAGATCCGAGCATCTTCTCCACGCCAGGCGACCCTGTCGGAATCCAGGTTGGCACCGCAATCACGACGCTGGTACGCAAGACTGACCACGCGCCGACTGAGACGGTCGGCGTTCGCCACCTTTGGGGTCAAACGAAACGCGAGCAACTGATCGCGACAGCGGAGGCCGAGCCGGGAGTTCTGTACGGTGCCGTGTCACCCATCCTGCCCCTAGGCCTGCCTTTCGCACAGACCGCGGTAAGTGATGGCTGGCACGACTGGCCCTCCCTGCCGGACCTATTCCCGGTCTCGTTTCCTGGGGTAAAGACCAGCCGTGACAGCTTCTTGGTCGATGTCGACCCCGACCGTCTAAAGGCACGGGTCTCTGAATATCTCAACGCTGACCTTGGCCACGAAGAGGTCACACGACGTCATCCATCCGTCATGGACTCTACGGCGCGATTCGATGCTGTTGCTGTGCGCGGCGCACTGCTCAAGCGCGGCGGCCCGGACGAAGCGGGATTCGTCCGCTACGCCTACCGGCCGTTCGATACGCGGTGGCTTTACTGGGAAGCGGAAACGAAGCTGCTTGACGAGAAGCGAGCCGATTACAAGGCGCATGTGTTCGATGGAAACCTTTGGCTGGTTCTACAAAACAAAGCGCGGCCACACCTATCGCCGCCATATTTGATTTCGGACATCGGCGACCTAAATCAAATGAACAGCGGAGTGTACTGTATCCCAGCTCTCCTTCGTGAGGAAGGATTGGGAATCAATGAGGGAGAGCTAAAGAGCCGACCCAACCTCTCAATCGCAGCACAAACCTACCTCGATGTGCTGGGAAAGAGCGAGACAGATCTCTTCTATCACGTCCTGGCGATTCTGCACACACCGGCATACCAGGAGGCCAACGCGGGAGCGCTACGAGCTGAAGGGCCGCGCATCCCACTCCCCGGCTGGCCTGAAGGCGAGTCCCCAGGTGCCGCGGTAGAGCTTGCGGCTTCCGCCGAGCGGGGCCGAGAGTTGGCGCAACTCCTCGATTCAGATACACCTGTCCCTGGAGTCACCAAGGGAGCTCTCCGTCCTGAGGTCGCAGCCATCGCAGTTCCCGCCACCGCCGGTGGCCACAATATGTCTGGCGAAGACTTTTCGGTGACGGCGGGCTGGGGGCACTTTGGGACGGGTGACGCCGTAATGCCGGGTCAAGGCAGAGTCGAGGAGCGCCCCTTCACGGCGACTGAATCAGCCTCGTTGGGCGACCTCATAGGAATACTAGGCGAGACCACCTTCGACATATACCTGAACGACCATGCCTACTGGCGCAACGTGCCCGCCGCCGTTTGGAGCTACAAGCTCGGCGGCTACCAGGTCCTCAAAAAGTGGCTGTCGTATCGTGAGCGCAAGATCGTCGACCGCGCACTCCTGCCCGAAGAGGTACAGCACTTCACGGATACAGCGAGAAGGATTGCGGCGATACTGGTTGCAACTAACGCAGATGCCAAATGAGGTGGTTTAAGTCCCGTTCAGAAGGCTTCTGGTGGGTGCTTTCAGCAATTGCCGTATCCGTTGTTGGGTTCATCTTGTTGTACGTGGGCTGGGAGTGGCTGCGCTCTGAATCCCAAGAATCTCGAGGCACAACGATTCGCAACGCCTTCCTCATCATCGGTGGTCTTGTCGCTGTATTGCTCGCTATTTGGCGAAGCAGGGTGTCAGAGAGGCAGACTCAGATCGCCACCGAACAAGCCAAAACGGCACTCAAGACGCTACCCTTTGGCAAGCAGACCTGTCCCGTGCGATCTTAGTATCGACGGTTCTTGATGGCGCGCTACTCACGCATGGCACGAACCTGTCTGGAGCGCACCTTCAAATGGCGAGCTTATCCGGTGCGGACCTATCCAGGGCAAACGTATCCGGGGCTGACTTTGGCCTTGTGTATAGAGATGGGAGGAACATACTTGGTCCGGCTAGGGGTCTCACTCAGGCTCAAATGGATATGGCCTATGCCGATCCAGCCAACCCGCCCAAGCTACAAGGTGTCGTTGACGCTGAGACAGGCGAGCCAGTAGTTTGGCGAGGCAAGCCACTCCACAGCGATGCTTAGCTGGCCTCTGAGGATTAAAGGGAACGTGTCTCATGGACATGCGGTTACTATGCCGTGGCGACTTGACCGCCTGGTCAAAGGTCAGTCTGACGGCGTGATTCAGCAAGGAGAGAGCGTTGGAAGAGCGCTGGGGCTGTCAGCCAATTGGCCAGAAAAGTGAAAGATAGTGATTCAATTGTCTCAGCACGGTAGGAAAGCTGCTAAGGAGTTGACGTGAAGATTAGCACCATCTTGGACCAGATCGATGACGGGGCCATTGCCCTTCCTGTCTTTCAACGAGGGTACGTCTGGAACAGGGACCAGGTTAGGGAGTTGATGGAGTCGCTCTATCGTAGGCACCCGGTCGGCAGCCTGCTTACATGGGTAACCAGGACGGAGAATGTCAACTCTCGCGGCGACTCTCCGCTCCAGCCGGGATACGTTAAACTCCTGCTGGATGGTCAGCAGCGCATAACAACCCTCTACGGCATTATCCGGGGCAAGGGTCCCCCATTCTTCGAGGGAACCATAGACACCTTCACTGGCCTGCATTTCAACATGGAAACGGAAAACTTCCAGTTCTACGCTCCCGTTCGGATGAGTCAGGAACAGGGTTGGATCAGCGTCACGGAATTGATGGATCGGGGTATCGGGGGGTTCATTGGCCAGATTCAGGAAAACCCGGTTCTCGCGCACAACGTCGCCACGTACATAGACCGGCTGAATAGGATCCACACGATTAGAGATGTGGACCTGCACGTGGAGGACGTCACAGGAGAAGAGAAAACTGTTGATTTGGTGGTGGACATCTTCAACCGCGTCAACAGCGGCGGCACGAAGCTCTCCAAGGGAGACCTAGCACTTGCTAAGATTTGCGCCGGTTGGCCAGAGGCCCGGGCAGAAATGAACTTCCGGCTGGAGCGATGGAAGGGCGCGGGGTTCCATTTCAAGCTGGAATGGCTTCTTCGGTGTGTCAACAGCTTGACGGCCCCCTCTGGCCCGGCAAAGATCAGCAAGCGTGTTATGGACGGCACGGAAGTCGTGTGGAGCGTGACCAGGTCGACCGCTGTGGCAGTTCCGACTGCCAGGAGCACCACGACTCCGCCCCAGACGCTGGTTGAGGCGGAATACAGCATAGGCGAGCTGGCCATGTGGTATGAGAGGTTAGGTGACGTGATCTGGGGTATCAGAGGTATTGCCTGGACTGACCTGAACGAAACGGCGAACCGCATCGACATCGGCCTTTATCCACGACGCGGGACTCGTGGTGAATTGGAGGCAGTCTTGACGGCACTCGATATCCCCCGCGAGGCCATTGTGATCGAAGATGGATGCGAGGGCGTTAGCCAATGGCCTCATGAGGTCGGGAAATCTTTCGAGGAAGCTTCCCTTCGAGCCTTCGATTACTCTCTGGAGGCAGTATCTCGGGTCACCTACGGAGAGACAGTGCGGATGAAACTGACTATACAGAACGCCACCGATGAACCGGTGGCCTTTGTTCTCGGCGGGAGGCCCCCGTATGATTTTGTTGTGACGACGCCTGGAGGTGAAGGGGTCTGGTTCTGGATGTGCGGCAAGATCACCAATAGCGTACGGGATGGCAAGACCCTAGAACCTGGAGAGAAGCTGGAATTGGTTGGCGAGTGGGAGCAGGTGGACAACCGAGGAGAGCCCGTTCCTCCTGGTACCTACGTAGTGCGTGGTGTCTTGACGTTGGGCCAGACTGATTTGGGGCCACCTGATGAGGTGCTTGTAACGGAGACCCACGAGCTGCAAGTGCAGATACCCACAACTTCGGATAGCCCGTCCCCCACTGCAACACCGACACCCGCGCCAATGCCTACGCCAGGGCAGGACCACCTTGAGGGACCGCCAGAGGGACCAGGTGTAGAAATTGGGACAGGCTACCCATACACGTTGTACGTCCACTGCGGTATCCGCGACGCTCACTTTGATGGGCGACTCTGGATGGCCGATCCCATGCTGAGCGACGGTAGCGGCAATCCGCCGCTGGATTGGGCTCCTGGCGATAGTGAGGGCATCATGGAGCTGGTCGACGACGACCTGGCAGTATTCACGGCAGAAAGCGGCCGAACCATTCAGTTCAAACCCTGGCCCTTGGATGTCGAATGGAGACCGTGCGCCTAGCGCATCGTGGAAGTAGGATCATGTCATCCCTGATCCCCAGCATCCTTGGGTTAGCGGTGCTTGTACTGGCCGCTTCTTCTGCCCAAGGGCTATCAATGCCTCATAACCTGTGGTACGACTATTGGGGACAGGTCAAAGTGACGGACCGACTGGCTTGTAGATGAGTGAATTGAAGAATCAGAAGCGCGGGACTCGAGCGGCGGTGATTGGTAGCGCTGCCGGCCTCATTCCCGCTATCACGCTGGCCTTCTACTGGTTCTTGTCACAGGAACCCCATGTCGCCGCTCAACGTGTGGGATATGTAGCGTGGGGTCTACTCCTCCTCTCGCCGTATGTGCTGGCGCTCGTTGCCTCTAGGGTGCGAGAACCTGGTGTACGCGGTGGATTGCTTCTGGGTGTGGGTCTACTGTCGTTAGTCGGAAGCTTCTCAACCTTCTCATCGATCGCTTTCATTTTTCTGCCTGCGACATTCGTTATTTGGTTCGCCGCTGTCAGAAGTCTGACTGTCGCGAGGCGCCCGTTGGCGACTGTGGCACCTGCCACTGTTGCAGGGCTGTTGATCGCTGCGATTGTGGGATTCGGCTTCTTTTCCCTGTTGTGGATGCAGAGCCAGGACCCGGAGGTTCGCTGTTGGGTGCTGACTCAAGGCCCCGACAGACACTCCACGTGGGAGTCACTCCCCAATGTTGGAGAACAAGGGACCATTAGCGTTGGACCCATAACGGGTGGCGAACGGTCAACATGCATCAGCGGCATCATCACTAATTCCGAGGCCGCGATGAGCATAGGTGCGGTTGCCATAGCTATTCTGGGTATGGTGATGGTATCGATGTGGTCAGGACGTGTAGGGCGGCCCATCTACGGGGACTCCCGGCGGCATTAGCAATTTCGCTCCAGGTGATCGCAGGCGTTTCTTCGACTGCGTACCCCCACAATTTGAACGCCGATTCGAAACCGGCGCTGCCTACCGTCAAGCTAGAGTCGACCATGTCCTTGTCAACCTGACCTGTTTGAACTGATTGTGGCATTCTTCCCATCGGGATACGATTCAGAGGGCAAGAAGCAACTCGAAGATGGTTCTGTCTACCGTCAACTTAGGCCCACCAAACTGGACAAAATCAAGAACCTTTACGCTTAGATTCAGGATTGCCTTCGATTGAATTCCCCAGCGCCCCGGCCTTGTCGTCGTTGTTCAGAGAGGTCGTTTCTTATTCGCCATCGTGCAGACACAAGGATAGGCTGGAGTTCGACTAGCCGTCCGCGGCGACCACGTACTCAGGTGTTACCGTAGCTCGTCGCCTAGGCTCCGGACTTCTGTTGCGAGTTCCCGGGGCTGTGTGCAAGGGGTTAGTCTCCCTGGGACCTGAGCTATGCCCCCTTGCTTTTCATGGCAGCGGCGGCCCGCCGGAAGTATTCGTCGGCCAGTCCTGCGTCTGGAACGAACCCTCCGCAGCCCTGACAGCCATGTTGCCCAATTGGTAGAGCGCCTGGGGATTTCCTTGCTCGGCAGCCCGAAGGAACCAGGCCACAGCCTCTTCGTCGTCCTGCGAGAAGCCGTGTTCCCCTTTGGCGAAGCATAGGCCAATGTCGCATTGGGCCTGGGGATCGCCGCCGTGGGCAAGGGTCAAACGCGCCCAGTAAAGCTCGTTTGTCCTGTACTCCTCCCTCTCGGTCTGCTCTTCCTCTTCACGTTCGTCCAATGCTGAATACCGATTGCGTTCGGCTTCCTCTAGGGCTTCTCGCATGCCAGTGTTGCGGAACTCGATAGCCGCCGCCAGGGGGCGTTCGGCCTTCGGCATTCCGACTGTATTGAATTGTTGTAAACGGATGGCTAATATTAGCTAAAATGCCGTTAACATCTATCTTGGGCAATTGTGCTGGTTGGCGCATCGGAAGCAGTCCTGTGGTGCACCCTCCGGTCGAAGTTCGCACTTCACTGCCTTTGTACTGGGAAGAATGGGTGAGGATGTTTGCGATTGGAGTATGGCTCTCCACAAAGTCGCCAAGAAGGATCGTTGGGTAAATGTAACTTGAAACAACGGCTATCACCCCCAGGCCTCGGCAGATGTTAGTCAATCGCGCTCCCATCGCGAGTCAGCGAGCTCGCTACATCCTAATCAAGTTGGGTATTGCCGCTGCCTTTATGGTCTGCCTGTTTGCGGCTGTTGCCACATCCGATCTTCCCGTTTCCGCTAGCAGCCACGGCTGCGACAACGATATTGCTGTGCCCGGCCAGGAAACCCTGCTGACCGCCGATTGCGAAACGCTGCTTGATGCCAAAACAAGTCTTGATCCAGACAACGTGCTGGACTGGAGCGTCAACACGCTCATCGCCGACTGGGAAGGCATCTCCGTGTCGAACGGTAGGGTCGCGCGCCTCACTGCGACTGGGAAGGGACTCAGAGGTGAGATCCCGCCGGAGCTGGGCAACCTCACCGGTCTGACCATCCTCTACCTCTACAACAACGAGCTGACCGGCCCGATCCCGGCTGAGCTGGGCAACCTGACCGACCTGACGCAGCTCTACCTCTACAACAACGAGCTGACCGGCCCGATCCCGCCGGAGCTGGGCAACCTCGGCAACTTGACCATCCTCCACGTCTTCAACAACCAGCTCGCCGGCCCGATCCCTCCTGAGCTGGGCAACCTGACCGACCTGACGCGCATCTACCTCAGCGACAATGAACTCGCCGGCCTCATTCCCGCCGAGCTTGGGGACCTGGCGTCTCTGACGAACCTCCAACTTCAAGGCAACGATCTCACCGGTCCGATCCCCGCGGAGCTCGGCAACCTATCCGACTTGACAAGGCTCTACCTCAACGACAACGATCTCACCGGCCCGATCCCGCCGGAGCTGGGCAACCTCACCGACCTTACGCATTTCTACCTCAACAACAATCGGCTCGCCGGCCCGATCCCGCCGGAGCTGGGCAACCTCACCGGTCTGACCATCCTCTACCTCTACAACAACGAGCTGACCGGCCCGATCCCGCCGGAGCTGGGCAACCTCACCGACCTTACGCGCATCTACCTCTACAACAACGAGCTCACCGGCCCGATCCCGGCTGAGCTGGGCAACCCTGACCGACCTGACGCAGCTCTACCTCTACAACAACGAGCTGACCGGCCCGATCCCGCCGGAGCTGGGCAACCTCGGCAACTTGACCATCCTCCACGTCTTCAACAACCAGCTCGCCGGCCCGATCCCTCCTGAGCTGGGCAACCTGACCGACCTGACGCGCATCTACCTCAGCGACAATGAACTCGCCGGCCTCATTCCCGCCGAGCTTGGGGACCTGGCGTCTCTGACGAACCTCCAACTTCAAGGCAACGATCTCACCGGTCCGATCCCCGCGGAGCTCGGCAACCTATCCGACTTGACAAGGCTCTACCTCAACGACAACGATCTCACTGGCCCGATCCCGCCGGAGCTGGGCAACCTCACCGACCTTACGCATTTCTACCTCAACAACAATCGGCTCGCCGGCCCGATCCCGCCGGAGCTGGGCAACCTCGGCAACTTGACCACGCTCCACCTCAGCGACAACGAGCTCGCCGGCCCGATCCCGCCGGAGCTGGGCAACCTCACCGACCTTACGCGCATCTACCTCTACATCCCGCCGGAGCTGGGCAACCTCACCGACCTTACGCGCATCTACCTCTACAACAACGAGCTCACCGGCCCGATCCCGCCGGAGCTGGGCAACCTCACCGGTCTGACGGAGCTCTACCTCTACAACAACGAGCTGACCGGCCCGATCCCTGATGGGCTGGGCAACCTCGGCAACTTGACCACGCTCCACCTCAGCGACAATCAGCTCGCCGGCCCGATCCCTGCAGAGCTGGGCAACCTGACCGACCTGACGCGCATCTACCTCAGCGACAACGAGCTGACCGGCCCGATCCCGCCGGAGCTGGGCAACCTCACCGACCTGACGGTCTTAAACCTCCACAACAATGAAGTCACCGGTCCTATTCCTCCCGAGCTGGGTGAGCTCACTGAGCTAGTCGAGCTTACCCCTAATCCACCGAAGGACGGCGTGTAGGAGGCCTGCTGAAGAAACAAAAGGGTGCGCCTCTGAATCTGGGATAATGGTTTTGAAACAGAAAACCGGTCCCAGAAAAGGAGCACCCGATAGATGCTACCACGTAACCACCCCGACCGCATCCAAATCGCCTTCGACGACCACCGCCTGGTGGCCAATGCCGGGCTGATCCTTCCCGCCACCCTCGCCCTGCGCCTTGGCCTGCCCCAACTCCTCCGGAAGCACCTCGACCTCGGCGGCGCGCCGGGCCGGGCGAACACCGGCGACAAGATGATGACCCTGGTGGCCTCCGCCCTAGCCGGCGGAGATTGCATCGACGACGCCGATGTGCTGCGCGCCGGCGGGACCGCCCGCGTGCTCGGTTTCACGGCTAAGGCTCCCTCCACCCTGGGCACCTTCCTGCGCAGCTTCAGGTGGGGCCATGTCCGCCAACTGGACCGGGTGAGCCGCGAGTTGCTGGCCCGGGTCTGGAAGGCCGGTGCCGGACCCGGCGACGCACCATTCACCATCGACCTTGATTCGACGATCTGCGAGACCTACGGACTGGCCAAGGAGGGCGCCCGCCACCACGGCTACACCGGTGCGCGGGGCTATCACCCGCTGCTGGCCGTCGCCGCCGGCACCGGCGACGTGCTGATGGCCCGCCTGCGCGAGGGCCGGGCTAACACCGCCCGCGGCGCTGCCCACTTCCTGCGTGAAACGGTGGGGCGGGTGCGCTACTGCGGAGCCAGGGGCCAACTCACGGTGCGGGCCGACAGCGGCTTCTATACCCACGCCGTGGTCGCCGTCTGCCGCCGGATGGATGTCCGCTTCTCCATCGCCATCCGCCAGCGCGCCCGCCTGCGGAATCTCATCGAGGCGATACCCGAAGATGGCTGGACGCCGATTCCTTACTGGCTGGACGGCGCCGCCGATGTGGCCGAGACCACCTACACCCCGTTCCAGGCCGAGGCGGACGCCGCGCCGGTACGGCTCATCGTCCGGCGGGTGAAGCCGGCGCCCTGTTCTCAACTGGCTCTCTTCGCCACCTACAGCTATCACGGCTTCATCACCGACCGGGACGGGGAGACGCTGGAACTGGAGGCCGATCATCGCCGTCACGCCGAGATCGAGAATGCGATACGCGACCTCAAGTACGGCGTGGGGCTGAACCATCTCCCCTCGGGCCGTTTCGCCGCCAACGGCGCCTGGCTGGCGGTACAGGTGATGGCGCACAACCTGGCCCGCTGGACAGCCCGCATCGGCCTGGGTCAGCAGATCGTGACCACCAAGACCCTCAGACGACGGGTCTTTGCCTTGGCCGGACGGATCACCCGCTCGGCACGCCGATTGACCCTGCAGCTTCCCCGGCGCTGGCCCTGGGAGGAGCAGTTCAGCCGCGCCCTGGCCCGACTGCGAGCCATTCCACTCCCAGCCTGACGGAGCCCGTCCGCCACTGACCCACCAGCCAACCCAACGTCCCCGCAAACTCGCGCCAGCCCAGTCCGCGAGCGCCTCTTGCCGTGTCCTATCCCGCCATCTGGCTCGCCACAGCCACTGTAGGCCGCCATCGGTGCCCCCAAAAGCGCCTGCAGACCGCCCGCCAACCTCCCGTCTACCCAAATTCGAGCCCGGATCATCACGCCTGTAACTCCCTCACCCCCTTCCGCTGTCCTCACGTCGTCCATCCCTGTCCGTCGGTGGATTCGGGCTTAGCGCTGAACCTTCAGCCTAACTTCGTCCAGACCAAAATTTGCCACCTCGAATGTCTCGGGCATGCGCGGCGCAACCGAATTGGCACCCAGACGATCGAAGACACCATTGTCTAGGCTCACGGTCACGTAGAAATGGTCATAGGCCGTGATGCCCGGCGCATCCTCGGGGGTCTGCTCTAGGAGGAACAGGAGAACCTCCTGGCCGCTTCGTAAGGCTGTTGCTTCGGACATGAGTACCTTATCCACGTCTGGCGCACCTACAATGATGGTACTGCCTGCCTCACCACGTAGCGTCTCAGTCACCGCAACCTCATAGAACACGGAGGGCACGCCCTCGCCGTGCCGTTCGTCGGGGTTTGCGGTTCCATAATCAACCTCGCGAGCCACGACACCTGCTACAGTACCGAGGACCACCAGCTCCGAAGCAACCGACAACTCCTCTATGGACGAGTACACCGGCATATCTACCCCGCCAACGAGCGTAGGTCCTTCCTCTCCTCGCATGACGAACCACGTTGTCGCAACGAGGACAGATACTAACGCTGCAAACAGGACCGGGAACACTACCTCTCGACGCTTTGCAATTGACATCCTCATGACTATATCCTCCTTCTACTGTTTCTGCCTTTCATTAGTAAGACGAAGAGCGTGGTCGTTTTGTTCCATTCCTTCCTAGTAGACCGAAATCTTTGAAATGAGGGGTAGCCGAGATTGGCGTGCTACGACGACAGGGCGGGTTTCAAACCCGCCCCTACCAAGCCGTAACCTCAGAACCCTTCAATACTAGGATGTTGGACCACTAGTAGATTGCGTCAACTCCCGAAACGTCGTCACTGGACGGGAGCGAACCAGTACAGGTGAACTTGTACGTTCCCTGCTTCATCACATGGCAGCCACTGGAAACGTGGTCTAGGCCGTAGGCATGGCCGATCTCGTGCTCCGCAACCAGCTTCTTCTTGTTAGCGTTCAAGCTCGCCATGTCACCAGTGTCGAACTTGATTTCGACCTCGTTTCCGCCGTAGGTGTCGTCGGAGTCGCACGTCCAGACTGTTTGAGCCCACCAAGAACCCGAGTATTCGCCGTCGATGACATTGATTTCTGGGTCCCAGGACGATGACTGCTCGCTAAAGTAGCCTGGCGCGGAGGTAGCGTCCCAGGCAGCCTCCGCGTCCGAGAAGGCCGTTTCGTATGCGCTATTGACCGAGAAGAAGCGATAGGAGATTGGGCTGATGGAGTTGCTGTCGTATGCGCAACCGTGGGTCGCATATGCGCTAGCAATCCCGGGCGTGAACACCAAAACCACCAACGTGAAGACCGCTGACGCGACAGCGGCGAGCAACGTCCTGCCGAAAGTCGATTCTGCTATGGTTCCATGATTTCTCATTGTTTCCTCCTACTTCGACGTTTAGTCCGGGCGATCAATTCGTTCGACTCTCATTCTGTCCAGACTCGGTGCCCGTAACCCTGCCTGGACAGTCCTCCGTCCAACCATTGGCACCTCCCTTCTGTTGTGGATTGCGAGTCCAACGCCTCCATCATAGGTCGGACGTGTAAATCTGACGTAAAGAACAAGGTCCGTTCCGTAAAGAATCTATAAAGGTTTGCCGGCGGCAATGTCAGTGAGCCTCGGAAAGAACCGTAAGGGTTCGATGTGTCTCAGCGGACAGTATCATGATAAAATTCACAGGTATGCATATCGAGGCCGAGCCCCCACGCAGACTAGGCAACCAAGAGGGAGGGTACTGTGCTTGAGACCGAAAAGCTAATGCGTGAAAATGAGGCGTTGCGGACCCGCCTCTCCACGTTGAGCGAAGTCAGCCGCCGCATTACTGAGAGCCTCGATCTCCCGACCGTTCTTCAGGAGGTCGTTGATGGCGCTCGCTCGTTGACCGACGCCCGGTATGGTGCACTCGCAGTGTTCGATCAGTCCGGTCAAGTTGAGGACTTCCTTATCTCTGGTATGCCCCCCGACGAGCGCCAGCGGATGGGGAGCTTGCCCAAAGGACTAGTGGTCCAACATCCTAGTATTGAAGGGTTCTGAGGTTACGGCTTGGTAGGGGCGGGTTTGAAACCCGCCCTGTCGTCGTAGCACGCCAATCTCGGCTACCCCTCATTTCAAAGATTTCGGTCTACTAGGGCTCCTTGGATACCTGAACGAGATCCCGGAGCCCCTACGACTCGCAGATCTCTCTCAGCACTCCCGGTCGGTCGGTTTCCCCGAAAACCACCCGGCTATGAGGAGCTTCCTCGGGGCACCGATCCGTCACCTGGGCGATCCTGTCGGCAACCTCTATCTGACCGAGAAGAAGGGCGGCGGGGAGTTTACGGTAGAAGATGAAGAGACCCTGGTTATGTTCGCGTCACAGGCGGCAATCGCCATCGGCAACGCCTTCAGGTATCAGGAGGACCAGCGGACTAAGGACGAGGTAGAGAACGAGAGGCAGCGCTTGGAGGCCCTTGTCATGACATCACCGGTAGGCGTCCTGGTGATCGATGCCGAGACAAGGACCATCGAGTTCGTCAATCAGGAAGCGGAGCGCATCTTTGGCGTCTCGGCTGTGCCCGGCAGCGACATGGAGCAGTTCCAGCGGGTGGCGATTTACCGGCGGACGGACGGGAGCGAGTATTCTATGGAAGAGCGGCCGCTTCTGCGGGCCTTGAAGCATGGCGAGGTGGTGCGCGCCGAAGAGGTACTGCTTGACAGCCCGGGCGGCGGGACGACCATGGTCCTCGTCAACGCCACGCCGATCTACTCGGATGAAGGAGAGATAACGTCCGCCGTCGCCGTGATACAGGACATGACGCCCTTGGAGGAGATCGAACGGCTGCGCAATGAGTTTCTCGCCATGGTGAGCCATGAGCTGCGAACGCCTCTGACCACGATCAAAGGCTGCACGTCTGTCGTGTTGAGCAGTTCCAGTCCCATTAGTAATTCCGAGGTTCTCCAGTACTTTCGAATGATAGACGAGCAGTCCGATCGCCTGCGTGATCTCGTCAACAACCTCCTCGACATGACACAGATAGAAGCTGGGGCGTTGTCGGTGGCTCTCAAACCCACGGATCTCAAGAGTCTGCCGTCTTCGACGCGACCCTGTAGCGTTGTTAATCGAACGATATTCGGACACGCCGCTGTTTCTTCGGGTTTCGACCTCGTACGACATCGACAGTAAGGACGAGAGTCCACTTGAACGACCACGACCTTTCTCTGTCCTTGACCAGGTCCTTGGCATCCTCAGCACGAGGCGGTGGGACCTGTTCGGCTTCAAGGTCTACTGAGAGTCTTCTTGGAGCGTCGATCTTGGCGCTAGATAGAAGCGCGATGCTGCTGTGAACGAATGTTTCGTTGTGCTGCTTATTTACCTGCTTCGTGACGGTTTCGGTTCCGACCTGCGTTGCGTAGATGATTCCCGTCTCTGCCCCTCCAACCTGGCGGATCGGCTTTTCGTATGTGACGGTGGAACGTTCCGAATAACGTTGCTGACAGACGAGATCGATGCGGGCCTCTCGTACATCGACGCTCCCGTTGGGATCCATCTCGACGGTCAGCCGGATAGTCTCGCCCAGCTTGTAAGGACGGTCGTCGAAGTCTAGAGCCAACTCCATCGGTCGAAGTCTGTAGACCAATGCGTTTCTCCCGCTACCGTCTTCGCTTACCCTTGCGCCATTCGTAACGATCGGCGGTCCCTTTAGCGGCGGAGGCGCCCGGCTCGCCGCGAGGCCTCGGCGGTAGCTTAAGCTTGAGTGCTCGCTGCTTCTTCGGGTTGCGACCGCGCACGATGTCTACTGACGCCACCAGTCTCCACTTGAACGACCAGGACTCGTTAGAATCTCGAACGGCCTTCCAGGCGTCCTTCAGCCGCTCGGGATGGGCCGGCTGGATCTCCAGGCTCGCGCTGTGGGTGCTCGGTCTGCCGTCGCTGAGGGGAGTGTCCGTGAGCAACACGACGTTGCTATGGATGTAGGACTCCGTACGCTGACTGACCGAAGTGGCCATAGGCACGTAGTCGGTGCTGGTGTGTGGGTTTCCCCCCTGTACGCCCGCAATGCCCCCCATGCCTACCATGACCCCCTTGTCTTGGCGGCTATGCTTCTGCTCGCACACGAGGTCGATTCGGGCCTCCCGGACGTGTACGTCGCCGTTGGGTTCAAGGGTGAGCTGGACGCGTACCGTGTCGCCCAGTGCATATTCGCCGTCCTCAAAATCGAAACTCAGTTCGAGCGGTTTGAGCTTATAGACCATCGACGCTTCCTCCTGCAGAATCTCACGGCGAGTCGTTCAGCGGAAAGCCACAAACGTGGACGTTGGGTCAACATTCCTCAGAGCACAAGCCACCCCACGGCGCTACCTTAGCTTCCTGCGTACAGGGTGTCTTTGAGCCCTGGACGACTACTGTCGTCTTTGCTTTCCTTCGCGCCACTGATAACGGTCGGTTGGTGTTTTCGCTGTGGACTTCGGATCGGAAACAGGTAGCGTGACTTTAAGCGCCCGTTGCTTCTTAGGATTGCGACCGCGCACGATGTCCACCGACGCTACCAGTCTCCACTTGAACGACCAGGACTGGCTAGCATCACGCTGCAAGGCGGCAGCCTCTTCGGCGTGTTGAGGCGGGACTGTTTCAATCTGCAGTGTGGCGTTGTATTTGCTCGGCGCGCCCGAGGTGAGTCGCGTTTCGTTGAGGAAAACGACACTACTATGGACAGAAGTTTCCTTCCGTACCTCCGACGCCCGGCGAGTTATCTGGGACCGCCGATCAATCGCTCTGACCCCACCCCGAAGGTTCGCGGGCGCCACGTTCTCATATCTGTGCATGAACCGCTCTTCGAGGATCAAGTCAACCCGGGCTTCGCGCACGTCCAAGTCGCCGTTAGGAACCAACGTCAACTCGACGTCAACTGAGTCACCAAGCTTGTAGCTGCGGTCCTCAAAGTCGAAGCTTAGTTCGATCGGCTTGAGTTTATAGACCATCGATACTTCCTCCTCAAGGTTTACCGGGCGCCTTCGACGTTCCGGACGAACATCCGTCGGTCGACGCGACTGTCATCGCACAGAATACCACTGGGCCGCTAAATGCGTCGAATCTCGGTGCCGTCGTCTCCCCTCACGACCTCGATATTACAGTCGTTTTTGCCTACCATCGCGCCACTGACGGCTGGCCGTTTTCCTGCGGCTAGCCCTTTCAGACTCGGTGAGCGGCGTCAACGGCACGTTGACCTTGATTGCTCGCTGCCTCTCTGGGTTGCGACCTCGAACAATGTCCACCGTCGCGACGAGAGTCCACTTGAACGACCAGGACTGGTGAGAGTCACGCACTAGCGCAGCGGCCTCGATGGCGTGTCGAGGCGGCACGGTCTCGATTCTCAACCTGGCGGTATGGCCGCTCGGCACGCCGGAGCGGAGTCGCGTCCCAGCGAGGAACACGACGCTACTGTGGACGTACGTTTCCTTTCGCTCCTCTGACCTCCGGCGGGTTATGTGATTCCTCCTATTGAGACTTGCCCTCCCACTAACAGAGAGGTCGACGGACTCCACGTTCAAGAATCGCTCCTCGAGCATTAGGTCAACCCGGGCCTCGCGCACGTCGCCGTCGCCGTTTGGCACCAGGCGCACCTCGACGTTCACGGTGTCCCCGAGCCCATAGCTGCGGTCTTCGAAGTCGAAGCTCAATTCGAGCGGTTTGAGCTTGTAGACCATCGATGCTTACTCCTGGAGACTCAAACGTGAGGGCGGGTGGGGTCCCCGCATTTGGCCGTTGGGACGATCTACCTTCCGTCGGCCTCAAATGCTAGTTCAGCGACGATATTCGTAATCCCCCAAAGGTGCCCGATCTCATAGGCCGGGGGGGAGTTGCTCAGCATAACGACAAAGGTTTCCTCGGCGGGATACCACCGTACGTGGGCCGAGGTACCCGGACCGAAGCCGGTTATTACGCCGTGTCGCCGTCGACCGTCTGCCGACGTATTCGGGCCGCCAATCCACCAGCCGTACCCAATAGACCCTACTGGCTCCACTTCGTCGTAAGGGGTGAACATAGCGGCGACCGAGTCTTCGTTGATTACCTTGCCGAGCCTCAGTCCTTGCGCCCACAGATACAGGTCCTCGACGGACGTGCACAGCAGTCCGGTACCGTGTGGTCCCGTAGTCAGAGGCAGCCACTCCCAGTTGTTCGCAGGAGTCTCAGATTTCGGGGTTTCGTACCCGATTGCGCGACGGTTCGAACGGACATCGCTGTCGCAAAAGCGAGTGTCGGCCATTCCGAGCGGCTTGAAGAAATGGTCCGCGAGGTAGTCCTCGAGGGCTTGCCCGGAAGTCTCCTCTATCAGAAGTCTGAGAAGCAGGTAGTTCCAAGCACTGGCGCCATATCTATCGCCTGGGGTGAACTCCATGGGCTCATCTTTGAAAAGATTGATCAGCTCTCCGATCGGCTTCGGAAAGGCCTCTTCCGCTTGCTGAATGATCTCATCGTTGTCGAATGCATCACTGAGTGACACGGCATCCAGGTCGGAGACCCCCGAAGTGTTGGTCAGGAGATGGTGGATGGTTATCCGGGGGTCGATCGCGTGATCGGGCAGGTAGGTCTCGACGGGCTCATTGACGTCCAGCAGCCCCTTCTCCTGTAGCTGCAGCACGGCCGCGGCGGTAAACGGTTGGGCGACTGCCCCAAAGCCGCCGACAGCGAAGACCGTCCGAGGGGTGTTGGCAATGCCATTCTTCCGGTCCGCCATCCCATAGGCTTTACTGAACAGCACATCTTCACCGCGAGAGAGAAGAACAGCACCGGCAGAAACACCGCCCCTGTTAACCATGTCGTCTATCAGCGCCTCAGTGCCCTCGTCCGGAAGCGTAATCGGAGTTGGTACTGTGGCTCGTGGCGAGTCGCCGCAGGCAGCCAGCAGGGGTACGGCCGTCGCGAACGCGGCGAGGATGATCGCCTTAGGCAAGAGAAACTCCCTTGCTTCCCTCAGGCTCAGAACCGGTGAGAGAATTGCAGCGTTACGCGTAAGGCTACGTGTAACTCACGGCGGTGTCAAGTTGATCGAGAGTCTTCGAGCTGTGAGGCCCGCTCATCTACCGTTGGTTGGAGTATCGCATATATGCTATGCTGGTCACGGGATGTGGTCTGTCTTCCTATACAAGTCTCCGGCTGGCTGAGCTTTGCACTTAAAGTGCCCGATGTCGTCAATTGTCTTTCGACATGCGCGGGACGAACGGTGAGATTTCAAGAACGTTCGTGGTGAGCCCACTCGAACCACTCGGGGGGTCCGGCTCTGTCCCCCCTTTGAAAAAGGGGGGTTAGGGGGGATTTTGCCCCTTTCGGCTCGCTGGGTCGATCTCGATTGGTCTTGCTTTACGGATTCGCCAAGAAGTCAAGAACTATACCTAAGCAAGCGATCGAAACGGCAGAGCACCGGATGAATGATGCATTGGGAGAACGCCATGGGCAGTGACTGGAAGAGGGTCAAGAGCGAACTGATGAAAGACCCTGAGTTCGCAGAGGAGTACGAGGGGTTGGCTCCTGAGTACGAGCTAGCCCGCAGCATCATACGACTCCGGTTACGACGGGGGCTGACCCAGAAGCAGTTGGCCGATCGCTTGAAGACAACTCAATCTGTCGTTTCGAGACTCGAGAGCGGGAGGGCCAAGCCCTCGTTGCCAACGCTAAAGCGCCTGGCGAAAGCGTTGGATTCTCGGCTCGTCGCTCGGCTCGAATAGCACGAGACAGGGGTCGGGTATACAGCCCCGGATCGGCACCCTCGGTCTAGAACTCGATGATCGCTCGGCCGAAAATCTTGCCGGCTGCCAGGTCGTCGTAGGCGTCGTTGATCTGGTCGAGCTTGTAGCGCCGGGTGACGAGCTTGTCGAGCGGGAATTTTCCTTCCTCGTGCCAACGTAAGAAGAGAGGAAAGTCTCGCTCAGGATACGTCGCGCCGAGGCTGCCCCGGAACCTGCGCTGATGGAAGGTGAATAGCCGCGGGTCGAGGGTCATCTCCTCGCCGGGGATACCGACAAGGACGGCCATGCCGCCGTGGTTGTCGGCGCCGGGGCCGCCGCCACGTGTCACCGGCAGGATCTGCTCGTTGGTAGCCCGCACGCCTATCGTGTCGAAGGCGTAGTCGACGCCGCCGTCGGTCATCTCGATAATCTGGGCGACCGGGTCGGTGTTCGATGCGTTGATGGTGTGAGTGGCGCCGAACTCCCGGGCAAAGTCGAGCTTGTCGTCTTGCAGATCGACCGCGATGATCGGCGACGCTTCCAGGAGCGAGGCCGTCTGGACGGCGGACAGCCCTACGCCACCAACCCCGAAGACCGCGACCGAGTCTCCAGGCCGGACCTTGGCCGTGTTCATGACGGCGCCCGCTCCCGTGAGCACCGCGCAGCCCACGATGGACGTGACGTCGGTGGGAGCCTCCTTGGACATCGGGATGACGAGCTCACCTGAGACGAGCACGTCTTTGGCCCACGTGTAGACAAGAGCGTCGTTGATCGGCTCGCCTTGGTACGTCGTCCCAGGTGGAGCAAAAGGGCGCCGGCCCTTGTACGGGACCCGCGAGACCCAGTTCACGATGGCGTGGTCGCCCTCCTTGACGTGATCCACGTCGCGGCCGAGGTGGGTGACGACGCCTGTGGCCTCGTGACCCAATACGAGAGGGCGGGGCAGGTCAGGGCTGTGCATCTGGTGGAGCTGCGAGTGGCAGACCCCCGTGGCGAAGAGCCTAACGATGACCTGGTCCGGCCTCGGGTCGGGAGTGTCGAGCTCGTCGATGATGAGGGGTCCGTTGGCGGCGGTCTGGACTGCTCCTGTGGTTTTCATGGCGGGTCTCCTTGTGGCGCCTGCCGCGCCTCAGGTGCTGGGCGGAGACGCCGCGCCGGGGCGTCTCTACGGCTGGCTATTGCTGGCATTAGGTCGGCACAGCATACCACCGTGGCGACGTGCATAGGAAAGGCAAAATTTGACCAACCAGAATCATCCATGCAGGTTGCCACCAGCGCCCTCAAGGATGGGATGGTCCCGTCCGGCCAGCTTTGCACTTAAAGTGCCCCGATGCCGTCAATTGTCTTTCGACATGCGCGGGACGAACGGTGAGATTTCAAGAACGTTCGTGGTGAGCCCACTCGAACCACTCGGGGGGTCCGGCTCTGTCCCTCCTTTGAAACTCGACGGTGTCCCCCCCTTTGAAAAAGGGGGGTTAGGGGGGATTTGACCCACGGTAATTAGATACAACCGCAAGCTGAAAGTGAGCGACCATACATCCGCAGGGCGAACGAAACGTATGAAAGCAACTCGCTTTGCTGCACACGTAGGGGCAGTGCCTCCGAGCCTGCCCTGGCGCTCCCGCAAGGCCCTCAAAAACCAAGCAGTTACTTGAGAGCAAATTATGTCCGCAGGGCGGACCGAATCTGAGCGAGTAACTATTTGACCAGTCACTCGATAGCTCCCCCCCTTTGAAACTCGACGGTGTCCCCCCCTTTGAAAAAGGGGGGTTAGGGGGATTTCGCCCCTCTCACACGACTCGTCGGAAGCCCGAAAAAGAGCAGTTACTCGATAGTCCGTCGAACCAGGGCTCCGGAAGTCGACTTTTGGTGCAAAGCCCGTCCGACCTCTTCTCCCGCCTCTGGGAGAAGATTGAGCCTGTCCTGAGTTCGCCGAAGGGATGAGGGCTCTTTCGTAGTGCCGGAGGAGCAATATCATAGCAATGAACACCCGTCCGGCAGGCCAACAGTTCGCACGCTAATTCGACGTAAGAACGTTGACGGATTCAGCGCAGGCCCGTCAGCGACAGTCTTATC
Organism: Dehalococcoidia bacterium; assembly: GCA_965248605.1. Classification (GTDB taxonomy): domain Bacteria; phylum Chloroflexota; class Dehalococcoidia; order Lucifugimonadales; family CAUZJF01; genus CAUZJF01. The sequence continues at coordinate 1,759,038 of CBDFJV010000007.1, forward strand.
CCTAATCCACCGAAGGACGGCGTGTAGGAGGCCTGCTGAAGAAACAAAAGGGTGCGCCTCTGAATCTGGGATAATGGTTTTGAAACAGAAAACCGGTCCCAGAAAAGGAGCACCCGATAGATGCTACCACGTAACCACCCCGACCGCATCCAAATCGCCTTCGACGACCACCGCCTGGTGGCCAATGCCGGGCTGATCCTTCCCGCCACCCTCGCCCTGCGCCTTGGCCTGCCCCAACTCCTCCGGAAGCACCTCGACCTCGGCGGCGCGCCGGGCCGGGCGAACACCGGCGACAAGATGATGACCCTGGTGGCCTCCGCCCTAGCCGGCGGAGATTGCATCGACGACGCCGATGTGCTGCGCGCCGGCGGGACCGCCCGCGTGCTCGGTTTCACGGCTAAGGCTCCCTCCACCCTGGGCACCTTCCTGCGCAGCTTCAGGTGGGGCCATGTCCGCCAACTGGACCGGGTGAGCCGCGAGTTGCTGGCCCGGGTCTGGAAGGCCGGTGCCGGACCCGGCGACGCACCATTCACCATCGACCTTGATTCGACGATCTGCGAGACCTACGGACTGGCCAAGGAGGGCGCCCGCCACCACGGCTACACCGGTGCGCGGGGCTATCACCCGCTGCTGGCCGTCGCCGCCGGCACCGGCGACGTGCTGATGGCCCGCCTGCGCGAGGGCCGGGCTAACACCGCCCGCGGCGCTGCCCACTTCCTGCGTGAAACGGTGGGGCGGGTGCGCTACTGCGGAGCCAGGGGCCAACTCACGGTGCGGGCCGACAGCGGCTTCTATACCCACGCCGTGGTCGCCGTCTGCCGCCGGATGGATGTCCGCTTCTCCATCGCCATCCGCCAGCGCGCCCGCCTGCGGAATCTCATCGAGGCGATACCCGAAGATGGCTGGACGCCGATTCCTTACTGGCTGGACGGCGCCGCCGATGTGGCCGAGACCACCTACACCCCGTTCCAGGCCGAGGCGGACGCCGCGCCGGTACGGCTCATCGTCCGGCGGGTGAAGCCGGCGCCCTGTTCTCAACTGGCTCTCTTCGCCACCTACAGCTATCACGGCTTCATCACCGACCGGGACGGGGAGACGCTGGAACTGGAGGCCGATCATCGCCGTCACGCCGAGATCGAGAATGCGATACGCGACCTCAAGTACGGCGTGGGGCTGAACCATCTCCCCTCGGGCCGTTTCGCCGCCAACGGCGCCTGGCTGGCGGTACAGGTGATGGCGCACAACCTGGCCCGCTGGACAGCCCGCATCGGCCTGGGTCAGCAGATCGTGACCACCAAGACCCTCAGACGACGGGTCTTTGCCTTGGCCGGACGGATCACCCGCTCGGCACGCCGATTGACCCTGCAGCTTCCCCGGCGCTGGCCCTGGGAGGAGCAGTTCAGCCGCGCCCTGGCCCGACTGCGAGCCATTCCACTCCCAGCCTGACGGAGCCCGTCCGCCACTGACCCACCAGCCAACCCAACGTCCCCGCAAACTCGCGCCAGCCCAGTCCGCGAGCGCCTCTTGCCGTGTCCTATCCCGCCATCTGGCTCGCCACAGCCACTGTAGGCCGCCATCGGTGCCCCCAAAAGCGCCTGCAGACCGCCCGCCAACCTCCCGTCTACCCAAATTCGAGCCCGGATCATCACGCCTGTAACTCCCTCACCCCCTTCCGCTGTCCTCACGTCGTCCATCCCTGTCCGTCGGTGGATTCGGGCTTAGGACGCGGTCTTGCCACGCCCGCATCGAAGTCACCTCAACGGCATCGTAAGCTCGTACCTGGAGGTCCGTTTGGGCCACCGCGATGTGGGGGTGCGTGAGACGAGAGCGAACCGACGGAAAACGTCGCTGGCGATGGTGATCGCGGCCCTCGCGGGGCTGCTCTTGACCGCCTGCGCCGGCGGCCGGCCAGAAGACCCGGACCCCGGCACGATCCCCGCGCCGGCGGCGACGGTGGACCGGGAAGGGCCGACGCCCACGCAACCCACGGAGATGGCCACTACGCCCACTCCCCCCGCTCCGATCGGCGACGCGTCTTCGGACAGGCCTGGCGATGAAGGTTCGAGCGAGGTGGCCACACCCGAATCTACCGCTACGGCCGCCGCCGAGTTCGGTGGAGCCTGCTCAGGGTTCCCCGAGCCCAACCCGCTGACCCGCGCGCGGCTCCTCGAAGTCGACGACCGGTGCCTCAAGATCTACCAACGTCTCTGCAAGGGGTGCATCCCCGCGATCTTCGAGCCCTCGTTCCTCGGCGCCGATGCGGCTGGCTACCCGGACTTCGAGCCCGTGCTCGGCCTGTCGATCAACGGCGAACACCGCGCCTATCCCATCCTCTTCCTGAGCGCTCACGAAGTGGTGAACGACACGGTGGGCGGCAAGCCGGTCGCCGTCACATGGTGACCGCTCTGCTTTACGGGCATAGTCTATGCCCGAGAGGTGGCAGGCGCCGAGCTGACCTTCGGGGTCTCCGGCGCGCTGATAATGAACGCGCTGGTCATGTACGACCTCGAGACGGACTCGTTCTGGAGTCAGTTCCTCGGGAAGGCCGTCGACGGCCATTACGCGGGGACCGACCTGGAGATGGTCCCGTCACAGCTCACGAGTTGGGGGGCGTGGAAGGAGCAGCACCCCGAAACGCTGGCCCTCGACCGGGGATTCACCGGACCGAGCAGCGACGCTTACATCTCTTACTACAACAGCCAGGGCGCGGGTATTTTAGGGGAAAGCAACTTTGACGTCAGACTGCCGACCAAGTCGCTGGTCGTTGGGCTGGACGGCGAGACAAGCCAGATGGCGTATCCCGCTGGGCTCATGCTGGCAACGGAGGTAGTGAACGACACGCTTGAGGACACGCCCCTCGTTGTTTTCGCAAACAGGGAGTCGAGCGCGATAACTGTGTTCCGCAGGACAGTCGATCGGACGACTTTGACGTTCGAACAGCGTAGCGAGCCGAATCTGGTCACCGACATGGAGTCCGGGTCCGTTTGGGACAAGGGCACCGGGCTCGCCGTCGAAGGTGACCTGAAGGGCAAGCAGCTTGAGCCCCACAGGTTCATCCTGTCGTTCTGGTTCGCCTGGTCGGACTTCTACCCGGACACCAAGGTCTACGGCTCGTTGGACGGCTGAGCTCGACCTCGCCTATCCCGTCCGGTCCGCGGCCTTCGGTCGTGTTTCGACTGCGCTCAGGTCCGCGTTGACGCGCGGGGTCCCCCCTGTGGAGCTTTGCACTTAAAGTGCCCCGATGCCGTCAATTGTCTTTCGACATGCGCGGGACGAACGGTGAGATTTCAAGAACGTTCGTGGTGAGCCCATTCGAACCACTCGGGGGGTCCGGCTCTGTCCCCCCTTTGAAAAGGGGGGTTGGGGGGATTTGACCCACGCTAATTAGATACAACCGCAAGCTGAAAGTGAGCAATCATATAAGTCCACGGGGCGGACGAAACGTATGAACGCAACTCGCCTTGCGGCATGCGTAGGGGCAGTGCCCCCGTGCCTGCCCTGGCGCTCCCGCAAGGCCCTCAAAAACCGAGCAGTTACTCGATAGCCCGTCGAACCACGGCTCCGGAAGTCGACTTTTGGTGCAAAGCCCCCCTAAGGCGATCCGGCCCAGTAGGTCCGAGCGCTCCAGACGCAGGGAGACGTCGCAGAGGTGGGCTGACGGGTGGAAGCTTACCCACCGGGCGCCGAAGGTCGACGAGGTCGGCTCGCCGTCTGATCGGGCCGTGTCGGCCAGGACCCAGCCGACCTCGTGGCCGTCGGCGCTGCAGAAGACGAGCAGCAGGTTCTCCATCATGAGCTCTGGACGATACGACTCCCTCTGGGCGATGACCCCGGCTATCTCCCAGGTGGCGACTTTAGGGTCGAGGCCGGTCATTGCTGCCGCGAGCGAACTGAGCGGCTCAAACATCATGAGTCAGTCGATTGCCGCGACTCCGGCCCGCGCGCACTCCTCGTCCTGTTGCGGCGTGCCTCCGCCGACCCCACACGCCCCAATGATGTCGTCGTCTCTAGTGATTGGCACGGCGCCCTGGCCCATGATCACGCGCCCACCCATCTGAATCTCGAGCGCGCGGAACGTCGGCCGCTGGGCCCGCTCCTCCAACTCCCCGCTGGGCTGTCCGAAGATCACCGACGCCACCGCCTTACCACGACTGCCTTCGACGGCGAGTACAAGCGCGCCATCCATTCTTTGGGTCGTGACGAGGTGGGTGGCCGAGTCCACGACTGACACGGCGATTTCTATCCCCATGTCCTGGGCCTTGGAGATCGCCGCATCGCACACCCGAAGCGCCTCAGTCAGTGTTACGTCAGTCACTTGGACCTCCTCAAGCTGTCAGGGGCTCGTTTCCACGAATTCTAGCCTGATCGACAGACGTGTCAACGATGCCAAGTTTGTTGACTGGGATCAACGATATTTGTACGCTCTGTCCGAAGGACGCGGCCACAACGGTTGAAGGGACCCACCTCTAGTGAACTCTATCGTAGCATCGGGTGTCGCCGCCGCAGTCTTTGTGGTGGTGGGGCTTTCATGCAGCTCGGCGGATGAGCCAGAACCCGCGCTCGCTACTGTCGAGGCCCCAGGTGCTCCGGCGGCTACGGTTGCAGGCCCTCGCGCCGTCCCTTACGCTGGCAACGGTCTGGGAAAATTTGCCGGCGATGGCGGGCCCGCCGTCGAAGCCCAGCTACACGGGCCCGCGGGGCTTGCCGTCGACTCGAACGGCAACCTGTTCATAGCCACCGACCACCGCGTTCGCCGGGTCGACGCTGCTACGGGGACGATAACCACGGTCGCGGGGACTGGCACGCCCGGCTTTTCGGGGGACGGCGGGCCCGGTGTAAGCGCCCAGCTGAAAAACCCCACGGGCCTCGCGGTCGATTCCGGGGGCAACGTCTTTGTCGCCGACCACGACAACGGGCGCATCCGGCGGATCGACGGCGAGAGCGGCGTCATAACGACCGTCGCGGGTGGGGGAAAGCCAACGGTAGATGAGAAGGGCCAGCTCCAAGTTGGAGACGGCGGACCGGCCACCAAGGCTTTCTTCAGAATCCCGATGGCTGTCGCGGTCGACCAGAAGGGCAACCTCTTCTTCGTCGCCAACCAGACTCGAGTCCGCAGGGTCGACGCCGCCACTGGGATCATCACGACGCTGGCGGGAGACGGGACGAAGGGCCTTGCGGGCGATGGCGGACCGGCGGACGTAGCGGTGCTTGCTGAACCCGGTGGCCTGGCCGTTGACGGGGAGGGCAACCTCTATATCAGCGATACCGAGAACTCCCGGATCCGGCGAGTAGACGCTGCCACCGGCGTTATCGGGACCGTCGCGGGCGTCGGCAGGCATGGGAGCTTTGTCCAGACAGACTGGTATGTCGGCGATCGCAGTTCGGCAGTGCCGACAGGTTTCTTCCAGCACGGTGATTGCCGGCTCAGGCCGGAGCCCGTCGAGGGCGCGGGGTTCTCAGGGGACGGCGGGCCGGCTCCGGCGGCGATGCTGGCCTTCCCGGTCGGACTGGCCTTCGGACCCGACGGCGGCCTCTACATCGCGGACCATGGCAACAACAGGGTGCGGCGGCTGGACGTCGAGTCCGGCGTCATTGCGACCGTAGCCGACGGCGGGACGATAGGGGCTGATGTGGTCAGGTGCGCACCCGGTACGACCTTCAACTACGAAGACGCGACTGCGGAAGTGCCGGCCGGGTTCGTTAATTTCAGCTATCCGGTGGATGTCGCGGTCGGCCCGGACGGCTCGCTGTACGTCGCCGACTTCCAGCAGAACCAGGTGGTCAAGGTCGCGTTGGATTGAGTTGAGGACCTTCAGGGGCGATTGGGTCTGAGGTGCGCTCCTGTCATTGGTATGAAAAGGGACGTGCTCCGAGGGGGGCTTCCTTTGGTAGGGGCGCATTGCAATGCGCCCGCGCCCCGGCGTGAATCGCGACACGGGGCAGACACACGTCCGCTCCTACATCGACCAAGATTGCTTCGAAACATTGGCAGTTTTCATCCTTTAGGGTACCGCTGGCAACCGGCATGGACGATTCTGAGGAGCGCAGCGACGAAGAATCTAAGGCCGTGCCTTCGTGAACGAGGGCACGGCCTTCTGACAGGTACTTAGATTCCTCGCAGGGCCCGGAATGACAGGGTGCTGTGCTCGCAACGACCAGAGCGGCGCCGTAGGGGCAGACCTGCGGAGCCTGTCCCAGAAGAAACGCCGTCTTACCTCCTCTCCCTCTGGGAGAGGATTGAGGTGAGGGTGACTGGGCCAATCCACGAAAACCGTCGCTGATTACCATCGCCTCGACGACTCCAGACGGCCCTCTTACTGTGTTGCAGTGGAGATGGGACTTCTGAGACAGGCTCTGCGTGTCTGCCCGCGCCTTGCACATGAGGGTCCGGGCGCACCCCGATGCCGCATCGAGCACACGCTACATCAGAAACGCGGGGAGCGCAGCGGCGTTAGTCCGGGAGCCAGAGCCCCGGGCCGTCGTACACGTAGATTGAACCGGATGACTGCCCGCCGTCGTCGCGATGAGGGGCGCCGAGGACGACCCAATTTCCGCTGATCCCAACGCCGTTCGCTAGCGAGTCTCCCGGAGAAGCGTCGTTCGCGGTAAGCTTCGCTTTCTGGACCCATTCGTCGCCTTCTCGGACGAAGATGTAGGCGGCGCCCGCATCGTCACCTTTGGCGTCATGCCATCTGGCCCCGATGACGACTACGCTCCCTTCAATGTCGACCGATCGCCCGAAAGAGTCACCTTCAGAGGAGTCGCTGCCGGTGAGCTTCGCCTGCTGGGTCCACGTGCCTGATTCACGGACGAAGACGTAGACGGCCCCCGCGTTGGCGCCCGGGGCGTCGTGCTCAGCGGCGCCAATCACGGCTATGTTGCCGCTTATCGCGACCGCGGCCCCAAACCCGTCCTCCGCTGCCCCATCGGTTGCCACGAGCTTGGCCTGCTGGGTACAGCCGTCTCCCGTACGTGTAAACACATACGCGGCACCGGAGTTGCTGCCGTTGTCGTCGTCCTGCGGAGCGCCCGCGATTACCGTGTCTCCGCTTACGGCGACTGACGTTCCGAGCGCATCGTTCGAAATGCCGTCTCGGGCGGTCAGCTTGCCCTGCTCGGTCCACTCGCCTCCCGTCCGAACGAAGACGTATGCCGAGCCTGAGTTGACTCCCTTGTCATCGTCGCCCGTGGATCCGGCCACGATGACGTCTCCGTCTATATCGACGGAGTTGCCGAAGTTGTCGGCCTGGTCGAGGTCAGCGGGCAGTAGCTTGGTCTGGTGTGCCCAGGCGGCTCCGGTGCGCACGAAGACCTGCACCGAGCCGGACGCTCCGATGACGTCGTCGTCGAGGGGAATACCAACGATCGCGGTATTCCCGTCTATCGCCACTGCCCTCCCAAACTGGTCTCCGAGCTCTGCGTCGGCGTCGCCGAGTTTGGCCTGCTGGGTCCACCCACTGCCGCTGCGCGCAAACACGTATGCCGAGCCGGAGTTGGAGCCCGCGTCATCGTTCTCCGGAGCGCCGACAAGGACGCTGTGGCCGCTGATGGCTACGTACGCGCCGAACTGGTCGCCTACGGCGGCGTCTTCAGACGCGAGCTTAACGTGTTCGATGGGCCGCTCAGGGCCGAACACCAGCACGCCCGCGGACGCCAGTACGCCGACCAGGAGCCCCGCGCCCGCGCCGGCCAGGAGTCCCTGTCCCACACGCTTTACAGACTGGACGAACCTCCATAGCGCCGCACCGGCAAACGCGGCCACCAATGCCGTGCCCACGAGGGCGATCGCGAACAGCGTCGGCCTCGAATCGTAAGCCGAGGGGTCGTCGAAGTTGCCCGTGCCGAAGAGGACCGGCTCCGCGACGAACGGGACCAAGGTCAGGGTGAACGCTGTCCAGAAGAACGGGCCCAGGGCGCGGGCCTTCTCCTCCGCTTTTCGGGCGACGAGGAGCTCGTCCGCCTTCTGAAGGTCGTTTTGTCCCTGCTGGGGTCGGCCCAGTCGGTTGAGGGCGGCGGCCCGAAGGCGATAGGTATCCTCCAGGGGCGCTAGCTCAATGGACTCGGTGAAGGCGGCGACGGCGCTCTCGATGCTGCCGGCCTCCAATAGACGCCTGCCGCGTTGCTGCTTGTCCAGCGCGTCGGCTATGGATTCGTCAGTGGAATCGTCGACGTTGCTCATTCGGTTTGTTCCTCGGCGGTCTCGGATGCGCGCCTATAGTACTCAGACGAGGACGAATCTCTCAACATCGCTGCAGGGCGCGCCACTCGACGGCATCGCGCGGCAGCCGGCATCAAGGCTTCCAGAGTAGGTCCGGAAAGTCTTCCGATACGACGAGCCTGAACTGCTCGATGCGAGGATTCCTTGGTCGGCCGCGAACCGGAGTCGGTCGAGCATACCACTTGTGTTCGACCAAGTGACGCCGACTTGTGTCGCGATGCCGAGTTTCCGCGCCTCGTCGGCGAATGCCGCGACGATGGCTCTAAACTCGTCAATCTCGATGGCGTAGAACTCTCCGTCGCTATCAGTCGTGTAGATGCCGTGCACGCCGGCGGAGTGTCCCCCCCTTTGAAAAAGGGAGGTTAGGGGGGATTTCGCCCCTAGCCGCCTAACGTTTTCGCGAAACACGCCCTCGTCGAACCGGTCGTCCGCATCGAAAGGCGTGGCGATGGCCGCCCACACGCCATGCAGGTTCTCACGGGTTATCCGCTCGGTCATCAAGGGGCAGGTCTTCATCGGCACTGCTACCTCACGAGTCCGACGCGCAATTATATCCTGGGTGAGGCTCCAGGGGCGGAGTGATCGAGGTCTTTGCGATAGATTGGCCCTTGGGGGATAATGTTCGTTAGATATAACCAGTGTTCGGAGGAGTTGAACGATGGCTGGCAACGACATCTCGCTGATTGCCCACCTGATGCGCAGGGCTGGCTTCGGGGCGCGCAGGGAGGAGCTCGAAGAATACGCCGCCAAGGGCTACGAGGCGGTCGTCGATGACTTGCTCCACCCCGAGCGCTTCCCGGAAATCGACGAAGACCTGATGGGCCGGTACTATGACGAGGCAAGTGGTCGCGGGTATCACGGCAAGTGGCTATATCGGATGCTCAACAGCAAACGTCCATTGCTCGAGAAGATGGCGATGTTCTGGCACCACGTCTTCGCCACCGGCTCTCAGAAGGTGATGCACAACTATGCGTCCATCGAGCAGATCGAGACGTTCAGGCGCGTGGGTATGACAGATCTCCGCACAATTCTGGTCGAGCTGTCGAAAGACCCGGCGATGATCGCGTGGCTCGACAACAACGTGAACCACCGGGTTGAGCCCAACGAGAACTACGGGCGAGAGCTGTTGGAGCTGTTCTCGATGGGTGTCGGCAACTACACCGAGGATGACGTCAAGGCCGTGACCCACGCCTTCACCGGCTGGACCTTCAAGACACCGATCCTGGGAACGAAGGGGACGTATCCGGTTGATTTCCTGTTCAAGCCGGAGGACCACGACGATGGAGTGAAGAGCTTCCTTGGGGACGCCGGCCCCTTCAATGGCGAGGACATAGTCGAGATAGTCACCAGACAGCTGGCCACGGCCCGGTTCATCTCACGACACCTCTACACTTTCTTCGTCGCGGACGAGCCCGCGGTCGCGTCTTGGAACGAGATCCCTCCGCGGGATTCCGAAGCCATCGAAACGCTCGCCTTCGCGTACTTCGAGTCGGACGGCGGCATACGCCACATTCTGCGGACGCTCTTCAACTCAGACTTTTTCAAGGCTGCTCAGTTCACCAGAGTAAAAAGCCCGATAGAGTTGGTAACAGGCGTACTAAAGCTGCAAGGGACGTTCACGGAACCGGACCCCGGGCTGAAGCAGTACTCAGGCGTCGCGGGAAACATGGGCCAAAAGCTGATGGACCCCCTGACCGTAGAGGGCTGGCACACGGGTCAGGAGTGGATCGACGGCGGTACTCTCAACGAACGCGTCAACTTCGCGGTGAACCAGCTGTCAGACCCGGCGCTCCCCGGCATTCAGTCTGTTGTCGAGCGCTTGAATTCGAATGGGGGCACGGTCTCGCCGAGCGAGTTCGTCGATAAGTGTCTGGACCTGGCCGGGCCGGTAGCCGTGGATGCCGAGGCGAGGGAGGAGCTGTTGGAATACGCGGAGACCGGCGGCCCGCTGAGCTTTGACACTGCCGCCGCCCGCGAGGAGAGCGAATCGCGCGTTGTGCGGATGCTCCAGCTGATCCTAGCCACGAGAGAATATCAGTTCGGATAATGGACGGGGTACAGGGTTAGGGGTATGGTCCGGAATCCGGAACCCTGAACCCCGTACCCCCTACCCCGTACCCTGCCTTTGGAGGCGATCATGACTAGGCCGTATGGGCTCTTGAGGGCCGGGTTTCCGTACTGGAAAACGATCGGGAGGGCGGGGGTAACCCACCCGCCGGCGGACCTGAGCTTCGGGCATGAAGGCCGCATCTACGTTATTTGCCACACCTATACCTACACGATCAGGGTCATCAACCTCGACGACGAGGATCTGGGCACCTTCGGCACGATGGCAGTGAACTTCCCAACTGTCGAAGACGGCGAGTTCATGACCCCGGTACAGATAATCGTCGACCGCGACGAGCGCATCTACGTTTCGGACGAAGCGTGCCACCGGATTTCTATAATGAGCCACGATGGTGAGTTCATCGGCAAGTGGGGTGGGCACGGAGCGGGCGAAGGCCAGCTCGATCGACCGTCAGGTATCGCCTTCGACGCCGACGAGAACATCTTCGTCGTCGACACCGGGAACCACAGAGTGCAGAAGTTCACCAAGGACGGCCGCTATCTCGCCAAATGGGGCAAGTACGGCAGCGGCGACGGCGAGCTGAACCTGCCCTGGGGTATCGACGTGGACGACGAAGGCTATGTCTACGTCGCTGACTGGCGGAACGACAGGATTCAGAAGTTCACAGCGGACGGCGAATTCGTCCTCAGGTTCGGGACCTCAGGCGCTGGCAAGGGCGAGCTCAATAGGCCCGCCGGTATTGCCGTGGACAGTGACGGAGACATCTACGTGGCCGACAGAGGCAACAACCGCGTTCAGCTGTTCGACGCGGACGGCGAATACGTGCAGCAGTTCCTCGGCGACGCGACTATGCCGAAGGAGGTAGTACGGCGGATTCTGACGACCGCGAAGCGGCAGAACAGAATCCGGCTCATGTCCAACCGAGAGGACGAGAAGCTCTTCAAGCGCCCCAGGTCTGTCCGGGTAGACGGCGCGGGGCACATGTTCGTGCCCGACTACGAAGACTTCCGCGTTCAGGTCTACAAGAAGGAGGCGTACCGCCTGTCAGAAGAAGAGGTGGACCCTCCAATGAAGTCGGAACTTATTTCAACTAACTAGCGACTTTAGTTGCGGTCGAATCGAGTCGCGAAGTCATTTCCCCCCCAAGCTCAACCCTGCCGTAAGACACCGGTTCAGCGGACGAAACCGAGATCAAGATGGGCAGACGAAAAAGACAGTTGAACCTTGAGAGTCAGAGGGTTCGCGTCTTCCGGAACATCGAAAACTACTCGAGCTGACCTGGCGCCGCCTGGGCCTATTGGCTCAGAGAACAGGTTTCCTCCTGCAGCGATCTGAGCGTTTGAGTCAGCCGCATTAAACTGGCGGCCTGAAGAGTCTTCGATCTTCATCTGCCATTCCGAAAATGTCGACGGAGTGTCGTCGACGTTCTTTAGAGTAACGGGCACCAACACAAACACTCCAGCGGGCCGAATGCCGTCTAGTTCTCGAATCTTCGTCGGACGGTTTGTGACCGAGAGATTCCAGTGACGCGACTTGACTGGACCGATATCGAGTCGGCTGGTCCCGTATTCCAGACGATCAGACAGGACAACAAAGCCGAGGAACAGGAAGATTCCCGAAAGCGTGCCGATTCCCAATGGGATCAGTACGTCGCGACGCCTGCGGCCCGGCGGGTGGGACGCAGAAGCCGGTTTGCCGACACCGCTGGAGATCACGCGAAAGACATCCGTCCCATGCTCACGTCGACCCGCTGGGAGCCTCGGCTATAGAGCAAATTATGTCCGCAGGGCGGACCGAATCTGAGCGAGTAGCTATTTGACCAGTCACTCGATAGCTCCCCCCCTTTGAAACTCGACGGTGTCCCCCCCTTTGAAAAAGGGGGGGGGTTAGGGGGGATTTCGCCCCTCTCACACGACTCGTCGGAAGCCCGAAAAAGAGCAGTTACTCGATAGTTACTACGTTTGGCGCTACAGATCCGGATGGTTCACGACAATACTGTGCAGCTGCCATTCGGGGTGCTCGTAGTGGTAGCTCAACTTGAACGGGATGTCCGCTTTCTCGCCTGGGAAGTGGCCTTCGAATACCAGGTAGAAGGCGCCGCTGCTCCCACGACCCCTGGAGCCGCTACCAGACGAGAACCTTGCTCTCTCGAGCACACCACCGCTGGGACCGACCGAGGCTGAGGTCTCGCCGGTCCCGCTGGACGTGCGGATTTCGACTATGTCCGGTTCGGTATCCATAACGGGCTGCTTGCCCTTGATCTCAGAGAGGTCGATCCCCGCCTCGAGCAACGGTCGAAACTGGTTCGGTAATGCCTTCGGGTCGTTCCGGACCGTGTAGGTCGGCGACATGGTCTCGTATAGCTTTCCGAACTCGCCGGCTTGAAGCGACTCTGAGAGCAGTGCAAACGATTCCATAGCCATCGCGCTAACGGTCGCGTCGTCGGGAGGCGTCTCAAACCAGGCCCCCGGGCCGACGTACAGCCGCCGGACGTCGGCGAGCATCGAGACCTTCCACTCGCCGCCCGACTGGGCCATCACGATTGTTCCCAGGAGCGGCTTCCTCTCGCCGATGTCTATCCTGACGTCCAGGATGTCCTTCTCGCTGAATAGTCTGCTGGTCCACGCAGGCAGCGAGAAATCGTTTGCCGCGAGCCGAGACATCTCGCTCACGAAACCTGCCTCGTCCTGGTTTGCCTTGAAGGCGTCGGCCGTGGCTGCGTACGCTTGACTGAGATTACCCTGCTTTACGTCCGTCAGGAAGTCGTTAGCGGCGCCGACAACCGCCCCTGTAGTGACCGTAACGTAGATATATAGCCCGATCACGACAACGAGCGTGATGGCGGCCAAGGTGCCGACGAACTTGCCGATCAAGCCCCACTTGACCCCAGCCTCAGTCGTGGTCGTCTTGAGCGGATCGATTTTCCTTGGGCGTAGGCTTGGGTCGCGGTTTGGGCGTTGACTTGGTCGTTCGCTTTGGCTTTCAGCCATTGTTCAACCTCCGCGCTGTTGTGCTACTGGAGCCGAGTCAAGGCACAAGTTTATTAACGTGTCCGATCGGCGTCAATCCCGTCATAGGAGCTTTGCACTTAAAGTGCCCCGATGCCGTCAATTGTCCTTCGACATGCGCGGGACGAACGGTGAGATTTCAAGAACGTTCGTGGTGAGCCCACTCGAACCGCTCGGGGGGTCCGGCTCTGTCCCCCCTTTGAAACTCGACGGTGTCCCCCCCTTTGAAAAAGGGGGGTTAGGGGGATTTGACCCACGGTAATTAGATACAACCGCAAGCTGAAAGTGAGCGACCATACATCCGCAGGGCGAACGAAACGTATGAAAGCAACTCGTTTTGCTGCATACGTAGGGGCAGTGCCTCCGAACCTGCCCTGGCGCTCCCGCAAGGCCCTCAAAAACCAAGCAGTTACTTGAGAGCAAATTATGTCCGCAGGGCGGACCGAATCTGAGCGAGTAACTATTTGACCAGTCACTCGATAGCTCCCCCCCTTCGAAACTCGACGGTGTCCCCCCTTTTGAAAAAGGGGGGGTTAGGGGGGATTTCGCCCCTCTCACACGACTCGTCGCGAGCCCGTCAAAAAGAGCAGTTACTCGATAGCCCGTCGAACCACGGCTCCGGAAGTCGACTTTTGGCGTCAATCCCGGTATAGAGGATGGTTGAATCTAGTACTTCGAGAGTAGACCCCTGAGGTACTCGGCGGCCAGACGGAGCGACGTTTTGTCGTCGCAGTCGTTGTGCCAGGCGCCCTCGAAGACGATGGACATGGTGCCGTTGTAGTTTACGGACTTGAGGATTTCCATGACGCGGTCGTAGTCGATCCACTCCTCTCGGCCGGATTCTATCTTGTAGATCTTGGCGCGTACGTAGCTGGCGTATGAAGCGGTCTGCTCGATGTAGCGGTAGATGTCGACGTTTGGGTCGCCGATGCCCTCGTAGTTGGCCCCTACCGAGCCCTCCCACTGTCCCGTATCCATGATAAGCGTGAAGTTCTCGCGGTCGGTCTCGCGGAGGATACGGAGGACATTGTCGCCGGTAGCCGCCAGATTACCGCCGTCGTGGTTCTGAAGGCCGATGAAGACGCCTTTCTCGGCGGCGTAGTCGCAGACCTCCTGGAAGGACCGGATCATCGGTGGCCACAGCGGTTCGCGGTCTTCGACGCCGTCAGGCACCCGGCCACCGAAGAGACGGATCAGCGGCGCGCCCAGGAAGGACGCGTCATCTACCGCTTGCTTGGCATCCGCTACGCGCTCTCGCAGCTCGTCTTCAGTGCCGGTGAAGTTCCCCTGAGCGCCGATGTAGCCAATGGGCAGCCCCTTCTTCAGGCACTTTATCTTGATCCGGCGCAGGTAGTCCGGGTCGCGGGACTCGAAGGAAGTTCCGAGGTGGAACTCCACGGCGTCGAGCCGGAGCTCGTAGGCGTAGTCGATATACGAGTCGAGGTCCGTGAGCTGCTTCGGGTCGTCCTTGCCCTTCATCGATGCGTACAGGCCGAGCTTGATCAATGCAGTTTCTCCATGGCGGCGGGCTGAGTATGTCTAGCTTTTGCGGACCAGCGAGCCGTCGTCGTTGATGCGTTCCACGCGTTCTGTGCCCGTGTAGGCGATAGCCTTCATGGTTGCTTCTACACGCTCTCCTGCTTCGACTGCCAGGGTGGTGCCGTTCTTGACCGCGCCCGCCAGGCCTTCGTTGCTGTGGCTCGTGAAGGGATCGAGGCCGACGTTGTAGGTCCGGCCCCACCACGGGTAGCCGTACCCGCCTCCTATTGACTGCCAGAACCACAGGTAGCGGAAGACGTCCTTCGGGAAAACGACCCCCCAGCCAACGCCCTTCTTCTGGTTGGTGACGGCGTACCAGCCGTCCGGCATTTCGCTGAGGTACGAAAGGTCGTAGAATCTCGCGCTCTTAGGAGGTATCTTGCTCAGGTCGACGCGACTACCGTCCTTGCCCTCGGTCAACGGCCACGGACCCTCTGCGCCGGCCTTCAGGCGGTTGTTGGGGTGGTGGTCTTCGTCATGGTTTGTAAGCGTGCCGCCCGGGACATCGATGACGCAGTCTTCGCTAAGGAATGGCGCTCCGAGGGCGATGTGCTGGCCCCAGACGCAATGTACGGTCTCCTCGGCTTGATTAGTGATCGCTTCGTTGATTTCGAGTACCGGGGAGCCGCTGGTGAGGGTCAGGGTCTTCTCGCATGAAAACGGCATGCGGAGCCCTCGGACCCAGAAACGAATGGACGCCTTCTCCGGCGTGTCCTCTACGATCTGGCAGTCCCAGGGCATCGTGTTGACCTCGGCGTGTATGCCGAGGTCCGCGCCACCGTGTCGGGAGGGATTACCTCCGCCCAGCAGGACCGTTTGCCAGCCGCCTTCGTAGAGGTCGAGCCAAAGGCTTTCTCCGGCGCCCGTTGTAGGCTGGACCCTGGTGTGGTCTACCACTCCCCAGGGAGAGCGCCACATGAAGTCGACGTCCGTCGGCTTGTGGACGAACTGGTAGATGTCGGCGCCCTTGTCGACGAGGATGACGATGCGGAGCAGCTCGTTCTCGAGCACGGCGGTCTTGAGGCCCCTGTAGGTCCACGAGTCCGATACACGACAGCCGTAATTCCGTTCGTCCTGATAGAGCATGATCGAGTCCCCCGATGGGTGGGCCTGAGTCTATCCAGGGGTGGTAGGGGTGTCAAGGATAGAGGGCGGCCGTGTAGGGTCTTTCGGTTGTCTAATCTTGTCATTGGTATGAAAAGGGACGTGCTCCGAGGGGCTTCCTTTGGTAGGGGCGTCCCGATGCGGCATCGGGACAATGCGCCCGCGTCCCGGCGTGAATCGCGACACGAGGCAGACACACGTCCGCTTCTACATCGACAGCTTTGCACTTAAAGTGCCCCGATGCCGTCAATTGTCCTTCGACATGCGCGGGACGAACGGTGAGATTTCAAGAACGTTCGTGGTGAGCCCACTCGAACCACTCGGGGGGTCCGGCTCTGTCCCCTGTGAAGGGCGGAGAGATAATGTACCACCTGGGCGGTCGAGCGCTGAGATGTGGCGCTTGAAAACTGTACCGCCTGTCGCCTTCAATCAGGAACGACCGAACCTGATTGAAGGTGGATTGGATGTACAAGGTGGAGATGTACCTGCGAGTTCGCAGGGCTTGTTTCGTCGAAGGGATGAGCGTCCGAGAGGCGGCCCGAGTGTTCGGGCTACACCGGGACACGGTGCGCAAGATGCTCGAGTACTCCGTGCCCCCAGGGTATCGACGGCAACGACCGGCTCGCAGACCGAAGCTCGATCCATATAAGGGTGTGATGGACCAGATCCTGGAGCAGGATCTGAGCTCACCGAAGAAGCAGCGTCACACCGCCAAGCGTATCTACGAACGGCTCAGAGACGAACACGGCTTCCCCGGCAAGTACACGATAGTCAAAGACTACGTTCGAGAACGCCGTCGTCATACCCGCGAGATGTTCGTACCACTGTCCCATTCCCCGGGACATGCCCAGTGCGACTACGGCGAAGCTCGAGTGATCATCGGCGGAGTGGAACGCAAAGCCCACTACTTCGCCCTGGACCTCCCTCACAGCGACGGGTGCTATGTGAAGGCGTATCCCGCCGAGACGACGGAGTCATTCTGCGACGGACACGTCTCCGCCTTCGCGTTCCTGGGCGGAGTGCCTCAGAGCATCCTCTACGACAACACCACGCTCGCGGTAGCCAGAATCCTGGGAGATGGTCGCCGGCAGCGGACCAGGGTGTTCTCCGAGCTTCAGTCCCACTACCTGTTCGAGGACCGGTTCGGCCGTCCAGGCAAAGGGAACGATAAGGGCAAAGTAGAAGGTCTGGTCGGCTATGTCCGCCGGAACTTCCTGGTGCCCATTCCATCGTTCGAGAGCTTCGATGCCCTCAATGCTCATCTGGAGCAACACTGCCTCAGACGGTTCGAAGATCGACTCCGCGGCCACAACGAGACGATAGGAGAACGGCTGGAGCGGGACCTGGAGAAGTTGCTGCTTCTGCCGGCCGTACCGTACGACGCCAGCGACAAGCACGCGACGAGGGTCAGTTCTCTGTCCCTGGTCAGATACCGGACCAATGACTATTCGGTCCCGGTGGCCTACGGTCATCGGGACGTTGTGGTCCGCGGATATGTACATGAGGTTGTGATCAGCTGTGGCGCTGAAGTCATCGCCCGCCATCGGCGGTCCTACGATCGAGACGACTTCGTCTTCGACCCTCTCCATTACCTGCCGCTCCTTGAGAAGAAGACGAGGGCATTGGATCAGGCGGCGCCGCTGGTTGGATGGGAGTTGCCCGAGGAGTTCGGAGTGTTGCGGCGGCTGCTGGAGTCTCGGATGGGCAAGCGAGGAAAGAGGGAGTTCGTGCAGGTGCTCAGACTGATGGAGAACTTCCAGCCGGAAGAAGTCCACGACGCCGTACGAGACGCCATTCGACTCGGGGCTGTGAGCTTCGATGCTGTCAAGCACCTGGTGCTGTGCAGGATCGAGGGTCGACCGCCTAGA
This sequence comes from Dehalococcoidia bacterium, assembly GCA_965248605.1. GTDB lineage: Bacteria > Chloroflexota > Dehalococcoidia > Lucifugimonadales > CAUZJF01 > CAUZJF01. Next base: position 1,776,843 of record CBDFJV010000007.1, read on the forward strand.
CTCGACATGGAGTTGTACCCGTATCTGCCCAGGACCAACGTTGCAACAACCTCGACCAGGGACTACATGGCTCTCCTGGCGGGGAGCCGGTCATGACCAACAAGTCCACGATGTTGCTCGAACACAACCTCAAGCAACTCAAGCTCCCCACGTTCCTGAGGGAGTACGACAAGCTGGCATCCCAGTGTGCGAGTGAGGGAGCTGACCATCCGGACTACCTGCTGCGACTATCGGAGTTGGAGCTGATCGACCGTCACCATCGCATGGTGGAACGTCGGATCAAAGCAGCCCGCTTCCCGACGACCAAGAGCCTCGACACCTTCGACTTCCTGTCTATGCCGTCCCTGAACAAGGCTCTGGTTCTGGAGCTGGCACGATGCGAGTACATCGAGCGCCCCCACAACGTCATCGCTCTCGGCAACAGTGGCACCGGCAAGACCCATATCGCCCTCGGTCTCGGTCTGGCTGCGTGTCAGAGGGGACTGTCCGTGGGCTTCACCACCGCCGCTGCTCTGGTTCACGAGCTGATCGAGGCCAGGGACGAACGGCGTCTGCTCAACCTGCAGAGAAGGCTCGCACGACTCAAGCTTCTGATCATCGACGAACTGGGCTTCGTGCCCTTGTCCAAGACTGGCGCCGAGCTCCTCTTCGAGGTGTTCAGCCAGCGTTACGAGCGTGGATCGGTCCTGGTGACCTCCAACCTGCCCTTCGTCGAGTGGACCGAGGTGTTCGGCTCTGAACGGCTGACCGGAGCTCTCCTCGACCGCCTCACCCACCATGTCGACATCCTGGAGATGAACGGGGACAGCTACCGACTCAAGCACAGCAAGAAGACTTCTGGCCGCCAGCTATCTGACTGAGCCTGATCTCCAACGCCCCACGAACCTTGATGCCCATTCTACGGCGTTCAGTGGTACAGTTTTGCTCCGCCCCGCTGGTACGTTTTCACACCGCCCTTGACAAGGCCACCACCGGTTTCGGAATTCAACGGCGATCCGGTCGCTGGGCAGCCGCCTCTTGCATTCGAGAATGTGCGTGAAACTCTCGCGGAGGGGCCTGAACCACGGGGCGAACTGGAACAGAACGACTCCCAGTTTGCTCGTAGCTCTAAAGGGCTCCAGAATCCGCGCAAAGTCTTCCCAGAGTGAGTCTCGGAGACTGGGTGGGACGTCAGAGTAGTGGACGTATCGGCTCTTCGACAGGCTGGCAGGAAGCTCTCGACGGATGTGAGGGGGCATGGCCCGAGGCTCCGTGTGGTGGGCAGTGAAAAGCCTGAAGGCCTTCACGTTAAAGATGAAGTCATCGGGCGTGCATCGGACCCATCGCCTGGTGACCCTCTGGTGAGGTATCCCATAGTAGGTAGAGTCGATCTCGGCTATGGGGAACTCCTGAGCATAGAACCCGAGCTTCTCGGTGGGCGACTTACACCAATTGGGGTATAGCCCACCCCTCTCATGCCAGCCCGCCATTCCTATCCTGATCTTCGACATTCCTATAGCTCTGTGCTTACCGCGAACGAGCGATGAGTTGTTTGTCGGACGGGAGGGCGCCGACAGCGGCGAGGTCCGAAAAATGGAACACCCGGCGATTTTGCGCAGCTACGATTCGTAGCTGAGGTGGGGTTGTTCAACTGTTCCGTTTTCATCCATTCTGTTCCGTTCCCTATGTGGTGGAAGGGGTTCTGGGCGTGGAGACTGTTTCCACTTTCCTATTGGCATCAGTACTTCGGACGTGGAAACTGTTCCATTGGTTGGTCAGCCACATCACTTGGAGATTCTTATACCTGCTGTCTGTACCAGACCCCGCTGGTCTGGTCTCGAAAGACGGTCATCGTCGCTCCCCCTTCAATGCCTAGCTGGTAGTAACGCCGGGCAATAGGGTTGGCCCTCCACCACTCGTCGACGATCTCCCACACGTCCTCGACCGAAGCGACTCTCGCCCTCCGGGCATGAGAGACAATCGTGGCAGGTCTGTTATCTTCACCCTCCTCGACCTGGACCATCTCCGGCCGGTTCAGGGGGCGAATTCGACTAAGGCTTGCCTTCTTTCTGGGATTCTTGACCATGGCTCCACCTCTAGCACCTTGTAGATAGGCGGCCTCGTCCGAAGGCGTACCTTCAGCTGTTGCATGACTTCGCGTAGCTGCTGCTGCTTGCGCACTTCGACGAAGAGACTCGACTGGATTCCAGACTCGCCGGCGATGTCGGAGACTATCATGCGTATGTCTTCCAATGGCCCGGGGATCTCAATGGCCTCGAGAGCGTTCTTCAGCACGAAGAGGGCCGTTTCCTTCCTATTGACGGGGCTCTTGAAGACCAGCTTCTTCGACCAGGGCGACCGGTTGAGGACGTTCGCCTGGATAGAGACGGCGCGGATGTACTTGCCCGCCAACGATGGGTGCGCCAGTATCCGGCCCAGAAGCAACTCCACAGCTGGCAGGATGGTGAACAGCGAGGTGGCAGGGACCGGAAACGTAAGAAAATCGGTCACCGCCTCTCGCCGCTTCGAAGAGACCAGCGGGCTCTTGTCGATGCCATTGGCCAGCTCCCAGGCCACGCGACCCTGGGGCCCGAACTGGGCCTGCAGAGCGCCGACTGAGAGAGACGCTATCTGTCCCATCGTGTCGAGGCCGAAGTCGTGCAGCCGAGTCCTCTCCTTCCAGGAGAGGGGCAGCAGATCGACCGGGAGTTCATTCAGGAAACCAGCTACGTCTTTCGGGACTCTGGTTGCCTGACTCGGCTTGCTCATGACAGCCGCGATATACGCCAGGAACTTCGACTTCGCCAGTCCCACACGAGAACCGAGATCTGGTGGCGCAGCTTCCTGCAGGGCGTCGATGATGCCCTCATCACCGCCATACATCCTTTCAGTCCCGTGCATGTCTAGAAAGGTGCACCCCAGATCTCCCTTCTCTACAAGCGGGCTTTTATCGAAGAGCGCCTCTACGATCCTATCGAACACCTGGTGGTAGTAGGCGTCGTCCGCCTCGATCAGCACGGCACCCTTGCATCGAGACAACGCAACCTCCAGCGGCATGCCCGGCGACACCCCCTTCGCCTGACGTGAGACATCCAGGACCAGCATCCCTTCGCTGGACTGCGTGGTGATGAGTACGGGCTTGTCAATGAGCGCACCGTTTCTTTGCACCTCGGCCTTCACCGGGAGGTGAGTGATCAGTACACAGGCCACCTTCATTCGGCATGCACCTCGCAGCACGGATGTTCTGTCTATTATACGAACGCGCGTTCTGCTACTGTCAAGAGGAAAAACAGGAAATCTGATCCGACTAATGTTTAGATGGTGTCTAAGACCTGGTTAAAGGCAAGGAGCTTTGTCGGGCATATATATCGAACGATCCCAGCTGCGCGTTTGGCGATGGTGCGATAATGTGCGTCGAGATCGGGTCCCGTGCAAATGCAGCGGATGACCACCATCGAGTAGCAAGGAGGCAGGAAATGTGCAGAAGTATCAAGACACTGAGGCGTCAGGAAGACCCGGCAACAAACGAGGAGGTCGGGGCGGCCGCGCTCCAGTTCGTGCGGAAGATCAGCGGCTACCGTGTCCCCTCGGCCGCTAACGAGGATGTTTTCAACGAAGCTGTAGACGAGATCGCTGCGGCCTCGAGCAAACTCTTGGGCTCGTTGAAGACCGGCGCGAGAGTCAGAGCGGCTGGGTAGGTAGCTCTCCCGTATCTTTCACCACAATAGAACCATCTCGGAAAGGTCCCCTCACCCTAGCCCTCTCCCGCAGGGAGAGGGGACTTATGAGAAGCGCCCCGATGTTGGCATCGGGGCGCTTGTGTTTTTCGCGGCATCGGCTCGGTGGCCACGATGCATTTGCGTGGACTTGGCGTCGGACGTAACATTGCTGCACCATCGCCCGACCCTCGCCAGAAGGAGTCCACCATGGCTATCAAGCCGCTGAACGACGACCAGATGCGCGATTTCATAATCAACGGGTATGTCGTGGCCAAGACCGACCTGCCTCCGGAATTCCACCAGGACATCTACCAGCGAACTCAGGAGCTGTTCGAAAACCAAGGGCAGCCTGGCAATAATCTCCTCGCTCTCATCCCAGAAGTGAGGGCCGTTCTGGAAGACCCCGGCGTCGTCGGCGCTCTCACTGCAATGTTGGGCCACAACTACTACATGTATCCACACCGGCACGTCCACTTCAACCAACCCGGCAGTCCAGGTCAGGACCTCCACATCGACAGCATGACACGACGGCGCCACCGCACTCGGTGGGCAATGGCTATGTACTACCCGCAAGACACTACGGAAGACATGGGGCCGACGGGCATTCTTCCGAAGAGCCACTACTATTGCAATCGCGAGCGCAAGGACCCCCCTTGGGGTGATTCACAAGGCGGGGTCCCGATGGCCGGCGCCGCCGGCACCGTGAACATCGTTCACTACGACATATTCCATCGAGGGACCGCGAACCGCAGCCAGAAAGACCGGTTTATGATGAAGGTCCTGTTTACCCGTATGGAAGAGCCAAGAAGCCCCAGCTGGGACGGTGGCCAGAGCGAATGGCAGGGCGATGCGGAGGACGACGTGGTCTGGGCAAGCCAATGGGACTGGCACTCTGGACGCCAGCCGTCGAACGGAGTGATGGCCGACATTGGCGATCACGTCGAGCGCCTGAGCGAAGCCGGGACAGCGGCCAGCCTACGATCGGCGTACACTCTGGGCACGATGGGCGCGGCGGTGGTCCCGCATCTGACCCCGCTACTGCGAGACGATTCGGAGACGCTACGCCGAAACGCCAGCTACGCACTCACTGCCATCGGCGCACCGGCGGTAGGAGACCTGGTGGAGGTGCTAGGAGACCCGGATTCGGCGACGCGAACCGTGGCAGCGGAGACGCTCACCGACATCGGCTTGCCTGCGCGGGACGCGGTCCCGGTCCTGATCGATACGCTTGCCGATCCATCCGAAACCGTTCGTGCCCACGTGGCCGAGGCTCTGGGTACTACCAGTCAGGATGGTCCGACCGCCGTGCTCCCTCTCGCGAAGGCCCTGAGCGACGAAGACGTGAAGGTGCGCAGGGCGGCTGTGTTGTCGCTGTGCCGGATTGGGACCCATGCTGCCGACGCCCTGCCTGCCCTCCGTAGCGCCTTGAACGACGAGAATCGCTACGTCAGGGGCAAGGTGGTCCATGCGCTACATCGGATCGGTTCGCCTGTGGCCCAGGAGGTCCTGCTCGACCATCTGATCACGGCTCGCTGGGACCCGCTGACGACTGCCGGAAGTCCATACTAAGCATCGAGAGGTCCTGAAAAAAGGGGCGGGCAGATGCTGGACCAGCTACAGTCCGTCGATGAATTGAAGCTGGCCTTCGATCTCCTCGGCGGTCTCCGGGAAGGTCTCGATGAGGATCGTGGCGTCTACGTCGCGGATTGCCCGGTGGAACTCGGGCGGCAAGGTGCCGAGGCCCAGTAGGGCGTGGGAGTCGGCGCGGCCGCGAGGGTCGTAGAGGTAGTTATCGCTCCAGTGGACGTGGCGGATAAGGTCCGGCCTCGCTAGGAACGACTCGAGGGCCTTGAGCCTCTGGGACTCCGGGAAGGTGTGGACGTAAGTGCAGGCGTGGCTCGTGTCGAGGCAGAGGAAGACGTTAGGCCGGTCCACCTCCTCGCAGATCGCCACCCACTCCTCCGGTGATGCACCGAAATAGGCGTCGCGGTTGTCCCAGTCCACTTTGTCTCCTGAGGCGTCCTCTGCAAGATCGGTCCAGTAGCGCGCGTGGTTTTCGCAGACGATCTCGATCCCGCGCTTCGACGCAAACTCTGCGATTCGCCGGATGGCGTCGATGAGGAGGCCGTAGTCGCCTTCGCGCCCGCGCGTCTGCTTCTCCTCGAGCCACCGTCGAGGGGCGAAGTGGATATTGACCTGCTTGAGCCTCGGGAAGCCAGCAGCAGTCTCGACGTAGCCTTCGATTTCTCGAATCGACTCCTCGCGGAAATCGCTGTCCGTTGCGCCGATATTCAGTCTGACGTCACCTTGTTGGGTGGGAGCGTGGCCGCTGACCAGCAACTCGGCGAAGGGCTGCATTTCGCCGACCGTGGCGTGCATCTGGCCCTCGGCGTCGAGTTGGAAGCGCTGTAGCGCTTCCAGGCCGAAGCTCATCATGCCGGCGAGTGGGTGTTCGGTGTTGTGCGAGCTGCGAACTATCGGAGGACCTCAGACGTATGGGCCTTACAGGCCCTTGATGAATTCCAGCTCCCCTTCGAGCTCCTCGGTGGAGTAAAAGTGCTCGATCAGCAACGTTGCGTCCAGGGACTTGATGCCTCGATGCAACTCCAGAGGGAGCGAGCCCTTTCCAAGGACTGCGTGAGAGTCGACACGCCCGCGGATGTCGTGCAGATAGTTGTCGTTCCAATGCACGTGTTTGATTAGCTCCGGCCTCGACAGGAAAGCGAGCACCCGTTCCTCCCGTTTGTCCTCTGGGAAGGTATGGGCGTAGGTGCACGTGTGACTCGAATCGAGGCAAAGTCCAACGTTGGGCCGGTCGACGTCTTCGCAGACCTGGACCCACTCCTCGGGAGAGGCCCCGAAATGTTCGTTTCGCCCCGTCCAGTCGACCTCGTCGGGCGGAACGTCGTCGGGGATGCCGGTCCAGTAGGCGTTGTTGTTCTCGAGGACGATCTCGAGGCCATGGTGGGCGGCGAACGCGGCGATTTCTCTTATGCCTTCGATCTGGAGATCGTAGGTGCCCTCGTTTCCCCGTGTCTGATTCTCCTCGTTCCACAGCTTTGGGGCGAAGTGCATGTTCACCTGACGCACGTGTGGATGGCGCCGGGCGGCGTCGACAAAGGTCATGACGCGCTCTATGGACATCCTGCGGAACTCGGCGTCGGTAGCAGCGATGTTGTGGCGCATCTCGTCCAGCAGTACCGGAGCGTGTGCGCTGATGAGCACCCCCGAGAACTCGCCGGCCTCTTCGACGGGGTAGTCCATGGTCGTCTCGGTCTTAAGACCGAGGCGGGTCAGATTATCGAGTCTGGCACCGATCGTTACGGATAAGGGGTGCTTTAGTCCAAGACCGTTCGCTGGGGTATTGTTCTGGGCCGCCATTAGACCGCGACTCCGAGCAAGTCCAGCCTTTCGGCCTCCTGTCGAATCCAGGCCCTCTGCTCCGCCGTGGCTGGTGGAATGGGCAATCGCGGGTCCCCGAGCTCAACGCCGAGGCGCTCGCTGGCCAGGGCCTTGACGTTGGCGGGGTAGGCTGCGCCAGCCTGAATCAGCAACTCCTGGACCTCGGTTGCTCGCCTTTGAGCGGCCTCCGCCCCCTTCTGGTCGTCCTCCTGGTAAGCGTTCCAGATCTCCACCCAGGGCTCCGGCGCCGCGCATGGCGCCCCGTCGACGCAACCCGCTCCGCCCAGTGTCAACGAGGCAAGCATGAGCCGGGCGTTGCCGGTGAAACATCTCAAGCCCATCTTCACGAAGGCTACGGTATTGGTGAACTCGGGCGCTGAGTGCTTCAGGCCGACGAGTTGGGGAACGCGGTCCGCGATTTTCTTGATGTAATCAGGAGTGATCTCAACGCCGGTCGACTGGGGCAGGTTGTAAACGAAGAGCGGGAGGTCGGCGGCGGCAGCCACGGTGCGGTAATGCTCGATGACGGCGTCCTCGCCGATCCTGTAGAAGAAGGGTGGCACGCAGCAGATAGCGTCCGCGCCGACTCTGGCGGCGTGCTCGGCCAGCGCTGCTGAGCTCCGAGTGGTCAACGTGCCCACGTGCATGATAATGAACGCTCGGCCCGCAGCTTGCTCGACGGCGATCTCCGCGAGCCTCTTGTTCTCGTCGTCGGTCAGGAGCACGCACTCTCCGCCTCCCCCGGCGACCCAGAATCCGTGCGCTCCCGCCCCGATGTTGAAGTCGATTAGCTCCCTAAATGCGGCTTCGTTGACTTCGCCTTCGGGCGTCATTGGCGTGACTATCGCCGGGACGACCCCCTTGAATTCGACCATTGGCTTCCTCCGGTCAGGTTTTCAGCTTGGCGGCGGCCATTGTAGCACCGAGGGACGTCTTGAGGGCGACCCAAGCGGGCGTACGCAATGCGCCCCTACGTCGCGACGCGCCAGCCAGTGGCTTCGTCACGTCCGATTCTCCTCACGACTCCTTGCGCTCGTAGCCTAGGCGGAACGGTACGACCTGCCCGTTTATCTTTACTCCAGCGACCCTGACGCCGAGTCCTGACAGCGGCTCGTGCTCTAGCAAGCCTCTGTTTATGGCATCGACTATCTCCCAAGCGAGGTCGTGAGACGCCGTCTCGCGGGACTCGATTCTGACTTCGAACATGGTGTCCTCCTGAGCCGCGAATGGCACGCTAGATGGACCAGTGTCGCGCAAGCCAATATCAACGGCGCGACTATGCTATTGACGGATTGTCGCCGCGTCAATAAGGAGGACTGCACACAGAACGATGTCCGGGCCGGGTCGATTGCTCTATAATCACGGGGGCCCCGCACGGGCCCCGTTCTAGTGATTCGAGCAAGGCGGCAAAAACGATGAGCCAGCAGTCCCAGGTATCGTTCGACAACCGTGACCTTTTTCCTTCGACCGTGGAGGTCAGCCGCGGCGACCACCTCACGTTGGGTGGTTGCGACGCCGTTGACCTTGCGTCGGAGTACGGGACTCCGCTGTATGTCTTCGACGAGGAGACTCTCCGAAACACATGCCGGGAGTTCGTCGACGAGTTCACCGGCGTTTACTCCAATACCAAAGTGCTCTACGCCTCGAAGGCGTTCCTGAACCCGGCTGTGGCCAGCCTGGTCAGCGAGGAGGGCCTCGGAATCGACGTAGTATCCGGAGGAGAGCTTGCGGTGGCGAAGGCCGTCGGCTTCCCGCCCGCGGATATCTACTTCCACGGCAACAATAAGGGCGCTGACGAGCTGGAGTTGGCCCTCGAATACGGCATCGGCAGGATAGTTGTCGACAACTTCCACGAGTTGGAGCTGCTGAACAATCTGGCCACCGCACGGTGCGTCACCCAGGATATAATGCTCCGCCTTTCGCCCGGCGTGGACCCGCACACCCACGCCAAGACGACTACCGGAGTGCTCGACAGCAAGTTCGGCTTCTCCATCGAGACGGGGGACGCAGAGCGAGCTATCCAGGCGGCTCTGAGCACGTCGAACCTCGACCTGGTTGGGATCCATTTCCATCTCGGTTCGCCGATATTCGAGCTGGAGCCGTATGCCATTGCGATCGACACCGTGCTTTCGTTCCTAGAACCGTTCAAGTCGGACGGCCTCGAGCTACGAGAGTTCAGCCCTGGCGGCGGCTTCGCAATCGGCTACGTGCAGGACCGGCTGCCATCGCCGATCGCGTCCTACGCGGAGGTCATCGTGTCGGCGCTCACGCGACGCGCGTCCGATCTGGGGTTCGGCGAGCCGACGCTGGTAATCGAGCCGGGCCGCGCGATCGTTGGCCGGGCCGGCGTGGCCCTCTACACCGTGGGCGCGGTCAAAGACATCCCCGGAGTACGCAAGTACGTTTCGCTGGACGGAGGCATGGGTGACAACATCCGGCCCGCGCTCTACGACTCGACCTACGAGGCAGTGGTCGCGAACCGGATGTCCGATGAGCCCGAGGAGACGGTAACGCTTGCGGGGAAGTACTGCGAGTCGGGCGACATCCTCGTCAAAGACGCGTTGCTGCCGACGCTGGAGACCGGCGACCTGATCGCGATTCCCGCGTCCGGGGCATATGCGCCTGCAATGGCCAGCAACTACAACTGGAGTCCGAGGCCGGCGATTGTGATGGTCAAGGACGGCAAGTCCAGGTTGATTAGGCGGCGCGAGACGTATCAGGACATGATGTTAGCCGACGTTATGTGAACCTCACCGTCGGCCTCTATCCCTGGCACAGAGAAGGGAGAAGAAAGGCGGGCAGACACCCACGATTTTGCGTTGGTGAAGGAATCAGGTTGCGGGAGTCGGTGAATTGAACTACGTCGGTTGGGCGATGGTCGCGATGGTCGGGTACGGAACGACCGCCGTGCTGCTGAAGGTGGCGCTCCGTACCGTGCCGCCTGAGGTGGCGCTGGTCGTCACGAACACGATGCTGGTCGCGGCTGCGGTTGTGCTCGTTATCGTGCGCCGGCAGAGCATCCCCGCTAACTTGAACCTGGACTCTCCCACGTTGCTGCTTTTTGCGGCAGGCGTCACGCTCAGCGTGAGCATCAGCAGCTTCTACCTCGCGCTGAGCCGAGGTCCGGCGTCGGTCGTGGTGCCCATCTTCGCCATGAACTTTGCTGTCGCCAGCGTGCTGGGGATCATCTTTCTAGAAGAGGGTATCAAGGCGACGCGTGTCCTAGGAGTCCTGCTGGCGGCGGGCGCGATTGTATTGCTGACCCGTTAAGGGACCGGTGTGATTCGATGTGGCGAACGATCGGAAATAAAAAAGCGCTCGACTTTCTACGGCGTGGCCTGGCGGCCGGGCGGACGTCTCACGCCTACTTGATCGCTGGGCCGCGACAGATCGGCAAGATGACGCTGGCGATGGACCTCGCGAGCGCGTTGGAATGCATCGGCGACGACAAGCCGTGCGGCCAATGCGAACAATGCAGCCGGACCGAACGCGGCCTGCATACCGACGTCAGGGTTGTCGGGCTCGACGAAAGCGGATCACGGACGCGAGCGTTGATCAGCATCGACCAGGTGCGGGAGATGCAGCGCGAAGCGAGCCTGAAACCGTATGAAGGCGCGTACCGGGTCTTTATCTTCGACGAGGCCGAGCGTCTGAGCGAAGAGGCGGCCAACTGTCTCCTAAAGACCCTGGAGGAGCCGCCCGACCAGGTTGTGCTGGTGCTCCTCGCCGTCGGCGCGAGATCCTTGCTTCCGACGTTGGTCTCCCGCTGTCAGGTGATCGAGATGCGTCCGGTGGCCAGGCCGGTGATCGCCGCCGAGCTGTCGAAGAAGCACGGGGTTGACGCTTCAACAGCGGATGAGCTGGCGCGGCTGTCGGCGGGCCGTCCGGGGTGGGCCGTGGAAGCGGCGCGCAACCCCGAGTTGGTCGAAACACGGTCACAGGACCTGGATACGGTTGGGGAGGTTGTGAACGACGGCCTGGAAAAGCGGTTCGCATACGCCTCCAGCCTCGCTACCTCTTTCACTCGCAGCCGCGAGACGGGCAGACGGTCGCTCGACATCTGGCTCGATTGGTGGCGTGACGTGATGCTGGTCCGGGAGGGGGCGCCCGACCTGGTCACCAACTTCTCGAAGATCGACGTTCTGAAGTCAGTGGCGGGCCGGCTAACGCGAGAACAGGTCGTAAGATCCGTCGATGCTGTTCATGAGGCGATGGAAAACCTGGAGCGCAACGTAAACCCCCGACTCGCGCTCGAGCATATGATGCTGACGTTGCCGACCCTTCGACATAGCTCAGGACAGGCCCTTCGACATAGCTCAGGACAGGCCCTTCGACATAGCTCAGGACAGGCCCTTCGACATAGCTCAGGACAGGCCCTTCGACATAGCTCAGGACAGGCCCTTCGACATAGCTCAGGACAGGCCCTTCGACATAGCTCAGGACAGGCCCTTCGACATAGCTCAGGACAGGCCCTTCGACATAGCTCAGGACAGGCACTTCGACAGGGCTCAGGGTGAGCGGTAGAGACTAATGGATTACACGCGGACAAGCCATGTCGTTGGAGTCCGGTTTACGCCAACCGGTCCCGTCTACTACTGCGACCCGGGAAACTTAGACCTCTCGGTCGGCGACCGCGTGCTGGTTGAGAGCGAGAATGGTCCTCGAGAGGCCAACGTCGTCATTGCGCCGGAGCAGGTGCTGTACTCCGACTTGCGTGGCGCTTTGGACCAGGCGTTGCAGAAGGTGGACTCCGAGACAGACTGACCGATCGCCCGGCGATCAATCCGTCTCCTCAACGGTGCGTCGGTAGAGAACCCTAGGACTTAGCTGAGCCAGGGCATGAAGGGTCGCCACTCGTCGAGAATAGTCCGCTGATGGAAGTGGAAGTAGGGATTAGGCCGTGGGGCTTTGGGCTCACGGCGAAGCTCCATGTTCGCGGCTTTCGGTGTCATGCCCGCCTTGCGATGGTTGCATGGGATGCAGGCGCTCACCACGTTCTCCCAGACATGCGGCCCGCCCCTGGACCTGGGAACGATATGGTCGAGAGTGAGCGTTTTGGTCTCGATACCGCAGTACTGGCAGGTGAAGTCGTCTCGGTAAAACACGGCCCGTCTAGACAGACGGCGCTGGGCCAGTGGCCGCTTGACCATGTATATGAGCCGGATTACCGAGGGTAACGGAAACGTTTGCGAGATTGTGTGGATGTCGCCGCGGCCGTTCTCCATTAGTTCGGCCTTGCCCATGCCCAGCAGGACGACCGCACGCTTGGCGTTGCAGACGTTAAGCGGCTGGTAGTTCTGATTGAGGACGAGGACTGGAGCGTTTAGCAACATCGGAGAGGACCGGCGGGAAGGCGCGGGCTGGACTACTCTATCTTGTCCTTGAGAATGTCGAGGGCGACTCTGAAGTCGGCTGGTACGAAGCCGAGGGCATCGCCCGGCAGGGCATCGGACACGTCGACGAAAACGGAGACAAGCTGCGATTCGGTGAGGGCCGTTTCCAGCGCCTCCTTCGTCTCCTCGACCTTGGCGCTCATGGTACCCCGCGCATCTTCAAAGGCGCTGGCGACTTCCGTCAGGTCCGAAAGCTGCTGGGTCAGCTCGGAGCCCTCTTGGGTGTCTCCAACCAGGTCCTTGATTTCGGCGACCTTGGCTAGTTGGGCCGCTACCTCTGATTCAGTAAGCGCCGTACCCAGCGATGTCTTTACATCGTCTACCTTTGCAAGCTGGGCCTGGAGCTCGGTGCCGAGATCGCTGTTCTCAAGCGCCTCCTTCACCCCATCGAGCTTGGCAAGCTGGTCCGTAATCTGACCGGGGATCGAGCCTACGAGTGTCTCGGGATCGAAGTTGTAGGTAAGCCTCGCGAGGCCGATGATGAGAGCACCCGAAATGGCAATCCCCATCAATAAGCCGAGGGCGAGACCGCCCAGCTTGTCGACGAGCCCGGAGAGCCCGAGAGTGAATACCGTCAGCAGCGGCTTGATGATCTTCGCCGCGATGCCGGCTACGATGATGGCGGCAACCATGATGATCGCATAAGAGAGGACTGTGACCAGGGTGTCGTTCTGCAGAGAATCGGCGAAGGGCTCGCCCACCTTGTCGGCGAACTGGCCGGCGAACAGCCAGCCAATGAAAATGCCGACGGCCATGATCGCAGCTTTGATCAGGCCGTACCTCATTCCGAACAAAGCGCTGATGATCAGCACTGCGATGATTGCGAAGTCGAGCCAGTTCAACGCGTCACCTCTTGCATTCGCTATCGCCCGCCGCGCGGGCAAGTCGAGAGGCCGTTTGGCGTACCTAAGCCCTACCTATGGCCTCAGTGTACCACAGCTTCCAACGGGCATTGAAGGTGGCTCGAAGCGCGTTCTGTCGGCGCGTTAGGCGGACAGCTGGTCGCGCGATACGAAGGGGTCTAGCGCGGATCCACAAAGGCAACGAGTATGAGCCGCTTTCGGTCGATGGCGCGAGCACCTTGCCTTCCCGGACCAGCTTGACAAGGTGCGACGCGAGTTGGTTGCCGGCCGCTCGATGAAGGTTCGGCTCGAGATCAGGGTAGAGCTCGGGACGTCACCGAGAGCTAATCCAGGAGGGGATGGAGCGGGCGGTGGGGCAGATGGGCAATAGCGCATCGGACGGCCTCCTGTGACCGAGCGAGAGGGTTTTCCTCAGCGGTTTGCAGCCGCGGTAGAACGCATCGGGCCACGGGCCTCTCGCTACCGCAGGCTGCTAAGGAACTCGATATCGGCTTCGCCACGCTCAAGCGTCTGCTCAATGCCGGTATGCCATCGGAGACCCTGGGAGGAGCAACACCAGGAGTCAACTCCGTCTTCCACGACGGGAGAAATGGCCTTGTGCAGATAGGCCGCGTACGCCTGGAGAGTGACTCATCATAATAAGGCCTCAGACCACTGCCCCTACTCAGACAACGCTCAAGGCTTGCCGGATGCACCCGACGAGTACATGAAGTAGACTCTGTAGACCGACACTACTGACATAATCGCTCAACACTAGCCTTTAGACAACGACATGACGTAGAATCGGGCGAACCGAAAGGACTACGTTTCGATGCAGCTGCCCCCCAATGGAACCGTTAGCATGTCCGCCTCTTCCGCGATCGCCCAACCGGTCCGCAGGTGAGACGAACTCCCGAGCGGCGCGCGAATGGCAACGGAAGAGAGCAAGGTACAGTGTAGGAGTCTGGATGCGTCGCCGTGCATCACGGCATGGCACCAGGCGTCTGATCTGATCCCATTACCACTCGGCGGGATGAGCATTACCACGAGTTGGATTCGGACTCAAGAACACCGGGGGAGTTATGACTAGCTTTGAACAAGCCTTCGGCGATACCGAGAGGGCTGCAGCTTCGACATTGGAATCAGCAACTGATCTCGCCAAGGCGGCCAGACAGATGCACAAAGCTGCTCAGGACGGAAATATCGGCGGCATAAGAAGGGCTGCCGAGAGCTTGACCCAATCACTAGGTTCATTAAGACAAGAAGTTGCCAACGCAACTGCAACCTGGCCTTTTGACGATGAGGCTGAGGAGCAATACCTGAACGACCAATACGCTGCTGAATTACGCAACGCAGCAACCGAAAAGGGCCTGGACATCTTCGAAAGAGACGGGAGGCTAATCTCATATCCATCGGTCATTCGAGTTCTGCCTGGCGAGAAGGCGGTACGGATAGATAGGAAGAAGGTTTCTACTATTAGGCCATCACGCTTAGCAAGTATCCTCATGGAAAACCAGAACAAGCGTCCTCGGTTTAGGCGTGAGGCGTTCCTGGAAGCCTTGTACAAAGCCTACCGAATCGTTAGCGGTGAGCAAAGCCACGGACGACTGATAGATGATCGTCAAGCCGCCTCAGTTGTACCTCTGACCAAGATTTATGAGGTGTTTACCTCTTTGCCAGGCAGCAGCCGTGATTATGACAAGACAGACTTTGCAAGGGACCTTTATTTCTTAGACGAGGGCGAAGTCAGACAGACCAGATCCGGGGAGCGGGTTACGTTCCCGGCGTCCACAGGCATTAGAAGCGCAAAAGGAACTTTCTCGTTCGTAGGGCCCGACGGGCACGTGATTACCTATTACGGGATTCAGTTCTCAGGAGGGCCTTGATGCCAAACGACATGCCGGTGTCCGACTGGCTGGGTTTCTTGGATAGCGAATACTTGTCGACATTCATCAAGGACGGGGGTGCATCCGTCAAGTTCGCTGTGACCGACGAAACGCTCAAGCCAGAAGTGAGCCGGATGATCAGTGACCTGGCAAGGAGGTCTGGCTACATCGTAGTCGGTCTGAATGCCGAAGATAGACGGGTCCATATGCCGCAGGACATTTTCTTTGGGATAGCAGGACAGATCGACTGGAGGTTGCTGGCTCGCCGCAATGTGTTACGTTTGGCTAAGGCTCGAGGACATCGCGTTGAAAACGTCGATCCCGCAAACTGTGGCCACGTCTATAGAGCCATAGGCGAGACGAACGGTCTAAGTCCAGAGTTCGTACTGCAAGAATTGCGGCCCGGGCTCGAGTCTGACGTCTCCAGGAATCTTCAACTGTCGAAGGATTTTAGGGTCGCGATGGTTCAACTTTGCCTTCAAGAGGACACTCGCGACGATCAGCAATACGGCGGTCAGCCGTTGATCGATTGGCTGACCGGAACCAATACCAGAGTAAGCAGCGTCAGACCCTTCTCGATCTTTAACGCAATAAACCGTACTACCGCCAGGCATCTCATAGAGTCTGCGGTGTACTGGTTCCACTATGTAGGGTACGCAGGCACGGTGATCCTTCTCGATAACTCACGCGTGACTCTAGCTCGAAATCCCCGTGATGGGTCCAGATTCTACACGAGACCGATGGCGATGGACCATTACGAATTGTTAAGGGAATTCATCGACAGAACGGACCGATTGTTGGGAACTCTGATGGTGATTGTTACCAACAGCGAGTTTCTCAATCCAGAGGCTGATCGCAGATCTCGGGGGTTTGGGATTTATCAGGCGCTCCAGACCAGAATAATGGATGACGTGCGAGATAGAACACTGGCGAATCCGATAGCGTCAGTCATCAGACTAACTTGACAGGGGGTTAGGACGATGAATACCAACGAGGATGAGAAGCAAGCCTTTGTCTACAGGCGCGCATTGGAAGCCCTTCGAAATGGTGTGCCCAATAAAGACGCGGTCAAGATTCTAGGGTCTAACCAACCCAAAGCAGAGACTAAGTTCCTTGACCTCTTGGGAACCGCGTCGGATCCCAATACACCGCCAAAATCCGGGTTAGGGATGTTGGTCTCCGGTGACTTCGGCTCAGGAAAGTCCCACCTCCTTGAGCACCTGGAGCATCAAGCATTGTCGCAAGGCTTCCTGTGCAGTCGCGTAGCCATCAGCAAAGAGACGCCGCTATATAACTTGGATAAAGTCTTCACATCTGCGGTCGATCACGGACAGCTGCCCGAGAACCGGACGGGGCAGATGATAGACGAGGTAGGACACGGACTTTCTCACGACTCTTCGGATTACTCCCGCTTCTTTCTCTGGGCAAATGCTGAAGATAATGGACTGAACCGCTTTTTCCCTGCTACGTTGATCGTCCATGAAAGGTCCAGTGACCTTGAGCTCGTGAACGATATTAGGTTGTTTTGGTCGGGAAATAGATTGCAGGTCTCGCGACTAAAGGATGGTTTGAGACAAATAGGACAACTGCAGAACTACTCGTTCAAAGCGCCAAAGGCCAGAGAACTGCCCCCGCAAAGATTGCGTTTTGTTCTAGAGCTGATCAAGGGCGCAGGCTATAAAGGGTGGGTCGTGCTGATAGACGAGATAGAGCTTATAGGTTCCTACAGCCTGCTGCAGCGAAGCAAGTCGTACGCGGAGCTTGCGCGTTGGATGGGGAGAACATCCGATGAAGAGTACCCAGGTCTAGTGGTGGTCGGCACAATAACCCAAGACTTCGAACTGAGAATCTTGAATGAGAAAGGTGATCGAGACTATGCAGTGCCACGGCTCCGTACCCGTGGAGATGATGCCACGGCAGCCAGGGCCGAAACCGGGATTCGAATACTGCAGCGTGAACCGACGATATTGGATGAGCCGACCCCTGAAATTGTGCAGACTGCGATAGACCGGATCAGGAATATCTACAGCATCGCATATGATTGGGATGCACCTTCGCTGGAGCAAACGCCGCCCGGTGCGGGTTATGAGAGAAGGATGCGGTACAAAGTTAGGTCTTCGATAAACACATGGGACTTACGCCGTTTGTACCCAGACTCCAGCCCGGAGACACAGGGGACAGAGTTCAGTTTCGGGTACGAAGAAGATTCTGCATTGGAGCAGGGAGCGAATGACGACCTTGGCAGGACAGAGGATACTTCGAAAGACTTGAAATCTTGAGGGAGTCACGGTGCCCGTTCCTTTTGACGACCTTACGGAAGATCAAGACCCCGCAATAGCGGGGTTTCTGCGGTTTATGGACGAAGAGGACGGGAAAGGGATTCGCGGGGCGCTTTTCCTTATGTCTGGCCGCGGAGAACCCTTGGATTTCTGTTTCACCAGAGTTGATATTCACAATTCGTTCCTGTGGCGGCAGGGAGATGCTAGAAAACATGCCGTGACATCCCTCGCGAAGGCTTTGTTTCAAGGCCCGACTGGGGTTCCGAACCTGTTGCTGGCGCTGGCAAGCGAAGTTCCGCCCAAGGTATTCACGGAGGATATATACATCGATGTACCGCTCTGCCGAGTTTCAACTACCGATCTAACGGTGCAAGCGCTGTCTGAGGATCTTGAGCGGGTGACCGATTCCGTGGATTTGATTTGGGCCACAGAACGGCCTGCTCTAGAGTCGGATGCCAGAAGACTGCTAGACGTACTGAGTGCTCGCCAGATTCTCCTTGAGCCTTTTGAGAGGGTCGGAAAAGGTCTGGAAGAGGCATACAAAATTAGTTGAGGCCATCAATGTGGTGGCAAGAACGGCAGCCGGAACAAAAGCGCTTCGTTCTTAGATTGCCTCGCCGCCGACGGCCTGAGGCAGAATCCCCGCTACGGGTGCCTCCACCTAGGTCCAGCCCGATCGATGTTGGCATTCTCTCATCGTTTTCTGGCCATCCGGAGGCTGTTGCCTGGTTAGCGCGCACCTTCACGTACAGTACAGAGCGCGTAACCACAATCAATCTGGCGTCCCTTTCGGTGCGCACGGAGTATGGAGCTGGTTCGGACCGCAGACCAAACGCCAACGAGCCCCCGTCGCCAGGCAAGTTCAAGGGTGTCGTCACATCCACGGGGGACAAAGGCCCCTCACTCGAAGAGAGACTTCGGATTTTATTAGCCGCGCCGCTCTACACCCTGCTTCCCGGGCCAGAAACGGTCCTGGAGTGGCCCGGCGTGCTGATGCCGTTTCAGAACGATGGGGTGCGCACGCTGATAGACAGTGACAGGGTCTTACTCGCAGACGACATGGGGCTCGGTAAGACCCTGCAAGTCGTAGCCGCGTTGCGGATTCTATGTGTACAGCGAGCGATTCAATCTGCACTGGTGGTAGCACCAGCCTCCTTGTTGGACCAATGGAGACAGGAACTCGCTAAATGGGCTCCGGATCTCAGCGCAATTATCATCCGAGGCTCACCATCTGAGCGGGCCTGGCAGTGGGCAGCAGAAGTACATGTCATCCTCGTAAGTTATGAGACGTTGCGGTCAGACTTTGGTGGGAATACTCAATCACCCGGAAGGCGAAAGCTGTGGGATGTGCTTGTAGCGGATGAGGCGCAACGATTGAAGAACCGCAATGACACCAGCGATGCAGTCAAGGGGTTGCAGAGGAAACGATCGTGGGCGCTCACGGGAACTCCAATTGAGAACAAAGTAGAGGAACTAGCTTCCCTCTTGGAGTTCGTTGACCACGACGGTGTCACATCAAACAAACACTATCAGCCTGGTGCCGAGTTGCTACGCAGACACAAGGAGTTGCAGCTAAGGCGCAAGAAAGCCGATGTCTTAGAGGATTTGCCTCCCAAGCAGGTAACAAAAGTAAAGATGGCTCTCAAACCTAGGCAGCAAGAGAGTTACACAAAAGCGGAGAAAGAAGGGATAGTACATCTACGAGAACTCGGCACGGAGGTTCGTGTGCAGCATGTACTTGAACTGATTACCCGCTTGAAACAGATATGTAATGCTGATCCAGAGACGGGAGATTCCAGCAAAATCGATGACATCCGGGATCGGATGGGCCGGTTAATCGAACAGGGCCACAGAGCCCTCGTATTCTCCCAATATACTAGTGATTCATTCGGTGTCGGTGCGGTAGCCAAGGCGTTGGAAGATTTCCAGCCACTTACCCTATCCGGAGAGATGTCTCGGGATCAACGCACAGCGTCGATCCAACGATTCAAGAGCGATGGAAGCCATAAGGCGTTAGTCCTCTCTCTGCGTGCTGGCGGCGTGGGCCTGAATCTACAGGAAGCCTCCTATGTATTTCACTTGGACCGCTGGTGGAACCCCGCCGCCGAGCGTCAGGCGGAGGATAGGTCTCATCGGTTTGGCCAGACAGTCAAAGTGAATTCGATTAAGTACACTTGTGTTGGGACCATCGAAGAGCGCATTGACGACATCTTGGAGCGCAAGCAGGATCTGTTCGATAAACTGATCGATGACGTATCGGTAGACGTATCGACGAGAATGAATGGCGAGGAGCTTTTCGGCCTCTTTGGCCTTGAGGCGCCCTATCGCGACCGCGAAACGATGCGCAAGGCGCACCGTTCTTGCGGACTGGAGCTAGAGGAGAGATGTGCAAACCTATTGGAGCATAGGGGGTACCGTGTAGAGAGAACCGCTCGAAGCAGAGATGGTGGGGTTGACCTCATCGCGGCGAGGACCGATGAAGTTGGGATAGAGCAAAGGCTTTACGTTCAATGCAAAGATCATGCTCGGCCAGTGGGTGTGGAAGTTGTTAGAGAGTTAATTGGCGTCTTGCCCGCAGACCAGAATGTGGTCGCCGTGTTAGCTTCGCCGGCTGGCGTGACTGCGGATGCCCGAAAGACCGCAGATGACCGGAACGTCTTCATCTGGGATGAAAGCAAGCTGTCTGAATTAGAGGAAACATCTAGTTCTGGTAGAGTGAAGCTGGTCCAATAGCATCGTGCTCACGGAGGCCGTGGGTCGGCTCGTGGACATAGATGGACGCGCATGACACGAGCGGCATCGACACTGGCCGTCACGGTAGCGAGTAGGCGCCTTCGCTCGAAGAGGGCGGCAGGACATTGCCTTCTTGGACCAGCTTGACTAGGTGCGAAGCGATCTGGTTGGCTGCAGCCCGGTGAAGGCTGGGCTGGAGTTCCGGGTAGAGTGCCTGTCTCAGATCCTCGACGGTGGCGGACTGCCGGCCAAGGGCGTCTAGTACCTGTCGCTCGCGTTCGAGACGCCGCGCGATCAGGTCCTCGAGGTTGCGCTTCGGGTCGGTGATGGTAGGCCCGTGGCCGGGCGCGATGACACTGGCGTTGTACGTCAGCAGCTTGTGCACGCTCTCGAGGAACAAGGTCATGTCGCCCTGAGCTGGGTTGATGGACGTACTGCTGTTCCCGAGCACGGTGTCGCCGGTAAAGAGCACCGACCGCTCGCTGTAGAAGACACAGAGGCTGCCCAAAGTGTGACCGGGAGAGTGGACGAACTCGATAGTCGCGCCGCCAAGATCGAGGGTCTCGCCGTCGGCGACCTCGCGTACAGCGAGACCGCCAGTCAGGCGTTGGTCGATGTGCGGCTTTTCTTCGGCTGTCGCCACCAGTTCGGCGCCGGTTGTCTGCGCCAGCCTGGCCGCGCCGCCTATGTGGTCGGAGTGGCGGTGGGTGAGCACGATGGCCGCGACTTTGGGCGACCCGGCCTCGCGCCATGCATCGACGATTGCTGTTACGGAGTCATCGTCGGCGTAGCCCGCGTCGATGAACGCGGCCCTCCGGCCCACCACGAGGTAGACGTTGCTCGGGCCGGTGCCGACTGGGATGACGCGCACGTTGGGCGCTATCTGCAACACAGCCTCCAGCGAGATTCGCGGCATCATTCTAGCATCGCTAGTCGAAGCCAAAGACCGACCATTAGCGCGCCAAGCAAGTCGTCGCTTATAATTCGAGTCCAGAGAACGAGTTGGGCCGGAGACCAGCGTGAAGCTAGGCGTTGTTTTTCCGCAGACGGAGATTGGGGCAGACCCTGTCGCGGTGCGCGATTACGTGCAGGCCGCGGAGTCGCTAGGGTACGACCACATGATCGCGTACGACCACGTGCTCGGCGCGAACGCCGCTAGCCGCCCCGGATGGAAAGGCACCTACCAGCACACAGACATGTTCCACGAGCCTTTCGTGCTGTTCGGCTACCTAGTAGACCGAAATCTTTGAAATGAGGGGTAGCCGAGATTGGCGTGCTACGACGACAGGGCGGGTTTCAAACCCGCCCCTACCAAGCCGTAACCTCAGAACCCTTCAATACTAGGATGTTGGACCACTAGCAGGGATCACGAAAAGCATAGAGTTCGTTACCGGCATCGTCATCCTGCCGCAGCGCCAGACGGTCCTCGTCGCCAAGCAGGCGGCGGAGGTCGACGTCCTCAGCGGCGGCCGTCTGCGGCTAGGCATCGGCATTGGCTGGAACGCGGTCGAGTATGAGGCCCTCGGCGAGGACTTCCACAACCGCGGACGCAGATCAGAAGAACAGATCGAGCTGATGCGAGCGCTCTGGACGCAGGAGTTGGTAACATACGAGGGGCGATGGCATAAGGTCACCGACGCGGGCCTGAACCCGCTGCCGGTCCGGCGTCCGATACCCGTGTGGTTCGGAGGCATGGCCGAGCAGGTGATGAGGCGAGTTGGCAGAGTCGGCGACGGCTGGTACCCGCAAGGGCCCCCGGACGCTCGGAAGCGTGACATGATCGAGAGAGTGCATGACTACGCCCGCAAGGCCGGCAGAGACCCGGCGTCCCTCGGGATTCAAGGTACTGTTATGCCTAACGGGCAGCCTGAAGAGTCCGTCAAGCGGGCCGCAGCTTGGAAGGCCGTCGGCGCCACGCATGCTGCCGTGAGCACGATGAACGCCGGGCACCGCTCGGCGGACGACCACATTGACGCTATCCGGCGGTTTAAGGAATCGGCTGGAGATCTTAAGGATTAACAAATGGGCGCGTTAGTATCCTGGCCATCGAATCGTATCGTCGCCATCTTAGGACTAGCTCTGGTCTCGTTCCCGCTTCTGTTCTTCACAGCGATGGTCATGGAGTACGAGATGGGGCTTCCGTACCTATCGGGTCCTATCGACTACTTCACAGAAGACCCCGAGCGATTCGGGATGTTTAACCTGATATCGCCATTCGTGCTGCTCGGCTCGCTGTTCGCTGCTCTGGCCGCCAATCTGTACCCAGTGCTCAGAGTGAAGTTCCGCAGAGAGGAAGATGTTATCGTGACGACGATGGTGGTCCGGCTTGGAATCTGGAACCTGGTGGTCGTGGCTATCAGTGGCTTCCTGCTGGCGACGCTGCTCGCCTATGCCTTTGTGGAGAACCTAAACCACGTCTGAGCGCAAGCCGACTTGATGGCACCGCCCCCTGACGACCAGAGGCGCACCCCGCTTTACGACGCCCACATTGGACTTGGGGCCCGCATCGTTCCTTTCTCAGGTTGGGAGATGCCGGTCCAGTACTCGGGCATTCTCGATGAGGTGCGGGCCGTCAGATCGAACGCGGGCCTGTTCGACGTGTCGCACATGGGGCGGCTGGAGATAACCGGCTCGGGCGCTGCTCCCTACCTCGACCGACTCTTTAGCTCCGACGCGCTCGGCTTGAGGAACGGACGCGCGAGGTACGGAGTCATCTGCAACGAGGAAGGCGGGATCATCGACGACTGTATCCTCTACCGCCTGGCCGAAGACCGGTTCCTTCTGGTGCCCAATGCGTCCAACACCCACTCGGTGATCGAGTGGCTTACTATGTGGCTCCCCAGGGACGACGTTCAGATCGACGATGTGACAGACACTGTCTCCATGGTTGCTATTCAGGGACCGAAGGCGATGGGTCTGCTCGCGGACCTGACGTCGCTCGACCTCGCGAAACTGCGAATGTTCCGTGCAAGGGAAACGACTGTCGACGGGAGTCGCGCCATCGTAGCGAGGACCGGCTATACGGGGGAGGACGGGTTCGAAATCATGCCGGCAAGCTCCGACGCGGGCGGCCTTTGGACATCGTTGATCGGCGGTGGCGCAACACCCTGCGGTCTCGGAGCTCGTGACGTTCTCAGGCTGGAGGCGGGCCTCCTGCTTCACGGCAACGACATCGACACGACCACGAACCCGTACGAGGCCGGCATGGACAGGTTTGTCGACCCTGACAGAGAGGGTTATTTAGCAGCCGACGCACTGCGGAGAATCCGGGACAGTGCTCTCAGCCGCGTGCTCGTGGGATTCACCATGGTCGGACGCGGCATCGCCCGGCACGGATACCCGATCGTGGACGGAAACGAGCAGATAGGACAGGTGTCGAGTGGTAGCTATTCGCCTACCCTTGACACGAATATAGGATTGGGCTATGTTCCTACCGCCTATTCGGCCCTCGGATCCCGCTTCCAAGTCGACATTCGCGGGCGTGCCGTCGAGGCAGAAGTAACCAGCCTGCCGTTCTACTCTCGAAGGTAACCGCATGAACCCCCCGGACCTCAGGTACTCCGAAGAGCACGAATGGGTGCGCGTCGAAACGGACGACACAGCGATAGTAGGGATCACCGAGTTCGCGGCCGGTGAACTGGGTGACGTAGTCTTCGTCGAGCTCCCCGAGGTAGGCGCCGAAGTCGCGCAGTTTGCGCAGTTCGGAGAGATCGAGTCGGTGAAGGCCGTGTCAGAGCTCTACTCGCCCGTCGGCGGCAAGATTATCGAGCGGAATGAGAACGTCGTTCAGAAGCCCGAGCTGGTCAACGAGGTACCCTTTGAAGGGGGATGGCTGGTGAAGGTCGCCCTCTCGGACTCGGCCGAGCTCCACAAGCTGATGACCGCCGAGCAGTATGACGCTCACCTAGCCAGGGAGCAATAGAACCCGCCGATGGTGAGCAGCGGGTTCACTTCGCCTTACTCTCCCAACACCGACGCCGACCGACGCGAGATGCTGGATGCCATCGGCGTCCAGTCCGCGGAAGAGCTCTTCCAAGACATTCCCGCCGAGCACCGCGCGCCCGACCTGAACATCCCTTCGCCGACGTCAGAGTTTGAGCTGCGGCGCGAAATCGACGGTCTGGCCCAGCAGAACGTAGTCCCTGGAGACTATGCTTGTTTTCTCGGTGCAGGGTCCTACCGGCATCACGTTCCGGCGGTAGTCCGCCAGCTCGCCAGTCGCAGCGAGTTCATGACGGCCTATACTCCGTACCAACCGGAAGTGTCCCAAGGAACACTGCAGGCGCACTACGAGTTCCAGACACTGGTGTGCCAGCTTACCGGCATGGACGTGGCCAACGCCGGCATGTACGACGGCTCCACGTCCCTTGCCGAGGGAGCCCTCATGGCGGCCAGGATCAGGAAACGCGACAAGATTGCAGTCCTGGATACGGTGTCGCCGCGGTACCGGGAGGTGCTGTCCACCTTCGTCCAGGGTCCCGGTCTTCAGGTCGATACCGTCTCTAACTCAGGAGACCCGCTCGATGACGCCACCGCGTGCCTGATCGTTCAGCAGCCGAACTTCCTGGGCTACATGGAGGACCTGAAGGCGCTTTCGGAACTCGCGCACTCCCACGGGGCTTTGCTCGTGGTCTACGCTGACCCGATGTCGTTGGGTATGTTCAAACCGCCCGGCGATTACGACGCCGATATCGTGGCCGCGGAAGGCCAGTCTCTCGGAGTGGCTCCGACCTACGGAGGGCCCTACGTCGGGTTCTTCGCATGCAAGCAAGAGTATGTCCGGCAAATGCCGGGTCGGGTAGTCGGTAGGACGACCGACACCGAGGGTCGCACCGGGTACGTGCTTACGCTACAGACCAGGGAGCAGCACATTAGGCGCCAGCGGGCGACCTCCAACATCTGCACGGCGGTCGGGCTCATCGCCCTCATTACGACGGTCTACATGTCGTCGTATGGCAAGAGGGGCCTCCGGCACGTCGCCGAGCTTTGCTACCACAAGGCCCACTACGCTGCCTCTCTAGTCGCCGATATCCCTGGATACTCACTGCCGATGGGAGGCACCTTTTTCAGAGAGTTCGTCGTCCAGTGTCCGAAGCCGCCGGCCGAAGTCAACAGGCGCCTGCTGGACTTCGGAATTATCGGCGGACTCGACGTCAGCGATCAGGTGCCAAACGGGATGCTCCTCTGCTGCACCGAGGTCAACACGAAGGATGAAATCGACTCCCTGGCGAGTGCCCTTAAGGAGATCGGCGGTAGATAGATGAACGACCTCCGCTCCAAGATGGAGCAGCAGAAACGACGCCTTCTCATGGACCGGAGTGTGCCCGGCAGGACCGGCACCACTCTCCCGCCGCTGGACGTTCCCGAGCAGCCCCGGCCGCCTTCGGAGCTGCTGCGCGAGGAACTCGATATGCCCGAAGTCTCCGAGGGCGAGATCGTCCGGTACTTCTCCCAGATCAGCCAGTTCAACTTCTCGATTGACCACAACTTCTATCCGCTTGGCAGCTGTACCATGAAGTACAACCCCAAGTTGGACGACGAGATGGCGGCCACATCGGGCCTGTCAGAGATCCACCCTCTTCAGCCGGAGTCGACGGTGCAGGGCGCCCTGAGGCTGATGTACGAGCTTCAGATGTACCTGGCGGAGATCACTGGCATGGCCGGGACGTCCCTGGCGCCTATGGCGGGCGCGGAGGGGGAGCTCGCCGGGATGCTGATGACCCGAGCGTATCATCGCGCTCGCGGCGACTTGAACAGGACCAAAGTGCTGGTGCCTGACAGCGCGCATGGCACCAACCCGGCGTCGGCCGCGATGGCCGGCTTCGAGGTCGTGTCCCTGCCGTCGGACCAGGACGGCAACACCGACCTGGCCGCCCTGGAGGCTGCCGTCGGCGACGATCTCGCGGGCTTCATGCTCACACAACCCAGCACCCTCGGTCTGTTCGACACGAACATCCTGGAGGTGACGCGCCTCGTTCGCGAAGCCGGCGGAGTTGTCTACGGCGATGGGGCGAATTTGAACGCCCTTCTCGGCCTGGTCAAGCTAGGTGACCTGGGCTTCGATGTGGTTCACTCCAATCTACACAAGACGTTCACGCAGCCCCACGGTGGGGGTGGACCGGGTGCAGGCCCGGTCATGGTGAGCCCGAGGCTGGTCCCTTATCTGCCGGAGCCGGTCGTCGAGCTCGGCCGCGACGAAGACGGCTCGGAAGCCTACACCTTGGCCAGGCCGCCCGAGTCCATCGGCCGGATGGGTGCCTTCCATGGCAACTTCGGCGCGCTGGTACGGGCGTACTCCTACATCAGGACGCTTGGTGACGTGGGCGTGGCTCAGATCAGCCAGGACGCGGTCATCAACGCCAACTACATACTGAGCCAGCTCCGTGACGACTACGACCTTCCCTACGACAGGCACTGCATGCACGAGGTCGTTTTGTCGGCAACCAACCTGAAAAAGGCCCACGGGGTGAACGCCCTGGATGTCTGCAAGCGCTTGATTGACTATGGCATTCATCCCCCGACGATGTACTTCCCATTGATCGTCGATGAAGCGCTGATGATCGAGCCGACAGAGACCGAGAGCCGCGAGACGCTAGACACATTCATCGAAGTGATGAAGACTATCGCTAGAGAGGCGGAGGAGTCCCCCGAGCTCCTTCACGACGCGCCCCACGACACGCCGAACACCCGCCTGGACGAAGCCAACGCGGCGCGTCACCCCAACCTGCGGTGGAGGCCCGCGACGTAGCGTGGAGATGCGGCGAGGCCCGGCGTGTGAAGACGGGCGGGTCTGAGACCCGCCCCTACGTTAGACAGTGGCCCGAGTAGTAGCGGAGCCTGATGCCAGACGCCAACGCGCCCAGGTACGTATTTCATGAAGGCGACCATGCGCTGATCTTCGACCGGCGAGGGCGGCGCTATCTGGTCAGGCTTGCCGAAAACGGCATGTTCGAGAGCCACCTCGGTTACGTCAAACACGCCGATCTCATTGGCCGGGACGAGGGAGCTAGAGTCAAGACGTCGCGCGGACACTGGCTACTGGCTGTAAAGCCCACCATGGCCGACTTTACCCGCGAGATGCCGAGAATCGCGACGATCGTCTACCCGAAAGACCTCGGCGCCATCCTGACCTATGCAGACATCTTCCCTGGGGCTACGGTACTGGAGGCTGGAGCGGGCTCGGGCGCCGTCACCATTCTGCTGGCGCGAGCCGTGGGTCCGTCGGGCCGCGTGGTCTCCTACGACCTTCGCGCTGACATGCTCAAAAGGGCTAAAGCCAACGTCGAGGCGTTCGTGGATGACGCATCGCAAGTAGTCTTCAAAGAAGGCGACGTATCTGATAGCTTCGATGAGCGGGCACTCGACCGGATCGTGCTTGACCTGCCGGAGCCGTGGCACGTGGTGCCGCACGCCTCGGAGGCCCTCGTGCCGGGCGGCATTCTGCTTAGTTTCTTGCCGACGGTGCCGCAGGTGCAGCAGGTGACGCAGGCGCTCAAGGACGACGGCAACTTCGACCTGATCGAGACCCTCGAGATGATCATGCGCCCCTGGTCGGTGGCAGGTCGCAGCGTCCGGCCCGCGCAGAGGATGGTGGCGCACACGGGCTTCATAACCACCGCGCGCAAATGTGAGCCACGCCCGAGGCAGAAAGAGAATGGCGAGAAAGAATCCGAGTAATGGTCGAGACATTTGTCCGTCTGGGTGAGACCGGCGACGTGGTTGGAGTCGCCCGTATGATGGTCGAGTGGGAAGAGGAGGACATCACCCACGGCCAGACCGCTGCTTCAGAACGGGACATCGCCGATTGGCTTGGCCCGTTCTTCTACGTAGCCTTTCAAGACGGTCGCGTCTCCGGATTCGTATACGGCTCAGAGCGGGTCAGTGAAGGACTCGCGGTGATTCCCAAGGGGCGGCGCTACCTCCAGATCGACGAGCTTTATGTCCGACCAAGGCTCAGGAGCACAGGCATTGGAGGGATGCTGATGGAGCGTCTGATGAATGCGGCCAGAGACCGCGGGATCGAACGGTTCAGGGTGTACTCGGCCGCCAAGGAAATCGACCGCGCCCTCGAATTCTATCGAAGCTACGGGTTCAAGTCGTGGTACGTTGAGATGGTCGTCTAGGGGGGGGGTCGGATGAGACGACTCGCCTGTTGTTGTCTGGCAGAAGGTGTGGCCATTATGTGGTATCGATTGTGTATAATATTGTTGAAACAAGATGGGGTGGCCAATGAACAAGACAGTGATACAGGTACCACTGGAAGGCGATCTCCTGGAGGCCTTGAACTCGCTTGCCAAGGAGTCGGGGCGCTCTAGAGCAGATGTCATTCGCCGAGCTTGCCGCCGCTATTTGAAACAGCTAGAGGATGGACGGTTGGACCGTATTTACCAGGAGGGGTACATTCGCGTACCGGAAGAACCCACACTGGGCCATGTCCAAGCGTCGTTGGCCAGTGAGGTCTTGCCGGAAGAGGCCTGGTAGTGAGAAGGGGGGATGTCTGGTGGGCGAATCTCCCGCTGCCTGCCGGTCGTCGCCCGGTTCTGCTGCTCTCCAGGAACGCCGCGTACAGCGTTAGAACATCTGTGACCGTAGCGACCATCACTCGCTCTATCCGGGAGATCCCGGTTGAGGTCGTAGTAGACGAGAGTGATGGCATGCCGGTGAGATCTGTTATCAACCTCGATGATATCTTGACCATACCAAAGTCGCTCGTCGAGCAGCGCCTCACTAGCCTTTCCCCGGACAAGATGACGTTGGTGAACCGCGCCATTGTCTTTGCGCTTGCCCTTGAGGAGCTGTAGCAGGTCGAGCAAACCACTGAATAGTCTGTCACGGCGAAGAGGATAGCTTTATAGCCACGGCTCGCCGATGTCAGCCGCGCCCGACAAAGCCTCAACAGAAAGGCGACGAGAGCCCGGGTTGTTAATCGAGCTTCGTGACGCTTTACCGGATGGCGAGCGAACGTTGGTGGTGTCGGCTGTGGGTCGTCCACGAGCTTTGAGTCGACGGACGGGACGAGACCGCGTGCTATAATTTCGTTGGCGGCCGAACTCGAGCAACCGGCACGCCGTTTATCTTTGTGGGAGTCTCCGGGAGACGAGAAACGTAGCTAGAAATGCCCCTCTTTGAAGACCTAAAAGTATTCGCCGGTACCGCCCATCCACAGCTAGCGAAGGATATATGCTCTTATCTCGGCGTTTCGATCGGGGAGTCCGAAGTCTTTAAATTCAGTAACGACGAGACGTTTGTCAAGATCGGGGAGAACATCCGGGAGAAGGATGTTTTCCTGGTACAGGCGATGTCGGCTCCGGTCAACGACCACTTGATGGAGATGTGGATCATGATCGACGCCGCCAGAAGGGCGTCGGCCGGGCGAATCACGGTCGTGATTCCGTACTACGCTTACGGACGAACGGACAAGAAGGACCAGCCAAGAGTCGCGATAACAGCCAGACTCGTCGCGGACTTCATTACTACGGCCGGCGCCGATCGGGTCCTCACGATGAACCTGCACGCGGGGCAGATTCAAGGCTTCTTCAACCTTCCACTGGATGAGTTGGACGCTTTCCCGCTCTTGGCGCAGCACTACAAAGAGAAGCACCTTAAAAACCTTGTCGTGGTGGCAGCGGACGAGGGCTCGGCGAAGCGGGCGCGCGACATGGGCCAGCGCTTGAATACGCCTATCGCCATCGTCGAAAAACAGCGGATTGGGAACGAAGATCGCGTGGAAGCGATGAACTTGATCGGGGACGTGGACGGGAAGACCGCCCTAATCGTCGAAGACGAGATCGTGACCGGGTCGACGATCGTCGCGGCGGCCGAACTGTTGAAGGCGCGCGGCGCGTCGGCGGTGTACTGCTGCGCTATACACCCGATCCTCGCCGGTAAGGCGCCTCAATTGCTCGAGGCGCTCTCTTTGGACGAGCTCGCAATCACCGACACATTGCCCGTGCCCAACAAGAAACGCTTCAAGGGGCTTGAAGTCGTTTCCGTCGCGGGCGTGCTGGGAGAGGCGATCCATCGGATTCACAGCGGCCTCTCCATAGGCGCGATGTTCGACCACTAAGGCGCCGGAACGCTCCGGCCGGCTGTTCGTTATATGTAGCGAGGGGCCCGTCAACCCTAGCTTCCGGACGGTCTCCTAAAGCGAAAACGAAATGCTGAAAACCCTAAACAAAATACTTGGAGGCACAGCCGAGGGGGCCCTCAAGAAACTGCGGCCCGACGTCGACGACATCAACGAGTTGGAACCGGAGTTCAACGCCCTTTCCGGCGAGCGGCTTCGGGCTCTGACCGACGAGTTCAGGTCCCGGCTGGCCGACGGCGAGGAGTTGGATGACCTCCTTCCCGAAGCCTTTGCCGCTGTCAGGGAAGCGTCGAAGCGGACGCTCGGGCAGCGCCACTTCGACGTCCAGCTCATGGGCGGTGTCGTGCTCCATCAGGGCAAGATCGCCGAGATGAGGACGGGCGAGGGCAAGACTCTTGTCGCTACTCTGCCGACCTACATGAACGCCCTCACCGGCGAAGGCGTTCATGTCGTAACGGTGAACGACTACCTGGCCCGCCGCGACGCACAGTGGATGGGTGCCATCTACGACGCTCTCGGCCTGACCGTAGGCGTCCTTCAGCACGACGCCGGCTTTCTGTACGACTCCGACGGCGAAGGCGCTCCCGGGTTCGAGCACCTCAAAGAGGCGACCCGTCGCGAGGCATATGCGGCCGACATTACATACGGCACCAACAACGAATTCGGCTTCGACTACCTTCGCGACAACATGGTTATCGATAAGGCGCAGAGGGTCCAGCGCTCCCTCGCGTACGCCATCGTTGACGAAGTAGACAACATCTTGATCGACGAAGCTCGGACACCGCTTATCATCAGCGGGCCCGCTGAGGAGTCGGGCAAGGAGTACTACCGGTTCGGCAGGGTCGTGCCAAGTCTGGAGCAGGGCGCGGACTTCACTATCGAAGAAAAGCATCGGAGTGTGTCGTTGACCGCCGATGGCATGAGCAAGATGGAGAAGGCGCTCAAGATCGACAACCTGTACGACCCGGCCAACTCGCGACTCGTGCACTTCGTAGAGAATGCTCTCAAGGCCCACGCCGTCTTCGAGCGGGACCGAGAGTACGTCGTCAAGGACGGCGAGGTCATCATCGTTGACGAGTTCACCGGACGGCTCATGCCCGGCCGCCGCTACTCGGACGGCCTTCACCAGGCCCTGGAGGCCAAGGAGGGCCTGCAGGTCCAGCGCGAGACTATCACGATGGCCACGATAACGCTTCAGAACTACTTCCGGCTCTACTCGAAGCTGGCGGGAATGACCGGTACGGCCGCGACGGAAGCCGAGGAGTTCTGGAAGATCTACAAGCTCGACGTCATGGAGATACCGACCAACCTCCCCATGGTGCGGGACGACCGTGGGGATCTGATCTACCGCGACCAGAAGGCGAAATACAACGCTGTCGTCGAGGATATCGAAGACTGTCACGAACGAGGTCAACCCGTCCTCGTCGGCACCACGGACATCTCCAAATCAGAGATTCTGAGCGAAAGCTTGGACCGCAAAGGAATCTCGCACGAGGTGCTGAACGCGAAACAGCACGAGCGGGAGGCAGGCATCATCGCCGAGGCGGGGCGTCCGGGCGCCGTGACCGTCGCGACCAACATGGCAGGGCGCGGCACCGACATCGTCCTCGGCGGCAACCCTGAGGCCCTAGAGATCAGTAAGGAGCATTGGGAAGCCGACCACCAAAAGGTCATTGACGCCGGGGGGCTCCACATCATCGGCACAGAACGGCATGAGGCCAGGCGTATCGACAACCAGTTGCGGGGTCGGTCCGGTCGACAGGGTGATCCTGGTGACTCCCGGTTCTACGTTGCGCTGGACGACGACCTGATGCGTCGATTTGGGGGTGAGAGAATCCAGACGGTCATGGGGTGGGCCGGGCTCGAGGAAGATGCCGCGCTCGAGAACCGGATGGTAAGCAAGTCCCTCGAGGGGGCGCAGATAAAGGTCGAGGCCTATCACTTCGATATCCGGAAGCACCTGGTCGACTACGACGACGTCGTGAACACCCACCGAAGCGTGATCTACGCGGAGCGGGAAAAGGTCCTCGGCGGTGCCGATCTAAAGGCGAATGTGCAAGAGATGATCGACAAGGAGCTGCAGGATATCCTCGGGAGCTACCTGGACAAGGTCGCTCCGGAGGACTGGGACGTCGAAAGCCTGATCGGCGAGCTAGGGCCGGTCTTCGAGCTACCCGCGGACCTCGCCGACCCCGACTCGATGTTCCAGATGGACCGCGAAGAAATAGATGAACGCGTGCTGGCCCACGCCCGGGAGCTCTACGATCAGCAGGAGGCGACCTTCACTCCGGAGGTAATGCGGAAAGTCGAAGGACAGGTGATGCTTCGGGTGATCGATTCCGACTGGGTGCGCCACCTGACCTCAATGGAGAATCTGAGGCAGGGGATCGGCCTCTACGCATACGGACAACGCGACCCCCTCGTGATGTACAAGAAAGAGGGTCACGAGCTATTCGAGAACCTGCTTACCCGGATTCAGTACGACATCGTTCACACTATTTTCCACATCGGGCTTGTGGATGGCCAGCAAAACGGTCGGGCCAAGGCGGGGCGTAAGGGGAGCCCCAAGGTCCAACAGAGTCCGATGGCCCGCGCCCTGGAAGTCGGCAAACAGCGGCCCGTCGCGGACGGGACCCGCAAGGTCGGTCGCAACGAGACCTGTCCGTGCGGGAGCGGCAAAAAGTACAAACGCTGTCACGGGGCCTAGCGGAGCCCGTTCAAAGGCCCGCAGTTACATCGCAGTAGTGTAATCCGCCGGTCTTCGACCGTGGCGAGGCCCCGTCGCTTTTTTGGAGACTGGGGGATCAAAGGGTAACCTCGCCTGCCATCTATCCTCGGCCACGCTGCTAGGTCTCCCAATCGCATGAACAACCGCCAGATTGCCGATATCTTCGAGAACATCGCCGACCTCTCGGAAATGAAAGGTCAGCAACGCTACACGGTCGTCGCGTACCAGAAGGTCGCCCGCACTATCGGCCAGTGGCCCGTCGAGCTCGAGCAGATGGTGCATGACGAGGAGGACCTTAAAGAGATACCCGGCGTCGGTGACGCTATAGCGAAGAAGATAGAGCAACTCGTTACCACCGGCAAGATGGAGTCCTACGAGAAGCTGCGGGCGGAGTTTCCTGACGGTGTCCTGGACGTAATGCGCGTTCCCGGAGTGGGTCCCAAGACCGCCAAGCAGCTCTGGGACGACCTGGGCGTCTCGACGGTCGACCAACTCGGCGAAGCCGCCAGGGACGGCAGTCTCGCCGCTGTGCCCCGGATGGGAGAAAAGAAGGCTGGGGCCATCCTCCGGGCGTTGGAAACGAAACGTTCCACCGACGGTACGGCGCCCATCGCATTGGCCATGCCCGCGGCGGACCGGGTCGTCGCCGCGTTAACGGAGAATTGCCCCGGCATATGGAAGCTCGAGATTTCCGGAAGCCTCCGGCGCTACGAAGAGACGACTGAGAAAGTCGACCTCGTCTGCACCGCCAATGATCCGGCACAGGTTGTGGAGACCCTGGTCGAGCTGCCGAACGTGTCAGAAGTACTCGGCCGTGGCGGAACGAAGGCGTCCGTAGTTCTCAGTGAAGGGGTCCAACTCGACCTGAGGGTCGTGAAGGACCAGCAGTTCGGCGCTCTGCTGCAATACTTGACGGGGAACGAGCAGCACAATGGGCTGCTCAGGGAACACGCGCTGGACCTCGGTCTGTCACTAAGTGAGTACGGAATAACAAACACCGCCACTAGCGAATCCGAGCAGTTCGATGACGAAGAGAGCCTGTATGAACGGCTGGGTCTGCAGTTCATCCCACCCGAGCTCCGGCAGGGTGGGGAGGAGGTAGAGGAGGCCCGAGAGGGCCGAATACCCAAGCTCGTGGCGGTGGGCGACCTCAAGGGAGACCTGCACGTCCACACTGACTGGAGCGACGGTGTCGCGCCGATGGTGGAGATGGTTGAGGCGGCGCAGAATAGGGGCTACGAATACGTGGCCATTACTGACCATTCCGGCGGACGTGGCATCGCCAACGGGTTGACCGAAGAACGGCTCAGGCAGCACGGGGCGATGTTGCGCGGGATCCAGGGAAGCGTGCCTGGGATCACTTTACTTCATGGAAGCGAAGTGGACATCCGGGCCAACGGCACGCTCGACTACCCCGACGAGGTCCTGCGTGAGCTCGACTGGGTGGTCGCGTCGGTCCACTCGGCCATGGACCAGGACTCGGCGGTGATGACCGAGCGGATTGTCAAAGCGATGAGCAATCCCCACGTTCATGCGATCGGACACCTTTCGACGCGGAGGATCGGAGAGCGCAAGCCGATCGGCGCCGACTTCGACGCGATATTCAAAGCGGCGGCGGACACCGGCACGGTTCTCGAGATCAACGCGTCGCCCGAGCGGCTGGACCTCAAAGACTCCCACATTTCCAGGGCGCGCGACCTCGGAGTCATGCTGGTGATCAATAGCGACGCACACCGGGTCGAGAGACTTGACAACCAGCGATACGGGGTGGGAGTGGCCCGGAGGGGATGGTGCGAGCCGGAGCACATCTTAAATACCATGCCACTCTCGGACCTGACCTCTTTTCTTCGGTTGCCCAAAAAGCAGCGGTCAAGGATGACCGCGGCCCATGTCTAACACATCAAGCGACAGCGCTGTATCGAGCGAAGTATCGACGCCAGCTAATACCGACTCTGTGAAGGACGTCTTGGCGGACTTTAAGCGACGGATCAAGGAAGGCGTCGACTGGCCAACTTGTATGCTCGAGACGATGGCGCGATGGACCTGGCCCGCCGAGACGTACCGAGGACGACGCTACACGTACTTCATAGCGGGCGAGGCCTTCGACTGGGTGGTACTCGCAGAGCGACTGCACCTAGGGGTAGTTGCTCTGATCCCCAACGACCAGATCGAGATGCTGTTGTTTACCGGGCGGCTTCCCGAATCCTTCGACGCATCGAGATTCAAGCACGTTTTGGGCGTGGAGAAGTACCGGGGTTACCTTAACTACTTCTACGGCGTTACCGTCGAGGAAGCGTTGCAACTCAGCACCGAGCTAGAGCGCCACAAGCGTCACGCTAGCAACGGCGTTCGATACAGAAGCGACGTCACCGACGAAGCTTTCGCCGACCTCTACGGGTCGTCTCAGGCCGAGCTTCTAAAGAGGTTTCGTGAGGAGACCGGGACCAAGGCTGCACACCATGTCAGTCTCGGAGACGCGAGGGAGTTCACCTACTGGCTGTTCAAGTACCGCATGAACAACGCCGACAAGGCCAGGATAGCCAGCGACACGAAGAAAGGCCTGGCCCAGCTCGAGCAGATGGGCCGGGTCTCCGGGGTTTCGCCGAACCCCTACTAAGGTCCCGGTTCCCTATCCCGATTGGCCTAAACGGGACAGCGTTTCGACAATCCGTTCGCGGCGTTCGTCGGCGGCGTTGAGCCGCTGACGTTCTCGGTCGACCACCTCTTCCGGCGCCTTCGAAACGAAACTCTCGTCGGCTAGCCGCTTCGATAGACGCTCTTTGTTGGCGTCGACCTGCTCCAGCTCTTCCGACAACCGCTTCCTCTCCTGGGCGAGGTCGACGAGCCCTCCCAGTGGGACGGTCACAGTCCCCGTGGACAGAACCATCGACACTTCATCGGCAGACACAGCAGCGCGACCGTCGGTGGTGAAAGTAATCGGGTCGACCTGGGCCAACATCTTGATCGCTGAGGCCTCAGCCTCTATCACAGGTCGGGCTTCCGGTGCGTCCACCTGAGCGCTCACGGCACGGTTCGCCGGTATACGGAACTCGGCCCGTAGGTTGCGGATTGCCCGTACCATCTCGACGACGGCGCCGATGCTCGACTCGGCATCGGCGTCATGTAGGGCGGAGTCCGGCTCTGGGTAGGGAGCGATGATGAGGGCATCGGGCCGTCCGGGCTCATCGGGCAGATACGCCACCAGGCTCTGCCAGACCTCCTCGGTAATGGAGGGCATGAACGGGTGCAGCAAACGCAGCACTCGTTCCAACACGAAAGCGAGGACGGGCAGGGGAGACTCGCTCGTTTCGTCATCCTGACGCAGCCGGACTTTGCACATTTCCAGGTACCAGTCGCAGTACTCGCCCCACAGGAAGTCGTGGACGACCTTCTGGGCCTCGCCGAACTGGAACTCGTCCATGAAACGCTGTACGCCGGCAACCGCCGCGTTCAGCCGGCTCAGAACCCACCGGTCCTCGAGGTGGGTCTGCTCGGGCGGCCAGTCCCACTCGCGAGTATCGCCGGCGCGGTCGAGGTTAGTGATGACGAAACGCGCCGCATTCCACAGCTTGTTGGCGAAGTTGCGGCTGGCTTCCATCTTCGACTCGTTCAGCCGCATGTCGTTGCCCGGCGAGTTGCCGGTGGTCAACGCGAAGCGGAGGGCGTCGGCGCCATAGGTGTCGATAAGGTCGAGGGGGTCCATCACGTTCCCCTTCGACTTGCTCATTTTGACGCCTTCCGGATCACGGATCAGACCGTGTAGGTAGACCGTGTGGAATGGGATGTCGCCGACGTTCTCCATCCCGGTCATGATCATTCGAGCGACCCAGAAGAAGAGGATGTCGTGACCCGTCTCCATGACGGTGGACGGGTAGAAATAGTCGAGGTCCTCGGTCTGTTCGGGCCAACCAAGGGTCGAGTGCGGCCACAGGGCAGAGCTGAACCAAGTATCGAGTACGTCCGGGTCCCGTTCGAGGTCGCTGGAACCGCAACTAGAGCAATTCGTGGGGTCCTCGTAGTCGACCGTGGCCTCCTCGCAGTCGCCGCAGTACCAGACGGGGATTCGATGCCCCCACCACAGCTGACGGCTGATCGACCAGTCCCGAATGTTGAGCATCCAGTTGAAGTACACCTTGGAGAAGCGCTCTGGGATGATGCGGATGCGACCGTCTTCCACGGCTTCGATGGCCGGCTTAGCCAGCGGCGCCATCTTCATGTACCACTGCTTACTGACCATCGGCTCGATGACATCACCGGACCGGTCGCAGTGGCCGACCAAGTGCCGATAGGGCTGTATCTTTTCGAGGAGACCCTCTCGCTCGAGCTGCTCGACTACCTTGGGCCTGGCATCGAGACGGTCGATGCTTTCGTAAGGTCCGGCGTTCTCGTTCAGCGTGCCGTCGAGGTTCATGATGTTGACGATAGGCAGACCGTGTCGTTCGCCGATCTCGAAGTCGACGTAGTCGTGGCCGGGCGTGACCTTGAGGGCGCCTGTACCAAAGTCGACGTCGACGGCCTCGTCGGCGATCACGGGGATCAGTCGGCCGAGCACAGGCAGCACCACGTTCTTGCCGACGTACGCAGTGTATCGTTCGTCATTGGGGTTGACCGCGACGGCGGTGTCGCCCAGCAAGCTTTCCGGTCGCGTGGTCGCGATCGTAAGGGCACCGTTGCCGTCCTCGAGGCGATAGGAGATGTGGTAGAGCGCGGATTCTTCTTCCTCGTGTCTCACTTCGAGGTCGGAGAGCGCAGTCGCGCATCGGGGGCACCAGTGGCCGATGCGCTCGCCTCGATAGATGAGCCCCTTCTTGTAAAGGTTCACGAAGGTCGTCCGCACCGCGTGGCTTGGACCCTCGTCCAGCGTGAACTGCTTTCGCGTCCAATCGCAGGACGCGCCTAGCCGCTTTAGCTGCTCGTAGATCCTATCGCCGTATCGGTCGACCCACTCCCAGACCTGCTCGACGAACTTCTGGCGGCCGAGCTGGTGACGGGTTATGTCGTCCGCCGCAAGCATGCGCTCGACGACGACCTGAGTCGCGATGCCCGCGTGATCAGTTCCTGGTAGGTAGAGGGCCGGCTCGCCTTTCATGCGATGCCACCTGGTCATCAGGTCTTCGAGGGCGGTGGTCAACGCGTGGCCCATATGAAGCTCGCCTGTCACGTTGGGCGGCGGCATGATGACGACGAAGGGCTCTTTCGACTTGTCGATCTCGGGCGTGAAGTACCCGCCATCCATCCAGAGGTCATAGATGCGCTGCTCTACGGCCTTCGGCTCGTAGGCTTTGGGGATTTCTCGCTTGCCGGCGGACTCGGTCATTATCAGGACTCCTGTACGTCTTCCGTACGGACAACAAAAAGGCCCGAACTGCGTGTCCGGGCCTTCGGTCTGCAGGTTTGGCTGCTGGACCTAAGGCCACTCTCTCGATACGACGACGTTCTTTCTCACGGTATTCGATTCTTCCGGGCGCAGGGCTGTCCACATCCTAAGACACGTCAACGCGGCCGTCAATCATAGATACGATGACACGGCGACGAGCTACTTGTCCAGAACAGGGTCGTTAGATTCCGGCGGCGGGCCGTTTCCCATTGCGCGGGTGCCCTCCTCGGAGTGGTGTTCAGTCAGAAAAAACCCTGTCGCAAATCGTCGCAAACTGTCGTATTCGTATCTGATGGATGCGACACTCTCGGAGGAGAATGCGACAGATATGCGCTTGGTCGCAGGGGGCAGAGGGGCTTGTTCAGTAGTTCCATTCTGATCCATCATTCTGCCTCTTTGTGTGTCGTAACAGATACCGCGGCCCGATTCGTCGTGTCCTGCTGGAAGAACGAAGGGACAGACTTGGGTCTGTGCTTTGAAGACAGAATAGTACTAACGTTCTGGTATGTCAAGTGATGGACGGAGCTGCCTGTCCGTCCTTCGAAAGGCACAGCATGGGCGGGTCTTGAGGATTGGTGCACGCGTTGGCAGGCTGTGGCTGTCCGCGCAAACGGACGTTCCGGCTACGCCGGAATCCCGCCCACCCGCCCAAAAGGGCGGGTGGCTCCTCTAGACTCGCCAGGTCCGGTTCCCAGTTCGCACAGTTTTGCCAATCTCGTCCTGGCAACCGTGGACACTCCCTTTTGTGTGCATCCTGTCCAACATATCATCGCCCTGCTTCTTTCTTGCCGACCGTTTGCTTTCACACAGAATGAAGGAGTCAGGTGCCTTCTCATACCATCAGGATGGGTAGGTGGGGCTTCCAGCGTTACGAGACAGAGGTGGCGGACATGGCCGGCTGCAACATGGTCCAATCACGGCTTCGCGAAGCGGGCTGCAGCGAGTAGTAGGTCAGGCGCGCGATTCGAGGATGTCCTTCAACGTCTCAAGGTCGTTGGTGATGTTTCGCTTTACGGCGCGTGACATTATCGGGCCGGCCAGCTGGTAGAAGCCCGTGGTTTCACCCTCAATTCGAATTCGGGCGAGCGTACCGCCCTTGGCCTCCTCGAAACCGTACGTGACCTTCATCGGAAAAGGGCCTTTGACCGACGTCATCACCACGAGTTCGTCTGGTCTGTATTCTGTAGTCTCGAGAACGTACTCGACCTTACGGCCTAGAAAACCGGCTACTCGCTCGACCCGCGTCCCGAGGCCGACGGGCGGGTACGTTAGCAAATTGGCCTCGGTTATTCCCGTAATCCAGACGGGGTCGTTGTCTGGGTTGGACGCATACTCCGCCACCTCGTTTCGAGGCTTATAGATAAACACCTCAGCTTCGACGTCGATCGCCATACTCCCTCCTTGGTCTCTATATTTCCGCCTAGCTGCACACTAGGTGGAGGCCACCAGAACGTGGTCTGTGAACTCGACTTGCTCTCCATCGAGCAGCGGATAGAGAATGTCGGTGAAATTTTTCACACCTTCTGACGTGCTATGGACGTTCTGCGCGGCTTCGCTCTCAAAGGTGAAGAAGTGCAAGAACTGAATAGGATCGTCAGTCCGTTGGACCGACGTGTACTGAAGGGTGCCGGGCTCGTTGGCTTTCACGTAGCAGACGAAGATCTGGACGGCCG
This sequence comes from Dehalococcoidia bacterium, assembly GCA_965248605.1. Lineage (GTDB taxonomy): Bacteria > Chloroflexota > Dehalococcoidia > Lucifugimonadales > CAUZJF01 > CAUZJF01. The sequence continues at coordinate 1,816,941 of CBDFJV010000007.1, forward strand.
CCAACGCCTGGTCCAGGCCCGCTCGCCGGACCCGGAACCGGGCTGTCTTGTATACAGGCAAGAGGCTCCTCCTCAGTGCGCACCGCCCTCAAGATGCGAGGCAAGCTTGTCGATAATCCGAGACCAACCCCCACGGTGGGACTCCACGCGGTCCTCGGACAGCAGCTCGTGGGTCAAGTGCAACGCAGTCTGACCACCCTCAGGGCTCAAGGTGACGGTTACGAGGGTAGGTTGTCCTCCGGTGTACTCCGACTGCCACGTGAATACCAGCCGGCTGGGTGGGACGATTTCACGGTACTGGCCGGTGTGTTCGATCTCCATGCCCTCGCCGAGCATGACAATCTTGAATTGACCCCCCACGCGGAGGTCGACCGTGGCCGATGCGACTCCGGACGGGGACATCCAATGTTTGAGGCTGTTGGGGTCCGTCCATGCGGAGAAGACCTCTTCAGGTGTAGCAGGCAAGAGCCTGCGGACGCGAACGGCGGTCCCAGAAGTCGTGTTACTCACCTGCGTGCTCCGCATCGTCGGTTTCGCCTGCCAGAAAGCGCTCGAGTGCATCCATACGCCGCTCCCAGAAGGACTGGTGGGTCTGAATCCAATCGGCCGCGTCGGCGAGGGGCGCGGCTTCGAGTGAGAGGTAGTGGCTTCGTCCCTTCACGGTGCGCCGGACGAGGCCAGCTCCCTCTAGGACCTTGAGGTGCTTGGAGACCGCATTGAGGGACATGTCGAAGGGCTTGGCGATCTCGGTTACGCGAAGTTCTCCGTCGCGCAGGCGGGCTAGAATCGCCCGACGTGAGGAGTCGGCGAGGGCGGAGTATGTTGCGTTCAGGTGCGGCGTCTTTTGTTCAACCATATGGTTGAACAAAAGGTTACGTCAGGGAGGATGTGAATGTCAACCAGTCCCGTCGCCGCGTTCGCAGAGCTGCTCTTTCTTAGAGATCAGTCCTCTTCGCCGAGCATCGACCGAAGGACGGTTTCGTCGAACCCCAGACTGATTGCCTGCTGCTCGTCACGCTGAGCTTCAGAAGATTTACCAATGGCCTTGTGAGCGACCGCACGGAGAGCGTACCCGTCTGCTGTTGTAGGAAGAACGCCAATATAAAAGTCCAGATCCACGAGCGCATCCGAAAAACGCTGAAGTCGTAAAAGCAGGTACGCACGGGCGAACCTGGTGAGAGCAGTCTCTGGATCGAGGCGCACCGCCTCGTTCAGGTCCACAAGGGCATCGTCGAGTCGGCTCAGCCTGACCAGCAGAACTCCGCGACTGTAGTAATCGTTACCGAGACCAACGCTATGAGCGCGGGACCCATATGGGCTCATCTCTATAGCTTTGTCGTAGTCCGCCAGAGCGAGATCAAGCCTACCTAGAGCTGCTTTAGCCCTAATCCACCGAAGGACGGCGTGTAGGAGGCCTGCTGAAGAAACAAAAGGGTGCGCCTCTGAATCTGGGATAATGGTTTTGAAACAGAAAACCGGTCCCAGAAAAGGAGCACCCGATAGATGCTACCACGTAACCACCCCGACCGCATCCAAATCGCCTTCGACGACCACCGCCTGGTGGCCAATGCCGGGCTGATCCTTCCCGCCACCCTCGCCCTGCGCCTTGGCCTGCCCCAACTCCTCCGGAAGCACCTCGACCTCGGCGGCGCGCCGGGCCGGGCGAACACCGGCGACAAGATGATGACCCTGGTGGCCTCCGCCCTAGCCGGCGGAGATTGCATCGACGACGCCGATGTGCTGCGCGCCGGCGGGACCGCCCGCGTGCTCGGTTTCACGGCTAAGGCTCCCTCCACCCTGGGCACCTTCCTGCGCAGCTTCAGGTGGGGCCATGTCCGCCAACTGGACCGGGTGAGCCGCGAGTTGCTGGCCCGGGTCTGGAAGGCCGGTGCCGGACCCGGCGACGCACCATTCACCATCGACCTTGATTCGACGATCTGCGAGACCTACGGACTGGCCAAGGAGGGTGCCCGCCACCACGGCTACACCGGTGCGCGGGGCTATCACCCGCTGCTGGCCGTCGCCGCCGGCACCGGCGACGTGCTGATGGCCCGCCTGCGCGAGGGCCGGGCTAACACCGCCCGCGGCGCTGCCCACTTCCTGCGTGAAACGGTGGGGCGGGTGCGCTACTGCGGAGCCAGGGGCCAACTCACGGTGCGGGCCGACAGCGGCTTCTATACCCACGCCGTGGTCGCCGTCTGCCGCCGGATGGATGTCCGCTTCTCCATCGCCATCCGCCAGCGCGCCCGCCTGCGGAATCTCATCGAGGCGATACCCGAAGATGGCTGGACGCCGATTCCTTACTGGCTGGACGGCGCCGCCGATGTGGCCGAGACCACCTACACCCCGTTCCAGGCCGAGGCGGACGCCGCGCCGGTACGGCTCATCGTCCGGCGGGTGAAGCCGGCGCCCTGTTCTCAACTGGCTCTCTTCGCCACCTACAGCTATCACGGCTTCATCACCGACCGGGACGGGGAGACGCTGGAACTGGAGGCCGATCATCGCCGTCACGCCGAGATCGAGAATGCGATACGCGACCTCAAGTACGGCGTGGGGCTGAACCATCTCCCCTCGGGCCGTTTCGCCGCCAACGGCGCCTGGCTGGCGGTACAGGTGATGGCGCACAACCTGGCCCGCTGGACAGCCCGCATCGGCCTGGGTCAGCAGATCGTGACCACCAAGACCCTCAGACGACGGGTCTTTGCCTTGGCCGGACGGATCACCCGCTCGGCACGCCGATTGACCCTGCAGCTTCCCCGGCGCTGGCCCTGGGAGGAGCAGTTCAGCCGCGCCCTGGCCCGACTGCGAGCCATTCCACTCCCAGCCTGACGGAGCCCGTCCGCCACTGACCCACCAGCCAACCCAACGTCCCCGCAAACTCGCGCCAGCCCAGTCCGCGAGCGCCTCTTGCCGTGTCCTATCCCGCCATCTGGCTCGCCACAGCCACTGTAGGCCGCCATCGGTGCCCCCAAAAGCGCCTGCAGACCGCCCGCCAACCTCCCGTCTACCCAAATTCGAGCCCGGATCATCACGCCTGTAACTCCCTCACCCCCTTCCGCTGTCCTCACGTCGTCCATCCCTGTCCGTCGGTGGATTCGGGGTAAGAGCTACCTCGGTTCGAGACAAATGTCGAATCGGTTGGGAATAGCAGGACGGCTTCGTTGTAGTCAGCAACGGCGTCCTCGTGCTGACCGATCTCGGCGTAGGCGACCCCGCGGTTGTTGTATAGGTCGTAGTCGCTGGGGTTCTCCTCGATAGCATCACTGTATGCCGTGATCGCCGAGCCGTAGTCTCCCCGCTCCATCGCTGCGTCCCCGTCAAAGGCCGGGGTGCAGGCCAGTAAGCTCGCGCTGAAAACGACGACGCTTGACGCGACTTTGTGTAGGACGCCTTTGGGGAGTTGCATGGGAATCCTATAAACAGGAGCCTCTTCCGACCGGCGGGAGCCAGTGCAGTCAATACTAACGACGTTCATATTCGCTAGCAATGCCACAGTTTGCCGGTTAGCTCGGCAAAGGAGTCCCCGTTGATCGTCCCAAATCGTCAGGCCGACGTTAGACTGAGGACCCGACCTCGGCCAGTCGTCGGCGCATGTAGGCCTGCTCTTGGGTGTTGGCCGTGAGCGCGAGGGCACGGTTGTAGGCGTCAGCGGCCTCGGCTGTGCGACCGAGGCGGCGGAGCAGGTCGGCACGGGCGGCGTGGAATAGGTGATAGCTCTCCAGGCGTCCCGAATCGCCTAGCCGATCGATCAGCGAAAGGCCGCGCTCGATTCCGATGGACATCGCGACGGCGACGGCGTGGTTGAGGCCGACTACCGGCGACGGCGCGATGTTTAGCAAGGTGCGGTAGAGGGCTTCGATCTGGGCCCAGTCGGTCGCGTCCGGGGACTCGGCCTGTGCATGGAGTGCCCCGATGGCGGCCTGGACTTGATATGGACCAGGCTTGCTCATCCTCAATGCGCGCTCGGCGAGCGACGCTCCCTCGGTGATCTGGGCGGTGTCCCACGCCGTTCGGTCCTGCTCTTCCAGTACTACCAGCTCCCCGTTGGGCCCGACCCGCGCGTCTCTTCGGGAGTCGTGCAGCAGCATCAAGGCCAGCAGCCCCAGGACCTCCGGTTCGTCTGGCATGAGCTCGATGAGGACGCGTCCGAGCCTGATGGCTTCGGCGCAGAGCGGTCGGCGGATCAGGTCTTCGCCCGCAGTGGCGGAGTACCCTTCGTTGAACACCAGGTACACGACAGCCAGGACGCCGATGAGGCGCTCCGGCAACAGGTGGTCCGGCGGCACGCGGTAGGGGATGTTGGCGTCGCGGATCTTGCGTTTGGCCCGAACGATTCGCTGGGCTAGGGTCTGCTCTGGCACCAAGAACGCTCTCGCGATCTCCGGGGTCGTGAGGCCGCCGAGGGTCCTCAGCGTTAGGGCGACCTGAGCCTCGAGACGGAGCGCCGGGTGGCAGCAAGTGAAGATCAGCCGCAACCGGTCGTCGGAGATCGAGGTGTCATCGGGGTCGTCTGGCATCTCGGGTCCATCGGTCTGGAGAAGTGTACTGCGCGCCACCTCCAGGTGCTTCTCGGCGCCCACCCGGTCGCGCCGAAGCCGGTCGATGGCCTTTCGTCGGGCGGTCGTCGTGATCCACGCGGCGGGGTTTTCGGGCACACCGTCAGACGGCCAGCGGACGAGCGCCACCGCGAAGGCTTCTTGCATGGCCTCTTCGGCGACGTCGAAGTCGCCGATTCGGCGGATTAGCGTGGCGACGATCCGCCCAGACTCTTCGCGGAAGGCCTCTTCGACGACCTGGCGGGTATTCTTCACAGGAGGTGGGTCTCCCGCGGCACGACCTCGTGCCGCGGGAAGTAGGTCCGACTATTGGGGCATGTCGTAGTCCATCACCGGCCGGACCTCGACCGACCCTCCGCTGGAGGCGTCAGGTATCTTCGACGCCCAGTGGATCGCGTCATCCAGGTCCTTCGCTTCGATGAGATAGAACCCGCCGAGCTGCTCCTTCGTCTCCGCGAACGGGCCGTCGGTTGTTACGATCTGGCCGTTCTCGCCGCGGACTGTAGTCGCGGTCGCGGTGGGCTGAAGTCCTTCGCCGCCTAGCATTATGCCGGCGTCCTGCAACTCCTTGGTGTACTGCTCGTACGCGTTCATGACTTGCCCGATCTGCTCCGGCGTCGCGCTCGCCATCCGCGTCTCGTCCCCGTAAATCGTCAGCAAGTACTTCATCTCGACTCCTCCCGGTAGTTAGAATTACCCACGGTTGGTCATGGGCTCGATAATACGACGAACGAGCACCGTGAAAATCGACACCGCCTCCGGTTGAGTTCTAGAGAGATGAGCTCACACGAGATACTCACGTCTGACTTTAGCGACGTAGCTGAATGTGGGATTGACGAACTGGGTGCACCGCGCTTCGAGAACTTGTCCGAGGAAGAGGTAGGCTTCACCGCGAGAAAACCCATAGTCGTCTTCGAGCCACAGTATCATCTCGGACAGCGCGGTGCGGAAGGCGTCCTCGGCGGGGCGTGCCTGTCCAGTTGTCATGATGTAGTCGTCGTTTGTGATCCGGGGCCATGTCATCGACTTTGGTCGATCCGCGAGCTCGCACTTTATTCGAACGCGTCCGCCGGCCTCGATTCCGCCCGCGCCGCATATCTCGCCATCGCCCTGGCGCGCATGCATGTCGCCGATGTGCAGCAGCGCTCCTGGCACACTGACTGGGAGCTGGACCGAGGCGCCTGTGGTGACCTCAGGGATGTCGAAATTGCCTCCCCACTCGCCGCACCAGCCGTTGTGCCACCGCGTACCGGCCGGAGAGGCGCCTACGAAGCCCAGCATCGGCGTGGCCGGAATCTTGAGCTTGTCGCTCCAGATGATGTAGCCGTCCTTGATCTCGACGACCTTGCTATGGGCGCCCACTCCGGTGCCTCCCAGCCACCCAGGCATCGCGCCCGTCGAGCCGCTGAATCGAGTGTAGCCGACTGGGTCCACGTCAATCTCGCCGACGTGAACGATGAGCATCTGGCCGGGCTCGGCGCCTTCGACGTAGATACAGCCACTGGATGGGTTGCCTCCAGTGAGCTTGCGTATAAGCTTCTCGCGGTCGGGGTGGTCGTCGAGCCACGGGCCACGGTTGATCTGCGTCTGGACTTCGAACTCCTCGCCAGGCTCGACATGGAGGGTCGGGGCGTTGTCGGGTCCGGTCTCGAAGTACAGTACGTCGGTGGTTGCGAGTTTCATCGGGGTGGTCTCCTGGACGCGGTTAGGGAACTGGCAGTCTTAACGTTTTGCGAAGTGCTCAATGTGACTCCAGCAGCGTAGGAAGCTCAGACATGTCCTCGATACGGGGGCAGCGATCGAAGTCTGGGTAGTTGCCGTCTCGGTCCAAAAGGACGGCGCCCATGCCGGCTGCCAGTGCGCCCTCGACGTCTGATGACGGCTGGTCTCCCACGTGGACCCCTTCGGAAGGCGATGCGCCGGCCCTTTCGAGCGCCGCCTGAAAGATAGCAGGGTCTGGTTTCTCGGCGCCGACTTCACCTGACGTGACTATGAAGTCGAGCTGGGACTCGATTCCAAGGTCCTGCGCAACATCGGGACCTTTGCGGTCTATGTTCGAGATCATGCCGAGAGTCAGCCCCCGCTCTCTCAGTGTGGCGAGAGTGGGAGTCACGTCATCGAAGGGCTCAAGCTTGTATGGAATGGTACGAAGGACATTCCAGATTTCGCCGGCGCGCTCGAGGGTCACTTCCACGCCCGCTCCTTGGAGCACGAGCCTTTCGTATTCGGCGAAGAAGTCCTCGCGCCCTTTCTCGTCCCGAAGCCGGAGAGGGTCGACGGCGTTCTGCTCGTTCATATATCGGTCGGCGGCGCCGTAACCTCTAAGAACGCCATCGGGTGTCAACTCGATTCCGAAATCGGCGCAGGCCCGAGATTGCACTTCGTGACGTGAAGGCACGAAGCCGGCCAGGGTGCCGTACATGTCGAAGAAGACCGCCTTGAGCATCGGGGCCCCATGATAGCATTGAGGCCGAACGGCGACCAGAAGAAAAACTCACCGCAGAGACCGCCGAGAACGCAGTCCGGTCAATAGAGATCTCAGCTGTCTCTGCGACCTCCGCGGTGGAACATGCAAGCCGGCAAGCTTCCTTTAGCCCGAATCCACCGACGGACAGGGATGGACGACGTGAGGACAGCGGAAGGGGGTGAGGGAGTTACAGGCGTGATGATCCGGGCTCGAATTTGGGTAGACGGGAGGTTGGCGGGCGGTCTGCAGGCGCTTTTGGGGGCACCGATGGCGGCCTACAGTGGCTGTGGCGAGCCAGATGGCGGGATAGGACACGGCAAGAGGCGCTCGCGGACTGGGCTGGCGCGAGTTTGCGGGGACGTTGGGTTGGCTGGTGGGTCAGTGGCGGACGGGCTCCGTCAGGCTGGGAGTGGAATGGCTCGCAGTCGGGCCAGGGCGCGGCTGAACTGCTCCTCCCAGGGCCAGCGCCGGGGAAGCTGCAGGGTCAATGGGCGTGCCGAGCGGGTGATCCGTCCGGCCAAGGCAAAGACCCGTCGTCTGAGGGTCTTGGTGGTCACGATCTGCTGACCCAGGCCGATGCGGGCTGTCCAGCGGGCCAGGTTGTGCGCCATCACCTGTACCGCCAGCCAGGCGCCGTTGGCGGCGAAACGGCCCGAGGGGAGATGGTTCAGCCCCACGCCGTACTTGAGGTCGCGTATCGCATTCTCGATCTCGGCGTGACGGCGATGATCGGCCTCCAGTTCCAGCGTCTCCCCGTCCCGGTCGGTGATGAAGCCGTGATAGCTGTAGGTGGCGAAGAGAGCCAGTTGAGAACAGGGCGCCGGCTTCACCCGCCGGACGATGAGCCGTACCGGCGCGGCGTCCGCCTCGGCCTGGAACGGGGTGTAGGTGGTCTCGGCCACATCGGCGGCGCCGTCCATCCAGTAAGGAATCGGCGTCCAGGCATCTTCGGGTATCGCCTCGATGAGATTCCGCAGGCGGGCGCGCTGGCGGATGGCGATGGAGAAGCGGACATCCATCCGGCGGCAGACGGCGACCACGGCGTGGGTATAGAAGCCGCTGTCGGCCCGCACCGTGAGTTGGCCCCTGGCTCCGCAGTAGCGCACCCGCCCCACCGTTTCACGCAGGAAGTGGGCAGCGCCGCGGGCGGTGTTAGCCCGGCCCTCGCGCAGGCGGGCCATCAGCACGTCGCCGGTGCCGGCGGCGACGGCCAGCAGCGGGTGATAGCCCCGCGCACCGGTGTAGCCGTGGTGGCGGGCGCCCTCCTTGGCCAGTCCGTAGGTCTCGCAGATCGTCGAATCAAGGTCGATGGTGAATGGTGCGTCGCCGGGTCCGGCACCGGCCTTCCAGACCCGGGCCAGCAACTCGCGGCTCACCCGGTCCAGTTGGCGGACATGGCCCCACCTGAAGCTGCGCAGGAAGGTGCCCAGGGTGGAGGGAGCCTTAGCCGTGAAACCGAGCACGCGGGCGGTCCCGCCGGCGCGCAGCACATCGGCGTCGTCGATGCAATCTCCGCCGGCTAGGGCGGAGGCCACCAGGGTCATCATCTTGTCGCCGGTGTTCGCCCGGCCCGGCGCGCCGCCGAGGTCGAGGTGCTTCCGGAGGAGTTGGGGCAGGCCAAGGCGCAGGGCGAGGGTGGCGGGAAGGATCAGCCCGGCATTAGCTATCACGCCTTCATCACCGACCGCGATGGGGAGACGCTGGAACTGGAGGCCGATCATCGCCGCCACGCCGAGGTCGAGAACGCCATACGCGACCTCAAGTACGGCGTCGGGCTGAACCACATGCCGTCGGCGCGCTTCGCCGCCAACGGCGCCTGGCTGGCGGTCCAGGTGATGGCGCATAACCTGGCCCGCTGGACGGCGCGGATTGGTCTGGGCGAGCGGACCGTGATCACCAAGACCCTCAGGCGGCGGGTCTTCGCTCTGGTGGGACGGATCACCCGCTCGGCGCGCCGCCTCACGTTGCATCTCCCCCGGCGCTGGCCTTGGGAAACCCAGTTCAGTCGCGCCTTGGCCCGGCTGCAAGCCATTCCGTTCCCGGCCTGACAGCCAGCCTGCAACTGACCCAACGTCCCCGCAATCTCGCGCCACCCCGGTCGCGAGAGTCCCCTGCTGCGTATCCTCTCGCCTTCCCGCGCATCGCAACTCCCGCATAGGGCCTTAGGGGCCCTGTGCGGCGACTGAAGACCGGCCGCCGGCCTCCCATCTACCCCAAGACCCCAGGCCATCCCCCCTGTAGCTCCCTCACCCACCCCCTTCCGCTGCCCTCACGCCGTCCATCGGTGTCCTTCGGTGGATTCGGGTTTAGACCTACTGACGCGCCTCTTGGACAAGATCGAAGTCCGGGACCCGCGGGTGGTTCTGGGCCCACGGCCTGGGGAGGATGCCGCCCTGATCGACATTGGCGACCGCTACCTCGTTGCCAAGACCGACCCTATCACCTTCGCCACTGATCTCATCGGATGGTACATGGTGCAGGTCAACGCCAACGACCTGGCCGTCATGGGCGCGACGCCGCGTTGGCTGATGGCCACGCTTCTGCTCCCGGAGGGCACATCTGTGGAGGTCGCTGAGTCGATCTTCGACCAGATACTCGATGCGTGCGCCACGTTGGGAATCACGCTAGTGGGAGGCCACACCGAAGTCACCTTTGAGCTGCCAAGGCCGGTGGCCGTGGGGGCTCTCCTAGGGGAGGTCGCGAAGGACAAGGCCGTGCTCAGCTCCGGGGCTCGCGTCGGGGACAGCATCGTGCTCACGAAGGGGATTGCCGTCGAGGGGACATCGCTGCTCGCTAGAGAGGCAGCCAACGCTCTCGAGGCGGCGGGTGTGAGCCGAGACACGGTCGACCGCGCGCGGGAGATGCTCTTCTCGCCGGGAATCAGTGTCGTGCTCGACGCCGACGTCGCATGCCAAACCGTCGACGTCCACGCAATGCACGACCCTACGGAGGGCGGGCTCGCGATCGCCCTTCTGGAGATGGCACGGGCGGCAGAGCTGGGCGTGGCCGTCGACGGGGACGCGATCCCGATACTACCGGAATGCGAAGAGTTCTGCGCCGCTCTGGACCTCGATCCGATGGGGCTGATCGCATCCGGAGCGCTACTAGCTGCCGTCGTGCCAGATGAGGTACCCCGACTCATCGACGCCTTGGCGCAGGCGGGCATCGAGGCCTACGAGATCGGGCGTTTCACGCCGCCGGACGACGGGTTGAGGCTGCGCACGCAGGAGGGCGTTCGAGAGCTCCCTACGTTCGAACGCGACGAACTGGCCCGTTACTTAGGGAAGTGAGGATCACCCCTCTGGATCGGAAGCCTTGTCCGTCTGAATGACGTCCAGTAATTCGTCGGCGACATATAGACGAGGCCACTGGTCGGGCAGGAACCGCAATATGCCGGCCTCCACGAGTCTATCGAGGATTCGCCGGGCGCCCGCGTTGCTCACATCTAATAGCTTCGAGGCCTGTGGAGCCGTCATGTAGGGCATGGCGAATAGCTCGTCTACCAGGCGCAGGGCGTTGGCCGACTCACGTCTGGTCTGGAGCAGGTCTCGATACTGGTCCTGCAGTTCCCGCAGTCGTCTGGTACGGGAGAGGGAATCGAGAGACTGCTCGGTTACGCCTCTCAGGAAATAGTCCAGCCAAGCGGTCCAGTCGCCGGTTACGCTGACCCGCAATAGCTGATCGTAGTATTCCTTCCGGTCCGCCTCGAAGTACGCACTGAGGTACAAGAGTGGCGTTCGCAGCACTCCCTTTGCGTAAAGGAACAGGATCACCAGCAGGCGTCCGAGCCGGCCGTTACCGTCGAAATACGGATGGATGGCCTCGAATTGGTAGTGAATCAACGCACATTGGATCAATGGAGGCAGGTCCATTACCTCGTTCGCAAACCGCTCAAGGTCCGCGATGCCTTCCATTATCAGGTGCGGTGGAGGCGGAACGTACCGAGCGTCTTTGACAGGCGTGCCCGCCGCTCCAATCCAGACCTGTCTGGTCCTGAGCTCGCCCGGCAGCCGCTCTTGGCCACGTACGCCTTCCATCAAGACCGAGTGGACCCGGTTCATGAGCCTTAAAGAGATCGGCAACTCGTCGAGAAGGCGAAGACCTTCCTCGAGCGCCCTGACGTAGTTGTAGACTTCCGCGACGTCGCCCTTCGGCCGACCGGAAGCCTCATACCGAAAGACATCCGATAGAGATGCTTGAGTGCCTTCGATACGCGACGAAAGGACCGCTTCGCGTCGGACCAGGGGCCGGATCAATAGATTGGGGTTGGGAATGGTCTCCCCCACGCCGGATAGAGTCGCCACTGCGCGGGAAGCTCGGTCCAAGCGGTTGACCAAACGGAGGCTCAGATCGAGCTTTCTAGGTAATGGGTCTGGGACGTACGCCCTTTGGCCGTCCCCAATCGGGACGAGGTGGCCGTTCGGACTGCGTTCCAATTCACCGATCACAATTGAAACCTCGGTTGCGAATACCGGCAGAAAAGATACTTTGTGGGGTAATAGTATCAAATGATAGGTAAGACAGCAACTGGAGTTGCAATTGATACCAAGTCGACACCCCCATGACATCTGAATGTCCGCGATATCTTCTTGGACACGCCCAATGCCACTTCTTTCGACCCTCACAGGATAAGTGTCACAAGTTGTATGGGGCTCATAGCCAATGTTAAACTGAAGCCGCAATCTTGTGAGACTAGGTGGAGCGCTTGCCTGCAGGATACGCCCTCGACTGGACAGTCGTGCTGATCGTCGGAGCCGTCGGACTCGCGGCAACGGTTGGAATGTTCGCCGCATCCTTCATCCTGGCGCCGAAACGCCCCTCCGCAATCAAGGAGACTCCGTACGAGTGCGGGATACCCGCGGCTCCGTACCAGTGGACGCAGATAAACATCCGCTACTATGTGTTCGCGATACTGTTCCTTATTTTTGATGTCGAAGCCGTCTTCTTGTTTCCGTGGGCAGTCGTCTACCTCGATCCGATCCCGGGCGTGTTCTACGAAATGTTGCTGTTCATAGGCGTACTCTTCTTTGGCGTGGTCTACGGATGGAGAAAGGGCGTCCTGCAGTGGAGATAGCTCTCGGCCAGGGCTATCAACCTGGGAAGGGCAACCGTCCGGCGGACAGCATCTTCGACCACGTATTGCCGAACGTCGTCACCGCCAAGTCCAGCGACCTTTTCGCCAATGCCCGCAAGTCATCGCTGTGGACGCTCAGTTTCGGGCTGGCATGCTGTGCCATAGAGATGATGAGCACCCACATGTCCCACCATGACCTCGACCGTTTCGGCGTCGTCACTTGGCCGTCGCCCCGCCAAGCCGACGTGATGATCGTCGCTGGTACGGTCGTAAAAAAGATGGCGGACCCCATCAAGCTTCTCTACGAGCAGATGCCCGATCCGAAATGGGTCATCGCAATGGGCAGTTGCGCGACGAACGGCGGCCCGTATTACCGGTCCTACTCGGTCGTCATGGGAGTAGACCATCTTATCCCCGTCGACGTCTACGTGCCTGGGTGTCCTCCTCGTCCTGAGGCGCTGATGTACGGCATTATGCAGCTCCAGGAGAAAATACAGAAGGACGCCAAGGATAGTGGCGCAACGTCATAGGAGAGAATCCGCCGCTCCCGAGGCGCCGCCCTCCCTGGACCAACGCGGCGAGGCGCTTTCAGACCTGCTAACCTCAGCGCTCGAAGCGTACGGAGTCGAGATAGGCGCCGCAATCGACGAGGTCGTCGTTACCGCTCGGCCGGAGCAGGTTCCCGCGATCTGCGGTCTCGTCAAGGAAAGCCCCGAGCTTGGCTTCGACTACCTCCGATGCATCGCGGTGGTCGACTACGAGGAGCGGCTCGAGGTCAACTACCACCTGTTCTCCCTCGCAAAGCGCCACAAGTTCGTGCTGAAAACATCGGTGTCTCCAGACGAACCCACAGTGCCATCCGTGGTCTCGGTCTGGAAGGCCGCTGATTGGTTCGAACGAGAGGGTCACGACCTGTTCGGCGTCGTATTCGAGGGCCATCCCGATCTGGCGCCTCTGCTGCTCTACGAGGGTTTCGAAGGGTTCCCCGGCCGCAAGAGCTTCCCGTTTCATGATTACACCGAGTGGTGAGGATCGGGGTTGGGGGTTGGGGTTTAGGGGTTAGGGACCGAGGGGTGAGGGACATGCTTCGAGTTGCTTGAACAGGTGGCTTAGATAGACGTGACTACACAAAGCAAGACCGAAGAACATCTCGACTCGATGGACCTGATGGTGAACATGGGGCCTCAGCACCCCAGCACCCATGGAGTCTTCAGACTTGTCGTGTGGATTGACGGCGAGCGTGTCGTTAAGGCTGAGCCGCACATCGGTTACCTGCATCGGGGATCCGAGAAACTTTGTGAGGGCGAGAGCTACACACAGATCATCACTCTTTTCGACCGGCTCGACTACGTTGCCAATCTGAACTGTGAGTTAGCTTTCTGCACGGCCGTGGAGAAGCTGGCGGGTATTGAGGTTCCGGAGCGTGCCTGGCTGATCAGGACGATCCTATGCGAGCTGAACCGTATCGCCAGCCATATGCTTTTCTACGGCGTCTACGGGCTGGACGCCGGCGCGATGACCCCGATTCTCTACGGTTTCAGGGAACGCGAACGGGTGCAGGCCCTGTTCGAGGCGGTTACCGGCGCCCGAATGATGCACAACTTCATTAGGGTCGGCGGCGTGAAGGAGGACCTCCCCGAAGACTTCGAATCGAGGATGAGTAAACTGGTCCCGCAGCTGAAACAAGGCATCGAGGAGTGCGACGAGCTTCTCTCTAACGCCGAACTGTTCCTGGCTCGAACGAAGGGTATAGGGGCCATCAACGCCGAGGACGCGATCGACTATGGGGTAACCGGCCCCGCGCTCAGGGCGAGCGGCGTCCTCGAAGACGTGCGAATCTCCGAACCCTACGGCATCTACGACCGGTTCGATTTCGGTATCCCCGTGGGAACGAACGGCGACTGCTGGGACCGGTACTACGTCCGAGTCGAAGAGATGCGACAGTCGCTCCGAATCATTGAGCAGGCAATGGAGCAGTTGGAGCCCGGAGATATCACGGCCAAGGTCCGGCGGATCATGCGTCCCCCTAAGGGTGAGGTCTACATGCGGACCGAATCGCCGAGGGGCGACTTCGGTGTGTTCATCGTCAGTGACGGTAGCGACAGTCCCTACCGGCTCAAGGTGAGAGCGCCGTCGTTCGCGAACCTTCAGGCGATCGGGCACTTGCTCAGGGACGCCTACGTAGCCGACGTGGTTGTGGTGCTGGGCTCTATCGACATCATTCTCGGCGAGGTCGACCGGTGAGCCTCGAGCGCTTTTGGGAGCTGCCAGACGTCATCCTCTACGGAATTGGGGCGTTCGTTCTGTTCGGGTTTCTATCCGTCATGGTCTTGTTTCTCACCTGGTTGGAGCGGAAGGCGTTGGCCCGGATCCAGATGAGGATGGGCCCGATGCGGGTGGGGTTCCACGGAGCGCTCCAGCCAATGGCCGACGCACTCAAACTCGTACTTAAGGAAGACATCCTGCCTTCGTGGGCGGACAGAAGAATCTACTGGCTGGCCCCTCTTGTCGCCTTCGTTCCTGTGTTTCTGGTGTGGGTGACCATTCCAATGGCGCAGGACCTTGCCTTACGCAACTTGGAGCTCGGCCTTTTCTACATAACCGCCATATCCGTGTTATCGGTCATGGGGCTGGTGATGGCGGGCTGGGGCTCGGCGAACAAGTACGCTGTCCTAGGTGGTCTGCGGGCCGCTGGTCAGCTGATCAGCTACGAGATACCCTTCATCATGGCGATTCTGGCCGTGGCGATGCTGAGCCAGTCTCTCAACCTCATCAATGTGGTCGACGATCAAGCCGAGAATATGGCCAATATCGTGCGTCAGCCGCTCGGCTTGTTCATCTTTCTCATGGCAGGCCTCGCGGAGCTTGGGCGGACGCCGTTCGACATCCATCACGCCGAGTCGGAGGTGATTGGAGGACCGTTCATCGAATACAGCGGCGCTCACTGGGCGGTCTTCTTCCTTGCCGAATACATGAACACGTTCACGATCGCGGCGCTGACGGTCCTGCTTTTTCTGGGGGGGTGGCGTTGGCCGGACATGCCTTTCGAAGGAGGCGCTCACACTGCGCTGTCGGCCGGATGGTTCCTGGCGAAGACATACGCGGTGATCCTCGTCATCTTCTGGATACGGGGGACATATCCGCGCCTGCGAATCGACCAGCTGATGGCGTTTGGCTGGAAGGTCCTCGTCCCACTGTCGTTCATCAACATCGTCATTACCGGAGCCGTAGGGTTCTACGAGATACACTGGTCGATCATGACTCTGACATCACTGGCGTTCATGGCGGGCGTTTTCTACGGCCTCACACGACGTTCCGGCACGAGCCTGGAAAGGATGACTGTCCGTGTGTATCCTGCTAGCCAACTACGAGCTGCGACGGTATCGGCCAAATCAGAGGGGCCGTTGCAAGACGCTTGATCGGGCCAAGCAAACGGGTCTATAGAGGGGCCTACGTCAGGCAGATAAGGGTATCCAATGACGCGATTGACCGGGCTGATACCGATGCTGTTGGCAGATGATATTCGCGAAACGATGGATTTTACCATGACAAGCTTGGGTTCTCAGTCACGGGTACCTGGCCGGAGGATGGAGAACCTACTTGGTGCCATCTCTCCTCGGGCGATGTGAAGCTGATGTTCTTCAGTTTCGCTCCGCACGAACACCACGACGACCACGATCATGAGCACGACCACGACCACGACCACGTCGATTCGCCCACCCTGTCAGGCTTTCTGTACGTGTACCCCGACAATGTGGACGAGGCCCGGGAGGCCTTGAACGACAGAGCCGAGGTCGCTTGGCCCATCCAAAACATGGAACACGGCATGCGCGAGTTCGCTCTCAAGGACTGCAACGGCTACACGCTAGCCTTTGGGAAGAGCGTCTAGTCGTGCGTCTCCTAGTCGACGGCCGCGCGCGAAGCCCAGCAGAGCTCGGACCAGGCAGGGACTATGTTCGGTAACCTCAGAGGACTCGTCGTTACGCTCAAGACGATGCTCAGGTCGCCAGTAACGGCCCAATACCCTATTCACGACAAACGGCTAGAGGTCGCCAACAGGTTCATGGGGTTCCCGGCTCTCACGTGGGACTATACCGCCGATGAACAGTACTGCACCGGATGCATGGTCTGCATTCGCGAGTGCCCAACCCAGTGCATGAGCGCCGAGATGACGGACAATCCTCATCATGCCGAAGGGACCAGCCGGCGGCGAAAGATCGTCGGCGAGTTCGAAATAAACCTTGGCCGGTGCATTCTCTGCGGCATATGCGTCGACGTGTGTAACTTCGACGCAATTGTCATGAGTCACGATCACGAGGAGAGCAAGTACGCCCGTAACAGCAACCGTGTCGACCTTGGGCAGCTACTTGAGATGGGTAAGGACTACCAGGAAGAAACTGCGTGGCAGCCCATGCAGGAAAAGAACATCGGGGCCCCAAAGGCGAAAGTCGAAGCGGCAGGTGACGTTAGTGCCGAGGAATGACGATTTACTCTCAGCGAGACAATTCGTGCTCATAGGTCCCGCGACACCAGATCAACTACGGCCGATGGCGGAGCCGTGATCACTACGTCCCTCATACTGTTTTACGTCGCGGGGGCGCTTACCTTGGGTGGCGCCCTTGGCGTGGTACTGTCACGGAACATCGTCTATGCCGCTTTCGCTTTGCTCCTCTCGTTGCTGGGTGTGGCGGGCCTGTTCCTGCTGGCCGTGGCCGAGTTTCTGGCGCTGGTCCAGGTGCTCATCTACGGTGGCGCCATCGTGATCGTCATACTGTTCACATTGATGCTCACCCGCATCTCAGACTTCCAACATCTATCCGACAACCCACAATGGCCGGCTGCAGCCGTGGCGGCGATAGCGATATTCGGCCTGCTTGTGGCCTCAGTCGTTCTGACCGGGGTCCGGACGACGGAAACTCAGCGGGTGGGATTCGAGTCGCTGGGCGACACGCTGTTCCGCAATTGGGCTGTACCGTTCGAGGTGGCGTCGCTGGTCCTCCTAGTGGCCCTCATCGGCGCCGTCGTGATGGTTCGGGAGGACGGTGACCGGCGTGATTGAGCTTGCCCACTTCCAGGTGCTCAGTGCCGCGCTATTCGCGATCGGCCTCTACGGTGTGCTCGCCCGTAGAAGCGCCGTGCTGATTCTGATGTCGATAGAACTGATGCTGAACGCTGTCAACGTGAACCTGATCGGCTACGCGACGTTCGTAGACATGACGCAGCCGCAGCGGGAGGTAGGGCATGTGCTGGTCATATTCGTAATCACCATCGCGGCTGCCGAGCTGGCTCTGGCGGTCGCAATCATCCTCCGCCTGTACCGGAACAGGTCGTCGGTAAACGTCGACGAGATCGACGTTCTGAAGTGGTGAGCCCATCCGTAACCCGACATCTCGGCGGGTCTCGTGCCGTGTTTGTCCTCGAAGTCCCCAAACCGAGGACCGATTAGGTTGCCTCTCGGAAACACGATAGGGGTCGAGTGGGCGTGGGTAATCCCCGCTCTCAGCGCTTCGGCCTTTTTTCTCACCGTGATTGTCGGCCGGCCCCTGGGCCGCTATGCGGCGTACATCCCGGTCCTGGCGATCCTTCTCGGGTTCGTGCTTTTCTGGTATGTCCTACGCGATCTTCTGAACAACGGACCTGCTTCGTTCAGCGTCGACTGGCTCGTTTTGGGCGACACGCAGATCACCTGGGGCACGATAGTCGACCGGCTGTCCGTCGTGATGCTGGGTCTCGTCACGTTCGTATCGCTGCTGGTGCAGGTGTACTCGCTAGAATACTTGAAGGGCGAGCCACGGTTCTCCTGGTACTTCGCGGTCCATGGGCTGTTCGCCGCCGCCATGCTTTCACTGGTGCTGGCGGATAATCTGCTGTTCCTCTACGTCGCGTGGGAGCTGGTCGGCCTCGGGTCGTACCTGCTAATAGGCTTTTGGTGGGAGAAGCGCTCCGCCGCGGAGGCCGCCAAGAAGGCCTTCGTAACGACCCGGCTGGGTGACGTTGGGCTGCTCATCGGCATCATTCTCCTTTTCAGAGCAACCGGGACGTTCGACATCGCCACCATCTTTCATGTGGCGCAGACCGGCGGAATAAGTGAAGGTACTCTGAACGCCGCGATGTTCCTGATATTCCTCGGGGCGATGGGCAAGTCGGCCCAGTTCCCGTTCCACGTGTGGCTCCCCGACGCCATGGAGGGCCCGACTCCCGTCAGCGCCCTGATCCACGCGGCGACCATGGTCGCCGCAGGGGTATTCCTGGTCGCACGGCTCTTCCCGCTGTTCGAGCTTGCGCCAGATGTGCTCACCTTCGTCGCAGTCGTAGGCCTGTTCACCTTCGCATTCGCAGGTACGCTGGCCCTCGTTATGACCGACCTCAAGCGGGTCCTCGCTTACTCGACCGTCAGTCACCTGGGTCTAATGATGTTAGCCCTGGGCGCCGGAGCCGTGGGCGCCGCGATATTTCATCTGGTTGCACATGGGGTATCGAAGGCGCTCCTATTCCTCGGAGCGGGAAGCCTTACCCATGCTACCCACAAGACCGAAATCTGGGAAATGGGAGGTCTGCTGCGGCGCCTGCCCATCACCTCGATCACCTTCCTGATCGGCGCCGCGACGTTGGCAGGCATCCCCCCCCTTAGCGGCTTTTTCACGAAAGACGAGGTGCTGGCGGCCGTCAACGACGACCGTGGATTGGTCTTCCTCGCTTTGGCATTGGTCGGCTCTTTGCTGAGCGCCCTGTACATGGCGCGCGTCTCCCTGGTCGTTCTCTTCGGGCGACTGAAACCGGACAACGAACGGGCCGCTGAGTCGCCGTTCCTGATCGCCGCGCCTTTGGTCATACTGGCGCCGTTGGCATTGACATTGGGGTTTCTCGCATTCAACTGGGGGGACTCATTCCACGGGTTCGCGTCTTTCATAGTCGAAGACCAGCCACTCGTAGCAGGAGCAGAGGCCTTCCACATCGAACCTTTGGTTATAGCCCTATCGACTGCGGCGGTTCTAGGGGGCGTTGTCGTCGGCTGGGTCGTCTATGCTGGCGAGGTTCCGAGACACCGCGCGGTCGCGGAGCGCTATCGAGTGATTCATCGCATCCTGGTGCGCAAGTACTACGTCGACGAGGGCTACCAGTGGGCCATCGACCGGATCGTGCTGGCGTTCAGCGGTTTCGTTGCTCTATTCGACAGGATCGTCGTAAACGACACGGGGGTGGATGGCTCGGCTTTCAGCGTGATGTTGTCCGCTATGAGGTTGCGGCGTGTTCAATCGGGCCGCATGTACAATTATGGGCTCGCAATGGCGATCGGAGTGTTTTCGCTGGCCGTGATCTGGTGGGCGGTGTTGACCTGACACTTGGCGGACGCCAGTATGGAACGGGAGGTGAACTCAATGACCGACGAGCAGCTTCTTGAGCGAATAACACTGAATCCAACGGTGATGGTCGGGAAACCGGTCATCAAAGGAACTCGGTTGACCGTTGAACACGTGCTTAGTCTGATGGCGCACGGCTCAACTACCTCGGAGATAGTTGCGGAATATCAAGGGCTCACCGATGAAGACATTCAGGCGTGTCTTCTCTTCGCAACCAAGTCATTACAGGATATAGATTTCGTGCCCTTGAGCGTTGAGCCAGCGTAGTGCGATTCCTTGTAGACGAATGTACTGGCCCGGCCGTGGCAGCCTGGTTGATAGCAGAAGGGCACGATGTCTTCTCCGTATACGAAGAAGCGCGGGGCATGGAAGATGACGGTGTGATCAGGAAAGCGCATGCCGAGAACTGGATTCTTATCACTGCAGACAAGGACTTTGGAGAGATGGCCTATCGTCAGCGGCGCCTACACCGAGGCGTCGTTCTGCTTCGTCTTGACGATGAACGGGCCGCGAGCAAGATCAACACGTTGCGGCGATTGCTGGAGGGCCACGCTGCCGATCTCGCCGATCGGTTCGTCGTCGTCAGTGAGGAACGGATTCGCTTTGCTCGCGCTTAGCCTGTCTGCCTAAGCCGAATCTGCTCTGAATGGACACATTCGATAGCTATCTGCTGCTCGCCATCATAGCCCTGCCTCTTTTGGGGGCGGGGCTGCTGCTTGTCGTCCCTTCGTCGCGGTCGCGAGAGATCAGATGGGCGGCTACGATAATCGCGTCGGTTACGGCTGTGCTCAGTGTATACACCTTCCTTCCCTTCGTTCCTGCGTGGTTGCTTCAATGGCTGGCGCCTTTCGACTCGATGGCCTTTTACGATCACGACGCCGGTGGGTTTCACTTCGTACGCAGCTGGCAATGGCTTGAGATCCCAGGTCCCTGGGCGATGGGGGACAAGGGCATCTCGCTGTCTCTAGGCGTCGACGGCATATCGGCGCTTATGGTCCTCCTCACCGGAATCGTGATGTTCACGGGCGTGCTGGTCTCGTGGAACATCGCAGAGCGGAACAAAGAGTTCTTTGTTCTGTACTTCTTGCTGCTGGCCGGCGTGTTCGGAGTATTCGTCAGCGTCGACCTGTTCTTCCTTTTCTTTTTCTATGAGCTAGCAGTGCTGCCGATGTATCTGCTGATAGGGGTGTGGGGAAGCAGCAGCGATTTCGGCACTTTCATCCGCACCAAAGAGTACGGAGCGATGAAGCTTACCGTATATCTGGTGGCCGGAAGCGTACTCATTTGGATCGCGCTACTGGCGATCTTCGTTCAGGCCGACCTCGGCACGTTCAACATGGTCGATATAGGCGAGCAAGGTGAGTTCTCCCCGACATTCCAGAGAGTATTCTTCCCATTCCTGATGGTTGGGTTCGGTGTGCTGGCAGGCCTGTGGCCTTTCCATACCTGGTCGCCGGACGGCCATGTGGCCGCGCCTACGGCCGTGAGCATGGTCCATGCCGGGGTTCTGATGAAGCTCGGCGCCTACGGAATCCTGAGGGTCGGAATCGGTCTCCTGCCGGAGGGCGCCGAGGACTGGATGCCCGTACTCATTGGGCTTGGCACAGTGAACGTCATATACGGGGCGGTCTCAGCGATGGGCCAGCGAGACCTCAAGTACGTCATCGGGTACTCGAGCGTCAGCCATATGGGCTATGTCTTGATGGGCATTGCTACGCTCCACCATCTCGGCGTCAGCGGGGCGGTGCTGCAGATGTTCTCTCACGGAATCATGACCGCGCTCTTCTTCGCAGTAGTAGGCGCGATATACGACCGGACGCATACCAGGGACATCGGCGTTCTCGAGGGCATGGCAAAGCGCATGGGAATGACCGCGACCCTGTTCGCCGTCGCGGGCCTCGCGTCGCTCGGGCTGCCCGGGCTTAGCGGCTTCGTGGCCGAGCTTCTCGTTTTCCTCGGCCTGTTCCAGACATATCCGCTGCTCGGCGTTCTGGGAGTCGTGGGCGCCGCAATGACGGCCGTTTACATCCTGAGGCTCATGGCGAAGGTCTTCTTTGGTGAGATGAGCGACAAGTGGTCGGACCAGACGGACATTTCGAGACGTGAGGGCTTCGCGGCCGGGGTTCTGGCATCCTTCATTCTAGTCATGGGGCTCTTCCCGCTGCCTTTCGTTCGCAGCATCGACACTGCTGTTTCAAAACTCCTCGAAGTGGTCGCGAGAGCAACGTGAACGACTTCAGCCTCGTCGCGCCAGAGTTTCTTGTGACCGGACTCGCGTTCCTCGTCCTGACCCTCGACCTGTTCCTGCGACCCGAGCGCCAACACTTCCTGGCATATCTCGCAATTGTGGGGCTGGCCGCGATTGCGGCTTTCTCGCTTCTGTTCCTGTGGGGCGAGGACGACAACCTTTACGAAGGCTTGATTCTCATAGACGACTACTCCCTATTCTTCAAGACGTTCTTTCTCGTGCTCGGAGCCGTCACCATCATTGCGAGTATCGATTACGTTAAGAGACACCTCGAACACCCGGGCGAGTACTACGGCATCCTGGTGTTCACTGTCCTGGCCATGATGCTGATGGCGTCTTCCGGCGAACTCCTCACCGCTTACATCTCTCTCGAGCTGCTGAGCTTCGGACTCTACGTGCTGGTCTCCTACGACCGATACAATCCTAAGTCCAACGAAGCCGGCACGAAGTACATCTTGCTTGGCGCTTTTTCGTCAGCGATGCTGCTGTACGGAATCAGCCAGATCTACGGCCTTACTGGCACGACCCGGTTTGACGAGCTGAGCGCGGTGCTGGGCGCGACCACGGACCTCGACCTTGGACTTCTGGTCGGGCTCGTGTTCCTGATCGCTGGGCTTGGTTTCAAGGTAGCCGCAGTGCCGTTCCACATGTGGGCCCCGGATGCCTACGAAGGTGCGCCTACCCCCGTGACTGCCTACCTGGCGGTCGGGTCGAAGGCGGCGGCCTTCGCGTTGATATTGCGCTTGTTCACCGAAGCACTGATGCCAGCAGCCGCCGACTGGCAGCTCATTCTGGTGATTATGGCGGCGCTGAGCATGACTCTGGGCAACGTCGTTGCGCTTGTCCAGAGCAATATCAAGCGCCTGCTAGCCTATTCTAGCATTGGACAGGTAGGCTATCTGTTGATGGGCCTGGCCGCGCTGGTCGCCATCGACGCGGACGGCAACGCGTCCGTAGAGACGTCAAGCCTTGCGACGAACGGCCTCATGCTTCACCTTGTCGCGTACGCCGTAACCAACATGGCGGCGTTCATGGCCATTGCCGCCGTCTACAATGCCACCGGCAAAGAGGCGATCTCCGACTTCGCGGGGCTGGCGCAGCGAGCGCCGATGGTCGCCATGGTACTGGCCGTGGCCCTTTTCTCTCTCGCGGGACTGCCCATCTTCGCCGGGTTCACCAGTAAGTTCTACCTGTTCACAGCCGCGGCGACACAGGGGTTGCTCTGGCTCGCCGGCCTGGCCATCTTCACGAGCCTCATATCGCTCTACTACTATCTTGCAGTCGTTCGGCAAATGTACATCGAAACAGCCGAAGACCCCACGCCCATATCCGTGCCGCGGCTGACCACGGTAGCTCTGGGAGTCCTTTTCGCTGGGATCGTGTTGCTCGGGGTCTACCCGGCGCCTCTCATGGAAGCGATCCAAGCAGCCAGCGACGTCCTGCTTTCTTCAGATGGCGTGCAGCAGCTCGTAGTTGCTGCGGACTGACTACCTATCTACTTGAACCAGCTCCCGGACACGCTAGTCCATCTACGGCCCTCCGTAATCCGCATCTAGTATCGTCCTCGACGCGATTACGTCCCCGATGAGAGTTTCCTACCGGCCATGGACGCCGTTCCGCACGATCGTTTCGACAGGCCCGGGCATATCCGCTCCGCCCTCCCCTTTACCTCATCCTGTACGGAGGGCTATCCTGAACAAACCGACTAATCTCAAGAAAGCCAAATCTATCAAAAATCCGATGCAAGAAATCACAAAGTACCTTCTATCGAGGCAAGTGGCGCGGAACATGATTGGCCCGTGCTGGAGCGGGGTTGGGTATGGGATTTCGAGGCGTCGCAGGAGAGGCCGCTCGTAGGCAGCTTCCCCAAGGCTGGGAGAGGCCGATGAGGGGTTCCGTTGTTGTCCTTCTCGTCGTGCTGGCCGGCGCTGGCACTGGCTGCGGTGGGCCACCGCCTATCGACGACGCCACGCCGTCGCCAAACACGGCGACCCCCATCCCCACGCCGACCCCGGACACAAGACTCGACGAGCTTGCCCGTGCTATCGATGTCCTCGGAGAAAGAATTGACAGGATGGAGGTCCAGTCGCGCGAGGTCCTTTCCGCGAGACCGGTCGCCACGCCGTCACCCGAGCCAGCTAGCCTGGGCGCATCACCGTCTCAGACGCAGTCCTTTCCGAGGGTCCAATCACCGACCCCAACCCCCGAGCCCACGGCGACTGTCGGAGCCGTAGAACCAACGTCTACCCCGACGCCGACCTCTACTCCCACTCCTACGCCAACACCCAAATATCCCGACTGGGAACACGGAGAGATCGCACTCGACCCGCCTGTGCTTCCGTCGATAGGAGGTGAGGTAAAAGCAAGTATTTCGACAGTTGACACGGGGTCCCCGGACGTACAGGAGGTTACGTTCACTCTTGAAACCCTCGACGGGCGTGGTGAACGCTCGATAGCGTCGAGCTGTGGTGTGACCGCCCATGATGGCACAGTCTCACGGTGTTGGACCGGAAAGCTCGAAGTCGACACCAACTCGTCCTCTATTCCACAGCAATATGTTGTTAGCGCCTCCAGCGCTGCTATAGACGGCTCCCCATCTACGGCTCTGACGGTTTCGCAGTTCCCTCGTTGGGGGCAAGGCGAAGTTGTTTTGGACCCGGCGCAACTGTCCTCGTCCGGCGGGCAGGTCAACGCGACCATCTCTACGCTCGACGCGGGGACGCTCGCTGTAAAAGAGGTCAGGTTCACCCTCGCCAGACCCGATGGCACCACGAGCACCGTGTAGGGTATCACCTGCGGTGCGACGGTCCAAGACGATCAAACGTCTCGATGCTGGACTTTGAACTTCAACGTGCCTAGAAACGCCACTTCGAGTCCCCAGGCGTACTCCGTGGACGTTTCCAGTCCCATGGTTAGCGGTGGGAGGTCAGGGTCCTTGGCAGTCTCGCAATACCCTCGCTGGGAGGTGGACCGAATCGTTGTCTCCCCCGCGGACTTGCCCTCTCTTGGAGGCGAGATTACGGCCCGTATCTGGACCGAGGACGCCAAAGATCCAGCCCTCGAAGGTGTCACGTTTACGCTTGTTTCGCCTGGTGGCAGGAGAAGCTCGGAGCCCGGAACCAGCTGTGGAGCGACGTCTCGAGGGAGTCACACCTCGCGGTGTTGGGAAACGGTCCTGTCCTTCGTGGCGAACGCTACCGGCGTTACGCGACATTACGCTGTGGAAGTCTCGACCGATGAGCTCGACGAAAGCCTCACGGAATCGCTGACTGTCTCTCACTACCCGCGTTGGATGCAAGAAACGGTCGAAGTGGAGCCGGTGAGCTTGCCTTCGAGCGGCGGTATGGTCACTGCCACCATCTCAACGCTTGACATCACCGCCCCCAGCGTCGAGCCGGTTGCATTCACTATCACCCTGGCCGATGGCAGCACCAGCACGGTACCTGGCTCAAGCTGTGGAGTGGTGGTTGACGATGATCACACGTCCCGGTGCTGGCAGGTGAGCTTCGAAGCTAGACAGAACGCGACGACGAGCCCCCAGTCGTACTCTGTCGATGTGTCCAGCCCGGTGATCCGTGACCTGCGATCCGGCGCGATGGCAGTGTCGCAATACCCTCGATGGAACAGGGACCAGATTACGATCACTCCCCCAAGGCTGCCCTCTCCCGGTGGTATCGTGAGAGCCCGCATTTCGACGCAGGATTCCGGGAGCCTCGTTGTGAAGAACCTGGCTAGTGGTCCAACATCCTAGTATTGAAGGGTTCTGAGGTTACGGCTTGGTAGGGGCGGGTTTGAAACCCGCCCTGTCGTCGTAGCACGCCAATCTCGGCTACCCCTCATTTCAAAGATTTCGGTCTACTAGTCCTTAGCCCGAATCCACCGACGGACAGGGATGGACGACGTGAGGACAGCGGAAGGGGGTGAGGGAGTTACAGGCGTGATGATCCGGGCTCGAATTTGGGTAGACGGGAGGTTGGCGGGCGGTCTGCAGGCGCTTTTGGGGGCACCGATGGCGGCCTACAGTGGCTGTGGCGAGCCAGATGGCGGGATAGGACACGGCAAGAGGCGCTCGCGGACTGGGCTGGCGCGAGTTTGCGGGGACGTTGGGTTGGCTGGTGGGTCAGTGGCGGACGGGCTCCGTCAGGCTGGGAGTGGAATGGCTCGCAGTCGGGCCAGGGCGCGGCTGAACTGCTCCTCCCAGGGCCAGCGCCGGGGAAGCTGCAGGGTCAATCGGCGTGCCGAGCGGGTGATCCGTCCGGCCAAGGCAAAGACCCGTCGTCTGAGGGTCTTGGTGGTCACGATCTGCTGACCCAGGCCGATGCGGGCTGTCCAGCGGGCCAGGTTGTGCGCCATCACCTGTACCGCCAGCCAGGCGCCGTTGGCGGCGAAGCGCGCCGACGGCATGTGGTTCAGCCCGACGCCGTACTTGAGGTCGCGTATGGCGTTCTCGACCTCGGCGTGGCGGCGATGATCGGCCTCCAGTTCCAGCGTCTCCCCATCGCGGTCGGTGATGAAGGCGTGATAGCTGTATCTGGCGAAGAGGGCGAGCTGGGAACCGGGCGTCGGCTTCACCCGCCGGACAATGAGCCGCACCGGCGCGGCGTCCGGCTTGGTCTGGAACGGGGTGTAAGTCGTCTCGGCGACATCGGCGGCGCCGTCCGTCCAGTAGGGAATGGGAGTCCAGTCCTCCTGTGGTATCGCCTCGATCAGGTCCCGCAGGCTGGCGCGCTGGCGGATGGTGATAGAGAAGCGGACATCCATTTCCCGGCAGGCGGCAACGACAGTGTGGGCGTAGAAGCCGCTGTCGGCCCGCACCGTGAGTTGTCCCCTGGCCCCGCCGTAGCGCACCCGCCCCACCGTCTCACGCAGGAAGTGGGCGGCGCCACGGGCGGTGTTGGCCCGGCCCTCGCGCAGCCGGGACATCAGCACCTCGCCGGTGCCGGCGGCAATGGCCAGCAGCGGGTGATAGCCGCGGGCGCCGGTATAGCCGTGGTGGCGCGCTCCCTCCTTGGCCAGTCCATAGGTCTCGCAGATGGTCGAGTCCAGGTCGATGGTCAGGGGCGAGTCGCCGGGTCCGGCCCCAGCGGCCCAGGCCCGGGCCAACAACTGGCGGCTCACGCGGTCGAGTTGACGGACATGCCCCCACCGGAAGCTGCGCAGGAAGGTCCCCAGGGTGGATGGCGCCTTGACCACGCAGCCTAGAACACCGACCGTCCCACCAGCGCGCAGCGCATCGGCGTCGTCGATGCAGTCGCTGCCTGCCAGCGCGGAAGCGACCAGCGTCAGCATCTTGTCCCCAGTGTTCGCCCGTCCCGGCGCTCCGCCGAGGTCAAGGTGATGGTCGACGAGTTCCCGCAGGCCCAGGTGCCGGGCTAGGGTGGCCGGCAGGAGCAGGCCGGCATTGGCCACCAGGCGATGGTCGTCAAAGAGGATGCGGATACGGTCGGGTTTGTTCTGTGGCAGCATCTATTGGGTGCTCCTTGTTTCCGGGCGGGTTTCTGTTCCAAAACCATTATCCCAGATTCAGAGGAGCACCCGCTGGCTTCTTCAAGGGCTGTCCCCAAGGACGTCCTTCGGTGGATTCGGGCTTAGCCCGAATCCACCGAAGGACACCGATGGACGGCGTGAGGGCAGCGGAAGGGGGTGGGTGAGGGAGCTACAGGGGGGATGGCCTGGGGTCTTGGGGTAGATGGGAGGCCGGCGGCCGGTCTTCAGTCGCTGCACAGGGCCCCTAAGGCCCTATGCGGGAGTTGCGATGCGCGGGAAGGCGAGAGGATACGCAGCAGGGGACTCTCGCGACCGGGGTGGCGCGAGATTGCGGGGACGTTGGGTCAGTTGCAGGCTGGCTGTCAGGCCGGGAACGGAATGGCTTGCAGCCGGGCCAAGGCGCGACTGAACTGGGTTTCCCAAGGCCAGCGCCGGGGGAGATGCAAAGTGAGGCGGCGCGCCGAGCGGGTGATCCGTCCCACCAGAGCGAAGACCCGCCGCCTGAGGGTCTTGGTGATCACGGTCCGCTCGCCCAGACCAATCCGCGCCGTCCAGCGGGCCAGGTTATGCGCCATCACCTGGACCGCCAGCCAGGCGCCGTTGGCGGCGAAGCGCGCCGACGGCATGTGGTTCAGCCCGACGCCGTACTTGAGGTCGCGTATGGCGTTCTCGACCTCGGCGTGGCGGCGATGATCGGCCTCCAGTTCCAGCGTCTCCCCATCGCGGTCGGTGATGAAGGCGTGATAGCTGTATCTGGCGAAGAGGGCGAGCTGGGAACCGGGCGTCGGCTTCACCCGCCGGACAATGAGCCGCACCGGCGCGGCGTCCGGCTTGGTCTGGAACGGGGTGTAAGTCGTCTCGGCGACATCGGCGGCGCCGTCCGTCCAGTAGGGAATGGGAGTCCAGTCCTCCTGTGGTATCGCCTCGATCAGGTCCCGCAGGCTGGCGCGCTGGCGGATGGTGATAGAGAAGCGGACATCCATTTCCCGGCAGGCGGCAACGACAGTGTGGGCGTAGAAGCCGCTGTCGGCCCGCACCGTGAGTTGTCCCCTGGCCCCGCCGTAGCGCACCCGCCCCACCGTCTCACGCAGGAAGTGGGCGGCGCCACGGGCGGTGTTGGCCCGGCCCTCGCGCAGCCGGGACATCAGCACCTCGCCGGTGCCGGCGGCAATGGCCAGCAGCGGGTGATAGCCGCGGGCGCCGGTATAGCCGTGGTGGCGCGCTCCCTCCTTGGCCAGTCCATAGGTCTCGCAGATGGTCGAGTCCAGGTCGATGGTCAGGGGCGAGTCGCCGGGTCCGGCCCCAGCGGCCCAGGCCCGGGCCAACAACTGGCGGCTCACGCGGTCGAGTTGACGGACATGCCCCCACCGGAAGCTGCGCAGGAAGGTCCCCAGGGTGGATGGCGCCTTGACCACGCAGCCTAGAACACCGACCGTCCCACCAGCGCGCAGCGCATCGGCGTCGTCGATGCAGTCGCCGCCTGCCAGCGCGGAAGCGACCAGCGTCAGCATCTTGTCCCCAGTGTTCGCCCGTCCCGGCGCTCCGCCGAGGTCAAGGTGATGGTCGACGAGTTCCCGCAGGCCCAGGTGCCGGGCTAGGGTGGCCGGCAGGAGCAGGCCGGCATTGGCCACCAGGCGATGGTCGTCAAAGAGGATGCGGATACGGTCGGGTTTGTTCTGTGGCAGCATCTATTGGGTGCTCCTTGTTTCCGGGCAGGTTTCTGTTCCAAAACCATTATCCCAGATTCAGAGGAGCACCCGCTGGCTTCTTCAAGGGCTGTCCCCAAGGACAGGGATGGACGACGTGAGGACAGCGGAAGGGGGTGAGGGAGTTACAGGCGTGATGATCCGGGCTCGAATTTGGGTAGACGGGAGGTTGGCGGGCGGTCTGCAGGCGCTTTTGGGGGCACCGATGGCGGCCTACAGTGGCTGTGGCGAGCCAGATGGCGGGATAGGACACGGCAAGAGGCGCTCGCGGACTGGGCTGGCGCGAGTTTGCGGGGACGTTGGGTTGGCTGGTGGGTCAGTGGCGGACGGGCTCCGTCAGGCTGGGAGTGGAATGGCTCGCAGTCGGGCCAGGGCGCGGCTGAACTGCTCCTCCCAGGGCCAGCGCCGGGGAAGCTGCAGGGTCAATCGGCGTGCCGAGCGGGTGATCCGTCCGGCCAAGGCAAAGACCCGTCGTCTGAGGGTCTTGGTGGTCACGATCTGCTGACCCAGGCCGATGCGGGCTGTCCAGCGGGCCAGGTTGTGCGCCATCACCTGTACCGCCAGCCAGGCGCCGTTGGCGGCGAAACGGCCCGAGGGGAGATGGTTCAGCCCCACGCCGTACTTGAGGTCGCGTATCGCATTCTCGATCTCGGCGTGACGGCGATGATCGGCCTCCAGTTCCAGCGTCTCCCCGTCCCGGTCGGTGATGAAGCCGTGATAGCTGTAGGTGGCGAAGAGAGCCAGTTGAGAACAGGGCGCCGGCTTCACCCGCCGGACGATGAGCCGTACCGGCGCGGCGTCCGCCTCGGCCTGGAACGGGGTGTAGGTGGTCTCGGCCACATCGGCGGCGCCGTCCATCCAGTAAGGAATCGGCGTCCAGGCATCTTCGGGTATCGCCTCGATGAGATTCCGCAGGCGGGCGCGCTGGCGGATGGCGATGGAGAAGCGGACATCCATCCGGCGGCAGACGGCGACCACGGCGTGGGTATAGAAGCCGCTGTCGGCCCGCACCGTGAGTTGGCCCCTGGCTCCGCAGTAGCGCACCCGCCCCACCGTTTCACGCAGGAAGTGGGCAGCGCCGCGGGCGGTGTTAGCCCGGCCCTCGCGCAGGCGGGCCATCAGCACGTCGCCGGTGCCGGCGGCGACGGCCAGCAGCGGGTGATAGCCCCGCGCACCGGTGTAGCCGTGGTGGCGGGCGCCCTCCTTGGCCAGTCCGTAGGTCTCGCAGATCGTCGAATCAAGGTCGATGGTGAATGGTGCGTCGCCGGGTCCGGCACCGGCCTTCCAGACCCGGGCCAGCAACTCGCGGCTCACCCGGTCCAGTTGGCGGACATGGCCCCACCTGAAGCTGCGCAGGAAGGTGCCCAGGGTGGAGGGAGCCTTAGCCGTGAAACCGAGCACGCGGGCGGTCCCGCCGGCGCGCAGCACATCGGCGTCGTCGATGCAATCTCCGCCGGCTAGGGCGGAGGCCACCAGGGTCATCATCTTGTCGCCGGTGTTCGCCCGGCCCGGCGCGCCGCCGAGGTCGAGGTGCTTCCGGAGGAGTTGGGGCAGGCCAAGGCGCAGGGCGAGGGTGGCGGGAAGGATCAGCCCGGCATTGGCCACCAGGCGGTGGTCGTCGAAGGCGATTTGGATGCGGTCGGGGTGGTTACGTGGTAGCATCTATCGGGTGCTCCTTTTCTGGGACCGGTTTTCTGTTTCAAAACCATTATCCCAGATTCAGAGGCGCACCCTTTTGTTTCTTCAGCAGGCCTCCTACACGCCGTCCTTCGGTGGATTAGGGGTAAACCCGAATCCACCGAAGGACACCGATGGACGGCGTGAGGGCAGCGGAAGGGGGTGGGTGAGGGAGCTACAGGGGGGATGGCCTGGGGTCTTGGGGTAGATGGGAGGCCGGCGGCCGGTCTTCAGTCGCCGCACAGGGCCCCTAAGGCCCTATGCGGGAGTTGCGATGCGCGGGAAGGCGAGAGGATACGCAGCAGGGGACTCTCGCGACCGGGGTGGCGCGAGATTGCGGGGACGTTGGGTCAGTTGCAGGCTGGCTGTCAGGCCGGGAACGGAATGGCTTGCAGCCGGGCCAAGGCGCGACTGAACTGGGTTTCCCAAGGCCAGCGCCGGGGGAGATGCAAAGTGAGGCGGCGCGCCGAGCGGGTGATCCGTCCCACCAGAGCGAAGACCCGCCGCCTGAGGGTCTTGGTGATCACGGTCCGCTCGCCCAGACCAATCCGCGCCGTCCAGCGGGCCAGGTTATGCGCCATCACCTGGACCGCCAGCCAGGCGCCGTTGGCGGCGAAGCGCGCCGACGGCATGTGGTTCAGCCCGACGCCGTACTTGAGGTCGCGTATGGCGTTCTCGACCTCGGCGTGGCGGCGATGATCGGCCTCCAGTTCCAGCGTCTCCCCATCGCGGTCGGTGATGAAGGCGTGATAGCTGTATCTGGCGAAGAGGGCGAGCTGGGAACCGGGCGTCGGCTTCACCCGCCGGACAATGAGCCGCACCGGCGCGGCGTCCGGCTTGGTCTGGAACGGGGTGTAAGTCGTCTCGGCGACATCGGCGGCGCCGTCCGTCCAGTAGGGAATGGGAGTCCAGTCCTCCTGTGGTATCGCCTCGATCAGGTCCCGCAGGCTGACGCGCTGGCGGATGGTGATAGAGAAGCGGACATCCATTTCCCGGCAGGCGGCAACGACAGTGTGGGCGTAGAAGCCGCTGTCGGCCCGCACCGTGAGTTGTCCCCTGGCCCCGCCGTAGCGCACCCGCCCCACCGTCTCACGCAGGAAGTGGGCGGCGCCACGGGCGGTGTTGGCCCGGCCCTCGCGCAGCCGGGACATCAGCACCTCGCCGGTGCCGGCGGCAATGGCCAGCAGCGGGTGATAGCCGCGGGCGCCGGTATAGCCGTGGTGGCGCGCTCCCTCCTTGGCCAGTCCATAGGTCTCGCAGATGGTCGAGTCCAGGTCGATGGTCAGGGGCGAGTCGCCGGGTCCGGCCCCAGCGGCCCAGGCCCGGGCCAACAACTGGCGGCTCACGCGGTCGAGTTGACGGACATGCCCCCACCGGAAGCTGCGCAGGAAGGTCCCCAGGGTGGATGGCGCCTTGACCACGCAGCCTAGAACACCGACCGTCCCACCAGCGCGCAGCGCATCGGCGTCGTCGATGCAGTCGCCGCCTGCCAGCGCGGAAGCGACCAGCGTCAGCATCTTGTCCCCAGTGTTCGCCCGTCCCGGCGCTCCGCCGAGGTCAAGGTGATGGTCGACGAGTTCCCGCAGGCCCAGGTGCCGGGCTAGGGTGGCCGGCAGGAGCAGGCCGGCATTGGCCACCAGGCGATGGTCGTCAAAGACGATGCGGATACGGTCGGGTTTGTTCTGTGGCAGCATCTATTGGGTGCTCCTTGTTTCCGGGCAGGTTTCTGTTCCAAAACCATTATCCCAGATTCAGAGGAGCACCCGCTGGCTTCTTCAAGGGCTGTCCCCAAGGACGTCCTTCGGTGGATTCGGGCTAAAGCTCCCCATCAGCTAAACAGTACGGAAGGCGGTCGAGAGGTTCGCTATTGGTAGATATGGACCGGGAGAGGGGATTTGAACCCCCGACCCCAACCTTGCCAACATTTGCGCCCGTTCAGTAGTAGTGCCTAAGACGGCACGTCAAAAGCCTAAGTCCAAACCGCAGCTTTCGGAGGTTCTCTGCGGTTGACGGCGGCGATCGGCCCTGGGACCGATCTATATCGACGTCATACCGGCTCCCACTCGCAGAATCCTCGGTCATTCCTCACGGTTGTCCTTTTCGGTCGGCCGGTCCGGCGATTCTTCAAAGACCATGTCCACTTTTGCATGGTCACCTATTACGACACCCTTGCTGGATTTGATATCCACGTCGTATTTGCTAACCGAAGGCTGACCAGACTCGATCAGCTCCAGGAGCTGGCGGGCAAGCGCGACGACTTCCTGATCATTGCCGAGTCGATGGTCCGTGACGGCCTTCTCCAGCGGCTTTTGCCAGGTCTCTGCGTCTTTCGGCGCCTCCATAAGGGCCATCTCGGCTGGAGCATCGCCTTTTACCCCAATTCGGATCATGTCGTTCAGGCGTTGAAATGCTCCCTTGACCGCGGCAGACGCGGTGTCTTTGGTAGCTGCAGACGCTCCAGAAACTAAGGCCGAGACGATCAGCGTAACGGGGTCCAATGTCCGTGTGCTCCTTTCGCTGGGTCAGTCATCGGGTTCCAGATGGTTGGGGCGCAAATCAAGGATCTTGGTTCGACTCGGGTTGACTCAACTCGGCGGCCTGTTCGTGGATTCCGGCTTCCTTGTAGAGTATCTTCAGGTTGTTGCGGCTCACGAGGGTGTTGGGGTGCTCAGGACCGAGGACACGCTCCATGACCTTCAGTACCTGCTCACACATCCTGATGGCATGGTCGGTCCTGCCGGCTGCGATGTAGTCGCCAGCCAGGTTGCTACGGCTCCCGAGAGTGTCAGGGTGGTCAGGACCGAGGACACGCTCCCTGACCGCCAGCACCTGCTCATGGATCCTGATGGCATCGTCGGTCCTGCCGGCTACGCTGTAGCTGAGAGCCAGGTTGCCGCGGCTCTTGAGAGTGTCGGGATGATCAGGACCGAGGACACGCTCCATGACCTCCAGCACCTGCTCATGGATCCTGATGGCACTGTCGGTCCTGCCGGCTGCAGTGTAGTCGCCAGCCAGGTTGCTGCGGCTTGAGAGGGTGTGGGGGTGCTCAGGACCGAGGACGCGCTTCCTGACCTCCAACACCTCCTCATTGATCCTGATGGCGTCGTCGATCCTGGCGGCTGCGTGGTAGCCGACAGCCAGGTTGCTGCGGCTCGTGAGAGTCTCGGGGTGCTCAGGACCTAGGACACGCTCCCTGACCTCCAGCACCTGCTCATCAAGCCTGATGGCATCGTCGGTCCTGCCGGCTACGCGGTAGCCGACAGCCAAGTTGCCGCGGCTCATGAGAGTGTCGGGGTGCTCAGGACCGAGGATGCGCTCCATGACCTTCAGCACCTGCTCATACATCCTGATGGCATCGTCGGTCCTGCCGGCTGCGAAGTAGTCGCTAGCCAGGTTGTTGCGGCTTGTGAGGGTGTCGGGGTGCTCAGGACCTAGGACACGCTCCCTGACCTCCAGCACCTGCTCATCAAGCCTGATGGCATCGTCGGTCCTGCCGGCTGCGCGGTAGCCGACAGCCAGGTTGTTGCGGGCCTGGAGAGTGTTGGGGTGCTCAGGACCCGGAACACGATGCATGACCTCCAACACCTCCTCATTCATCCTGATGGCATCGTCGGTCCTGCCGGCTGCGATGTAGCCGATAGCCAGGCTGTAGCGGAAGGAGAGAACGTCATCCTGGCCCGGTTCAAGCTCGTTCTTGGTATGGGAATGCATGGCCTCGTAGTGCGTCATCTCCTCGCGCATGGACACCGGGTCGTCCTGGTTGATCTTCTCCAAGCGGGAGCTCGCCCTCTGCAGCGCGACGTTCAGAAAGGCTTCGGAGTTGGTGGCTGCCAGCGCCGCAACGGTCAGTGAGTGGGCCGTGAGCTGATTGTCCGCCCAGGTCAGGACGCGCCCGCACCGTGGAAGCAGGCCGGTCAGTCCCTCTTCGTCCAGGCCCATCAGCGCGGCTGCCAGCGCATCCGGCACGGGAGCGTCGGCGATGTAGCCGACGCCCGCCAGCGCCTGACGGTCGGCGTCGCTCAGCTCCGTCAGAGTACCCACGATCGCTGCAAATACGCCCTCGGCCCTGGGGATGCCGGTGCCGAGCGCCTGCGTGAAGGCGTCCATCTGTATAGGGGAAGCTGTATAGGGGAAGCCGGACTGGACAGTCCGGCTAGAACATTCTCAGCACTCTGGCGGGGCTCTCCAAGCCGCGTGGCCAGGACCTCCAGGGCTAGAGGGAGATGGCCGACGATCTCCGCTATCTGCGCGAGCACGCCATGGTCCAATGGAGTTTCGCTGCGTGAGGACAGCAGCTCGATGGATGGCTCGGAGGCGAGCACGTCGATCCTGCAAAAGGAGACGGTGGGTGGCAGGAGATTACGCCTGGAGTCGCGCGTGGTGATCAGGAGTCGGACGCTTCCGGACACGCTGAGCAGGGCACTGACGAGCGCCAGGTCAGGCAGGTTGTCGATCACCCAGAGAGTGTCGGCCGGAAGGCCGCCCAGCCGCCTCTGGGTCTCGCCAGCGATCTCTTCATCGCTCCCAGCTCCCACATCGACGCCGAGAGCGCGGGCCAAGCTGACGAGGGTCGACGTCATAGAATCGTCGCCCTGTGACCAGAACCCGTCCATGCCGGACGTGTGAGCATGTTCTGCGGCGAGCCGGGACTTGCCGGAGCCCGCCCAGCCGGAGACGACGGCCGCGCGGTGGTCCGCGAAGGCGGACGTCAGGGTCTCCACGTCCTCGTCCCGGCCCAGGAAGCCGTCTCTGAGGCTCTCTGGCCGGCCAGTCCAGTACGACAACTCGACCTGGGGGTCAGACCGTCCTCGAACGATGTTGACGCTGGCATGGTCGCCGATGGCCGCGCCCAGCGAAGTGTCTATCGAGATATCGTGCTTTGGTCGGTCAGCCATAAACGCCCCGCGACTCGCCCTTTACACACGCCCCGTCTCGGCTAGCGCCATCGTACCAACGCCTTCAGAGCCTGTCCATCCAAGCCATTAGCGGCTTCCAGGGGGACCCTGGGACCTCTCGTCGTCGAGAGCGCCCTGAACTAGACAAAGTTGATGTTTTTGCATAGCTTTGCCGTCTGAATCCCCTGGACGCGCGCCGCCCCCTATTGGGCGCACAGGACCCGGTGAGCGTGGCCTAGCACGGTCCCCACAAAGGGACCGTGGTCTTTTTCCGAAACGCCGGTCGTAGGCTGCAGGTACGGGTATTCCCAGACGTGTGCTACATCGACCTCGTAGACAGGGGGGAAGCCCCTATCTTCGCCAAATTCCGCAGAAAGAGCGAGCGAGGGCTTGAGCCCGTCGAGGTAGTTTTGGAGTACCGACCGACGGCTCTGAGCGAGATAAAAAAACCACGTCCGCCCTCGCGGAGGCTGAGCACATTCCGGGATAGAATCGTGTCCATTGGCAGAACAGGAGTGCCTGAGCCCCAATGGTCGGAGGGCTAAACGCGGCGGCGATGCGGTTGTGGAGCGGGAGAGGGGATTTGAACCCCCGACCCCATCCTTGGCAAGGATGTGCTCTGCCACTGAGCTACTCCCGCTCGAACTGAGGCGTGCCGAGGGCCAGAATCGAACTGGCGACACCGGCGTTTTCAGCGCCGTGCTCTACCGACTGAGCTACCTCGGCCCACGTTCTATCTTACTTCAGCCACGTTTGGGGTTCAAGCTGGGCTGGGGTACAGATCCCCCTTGACAAAACCAGAACGCATGTACTATAATGTCGGCGAGGGACAGACCCCACGGTCGGTCCATTTCTGTTGGTGGACACGGTCCTTCCAGCGGACAGACCCCACGGTCGGTCCATTTCTGTTGGTGGACACGGTCCTTCCAGCGGACAGACCCCACGGTCGGTCCATTTCTGTCGGTAGACACAGTCTTCCCGGCGGACCGACCTCGCAGGTCTGTCCTTTTGCTTTTAGCCAATCGACAAAGGATGAGGAGAACAAGAATGCACAAGACAACTCGCCGAAATCGAACACCCGTACCCGGTACCCCGTACCCTGCACCCCGTCCCCGTACCCTGCACCCCGCCCCCCACCTGTTGCATTTCCCTGCCCAGGTGTTGCGACACCCAGATAGGAATGCACCAGTTTGCTGCGGTTTGCAACAGAAGTAATTTTTGCACCCCGCTTATCCTCAACACACCACATCCCCAGGGAGGACTTGCACCAATGGAAAACGACCCCCAGTCAGAATCGACCAATCTGTCCAAGAAGCAGCTTGCGGCCCTGCCGTACCTGGTATCGTCGCCCTCGTTGTCTGAGGCGGCCCGGCGGGCCAGCGTCCACCGCGTCACCCTTCACCGGTGGCTCAGCGACCCACAGTTCCGTAAGGAGTTGGAGAGCGCCCGCGAAGATGCGGCGGACCTCGCCAGGTCGGAGCTGCGTGGACTGATGCTCAAAGCGGCCGCGGTCCTCGCCGAGTCGTTGGAAGACCCCAGTCCGACCATCCGGCTTCGCGCCTCCAAGTATGCCTTCAGCCTCGGTTTCACGGTCTTCGACCTTGAGGAGCTACGAAAGGGTCTTGGCCGTATCAACGAC
Organism: Dehalococcoidia bacterium; assembly: GCA_965248605.1. Taxonomy (GTDB): domain Bacteria; phylum Chloroflexota; class Dehalococcoidia; order Lucifugimonadales; family CAUZJF01; genus CAUZJF01. The sequence continues at coordinate 1,854,051 of CBDFJV010000007.1, forward strand.
GCATTCGATCTCTGGTCCAAGAAGAACCCGCCTCGCCCATGAGAGCCGTCTGCATAAGGCAATGCCGGAACCGTAGGGGCGGACCTACGGAGCCTGTCTCAAAAGGTTTTCTGTGTCCTTGATTTGACTACCGCTGTTGGTAGAGTATTGCCAGAACGAATCGAGGAGCGAGTGTGATGCCTCTGCGACCACTGAACAGAGAGCAGAGTTGGTTGTTCCCGCCGACTCTGGACGAGTTGTTGCCTGAGAACCATCCTGCCCGGTTTGTAGCGGCGTTGGTGGATGGGTTGGACCGAGCCAACTGGTCTGAGCTGGGGGTCGATATAGACGGGGAGCCTTTGGGGTCCCCTGCCTACCACCCACGAGGGCTTCTGAGCGTGTGGGTGTATGGATTTACGACCGGAGTACGCTCCAGCCGTAAACTGGAGGCGGCGTGCCGAGACCAGATACCTTACCTGTGGCTCACCGGGTGGCAGCACCCGGACCACAACACCTTGTGGCGGTTCTATCGCGAGCACCGTGGGGCCATGCGAGCACTGTTGAAGCGAACGGTGCGCACGGCGGTGACGATGGGACTGGTCGATTTGGCGGTACAGGCGGTGGATGGGACGAAGATCATGGCCAACGCGACTAAGAATCGGACATATGATGCTGCCCAGTTGGAGCGATTGTTGAAGCGCACGGAGGCAGCGATTGCGGAGTTGGAAGCGCAGAACGAGGCTGGAGACGATGCTCCTCCACCGCGGTTGCCGAAACAGCTGTCGCAGGCCCACAGACTGAGAGAAAAGGTGGTTGAGGCGATGGAGCGGGTTTCGAGAGAAGAGGGGTTGGAGCGGTTCAATTTGACCGACGAAGATGCCGAACTGGTCAAAAGTCGCCACGGGATCGTTGCGGGGTATAACGCGCAGGCGATGGTCTCGCCTCTTGAGCCAGACAAGGCCGGTGCAAGTGGGCTGCTGATCACAGCGGCCGAGGTGGTCAACGACCCTGATGATCATGCTCAGTTGATACCTATGCTGGAACAAGCCCAGGACAATACGGGAGAGCCGGTCGAGATGACACTGGGCGACGCTGGATATCATTCTGGGGCCAATCTGGCTGCTTGCGCTGAGCGAGAGCAACTCGTGGTAATGCCGGAGGCCCAACAGAGAGCACTCACGCAGCCTTACCACAAGGACCACTTCACGTATGACGATGCTGCAGACACCTATACTTGCCCCGAAGGCCAACCACTCAGGTTTTCCGGTATCAAGCAGCGTACAGGCAGGCCGACAATGCGAGTGTACCGAGCGTCGGGAGCTACGTGCCGTGTTTGTCCGGCGTTCGGGGTATGCACCACAGACCGTCGTCAAGGTCGCGCGCTTGAGATAGGGCCTTATGAGCATGTGTTAAGTAGCCATCGGGACTGGATGGCCACTGATGAGGCCAAGGAACTGTACCGTAGGCGCAAAGAGTTGGCGGAACCTGCCTTCGGCATCATCAAGGAGCAACAACAAGCTCGCCGGTTCCTCTTGCGCGGACTGACCAACGTTAGTGCTGAGTGGGTAATGCTGGCCACAGCCTTCAACATACGCACGCTGTGGAAAGTCTGGTCCGCCCGGCCGAGGGTATTTTCCGCATCCAAGCCAATGCGTTTCTTCAGCGCTTGGTCTTCCCGTCAGCTGCGAATCTCTGTGGCTATCGCGGCGCATTGATTCCGATCCGGTACGGGTCACTCTATTGTTTACTTCCAAATCGACTCTCATCATGGACCTAGCTCTTTACAAGATGTGAAAACCTGGTAGGCGCAGACCTGTTCCGAGACAGGCTCTACGTGTCCGCCCGCTTCGCCGAAGACTGGCTCGTGTCTCTCGTCTTCATCCGCCGCCTCACCTTGAAAGGGTTCATGTCGCCCAGTTCCTCAGCCGCCATCGACTACATCGACCGGTGTCGTGGCAAGGGGATGACCCCCGACCGGACTGAGCTCATCCAAAAGCTCCTGCCTTGGTACCGGCCATGACCCCGGCTCTGTCCCCCCTTTGAAAAGGGGGGTTGGGGGGATTTGACCCACGGCGACTAGATACAACCCCAAGCTGAACGTAGCGGCTCGTTGACACCCCCGCGACCAGCCCGATATCATCCGGCGGGATTCCAAAGGGTGAGAGGTCTGAATCAAGTGGCAACTGCAGCGAAGGTCTCGATGGCGGAACTGGTGTCGATTAAGGCAACTCAGGTCGCACCGCCCCCGGTGTGGGCGTTGCTGGAGCGCGAGCTGATCCGAACGATGGACGAAGCGGCCGAGCTAAAGGTCCAAAGGTACTCGGAGCATGGCGGCGTTACGTACTACGCGGACGACGTCGACGACATCTACGAGATGATCTACAACTGGGGCGACTTCTACGCCATCGGCGGCGGCGAGAAGGTGCTAGACCTCGCTCTGGACCATTGGAATGCTGGGACACGCTTCGGCGACGACAGCATCGTGAGCCGGGTGCATCCGCGGTTCACGCCCCAGGTCAACAAGGAGTACTACGGGCTCGTTCATCCGGGGGACGCCGAGTGGCACCACAAGGGCGAAGGCAACATGGCCTTCTACGGCTTCGGACTCGCCGACCCGACGATCTCGGAGAACGTCCGACGGTCCAGGCGGTTCGCGTCCTTTTACAACGGGGAAGATCCGGAGGCGCCCAACTACGACGCCGAGCACAAGGTCCTGAGGTCGCCGTTCCAGACGGGGCAGGGGCCCTGGCTGAAAGCGACGGCAGAGCAGGCCCACACCTACCTTTACGCAGGGCGCGGTCTCGGCGGCCCGACGAACTACTACGGCGCCCGCGCGACACTTGACCCCATCGTCAAAGACCTGGAGGTTGACTGGTGGGAGGACCCCAAGCGCCGGGAAGAGATCGTGGGGCTGTTCGAGAAGGTCGTGCTAAACAGCGACTCGCCGAATAGCCTTGGCGCCACCGCACTCATGACCAACGCCTACCTCTATACCGGCGACGAAAAGTACAAAAGGTGGGTGCTGGACTACACCGAAGCCTGGCTCGACCGCATGCGAGCCAACGGCGGCATCATGCCCGACAACGCGGGGCCTACAGGCATTATCGGCGAGAACCGGGACGGCCAGTGGTGGGGCGGCATGTACGGCTGGAACAGCTACTGCGGTTTCAACATCATGTTCCACTCGCTTACCATCGCGGCCGAGTGCGCGCTGCTCCTTACCGGTGACTTCGGCTACCTGGAGATTCTGCGCTCCCAGATCGAGCTGCTCATCGAGCATGGGAAGACGCGGGATGACGGCCAACTGCTGATGGCGGTCAGACACGGTTCCGACGGCTGGGGCCACCTGATGTGGAATCCGGTTACGGGCACAGAGCAGCCGGTCCGCCTGAACGAGCTCGTCCACCTTTATCACGCCTCCATGTCGGAAGACGACCGCAATCTAATCAAGAAGGTCCGAGACGCCGACCCGGAGCGAGACTGGAATCTCGTCGACAGCGAGGGGGCCGACTTCTACTCCGGTAAGCTGGAATATTCCCGCTTTCAGTACTACGAGGGCCAGAACCCCAGATGGCCGGAGGAGACACTTCGCGCCGAGCTCGAGGGGGCGCTCAAGACCTACGACGAGATGATGAGCGACAACCGCGACGCCGCGACGATCATCGAGGACAACCGGGTCGCCCAGAACCCTGTCCGCACCAAGGCCTTGACGCACGTGGCTTTGGGCGCGCCGCAGTCGGTCTACCACGGCGGACTGTCACGGGCGACCGTGCGGTACTTCGACGTCGACGGCGCTCGCCCCGGCCTGCCTGAAGACGTAGCGGCTCTTGTCGATAAGCTCGCCGAGGACGCTGTCGGCGTCCAGCTCGTCAACGTAAGCAGGACGGAGCCGCGGCGTCTCATCGTTCAAGCGGGCGCCTTCGGAGAGCACCAGTTCACGAACGTAAGCCATGGTGACGGCGACGACAAGAGCACGGTCCAGGTCGACGGAAGACACTTCGTCGTCGAGTTGCCGCCCTCGTCGACGCTGCGGGTCGAGGCGGGACTGCGGCGTTTTGTCAACGACCCGAGCTACGCCTTTCCCTGGCACGGTGACCGGATTCCAGTCCCGTTCCAGTAGTCGGCCCGATGGCCTAGGAGGAAGAAATGACATCGACGCAAGAGCCAAAGTACAAGGTAGCGCTCATCGGCTGTGGGCGGGCCGGGCCCAGCCGGGCACACACCTTCGACATGCATCCCCTCTGCAAGATGGCGGCTGTGGCCGACACGGACTCGGAGAACCTTGAGCTCGCCGCCGGGCGATTCGATGTTCCCGGCTACAGCACCTACGACGAGATGTTTGCCAAGGAACGGATCGACATCGCCATGGCCGTACTGCCCGTCAGGCCCAACGCCGATGCCGTCGTGGCATCCGCTAGAGCCGGTGTGAAGGCCGTGTTCTGCGAGAAGCCGCTGACCGCGATGCTCTCCGACGCCGATCGGATGGTCAAAGAGTGCAGCAGCCGCGGAATCCCACTTGCGACCGGAGTGGTGGTATCAAGCCATCCCGACTACCGTAAGGCCTATGCGATGGCGGCAAGTGGCGAGATCGGCGAGGTCCGGCGCATCAACCTGTACGAGGGCAATGGCCAGATGGGGACACACGGACTAAACCTGGCCCGCAAGTTCGCCGGCACGGCCGATGTCGATTGGGTAGTGGGTTGGGTCAGCGGCGACCCGCAAAGCGACTATGAGGAAGACTACGGCGAAGGAACGCCGGGGTATGGGGACATCGGTGGCTACATTCGCTTTTCGAACGGCGTCGAGTGCTTCAGTAGCTACAGCGACGTTCGCTGGCGCGGAATCGAGGTCGTGGGGACCCGAGGAGTGATCTACAACTCGAACAACACCGGCCGGGGACTGCATCTCCTCAAGGTAGAAGGCGAGGGGCAGCCGGGCCCGGGCTCCACGCTCAAGGAAGTCGACGGTGTTTTCGAAGAGCAAATGTTTGCCCATCGCGGCTACGGCCCCGACGGATGGCAGTCGCCGGGAGAGGTCATGCCGGCGATCGTCGACGATGTCGTCAACTCCCTGGAGACCGGCGCTGAGCTCAAAGTGAGCACGGGCGACGACATGCGGCACGCCTTGGAGATCGCCATCGCGCTTAGAGAGTCCCATCGCCAGGGTAGGGTGCCCGTGAAACTGCCCCTCGAAGACCGGAGCCTGGTCATGTACCCGGAGAAGTCGCGCTGGCACTACAAGAAGGAACTGATGGGCCGGGAGGCCTACATGGACCAGTTGGCGCAGCAGGTCAAGGCGTGAGGTAAGCCGGGTCGGAGGAGTTGAGGCGAAGGGCTTTGCACCAAAATGTTGCGAAGGCAGCAAGAGCAGAGAGATCCCAGCCGCGGGAGTCCGTCATTCCGGCGAAAAGGGACGTGCTCTGGAGGCCTCCTTTGGTAGGGGCGTCCCGATGCGGCATCGGGACATGCGCCCGCGTCCCGTGAATCGCGACACGGCGCAGACACACAGACCTGCTCCTACATCGACCAAGATTGCTTCGAAGCATTGGCAGTTTTCATCCGTTAGGGTGCCGGCAACCGGCATGGATGATTCCGGCGAAAAGCCTGCCCCGGCGAAAGCCGTGGGCCGGAATCCAGAAGACCTGAACGAGGCGCACGTGAGTTAATCCATACCTGCCACCGACAGCCCAACAGGCTAACCAACTGGTTCAAGAAGGATGAACTCTGATTCAACTGAACTGTAGTGCAAAGCCGAGGGTAAGTGCTATTGACAGTGCACGTGCGCCGTTGCTATACAATATATAGCCCTGCTTGGCTCGAATGCGCCCTTCGAATGCCCCTCCGAAGGTAGTCTAGTTCGGTACCCCCAAAGCAATCGATCCCAGGACCTGCACATTCGGCCGAGCGGGGCTATGCCATTTTAATATCCTAATCGGCTCAGAGTTGTCAAGCTGTCCTCGGGACCGGCTGGGAGAATAACGGCTCCCCGCGATTCCGGGCCAAGCCCCCCACTTTGGTCTGGGCGGCAGCCTGGCGGGGGTTACGGACTTCCCAACACAGCAAAAGACCTATTGCGGGCCTACGTGAATTTCTCTAGGGATAACACCCTAGGCGTCTAGGTTCAGAGGCCCGCAACAGGCTGACTTGTATTATACAGGTTGAGGGGTCTTCGCGCATTAGCCTGCCGGACTCACCGCCGACCCGGTTGCCGAAGGGGCGCCACGCGACAGAGGTGACTAACCATGGATCGCGGTAGCGAGGAAGATTCGGTCAGGATGCGCGCCCTCGTGCGCGCACGTGTGCAGGGCGTCTTCTTTCGGGACTTCGCATATCGAAGGGCGGCGGCGATTGACCTGGTGGGTTTAGTACGGAACCTGTCAGACGGAAGGACCGTTGAGGTCATTTCCGAAGGTCCTGAGATAGCGCTTAAAGACTTCTTGGGACACCTTCGACAGGGCCCGCCTGCGTCCTACGTCGACGACATAGACGTTGAGTGGACCCCGGCAACCGGAGATTTCACTTCGTTTCGGGTTGAGTAAGGAACGGCCTCTATGCTGTCCCGCTAGGCGGTCCTTTTGAGCTTCCGGAGGCTTCTGCGTTCAATCGGCGGGTCCATGAAACGGCCACCGCCATCTATCGAGTAGGTGACCTCGCCGACGTAGACGTCGAGGTTCGAGTCAACGGCCACGGCGTGCGGGGCGATGAATCGGCCCGTCTCCTCGCCGACCTCGGCGTCGCCGAGCCTAGCAAGTTGCTTGCCTTCGAGGCTCCAGATGCTGACCCGATGGCCGAGTCCATCTGGTGGGCTGGCCACGCCTTCGGATTTCAGCTCGCCGATGTAGATGTTGCCGTCGGGCCCGAGGGTCATTCCACATGGGCGGAAGACGTTGTTCCACATCGTGATGAAGCGGCCGTCAGCATCGAAGACCTGTACCCGATGGCACTCCCGGTCCGCGACGTAGACCTTGTCCTCTGCGTCGACCACGATGTTGTGCGGGTAGATGAACTGCCCGGGGTCGATACCCGGCTCGCCCCAGGACAGAGCGTGCTCACCTTCGGGTGTGTACTTATGGACGCGGGAGTTGCCGTACCCATCGCTAACGAAGATGTCGCCAGTGTTCGGCGAGACCGCGACGTGAGTGGGCCTGTTGAACGGTTTGCCGCTCCACATCTCGGCAGGTTTGTACGGAACACCGATAGTTAAGGCGAGCCGTCCGTCCGAACTGAACTTGGTGATGGTATGCGTGCCCACGTCGGCGCAGTAGATTGAGTCGTCGGGGCCGATATGTATACCATGGGAGAAGTCGCTGAAGACGCCTCCTCCGAAGCTCCTGCGGAAGGTCCCGTCGGGTCCGAACACCAGCACTTCGGACTTGTCGTTGCGGGTGAGGACGTGTACCTCGTCCTTGGAGTTCACGGCGACCCCAGGACACTCGAGCAGCCGGACACCATCGGGGAGCTGCTCCCACGAGTCCAGCGCCTCGTAGTTATAGTTTCCGCTGCGCAACGTTACGGTCATTTTGGCTCCTTGACGTCCGGACGTCCTTCGAAGAATCTTCGCGGATTGTCGACCACCAACGCAGTTATGTCCGCGTCGCGTGCTCCGAGCGACTTCAGCATCGGAAGCACCCGGCGAGTGATGAAGAGGTAGTTGTCAGGATTGCCGGCTTCTTTCTCGGCCCGAACGGTCGGAGGGTAGAGGCCGATGGTCGAGTCCCAGTCGTGCCCGAGCATCACCCGGTGGCCCCACCCGGCGTCGATGAGGGCTTTCACCGTCCGGGTCCTCTCCTCCCACGAGGGCACGTGGGAAGCCCACTGAGGGTGCCTGTCCATCCCCAGCCAGACCCCGGTCTCCAGTAGCTCGACGAGTATATCCAAGTCGGTGGTGTCGTTGCTGTGTCCGATACATACGCGGTCCAGGTCGACTCCCTCGTCCTGGAACACGCGCACCTGCTGCAGACCGATTCGCTCTGGCGCCCAGGTGTGGGTCATTATCGGAGCACCCGTCCGATTCGAGGCACGTGAGACCGCTCTAAGCACGATCTCTTCTTGCGGTTTAACGCCGCCCGCATCCGAAGCCGCCTTCAGGATCCCGGCCTTGATTCCGGTCCCCTCGATTCCCTCTTCGATTTCCCTGACGTACAGGTCGGCGATCTTGCCCGGATCGGCGTCCCAGAAGAACCGCGGAACGTCGAGCCACGTCCAGAGCACGCGATGATATTGACCCCGGAGCGACGTGAAACCTCTTCCTGTAGGCGCACGTCCCGTCCTTGGTCGTGGGGCGCCATGTCTACAATGGTACGGACCCCCTCCCTTCGGGCCTGCGTCAAGTCACTGACGGCTCTTTCGAGAGTCGCCTGGCGGTCGATGAACTCCGGGAAGACGTATGGGAATCCACCGGAGCCGATAGACACGTGTTCGTGGCTGAGAGTGAATCCCATATCAGCCGTGTCGATGGGTCCCAAGACTGTGTTAACAACCGCCATTCGATAAGCCTCGTCGTTGAAGCGGGCCATCTGGCCAGCTCTTCGCCGGATGGAGAACCCGGCGACGGCATTCTACCGTTATCACAAGCCGGCCTCCAGAGGCCACTTGTAGCAATCCTTGAAAGATGTGCCTCACTCCGGCTATAAATACGTTTGGCCCGTCTGGCCAAGAGGCTCACCTTGCTAACGATCGACAAGCGCTATACCGATGAGATGATCGCTCACTCCGTGGAGGAGGACCCTCTTGAATGCTGCGGGATCCTCGCCGGCGAAAACGAGGAGATCCGCCAGTCGTACCGGATCACGAACACCGCGAAGAGTCCCTATCGGTACTTGATGGACCCGCAAGAGCACCTCAACGCGGATCTCGATGCGGAGAGAAACGGGTGGCAGCTGATGGCGTTCTACCACTCCCACACCCACTCGCCGGCACACCCTTCGCCGACCGACGTGAGGATGGCGCTCCAGAGCGGCTATTTCGATTTCTATTACGTCCTGGTGTCGCTGGAGAACAAAGAAGACCCGGACATCCGTGTGTACAATATCAGCGAGGCGGGCGAGATCGAGGAGCGCGAATTCCGAATCGCGTGAGTCATCCGACTAGGAACCACGGCGGTTTGTCATTCCGAGGGTAGTGAGGAATCTACGAGATATCCCATTGGCAGAGGTCTTCCGCAACCGCGATGATCTTACATTCTTCAATCGCCGCGCTCAATCAGAATGACAGGCGGGCTGGGTGTCGTCGGTGAAGCACCCATGACCCTGCGCTTCAACCTATTAGCTCGAGCCCGATTCACGGCTCCCTGAATCCGCCTGACTTTGCGGTGCCGTAGTACTGATTAAGGGCCCCCCCTTGAAGCGGCGGTGCCCGGTCAGACCCAGCGATGAGGAAGGAGCTGGGCGCTAACCGGGCACCGCCTTTTTGCGTTGTAAGTATCTGAGAACGAGACAGGAGGCCTACGCGATGAAGAGACTGGGTGCGGCGATCTTCGTATCCGCAGCAGTGCTGTTTGTAGCCGCCGGAGCGGCGATGTGGACTAACTCGACGTGGGCGGCTGAACGATCGGAGACCGTGGCTCCGCCCGTCCAGTTGTTGAAGGCAGGTGATCCGGACGACGAAGACGCCGACAAGACGCCATATGTCGGCATCCGAATTCATACGGTCTCTTCAGAAGAAGCTAAAGAGCTAGGGGTCTCGGGCCCAGTGCGGGTGCTTGGGGTTGACGAAAACGGGCCTGCGAGCGGTCTGCTCGAGGCGGGCGACGTGATTGTCTCGGTCGGCGGGGTCACCGTTACGACCTCGAGGCACGTGGTCCGTATCGTACAGGCGACGGATCCCGGTGAGATACTGTCGTTCACGGTAGTTCGAGACGGCAACACCGAGGTCGTGGACGTAGAGGTTGGCGAGCGTGACGTCAAGGCCGCAGCCCGGCTGCACTTTGCGTTGCCGCATCAACTCCCGGGCCCATTGCAGGGACTCCTTCACAACCTGAACACCGGAGTCGCCAGAGCCGAAATCGTGGTCCACGCCGACGGAGGATTCGAGACCCTGCGAGCCGTAGCGGGGACTATGAGCAACATCGACGTTGAGAACGGCACCTTCGACCTGAGCCCGGAGGACGGCTCCGACGCGATCTCGTACCAGATCTCGGACGAGACAGTCGTTCTCAGCACGCACAATGATCTGGGAGGCTTGAACGAAACGGACAGGACATGGGTGGTCGACGTCGACAGCAACGTGAAGCTTGTCACACAGGGCCAGATGCCGTTTGGGCCGCAACCGGGCGGGCAGGGTTTCTTCCACCCATTCGGCGGTTCGCAACTTTTGCCGCACGGCGGCGGGCTGACGTTCCCGTTCGGCGGTCCTCCCGCCACAAAATTCCGGTTCGAGCGAACGGTCCCTCGAGAGTACCTCGAGCGGCTTGACGACCTCGGACACGACATCCCGGCCAGACTCAGGGAGATGCTGGAGAGGCTGGAGAGAGAGCGCGCCAGTGTCTCCGAATTGAACGGTCAAGTGCAGTAGGACCAATCTTCAGCGAACGCACCACGAAAAGGCCCCGCGACAACGGCGGGGCCTTTCTCTTTTCCGGCCCCCGCGGCGGATGTTTAAGCCAGCTACAATCTGGGTTGACAGTCCCGGTAAGATATAGAGCGCCGCGCGACGGCGGAGGCCCGCTTGGACGGCATTAGCGACCGTGCGACCGATCGACGTCGGCCCCGGACCGAAGATGTTTTCTGGAGAGTCCTGAAGCAGGCCACCGCAGTTCCGACCCCCAGCACAAGGAGAGACCAGGAATGACCCAGACCAACGAAGTTAGCGAAGCCGAGATCGCTGCCCATTGGAAGGAAGAGGACTCAATTAGCCCGAGTCCCGAGTTTGTCGCACAGGCAAATATGTCCGATCCGGCGGTGTTCGACCGCTTCTCCGAGCAGAACTTTCCTGAGTACTTCACGGAATACGCGGACCTTCTCAGCTGGGACCAGAAGTGGCACACAACGGTTGACACGTCGAACCCGCCGTTCTGGAAGTGGTGGGTAGGGGGTAAGCTCAACGCCAGTTACAACTGCGTGGACAGGCACCTTGAGCAGTACGGAGACAAGGCCGCTTTCATCTGGGTCTCCGAGGTCGAGGACGAACCCGACCAGGTTGTTACGTATCGCGATCTGTGGGTGAGGGTAAATGAGTTCGCAGCACTCCTCCGGGACTTCGCTGGGGTCAAAGCGGGAGATCGGGTAACGCTTCACATGCCTATGACCCCGGATCTACCGATAACGATGCTGGCCTGCGCGCGGCTCGGAGTCGTCCATTCCCAGGTCTTCGGCGGGTTTAGCGGTACCGCGTGCGGGGACCGGATCGTCGATTCCGAGAGCCAGGTCCTCATAACGATGGACGCGTACTGGAGAAACGGCCAGCTGCTGGACCATAAAGTCAAGGCCGACGAAGCCGTCGAACAAGCCGGTAAGGGCGGCGGGAAGGTCGACAAGGTCCTGGTCTGGCGGCGCTATCCCGGCAAGTACTCGGCCAAGACCCCGATGGTCGAGGGGCGAGACTACTTCGTCGACGACCTGCTGACGGACTATCAGGGCGAGAAAGTCGACCCGGTCTCGATGCCGGCTGAGGCCCCCTTGTTCCTGATGTACACCAGCGGAACGACTGCGAAGCCCAAAGGCTGCCAGCACAGCACCGGTGGGTACCTCTCGTACGTCGCGGGGACCTCGAAGTACTACCAGGACATCCACCCAGAGGACGTGTACTGGTGTTTCGCGGACATAGGTTGGATTACCGGCCACTCCTACATCGTGTACGGTCCGTTGTCGGTCGCTGCGACGAGCGTGATGTACGAAGGCGTCCCCACCTTCCCCGACCCGGGACGGCCCTGGAGGATAGCCGAGAGGCTTGGAGTAAATATCTTCCACACAGCGCCGACCACGATCCGTATGTTGAGGAAGACCGGGCCAGACGAACCCGCCAAATACGACTACAAGTTCAAGCATATGACGACGGTCGGCGAGCCCATCGAGCCTGAGGTCTGGAGGTGGTACTACGACGTTGTCGGCAAGGGGAAGGCCGCCATCGTCGATACATGGTGGCAGACCGAGACGGGCGGGTTCATCGGCACAACTCTGCCGGGCCTCCAGGACATGAAGCCGGGGAGCTGCGGTCCCGGTGCGCTGGGCATCTATGGCGTGATCTATGACGAGGACGGCAACGAAGTCGAAGCAGGGAGCGGCAAAGGCGGCAACATCTGCATCAGGAACCCGTGGCCCGGCTTCATGCAGACAATCTGGGGCGACCCGGACCGGTTCGTTTCCACATACTTCCAGAAGTACAACAGGGACCCGGACAGTAAGGACTGGCACGACTGGCCATATTTCACCGGCGACGGGGCCATGCAGGCGGCTGACGGCTACTTCCGTATCGTCGGAAGGGTGGACGACGTGATCAACGTTGCCGGCCACAGGCTGGGCACCAAGGAGCTGGAGTCGGCTGCCCTGACCGTCGAGGAGGTGGGCGAGGCGGCCGCAGTGCCGGCGTACGACGAGCTAAAGGGCCGCGTCCCCGAGGTGTTCGTGTCTCTCAAGCCCGGGTACGAAGCGGGCCCCGAGGTCGAGGAGCGTGTGAAGAAGGCCACCGCTCAGATCATCGGTCCCATCGCCAGGCCGGCGCATGTCTGGGTGACTAACGACCTGCCGAAGACGCGGTCGGGGAAGATCATGCGACGAGTGATCGCCTCGATCTCGAACTTCATCGACGTCGGGGACACAACTACGCTGGCCAACCCAGAGGTCGTGGAGGAGATACGGATTGCGGTCCAGAAGGCGAAAGTGGACGCGGGGGTCGTGCCCAAGAATGTTCCTCAAGAGGTCATCAACGAGATCCGTCGGTTCGGCGAGAACGAATAAGGCACGTCCGGGCAGGGACAGGTCGCCGCTTTCTGAAGAGTCACGGGCTTGTGGATACTGGCTCACCGGGCGTTGGCGCGGCGGCGCTGACGCGGTGGCGGCCTCAGACACCGAGGGCGTGTCGAAGACACTAGTGGCGACGATACCAGGCACGGCAGGACGGCGAGCTGCTTCTCGGACAGTTCGTTCGAGTCCGACTGGGGGTCGCTACCCATTTGTGCAAGTCCTCCTCGGGGATCGCGGTGCGTTGACGATAGGTGGGGTGCCAAAAAAAATTACTTCCGTTGCATACCGTAGCAAACTGTTGCATTCATATCTGGGGGTTGCAACACCTGGGCGGGGGAATGCAACAGGTGGGGGACGGGGTGGAGGATACGGAGTACCGGGTACGGATGGTCGATTTCGGCGGTTGTCTTTTGCATTGTCGCTCTCCTGGTGCTGTGTCGGGTGACCAGAAACAAAGGGGGACAGCCTGTGGGGTCCCCTCGTCTACATTATAGTACATGCGTTCTGGTCAATCAAGAGATGGTTCGACAAGCTCACCATGAGGGGACGGAGGCGGCGGAGCGGACAGGGCACGCACAGTGCGCTGCCCCAGCGATCGTTCGGCGCCTGGGGCGCGGGCGCATGTCCCGATGCCTCATCGGGACGCCCCTACAGCTTGTCGCCGCATCGTAGGTAGCAGATGAACGCGTTTTTCGTAATCATTCTGGTGGCGGTTCTGATCGAGTACTCTCTCGACGTGGTCGCGAATGTGCTGAACCTCCGGGCCATGAAGCCGGAAACGCCCGCGGCCCTTCAGGACGTGTACAAGCCCGACGAATACCGCAAGTCCCAGGAGTACACGCGGGCGACGACGCGGTTTGGACTCGTCACGAGCACGTTCTCACTCGTGGTGCTGCTGGGGTTCTGGTTCGTCGGCGGCTTCAACTTCCTCGACGAGGTCGTGCGCGGGTGGGACTATCCGGTGGTCGTCAGAGGCGTACTGTACATCGGCATCTTAGTGGTCGCGTACTTCGTGGTCTCGTTGCCGTTCAGCATCTACTCAACCTTTGTTATCGAGGAGCGGTTCGGGTTCAACAAGACGACACCTCGCACGTTTGTCACCGATCTCCTCAAGGGGCTGGCGCTGGCCGCCGTGATCGGCGTACCGGTGCTGGCGGGCGTGCTGGCCTTCTTCGAGTACGCGGGGTCCCTCGCGTGGCTATACTGTTGGATCGCGGTGACGTTGTTCACGCTGGCGCTGGAGTTCGTTGCGCCGACCTGGATAATGCCTATCTTCAACAAGTTCACTCCGCTCGAAGCCGGTAACCTTCGCGACGCTATATTCCAGTACGCAAAGGGCGTGGACTTCACGGTCAGCAACATCTTCGTGATCGACGGCTCGAAGCGCTCCACCAAGGCGAACGCCTTTTTCACGGGCTTCGGCCGCAACAAGCGCATCGCGCTCTTCGACACCCTGGTCGAGAAGCACACCGTCCCCGAGCTGGTGGCCGTCCTTGCGCACGAGATCGGCCATTACAAGATGAGGCACATCGTACAGGGCATCGTCATCCGCGTGGCCAATACGGGCGTCGTCTTCTTCCTGCTGTCGGTGGTGCTGGGAAGCGCGGGACTCTACGACGCCTTCTTCATGGACGAGCAGTCGATCTACACGGGGCTCCTGTTCTTCGCGCTGCTGTACACGCCTGTAAACGTCGTCCTCTCGGTCGTGATGCAAGTCGTGTCGCGGAAACACGAATACGAAGCCGACCGCTGGTCCGCGGAGACGTACGAAGAGCCGGCAAGCCTGGTCGAGGCGCTCAAGAAGCTCTCCGCCGAGAACCTGTCTAACCTCGATCCGCACCCGTTCTTCGTGTTCCTGAACTACTCGCACCCGCCGCTGCTGAACAGGGTCGAGGCCATCGAGCGGCACAGCCGGGGGGAGCGGGCGCTTCAGAACTGAAGGCAGCGGCGTACCCGTACAATAGGTGGAGACTTTTCCCAAGGTGTCTTGATGCGTCACACAAGTCTGTTGGTAGTTCTCTCTCTCGTCGTCGTAGTCGCGGCGTTCACTCTGTTTCGGGCGCAGGTAGACGCGAGGTCCGCCGAGCTCGCTCGTCCGCCCGTTGGGGTGCTCGCCCAGACGGTCCAGACAACGACGGCTGACGAGCTACTAGGCATAGTCCGGCAGGCGAGCGCGGAGGCCGGGGCGACACTGCTGACGAACGCCGACCCGGACGTCGGCGCCGAGGTGCTCGAGCAGCTGGCAATCGACAAGGCCGAGCTGGTCATCGAGCAGATGGACAGCGAGCCGGCGGCCAGGCTGATGGAACGCGTGAGCACGGACAAGGGAGTGGAGCTGATCGGCGTCATCCCGGGCGCCCAGTCGGCGGACATCTGGTCGCTGATGGAGAAGGTGAAGGCCGGCGAGCTAATGGACGAAGCGCCCCTGGACTGGGCGGTCCGGGTCGTGGGACTCGTTTCCGAGGAGCGGCTGATCCCGCGTCTGCCGGAGGTGTCGCCGGACAGGCTGTGGGACATGCCTCTGGAGACGCTGCTCGACCGGCTCCCGAACGTGCCGGTCATGCAGCTCGACCGTTGGAACCGGCCGGACGTCCCCGACGACCTGCCCGCGCCGACGGGAACCGAGGTCAGCGACACGCTGACGACCTACAACGTCCCGGAGACCAGGGTGTCCGAATGGGCGACTGTGGTCAGCAGCCCCGCGCCCTTCGACCGGATCTGGGCCCGGTTCACGCGCGCCCTGAGAGACGTCAAGGTTACCGTCGAGAACCTGCCCGAGCAGCCGCTAGGCACTCCCCAGTTCCCGCCCGACCGCAAGGTAAACGCCTTCGTCAACGTCGGGTTCGAAAACGCGCAGCCTGAAGACGTCGCCGTCGCCGCCGGCATGCTCTTTGTCGAGAAGAGCTGGCTGGAGGCCAACGAGGTCCACAAGTGGTCGATCGAGTTCAACCGCTTCGACGAAGGGGCGAACCGGTGGACGCCGTTCCAATCGAAGCGCGTCCGGGAAGACACCGAACGGATATTCTTCGCGGTGGTGGTCCCAGGCTTCTCGACCCTCGCGATTACGGGCGGGTCAGGGCCGGCCGAGCAGGTATTCGACGTGAAGGACTTGAAGATCACGCCTGCAACGCCTTTCGCCGGCCAGGAGTTCACGGTCAGCGCCAACGTCACGAACGTCGGCGCCGAGGCGGCGGAGTATCCGGCGAACCTTTGGATAGACAAGAGCATCCAGGCCGTCGAGCTGGTGCAGGTCGGAGCAGGAGAGACGGTCCCGTTCACCGTCAGCGCCTCTAGGCCCGAGGGGGTCTACTCGGTGCGGCTGGAGCGCCTCATCGACGAGTTCCAGGTGCAGGCCGCGCCTGAAGTGCCCGAGGTGGGGGATGTGGCGGTCCCGATGTGGGCGGGGTTGGTCGTCGGGGTGGTGCTAGTGCTGGGTGGTGGGCTTGCGCTGCGGCGACGGGGGTTTGACTGGCGGTCTTCAGGGCGGTTCTTCGGACCAAACTCCCATGGAGTTGATTGGAGATTATGATCCCTTTGTGAGTCGAGCTACATCACACCATGCGGCACAGTACATTAGATACTTAGATGGCCGTAGTTTGAATTGGGTAACGAGCCGTGCGACAATCGTCGTGAGTCACTCCAATCTGGAGCCAGAATATGGTCAAGAAGTATGTCAAACAAGAGGACGTTCCAAGCTGTACACTTGATGATGCTTTGCGAGTTCCAAAGGCCATGGTCGACGATTATGCCTCTGATTCAACGCCACCATTGAAGGTCGCGGCGCCCCTTGAAATGGCCCCAAACTCGAGCCATTTTCGAATGCTCTGTGGCGCGGCGATTGCCTATGGCCTGATCGAGGGGGGCGCAAAGGCCGCTGAGATCAGGGTCACCCAATTGGCTTCCCGCATCCTGAAGCCCACCAAAGAAGGGGATGACGTTGTTGCCCGGAGAGAGGCCTTTCGCCAGCCGAGGATTGTCGGGGAGTTTCTACAAAAGTACTCTGGCTCGTCGCTACCAAAGGCTGAGATTGCCCGCAATGTACTCGAGGAAATGGGTGTCCCGAAAGACAAGACCGATGGCGTCCACAACATGATCCAGGTTGGGGCAAGGTCAGTGGGATTCATAACCGAGATAAAAGGCAAAGAGTACGTTGATCTCATCGGTACTCAGGAACTTGGCGACGAAGTCCGCGGTATCGAACAAGAGCTGCCAGCACCCCAGGAGGGAGTCCCCGAGTCAGGAGATGAAATTGTCGTCGCTCAGGCCGAACCCAGCGAACTCAAACACCGAAAGCGGAGAGTCTTCATTGCTCACGGAAAGAACAAGAGCCTAGTAGAGCCCATAAAGAAACTCTTGAACTTTGGAGAGCTTGAGGCTGTTGCATCCACGGAGAAACAGACAGTTTCCCAACCTGTACCAGATAAAGTCATGGCCGACCTACGAGGGTGCGGCGCTGCCATCATCCATATCGATGCCGAGACTACACTCATTGACAAAGGAGCCAATGAACACACCGTCCTGAACCCAAACGTGCTCATCGAAATCGGTGCTGCGATGGCGTTGTTCGGCAGGAGGTTCATTCTCTTGGTGCGTCAAGGCGTGACGCTCCCATCAAATCTTCAAGGTCTGTATGAAGTCCGATACGACGGATCCACCCTGGATGGCCCGGCAACCATCGCACTGCTAGAAGCGATTAACGACATAAAGAACCACCCCCTGCCCGGCGAACACGACTGATCAGCTGCGCCCCTCGCACGAGAACGCCGACCCGAGGATCGCTGCCATGACTCTGAGTTTCAGAAAAGAAGTCGTCAGTCTCCGAGTGGCGACATTTCCGCCAATCTCTTCCTGAGGTTCGATCTGTCCGAAGAGCATCGTGCCTTAGCAGCGATCGAGAAGTCTTGCTTCATTTTCGAAGTCTGCCACCGTCAGTCATATACTTGACCAAGAGATTTCGATACCCCCCAAGGCTAAGCGCTTGCATCTGGGTGGTCATTGTTGCCAAGCCTGCGCTCGGTCTCCAAAACGATTAGCTCGACGGCTTGCCGCCCCCGGCCTCGACAACGCCTATCATGCGGTCGTTGATCGAGCTGCACGGGAATAGGAAGGGTTTGTCGGTCACTTCGATAGTCAGCGTACCGGAGCCCTCGTCCCATTCGTAGATACCGGTGATGCCTCGCCCCAATACGGTCCCGATAGGCCCTGACGGCACGTCGATGCCGTTGCGCCGTAGTTCGCCGCGTAGCTTTTCGAATGTGGCGCTCGATACGTCCGTGAAGGTGACTGGGGGACATCCTGACATTCGCTTCTCCTCTGCGCGGTTGGGCGCACTGCCGAACCAGTCGCGCCGGTGGGTTTATGGTTAGCACATCGATAGGTTGTTCGCAAACGGGCGGCGAAGCTCCGGCAGCACGCAGAAGTTGCGCGGCCTTGCGGGGTTTGGTGTGGTGTTGCAGGCGCTCATAGCCGGTGCTATATTTGTGCCCGAAGGCCCGTCCACCTGCTGGCCGGGCCGCTGTGTTGTGAGGCCCTTCGATGTGCGGTATTAGCGGGATCATCTACAAGAACGCGCGGCAGAACGGCCAGGCCCCGGTGGGCCGCGATCTGGTGCGGATGCTGGACTCTCTCGCCCACCGCGGGCGGGACTCCACGGGCGTAACCGTCGCGGGCGAGGGCATCGACGGGGACTATGTTGTACGCCTGTGGACGGAGGACGCGGACCGCGCCGACGCGGTGCTGGCCCGCGCCGAAGAGGCCGCGACCCGCGCCGGCTGCGTGGTTACTGACAGACAGAACTGGGGCGAGTACCTCCGGCTCCTGGTGAACTACGAGGGCGAGGTACCTCACCTGGCTGAGGCCCTGATCGGGACGGAGGGCGTCGAGATCCACAGCATCGGCCGGGTGTCGGAGGTCGTCAAGGACGTGGGCACAGCCGGAGTGCTGTCCGAGAGGCACGACGTGGGAGGGCTACGGGGCACGCACGGCATCGGGCATGTCCGGATGGCGACCGAGAGCAAGGTCGACATCAGCCACGCCCACCCCTTCTGGGCCTACCCGTTCCCGGACGTCACGGTCGTACATAACGGGCAGCTTACGAACTACCATAAGCTCAAGCGACGCTACGAGGACCAGGGCCACCGGTTCCAGACCGGGAACGACTCCGAGCTGATCGCGGTCTACCTGGCAGACAAGCTGGCACGGGGCGAGGCCCTCGAAAGGGCGCTGGGTGATTCCCTGGATGACCTGGACGGGACATTTACTTACGTCGTGTCGACCGAGGACGGGCTGGGGTGCGCCAAAGACCAGTGGTCGGCGAAACCGCTGGTTACGATGGAAACGGACGATGTGGTGGCGGTCGCGTCGGAAGAGGTGGCGCTACGTAGCATCTTCTCAGAAGAAATCGACCGAGTCGAGCCCCAGCAGCGCGAGATCATGACTTGGTCACTCTAGACGCCGCCGAGTTATCTCCTCGAGAGCTGAACGGGCGTCTCAAGGAGCTTGCAGGCAATGGGCGCGCCGATGTGACTATCCTGAATCCAGGGGCGCGGCACAACCTCGCGGTCGGCATTCTGGAGCCGTGTAAGGTGCACTTCAAAGGTAGCGTCGGCTACTTCGGCGCTAGCATGATCGACGGCCCAGAGGTGACTATCGAAGGCAACGCCGGGTGGGCCCTCGGCGAGAACATGATGGGCGGAAAGATCGCGTTGTCCAAGGACGCCGGCGCGTCGGTGGCGGCCAGCATGCGGGGTGGTGAGGTGGTCGTGGGCGGCAACGCGGGCGCGCGGGCGGGTATCTCGATGAAGGGCGGAACGCTGGCCATCGCGGGTAACTCGGGCTTCCTGACGGGGTTCATGATGCAGAAGGGCCGTATCATCGTGTGCGGCGATGTCGGCGAGGCCGTCGGCGATTCAATGTATGAGGGGACGATCTACGTCGGCGGTGAGATAGGCTCTTTGGGGAACGACGCGGTGGTAGAAGAGGCGAGCGAGGACGAGCTTATTGAGGTGTGGTCGGTGCTCGAAGACGCGACTAGGAACCCCCTCCTCAATCCTCCCCCGGTGGGGGAGGAGGTACGGCCTCGATTCAGGAAGGTCGTTTCGGAGAAGAAGCTGTACCATTTCGACTCGCTGGAGCGGCTCGAGATGGCGGCGGTGTGATATGGAGATCTCCCTCACCTTCCCGAGAGCCTCGGAATCTTCGACAATCCTCTCCCATCAAGGGAGAGGAGGTCAGCGGCTGACGCTATGGTGATGGGGACGAGCCAGATATGGTCCCCTCAAGTCATGGAGGACATCCACTCCAAGGCGAAGCTTGGCCGGTACCGCATTCGTGGGTTCTCCACCTTCCAGAAGGTTACGCACTTCGACGACTTGACGTTTCTCTCTACCGGTCTGACGCGTTTTCCGCTGGAGGGGTATAAGGAGAAGTGCAACACCGAGACGGTGATTGGCGCCCGCCACGCCGAGAACCCCCTTGTGCTCGACACGCCGGTATACATCAGTGGTATGAGCTATGGCGCGCTCTCGGCCAACGCCAA
This sequence comes from Dehalococcoidia bacterium, assembly GCA_965248605.1. Lineage (GTDB taxonomy): Bacteria > Chloroflexota > Dehalococcoidia > Lucifugimonadales > CAUZJF01 > CAUZJF01. The sequence continues at coordinate 1,874,465 of CBDFJV010000007.1, forward strand.
GACGGCACTCGGCAAGGCAGCGACGATGGTGGGTACGGCCTCGTGCACGGGCGACGGCGGGATGCTGCAGTCCGAAAGGGACGCCTCAGAGAAGCTTATCTATCAGGTGCTACCGAGTCGCTACGGCTTCGACCCGCACCACCTCGTGCAAGCGCAAGCGGTGGAGATCGTGGTGGGGCAGGGGGCCAAGCCCGGTACCGGCGGGATGCTGATGGGCGTCAAGGTGCTCGACGAGATCGCGGAAATGCGCGACCTCCCGACCGGGATCGACCAGCGTAGCCCAGCGCGTCACCCCGACTGGCTCGGCCCGGACGACCTGGCGGTGAAAATCGAGCAGATTCGGGAGGCCACGGACTGGAGCGTGCCGGTCCACGTGAAGCTGGGCGCGTGCCGCGTCGACGACGACGTGAAGCTGGCTGCCAAGGCCGGGGCGGACGCCATCGTGATCGACAGCATGGTCGCTGGGACGGGGGCGTCGGCCGAAGTGTTGCTGGACCACAGCGGTATCCCGACGGTGCCAGCTATCGTCATGGCCCGGGAGGCCCTCCGCGAGCTGGGCCTGTACGGCGAGGTGAGCCTCATCGCATCGGGGGGCATCCGAAGCGGTGCGGACGCCGCGAAGGCGTTGGCGCTGGGTGCCGACGCGGTGGCGATCGGTATCGCAGCGCTCCTGGCGCTGAACTGCAACAAAGAGATCCCAGGCACCGACTTCGTGAAGGAGATCGGCGTTCCGGCGGGCGAATGCCGGCACTGCCACACGGGCAAGTGTCCGGTCGGTATCACGACGCAAGACCCCGAGCTCACGAAACGCCTGGACCCCGATGAAGCCGCGGAGAGGGTGGCGAACTTCATCAACTCGATGACGATGGAGCTGGCCTTGCTAACGCGGTCGTTGGGCAAGAGTGACGTCCACAGCCTGGAGCCGGAGGACTTGAGGGCGCTGACGCTTGAGGCATCGGCGATGGCCCGCGTTCCTCTGGTAGGCACCAACAAGGTATTTGGCGAGTAGATTCGACGTCCTCCGCTCTTCGATGGGGACTGTCGAAGATCCCGAGCTTCTCGGGTAGGAGGGGCACCTATGGCGACACGCGAGGAAGTCCGCCGGCAGATGCAGAACGACGGCATCGAGTACCTTTTGGCCCAGTTCGTAGACCTGAATGGGTCGGCCAAGGTGAAAATGGTGCCCGCCTCGCACTTCGACGACGTGATCGACGGGGGCGCGGGCTTCGCGGGAGCCGCGGTCCCTGGGCTGGGCCAAGGGCCTCACTCCCACGACATGATGGCGCGCATCGACCTCGACACGTACAGCCCGGTCCCGTGGAGAGAGGGTGTCGCTCGGTTCGCCAGCGACCTTTACGTGGACGACGAACCTCATCCGTACTGCTCACGTACGAACCTCAAACGTGTTCTCGGCGATGCGAGGGGCAAGGGTTACGTCTTCTATGTAGGCATCGAGCCCGAGCACTTCCTAGTCACCAGGGACGACGATGGGTCGCTGAGCGTATTCGACCCGAATAACGTCGACAATCTCGCCAAGCCATGCTACGACTTCAAGGGCATGGCCAACGTCATGGACTATCTGCGCGATCTGATGGACGGGATGGCCCGCGTGGGCTGGGATGTCTATCAATCGGACCATGAGGACGCCAATGGGCAGTACGAAGTCAACTTCGTTTACAGCGATGCCCTGACGACGGCTGATCGGTACACCTTTTTCAAGATGATGACTAGCCAGTATGCGCAGCGGTACGGCGCCATCGCGACGCACATGGCCAAGCCTTTCGCCGACCGCACGGGCAGCGGAGGGCACATACATTTCCACGTGGCCGACTCGGAGACGGACGAGAACGTTTTCCTTGACGAGAATGACCCGCAGGGACTTGGTCTATCCGAGATGGCGTATCACTTCATCGGAGGGATATTCGACCACGCGCCCGCTCTGTGCGCCATCACGTCGCCAACGGTGAACTGCTACAAGCGATTGCAGGTGGGCGCCGGGCTTTTCGGCGCGCGGTCCGGGTTCACGTGGACGCCGGCATTCATCTCGTACGGTGACAACAACCGGACGCAGATGATCAGGACGGCCGGGCCGGGCCATCTGGAGGACCGGACGGTTTCGGCGGCTTGCAACCCGTACCTCGCGATGGCCGCGTATATCGCGGCCGGGCTCGACGGCGTGGAAAGGAAACTAGACCCGGGCAAAGCGAACCTGGGAAACCTGTACGAGCTGGGTCTCGATGAGATCCAGCGTAGAGGAATCGGTCTGCTACCCCAGAGCCTCGCGGAGTCGCTGGCGGCGCTGCGCGAGGACGAGGTCATCCAGGGTGCGTTGGGCGTGATATACGACGAGTTCATCAGCCTGAAGGAAGCCGAGTGGCGGTCCTATCACAGCGAGATATCGCAGTGGGAGCTTGACCGCTACCTGACTATGTTCTAGTAGCAAGATTGACCTTACAGCGACGGAGGGTATGGTGACCAGCACTGACGTAACCGGCCAGGTTGACACGGGTTTCCTGCAGGCCTTTGCAGACGCATGGAACCGCCACGATATCGACGCGATGATGAGCTTCATGGCCGACGACTGTGTGTTCGAGCTGTCCTCAGGGCCGGACGTTAACGGCAAGCGCTTCGAGGGCACGGAGCAGGTGCGCGCATGCTACCAGGCGGTGCTGGACGCGTTCCCTGACGGCCGATGGAACGCCACGACGCACTTCGTGAACGGCGACCGGGGCGTGTCCCAGTGGGTCTTCACCGGCACGTCAGCCGACGGCTCCCGCGTCGAGGTCAACGGATGCGACCTGTTCGCGTTCCGCGACGGCAAGATCGCCGTGAAGGACTCGTACCGGAAGAATCGGACGATGGGCTAGTAGACCGAAATCTTTGAAATGAGGGGTAGCCGAGATTGGCGTGCTACGACGACAGGGCGGGTTTCAAACCCGCCCCTACCAAGCCGTAACCTCAGAACCCTTCAATACTAGGATGTTGGACCACTAGGCTAGTTCGAAATGCGAGTGCCCCTACCATGAAATTTCTAGTCACGATAGACCGAGACGAAGACGGAGTATACGTAGCTGAGTGCCCCTCGATCCCCGGCTGCGTAAGCCAAGGGCGGACCGAGGACGAGGCTCTGACGAACGTTCAGGATGCTATCCGGCAATGTTTGGAGGTCAGGGCTGAGCGTGGTATGCCTCTGACAGTCGCGACCCATGAAATAGATATTGCCGTCTAGCGGACCCGTTCCTCTCCTCAGCGGACGTGATGTCGCTCGCGCCTTCACAGCCGGTGGTTGGGAGGTCGTTCGGCAGAGGGGGAGTCACATCATCTTGGTCAAGCGTGGCCATCCAGCGACGTTGTCAGTGCCAGATCACCGAGAGGTCGCGAGAGGGACACTTCGCGCCCTGATCCGCAAAGCAGGGATGACTCCCGAGCAGTTCATGGAACTTCGGAAACGGTCGGATTAGATGGGCTTCCTGCTGAAGTGTCCTAACTGCGGCGACCGCAACGTCTACGAGTTCCGATTCGGGGGCGAGGTGACGGCCCGACCGAAGCCGGACGCCTCGAACGACGAGTGGACGGCCTACTTCTACAATCGCCGGAACGTCGCGGGCGACCAGCACGAATGGTGGTACCACACCCTGGGATGCCGGAAATGGCTCCAGGCGGTCCGCGATATCGTGACGAACCAGGTGCGCGAGACCTCGTGGCCCGAGGAGCCCCACGGATAGATGGCGACGTCCTCAGCCACGGGCCGTCTTGATGCCCGGCCGACACACATAATAGACCGCTCCAAGATCGTCGAGTTCCAGTTCAACGGCCGGCGGGTCGAGGCTTACGAAGGCGACACGGTCTCCTCCGCCCTGTACGCCTCTGGCGTTCGTATACACAGCCGTAGCTTCAAGTACCACCGGCCTCGAGGACTGCTCTGCGTCGCGGGCCGATGCCCCAACTGCCTCATGACTGTCGACGGTGTTCCAAACCTTCGCGCGTGTGTCGAGCCCGTCCGCGAAGGAATGGCGGTGCGCCATCAAAATGCGTGGCCATCGCTGGACCACGACGTGTTCGCTGTCATGGACAAGATGGACAGGCTGCTTCCCGTCGGCTTCTACTACAAGACTTTTCACACGCCGAAGTTTTTCTGGGACCTGTCCCGGCCGATCATTCGGAGGGTCGCCGGACTGGGATCAGTACCTGAAGTGCCGTCGGCGGAGACGCGCCAACACCACGATCACCGACACGCCGACGTTGCGGTGGTCGGCGGAGGCGCTGCCGGCATGTCGGCTGCGATCACGGCGGCCGGCACCGGAGCTCGTGTCATCCTCGTAGACGACCAGCCTTCCTTGGGCGGCTATCTGAGGACCGACCCACAGCCCTATTCTGGCCTGCCCGACATGCCGCAGATGGCCGGTTATCAGGTTGCGCGGCGGTTGACGGAGGAGGTCGTGGCCAGCGAGAACCTCGATTTGCTTTCTAACGCGTCGGCGTTCGGGTACTACGAAGGAAACCTGCTTGGCGTCGACAGCGGTGAAGGGGTGATCAAGGTGCGCGCGAAGCAAATCGTCTTCGCGACCGGGTCCTTTGAGGTCCCGCTGCCGTTCGACCGCAACGACCTTCCGGGTGTAATGCTCAGCACCGGGGCCCAGCGGCTGGTCAACCTCTACGGAGTCTCACCGGGGTCGACGGCGATGGTGATCACTACGGGCGACCACGGGTACTACGCGGCGCTCGACCTGCTGAACGCGGGCCTCCGGATTGCGGTCGTCGCGGACTCGCGACCCGAGTTTCCCCACGGCCTGGACGCCGCCGACGAGCTGCGGTCTCGGGGCGTGCTTGTGCTCGCGTCTCACGTGCTGATTCGAGGCGAAGGCGTGAGGAAGGTAGTCGGAGGGACCGTCGCGCGCCTCGTCGACGGGAAGCCTACCACCGAGGAGCGCCAGTTCGACGCCGATGTTATAGCGATGAGCGGCGGGTTCCAGCCGGCTAATGCGCTCGTGTACCAGGCCGGAGGCACTCTGGTGCAAGACGAGTCCCGCGACATCGAGGTGCCCGGTAAGATGCCGCCGTCTATCCACGTCGCTGGAGAAGTCGCAGGCGTGACCGATCTTACGACGAGCATCCTGCAAGGCCGGATGGCTGGGGCCGAAGCCGCGGCGGGTCTGGGCTTCAAGCCGGCAGTCAACTCCGGCGTGCTACGAGAACAGATGGAGAGGGCACAGTCCGCCGAGCCGAGCCAGTCTCCTGCTCCTCCCCTGGTCGTGCCTGAGCAGGGCGTCAAGAAGTTCGTCTGCGTCTGCGAGGACGTCACCGTGAAGGACATCGAGCAGGCGATCGAGGAGGGGTTCGAAGACATCCAGACCCTGAAGCGCTACACCACCGCGACGATGGGTCCGTGCCAGGGCAAGATGTGCCACCGTGCTCTGGCCCGCATCACCGCACAGCAGACCGGGCGGAGCCTAGGTGAGACCGGCGTCACGACCTCGAGGCCGCCTGTCAAGCCGGTGTCTCTGGGTGCTCTCGCCGGGCCTGGGCACATTCCTGTAAAGAGGACGCCGCTCGATGGAAAACACCAATCGATGGGCGCCAAGATGATCGACTCCGGGGGATGGCGTAGGCCCCACAGTTACAGCTCTCCACAGGAGGAGAGCCTGCTCGTGCGACAGGGCGTAGGGATCATCGACGTGAGTACTCTCGGGAAGCTCGATGTGCAAGGAAGCGATGCGCCGGCCCTGCTCGACAAGGTCTATACGCACCATTTCTCCGACCTGCGTCCCGGGCGGATCCGGTACGGCATGTTATGCGCCGACAACGGCACGATCATGGACGACGGAACGGTGACGCGGATTTCAGAGGACCACTACTTCGTCACGACGTCGACTGCGAACGTCGAGATCATCGAGGAGTGGTTTAAGTGGTGGCTGGCCGGGACGGGCCAGTGCGCACACGTTACCAACGTGACGGGCGCGCTGGCCGCGATCAACGTCGCCGGCCCGAGGGCCCGCGAGACTCTGAGCAAGCTGGCCGACGTCGACCTGGAGCCGAAGGCATTCCGGTACATGCGGTCCAAACGGGGCGATGCGGCGGGCGTCCCGACTATCTTCCTACGGATCGGATTCGTCGGTGAGACCGGATGGGAGCTCCACTTTCCGGCCGAGTACGCCGACTATATGTGGGACTCCCTTATGGACGCCGGCGAGGAATACGGCATCGGGCCCTTTGGCGTGGAGGCCCAACGGATTCTGAGGCTCGAGAAGAGGCACATCATCCCCAGTCAGGACACTGACATGCTGAGCACTCCGTTCGATAGTGCCAGCGAGTGGGTTGTCCGGTTCGACAAGGAAGACTTCATCGGCAGAGGCGGCCTTGCGGCGGCCCAAGAGCGTGGCCCGAAAAACGTGCTCGTCGGCTTCGTCATGCAAAACGGCGCCGTTCCGGACGACGGCGACCCCGTGGTGTCGGGCTCGACGCCGGTGGGACGCGTGACGAGCTCGCGGCTGAGTCCGACGCTAGGGAAGGGATTCGGGTTCGCCGTGGTGCCGGCCGAGATGGCGGAAGAGGGAAACACCGTTCACATTCGGGTCGGCCGCGAGACGTATGCGGCGAACGTGACGCTTCAGCCTTTCTACGATCCCGAAGGCAAGAGACTGAGGGCATAGGGATGGCCGAAGGCAGCCTGATCGCGCAAAGTGTCTTTCATTCGATGCACCTCGCCCACGGGGCGACGATGGTCGAAAGCGACGGCTGGTCGCGTCCGTCAAGGTACACATCGACCGAGGACGAGATCGAGAACGTCAGGCAGGGTGTAGGCATCACTGATGTCAGTCCAGTTGGGAAACTCAGAGTCTACAGCGATGACCTCGATTCGTTTCTGAATGAAGCGTTCCGGCAGGTGACGACCGTGGCGGCCGGGCGCATGACTGTCCGGCAGTTTACGGAAGACTCAGGAATAAAGGACGTATTGGAAGCTCGGCTCGCGGACGACGAGGCTTTGTTTATCACGGCGCCGAGGCAGGCACGTGCGGTTGCCGACGTACTCAAGGAGGTCGATGCCGATTGCGCGCACTGGGTCAACGTGACGTCGGCATTGGCGGCTGTGACTCTGGCCGGCCCACAGTCACACCGCCTTCTCGCTGCAGTTACGGAGACCGACGTCGCTCCCGAGGCTTTCTCGGACATGAGTTGCGCACAGGGCAAGGTCGCCGAAATCCACGGGACGCTATTGCGACGCGATATCGTGGGGCTTCTCAGCTATGAGCTCTACTTCGCCAGGGAGTACGGGGAGTACATGTGGGATGCGCTTATGGAGGCTGGCGAGCGTTACAGTTTGAAACTCTTCGGCACGGAAACCCTCGCGGAGATTCACCACGGAGATCACAGAGAACACAGAGATGGCGGATAAGAAGGGGATAAATCGAGTTACCGAGGCCATAATCGGTGGAGCTATCGACGTCCACAGAGCTCTGGGTCCGGGCCTACTTGAGTCGGCATACGAAGCTTGTTTGGCGTTTGAACTAGGCGAACGCGGACTGAAAGTTGAACGGCAAAAACAGCTTCCGATCGTTTACCGCAGCGTGACCCTGGACGCTGGATATCGGCTCGACTTACTCGTAGAACAAAGTGTCATAGTCGAGGTAAAAGCTGTAGATGGTCTTGAGCCTATTCACGACGCACAGCTTCTGTCGTACCTCAAGCTATCCGGATGCAGAGTTGGCCTACTCATCAATTTCAATACCAAGCTTCTCAAGAAAGGCATCAGACGCCTTGCAAACTAATCCTCTCCTAACGCTGTGGTCTCTGTGATCTCTGTGGTGAATGATCATGCTGCAGCTGTTTAGGAAAAACCGCATGTGGCGGAAGGGCCCACTGAAGGACCGGTACGACGTGGTCATCGTCGGGGCGGGGGTGCACGGCCTTTCGACAGCGTACTACCTTGGCAAGCTCGGAGTGCGGGATGTCGCGATCCTCGATAAAGGATATATCGGTGGGGGAGGCAGCGCGCGCAGCACCGCGATCATCAGGGCTAACTACCTGACTCCAGAAGGGATCCCCTTCTTCCGCGAAAGCCACAAGCTCTACCAGCGGCTGGCCCAAGAGCTGCGTTACAACCTGCTTTACGATCAGATGGGCCGTTTCGACATCGGGCACACCGAGTCGTCGGTGTACTGGCTCAACATCCGCGCCGAGTTCAACCAGTTGCTAGGGGTGGACAGCCGGCTCGTCGGGCCAGAGGAGATCGCGGAGCTGGTGCCGGAACTGGACCTCCGCGACGGGAAGGTATTTCCGGTGATGGCGGCGCTGTACCATCCGACGGCTGGGACGGTCCGACACGATGCCGTCGTTTGGGGGTTCGCGAGAGGCGCCGATCGGCTCGGGGCCGAAATCCACCCTTTCACGGAGGTCACCGGCCTGAGCCGCGAAAACGGTCGGGTTACCGGCGTCGAAACGACTGAGGGTCACGTCGCAGCTGGGACGGTTGTGAGCGCGACGGCCGGCTGGAGCTCGACGATCGCGGCCATGCTCGGAATCGAGCTGCCGATCGATACGTACCCGCTACAAGCTATGGTAACCGAGCCGGTAAAGCCGTTCATCCACACGACTATCTCGTCGGCCGACCTGCACGTCTACGTCTACCAGACGGACCGAGGAGAGCTGGTGATCGGTGGGCCGGTCGACCCGTATCCGACATACAGTCATAGCTCGACCCTAAACTTACTCGAGGAGCTGGCCGTCAACACGCTGGAATTGCTCCCCCAACTACGCGATATCAAGGTTCTGCGCACCTGGACGGGGATCTGCGACATGACGCCTGACTATGCACCTATTCTTGGCAGGGTCGATGGCGTCGAGGGGTTCGTCCTGAACTGCGGATGGGGCACGTGGGGGTTCAAGGCGGCGCCGATCGCGGGGAAGTGTATCGCCGAGCTGGTCGCCACCGGGAAGACGCCGTCGCTGATCGAGCCGTTCGACGTGGCGCGTTTCCGCGAGGGCCGGCTCGTCAACGAGCGCGCGGCTGCCGTAGCCGCCGCCATCCACTAGAACTCACCGCAGAGACCGCGGAGTGCGCAGAGTCTTCTAATATATTCTCATCTCCGCGTACTCGGCGCCCTCAGCTGTGAATTGCCTACTCGCGCCAGACCTGGCGGAGGAGACGGAGCCAGTTGCCGCCGAGTATCTTCGCGATGTCTTCTTGCCCATAGCCGCGCTTCAGTAGCTCTGTCGCTACGTTTGAGAGCGTGTCGGGAGTCTCCATTCCTTCGGGGTGGACGACGACGTCCGGGTATTGCAGGCGCCGTTCGTTGAACTTCGTTCCCTGGTACGACATGATCAGGTCGAGGAACTCTTTCGGTTGGTCCTGGGTGTAGTCGGTGCCGATGCCGACGTGGTCGATTCCAACTCGCTCGACGAGGTCGTCGATGGCGTCGACGTAGTCGGATAGCGTCGACTGGAAGCCGTTCCGCAGGAAAGGCGGGAAGGCGTTGGCGCCTACGACCCCACCCCTTTCGACGAGCAGTTTCAGCGCATCGTCTGTCTTGTTCCGAACGTGGTCTACGAAGGACCTGGCGTTGGCGTGGGTACAGGCCACCGGCTGCTCGGACTTCTCGATGGCCTCGATCGTCGTGCAGTCGCCGACGTGGGAGAGGTCGATGAGGATGCCGAGGCGGTTCATCTCGCGGATGGCGTCGACGCCGAAGTTGCTGAGCCCGTCGTCGGTGCGCTCCCAGCAACCGTTGCCGAGCAAGTTCCGCTCGTTGTAGGTGAGCTGGACTATCCGCACGCCGAGCTGGTGGAAGACGTCGAGCCGGTCGAGGTCGTTCTCGATGGGGCTGGCGTTCTGCCACCCGAAGATCACACCCGTCTTGCCGCTACTCTTTGCGTCGAGGATGTCCTGGGTTGTACTTACCAGCGAGAGGGTGTCGTCTCGCTCGCGGAGTATTCGCAGCCAGGCCGAGATGCGGTCCATTGCTTCGCTGTACTTCTCGAAGATGGCGATGGTCGCGTTGATGGCCGAGACGCCGCCGGCATGAAGACTCTCGTAGACAACGGGGCTCTGCCAGTTGCTGACGTTGAGCCCGTCGATCACCACTGAGTCCTTGTATAGCTGCTTCCCGTCGGTCTGGGTCGCCATCCGCGCCCTCCTTACGTCAGTTTTCACTGTCAGCTAAGTCGGCCACGTCCAGTGAAAACCGATAGCTGCTGTCTCCTTCGGGCCATTTCCCGAAAATTGCGATGATATACGAACCAAGTTCAAGGTCAATCACTAGGGACGATACCAGAGCCGGATGCAATCGAAGCGTCTTGACAAAGGTTCGAGAGCCGTCATCGAGGAATGCATCCGCTCGGAGTAGAGTCGGTGCTCGGTGAGCTTCTACCAGGACTTCAATAGAGTCTCCCTTGGCGACTCTGATACGCCGCTCGGTGCTGGCAAATATCGCGTCGGCGCATAGCCTGCTTGCCGGGTCCTGAGGCCAGCAGAAGCTCCCTCGGTTGCCGCGCAGCACGGTCTGCCCGAAACTGATCGTCATCTTTGGGAGGGGTGGTGCGGGCTCGGAAGTGGGGGTGGCCGTCAGCGTTGGCATCGGACGCAGCGGCGTCGGCGTGCCAGACGGTTTCGTGGTAGGAATAACCGTAGGCGTTTCTGAAGCCGCTTCAGGCAGAGTAACGGTTGGCGTCGGCGACATCGCAACGGCGAGGGACTGTGGGGACGGAGAAGCGGTCACGTCGCTGTCCACGAGTTCGGTGTTAGATCCGCAGCTCGTGAACAAGGCCGTCACGAACCACCACAGCAACAACCGAAGGCCGCCGTACCCATGATGCAGCGGCAGAGGGAAAGCCGTCAAGCGTCGCCAAAAGCGAGGCTTGCATCGGCGGCTCGGACCTCCGCCACGGGCAAACCTAGTGGTCCAACATCCTAGTATTGAAGGGTTCTGAGGTTACGGCTTGGTAGGGGCGGGTTTGAAACCCGCCCTGTCGTCGTAGCACGCCAATCTCGGCTACCCCTCATTTCAAAGATTTCGGTCTACTAGCTCTCGCCGAACAATGTTGGCTCCCTGGACGATCGCCGCACACTTGTAGAACGCGATGCGGCGCGACAGCCCTTCACGGCCAAAGCCGCAGTCGGACGTGAGGACCAGGCGCTCGATCGGGATGTAGTCGAGGGCTCGGCGGACGAGATCGGCGACGACCTCGGGCGGCTCGACGGTAGTGTTCGTGTGACTCACGACGCCGATGGCGACCTTCTTGTCGGGCGGGCAGTCCGCGAGCAGCGGTAGGTCCTTGCCGCCGGTGCTGGCGCACTCGAAGGTGATGACGTCGGCGTTGAGCTGCCACAGATACGGCAATGAGCGTTCGTACGACGGCGCGTCCCAGAAGAGCGCCTGCTGGTTCGGGTTGCCCCAGCAGGTGTGGACCCACACCTCGGTGTCCACGCCTTCGACCTCGCGGTTGAAAGCCTCAGTGAGGAATTCGAGGTCGGTATCGGTCGTTGCTGGATTGAGGGCGCGGAAGTGATGGGATGGCTCTTCCACCTGGATAAGCTCGCAGCCAGCGGCCGCCACCTCTTTCAGCTCGTCGTTCATGATGACGCTCAAGTCCATGATGAGTTCGCGGTCTGAAGAGTAGTGCTCGTTGTGGAGCATGGTGATGAGGCTCTGCGCGCTGATGGCGCCGAACTTGACGGGCTTCGGTGACATCCTCTGCGCCATCTGCCAGACGGCGGCATACTCCAGCGGGCCGCGCGTGAGCTTGCCGGTGACTCGCGGCGGCTGGTACGCCTCCTGCACCTCCCACAGGAGGTGTCCGGGGCGCACGCCGAACCGCTGCTGCCAGCTCGCCGAGCCGTCGGTGTGCCCCTCTATGCCGCCCATTCGTTCGATGGCGTAGAAGAACCACGAGCGGCCGCCGACGTCCAGGTCGAAGCGGGCGTCGCCGTCGGTCAGGATGTCGAGGCCGGCCCGGGCCTGGTCCCCGGTGAAGCAGGCCACCGCGTCCATGTATTGCTCGCGAAACGTCGCGTCGGCCAAAGCCAGCTTGAACGGCCGGCCGTGGAGGCTCTCCCGGTACCAGTGAGGGCGCGGGTACGAGCCGACGACGGTCGTTGGCAGGACGAGGTCTTTGGTGGCTACGAACATGTTCTATGACGCCGATGGACGGCGAGGGCAAGTTACTGTAGTGTCACTGATCCGATTCGTCGCCCTCCTCTAGGAGCTTTGCGGTTACACGCTCAGACGGTTGAGCCTCGGCGGTGTCTGGCGTTGCATCGGGCGCATACAGAAGGACGTGTGTGGCTGGGTCTATGTCACGAGGACTGAATAGTAGGCCCGGATTCTTGACAGTGAACCAGATGACGACGAATACAACGACCAGAGTCAGGACTGATGTCACACCTACTATCATCCATACAAGTACTGCCTGCAGGTCGGGTTGGGATTGCAATGGTACGAGGGCGGCAGCCAATACGCCATCCAGGAATACCAAAAGCGCTCCCAGTGCGCTGAGAGGGCTACGTATCAGGCCCACGAATCAGTTGAGGGACCGCTTGGCTATTGCTATACGGTTCTTGCCGTCTACCTGGATGGAAAGCTCGACGAGCCAGCTATCACCCTGATCCGCTATTATGGTGCCCGGCACGGTCATCGAGGCACCGGCTGTGATAGTCAGGGTACCGGCGAGGGTGGTCGAGCCTGTATCTGCTCCGCCGATCTTGACTAAGACCTTGTCCCCCACTTTTGGCATAGTACGAACCTCAGTTCGGGCTTGTATCACCATCTTAACATCGGCACGGGAGGAAGTCCCTCGGCCTCCGTTAGTCTGCGATTCTGCCTTTCAGGAAGTCGATGCTCTGGCGCAGCCAGGAGTCGTGGTCGGCGTTGTCGGGTGGCAAGCGGACTTTTATGCACCCGGTCGTGTTGGCTGGGTCTGGGAGCCGTGATTTCAGGATCGGCAGTATCGTCTCGTAGTCGACGGAGCCCTGGCCGATTGGCGTTCCCCAGATGGTGACGCTGTTCGAGCGGTATGGGTATACCCGCACGTCCTTGAAGGCGACGGTAATCGCGTGCTCCGCCAGCGCGCGGATGGCGTGGACAGGTTCCTCGGAGACGGGCAAGGCGTTGGCGCAGTCGATGGCGACTCTCAGGGCCGGGTGGCCGAGGTCCTCAACGACGCTGAGGACCTCGTGGGAACGGTAGTCGAGATGGGGCAGTAGGCCTAGCATAAGTCCGCGCTCAGCGGCCTCCTCCGCCACGCCCGCCAGGTTTACCGCCAACTTGGATAGCTGCTCGTCCAGAGACGGCTTGCGTACGAACCGGTTGTGCCGGGCGCCATTGCCGTGAATGACCAACCTACGGCATCCCCCCGCTTTCGCGACGTCGAAGGCCCTGGCGGCTAGCTCTCGGAGCCCAGCGACGCCGCCCCGCGGGTCCACGAAGTCGCTGCTCCAAAAAGCGACCCACTCGACGCCCAGGTCAGCGGCCTTCCTTCGCACCTCGGTGGGGTCCTCGGAGCCATCTGGCGGAAGGCCTGCCTCAAGGGCGTGGAGGTCGTACTCGGCGCAACGGTCGAGCAGCCAGGAAAGCGTGTCCTTTTCAGGTAGGAACCCGCCCATATATGTGGGGGAAGACAACCTGTGAAGGGCGGAGAGATAATGTACCACCTGGGCGGTCGAGCGCTGAGATGTGGCGCTTGAAAACTGTACCGCCTGTCGCCTTCAATCAGGAACGACCGAACCTGATTGAAGGTGGATTGGATGTACAAGGTGGAGATGTACCTGCGAGTTCGCAGGGCTTGTTTCGTCGAAGGGATGAGCGTCCGAGAGGCGGCCCGAGTGTTCGGGCTACACCGGGACACGGTGCGCAAGATGCTCGAGTACTCCGTGCCCCCAGGGTATCTACGGCAACGACCGGCTCGCAGACCGAAGCTCGATCCATATAAGGGTGTGATGGACCAGATCCTGGAGCAGGATCTGAGCTCACCGAAGAAGCAGCGTCACACCGCCAAGCGTATCTACGAACGGCTCAGAGACGAACACGGCTTCCCCGGCAAGTACACGATAGTCAAAGACTACGTTCGAGAACGCCGTCGTCATACCCGCGAGATGTTCGTACCACTGTCCCATTCCCCGGGACATGCCCAGTGCGACTACGGCGAAGCTCGAGTGATCATCGGCGGAGTGGAACGCAAAGCCCACTACTTCGCCCTGGACCTCCCTCACAGCGACGGGTGCTATGTGAAGGCGTATCCCGCCGAGACGACGGAGTCATTCTGCGACGGACACGTCTCCGCCTTCGCGTTCCTGGGCGGAGTGCCTCAGAGCATCCTCTACGACAACACCACGCTCGCGGTAGCCAGAATCCTGGGAGATGGTCGCCGGCAGCGGACCAGGGTGTTCTCCGAGCTTCAGTCCCACTACCTGTTCGAGGACCGGTTCGGCCGTCCAGGCAAAGGGAACGATAAGGGCAAAGTAGAAGGTCTGGTCGGCTATGTCCGCCGGAACTTCCTGGTGCCCATTCCATCGTTCGAGAGCTTCGATGCCCTCAATGCTCATCTGGAGCAACACTGCCTCAGACGGTTCGAAGATCGACTCCGCGGCCACAACGAGACGATAGGAGAACGGCTGGAGCGGGACCTGGAGAAGTTGCTGCTTCTGCCGGCCGTACCGTACGACGCCAGCGACAAGCACGCGACGAGGGTCAGTTCTCTGTCCCTGGTCAGATACCGGACCAATGACTATTCGGTCCCGGTGGCCTACGGTCATCGGGACGTTGTGGTCCGCGGATATGTACATGAGGTTGTGATCAGCTGTGGCGCTGAAGTCATCGCCCGCCATCGGCGGTCCTACGATCGAGACGACTTCGTCTTCGACCCTCTCCATTACCTGCCGCTCCTTGAGAAGAAGACGAGGGCATTGGATCAGGCGGCGCCGCTGGTTGGATGGGAGTTGCCCGAGGAGTTCGGAGTGTTGCGGCGGCTGCTGGAGTCTCGGATGGGCAAGCGAGGAAAGAGGGAGTTCGTGCAGGTGCTCAGACTGATGGAGAACTTCCAGCCGGAAGAAGTCCACGACGCCGTACGAGACGCCATTCGACTCGGGGCTGTGAGCTTCGATGCTGTCAAGCACCTGGTGCTGTGCAGGATCGAGGGTCGACCGCCTAGACTCGACATGGAGTTGTACCCGTATCTGCCCAGGACCAACGTTGCAACAACCTCGACCAGGGACTACATGGCTCTCCTGGCGGGGAGCCGGTCATGACCAACAAGTCCACGATGTTGCTCGAACACAACCTCAAGCAACTCAAGCTCCCCACGTTCCTGAGGGAGTACGACAAGCTGGCATCCCAGTGTGCCAGTGAGGGAGCTGACCATCCGGACTACCTGCTGCGACTATCGGAGTTGGAGCTGATCGACCGTCACCATCGCATGGTGGAACGTCGGATCAAAGCAGCCCGCTTCCCGACGACCAAGAGCCTCGACACCTTCGACTTCCTGTCTATGCCGTCCCTGAACAAGGCTCTGGTTCTGGAGCTGGCACGATGCGAGTACATCGAGCGCCCCCACAACGTCATCGCTCTCGGCAACAGTGGCACCGGCAAGACCCATATCGCCCTCGGTCTCGGTCTGGCTGCGTGTCAGAGGGGACTGTCCGTGGGCTTCACCACCGCCGCTGCTCTGGTTCACGAGCTGATCGAGGCCAGGGACGAACGGCGTCTGCTCAACCTGCAGAGAAGGCTCGCACGACTCAAGCTTCTGATCATCGACGAACTGGGCTTCGTGCCCTTGTCCAAGACTGGCGCCGAGCTCCTCTTCGAGGTGTTCAGCCAGCGTTACGAGCGTGGATCGGTCCTGGTGACCTCCAACCTGCCCTTCGTCGAGTGGACCGAGGTGTTCGGCTCTGAACGGCTGACCGGAGCTCTCCTCGACCGCCTCACCCACCATGTCGACATCCTGGAGATGAACGGGGACAGCTACCGACTCAAGCACAGCAAGAAGACTTCTGGCCGCCAGCTATCTGACTGAGCCTGATCTCCAACGCCCCACGAACCTTGATGCCCATTCTACGGCGTTCAGTGGTACAGTTTTGCTCCGCCCCGCTGGTACGTTTTCACACCGCCCTTGACACAACCCTAGGATCATGGTTAGGCGTAATCTATATCAATAGCGATAGCGGCGCAAACAGAGGTCTCCGAACGGCAGCCAGTCGCATATAATGTTGGCTCGGACGCCCACGTACGCTTTTGGAGGCACTAGTGCAACGGATCACCAGAGACCAGGCGATGGAGTACGAGTTCGACCACCGCCATCCGCCAAAGTTGCGGGTGCAGCAGGCGGAGAGTTTCGCCGTCGAGACGGAAGACGCAGGCTCCGGGCTCATCCGTTCGGCTGATGTCGCCCCCCGCATCATGGACCTGCCGACGCGCAAGTTCGACCCGCCCAAGGGCAACCCTATCGGCGGCCCGGTGTACGTTGAAGGCGCCGAACGGGGCGATCTCCTGGAGGTCACGATAGAGAAGATCGAGGTCGACGGACAGGGGTTCACCACCATGCGGCCCGGCTCCTATCCGCTCGGCGACTCGTACAGGTGGGAATCGCTCCGTGGGCCTTTCGTGCACATCGTCAAGCACCTGCCTGGGCCCAGCGGCACGACCCGCGACGGCAAAGGCGTTTTCAACGACAAGATCACCTGGGACCTTCAGCCCATGATCGGCACAATCGGCACCGCGCCGGATCGGGAGGTCGAGACGAGCGCGGTAGGGCAGGGACCTTGGGGCGGCAACCTGGACGTACGGGACATCAAGGAAGGCACGAAGGTCTACCTGAATTGCTACCATGAAGGCGGACTGCTGTACGTCGGCGATGTGCACGCCAGCCAGGGGGATACGGAATTCTACGGGACGGCCGACGAGACTCGCTCGGAGCTGGTCCTGAGCTGCCGCGTTGTGAAGGACAAGAAAATCCCGTTCGTCCGGCTCGAAAAGGAAGACTCGATCGTCTCTCTGTACTCATTCCGGCCACTAGAAGACGCGGTAGAGTCCGCGATCGTCAACCTGATGGAGTGGATGGTCGATGAATACGGGGTCTCCGAGAGAGATGCCTATATGCACACCTGCATAAATCCGGAATTCAGGGTCAATGTCTACCAGATGGTGAGGATTGGCAGGATCCAATACACGGTTGGGGCCAAGATGCCGAGGAAGTACTTAATGCCAAGCTAGCCGCCATCTCGATTGTAGGGTCAGGTCTCAGACCTGACCGCTTGGCACGCAACACGCAGAAATCCACAGCGAAGAGCAACTCATGAAAGACACTATGATCGCAGTGCGAAAGTCCGGCCCTCGCGAAGGGCTGGTCGTCGAAGACGTCCCGGTCCCTGAAATCGCGCCCGACGAGGTGCTGGTCGCGGTTGAGGCCGCAAGCATCTGTGGGACCGACCTGCACGTCTGGGAGTGGGACGAGTGGAGCCAGCAGCGGATCAAGCCTCCCTTGACCATGGGGCACGAGTTCGCTGGGACCGTGGTGGAGATCGGCAGCGACGTCCGGCACGTGTCGGTCGGCGACTACGTCTCAGCCGAGAGTCACGTCACCTGCGGCATGTGCTTTCAGTGTCGTACCGGCCAGGCCCATATGTGCCCCCGGACACGCATCCTGGGGGTCGACCGGGACGGGTGCTTCGCCGAGTACGTAGCGCTTCCCGAGAGTGTGATCTGGCAGAACGACCGCGACAAGCTGCCCCCAGAGATAGCCACCCTTCAGGAGCCCTTCGGCAACGCGGTGTTCGCGACTTTGGCCCATGAGCTGGCCGGGCAGAGCGTCGGGGTACTGGGTTGTGGGCCGATCGGACTGTTTTCGACCGGCATCGCCAAGGCCTCGGGTGCCTCTAGTGTGATGGCCGTCGACATCAACGATTTCAGGCTATCCTTGGCCAAGAAGATGGGCGCGGACGAGACGTTCAACCCGAAGACGGCGGGCCCAGACGGCGACATCGCCGACTGGCTGATCACGACCAACGGCGGGTTCGGCGTCGACGTGCTTCTGGAGATGAGCGGGGCGCCGTCGGCCATCGACGCCGCCTTCCGAGGCGTGCGGAACGGGGGCCGCGTAACTCTGTTTGGCATTCCGTCGAGCCCGGTCCGGATCGACGTGGCTGAGAACATGATATTCAAGAATCTGACGGTGCTGGCGCTGAATGGCCGGCGCATATTCGACACGTGGTACAAGACGCGGTGGCTGCTCGAGAGCGGCGTCGTGGACCTCCGTCCGTTGATAACGCAAGAGGTGAGGCTCCAAGACGTCGAGGAGGCGATGCACCGACTCTCTGCTGGGGAAGCCGGGAAGATCATCGTCCGAACCGACGGAGCCGCGGACGTTGGGGCGGGCCGCGACGCCGAGCGCAAAGAGCCGGACGCCAACGTGCGGGGCCAGGTGATTCACCGGTAGAAGGCCGACGAACGGCTCCCGAAACGACCAAACCGTAGCTGGCTAGGTTCGCCAGTCCTCGAGTGTGTCCCGCGAGCGGGCAAGCACTTCTTGCCAGTCGGCACGCCTCGGGGGCGCGCCTAGCTCACTAATCACCCACCGAATGACGTCTTCGATCGCGACTCGATTCGTCGGCAGGTGCGCTCCAGAAAACGGGTCGAACCCAAGCTTGGCGCCTGCCTCCATGTGTAGGTGAGGATAGGTGGCTATCGCTTAAGGCCGCGACGTGAGTAGGGCCGGGCCGGTAGCCGCCTTGAACATCTAGGATGGACCTAGTGATACAGGAGATTGCCAGTTGGAGCGGAGCCTGATAGCTGGCAACGGCCTCATGCGGAGTCCGACCTGCCAAACCTTAGCTAGTACCTTTAATGTACAGGAGCTTGTCGTCGACGAGAGGTAGCAGCATGGCTACTTCCATAACGTCTGTCCGCTCAGGGCCGGCAAACCGACCTTCCTTCCAAGCAGCTATGAACTCGTCCCCACTCATTCCGAGGCGTCGGCGGGCTTCCTTGTCCACAAGCTCCCGCCCTTGCTCGGGACTCAACTCGCGAATGTTGTCAGTCTCTGTTGTGGCCATTGTGATTCCCGTGGTGTTGGTGGTGTTGGCGGGTTGAAACCCATTCTACCACGCTCGATCTGACAGCTTGACGCAACAGTCCACCGACGGTACCCTCCGTCGCAGCTAGACCTCTAGGAGATAGCTTGTGACGTACACGAAGATGAAGGGGTTCCTCGAGAAGGAGCTGCAGACCATCAAGGACGGTGGTCTCTTCAAAGGGGAGAAGATCATCAAGACGCCCCAGGGCTCGCTGGTGGACACGCCCGAGGGCGAGACGATCAACTTCTGCGCCAACAACTACCTGGGCCTGGCCGATAGCCCGGAGGTCGAGAAGGCGGTCGCCGATGGACTGAAGGACTACGGCTTTGGCATGGCGTCGGTGCGGTTCATCTGCGGGACTCAGAACATCCACAAGGACCTCGAACGGAAGCTGAGCGAGTGGCTTGGCACCGAGGACACGATACTGTACACCTCGTGTTTCGACGCCAACACGGGCCTCTTCGAGACCTTGCTGGGAGAAGAAGACGCCATCATCAGCGACGCGCTCAACCACGCTTCGATCATCGACGGCGTTCGACTCTGCAAGGCCCAGCGCAAGGTATACAGGCACGCCGACATGGACGACCTGGAGGCGAGGCTCAAGGAAACAGAATCGGCCCGGTTCAGGATGATCGCGACCGACGGCGTCTTTAGCATGCAGGGGGACCTGGCACCGCTCCAGCAGATATGCGACCTGGCGGAGCGATACGACGCGCTGGTCATGGTCGACGACTCGCACGCGACCGGTTTCCTGGGCCCGAACGGCCGCGGGACGCCCGATGAGCTGGGGGTCGAAGGCCGAATCGACGTACTGACGAGCACCATGGGCAAAGCTCTAGGTGGGGCGTCGGGAGGGTTTACGGCCGGACGTCAGGAGATCGTCGATTACCTGCGGCAGCGCTCCAGGCCGTATCTCTTCTCGAACACATTGGCGCCTCCCATCGTGATGGGAGCGCTCAAGGCACTCGAGATTGTCCAGGACAACCCAGGGCTCCGCACCACGCTAAAGGAAAACGCCGCGTATTTCAGGGCCGGTATGGAGCGGCTGGGATTCGAGATTCTGGCCGGCAAGCACCCCATCGTGCCTGTCATGCTGCGGGATGAGCTCAAAAACGTCGAGATGGCGAAAGCCGTCAACGATCGTGGCGTTTTCGTCGTTGCCTTCAGCTTCCCCGTCGTGCCGAGGGGCGAGGCCCGGATCAGAGTGCAGCTGTCAGCGGCGCACACCCGTGAGCAGCTTGACCGCGCGTTGGCGGTGTTCGAGGAAGCGGGGAACGAAGTCGGAGTTTTATGAGTACCGTCACCCCCGGCCCCTTTCCGAATTTCGGAGAGGGGAGAAGATACCAGACTCTCGGGTCGCCTCCCTTTGGGGTGAGGTTGGCCGCGTCCTTACCAGGTGTTAGGAATGACAGACTCTAAGGAATTCGACGGGAAGGTGGCGATCGTCACTGGGGCGGGCCAGGGTATGGGACGCGCTGTGGCCGAAAGGCTCGCTACGGCGGGCGCGAGGGTGGTGGTCAACGACAGCCGAGGCGACGCTGCTGTACGTGCGGCGGGCGAGATCAAGGTGGCCGGGGGTGACGCGATTCCCATCGCCGGGGACGTGACCTCGGCTGCTGACGTACGTGAGATCGCAGACGGCGCTCTACAGCAGTTCGGAGCGATCCACATTCTCGTCAATAATGCCGGCGTCCTGAGGAGGACGCCGATCGTCGATATCGAAGAGGACGAGTGGGACCTCGTCGTTAATGTGAGCTTGAAGGGCGCGTACCTTTGCACCAGGGCGGTTCTGCCGTCGATGCAGAAGGCGGGGTGGGGCCGCGTCGTGAACTTCTCGTCGACCGCTGGCAAGACGGTGAGCACGCTGGGCGGGCCGCACTACACGGCCGCAAAGCATGGTGTGCTAGGCCTTACGAAGGCCGTCGCCAAAGAGGTGGCTCCGTACGGAATCACTGTGAACGCTGTCTGTCCTGGTCTCGTCAATACAGAGATGGTCCGCTCAACGATCACCAAAGATCGAATCAAAGCCTACACGGATAGCTTTCCGATCTCGCGCATCGGCCAACCGAGTGAGGTCGCGGAGCTTGTCGCTTTCCTGGCGTCGGACCGAGCGGCGTACATCACCGGTTCTGCTCTCGACATCAACGGTGGCGACCTGATGGTCTAGACCGGCTCCGCTCGTTTGTTGGCGCAGCGCCCGTATGCTAAACTCGGCGTCGGCATCCAAATACTGGGGAAAAACGACCCACCAAAGGAGCACTCATGGGGACCTCACGAAAAGAAAAACTGCAGGGCGTCGTGCTCTCGCTGCCGACGTTCAACGACGACAAATTCAATCTGCAACTCCACCGCCAGCGAAGGCACATCCAGTGGCTACTGGACCAGGGCCTGAAGGAAGGCAACGCCGTCTTCATGATCGCGGGCGGTCTCGGCGAGGGGTACTTCCTCGACGACGACGAGTGGCGCGCGATGGCCGATGTCCTGGTCGAGACGGTTGAAGGCAAGGTGCCGACGTGCATCGGCGTGTTCGAGCTGAGCGCCAGGCGGGCGGCGAAGAAGGCGAGGTACGCCGCGGACGTAGGGATCGACTTCCTGCAGTTTGCCCCTCCTCGGTACATGCGGCCCTCAGAAGAGGACGTGTTCGGCCACTTCAAGTACGTGCACGACGAGGCCGACGTCGGGATCATGGCGTACAACACCCCGTGGGCGATGCCGGGCGCTGGGTTCGAGTACGGGTCCAGCATTCTCGAGCGCTTCATGGATCTCGAGAACGTGGTCGGCATCAAGTGGGCCTCCTTCGACATCAAGCACTACGTGAACATGCTTCGGCTGTTCGCCGACAAGTTCAACTTCATCAACAACGGTGGGGTAATGAGCGTAGGGCCGAGGCTCGGCATGAAGGGCTTTATCGACTTCCAGGCAAACCTCGCGCCCAGGCTCTCGCTGCACAGGTGGGATCTCTGGCAGCAGGAGAAGTGGGACGAGCTCGACGAAATGGAGACGAGGATGCGGTTGGACCCCTTCGTCAAGGTGGTCAACCCCGAGGAGCAGAACTGGGTTGGCATGGGCGAGGGACCGACGTCGCGACTCCGGCTCCGGGCCCTGGGCATGGAGGCGGGTCCCGAGTTTCCGGCGCAAGCGCCCCTATCGCAGGAGTATATCGACGCCTATATGCGCGGCATCGAGGCCTCTGGGACCCTGGAGTGGGTCGACTGGGACCAGTCGATCTTCGACGAGATAGACCAGGGGGCGGCTGCGGCGGACTAGGAAGGGTACGGGGTACAGGGTTTGGGGGTTAGGGACTAGTAGACCGAAATCTTTGAAATGAGGGGTAGCCGAGATTGGCGTGCTACGACGACAGGGCGGGTTTCAAACCCGCCCCTACCAAGCCGTAACCTCAGAACCCTTCAATACTAGGATGTTGGACCACTAGTAGACCGAAATCTTTGAAATGAGGGGTAGCCGAGATTGGCGTGCTACGACGACAGGGCGGGTTTCAAACCCGCCCCTACCAAGCCGTAACCTCAGAACCCTTCAATACTAGGATGTTGGACCACTAGTAGACCGAAATCTTTGAAATGAGGGGTAGCCGAGATTGGCGTGCTACGACGACAGGGCGGGTTTCAAACCCGCCCCTACCAAGCCGTAACCTCAGAACCCTTCAATACTAGGATGTTGGACCACTAGGGTTTGGTTCGACAAGCCTGTCCTGAGCTTCGCCGAAGGGCTCACCGTGAGAGGAAACAAGAGGCTCGCCACGGGCGGCTAACCCAACCGCTCACCCTGAGCTAGTCGAAGGGTCACTCCGAGCTCAACTACGGATGTCCGCAGGGATCTGACTAAGCCGTTTAAGACGAGCGGAGATGGCATGGGCACGATTCTCGACAACGTCTACACGAAGCTTGGCGCCCGGCCTGTAATCAACGCCGCTAGTAACACCACGACCTGGGGTGGCTCTCTTCCGTCCACCGAGGTCAGGCGAGCGATGGAGGAGGCCAACGTCGGCTTCGTCGAGATGCACGAGCTACTCGAGAAGTCCGGCGACTTCATCGCCGAGACTCTGGGGGTCGAGGCTGCCTACGTCACCTCCGGCTGCTACGCCGCCCTCGTGCTCAGCACAGCGGCGTGCATGACTGGCAACGACCCCGACAAGATGGCCCAGCTTCCTGACACGACCGGGCTGAAGACCGAGGTCGTGCTCCAGAAGCAGCACCGGTACGGCTACGACCGCAGCTACACGGTGGCAGGCGGCAAGCTGGTCGAGATCGGGGACGACGACGGCACGACTCTCGAGGACCTCGAAAGCGCCATCGGCCCGGACACCGCCGCAGTGGGGTACCTCGTCAAGGGCGATGGGGCGACCGGAGCGTTGGCGCTGGAGGACGTGGTCCGGGTCGCCAACGACCGCGAGGTGCCAGTTATTGCCGACGCGGCCGCACAGGTCTATCCGCTCGACTACTTCCGGCGAAACGCCCAGTCGGCGGACCTGGTGTGTTTCGGCGGCAAGTACTTCGGCTCTCCTCACTCGACCGGCTTCGTCTGTGGTAAGAAGGACATGATCGAGGCTGTCGCCAACCACGGTTTCATCGGGCCGCGGCCGCTTGGGCGAGGCATGAAGGTGGACCGCCAGGAGATCGTCGGGCTGGTTGCAGCACTAGATGCGTGGTTGACGATGGACCATGAGGAGCGCCTGCTCGGGTACGGGCAGCGGTTCGACGCGATCCAGTCCGGCGTCGACGACCTCCCCTCTGTGAAGAAGACGGAGGTGTTCACGAGCAACTCGTACTGGTCGCTCGGACTCCACGTCGTCATCGACGCCGAGACGCTGGGCAAGACGGCGCGGGACGTGGCTCAGGAGCTCTCTGAAGGTACGCCTCGTGTGAGGCTAAGCGCGTCCGACGACGACACGATCGTTGTCATGGTGCACAACCTCAACGACGGCGACGAGGTGATCGTCGCCGAAAGACTTCGGGCCGCGCTGGTTACCTAGCAGTGCCCGATGGGCAGGTCTGAATCGTAGGGAGAGCCGTGAACTTCAAAGACTTCGACCTGGAACGCCTCCCGCGCGGCTCCAGCGAGTCTCTGTACGTCGACGTGACTACCTTTGAGCCCAGTGACCCGCTTCGGCTACCGGTCTTGATCGTTCGTGGCGCTCAGGACGGGCCGACCATCGCGGTTCTGGGCGGGGTGCACGGCGACGAGTACGAAGGGCCACATGCCGTTCGCATGCTCTTTTCCTCGCTGGACCCCGACAGCTTGAGTGGGACGTTTGTAGGTGTGCCACAGGCGAATCCTCCGGCCTTCTCGGCTGGCACGAGGACCAGCCCCCTCGACGGGCTGAACCTCGCGCGGGTGTTTCCTGGGAGTGCGGACGGAGAGCCCACAGAGCGAATCGCGCACCATCTTAGCGGGTCGATCATTGGACGCTGCGACTTCCTGATCGACCTCCACAGCTCCGGGACGCTCTGGTCGATGCCGACGCTGGTCGGCTACGACGCTCGGGACAACGACGCAGGCCGCCGGTCGCGTGAGGCCGCGATGGCCGTCGGCGCCTCTGTCGTGTGGGGGCACCCGGAAATCGCGCGCGGACGTACGGTCACCGAGGCCGCTGACCGCGAGATCCCGTGGCTCTACGCCGAGTGCCCCGGTGGCGGCTGGCTGCACGTCGACAGCGCGGCGCTGTACGCCCAGGGCGTCCGAAACGTGATGGCACATCTGGGTATGCTGCCAGGCCCGGTCAACGCACGTCAGCCTCAATTCCGTCTCTACGGCTCCGGCGACGTCGACTCGGCTGCAACCGCGGGGGCCACGGGCTTTCTGGTCCGACAAGTGGAGCTTCTCGACCGCGTGCGGGAAGGCGATGTCCTGGGCACGGTGTCGGGGCTGGCCGGCGAGACGTTGGAGGAAATACGCGCTGGGTCCGACGGGGTCGTTGTCTTCATGCGTGCCGTCCCATCGACCACGGCTGGCGATCTGGTGTTCATGCTGGCTAGCGAATCACCTTTGTAGCCGAACCCCATCACAGGGTTTTCGTTGGAGGACCGCTCGTTGGAGCACATTAGAGAGGAAGAGGTTCGCTTTCGAAACGGGGACACGACGTTGTCCGGGACTCTTTACTTGCCCAGCTCCCAAGGACGTCATCCAGCCATCGTTTTCGTCCATGGTTCGGGCCAGGAGCACCGTAAAGTAAAGAATTTCCAGTTCTGGGAGCGGCTCTTCTCGCCACTGGTTAAGAACGGCTTCGCCGTACTCTTCTACGACAAACGAGGTTGTGGTGAATCGTCCGGCGATTGGCGATTGTACGATGATCGGGCGCACTCGTTCTCGCTTTTGGCCGACGACGCCGTCGCTGGCGTGCTCGCACTGCAAGATCATGAGGATATCGTCGCGAGCAGCATAGGGGTGCTTGGCTTTAGCCCGAATCCACCGACGGACAGGGATGGACGACGTGAGGACAGCGGAAGGGGGTGAGGGAGTTACAGGCGTGATGATCCGGGCTCGAATTTGGGTAGACGGGAGGTTGGCGGGCGGTCTGCAGGCGCTTTTGGGGGCACCGATGGCGGCCTACAGTGGCTGTGGCGAGCCAGATGGCGGGATAGGACACGGCAAGAGGCGCTCGCGGACTGGGCTGGCGCGAGTTTGCGGGGACGTTGGGTTGGCTGGTGGGTCAGTGGCGGACGGGCTCCGTCAGGCTGGGAGTGGAATGGCTCGCAGTCGGGCCAGGGCGCGGCTGAACTGCTCCTCCCAGGGCCAGCGCCGGGGAAGCTGCAGGGTCAATCGGCGTGCCGAGCGGGTGATCCGTCCGGCCAAGGCAAAGACCCGTCGTCTGAGGGTCTTGGTGGTCACGATCTGCTGACCCAGGCCGATGCGGGCTGTCCAGCGGGCCAGGTTGTGCGCCATCACCTGTACCGCCAGCCAGGCGCCGTTGGCGGCGAAACGGCCCGAGGGGAGATGGTTCAGCCCCACGCCGTACTTGAGGTCGCGTATCGCATTCTCGATCTCGGCGTGACGGCGATGATCGGCCTCCAGTTCCAGCGTCTCCCCGTCCCGGTCGGTGATGAAGCCGTGATAGCTGTAGGTGGCGAAGAGAGCCAGTTGAGAACAGGGCGCCGGCTTCACCCGCCGGACGATGAGCCGTACCGGCGCGGCGTCCGCCTCGGCCTGGAACGGGGTGTAGGTGGTCTCGGCCACATCGGCGGCGCCGTCCATCCAGTAAGGAATCGGCGTCCAGGCATCTTCGGGTATCGCCTCGATGAGATTCCGCAGGCGGGCGCGCTGGCGGATGGCGATGGAGAAGCGGACATCCATCCGGCGGCAGACGGCGACCACGGCGTGGGTATAGAAGCCGCTGTCGGCCCGCACCGTGAGTTGGCCCCTGGCTCCGCAGTAGCGCACCCGCCCCACCGTTTCACGCAGGAAGTGGGCAGCGCCGCGGGCGGTGTTAGCCCGGCCCTCGCGCAGGCGGGCCATCAGCACGTCGCCGGTGCCGGCGGCGACGGCCAGCAGCGGGTGATAGCCCCGCGCACCGGTGTAGCCGTGGTGGCGGGCGCCCTCCTTGGCCAGTCCGTAGGTCTCGCAGATCGTCGAATCAAGGTCGATGGTGAATGGTGCGTCGCCGGGTCCGGCACCGGCCTTCCAGACCCGGGCCAGCAACTCGCGGCTCACCCGGTCCAGTTGGCGGACATGGCCCCACCTGAAGCTGCGCAGGAAGGTGCCCAGGGTGGAGGGAGCCTTAGCCGTGAAACCGAGCACGCGGGCGGTCCCGCCGGCGCGCAGCACATCGGCGTCGTCGATGCAATCTCCGCCGGCTAGGGCGGAGGCCACCAGG
The DNA here is from genome assembly GCA_965248605.1 of Dehalococcoidia bacterium. Taxonomy (GTDB): domain Bacteria; phylum Chloroflexota; class Dehalococcoidia; order Lucifugimonadales; family CAUZJF01; genus CAUZJF01. The sequence goes on from CBDFJV010000007.1 coordinate 1,901,347, forward strand.
GTCATCATCTTGTCGCCGGTGTTCGCCCGGCCCGGCGCGCCGCCGAGGTCGAGGTGCTTCCGGAGGAGTTGGGGCAGGCCAAGGCGCAGGGCGAGGGTGGCGGGAAGGATCAGCCCGGCATTGGCCACCAGGCGGTGGTCGTCGAAGGCGATTTGGATGCGGTCGGGGTGGTTACGTGGTAGCATCTATCGGGTGCTCCTTTTCTGGGACCGGTTTTCTGTTTCAAAACCATTATCCCAGATTCAGAGGCGCACCCTTTTGTTTCTTCAGCAGGCCTCCTACACGCCGTCCTTCGGTGGATTAGGGTTTAGCCAGGGAGGGTGGGTTGGACCGATGGCCGCGGCGCGATCGAAGGCCGTGGCCTTCGTCATTGCTTGTTCGGCCGCCGGCGTCAGCCCGGGAGAGCAGATGGATTTTCTTGTCTCGAACAAGCTCCGACTCCAAGGCCGTCCGGGAGAAGAGATTTCTGAGGCACTGCAGGCGAGAAACCGGTCTTACGAGCTCTGGAGGACCTTCGCGCTGACAGGCAAGGGATGGGACGACTATGAAACCCTACTAAGCCCGAATCCACCGAAGGACGTCCTTGGGGACAGCCCTTGAAGAAGCCAGCGGGTGCTCCTCTGAATCTGGGATAATGGTTTTGGAACAGAAACCCGCCCGGAAACAAGGAGCACCCAATAGATGCTGCCACAGAACAAACCCGACCGTATCCGCATCGTCTTTGACGACCATCGCCTGGTGGCCAATGCCGGCCTGCTCCTGCCGGCCACCCTAGCCCGGCACCTGGGCCTGCGGGAACTCGTCGACCATCACCTTGACCTCGGCGGAGCGCCGGGACGGGCGAACACTGGGGACAAGATGCTGACGCTGGTCGCTTCCGCGCTGGCAGGCGGCGACTGCATCGACGACGCCGATGCGCTGCGCGCTGGTGGGACGGTCGGTGTTCTAGGCTGCGTGGTCAAGGCGCCATCCACCCTGGGGACCTTCCTGCGCAGCTTCCGGTGGGGGCATGTCCGTCAACTCGACCGCGTGAGCCGCCAGTTGTTGGCCCGGGCCTGGGCCGCTGGGGCCGGACCCGGCGACTCGCCCCTGACCATCGACCTGGACTCGACCATCTGCGAGACCTATGGACTGGCCAAGGAGGGAGCGCGCCACCACGGCTATACCGGCGCCCGCGGCTATCACCCGCTGCTGGCCATTGCCGCCGGCACCGGCGAGGTGCTGATGTCCCGGCTGCGCGAGGGCCGGGCCAACACCGCCCGTGGCGCCGCCCACTTCCTGCGTGAGACGGTGGGGCGGGTGCGCTACGGCGGGGCCAGGGGACAACTCACGGTGCGGGCCGACAGCGGCTTCTACGCCCACACTGTCGTTGCCGCCTGCCGGGAAATGGATGTCCGCTTCTCTATCACCATCCGCCAGCGCGCCAGCCTGCGGGACCTGATCGAGGCGATACCAGAGGAGGACTGGACTCCCATTCCCTACTGGACGGACGGCGCCGCCGATGTCGCCGAGACGACTTACACCCCGTTCCAGACCAAGCCGGACGCCGCGCCGGTGCGGCTCATTGTCCGGCGGGTGAAGCCGACGCCCGGTTCCCAGCTCGCCCTCTTCGCCAGATACAGCTATCACGCCTTCATCACCGACCGCGATGGGGAGACGCTGGAACTGGAGGCCGATCATCGCCGCCACGCCGAGGTCGAGAACGCCATACGCGACCTCAAGTACGGCGTCGGGCTGAACCACATGCCGTCGGCGCGCTTCGCCGCCAACGGCGCCTGGCTGGCGGTCCAGGTGATGGCGCATAACCTGGCCCGCTGGACGGCGCGGATTGGTCTGGGCGAGCGGACCGTGATCACCAAGACCCTCAGGCGGCGGGTCTTCGCTCTGGTGGGACGGATCACCCGCTCGGCGCGCCGCCTCACTTTGCATCTCCCCCGGCGCTGGCCTTGGGAAACCCAGTTCAGTCGCGCCTTGGCCCGGCTGCAAGCCATTCCGTTCCCGGCCTGACAGCCAGCCTGCAACTGACCCAACGTCCCCGCAATCTCGCGCCACCCCGGTCGCGAGAGTCCCCTGCTGCGTATCCTCTCGCCTTCCCGCGCATCGCAACTCCCGCATAGGGCCTTAGGGGCCCTGTGCGGCGACTGAAGACCGGCCGCCGGCCTCCCATCTACCCCAAGACCCCAGGCCATCCCCCCTGTAGCTCCCTCACCCACCCCCTTCCGCTGCCCTCACGCCGTCCATCGGTGTCCTTCGGTGGATTCGGGCTAAGGAAGGCGCGCGCGGAGAACTGGCTCGACATACTCTCCGTTAATCCACAGGACTTCGAAGGCGACGGGCTTCGGGCGAACGCTGAACCGTGGATCGAAATCGAGCGTCAGATCCCTGACGACCCCGAGCTAGAGCCACGCGCCTTTCTCGAAGAGCTCACATGTCCGCTCTTGGCGATTTGGGGAGCAGACGACATTATGGTGCCTGTTGAGAAGAGCCAGACAGTCTTCAAGGAGTCTCTGAAGAAGGCCGGGAACCAGGACGTTACTTTTCGCGTCATCGCGGGCGCTGGTCATGATCTGATGGTACCCAAAGCCAAGAACGCACCGACGAGTATCGCCGACGTTAAGCTGCCGGACGGCGTCGTTGACTGGCTCCTCGAACGATTCGAAGTCTCCAGTGGCCTTACCCCGCGTGGATAATACCGGTCGAATCTCAGGCGACGGGCCAGTCGATGCGGAGTTTGATCCATCGATGCCGAACTTGCCGTTCTCGCGGCTCCAGCTTACTTATTCGGTGCCAGCTACTCTCCCTTCGTCATCGGTACGAAGCAACCCTTTGGTGGAATCTACCAGTACCATACGGTTGTCCCATCGGTCCTCGACGACAACGCAGCGCCCAATTTGGATATCGAAAGGCGGGACGATGACCTTACCCCCGGCTCTCTCGACCCGTATGGCCGCAGCGTCTGCTGAGTAGACCATGAGGTCGGTCTCTTGACCCTCGCGTTCCGCCTGCAGGACGATCTCGGCGTCCGTACCGGGCATGCCAAGACCCACCGCTTTGTCGGTGCGCCAGAGAAGTTGGTGCCCAAGCTGGTCACGGTAGAACTCGAGACCCGCATCCAGATCTGGAACGTAAAACCTGACGCAATCGACTTTGTGTACTAACGCATCAGCACGATGCTCTTCACCCATCTCTCTTCTCCTTCGCGAGCGAAGTCCCCTTCAAGCCACTTTCTGGACCAGGCGGACGCTAACGGCGTTCGGCGAACCACACCGGCGGTTTGCCTCCCTCGAAATCGTGGCTGGCGACTATTTCGTCTAGTCTCTCGGGCCACCATTCCATGCCTTCCTCGTGTGCGTAGGCCAGGCTGCCGTGGAGGTTCAGGGCAACCAGAAGGTTGTACCGTTCCCAAAAGCGCTCAGGTGCGCCGCCGGCGAGGTAGCCTTCGACCTGACCTAGGGCGAATGGAATGCTGATCGTCGTGGTAAACCACGGAACCTTGTAGAAGTCCTCTACGGGGTCGCCCCAGTCAGAGCGGTTGAAATCGATGATGCCTTCGAATCGTCCGTCGCGGACGATCAGGTTGTCCGGATGGTAGTCGTCGTGCTGGAAACGGACGGGACTCTCGCGCAGGAGCTCGAAGTTTGACTCGATGTATTGTTGTATACCGGCCTCGCCACTGAAGGTGAGTCCGTATTCGCTGCACTGAGCGACCTTCCTCTCGTACTTGGCGACCCGTCTTTCGAACCAATCGAAATCTCGGCCGGGGTAGCGCAACTCGTGGAGCTTGAGTAGCTCGCGGCCAGCATCCAGTCCGATTTCGTATTGGGTCGCCTTCGGCATGTTCGGAAGCGCGACTGACCCGCTCTCGCCGGGGATGTACCCGAGTAGGGTGTAGCAGAGACGACCGGACTCGTCGACGCCGAACTCGAGGGGTCGAGAGCAGCGGACCCCTCTCTCGTAGTGGGTGTGTAGCTGGTCGAAGTCCCATTGCCGGCGTCTGGATTTATCGGCGCCGCTGATCCGGAGCAAGTAGACGGGCTCGCCACGCTCCCAGAGGACGTACTTCCGCTCGTCTGAGAAGCCTTTGTCTAGGAACTCTATGCGCTCGACTGCGCCAAGCAGTGTTCTTTGAGCGACTATGGCTTCCGCTTCGGCTGTAATCTGACCCACTGCCATGGAAAATGTGTCTTCCGGTTTGACGAAGGAGCCCTCATCCCTTCGGCGAACTCAGGACAGGCTCAATCTTCTCCCGGAGGCGGGAGAAGAGGTAAGACGCTCGATCCCTCGTTCCTGAAGGTACCCGTCACACCGTGCACGGACGCAGGACTAAAGCCCTACTGGGGCGCCAGGCACACTACCAGGCGATGTGGAGCTTGGTCCAGCGGATGCCGAATTTGCCGTTTTCACGGCTCCAGTTCGTGGCCAAGTAGGTGCCGTCCTGAAGCCTGATGGCGGTGGGGAATCCGAACTCGAAGGCCGCCAGCTCGTCGACTCCGGTGTCGATGTCGGTGGGGCGCTCCCGGGTAGCCCTGGCGTTGTATAGCGTGTGCTCGTAGTGGACCGTCCACTCCTGCTCGGTGAACGTGACCAACGCCATTCTGATCGCCTGGTCGCCGTAGCGACGGTTGTAGAGCACGAGTAGCCGATCACCGCCGAGGGGTACCGGCGTCATGGTCTGGCCATGAAAGCCCGTCGAAAACGGCGGGCCCCAGGTCAATCCGTCGTCGTTGGAGATGGCAAAGCTATCGTCGAGGTCGGAAACGTCTCCCAGGGTGACTGTCCAGCAGACCGCCATCGCCCGACCAGGAGCGATTTCTGCCAGCTTCTGCTCGAAGTAACCGTTCTGTTTGTTGGGGTCCTCCATGACCACGACGCGCTTCGGCCAGGTCTGGCCGCCGTCGTCGGACACCGCCGCGAGGACCTGCTCCCCAAGGCGGTCTTTCGGGAGCGTCGCGGCCGGTGCTAGCAGACGGCCCGAAGACAGGGGTAGGATACCGTGCGATATCTCCAGGGGGCCGTCGACGCCCATGGATATGATCCGTGCATCTGACCACGAGCGTCCCCCATCCGTGGAACGGCAGAAGACCGCTTCGTTTTGTCCCTTGCCGAACCCCTCGCCTGGCCTGCGATGCTGGCGCGAGCCGTAGGCATAGACGGTGCCACCGTCAGCCGAGAGCGATAGCTTCAAGGCGTTGCTCGTGTGTGGCTCTTCCGACGGCGGGAGGATGCTGCCCTCGACGGCCCACGTCTCGCCGCCATCGGTCGACCGCGCCCAGTCGCTGCCGCCGTGGACGAAAGCGCCGCCGCCGACGTTGAACGAGCAGAGTATGTCGCCGTTCGGGAGCTGGACGGCCTGCGGGAACGCCGAATCACGCTCGTCGATACGGCCTGTGCCGAGGATCTCGATGGATGCCATGGCTGCGTCTTACCTCTTGGCCCGCACGGCGGACTCGAATCCCGTCATCTGCGATAGCGTCTGTCTCGGCCACGTGCGCTTCCATTCGTCATGTACGTTCACGTTCAGTCGCCCCAGGCCGTCGATCTCCATCTCGATAGCGTCTCCGTCCTGAATAGGCCCTAGCCCCACGTGGTTCGTTCCTGTCGATATCACGTCGCCGGGCTTCATCGTCGTTATCCAGGTCACGAACTCGACGACCTCGCCGACGGAACGGCCCATGTCGCTGGTATTGAGGTCCTGGCGGAGGTCGCCGCTGACCCAGAGCTTGACGGCCAGGCTGTGGGGGTCGTCGATCTCGTCTGCGGTCACGATGGCCGGGCCCATCGGTGCGAAGGTGTCCCAAGACTTGCCCCAGAAGAAGCTGTTGCCCCCATTGGGCATGACGCCCCGTGCGGAGACGTCCATGAAATTGACGTAGCCAAAGATGTAGTCGTCGGCATTGTCGGGGCTTACTTTGCTGGCCTGTTTCCCTATGACGACTCCCAGCTCGGCCTCGTGATGGAAGTAGGGGACCGGGCAGTCCGGCAGCTCGACGGTGTCTCCTGGGCCAATGACGGCGCTTGGCGACTTCAGGAATGCCTCGCGATCCGAAACCAGGGCCCGAGTTCCGCTCTCCATGTAGTTGCCCGCCATGCACGCGATTCTGCCGGGCTCGGGGAGCGGCGCCCGAAGCCTGACTTGGTCAACGGGGACGCCGTCGGAGCTCGCCACAGCGCGCTCCAAGGCCGGCCGGTAGTCATCGAAGCGCTCGATCAAGCCGGCCATGAGGGTCTGGGGACTGATGTTTGGGATATCCGAGACCACGTCGGACACGTCTACGACGCGGTCTCCTTTCAGTACGCCTGGAACGAAATCGTCGAAGAGCACGAGCTTCATCGAGGGTCCTCCGTGGGTAAGATTGCTGTTAGTTGGGAGGGCGAATTGTAGCACAGAGACCTCACCCCCAACCCCCTCTCCGTCGACGGAGAGGGGGCAAGACGACTCTGTGCGCGACACGTCCCTGCCGGGGGTGAGGTGACCTACAGACTTCTGAGCGCCTTGCCGATGAAGCCAAGCTGCTCCTCGCGGAGGAGGCCGTAGTTGTAGAAGGTTCCGCCAGCGATCCCGGCGTCGCGGGCGGCGTGGACCCGTTCGACGAACGGCGCCGGGTCGCTGATGTTGCCGGGGCCGAGCGGGGAGAAGACTACGCCGCCGGGGGCCAAACGATCCGTTGTCTCTCCTACGGAAGCCTTCGGATCGTCTGCGCGCAAGGGGTTGCCGGTGGTCGCCCGGTCGGTGCTCCCGTAGATGCTCGGGTCGAGGTCCGTGGCAAGGGAGCGCTCCGGGTCGGCGACCATGTCTGATTGGACCTTGGAGCCGGAGGCGTGAATGACGTCGGCGACGGCCATCCACAGAGCGGTTGTGTTCTTGCGCCCGATCTCGAGATAACGGTGTAGCCTTCCGTCGAAGGCCGCGGCGAGCCACTGCTCCGTCACGGGCTGCGAGTCCTCGTCCGTGGGAAGGCGAGCGAGACTCGGACGGAGCCACGCCGCGACATCTTGCCGGAACTGCTCGGCGTCCAGCCCCTCGGATTCGGCGATTTGTCTGGCCGCCGGGTTGAAGTCGAGACCTAGCAGAAACTTGCATCGGGGGGTGATGTCGTTGATGAACTTGTTCTTGAGCATGGCGTAGTCCCAAGCCTGACGCTGCAAGGCTTCTACGCGCACGGCCTCGGGTCTGTACCGCTCGACGATGTCGGCGGTTAGGGCGACCGCATATTCCCGAACGTCGCGTGGCGCTGGGCTCAGCTGTCCGACATAGGGCGTCCCGAAGGCGTCGTGCTTGGCGAGCTCGGGGTGCTTCTCGGATAGGTGGTGGCTGAAGAGGTAGACGATCCAGGCCGAGAAGGTCAGCCCGTGGCGACGGATGGCGTCGACGATTCGGTCGAAGTACTCCGGGTCGGTTACCTCGGCGCTGACTCGCGGCTTGATTTGCGTGCCTTCGTAGCGGGACAGGTCGGGCGAGAAGTAGACGGTGCCGTTCTCGCCGAGGTAGACGGGGCGCCTGGGGTTATGAGGCAAGAAATAGTTGGAGACGTGGTAGCTCGGCGTAAGCTGGATTTCCTGACAGCCGGTCAGGTCGACGATCCTCTCAAGCGCGGTGTCGAGGCCTTCGTCGACTAGGTCCCAGGGGTAGGTGTAAAGGGCGCCGATGAATTGGTTGTCAGACATTGGTCGTTCCTTGCTCATGCTAGCTGGCGCTTAGTGCGACCCGAAGCCCCCATCTCAATCTTCCCCCGGAAGGGGAAGAGGTAAGACCGCCTCCTCCGAGGTTCCTGAGTCTTCCGATTCGATCTAGAAACCAGGGTTACTATGCGACGCTTCGCATGGCTTCGCCGATGAAGCCTAGCTCTTCTTCGCGGAGTAAGCCGTAGTTGTAGAACATGGTTCCTGCCGCGCCCGCGGCCTTGGCCGCCTGCACGTCTTCGATTAATGGGCCTGCCTCCGTCAGTCTTGGGGGGCCGAGGTTCGCCATGACGACGCCGTCCTGAGCGATCCGTGTGGCCAGGTCGGAGACCGTCTCCTTACCTTCGGCGCCGGCTGGCAAGGCCGTCGTCGGGATCCGGTCGATGCTCCGGTTGATTGCCGGGTCGAGGTCGTTCCTGCTCGCGGTCTCTTCCGTAGCCAGACTGGTTTGAAGCTTGGCGCCGCTGCCTCGAATGATGTCGGCGACCCGCTGCCAGTGCGTCGTCGCCTCCTTTCGACAGGTGTCCATGTACTGTTTGAGCGCACCCCCGAACGCTTCGGCGGTCCACTCGGCTGTAACCGGGAGCTCGTCTTCCGGTGTCGGGGTTCGCGCGAGTCTCGACGCAAGCCAGTGTGCTACCTCGGTCTGAAGGGCCTCGGCGTTGACGCCTTCGCCGGTGGCCTTGGCGACTGCCGCCGGGTTGAAATCGACTGACAGCAAGAAGTGGTGTCGTAGCGCCATCTCGGCACGACGCTTCGGCGGGACGGCAAAGCCTCTGCGCTCCAAAGACTCTACGATCACGGCCGTCGGCTTGAAGCGCTTGAGGATATCGGTTGTCAGTGCGACGAAATACTCTTGGACGTCGTCCGGCGCAACGCTCATGGCTGCCCGGTGCGGGTTCCCGAACGCGTCGTGGCGAGCGAACTGCGGGTACTGCCGCGATAGGTTGCTCTGGAACGTATAGACGATCCACGTGCCGAAGGCGAGCCCGCGCTTTTCGATCGCCTCGACGATGCGCTCGAAGTAGTCGGGCGTTGCCACGACGTCGCTGACGAAGGGGCGTATGCTCGTCTTCTGGTAGCGCTTTAGGTCCGGCGAGAAGTAGACGGCCCCGTCGTCGCCGTAGTAGACCGGGCGCTTTGGGTTGTGCGGGAGGAAGTAAGTGGACTGGTGGTAACAAGGTGTGAGCATCACCTCTCGACACCCAGCGAGGTCCGCCAGCCTCCCAAGGGATGTGTCGAGTCCCTCGTCGGTCAGGTCCCATGGGTAGGTGTGCATCATGGCGAAGAAGGGTCGATCGGGCATGCGAAAAGTCCTCCGATGGCGGTCTTGGTAGATGCTGGCCGCCCGGGACTCGTGCGAATCGTGGGGCGGCGACCAAGCTCGATAGCGGTCGCAATCATACTATTCGTCGGCGCAAAGAGAAACTGCTTTGTTTCTGCGGGAATGCCGTCGTATGCGTCGTTGACGGCCTCAGGACAGCGCAGTATACTGATTTCCAGCAAAAGCCCCTTGGTGGTTCTAGCGAGGCGGACCCACCCGTTCCCATCCCGAACACGGAAGTTAAACGCCTCAGCGCCGACGATACTGCGTTCGCAAGGGCGTGGGAAAATAGGTCACCGCCAGGGGTTTTATTTTTTTGTTCTTGTGTTTTGGGGTGAAGCGCACCGAAACGAGACTTGAAGACCAAGCAGAACAGCCCTAACATCGGTGTTTGCATGATGAAACCGATAGGTCAGCACGGGACAACGATATGCGACCTTCTTTTCAGGAAATGACGGTTATGTTAGAATCGAAGCTACCCTCTACACGGAGCCCTCTGCTCCAGATACGGCATCCCGGCCCCCACTTCATAGATCCCACAGCATCGGCTCGGTATGTAGTCGTTACACCTCTTCAAAGCAGACCATATAATGAAGCTACACACCCCTAGAGAGCGGAAACGCACGTGACCGGCCCAATCGAAGAAACCAACGTCGAAGAGACTATGGGCGACCTGCTCGACTCGGTAGAGCCCATGAAGCCACTACGCAGAGGCGACGTAGTTGAGGGCGTCGTCATGCGTTCGGACCCCGAGGGTGTCCTCCTTAACATAGGTCACAAGGCCGAGGGACTGGTTCCCGCAGCGGAGATGAAGACCCTCGAGCGCGACGGCGTTGGGCCGTTGAACATCGGCGACGAGATCGTCGCCTTCGTTGTGAAAGGCGAGAGCGCCGAAGGGTCGGCCATCCTCTCCATCGATAAGGCGGCCGGCGAGAAGGGTTGGCGGATGCTCGAGAAGGCCCTTCAGGCCGGCGAGAAGGTCACTGGAACGGTAATGGGCTTCAATCGCGGTGGCGCTATCGTCGAAGTGGACGGCGTTCAGTGCTTCGTGCCGATGTCACAGCTCGTTACCGTTTCCCGGGACAACTTCAGGGATGTACTCGCTCCGCAAGTGCCAAGCTCGACAAACGGTGAGACAAGCGACTCTAAGTCCGAGGGCGATACCGAAGCAGAACCGGCGGGCGAAGCGGAAGCAGAACCAGAACCAGAACCAGAACCAGAACCAGAGGTAGAGCCAGAGGAAGAGAAGGAACCTGAGCAGCCTCCTGACATCGGCAAAGAGCTGACCCTGAAGGTCTTGGAGGTCAATCGCAGCCGTAACAGAGCGATCTTATCTGAGCGACAAGCGGTTCAGGACCAGCGTGAGGAGCGCAAGGCCAAGCTCATCGAAGAGTTGGCCGAAGGCGAAGTGAGGCGGGGCAAGGTTACGGGAATCAGCAGCTTTGGTGCTTTCGTGGACCTTGGCGGAGCCGATGGGCTTGTGCACATATCCGAGCTGTCGTGGACGCCGGTAGGCTCCCCGGAAGAAGTCGTCAAGGTCGGGGAAGAGTTGGACGTGTATGTGCTCAGGGTCGACGCGGAGAACAAGAAGATCGCTCTGAGCTTGAAGAGGCTTCAAAGAGAGCCGTGGGAGACCGTCAACGAGCGCTTCCAGGTCGGCGACGTAGTAGATGCTACGGTGACAAAGTTGACCGACTTCGGAGCGTTCGCGAGGGTGGAAGGGTCTGTGGAAGGCCTGATCCACATTTCGGAGTTGGCCTCGAGGATGGTAAACCACCCTAGGGACGTAGTCAGGGAGGGCGACACGGTCAAGTTGAAGATACTTCGAATCGAGCCAGAACGTCGGCGCCTGGGACTCAGCCTCAGGCAGGCGATGGAGGAAGAAGAGGAATTCGCAGACTTGGGCGGTAACGCGGACGCGGACCTAGGAGAATAGTCCGCTCTTCTTCGGGCTCGTCGCTTTTCTCAGGAGATTTGTCATGACAAGTCGGTTCGAGAAATTTTCCGAAAGCGCGCGTAGGGTGTTGTCGCTGGCCCAGGAAGAGGCACAGCGCTTCAACCACAATTACATCGGTACCGAGCACATACTGCTCGGAATTGTGCGCGAGTCCGAAGGCGTGGCAGCCAAAGTGCTGTCGAATCTAGGCGTCGAGCTTAGCAAGGTTCGCTCGGCCGTCGAGTTCATAATCGGCAGAGGCGAGCGCAGCGCATCGGGCGAGATTGGGCTCACGCCCAGAGCAAAGAAGGTGATCGAGTTAGCCGTAGACGAGGCGCGGCGCTTAAACCATCACTACATAAGCACCGAGCATCTCATCATCGGGCTAATGCGCGAGGGTGAGGGCGTTGCAGCCGGAGTTCTGGACAGCTTCGGAGTCACCCTCGACAAGGTGCGGGCTGAGACGAGCCGCATTCTAAGCGAGACCTCCGAGAAGGCCCAGGGAAGCGGCAAGTCCTCGACGCGAACACCCACGCTCGACCAGCTAGGGATCGACCTGACGAACGCTGCCCGCGCCGGCAAGCTCGACCCCACGGTTGGCCGCGAAAAAGAGATCCAGCGGGTCACTCAGATCCTCAGCCGCAGGACGAAGAACAACCCTGTCCTGGTAGGCGAGCCGGGGGTCGGTAAGACGGCCATCGTCGAAGCGCTGGCCCAGCGAATTGCCTCAAACGAAGTGCCTGGCACGCTCCAGGGCAAACGCCTTGTGACCCTCGATATGGGAGCGCTGGTCGCCGGGACCAAGTACCGCGGCGAATTCGAGGAGCGCCTGAAGAAGGTCGTGGAGGAGATTCGCGCCTCCGGGAATTGCCTGCTATTCATCGACGAGATCCACACGATGGTCGGCGCCGGCGCCGCCGAGGGCGCTGTGGACGCGGCGAACATCCTTAAGCCATCGCTGGCGAGGGGTGAGCTCCAGACGATCGGCGCCACGACCCTCGACGACTATCGTAAATACGTCGAACGGGACCCCGCGCTGGAGCGGCGCTTCCAGCCTGTGACGGTCGAGGAGCCCGCGGTTGAAGAGACGATCGAGATCCTGAAGGGCATCAAGAGCCGCTACGAGGAACACCACGAGCTGGAAATAACCGACGAGTCGCTCCGTGTCGCGGCGAACCTCGCAGCGCGGTTTATTCCGGACAGGTTCATGCCTGACAAGGCTATCGACCTCATCGACGAAGCGGCGTCGCGGGTGCGCATCAATTTCAGCACTGCGCCGTTCTCGGTTAGCGAGACGACGAAGATGCTCGAACGGGTGCGCAACGAGAAAGACGAGGCCATTTCGGAGAGGCAGTACGAGCATGCCGCAGAGCTTCGAGACAGAGAGACGAAGCTCTCCGAGAAACTGGCGGGTCTGGAGAACAATTGGAAAGAAGAGAGAGGCGACGAAAAGCCGGTGGTGTCCGACGAGGACATAGCCGAGGTCGTTAGCATGTGGACCGGCATTCCGGTAACGCGTCTATCCGAGACCGAGACCGAGCGACTGATCCACATGGAGGACGAGCTCCACAAGCTCGTAGTCGGGCAGGATGAGGCTATTACGGTGGTATCGAAGGCCGTACGCAGAGCCCGAGCAGGTCTCGGGAACCCCAAACGGCCGACGGGGACATTCATCTTCTCCGGGCCTACCGGGGTCGGGAAGACCTTCCTCGTCCAGAAACTAGCCGAGTTCATGTTTGGTAGCGAGGAATCGGTCGTACGCGTCGACATGTCCGAGTTCATGGAACGCCATTCCGTGGCGCGGTTGGTTGGAGCACCTCCCGGATACGTCGGATACGACGAAGGCGGACAGCTTACCGAAGCCGTGCGCCGGAAGTCATACTGCGTAATCCTTCTGGACGAGATCGAGAAGGCCCATCCCGAGGTGTTCAACATCCTCCTCCAGATCTTCGACGACGGCCACCTGACCGACGCCAAGGGACGGAAGGTAGACTTCCGAAACACGATAGTCGTTATGACTAGCAACATCGGCTCCGATCTAATCAGGCAAGACCGCACCTTGGGATTCAGCCCCAAGAGGGAAGGGGACGAAAAGGCTAACGCCGACTACGAACGGATGAAGGGCAACGTCCTGGATGAGATCAAGAAGTTCTTCAGGCCGGAGTTCCTGAATCGCATCGACGAGACGGTTGTCTTCCACGCGCTGAGCCGCGAGCACATGCACGAGATCGTAGGCATGATGCTCAAGGAAATAGCATCTGGTCTCCTTGAGAAGGGGATCAATCTCGAGGTGACGGACCCGGCCAAAGACTGGCTCGCCGACAAGGGCTTTGACCCGCAGTTCGGCGCCCGTCCGTTGCGGCGCGTCATCCAGGATAGCCTGGAAGACAAGCTGAGTGACTCGATCCTGGAAGGAAACCTCAGCCCCGGGGATACCGCCCTGATCGACATCGAGGATGGCGAGATCATGGTCAAGTCCCAGTCTCCACTTCCCGTCAGCTCCGCGTAGTCAACAGTCTCGCAACACAGCACCAGGAAAAAGAGGCGGGCCTTGGGCCCGCCTCTTTTTCATTCCCGTCGGGTCATCCGGATTCGTGTTGTAATCGAGCGACGGACCTACGATCTTTCGGTTCTGGATCTTGTCATTCCGAGAAGTCCCCGACGAGGAATCTAAGTTGTCTGTGGTAAGCCAACGTCGGTTGATGATGACCGCCTAGATTCCTCGCGGAGCCTCGGAATGACACCGCGTCTAGGTATTTCAAGGAATCGAAAGACCCTTGCCTAGCCCACGGGTGTGGTTAAAAGTGGTAGGCATCGTCTGCATTTGTGAGGGTGTCCCCGATGCCACCCTGATGCTACGTCGGGGCGCCCGAAGCATTCCATCCAAGCTGGTCCTTTGCTCTGACACAGTAGTCCCTGCCTACTTTGATCACACCCCTAGCCCACCTGAGTGTTGAACCTGCCGAACGAATGTGCTATTATATCTTCCCATGGACTGACTCGGGGCTATCCTATTGACTTCATGCAGGCATTGGCCTGCCGCTAGGTGTGATTCAACAAAAATCGACAGAAATCGACAGAAATCGACACTTGGTGAGCTTGTCGCCCCCGCTCATGGTGAGCAACCATACAACCGCAGGGCGAACGAAACGTATGAAAGCAACTCGCTTTGCTGCATACGTAGGGGCAGTGCCCCCGTGCCTGCCCTGGCGCTCCCGCAAGGCCCTCAAAAACCGAGCAGCTACTCGATAGCATGTCGCCCCCGCTCATGGTGAGCATCTCGAACTATCGGCTGGCAGGGTGAGCGGAAATGTTTGCCTAGTAGCAAGAACCGAAAGACCCTGGTTTCGCACCGACCGCGATTCAGTTCTCCGGCGCGCCTTGTTAGAATGTTGCCTCGGGTCTCTCAGGGGTTTCTAGTGGCCAAAGCCAAGCCAAGAACCGTCTTCGTTTGCGACAACTGCGGGAACGACACGCCCAGGTGGGAGGGCCGATGTCCTTCCTGCGGCGAGTGGAACACGCTCGCCGAACACCGGCAGGAAAAAAAGCGGGCACCCGCGAGCTGGACCGGCGCGCCGTCCCTCCCGGCACAGGAGCTGTCGCAGGTCGCCGTCGACGAACACCCCCGACGTCCTTTCGCATCGGAGGAGGTCAATCGGGTCCTCGGAGGCGGCATCGTGCCGGGCTCGGTCGTGCTGATCGCAGGCGACCCGGGGATCGGCAAGTCGACTTTGCTGCTTCGCCTGGCCGGAGACCTCACTGACACGGGCGGAGAGGTACTGTATGTTTCAGGTGAGGAGTCGACGTCGCAGATCAAAATGAGAGCCGAACGCCTTGGGATCTCCGGGCGACGGCTGCTTTTGCTCCAGACGACCTCTCTCGGCGCCGTAATCGATCAGCTGAACCAAAAGTCGCCGGCTCTAGTAGTTGTGGACTCGATCCAGACGATGTATGACGACTCGGTCGAGTCAGCGGCCGGAAGCGTCTCCCAGGTCCGTGAATGCACGCGAACGTTGATGCAGTGGGCAAAGATCCAGGCCGTGCCGGTCGTGCTTGCGGGCCACGTGACCAAAGGCGGCGACATCGCGGGGCCCCGCGCTCTCGAGCATATGGTCGATGTAGTGCTCTACATGGAGGGCGACCCGATAAGCTCATGGAGACTGCTGCGGGCCGTCAAGAACCGGTTCGGTACGACCAACGAGATCGGCGTTTTCGAGATGACCGACAAAGGGCTGATCGAGGTCGACGACCCCTCAGCTGCGTTTTTGTCCGAGCGCCAGGACGGTTCCGTGGGCTCGGTCATAGTCGCGACCTTGGAAGGCAGCCGGCCGTTGCTGGTCGAGGTCCAGGCCTTGACCAATCCTTCCGCGTTGCCGGCGCCCCGGCGCGTGGCAACCGGGATCGATTTCAACAGGTTGCTCGTGGTCTGCGCAGTGCTGACCCGCAGGGCCGGGATCTCGCTTGCAGACCAGGACGTGATCGTCAACGTGACCGGCGGACTCCATGTGAGCGAACCCGCCGCAGACCTCGGGATGGCTCTCGCCATAGCCTCGAGCTATCGGAACGTCCCGGTAGCCCGCCGAACGGCGGCGGTAGGAGAGATTGGACTGAGCGGCGAGGTTCGCCGAGTGCCTCAGCTCTCACGCAGACTTTCGGAGGCGGGCAGGCTTGGATTGCAGGGGTGCCTCGTCCCGCCGAACCGCGGCGACGGCGCTGCCAGTATGGGCGACCTGTCCGCAACGCCGGTGGCAACGCTGCGGCAGGCCGTCAACGCGGCGCTGGAGTCGAAGGTCGGGGGTCGCGTGGCTGTCGACGCGGAGTCGACCGGCCGGTGACTACGGTATTGCCACACGGCCAGTCCGGTGGCCTCGGATGAAGGTCGCGTACCTCAACTGCGTCGGAGGTGTCAGCGGCGACATGCTCCTTGGCGCGATCGTCGACGCGGGAGTATCTGTCGAAACGCTCGCCGACGCGCTTAGTGGCCTTCCGGTCGGCGGGTTTACGCTGTCGTCTCGAAGTGGGAAGCGCGGGGGGGTTAACGGCACCGTCGTCGACGTGACAATCGTAGATGAAGGTCGCAGCCGGACTGTTCAAGACTTCCTCGACGAAACCAGCACATCCAGTCTACCCTCCGAGGTGGTGGATCGCGCGTCCGAGGTTTTTCGCCGTCTCGGTGAAGCCGAGGCCCGAGCTCACCGCGGGGATGAGGGGGGCACACACCTTCACGAGCTTGGCAGCCTGGATACTCTCGTCGACGTGGTGGGGGTCGTCGTCGGGCTGCGAGAGCTTGGCGTTGAGCGCCTGTACGCATCGCCACTGCCGACGGGGTCTGGCGTCGTTGCAAGCGGGCACGGTCCGCTGCCGACGCCGGTGCCCGCTACGGCAGAGCTGCTGGCGATGGTCGGCGCTCCCGTGGTGCCGCCGCCGGCGGTTGATGCAGGGGAGATGGTGACGCCGACAGGGGCCGCCATCGTGACGACACTCGCGTCGTTCGAGCAGCCCGCTATCCGGCTTGAGCGCGTTGGCTACGGTCTTGGAACCCGGGACCCGGACGCCTACCCCAACGTGCTGGCGTTGTGGCTCGGCGAAAAGGTGGTTGACCTTGGCGTATCTCGCCTCTCGTTGGTCGAGACGAACATCGACGACATGGCGCCCGAGCTTATGGCTTACGTACAGGAGCGCCTGTTCGACCTGGGAGCGCGCGACGTATGGTTCACGCCGATACAGATGAAGAAGGCCAGGCCTGCAACGATGCTGAGCGCCATTGTGTCGCCTGAGCTGGAGTTGAAGGCAGTGGACCTCGTGCTACGAGAGACCACGACGCTAGGGGTGCGGGTCTTCCCAACGGCGAGGTACGAGGCGGACCGAGAGATCGTGGAAGTGGACACGACCTTGGGCGTCGTGCACGTCAAGCTCAAGCGGCTTCACGGCAAGGGCATCGCGGTGTCGCCCGAGTATGAGGACTGTCGGCGCATCGCGCTGGATCGCGAGGTGCCGCTGTTGGACGTCTACCGGGCGGTGCAGGAGGAGGCGTCCGCGAAGCTTCTGTAGGCCGGGGCTGCGCTATCAGCTATCGACTGATCGGTATTGGACGGGCTGTTTCGCGTCACTTATGTCGTTGCACCTGAGGTCTTGTTTGGTAATAACCTGATCATCGCGAGGATTTACGATGGGAACGATTCACCAGTTGGAACTAATCGTTGAAAGATTGCAGAACTGCCCAAGGAACCTGGTTCGAGTGGAACTGACCATGTTCCGAGATCAAATCGAGAGTAACCCTGGCATGCTTACAGCGCTCCAACAGATCATTCTTTCCAATGAAGCAGCGTTGGGTGGCGGCCCGAAGGCCGCTACCTTGGTGAATTCCATCGGATCCTCAGGCTATTCGAACTTGCGTTTCGCTAACACGCCCGCCCTTCGGGCAGCGCTCGGCTATCAGGTGTGTACCGTATTGCTCGATAGCGATTTCGGCAAGGACATCGACTTCGACACGAAAGTCGTCAAGCTTGGATCACACTACGCCAGCTCTCAGAATCCTCTTTCCAACCCCGATAACTACTCACACGCAATTAAAGTGTTCTCGATGGTTTTCCTTCGCCCGCTCGTTTCCTATCTGGATGGCGCGATGCAAACGGAGGAACGAATTCTCTTTCTACTTAGCCGCTACAAGCAGCGCCGCGAATGGTTCACAGATGCTGCCGACATCGACGTTGGCCATGGCGATCGTGAGGATGGAGAAACAGGGTTGAAGAAAGACATTCTGCGCTACCTGTTCGACAACGGAGTGGAATTCTCTGTGGAGTCCCAGACACCGCCAGGCGGCGGCAAGGTCGATGTCTTGGCTGTTCTCCCCGACCTCGGTCCACTTCCGATCGAGGTCAAAGTCCATGACGGTGAGAACCGGAACGCGGTCCATGTTTCCCGTGGAATCGCCCAGGCTGCAGACTACGGACGCAAGTTTAATTCCCTAAACGCCTACTTCTTTGTCTATAACATAGCAAAGGACAAAGTTGTAACCATCTCAGGCGACCGAATTGGACCGAACGTGACCAGGCGCCACATTGGTGGCATTTATGTCCATTCGGTGGTGGCCAATCTACAAATCACGTTGCCGTCGAGCAAAGCGAGTGAGCTTCAAACAATAGAGATTCCAGTTCCAACCCCCAGTGCCTGAAACAGTTCATCTGATAGCGCGTGCTAGAATGAAACGAGAATGACTACCACCGACAAGATGATCTACATGGATCACGCCGCGACCACTCCCGTCAAGGCGGAGGTCCTCGAAGCCATGCTCCCGTACTTTCGCGAAAGCTACGGCAACCCTTCGAGCATCTATGGCTTAGCGCAGGAAGCACATAAGGCCGTCGACGAGGCTCGTGACACCGTCGCTCACATCCTTGGCGGGCGTCGCAGTGAAGTGGTCTTCACCAGCGGGGGCACGGAGTCGGACAACACCGCTCTTCGCGGTGCGGCCTTCGCCCTACGGGACTCAGGTAACCACATCATCACGTCGAGCATCGAGCACCACGCCGTGCTCCATACCTGTGAGCAGCTGGAGAAGCAAGGATCCGACGTTACGTACCTGCCTGTCGACGAGTACGGCCTGGTCGATCCAGACGACGTAGGCCGCGCTATTACGGACCGGACGGTCGTTGTCAGCGTGATGTTGGCGAACAACGAGATCGGCACAGTCGAGCCGGTCGCAGAGATCGCGCGGGTCGTTAAGGACGAGGCCCAGCGTCGCGGACAGACGATTGTGGTGCACACCGACGCTGTGCAGGCAGCCGGCTTTCTGGACCTGGACATGCGCGCACTCGGCGTCGACCTGGCGAGTCTGTCGGCCCACAAGTTCCACGGACCGAAGGGCGTAGGCGCGCTGTACATAAGAAGAGGCACGCCCTTCGAGCCTCAACAGATGGGCGGAGGACAGGAGAGGCAGCGCCGATCTGGGACCGAGAACGTGCCGGGAGTCGTCGGTATGGCGGAGGCCCTACGGCTGGCCACCGAGCAACGCGAAAGCACCGTCGCGCACTGTCGCCGGCTGAGGGACAGGACCATCGCTGCCATCCAGGAGCGGGTAGAGGGCGCGCACCTCAACGGACACCCAACCGAGCGCCTGGCCAACAACGTCAACTTCTGCTTCGAACACATCGAAGGGGAGCCGGTCCTTCAGGGGCTCGACCTGGCAGGGGTCTGCGCCTCAAGCGGCAGCGCGTGCTCTTCGGCATCGCTGGAGCCGTCTCACGTGCTCACGGCCATCGGACGCGATCCCGAGCTCGCGCGAGGCAGCCTCCGGCTCACGTTCGGGTCTGACAACACTGAAGAGCAAGTCGACTACATGCTCGACACCCTGACGCGGCTGGTGAGCCGTCTCAGGTCGATGCCATCTCTGGCGGGAGTCAGGTAAACTGTTGCTCGTGTCTCGCTGACCGAATCTCGCGGGTCGCGACCGCATCGAATCTGGCAGAGGCGCCAGAGGATGAGGATTCTTCGAAAGCAAAGGAGTGTGGAGGAACGATGGCACATCCGGTCGAGGTAAGTGACGAGACCTTCGAAGACGAGGTGATGAAGTCTGAAGTCCCGGTGCTGGTGGACTTCTGGGCTGACTGGTGCGCGCCCTGCAAGATGATCGCTCCGATAGTCGAGGACCTGGCAAACGAGTACGACGGTCAGGTGAAGTTCGCCAAGATGGACGTCGACTCTAACCCCGCCGTGCCCATGAAGTACGGCATCAGAGGCATTCCTACGCTGCTGATCTTCGACGGCGGCAGCGCGGTGGATCAGGTTGTGGGAGCCGTGCCGAAGTCAGTGCTAAAGCAACGGTTGGACAAGGCGGTGGCGGCTAACCAGAGTCAACTTTCTGCGCCGGCGTCGCGCCGGCAGGCAGACTCGCAATCATAGAACATGAGTGAGCGGACCCGGACGGGTCCGCTCACTATGTGTCGGAGCCTTGGCGCGCGGGTGGCGCGCCTACGCTTTAGCCCGAATCCACCGAAGGACACCGATGGACGGCGTGAGGGCAGCGGAAGGGGGTGGGTGAGGGAGCTACAGGGGGGATGGCCTGGGGTCTTGGGGTAGATGGGAGGCCGGCGGCCGGTCTTCAGTCGCCGCACAGGGCCCCTAAGGCCCTATGCGGGAGTTGCGATGCGCGGGAAGGCGAGAGGATACGCAGCAGGGGACTCTCGCGACCGGGGTGGCGCGAGATTGCGGGGACGTTGGGTCAGTTGCAGGCTGGCTGTCAGGCCGGGAACGGAATGGCTTGCAGCCGGGCCAAGGCGCGACTGAACTGGGTTTCCCAAGGCCAGCGCCGGGGGAGATGCAAAGTGAGGCGGCGCGCCGAGCGGGTGATCCGTCCCACCAGAGCGAAGACCCGCCGCCTGAGGGTCTTGGTGATCACGGTCCGCTCGCCCAGACCAATCCGCGCCGTCCAGCGGGCCAGGTTATGCGCCATCACCTGGACCGCCAGCCAGGCGCCGTTGGCGGCGAAGCGCGCCGACGGCATGTGGTTCAGCCCGACGCCGTACTTGAGGTCGCGTATGGCGTTCTCGACCTCGGCGTGGCGGCGATGATCGGCCTCCAGTTCCAGCGTCTCCCCATCGCGGTCGGTGATGAAGGCGTGATAGCTGTATCTGGCGAAGAGGGCGAGCTGGGAACCGGGCGTCGGCTTCACCCGCCGGACAATGAGCCGCACCGGCGCGGCGTCCGGCTTGGTCTGGAACGGGGTGTAAGTCGTCTCGGCGACATCGGCGGCGCCGTCCGTCCAGTAGGGAATGGGAGTCCAGTCCTCCTGTGGTATCGCCTCGATCAGGTCCCGCAGGCTGGCGCGCTGGCGGATGGTGATAGAGAAGCGGACATCCATTTCCCGGCAGGCGGCAACGACAGTGTGGGCGTAGAAGCCGCTGTCGGCCCGCACCGTGAGTTGTCCCCTGGCCCCGCCGTAGCGCACCCGCCCCACCGTCTCACGCAGGAAGTGGGCGGCGCCACGGGCGGTGTTGGCCCGGCCCTCGCGCAGCCGGGACATCAGCACCTCGCCGGTGCCGGCGGCAATGGCCAGCAGCGGGTGATAGCCGCGGGCGCCGGTATAGCCGTGGTGGCGCGCTCCCTCCTTGGCCAGTCCATAGGTCTCGCAGATGGTCGAGTCCAGGTCGATGGTCAGGGGCGAGTCGCCGGGTCCGGCCCCAGCGGCCCAGGCCCGGGCCAACAACTGGCGGCTCACGCGGTCGAGTTGACGGACATGCCCCCACCGGAAGCTGCGCAGGAAGGTCCCCAGGGTGGATGGCGCCTTGACCACGCAGCCTAGAACACCGACCGTCCCACCAGCGCGCAGCGCATCGGCGTCGTCGATGCAGTCGCCGCCTGCCAGCGCGGAAGCGACCAGCGTCAGCATCTTGTCCCCAGTGTTCGCCCGTCCCGGCGCTCCGCCGAGGTCAAGGTGATGGTCGACGAGTTCCCGCAGGCCCAGGTGCCGGGCTAGGGTGGCCGGCAGGAGCAGGCCGGCATTGGCCACCAGGCGATGGTCGTCAAAGACGATGCGGATACGGTCGGGTTTGTTCTGTGGCAGCATCTATTGGGTGCTCCTTGTTTCCGGGCAGGTTTCTGTTCCAAAACCATTATCCCAGATTCAGAGGAGCACCCGCTGGCTTCTTCAAGGGCTGTCCCCAAGGACGTCCTTCGGTGGATTCGGGTTTAGACGCTAGAGGCCCAGTTTCTCCGCCAGATCCTCGTTCGTCGGCTCGAACTGGACGGAGCCATCCTCGAAGAAGATAGTGGGCGTCGTGCGATTGCCATTGTTGACACTCTTGATCAGACTCAACGCCTCCGCGTCTTCGTCGACATCGAACCATACGTAAGGAACCTGGCGTTCGTCGAGGAACTGCCGGGCTCGCCGTGTGTCTGAGCAGGTCTTGGCGCCGTAGACCTTGAGCTTTCCCTGCATTCTGACTCCTTCCGGTGTGCTGATTAGTCTGCCGAGAAGTATACACTCCGTCGGCTAAGAGCCTCGCTGGTAGGCCTGGCCACGTCCGTCGCGCGATCCGGTCACCATCCGTCTGCTCCAGAAGGATTAGGTAAAGCGCGATTTCATACCTAATCAATTAACCGAAAAATACCGATGTGGACAACCGCGCTCATGTGCTCTAATAAAGTATGGTGAGGTACAAGAGAGGCGACGTCGTCAAGATAGCTCCCAAGGCTGCTTCGCCGGAACGGTGGCGAGGCGTCCAGGGTATCGTGGAGGGAGTCCCGGAGTGGGCAGCCTCCGCTTGGAAGGCCATAGACACCGCGGATCCGGTGTATCTGGTCAGTTGGGATGGTGACCGGCTCTACGCCCTCGTTAAACAGTCGTTGATCGCCAGAGCCGGATAGCACCTGACATCTACCTAGACCGCCATCTCCAGGATGGGAGCCGGCTGTTTCGGCAGCCGCGCTTTCTCGTGTTTTGTAAGCCGCTAGGTGACTGAGCCCCCCTGGCGGCTTTCTTTGTATTCTTCGCCCGTGCTTGCTACTATGACGCCCTACAAGGCCATCCCCGAAGAAAACTTGGACCACATCTCCCAGATAGGGATGCCGACGACTGGTTCTGACTCAGCAAAGGTCCCCCTTGCCGTATTGGTCTTCTTGGCGAGATCGACAGGAGAAGGCTGGGAGTACCTTCTTCTACGTCGTGTACCAAGATTAGGCGGCTTTTGGCAGGGTGTAACCGGTTGGGTCGACGGACCGGAAACCCCTCGGCAAGCGGCAGAGCGGGAGGTCCTCGAAGAGACAGGATTCAGCCCGACAGCATTGCGGTCCATCAACTTCCAGCACTTGTTTCCAATACCGGATGAACTGCGACGCTTGCATCCGAACGTCAAAGAATTTGTCTCGCATCGTTTCGTGGCCCAGGTCGAAGATACGAGTCCGCAGCTGTCCTCGGAGCACGACGCCTGGAAGTGGTGTGGCCTAGACGAGGGAACGTCGTTACTGCGGTATCCGAACGATGCCGAGGCCTTAAGGCGGTGTCACCTGCTGCTGATCAAAGGCCAGCATTAAATATGGGCTAGGTTGCGCAATGACCGACCGCGAAGAACAACAAGCGATCGACCCGGAGCTGGCCGAGATCAGTGCTGCCTTGGAGGAGCTGCTAGGCGAGCCGGTGGGTCGCCTCAGGCCTTTCCATGAAAGCGACGATGATTCCGACGTCTGAACATGCTGAAGAGCTGGAAGCGCTGTTTCGACGGGCCCTGGTGCTCGAGAAGATGTTGGACGAGATCAGGAGAAGGCAAGGGGGCGACACGGATAAGGAGGCTAGCGATTGGGGACACCCAGTAAGCTAATACTCTTCACTTACGAATCTTGGGCCAACCTTGACGATGCGCTAGATGGACTGACTCCCGAGAAGGCGACGACTAGTCACGAGGGAGGTAGCGCCATCGCTTGGACTTTGGGCCACGTCACGACTATGGTCGACTCGTGGATCAACGTGAGGTTTCAGGGGCTCCCTCCACACCCGGTGATCAGCAACGCGAATTTCGACGTTGGTGGGGACGGCGAAGAGAAAGACTGGCTGGTGGTCCAAGAGGCCGTGAAGGAAGTTCGGGAGGCGACGAAGCCGTTTCTTAACTCCATGCCAGAACCGGACCTTGATCGCACCATTCCGTACACGGGTTCAATACCTCTCTTACGTTCCGTTGGATTATCCCTACGCTATGCTCTGATGCGGATCATCTCGCATCACTACATCCATATGGGGGAAATCGTGACTATCCGCTCTCGCCTGGGCCATGTCGACGACACCGGGCCGAATTGGGGTCGGGCCCTTATGTGAACCGCGCATCTGGCTTAGAGACGAATAAAAGCGACCCTAAGGCTCCAAGCCGTATAATGGAGCATACGGGAGCGGATGGGCTCCGGTGGGCTTCGCGGACTTCAAATCCGTTGGCCCCGGCCCTTCGGTCGGGGTGGTGGGTTCGACTCCCTCTCGCTCCCGCCAGTTTATAGACAGGCCTAGGGTATGATCACCTAATCGCAGAGTATCTTCCGTGCCCAGACTATTTCGATAGTTTGTCACGGAATTGTCACCAAGCTTTCGAATCGAGCCGCCGCCTCTTCTTGCATCCCAGGCATGACGTGGCCGTAGGTATCGAGCGTGAAAGCCACCGAGGAGTGGCCTAGCCGTTCGCTGACAACCTTCGGATTGACCCCTGATTTCAGCAGCAAGCTAGCGTGCGTGTGTCTGAGATCGTGGAATCTCACGACTGGGAGGCCAGCCTCGCGGCATAGTCGTGGAACCGCATCTGTCAGACGGTGCGGTTTGATGATCTCGCCCTCGTCGTCGACGAAAACAGGCTCAGACTCTCGTTGAAGCCCCCGGAGCATCAGCGCGGTTGCTGGCGCCAGTGCGATCGACCGCCTGGAGTACGCCGTCTTGACTTCTCGATAGGAATACTCGCGGTAAACGTACTCTAGAGTGCGGGTGACCGACAGGCGTGCTAGCTGGAGATCGACATCTTCCCACTTGAGCCCTAGTAGCTCTGATCGCCGGAGGCCGGTGTTGACGCCAACGTAGATTGGCTCGTAGTAGAGGGTTCCCGCTGCGGCTTCCAAGAGGGCCGGGACCTGGTGATCGTCGAGAGGCTTCATGGTGCGGCGCGATTTTCGTGGCCTATCGATCATCTCGCAGGGGTTACGAGGGATCATGTCCCACCTGACCGCCTGTTTCAGCGCCTTCGACAGGACAGCGTGATGCTGGAGTACGGTCGTTCCCGAAAGTCCGCTCTTCAAATCGGCCTCGTGCGCCCTCTGCACGTCAATTGCGGCCAGATCGGACAGCCGGGCTCCCCCAAGGGTCGGGATCAGGTGTTGTTCAACGATCGAGCGGTAGCGTCGGGCTGTGGACGGTGCAACAGAGCGATCGGCGTAGACCTCCAGCCAGTAGCGGAGATATTCGGCCACCAACATTCGGGTAGATTTCGCGTAGGTCCCCTCCTCCACTTCCTGGATGACCTCAGCTAGCTCGCGCTCAGCTAGGCGGCGGGTGCGGAAGCCGAGCCGGTTACGCTGGATCCGCTTGCCAGTGCTAGTGGTCCAACATCCTAGTATTGAAGGGTTCTGAGGTTACGGCTTGGTAGGGGCGGGTTTGAAACCCGCCCTGTCGTCGTAGCACGCCAATCTCGGCTACCCCTCATTTCAAAGATTTCGGTCTACTAGGGTCCCGGCCGACATCGACAATATAACCCCAGCTAACGCCGCGCTTGCCCTCGTATCGGGTGATCCGGCCTCTCACGTGGTTATAGCGCTCTCCACGACCCGGCACCAACGACTCGGCCCAGGATCTTCACTTGCGTGGAGTCACTGACCTCGATGTCGCCGCAGGCGCCTTCGAGACGCAGTGCCTCATCCTCCCTATAGACTCGTTTGGCAGTAACTTCATCGTCGATCTGCACGACGTAGACCTTCCCATCGACGAGCTTCGCGTCGGGGTCAACCACGGCGATCTGCCCATCGTGGATGTCCATATCTGAAAGCGAGGTTCCCGCGATCCGAAGGGCGAACGGCTCCTCCACCCCGTCGACCAGGTATGCAGGAATCTCTATGTAATCTCCCGTCACTCCGATAGGAATGATCGGCTCCCCGGCCGGAACGACACCGAGAATCGGAACCTCAACCAACTCTAGCATCTCAAATCGCTCGGTGAGCTCACGGAGCATTCTTGCTACGGGGCGCTGCGGCTCCTCGTCTGCAAGGCCCAATAGATAGTCCACAGAGACCCCGTAGGTCGTGGCCAGCTGAGCAAGCTTCGCCGGTTCTGGGAACTGACGCCCTGACTCCCAATTGAAAACGGTTTGGGTACTGACCTCCATCTCGCCAGCGGACATCTCCGCTGTGTAGCCCGCATCAAACCGTGCTTTCTTCAGCCTTTGGCCTGTTTCGACGCGCTGTACAGACACTTTGGACATATTCAATGGGGCGGCACCTCCAAGTTGGTGATAACTATCACATCATAGACTTGACAACACCATCATCATATTGATATTATGACTAGCATCTTAGTGAGTTGTGCCTGAGCCAGCAGGGGGGGCAGCACCCATGTGGAGAGAGAAGATCAGAGAGTGGCTGGAGCGCGAGGAGCGTGACCAGTCCTACTTGGCGAGAAAGGCCGGTTTGAGCGTGTCGTACATGTCGAACATCATGACCGGCAAGCTCGAACCCAGCCTAGAGACGCTACGGAGGCTCGAAGAGGTGCTAGGGCTGGAGTTCGGCGAACTCATGCGGTTACGGGTCGAGGAGCAGGCTGAATCCGCGAGGCGGCGGAGGTAGCCGCATGAGCGGAGAGATTCGCATAGACCTGGGGCCGCATATCCAGCAGTTGGCACAGCGGCTCTTGGGCCTCGGCAGGTCCGGTAGAGTTTCCTGCGCCCACACCCACGCCTACACCTACAGACACGCCTACGCCTACGCCTACGCCTACACCTACATACACGCCTACACCTACAGACACGCCTATACCCCCAGCAGACACGCCTACAGACACGCCTACTCCCACGCCTACATACACGCCTACTCCTACGCCTACATACACGCCTACTCCTACATACACGCCTACGCCCACGCCCACGCCCACGCCCACGCCTACTCCCACACCCACACCCACACCCACACCCACACCCACACCCACGCCCACACCCACACCCACACCTACGCCCACACCCACACCCACACCCACACCTACGCCTACATACACGCCTACACCCACACCAGAGCCCAACAGTCCGCCCGAGTTCAATCAGGCAACGTATACGCGAGAAGTTCCTGAGGACGAGTCGATCGGCTATGAGGTCGTCACGGTGTCTGCGACCGACCCGGACACCGGCGACACGGTGTCGTACTCGATCACGGCGGGGAACAGTGAGGGCAAGTTCTCCTTAGGATCGTCCGGCGACACGATCACCGTTGCAGACGCGCTCAACTATGAATCGACCACCGACTACAGTCTGGAGGTGACAGCGAGCGACGGGAACGGCGCCACGGCCACGGCCACAGTCGACATCAACGTCATCGACGTCAACGAATGGCCCAGCTTCACCAGCTCGACCTACTCCTTCACGATGCGCGAGGACAAGGTGAGCGGTGTTGTCGGCAACGTATCTGCGAGCGACCCTGAAGGCGGCAGTGTGCTCTACAGGCTCTACGATATCGAGTCTGGCGTCATGGAAACAACCACCGAGTTCTACCTCTGGCCGAGGTTGGTGGGTGGCACCAATATATGGATCGGGAGCACTTTCGATCACGAGACGAAGGATGCCTACAGCCTGAGGGTGACGGCGGAAGACAGCACCGGCCGCACGGGCACGGCCGACGTCAACATCGTGGTCGAGGACGTCAACGAGGTATCGATCACCGGCCCCGCCGACGCTGTCACGGAGGGTGAGGACATGAGCTTCACCGTCTCCGTCGAGGCTGCGACGGCCAGTGACGTCGTGGCGACCTACTCGGTCGCCGGAGGAACGGCCACATTCAATTCCGACTACCAATATGCGTCGAGCCACAGCTGCACGCAGCCGGGGACGACGCACTGCGTGACGATCCCCGCCAACGCCACCAGCGTGACCATACCGTTCGAAACCGTAGCCGATGGGACGCACGAGGCGCACGAGACGGTCGTGGTGAGACTCTCCTCGGTCATTAGCACCGCGGACGTGGCGATCGACACGCAGCCGGGCAAGAGGACGGCCACGGGGACGATCGCCAGCCCGATCGTGGTGCCGGCGATAGGCGACAACGGATCCCAGACGTCGACCGTCGATGTGGCGAGCGTGGCCACGAGCACGCTGCGCTTCGACCTGACCGGTCTGGACGCGAACCGCGCCTACGTCGTCGGGATCACCACGGCCAGCGGGACCGCGGTGGGAGCGGCGAGTCTCGAACCTAGCACCACCCCCCTGGCGCTTCCGGGCTTTGCCAACATCGGAGGCGGCCAGTTCGTCTGGGTCGAGGGCGGCAGCCTTCCGATCCAGGGAAGGCGCACCGTCGTGGTGACCTTCCCTCATGGCTCGACCGCCACCCTCGACGTGACCGTGTCGAAGCCCGACCTCGCGATCGTCAGCGAGCCCACGGCAACAGTGCCGGCGTGGGTGTCGACCCCCACGACCGGGACTGTGGAGCTGTCGATGACGATACGCAACAGCGCCTCGCAAGGCTCCGACGACGACAAGAGCGAGATAAGAGTGAGCTGCGATCCAAAGCGGTCGAATTACCACGCAACATGGACCCACTCGTTCGACTCGCTGCGGGGCTCTGCCGGCGGGAGCCTGATCGGGGCGGGAGGCAGCAGAGCGGTTGACGTCGGGAGCGTCTGCCTGGGCATGGCGCTGAGCGCCGGGACGTCCCAGACGACGGCGGACGAGTTCTCATTCAGGATCAGGGTCGTCGTAGACGATGAGACGCTTCACGAGGTGAGGCTCCCCGACCCCGATGACGACTACCGCTGGCCGTTCGCCGTATCCAACACGCTGTGGCACCCCCAGACCAGCACTACGGGAGGGCTGCAGATGATAGTGAGGAGGCCCGGGGCAATAGGCCTGTGCACGCTGAGCTTCCCCCTGAGGCTGAGGACGAGAGGCGGAACGGGTGCAGGGTCGGCGGCGATGTCGACCACGGGACACTGCACGGATCCGGGTCAGACGTGGGAGCAGGGCTCGTATCCCCTGGTTGGCGAGCCGGCCAACGTGCCGCTGGGGACGGCGCAGATGGTGCCTTCAAGCACGACGTGCCGGATACTCGGCAAGGGCGGCATGGAGACCCTCAACAACTGCCGCCGCGGAGACCATGCATACGCCTCCGGAGCAAGCCCTCCGACCGGCAGCCGCATCTTCAGGCCGGCAGAAGAGAACGAGAGTAACGACGTCGACAATCCCGTCATCCAGTACTTCGCCGAGCACGCCACCAATACCTTCGAGATCGTGGGCGCCAGGCCCCCCGACGAGGGCGACACGGTGCACAAGGTGGGCAGGACCACCGGATGGACGTACGGCGAGGTCAAGGACTTCAGCGAAGATGGTGGGAACGATCCCATCTGCCCAGGGAACAGGGTCGGCATCGATGAGCACGAGGCGTATGCGGACCCCCCGGCCAACACGATTGTCGCCTACTACGTCGAGTGTCTCGTCAGGGCCGTTTTCACGGTCGATGGAGGCGACAGCGGCGCTCCCGTGTTCGTGGAGAAGAACCCATTCAGCACGGCCTCGGACAGAGAGGTGCTGCTGGTGGGGGTCATATACGGACACCGAGGTAATAGTATTGGGGCGTTCATCCCGATAGAGAGGGTCTACGCCGAGTCGCTGATGCGGGGCTTCGACTGGCTGCCGGAGTGGCTCAGGCCCGTGCCGGTGCTGGACCTAGACGAGGAGACGCTGGTGTTGGCCGACGACGGCTCGGCGATCATGGCCACGTTCGACAAGAGGGACCTGAGCCAGGGTAGAGGGCTGACCTACAAGGCCGTGCTGTACCGGAACGGCGCGCAGGTGGAGGACGGCAACGGCGACGTCTACAGCCGGGAGGTCTCGAGGGGTGCCGGCGACGACTCATCTTTCCGGACGGTCAGCTTCAGTCTCTCGGCCGGACCGTTCCCCGCGAGCATACCGTTCGACCAGCGCAACGGAGTGTTCACCGTCAGGGTGAGGCTCTGCCCGTACGTCGACTCGTCGGACGCGGCTACGCCCACGGACTCCTACTGCGGCGGCTACGGCTCCGACGGAGGCACGGCGCTGACGGTGCCTCCAGCGCCGGAGAACCTCAGCGTACCTGATTCGACAGACGGCGTCGCCGAGATCAGCTGGGACTCCGTTGGAAGCGCCACCACCTACAGGGCAGGCTACAAGCTCGGCGGCACCGACTGGACAGAGCTGCCCGACGTGACCACGACGAACACCTCGACGACTTTGTCCTGCGGGTTCTATGACTTCAGGGTGCGGGCGAAGGGGAACGCGAGCAGCTACGGCGGCAGGTGGGGCTTCTGGTCGGAGCCCGTCGGCTCGGTGGGCATATTCGGCGGCCCCTGCCCGGGGACCTGGTGGACGACATATGACGAGAGCGCAACGAGCACCCCGCACACCGGGGGTGCTCCGCCTGCACCCCAGGGCCTGACGGCCACCTCTACGGCCTCCTCTGTGACGCTGACGTGGAAGGCGCCGGACGCCCTCACCGTCGCAGGCTATACAATACTGAGGAAGGTGCTCGGGGAGGCCGAGATGTCGGTCCACGTCGAGGACACTGGGAGCGTTGAGGCGAGGTACGTGGACAGTGTGGCCGTTGAGGCGGGCACGACCTACGTCTACCGTGTGATGGCGATCGGTGCTGGGGGAGCGGGCGCTCAGTCGGACCCCGTGGAGATCGCGACGGGCGATGCAGTGAAGGAAACCACTTCGTGGAGATGAGCGTTAGTAGTTATGTAGGCTGTCTGGCGGAGCCGCCAGGCTGTGTGGAGGCGTCAGATGCGAGAGCGCATGGTTGAGTTGGCTCGGAGGCGGTGGGTGGCGTGGTCTGTCCTAGGTCTGGCGGCCGCGCTGGGCGTAGGGTTGATCGCCGCCGCCGCGAATTCGGAGCCCAAGACGGCCGGTTCAGCAACCGTCAACGTGATATTTTACTCCACCGCGGCAAAAGGGGGGTGCAGAAAACCGGGGCAGTTCAGCTACGGAATCTCGTCGGAATCTGCCTGCGGCAAAAGGATATCCTTTTGCCGCACCGACGAGGGCTCGAACCCCTTGATGAGAATTACGAACCCGGCTTCAGCGGGAGGCGCCGCCGGGGAGCGGAGAAGGCAGGGAGAGCCCCGGACAAATTAAGCGGTATTCACCAGGAAGGAGCGTCCGATTCTAGCTCGTGGGGGTTGTGACCTCGGGGTACGACCAGGGACTCCAGACACCCTTGTAGATGTTCTTTCCCGGGCGGCGACGGCTGCTTCCAGGAACGCCAGGTCGTGGTCCTCAAGCCCCAGTGCACGAACCTCTTGGAGAGGCAAGAGCTGTGACGAGATCTCGTAGCCATCGTCCACCTTGGCGTCTGGCTTATCCGCCAGGACAGATGCGACGAATACGGGCCAGAGAAAGTCAGGATATATGAACGGGTAGTTCTTGGGCTTCGGCGTAGTGTGCCGGAGGTGGACCAGACCGATCTGATCCATCACCCCTACCTCCAGGCCGGCTTCCTCCAGGAGTTCGCGCTGCAGCGTCTCCTCAAAGGTCTCGCCCTCCTCCACGCGACCGCCGGGGCAGGATGTGAGTGCCGTCGATGTTGCGCATCACCACAGACCACACCACCCACCGCCTCCGAGCTATCTCGACCATGACTCAGACACGCCGCCTAGCGAGGCGAACACCGACGAAGACCACCACGCACAGCGCACCAGCCAGAGCGACGCTCACCAGGAGCCAGGGAGAGTCTCCCCGTTCGCTCACCGGCGGCTCTGCTCCCTGCGCCGGGACTGGCGCGGTCTCATCGCTAACCTCCGAGGCGCTCTCTGTGGCCGCTGCGTTCGAGCCGCTCTCGGTGGTGTCGCCTGCATCCACCTCACTCTGAACAGCCTCAGCAGGGCTGCTCACATCTGGAGTGGTCCCGTTGCCGCCCCTCCGACGCGCTGTCGGTGGCCGCAGCTGTTCCGTCCGTCTTGGGGGCTGCCGTATCCGTGACAGCAGCTTCCTCGCCCTGGGCGGGCTCAGTAAGGATGGGAACGTCAACAATGAGTGGGCCTAAGGGCCCCGGTCTGTACTCAATGACGACCCCCACGGCGTCGACGGGGATCCCCAGCTGGGGCAGGAGCACCGGCAGAGCCTTCACCGTTCGCTCCAAGTCATACGTCATCACGTGGATCGTCGTACGCTCGTCCGCCGGGCTGCGTACCCCCCCCCAGCTCAGAGCGTCGCACCGCCTTAGGCAGCTCCGGCAGAGGGTAGACCGCCTCCCCACCGTGTCCGTACGAATCGTGAGTCTCTCCCATCCTCGACCATCGTATGCCGATCGTGTTGCCCGGGGCGTAGGCGAAACGGTCGAGGACCACCGACCAACGCCAAAGCTCCTCGTAGTCGTACTTCACAGGGATTATCACCAACCGGGAACCGCCATCGTAGTCGTAACGGCGAATCAACTCCTCCCTAGCACTTTTGACGTTCGCCTCCTGGCCGGGCGGCGCCTTCACCTGATAGTACGCCACGTTGCCACCCCGGTTCCAACCAACAATGCCGAGGCCCGGGTGCCTCTTCCACATACCGCAGTTTCCATCGTCGGTCCTGAGCTCCCAGTTGCACTTGAGCTCTGGGAATCTTGTCCTATCGACGTCCGACACGTCGAAGCTGCCGGGCACCGTCGTCCCGCCTTCATCCACGTACGGTACGATGCTCCGCGACGGCCAAAGCTCACGGTACGACGCCCAGCCGCGATGGGTGCGCCTGGCCCTGGCACCCCCAGGACGCAACTCGATGTCGCCATAGACCTTCGACACCGGCAGAAGGCCTTCTCTCAGGATTCCGACATCACAGCCATCGATGCCGTACCTGCACGCGCGGCCGCCGCCTCTCTCGACCTCCTGTCGCGCCTTGCTCTTGATGTAGTCGTACACCTCGTCCGACGCTCGCTCGGCCTGCGCCAGGTAGAGATAGAGCGAGGTGCCCGCCCTGTAGACGGCATCGACCTCTATGATCCCCTCGTTGTGGGCCCCCTGGAGCACCGCGCAGTGGACCGGGTCCTGGGACAGCGCGCCACCGAAGCAGTCGTGGACCGTCTTGGGCTCCGAATTCGCGGCGGCGGCGATCAACCCTACGCCCAGCGCGGCCGCCAGACCTAGGACAGACCACACCACCCACCGCCTCCGAGCTATCTCGACCATGACTCAGACACGCCGCCTAGCGAGGCGAACACCGACGAAGGCCACCACGCACAGCGCACCAGCCAGAGCGACGCTCACCAAGAGCCAGGGAGAGTCTCCCCGTTCGCTCACCAGCGACTCTGCTCCCTGCGCCGGGAGTGGCGCGGTCTCATCGCTAACCTCCGAGGCGCTCTCTGTGGCCGCTGCGTTCGAGCCGCTCTCGGTGGTGTTGCCTGCATCCACCTCACTCTGAACAGCCTCAGCAGGGCTGCTCACATCTGGAGTGGTCCCGTTGCCGCCCTCCGACGCGCTCTCAGTGGCCGCAGCTGTTCCGTCCGCCTTGGGTGCTGCCGTATCCGTGACAGCAGCTTCCTCGCCCTGGGCGGGCTCAGTATGGCTGGCCGCGCCAGGGATAATAATGTAGAAGGGAGACGGTTTGTGTTGAACGACCACTCCCACGGCGTCTACCGGTATGCCCAGCTGGGGCAGGAGCACCGGCAGAGCCTTCACCGTACGCTCCAGATCATACGTCGATACGTGGATCGTCGTACGCTCGTCCGCCGGGCTGCGTACCCCCAGCTCGGGGCGTCGCACCGCCTCCGGCACCTCCGGCAGAGGGTAGACTGCCTCCCCACCACCAGCGTATGCCTCCCAATTCTCTCCCACCTTCGACCATCGTATGCCGATCGTGTTGCCCGGGGCGTAGGCGAAACGGTCGAGGACCACCGACCAACGCCAAAGCTCCTCGTAGTCGTACTTCACAGGGATGATCACCACGGTGTCTTCGTTGAGCCTCGAATTCTTACGAAGCACTGCCTCCTTGGCAGCTGTAGCCTTTGCCTCCTGGCCGGGCGGCGCCTTCACCTGAACGTATGCCTTACCCCCCCCCGAATTCCAACCCGCAATGCCGAGGCCCGGGTACCTCCTCCACGCGTCGCAGTTCGTACTGCCAGTGTTGAGCCTCGACAGGGACTTGAGCTCTGGGAATCTTGTCCTGTCGACGTCCGACACGTCGAAGCTGCCGGGCACCGTCGTCCCGCCTTCATCCACGTACGGTACGATGCTCCGCGACGGCCAAAGCTCCCGGTACGACGCCCAGCCGCGATGGGTGCGCCTGGCCCTGGCACCCCCAGGACGCAGCTCGATCTTGTCATATACCTCCGACAACGGCAGAAGGCCTTCTCTCAGGATTCCGGCATCACAGCCATCGATGCCGTACCTGCACGCGCGGCCGCCGCCTCTCTCGACCTCCTGTCGCGCCTTCTCCCTGATGTAGTCGTACACCTCGTCCGACACTCGCTCGGCCTGCCTCAGGTAGAGATAGAGCGAGGTGCCCGCCCTGTAGACGGCGTCCACCTCTACGATCCCCTCGTTGTGGGCCCCCTGGAGCACCGCGCAGTGGACCGGGTCCTGGGACAGCGCGCCACCGAAGCAGTCGTGGACCGTCTTGGGCTCCGAATTCGCGGCGGCGGCGATCAACCCTACGCCCAGCGCGGCCGCCAGACCTAGGACAGACCACGCCACCCACCGCCTCCGAGCCAACTCAACCATGCGCTCTCGCATCTGACGCCTCCACACAGCCTGGCGGCTCCGCCAGACAGCCTACATAACTACTAACGCTCATCTCCACGAAGTGGTTTCCTTCACTGCATCGCCCGTCGCGATCTCCACGGGGTCCGACTGAGCGCCCGCTCCCCCAGCACCGATCGCCATCACACGGTAGACGTAGGTCGTGCCCGCCTCAACGGCCACACTGTCCACGTACCTCGCCTCAACGCTCCCGGTGTCCTCGACGTGGACCGACGTCTCGGCCTCCCCGAGCACCTTCCTCAGTATTGTATAGCCTGCGACGGTGAGGGCGTCCGGCGCCTCCCACGTCAGCGTCACAGAGGAGGCCGTAGAGGTGGCCGTCAGGCCCTGGGGTGCAGGCGGGGGACCTTGCGCTGGCCTGCACTGACGTACTGAGGGGGTGGCGACACCCTATGTGGTAGCGAAAGTGGTATGTGTGATACGGAACACGACTTATTCAACTATGATAGCGGCCTGAATACGGAGTGGGTCTCCCGCTCCAACCCCTTTTTAGACGCGTGCAGCGCCTTAACCCGATGATGAAGAGCAAAGGCTCCTTCGGAATCATCCGTTGGTGCTAGCGTCGTCGAGCATTCTCATCTGATCCGCGGTGAGTCGCCATCCTGAAGCCCCACAATTCTCGTCGGTACGCTCGACCGAATCGGACTTTGGAATCACGACGACTCCGTCCCTCGAGATGCACCAGTTGAGAGCCACTTGCGCCTTGGTCTTGTTGTTTGCCTTCGCGATGGCTTCGTAGGCGGCGGAGGCAGCGGTACCGGCATTTCCCAAGGACATGATCGGGCAGTCCCGCATTTTGTCACAACGTTGTCACGCCCCACATGAAAGCTCGTGGTATCTACGCCCACTACTTCCCTTGATTCCTAGCTGGGGTGGTCTCCTGTAGTCCTTCATGGTACCTTCTGAGAGACTTCAAATCCGTTGGCCCCGGCCCTTCGGTCGGGGCGGTGGGTTCGACTCCCTCGCGCTCCCGCCACCGGTATTCAGACCAGCGCGAATTCGCGCATGTCGATTCGAATTGCTCACTTGAAGGCAACTGTAGCCTCGGCGAGTTCAAGCACCTCGGCGGACAGCTCGCTGAACACCCGCGCCCGTTCCAGGGCGCCCGCGTCGTCGAAAGGACCTTCGAGCACGTAGCGATATCGCTGGAGGAAGTCCTTCGGTACGTTTGACAGCGTGGGTAGTACTGTCCGCTCCGCTCGCTTCTCGGCCGGGTCATAGGTGTCATTTATCGCGTACAGCACACTGTCGAGGGCGTCTCGAGCACGCATCAGAAAAAAGATGTAGACGCTTGGGCCGAAGCGACGCTCCGCAGACTCTACCAGGGACTCGGTGTTTTCTCGCAGGATAGGAGCGAAGTGACCGAGAATGTTGTGCTTGAGTAGCCTCGGGTAGGTCTCAGTCCGTTCCAACCAACCGGAGAACACACCGTCTTCGTCTCTGAGTACCCAGGCCCGCCTGAGCATCCCGATCATCGTATATGGCCGATCGGGCACACTCTTGGTCGTGATGGCCCCGTGACTGACAACCTCGTCGATCACCTGCGACACATCTGGCGCCGTCTGGTACATGATTTCGACGCGGACGCCGTCGACCACACCTTCGTCCCCCACTCCGGACATCGCATTATCGGCCCACAACGGGTCGTCGGAGTTTGGTACACCGAACCGCCAATCGGCACCGACCGGAGACAGCGCCTCCTCGCGAACGGGCACCGGCAACACCTCGGTCCGGCACACCACAGATATGTCGACATCGGAGCGCTCGTCTACGTTTTGTTGGGCTACGGAGCCGAGAACGTAGACGACCGTGACGTCGGGGTGCCCGCCGATCGCGGCGTCGACGCGATGGGCGATACGGCGACGTTGTTCGAGTAGTGCTTCGGCGTTAGCCATGTTCGCGTCCACCTTATCGTAGGAGGTCCAACGGCGGCAGCCCTAGGACACGGACGGCCCACGGCAGCGCGGACCGTAGTTGAGTGAGTTGCACTTGGCGTACCAACGGCGCAGTCTCGATCGGCGGCAACCCGGCGCGGGCCGCGAAGAACCCGCTGATCAGGGCGGCGAATGCTGAGCAGTCTCGTGAGACATCCTCCGGCAGGGGCCCACCCTCGGAGTGGAGGCTTGGCAGCCAGAACGCCTCGTCCAGTAGACCGTTGCCGCGACACGCGAGGTCCCAGTCGACGAGCAGTACCCTCTCGCCATCGAAGCAGAGGTTGTCACTCCGCACATCGAGGTGCACCAAGTCATCACCCTCCACGGGGGTATCGCGCTCGGCGGTAAGGAGGGGAGGGAGGGCCTCTTGCAGCCAGTCCGCCGAGCAAAGCCCGAGCGACAGGAAAGGAGTGGGGTCTTTGGCGACCTGTGTCCACGAATCCCATCGCCATTTATCAAGTCGGGGTATTCCGCGCGGTATACGCGCGGCGCGAACCTTTGCGAGCATTCTCTGGACTCTTTCGACGCCCGACGCAGTCCACGGCGGCGGCCACGCGGCCTGACTGAGGTCCTCAAGCACAAGAACCGGCTTGCAACCGTCGTCGTCCCAGGCCAGCATCTGTGGCAGATAATCGCCCTCGACCTGGGAGTAGACGAGGGGCTCTGCTCGCAGCCGCTCCGCCGTCATGTCGTCGGAGGCGGCCTTGACGAAAGCGGACGTTCCGTCGTCGAAGCCTACGACCCAGCGCTCGGCGGACGTGTAGCCGCGTTCGACCGCCTGCCACCTCACCGGAGAGGCAGGGGCGAGGATTCGCCGAACCCGATCCTCAAGCTCACTGCTGGGCTGAGTCGGGGAGATCCTTGTCATTCATGCTCCATGATGAATTCGTCGAACCACGAGTCGAAGTCGAAAGACTTCGTATCGAAGTGGGCCATCCATTCGTCTGCTATCGGGCGCAGAGATTTTGTATCGGTATCAAGCACTGCAAGACAACCCGGCTCGAACCCATTCAGGTCCGGGTACCACCTGGACGACGCCACCAGGCCGGATAGAGTCCATGATGTTGTCTGGCCGTACCTCCTCGGACCGCTCAAGTGGTGCACGTGGCCGGCGACGTGGAAAGCCGGCTGGACCGTTTCGACGAGCTTCGTGACCAGTCCGGATCCCTGGGTCTGGCCTCGATATCCGACGCCTATGCCGTAAGGCGGGTCGTGAGTCACGAGCAGGTCGAACGCTCCGTGTCCCAAGTCCAACAAAGTCCGGTATGCCCCGTCATCGATCGCCCTGGCATCGGAATGTCCTTCGACACCGCCGAGGAACGCCAGCTTCGTGTCACTGAACTGGAGCACGGTGCCGTCCGGTACGAACCTAAAGAGATCGAACGGGTCTGTCGCGGCGGTTTGCGTGGTGCGGTCGATGGACAGCCCGTCTAGCCAGTCGAAGGCCTCATGGTTGCCCCTCACGAAGTGGATAGGTGGAAGAAGCTCGCTGCGCACCCTGGCGAGTCTCTGTGCGCGCTTGCCCTTTGCCTTGAGCAGGCGGCTGAAATCTGCGTCCGCCGGATCGAGTGCGACGTGTCTCTTGGTGGCGGCGTCCGCTTTCTCAAGATCAGGAAAGGCGGCCATGTCTCCGAGTTGGACGAGATGGTCGAACCGCCTGCCTGTCTCGGCCTGCCAGGTGGCCGCCAACGCCAAAGCGTGGAAGACACGGCCGTGAACGTCTCCGATGAACCCGATTAGCATTGATATCCTGCTACCTATTCGCTTGTCATTTCCGCGCGATTATGAAGTGCTCCATCCAGAAGTGCCAGACGTGGTCGACCGACCGGAAGCCCGCCTGACTGAGCCAGTCGAGGTGAGCTGACAGCGGCGCGATGCGGTCCCTGTCGGGTGCATCGTCGCCCAGCATACGCTTTTCCTCCTCAAGGGTGTCGAGTTCGTGGATGTCGATGCCGGCCTGGGCGAATCGCTCTTCGAGCCGCCGTCGAGATCTAGCTCTGCCCAGACTGAAGACATCATCGTTGAAGTGGACCGACATCGCGTCGATGAGGAAGAGCCATCCGCCGGGAACAAGAACGTCGCAGATCTGCCCGAGCAGTCTCAGCTTGTTCTCGTCAGTGAGGTGGTGCAACGCCGAGAACGCGGAGACCAGCTCGAACGAGCCCAGTCCCTCGGGCAGGCCACGGTTCAGGTCTCTTTGGTGCAGCGCCACGCGCTCGGCGTGAGCGGCGGTCTTCTGTCGCGCAACATCTAGCATTTCCGGCGAGTAGTCGAGCGCGACGCACTGCGCCTTCGGGTACCGTTCGAGAATGGCGTTGAGGAACGTTCCGGTACCGCACCCCAGATCGAGCATTCGGAATTCCGCGTTGTTATCGAACGGCACGAAGTCGAGGGCCAGATCGTGGTAGAGCTCGTACATCTCGATCCTAAGGGGCTGCAGCCGGTCGTAGTCCCTCGCGTGCTGGCCAAAGTAGCTCCCAGGTGCCGTTTCTCGCTTCATGACGTACACGTCCTCCACTCCAGACCCTCGACTCCCAACGCCGTCAACTACTCGATCACGTTCCATGCAGTCTCAGCAGCTGCTCGATATCGTCAGGTTGCACGGTGCCTACGGCGACTTTGTTCAGCCGCTCGGTTCTACAGCTACGGCATTTATGAAGTATCTGGAGCCCCTTCCCGCTCCTGTTCCGCAGCCCAATCGGCGCCATGAGCCCTCCGCAACTGCTAACTCTGTCCCCGGGTACCTCGTCCACGTGCTTGTGAGAACAGGCAGTAAGGGCAATGGTTTCGATAGCTGCCGTTGGTCAGCCGCAACACGTCCGCATTACAGTTCTCGCATCTGAATCCGGTGTTCTCCCTTCTTCTGCTCACGCCCTGAACTCCTGATCTGGATTTCAGATCGAGGAGTCAGGGTTCCGTTTCCTCTTCCTATGTTCCCAGGCTTGGCTCAGGTAGTGACAGATTCGCCACCGTTCCTTTTGGGTCGGCGACTACTTCCAGTTCCTGCTTCATCAGGGCATATTCCATCCCTGAATCCGAACCTCGGCCGCTTTTGTGGATTTGTGACGGCCACTGTAAGGCACTAAAACGCACCTTCCACCGGTATGTGTACACTCAGCCTCACTGGCGTCGGCGTCGCCCCCTGTCAGGCGAGAGCAGAATGTCTAGGGCCTTGTTGCTTCAAAGACCGCCTCCTTTCCAAAGAAATCCGTACGCCGACATACCGTCTGCATCATGCGGCACGTGGCGTCCTCTGCTATCTAGACTCGATGGCTCGTTCGAATACTCCGGCGAAGGACCCGTCGTCGTTGCACTGGACCGGGACTGAGTGCAGGACCGCGACCTTGTCGATGTTGCCATAGATGTGGGGGAACTTGTCGCCCTTGCCGTCGAGGTTCTCGTAGACCGTTTTCGCTTCGAGCACGGTAGGGTCGATCTCGAGCAGCAGCAGGTCTCGCCGGTTCCGGAAGTGGCGGTTGGCGACACCTTCGAGCTGCCGGACCTCTGAGCAGTGCACGAAGCCTTCCCCGGCGTATCGCTCCGGGACGTAGTAGTCATGCTGCCCGGGTGCGTCCCAGTCCTTAGCCTCAGCGATGTGGTAGATCATTCGGGGTTAGCTCCTTCTTGATAGACGCTATCGGAATCCTTCGTTTTACGTCGTCTTGGCCAGCTCGCGGATGTCCTTCCAGCCGTACGCCACCTCGATCAGGTTGGCTCCGCCTATCGTGATCTCTTGCTCGCGGACGTTTTCTCCGTCAAGCGCCTCGTAGAATCGGCGGGCAGGGGCGTTGTCGGCCAGCACCCATATGAGCATCGACTGCATTCCGGCCTCCAGCAGCCGCTGAGCTATGGCCGCCGTTAGGCGGCGACCGATTCCCTTGCGCTGATGGTTCTCCAACAAGTAGATGGCGTACAGCTCTCCATCATGAGCGGAGTCGCCGATGCGCTCAGGCCCGCCGGCCGCAAAGCCTACAATCTGACCACGCTCTTCGCAGACATATGTGAACCTAGCGTCATCGGAGTCGGCTAGTATGTCGCGCCAGCGGTTCTCTCGTTCTTTAACGTCGATGCTATCCAGGTAGTCGTCCGGCATGATGCCGCGATAAGTGCTGAGCGTGCTTTCCACGTGGACTCTCGCAATGGCTCTACCATCCGCTGCGACGGCCTTACGTATTGTCACCTTTTCACCGACCATGCTGTGTTTCGCTCCAACCCTCACGGGTGATGAAAAAGTCGTGCCCGTGGCCGCCCGACTTCTGGGGGACTGTCCCGTGGGGTACGAAGCCCGCCTTCCGGAACGCCGCGAGGCTGCGCGGGTTGTAGTCGGCTATTTCACAGCCGAAGATGGCGTCGGCGCCGTCGCGGCTAAATCCTAAGTCCACCAACAGTTTGATGGCCTCGCTCCCCAAGCCCTTACCCCAGAGCTCCTTGACGATCTCGATGTCGATGCGTCGGACATCCTGGTCTGGATACCGCTCCAGGAGCCTTGGGAGGTTCAGCTCCTGGAGCCAGCATTCGCCGACGGGCTTGCCGCGGTGCTCGATGACGAAGCAGTGGGCCTTCTGCGAGATCGTCCGCATGATGCGCTGTAGCCTCTCTAGGCTGTAGTCGCCCTCGTTGTCGTCGGCGTAGTAGGCGATGTCAG
Organism: Dehalococcoidia bacterium; assembly: GCA_965248605.1. GTDB lineage: Bacteria > Chloroflexota > Dehalococcoidia > Lucifugimonadales > CAUZJF01 > CAUZJF01. The sequence goes on from CBDFJV010000007.1 coordinate 1,942,291, forward strand.
GGTCGTTCCACCATCGGTCGATCAGTGACCAATCGTCTTCGGTCGTCGGGCGCAAAACGACATGGTCGCCTCTCAGGGTCACGTCGTGGATTCGCAGCGTGTCTGTCATCGTCGCCTCGCTTCGTCCCGAGATCGCCGGGCCGCTTCGACGACCTGAGTGAAGTCCTTCAGCCAGGGGCGGCTGCGGTCGTCCCGGCGGACCTTGTCAGGAGTCATCCAGCGCACCGACTCGACCTCGTTGCTATCGGCGCGCGGGTCGCCAGATTTGTAGCGACATAGAAAGAAGACGGCGAGGGCCTTTCGGCCATCGTCCATGTCGAACATACCGCTGTGGATATAGAGCATCTCATCGTCGACCTCCACGCCGGTCTCCTCACGGATCTCGCGGTGCAGCGCCGATTCCAAGACGTTCTCGGGCTCGTCTGTTAGCTCGACCTTGCCGCCTGGGAAGCTCAGTGCTCCTGGAGCGTGACTTTCGTCTGGGCCGCGCACAATCATCAAGTAGCGCCCATTCCGCTGGACCACGCCTTCGACGTCAACTACGATCATGTTCGATTTGTCCTTGCGAGTACCATCCCGCCTGGACGGTATACATTCGAGCGTAATGACCGTCCAGCGCGATAAGCTCGGCGTGTGTGCCTTCCTCGACTACCCGGCCTTTGTCGAGGAACACGATTCGGTCAGCCAGCCGCGCCGAGCCGAGTCGGTGGGAGATCAACAGCACAGACTTTCCTGTTGACATATCGCGAAACTGGCGATAGACGTCGACTTCGGCCTTGGCGTCCAGAGCGGCGGTAGGCTCGTCCAGAACGAGCACGAGAGCGTCTCGCAAATATGCACGTGCGATGGCGAGCTTTTGCCACTGGCCCTGAGAAAGGTCCTGTCCGGCTTCGTCGAACGTTCTTCCGAGCACAGTTTCGTATTCAGCGGACAAGGCGTCTATCACTCCGTCTGCTCCACTCCTGGCCGCTGTCACCTCAATGGCACTTGTATCCTTGAGTTTCGAGAGATCGCCAAAGGCTATGTTTTCTCTTGCAGTGACCTCGTATTTGACGTAGTCCTGGAATACCGCGGCGGCGTGCTTCCGCCACTCGGAAGGCTCAATATCGGCAAGGCTGACGCCGTTGGCCAATATCCGGCCTTCCGTCGGACGGTACAGCCCAAGAAGGAGCTTGGCTACGGTGCTCTTCCCAGCGCCGTTTTCCCCCACGAGGGCTAGTGGTCCAACATCCTAGTATTGAAGGGTTCTGAGGTTACGGCTTGGTAGGGGCGGGTTTGAAACCCGCCCTGTCGTCGTAGCACGCCAATCTCGGCTACCCCTCATTTCAAAGATTTCGGTCTACTAGGCGTTCCCCAGGAGCGAGAGCAAAGTTGACTCCCCGCACCGCCGGCGCGGAGGCGCCGGGGTAGGTGAACGATACCTCCTCGAAACGAGTCGTTTGAGGCCCTGACAAAACGGACTGGGTCGTCTGCGGAGTCGAACCCACTGTAGGTGGGCCCCAGTCGGAACCTTCCTCTTTCAGGTCTAGGTAATCGAGCAGGTCCCCAAGGTAACGCAGATCACCGTCTACGGCTCGCACGCCAGACAAAAGGTACATGACCCCGTCGCGGAACCGCTCAGAAGCCGCAAGCAGGGCGGCAAAATATCCCACCGATAGTTGGCCGCCCGCAATCAGCGCCACGATACCAACGATCACTATTCCGTAGCTGATCTGGTCTCCCATCGACGAGCGGATCGCCGCCAGCGATTGCTTACGGCCCAGTTTCAGCCGTTCGTCCCGGTTGTCTCGGAACAGACGCTGCCTTTTGTTGAGCAGGTAATCTCCGAGCCCGAACAGTCTCACTTCCGCCGCTGCATCTCTTCCGCTCAGCAGCTCCCCCAGGTAATCGAGCCGCCGTTGGGAAGCAGTTTGGCGCCGGCGGAGCAGATACAACCGCTGGTTGTACCGTGACGTCACAACGTAGAATGGTATGAGTCCTACAACCAGAGGGAGAGGCAGTAGAACGTTCGCTGCGCCAAGGTATACAAGTAGTCCGACCACGGTGACTAGCTGGGACGGGAGAGAAAAGATACCTTTCATGGTGATACTGAGCCGGTTGGCGACACCGTCCTGGGCTCGGTGCAGCCTGTCGAAAAGCTGGGCTTCCTCGAAGTCCGTCAGTGAGAGGCGGCTGGACTTGGAGATCAGGGCCTCCTGAGCCCGAGCCCTGAGCCGCTCGTGACGGTACTGACCGAGGTCCAGGTTCACTAGGGACAGTACCTGGTGCACAAGGCCAACCAGCATGAGCAATACCACCCACTGCACGGCCTGAGCAGCAGGCGCCCGGCCGCCGGCGACCTCCACGGAACTGTCCACAACCAGCCGGAGCACAGCGACCGTGATGATCGGTGTTGCTCCGGAGACGATCATAAAGAACCCGATGAAAGCTACGTCGCCAGGACCGAGCGACCACATTAGCCGGATGACCGCGGGCAATAGTCGCCATCGAGCGAGCACAGAATCGCGGCCGTCTAAGCCAGGTTCCGGACGCGAGGAATAGCTCAACGGTACCACTCGGCTTGCATCTCGTAGAGCTGTGCATACAGGCCTCCCGCAGCGACGAGTTCGGCATGTGTCCCATCCTCGACAATGCTACCGTTGCTCAAGAAGAGTATCCGGTCGGTAAGTCGAGCCGACCCGAGCCGATGAGAAACTAGGACGACCGTCTTTCCTTCCGACAGGGTCAGGAATTGCTTGTACACCTCTAACTCTGCGAGGGCGTCGAGCGCCGACGTCGGTTCGTCCAGAACCAAAACGTCGGCACCGCGCAGATGCAGCCTTGCGATCGCCAGCTTTTGCCACTCGCCGACGGAGAGATCATGGCCGTCCTCAAACTCCTTGCCCAAGATCGTCTGGTACTGATTGGGTAGCTCTTCGACTACGGACCTGGCGGAACTCGCCTGAGCTGCGGCTTTGACAGCGTCTAAGTCCGAAAGCTCCTCTATTCTTCCGAACCCTATGTTTTCCTGAACTGTAAGCGCATATCGCGTGGGGGCCTGAAAGACCGCCGCGACCCTTTTTCTCCACGACTCCGGGGACATGTCCAGCAGGTCGGCTCCGTCCACGGTGATTCTGCCGTCTGTTGGCGTATACAGACCGAGCAGGAGTTTGGTTAGCGTGCTCTTGCCCGCACCGTTCTCCCCGACCAAAGCAATGCGCTCGTTCGGGCGAATGTGGGTGTCGATACTGCGGAGGGCGGGAGCGTTGCTCCCAGGATAGGTGAAGCTCACTCCCTCGAATCGGATGCCAACGCTCATTTTGGAGGGCGCTGTAGTACCTCCGATCCTCTCCTCTCCCTGCATCTCGAGGAATCGATGCAGGTATTGGAACTTGGCGAAGAACTCCTGAAGGTCTCTTAGGCGCCAGCCCATGTTGCGCACATGGGTCAGATACTGTTCAGTGATGTATATGAGAGCCACCAAAGCGCCGACAGTGATCTCGCCCCTCGCTGCCACCAAGATGAGGATTAACAAGGCGAACCCGCTAAGAGCGGCTACTACAAGCTCCGGCATCAACTCTAACGGGACCGCTACGCGACGGAACCCTGCTTCGATTTCCCCGAGTATCCTGTCCGTCAGCTTGCGCCACGACGATACAAAGTGCTGTCCGAGACCGAACAGCCTTACTTCTGCTGCCGGACCCCGTTCAGTCAACACATTTCGCCAGTAGTCCCGTCGCCTCCTGAGTGCCGTCTGTCTGACCACGATGTCGATGAAGGCTTGTTCTACTTGCATGCCTCGGCGAATAGCGTAGAGACTTCCTGCTAAGAGGACCAAAGGGATCGCCCAATGAGCGGTCGAGAGAGCGTATAGCATGGCTACTACGCCCAGTGTCATAGTCACCAGCCGCTGGACGTGAGGGAGGTTCTCGGCCATTGCGCCATCCGACACGGCTTCACGCGCCCGTTGCAACGTATCGTAGTACACAGGGCTTTCGAACAATTCAAGACGAAGAGACAGCGACTTCCGGAACAACAAGCTATCGAGACGCTCCTTTACACGCTCTCTGAGCTGCGCCGTCAGGTAACGCTGGTAGCTATCCATATAGATGAGCCAGTTGACTATCCTCGTCCCGATTAGCAGAACGAGCCAAGGCACATATCGGCCAAGCGACTCGAATAGACCTTGCTCCCCAGCCTCGCCTCCAGGTCGGTTGTCTCGAACTCTCCCACAACGAAAAAGAGCCTCCCGGTCGGGGAGGCTCTTTAAGAAAGAACTGCGTTCGGTCCGGCGGCTAGCTTCTCCCCGACAGGATATTCCCGTGACTGGACGCCACGGCGTAGCTAAGATTGAAGTTGGTGGGGATGCCTAGCAACATACTATTCTCTACTGTCCGGGCCGCATCATATCACACGCGGCCTTCCTCGAGCCATTTTTCAACCATTGGTCCAATCGTACCGGGGCTTCCAGCCGAGCATCCGCTGGGCTTTCTCCGTGCTAATCACGCTGGCGTTACCCTCTAGCAGTCCTCGAATTTCAACATGCTCCCCAAAGTTGCGGTCAATAAGGTCCATGGTCGGGTCCTGGAGACGGTTCGAGGGCTGCGCGATCAGGAACGGCTCGTGACCCTCGATGTCCGCTTCAAGGGCCAGGACATGGGCCTCCGCCACATCCCGGGGGTCGGCGTAGGCCCACATTACCAGAGTCAGGGGCTCCTCGGGCGTGGGCGCCGGCCAGGGGAAATCAGCCTGTTGCTCCGGGTACACCACGTTGGTGAAGCGAAGGCTGACGGCGGAGGTCGATGAGCTGCGCGCAATCATGCCCGCCACGTTCTCGCCCACCTGCTTGGACAGCCCGTACGGTTCGAAGGGCATCATTGGGTGGTTTTCGTCGAGAGGTAGGTACAAGGGCACGAAGGCAGCCGCATCGTCGGCCCACCCCATGCCGAAAGCGCTCGAGGAGAACACCAGCCTCCGCAGTCCTCTCTCGGCAGCGGCCATCATCACATTGAACGTACTTTCCACGTTGTTCGCGAAGATAGCCCGCGACTCCACCTTCCGTGGACCCGGAATGGTGCCCATGTGAACCACGGCCTCAGCGCCGTTCAGCAGACCGTCTACGATGTCTCTATCGCACAGGTCTCCCAGGACAAACTTCGTCGGCAGATCCTCGGGTTCGACCTGATCGGTCCCCAGGACATCGTATCCTCGCTCGAGGAGAAGCCGCGCCACGCGATTTCCTAGCCGTCCCGCGGCTCCGGTTACCACTATCATGATTGGCCCTCCGCTCGACGTCCGCCGGAGTCTCGCCGGCGATGTCTAAGTATTTCTAGTGCGCCAGATTCTATGCTCCGCCGTAGCTAAGATGCTGCTCTTCAGCCTCGACGTCTTATCACCAGGGATCGGCCCTTGGAAGTACGGCTGGACGAAGCAAGGAGGTTTGGCGGTTGAAAGAGTTGCGGCGCTGACAGCCATACAGGCCGCCCTCGGTTGGGTGTTGCTAGCTTTGGCGTCGGCGTCTTTTGTCGCGTGGATTATCGTGTAGATCAACGGATACTGATGGTTCACCGTTCCGCCCGAGTCAGCATCGCTCGCGCTCCTTTGAGCACCAAACGAGGCTATTGGCGAGGCTCTTTCGAGACTCCGAAGGAGTGTAGAGCTTCGTCAAGTGTTTTGAACGTCTTGAATCTGGTCCCCAAGAACTCGGCGAGCACCTGGTCGTCGTCGACGCCACTCACCACCACCTTGGGCTCGTCGTCTTCCTGTTGGGGATTCTGGTCAATTAGATCGAGAAACTGCGCTGGGCCGGGACCGAAACCTGATTCGAGCTCTTGAATCCATCCGTACTCCTTCATCAACACCACGACCTCAGCTATGAAACGCGATCCGTAGTCTCTGACTTTGCTGAAGTCTAGGACGATGCGGCGCTCTGGGCTAAGCTCTTCGACCTGCCGGACAATCCCTGCCCAGAAGTACCCAGACGGCTGGGTCTCTCCCTGAAAGCCAAATACCTTGACCTTGTCAACATCGTAGATTTCGCAAGGGCGGTGTCCTGCTTTGAGGATCGCCCTGATTTTGTTGCCGCTTCTGCTCCTCTCTTGCGACAGCTCCGAGCTCATGCGATGGATCAGTGACAGAGCTCGGACCTTCGTTGACCGAGAGTTATCGGCTTCTTGGCGCTGCAGTTCGGATTCCAAATCGAATCCTTCACCAGGATCGGTCACCTCGATCCGGCAATACTCAGAAGAGAGTTCAAGCTGGACACGAACGCTCCCCTTTTTCTTCTCTCCGAGTCCGTGTTCGAAGCCATTGGTGATCAGCTCCATAGAGGCGAACCGTACTTGCCTGGCGGCGTCGGACTCCCAGTTCTTGGCCGTCAGGAGGCTTTCGGCGTGCCCAGTAAACGCTAGGGCTTGCTCTTTTCGACCCTCGGTGAACTTGCCGCTCAGCGTAACGACATCCTGCTTCCACTCAGGTTGGCGTCGGATGAATTTCATCACGCCGCTGGCTGAGTTTCGGGCCTCTTTGGAAAAGAGGATTCTCAACAGTTCGAGTATAGGCACTCACAACCTCCACGCTGGGCAGGCTCAGACCTAGCCGGGGCCGTGACGGATTATATCGAAACGTCAACCTTCCGTTCCAATCTGTTGCCTATCTGTCCCGTATTGTGGGCCACTTCAAGAACATCACTCGCGAAGCGCCTAGCGACTAGGGGGCTAAACGCCGATGTCGGCAAAATGTCGGCAACGGAGTCAGTGACGGCAGGAAAAGAATTGGCCTCAGATACAATTCTGAGGCCATTTTTGCCTATTGGTGCCGAGGATGAGACTCGAACTCATACAGCCTTGCGGCCACAGCGCCCTCAACGCTGCGTGTCTACCAATTCCACCACCTCGGCACTTAAAGAGGGTCCGGCTCGATTGGACTCTGTTGACATTATAGTCAGGGCCCGGCTGCACTGTCCACGCTCGTTGTGACCGGTCGACCTATCCCCTAGAATACGCTGCCATCAACTAGATCGAGGTGTTACGAATGGCCGATGCTCCCTCCGTCAGCGACGATACCCTGGCCGCGCTGAAAGCGCTGTCGACACAGACTCTGGTCGACGCCATGTGGCGTAAGGGTTGGCCACAAGGGTACATAGAAGGCGCACGGCCGATTGAGCCGGGACAGCGGATGTCCGGGCGTGCCGTGACGCTTCGTATGGTGCCCGAGCGTCCCGATCTCGCCGAGGATAAGCCCAAGGGCGACCAGTCGGCCGAATACATAGCGATGGAGCTATGCGGACCCGGCGAGGTTCTGGTGATCGACGCGATGGGCTGGACCTACGCCTCGGTCGGCGGCGACATCAAGTTCTTCCGGCTTCACCAGCGCAGGGCGGCTGGGCTGGTGACGGACGGCGGGGCAAGGGACAGCGTGACCCTCAAGGAGTACGGTTTTCCCGTCTACGCCGCGAGCACGACAGCGAAGCAAGGGTCGGCCGAGTTCCTGCCGTGGCAGGTGAACGATGCCATCCAGTGCGGCGGCGTACTGGTCCGGCCCGGCGACGCCGTGGTGGGGGACGACGACGGCGTAGTGGTGGTGCCGGCAGGTATCGCCGAAGAGGTGGTTCGCATAGCCGAAGAGCGTGAGGAGGTAGAGGAGGTCGTCAAGGCGCAATTGGCCGAGGAGGGGTGCTCGCCGGGCAAGTACTACCCCTTCAACGACAACACCTGGAAGCTGTTCGAAGAGAAGACCGGCAAGAAGCCGCCGGAGAGCTATCCGACGCGTCCGGGCAAGCCCTAGACCGGCTCGCCCTCGATGATCGCGAAATCGCTCTCCGTCTTGATGACGCGGGTCAGTTCGAAGCCGGCCGCTGCGTAAAGCGCTGCGTACTCAGCTTCCGTCCGCTCCCGGCCGCCGGGCATGACCATCATCATTACGTCACCGCGTTTCACTCGAGACGGTTCGTCGCCAGGCTCGAGTAGACGCTCGGCGACGAGCAGGCGACCTTCGTCTATGATGGCGTTGCGGCAGTTGCGCAGTATCGTCGTTGCTCGTTCATCGTCCCAATCGTGGATGATCCACTTGAGGAAATAGGCGTCTCCTCCTGAAGGGACGGACTCGAAGAAGTCGCCTGCGCGCAGCTCGCACCGATCGGAGACGCCGTGGGCCTCGATCACGTCGCCGGCCTCCGCGATGACGTGAGGAAGGTCGACAAGGACCCCACGCAGGTGCGGGTTGGCCTTCAGTATCGTCGCCAGTGCCAAACCGCGCCCTCCCGCCACGTCGACGAGTGTCGAGATACTCGAGAAGTCGTAGGCCGTAGTCAGCTCGGAGGCGAGGCCCGCGCTGCCGCTGGTCATCGCGTCGTCGAAGACCTTGGACGCGTCTGGATCGTCTGCAAGGTGCTCGAAGAGACCGCGCCCATAGACGTAATCGAACGCGGTCTCACCCGTTCGGACACTGTGTAGGAGCTCGCCCCAGGGGCGCCACATCCATTCGGAGCCCGCCATCAAAGCCCAGGGCCGGACCGACCCCGTCACGTCGCTCCGGAGCGCGTGTGCGGTGGGTGTAAGCTCGACCTTTCCGCTTTCAGTAAACGCGAAGATTCCAAGGCTCGCCAGCGCGTGGAGAACCCGGCGGAGGGACTCCGGATGGGCGCCGACCGCGGCGGCCAGATCGTCGACAGCGCGGGGTCCGTCCATGAGCTCGTCGGCGATACCGAGGCGGGCAGCGACGTAGATGAGCTGCGTTGCTTCGAAGCCCTGGGCCAGCTCCGTTACACGGCGTGAGGCTTGAGCTATGGAGTCCTGGTTGTCGCCTGGCTCGGTCACGATGGGTTCAGTCGAGGTGGGAGCCGCCGCTCACATTGATGGCCTGGCCGGTGATGTTCTTCGAGTGGTCGGAGGCGAGAAAGGCCGCCAGGTAGCCGACGTCCTCCGGCGTCTGCTCTCTCCCCAAGGGGACCCGGTCTTTGACCGCCTCGTCGAAGGCCTCCCGCCCCGTCAGGCCGCGGTACTTTTCGTCGGCCGTCGTCCACTGGTCCGCAATGCGCTCCCACATGGGCGTCCACAGGAGCCCGGGGCAGATGGCGTTCACGTTGACGTTGAATGGCGCAAGCTCGATGGCCATCGAGCGGGTGATGTTGATTACGGCTGCCTTCGAAGCGCCGTAGGATAGGCTCGTTTGCGTCCCCAGGCGGCCCGCGACGGACGAGATATTAACGATCTTCCCGTAGCGACGATCTTTCATGTGTGCCGCGACCGTCCGGCTGACCCTCGCGACGCCCTTTACGTTTACGGCGTAGACGAGGTCCCAGTCCTTCTCGTCCAGGTCCTCGCGTTTCTCCCATCCCGGCGCGCCGATAACGCCGGCGTTGTTGACGAGGATATCGATTCGGCCGAAGTGCTCGATCGCTCTGGCGACCGCGCTGTCGACGGACGCCTGGTCCGTTACGTCGACCGGTAACGCCAGCGACTGTCGGCCCAGGCCGGCGACCTCCGCCGCGACGCCGCCAGCGTTTTCCTCACCGATGTCGGCGACGGCTACGTCGGCGCCGTTCTCGGCAATGGCAATGACGATGCCTCGGCCGATGCCTCGGCCGCCACCCGTTACCAGCGCTACCTTGCCGGATACGTCCATTTGTCGTGCTACCTTAGCCGGGCAGACGGGCGCATGCGATGCGCCCCTACGAGGAACGCCGCACCCCAGGGAATCCTATTCAGACCACTAGCCGACGGCGGCTGAGCTAGTCCTCTCTAGTCGTCGTTTCGGCCAGAGCGAACACGCACGAGCTGGCGGACCGGCCTATGGCCCTGCGCCAGATGTCTCTGGTGTACGGCTTCCCGCCTATGTCCTTGCCGTCGTGGGTGATCGTCGCACCATCGGTGAAGAACAGCAGTGAGTATGTGACCGCGAGCCCGTCGAACACAGGCCCAGGGCCCTCGAGTATCAGAGGCGGTTGGAAGTCGGTCCACGCGGCCACAATCTTGCCGAGATCGGACGTCACCGTCCACCAAGGAGCCGTCCTGATGTCGCCGCCGGACGCGAGCTGACCATCGACCACGTCGAGCTCCCGGTCGAAGATGTTGCCGCGACCGCGGACCATCGTCTCGATGGCGAACGTTGCGACATCGCGGTTGTCCGTCACGATCGCCGGAAAACGGTCGTCCCCAGCGACGTCGAGGAACGCGACTCGTCCTTCACCAGCCCGCGAATAACGCACGTTGTAGAGGCTCACGACACCCGTGTCGGAGTCGGCGCCGGGCTCGCGGAGATACGCTACCCAGTGCTCGCCGGACCAGACGAGTTGCCTATCGGCTATCCTTTCGACCATTGTCTCATTCTCCGAGTTCAGACTGTCCGAGCGCGGAGCCGATTATAGGGTTACCATAGACCCCGGTCAATTTGATTCAGACCCAGAAGGAGGCGAGCATGGAGCTTGGAATGATCGGCCTTGGGCGGATGGGTGGGAACATGGCTAGACGGCTGCTCGAAGGAGGACACCAGGTCGTTGGGTTCGACCTGAACCCCGATGCCGTCGAAGGTCTGAGGCCGGCTGGGCTGACTGGAGCGTCGTCGCTTACCGACGTGACCGTGAAGCTCACCGCGCCGCGGGTCGTGTGGATCATGGCACCCTCCGGAGACCCGACCGAGCAGACCATCCAAGACGTGTCTCAGAACCTCACATCGGGCGACGTGGTCGTCGACGGGGGCAACTCGAACTACAAGGACAGCATGAGACGGGCCTCTGAGCTCGCTGACCGGGGCCTGCACTTCGTCGACGTCGGCACCAGCGGAGGGGTGTGGGGGCTCAAGGAAGGCTACAGCATGATGGTCGGCGGCGACGCCGAGGCCTACGCGCGGGTCGAGCCGGCGCTGAAGACTCTGGCGCCCGCCCCCGACAGAGGCGTCGGACACGTCGGGCCTGCAGGTGCGGGCCACTTCGTCAAGATGGTCCACAACGGGATCGAGTACGGCATGATGCAGGCGTACGCGGAGGGGTTCGAGCTAATGGAGGCCAAGCGAGAGTTCGGGCTGGACCTCCAGAACATTGCCGAGATCTGGCGGTGGGGGAGTGTGGTGCGTTCATGGCTGCTGGACCTGACTGCGGCAGCGCTAGAGGAAGACCCAAAGCTGGAGTCGTTGGCGGCGTACGTCGAAGACTCAGGAGAGGGTCGCTGGACTCTGGAAGAGTCGTTTGAGCTGGGCGTCCCGATGCCCGTGATCGCCCTATCGCTTCAGGCGCGATTCCGGTCGCGCCAGGAGCAGCCATTCGGGGCGAAGCTATTGGCGGCGATGCGGAACCAGTTCGGCGGCCACGCCGTCAAAAGGTCGGACCGATAAGAGCGAGAAGCCGACGCCGCTAGGACAGCGGTGCTGTCGGCTGCAGCTGGACCGGGCGCTCAGCCCCCGTGTCCAACGTCTCCACCGCCCCAGCAACGACGTGGGCTGCGTCGTCTATGGAAAGCCGGTCGACGTTGATGACGAGATCGTAGCGGTCCATTTCGAGCAAGTCGGAGCCAAGCAGGTTCTTGAAGACGGACGCTGTCTCTCGGTCCGCTCGTTTCATCCACGTCGCCGCCTCTGCTTCATCAAGTCCCTGCTCGGTCGCCAGGCGTCTGCCGCGGAACTCAGGAGAGGCCGACACGAACACGTCGACGGACTTGGCGCCGGCCGGAACGAACAGATGACTAGCGTGGGAGTGGAGGACCACGTCGCCTTCCGCGACGAACTTCCTGATCGCGCTTCCCAAGACCTCGACGTACTGTTTCTTCGTGATGCGGTCTTCGAGTGCGTAGCGGTCCTCGCTCGAGCTGTCCGAGGAAACCCAGTGGTAGCCGTTGTCGTATGCGCCCGACCACTCCGCCGAAACGGCCATGGCATTGAGCCAGCGCGACCAGAACGATCGGTGGCTACTCTCGAAGGCCTGGAGCTCGCCCGGCGAGCATCGAAGCCGTTGGCAGACGCGCTCGGCGATCTCTTCGTCGACGAAGCGCCGGCCTGTTAGCTGGGCGACCCGGCGGCCGATTGCGCCGGAGCCGCTGCCTTGCAGACCGTGGACTGTCAACACCGCCGCCGTTCGCGGGTCTTTGGACTTGCCGCCCCGCCTGGCGTACGACCTCGCGTGGATCGCCAGTATCGACGCGTTCAAGGAGGAGCCGTCCGGACGCTTGCATAGCTCCCGCGTCTCCTCCCGGACGAAGCCGAGCTTCTCGAAAAGGCCGAAGGCAGGTGCGTTGTCTTCAGGCACGTTGACCCAGGCGCGTTCGAGCCGAAACTCGTCGAAGATCTTGTCGAGCATAACGAGCACCGTCGCTGTCCCATAGCCGTGGTGCCAATTGTCCTTACGTCCGATCAAGAGGGACAACTCCGCGCCGCCCTGACCGTCCATCACCAGCTGGCATTCACCGATGTGCTCGTCTACGGGTGTATATATCGAGTAGATCAGCCTGTGGGGGTCGCGAAAAACGCGGTCCCATTCGGCGTCGGACGCTTCGAGTACGTAGAGTGGATCATAGCCTCTGTGTATGGGATCACCACAGCCGTAGTGGCCAAACCACTTTGTCGATAGCTCTTTATCTTCGAGCCACCAGGCGATCCGGTCGACGTCTTCCCGCGAAACGTCCTTCAGTTTTACTTCTGGAAGCATCACACCCCTCCGTCTGCTGTAATCGAGCACGTTTCCCTCAGGCATTGCGCTGAGGGCATGATGTTGTCGGCAAAATACCTGAGCGCCACGGTTTTGTCAAGGTCAGGCATCTCATGATGTCCATTTCGTAAGTGGATGAAGTGACACCAACGCATTCCATTTCATGCGTGAGGTATCAGGAAAGTTCTTTCGTAAGTTGCTGTTCAAGTCGGTGGGCTCTGGTCTGCTATCAGACGCGATGGGTGACTTCTCCAAGTGTCGCAATCTGTCGCATCCCGTAGCAACCGCTGTCAGAACGATAGTCAAACGGCTCATTGCTCTTCACCCCCTTTAGTTACGTGGAGTCTGCCGGTCAGGCAGCCCCATCCGCTTTGCTGAGAAGTGTAGAGCGCGGTTCAATCAGAGAGCGAGGGGGCAACCAATCAGAAATGTTCAGGAAACGGTCAGTGGTGGCGAGGATGCCGCGAGCTCCCCACCCAGAGCCAATCGGCTGAAAGGACCGCCAACCGCCGAGGAGGCGGCGAGAAAAACGAAAGGGGTTGGTCTTGGTACGAGCGCCACCTTGCGATGCTAGATCAGGCGAGCCACATAGCTGGCGAAAGGAGCCGATCTGTACGGCGCTAGCGGCCGGGTACATTGCCTTGCTGCTATTTCCCGCGGTCAGGTACCATGGGACCGATCGACCGTTGCCCAAGGTGAGTGGTACGTGGCCGAGTCATACCTTGAACGACTCTCTGGCGAGCATGTAGGAGAAGTCGTTGCGTTGGATAGGGAACAGCTAACCATTGGGCGAGATCGAACGTGCGACGTCGTTACCGATGCAACCATTCCCAGAGTTTCCGGCCTCCACGCCGTAATCCGTAAAGATCCGCGGGGTTGGTCGTTGAGTGACGTAGGCACAAGAGGTCAAGGTAGCTCTTATGGCACTTTCGTCAACGGAGTGTCGCTGGCTGCAAATGTGCGTCAGATTTTGTATCCACAGGACGAAATCTGTCTTGGTGGCAAGACGGGGATGTACTTCCGCTTTGCCACTTCTGGGACGCTTCAAGAGGCGGAGCGAGCTACCGATACCATCGGTGCAAGGCTGAGGGTCGACGCCGCGACCCGTTCCGTCTTTCTAGACAACCGTCTGACAGAAATAAGGCTATCACCTCAGCAATTCGACCTTGTAGCACTCTTATGGAATAGACGCCCGAACGTATGTACGTTTGGCGAAATATGCGAAGAGCTCTGGAACGACGAATACCAGTCCCACTGGGTTACAGTTCCCGAGGACATCCGTGAGAGGATCAACCAACTAGTCTACGAATTGCGAGCCTCCATGAAACCCTATCTCGAAGGGCGAAACATCGTCGAAAGTCGATGGGGAGTCGGCTACAGGCTAACCGACTAGCACCACGCCTAGATCGTCTGCGACTGATCGACACTAGGTCCTAGGCTTGATTGACCAGCCTCCGATGGTGCTCGGCTTCGATCGCTCCACTTGGCCGAGTCGCTGCGCATGCCGTGTTACGGCATGCTTCCAAAAGCCGGTTTGAAGCCATACTTAACAGACTCAGAATAGTAAGTATGTTCCTGCACGTTCAGGGTATGTTGCGACGGCCTGGGGAATGGGTAGTATGTCCCAACCCAGTATCGAGACGCCCTGTACAGCGGGGTGCCGTGTCGCGGACGACTAGGCCGCTTTTGGTTGGTCTGTCTGGGCCTCGCCGTCGATCGGTAGCTTCTGGGACGAAGGGTCGCGTGCGAGGTGGGGAGACTTGGACGTGTTTGGCAGCAGAGCGTCGACGGACGACAGCGCAGGACGGGTAATCAGCCGGGCGGAGCGGTTCTTGGTCAGGTAGCTCCAGCCCCATTGGACGAAGACAGTCAGGCGGTTTTGGAAGTCGACAAGCTTCATAAGGTGGATGAACAGCCAGGTCCACCAGGCGAGACGGCCGGAGAAGCGGACGATGCGAAGGTCCGCCACGGCAGCCGACCTGCCGATGACCGCCAGCGTGCCGAGGTCGCGGAACTTGAAGGGCGCCTCGCGTTCGCCAGCCAGCCGACGTCGAATCGTCTTTCCGACGTACCGTCCTTCGGCGATAGCGACGTCCGCGGTGCCACGGAGTGGAGCACCGGTCTGGTGCGAGTAGCTGGCGAGGTCACCCGCTACGAATATCTCGGGATGGCTGGGTACGGTCAGGTCCGGTCCGACGAGAAGGCGTCCGGCGCTGTCGGTCTCCACACCGATGGCGGCGGCTAGCTTCTTCCCTAGGAGACCTTTGAGTAACTTGGGAGTTGAGGAACCGTTGGTTGTATTCAGCTCATATTGGCTGGTGGCTTCAGGTGAACTGTGCGTTCAGGCCACACAAGCTCTTAAGAAGAGCCTCTTGGAACACGATTCTAGATCCCTAGACCCTTCAGGGCGCACTCCGCCTAGGGCTTTACGCCTCACGAGGCACCAATTGATCTGCTCGCCGTAGGTTGTACGCCATGCACTTGAACCACATCTCCGTTGCATTCCGATCAAGACCCATGTATCGCACCCGGTTGTAGCAGTATGTCCGCTTCAAGGTCCCAAAGACCTTCTCTACGGGTGCTCGAACTCGCGATATCAGTTCGTTGCGCCGCTTCTGCCAGTGAGGGAGTCTAGGCTGGTGCTTATGCGACCGATGCATCATCCGGTCCTTGATACCCAGAGACTTGAGCCATTTGCGTCGCCTCTCGGACTCATAGGCCCGGTCACCGTACACCGCAGTCTCGTCACCCGTTACCAGGTTGTCTGCCACCTCGCCGTCGTTGACCTTTGCCGATGTCAGTATCGCCGTTCGTATGAGTCCGGAGCCAGCATCTACTCCAATATGGACCTTGTAGCCGAAGTGGGACTCAGAGCCTCTGCGCGTCCAGTCCGCGTCCGGGTCTGTGCTGCTCCTAGCTCCGAGACCTGCCGAGGCCGACGGACGACGGGCCTGGGCCTCCACCAGCGTCGCGTCCATCAGTGTGCCTTTCTTCACTATCAGACCACGCTTTTCCAGTTGACGCCCCAATTCCTCGAACAGCCGGTCTCCGAGGCCTCGCTCCGTCAGCTCCTTACGGAAGCGGCTAATGGTCGAGTAGTCCGGAGAGTCGTCCTGCAGCCCGAGTCCCACGAACCGTCGGAACGAAAGCCTGTCCCACAATGCTGCCTCCATCTCCGGGTCCGATGCGTTGTACCACTGCTGAAGCAGCAGCACCTTGACCATCATCAGCGGAGGATAGCTCGGCCTGCCTTCCGGAGACGAGTACACTTCGTCAACAATCTTCCCGATCTTGTTCCAGTCGACCGCCTCTCCTATACGTTCCAATCTCTCGTTTCGACCGATCTGCTCCGGCAGAAAAGTCTCCACCATCGATTGCTGACCTACTTTGCGGTGCATGGACCTACTCCCTCTATTTCCAAAAAGTCGCGCATCCGATTATCGGCCTCACCGCAAGGTTATGCAAAGGTCTCCTAGGGGCGACGCCTGCACGCCGGCCGCCCATACAATGGTCCGTGCCGAGATGCGCTCGGCCCCGTGGCTCATAGCGACGCGAACCGACATATCATCGGCGTCTTCGACGAGAGCACCGGTGCGGATTTCGACACCCAACCGAGTTAGAGCCGCGTGGGCCTTGCGGGCCAGCTTTGGTATGAAGGTCGGCAACACCCGCCGGCCGCCCTCTAGAAGCAGCACGCGGGCGTCGCTCGGGTCGAAGGAGCGGAAGTTTCCCTTGAGAGTGTTTCTCGCCATCTCACCGATTGCGCCGGCCATCTCGACTCCGGTAGGACCTCCGCCGATGACGACGAAAGTGAGCCACGCGCGGCGTTCATCTACGTCTGTGGCGCGCTCGGCGGCTTCGAACGCCAAGAGGATGCGCCGCCTGATTTCGATAGCGTCCTCAAGGGTCTTCAGTGCCGGTGCGGCCTGGGCCCAGTCGTCTCTGCCAAAGTAGCTATGGCCAGAGCCGGACGCGATCACGAGAGTGTCGTACGGCAGACGCCCGCCGTCGATCAGCTCTACGGCGCGGTCCGCTGCATCGATGCGCTCGACCTCGCCCAGGATGACTCTCGCGTTGGCCTGGCTCTTCAGAAGAGCTCTTATCGGCGCGGAGATGTCGGCGGGGGAGAGGCTGCCGGTTGCCACCTGGTACAAGAGCGGCTGGAAAAGGTGATGGTTGCGCCTGTCGATCACGGTAACGTCCGCGGGCGCTTTTCTGAGTTGGTTGGCGGCGTTCAGTCCGGCGAATCCGCCTCCGACGATGACGACACTCTGGCGCTTGACGCGGTGCCGCTTGACGCGGTGTCGCTTGACGCGGTGTCGCTTGACGCGGTGTCGCTTGAACGCGGTGTCGCTTGACGCGGTGTCGCTTGACCGGTGTGCACCTTGACGCGGTGTCGTGACGCGGTGTCGCTTGAACGCGGTGTCGCTTGACGCGGTGTCGCTTGACGCGGTGTCGCTGACGCGGTGTCGCTTGACGCGGTGTCGCTTGAACGCGGTGTCGCTTGAGCTTGACGCGGTGTCGCTTGACGCGGTGTCGCTTGACGCGGTGTCGCTTGACGCGGTGTCGCTTGACGCGGTTGCGCTTGACGCGGTGTCTTGATCAGCGGTAACGTCCGCGGGCGCTTGACGCGGTTGGTTGGCGGCGTTCAGTCCGGCGAATCCGCCTCCGACGATGACGACACTCTGGCGCTTGACGCGGTGCCGCTTGACGCGGTGTCGCTTGACGCGGTGTCGCTTGACGCGGTGTCGTGAACGCATCCCTGCACCTTTTGTGAAATTTTTCACTAATAACAGTATACGTCAGAGATTGCACGGTGTCATCAGCTATAACAACGGCGGATGGATCATACGAAAGAATGAGGCGTATTCCGCAAATCGGGCATTGACACTCCAGTCGCAAGAGCGGTATGCTGGTAGTTGCAAGTGTTTGCAGGAGCGAATAGTGGCCACAGACGACACCACGATGCAAGCGCTGAAAGAGTCAGGGCTCAGACTCACGCCTCAGAGACTCATGGTCCTCACCGCGGTCAGGCAGGCGAAAGGCCATATGAGCGCGGCGGAGATACTGGACGAGGTAAAGGAGTCCTACCCCTATATAGACGCCTCGACCGTGTACCGGACACTCGGCGTCCTCAAGGAGATGCGTCTCATTTCCGAGACGGACATGGGTGGGGGAGAGTCCAGGTATGAGTGGATCGAGCAGGACCGTCACCATCATCTGATTTGCCGTAACTGCGACCGAGTGATTCTGCTTGACCACAAGTTCCTGGAGAACCTTGGGACCGAGATCCTGGACGACTACGGGTTCAAAGCCGACATCGACCATTTCGCGATATTCGGCTTGTGCAGCGACTGTACTAGCTGACGATACGGCGGAAGTCATCGGGAGGACGTGAGGCATGGAGATGGACTCCGGCATACTGGCGGCGCTGGGACTCGGCTTCCTGCTCGGCCTGAAACACGCGACCGACGCCGACCACGTCGTCGCTGTCTCGACGATCGCCGGCGAGGCGAGGAACGCCTGGCGCGGCATCTGGGTAGGCGCTTCCTGGGGTCTGGGCCATTCGACGCCGCTCCTGGTGCTAGGCACGGTCGTCCTGGTATTCAAAGAGGTCGTGCTGGGCAGGTACGAGACAGTCGCGCCAGTGTTCGAGTTCGGTGTCGGCATCATGCTGGTGTTCCTCGGAGCGCAGGTGTTCTGGAACCTCCGGCGTGGCCGGCTTCACCTACATGAGCACGCTCACGACGAGGGCCCGCACGTCCATATCCATGGTACGCACGACAAGGCCGCCGATTCGAGCACCGAAAGGCTCCACGGGTTCTTTCACTTCGGCAAGCCGTTCTTCCGGTTCAAGTCCTTTACGATCGGCATAGTGCACGGGCTGGCGGGCAGCGCCGTGGTGATGCTCGTGCTGCTTCCCACGTTGTCTTCGTTCTGGGCGGGGTTGGGCTATCTGGTGCTGTTCGGCGTGGGCACCATCCTGGCGATGGGAGTGATCACCGTCGTGCTGGGACTACCCTTCGCGCTGAGCGGCGATTCGGCACGGTGGAACGGCGTGGTCTCCCGGTCGGCCGGGGCCGCGAGCCTAGCCTTCGGGTTCGCGCTGATGTCGGACATCGCGCTAGGCACGGCGATCATTCCTTTCTAGGCAGGCTTACGTTGGGGCGGCACATACGAGCCCTCGGGACCGCACTCGCCAGGACTGGTACACATGGGGAAGCTCGCGTTTAGCTTGGTTGGTCTGAGTATCCTAACTCTGCTGTTGGGCAGCTCAAGTCCGTTGGCCGCGACTGCCACGCCCACCGTCGCCACCACTACGACATTCTCAGTATCAAGCAACATTGGCTGGCAAGATACGGGATTGGACGTGGTCGCAGGAGACTTACTGGAGATAACGGCTTCCAGTTCCATCCGGTTCGACTCCGCTGGACGGATGGCGGACCCTGACGGACAACCAGACGGGGACGCTGTCCCGTGTAGCAACGGGCTTGTTCCGGCCGTCTTCTGTCATACGCTCGTCGGGCGAATCGGCTCATCCGGGTCTCTCGCCGATTTGAGCGGCTTCCTCGTCGGCTCGAGCTTCAGTCAGATTACGACGGGGTCCGGCAGGCTCTTCCTCGGATTCAACGACGGCTTTGTCAAGACGGATCGAAGCGGGCTTGACTCCGGGGGAGTTGGAGACAATAGCGGTTCCTATACCGCCCAGATTGGCATTGGAATGGTCCCACTCGGCATGCCAGGTTTCGGCCCGCTGGGACTAACTTTCCTGCTACTGGTATTCGGTGCCCTGGTAATACGGCGCAACGCCAAAGCCGTATATGCCGCCTGAGCACAGAACGAGGTACTTCGGTTCGAGTTCTGGTGCCACGGGGCGTGCCGTTGCACGAGCCGGAAACCAACGATGTTGTGCTCTCTATAAACAAGTATCCGACGGCAGAGTGGGAAAAGGAATCAAGCTCTGAAGAGATGGGGTATCGTCGCGTCAGCTCGAGGAGGCCCAGTCATATTCGAATACCGGCGATTCGGCTCGGTGGAACCGCGTAGTTCCCCGTATGGCTGGAGTGGCGAGCCTTGCTTTCGGGTTTGCGCTGATGTCGGACATCGTTAGGTACGGCGATCATACCCTTCTAGCGCTGGCCTTCGCGGACCGAAACGCGCGACCGCCTTCCTTCGCTTAGCCGCCTTGAAGCCACGAGCAGCAAGTTAATGGTGAGACCCGCCGTGCCGTTGGCCGATGTCCACACTCACCTATACGGCTCTATCCAGCCGGCCGACTACCTGGAGTTTGTCCGCAACCTAGACGTTGACTGGGACCGTTACGAGGCGGCGTACTATGCTGCCTACGGAGTGCCTGCCCCACTCCACGATATCCTCGGCCGATACAGGTCCGGTGAGCCCGCCGCTGAGGAGGAGTTCCGCCGCCTGTTCGTTTTCGGGGACGATGACGCAGGCAACTTCCAGCGCTTTCAGGCAAAGATGAATATGATCGTCGGAATCGCGGGTGAGATCCGGACCTGGGTCCACAAGATTATCGGTACTCAGCAGCGCCAGTCGGTTCGCTACGCCGAACAGCGGGAGCTGATTGGCGCGGGGCTGAAAGGCGCGCAAGCTAAAGATCACGTGACGGCCATTCTCGAAGAGTACGCGAAATACGCCAACTCGGAGTTTGAACCGCGATTAGCGCCCAGTCTTCCCAGGGGCGACCCGTGGCCGTCCTGGGAGATCACCAAGGAGCTTGCCCTCGGCCCCAACGGCCATCTATTGACGGGGATCGACTTCTGCTACCTAGAGGAAGGTCACCCTCCGAAGGAAAAGAACGAGCTGTTCGCCGAGGTCAGAGACTTTAACCGCAGGCACCCCGAACGCGCCTTGGCCATTCTGTACCATGTTGGGGAGAGCTTCGAGGACAAGTCGCTTGAGAGTGCCATCCGTTGGGTGCACGAGGCCGCGGAGTTAGGGGCCCACCGAGTGGGCCACGCCATAGCCCTTGGCATAGACCCAGACGTGTATGGCCAGCACCAGCGTACTGAGCCCGTGGGCGAGCGCATTGATCAGATCCTGTATGACGTGCACCATGCTCAAGGATTGCGACGTCACGGGGTAAACGTCAATCTCCCGGAGATACAGAAGGAGCTAGCTGAGATCAGGGCTCTGCCTAGCGATTCCGAGCTTGCCCGCAGCTACGACCACGCCGGGCTTGATGAGGTCAGAGGACGACAGAGATACGCAATGGAGAGCATCCGCTCCCTCGGTACGATTGTCGAGGTTTGCCCCACCTCGAACCGCCGCATAGGCGGCATCTCTTCACCGCACCATCACCCGGTCCATCGGTTCATCGAAAACGACGTGCCCTTCGTCGTCGCAAGCGACGATCCGGGGATCTTCGATACTACCCTCGCCGACGAGATTGGCTGGGTCGTTCAGGCAGCGGGCTTGGGTGCCGACGCCTTCGACGAGATCGCGGAGCGCTCCTGGCGCTACCGGAGTGAAGTGCTTACGGGCCGCGTAGCGCAGGCATAGTGCGGGCTAGGGAGTACCAATGTCGCGGCTTCGATGAACAAATACCCGGGCATAGAGTGGGAAAAGGCATCGAGCCCTGAAGAGATGGGCTGGTCGTCGCCTCGGATCGACGAGGCGCGGGCCTATTCGAGCACCGTCGACTCGGCGGCCGTGATGATCATCGAGGCCTGTCGGGTCGTGGCGGAGTGGGGTGAGCCAGCCGAGCCACATTGGTCCGGCTCGATCAGGAAGTCCATCGTCAGCGCGCTTTACGGCATCCACGTTGCCAGGGGCACCATCGACCTGGATACAACGCTCGCCGAGCTAGGAATCGACGATAACGAGCCGTCGCTGACGGATGCCGAGAAGCAGGCCACCGTCAGGCACCTGATGATGTCCCGGTCGGGCGTAGATCACCTCGCGGTAGCAGAAACGCCATTAGCAGGTTATCAAGCCCGTCCGGAGCGTGGGAGCCATGAGCCGGGTTCTTTCTTCTGGTACAACATGTGGGACTTCAATACCCTGGGGACGATCTTCCAGCAGCTAGTCGGCCGGAGCGTTTTCGAGGAGTTCAGAGACCGGCTGGCTGGTCCCCTCGGAATGCAGGACTTCAAGAGCCTGGCGCAGTACCCCGAGGGCCACGTCTCGGCAAAGCCAGGCCCAGAGTCTATTCACCGCCCGTACTTCTTCATAATCAGTGCCCGCGACCTGGCCCGCTTCGGCCTTCTGTACATGCGCAAAGGTCGGTGGGAAGGACGGCAGATCGTGCCTGAGGACTGGGTGGAACTCACGACAAAGGCCCACTCCGACTTCGGCGACGGAAAGGGGGGCTACGGCTACATGTGGCCCGCGCTGATCGGCGAAGCCCCTTACGAGGTCAGCTTGCCGGACGGCTCGTTCTTCACCGCTGGGTTTGGAGGGCAGCACCTGATCATGATTCCGGCCTGGGACGTCATTATCGTGCACCGAGCGGACGTGATCAGCGACGACCCTCACCGCGTCGGGATGGCCAAATTCAACCCACTGCTCAAGCTGATTCTGGCGGCGAGGCGCAAGTAAAGAGTGGGGGTGCGCCAAGAAGCGCATAGGTTGAGAGTTCCAGACTTGGAACCCGGCCAGGAGTGGGCCGGTGGCTACGGAAGCAGGCACGGTGACCCGAAGCAGAACCGTGTTTGAAGCCTTCCCGACAACGGGGCGGCAGCAGCCCTACCAAGCTGCGTGCCCCTAGCCAGAGTTCCGCTACGGTTACGAAAGAAACTGCTGTTTGACGCGTCGAATCGCTGACTGCCCGTCCACGGTAGGGCGAGGGCAGAGTCGTCGGATACCCGTCTATCCACTGCGGGAAAAGTCCGTCAGGACAGGGACGCCGCACTCCAGACAACCGGCCGTCCCCCGATGGCGAGCGCGGCAGGGAGCCGTGCCAGGCGTAAAGGCAGAACCTAAGGCGGAATGAAGATGCAACCTACGTGAACTTGGGAACCACGTTCGGCTCTCCGGCAACGGAGTAGGCCAGCTTGCGGCCAATGCCGGACGTGGGGCAGAGCCCTTGTAGTAGTCCGAGGTCGGGAAAGCCGACCACATGGCGAAGGAGGGCAATTAGACGAGTGCAGAACACAAGCAAACTACGCCAGAGGAGGGATGTATGAACCCGACGAAGATGGCAGAAAAGCAAAGGTTCTTGGCAAAGACGGCCAATGAGTATCCAGACCACAGGTTCACCAACCTGTACGACCTATTGCACTGGGACTGCTGGATGCACACAGCGGCTGAAAGGGTACTGGCGCGACCGGGTAGCCAGACTGACGGCGTGGACGGCAAGACGCGGGATGCGTTCAAGAAGGACTACGAGGACCAGATAACGGCCCTCATCGACCAACTGAAGCGCAGAACGTACGAGCCGCAACCCGTCCGGCGAGTCTACATACCCAAGCACGATGGCAAACAGCGCCCGCTGGGCATCCCCGCCCTGCGAGACCGCATCGTGCAGGAAGCACTTCGGGCCATCCTCGACCCGATTTACGAGTCGGATTTTCACCCGCACTCCTACGGTTTCCGCAAAGGTCGTTGCACGATGGACGCAATCGCAGTCCTCATGCCCATGTTCAACACCAGCCTGAAACACTACTACGTGATAGAAGGCGACCTCCAAAGCTACTTCGATACCGTCCACCATCGGACGCTCATGAAGCTGTTGCGGAGGCGACTGAAGGACAGGGCGCTACTGGACTTGATCTGGAAGTTCCTGAAAGCGGGCGTGATGGAAGGGGGCCTCTTTCAGCACACCGAATCCGGTGTGCCACAGGGAGGGGTTATCTCCCCGCTGCTAGCCAACGTCTACCTCAACGAGTTTGACAAGTGGGCGGCGGCGCAGTGGGATCTCGACCCTAACGCTCGACGACGGAGACGGTACGCAGGTCTCGGCAACTACAAGATGGTGCGCTACGCGGACGACTTCGTGGTCGTCACCAACAGCCCCATCGCCGAGGTCAAAGCCACCAAGCAGGCCATACAGCAGTTTCTGGAGAACAAACTCCACCTGACGCTATCGGAAGAAAAGACAGTCATCACCCACGTCAACGACGGCTTCGACTTCCTGGGTTTTCACATCCAGCGCAAGAAGACCGAAGGAAAGTGGGCGGTGCATCTCCGACCGACGGCCAAGGCAAAAGAGCGAGTGAAACAGAAGCTCAAGGCCCTGACTTCCAGGAACTGGACTTGGATGGACGAGTACACCCGACTGACCACCCTGAACGCTATCGTGCGGGGCTGGGCCGAGTACTATCGGTACACCAGCCTTGTGCAGGACATCGAGGACATCACGCGGTTCACATGGTTCCGCTACCTCAACTGGCTCCTAGCGAAGCATAAGGGCAGCCATAAGGGACAGCTCATGAAAGACAAGACCAGAATGCTCCACGGCAGAACCCGCTGGTACGCAGAGGAACGCGAAGGCGATAACACGCTGGAAACGTACCAATGGCTCCCCACCCGACAGGAGCTTGACCGCCAACGCTACCGACAGAAGGGGGCAGCGGGATTCCCGCATCCCTACCTGTCCGGCCACGCGGAGGCAGCAGGCGACCATCCACAGGGAGCAACCGGCCCAGACGAGCGCATCTACACGGCGACCATTGGGGCAAGTAGCGGCAGACGTAGCCGCAGCGAACCTCTCGTACTCGCCGAACGGAAACTCAAGGCCAAGTTGCGCGACGGGATGAAATGCCAAGAGTGTGGCGCTCGGAGTCCTCTCCAAGTCCACCATGTCAAAGGCATGAAGTCCCACGCGCTCAGTGACTTGGTCACGCTCTGCCGGACGTGCCATAAGGCCGTAAGCCAACCAAGCCAACAACGAACCGTCTAATGGAGAGCCGGGTGCCGCGAAAGTGGCACGCCCGGTTCGGTGGGAGGGATGGCGCAAACCAGCCAGAGCAATCCGGCCATCGGCGGCGCTGTCCCTACCCAATGCGTTGGAAGAAGACGAGGGGCGCAGCTGGACGGTACTAGTGATCGGAGGAAGCGCGGCTGCAGGGAAGACTACGATAGCCCGAGTCTTGGCAGAGCGCTACGGTGTTTCTGTCCTGCCCGTCGACGCGATCTGGTTCGCCCTGAAGGCTGCTACGAACCCCGAGTCATATCCCGAGTTGCACTATTTCGACCCGTCCCCTGAGGAGCGCGCATGGCCAACCATGCAGTTGCAAACCACAAACATTCCGCACTTCGGCCGCAGGCACCGCTCGCGCTGTCGTTCAGCGCATCCCGCTATCCAGCGGAGACGTTCGGCCAAGTGATCAGGCAGGCACGGTTGGAGACGGGGCTGCGCCAAGTCGACGTGGCTCAGGCCATAGGTGTGGACCCGATGACCATTGTGAATTGGGAGCAGCGCGACCGATTGCCGAGGCGCTTCAAGAAGGTGCAGTTGGCGTGCGAAGCGCTCGACCTCGACTTCAGCGAGATCGTGGACCGGTTCTATGGAATTGAAGAGCAGGCCAGCGCAGGGTTGGATCTGCAAAAGAAGCGCGTGAAGAAAGGGCTGACGCAAGAAGAGGCGGCCCGAGCGGCGGGCATCGATCCAGGGACGCTGAGGAGGTGGGAGGCAGTGTAGTTCGTTGGACGGGGAGATCGACTCTCCCGCATCTCCACCATGAACACGCGGCGAGACCTTCCTCCCGACCTGGCTCGAACCTTCGGGCGTCCGTGTTCACCATGGCCTGACCGACTCTGGCTGCAATGCCGCGTCTCGGGCTCATCATTCAGGCGAGCCTCAGGTGGATCGTCGGAATGCTTCTCATTGTGACCGCCCTGACTCGCGCGAAACCCCTCCTAGGCGAGGCATATCCCAAGGCGACTCCGTCAGGACTTGCGGGCTCTGGAGCCACTCGCTAGAGTCTGTCGAAACCAACAACGGCGGGCCTCGAACTTGGAGCTGCGGCTCCGGCACGGAGGTGACGATGACCGGTGTTGCAGGAGGTGGGATCAATCCCTCCATTCCGTCCGCGGGGCCCAAGGGTTTCTGGACGGGCGGTTCTTTCGGCGATTCAGCCCCTCGCGAGAAGCGAGGGGCTTTTTTTGTACCTCCGATGACGAACGAACAGCGCGGACCAACCCGAGCCGAGGACCGCCGGGAACGGCTCGGAAGGAGGTTGGCGCCTATCGATGCATCGCGTCGGCTACGACGCGGGTGATTCGGTTGGCGCGGGTGGTGTCGCGGTTGGCGCTGATGATCCACCAGAGCATCTGTTTGCGAGCGCTTGGAGGGAAGTTGTCCCAGTTGGCTCGTGCCTGCGCGTTTCGGTCGAGTGCTGTGGTGAGGTCGGCGGGTTCTTCGAGGTCTTCGACTTGGTCGGAGATGGTCCACCATCCGTTCGCCTTCGCCGCGTCGATCGCAGCTCGTCCGGCGTCGGTCATGAGGCCGCGCCTTTCCATGTCGGCGGCGCGTTGGCGGTTGAGTCGGCTCCAGGAGCTCTTGGCTTTGCGGGGGGTGATCAATTGCAGGCCACGGTGGTCGTCGAGGAGGGTGGCGGTCGAATCGATCCACCCGAAGCAGATCGCTTCTTCGACGACTTCGGGGTAGGGGCACCTTGGTCGGCCGGTGCCGGTGCGCCAGGAGCACAACCACACGCCGCGGGTCGACGTGTGGTTGTGCTCGAGCCACGATCGCCATTGCGGCCGGGTCTCGACGTGGTAGATCGGATAGTCGAACCTCCACGTGGTGGGGTGGTCGGACGCCGACGATCGGGGTTGCGCAGGGGTCACGTTGTGTCTCCCGTGGCGAGCGGGACGGCCACTTCGCTCTTTGGACTAGTGGTCCAACATCATTGAAATGAATACCATGATAGTCATTGTTCCTCTTGGGGGTTCAATCGTAACGTTGAACCGAGGAGGAACCATGATGTCTACCAAGAAGTACCGTATCAGACTGACTACCGACGAACAACAGGAACTCAACGCCTTGGTCTCACGCGGTCGGGCTGCGGCGTACAAACAGACCCATGCGCGCATTCTGCTGATGAGCGATGAGTCACGCTCGGACGGGGGAATGAAGGACGCGGACATCACCAGCGCGCTCGGTGTGGGACAGTCAACGGTCGAGCGAATACGCAAGCGCTGTGTGGAGGAGGGGGTCGAGTCTGCGCTGAATCGCAAAAAGCAACTGCGTCGGCGTCAAAAGAGACTGGACGGCGAAGGTGAAGCACGGTTGATAGCGATGGCCTGCGGGGAACCGCCGGAGGGGCGTGCCAGTTGGACCCTGAAGCTGTTGGCTGACCAGTTGGTCGAGTGTGAGATAGTCGGGACCATTAGCACCGAGACGGTTCGCCAGGCGCTTAAAAAAAAACGAACTGAAGCCGTGGCTGAAGCAGAGTTGGTGCATCCCGCCCGGTCAGAGCGCGGAGTTTGTGTGCGCGATGGAAGACGTACTGGAGGTCTACCAACGGCCGTACGATGGGAATGAGGTTCTGGTGTGCATGGATGAGACGAGCAAACAGCAAGTCAAGGAGACGCGAGTGCCGCGTCCCGCAGCGCCCGGCTTATCGGCGGCATACGACTACGAATACGAGCGCAATGGAGTGAGCAGCCTGTTCATGCTGTTTGCACCGTTGGACGGATGGCGCCGAGTCGAGGTCAGAGAGCGTCGCACGAAGGTGGACTGGGCGCATGTGATAAAGAAACTGGTCGACGAGGACTACCCTGACAGAGACCGGATCGTGCTGGTAATGGACAATCTCAACACTCACAAGCTGTCCTCGCTATACGAGGCATTCGAGCCTGCTGAGGCGAGGCGTATAGCTGAGCGACTGGAGATACACTACACTCCCAAACACGGGAGTTGGTTGAATATGGCGGAGATAGAGATCGGTGTGCTGGCTCGACAGTGCCTGGACCGACGGATTGCCAATCAAGACATCCTGCGCGGCGAGGTCAATGCTTGGCAGAATCAACGCAACCGGGATGTGATACGAGTGGATTGGCGCTTCACTACCGAGGATGCGCGCATCAAGCTAAAGTCACTCTACCCATCAATACAAAAACGTTGAACCACTAGGTGGTACCGTGCTATTCCAGCCAGTTCAAAATCGCTTGGGTTGTTTCTTCCGGCTTTTCTTGCTGGATCCAATGACCGCAGTCCAGACTGACCACTTCCACATTGGGCACGAAATCTGCTAGTTTTTCAGACTTCGCGACCGCATCCCGGTCGCCATAGATCATGAGTGTGGGCTGTTGAATGATTGGGTTCACGTCCGCCAATAAGCGCCAGTTTCGGTCAAGATTTCTGTACCAATTGATACTGCCCGTGAACCCTGTTGATTCGAAGGCGGAGACGAAAACGGCCAGTTCGTTGTCGCTCATGAGGGGCTCACCGAGTGGCGTTTCGGCCGTGGCGAGATTGATCATCGCCATACCTGGCGCCGGCTCTGCGAGGGGTTCGTTCTTCCGGTACATGTTGCGAAGGAACTGGAACGTGTTTTCATTGAGTACGGCGTCTGCGACGCCTGGGAGTCGGTTGAAGTGGACAAAGTAGAAGTCTTCGCCCAGCATGCCTTCCATCATCTCGAGCCAGGGTTTTTCTCCGCGCTCTTGGTAAGGCAGGCTCAGATTTATCACTCTATTTACACGGTTCGGATGCAGTAAGGCCAGCCCCCAAACGACCATTGCACCCCAATCATGACCGACGAAGGTTGCATCTTCGTATTCGTAGTGATCGAGAAGTGCGATGAGATCGCCCGACAAGTGTTCGATGTCATATTCTGTTACTTCGGTCGGTCGGGATGAGTTGCCATAACCCCGCTGGTTTGGGACGATGACGTGGTAGCCGGCTGCGGCAAGAGCGGGCACCTGATGGCGCCAAGAAAAGGCATGCTCTGGCCAGCCGTGACAGAGCACAATAGGGTTTCCTGCGTTTTCTTGGCCGGCTTCAAAGACTTCGAGTTCCACACCGTTGACTGGAATAAGAGTGGGCTCGGGAAAATCGGTTGGATTGGACATTGAGGTTCCTCTGTATCTTTTTGGCGTGATCAGGCGACGAAGGTGCAAGCGCAGCGCACCCCTGATAGGTCGTGGGTAGTGAGACTCGTCGGTGAGGTCATGTCGCCATCTTGTCGAGCGAAACCGGTCACGGTAGTGATCCAGGTACCCTCCACTATGACGGGCCATCGCTCCGACAGATAGTATTCGATGACGGGGTCCATCGCCTGGCTTATTGCTTTAGCGCTTTTTATATGACGCTCACACCAGTACTCCGCCTTATGTGTTTGCCACTCCGCGTCGGGCGGGTCGAAGTAGTGCAGCTCGGGATATGACATAGGGTCAGTAGCAGCCTTCGGGGCGAACCAGATCGCATCGGTTGGCAAGACGGAAACACCACAGCGCGCGGCCAAGTCCCTGGCCGCTGTTGTCTTACCCACGCCGGCAGCCCCTCCTATCACGAGCACCGTCCAATCACGTGGCCTGTCTTCTGACATGTACCAACCATATCACCTCGGCGAAGACTGTCCGGCGTCCTGACTACAACGACTCCTGTTGGCACCGGCTGATGGACCTGGAAGGCCTGGTGTCCTGGGAGCCGGGCGAGAAGTCAGGTGACGAGGTGTTGAACGCGGCGTTACTCACCGCAGAGCCCGCTGAGAACGCTGAGTGAGTCATCTGGTTCGGCCCAGTGTTGGCCGTGGTCACCGCTCGGTGCTGATAAGCTTGCCGTATGGACAGCAGTCCGGCGGAACGGGCTAGAAGAGCCGTCGAAGAAGGCGAGGTCTGGCGGGCGAAGGAGATCCTGCGCGGCACGATCGGCGCTCA
Source organism: Dehalococcoidia bacterium (assembly GCA_965248605.1). Lineage (GTDB taxonomy): Bacteria > Chloroflexota > Dehalococcoidia > Lucifugimonadales > CAUZJF01 > CAUZJF01. Next base: position 1,971,695 of record CBDFJV010000007.1, read on the forward strand.
AGGATACGATCTCGACCTGTACGAGCAGTATGGCGAGCTACTCCTTCAGACAGGGGAGCTGGTCGAGGCCGGAAAGTACCTGTTCTTGTCCGGACGGCGCGAGCCGGAGTACGAGCGGGCGATTACGACGTACCTGTCCCGTTTCACGAGAAGGGACCGCAAGCATCTCTATCGCACGTTCCCGAGCGCGGCACGTCTGAAATCGACCGGCGACTATCCACCGGAAGTCGCCGAGGCCCTTGAGCGCCTACGCCTTCCTCAAAAGCTCGAGCGCCCAGGCGTTGGTGAAAATACCCCGCCGTCAGTCTTTGTCTTTTTCTTTGGCTGTGCTGCCGTGTTGGTCCTCGCCACTTTGTTTTTCGCACTTGGTGTATGGTCGGTTGGTAGCTGGGTGATGGGCCTACTGTTCTGAGCCTCAGGGTTTGCTAAGGAAGTAGATGATGAACTCGGGTACCCTGCGGTTATCGGCAATATCTGGAAACTCAGCGACCTGCTCTGACGTTGGCTCGGGCTCCTGGAGCCCATCGAGCCGGAATCCCGCGTCTAGGAAGGCGCTGATATAGGTGGCAAGGGGGCGGTGGAAGTTCGTGAGGGTCTTGTCCGTCCCGGCGAAGCCTGCCAACTCTCGCGGGGTCGTGTCGAAGTAGTCGTCGAGCATGTAGTGCAATTTCGTCTGTCCGTCCTTGATCCATCTCATTCCAGCGGACACCATCGGGTGCAGATTACACACGACAAGTCGGCCTCCGGGCCGTAGCACTCGGAAGGCCTCGCGCACCGCCTGGTCAAGGTCCGGCACGTCCACCAAGGTTACGTACGACACAGCCAGGTCGAAGTCGGCGTCACGGACGCCGTCCAAGCCTTCCATGTCGCCGACGGCGTATCGCTCGTTGCCGACTCGGTGCGCCTCCGCGTACTCGATGAACGGCTCGCAGAGGTCGACGCCGGTTGCGTTCGCGCCGCGCTGGGCGAGCATGCGGCAGAATCGTCCTTCGCCACATCCAAGGTCAATAACGTCGAGCCCGCGAACGTCACTCACGGCTTCAAGCATCCATGAATCGAGGAGGCCTTCCCTATGCGCGTTGCGGCGGGTGCCCGCTAGTTCGATCCAGTCGTCAGCCACGGACGCCCACTCTGCGCGTAACTGCCGTTTGAGGCCGGAGTGCGTGGACTCGTCCAATGGGGGCTCCTTTGCCGTGATGTGGTCTTGCGGGGTCCAGCCGAATCTACCGCTCGACGCCGACGAGCTGCGTGCGGACCAGCTGGGCGTAGAGGCCTCGGGCGGCCAGTAGCTCGTTGTGAGTGCCGGTCTCGACGACGCGGCCCGCGTCGAGCACCACGATCTTGTCGGCGTCTTGCACTGTCGAGAGCCGGTGGGCGATCACGAGAGTCGTCCGGCCGTGCTGAAGGCGGCCGACGGCCTCCCGCACCTGCTGCTCGTTCACGGCGTCGAGGTGGGACGTCGCCTCGTCGAGGACGAGGACGGGCGCGTCTTTCAGGAGGGCTCGCGCGATCGAGACACGCTGGCGCTGTCCACCCGACAGTTGCATGCCTCGCTCGCCAACTAGGGTGTCGAAGCCATCGGGGAAGGACTCGACGAACTCGGAGACGTTGGCGCTGCCGACGGCCTCGTCGAACTCCGCAGGGGCGGCGTCGGGCTTTGCCAGGAGGACGTTGTCGCGGATGCTGGAGTTGAACAGGTAAGTGTCCTGGGATACCAGCGCGACGCGAGCTCTCAACGCGTCGAGACGATGGTCGCGGAGGTCACTGCCGTCGAGGAGTATCGAGCCGCCGCCTGGGTCCCAGAAGCGCATGAGCAGGTAGGCGCACGTCGTTTTGCCGGCGCCTGATCGGCCCACCAGGGCCACCGTCTCGCCCGGACTCACCTCGAAGGCGACGTTGCTAAGGGCGGGAGGCAGGCCGGGCCGGTATGTGAAGGCGACGTCGTCGAATCGTATCCCGGGCGCGTGCCGACGGCCGTCCGTCGTCGAAGCGACCCCGGGGCCGTCGGCGACGGAAACTGGCTCGTCGTGGACCTCGAAGATCCGGCGAGACGCGGCCAGGGACTCCATGAGCTGCTTCAGGGTCCGCGCGATGTCGGTCACCGGCTGGAACGTGGACATCGCAAGGATAGTCGCCAGCGGAAGCTCCGGCCGCGCGACGTCGCCCTGTAGAACGAGCCAGGCGCCCGTGGCCAGGACCGCGAGCCCACCCAGGCCCGTCAGCGCCTCGATGGTGGCGGCCTGGGATGCCTGGGCCCGACGGAATTGGAGCTGACTGGAAGCGAAGTTTTGGCCGCGCTGGTCGATCTCGTCGAGGCGGGCGGGCCCGCGGCCGAACGCAACGATCTCGCGCATGCCCTGAATGTTGTCGGTCATGTGGGCGTGTATCTCGCCGAGCCCGGTCCGGACCTTGTCACCCAGACGCTCGGCTCGACCCTGCGCGATAAAGGGAGTCGCCGCGACGCCGACCAGGAACGGGAGGAGGACGAGGGCTAGTGGCCACGCGACGAAACTCAGGGTCGCTATCACAGCGACCGGCAGCACAATGGCGACGAAGGCAGGGCTGATCGTGTGGGCGAAGAAGAACTCGAGTGTCTCGGTATCACCGCCGACAACGCTAACGATGTCACCGGAGCGGCGGGTCACAGTGTAGGCGGGCGCCAGAGGGTCGAGCTTTCGGTAGAGGTCGATCCTCATCTCGGCCAGGAGCCGGTAGGCGAGGTCGTGGGCGAGCCAAGACTCGGCCCAGTGAAAGATCGCGACGGTGACAACGAAAACGCCCAGGAGTCTGATCAAAAAGGTGGTGTCTTCGCCTTGGAAAACGTTGCCGACCAGCAGCGCGCTGGTAACGCCGACGCCGATGATCGATCCGTGGTGAGCGATGCCGAGGAGGAACGTTGTGATCTGCTGCCACCACCAGGGCCGCACGAGGCCCGCCAGCCGGCGCCAGACCGCCGTCGCTCCTTGGCGCGTTGGCGTGGCGCTGCGCGGCCGGCCGTCGTCGCTGGGTCCGGTGGCCGGACTCTCCTCGGCTGTCCGGGTCTCGTCGGGTTCTTCCACATCGGGCAGCGTCTCGACTAGCAGGTCGCTCCCGGCCGCGCGCCGCTGGTTGGCCATGAGGTCAGCGTACACTCCGTCCGACGAGACGAGGGACTCGTGGGACCCACTCTCGACCAAGCGACCGCCGTCGAGCACGATTATTCGATCGGCGTCTACGACGCTCGACAGGCGGTGGGCTATGACGAGGGTCGTGCGGCCCTTCATCAGCCGCTCGAGGGCGCTCTGGATGACGCTCTCGTTCTCGGCGTCCACGCTGGAGAGCGCCTCGTCAAGGACCAGAATTGGGGCGTCTTTGAGCAGTGCACGGGCGATGGCGATGCGCTGGCGCTGCCCGCCGGACAGGCGGACAGCACGCTCTCCGACCATGGTGTCGTAGCCGTCGGGCAGGTCGACGATGAACTCGTGGGCGTTGGCTGCGCGGGCGGCCGATTCCAGCTCGTCCGACGTCGCGTCGGGTCTGCCGAAGCGCAGGTTGTCGGCGACGGTGCCGCTGAACAGGTAGGTGTCCTGGGTCACAACGGCGACTTGGCTTCGCAGCTCTTCCACGGGTAGCTCTCGGACGTCGCGGCCGCCGAGCAAGACCCGGCCGGACTGAGGGTCGTAGAGCCTGAGGATGAGCCACACGACGGTCGACTTCCCCGCGCCGCTGGGGCCGACCAAGCCCAGCTTCTCGCCTGGTTTCAGGGTGAACGACACGTCTTCAAGCGCGGCGCGGCGGCCTCCGCTATAGCTGAACCCGACTCCTTCGAAGACGATTTCGGGCGACAGCCCGGTCTTACCCGCGGGGTCTGGTCGACTCGGGGGCGACGTGATCTCCGGCCTGGTGTCGAGGAGGGCGAAGATGCTCTGCGACGCAGCCATCGCGACCATACCCTGATGGTAGAGCTGCGTAAGCTCGCGGAGCGGCCTGAAGACTTCGACGCCGAGCATCAGGACGATGAGGAGGGTGCGCATCTCGAGGTCACCGTCGGCGACCCTGAGGGCCCCTACCGCGAGAGCGACGGCCGCGCCGGCGGTAATACCGAAGATCGTGCCGGCGCCCGTCGCGATGTTCGCGGCAAGGACGCCCATCGTCGTGCGGTACAGGCTTCGCGCGCGCTCGGCCAGAAGGTCGCCTCGTCGGCCGCTCTGGCCAAAGGCCTTCAGTGTCGCGAGGCCCTGGACGGCGTCAAGAAATTCGGCGCCAAGGTCTCCGTATGCCCGACGACGCTCGGCGCTGCTGCGGTGGTTCCAGCGGTGGAAGAAAGCCGGCGCTACGAGGGTGAACAGGGCGAAGGCTAGAAAGATCAACGCGATCTGCAGGTCGAGTATGGCCATGAAAACGAACACGAGCACCGGAGCCACTGCGGCCACCAGAATCTGGGGCAAGTACTCGCCGAAGAAGGTCTCGAGGGCCTCGACACCATCGCCCATAGTCAGGATGACGTCGCCAGTGCGTCGCTGGTCGAAGTGGCCAGGGCCCAGTGCCAGCGCGTGCTCGTAGAGGCGACGGCGGAGCCTGAGCTTTACAAGGCTCGCGGTGTGGTGGCTGTAGGTGTGCTGGATGTACTGGAAGATGCCGCGGAGCACGATGAGGCCAGCGACGGCCAGCAGCGGCGCCGTAAGTGCCGAATACGCGGCCTCGCCCTGGAAGACGCGAGCGATGACGTCGCCGGAAACGGCCAGCCGTGCGACCCCGGCCGCAACGGCGATGAGTCCGACGGTGGCGGCGAGCAGGATTCGCCACCGCACGCCGGCGGCCATCCGAAACAATCTGGAATCAAAGAACACGGAAGACTGCCCCCGGGCCTTGCTCGCCTTGGAGGTCGCCAAGGCGGCACGAGCCGCCGACAAGGTTAGCTGTTGAAGTATCTCATCACAATAGGTTGTCAGCTACGAGATTCGTTGAAGCTACGAAGGCGTCTGTTGTAGAATGGCGGCGGCTTTCGAGCAGAAATCACATGACTACGAACCGTATCGACCGGATAGCAGGGATGCAAGATGTCGGCCCCGACGCCTACGAACGGCGTGGCGAAACGGCCGATAAAATCAGGTCGTTCCTGGCGTCGAAGGGCTACGCTCCTATCGACACTCCGGTGATCGAGGACGCAGAGCTACTTGTGAGGAAGTCCGGAGGCGAGTTCGTCAGCCGGATGTACACTTTCACAGACCCAGGCGGTCGTAGGGTCAGCCTTCGCCCGGAGTTCACTTCGTCGGTCATACGGTACTTCATCGAAGAGAGCGAATCCCTGGACCTGCCGGTGAGAGTCCAGTACGGCGGGCCTGTGTTTCGCTACGAACAGGCCCGCGATGACGCTTATCGTCAGTTCACTCAAGTAGGCGCTGAACTTATCGGCGCCACCGGAGCAGACGCCGACGCGGAAGTTCTGTCGACGGCCTGGGCTGCTTTGGAAGCAGCCGGCGTGGAAGAATATAGAGTACGGGTTGGGCACATCGGCGTCCTTCAGAGCTTTCTGTCCGGTTTCCAGCTCTCCGAACCCGCCAGGCTCTTCGTGATTGGGAACGTGAACGGGCTGAGAAACGGAGACACCGACACCCCTGGGCTGGTCGAACAGGCCCGCTCCGTTGGCCTGCTGGCATCCGAGGCCAGTCAGATCGGCGACGAACCGCCCGCCGTCGCGGACGATGCCGCTGCCCGAGATTTCGTTCGCGCCGTGTTGGCGGGAGGCGTTTCGGGACCGGTCGGACGACGGACCTCCGAGGAGATCGTCGAGCGGCTGTTGCAGAAAGCAGGGCAGGGTAGCCAGCCCGAGCGAATCGAGGAAGCTTTGAACCTGGCAGCGAAGCTCGCTCGGCTGAATGGAGAGGCGACTCAGGTTCTCACCAAGGCCCGAGACCTCGCCGCAGGCAACGCAGCTGCGGCCGCGGCCGTCGACGAGCTCGAATCGTTGTTCAAGGCGCTGACGACCCAGGGGATCGATCGAGACCGCTTGGAGCTCGATCTTGGCCTAGCGAGGGGTCTCTCCTACTACACCGGCGTGATTTTCGATTTCGTCGCCGGTAAGGAGGACACCGTTCTCGGTGGCGGAGGACGGTACGACGCTTTGGTCCGCGCTCTGGGCGGCGAACACACTCCGGCCCTCGGCTTCGCGTACACCCTCGAACGGGTAGTCGAGGCCGTCACGACGTCCATGTCTGCTCCGGTTGCGGAGTAGTCGAATGCTGCGCCTGGCTGTCCCTAGCGACGGTGCTCTCCACGAATCTTCGCTTATCTTCCTGCGTTCCTGTGGCGTAGACGTGGCGAGGACGAACTCCCGCGCTTACACGGGTCGTATTCCAACTCTGCCCGGTGTGACCGTGAGCTTTCAGCGGGCGTCGGACATAGTCCAGAAGGTGGAGGAGGAGGCGGCGGAGGTCGGCATGGTGGGCCAGGACCGCTTCCAAGAGTCGAGGGTAGAAGGCGGCAGCGCCGCTATGATCATCGACCGCCTCGGGTTCGGCCACGCCGAGCTGGTGATGGGCGTTCCGGACTCGTGGGTCGACGTGACGTCTCTCGCCGACCTTGCCGACCTGTCGATCGAATTCCGTGAAAAGGGACAGAACATCCGGGTGGCCACCAAGTACCCTCGCCTTGTAGAGCGTTTCTTGCTGGCCGGCGGCGTCAACTATTTCTCGCTGGTATCCTCCAGCGGGACGCTGGAGGCGGCGCCCGCCATGGGATTTGCCGACGTGATCGCCGACATATCGATCACCGGTACGACTTTGAAGCAGAACCGCCTCAAGACGATCGGCGGCGGTTCGGTGATGAAATCCGAGGCTTGTTTGATCGCCAACCGGTCGGTCATAGCGGCCTCGGACGAGAAGCAGAGCTTGGCTGCCTCCTTGGTTGGACGAATCGAGGCCCACCTTCAAGCCCTCGAGTACTACAGCATCACGGCCAACATGAGGGGCGACGCCGCTGAGAACGTCGCAAGCTACGTGTTGAATCACGCCGACATCTCCGGGCTTCGCGGGCCCACCATCTCCAAGGTGTACACGAAGGACGAAGAGGGCTGGTACGCGGTCACGGTCATTGTCGAACGAGAGAAGCTCCAGGACGCCGTCGACCGGTTCAGGGAGATCGGAGGGACCAGCGTCACCGTCTCCCACCCAAACTACGTGTTCCGGTCGCGGAGCGATGCGATTGAGCGGCTGACGTCTGGCGAGTGAGACGAGCGGATGCCCAACCTGCCGGCCCACATTGACCTGGCTCGCCGGGCAGCAGAGCTGCTGGGTCACTCTGTTCTAGAGGCACATTTGGGCAGCTACCTTCTCGGTTGTACCGCGCCCGACGTCCGGGCCCTGACGCGTGGTACTCGCGAGCAGTACCACTTCGCTACGCTGGAGTTCAGATCGGTCGGGGATGGGATTGATGGGCTATTCGAGGCCTATCCTGAGCTGAGGTCTCAAGCCGCAGGCAATGGACCAACGAAGGCGTTCATGGCCGGATATATCACGCATCTCGTGCTCGACGAGTCGTGGATCGTGGAGTTCTTTCGGCCGTATTTCGGGAACCACGAGGTCTATGAGGACGAGACGATGGGGTTGGTGTTGGACCGGGCGTTGCAGTTGGAACTGGACCGGCTTTCGTTTGGGGGCATGGCGAGGGACCCCCTCCTCAATCCTCCCCCGGAGGGGGAGGAGGTAGATCCACTCCCTCCGTCGGGGGAGCTGAGAGGCTCGGCGCTGCTCGCTCAGGCCAACGGTCATGTCGAGGTCCCCTTTCTCCCACACGGAACACTTATCGAGTGGAGAGACTTCGTCCTGGAGACCGTCGGACGGGGCTTCTCATGGGACCGGCTCCGGTTCATGGCGCGCCGCATCTCCCGCGGTGACGAAGCTCACCCCGCTCTTCGAGTAGCCGACGAGTTCCTCGATGCGATGCCGGCCAGCCTCGACGCGATGTTCGAGCATGTGAGCCGCGACGACCTGTCTAACTTTAGGTCGCGGGCCGTCGAGCAGATGGCTCAGGTGGTCGGAGACTACCTCGAATGAGAAAGGTCCGCGGACTGGAAGCGGCTCGTCAGCTGCTGCTGTCTAGACGGGGACTGGACTTCGAGACCGTACCGGCCAATGTCGCCCAGCGGACGGCCGAGGTCTTCGGAGAGCGACTGAGCCCGCTGGAGACGGTCGCGCGGATCATCGGCGAGGTCCGTAGCGACGGAGACGAAGCCCTGCGACGTCTGACGAAGGCCTTCGATGGTTGCGACCTCGACGCATTCGAGGTCCCTCGCGAGGCGTGGGCGGAAGCCTACAACCAGGTGCCCGGCGATCTGGTGGATGCGTTGAGGGTGGCGGGTGAGCGTGTGCGGCGGTTTCACGAGGCCAGTACGCCCCAGGGCTGGTTCGACTCGACAGAGGGATACGGGGAGATCGTGAACCCTGTCGGGAGCGTAGGGTGCTACGTGCCCGGCGGGACGGCGCCTCTGATATCGACGTTGCTGATGACGGCGATTCCCGCCAGAGTGGCCGGTGTCGAGGAGGTCTTCGTCGCCAGCCCGGCGCGGGCGGGCGGCTCGGTCCCGCCTGGAATCCTGGTGGCGGCGGACATCGCCGGAGTCGACCGGGTGTTTCGTATCGGCGGTGCTCAGGCCGTTGCGGCCCTGGCCTACGGTACGGAGAGCGTGCCCAAAGTTGACCTTGTCTGCGGTCCGGGGAACGTATTTGTCACGCTGGCGAAGAAACTGGTGTTCGGAGACGTCGGCGTCGACGGGCTGTTCGGTCCGACCGAGACGGTCGTCGTTGCCGACGAGACAGCGAACCCGACGCTTTGCGCCGCCGATCTGCTGGCGCAGGCCGAGCACGACGTTCTGGCGACAGCGGTCCTGATCACCACATCGGACCAGCTAGCAGCCGATGTCGACAAAGAGGTCGGCGTGCGGGTCGAACGTCTTGATCGCCGGGCAATCGCGAGTGAGTCGATCGAAAGTCGTGGTGTGATTGCCGTCGTGGAGAACGTGGAGGAGGCGATCGACCTTGCTAACGAGTTCGCTCCGGAGCACATGTGTCTGATGGTCGAGGACCCGTCGCGTTACACTGGCCGGGTGCGGAGCGCGGGGATTGTCTTCCTTGGCGAATTCTCCCACGAAGTCCTGGGGGACTACGTCGCGGGACCCAGTCACGTCATGCCCACCGGTGGCACGGCGCACTTTAGCTCTGGGGTCGGTGTGCGGACGTTCTTGAGGTTTACGCCGGTGGTGGGACTCGACCAGAAGACGTCAGCGTCGTTGACGAAGGCGGCGTCGACAATCGGGCGGGCGGAGGGGCTCACGGGCCACGCCGAGGCGGCGGAGATCCGGGAGGAGTTGCTGCCCGAGGAGCCCTCTCCCAGCGGCGGGAGAGGGGACAAGACACCTCCGTTCAAGACTTCATATCAAGGATAGGACCGATATATGACCAAGCCAAGGACTCGTTAATGACGGACATCGAGCGGTTCATGTTGCCGCACCTCGTCGACTTGAAGTCGTTCGACCCGGCGGTGCCTATCGAGCAGATGGCCGCGAGGGCCGGCATGCCTGTCGAGGACATTATCAGGCTGAACGCCAACGAGAACCCGTACGGCGCGTCGCCGAAGGTCGCAAAGGCGCTGAGCGAGATGGAACCCCATATCTACCCGGATCCACTGCAGCGCAAAATCAGAGACGCCATCGGAGAATACACCGAAGTCGATTCCTCGCGCATCATCGCCGGCGCGGGCAGTGACGAGCTTATCGACCTGCTGCTCAGGTTGTTCCTCGCGCCAGGCGACAAGATCATCGACTGCGATCCTACATTTGGGATGTACAGCTTCTGCGCCCGGATCGCCGGGGCCGAGGTCGTGTGTGCGCCCCGAGACGGCAGCTTCGAGATCGACGTCGATGCCGTCAGGAACGCCGTCGACTCCAGGACCAAGATGGTGGTAATCAACTCGCCCAACAACCCAACCGGCAACTTGGCGTCGGAGGACCAGTTGAACGCGTTGCTCGACACGGGCCTGGTCGTGCTCGTGGATGAAGCGTACTATGAGTTCTCCGGCGAAACCTTCGCGCCGCTTGTACCGGAGCACGAGAACCTCATCGTGCTGCGGACCTTCAGCAAATGGGCCGGGCTTGCCGGGCTTCGGGTCGGCTATGGGTTCATGAGTCCAACGCTGGTTGATCGTATCATCGCGATGAAGTCGCCTTACAACGTCAACTCGGCGGCCGAGGTCGCAGCGATCGTCTCCCTACAGGACGCCGAGCTCTTGATGGAGCGCGTAAAGAAGGTCGTCGACGAACGCGAGCGGCTGTTCTCCCTCCTACAGGGAATAGAGGGCATCCAGCCGTTGCCGTCGGGCGGGAATTACGTCTTGAGCCTCCTTGAATCGGGAAGGGTGGCCGAGCTGTTCGAAGACCTGGCATCGCGGGGCATCTTTCTGAGAAGGTTTGGCCACGAGCGGCTGGCGGAGTACTTCCGGATCACGGTCGGTACTCCGAAACAGACCGATGTGGTCGTCGAGGCATTGGCGGAGCTGGTCTGAGGATCAGATGGGACAGAACAGCAACATCGTTGACGTGCTGGTCATCGGAGCCGGGTCTTCTGGCGGGGCCTTCGCCTGGAGTCTCAGCGAGGCTGGGTTCAATGTGCTCTGTCTCGAACAGGGGGACTGGTTGAGGCCGGAAGACTCGCCGAGCGCCCAGGACGACTGGGAGCTCCACCTCTACACGGACTTTGCCCTCGACCCGAACAATAGGGGACTCCCGCAGGACTATCCGATCAACAATGACGACACCCAGATCACGCCGCTCATGGTCAACGCGGTGGGCGGGAGCGGCATCCACTGGGGCGCCCACTATCCCCGCATGCGGCCGTCGGACTTCAGGGTCGAGACCCTTGACGGCGTCGCCGACGACTGGCCGGTAACGTACGCGGAGCTGGAGCCTTACTTCGACCTGAACGACAAGATGGTCGGCGTGGCCGGACTGAACGGCAACCCAGCGTATCCTCCGATGCCACCGAGACAAACTCCTCCGCTGCCCATCGGGAAGCACGGCGAGACCATCGCCAGGGGGTTTGAGACGCTGGGCTGGCACTGGTGGCCGGCGGAGAGCGCCATTAACTCCGAGCCGTACGATGGCAGGCCGGGGTGCAACAACTGCGGGCCCTGCATCCTGGGTTGCCACAACAGCTCTCGAGCCAGCTCGGACGTCACCTACTGGCCGAAGGCGATCGACAACGGAGCAGTGCTCAGGACGAGCTGCAGAGTGCGTGAGATCACAGTCGGGAAAGACGGCCTAGCCGACGGCGTGGTCTACTATGACGAGCAGGGGCGAGTCCGCGAACAGAAGGCCCGGGCGGTCGTCCTGGCGTGCAACGGTGTCGGCACTCCCCGGCTCATGCTCAACTCCCGGTCGGCGCTGTTCCCGGATGGCCTCGCCAACAGCAACGGGCAAGTCGGAAAGAACCTGATGTTCCACCCGGTCGCGATCGTAAACGGCGTCTTCGACGAAGACCTGGAAGGCTATAAGGGCCCGATCTCATGCTCGATCACTAGCTACGAGTTCTACGAGACCGATCTGTCGAGAGGGTTCGTGCGAGGCAGCCAGCTTCAGGTCAACCGTTCGCTGGGGCCACTACACACAGCCCTCGGTGGGATCGGCGGCTCGCCGATCCCCTGGGGCGACAGGCATCACTCTGTCTTTGCCGAGCGGATGGGGCGGACGATCACAGTTGCCGTCCTCGGCGAGGACCTGCCAGAAGAGCACAACCGAGTCGAGCTCGACCCGGAGTTGACGGACGGCGACGGGATTCCGGCCCCGAAGATCATGTACGTCGAGAGCGAAAACAGCAGGAAGCTGATGGAGTTCGGCGCCGAGAGAGCGGCCGAGGCGCTCGATGCCGCCGGCGCGACGGACGTTCACTCCAATCCGCTGCTGCGGGCCGCCGGGTGGCATCTACTCGGCACGGCCAGGATGGGCGCCGACCCGGAGCAGTCCGTGGTCGATCGGTTCGGCGCGTGCCACGACGTCAAGAACCTGTTCATTATCGACGGGAGCATCTTCACGACCGGAGGCGCGGTGAACCCGACGAACACGATTCAGGCGCTTGCGCTCTACGTTGCCGATAATCTCAAAAAGCGGGCGAAGGACATCTTGCGCTGAGTATCCACATGGCTGACCCATACGACAGACAGGACCACGTCACGCTCACGGCGGCACAGCACACGCTCCTGGCGAAGGTGCTAGACACCGTTGTTCCGCGCAAAGGCAAATTGGCAGCAGCGGGCGCGGCAGGAATTGTCGACTACATCGACGACGTCCTCACGGACTCGGAACCCCTCCGGCGCCTTTTTCTCGACGGCCTTGCCGACGTCGAGATCGCGAGCGGGGCAGCCCACTCAGCGCCGTTCGGGTCCCTGTCAGTAGCGAAGAAGAAAGGCGTTCTACGTGACGTGGAAGCCAAGCAACCTGAGTTCTTCGAAGCTCTCGTGGAGCATACGTACAAGGGCTACTACAGCAGTCCGGAGATCGTTCGGCTCCTAGGGCTTGAAGCACGACCACCCCAGCCGGTGGGGTATGCTCTGAAGCCATTCGATCCCGCGACGTTAGATAGCGTGAAAAAACGAGGCAAGGTATACCGAGAGGCCTAGCCCTCAACGGCTCCTAGGACAACACGGAAGGACACAGGAATTGAAACCGCGTAAGGCTACGCTGAGCCGCGAAACGAAAGAAACGCAGATCGCTATCGAGCTCAACGTCGACGGGGACGGGACGTATCGGATCGAGACGGGCAACGGTATGTTCGACCACATGCTGGCGCAGATCTCGCGTCACGGACTCGTCGACCTCGACGTCTCGGCGAAGGGCGACGTAGAGGTCGGCTGGCACCACCTCGTCGAGGACACTGCCATCGTGTTGGGGCGGGCGCTCAGAGAGGCGGTCGGAGACGGCACAGGCATCGTCCGCGTGGGGCACTCGTACGTGCCCCTGGACGAGGCGCTTGCCCTCGTCGTGGTCGACTTCGGAGGCCGGAGCCACGCCGTCATCGACACCGACCTGACGGCCAGCGATCTGGGAGACCTGTCGCCGCAGCTCATCGACCACTTCCTCGAGAGCTTCGCCACCGAGGGCAAGTTCAACCTGCACGTCCAGGTGTTGGCTGGCGCTAGCAACCATCACAAGGCCGAAGCCGCCTTCAAGGCGCTGGCCAGGGCCCTTCGCGCGGCACTTACCATCGATCCACGCCAGGGCAGCCAGGTCCCCAGCACGAAGGGCTCCATCGGGTAGTTTTCCTGGGCAATCGGCGGAGCCTTGAACGCACGACGTTCAGGGAGACGCGACTAACGATGAAAGTCTGAAGCAAGCGGGAATCGAGCGAGCACACGGCCTCATCGTGGCCACGTCGGAGGATAATGGGAACGTGTTCATTACCCTCTCTGCAAGGGGCCTCGTTCCGGGTCTGGTAATAGTGGCCCGGAGTACCGATCCCGGCGCAACCGACAAGCTAATCAGGGCCGGAGTCGATCGAGTCATCTCGCCGCACGAGATCGGGGGTCGGCGGATGGCCCTGTCGGCGGTCCGGCCGCGCGCTGTGGACTTCTTCGAAACGATAGTCGGCGGCTCGGGCGCAGACGTCAGACTCGCCGAGGTCGAGGTGGCGGACAGCTCGCCTCTGGCCGGGGGCACGGTCAGCGAGATCGACGCCGAGCAGGGCGTGCAGGTGCTCGTGGTCGCTCGAAAGTCGGGCGAGCTGCTGCCCAGCCCCAGTCGAGCTACGAGAGTCGAGCCTGGCGATCGGCTGATGCTCGTTGGACCCGACTCCAAACTCGACTCGCTTGAGGGTAAAAAAGGGGCCTGACTGTTCGCCGCGTTGAGTTAGGAGGGTCATACCAGGAGTGTAGTGAGCCAAAGGAATAAGCGCGGCTCCGGTGTAGCGGCATGTGTCCGCGTAGGGGCGCATTGCATGCGCCCGCCGCTTGGCCCGTCCGCACGATGGAGGCGTACATGAAAGCAGCCGTACTCTACGAGACCAACCAGCCGCTCCAGATCCGGGAGCTCCGACAGGACCCTCCGAAGGCCGGCGAGGTCCGCGTCAAGATGGACGTCGCTGGAATTTGCGCCAGTGACCACCACGTAATGGACGGCACGGCTGTCTGGTCGTTGCCTCTTGCCCTGGGACATGAGGGAGCGGGAACGGTCGAGACGGTAGGGGAGGGCGTTACCAGAGTCCAGCCCGGAGACCGTTGCATCCTGTCGTTCGTGCCGAGCTGCGGCTTTTGCCACTACTGCCGTTCGGGCAGCCCCCAGCTCTGCGACACGCATTTCGCGAGCCCGACGGTCCAGTTCGACGGCACTTTTCGGCTTCACGACGGCGACACAGATATCTACCAGATGCATAAACTAGGCGTCTTCTCCGAAACGATAGTGGCGCCCCAGCAGTCCTGCTACGTAGTCCCGGACGAGGTCCCGTCGGAAGTGGGAGCGCTTATCGGTTGCTGCGTGACTACCGGCGTCGGTTCGGTAATCAACAACCCGGCAGCGCGGGCCGGGATGACGGTCGCCGTGTTCGGCTGCGGCGGTGTGGGACTCAACGTGATCCAGGGCGCCCGGCTTTTCAACGCGACTCGGATCATCGCCGTCGACGTCCTCGACCACAAGCTAGAGTTCAGCTACAAGTTCGGGGCGACGGACGTAGTGAACTCCCGAGAGGTCGACCCCGTGGAGGCCATCAAGGACCTCACGGGTGGCGGCGTCGACATGGCCTTCGACAGCTTCGGCAGCCCGACTACGACCACCGACGCCGTCCGCGCCGTGCGCAAGGGCGGTACCGCGGTGATGATTGGGCTTGGCCCCGTCGGCGAGTCGACGCCGATAAACATGGTCGAGTTCCTTCGTGGGCAGAAGGCGCTGCTGGCCAGCTACTATGGGATGGCGAGCCCACACGAGACGTTCAAGAAGCTCGTCGACTTCTACCTCAAGGGACAAATCGACGTCGATAGTCTGATCACCCGGCGCTACACCTTCGAGCAGATCAACGAAGGCTTCGACGCCCTGGCGGCCGGCGAAGACGGCCGCGGCGTGATCGCCTTCGGGTAGGCCTGGGTGCTGGGGCTTTGGCCGGCGGGCCCTTCGTTTTCACGTTGACCCATTCTAGTCGACGCTGGTAAACTCGCGCCTCAATAAGCCGCCGGTACAGACTGCTTGCTCTGACCGCTGAGCACGGGCAAGCACTCTTCCGCGTAAGGAGGGCTCATGGATGACCCATTGATGGTCGTGCTCCGGATAATTCACATCGTGTTCGGCATGTTCTGGGCGGGCACCGCGGTATTCCTTGCCGTGATTCTCGATCCTCGCCTCCGGTCGCTGGGCCCCGAGGTGCAGCGTCCGGTGATGGGCGCGATCGCGCCTATCGTGGGGCCGGCGCTGGGTATGAGCGGGATTCTCACCATCGGCGCTGGTATATGGATAGCGTTTAAGCCCGAATCCACCGACGGACAGGGATGGACGACGTGAGGACAGCGGAAGGGGGTGAGGGAGTTACAGGCGTGATGATCCGGGCTCGAATTTGGGTAGACGGGAGGTTGGCGGGCGGTCTGCAGGCGCTTTTGGGGGCACCGATGGCGGCCTACAGTGGCTGTGGCGAGCCAGATGGCGGGATAGGACACGGCAAGAGGCGCTCGCGGACTGGGCTGGCGCGAGTTTGCGGGGACGTTGGGTTGGCTGGTGGGTCAGTGGCGGACGGGCTCCGTCAGGCTGGGAGTGGAATGGCTCGCAGTCGGGCCAGGGCGCGGCTGAACTGCTCCTCCCAGGGCCAGCGCCGGGGAAGCTGCAGGGTCAATCGGCGTGCCGAGCGGGTGATCCGTCCGGCCAAGGCAAAGACCCGTCGTCTGAGGGTCTTGGTGGTCACGATCTGCTGACCCAGGCCGATGCGGGCTGTCCAGCGGGCCAGGTTGTGCGCCATCACCTGTACCGCCAGCCAGGCGCCGTTGGCGGCGAAACGGCCCGAGGGGAGATGGTTCAGCCCCACGCCGTACTTGAGGTCGCGTATCGCATTCTCGATCTCGGCGTGACGGCGATGATCGGCCTCCAGTTCCAGCGTCTCCCCGTCCCGGTCGGTGATGAAGCCGTGATAGCTGTAGGTGGCGAAGAGAGCCAGTTGAGAACAGGGCGCCGGCTTCACCCGCCGGACGATGAGCCGTACCGGCGCGGCGTCCGCCTCGGCCTGGAACGGGGTGTAGGTGGTCTCGGCCACATCGGCGGCGCCGTCCATCCAGTAAGGAATCGGCGTCCAGGCATCTTCGGGTATCGCCTCGATGAGATTCCGCAGGCGGGCGCGCTGGCGGATGGCGATGGAGAAGCGGACATCCATCCGGCGGCAGACGGCGACCACGGCGTGGGTATAGAAGCCGCTGTCGGCCCGCACCGTGAGTTGGCCCCTGGCTCCGCCGTAGCGCACCCGCCCCACCGTTTCACGCAGGAAGTGGGCAGCGCCGCGGGCGGTGTTAGCCCGGCCCTCGCGCAGGCGGGCCATCAGCACGTCGCCGGTGCCGGCGGCGACGGCCAGCAGCGGGTGATAGCCCCGCGCACCGGTGTAGCCGTGGTGGCGGGCGCCCTCCTTGGCCAGTCCGTAGGTCTCGCAGATCGTCGAATCAAGGTCGATGGTGAATGGTGCGTCGCCGGGTCCGGCACCGGCCTTCCAGACCCGGGCCAGCAACTCGCGGCTCACCCGGTCCAGTTGGCGGACATGGCCCCACCTGAAGCTGCGCAGGAAGGTGCCCAGGGTGGAGGGAGCCTTAGCCGTGAAACCGAGCACGCGGGCGGTCCCGCCGGCGCGCAGCACATCGGCGTCGTCGATGCAATCTCCGCCGGCTAGGGCGGAGGCCACCAGGGTCATCATCTTGTCGCCGGTGTTCGCCCGGCCCGGCGCGCCGCCACTGTCGTTGCCGCCTGCCGGGAAATGGATGTCCGCTTCTCTATCACCATCCGCCAGCGCGCCAGCCTGCGGGACCTGATCGAGGCGATACCAGAGGAGGACTGGACTCCCATTCCCTACTGGACGGACGGCGCCGCCGATGTCGCCGAGACGACTTACACCCCGTTCCAGACCAAGCCGGACGCCGCGCCGGTGCGGCTCATTGTCCGGCGGGTGAAGCCGACGCCCGGTTCCCAGCTCGCCCTCTTCGCCAGATACAGCTATCACGCCTTCATCACCGACCGCGATGGGGAGACGCT
The DNA here is from genome assembly GCA_965248605.1 of Dehalococcoidia bacterium. GTDB lineage: Bacteria > Chloroflexota > Dehalococcoidia > Lucifugimonadales > CAUZJF01 > CAUZJF01. The sequence goes on from CBDFJV010000007.1 coordinate 1,988,922, forward strand.
GGAACTGGAGGCCGATCATCGCCGCCACGCCGAGGTCGAGAACGCCATACGCGACCTCAAGTACGGCGTCGGGCTGAACCACATGCCGTCGGCGCGCTTCGCCGCCAACGGCGCCTGGCTGGCGGTCCAGGTGATGGCGCATAACCTGGCCCGCTGGACGGCGCGGATTGGTCTGGGCGAGCGGACCGTGATCACCAAGACCCTCAGGCGGCGGGTCTTCGCTCTGGTGGGACGGATCACCCGCTCGGCGCGCCGCCTCACTTTGCATCTCCCCCGGCGCTGGCCTTGGGAAACCCAGTTCAGTCGCGCCTTGGCCCGGCTGCAAGCCATTCCGTTCCCGGCCTGACAGCCAGCCTGCAACTGACCCAACGTCCCCGCAATCTCGCGCCACCCCGGTCGCGAGAGTCCCCTGCTGCGTATCCTCTCGCCTTCCCGCGCATCGCAACTCCCGCATAGGGCCTTAGGGGCCCTGTGCGGCGACTGAAGACCGGTCGCCGGCCTCCCATCTACCCCAAGACCCCAGGCCATCCCCCCTGTAGCTCCCTCACCCACCCCCTTCCGCTGCCCTCACGCCGTCCATCGGTGTCCTTCGGTGGATTCGGGTTAAGGTCAAGCCATCTGACATCTGGTTCGATACCGGTTGGGGTTACGCCATCGCCATCGGATTCGTGGCGTCGATAATATCCTTCGCGTTCGGCATCTCCACGGGTACGCTGTCCAACAAGATGCAGACACTTGGGGCCGCGATCCAGGGGAGGCCGCCAACCCCGGAGGAGGGCGCTCAGCTCAAGAAGACCGGCGACATGCTCACCCTGTTCGGCCGGTTCACGGCGGTCTTCGTCGTTATCGCCGTCGGCGCGATGGCGTCGGCACGCTGGGTTTGACGCGAGAGTTAGCCATGTTCTTGGAAGGCAAGAAAGCGCTGGTCACCGGGTCTCGCCGTGGAATCGGCCGGGCTATCGCCGTCCGGCTCGCCGGTGAGGGCGCCGACGTCGGTATCAACGACATTGAGCGAGACCAGGCGGCGGAGGACACGATCGCCATGGTCGAGAGCCAGGGCCGGGATGCGAGCTGGCACCTGGCGGACATCGGCAAGAGTGCGGACGTCAATCGAATGGTGGATGTGCGCCAAGAAGCGCATAGGTTGAGAGTTCCAGACTTGGAACCCGGCCAGGAGTGGGCCGGTGGCTACGGAAGCAGGCACGGTGACCCGAAGCAGAACCGTGTTTGAAGCCTTCCCGACAACGGGGCGGCAGCAGCCCTACCAAGCTGCGTGCCCCTAGCCAGAGTTCCGCTACGGTTACGAAAGAAACTGCTGTTTGACGCGTCGAATCGCTGACTGCCCGTCCACGGTAGGGCGAGGGCAGAGTCGTCGGATACCCGTCTATCCACTGCGGGAAAAGTCCGTCAGGACAGGGACGCCGCACTCCAGACAACCGGCCGTCCCCCGATGGCGAGCGCGGCAGGGAGCCGTGCCAGGCGTAAAGGCAGAACCTAAGGCGGAATGAAGATGCAACCTACGTGAACTTGGGAACCACGTTCGGCTCTCCGGCAACGGAGTAGGCCAGCTTGCGGCCAATGCCGGACGTGGGGCAGAGCCCTTGTAGTAGTCCGAGGTCGGGAAAGCCGACCACATGGCGAAGGAGGGCAATTAGACGAGTGCAGAACACAAGCAAACTACGCCAGAGGAGGGATGTATGAACCCGACGAAGATGGCAGAAAAGCAAAGGTTCTTGGCAAAGACGGCCAATGAGTATCCAGACCACAGGTTCACCAACCTGTACGACCTATTGCACTGGGACTGCTGGATGCACACAGCGGCTGAAAGGGTACTGGCGCGACCGGGTAGCCAGACTGACGGCGTGGACGGCAAGACGCGGGATGCGTTCAAGAAGGACTACGAGGACCAGATAACGGCCCTCATCGACCAACTGAAGCGCAGAACGTACGAGCCGCAACCCGTCCGGCGAGTCTACATACCCAAGCACGATGGCAAACAGCGCCCGCTGGGCATCCCCGCCCTGCGAGACCGCATCGTGCAGGAAGCACTTCGGGCCATCCTCGACCCGATTTACGAGTCGGATTTTCACCCGCACTCCTACGGTTTCCGCAAAGGTCGTTGCACGATGGACGCAATCGCAGTCCTCATGCCCATGTTCAACACCAGCCTGAAACACTACTACGTGATAGAAGGCGACCTCCAAAGCTACTTCGATACCGTCCACCATCGGACGCTCATGAAGCTGTTGCGGAGGCGACTGAAGGACAGGGCGCTACTGGACTTGATCTGGAAGTTCCTGAAAGCGGGCGTGATGGAAGGGGGCCTCTTTCAGCACACCGAATCCGGTGTGCCACAGGGAGGGGTTATCTCCCCGCTGCTAGCCAACGTCTACCTCAACGAGTTTGACAAGTGGGCGGCGGCGCAGTGGGATCTCGACCCTAACGCTCGACGACGGAGACGGTACGCAGGTCTCGGCAACTACAAGATGGTGCGCTACGCGGACGACTTCGTGGTCGTCACCAACAGCCCCATCGCCGAGGTCAAAGCCACCAAGCAGGCCATACAGCAGTTTCTGGAGAACAAACTCCACCTGACGCTATCGGAAGAAAAGACAGTCATCACCCACGTCAACGACGGCTTCGACTTCCTGGGTTTTCACATCCAGCGCAAGAAGACCGAAGGAAAGTGGGCGGTGCATCTCCGACCGACGGCCAAGGCAAAAGAGCGAGTGAAACAGAAGCTCAAGGCCCTGACTTCCAGGAACTGGACTTGGATGGACGAGTACACCCGACTGACCACCCTGAACGCTATCGTGCGGGGCTGGGCCGAGTACTATCGGTACACCAGCCTTGTGCAGGACATCGAGGACATCACGCGGTTCACATGGTTCCGCTACCTCAACTGGCTCCTAGCGAAGCATAAGGGCAGCCATAAGGGACAGCTCATGAAAGACAAGACCAGAATGCTCCACGGCAGAACCCGCTGGTACGCAGAGGAACGCGAAGGCGATAACACGCTGGAAACGTACCAATGGCTCCCCACCCGACAGGAGCTTGACCGCCAACGCTACCGACAGAAGGGGGCAGCGGGATTCCCGCATCCCTACCTGTCCGGCCACGCGGAGGCAGCAGGCGACCATCCACAGGGAGCAACCGGCCCAGACGAGCGCATCTACACGGCGACCATTGGGGCAAGTAGCGGCAGACGTAGCCGCAGCGAACCTCTCGTACTCGCCGAACGGAAACTCAAGGCCAAGTTGCGCGACGGGATGAAATGCCAAGAGTGTGGCGCTCGGAGTCCTCTCCAAGTCCACCATGTCAAAGGCATGAAGTCCCACGCGCTCAGTGACTTGGTCACGCTCTGCCGGACGTGCCATAAGGCCGTAAGCCAACCAAGCCAACAACGAACCGTCTAATGGAGAGCCGGGTGCCGCGAAAGTGGCACGCCCGGTTCGGTGGGAGGGATGGCGCAAACCAGCCAGAGCAATCCGGCCATCGGCGGCGCTGTCCCTACCCAATGAGTTTCTGGAGCACCACGGTCGGATCGACATCGTGGTGAACAATGCAGTCTCGTCGAGGAAGAGGGCCTTTCTCGAGGTCACCGAGGAGGACTGGGATTACGAGGTAGGGAACGCCCTGAAAGGCTACTTCATTTGCAGCCAGCGGGCCGCCCGCGAGATGGTCGGGCAGGGTAACGGCGGGCACATCGTGAGCATATCAAGCGTTCACGCTTTGAGGTCGTGGCCGAACAATCTGGTGTACGCGACGTGCAAGGCCGGGCTCATCCGCATGACAGCTAATATGGCGGTAGAGCTGGCAGACCACAATATCAACGCCAACTGCGTGGCGCCGGGCTACATCGACAGCCGCCTGCTGCCACCTGACCAGGAGCACCTGAGAGCGGGGCACGGCTATGCGGACGAGCAGAAAAAGGTGATCCCGTCGCGTCGCGGAGGCGTCCCAGACGACATCGCGAGCGTGGTGGCGTTCCTCTGCTCGCCGGGCGGCAACTACGTTAACGGCCAGTGCATCGCGGTTGACGGCGGCCTGGTACAGTCGGGCATCACGCAGGCGTGAGATAAGGTCGGAGCGAACCTTACTCTTTTTTGTGTGTGCGCATCGCTTCGGCGTAGCGCTCCGCGCCCATCTGGCTCTTCTTGCTGTAGTAGCGGCTGGCGCCGGGGACCATCCTGAGACTTCGGTCGGGGAGTGGCAACCGTACTGGCACGTGGCCTAGACGGTGCGACTCTCGTAGTGCGATAGCGATCTCGAGCACCTTCCGGCCGTTGTCGCCGTTGGACCTTGGCTCGATGTCGTGTTCGAGCGCGTCAATCATCGACTGGATCGTCGCGTTTTGTCTGGGGAACACGCGCCAGCCTTCGTCGTCGTAGGTACCGCTGCCTTCGTAGAGGTGTGTATCGGGCACAACGCCTTCAACCTTCTTGAACTTTGTCCGCGCATACCGGTCGGCCTCGCCGGCCTTCTTCCACACGCTCACGTAGGCCATATCGCTACGGATGACGCCGCCTTCGAGGAGCACCTCGTACCCGTTCTTGGCACTCGAGCGCCGGTGCAAAAAGCACTCGACGCCGTTCACGAACCTCACGTAGCCTGCTCCGCCCTGGTCGTAGTCGCTCCAGGGGTCGCCGTCCATCCAGCCGATGACCCAGGCGACGTCGGCGTCGCCGGCGAAAAGGCGCATCAGGCTCAGCGGCTGGATCCCGCCGCCAACCAGCTCGGCCCCACTCCCGAGGAGCACGCCGATGCTGACGACCTTACCCAGCTCGCCGGAGTCGATGACGTCCTTTGCTTTCCAGTAGTGCGCGATGTTCCGGTCGAGGTCGCCGGCGCCGAATTTGATCCCGCGCGACCGGCACTCCTCGACCATCCGGTCGGCGTCTTCCAGGCTAGCCGCCATGGGCTTTTCCGAGCAGATCGCCTTGACTCCGAGGCGGGCGCAGCTTATGACGACCTCTGGATTCGGCTGTACGGGGAGAATCGGCGCGGCGATGTCGATTTTCTCCTTCTCGATCATCTCGCGATAGTCGCTGTACCCGGGCACGCCGAACCGCTTGCAGAACAGCTCGAGGGTCTCGGGGTCGGTGTCCGCGCCCGCCACGACCTCGCTCATCGGGTTCAGCACGTACGACCTGGCGTGGACCGTTCCCTTCCTGCCACAGCCTATGACACCGACGCGGTACTTGCCGTCTTCTGAATCTGTCATTCAACTATCCTTAATACAACTTTCTGTGACTCGCTAATCTGCGCCCTCCCGTTTCGGAGGGATGACCAACACGGGGTCGCCCGACGCTCGCACTACGCCCTCGGTAATACTGCCCAACATCCACCGCGTCACTCCCGACCGGCCGTGCGTAGCCATCACGATAATATCCTGGGGCGTCTTCTGCGCTAGCTCAACGATGGCTTCGGCGTATGGCCCCTTGACCAGCTTCCAGTCGGTATTCACCCCCTTGGTGTGCAGTTCCTCCGCCGTGTTCCTGATGTACTGGATGGCCAACTCTTGGACCTCGGTCTCCAGCTTCTCCGGGCCAATCGTCGGATAGTTAGTGTACGGAGCGTAAAACCCACCGACGTTGACGGCGCGCACTATGACGACTTCGAGAGAAAGTGCTTTGGCCAGGTCCTCCGCGTAGGGGAGTGCGGCTTCGGCGAGCTCGGACCCGTCCAACGGGACCATGATCTTTGCCAGCGTCACGTCGTGGTCCCAGTAGGCCTTGGCCCTTTCCGGGGTGATCGTCAGCGTCGGCAGGCTGGAGGAGTGGATAACCTTATCTGTCACGCTCCCGAGGACGCCCCGACCTAGCATCCCCCTTCCGTGTGTAGACATGGCGATCACGTCGCAGCCCTCGCGTTCAGCCGCTCTCACGATCTCGTGGGCCGCGGAACCAAATGCCGTGACCGCTTCGGCTGTGACACCTTCGTCGGCCATGCGGTTGGCCACTTTTCTGAGGGCCGTCTCAGCCTCGTCCCGAGCCGTCTCCTCCAGCTGAGCGCGAGAGGCGCCCACGGTTTCACTGGAAGACGTCGCGGGCACAACCCGTGGTCCGGGCGTCCCTGTCGCGACGCTAACGTCCATCGTTAAGGCATTCGTCGTCCGGACGTCCGGGACTTCTACGTTGTCGGGGTCCACGACAGTCAGCAACGCCAGCGGGATGTCCAGGCCCCTGGCCAGCGCCGAAGCGAAGGGGAGGATACCCTCCGCCACTTCCGAGCCGTCCAATGGGACGAGTATCTTTCTGAACATAGGTCACCCCCCCCCCGTTATCGTTGGTAGTTGCGGTCAGGCGACGCGCGAAGCCAGATGTTCGCGGCTCTCCTTGTCGCGTCCCGCAGACCGCAGGGCTCGCACCGGCTCGGCGACATCCCGATTGTACCCGCATTGCAAGCAGACCATGCGCCGCCCTTAGTCATCGCTTTCAGCAACAACGTCTCCTGTGCGGCATCTTAGGCAGGCTTTGAACATTATCATCTGACGATCTCCCTTTGCTTGAGGCCGTGTCATGGCCTTTTCCAAAGTGTAACCGCCAAGTGTGGCGATCTTGTGAACTCGTCTGAACGTGGCGTCAAGATTTCGTGTAACCCGGGTTGACTACTACTGACGGGCGTCTTGCAGCGCCAGTTCGTGCTGGTCGGATGCTACAGAATCGGGCCCGGCAGGGTTCCAGCCTCCGCACGACGACGTCCCCGCCTGGCCAACCACCTTATGGCTCAACCCAATTGAAACACGAGGAAGCTGGCCGCCACATAGAAGCCAATCAGTATGACCGATTCCACACCAAGGCTCCGTTTCGAGGGGGACCTGAGTGCCACGAGGCCCAGGACGACGACCGTCGTCATCAGGACGGCCATAAGCCCCGTCAAAGCGTGGACTTCGGACAGCACATCCCAGATAGGACCCTTGGTATAGGCGAGGTCGGTCGCGAAGAGAACGACGCCCATGTTGAAGAGGTTGGAGCCCAGCAGATTGGAGATGGCTAGCTCCGGCGCCTTCATGCGAAGCGCGGCAATCGAAGTGGCCAATTCTGGCAGTGACGTGCTTACGGCAAGGAACTGAGTGCCAACGAAGCTTGCATCCCACCCCATTTCGGTCGCCAAGCTGTCGCCGGTCTGGGCGAGCCAGATTGCGCAAACAAAGACCACGGCGGCGGCCAGGGAGAATACACCGATCGCCGACGCCAAGCTGGGCGCTGTTTCCAGGGCGACCTCATCAGACTCGACGGGCCCGTCTTCTGTCGTCGGGTGCGTCTTTCCCCACGAGAATACTGTGTACATCGCCACCAGAAACGTCCCAAGCAGCAGCAGAGAAACGGGGCTCAGGTACCAGCCTTCCAGGGAATCCGTTGTGCTGTGAATTAGGAGCCCCAACGCGGCCAGGCAGATGATTGCGATACCGAACACGGCCTGCGCCACGAAAGCCAGCCCCAAGCTGTCGAGAATCGGGCCGCTACGCCAGAACGCATCGAACAGGCCGATCATCAACAGGTTCACCATGTTGCTGCCGAAGGCTGCTCCGGCCGCCAGATCGGGCTCGTCCAAAAGCGCCACCGAACCGACTCCGGTCACCAACTCCGGCAGAGAGGTGGCTGTAGCCAGCAATACCAGGCCGGCGAGTGAGCGGCCGAGGCCCGTCGCGTCCGAGATCCGGTCAGCTGACCTGGTAAGAAAAGTCGCCGCCCCAAGGATGATGACCGTTGCGCCGGCGAGTTGAAGCCACAGCCCGAGGGCAATCATATCGTCGTGCCTCGACGACTCGATCGATCACTGGCGGAACAAAACACTGAAGGTCACCTCAGACGGGTCTCGGCAAGGCGTCGAAACCGCCGTGTATAGGAGTGGGTATTGTCCCATACATCGGGGTGGTTGTTCAGAGGTTCGCACGCCGAAGCCTCGGCGCGGTCTGACGACTCCGGACCGCTCCCGTCGAAGAGCGTGGTTTGCCCCCAGGTTCCGATGTCTACGCTCGGTAGACCGAGGCCACGTCCTCGGCTAAGTGGGCAGCGTTACCCTTCGTACGCCGGTACAAGGGCTCGCAAATACTACAGCTAGTCGACCTGGCCACTCAGCAGCTTGAGCGATACGAGCCGATCATCGGCGCCGACAAGATCAAGGAGCTTCGCGAGCTTGCCGCCACATAAACCCGTTAACAGGCGGGTTTGACTTCACGTCTCACGTCCGGCCCAGGCCCCGACACTAACGCCCGTCAAGGAGAGCAATGATGGAGAAGCAGAAGTACTCTTGTACCAAATGCGGGGCTACAAACTACAGGACGGGTGAGCTAAGAACGACGGGCTCTGGGCTAACCCGGTTCTTCAACATCCAGAACCAGAAATACGGCACCGTGTCGTGCGCGAACTGAGGCCACACCGAACTGTACCGTCTGGATGGCACTGGCCTCGGCAATGTCGTAGACTTCTTCACGAACCAGCGGTCGGTCATCCGGTGCTGACAGGTCTTGTGGCGCCGTGAGTCTCGGACCGAGTCTCCAGGACGGTGACCCTCATGTTCGGCCAACAGATTAGGCCCAAACCGTGTTTGCCGTACTCGTGTGAGAGAGATGCCCGTCATCGAGCCGCTGACGGTAGCCGCTATCGACGAAGCAGTAATAGCCCAACGAAACACCCGTGAGCGGCCTGCCTCCCGGAAACGCAAGCCGTCTCTCAGGCGAATCCTCGGACTCGGGAAAAGACAAGCCGGTTGAGCGAGGCTATTGAGCGAGTCCGACCTGTATCTTCCTGTAAAGCGTTTTCTGGAATCCCAGAGCTACGAGGTCAAAGGCGAGGTAGCGAGCTGCGACATCGTCGCCGTGCGCGGTGATGAAGAGTTGGTTGTCGTCGAGCTGAAACTGTCGTTGAATCTCGAGCTCGTATTGCAGGCGGTCGATAGGCTTGCCGTCACCTCGAAGGTGTACATCGGGGTACCGGTTGGGAATCACAACCTGAGGAGACGGAGGCGGCGGACCGTGAAGCTGCTCAGGATGCTTGGTCTAGGCATGCTGGTGATCGATCCCCACGTCGCGGAACACGGCGTCGACGTCGTCCTCGATCCCGGAGAGTACCGGCCCAGGCCGTCCAGGAGACGGCGAGAGTTGTTGCTCGGCGAATTCGTTAGGCGAGTCGGCGACCCAAACCTCGGCGGTGCATCCGTCCGGAACGGCATCATGACCGCGTATCGTCAGCGGGCTCTAGAGATCGCATCGTTCCTCCAGACGAACGGTCCTACCAAGGCCTCTAGAGTCGCCACCACGATCGGAGACCCGAAGGCCAGAGACATCTTGTACCGAGACGTCTACGGCTGGTTCGATAGACCCTCCAACGGTATCTATGCGGTCTCACCTCGAGGTGTGCGGGAGGTCCCGCTCTGGGCCGTCGGTGCCGAAGCCGTAGGCTAACCTGCCGTGACGTAGCGGACACGCTGGTCAAGACCTGATGTGATCGGCCATCTGCTCGCGGTACCACTCGACGCCGTGGACGTCCTTCTTGTAGTGCCAGCGGCCCTTCTCGGGATAGAGACGTAAACTCCGGTCCTCGAGGGGCAACGTCACGGGAGCGCGGCCTCTGCGGTGCGACTCCCGGAGAGCGATGGCCATCTCCAGCGCGTGCTTCAGGTCGTCGCCCGTCGTGATCTCCAGCGGCGAGCCTGTGTCCAATGAATCGACGATGTTCTGGACGATCGCCTTCATCGTTTCGCCGGGATTGCGCCAGCCCTCGTCGTCGTGCCGGGGCTCTGGCGCATAGTCCTTGAATAGCCCGGTGACCTCGACGAGTCCGCCTTCACCGCTGTTCTTCAGGAGCTTGAGCCCGATCGACGTGTTGTTGCTGTTGTACAGCACGCCACCCGAGCCGATGACCTCGATCCCCCGCCACCGCACCTCGTCGTAGCTGCTGAAGCACTCGACGCCGTTGGCGAACCGTATGTAGCCGCCGATTCTGCCGAACCAGGTGTTGCCCTCGCCGTAGTCGTTTTCGTAGTCGCTGAAGGGGTCGCCCTCGACCCAGCCGGTTACCCAGTCGACGCCCGGCTTGCCGGCGAACTTGCGGGCGAGGTTGAGACCGTGACAGCCGCCCTGGCCGTTGCCGTCGTAGAGATTGATCCTGCTGACCTGTCCGATCTCGCCTGTCGCGACGAGCTCGTAAGCCTTGCGATAGTCCGGATGGCCAGAAGCCATAAGTCCGGCGCCCAGTAGCACGCCCCGCGAGGCGCACTCCTCGACCATCCGGTCGGCGTCCTCGAGGCTGCCGGCCAACGGCTTTTCGCAGAAGACCACCTTGACGCCGGCCCTCGCGGCGGCGACGACCGCGTCCGCGTTGGCCTTAACCGGTAGGGCGGCCAGAACGATGTCAGGCTGCTCCCGCTTCAGCATCTCGTCGTACGTCCCGTAGCCGGGGACGCCGAACCGGTCCTGGAACAGGGCCCGGTTCTCGGCATCGCTGTCCGCGACGGCAACGACTTCCGTGGATGGGTGAAGCACGAAGGCTCGTGCCTCCACGGTGCCTTGCCTTCCACCTCCGATTATGCCGACGCGATAAATGTGGTTGTCTGCCAATGTTCCGTTGTGCTGTGGCTACGCTGGAAGTCCGATAAGTATTGTCCTAGTTCGTGACGTGTTAGCATTGTGGCGCCGGACATTCAAGACTGATAAGGAAGACATGATGATTATCACCGGATTCATTCTTGTCTCGATTGGTCTCTCGGCTCTCTTGCACCTGAACATCTGGCCTGTAGTGCTCGTCGGTCTAGGTGCCGGAATGGTGCTTTCTGGCGTCATGGGGAGATTTGGTTGGGAGCCGCTTGGTAATTTCGGTCGCCGGCGTTCCAAGAAAGCGCCAAGAGGACACGGCAGCGCGCCTGTCGGAGACGAACTGACATAGCCACATCAGCCCAGACCGTACCGCTATCTCACGGACTTGACCGCGTAAGCTACGAAGCGGCCTGACGCTCGGCCCACTGCTTCTGAGCCCTCTCCAGGTCTCGCTTGTAGGCCGCCTGCTTCTCCTCGTCGGGCTTCGTATGGACCCCGTAGAAGACCGACCCTAGTCCCCACCGCTCCCGGTCACTGGTGTTCGAGTCCGCTCGGTGGACCATCGTCCAGTGGTGCACTAGAAGGTCTCCGGGGACGGCCGGGACCGCTACCTCGGCGGCCCGGTCGTCGTCGCCGAAGTCGGTGACGCCCTGCGAGAACCCGACGATCTGCGTGAGCTCGTGGGGTCTCACGCCACGTTTGTGAGCGCCTGGTAAGTACCGCAGGCAGCCATTCTCCTCGTCGGCTTCGTTCAGCGCCAACCACATGGTCATGGCGTTCTGCGGAATGAGCGGGATGTAGAAGCCGTCCTGGTGAGGAGGCGTCGGTTGGCCCACTCGAGCCGGCTTGTTGAAGAGCTGGCAGTATTGGGGTACAGGTTCGTCGTCCAGTAGGAGCCTTGCCAGGTCGACGAAGCGTCCGCGGTGGACGAGGTACTTGAAGTAGTCGTCGTAGTCGGACATGTGGCCGAGGCGCTTCATCGTCTCGGGCTTGTCCGGGTCCTCGTACATCACGTCGTGGTCTGGGACTGTAGGCAGGATGTCAACGATGTACCGGTCGATCTCGCGCCTCAGCTCGGAGACCTCGTCGCTGTCCATAAACCCGCGCACGACGATGTAGCCGTTCTCGTCCCATTCAACTTTAAGCTGCGCGGCGTTCTGGTCCCAACCCATCGGTGGCCTCCGTCTCCGCTAGATCTTGCCCTCTTTGGCCCACTGGTCGTAGTACATCTTGCGTTCGCGTTCAGCGCGCTCGGTGTCCACTTTCGCTTTGACGGGGAAGTAGACGAAGCCTAGCGCCTGTCGAGACCTATTCTCACTGGTATTCGGGTCGGCTCGATGGACGATCATCGCGTGGTGCACGGCCATGTCGCCCGGCACGGCGTGGATCGGGTGCTCGGCCTCGTAATCGGCGTCGCCGTAGTCGGTTACACCCTGTGAAAAGCCGGCGGTGTCGGACGGCTGGTGCACCCTGAAGCCACGTTTGTGGGAACCGGGCAAGTACCTGATACACCCATTCTCATCGTCGACTACGTCGAGGGCCAGCCACATTGTCAGCGCCTCGTTGGGCTGCAGCTGCCAGTAGAAGCCGTCCTGGTGGGGCGGCGTCTCCTTGCCCTCACGCGCCGGCTTGTTGAACCACTGCATACTAATGGTGACCACGTCGTCGTCGAGCAGTGTCTTGGCCAGGTTCACGAAGCGCTGGTCGTTATAAAGGCGCTTGAAGTAGTCGTCGTGGTTCTCCATGTTCTGGAGACGGAAAATCGTCTCCGGCCGGTCCTTGTCCAGGAACATCGAGGCTGTGTCAGGCAAGTCCGGAACGACGTCCGATATGTACCGCTGGATATTGGCGGAGACGTCCTGGGCATCGTCGGGGCTCAGGAAGGTCTTCAGGAATATGTAGCCGTCCCTCTCCCAGTCGCCTTTGACCTGATCGACGTTGTCTTGCCAGTTCAAAGGGCGCTCCTCCGAGTTACGCAAAGGCGCAAGGACGCAAAGTAGCACGACCGTCTTCGGTAACTTGGCGTCCTTGCGGCTTTGCGTTGATGTACGTTTCCTGGGGCGGGCGTAAGCTTTGCACCTGCCACGCTGAGTGTCAAGTGTGGCGCCGGAGCGCCGGACGGGACCCTCGATCTATGAAATACGGCCAGGTCTTTCCGTCGTTCCGGCGAAAAGCCTGCCCCCGCGAAAGCCGTGGGCCGGAATCCAGGGACCCAGAACCGAAAGCTCTCCGCCTCACGCGTGCACCCGCTTGACACGAGCTATGGTCGGGGACACAATTCTCCTTGTACGCGAGGCCGACGACGGGTTCACCCGTGCCTTCCGGAGGTCGTCATGCAAGCCACCACCACCGATCTGTCAATTACCGCACACTTATTGCGTAGGGCCGGGTTCGGCGCACGGCGGGACGAGTTGGAGGCCTACGCAGCCAAGGGTTACGAGCAGGCCATCGACGACTTGCTCAACCCCGAACGCTTCCCCGAAGTCGAAGAGGACGTTCTCGAGCGCTACTATTCGACCAAGGGCGGACCATCTGGCCGCTGGTATCACCGCATGGTCAATACGGAGCGTCCTCTTCAGGAGAAGATGATCGTCTTCTGGCACATGGTCTTTCCCACCTCGCAGGCGAAGTCCGGCCATTCGGTCTCGGCCCAGGAGCAGATAGCGATGTTCAGGCGAATCTGTCTCTCCGACGTGCGGACCATCCTGACGGAGCTGTCCAGAGACCCCGCGATGATCTTTTGGCTGGACAACAACGAGAACTTCAACGACGCACCGAACGAAAACTACGGTAGGGAGCTACTGGAGCTCTTCTCGATGGGGGTCGGGAATTACACAGAGGAAGACGTAAAGGGCGCGACACGAGCGTTCACAGGCTGGACGTTCCTCACCCCGGCTCCGGGCGTGGGCAACGACCGGTTCCCGTCTGAGTTCGAGTTCCACGAGCACGACCATGACCAGGACGGGAAGTCGTTCCTGGGCGAATCGGGCCCGTTCAACGGTGAGGACGTCATTGACATGATCGTGAAACAGCCAGCGACGGCCCGTTTCATCGCGAGGCAGCTATACACCTTCTTCGTCGCCGACGAGCCGGCCGTCGCGTCGTGGAACGAGATCCCGCCGCAGGACCCCGAGGCCATCGACACCCTGGTGCGAGCATACTTCGAATCGGGGGGCCAGATACGGCCGATGCTGCGGACTCTGTTCATGTCTGACTTCTTCAAAGAAGCGGAGTTCAAGAGGGTCAAGAGTCCGGTCGAGGCCGTCCTAGGCATCATCAAGCTGACCGGGACCTGCCGCGTCCCCGCACTGGCCAACGGCTCACATTTCGGCGCCTTCAGCGGCATGGGCCAGTCGTTGCTCGGACCGATCAGCGTCGAGGGGTGGAGGACAGGGGTCGAATGGATCGATGGCGGCAGGCTGAACCGTCGCGTCGACTTCGCAACCGAGGAAGTGGAAGACCGGTCGGCCCCCGGCATCAGGGACATCATCGACCGCCTCGACGCCCAGTCACCGCTGTCTCCGGAGGACTTCGTTGACACGTGTCTCGACCTCGCCGGGCCCGTGGACGTAGGCACTGAAACCAGGGACACTCTCGTGAAGCAAGCCGCGTCTGGCGGCCCGTTGGACTTCTCCAACGGTCTCATCCGCGACGAGAACGAAGCGCGAGTCGTCCGCATGTTGCAACTTATCCTGTCCACGCGAGAGTACCAGTTTGGATAGAGAGGACAGGGATTAGGTTCTAGGGGCTAGGGGTTGGGCCCCTAACCCCCAAACCCTAGACCCTAACCCCTACTCCCGTCGGAGGTAACCGATGGCTCGTCCGCATGCATTGCTTAGGGCCGGATTTCCATATGTCAAGACCGTAGGCTACTCGCAGCAGCTTAGGCTTCCCCTCGACGTCGCGTTCGGCAAGGATGGCCGCCTCTACGTTCTGTGTCACGCCAACTACGAGCACCTGGTCATGGGGCCGATCGCGCTCCTGAACCTCGAGGACGATCCACTACCTCGGTACGGAAAGCCTGAGCATCGCTATTCCAGCAGCTTCCCCGTGGAAGACGGCCACGTCATGTCGCCGGTGCAGATCGTCGCCGATGAGGACGAGAACCTCTACGTGACCGACGAAGGCTGCCACCGTATTTCGATCTATGACGTAGATGGCGAGTTCGTTGGCAAATGGGGTGATCTCGGCAGCGACGACGGCCAGCTCAATAGTCCTTCGGGGATCGCCCTCGACGCGGAAGGTAACGTCCTCATCGTGGATACTCGAAATCACCGAGTACAGAAGTTCACCAAGGACGGCAAGTTCCTGATGAACTGGGGCTCCTACGGCGATGGCGACGGCGAGTTCAATATGCCCTGGGGAATTACCGTCGACGACGAGGGGTGCGTCTACGTCGCCGATTGGAGAAACGACCGGATACAGAAGTTCACACCGGACGGGGAGTTCGTCTGGCAGCTGGGCAAGTCGGGAAGCAGGGACGGGGAGTTGGACCGGCCGTCCGGCGTTGCCGTGGACAAAGACGGCGACATCTACGTCTGTGACTGGGGCAACAACCGGGTCCAGCTTTTCGCTCCGGAAGGGCGCTTCATCCAGAAGTTCGTGGGTGACGCTACCGTGTCAAAGGCCAGGCTCCATCGAATGCAGACACAGAACGCCCGCGCCCGACGCCTCCGCGAGAGCGGCAGTCTCGAGCAGGAGAAGTACTTCGACGGCGCCTGGTCCGTCCGCGTCGACGACCAAGGGTACATGTACGTTACGGACCACGGCCGTTGCAGGGTCCAGATCTACAAGAAAGAGGCCTACCCGCTAGAAGAGAAGGACATCATCGAACCCCTCAGGGCCGCCAACCTGGCGACCAACATGTGACGAGCGCACAAGCTCCCAAGAAACGCGTGAACCTACCGAAGGACTGGGGTTGGCGGCCTATCATCCTAATCCTGGTCTATGGATTTAGCGCGACCTTTGTCGTGATCCCCGCTCATGAAATGATGCACGGATTCGGTGGGGCCGTATATGGACACGGCGCCGACATCAGCTTGAACGGAGCGAATCCAAAGGGTCTAGACGGAACTGATCAATGGTTTGTATTCGCGTTGAGCGGGACCGGTTACCTCATTTATCTAACCGGCTTACTCATTTTGGCTTATAGGAAGTGGCGAAAGCCGTGGTGGTTTGGCGTCGCCCTCGCTGCCGGAACCGTGCATCAGGTCGGATTCTTCTTTGACTTGGTGAGCGTCACGACTACGGGGTCCGTTTTCAACGGCCAGAACGGAAGTGATCCATTTCACGGCGGCGCGATTCTTTGGAACGAGAGGCCTCTTCCTACCGTTGATTTGCCTTGGCGAGAAATCGCGTTTGCTCCTGGTTGGCCCTCGTTTCTAATCATGGCTATCTTGATCATCACCCTTGCGATGTGGGTCTACCTTTCTTGGGTATTGGCAGGAGCAACGAACATCCAGAGATCGCTATCAGCACTCCTAGTAGGATTTGTTGTTTTGTGCTTATTCGCTTTCCTGACCTCAGGTACCTACGCTGCGCTGTCTGAGGCCTTCTATGAATCGACGAGCCGGAATTGGTCAGCCACGCCTATCTTGGTTCTCGGTATCCTCCTAAGTTCAGTTCCTGTCATAGTCTGGGTACTGGGAGATAGATTCCTGGGCTGGCGATCCGCGTTGACCGCGAGCAATCGCCACAAGCGCGCACGGTAACTCGTGTCTACACGACAGGTTATTCTGGCCTTCGGGCGGATTAAACGCACTGCGGTTCTAAATGACAGCTCTGCGACGGGCAGCCCAAGAACGCGGTGTTTTGCTCAGACCAACGGCCGGTGATAGCCTTACGCCATCTTACGGACCAGAGGCGAATTCGCATGACGAGAATCATGGCTGTTGGGGCGCATCCCCAGGACCCGTTCGAGCGGGCAGGGGGCACGGTGTTGAAGCACCTGGAACGGGGCGACGAGGCGATGTTCGTCAGCCTCACCACCGGCGTCGTCACTCACGCTTTCAACGTCTTCCCGGAGACCGGCGACGACAAGCTGCGCGACGTCGAGAAGATCAAGGACATCAAGCGTAAAGAGTTCGATGACGGCTGCAAAATTCTCGGCCTGACCGACTGGCGCATCCTCGACTTTTCCGAAAGCCCGATGCTGGTCGGCATGGACGAATACGTCGCGATGGTCGAGCTGCTGCGCGATTTCAGGCCAGATGTCGTGCTCTGTCCCCACCCGGTCGAGGTCGGCCGCCACGACCACATGGACTGCGGCCGGTTCGTCATCGCCGCCGTCGACTACGTCCGCGCCGAGGGGTTCCCGTCGCCGCTTGCGCCACACACGGTCACCGACATCTTCATGTTCTACTACGAGGATTACCGGGCCGAGCAGCTCATGGGCAGCCCCCGCCGCTCCGCCGACGTTATCGTGGACATTACGTCGGTGATCCAAAAGAAGCGCAACGCGAGAGAGTCATTCGCTGGCACGCAGACCAAGAAAGGCGCCGATCGCGACGCGGTTATGGACCGCTTCCAGGAGCAGATCGAGGGGGCGGCGGGGTACTCTCACGGGTTCGGCTACGCCGAGCAGTTCACACGGTGGAACCCGCAGCGAGTCCAGCACCTGCCGTTGGCTGAGTGACACTGGTTACAGCAGCGCTGCTGCTAGCCACGTCCTGGTGGACCTACCGACGAGGCACTCCCAGACCTACTGCCCAATACAATCTTTAGGAGGTCCGATGATCTACGAATACCGTGTCTACGAAGCAGTACCGGGCAAGCTAGGCGAGGTGCACAAAAGGTTCCGCGACCACACTATGCAGATATTCGAACGCTGCGGAATCAAGAACATCGGCTACTGGACCGCGGATGCAGGCGACTACAGCGATAGGTTGATCTATATCGTTGCTTTCGAGAGCCACGAGCAGAGGGCGAGGGCCTGGGCCAAGTTCCGCAGCGATCCGGAATGGCTGGACGTCAGAGCACAGACCGAGGCGGACGGCCCGATAGTCAAGAGCGTCTTCAACACGATCCTCTCTCCCACCGACTATTCGCCGTTGCAATAGGGTGGCGAAACACGGTCGAAGGGTCCGGACGCAGTTCCGAAGGCAGATTCCGTCGCGATAGGAGCGACAAACCGGCTGAGACCGCTTCCTGGAGAACGAAACGCCCCTAGCTATCTGCTTGGGGCGCGAAGGGATCAATTTGGAGGCGACGGGCGGATTCAGAATGAGGGGCTGTTTCATAGCTACTTCGCGGTGTTTTCGTAAATCGCATACCACTTTCGCTACCACATAGCGTGTCGCCACCCCTCAGTACGTCACTGCTGACCACCGCACCTCGCCGACGATCTCCGTGTCGTCGGCCCAGGGCACAGGCTCCCACGCTGGATGCACACTCTCGGTCCGCCAGTTTCCCTCAGCGTCCTTCCCGGCACGCTTGACCACTAGGCCATCCTCGGTGCGTAGAACGAAGATGCGCCCAACGCGACGCCGCCGCCGGCCATGACTGAGGTCCACCAGGATCGAGCACCCGTCAGGCAGCGTAGGCTCCATTGACTCGCCGCGCACGCTGATTACGTTGCACTGGTCAGGGTCAATGGCTTGGCGATCTAGCCAGTCATTGCGGAACCATAGGCGTCCAACCACGGTCTCGTCGTAGACCTCCGCTCCACCTCCAGCCGCAGCGGCCACCTCGACGACCTCTACCGGGTGGACCGTTGGCATATCGTCGCTGGCGTCGTATTCAGCCCTCGGTTCGGCGACGGCTGACCGGACGTAGGACTCAAGCCTGTCGAAGCGGGCGCTGAACTCCTGTCGGACTTGAGCCAGGGAACCGATGACGCCTAATGCATCGGGCTCGGATTGGGCTGCCGACTCTGGCGCTTCGTCGTTCGGGGGTGGCGGGAGCCGTTGGGGTTTCTCTTCCTCGCCAAAGAACCACTCATACGGCTTGTCATATAAAACGGCGAGCAGGGTAAGACTCGACTCAGATGGACGGAATCTATTGTTCTCATACGCTGCGATGGTATTGCGACTCAAGCGGGCTCGCTCTGAAGCTTGTTCTTGAGTCAGCCCAGCATCGCGTCGTGCTTGGCGAATTCGTTCAGGAATCGCTTCTCTTTTTTCTCTACCCATAGTCACTTACCAAGTTTAGAACACCTATTGACAAAAAATACTCAGTTACTTACCGTATCCTCATTACATAAGCCTCAGTCACTTATCATTGAGAGACGGAGCAAATGAGAACGACAGTCCAAGAGATGCTCGAAGCCCAGCACCAAAAGGGCATACGGGACATCGTGTCCGATGCGCTCAAGGTCCATAGGGGCCGCCGAAACATGGTGGGCCTCGTCGCCGTGTACCTCGGTGTCTCCGGCGCCACTGTCTACAACTGGTGCGAGGACCTTGGCATCGACATCAACGAGTACCGGCGGCCGGCACCAGACGCGGAGAAGGCGGCTGAAGAGGCCAGGGAACGGGTGCAGGCGGAGGGATCTGAATGACGACCCTTGGCTGACAAGCGCATCCTGCGGCTCGGCGAGCTGGTGTCGATTATATGCCTCACCCACAACAGGACCATTTGCCGGGACAGTCATATGCCCCCGAACACCAACTACTGTTAGGAGTACGCCATGAGCAAGAAGAAGTCTGGAGGTCGGAGCATGAGGCGGAACCTGCTGCCAGACGAGTACAGGCGGCGCGGTCTGGTTCGGATGGGGGGCTTTTCATTGCCCAGCGCACAGCGAACATGGCGTAACCACTACCTAAACGGTTGACACAAGCGGAGAGGGAGGACGGGTTATGACGACTGTATGGACGCAAGAGGCGGACGCACGGTTACGGGACTATCTCGCGTCACACGAGTTGGTCGCCGGCATCGGGACGGAGGAGTCGGCCTGCTCGGTCGCGGCGATCAACCTCGCACTCACTGAGAGGGTAACGGACGCCATCCCTAAGTGTATGTCCAAGGTTGTCGGTGAATGGATGATCGTCGTCCAAGACGCGATGCCCTCGGAGATGCGCAACTCGCCGGGGTGGAAGCGTTTGCTGCCGATGGCCGCTGGCACGGGCCGTGAGAGGGAGGAGGAGCGGCTGGCTCTGGTCATGAATTGGATGTGGGGGACGGTGCTCCCCGATTTACAGAGCGTAGCGGATCAGGGCGGCTTCGGCGCCGAGTGGCGGACGATGTGCGTGGAGAAGTCTCCCGAGGCTGCTAAGGCCGCCGCCGAGGCCGCCTGGGACGCCGCCTGGGACGCCTGTGAAGGGCGGAGAGATAATGTACCACCTGGGCGGTCGAGCGCTGAGATGTGGCGCTTGAAAACTGTACCGCCTGTCGCCTTCAATCAGGAACGACCGAACCTGATTGAAGGTGGATTGGATGTACAAGGTGGAGATGTACCTGCGAGTTCGCAGGGCTTGTTTCGTCGAAGGGATGAGCGTCCGAGAGGCGGCCCGAGTGTTCGGGCTACACCGGGACACGGTGCGCAAGATGCTCGAGTACTCCGTGCCCCCAGGGTATCTACGGCAACGACCGGCTCGCAGACCGAAGCTCGATCCATATAAGGGTGTGATGGACCAGATCCTGGAGCAGGATCTGAGCTCACCGAAGAAGCAGCGTCACACCGCCAAGCGTATCTACGAACGGCTCAGAGACGAACACGGCTTCCCCGGCAAGTACACGATAGTCAAAGACTACGTTCGAGAACGCCGTCGTCATACCCGCGAGATGTTCTTACCTCTGTCCCACCCTCCGGGACATGCCCAGTGCGACTACGGCGAAGCTCGAGTGATCATCGGCGGAGTGGAACGCAAAGCCCACTACTTCGCCCTGGACCTCCCTCACAGCGACGGGTGCTATGTGAAGGCGTATCCCGCCGAGACGACGGAGTCATTCTGCGACGGACACGTCTCCGCCTTCGCGTTCCTGGGCGGAGTGCCTCAGAGCATCCTCTACGACAACACCACGCTCGCGGTAGCCAGAATCCTGGGAGATGGTCGCCGGCAGCGGACCAGGGTGTTCTCCGAGCTTCAGTCCCACTACCTGTTCGAGGACCGGTTCGGCCGTCCAGGCAAAGGGAACGATAAGGGCAAAGTAGAAGGTCTGGTCGGCTATGTCCGCCGGAACTTCCTGGTGCCCATTCCATCGTTCGAGAGCTTCGATGCCCTCAATGCTCATCTGGAGCAACACTGCCTCAGACGGTTCGAAGATCGACTCCGCGGCCACAACGAGACGATAGGAGAACGGCTGGAGCGGGACCTGGAGAAGTTGCTGCCTCTGCCGGCCGTACCGTACGACGCCAGCGACAAGCACGCGACGAGGGTCAGTTCTCTGTCCCTGGTCAGATACCGGACCAATGACTATTCGGTCCCGGTGGCCTACGGTCATCGGGACGTTGTGGTCCGCGGATATGTACATGAGGTTGTGATCAGCTGTGGCGCTGAAGTCATCGCCCGCCATCGGCGGTCCTACGATCGAGACGACTTCGTCTTCGACCCTCTCCATTACCTGCCGCTCCTTGAGAAGAAGACGAGGGCATTGGATCAGGCGGCGCCGCTGGTTGGATGGGAGTTGCCCGAGGAGTTCGGAGTGTTGCGGCGGCTGCTGGAGTCTCGGATGGGCAAGCGAGGAAAGAGGGAGTTCGTGCAGGTGCTCAGACTGATGGAGAACTTCCAGCCGGAAGAAGTCCACGACGCCGTACGAGACGCCATTCGACTCGGGGCTGTGAGCTTCGATGCTGTCAAGCACCTGGTGCTGTGCAGGATCGAGGGTCGACCGCCTAGACTCGACATGGAGTTGTACCCGTATCTGCCCAGGACCAACGTTGCAACAACCTCGACCAGGGACTACATGGCTCTCCTGGCGGGGAGCCGGTCATGACCAACAAGTCCACGATGTTGCTCGAACACAACCTCAAGCAACTCAAGCTCCCCACGTTCCTGAGGGAGTACGACAAGCTGGCATCCCAGTGTGCCAGTGAGGGAGCTGACCATCCGGACTACCTGCTGCGACTATCGGAGTTGGAGCTGATCGACCGTCACCATCGCATGGTGGAACGTCGGATCAAAGCAGCCCGCTTCCCGACGACCAAGAGCCTCGACACCTTCGACTTCCTGTCTATGCCGTCCCTGAACAAGGCTCTGGTTCTGGAGCTGGCACGATGCGAGTACATCGAGCGCCCCCACAACGTCATCGCTCTCGGCAACAGTGGCACCGGCAAGACCCATATCGCCCTCGGTCTCGGTCTGGCTGCGTGTCAGAGGGGACTGTCCGTGGGCTTCACCACCGCCGCTGCTCTGGTTCACGAGCTGATCGAGGCCAGGGACGAACGGCGTCTGCTCAACCTGCAGAGAAGGCTCGCACGACTCAAGCTTCTGATCATCGACGAACTGGGCTTCGTGCCCTTGTCCAAGACTGGCGCCGAGCTCCTCTTCGAGGTGTTCAGCCAGCGTTACGAGCGTGGATCGGTCCTGGTGACCTCCAACCTGCCCTTCGTCGAGTGGACCGAGGTGTTCGGCTCTGAACGGCTGACCGGAGCTCTCCTCGACCGCCTCACCCACCATGTCGACATCCTGGAGATGAACGGGGACAGCTACCGACTCAAGCACAGCAAGAAGACTTCTGGCCGCCAGCTATCTGACTGAGCCTGATCTCCAACGCCCCACGAACCTTGATGCCCATTCTACGGCGTTCAGTGGTACAGTTTTGCTCCGCCCCGCTGGTACGTTTTCACACCGCCCTTGACAGCTCAGCAGGTTAGGCATGAAATGGGTCCTACACCGATGCCAGGACGCCCCGCCGAAGACGGTAGCGATGGCGTCCTTCAAGCCCTGGTGGGCATCGGAGGTGACGAGCTGCACGCCACTCAGCCCGCGGGCCACCAGTGAGCGCAGGAAGGCCAACCAGAAAGCGCCGTCCTCGCTGGTGCCCACGTCCATCCCGAGAATCTCACGCTTGCCCTCGCCATTGACCGCCGTCGCCACCACGACGCTGACGTTGACGATCCTGCCGGCCTCCCCAACGCCGCCATCACCTGGTTGATGGTGGGGTCCTGGTCGGTGAGGTCGAGGGCCGCCGCGCAGTCCACGTCGGGAGGTGTGGTCGACACGGCGGTCAGCAGGTCCGGTCGCTGCACTGTGGGCGCGGGGAGCAGGTGGCAGGTCTCGCCGACGAAGGCCGGTTCGTCCCACGACAGGTATGCGCTACACCATACCTATTCTCAATCGACACCAAAAACTGCGCTACTCGTGGGCAGTGAGCTTGGGTGTGGCAGAAGGCCGCAACACCGGCCCTTCCAGCTAAGTGTCTGGCGTCTCCTCCTCGATTCGGTCTCTGCGATGACCCCGAATAGGCGACGGGGCTGCCTGGGGATAGACGTATGATAGAAAGCGGAGGCATCACATCAACGGCGAGAACACAACCAGCGGATGAGCCCGAGGTCTCTGAGACGACAGAAGGCATTCTAGACCTGCTGAGCGCAGCGCCATACGGTGTCTACGCCGTCATTGAAACGCCAAAAAGTCTGTGCTACCGTCGGTCAGGTGCATATCGGATTAGAGAGTTCGGCCCATGAGGAGGTGGAACGAATGGTGCGTCGGATTCGTAGTACAAGCTTGACTCTTGGACTGATACTTGCAATCGCGGGCATTGCTATGCTCATCTTTGTCGAGGTAGCTAGTGCACATTCCACTAGAAAGTACGCATGGGCAAACATTTACCGGACCAGCTACTTCAACGGTATAAAGGGGGACCTCGAAACGGCCATACCAAGTGTCAGTGATGGGCCCACAGGATACAGCTCTGAAATCATGTGGATAACCCCCGCGACTACGGCCGGCACCGTTGAAGTAGGTTGGCGAACTATGGAGTCTCCGTATCAGAACCCCAGGTGGTACTCGGCCTGCTTTGATCAATCAGGAAACTGGTACGCGGTCTGGGAGGGGAACCCTACCGTTGGCAATGCTTACCCGTACAAGATTGAAAAGAATTCCAGTGGAACGTGGGACATCTACATCAACGGAAGCTTTAAGCGGTCCTTCAACTCAGGAATGACCGTCGGGAGTGTTGTCCAGGCAGGCGGAGAAGTAACGAAGCTAAACTCTGCAGTCAACGCAATGGGTGTTTCAGGTTTTCTCGACATGCAATTTAAGAGGGCCTCTAACGGCGTCTGGTACTTGTGGGCTACATGGGACAATACGCACGTAGACTCCGCAGATGGTTACTCACTCGTCAGACTCAGCGGGAATTACAACGACTTCCAGAACTATGGGAACAACCCATAGCCTCCACCCGCAGCAATGCACTTAGAAAGGAAAAAGGAGCGACAATCCATGCAACACTCGTCGCGCATAAGACAAGCATTGATGCCTGGAGCGGTTAGCCCGATGATACGTCGGACATTGCTAATCACATTCGGGCTCTTTGCGCTTGGATTGGCTGCGGCCATAGCGTACTTTGGACTTCCTGCAGATGATCAACTCGGTAGTCCGATCAACCCCGCTGGGTATCCTGGATCCACTGGGTGGCAACTACTCGATCAGAAGAAGGATGTCGACGGAGTCTCCATCCACGTGCATCATGTCTTCGCAAGTCACAACGGCATCCACGTTGTGTATTCAGCGAATGCAGTTACAGGCAGCGGCCGCCTGAGCCCGAGTGTTGTAACCAAGCGCGTCACAGATGGGACGCTGGCCGCTGATTCCACCGCTGATCGCTTGGTGGCCACGGACGGTAGGGCAGCTGTGCGTATTGCCAGTCTTGGGAAGCCTGCTGCCGGCAGAACAACGTATGGTATGAATGTGGCAGGGCTCGATACTAATGACTCTAGGGCTAGCCTTTCCGTCGACATTATGGCCGATGAAACGCCAGGGGTAGTCGAGGAGGGTATCAGCCTCATATCCCATCCTGGTCCTGAGGCCCCTTACTTGCTTCACGGCGGGTATTGGGTATTCGGGCCGCACGGTACCACGTTTGGCATTCTCCCTAGTAGTGTGATCGCTACGGTAGAAACCCCTTCATATTTCATGATCGCTCCGGATGGAACCATACGGGAGATTACGTTCGACGAACTAGTGGCCTTCAATGAGGAACACAGGCGATGAGGGACCTGGCACGTCCGTTCTTGGTATGCGGACACTAGTCTGCCCGCCCGCAAACAGTGAAGCTGGCTTCAAAGATCATAGTGTGCATAGCCATGACTGCCTTGTTAGGCAGCATGGCTATCGCGTGTGTAAGGGGAACTTCCTCGCTATCTGAGGCAGATTGCGAGAAGGTCGACCCGAAATCAGCAGGTCCAGAACTAATCGACAGAAGTGAAGCTGAGAGAGTAGCCGTATCGTCGTTGAGTTTGTCTTCCCCCGGCACTTCCGCCGTCGAAATACAAAGCATTGACGTTAGTTGCCTTACGACGCTCAGATGGTTCGAGCAGGATCTCCTACAGGGATTATCACTGTCCAATCCTGATCTGTTTCCTCCCAACATGCCGATCTGGGTCATTCACGTAACGGGCAGCTCAAGGTCTGAGAGACCAGGAGAGACGTTCCACTATAGCTATGCCGTCGCAACCGTTGACGCAAGAAGCGGCGAAATAATGGGACAGCTATACCGCTTCGAACCTTTGTCGGCACCGTGATGGGTCCGTTGGCGTCCGGGTCAGTCGTCGGCCACCGCCATTCGATCACCCCGAAGCGTTCATCTCTGCCCTCGGCGCAGTACCGCAGCAACTCCCGCTGATACCCCGCCGTGTCCGACCTCAGCAGCACCTCTTCGACCCCTCTGGGCAGATACTCCAATGACTCCCGCAGCACCCGAAGCTGCTGGTGGCCCGCAGGTACGTTGCCGTCTCGAAACTCCGAGTGCACAAACTGGTCGGCTTCGGCCCAGTACGTCGTCAGAGGCTGATACGCCCTGTACTTGTCGTAGCAATAGCTCGCCTGTCTCTTGTGGGTCTCGATCAGCGTCGCGTCCATATCCAACGTTGCTTGCTTATGCCCAGCATGGCTCTGAACGAAGCCCATCGTCTCCGCATTCACCCTCCTCAGACCAACCAGAGCATCGGTCGCAGCGGGTATGAACGCCTTGTGGGGCTCACGCTTGGCCTCCTTCTGTTCGTCATGGAAGCTAGACAGGTAGCGGAACACCGACGAAGGCGACGGGACATTCCGACGACGCTCGGTGCGCCACCTCCTCCGAAGCGCCCTTCGCTCTCTACCTTGCATCCCGTGACGCTCGGCCATACTCAACATCCTACCCAACCCAGCATCCTTCTCCAGTATCCGAAGGTCGCCCACCGACTCTCTCAGGCCAACTGCCTCGAACAGGTCCAGGTAGACTCCCAGACCCGCCATGGCCGTCATAACTTCTCTCCTCGACGTACTGGAACGGCAGAACTCTTTGCCGCATAATGGGTGCACCTCGTTGGTGATGGCTTTGTCCTTTCAACAACCATCTTAGCCCCCTTCGCGGCGGGCTCCAACGAGGTCTCCCCCTCATTTAGCCGGTGGATTTGGGCACCCCCCAGCCCTTGACAATAGGCTCTCATCATGGGACGTTGTTGTCGAGGGCAAACGCGAGGTCTGATTGCCGGTCCGTGCTGCAATGCACCAGTTTGATATCTGGGGCTTAGGCGAACCAGTTGCTTACCCACAACGTGAGCGGTGCTAGCAGGCTGGTTACGGGCCAGCCTAAACCCTAATCCACCGAAGGACGGCGTGTAGGAGGCCTGCTGAAGAAACAAAAGGGTGCGCCTCTGAATCTGGGATAATGGTTTTGAAACAGAAAACCGGTCCCAGAAAAGGAGCACCCGATAGATGCTACCACGTAACCACCCCGACCGCATCCAAATCGCCTTCGACGACCACCGCCTGGTGGCCAATGCCGGGCTGATCCTTCCCGCCACCCTCGCCCTGCGCCTTGGCCTGCCCCAACTCCTCCGGAAGCACCTCGACCTCGGCGGCGCGCCGGGCCGGGCGAACACCGGCGACAAGATGATGACCCTGGTGGCCTCCGCCCTAGCCGGCGGAGATTGCATCGACGACGCCGATGTGCTGCGCGCCGGCGGGACCGCCCGCGTGCTCGGTTTCACGGCTAAGGCTCCCTCCACCCTGGGCACCTTCCTGCGCAGCTTCAGGTGGGGCCATGTCCGCCAACTGGACCGGGTGAGCCGCGAGTTGCTGGCCCGGGTCTGGAAGGCCGGTGCCGGACCCGGCGACGCACCATTCACCATCGACCTTGATTCGACGATCTGCGAGACCTACGGACTGGCCAAGGAGGGCGCCCGCCACCACGGCTACACCGGTGCGCGGGGCTATCACCCGCTGCTGGCCGTCGCCGCCGGCACCGGCGACGTGCTGATGGCCCGCCTGCGCGAGGGCCGGGCTAACACCGCCCGCGGCGCTGCCCACTTCCTGCGTGAAACGGTGGGGCGGGTGCGCTACTGCGGAGCCAGGGGCCAACTCACGGTGCGGGCCGACAGCGGCTTCTATACCCACGCCGTGGTCGCCGTCTGCCGCCGGATGGATGTCCGCTTCTCCATCGCCATCCGCCAGCGCGCCCGCCTGCGGAATCTCATCGAGGCGATACCCGAAGATGCCTGGACGCCGATTCCTTACTGGCTGGACGGCGCCGCCGATGTGGCCGAGACCACCTACACCCCGTTCCAGGCCGAGGCGGACGCCGCGCCGGTACGGCTCATCGTCCGGCGGGTGAAGCCGGCGCCCTGTTCTCAACTGGCTCTCTTCGCCACCTACAGCTATCACGGCTTCATCACCGACCGGGACGGGGAGACGCTGGAACTGGAGGCCGATCATCGCCGTCACGCCGAGATCGAGAATGCGATACGCGACCTCAAGTACGGCGTGGGGCTGAACCATCTCCCCTCGGGCCGTTTCGCCGCCAACGGCGCCTGGCTGGCGGTACAGGTGATGGCGCACAACCTGGCCCGCTGGACAGCCCGCATCGGCCTGGGTCAGCAGATCGTGACCACCAAGACCCTCAGACGACGGGTCTTTGCCTTGGCCGGACGGATCACCCGCTCGGCACGCCGATTGACCCTGCAGCTTCCCCGGCGCTGGCCCTGGGAGGAGCAGTTCAGCCGCGCCCTGGCCCGACTGCGAGCCATTCCACTCCCAGCCTGACGGAGCCCGTCCGCCACTGACCCACCAGCCAACCCAACGTCCCCGCAAACTCGCGCCAGCCCAGTCCGCGAGCGCCTCTTGCCGTGTCCTATCCCGCCATCTGGCTCGCCACAGCCACTGTAGGCCGCCATCGGTGCCCCCCAAAAGCGCCTGCAGACCGCCCGCCAACCTCCCGTCTACCCAAATTCGAGCCCGGATCATCACGCCTGTAACTCCCTCACCCCCTTCCGCTGTCCTCACGTCGTCCATCCCTGTCCGTCGGTGGATTCGGGCTAAAGACGAGGGAGGGTTGGTATGGCTAAGAGATTCATAGCTTATGCCCTTTTGGTAGTTGCTCTGTCGTCAATAGCCATCACTGGAATCTTGTACGCACAAGGCACTGGAGGCGACAAGCACGAGGCCGACTTTGATCGAGAAATAGACCCCCTGATTGCTAGGCAAATGCCCTTGGCAGATGCATCAAGCAAAATCCACGAGCTTTGGCAGGAGGCAGACCTTCAGGGCTTCACGGGAGTAAGGTTGGATAACGACAATTTCGCCGTGATCCTCTACTGGAAGGGGGAAATCGATCCCAGGATGTCAGAACTCGTGACAACCTTCAGCGTCCCAGTCCAAGTCGTTCAGCGATCCTATTCACTTACGGAGTTCCACCAAGAGGCAAAGCGGCTTGTCGGACTTAGTCCCGCCCAAACCGGAGTGAACGTCACTGAAGCAGGGCCTCTTCCAGATTTCTCAGGATTAAGGGTCGGAGTCGAGTCCGCTGACCAGCTTACGATCGCGCCGCGCGTCATCAACAGCCATATTCGGCTAGAATTCTCGGTTGCCTCAGCCCCTGTACCGTTAAGTTATGTAAGTTTCGACCGGTGGGATGACATTTCACCTTTCTGGGGCGGTGCTGCGATTGATCATGAGGTCAGTTGGGGCGAGTACTATTATTGCACGACCGGGTTTGCCGTGACCACGGCTTCCGATGAAGAAGGGATGCTTACAGCCGCCCACTGCCATTACGATTGGGAGTATTACACTCCCGATGGGGACCGGTATGTGGGGACCCTTACTAACCCGGCTCTGTGCACATACGACGCTGGCACTCTCAAAGGGGAGTCTTATGGGGCTAGTATCTTCGTTGGGAGTTGGGACTCCTCGCAAGGTAAGGCGGTTTCAGGGTGGGAATACCCCGCAGTTGGCCTGAATGTAATTGTCTCCGGCTCTTGGTCCGGTGAACACACCGTCCGCGTAGAGTCGACGGGGCAGTACGTAGAAGGCGCATGCTCCCCCTGGGCTACCGGTCCTGGTTTTTGGACCGTAGATGAGCAGGGAGATGGTTCGACGGGGGATGGCGACAGCGGTGGCCCCGTGGCTCGCGATTCATCTGCAAGCTCTGTGAAGGGTCTAGGTATTATCAGCTGGGGCGATGAAGATACAGAGGCCGACTGCGAAGGGCGTACAAAGACGGGCCGAAAGTGCTATTCACGGTCTTTCCACATAAACCTAGTAGACCGAAATCTTTGAAATGAGGGGTAGCCGAGATTGGCGTGCTACGACGACAGGGCGGGTTTCAAACCCGCCCCTACCAAGCCGTAACCTCAGAACCCTTCAATACTAGGATGTTGGACCACTAGGTTCAATCCTGAGCGCATTGGACCTCGATCTTCAATAGCACAGACAATTCCTCTCCGACCCAACTAATATCAAGATACGTAGAGGTTACGTCAATAGGTGTGTAAACGACATCAGGCGGCGACCTTCTCAGCCGTTGATTCAATGGCGATTCCATCGACGTATTGAGCACCGAGATAGACGTCTTCGATCAACTCAGGGGCCTTCAGACGCCTGAAGCGCTGTTCGGCGACCATCAACATTTTCCAGATCACCGCTATCGCCCGATCGACCCTCTTGTAGCGCTTGGCGGCATCGGTCCGAAGCCTGAGGGCCGCGAAGGGTGATTCTACCGGGTTCGTCGTGCGAAGGTGCCCCCAGTGCTCCTTTGGGAAGTCATAGAAGGTGACCATGCGGTCCCAGTCCCGCTCCAAGGCCTCTGAGGCCGCCTCGTAGGAATGGTCGCCGCACCACCTGGTGAACACCGTCCTGAGCCGCTCAGCCTCTGTCCGAGTCGGCGCGTAGGGGATAGTACGCAGCATGAGCTTGGCCTGGTCCTGTTGTCGCTTTGGAAGCTTGGCGAGCACGTTTACGATCTTGTGGTTCCAGCAGCGTTGCTCTGCCGCCTGCGGATAGACGTTGCGCAGAGCTCCCCAGATGCCCAGGTGTCCGTCTCCAACCACCAGCCTCGGGCAGCTCAAGCCCCGGCGCTTGATGTCCCTGAGCACCTCGGACCAGTTCTCTGTGGACTCCCTGTATCCGGGAACAGCGCTCACCACCACCTTGCTCCCGTCGCTCAGGGCCGCCATCACCACCAGTACCGCCGCCTTCTCCTTCTCAAGACCAGCCTTGACGTAGACTCCATCCACCCACATGTACACCACTTCCAGGTCATCGAGGGGCCGGCTGCGCCATTGGGCAAGCTCATCGTTCCACTTATCCTTCAACCGGGCCACCGTGCTCGCCGATACCGGTGCGTTCTCTCCCAGCAGCCCCCGCAAAGCCAGATCGAAGTCGCCTTCGGATAGACCGTGCAGGTACAGCTCGGGGATCAACTCAGCAACCTTCCTGGTCCTGTTGACGAACAGCGGCAGCAGACGGCTCTCGAACTGCTCCTCGGTATCGCGGACTCGCGGCCGCCTCAGCTGTATCGTTCCCGAACTCAGCGTAAGCCTCCGGGCTCTGCCGTATCCGTTCCGATAGCCGGTATCGTTGTCCGAGTCGGATCTGAGCGCCGACTTCGCCCTTCCCAGAAACGCCGTCACCTCCTCCTCCAGCAACTCCTGGATCAGCCTCTGGACATGGCTTCGCACCCAATCCTCCAACTGCTCCCACTCCGGCCTTGACTCCGACCTACTCTCAGTGCTTTCCTTCCTCATGGGCGGTCTATCTCCTCTCTTGGGCCTCGAGCCCGTGTTGTTCACAGAGAGGGTACACCGCCTGACTGTTTACACACTTTTTGAAGATACCTCGATCCGTAAGCTTTCGGGCTCTTTCCCGGGCCGTGGCGTACAGACACAGGGCGGACACACCTTAACAGAGCGACGCTTGCCGGTACGCACGGGTTGCGTATGTTCCGAACGACAAGGGCCGCACACGTAGGAAAGCAGGGGAGGCCATTACAGCTCTAGCAGTGGCTTTCCCCGTAAAGTCTTCCGGTCAGCGCATTGCGCCGATCCGTTCCTCCTCCAGAGTAGGTGCCCACTCGAACAGGAGACACCGAAGCGGGCTCAGACTTCTGAGACTGCGATGATGAATCCCGGGCCACCTCGGCTCGGGCCTGACCCTTTCTGAGACTGGCGTCATGCCTTCAGCCTGATCTGTCGACTCGATTCGAGGTGGCGCCAGAAGTGACCTCGCTTGGCGAGCATCTGAGTCACGAGGGTTTGCCTCTTCTTGGTAGGCCAGCACCGCCTCCCGGACCTCCTCTGCGCTCACCTCCCTTCCTTCCGTCTCCAGTGCCTCGTCCGTGTCTTCTCCTTCCTCGGCTTCTCCCGGTCGACAGGCGGCGAGGAAGGGACACGACCGGCACCGCCAGCTACCGGCGCGGAAGTCCCGGCTCCGGCAGCTCGTCCGGGTCCTGTCCGTGGGCGGCGTAGTGGTCGGCAAGCTCGCCGAGCCGGAAGCTGACGGCCTCCATCGCGTCCTCCACACGTTCGGCGGGGATCGTTTCGGTGTCCCACTGGCGGCTGCCGGTGTCCATCGTAGCTATCACCACATCGCGCTTCTCCCCGAATAGCCCGTAGGTGTAAAGGGCAGCCTGTGCCACCGACTCCGGGTGACTCCGCTCTGCGCCAAGGGTCTGCCAGCGCTTGTAGGCGTCCGGCCCCCTGGTCTTCACCTCCACGATCACCTCGTCGCCTCCGAAGAAGGGCAGGACGGCGGTGGCGTCGGGATGGCCGGTAACGCGCAGGTTGGGAGCGACGAGGACCATGACCTCCCTGGGGTTGTTGGAGTCCACCGGGATCACGTCCCAGCTCGCCCGCTCCATCGCCCGCAGCACCACCTGCTCAAGGGCCTGCCCCGCCTCCATGACGGTCAGGGACTCGTCGCTGGGAGGGTTGATGGGCTGATGTTCGGTGGCGGCGTACCACAGGGCTCTGCGGCAGCCGCTTGCGGCGGATGCCCGCACCACCAGCGCCCGGTCTCCGGTTGGGTCCTCGTTCTGGCTCATGGTCACTTCTCCTTTGCTCCTGAATATGAAGAGCGGGGCC
The DNA here is from genome assembly GCA_965248605.1 of Dehalococcoidia bacterium. Classification (GTDB taxonomy): domain Bacteria; phylum Chloroflexota; class Dehalococcoidia; order Lucifugimonadales; family CAUZJF01; genus CAUZJF01. The sequence continues at coordinate 2,020,901 of CBDFJV010000007.1, forward strand.
GCCTCCGTGGAGACAGGCCCCGCTACCTGGGCAACCATCGGTTGTCTGCGCCGCTCATGCGGCTGCCGTAGCTTCAGCTTCCTCCGCCTCCTCTCTCCCCCTCTCCTCTCGCTCCTGCCTGGCCTTGAGGAAGCCCCGCAGGATGTGGGCGATAGCGTCTCCTAAACCGAGCACCCATACGCTCGACCCATCCGACAATTGATTGGATAGAGTAGGGACAGCGCCGCCGATGGCCGGACTGCTCCGGCTGGTTTGCGCCATCCCCCCCTCCGAACCGGACGTGCGACTTTCACCGCATCCGGCTCTCCATCAGATGGGTTAGACCAGTGTGTCGGGAACATCGGCTTTTCCGCCATCCTCGTCGGGTTCATACATCCCGCCTCCGGCGTAGTTCGCTTCGTTCCACCCCCATCTGACTGCCCCCCTTCGCCATGCGGCCGGCTTTCCCGACCTCGGACTACTACGAGGGCACTGCCCCACGTCCGGCATTGGCCGCAGGCTGGCCTATTCCGGCTCTGGCTCCTTGTTGACCTGCAGATGCGGATGTGCCACCATGCTTTGTATGACTGCCTTTTGCCGATGGTTCAGGGAATACCCGGTTTTCGGCGCGGTGCTCGTTGGGGTCATTGCCGGACCTCTCATCGCGGTCGGGTACCACGACCTCACCCTGTGGTGGGTTACGCGGGATGATCACCCGATGCTCCTTAGGACAAGCCCTAGTTACCTCAGCATCCTTATAGTTGGAGCCGTGGTTGGCCTATTCCTGGGCATCGTAGGCGGTTACCTATACAAGCACTTTCGCTAGGAAGCCCTAGCGGGTGCATGGTGAATACGTCACCGTGGCTTGCAAGCCCTTTTGGAGTAGCTCCTTTACCGGGGAGCCGAACGTGGTTCCCAAGTTCACGCAGATTGCGTCGTCATGCCGTCTTAGGCCCTGCCTCTACGCCTGGCTTGGCTCGTTGCCTCGCTCGTCATCGGGGAGCAACCGGTTGTCGTGGAGTGCGGCGCTCCTGCTAGTGGTAAGCGCCCCTGCCCATTCGATACAGGGGTCCGACGACTCCACCCTCGCCCTACCGTGAGGGGGTGGTTCATGGTGCGACGCTTCAATCAGCAGTTCCTTTCGTGACCATAACTGACCTGCCCCCCAAGAACTGGTCCAGGTGTAATGTTAGACCTGGGCCTGAAAAGAAAGGGGGCAAAGATGGCCAGGAGGAAGCATACGGCAGACCAGGTGATCAACAAGCTCAGAGAGGCGGAGGTGGCCATATCGGCAGGTAGCACGGTCGCTGAAGCCTCTCGTCAGATAGGGGTGACCCAGCAGACCTTCTACCGGTGGCGCACCGAGTACGGGGGACTGAGGATCGACCAGGCCAGACGGTTGAAGCGACTGGAGACCGAGAACGGCCGTTTGAGGAGGGCGGTATCTGATCTGACGTTGGACAATCAGATACTGAGAGAGGCAGCGGAGGGAAACTTCTAAGCCCTTCTCGTCGTCGCCAGTGTGTGGAGCACGTGAGGGAGGTGTTTGGAGTCTCGGAGCGGCGAGCCTGCAAGGTGCTGGACCTTCCCAGGTCGACGCATCGGTATGAGCCGATACCTGTAGAGGATGAGCAGGGCTTAACCGAGGAGATCGTGGAGTTGGCCAGCCGGTATGGCAGGTACGGCTACCGGAGGATCACCGCTCTGCTGAGAATGGATGGTTGGGACGTGAACCACAAGAGAGTAGAGCGGATCTGGCGGGGGGAAGGGCTGAAGGTGCCAGCCAAGCAGCCCAAGAGAGGACGTCTGTGGCTCAATGACGGCTCCTGTGTACGTCTACGGCCACAGAGACCGAACCACGTGTGGGCCTACGACTTCGTCCAGGTAAGGCTCCACGACGGCAGAGGGGTGAGGCTGTTGACCGTCATGGACGAATACACCAGGGAGTGTCTGGCCATCAGGGCCGATCGCCACATCAGGTCTTGTGATGTTATCGAGACCCTGGCCGAGCTGATGATGATCAGGGGAGTGCCCGATCACATCCGCTCGGACAACGGACCGGAGTTCACGGCCAGGGCCGTTCGGGAGTGGCTGGGGAGAGTGGGAGCCAAAACACTCTACATCGAGCCTGGATCGCCCTGGGAGAACGGCTACATCGAGAGCTTCAACGGTAAGTTGAGAGACGAGCTCTTGGACAGAGAGGTTTCTACACGCTACTGGAGGTCAGGGTGCTGACTGAGCGGTACAGGCAGACTTACAACCGCGTCAGGCCTCACAGCTCCCTGGGCTACAGGCCGCCTGCTCCGGAAACCATGCTCCCTCCTGACACTCTCCCTGTGCTTGTCGGACTAACATAGCAAGTGGTACAAAGATCGGGGGCAGGTCACTGGAGCCGAGCAACGGCAGTGCCCTTAAGCCTTCTATCGGGGGGACACAGTTGATCCTAACTATTGATGAATTGACCGCCGTCCCCGATCTAATTGTTAGGGGTTCGCCTACCGATCAAGTAACGATGCAGAAGAACCCCGCACAGAGTCCGGACTATCCTGAAGGCTTGGTATCTCGCGACCGGGATGTAATGCAGGAGATCAAGCAAGTGTCATTCCGGGTTGATGAATACTACAAGGGGGAGGGGCCGGAATCGATATCAATCATGATGGACGCGGCCTTAACCGATCCAGCAGTCCGTGCCATCAGTTTACAGGAAGGTGTATCCTACGTGCTCTTCTTGTTTCAGCCAGATTCTGCCGAGGGGAAAGCCTACTGGAACCAGGGCTACCTGATTCAAGGAATCCAGCAGGGGGTGTGGGAAGTTAATGGCGACGTTGCTGTCCGAGCGGTCGGTTCTGAAAGGTCCTTGGAGTTAAATCAGTTCGAGGATCTGCCCCTAACTAACTCCAACCCCGAAAGAGTGAGAGCCAGGCTCTTAGCCATTTGTCGCGGGTCCGACACCTGCCATAGCGCTCCTGGTCGCGGGCGTGTGGTTTGCCAAGAAGAATCGCGGTGGTACGGCACGAGTCCTAGGTATAGTATCCATCGTGTTGGTGTTGGTAGTCGCTACTGTGGCAGTGGTGCCTTCGATTTCCACAACCACGCCCGAAACCGAAGCGACCGACACGCCTTAGCGCACTCAGTAGATTCATAGTCTCTAGGCACACCAAGACGAGAAAACAATGCCACGGGCGTCTAGCTCCCGTGGCATTGTCTGTGTTGTGCTACTAACCTCACTCGCCGTGTGATAGAGGTGGTCTGAACAGGCTAGAAACCGTTTCCGACACCACCTCTGGAGCCGAGACAGGCCCCGAACCTGCTGAAACCGCCAAGGTCGCCACTGGGCATGTTACTCAAGTATCCGGAACGGGAACGAATTCCGAATCCCAGCGAGCTTTGGCCCAAGATGTTACGACGGGGAGAGGAGGGGAAGCAGACTCTGGAACTTGGGTTCGCGCGGGTAGCATTGGCGGTGCGCTCGTCTTGGCTGTACTGGCAATGGCGCTCTTCATCTTCCGTCGGCGGGAGCGTCACACCTAACCAGGCCCCAGCCCAGACTAGCGCCCTGAAACGCAAAAAAGCCCCCATACATGGATCCGCTAGTAGAGGGGCAATGGTCGTATCCAACACGACCATCGCCCCTCTTGCTCCACAGCGAGCCAGCCTACCGAAAGCTCCACTGCTAGAATAGCCTCAGCTCCTGCTGCTGAGGTGCAGGTGGCCGGAGCTGTTCGCCGAGGCCGTGGAGATCGACGCGAACATGCGCCGCAGGCTCGCCTTCGCCAAGGAGCCATACCTCCATCCTCGAAGGATTCCCCTCGACCAGGCCGTCAGCCGCGATGAGGCACGCCTGGGACACGATGGGGAGAGTGACGGATTCGGAAACGAGTGCGAGGGACACTGTGGGGTGTGAGAAGGCGGCTATCTACGGGGAGGATGAAGAAAGAGCTAACATTACACTTGGCAGTTCTTGGGGGGGGCAGGTCAATCAGCCCCACACGGTTTACAACGCCGGGGGTGAGACGTACCGTGGTGATTACCCGCGCCGACTCTACCGAAGCACGGTGCTAAACCACCGTCGCGGGTGCAACCCTGCTCCTTCCGCCAAGACAGGGAACATGACGAGAAGGAGGTGAATGCCCGGATGGAGCCCAACGTCTTTCAATACAACCCCGGCCCCGACCGCCCGTACCGTGGCAAACCATGTGTCCGGATCGTAGCAATTATCTGCCGCGATTTGGTTTTATTCGCTCATGGAGGACAATCCTAAATGACTCCTTGGGGCGCGGTGGGACGCATCGTCCGTAATTCGGTTAGGTTCTCCGGTCGGGCCACCAGGGGTGAGTTCTGGTGGTGGGTGCTGGTATTGGCGTTTGTCTTGCTGATAGCTTCCGCCGTGCAGTTAGCGTTGCCATTCCTTTACGCCCGCGACTTCAACCCCTCCGCACGGGACTTGCTGTCGGTCTTCCTGGGTACGGGTGTGGCGATCTGGTTGGTGACACTCCTTCCCACAACGGCTGTCGCCGTGCGGAGGCTGCACGACACCGGCAGGAGCGGCTGGTGGGTATTGTTGTGGTACGCAGTTCCTGTACCCTTCTGGCTGGCCTGGGGTGCTGCCTATTTGGACGCGCTGGGCCACGGGTTTGCAGGGGGCGACCCGTCGGCGGTCCCTTTCTTCGTCATGTTGGGACTGAGCTTGGCGGCCAGCGCAGCCGTGACCGTCTGGGCCGTGCGGTGGCTGGCTGGCCGCTGAAGCCCGGAGGAGTATTGTTGGCCACGGCAATCAATCGGTTCGCGTCACTGCTATCCGGCCTTGCCAACGGCTTCATCGTCACGGCAGTCTTCCATCTCCAGAGGATTTGGAGTCGGAAGTTGGCGAGGCGGGGTTCGGCCAACGGAGCCTTTACGGGGTGCAACGGACTGGCGAACTGGCTACAGATTTGGACAGCCGTTTGAGAGACCGGCGAAGGGGGCGCTTTTGCTGGACTTGATTCGCTCGGTTGATCAAGAGAAGAAAATGCTCTGCATTTCCAACCATTGCGCGATAGTCGCCAAAAAGCAGCCATCCGTCTACTCTCGAGTCGTGTGGCGCGTGCGATGACGGGATGTGACGCACTCGCTGAGGAACTCCGTGGCGGTATGGATCCGCAACTCACCCTGTCCTCACGTATTGACTGCCGGCAAGAGTCAGAAGAGACGGGTTCGAAAACGAGTGCGAGGGACACTGTGGGGTGTGAGAAACCGGGGCCGACGCCCCTGTGGGGCTCAGGAGGCTGAAATGGCGGCCATGCACGGGGAGAAGGCGCGCAGCGCCGTCCTAATACATGATGAGATGCGTGGGAACCAGCCGCTGTGCTGTCGGGTCCACCGCCAAGCCCAAACCCTCCAGCGTGTAGGCTCCAAGCAGGGATGGAGCGTCATCCTCTCCAAACACCACCAGGGTGACCTCGCTCGTGCCGTTGATCGTGGCCCAGACCCTACCAATGTCGAACTCGACCCGCCGACCGTCGGCCAGCAGGAAGGCACGCCTGTCTATCCGCTCGACCCCCAGCTCGCCCAGCAAGCTGGCGGGCAACGTCGTGTAAGCCGCCCCGGTGTCCACCGTCGCCTCTATGTCCTGTGCCTGCTGGCCGTCCATGCTGGAAATGCGCAGCGGCCACTTGAAAGTCCCCACAGAGAGAACCCCTCCGTCGCCAATGTCTACCATCCCATTTTATACGATTTCGGGCGCTCTGTGTTATGGCGGTCTAGCGTCCCGCGCCGACCGGCTCCGCCTCGCGCTCCTGCTCCATGCTGAGTGCCCACTCGAACATCGACATGGAGGCAGGCTGAGGCTTGCGGCTGCGGCCCTTCGGCTTGACCGGCTCCTCAGCCATGAACTCGGCCCAGGAGAACAGCGTCTGCTGCGGCTCCTCCGCCTCGTCGTGATGGCCGTTTCCGTTGACCGGGACAGGCGCGTGCCCGTTGACCGGCGCCAGTTCCACCGTCGGCCCGATGCCGAACAGGTCGTCTTGACCGTTGCCATTGAGGTTGTTGCCCGATAGACCGAGTCGCGCGATGACGACAAGGGTGCCGAGCAGTATCCAGGGCATCGCTTGCGGAGCTTGAACAACTCCCAGCGGGTGAGGCGCAGCATCTGGGAGATCATTCGCCTCTGGCTCCTGTGACATCCCTGCGTTGGAAGAGCCAGAACGCCGCACCGCCCAACACCACCACGTAGGCTAGGAGAACGAGGAAGGCGTGCAGGTTGCTCGGTAGATCGGACGGGGGGACCGGAAGGATCTCTACCGCCCAGATAGAGGCACCTGGTTCGACCATCCAGGCGATGGCGCTGGGACCGAGTAGGAAGTCTGAGACGCTGCCAAAGGACTCAAACAGGGTGCCCAGTAAGAAGGTCTCGGCCAAGTAGTACGCCAGAGAGAGGGCGACTCCTATGCTCGATGATGCAGTCAGCACCGATAGGAACAGTGCCAAGACGACGTAGGGGGTCAGCGCGTAGACCATCTTGCCGAACATCACCGCGGCGGTGCGCCATTCGCCAGAGTCCGCAAGCCCACCGCCTTCGTGGAGCGTAAGCAATCCGGCGATCAGGCTGCTTACGACAGCCGTCAAAGATAGGATGAGCAGGCCAGCCGCCACCATCAGGACGAGCAGCAATGCCTTCGCCCCTAGGAACTGCCAGCGCCGGATGCCCTTGGTCAATACCCCTCGCAAGGTCCCCCAACTGTATTCGACGCCTATCGCCAACGAGGCCATGATCAAGACGAGCATCGCACCGATGGTGTGCGCGAAACCGAGGCTTCTTACCAGGCTGTCTGGAAGGATGAAGCTCTTGCGCGACTTCTCGCGGAACACTCTCTCGTTCTCGGCTTCGTCCGCGCAGGTTGTGAAGACCTGGGCCTGTTCCTCCTCGGACATACTCTGTACCTCGGGAGGGAGTTCGCCCTTCCTCACTCCTTCACATACGAATGTCACAGGGTTCTCTTCGGCTACCTCGATGGTGCGGGTCACCCCTTCCTGGTTCGGGTCTACAGATCGCTCTTCAGGCCCGGGAAGAGAATATCTACCGCCCAGGTCCGTGGTCTCGTACGAAATGTAGCTGCTCCACAGGAAGGACTGAGCAACGACCACAGCGACGGCTAGGAGAATCCACGGCATCCATCGCTTACGAATCTTGAACCACTCCCACCTGATGAGGCGGAGGACCGGAACGATCATCGGGTCTCCTTCTGACCGTCGCCAGTGATATCCAGGAAGTACTGCTCCAAGGACATCTCGTCGGCTGCCATCTCCGTGACGTAGACCTCAGACCTGCCCAGAGCAGCACTCAGCTCCGATGACCGCTCACTCGGAGCCTCCACTAATACCGACTCGCCTTCTATAGCCACATCGCCAACCCACTCCAGTGCCGACAGGACTTCGATGGCCTTCGCATTGTCCGTGGTACGCAGTCGCACCCGCTCACCCGCCCGCGAATGCACCAGGTCCGCGACCTTGCCCTGCGCGATGAGCTTGCCCTTAGAGAGGATGGCCACGCTATCGCACACCTGCTCCACTTCGTGCAACAAGTGGCTCGACAACAGAACCGTGCGCTCACCTGTACCCAGGTCCCGTATCATCTCCCTTACTTCGGCCATGCCAGCAGGGTCCATGCCGTTGGTAGGCTCGTCCAGAAACAGGAGCTCAGGGTCACCCAGGAGCGCATAGGCCAATCCCAAACGCTGTTTCATACCCAGAGAGTAGGTGCGGAAGCGGCTGTGTGCTCGGTCGGCAAGGCCCACCTTCTTGAGCAGGTCGTCCAACTCCTTACGATCACCCCTTCCGGAGATTCCCTGGTAGTAGGCGAGGTTGTCGCGGCCTGACAGATACGGATAGAACGACGGGGTCTCCACAATGGCGCCGACACGGTGCAGCGCATCCTAGATGCGGCATGCTCCCACCGAACAGACTGAAGATGCCCCCCGTCGGTTTCACCAGCCCGAGTAGCATGCCCATTGTGGTGGTCTTGCCCGACCCGTTAGGCCCAAGAAGGCCGAAGACGCGGCCTCGTGGCACCCCCAGCGAGAGGTCGTCCACGGCCAGGATGTCTCCGTACCTCTTAGTCAGCCCATCTGTCTGGATGACGAGCTCGTTCATGTAGTCCATCCTTTCGCACACCATGTCTGTATGCCGACCGAGGCCTCGGCACGATAGTGTCGATAGGGGGCAGCAACTCTCCCGGAGCCGGACGCTGGCTCACGCCCCCTCGACCACTTCAGGTCGCTGGTCACAGGGTGGCGTGGCCTGCGCCGCCGTCACGGATAAGCCCGATGGAGAAAGCCGGTAGGGGAACTACGAAGACCGGGCCCTGTTTCCCCAGGAAGAAGCGCCAACCCAGGTCGAATTATCTCCGATCAGGGTGCTCCTGTCCATCAGATTTCATGTGTCCGAAATGCTCGAATGATGGCCGAGAGAGGGTCTGTCTCCCCGTTGATTGCCTGTCTCAGTCGGCTTCGATTCCATCGACATTTAGCACCCTGATCAGCGGAGCGTAATTACTGAGCTCTGCCCTCCTAGTGACATTGAGCTTGGTAAGCATCCGACCGGTCTGATTCCGGACCGTGTGCTGGCTGATGCCGAGCTTCTCCCCAATCTCTCTGTAGCTCAGACCGTCGGCTGCCATGACAATGATCTTTCTCTCCCTGCTCGACAGGCGGATCATATTAATGAAGTTGCTGTTGTTGCGCGCGGTTCTGATGGCAACCTTGGCTACTTCGGGAGGCTGGTACATTGCTCCTTTGCCGTTGTAGCGGACGATGAGGATCACCTCGAACTGAGGGGAGTTCGTGGGCAGGCAGCCAGCAGCCCCGGCCAGGGCAAACTATGACCCCAGCAGCTACGGTACGTTGGACAGAAGCCCAGTACGGCTGTTGGAATTCGCTTCGGCAGCGGGCGTAGGCGCGGATGTCTACGACGAGACACCAATCGGGCTTCTGTGGTTCCGCAACGACTGGCTGCTAAGCCACTCCATCGACCCGGAGCAAAGCAACATCATCAGCGTCCGGGGAGCATCTATGGAGCCTACGCTGCCCGACGGCTGCTCGATCCTGGTGGACCGCAAACGCAGGGAGCCGCACGAGGATCGAATCTACGTGATGCGGATCGAGGAGGGCCTAGTGGTGAAGCGTCTGGGGTTGGACGAAGAGGGCCGGTGGGAGATACGGAGCGACAGTCCTGACTGGCGGATTACGCCCATGTCCCCAGCCACCGAGATCATCGGCGAGGTGCGCTGGGCGGCGCGGACGTTTTAGGGAGAGATGATATATGGCTGACGAGAGGCCTAGATGGATGGATGCTATCAGATCGGGATTCGATATAGCTGGCGAGGGAAATATCAAGATTGCGAATCAGGCGCTCGCTGCCTATCAAGCAGCTCTTGCGTATGCCATTGCAGCCATCGATCCAAGTACGTTCCTTCACCATCTTGAATATGCTCTGGAGGATCCTGAGCACAACATGCCGCTTCTCCTGTTAGATGAGCAAGAGCAACTTGAAAGGCTTCCTGGAACGCTTCAGGTGATGGTCGCTTTGTGGAGAACGAGACTGGAGGAGTTGCCATCTTGATAATCTCCGTCACCCCTGATGTTGGTGACTACAGGATACCACGGGACCGAGATCATCGGCGAAGTGCGCTGGTTAGGAAGGACGTTTTAGGGGGAGTGAAAACTGTTGAATGTATGTGAGGACAACGACAGGATTGACCGCCTAGAGGGGAGGATTAGAGCTTTGGAAGCTCTGGCCAACGTTCTCCTTCTCGTGTCGTTGAAGGGCGACCGCGAGGGCATGGCTCAGGTCGCTGTCCACATCCAGGAGTTGCTCGACGACGATACTCTCGACAGTCTTCCTGAATCCTTTGGACAAGGGGTCCGCGAGACGCTTCGTAAGGTCGTCAACAGTCTGTTGAGCTAAATCGTTCGAGACAGTTCCTGTTCGGGTCATGGGTTTCATGATAGCAAATAACAGGGCTGACATCATCGGCGAGGTTCGCTGGGCGGCGCGGACGTTTTAATTACATAGATAATTCCCAATCAATGGGTATAATGTGGGGTACCAGAATCGCAATGCTGCGTATTTAGCTACAAATATAGCTTGATGTCGAATCCTTCTACCTCCGCCAGAACGACTTTGGCACCTTCGCTCGCGAAACGGCCCGCTAGTGCCCTCCCTATTCCGCTGGCCGCTCCGGTAACGACTGCGACCCTGCCGGCGAGTTCCTGCATGTGTTACCGCACCAAAGTTCAATCAAACCCGTTTCTGATTTGTTCGACAGCTACAGTACCCGGTGCGGCGCGAGCGCCTCGTCGTTGAGCTCGATGCCGAGGCCGGGGCGGTTGGGTGGTCGCAGGTGGCCGTCCTCCACCGTAAGCGTTTCTTCGAACATCGTGTCCCACATCGGGTCCGTAGAGCCGCGATAGTATTCGGTGATGAGTCCGTTGGAAACGGCCGCGACCAGGTGCACGTGGACGTCCTGCATCCCGTGGGGCGCTACGGGGAGGTCATGGGCCTGGGCGAGTGCCGCGACCTTCATGAACTCGGTTATGCCTCCCATTATCAATGCGTCGGGCATCAGAATGGCGGCGCACCTGTTCTCGATCAGATCGCGGAAGCCGTACCGCGTGTACTCGTTCTCGCCCGTGGCTATAGGGATCGAAGTCGCTTCGGCCACCGCGCGGTGGCCTCTGTAGTCGTCAGGGTTGACCGGCTCTTCAAACCAGAAGACGTCGTACTTCTCCATCTTCCGCGCGATCTCAATGGCCTCGTAGAACCGGTAGGCGCAGTTCGCGTCTACCATGAGCCTGACGTCCGGCCCGATCGCCTCTCGTACGACGCGGACTCGTTCGACGTCCTCGTTGATCGGTGCGCCGCCGATTTTTATCTTGATCGCGGTTACGCCCATTGACACGCTGTCTACGGCCTCGGCTGCCAGGTCCTCCAGGCCCTTCCCTTCCTCGTAGTAGCCACCCGCTATGTAGACCGCGACTTTGTCGGTAAAACCGCCTAGCATCTTATAGAGGGGCAGCCCAGTCGCTTTCCCTTTGACGTCCCAGAGGGCCATGTCGATGCCGCTGATGATCCTAGTCGTGATGCCGCGACGGCCCACCAGTTTCGGCTGCCACATGTCGTCCCAGATACGCTCGGTGTCGAAGGGGTCTTTTCCGACGACGTACTGTTTGAAGTGGTTGATACCGTGGAGGGTGACGCTACCTTCGTCGTGGAGACCCCCGGCGAAGCCAATCCCAGTGATTCCCTCATCAGTCTCGACCTTGACGACGTTGAGACCCGAGTTCGGGTAGACGTACATCCCGTTGCGAATAGGTTTCAGCCTTTTCCAGCGGTAGATCTCGCCCTTGACATCGGTCACCTTCAATTGCGCGGCCTCCTCGGGATCGGTGACGGTATGTTAGCACAGCGTTCTTCCCCCACAGGCGCCGCGTAGACGCAGGCGCCAGGGGGACTGTTGCGCTCTTGAGAATCCGCACATCCTCTTCATACGTGAAGCCGTGTTCCGTAATATGGCGGTCTCTTGAAGCGAGTATCCTTTAGCTACCACCAAGGTAAAAAGGACTACGTCGGGTTGTTACATATGCACCTGTAACTTGAATGGGACCGGCCGTATCCTCGATCTATGACGTTTGTAGGGGCAGGTCTCGGACCTGCCCGGATCCCGACCGCAAACGGTGAGGCGAGAAAAACTGGCTACCACGAGGAGAGATATGTCCAGGATATGGCTTATCGGCGGACTCGTAGGCGTAACCGCGTTTCTGGTCTTGGCCGCTGCGCTGGCTGTCACAAGAGACGAAGCGGAGTTCGAGCCAGGAACACCTGAGAGCGTCGTGCAGCAGTTCTTTAAGCCCTAATCCACCGAAGGACGGCGTGTAGGAGGCCTGCTGAAGAAACAAAAGGGTGCGCCTCTGAATCTGGGATAATGGTTTTGAAACAGAAAACCGGTCCCAGAAAAGGAGCACCCGATAGATGCTACCACGTAACCACCCCGACCGCATCCAAATCGCCTTCGACGACCACCGCCTGGTGGCCAATGCCGGGCTGATCCTTCCCGCCACCCTCGCCCTGCGCCTTGGCCTGCCCCAACTCCTCCGGAAGCACCTCGACCTCGGCGGCGCGCCGGGCCGGGCGAACACCGGCGACAAGATGATGACCCTGGTGGCCTCCGCCCTAGCCGGCGGAGATTGCATCGACGACGCCGATGTGCTGCGCGCCGGCGGGACCGCCCGCGTGCTCGGTTTCACGGCTAAGGCTCCCTCCACCCTGGGCACCTTCCTGCGCAGCTTCAGGTGGGGCCATGTCCGCCAACTGGACCGGGTGAGCCGCGAGTTGCTGGCCCGGGTCTGGAAGGCCGGTGCCGGACCCGGCGACGCACCATTCACCATCGACCTTGATTCGACGATCTGCGAGACCTACGGACTGGCCAAGGAGGGCGCCCGCCACCACGGCTACACCGGTGCGCGGGGCTATCACCCGCTGCTGGCCGTCGCCGCCGGCACCGGCGACGTGCTGATGGCCCGCCTGCGCGAGGGCCGGGCTAACACCGCCCGCGGCGCTGCCCACTTCCTGCGTGAAACGGTGGGGCGGGTGCGCTACTGCGGAGCCAGGGGCCAACTCACGGTGCGGGCCGACAGCGGCTTCTATACCCACGCCGTGGTCGCCGTCTGCCGCCGGATGGATGTCCGCTTCTCCATCGCCATCCGCCAGCGCGCCCGCCTGCGGAATCTCATCGAGGCGATACCCGAAGATGGCTGGACGCCGATTCCTTACTGGCTGGACGGCGCCGCCGATGTGGCCGAGACCACCTACACCCCGTTCCAGGCCGAGGCGGACGCCGCGCCGGTACGGCTCATCGTCCGGCGGGTGAAGCCGGCGCCCTGTTCTCAACTGGCTCTCTTCGCCACCTACAGCTATCACGGCTTCATCACCGACCGGGACGGGGAGACGCTGGAACTGGAGGCCGATCATCGCCGTCACGCCGAGATCGAGAATGCGATACGCGACCTCAAGTACGGCGTGGGGCTGAACCATCTCCCCTCGGGCCGTTTCGCCGCCAACGGCGCCTGGCTGGCGGTACAGGTGATGGCGCACAACCTGGCCCGCTGGACAGCCCGCATCGGCCTGGGTCAGCAGATCGTGACCACCAAGACCCTCAGACGACGGGTCTTTGCCTTGGCCGGACGGATCACCCGCTCGGCACGCCGATTGACCCTGCAGCTTCCCCGGCGCTGGCCCTGGGAGGAGCAGTTCAGCCGCGCCCTGGCCCGACTGCGAGCCATTCCACTCCCAGCCTGACGGAGCCCGTCCGCCACTGACCCACCAGCCAACCCAACGTCCCCGCAAACTCGCGCCAGCCCAGTCCGCGAGCGCCTCTTGCCGTGTCCTATCCCGCCATCTGGCTCGCCACAGCCACTGTAGGCCGCCATCGGTGCCCCCAAAAGCGCCTGCAGACCGCCCGCCAACCTCCCGTCTACCCAAATTCGAGCCCGGATCATCACGCCTGTAACTCCCTCACCCCCTTCCGCTGTCCTCACGTCGTCCATCCCTGTCCGTCGGTGGATTCGGGTTTAGTCGAACCATCCATGGCAACTCCGATCATCCTCGCTGTAGACGATGAGCCCCAGGTGCTCAATGCCGTCGAACGCGACCTGAGGCAGCACTTTCGGCGCGACTACCGCATCGTAAAGGCGGGCTCGGGCGCTGACGCGCTGGAGGCCACTCGCCAGTTGAAGCAACGGAATACGCCCGTTGCCCTATTCCTCGCCGATCAGCGAATGCCCGAGATGACCGGCACGGAATTCTTGGCGCAAGCCATGAAACTCTACCCCTCAGCCCGTAAGGTGCTCCTCACGGCGTACGCGGATACCGAGGCGGCGATCGCCAGCATCAATACGATCGGGTTGGACCACTACCTGATGAAGCCCTGGGACCCCCCCGACCAGAACCTGTACCCGGTCCTGGACGATCTGCTCGATGACTGGCTGACTACAGTCGACCTTCCGTACGACGGCATCCGTGTCGCTGGCACCCTTTACTCGGCTAGCAGTCACGAGGTCAAAGACTTCCTTGCTCGCAATCGAATTCCTTACAAATGGGTGGACATCGAAGCGGACTCCGAGGCGCGAGAGCTGGTCGAGTCGATGTCCTCGGATGGCCACCGGCTACCGGTCGTGTTCTTTCCCGACGGGGATGTCGTTGTTGACCCGGACAACAAATCGCTGGCCGAGAAGGTCGGGCTGCGAACTCAGGCCACGCAGCCCTTCTATGATCTGATCATCGTTGGGGCGGGCCCGGCGGGGCTGGCGTCTGCCGTGTACAGCGCGTCGGAGGGTCTGCGGGTCGTGATGATCGAAAAGCAGGCCACGGGCGGTCAGGCTGGAACCAGTGCGTTGATAGAGAACTACCTGGGATTTCCCAGGGGGGTGAGCGGAGCCGATCTGGCCCAGCGAGCGACGGCTCAGGCCGTTCGTTTCGGTGCCGAGCTCTTGACGGCTCAGGAGGTGGTAGGAGTCCGGGTCGAAGACCCCTACCGTATCGTCACGCTAGGCGATGGGACTGAGCTTAGCTGCCACGCTTTGATGATCTCCACCGGCGTGTACGTAAGTAAGCTGGACGTGCCAGGCGCCGAGGCTCTTACCGGAGCCGGAGTCTACTATGGCGCGGCGGTTACGGAGGCAGCCTACTATCGTGGGCAGGACGTTTTCATTATCGGCGGAGCGAACTCGGCGGGTATGGGAGCCACCTTCTTCTCGAAGTACGCCAGCAAGGTCAGCATGTTGGTCCGGGGCGATTCGCTTGAAAAAGAGATGTCCCAATACCTTGTCGACCAGATATACGCAACCGACAACATCGAGGTCCTGGTCAGGACTGAAGTGGTCGAAGTTGCGGGCGACAGGAAGCTCGAATCCGTGACAATCAGGAACAACGAGACCGGCGAGACCGAAACCCGGCAGGCCGGGGCCATGTTCATTTTTATCGGCGCTCTTCCTCAAACCGAGGCACTCGCCGGGGTCGTGGAACGGGACGAAGCTGGATTCATAGTCACCGGCCCTGACCTATCCCACAACGGAGCACGCCCGGCAGGGTGGACTTTGAAGCGTGATCCGTTTCTGTTGGAGACGAGCGTTCCGGGGATCTTCGCGGCCGGCGACGTGCGACAGGGCTCATCCAGGCGGGTGGCGTCCGCAGTAGGGCAGGGCGCTGTTGGCATCAGCTTCGTCCACCAGTACCTGAAGACAGTCTGATGTACGACTTCCTCAAGAAAGTCCCGTTTTTTGCTGACCTGTCTGACGCGGACATCGCCCATCTGACTGAAGATTCCACCGAAATACACGCAGCCGCTGGAGATTACCTGTTCAAAGAAGGCGACGAGGGCGACGAGGCCTATGTCATTAAGGAAGGGCAGCTTGAAGTGCTGAAAGAGTCGAGCGGCCGAGACGTGCTGCTGGCGGTGCGAGAGACCAGCGACGTTATCGGGGAGATGGCCTTGCTCGAGGAAAGCCCACGGATGGCGACGGTACGCGCTCGAACCGAGAGCGTCCTCATAGCGATCAGCAAGGAACAGCTCGACCATCTGCTGGCGACCAGCGTGTCAGCGGCCCGCGCGATGTTCTATACGATTCTCGGCCGGTGGCGCGGCACGGAAACGATGCTACGGCAGAGCGAAAAGATGGCCCAACTGGGCACACTGACCGCAGGGGTAGCCCACGAGCTAAACAATCCTGCGGCGGCGGTCAAGCGCGGCGCCGATCAGTTGGCGGACGCCGTCCTTGAGCTGAACGGCGCACAGATGCGTTTGGACAAGCTCGTCTCGAACGAAGAAGTAGTGGAGGCGTTGCGGAGCGTGGACCAGCAAGTGCGGGAGAGCGCGACGCGTCCACCTGAGCTGGATGCAATGGCACGGAGCGATAGAGAGTACGACCTGGAGGGATGGCTCGAAGAACACAACGTAGAAGATGGATGGGAACTGGCCCCAACCCTCGTCAATCTCAACTACCCGGACACGGAGCTTGATGCCTTAGCCGAGCGGTTTGGGCCTGAGATCCTGCCGTCGGTGTTGGCGTGGATGAGTGCCAGCTATACCGTCCATAACGTACTAACAGAGATTGGGCAGGGCGCCAGCCGCATGTCCGACATCGTCAAGGCCCTGAAGTCTTACTCGTACCTCGATCAGGCGCCCGTTCAGGCTGTGAACATCCACGAGGGATTGGACAATACCCTCATGATTCTCAAGAGTAAGCTCCAGAACGGTATTAGTGTGCGCCGTGAGTACGCTCCTGACCTGCCGGTCATACAGGGCTACGGCAGCGAGCTGAACCAGGTCTGGACCAACCTCCTCGACAACGCCGCCGACGCTCTTGAAGGCAAGGGCGAGATCACCATTCGCACGCGCTCCGGCGAGCAGGACTCGGTGTTCGTCGATGTCGAAGACAATGGGCCAGGGATACCGCTCGAAATCCAATCCAAGGTGTTCGACAGCTTCTTCACGACCAAGCCGCCGGGAAAGGGCACCGGGCTCGGTCTGGACATAAGCTACAACATCGTCGTGAGCAAGCACCGAGGCGACATGAAGCTGTTCTCGGAACCCGGTGCCACCCGTTTCGAGGTCCGACTTCCCGTCAACTTCGAGGCAAGCTGAATTGGTCGGTCCTACCTCCGGCAGAGACGCCCCGATGCGGCATCGGGACATGCGCCCGTGAACACGATGGCGGGCACCGTCAACGCTCAGAGGCAACCAGCATAGACACTTAAATGACTTCACCAATCGAGATAGTCGAATACGACCCCAACTGGAAGGTGGTGTATGAGGAGGAGCGGCGCCTGATCCTCTCAACCGCCGGTGACTACCTTACGGCCATCGAGCACGTGGGCAGCACGTCGGTCCCCGGCCTCGGAGGCAAGCCGATCATCGATATCATGGCCTCCGTCGCCCAGATAGAAGGAGCGCTTGACGTAGTTGAACTCCTCGCGACCATTGGATATCACTACCTGCCCGAGTATGAGGAGTTCATCCCTGAGCGAAGGTACTTCCGAAAGGGTGAAACGGAGCCGGCGACCCACCACCTGCACATCGTCGAACAGACGACCGATTTCTGGCAGGACCACATATTGTTCAGGGAATATCTAACGGTCCACGCGGACGAGGCTCGAGCCTACGACACGTTCAAGAGAGACCTGGCGATCTAAATCACGTCGGACAGGCTTGCGTTCACCGACGCCAAAACGCCGTTCATCCAGGCGGTGCTGGCGCGCGCCAGAGACTGGCAGGCCCGTTCACGACATTACTGAGCCGATCCGTAGTGGGTACGGGCCGGCCTCGGAACCGCTTCGGTTGGCGCAAGAGCTTTTCGATCTGGTGCGCCAGGACCTTTCAGGTGTGACCGTGCTGACTCTGGAGGACCAGCTTGGTCGGCTCGTCGGGACCGGCCCTCACCCAACATTCGCGGTCACATTCGGCATCGGCGTCGCCGGCGAGAAGGTCGCGCAAGAGGTCAACCGCCGTACAGGGTGGTTCCCATCCGTCCGCCGGGTCGACGTTGCTCGGGAGGAAGACGGCAAGGGCGGTTACGCTCTCGTCACGGCAGCCGGCCCCCTTGAATCCCAGTTCGCCGGCCTGGACGGATACGAGTCGATTGCCGTGGTCGATGACACGGTGTTTTCCGGGCTCACGATGCGAGCTGTCCTCAACGCCATGCCCGCTTCCTCGCTCCCGAACACCCAGGCCTTCTGCCTACGGGGTGTTTCCGAGAGCTTAGGAACGATAGCTGAGCTGTGTCCGGTCTTCGTTGGCTTCAAGGCGGAGGGTCGACCCCTTGACGAGGTCAGCTTCATAAATGCCAGCGGCCTCGTACGACGCGTCGGAATACGGCGTAGTGGGCAGCCCACGTTGGCTTTCTTTGAACGCGAGCAATGGATGCAGGCGTGGTTCCGCGAGTCCGCGGGGCAGGTTACCGACCTTTGCCGGCGCATCAATGCGATTATCGAGCCGCACGGTCAGCACGTCGAGAGTAAGAAGCCCTGATTCACAAAACATGCATTAGAATTCGTAATCGCGAATTCCTGCATCATGTGGAATGTATACGACGCTTTCCGTACGATGTCACGCCGAGGACAAAGAGTCGAGCTGCAGGGCATTGACTTTGGTGCGATTGTGTGCTAACCTCGAAATGAGAGAAGTAAAGAGCTTCTCAGAGATCGCCAAGAGGCGGAAAGGGGGTATTACATGGTGACACTTGTAGAGAAGTACCATCAGTGGAAGTTCCCGAGTTATACCCCTGCCGGCTCGAGGGTCGGATAGGTCGAGGAGGAAGGGTATAGAGCCGACAGGGGAGACCAAAGCCCGAGAACCCGCGATCACTAAATAAAACAGCTCATATGCCCCCGATATACTCCGGGGCGAGAGTATCCGGTGAGATCACCGGGAAGCGGGACCGACGGTAGAAACCGAAAAGGTTAGGGAGGCGCAGCAGGTAGCGGCGCCTCCCTTTTTGTGTCCCTTAAGAAGTGGTGCGCTGAATTTCCTTATCCTCTGACTGTGCCAAAAGCGTAAAAACTAAGCACCAAGCTTGAGGCGATGAAGAGGCCCACGGCAAAGAACAGCGCTACACGGAGAGGACGATCCCTTCCGGCTCGGATACTCCATGCCGAGGCGTAGAGAATTGCCGACGTAGCTGGCAGTAACAGGAAGTATGACAGTAGGCTAACGCCTATAGAGAGCAGACCGAGAGCGAGCAGAATGCCACCCCGTGCTGCGTGATCCCCCACCCTAGACATGGCTATGGTAAGAACATAGGGTGAGGGAACGATCACCGCCGCGAACAATACGCTAGTATTTAGCTGGAACCCCTCTCGGATCAGGAAAATGGTGGCCCCCCATATGACTATCGGGACTAGGCCCAACAGTCCTCCAATGACGGCGACGGACTGGATAGCCTGAGTATCCTGAGGCCGTAGTGTCATCGAGTTTACCTTCACTGTAATCGAGAAATCGCTGCCTTTTTTAAGGTTTGCAAGACCAGTTGGAATACTGAGAATACCAACAACGCAAGACCCCAGGGAGCGATGAAAATACCAACGCTGTGGGCCATGAAAACTGAGAACCCTAGCATTAGTACGCCGACGAGGCTGAATGCGGCCCACCTCCTCCTGCCACCCACAAGAACGCCCCAATGCACCATGACCATAATCGACGAGCCCGCACCCACGATCACTGGATAGGCGACCTTGTGGGTATCGTTGGGTGAAGGTTCCCACCATCCGGCTACTGAGATGGCGAAGCCAACAGCCAGAGATGCTAATCCGACCAGGAACAGCATCATTATCACGGGAACCCGGAGGTAAAGACCTGACACGCTCATAGGCAAGCTCTTTATCGTTTTTACGCAGGAACCGGTGAGGACAATACTATGTTTGAGGAAAGTTGTCATCGGTAGAAAATCGGTCGATACCTAGGTAAAAAGCGGCGTACTCCTACGCCAAGTCTTGGTTAATCCCGAATCCACCGAAGGACACCGATGGACGGCGTGAGGGCAGCGGAAGGGGGTGGGTGAGGGAGCTACAGGGGGGATGGCCTGGGGTCTTGGGGTAGAGGGAGGCCGGCGGCCGGTCTTCAGTCGCCGCACAGGGCCCCTAAGGCCCTATGCGGGAGTTGCGATGCGCGGGAAGGCGAGAGGATACGCAGCAGGGGACTCTCGCGACCGGGGTGGCGCGAGATTGCGGGGACGTTGGGTCAGTTGCAGGCTGGCTGTCAGGCCGGGAACGGAATGGCTTGCAGCCGGGCCAAGGCGCGACTGAACTGGGTTTCCCAAGGCCAGCGCCGGGGGAGATGCAAAGTGAGGCGGCGCGCCGAGCGGGTGATCCGTCCCACCAGAGCGAAGACCCGCCGCCTGAGGGTCTTGGTGATCACGGTCCGCTCGCCCAGACCAATCCGCGCCGTCCAGCGGGCCAGGTTATGCGCCATCACCTGGACCGCCAGCCAGGCGCCGTTGGCGGCGAAGCGCGCCGACGGCATGTGGTTCAGCCCGACGCCGTACTTGAGGTCGCGTATGGCGTTCTCGACCTCGGCGTGGCGGCGATGATCGGCCTCCAGTTCCAGCGTCTCCCCATCGCGGTCGGTGATGAAGGCGTGATAGCTGTATCTGGCGAAGAGGGCGAGCTGGGAACCGGGCGTCGGCTTCACCCGCCGGACAATGAGCCGCACCGGCGCGGCGTCCGGCTTGGTCTGGAACGGGGTGTAAGTCGTCTCGGCGACATCGGCGGCGCCGTCCGTCCAGTAGGGAATGGGAGTCCAGTCCTCCTGTGGTATCGCCTCGATCAGGTCCCGCAGGCTGGCGCGCTGGCGGATGGTGATAGAGAAGCGGACATCCATTTCCCGGCAGGCGGCAACGACAGTGTGGGCGTAGAAGCCGCTGTCGGCCCGCACCGTGAGTTGTCCCCTGGCCCCGCCGTAGCGCACCCGCCCCACCGTCTCACGCAGGAAGTGGGCGGCGCCACGGGCGGTGTTGGCCCGGCCCTCGCGCAGCCGGGACATCAGCACCTCGCCGGTGCCGGCGGCAATGGCCAGCAGCGGGTGATAGCCGCGGGCGCCGGTATAGCCGTGGTGGCGCGCTCCCTCCTTGGCCAGTCCATAGGTCTCGCAGATGGTCGAGTCCAGGTCGATGGTCAGGGGCGAGTCGCCGGGTCCGGCCCCAGCGGCCCAGGCCCGGGCCAACAACTGGCGGCTCACGCGGTCGAGTTGACGGACATGCCCCCACCGGAAGCTGCGCAGGAAGGTCCCCAGGGTGGATGGCGCCTTGACCACGCAGCCTAGAACACCGACCGTCCCACCAGCGCGCAGCGCATCGGCGTCGTCGATGCAGTCGCCGCCTGCCAGCGCGGAAGCGACCAGCGTCAGCATCTTGTCCCCAGTGTTCGCCCGTCCCGGCGCTCCGCCGAGGTCAAGGTGATGGTCGACGAGTTCCCGCAGGCCCAGGTGCCGGGCTAGGGTGGCCGGCAGGAGCAGGCCGGCATTGGCCACCAGGCGATGGTCGTCAAAGACGATGCGGATACGGTCGGGTTTGTTCTGTGGCAGCATCTATTGGGTGCTCCTTGTTTCCGGGCAGGTTTCTGTTCCAAAACCATTATCCCAGATTCAGAGGAGCACCCGCTGGCTTCTTCAAGGGCTGTCCCCAAGGACGTCCTTCGGTGGATTCGGGTTAATGCCTAGTAGACCGAAATCTTTGAAATGAGGGGTAGCCGAGATTGGCGTGCTACGACGACAGGGCGGGTTTCAAACCCGCCCCTACCAAGCCGTAACCTCAGAACCCTTCAATACTAGGATGTTGGACCACTAGGAATGTCGACTGAGCAAACACAGCACGAATAAGCAGTCCCCGACCTCTCACATGAACCTGGAGCGGCGTGAGCCGACACTCCGCGATGCTATAATCCGAAGCCTCGGGGCATACGGGAGGTCCAGTTGATAATCGCTGTCGTCGGCTCGGGCAGGGAGTCTCCGGAGGTGCTCGCCATGGCGGAGCAAATAGGCCGTGACCTTGCGAGACGCGGCGTCAAGCTGGTGTGCGGTGGAGGTGGTGGCGTCATGGAGGCGGCATGTAGGGGCGCCAAGTCCGCGGCGGGCCTTACGATTGGCATTCTATCCAGCGGCGACCGCAGCGCGGCCAACGCCTGGGTCGACGTGCCGGTCCCGACGGGGCTGTCTCAGGGCCGCAACGTCCTCGTGGTCAAGACAGGCGATGCTGTCATCGCCATCGGCGGACGGTATGGAACGCTCTCCGAGATCGGCCATGCCTTGAAGGCCGGCATACCCGTCGTCGGTTTGAACACCTGGCAGATATCCCGTGACGAGCAGGCCGATCAGGCCATCATTGTCGCCACCGACGCTGCGGACGCAGTCGACAAAGCGGTCGAAGCCGCGCGGGCGGCTGGTGCTATCGGATGAGTTGTCGGCTCGATGAGTAGCATTTCCAGCGTCGGAGCCCGTGAGATTCTCGACTCTCGGGGCAACCCGACGATAGAAGTAGACCTTGTACTTTCCGATGGGACGATGGGCCGCGCCGCCGTGCCGTCGGGCGCCAGCACCGGAAGCAGGGAGGCCGTCGAGCTCCGAGATGGCGACGCTGCCCGCTTCGGTGGCAAGGGGGTCCGGAACGCCAAAAACAACGTGAGCGAGATAGGTGAGGCACTCGCAGGGCGGTCGTTCACAGGCCAGAAAGCCCTCGACGACGTTCTGGTGAAGCTAGACGGCACGCCAAACAAATCGAGGCTGGGAGCGAACGCGCTCCTCGGCGTCTCGATGGCCTATGCCCACGCGTTCTCGGCCAGCCAGAGGGTGCCTCTCTACCGGCACTTTGGCGGTGGTGGCGCTCCCAGCCTGCCGGTCCCGATGTTCAATATTCTGAACGGCGGCAAGCACGCCGAAGACTCCACGGACGTTCAGGAGTTCATGGTCGTTCCTGCCGGTGTCGGTTCCTTCAGCGAGGCCGTGCGAGCAGGCTCGGAGGTCTATCAGGCGCTCAAGAGCATACTTGCGTCTCGCGGGTTCAATTCGAACGTCGGCGACGAAGGAGGGTTCGCGCCGAGCCTCCCGTCCAACCGGGACGCACTCGAGGTCGTCACGGCGGCCATCGAGCGTGCTGGATACTTGCCCGGGGAGCAGTGCTTCATCGCTCTCGACGTTGCTGCGACGGAACTCGTCGCGGAGAACGGGGATTACAGCCTTCCAAGGGAGGGCGTCGACCTGTCGTCGTCGGCGCTGCTCGACCTTTACGACCAATGGATCGACGCCTATCCCATCGTAAGCATCGAGGACGGTCTGGGCGAGGACGACTGGGACGGGTGGATAGAGATGACGAAACGGCTTGGCGACAGGGTCCAGCTGGTCGGCGACGATCTCTACGTCACCAGCCCCGTGTACGTACGTCTGGGCATTGCGCGAGAAGCGAGCAATGCTGTTCTGATCAAGCTCAACCAGATAGGCACCGTTACCGAGACTCTCGAAGCCATCGCGATCGCGAAGGACGCCGGCTGGGGAACGGTAGCCAGCCACCGTTCCGGCGAAACGGAGGACACTACGGTCGCCGATTTAGCTGTCGGTGCGGCAACCGGTCAGATCAAGGCGGGGGCGCCAGCTCGTGGAGAGCGCACCGCCAAGTATAATAGGCTCCTGAGGATCGAGGAGGAGCTCGGCGACGGCGCGACTTTCGCGGGCAAAACGGTCTATGAAGCCTACCTTGTGTAGCACCGCTAGAGCCCATCTGGCCGGCGCAAAGACATGACGTCGAGAACACGTGAAATCCTGACCATCGAAGACATCGAGTCGGCCTTCGCGCCCATCCTTCGGCAGGCCGGGGCCAAAAAGGCCATCGTCTTCGGTTCGTACGCCCGAGGAGACGCCGATGAGCACAGCGACCTGGACCTGATCGTCGTCACCGAGACCAACCGCAAGTTCTTCGACAGGGACAACGACTTCGGCGGTCTGTACGATGTGTGGCGCAAGGGCATCGACTTGCTGATATACACCCCCGGCGAGCTTGCCGCGATGCTAGCCGAGGGTAGGGCGTTTATTGAGATAGCCCTCGAGCAGGGCGTCGTCTTATATGAAGACTCTCCGTCATCGTCATCCGCCGTGGCTCCAGGCAATGGCAAAGAGACACAGGATGTTGCTGAGACCGACATGGAGAGGTCGGGGAACGGGTCGGATGCCGGCCGCTGGCTAGCCGCAGCCGAGGTTGACTTGCGAATCGCTGGTTTGGTACTCCGGGAACAGTTCTACTCTCACGCGATGTTCATGGCCCATCAGGTGGCGGAGAAAGCGCTGAAGGCTCTCGCGTATCAACGAGGCGACAGATACGTCACTGGTCACTCGCTCGTGGACCTCGCGGCAAATCTCGAATCGACTTATAGAGAACTTGGTATCAAACGCAAACTCGCTAAGAGTCTGGACAAGTACTACCTTCCAACTCGCTATCCAGACGCGCTGCCGGGCGGTATTCCATCCGAAGTTTACGACGACCAGGAGGAGGCTGAACGGGCCGTCGAGGGGTCAGAAGAATTTGTGAACATCGCGAGAAGCGAGATCGCGGCCTGAATCATTCGATGCGACGGCGAGCCGCCGCGAAGCGTGAACTGTGAAATCTAATGAGGGGTTGAACAAATGGTAACGCGAATTGGTATTAACGGCTTCGGACGCATCGGGAGACTGGCTCTCAGGGCCATCAAACAAAGGCATCCCGACGAGCTTGAGGTGGTGGCGATAAATGACCTGGCGGACGCCGCCACCAACGCGCACCTGTTCAAGTACGACAGCAACTACGGTCCGTACTCGGGGTCGGTGGAGGCGACCGAGGACAGCGTCGTGGTCGATGGGGCTGCCATCAAGGTGCTCGCCGAGCGGGAGCCGTCTGCACTCCCGTGGGGCGACGTGGGCGCCGAGATCGTAGTCGAGGCGACGGGGCTGTTTAGGGACGCCGGAAAAGCCGCCGGCCATATGGAGGGAGGCGCCAAGAAGGTCATCATTTCGGCGCCTGCTACCGATCCGGACCTTACGATGGTGCTTGGCGTCAACGATGACGCGTACGATCCCACGAAGCACAACGTGGTCTCGAACGCGTCCTGCACGACAAACTGCGTCGCGCCGATGGCCAAGGTCCTGCACGACGTCTTTGGTATAGAACGCGGTCTCATGACGACGATCCACTCCTACACAGGGGAACAGCAGATACTAGACAAGGTCCACCACTCCGGGGACCTCCGGCTGGCCCGAGCGGGCGCGACGAATATCGTGCCCACTACCACGGGCGCCGCCAAGGCAGTCGGACTCGTCCTGCCAGAGCTCAACGGTAAGATCAACGGGATGGCTTTCCGCGTCCCGACACCCACGGGGTCCGTGACGGATCTGGTGGCTCTCGTGAAGAAAGACACATCGTCCGATGAGATTAACGCTGCCTATGAGCACGCGTCCCAGAACAGCCTTGCTGGCATCCTCAAATACTCGGACGAGCCATTGGTCAGCAGCGACTTCAGGGCGGACCCCCACAGCTGCATCATCGACGGTCAGTCCACGATGTCTCTAGGCGGAAACTTCGTGAAGGTCGTCGGCTGGTACGACAATGAGTGGGGCTACAGCTGCCGCACGGCAGACCTAGCCGCGTTCCTGGCCGAAAAGGGCCTATAGGCGCCCAAGCCAGCATTGGTCCGACTGCCTGCCGAAGTGTCCCGCCGGGCGGGCCCGGCGATGATGCTGGGAGCCATCCTGCTGGTCGTAGCGTTGTTCCTGGTCGTGCCCGGCGATGGAGATTTTCGCAGAGCCGGCGTTCCTTGGGTCGCATCGGCGTCGATGGGCCTTTTACTGTGGGGCATCCTTTCAATTCAAGAGCGGCACGCGGGTCGCCCCAGCCGACTGCTCAAGACAGGGTTCGAGCTAACGGTTCTCGGCCTAATTGGTCCGGCGGTCCTGTTCGTCGGCCTCGGCGTCGCGGGGCTATTCAGTCTGGAACCGCAACTGCAGCAGAGCGATCTCCTGCAAACCGGCGTGGCCGGTGTTCTCGTTGCGGCCGGGGCCGGAGCGGTTGCTCTGCCGCTTGGGCTTATCTTCTACGGGGCCGCCACTTTCAAGGAAAGAGTGCTGCCTTCTTGGAATAGCGGCTTGCTTGCAGCCCTCGGTCTCGTATACGTCGCTGGCTTTGTCGCAGTCGGGATGATCTCGGGAACGGCCCAACTACTCGTAGCAACGGTGTGGCTTGTTCTGTTCAGCTCGGGGTGGCTCGTACTTGGCTTCTCCCTCGCGGCCGAGGCGGACGCCCCGGGAAGTGCGACCGCCAAGGAGTGACTCCGTTGGCGTCTCGAAGGCGGCCGTGACCGAGTCGAAGGCGCCCGCAAATTGCGCGCCCATATTGGCCAGCGTATAATTAAGTCATCATTTGTAGCGCAACTGAACGGGAGGCGTAGCTATGGCCATCGACACCGTGCCAGACACCGGGACCTGGCGGGCCAAGACTGGGCTCGCCCAAATGCTCAAGGGCGGGGTCATCATGGACGTGGTCACCGCCGACCAGGCCAAGATTGCCGAGGACGCCGGCGCCGTGGCCGTGATGGCGCTGGAACGCGTGCCGTCGGACATCCGCAAGGCCGGCGGAGTCGCCCGGATGGCCGACCCGACGAAGATCAAGGAGATCATCGAAGCGGTCACGATACCCGTAATGGCGAAATGTCGAATCGGGCACTTCGTCGAGGCCCAAGTCCTCGAAGCCCTCGGGGTCGACTATGCCGACGAATCGGAAGTACTGACGCCGGCCGACGAGGACAACCACATAGACAAGCACCGTTTCAAGATGCCGTTCGTATGCGGCTGCCGGAATCTTGGCGAAGCCCTCCGTCGCATTGGGGAAGGGGCCGCGATGATCCGGACCAAGGGCGAAGCCGGCACGGGCAACGTCGTCGAAGCTGTACGGCACGCACGAGCGGTGCTCGGTGAGATTCGTAGAATCCAAAACATGGATTCCGACGAGCTAATGGCAACTGCAAGGGACATGGGAGCGCCCTTCGAGCTCGTACAAGAGGTTCACGAAACCGGGAAGTTGCCCGTTGTCAACTTCGCGGCTGGAGGCATAGCGACGCCGGCCGACGCGGCTTTTATGATGCAGCTTGGCGTGGAAGGTGTCTTCGTTGGTTCGGGCATCTTCAAGTCGTCCAGCCCCGAGCGCATGGCGCAGGCGATCGTCAAAGCGACCACACACTTCGAGGACAAAGACATCATCGCCGAGGTCTCGACAGGACTCGGTGACGCTATGCCCGGACTGGACGTCAAGACCATGCCGGTGGAAGAGCAGCTGGCCACACGTGGATGGTAGAGAGCCAAGAATCGGTATACTGGCGATTCAGGGGGACTTTCTCGAGCACAAGCAGGCGCTGGCGAAGCTGGAGATTGAAGCCAGCGAAGTCCGTCTTCCCGGCCAGCTCGATGGCATCGACGGCCTGATAATTCCCGGCGGCGAGAGCACGACTATCGTGCAGCTCATTGACATCTTCGAGTTCAGGCAAGTGCTGACCGAGAGGGTCCGCTCAGGACTGCCGGTCTGGGGCACCTGCGCCGGAATGATCGCGATTGCCGACAAACTGACGGACCCTCGCCCAGAGCCGCTTCATCTAATGGACATAGAGGTCGTCAGAAACGGGTTCGGTCGTCAGATCGACAGCTTCGAGCAAGACATCCAAATCGACGAGGTCGACGGCCAGCCGTTTCGCGCCGTGTTCATTCGCGCCCCGGTCGTCAAAAGCGTGGGCAAGTCCGTCAAAGTGCTCGCCACGATAGATAACGAAGGTCCGGCTGCCGTTCGGCAGGGCCACATGCTCGCGACGTCCTTCCATCCCGAGCTAACAGACGACTCCCGGGTCCACGAGCTTTTCGTGAAGATGGTCAGAGGTTCCGAATAGGCGGTTTCCGCCGTGATCAGACCGACTCGTCCCTTCGACGTGGCCCGACTTGTGATGCTCGGCGGCCCAAGCCGAGCCAACCGGGCATACACTTTAGACACGATCGACGTCGGGCCGCAGCCCAAGCTACCTTTGAGGGACGCCGCGGGCGCCAACGTATCGCTTCATCGCAAAGGCGTGTGTTCCGTCACGATGACCGTTGGCTCCCGGGTCGTCGGGATAGCTGCCGCGAGGCCGCGCTCAGGTCCACGGTCATGGGAAGTAACCCATCTGTTAGTTGAGTCTGATAGTGACGAGGGCTACACGGACCTGCTCAACGAACTTCACGGCAGCGTGGCCCGACAGTTTGGTGAGCGGGTTTTCATGAGGCTTCAGGCGGGAGACCTGCTTGCCGAGACGGCCAGGCACTCAGGGTTCGTGCCGTGTGGAGAAGAGACCGTGTATCTAGGCCATGACCTCTCGACCCACAGCGAAGAGCCAATCGCCCTTCGCAAGAAGACGCCTTCGGACGAATATGGTCTCTTCAGACTCTACAACGCGGCGACGCCCGCCAGTATCAGGCTGCCGGCCGGAATGACTTTCGATCACTGGTCGTCGTCTAGAGAAAGGGCTCGCGGGCGGTCTTCAGAATACGTTCTTGAGGAAGGCGGCCAGGTCATTGCCTGGCTCAGGGCGATTCGGAGGCGTGGGGTCGGCCATCTAATGATGATGGTGCATCCCGACGCGGAAGCGAAGACGGCAGCCCTCTTGGAGTTCGGCGTGCGGGAGCTCGAGAAGTCGAAAATGGTGAGCTGCGTTGTTCCGGCGCACCAGCAGGTACTGCAGAGTCTTCTGAGCCAGGAAGGCTACGACGTTACAGGAGAATACGTTACTCTAGTAAGGTCGATGGTCGTGCCGGTACCCGCGGAAAAGGCTCGTCAGGCGGTCCCGGCGTCTCCGGCGTGACCAGTCCGATTGTCGAATGCTCCCCGCCCGACGTCTAAACACACAGACGCCGGTCGAATACGGCGACCTCTGACCGCGTCGAAGGTGGGAACTTACTCATGCGACAACAAGTGGATTCCGAGCTAGAGGCGCTGACCGCGCTGCTGCCTAGCGAGATCATTGAGCTGGTCGATCAGCGCGGCAACAAAGACGAGCTAATCGAGATCGTCCTCGATCTGGGCCGCGAGCCCGAGGCCAGGTTCCTGTCGGAGAGCCACATCCTGGGGTCCGGGGAGGTCTCAGAGCAGGATATCCAGCACGTCGTCGACCGCATCGGCTCCTTTGGCGCGGACAACAGGGCGGGAATCGAACGCACGCTTCACCGCATATCGGCGATCCGGAACCGGCGCGACAAAATCGTCGGCGTCACTCTCCGTGTCGGACGCGCTGTGTACGGCACCGTGAAGATCATCGAAGACCTCGTGCTCACGGGCAAGAGCGTTCTGCTTCTCGGCAGGCCTGGGGTCGGCAAGACGACCATGCTACGTGAGGTGGCCCGCGTTCTCGCGGACGACGCCCACCGACGTGTGGTTGTGGTGGACACGTCGAACGAGATAGCTGGCGACGGCGACATCCCACATCCGGGCATCGGTCGGGCGAGGAGAATGCAGGTCCCTTCTCCCGACCAACAACATTCGGTCATGATCGAGGCCGTTGAGAACCACATGCCCGAGGTGATCGTTATCGACGAGATCGGCACCGAGCTGGAGGCGAACGCGTCACGAACGATAGCGGAGCGCGGTGTCCAGCTGGTGGCCACGGCGCACGGTAATACCCTTGAGAACCTGATTCTCAATCCGACACTGTCGGACCTGGTCGGTGGTATCCAAACGGTAACCCTAGGCGACGACGAGGCACGACGCCGCAGGACGCAGAAGACGGTACTGGAGCGAAGGGCGCCGCCGACCTTCGATATTCTGGTAGAGATCCACGGTTGGAGCCGCGTGGCGGTCCTTCCTGACGTTGGAGAGGTCGTGGACAGGATGCTTCGCGGATTCCCGGTGACTCCGGAGCTCCGAATGCTGGACGACGATGGGGAGGTCCAGCGTGGTAGGGGACAGCGCACCGCGCCAATGGTCTCTCGAAACGGCACGTCGATGGGTCGATTCGAATCGCAGCCGGACTTCTACTTCGGGACGCCATTGGCCGAAAAACCCGACGAGCCGGTCAGCGAGGAACCGTTGGAGTCCCGACCTGCGACGCGTATCCTGCCCTACGGAGTCAACCGGGGCAAGCTCCAGCAGGTGATCAAGACATCACAGGCGCCGGTCGAGCTGGTCGGTGAGATTGAACAAGCCGACCTGCTGCTGACGACCAAGAGCTACTACCGCCGCAGGACTCAAGCACTTCGCGACAGCGAAGAGAAGGGCAAGCCCGTCTACGTTCTGCGGAAAAACACCACGCCCCAGATACAGCAGTTCATCCGGGCAATTACGCGGAGCAATGCTAACTCGCCGCCACAGGAGCTGATCGACCGCGGGGTCAAAGAGGCGGAAGAGGCGGCACGGCGGATCACCGGAGGCGAGCACCAGGCCGATCTAAGTCCCCAGGGCTCGTATATCCGGCACCTGCAACACCAAATCGCCGAACAGCATGGCTTTGCCTCGTCGAGCGCCGGGCGGGAGCCCAGCCGGCGCGTGGTGATATACCGCCGTTAGTCCGGGGCCGACGCCTTGGTCATCGCCGATCTGGCGCCCAGGTGCCTACACCCCTTCTAGCGAAATCGGTTTCAGGAATTTGAGAACCTTTGGATGGATGACATCTGATGAAATTGGGGATTGACAAATGAATGAACGTCAGTCACAATACCCGTCATGACTTCGACGAGCAGGACTTTGAACGAGGCCGAGCGGCGGGAACAGATCCTCTCCGCGGCCCGAGCGGTCTTCAACGAAAAGGGATACGAGACAACCACGATAAGCGACATCGTCCGCAGGGCCGGCGTTGCACAGGGTACGTTCTACCTGTATTTCCCTTCGAAGAAAGAGATCGTTTGGGCCCTGGCCAACAAACCTATGGAAATCGTGGCCGAGAGGGTGCAGGCCACGATGACCTCCGGGGTCTCGTTTGAGGAAATGCTACGGGGGCTGGTCAAAATAGCTTTCGGGGTCGGGGGCGACCATCCCGACCTGTGTCGCCTGCTTCATATCGGAGGAGAGGCGTCGGCCCTGGCCGAGCAAACGCCTATGGCCAGGGATATCAAGACGCTGGGAATTCGAATGTTCGAAGCCGCCCTCGAGAAAGGGGAGATGGAGCCCATGGATCCTCAGGCGGCGTACGAGCTATTCCACGCGATGCTAAAGGACTCGATGCACCGCTCCTTTGGAGATGCCGATTGTGAACGGGTCGATGAAATCGAGGACGCCTTGAGCAAGGTGGTCATCCGGGCTTTCGTTAAAGCCCGCTAAAAAATTTTGGGATCTAATGACTGACCGTCAGTCAACATCTAGGTCGAAAAACACGTGAGGAGGAGGAACTGTGGACCAAGTAGCAACGGCGGACTTTAAGGAGACGAGCAAGTATCGCAGGCGCTGGTGGACGCTGAGTGTCCTATCGGCCAGCCTGCTGGTAATCGCTCTCGATGTAACAGTACTTAATGTGGCTATTCCGACGCTTCAACGCGAGCTAAACGCTTCCGCGTCGGCACTTCAGTGGATCGTCAACGCCTACGTCCTTGTATTCGCAGGACTGCTGCTGACGATGGGTTCTTTGGGCGACCGGTTCGGACGGAAGCGATCGCTGCAGGTCGGCTTGGCACTGTTCGGAGTGGCAAGCCTCGCTGCGGCCTTCGCAGAGACCAGCGGACAGCTGATTGCTGCCCGGGCCCTTCAGGGCGTCGGCGGAGCGTTCATCATGCCGTCCACCCTATCCGTCCTGGTGGACGTCTTCCCGCGGGAAGAACGGGCGAAGGCGATCGGTATCTGGGCTTCGATAACGGCCATCGGAGTGCCAATGGGCATGATCGTTGGCGGCTACCTTTTGGAGGAGTTCTTCTGGGGCTCGGTCTTCCTGATTAACATACCGGTGGTCCTGGTAGCGATGGCGGCCGGCTTCGTGCTGGTGCCGGAGAGCAGGGACCCCGAAGCCAAGACGATCGACCTCGTCGGTGCTGCGATATCGATGGCGACGCTTGGATTGCTGATCTACACAATCATCGAGGCGCCGGCGCTAGGATGGCTCGACCCGATCGTGCTGGCCGGGTTCGCGGGCTCGTTCATTCTGGGGGCTGCTTTCGTCTGGTACGAGCTTCGGATAGAGCATCCGATGCTGGACGTGCGCTATTTCAAGAACGCGCGTCTTTCGGCAGGAGCCGGGTCGATCGGCCTGGCCTTCATGGCGATGATGGCGGTGATGTTCATATTGACCCAGTACCTTCAGTTCGTACGCGGCTATACGCCGCTCGAGACCGGTGTCCGCTTCGTACCGATGGCTATGGGCTTCATGATCGGAGGGTCCACAAGTGCGGCCTTGACGGGGCGATTCGGGACCAAGAGAGTCCTAGCTGTAGGCCTGGTGCTGATTGCGGCATTTGTCGGCGGGTTGGCGCTGGTCGACCAGGCGACGGCCTACTGGGTGACCGGGCTGCTGTTACTTGGGATGGGGATGGCCATGGGATTCGTGATGGCACCGGCGACCGACGCCGTGATGGCCGCCCTGCCCGAGTCCCACGCCGGAGTGGGCTCGGCCCTCAACGACACGACGAGGCAGGTCGGAGCAGCGCTCGGCATCGGCATCTTCGGATCGCTATTCAACTCGGCCTACTCGGCGAACATGACGAACGCTATCGCCGGTCTGTCAGAAGAGGCGGCAGCGGCAGCCAGTAACTCGATAGGTGCTGCCATTCAGGTTGCCCAGGGGCTCAGCGACGGCGGCGAGGCCCTGATCGCGTCGTCCAAGGATGCTTTCGTGGAGTCGATGGGGTTGACGTTCGCGGCCACCGCGGTCATGGCGCTGGCAGCGTCGATACTCGCCTATCGGTTCATGCCGGCGCACGACATCGTCCCCGGCAGCGAACCCGAAACTCCTGAGGAGGAGCCAGTCCCCGGGGGGGGGGGGGTCTCGAGGCCGAGCCAATCCCCGTACGTATAAACGAATAGATTTCCGCCCCCTTTTTGGAGAGGGTCCCCGGGCGACTGCCCGGGGACCCTCTTTATGTCGGTCGTAGGGCCGTTTATCCTAAGTACCCGGCCATTCAACCAAAGCCAGGATGACGAGGAATTCCATTACAACTGTCATGCTGGTTCGTGGGGCAGTTATTTGAAAGCAGGGTTATGTCCGCATGGCGGACCGAATCTAGGTGAGTAACTGTTGTGACCAGTTACTCGATAGCCCACCGAACCGCTCGTGGGGTCCGGCTCTGTCCCCCCTTTGAAAAGGGGGGTTGGGGGGATTTGACCCACGTAATTAGATACAACCGCAAGCTGAAAGTGAGCAACCATACATCCGCAGGGCGGACGAAACGTATGAACGCAACTCGCCTTGCGGCATGCGTAGGGGCAGTGCCCCCATGCCTGCCCTGGCGCTCCCGCAAGGCCATCAAAAACCGAGCAGTTACTCGATAGAGCAAATTATGTCCGCAGGGCGGACCGAATCTAGGTGAGTAACTGTTGTGACCAGTTACTCGATAGCCTACCGAACCGCTCGTGGGGTCCGGCTCTGTCCCCCTTTGAAAAGGGGGGTTGGGGGGATTTGACCCACGGTAATTAGATACAACCGCAAGCTGAAAGTGAGCAATCATATAAGTCCACGGGGCGGACGAAACGTATGAACGCAACTCGCCTTGCGGCATGCGTAGGGGCAGTGCCCCCGTGCCTGCCCTAGCGCTCCCGCAAGGCCATCAAAAACCGAGCAGTTACTCGATAGCTGGCCGGAAGATGATGTATAGACGAATCACAAGGGGTGGCCGCTAGTCCCACCACCAACCGTCGCGGTTTGTCGGGCTAGGTATATGGGAGCACCCGGAACGTAGTCCCCTCGGGCACGAGGATCACGTTGTCGCCCGTCACCCTATCTATTTTGGCGGCCAGCTCCTCGTAGTCACTTTCGGCGAGCTCCGGCATTGGGGCGTCGGCCGCGGTCAAGTTGAGGCGCTTCACGCTGTAGTGGAGTGCCCTCTCGAGGCCGCTCTGGACCTCGGCGCCTCCGCCCCCTACGAGCACCGTTACCATCTTCCGCTTCACGTAGTCTTTCTCAGGCTCCGTAGGAGCGGTCTCGCGGTCGGTCCTGTACACCATCCAGTGATAAGGAACGAAGACTCCTACCGCCAGCAAGATCGAGATGCTCACCTTGGCGTCGTCTAGCACGTTCGACATGTCAGTTTCGAGGACGCCGCTGATCAAGACGAACAAAGCTTGACTGACGCTGCCGAGGAAGGCGAGCATTCCAACGGCCAGTACCGCGAAAATGAAAGCCCGTCGTGCCAACAGAGTGCGTGCCTCCGGCCCTTCGTCGCGTACTCTCCTCTGAACAGAAGCCCAGTAGTAGCCCCATAGAGGGACACCGAGAATTCCAGCGGTGATGGCTAGGACGATGCCGTTGCGCCAGAGGTCACCGCCGAAAACTATCGCATGATCTCCCTGTATCAACGCGTCCATGACAGCGGAGGCCAGCGCAATGATGGCGCCCGCTGTCATGGCAAGGCCTACGGCGGCGAGTACGTAGGGATAGGACTGGCGTCCGCCGGTGGGCGTCGTCACGGATGCCCGGAGCTCTTGGGCTGAAACGATGGAGTGGTAGGCCAGAATCGCGCCCGCCAAAATCAACGACGCAACGGCGGCAGGGAAGAAGTCGAAATGACTGGCAGCCGACTGGCTCTCCGGCACGCCGATGTTCCACTCAAGGACGCCGTACACCATGATGCCAACGGCGATCAGGGCCGTGATCACGCTGCCTAGGATCGCGTATCCATAGAGGTACACCTGGCGAAGCGTCGATTCGTAGTCATGCCTGGCGACATAGAGCCAGTGAAATGCCCACACCGCTCCGCCGATCAGCAGCGCCGCGATCGAGCCGGCGGACTGTCCCGCGCCGGGCTTGTTCAGCGTTCCTACGGTAACCAGGCCTTCATAGGCCTCTCGCAACAGGACGTGGAGCAACTGTCCGAGTCCGACGGCTGCTATCGCGAGCGTCGCCGCCACGATCGGGTAAACATAAAGCCTCCGCACGGCTCGTGTTTCCGGTGTCGGTTGGCCCTCCTGGGTCTCTAAGCGCCAGTGGTATGCCCAAACGCCGGCCCAAACGAGGACGGCGGCCAACGGATAGCCCCTGAAGCTGTCCTGGTCCAGGACTTCACGGACGACTTCTATCGCCAGCCCGATGACGAAGCTCGCCGAGATAAGCAACAGCCCGTAGATGTAGATCTTGCGAATGACGGACCGGGACTCGACGGGCATCTCGCGGAGGTATCTCGTGACGAGCCGCCAATGGAACGCCCACAACGGAATGCCGACGAGCACCAGCGCGATCCCCAATGCCAGCGTGCTGCTCCCGGAACCTGAAAGGACGGGGCCTCCGAAGAGCGCTTCGAGTAGGGCCGCTATGAGCATCGTAACGCCGTTCGCGGCCATCATCAGGGCTACGAAGCTGACCAAGTAGAAGTAGAGGCGTCGGACCGTGCCTAAACCAGGGTCTGCGTCCTCGAAATGCTCTCTCCTACGGGTGAGCGTTCGTATGCCATAGACGACGCCCGCCACCAGGGCCGCGAGTACGAGGAGTGGGATAAAAGAGAACAGTATTTCCATGCTCCTCTCCTAGTCCCGCGATTCCCGCGTCGGCGTCTCGGAAACGGTGGTGGGCGCAGGCGCAGGCGCCTCGATTGGGTCAACCCTTCTCGGGCAGCCGAACCTGGGCCACGGTTCATCAGTGAACTTCCATGTACCGTCTTCTTCGACCATGCTAAGACGCTCTTCGTAAGAGGATTCGGACGACCCAAAAAGACCGTCGCCGCTGATCCTGGTCACGCGAGTCACGACCACCGCTGAGCCGTTGAGATACTTGGTGTCCTCGAAGACCACGCGGCTTTCCGCCAGCTGTCTGACGCTCCATGAGTTAGGTGTGGCAAGCGACTCCACTGTGCACTCCTTCCCGAGGTCCTTCGAGTAGAAGTTGTGAGCGATCGCATAGTCCTCGTTCTCCAAGGCCTTAACCCGAATCCACCGACGGACAGGGATGGACGACGTGAGGACAGCGGAAGGGGGTGAGGGAGTTACAGGCGTGATGATCCGGGCTCGAATTTGGGTAGACGGGAGGTTGGCGGGCGGTCTGCAGGCGCTTTTGGGGGCACCGATGGCGGCCTACAGTGGCTGTGGCGAGCCAGATGGCGGGATAGGACACGGCAAGAGGCGCTCGCGGACTGGGCTGGCGCGAGTTTGCGGGGACGTTGGGTTGGCTGGTGGGTCAGTGGCGGACGGGCTCCGTCAGGCTGGGAGTGGAATGGCTCGCAGTCGGGCCAGGGCGCGGCTGAACTGCTCCTCCCAGGGCCAGCGCCGGGGAAGCTGCAGGGTCAATCGGCGTGCCGAGCGGGTGATCCGTCCGGCCAAGGCAAAGACCCGTCGTCTGAGGGTCTTGGTGGTCACGATCTGCTGACCCAGGCCGATGCGGGCTGTCCAGCGGGCCAGGTTGTGCGCCATCACCTGTACCGCCAGCCAGGCGCCGTTGGCGGCGGAGCACCCAATAGATGCTGCCACAGAACAAACTCGACCGTATCCGCATCGTCTTTGACGACCATCGCCTGGTGGCCAATGCCGGCCTGCTCCTGCCGGCCACCCTAGCCCGGCACCTGGGCCTGCGGGAACTCGTCGACCATCACCTTGACCTCGGCGGAGCGCCGGGACGGGCGAACACTGGGGACAAGATGATTCAGACGCAACAGCCACAGAATCATCCTCAATAGGTACGGCTAGGGTGATGTCTACTTTGTTGTTCCTGTCGATCACCACCTCCTCGACGACCATCCGGAGGAGCTCCCTACGCCGCTCGGGCGATACCTCGTCCAGGCCCTCTCCTATCTCTCCCGCCCACGAGAGGACGGTCTCCATCAGAACACGTTTCTCGGCTCCGCTCGCCTCCCTGGCCCGCAGGTCATCCAGCTTCTCCCGGACCGCCTCCAGCCGTTCGGTGATGAACCTGCGCTGATGGTCGAGCTGCTTCTCAGTGACCTTCCCCGACACGTATAGGCTGATGGCCCGGTCCTCCGCCATCTGAACCTTCCGCAGGTCTCGCTCCGCTTGAGCGATCTCCTCCTCCAAGCCCACGCCCTCCTGGGAGTCCAGACTCTCGATGCCAGCGATGATGAGGTCGGGGTTCTGAAGGACTCGTTTGACCTCATTCCAGACCGGCTCCTCCAGGCGCTCCGCCCTGATGTAGTGCTTCTCCCTGCATTGCAAGCGCAGACTGTGCATACCGTTGCATCTGTAGTACCTGCGAGGGGTGGCCGCATCGTAGCGGTACGTCTTGCCGTTGATCTTCTTGGTGGCGTTCCAGTAAGACTTGGCATGGAAGTTGTGGCCGCACTCGCCGCACTTCAGAAGGTGCTGCAACAGATAGTTCACCTTCGTATTCCTGCTGGCGTGCCTGCGCCGCTGCTTCTTGAGCTTCTGCGCCCTGTTCCAGGTCTCCTCGTCCACCAGGGGCGGGAGGGGAATCTCAATCCAGGTGTCCTCCGGCTGATCGTAGGACTTGGTGCCGTCGTCCGTGGAGATGCAGCGGGTCTTTCCGTAGGTCCAGACACCCGTGTAGGTGTCGTTCCCCAGGACGTTATGGACGTAGGACTGACGCCACTGCGTGGCGGTTTGGGCCGTAGGGATTCCATCGTCGTTCAGCCGCCAGGCGATAGAGGGGGACCCCATTCCTTCGTGAACGTACTGGCGGAAGATGCGCCGCACGATCTCCGCCTGAGCCTCAACCACCTCCGGCCTGCCGTCTTCTCCGATGCGATATCCGTATGGGAGGCCGCCGGTGGGCACCCGTCCCTGCTTGGCCGTCCCCCGCTTGCCCATGATCGAGCGCTCCCGGAAGTTGTCCAGCTCTATCTTGCCTATGGCCGCCATGAGGCCGAAGGTCTTCATGTCGATGGCGTCCATGACGGCCTCAAGCCCAATCTGGTGGGCTTCGACCACCTCCATGAGGGCTGCTGCGGGATACATGCCCCTGCTCAGGCGGTCCGACTTCCAGCAGACGATGGTGTCGAAGCGTCCCCGCTTGGCGTCGGCCAGCATCCGTTGGAACTCGGGTCGCTTCTTCGACCATCCCCGGCCCACCTCCTGATAGCGGGCCGTGATGGTCAGCCCCCTGCGCTCGCAGTGGGCCTCCATGTCGCCTATCTGCTCTGATATGGAGGTCTTGTCCTCCGTGTCCTGGCTCTTATCGGAGACCCGGGCGTAGATGGCCGCTCTCTGTCCCTTTGCCTGCTGTTGCAGATTCATGCTTTTCGCCATGATTTCCTCCTTTAGTTCCTGCGCCTTTGAAAATAGAAAGACCCGCCTCCTGTCGGGAGCGGGTCTGCGAGTAGTAGAATCTAATCGCATCACCTGTTTCCGCAGGTGGCGCCACGGCCCGGGGTGTTAACGCATCGCCGGGCCAACTTCTACCCAGCATTTTACCGCGAAAGCCGTGGCAAGGTCAAAGGGTTGACGCGCCCGTAGACGGCATCTCCCACCTGTGCTACTATGGTTGTGATGAGGCCGAGCCGGGGGTACTCGTACTCTAAGCTACTCGTAGCGACTGGCTTGGTCTCTCGCTATTTGTGGCCCGGCAATCCTGGGAACCCCTCGTCATCGGGCACTAGGACTATGCCGTAGCCGTCCACACGGTCGGGATATCCCCGAAACAGGTGCAGCACCTGTCCCAATCTGTCGGACCCCTCACGCTTCCCCTCCGCCCAGGTCCGCACCGCATAGGCGATCCAGTCGGCCATCTGAAGCTGGGGGCTGAACCGGCTCGATCCGAACCAGACGTTGTTGACCAGCCTGGGCAGGTCGGTGAAGTATCCTCGCCCAGCCTGTATTCCGGCCTGGGACTCGTGCATTAGCCGGGTCACCGCGCTCTGGTCTCCGATGACCAGGGCGTCGTGGTACTGGAAGTCGTCGTCTCCGCCCAGGTAGTCGATCCTCTGAAGCAGGTACTCGAAGGCGTGGGAGAGGATGAAGTTGGAGAGCTCGGCTCGAAGGGGTTTCTCGCCCACCCTCTCGGCCCTGGGTACGGTCTGCATCGACTCCCACCTGGCGAACTGCTCCCTGCGGAACTTCCTCCATGTGCTGTCCTTTTGCACACAGGCGGCAATGTACTTGACCGGGACTGATGGCCGGGCCAGGAACCCCCAGATGTCCTCGATCAACGCATCGGCTCGGCGAAGCGAGTTGAGGCCGTGGGCGAACAGGGCCTTCTGAGACTCGCGCAGGCCGGGACCCTGCCTGAGCTTGCGCCGGAGGTCATAGAGGTCGGAGCTCTTGACCTCACAGCCGTAGTAGGCCAACTGATCGCCGTCGACGTCGAAGTGTCTCCCGACCATCTGAGTCCATGCGCTGGAGGACTCGCGGACGAGGGAAGCGGGCAACACGACGGTCCCGAAGCAGAAGGACCTCGATGAGTTGGGGTCGGGTCCTCCGCTGTCGTCGAAGAAGGCGGTTACGGTATCGTAGGGCATAGACTCTCTATAATAGCCGGATTCCGAGGCTCTCGACACCCGTCCGGTCCATGCTTCCGGCCTCTCAGACGCCACAGTGCCCCTCGCACTCGTTGCCGAAGCCGTCTCTTTCCCCATCGTGTCTCTGCTGTGCTTCATCGCGGCTGACGGCCTGGTCAAGGGGAATCCTTCGGGGATGCAGATAGGGCTCCTTGGCGAAGGCCAGCCTACTCCGCATGTTGGAGTCGATCTCCACGGCCTCAGCGAACAGCCCTGGCCATCTGCGCTTGGTCTCCACCCACCGCTGCCGCGACTGGTAGGGACAGCCGACGCAGGCTGAGCGCTCCAACGGCCTGTCGTATCGCTCCTTCCACCATTCCATGCAGTCCTTCCTGGACATGCCAGCCTCGATCAGGGGGTAGCGGTTGGCTATCCACCTGTCACGGGAAGGCTTGATGCGAATGGCCTCGTCGGTGGAGATGCCCAGCCACAGCTCGACGGCGGTGGCGGAGGGAACCCGCTGTCCCTTTGTGAGTCCCAGGAGAAGTGTGAAGGGCGGAGAGATAATGTACCACCTGGGCGGTCGAGCGCTGAGATGTGGCGCTTGAAAACTGTACCGCCTGTCGCCTTCAATCAGGAACGACCGAACCTGATTGAAGGTGGATTGGATGTACAAGGTGGAGATGTACCTGCGAGTTCGCAGGGCTTGTTTCGTCGAAGGGATGAGCGTCCGAGAGGCGGCCCGAGTGTTCGGGCTACACCGGGACACGGTGCGCAAGATGCTCGAGTACTCCGTGCCCCCAGGGTATCGACGGCAACGACCGGCTCGCAGACCGAAGCTCGATCCATATAAGGGTGTGATGGACCAGATCCTGGAGCAGGATCTGAGCTCACCGAAGAAGCAGCGTCACACCGCCAAGCGTATCTACGAACGGCTCAGAGACGAACACGGCTTCCCCGGCAAGTACACGATAGTCAAAGACTACGTTCGAGAACGCCGTCGTCATACCCGCGAGATGTTCGTACCACTGTCCCATTCCCCGGGACATGCCCAGTGCGACTACGGCGAAGCTCGAGTGATCATCGGCGGAGTGGAACGCAAAGCCCACTACTTCGCCCTGTACCTCCCTCACAGCGACGGGTGCTATGTGAAGGCGTATCCCGCCGAGACGACGGAGTCATTCTGCGACGGACACGTCTCCGCCTTCGCGTTCCTGGGCGGAGTGCCTCAGAGCATCCTCTACGACAACACCACGCTCGCGGTAGCCAGAATCCTGGGAGATGGTCGCCGGCAGCGGACCAGGGTGTTCTCCGAGCTTCAGTCCCACTACCTGTTCGAGGACCGGTTCGGCCGTCCAGGCAAAGGGAACGATAAGGGCAAAGTAGAAGGTCTGGTCGGCTATGTCCGCCGGAACTTCCTGGTGCCCATTCCATCGTTCGAGAGCTTCGATGCCCTCAATGCTCATCTGGAGCAACACTGCCTCAGACGGTTCGAAGATCGACTCCGCGGCCACAACGAGACGATAGGAGAACGGCTGGAGCGGGACCTGGAGAAGTTGCTGCTTCTGCCGGCCGTACCGTACGACGCCAGCGACAAGCACGCGACGAGGGTCAGTTCTCTGTCCCTGGTCAGATACCGGACCAATGACTATTCGGTCCCGGTGGCCTACGGTCATCGGGACGTTGTGGTCCGCGGATATGTACATGAGGTTGTGATCAGCTGTGGCGCTGAAGTCATCGCCCGCCATCGGCGGTCCTACGATCGAGACGACTTCGTCTTCGACCCTCTCCATTACCTGCCGCTCCTTGAGAAGAAGACGAGGGCATTGGATCAGGCGGCGCCGCTGGTTGGATGGGAGTTGCCCGAGGAGTTCGGAGTGTTGCGGCGGCTGCTGGAGTCTCGGATGGGCAAGCGAGGAAAGAGGGAGTTCGTGCAGGTGCTCAGACTGATGGAGAACTTCCAGCCGGAAGAAGTCCACGACGCCGTACGAGACGCCATTCGACTCGGGGCTGTGAGCTTCGATGCTGTCAAGCACCTGGTGCTGTGCAGGATCGAGGGTCGACCGCCTAGACTCGACATGGAGTTGTACCCGTATCTGCCCAGGACCAACGTTGCAACAACCTCGACCAGGGACTACATGGCTCTCCTGGCGGGGAGCCGGTCATGACCAACAAGTCCACGATGTTGCTCGAACACAACCTCAAGCAACTCAAGCTCCCCACGTTCCTGAGGGAGTACGACAAGCTGGCATCCCAGTGTGCCAGTGAGGGAGCTGACCATCCGGACTACCTGCTGCGACTATCGGAGTTGGAGCTGATCGACCGTCACCATCGCATGGTGGAACGTCGGATCAAAGCAGCCCGCTTCCCGACGACCAAGAGTCTCGACACCTTCGACTTCCTGTCTATGCCGTCCCTGAACAAGGCTCTGGTTCTGGAGCTGGCACGATGCGAGTACATCGAGCGCCCCCACAACGTCATCGCTCTCGGCAACAGTGGCACCGGCAAGACCCATATCGCCCTCGGTCTCGGTCTGGCTGCGTGTCAGAGGGGACTGTCCGTGGGCTTCACCACCGCCGCTGCTCTGGTTCACGAGCTGATCGAGGCCAGGGACGAACGGCGTCTGCTCAACCTGCAGAGAAGGCTCGCACGACTCAAGCTTCTGATCATCGACGAACTGGGCTTCGTGCCCTTGTCCAAGACTGGCGCCGAGCTCCTCTTCGAGGTGTTCAGCCAGCGTTACGAGCGTGGATCGGTCCTGGTGACCTCCAACCTGCCCTTCGTCGAGTGGACCGAGGTGTTCGGCTCTGAACGGCTGACCGGAGCTCTCCTCGACCGCCTCACCCACCATGTCGACATCCTGGAGATGAACGGGGACAGCTACCGACTCAAGCACAGCAAGAAGACTTCTGGCCGCCAGCTATCTGACTGAGCCTGATCTCCAACGCCCCACGAACCTTGATGCCCATTCTACGGCGTTCAGTGGTACAGTTTTGCTCCGCCCCGCTGGTACGTTTTCACACCGCCCTTGACAGGAAAGACTAGGTTCAGCAAGGACGCGGTGTGCAAGGCGCTAAATACACTGGAGGCGGCGGGTTATCTATCACGGACCCGGACCAGCGAAGGCAACATATACAGCTTGGCTTTGGCCAGGATTCAGGGTGATGGCCAGGATCAAGGACAAAGCTCCGTGAACGCCCTTACCCAGGATCAAGGCCACAGCAATGGCCAGGATCAAGGCCACAGCAATGGCCAGGATCACGACCAACCTCTTAAGACAAGTAAGACAAGTAAGACAACTTCTAAGACGAAGAGGGGCGGGAATCTCAAGGATTGGCATTCAGTCTTCCACGCCATCCCAGGTAATGCCGATCACCACCCAACCAAATGTCCGCGGTTGGTTAGTCACGTGGAGGTTGACCTTGACGAGAAGGTTGCCCTGGCCGCCGCCGATTCGATGCTCAACCGACTTCAGTACGACCCGTCGAAGTCCAAGCCCTGGTCGTACGAGGCAAAGCGGTACAGCGAACTCTTCCAGACGTTCCGGAACTGGGCGCGAAATGAAAGAGATCGGCCCGCCGCCAATGGAGCGCGGGCTAGCCCAGCGAGGGCTCATCGAAACGAAGCTCGGAGTGAGGCTGAATTCGCAGCGAGGGAGAAATGGTGAGCACAGCACGACAGTTGACGGACGAAGGCGGTCTATTCGGCGAGGAATCCGCCCGATTGGTCCGTCGTTACCTGCTCACTCGCGGGGAAGACATCGAACTCTTCGGCGGCGAGAAGCGCATTGAGGGCATGACGCTGAAGCAACTCCTCGCGGCTGTCAAGGAGCACGGCACGGCAGAGGACATCAGGGTCCTGAATCGACAGCTTCTCGCCCCGTTGTTCATGAGACTCGACAGACGGGTGGACGACGATGACATCGCCCGGTCTGAGAACATCCGGCGTGCAAACGAAGAGTTCAATGTCGTCGCGGTCGCCAGCCTGCCGTCCGGCGTCCCCGAGGACGAGAAGCTGATCGACCAGTTCGACCGGCGTTCCCGGTACCCCTCGATCGCGCAGATGCTGGATTCGGTCAAGGCCTGGGTGACTGGCGAGGGTCCGGCAATGCTTACGGTCGCGGGCTCTGTCGGGGTCGGGAAGACGCTCCTGGCGATCGCGGCGGCCAACCAGCTGCTCCAGCGCGGTGAGATCGTGGTCTACCGCCGAGAGCCGGAGCTGATCACCGACCTGCAGGCCCACATCAAGACGAAGGACGTCGACAAGCAGATGCAAGAGTACTGTCAGACACCGTGGCTGGTCGTCGACGACTTCGGGACCGCCGCCCAGGGCGACTGGACCAGGGCCAAGATGGACGAGCTCATCGACGCCCGGTGGCGGATGGCGGATGGCGGGGCGATCCGGACCCTGATCACAACGAATCTGTTTCCAGAGGACCTACCGACGAGGGTGGCCTCTCGACTGGACGACGCATCTCGAGGTCGGGCCGTCAAGGTCGACGCGCCCGACTACCGACGAAACGGGAAACGATGAATGGCGTATCTGTATGTTCCGGAGTCGGTTTGCTCGACCTCGGGCTCAAGCTTTTGCTTGGAGACCGTCTCCGAGTCGTCCGTTACGTGGAGCGAGAAGCCCATGCCGCGGCGACGCTGGTCAAGAGAATGGGCAAAGGGTGGCTGGATACGGCTCCTATCTGGGATGACCTGTTTACATTTCGCGGCGATGTCATACGTCGCGGAGTGGGACGAGTTGACCTGGTCTATGGAGGAATCCCCTGCCAACCTCACTCCGCAGCCGGTCAGCGACGGGGAGCCGCCGACGA
This sequence comes from Dehalococcoidia bacterium, assembly GCA_965248605.1. Classification (GTDB taxonomy): domain Bacteria; phylum Chloroflexota; class Dehalococcoidia; order Lucifugimonadales; family CAUZJF01; genus CAUZJF01. The sequence continues at coordinate 2,064,772 of CBDFJV010000007.1, forward strand.
ACGGGACCTCTGGCCCGAGACGGCCCGGCTCCTACGAGAGGTACACGCAGGGGGATTTTTTCTTGAGAACGTCCCCCTCATCGCCCGCTACTACTGGGACCGAATTCGGCCTGAGCTACGAGACATGGGCTACGAGACTGAGGAAGGACTATTCAGCGCGGCTGAGGTCGGCCTTAGCCACCGACGAGAACGGTTCTTCGCCCTGGCCGTCTCCGGACGCCAACACGAGCACCTACAGCAATCACTACGCTGGCTTTCAGAACATCAGGGAAGCAGCGATGGAGTGGCCCTCACCAACGGCAGCGGACGGGGATCGTCTGTCGGGGAACTACGAGAGGGGCAACCCGACCTTGTTGGGAGCAGCGTGGGAGACGCCGAAGGCGAACGCCAAGCCACCACAGGAAGCGGAGCTCAGCCGAAACTCTCCCGACTTGCCGACTCAGGCAGCATCATGGTCGACACCGACGAAAACGGACGCGACCAGGGGACGCACGGTCTACGCTCAAGGCGGGACGCCGATATCCCTGCAAGTCCTACGTATCCCTCCGACACCGAAGGATGGGCACGAGTGCTCGCGGAAATGCCGGCGCTTGAACCCGCTCTTTGTAAGCTGGCTGATGGGAGCGCCCCTTGGCTGGCCGAATCTCGACATCAGCTTAGAGGGCTCGGCAACGCTGTGGTACCTCTCACAGCGGCAAAGGCTCTCGCGACTCTTGGGGGCAGGATGAGATGACGTACGCAGAGAAAACCTCCGTCTCGATCGAGGTCTCGATCGGCCACATCGAGAAGGTCGTTACCAAACACGGTGCCGACGCATTTTCCTATGCCCGCGACCGGGAGAACGCCATGGTCCAGTTTCGCTTGGACGGGCGCCTCATCCGGTACAGGGTCGAGCTGCCGGCCTTCGTTGACTTCAAGACGACGCAGACGGGGCGCGAACGGAACGATACCCAGGCTCAGAAGGAATGGGAGCAGGCCTGTCGCGCCCGTTGGCGGCAACTCCTGCTGCTAGTTACCGCGAAGCTCGTGGGCATCGAGTCTGGCATCACGTCGGTCGACGAGGAGTTCATGTCGTTCATCGTGCTTCCAGACAACACCACGGTCGGCGACACGATGCTCGCCCAGATCGAGCAATCGTACCTCGACGGCAAGATGCCAGCCATGCTGCCGGAGGGTCGAGGATGAGAGACCTACTTGCCCATTCCGCGATCTTCTCGGAGGACCGGGTCTACCGGTACACGCTGTGCCGGCAGGGATTCTGGACGCCGAAAGAGGTCGCCAATGGCTGAGAAGAGCAACATCGAATGGACGGATGCCTCTTGGAATCCCGTTTCGGGATGCACGGAGGTCTCCCCTGGCTGCGACAACTGCTATGCTCGCGAGCTCGCCGAGCGATACCGCGGCTCACCAGCCTGGCCCAACGGCTTCGACGTCACCCTGAAGCCCCACAAGCTCAAAGAGCCCTTGAAGTGGAAAGAGCCGAAGCGCATCTTCGTGAACTCGATGAGCGACCTGTTCCATCGCGAGATACCCGACGATTACCTGCGCCGAGTCTGGGACGTGATGCTGGAAGCCGACCAACATACGTACCAGATACTCACGAAGCGACCGCACCGGATGGGCCGGAAGATCGCTGATCTACGGCTAGAGACACGCAAACACATCTGGCTGGGCACCTCCGTCGAGAACCAGACGTTCGCCGACAACCGGATACCGGCGCTGATCGATATCGACACGCCTGTCCGGTTCCTGTCGTGTGAGCCTCTGCTGGGGCCTATAGACCTTCTCGGCGACCACGGCGCGAAGCTCGACCTACTGACCGAGGAAGGTCCTAACGACTGGCCTGTCCTAGCCATCCATTGGGTGATCGTAGGCGGTGAGAGTGGTCGGTTCCGGCGCCCCTTCGATAGGCAGTGGGCCAGAGACATTCGAGACGCTGCGCTGCGGTTCGGAGCGGCTTTCTTCTTCAAGCAGGGTAGCGCCCTGCGACCAGGAGAAGACGGGCTGCTAGATGGTCGCGAATGGAACGAAATACCTGACGCACCGGCGTCTACGCCTGAACCCGTGGACCACCAACTCGAAATGGTGGGGATGCAATGAATCAAGGGATCCCCCCGACCCACACGGTACCGCCGGTCAATGTCGCGTGTGTCCGATGCGGTGACTGGTACCCACTGGAGACGGTCGCGGAGGTGTACGAGGGTGAGGAGGCGGAGCTCGTGCGGAGCGTGCTCGGGAGAGTGGCCCACGGCCGGCGCATCTTGGAGTTGTGCCGGATGGCGGAAACTGAACGGATGCCCAAGCGGTAGCAGTGAAATGATCATCGTCACGAGGCAGCGGAACAGACGCTCAAAGGGCTTGGCTTTGTTGCTGCAGAAACGCGACAAGAATGGCCGACGAACAAAGTGGATGGAACTTCTATGTTTTGGAGCCAAAGGTCATTACCGAAAGCGGGGCGATTGCGTACATACCGAGGAGATCGTCAACAACCTTAAGCCCGAACAACGCTATCGGGTAGAGGTCGTTCCGTTCGGTAACAGCGGATAACCAAGTGTCAGCAGTTCCCGTATTCGACAACGGACCCGTGCAGCTCTACCAAGCCGACGCCCGGATGTTGCCGCTCGAGGACGAGTCGGTCCATTGCGTCGTCACGAGCCCGCCTTACTGGGGTTTGAGGGATTACGGCCTTGAGCCGAGCGTGTGGGGCGGTGACCCCGACCATGAGCACGAGTGGGGGCAGCCAGTCGTTGTAAAGGACTCCCATTTCGACAAGGGAACCTCGACGCTTAGTGGGCAGAATCGTGACCAGATGGCAGCAGGAACCTTTGAGGCAGCGTCGAGAATGTGCAGCTGCGGTGCCTGGCTCGGCACGTTGGGCCTTGAGCCGACGCCTGACCTCTACGTCGAGCACATCGTCGAGGTGTTCCGAGAGGTTCGGCGTGTGCTTAGGAAAGACGGCGTCGTTTGGTTGAACATCGGAGATAGCTACGCAGCCGGCGGCAATGGCTCTCGAGACCCCGAACGCTGGCCAAAGCAATCGAGGAATGCCAACGGCTTTAGATCGACGCATTCCAAAAAGAGCGGTGGTCTCAAACCCAAGGACCTGGCGATGGTCCCCTTCCGTGTGGCGTTGGCGCTTCAAGCCGATGGTTGGTGGATTCGCTCCGACATCATTTGGGCCAAGGGGCGAGACGGTGATATCCAGGATGTCGGTCCGGGCTCGCCCATGCCGGAGAGTGCATCCGATCGGCCCACGGCGGCCCACGAGCACGTGCTGCTCTTAGCACGTTCGGAGCGCTATTTCTATGACGCCGAAGCAATTCGGGAGCCGCAGGTGAGTGGGCACCCGAGTGGTAACGGATTTAAGCGGCCCGCCCGACTCACCTATCGCGACGGCAAAGGTCCGCGCGGCAACGATCAGGAATGGCAACCATCCGGCGCGGGAAGGAATCGCCGGAACGTTTGGCTCATCAACCCGCAGCCTACGAAAGACGACCACTATGCCACCTTCCCTGAGAGGCTTGTAGAGCCGTGTGTGTTGGCAGGCACCTCAGAGAGCGGTGCCTGTGCTGAGTGCGGGGCTCCGCTCAAACGGGAAGTAGAGGTCAGTGGCGGCGCGATCGGGGAAGCGTGGAACGACCACGAAAACGACTTGTTTCAAGGTCAGAGATCCAACAACCAAGCTAAAGGCAGCGACGGTTACCAACGGAAGACAGTCGGGTGGCATCGGACCTGCGACCATGAGGCCGAGACGGTACCTGCGACGGTGCTCGACCCCTTCGTCGGCTCCGGAACCACCGCAGTTGTCGCTCAGAAGCTTGGCAGGCGGGCCGTAGGCGTAGACGCCAGCGACGAGTACCTGAAGCTCGCGGCGAAGCGCCTGGAAGCGGTGCCGCTGCCCATGGTGCCAGCATGACGCTGCCCGACGTCGTCAATGTCCCGGTGGCGTGCCACTCGTGCGAGGCGTTTGAAAAGGGCCTCGAACAGCTGGCTCTGCAGGGAGAGACGTGGTTGCAACGGGACAAGCTGGGCATCGTCTACCGCTGGCACCACCATCACCCTTTCATGTTCGCCGGAACGAGGGCGTGGGCCATGCTGTCGGCTCTCAAGTCGGGCGGATGGCCTTACAAGGACCTACGGCGGATCGCAGAGCTACTGGTTGAGGTCGACCCCGATGAGGAAGCGCCCGATGACGTGGTGTCCCAGAAGGCGACGGCATGATCGAGGGCCACGATGTTCTCTGCGACTGCTGCCCGGACGATGTCAAGCATAAGCGGGTCAAGCTCGGTGAGATCGTTGAAGTACCTGGGCCTGGACATCCCCGACCCTGACCCAGGCTACGTGCTGGCGCGGCAGCAGGTGGCAGCGTGAAGCTGCTCGACTTGTTCTGCGGAGCCGGCGGAGCAGCGATGGGCTACAGCCGCGCTGGCTTCGACGAGATCGTGGGCGTGGACATCGTGTCCCAGCCCCGCTATCCGTTCCAGTTCGTCCAAGCGGACGCGCTTGAGTACGTCGCAGAGCACGGGGACGCGTTCGACGCCATCCACGCCTCGCCGCCGTGCCAGGGCTACAGCATCATGCACAACCTGCCGTGGCTGCGCGGTCGAGACTACCCGCTGCTACTGCTGCCCACGCTCGAAATGCTGGAAGCCCTCGGCAAGCCCTACGTCGTTGAGAACGTCATGGGGGCACGGCACGGGTCCAAGACGCTCAAGAAGCGGGGTCTAGAGGCACACGGGCTCAAGGCAGGTTGGCTCTGCGGGACCATGTTCGGGCTGCCGTTCTACCGGCACAGGCTGTTCGCGACCAACTGGTTCTGGCTGGCGCCGGGGCATCCGAAGCACAAGTCTCAGCGTCCTGGGGGGATTACTTCGGATAGTCGTGGTCGTGGGATAACCGAACAGGTTGTAGCAAATCCGGTGAATAGTTCATGGCGTCAGTACCACGACGGAGCACTGAATATCAGGCCCGGATACGAAAAGGCGCCCTTCTCTTACCCGATGATTGTTGGCGAAAGACTCCGTGCGAATGGCAGACCAAGGGACAGCAAGATCGGATTATCTGTTGCCTACCGTGAATCTGCTGGCCGGGACAGCGGTGGTCTGACGCAGCCCGTGAATTCCCTTGCCAACTGGCAAGGGAACGGTGCTCAGGGCAACGGCGTTGGCATCGGCCACGCGAAGGGGTGGCGGCTGGCAGCCGAGGCGATGGGCATCGACTGGATGAAGCGTGACGAGCTCACGCAGGCCATACCGCCGGTATTCACGGAATTCATCGGTCGCCAGATGTTGTTGGCGCTGTGAGAGACGCAGCGGACATTGTGGCCAGCCAGATGACGGAGGCCGAGCACCTGGAGCAGGTCAAGGCTGTGGCGCTCACGTGCGGCTGGCGTCTTTACCATACGTTCGACTCCCGTAGGTCGGCTGCCGGATTCCCGGACCTGGTGCTGGTCAGGCCGCCGAGGGTCATCTTTGCCGAACTGAAGCGCCAGAACGGGCGCGTGACAATCCCGCAGCATATGTGGTTTCACGAGCTGGATGAATGCCCAGGGGTTGAGGTCTACATCTGGAAGCCGTCGGACTGGGACGAGATCGTGGAGGTGATGCGTTGACGATGCCCCGTAAGGTAGTTAAACCCTGCCTCGAATGTGGCCAGCTGCTGGTCGTGCGGCGGAACCGCGAGTCCGGCGATGACTTCCTGGGCTGCTCCCAGTATCCGCGGTGCGATCACACCCAGCCGCTGCCGGAGGACGTGCGGATGCGTCTCCAGGGCGCGGCGACGCTGCCGGGGTTCAAATGAACCTAGTAGACCGAAATCTTTGAAATGAGGGGTAGCCGAGATTGGCGTGCTACGACGACAGGGCGGGTTTCAAACCCGCCCCTACCAAGCCGTAACCTCAGAACCCTTCAATACTAGGATGTTGGACCACTAGTAGACCGAAATCTTTGAAATGAGGGGTAGCCGAGATTGGCGTGCTACGACGACAGGGCGGGTTTCAAACCCGCCCCTACCAAGCCGTAACCTCAGAACCCTTCAATACTAGGATGTTGGACCACTAGCCTTTAGCCCTAATCCACCGAAGGACGGCGTGTAGGAGGCCTGCTGAAGAAACAAAAGGGTGCGCCTCTGAATCTGGGATAATGGTTTTGAAACAGAAAACCGGTCCCAGAAAAGGAGCACCCGATAGATGCTACCACGTAACCACCCCGACCGCATCCAAATCGCCTTCGACGACCACCGCCTGGTGGCCAATGCCGGGCTGATCCTTCCCGCCACCCTCGCCCTGCGCCTTGGCCTGCCCCAACTCCTCCGGAAGCACCTCGACCTCGGCGGCGCGCCGGGCCGGGCGAACACCGGCGACAAGATGATGACCCTGGTGGCCTCCGCCCTAGCCGGCGGAGATTGCATCGACGACGCCGATGTGCTGCGCGCCGGCGGGACCGCCCGCGTGCTCGGTTTCACGGCTAAGGCTCCCTCCACCCTGGGCACCTTCCTGCGCAGCTTCAGGTGGGGCCATGTCCGCCAACTGGACCGGGTGAGCCGCGAGTTGCTGGCCCGGGTCTGGAAGGCCGGTGCCGGACCCGGCGACGCACCATTCACCATCGACCTTGATTCGACGATCTGCGAGACCTACGGACTGGCCAAGGAGGGCGCCCGCCACCACGGCTACACCGGTGCGCGGGGCTATCACCCGCTGCTGGCCGTCGCCGCCGGCACCGGCGACGTGCTGATGGCCCGCCTGCGCGAGGGCCGGGCTAACACCGCCCGCGGCGCTGCCCACTTCCTGCGTGAAACGGTGGGGCGGGTGCGCTACTGCGGAGCCAGGGGCCAACTCACGGTGCGGGCCGACAGCGGCTTCTATACCCACGCCGTGGTCGCCGTCTGCCGCCGGATGGATGTCCGCTTCTCCATCGCCATCCGCCAGCGCGCCCGCCTGCGGAATCTCATCGAGGCGATACCCGAAGATGGCTGGACGCCGATTCCTTACTGGCTGGACGGCGCCGCCGATGTGGCCGAGACCACCTACACCCCGTTCCAGGCCGAGGCGGACGCCGCGCCGGTACGGCTCATCGTCCGGCGGGTGAAGCCGGCGCCCTGTTCTCAACTGGCTCTCTTCGCCACCTACAGCTATCACGGCTTCATCACCGACCGGGACGGGGAGACGCTGGAACTGGAGGCCGATCATCGCCGTCACGCCGAGATCGAGAATGCGATACGCGACCTCAAGTACGGCGTGGGGCTGAACCATCTCCCCTCGGGCCGTTTCGCCGCCAACGGCGCCTGGCTGGCGGTACAGGTGATGGCGCACAACCTGGCCCGCTGGACAGCCCGCATCGGCCTGGGTCAGCAGATCGTGACCACCAAGACCCTCAGACGACGGGTCTTTGCCTTGGCCGGACGGATCACCCGCTCGGCACGCCGATTGACCCTGCAGCTTCCCCGGCGCTGGCCCTGGGAGGAGCAGTTCAGCCGCGCCCTGGCCCGACTGCGAGCCATTCCACTCCCAGCCTGACGGAGCCCGTCCGCCACTGACCCACCAGCCAACCCAACGTCCCCGCAAACTCGCGCCAGCCCAGTCCGCGAGCGCCTCTTGCCGTGTCCTATCCCGCCATCTGGCTCGCCACAGCCACTGTAGGCCGCCATCGGTGCCCCCAAAAGCGCCTGCAGACCGCCCGCCAACCTCCCGTCTACCCAAATTCGAGCCCGGATCATCACGCCTGTAACTCCCTCACCCCCTTCCGCTGTCCTCACGTCGTCCATCCCTGTCCGTCGGTGGATTCGGGCTTAGGAGGACCACGATGAACCTAGCTGACCTACAGAAAGAGGCCCACGCCATCGCCAAGGACCACGGCTGGTGGGACGAGGAGCGCACCTTCGGCGACAGCATCGCTGAGGTGCATAGCGAGCTGAGCGAGGCGCTGGAGGCGTATCGGTTGCATGGGCTTAAGGACTGGCGGAGCCACACTTATGACGATGGGTTCGTTGATGAACATCCACATGGCGAGAAGCCCGAAGGCGTCGCCTCAGAGCTCGCCGACGTGGTGATCCGGGTGGCGGACATAGCTGAGCATTACGAGGAGAACCTGGAGGTCTATGTCCGAGCCACTCCCACGTTGGCGTACGAGGGAAACACTTCGACGTTTGGTGAGTGGATCGCCGTGATCCATAAGCAGTTGTCTGATGCATGGGGCGCTTGGTACGTGCAGGAGGATCGCTGCCTCTGGGTGAATGCCCTGGCACGCGCCGTGGCTCTCACCTACCGCATGGCCGCCCACTACGGCATCGACCTGGACGCGGCGATTGAGGCCAAGATGGAGTACAACCGCACCCGCCCATACCGGCACGGAGGGAAGGCGCTGTGATCATCTGCTTCTTCTGTGATCACTGTGGTCGACCACTCTACGGTCACGATTGGCGTTGGGTCATAGTTAACCGAGGCGAATGGCCCGAGCCGGATGAGAAGTGGTGCTTGGAGTGTTGGAGAGAGTGGAAGGAATCAGCTACCGGCACGGAGGGAAGGCGCTGTGACCAGTGGCGGCGCTGAGCGCGCCGGAGGAGGAAGGAACATGACTACAACTGACGCCAAGTTGTGCCCAGCTTGTGCGCGTGATGGCTCTACAGCGCCGCTACTCGAGCCGAAGCGCTGGCCGCTATGGTGGTTCGAGGAGTTGTGCGCGACCCACGACCAGGTGGCCCGGGCGGCGGGCATCTGGCCGCCAAAGGGCTGGGGCAAGTTTGGGAGTAAGCGCAAGTGACCTCCGCGATTGAGCGCGCCGTCGTCAATCAGGCCTGGAGCATCCGTCAGGGTAACGCACTGGAGCGGCTGCGGGAGATGCCGGACGAGTCGGTTCACTGTGTCGTGACGTCGCCGCCATATTGGGGGCTCAGGGACTATGGCGTGCACGGGGCCTATGGCCTAGAACCGACGCTGAACGAGTACATCGAGCGCATGGTCGAGGCGTCCTCCGAGCTATCCCGGCCATGCGCTCTCGCTTCAGATACGCCGCCTGGCGAGGCGAACGCCGATGAAGACCACCACGCACAGCGCACCAGCCAGAGCGACGCTCACCAGGAGCCAGGGAGAGTCTCCCCGTTCGCTCACCGGCGGCTCTGCTCCCTGCGCCGGGACTGGCGCGGTCTCATCGCTAACTTCCGAGGCGCTCTCTGTGGCCGCAGCTGTTCCGTCCGCCTTGGGTGCTGCCGTATCCGTGACAGCAGCTTCCTCGCCCTGGGCGGGCTCAGTATGGCTGGCCGCGCCAGGGATAATAATGTAGAAGGGAGACGGTTTGTGTTGAACGACCACTCCCACGGCGTCTACCGGGATCCCCAGCTGGGGCAGGAGCACCGGCAGAGCCTTCACCGTACGCTCCAGATCATACGTCGATACGTGGATCGTCGTACGCTCGTCCGCCGGGCTGCGTACCCCCAGCTCGGGGCGTCGCACCGCCTCCGGCACCTCCGGCAGAGGGTAGACTGCCTCCCCACCACCAGCGTATGCCTCCCAATTCTCTCCCACCTTCGACCATCGTATGCCGATCGTGTTGCCCGGGGCGTAGGCGAAACGGTCGAGGACCACCGACCAACGCCAAAGCTCCTCGTAGTCGTACTTCACAGGGATGACGATGATGGCGCCGTCGGCGTACTTCGGATAGCGCCGGTGAAGCTCCTTCCTTGCTGCCGCGATCTTCGCCTCCTGACCGGACAGAGCCTTCACCTGGACATAAGAACTATTAGGACCCGCGTCATTCCAACCCGCAATGCCGAGGCCTGGAAACGTCTTCGCAGCGTCGCAGCCATCATCGTCGGTCCTGAGCTCAAAGTTGCACTTGAGCTCAGGGAATCTTGTCCTATCGACGTCCGACACGTCGAAGCTGCTGGGCACCGTCGTCCCGCCTTCATCCACGTACGGTACGATGCTCCGCGACGGCCAAAGCTCACGGTACGACGCCCAGCCGCGATGGGTGCGCCTGGCCCTGGCACCCCCAGGACGCAGCTCGATCTTGTCATATACCTCCGACAACGGCAGAAGGCCTTCTCTCAGGATTCCGGCATCACAGCCATCGATGCCGTACCTGCACGCGCGGCCGCCGCCTCTCTCGACCTCCTGTCGCGCCTTCTCCCTGATGTAGTCGTACACCTCGTCCGACACTCGCTCGGCCTGCCTCAGGTAGAGATAGAGCGAGGTGCCCGCCCTGTAGACGGCGTCCACCGCTATGATCCCCTCGTTGTGGGCCCCCTGGAGCACCGCGCAGTGGACCGGGTCCTGGGACAGCGCGCCACCGAAGCAGTCGTGGACCGTCTTGGGCTCCGAATTCGCGGCGGCGGCGATCAACCCTACGCCCAGCGCGGCCGCCAGACCTAGGACAGACCACACCACCCACCGCCTCCGAGCCAACTCAACCATGCGCTCTCGCATCTGACGCCTCCACACAGCCTGGCGACTCCGCCAGACATCCTACATAGCTACTAACGCTCATCTCCACGAAGTGGTTTCCTTCACTGCACCGCCCGTCGCGATCTCCACGGGGTCCGACTGAGCACCCGCTCCCCCAGCACCGATCGCCATCACACGGTAGACGTAGGTCGTGCCCGCCTCCACGGCCAAACTGTCCACGTACCTCGCCTCAACGCTCCCGGTGTCCTCGACGTGGACCGACATCTCGGCCTCCCCGAGCACCTTCCTCAGTATTGTATAGCCTGCGACGGTGAGGGCGTCCGGCGCCTCCCACGTCAGCGTCACAGAGGAGGCCGTAGAGGTGGCCGTCAGGCCCTGGGGTGCAGGCGGGGGACTCCCGGTGTGCGGGGTGCTGGTCGCGCTCTCCTCATATGTCGTCCACCAGGTCCCCGGGCAGGGGCCGCCGAATATGTCCACCGAGCCGACGGGCTCAGACCAGAAGCCCCACCTGCCGCCGTAGCTGCTCGCGTTCCCCTTCGCCCGCACCCTGAAGTCATAGAACCCGCAGAACAAAGTCGTCGAGGTGTTCGTCGTGGTCACGTCGGGCAGCTCTGTCCATACGGTGTCGCGGAGCTGCTTGTAGCCTGCCCTGTAGGTGGTGGCGCTTCCAACGGAGTCCCAGCTGATCCTGGCGACGCCGTCTGTCGAATCAGGTACGCTGAGGTTCTCCGGCGCTGGAGGCGCCGTCAGCGCCGTGCCTCCGTCGGAGCCGTAGCCGCCGCAGTAGGAGTCCGTGGGCGTAGCCGCGTCCGACGAGTCGACGTACGGGCAGAGCCTCACCCTGACGGTGAACACTCCGTTGCGCTGGTCGAACGGTATGCTCGCGGCGAACGGTCCGGCCGAGAGACTGAAGCTGACCGTCCGGAAAGATGAGTCGTCGGTACCCCTCGAGACCTCCCGGCTGTAGACGTCGCCGTTGCCGTCCTCCACCTGCGCGCCGTTCCGGTACAGCACGGCCTTGTAGGTCAGCCCTCTACCCTGGCTCAGGTCCCTCTTGTCGAACGTGGCCACGATCGCCGAGCCGTCGTCGGCCAACTCCAGCGTCTCCCTGGCCCCATCCAGCACCGGCAGGGGCCTGAGCCACTCCGGCAGCCAGTCCTTGTCCTGCATCAGCGACTCGGCGTAGACCCTCTCTATCGGGATGAACGCCCCAATACTATTACCTCGGTGTCCGTATATGACCCCCACCAGCAGCACCTCTCTGTCCGAGGCCGTGCTGAATGGGTTCTTCTCCACGAACACGGGAGCGCCGCTGTCGCCTCCATCGACCGTGAAAACGGCCTTGACGAGACACTCGACGTAGTAGTCGTCGGCCGTGGTGGCTGTGCCGCCGGTATTCTTGTGCTCGCTAGTGCCGAGCTCGTCGCCCGGGCAGCTGGGATCGTTCCCACCATCTTCGCTGAAGTCCTTGACCTCGCCGGACGTCCATCCGGTGGTCCTGCCCACCTTGTGCACCGTGTCGCCCTCGTCGGGGGGCCTGGCGCCCACGATCTCGAAGGTATTGGTGGCGTGCTCGGCGAAGTACTGGATGACGGGATTGTCGACGTCGTTACTCTCGTTCTCTTCTGCCGGCCTGAAGATGCGGCTGCCGGTCGGAGGGCTTGCTCCGGAGGCGTATGCATGGTCTCCGCGGCGGCAGTTGTTGAGGGTCTCCATGCCGCCCTTGCCGAGTATCCGGCACGTCGTGCTTGAAGGCACCATCTGCGCCGTCCCCAGCGGCACGTTGGCCGGCTCGCCAACCAGGGGATACGAGCCCTGCTCCCACGTCTGACCCGGATCCGTGCAGTGTCCCGTGGTCGACATCGCCGCCGACCCTGCACCCGTTCCGCCTCTCGTCCTCAGCCTCAGGGGGAAGCTCAGCGTGCACAGGCCTATTGCCCCGGGCCTCCTCACTATCATCTGCAGCCCTCCCGTAGTGCTGGTCTGGGGGTGCCACAGCGTGTTGGATACGGCGAACGGCCAGCGGTAGTCGTCATCGGGGTCGGGGAGCCTCACCTCGTGGAGCGTCTCGCCGTCTACGACGACCCTGACCCAGAATGAGAACTCGTTCGCCGTGCTCTCGGATGTCCCGGCGCTCAGCGCCATGCCCAGGCAGACGCTCCCGACGTCAACCGCCCTGCTGCCTCCCGCCCCGATCAGGCTCCCGCCGGCAGAGCCCCGCAGCGAGTCGAACGAGTGGGTCCATGTTGCGTGGTAATTCGACCGCTTTGGATCGCAGCTCACTCTTATCTCGCTCTTGTCGTCGTCGGAGCCTTGCGAGGCGCTGTTGCGTATCGTCATCGACAGCTCCACAGTCCCGGTCGTGGGGGTCGACACCCACGCCGGCACTGTTGCCGTGGGCTCGCTGACGATCGCGAGGTCGGGCTTCGACACGGTCACGTCGAGGGTGGCGGTCGAGCCATGAGGGAAGGTCACCACGACGGTGCGCCTTCCCTGGATCGGAAGGCTGCCGCCCTCGACCCAGACGAACTGGCCGCCTCCGATGTTGGCAAAGCCCGGAAGCGCCAGGGGGGTGGTGCTAGGTTCGAGACTCGCCGCTCCCACCGCGGTCCCGCTGGCCGTGGTGATCCCGACGACGTAGGCGCGGTTCGCGTCCAGACCGGTCAGGTCGAAGCGCAGCGTGCTCGTGGCCACGCTCGCCACATCGACGGTCGACGTCTGGGATCCGTTGTCGCCTATCGCCGGCACCACGATCGGGCTGGCGATCGTCCCCGTGGCCGTCCTCTTGCCCGGCTGCGTGTCGATCGCCACGTCCGCGGTGCTAATGACCGAGGAGAGTCTCACCACGACCGTCTCGTGCGCCTCGTGCGTCCCATCGGCTACGGTTTCGAACGGTATGGTCACGCTGGTGGCGTTGGGAGTTCTCAGTTGGGCCTCGATGATAGGAGGGGTAATCCCCTCCGGCCACCCAAGCCGCTACCGCCTCCTCCTCCTCCTCGGCCTAAGCCCGAATCCACCGACGGACAGGGATGGACGACGTGAGGACAGCGGAAGGGGGTGAGGGAGTTACAGGCGTGATGATCCGGGCTCGAATTTGGGTAGACGGGAGGTTGGCGGGCGGTCTGCAGGCGCTTTTGGGGGCACCGATGGCGGCCTACAGTGGCTGTGGCGAGCCAGATGGCGGGATAGGACACGGCAAGAGGCGCTCGCGGACTGGGCTGGCGCGAGTTTGCGGTGACGTTGGGTTGGCTGGTGGGTCAGTGGCGGACGGGCTCCGTCAGGCTGGGAGTGGAATGGCTCGCAGTCGGGCCAGGGCGCGGCTGAACTGCTCCTCCCAGGGCCAGCGCCGGGGAAGCTGCAGGGTCAATCGGCGTGCCGAGCGGGTGATCCGTCCGGCCAAGGCAAAGACCCGTCGTCTGAGGGTCTTGGTGGTCACGATCTGCTGACCCAGGCCGATGCGGGCTGTCCAGCGGGCCAGGTTGTGCGCCATCACCTGTACCGCCAGCCAGGCGCCGTTGGCGGCGAAACGGCCCGAGGGGAGATGGTTCAGCCCCACGCCGTACTTGAGGTCGCGTATCGCATTCTCGATCTCGGCGTGACGGCGATGATCGGCCTCCAGTTCCAGCGTCTCCCCGTCCCGGTCGGTGATGAAGCCGTGATAGCTGTAGGTGGCGAAGAGAGCCAGTTGAGAACAGGGCGCCGGCTTCACCCGCCGGACGATGAGCCGTACCGGCGCGGCGTCCGCCTCGGCCTGGAACGGGGTGTAGGTGGTCTCGGCCACATCGGCGGCGCCGTCCAGCCAGTAAGGAATCGGCGTCCAGGCATCTTCGGGTATCGCCTCGATGAGATTCCGCAGGCGGGCGCGCTGGCGGATGGCGATGGAGAAGCGGACATCCATCCGGCGGCAGACGGCGACCACGGCGTGGGTATAGAAGCCGCTGTCGGCCCGCACCGTGAGTTGTCCCCTGGCCCCGCCGTAGCGCACCCGCCCCACCGTTTCACGCAGGAAGTGGGCAGCGCCGCGGGCGGTGTTAGCCCGGCCCTCGCGCAGGCGGGCCATCAGCACGTCGCCGGTGCCGGCGGCGACGGCCAGCAGCGGGTGATAGCCCCGCGCACCGGTGTAGCCGTGGTGGCGGGCGCCCTCCTTGGCCAGTCCGTAGGTCTCGCAGATCGTCGAATCAAGGTCGATGGTGAATGGTGCGTCGCCGGGTCCGGCACCGGCCTTCCAGACCCGGGCCAGCAACTCGCGGCTCACCCGGTCCAGTTGGCGGACATGGCCCCACCTGAAGCTGCGCAGGAAGGTGCCCAGGGTGGAGGGAGCCTTAGCCGTGAAACCGAGCACGCGGGCGGTCCCGCCGGCGCGCAGCACATCGGCGTCGTCGATGCAATCTCCGCCGGCTAGGGCGGAGGCCACCAGGGTCATCATCTTGTCGCCGGTGTTCGCCCGGCCCGGCGCGCCGCCGAGGTCGAGGTGCTTCCGGAGGAGTTGGGGCAGGCCAAGGCGCAGGGCGAGGGTGGCGGGAAGGATCAGCCCGGCATTGGCCACCAGGCGGTGGTCGTCGAAGGCGATTTGGATGCGGTCGGGGTGGTTACGTGGTAGCATCTATCGGGTGCTCCTTTTCTGGGACCGGTTTTCTGTTTCAAAACCATTATCCCAGATTCAGAGGCGCACCCTTTTGTTTCTTCAGCAGGCCTCCTACACGCCGTCCTTCGGTGGATTAGGGCTAAGCCAAGGCCAAAGCCGAGGCCTAAGCCCGAATCCACCGAAGGACACCGATGGACGGCGTGAGGGCAGCGGAAGGGGGTGGGTGAGGGAGCTACAGGGGGGATGGCCTGGGGTCTTGGGGTAGAGGGAGGCCGGCGGCCGGTCTTCAGTCGCCGCACAGGGCCCCTAAGGCCCTATGCGGGAGTTGCGATGCGCGGGAAGGCGAGAGGATACGCAGCAGGGGACTCTCGCGACCGGGGTGGCGCGAGATTGCGGGGACGTTGGGTCAGTTGCAGGCTGGCTGTCAGGCCGGGAACGGAATGGCTTGCAGCCGGGCCAAGGCGCGACTGAACTGGGTTTCCCAAGGCCAGCGCCGGGGGAGATGCAAAGTGAGGCGGCGCGCCGAGCGGGTGATCCGTCCCACCAGAGCGAAGACCCGCCGCCTGAGAGTCTTGGTGATCACGGTCCGCTCGCCCAGACCAATCCGCGCCGTCCAGCGGGCCAGGTTATGCGCCATCACCTGGACCGCCAGCCAGGCGCCGTTGGCGGCGAAGCGCGCCGACGGCATGTGGTTCAGCCCGACGCCGTACTTGAGGTCGCGTATGGCGTTCTCGATCTCGGCGTGGCGGCGATGATCGGCCTCCAGTTCCAGCGTCTCCCCATCGCGGTCGGTGATGAAGGCGTGATAGCTGTATCTGGCGAAGAGGGCGAGCTGGGAACCGGGCGTCGGCTTCACCCGCCGGACAATGAGCCGCACCGGCGCGGCGTCCGGCTTGGTCTGGAACGGGGTGTAAGTCGTCTCGGCGACATCGGCGGCGCCGTCCGTCCAGTAGGGAATGGGAGTCCAGTCCTCCTGTGGTATCGCCTCGATCAGGTCCCGCAGGCTGGCGCGCTGGCGGATGGTGATAGAGAAGCGGACATCCATTTCCCGGCAGGCGGCAACGACAGTGTGGGCGTAGAAGCCGCTGTCGGCCCGCACCGTGAGTTGTCCCCTGGCCCCGCCGTAGCGCACCCGCCCCACCGTCTCACGCAGGAAGTGGGCGGCGCCACGGGCGGTGTTGGCCCGGCCCTCGCGCAGCCGGGACATCAGCACCTCGCCGGTGCCGGCGGCAATGGCCAGCAGCGGGTGATAGCCGCGGGCGCCGGTATAGCCGTGGTGGCGCGCTCCCTCCTTGGCCAGTCCATAGGTCTCGCAGATGGTCGAGTCCAGGTCGATGGTCAGGGGCGAGTCGCCGGGTCCGGCCCCAGCGGCCCAGGCCCGGGCCAACAACTGGCGGCTCACGCGGTCGAGTTGACGGACATGCCCCCACCGGAAGCTGCGCAGGAAGGTCCCCAGGGTGGATGGCGCCTTGACCACGCAGCCTAGAACACCGACCGTCCCACCAGCGCGCAGCGCATCGGCGTCGTCGATGCAGTCGCCGCCTGCCAGCGCGGAAGCGACCAGCGTCAGCATCTTGTCCCCAGTGTTCGCCCGTCCCGGCGCTCCGCCGAGGTCAAGGTGATGGTCGACGAGTTCCCGCAGGCCCAGGTGCCGGGCTAGGGTGGCCGGCAGGAGCAGGCCGGCATTGGCCACCAGGCGATGGTCGTCAAAGACGATGCGGATACGGTCGGGTTTGTTCTGTGGCAGCATCTATTGGGTGCTCCTTGTTTCCGGGCAGGTTTCTGTTCCAAAACCATTATCCCAGATTCAGAGGAGCACCCGCTGGCTTCTTCAAGGGCTGTCCCCAAGGACGTCCTTCGGTGGATTCGGGCTAAGCCGAAGAGTAGCGGTGCCGGGTCGGAAAGCAAGTAGGAACGAAAGAGGTTCTGAGTGACTGACGAAGAGCGCGACAACGCAGCCATAGGAGCCCTTGTTGTCGAATATGAGGCCAACGAACGGCGCATCGGGGCTCTGAGCTCTGTGCTCCATAGGATTGGCGAAGACCTCACACATCTAGGAATCGCACTGAAGGGCTATCGGTCTGCCATTGAAGTGACAGGGTCTGATTTGACCGCTACCATCATTAGAGACAGACGTTCCGTCCCTTCCACATCCGTCTCCTTTGACAACATACGCGACCATATAGGTGCATGGCACAAGGCGCTTGCCAACAAGGAACGGCTAGAGGACTGCCTGCGACAGGCTCGCCTTGAGAAGCTCATTGCGAAATAACGAGGAGGCGCACCATTACCAAGCAGAAGACCGCCAAGCTCGACCTAAAAGGACAGGAGGTATAACGAATGCTGAATCATCCGCCCAATTGGGTAGCCGAGCGTACGGAGTGCAAGATAGATTTGCTCTACGACGCGCTGTGCCAGGTTGTAGAGCGAGATGTAGTTGAAGCGAACAAGCTACCGCCTGACCTGGGCGGTGGTTTCACGTATTCGGTGGAGCGGAACGACGAAGGCACAATGCCGCTTCTGCGTGTGTATCGATCGCGCGAAGGCAAACCCGCTGGCCCCACCCAACCCGTCGCCACCTTCTCGCAATCGCAAGCGAGCATTCGTGTCACGGCAGAAACCGGAAATTTTCTGGCTCGCCTAGAGTGGGTAGACCAGACCCGTTCCTGCTTCTTGTCCATTGACGGCACCCGGTACAAGGTCTGGGAACTGAGCCAGAGAGTCCTCGGTCCAATATTCTTCAATGAAGTGCCATGACCAAGCAGAAGACCGCCAAGCTCGACCTGGGCGGCCAGGAAGCCACCATCATTGACGAGGTAGTCGCTACGCTCGGCTGCAGGGCTGATGCGCTCGATAGGGTCAGGAGGTATGAGCGTGCTCGCTAACTGTCACGTCCTCCACGTTCAGGCGCCAGTCAACGCCCAGCGCACGCGCTATGCGAAGCACCGTGGCGAAGGAGGGATTTCCGTCTGGGGACAGCGCCTTGTACAAACCCATGCGAGTTATGCCCGCTGCCTTGGCCAGATGGGTCATGTTCTGAGCACGAGCAATATCGCTCAATGCCGCCCGAATGAGACTGCCATCCCCAGGGTCTTCCTCAATGCAGCCTTCCAGATAGTAGCGCGCGTCTTCTTCATTCTGGATGTCCTCCGTAGGGTCCCAAATCCTATCTCCCTTTGCCATCGTCTATTCCCTCTCTTTCGCCATCTCAATAGCACGCTCAATGTCCCGGTCTTGATTGCCCTTGTCGCCACCACACAGAAGGACGATCACCGCGTTGCCTTCGCGGATAAAGTAGAGGCGATACCCCGGCCTGTGGAAAATTCTGGCCTCGAACACGCCGCTTCCGACCGGCTTCACGTCGCCCAAATTGCCACCGGCCATTCGGCGCATCCGGGCGCGGATGCGACCAGCGGCCCGCCTGTCTCTGAGGCCGTTGAGCCAGGCCCTGAAGGTGGCGGTCTGGACTATCGTGAGCATGACCTTATTGTATACTATGGTTTACACTCTGTCAAGGAAGAAGGCCCCCAACTAATCTTAGGAGGCACACCATGACCAAGCAGAAGACCGCCAAAGACTCAAGCAGCGATAGGAGGGTGTTTGCATGAATCCCACGATTGAACAAGAGGCCATGCGCGTCTATTGCATCCAGTTGTCGCCAGCGGCATCCAGATGGGCCTGCTGTCGGTACAGACTTGGTGGGCAAATTCTGCCCTTAGCACGTTCGCCGCGACCATCTGGACGTCGAGCGTCGGGGCTCTCAAGGCGTTGGCAACGAGACTGGCTATAGCGAGCTTGGCGACCTTGCGCTTCGCAGGCCGTGCAATCGTCGCGGGCATCGCTGGCGTGGTGGCGTTCGCCGCCTCGATATGGACGGGCGCTGTTCCGGCCCTTGCTGCGTTTGCGGCCGGGGTATGGGCGACGACAGTGGCCCTGCTGGCCAACCCCGTCGGTCTGATCGTACTGGCCATCGTTGGCCTGATCGCCGCTCTCGTGCTGCTGGTCAAGCATTGGGACACCGTGAAGAGAGTCGTTAGGAACTTCCTCGACCGTTTCGGCAACTACGTCCTGGCCGCGTTGGCAGTCGTCGCGCCGTTCATCGCCGTCCCGCTGTTGATCGCCAAGAACTGGAGCAGGATCGTCGAGATCGTCGGAGGCATCTGGTCTCGTGTCAACGACGTGGTTCGTGGCTGGATCGAGGCCATCATTGATTTTGTGCGCGAGCTGCCCGGCAGGGTGGTGGGCATCCTCAAGGACATCCCCGGAATGGTGGCGGACGCCATAAGGGACATACCAGGTCTTGGGGCTGCTATTGAGGTATTCACGGGGATTGCAGGCAAGGTGGGCAAGGTGTTTACCGGGGCCGCAGGAGGGGTCGTCCCTGGTCCGCTGGGTAGACCGGTGCCCGCCATTGTCCACGGCGGGGAGATGGTGCTGCCAGTAGGGGCTTCCAACGCCATCGCCCAGATGCTCGAAGGGTTCCGGCTCGGCCCCGCCGCTTTGCCGCAAGCGCCGCACTATTACGGCCAGATGTACAGGTCCTTGGTGACCAAACGGACGGTAAACATCAACATCACAGAGCCCATCGTGATTCAGACCCAGGCGACGGACGCCAAGGGGATCGCCCAGGAGCTAGGCGAGGCGATTCAAGACCAGATTCGGAACGTCGCCTACGACCACGACGGGCCGGTGGAGCGCTGATGGCGGCTAGCGTGATACAGGGCCAAAATTTCGTGCTCCTGCACGGGAGTCCTGGGCTGTCGAGCGTCCTGTCCAGGTCGGCACAGCCCCTTGCTGCCATTTCTGACGGGTTCCTCTCCGAGGAGCACGCCGTCAGGCTCAGCAAGACCTCGTATCCCGTCGAGACGGGCGGGTCGCTCGTGGACCACGCGGTTGTACAGCCGCGTACGCTGAAGCTGGCGGGCTGGGTCTCGGACCTGCTGGCTCCTGAAGGGAGGCGGGGCAACCCGTCTCGCAGTATTGATGCGTGGCTTCAACTCACCCGGTTGATCGAATCGAGGGAGCCGTTCCTGGTGGTCACACTGCTGGGCGTCTACCCGTCGATGCTGATTACCTCGCTCAAGGCTCCGGTTGATAGAACCACGGGACGGGCGCTCCGCTTCGAGATGGAGCTTGAGGAGGTGCAGTTCCGGTTATTGGAGCGTGGCCAGCGGCCTCCTCCAGTGCGGATAGGCCCCGCCGAGGATAGGTCGGAGGAGGTTGAAAGGGGCTTGGTCAACGCGCCGTCCATAACCTCAATCGATCGGTGGTTGGAAAGTCGACGCTTTCAAAGCCGTTCGGAGGAGGATGACAGGGGCAATGCGTCGTCCATAACCTCAATTGATCGGTGGTTGGAAAGTCGACGCTTTCAAAGCCGTAGTTAGGTTCTTCGGGAGCGGCTGATGCAGGCGATACCACTGACACCGGATGCGAGACAGCGAATGCGGGTGACGCTGGGCAACCAGCCGGTCATCCTCCGCGCCTGGTGGCAGCCGCTCTCCGAAGCATGGTACCTGTCGCTCTACACCAGGAGAGAGGAGCCGATAGCGCTGGGACGGCAGGTGTCTATGGGTAGGAGGCTGATTGAGGCTCCTGGCTTCGCCGGCGACCTGGTGACCGTCCCCTTGGAGCGCTACGGGGTGCCGATAGGCCGGGAGGCGTGGGGGCAGACCCACGGGCTGGCCTACCTTGAGCCGTCCGAAATCGAGCAGGTGAGCTGGGCGCTATGAGCATGAGGCAGTACCTACGCCAGATAAGCGTCGAGATCGAGGACGCAGACCGCTCTGTGCTCATCGTCGAGGAGCTTCGTATCACCCTCGACCTGCACATAGACGATCAGTCGTCATCGTCGCCGTCCACGGTCAAGATATGGAACCTGGCCAAGGCGTCGGCCTCGCACATTGCCGAGCCAGGGCAGATCGTGCGGGTGAAGGCTGGGTACGGGGATATTACTAACTCTGCACCGATCTTCGACGGGGAGATACGGCGCGTTCTCCACGAACGCACTGGGGTAGACCGCGTGACGACCATCGTGCTGGGCCGTTCCGACTCAGCCACGACCGGCACCCTGGTCTCCATCAGCTTCGTGGGGCCTGTCAAGTTGCGGGCGTTGGTGCGCCGGATAGTCGACGCCATGGGCCTACGCATCGAGTCCGACAATGCCGTTCCCGACGAGGAGCTTGAGGACGGGTTCTTCTACAACGGCTCGGCGAAGTCGGCGCTCAAGGACCTTCTGGAACCCCACAAGGTTACTGCCTATGAGGTGGGCGGCGTGATGCACTTCACCCACAGGGAGTTCGTGACGGAGATCGAGGGAGCGAAGACCGATTCCCCTGCACTGGTGGGGGTGGTGTCGTGACCAGCATGAACCACGAAACGGACTACTCGAACCTGGCTCAGGCTATCCGTTTTGCCATCCGCCAGTCGCTCAAGGACCTGTACACCTGTATGCCTGGGATAGTGGAGTCCTACGACGCGGAGACCCAACGGGCGGTGGTGAAGGGAGCGCTCAATATTGTCACCACTAAGAAAGAGGAGATCGAGCGAGAGGCCATCCACAACGTCCCCGTATTGTTCCCGTCGGGAGGCAGATCGGCCTTCACATTTCCTCTGGAGTCTGGGGACTCTGTGCTGCTGGTTTACTCCCAGCGGGGTTTGGCTAAATGGAAGAAGACGCTTGGCGTGGCGGCCCCGGACACAATCGGGTTCTTCAGTGAGAAGGACGCCTTCGCCATTCCTGGGTTCGGGCCTACTCAGGGGGAACTTGAGCACATGATCGCCATTGAGTCGGACGGCGTTCATATTAGGACGACCGGCACGCTCGCTATAGAGGCGCAGGACGTGACGTTCAAGACCGTTGGTACGGACGAAGAGCCAGAGAGTATCGTGTGATGCGCACCATCTCGGCGGTAGACGATCTCCTTGACGGATTCGCTGTGGTGGATGGCCTTGAGGCCACCAGACAGCGGGTAATTCAGCATCTACGCTTCACTTTGAACGAGTGGTTTCTTGACTCGGACCAGGGGATCCCATACTTCGATGGCCTGTTCGCTGGAGGCAGTAGTCCCGAACTCGCCGCACAGCTCATCGCCGCCGAAGTGCTCGGAGTAGAGGACGTTACGGATGTAGCTGTCGTTCGAGCCGTCCTTGATCCCCTCACCCGGAGACTGTCGCTGGAGCTCCGCGTGAGTACGGTCCACGGCCAGGTGACGGTCGCGGAGGTGTTGTAATGGCACGGGTGACGGCGCAGGGAATAGAGCCCACGACGCTCCAGGGCTACATCGACGCGCTGGAGGCGGCGTTCCAGTCTGCGTTGGGCCAGGACATTGATCTGGCCCCGGAGACGCCAGCGGGCCAGTTGGTTGGAACCCTGGCCTTGACGCTGACGGAGGCGGACGAGGCGCTGGTTGCGGTGGGCAACGGCATGGCGCGCAGCCGTGCGCTGGGAGTCCAACTCGACGACCTGGGATCGCTGCTGGGCATCCCACGCCTGCAGGGAGAGAGCGACGACGAGTACCGGGTCCGTTACGGCAGACTCACCGCGAGGAACGCCAGGGGCTCGGCTGAGGCGATACTGGCCGCAGTGCTTAGCGTCGAGGGTGTAACCGATGCACTAATCCGTGAGAACGCCACCGCCGCCGAGGTGACCGAGCAGGGCAAGACCATTGGCGCTTACTCGATCTGCCTGGTTGTAGACGGTGGCACGGACGAAGCTGTCGCAGCGGCGATAGCCCGGTCAAAGCCAGTAGGAACGGGCACCAGCGGAGAAACCAGCGTTGACGTGCCCCATGCCAGAGGCTGGAGCGTGCCCATTCGACTGTCCCGTGTCACTCCAGTCCCAATCAAAGTCAAGCTGGCCCTGACGCTGGTGGCAGGCTTTCCTTCGGACGGCACGAGCCGGATCGTCATGCGGGTGGTAGACCATGTGATAGGGCTGGCCCTTGGGGAGCGCCTGACAGCACAGCGGCTCCTTGCCGACGTGCTGTTAGTGCCGGGACACACCGTGAACCTCGGTGTCGGGCGCAAGGCTGGCACGTTGCTCAGGGGCAGCGGTACTGTGGCGTCGCTGGATACGTTCCACGGTAGGGCCACCGTGCTGACCGGGGGGAATCACAGTACTCTGACAACCCTCCAGGCCGTCACCGCCGGTACCGTCACCTTCCTGAGCCAGACCGTGACCGGCCTCGACTTCTCCTCGGACACCGACCTCGACGGCGTGGCTTCCACGCTCCAGACGGCGCTCCGGGCTACCAGCTCCACGGACCTGGACAATGTGGAGGTCACCCACGACGGCGCGGCGTTCGTGGTGACGTTGCCCCTGGACTCCGATGGGGCAGCTACCAGCGTCAGCGCGGCGTTCACGGGAAGCGAGTCCGATGAGCTGGGCCTGGACACCGCAACCATCGTCAACGGTGTGGATGCCATCAGGAGCGGCACGATCACGCTGCACGGTGCGACTGCATCCGGTCTGGACTTCGGCGCCGTGGCGAGCTACGACGACGTGGCCACGGTGGTCAAGGGCGCGCTGCGGGGAGCCTCCGAGACAGACCTGGACCAGGTAGAGGTGGCCTATGTGGATGGAGGGTTCGTCATCACCATTCCCCTGGATGCCGACGGCAACCCCATTGTGGTGTCCGGCGCGGTGACTGGCGATACGGCTGACGAGCTGGGGCTGGATACCGTCGATACGGTCCAGGGCTCCGTCACCAATCAGGACGACATCGAGTTGACCGAGCGGCTGACCGTCGCGACGGGCGACATTACGATCACGACATCATGAGCGACTTCGCGAACCGGATCAATCTGACCGCCAACAGGGAGCTTCTGATTCAGCAGTGGCGCCGGGCGCCGCGCATGCGGGCTCTGACGGATGCGCTCTTGGGCGTGTTGGACGAGCACGCAATCGGGCCGCTGGCAGACATTGAGGAACGCCTCCAGATCGAGACGGCTGACGGCTTCTGGCTGGACTGTATTGGGGAGCGTCTGGACATATCGCGCCCTGCGACCAGCCTGGGCAACTTCGAGTTCTTCGGCTTCGATGGGAGTGGTGGCGTCGGCTTCGATCAGGGGCCGTTCGCCACGGTGAACGAGGCGCTGTCGCCGCGCGTTCCTGTGGGCGATGTCTACTACCGCAGCCTGCTGCACATGCGGGCCCAGGTCCTGATCGCAGACGCCAGCGTGTCTCGGCTTGAGACTGCGGCCAGCCGCGTTTTCCCCGGTACACAGTACGAAGATCACGGAGACATGACGGCGACGGTCCACAGTCCCTACCGGAGTCGAGATGACCGGAACGTCCTCGCCGCGCTCGATGCGGTCGGAGGCCTGCCGTCTCCCGCTGGCGTCTCCTTGTCGACGATCTGGGAGTACGTGGTGGGCGGCGACTGCGAAGGGGCCGAACCCCCGGTCGTGGCCGGCCAAGCCGCTCAGGAGACGAACGTGTCCGCGTACGAACGGAGTGACGCACAGGCCCACTCCGGCGATTACAGCTGGAAGATAACGGTCGAGCAAGACAGCGACTCGGACGACGGGGCCGATGTCTACCCAAGCTACGACCTGCTGTACGCCGATCTCATGCCCCTGACTCAGCTCAAGTTCGGCGCGTGGGTCTATGTCGACTCGGGTACCTCTGACGGCCTGGACCTGTCTGACGTCTACCTCGACTTGGTCTGTGGGGACGAGGACGCCGGAGGCAATTTGACACCGCAGAGCAACGAATCGGAGAGCCCGTCCGCGTTCGATACCTGGGAGTATCTCGACGCGACGGTCACGCCCACGGCCAGCTGCGAGGTTGTCCGGCTGGCACTGAGGATCTCTGATCGGTCTGCGGCACATGTGGTCTATTGGGACGACGTTAGTTTCAGGAGCGAATAATGGCTAGAGATTCAGATGCACTGAAGATAGAGAAATGGGCCGCCGCAGGCGACGTTCAGGACCCCGAAGACGGGGGAGTGACGCGTTCGAGCGGATGGGACGCCACTTACTCGCAGGCCGGCGGCAACCTGCCCAAGCGAGAGCACTTCAACCAGATCATTCGGGAGCTATCTGGGCTCGGTGTGGAGGTCAACACACACGGCCTATTGGAGTGGGACTCAACGGTCTCATACGTCCACCCGGCTCTGGTGTTCGGCAGCGACGGCAAGCCGTACGTCTCAGTGGCCGACACCACCGACGTCGATCCAGTGACCGACACCGCCAACGCTGACTGGAAGCTCTATGAGGTGCAGGGGCCGAAGGGCGACAAGGGCGACACCGGGGATCGGGGGCTCGACGCCACCGTCCCGGACGCTACAACGACCGCCAAGGGCAAGGTCGAGCTGGCAACCGATGCCGAGGCGCAGGCGGGCGCCGACACGGAGCGAGTCGTGACGCCTGCGAGTCTGGCTTCGCGCACTGCCACTACGACAAGGGCTGGTCTGGTCGAAAAGGCTACCCAGGCCGAGGCGGACGCGGGAACAGACTCTGAGAGGTACGTGACGCCGGCGCTAGTGAAGCGGCGCATTGATGCGAGGGCGGTTAGAAAAACGCGCTTCACGACTGTTGGCACACACACCTGGACACCCCAGGTGAACTCGCGCTTTGCGTTCGCAGAATGTATTGGCGGCGGTGGCGGCGGCGGCGGAGGCGCAGACAGAAGTAGAGGATCGAACGGAGGCAGCGGTGGAACTGGCGGTGGCCGTGCCAACAGTGGCTCGCCATACTTCACGCTTCTGCACGGCGCCGTCACTGTAGTTGTTGGAGCTGGTGGTACAAGAGGGCTCGGCTCTGTCGGGGGAGCGGCTACGGCGGGTGGAAATGGCGGAAACTCGACATTTGGCATAGGTGCTAACGCGCTACCTACAGAGCTCCAGGTTACAGGAGTTAGGGGGCTTGGCGGTGCAGCGGCTGGAAATGCCTTTGCCGGCCCCGCAGGCGCCGCAGGGGGCACTACAGCTGCAGGTAGTGGTGGTGGCGGCGGTGCCGGTCTAAGTGGAGTCGGACTCTACGCTGGTGGCGCCGGCGGCGGTGCGTCTGGGCCTACCGTGGCCGGCGGTGCAGGAGGTACTGGAACGACCGGGCCGGTTACAGGGAGTGGCACGACCGAGGGGGCTGGTGGTGGCGGCGGTGGCGGTCAAGGCGAAGATATTACTGGGCCGGGTCCATTTACTGGAGCTGCCGGTGGTGGGCCCGGTGGAGGTGGGGGTGGCGGCGGCGGTCAGGCCCACCCAACGAGTGGTGATGGGGCAAACGGCGGTCTTGGCGCCGCCGGTGAAGTCCGCATCTGGGAGTGGTAATCTCGCATCCATCATGACGAGGAAGGAAGACCATAGTTCGGCCGCCATCGCTTCTCTGATCGAGGAGGTCCAGTCGATGCGCGACGAATTGACTCGTTTGAGAGAGCAGCACGCACCGGATTAGCTTGGCCGACGGACGTTTGCCCCGCTGTCCTTCGAATTGCCGGTTCCTACTTGCCTATTGAGCGCAGAATTGGCAGGGCTTTAGTAGTAATTTGACACCTAGGCATATAGGGCTTTCGAGAGGACCCAATATAACGGCTTCATAGCCGTCATGCCCATGTTTGTAGAATCGGCAACGTCCTTGGCACCGCTAACTCCCGCTGGCGCATGATACGCGGCCTCGATGGCGGCATCTTCCCCCAAGGCTTACCCCGAATCCACCGAAGGACACCGATGGACGGCGTGAGGGCAGCGGAAGGGGGTGGGTGAGGGAGCTACAGGGGAGATGGCCTGGGGTCTTGGGGTAGATGGGAGGCCGGCGGCCGGTCTTCAGTCGCCGCACAGGGCCCCTAAGGCCCTATGCGGGAGTTGCGATGCGCGGGAAGGCGAGAGGATACGCAGCAGGGGACTCTCGCGACCGGGGTGGCGCGAGATTGCGGGGACGTTGGGTCAGTTGCAGGCTGGCTGTCAGGCCGGGAACGGAATGGCTTGCAGCCGGGCCAAGGCGCGACTGAACTGGGTTTCCCAAGGCCAGCGCCGGGGGAGATGCAAAGTGAGGCGGCGCGCCGAGCGGGTGATCCGTCCCACCAGAGCGAAGACCCGCCGCCTGAGGGTCTTGGTGATCACGGTCCGCTCGCCCAGACCAATCCGCGCCGTCCAGCGGGCCAGGTTATGCGCCATCACCTGGACCGCCAGCCAGGCGCCGTTGGCGGCGAAGCGCGCCGACGGCATGTGGTTCAGCCCGACGCCGTACTTGAGGTCGCGTATGGCGTTCTCGACCTCGGCGTGGCGGCGATGATCGGCCTCCAGTTCCAGCGTCTCCCCATCGCGGTCGGTGATGAAGGCGTGATAGCTGTATCTGGCGAAGAGGGCGAGCTGGGAACCGGGCGTCGGCTTCACCCGCCGGACAATGAGCCGCACCGGCGCGGCGTCCGGCTTGGTCTGGAACGGGGTGTAAGTCGTCTCGGCGACATCGGCGGCGCCGTCCGTCCAGTAGGGAATGGGAGTCCAGTCCTCCTCTGGTATCGCCTCGATCAGGTCCCGCAGGCTGGCGCGCTGGCGGATGGTGATAGAGAAGCGGACATCCATTTCCCGGCAGGCGGCAACGACAGTGTGGGCGTAGAAGCCGCTGTCGGCCCGCACCGTGAGTTGTCCCCTGGCCCCGCCGTAGCGCACCCGCCCCACCGTCTCACGCAGGAAGTGGGCGGCGCCACGGGCGGTGTTGGCCCGGCCCTCGCGCAGCCGGGACATCAGCACCTCGCCGGTGCCGGCGGCAATGGCCAGCAGCGGGTGATAGCCGCGGGCGCCGGTATAGCCGTGGTGGCGCGCTCCCTCCTTGGCCAGTCCATAGGTCTCGCAGATGGTCGAGTCCAGGTCGATGGTCAGGGGCGAGTCGCCGGGTCCGGCCCCAGCGGCCCAGGCCCGGGCCAATAACTGGCGGCTCACGCGGTCGAGTTGACGGACATGCCCCCACCGGAAGCTGCGCAGGAAGGTCCCCAGGGTGGATGGCGCCTTGACCACGCAGCCTAGAACACCGACCGTCCCACCAGCGCGCAGCGCATCGGCGTCGTCGATGCAGTCGCCGCCTGCCAGCGCGGAAGCGACCAGCGTCAGCATCTTGTCCCCAGTGTTCGCCCGTCCCGGCGCTCCGCCGAGGTCAAGGTGATGGTCGACGAGTTCCCGCAGGCCCAGGTGCCGGGCTAGGGTGGCCGGCAGGAGCAGGCCGGCATTGGCCACCAGGCGATGGTCGTCAAAGACGATGCGGATACGGTCGGGTTTGTTCTGTGGCAGCATCTATTGGGTGCTCCTTGTTTCCGGGCGGGTTTCTGTTCCAAAACCATTATCCCAGATTCAGAGGAGCACCCGCTGGCTTCTTCAAGGGCTGTCCCCAAGGACGTCCTTCGGTGGATTCGGGCTTACACCTACTCGCTCTCAGCCAGGTACTCCGCCCACTGATCCATGAGCGTCCTCCGCCTCTCGAACAGGTCAGAGCGGAAGTACGCGGCTTCGGTAGAGTCCCCAACTACGTGTGCTAGCGCCGCCTCCATGACTGCGTGCGGTGCGTCTGTCTTCTCAGCCGCCCAGTCTCGAAAGCTCGACCGGAAACCGTGCGGAACACAGTCTATGTCCAGCGTCCTCAGCAGCTTGCGGTGGGTCATGTCGCTCAGTGGTCTGCCCGACCGCGACGGGAAAACGAGACCACTCCCATCATCGAGACGCCTCGCATCGGCCAGTATCGCCATAGCCCGCTCCGACAGCGGAACGCGATGCTCGCGGTCGGCCTTCATGCGCGTGGACGGGATAGTCCATGTCCTGGCGCCTATATCTACCTCTGACCACCGAGCATGTCGAGCTTCGCCTGGTCTGCTGGCTGTCAACACCTGGAACGCCAGGCACAGTTTTGAGGATTCTGTGACTTTGGCGGCCTGCACAGCCCTCATCGCCGCGGGTACAGCCGCATAGTGTAGAGCCTTGTGGTGCGCCTGGGTCCGCGAAGTCTTGGGAAGCACGGCCTCGATGGCGTCGCCAGCTGGATTATCCAGCCTGTAGTTGTTGGCGATGGCCCACTTCATCACCGCGCTTATGCGCTGGCGCACTCGCCGCGCTGTCTCTGGCTTGGCGGTCCATATCAGGGTTAGAGCCTTCATAACATCCGAACCCGACACCTCGGTTACCAATCTGGAGCCAAAGTGTGGAAAGACGTATGTCCTGAGAGTAGAACCCCACTGGGCCGCATGCTTGGTGTTCTTCCATGTGGGGAGGTTGAGCTTGATAACCTCAGCGGCAGCCTCAGCAAAGGTCGGTACATCTCGCTTCTCTGTCCGAGGGTCGCCACCCACACGAGCGATTCTGCGGTTCTCCATCGCCTTCTCACGCGCAGCGCTCAGGGACACAAGAGGCCACCCGCCAAGTCCGAGATCAGTCCGCTTGCCGCGTATCACAACACGCTGAAGCCACCTGCGAGCGCCGGACGGGTCCACCTGAAGGTAAAGCCCCTGACCGTCCTGGTATCGGCCAGGCCGCTTCTCCGTTCTCACTCGCGCCGCAGTCAACGGACGAGCCTTGCGATTCTCGGTCATTTCACCCCCCATTTTGCCCCACATTATAGTCGGGATTGTATGGGACGGTAAGATAATCTATGAGCAACTATGAGAATCTTGGTTGTAGCTCGATCAGGTATGAAATCGGCAAAAGGCAGCGTTTTCAAAGCTAAGACGAAGGATGTGTCTGGCGGACGTAGAAGAAGCCACACTCAACGAGGCCGTCCAAGACCTTAAGAGTCAGGCCTTGGATGTGCTCGGGGTGGTGACAGACGTTTCTAAAGCCGATTCAGTTGGAGAGCTTTGCCGCCGGACGCTAGAAACCTACGGCAAAGTGCACATCCTCTGTAATAACGCCGGAGTGGTAGGGGAGGCACCACTGATCTGGGAGTCCGAAAAAAACGATTGGGAGTGGATCTTCGGGGTCAATTTCTGGGGCGTCGTCCATGGGATAGCAGCCTTCCTTCCGATCATGATTGGGCAGGATGAGGAAGGACATGTCGTCAACACTGCATCCATCGCTGGGTTGGCGATCGGCGGTGGCATCTATGGGGCTTCCAAACACGCCGTAGTCAGCGTTTCAGAAAGCCTCTATTTACAGCTCGGAGCGATGAACTCCAAGGTCAAGGTATCGGTGCTTTGTCCGGGATTCGTCAGTACCAGAATCTTTGACGCGGCTCGGAACCGCCCTACCAACCTACAACCGGCCCGCGGCTTGGACCCCGCTGAGAATCCAGACCAATACAACCAGCTGAAGGCATTGTTCGAGAGCGGCTTGCCGCCACGGGATGTCGCGGAAATGGTGGTCGAGGCGATACGCGAAGAGCGTCTTTACATCTTGACAACCAGAGAGTTCGACGGTGACATCCGCGACAGTGTTGAATACATTCTCGAACGGCGAAACCCTGACCTTAATGTCAACCGCGATAAGGCCGAGGACATCGTCAAACGGAGAATCCCTGACTTTTTCGGGAGCTAGGCGAAAACAGACGCCCAGCCTGGCCCTTTAGGGCGCGCCGCGCAGACAGTCCCAGGAGCGAAGTACGCCGATGCCCATCGAATTGCCAAAAGGAGACCCATGCGCTTTTTGCGAGGTGATCGAGGGGCGCATGGCGAAAGGAATCGTCGAAGAGACCGACCTAACCCTGACTCTAGTGAACTGGAACCAGTTCGAGGAGGGACAGGTGCTGGTCATTCCGCGTCGTCATGCGCCGACCCTCCTGGACCTAACCGACGAAGAGCTCGCGGCCGTGATGGACGGAGTCAGGCGAGTGGCGGATGCTCTGGTCGCAACCTACGACCCAGATGGGCTTACGCTGTACCAGAACAACGGCGTGGTCAGCTTGCAGGAAGTGCCTCACTTCCACATGCACGTGGTACCCCGACGAAGAGGGAGCGACTGGGGTGAAGGCCCGCCGCATATCGCGCCGTTAGAGAGCCGGGACGAGAGCCTTCTTCGACGCGTCAGGATAACCACCGAGCTGGAAGGGGAGGTGGCGGCCCGCATCCGGGCCAACCTGTGAAACGGTATCGATTGTAGCTGAATAGAGTAGGGGCGGGTCTCAGACCCGCCCCTACGTGTTTTCCGATCAGGCCGTTAGCGGCGTCTAAGTCAAGACCGCTGGCCGGACTGCCCGTAAGCCTCGGCTGAAGGAGCTTCGGCGCCTTCCTCCGCACCTTCCTCGCCCTCGACGCCCTCTTCGCCCTCGATCTCCTCTTCCTCTGCTTCCTCTTCCTCTTCCTCTAGTCGCGGCGGCAGTACGCGGGCGACCATATCGTCCGACTCTTGAAGCACCGTGACGTCTGCGCCGATCTCAAGATCGCCGATACGCACGGCCTTTTCGAAGTCGTCAAGATCGGACACGTCCAGGGTGAATGAAGCGGGTATGTTCATGGGAAGGGCCTCGACCGTCGCGGTCGTAAGCGTCTGGAACAGCGTGCCCCCCATGTTGATCACAGCGGGAGATTCTCCGGCCAGCAAGATAGGTACCTCAGCCGTCATCGTCTGGGATACGTCGACCCGCAGAAAGTCTACGTGGAGCACGTCCTCCGTCAAGGGATGACGCTGTACTTCGCGGACGAAGCAGATGTTCTTGCCATCGCTCCCATCGACCTCGATCGAGATCGGTATGTTCATGCCTGCGCGCGGCAGTAGTCGCCGAAGCACCCCGGTCTCGACCTGCAAGGGCAGGGGCTCCTGACTACCTCCGTACAGGTGCACCGGTACGGCACCACCGCGGCGCAGCTGCTTTACCTTTTTGCCGATAACGGCTCGCTTCGTGAGTCGAAGTGTTAAAGTCTCCGCCATAATCCTACCTTCCCGACAGACGCCCGACGTACGGACGTGGAATTTCACATAACGAGACCCCGATCCAACGGGGTCGCTGCCGATAATTCTACCACACGTGCTGCACTTGGACGCCGCTATGCCCCGATAGGTCGAGTGTGAGACCCGGACAGCAGCGCTTTCGCCAAACGCCGGTACTCAGCGCCTTGAGGGCGAAGGACCGACTCGATCAGACTGACCGAGTTGGCGCGAAGTGTAACGGGTCCGAACCCGGCCTCAAAGAGGACTTCGGCGGCGCGGTCGCGGTCTTCGCGCGATGCGCCGTCTCCCAGGCGGGCGAGGGTCAGGTGAGGGTTGAACTCCCGCTTATCGCGTGGCAAGCCGAGCGTCTCGAGGGAGTCTTCGACGTCAGATTGCAGTCCGTTGAGCGCGTCCAGGTCGCCATCTACTCCAGCCCACAACACTCGCGGCGCCCTGCGATTCGGGAATACCCCCACGCCGGCAAGGGCTAGATCGAAGGGGGAATGTGGCGCGGCCGAACGGGAGACCTCGGCGGCGATCCGCTCGACCTGGCCTGCTGGGACGTTGCCGAGGAACTTGAGTGTCAGGTGGATGCCCTCTGGCCGGACCAGACGCAGAGTACTGATGCCGGTCGCACCGAGTACCTCGGTCAGCTCGGCAAGGGCCCGCCGGACGTGTTCAGGGAGCTCGATAGCGACGAAGGCACGGACGGTGTCAGCCACTGCTCTTGAGCTCGTCTCGCAGCTCTTTGAGGCGTGTGTACCACCCGATCAACGTTTCGAGAGAGTAGCTCGCGTTGGCCGGACTGGGGTTCGGCACGACGAAAACGACGGAGGTTCCGACGCCTTGAGGTTGCCTCCCTAGCTCCGGCCTGATGTCCAGCCCGCCGCCGTACTTCAGGTAGTTGCGGTACGCAGTCACGCCGTGGAAGCAGACTATGAGGGGCGCGAACCGCACGAGCTTGACTTTGAGCTCCGGAGCCCACTGGCGATAGTCGGCCGCGCGAAGCTTCGAAGCGCTATTCGATGGACGCTTGACGACGTCGGTAAGGCCGATTCCCTGGTCCAACATTTTATAGTCGGTCTCGGCGCTCAATGGCTTGCTCAGGAGGCCCGAGTCGTTAATGGCGCGCCAGAACCGGTTGGCCGGCGTGGCGAAGTAGTGCCCGATCTCCGCGGAGTAGGCGCCGGGGTTGATCCCGACGAACACGATATCTAGTCCGGGCGCGAGGTAGTCGGGTAGGGTCTTCAACGAGAGCGCCTACGCCAGGTCGTCGATCACCGGACGGTCCCGTACGTACCGGACGAACCCTTCGGCATATTCCACGCCGAAGAGCTTGCCTCCGCACTCAAGTCCCCGCCACTGGTTGCAGATAGTGTAGTTGGAGGGCAGGTCTGGCTGAGCGGCAAGTTTGCGCAGAGCCTCCATCTTCTGCTCGTATACGTCGGTGATATTGACGTAGTGGTCGGGAGCGAAACCGAGCCGCCCGGCCTGGCCGAGGTGGGGCTCGAAGAACCGAATGTCCATCTTGGACCGCTGAGCCAGCCGTGCTGCCTTAACGGCGCTCATAGATGTGATGTGGTGCGTGGGATGGGTCCGCTCGTCGTGCCAGTGGGTGAGGATTACGCTCGGATTGAAGTCGGAGATCTCCTGAGCGACCATGTCGATTCGATCGGGAGTCATTCGCAACGGGTTGTCGCCGAAAGCGAACATCCTGCCCTCGGCGCCGATTACCTCGGCCGCCGCGAAGGCTTCTCGCTCCCTGACCTTTCGCACCTCATCGACCGAAATGCCTAGCTGCTGTTGGTAGAGGTGTTGGCTCTCCTCAGTCTCCCCCTGGGTCATCCACAGGACCCTGACCTTGGCGCCGGCCTTCACGTACTTGATCAGTGTGCCGCCGCTCCGCGAGCAGAAGTCGGCTGCGTGGGCGCTGATGGCCATGACCTTGAGCTCGTCCGTCATTCGTTGCCTCCTGTTTCTGGCAGGTTCGAGAGGGGTTCAGGCGACCGTATGGTAGCCGCTGCGCGAGGGGCGCACAATCGCTCGCTTCTTAGGCCCGATGCTAGTATCCTTTGTGGCCGCAGCGAGTCCAGTACCCTCGCTCCTAGGTGAAGCCCGACTATGACTGAGTACGTCAATTCAGTTATTTCCCTCGACAAGGTTCGGCTCAGCCCGGCCTACGGGAGTGTGATGCCCCTTACCGACGGCAGGCTCATGTGGGTTTGGGGAGAGGGTCGCGGCCGCCCGGAAGACCGTCTTCAAGCTACTTATTCACACGACCAGGGCGAGACCTGGGACGACGCCGTGCCACTCAAGACGGCCGACGGCTCGACTGTGCCGGGACTGATGGCCGTTCATCTCGTGAGGATGGCCAGTGGTGCGCTGGGATTGATTCAGGAGATCGCCCCCGGCCAGCAACGCTTCCATGTGTCTCGGGACGAAGGCGAAACGTGGTCGGACGGCGCTCCTATCAACCCGCCGGGCACCTACGCCAACGCGGCCCACGACGCCAGTGCAGTGTTGAGCGACGGTCGGGTGCTCGTGCCGGTCTACTCCCATATAGCGTCGACTTCGCTGCTGCCGAAGCCCAAGCGCCTGAAACGGTTCAGCGAGGACTACTTCGGGGCCAACATCGCTTGCCACCTGCGGTATAGCTACGTCTACTACTCGGACGACGAAGGTGAGACGTGGGAGCGGAGCCGGAACGAGACCTTCGTCATGCTCGAAAACGGCGCAGCCGGCAGCTACTCGATGGAGGAGCCGGCGGTTGTTGAACTGAAGGACGGGCGGGTGCTAATGATAGGCCGTACGTACCTCGGGCAGCACTTCCGATCGTACTCGGACGATCGCGGCGAGACCTGGACGCAGCCGGAGCCGACAGGCCTGACGCTGGTCCCGTCGCCCTGCAACGTCAAACGCATTCCGAGCACCGGGGACCTGCTGGTCATATGGAACCAGACCTCCACGTGGGAGTACATGATAGGCCTCTACAGACATCGTTTGACGTGCGCGGTGAGCAAGGACGAAGGGGTAACGTGGGAGCACCACAGGAACCTCGAGTCCTTGGACGACACCGCGTACGTAGAGCCCGGTGCTATCGAGGTAGGACTGGATGGCGGGTACCGTCAGCCGATCGACCGCCAGCGATACCATCGAGCGCCGGCCCCGTTGCGCTACAACGAGCCGACTATCTGCTTCATCGACGACAAGGTCGTCATCACTCACAGCATGTGCGTCTGGGGCGACAAATCTGTGATCGCGGACACATACGGGATGGACTACGACAAGCTTATGGAAGAATTCGGCATCGCGCCATACGACCGAGCGAACAAGGTCAGGGTGATGTCGACCGACTGGTTCTACGAAGGACAACAGTAGCGGGACAGCCTGAGGCGAAGGAGACGGAATGACGGAATACGTCAACGCGGTAGTCAACTGGGACAAGATATCCCAGCGATACGGCGACGTTATCCCGCTGAACGAGGGTCGTCTCATGTGGGCCTGGGGTTCCGGGCAGGGCGATCCGCTCCTGCCGTTCAAGGCAAACTACTCGGACGATGATGGCGAGACCTGGGGTGAGGCCACGACGTTGAAGCTCGCCGACGGCTCGCCACTGCTCGGGGTAATGGACACGAACCTGCTCAGGCTGAAGTCCGGCGCGCTCGCGCTAGTCCAGAGGAGCTCGTCGAGTGGGGAAGACACCGGCGTGAGCTTCTCGAAGTCGGAGGACGAAGGCGCCACCTGGACGGCGCCTCAGCGCCTCAGCCCGCAGGGCAGGTCTGTCCACGCGTCGAACGACCGCAGCCTGGTCCTGAACGATGGGCGCATCGTCGTACCCGTCTACGGGAGCCTCGGGCCGACGCCGCTGTCCAACCCCAAGCGAGCGACGCGGTTCGGCCAGGAGTTCTCAAACGCAACCGCGGGCGCGGTCAGGTTCAGCTACGTCTACTACTCAGACGACGAGGGCGAAACGTGGGGCCAGAGCAGTAACCAGGCCTTCGTCGCGCTGGACCAGGGTGCCGAGGGCAGCTACTCGTTCGGCGAGCCGACGGCCGTCGAGCTGAACGACGGCCGCCTCTTGATGATGGGCCGCACCGGGCTGGGACGTTTCTTCCAGACCTACTCGGAGGACCGGGGCGAGACTTGGACCAACCCCCAGCCGACCGAGCTGGCCTGCTATCCGTCGCCCTGCGCGCTCAAGCGCCTGCCGACTGGCGATCTGCTGGTCGTCTGGAACCAGATATCGCGCTGGGAGTGCATGATCGGTCTCTACCGCCACCGGCTGAGTTGCGCGATCAGCCGGGACGAGGGGAAGACTTGGGAGCACCACAAGAACCTCGAGTCTCTGGACGACGTCGACTATATTGAGCCTGACCCCGTCGGCATCGTGATGGTCGGGAAGTATACGCAGCCGGTTGACCGTCAGCGGTATCACAAGGCGCCCGGGCCTCTGCGCTTCGACTATCCCTCGGTCGCGTTCAAAGACGACAAGGTCATCGTGACCTACGGCATGAGCGTGTTCGGCGACAAGTCGGTCATTGCCGATACCTACGGCGTAGACTATGACGAGCTTATGGGGCAACTGGGTCTCGCGCCCCACGACACCGGCAATAAGATTCGCGTGCTTTCCACCGACTGGTTCTATGGATAGACCACACCGGCCTTCGAGGCGAAGATGACGGAATACGTCAACTCGATCGTCAAGCTCGACCAGGTCAAGATCAGCCCCTCGTACGGGAGCGTTGCGGTCCTGAACGGCGGCAGGCTGATGTGGGTTTGGGGGCAGGGCCACCAAGATGGCCGACCGCTCTACGCGAACGTCTCCGAAGACGAAGGACAGACGTGGAGCGCGCCTGAGACGCTGAAGCTCGAAAGCGGGCAAGACCTGACCGCGTCCTTTGAAACCCAGTTGACTCGACTTCCCGGCGAGTCGCTTGCGCTGGTCGTCACGCGGTACTCGGACGGGACCAGCATCAACAGCTTCCACGTATCCTCCGACGAGGGTGCGACATGGTCCGACGGCGTCGACATTAACCCGCCCGGTACCGACATTCACACCAACCATGACAACACCATCGTGCTGCGCGACGGGCGCATATTGATGCCGGCGTACGCGGTGCTGCAAACAACTGTATCGGCAGCCAAGCCAAAGGCGATCGTGCGTTTCGGTGAAGAGTTCACGGGTTCAGGCCGCGGCTCACTGGCTTACGGGTTTGCGTACTACTCCGACGACCAGGGACAAACCTGGGTCCACAGTCGCAACGAAGCGTTTGTCATGCTCGACGAGGGGCAAGGCGGAGCCTTTTCGATTGAGGAGCCGGCGATCGTGGAGCTCAAGGATGGCCGGATAATGATGCTGGGGCGGACGCATCTAGGCCAGTTCTTCAAGTCGTACTCGTCGGATCGCGGCGAGACGTGGAACGAGCCGAAGCCAACGGGCCTCGCGTGCTATCCGTCACCGTGCAACGTCAAGCGTATTCCGTCGACCGGCGACCTGCTCGTAGTGTGGAATCAGCTGTCTCGCTGGGAGATCATGACCGGCCTCTATCGCCACCGCCTCACCTGCGCGGTCAGCAAGGACGAGGGCGAGACGTGGATGCACCACCGCAATCTCGAGTCGCTGGACGACACGAGCTACATCGAGGCGGACGAGCCGGCCAGAATCGTCGTGGGCAAGTACAAGCAACCCATCGACCGCACCCGCTACCATCGCGCTCCGGGACCTCTCCGGTACAACGAGCCGACGATCGCGTTCCTCGATGAC
The DNA here is from genome assembly GCA_965248605.1 of Dehalococcoidia bacterium. Classification (GTDB taxonomy): domain Bacteria; phylum Chloroflexota; class Dehalococcoidia; order Lucifugimonadales; family CAUZJF01; genus CAUZJF01. The sequence continues at coordinate 2,102,298 of CBDFJV010000007.1, forward strand.
AAGGTGGTCATCACCTACGGGATGTGCGTCTTCGGCGACCGCTCCGTTCTCACCGACACCTACGGTGTCAACTACGACGAGTTAGTGCAGGAGCTGGGCCTGGCGCCTCACGACCGGGGCAACAAAGTCAGGGTCCTGTCAACTGACTGGTTCTACGAAGGCGACTAGCTTCCCAAACGCTGAGGCGCTGAACCGATGCCCTTGGACCCGGACAGAGACGTCCGTAAAGGTAACGTCAATCCGAGAATCAACATCCTTGATCGACTTCGTTCAGGTGACGTGCTTCTGCACGACGGTGCCACCGGCACGGAGCTCGAGGCTCGAGGCGTTGGCGATTCCGGCGCCTGGTCAGCGACCGCAAATCTCGAAGCACCGGAGGTATTGCGCGCTATTCATGAGGACTATCTGAAAGCGGGTGCCGACGTCATCACCGCGAACAACTACAGCACCGGTCCGAGTTATCTGAACAAGATCGGTGAGGCCGTGCGTTGGAGGGACTATTCCCAGGCGGGACTCGACATTGCGTTGGCGGTCCGTGACGCGGTAAATCCCAACGCCTACGTCGCCGGCGGAATATCTCCCCAGGGCGTGCTCGGACAGGAGTACGCAGAACGCGCGCGGCTGCTTGCCAATGGTGGGGTCGATTTCATCCTGGCCGAGTCGTTGTTTTCCGTAAGTGATTGCTTGGGTGCGGCGGAAGCCTGCGCCGGAATCGATCTGCCGTTGTTTCTTGGTGTCGGGAGTCTTGACAAGGGTCTTGAAGGAGACGGAAGACTCTTTGATGGAACGGCGATCGAGATCCTCGGTTCCGCCCTTCAAGGGCATCGTATCGACGGAGTACTGTTCCACTGCTCGTTTCCACCCAGTGTCTCAAAGGCCTTGCCGCGTTTGAAGGATTCCTTCTCGGGTTTCATTGGAGCGTATCCCCACGCCGGTTATCCGAGCAATCCGTACGCGCCCGAGGTGCTTGCAGAGTACGCCCACGAATGGAAAAGCGTAGGAGCTCAGGTGATCGGTGGGTGCTGTGGGACTGGCCCGTCGCACATCGCGGCACTGCGGTCTGCCATATGATGACCGACGGAGACTAAGACCGGGAGAAGCACACGTGGACGAACAGATCTGTGACTATGGCAATTCGTATATCCGTTGGACCGGCGAATTCAACCGCGCCGATACCCGGAAGCCAGGACATATGCCGTGGGGCAATACCGTCCGGATACAGCTCGACTCGCGGTGCGACCTGATCGATGACGCGACCGGCGAGACCGAGGAATTCTTCCTTATCACGCCTTGCCGGACTGAGTGGATGTATCGGTCCGACATTCTCTGGCAAGAACCGAACCGCGAGTTCGTCGGCGTCTTCTCACGCACGGAAATGATGGCCGGCCACGTGGCCTTGGGCCTGGCCGGCAACCCGGGCGGCGACATCGAGGCCGTCCGCACAATCAAGGATGGCTACGTCGATTTCGGCGTTTCGATGCGCTATCACCCGAAAGCTCGGCAGCTCGACAGCGATGAAGAGGTCGTCGAGGCCACGCTGACCGGTGGGCCGCTGGTGGCCCGAACGGAGCTCCGAGACGAAGAGAGCGGCCGGCGCGCTGTCGTGGAGTACCCGATCAAGACCATGAACATCCAGACAGAGCACCGCCGAATGCAGGTCGATACTGGGCCAGTGCTATTCCCGGACTTCGGCCGAAGCGTCGAGCGGTCCATCGAGATGTTCTCGCAGGCGTTCGTCTGCTACAACGCCTTCGACGTGGCCGAGTTCGTGCTGCGTGGCCCCACGCCGGTGATGACTGACGGCCACGAGGTCGCGAAGTCGATCGATTATTCGGACATCCGGCGCGTGCCGGCGAAGACAACGATATTCGCCGCGGAATAGGGCGGAGATCATCGGGGCACGCTTTGGCCGCGTCTGGTTCGGCACTATGTCGGGGTTGAATAGCGTGTGCGACGGGGCGAAGAGGCGGGCGCACTGCAGTGCGCCCCTACGGAGAACAAACCAGTATCGTTTGAGGCCTTGTCTTGACCGAGTTCGAGCGCACGTAGGGGCGCATTGCAATGCGCCCGTTTCGCCTCGACAGGGACGCGACCCAATCTCAAGCAGTTCGCCATGACAATCCCTGACCTGCCGCAACGGCGCTCGACGCGATTGCAAGGTCACGACTATGCCAGCAATGGGGCCTACTTCGTCACGATCTGCACATACCAACGTTTGAGTCTCTTCGGCGAGATTCGGGGCGATAAGATCCGGCTGAACATGTTTGGGACGATTGTAAGAGACGAATGGTGGTACACCACGAAAGTACGCCTAGGCATCGATACCGACGTGTTCGTGGTGATGCCGAACCATTTTCACGGTATCGTTTGGACTCCGGACGCCGGTGCTGCGGGGCAGGACGAGCGGGCGCACCCCGATGCGGCATCGGGGCCCCTACACAGGAAACCGGGATCGTTGGGTGCGATCGTCGCAGGATTCAAGGCAAGCGTTACAAGGCAGATCAACATAACGAGGGGGATGCCGGGTGCGAAGGTGTGGCAGCGCAACTACTACGAGCGCGTGATCAGGGATGAAAACGAACTGCTGCGGATTCGTGAGTACATCGCCGACAACCCGCGTCGCTGGGCCGAAGACGAGTACAATCCAGACCGTACGAAAACGACGAAATCCGAGTACGGGCGCATTGCAATGCGCCCGTTCGACACGACCGAAGGCGTCTTGGCCACAGAGGTAAGACAGACATGACAGACAAACACAAATATCGCGTTGGCGTGATCGGGACGGGCCGGAAGGGGACGCAGCACGCTAGGGCGTACGCGCTCAATCCTCTGTCCGAGGTCGTCGCCGCCGCCGATCCTGACCCCGAGAACCTCGCTTTATTCTGCGAGCGGTTCGGCCTCACCGCCGGGTACGAGGACTACAACGAAATGTTGGCGAAGGAGCAGTTGGACATCGTTGCTCCGGTCTTACCAGTCAGCGTGAATCCCGAGGTGGTCGTCGCGTGCGCTCGCGCCGGAGTAAAGGCCGTCCTTTGTGAGAAACCAATGTCGTCTTCGCTCGAAGAGGCCGACCGCATGGTCGAGGAGTGCCGATCGCGCGGTGTGAAGTTCGGCGCTGGAGACATGTTCCGCAACCTCCCGCAGCTTTGGAAGGCGCGGAGGATGATCGAGAGCGGAGAGCTGGGCGACGTACAGAGCATATCGAACTACGGGTCGGTAGGGTCGGGCGGTGGATGCCAGGGACTGAGTGTGATCCGGCTTTTTGCCGGCGACGCCGATGTCGACTGGACTGTGGGATGGGTCAACGGCAAGCCCGCTGACGAAACTCTGGGCACCCTCGACGCGTCCTCCGACCATGACCAGGGGCTGGGTGGCGTCATCCGGTTCGCCAACGGGGTAACCGCGTTCATCCACGACAAAGCGTCAGGCAGACGAGGTATCGAGGTCGTTTGCAGCGAAGGCGTGTTCGTCAGCGACTACCAGAGCTTCCGCCTGCTTCGCCCAACTGGTGCAGAAAAGCGAGGAGGCAGGCGAGACCTGGTCGAACAGGAAGGGGTGTTTGAGGACTCGGTGGGGTGGGGGCCCTTCGGTGAGGATGGTTGGCAGGCGATGTCGGACCGGCAGGCCGCGAGCATCCAGTCGATCACAGACGCACTCGATATGGACATCGAACCCAGGTCGAGCGGCGACAACGGACGGACCGTCCTGGAGATGGCCATCGCGCTGAGGGAGTCCGAACGGCGTGGGTTTTCGCAGGTGACGGTACCGCTCGAAGACCGGAGCCTCAAGATCATCCCCGCGAAGAGCCGGTTGTACTACAAGAAGGAGGTTTACGGGAAAGAGTGGTACGCCGAGCAAATGGCGAGCCATAAGCGCCCGTGAAAAACTGAACGGAGGCAGACGTTGAAGATACTGAGGTTCGAGGCTGACGGCGAGACTCGCTACGGGACCCTCGAAAACGGGGACCTTGTGAGCGAGTTGGTAGGCTCGCCCTTTGGGAGTTTCCACGCTGGAGGCCCGGTTGGGAAGCTCAGTGAGGTGCGGCTACTTGCTCCCGTAGAGCCCGGCAAGATCATCTGCGTTGGACTCAACTACCGTTCGCACATTGAGGAGATGGGCTTCGCGACGCCCGAACGACCGATGCTGTTCATGAAGCCCCGCACGACTCTCACCAACCCAGGCGACCCCGTGATCTACCCGCGGCAAGGCACGCAGGTTGAGTATGAGGGCGAGCTCGTTCCGGTCATCGGCAAGCCGGCCCGACGCGTCTCCGAGGAAGACGCTCTCGACTACGTGCTGGGGTACACCTGCGGGAATGACATGACAGAGCGCGCGCTCCAGCACGCCGAGCTGGTGAACAGGTCGATGCTAATCTCGAAGGGTTTCGACACGTTCTGCCCTCTTGGCCCGGTGATCGAGACCGATCTCGACCCGACGAACGTCGACCTTACGACGCGGCTCAACGGCGAGGTCAAGCAGCAGTCCAACACGTCCGATCTACTGTTCTCTGTGGCCCAGCTCGTCTCCTACATCAGTCAAGCGGTCACGCTAGAGCCCGGCGACGTGATCATGACGGGCACGCCGTCCGGCGTGGCGCCTGTATCTCCCGGCGACGTCGTGGAGGTCGAGATGTCGGGGATAGGCGTCCTGCGGAACCCGATCGTGGCCGAGGAGTAACGCCTGCCCGGCTTATCCCTTGGCGTTCGAGGTATTGACATTCAGCACGCTCGGGTCGTATGCTGAGTGTAATGTGTAAGCTGACCTTGGCCGCGACCACGTACTATTGGTTCAACTTTACCCAGCCCCAGGCTGCCGGCGAGGACAGGGTGCGCGCGACGTAGGCTCAGCTTACTAAAGGACCGAAACACCATGACCCCACCGGCAGCGGTGGGGTTTTTTGTTGTTTAAGTTAGCTTATGTGGCTTGAGCTGGGATTCTCAAAGTTGAACCGACTAATAAGAAGGGGCACACAGATATGCTGAAGACACTGACAAGAGACGTTCGGGTCCGGGGTACCGAGCGACTCGTATCGCCGGCTGAGCTCATTGCCGAGCTCCCGATGACCTCCGAGGTCGAAGAGAGTGTCCTCGAAGGGAGGCGGCAGGTCGAGCGAATCCTCGACGGCGAAGACGACCGGCTCATGGCCATCGTCGGGCCGTGCTCGATTCACGACACGCGCGCCGCCCTCGAGTACGCGGGGCGACTCAAGGACCTGGCTGACAGGCTCGGCGACCGACTTCTGGTGGTGATGCGGGTCTATTTCGAGAAACCCCGGACGACCGTCGGCTGGAAGGGGCTGATCTACGATCCCGCCCTCGACGACACTTTCGACATTCCGGCCGGCCTGCGCATCGCCCGCTCCCTGCTGCTGGAGATTGCCGAGATGGGCGTGTACGCCGGAACGGAGTTCCTCGACCCGATTGTGCCGCAGTACATCGCCGGCCTCGTTTCGTGGGCAGCCATCGGCGCTCGTACTACGGAGAGCCAGGTCCATCGGCAGATGGCAAGCGGGCTGAGCATGCCTATCGGCTTCAAGAACTCAACAGACAACAGCACTCAGAACGCGGTCGACGCGATGGTCTCGGCACGCCAGCCTCAAGACTTCCTTGGCATCGATCGCGACGGCCGCGCTTCGATCGTTCGGACGGGCGGCAACCCCCTACGGACATCTGGTGCTGAGGGGCGGCAAACACGGCCCGAACTACGGCAGAGAAGCGGTCGCCGAGGCCCAGAAGCGGTTGGAGGAGTCAGGCGCTCGCCCCCAGCTACTGGTCGATTGTAGCCACGGGAACTCAAACAAAGACCACACCAGGCAGGCCGTTGCGTTCCGAGACGTGGTCGGCCAGCGCGCCGCGGGGAACAGCGGCATCATCGGCTGCATGCTCGAGAGCAATCTGCTCCCCGGAAACCAGACGCTGAACGGCGACGCCTCGAAATTGGCGTACGGCGTCTCCGTCACCGACGGTTGCATCGGCTGGCCGGAGACCGAGGAGCTTCTGACCTCGGCCCACGACCAACTTGGCTAGAAGCTAATCGCCAGGGAGCCATACGCGCAGGTTCTCGTCGCTGCCGGCCGCCACCGCGAAGCGACCGTCGCCCAGGTCGATTGCCCCCAGATTGGTGGTCAGAGTCCCGCCGACAGGGACGGTCCAGGCGACCGCGGCGCCTGACTCAGTGCGCCTGATGCCCGCCAGCTCCGTCATGTCTTGTGTTGGCACTAGCAACTCAACGCGCCCGTCGCCGTCCATGTCGCCGGCCAGGGCCATGTCCAGGTTCCGGGAGCCTAGCACGTGGGTCGAGAAACCCGGAAGCTGGGCCACGATCTCCAGCGAATCGCCGTCCAGCCGGTAGAAGCCCACCACTCCGCCGATATGTGGGGTGAGCACCTCCGCGATCTCGGTCTCGCCGTTCGGGCCGAAGGCCGCCACGGCTAGCTGGTGCCGCCAGCGGCTACCCTGGCCAACGGCAGGTCCGGCCGCAATCCGCTGTCCGGACTCGCTGAAGACGACAACCCGCGCCCCCTCGCGAGCGTCGCTGACCGTTACGATGATCTCTAGCTGGCCGTCGCCGGTCAGATCAGTCCAAATGGGCGCGATGCCTTCGATGACCGCGTTGTCCTCGATCTGGAAGCTCGCGGCCACCTGGCCTCCTCCACGCGTGTCGATCAGGGTGACCCCCTCCGCCTCGGTGGTGTCCCCGAGCACCCCGTGAGGTAGACGTCCGGTGGGCCCAGTGAGCACGAGAACGCGCTCCTGCTGGTCGATTAAGAGCCGTGCGTCGGAGAGGGCGTCGATCCCAAGACGTGCCTGGTACGGCCCGGTCCCGATGACCACGTCGCCGTCGTCGTCTACAGAGACCACGCGGGCTGTCGAAGTCAAGACGACAGGATGGGTAAAGGGCGAGGGCCCGCCGATTTGGGAGTTCGCGAGCGAAGCGACGTCCTTGTCCAGCCGTAGGAGCGGTGGCATGCCGGGCGGCAGGCGGTCCGGCTTCTTGTCCGCGTCCTGCACCGTGCCCAAGGCGGAGACTAGAAAAGCCTGGAGATCGCCGTTCTCGTTGACGACCGCCCAAAGGGTCTGTCCGTCCACCGCCGTCCCGACTACCCAGCTAGGCGAACCGTCGATTGGGATGTCCAGCACGGTCCCACCCGGAAACGGTCCTTTGCCGTCTACAACGCGATTTCCGTCCGCACGGTGGTGAGTGTAGCCGAGCTGGATGGTGTAGTCGATCAAAGGGATGTCCGGGGTGGGTGACGGCGCAGCGGGCACCAATGGAGTGACCGGACTCGTAGGCGAGCCGCACGCGGCAGCCGTCGTGAACAGAAGGCTCGTGATCGCCCAAGAAACGAAACGACGGGTCACGCTGCGAGCTGGAAGACTCGAATGTGACCTGCTGATTGCGGAACGCTCACGCTTCAACTATTCTTGCGCACGGAGTTTGGCCGGACCATCCGCAGAGGTGCCACGTTGAAGATAACCGACATCGAGATCATCCCAATCTTTCCGCCGCTCGCCGAGCGCTACCGTGTCGTGAAGACCAGGTGGCCGACCTACCACCGAGTCGTCTTTAAGGTCCACACGGACGTCGGAATCACGGGCTACGGCGACTACGACTGGAACGGCCCGCCGCCCCCATTTTCGATGGTCGAGCCGCTGATCGGCCGCAGTCCCTTCGACTTTATGTACAACACGTTCAACCTCGGCCTCGGGTCCGCCCTGTACGACGTCATGGGCAAGTACCTCGAGGTGCCCGCGTACAAGCTGCTGGGCCAAAAGCTACGCGACGCTGGGACCGTGGCGGCCTGGTCGTGGGGAGGTGCGTCGCCCGAACAGTTCGCCGGCGACATTCGTCGTGCCGTGGACGAAGGCTACACGATCTTCAAGATCCACGCGAACCCACTGCTGGACATCATGGAATGGACCCGGGCGGCGGAAGAGGTTGCCCCGTCGGGCTTCAAAATACATTACGACTTCACAGGGCGGTCGAGCCCAACGCCAACCGTCGGCTCTATGCTTCCCATCATTCGTGAGCTTGAGCAGCACCCCATCGTCGGCTGGATCGAGGACCCGCTCCCCAGGTTCGACGTCGATGGTTGGCGTCAGCTCCGAGCCAAGAGCCGCATTCCAATCGTGCACGGCGGACAGCCGATGCTGGGCGGGATTCAGGAAGCGATGCTCGGCATGGCCGACATATACATGATCGGCGGTGACATCGGCGACACGATGGCTCGTGGTATCGCGTACGGGAAGGCGAACCTCCAGGTCATTCTGCAGAACACCGGCGGCACGCTCATGAAGGCGTTCACGCTCCACATGGCGTCGGTGCTACCCACAGCGACGGGCCACTCGATCAACCTCGACGACCAATGCGAGTGGGACATAACTACGGAAACCATCCCGGTGGTGGAGGGGTTCTGCCGCGTACCGGAGGCTCCGGGTCTCGGTCTCGAAGTCGACGAAGACGCTCTCGCCCGCGCGGCGGCCTCTGAGCCGCCGATGCCGCCCGACTTCATCGGCATAACTCACATGCCAGGCGGCCATACCTTGTACAGCATGGGCCAGCCGCACATCACCAGCCTGACCGGCCGGGAGCAGGCCACGATTCGGGGTATCAGCTTCGAGCGATGGCTCGATGATGGGAGTCCCGAGTTCCAGAAGACCTTCGAGCGGCTTCAGAACGACGGGAACTACATGGAGTAGGTCGTGCTCGGTGGGGTTTGCCCCCTCCTCAATCCTCCCCCGCAGGGGGAGGAGGTAAATCCCTTCCCTCGCCTCGGGGGAAGGTTAGGAAGGGGGCACTCGGCGACCTCGTTCTCCGGTTGACCCTCTAGCCGCCTTATACCTATAATGCTAGGTAGTGGGAACCAAGATCGCACTCCAGCCCGTAGATGTCGCGCGGAAGGCCGTGGACGTCGCGTCCGATAGGCAAGCCTCGGACATTGTGATGCTGGACATCCGAAAGCTCAGCGATTTCGCTGACTTTTTCGTTATTCTGACCGCCGAGTCGACGCGCCAGATTGACGACCTGACTGACGAGATCGAGAATGCGCTCGAGTCGCTGGGGGAGATGCGCCACCATACCGAGGGGACGCCGAGCGGAGGCTGGGTACTCTTGGACTTCGGTGCCGTAATCGTCCACATCTTCCGGCCAGAGGAGCGCGACTACTACCGCCTGGAAGACGCCTGGCCGGGCGCCCTCGAAACTGTGCGGCTACTCTAGCAGCCCGGCTTCGACCATTACTGGGCGGTATAGCCCCCGTCCACGGGCATCGCTATCCCCGTAACAAAAGACGCCTCGTCGGAGGCCAGGAACAGGACGGCCTTCGCGATCTCTTCAGGCTCTCCGAAGCGCTGCATAGGATGGCGTTTCCTGATCGCCTCGTACAACTCGCGATTTTCCTCGAGAGGTCGAGTCAAGCCGGTATGCGTGTATCCAGGACAGACGCAGTTGACTCGCAGGTTGTTCCGCGCATGCTCAAGGGCCAAGTTCCTGGTTAGCTGGACGACGCCGCCCTTCGATGGCACGTAGGCGCTGAACCCCTTTGCGCCGGTCAGCTCCGAACCCACAAGGCCCATCACCGAAGAGAGGTTGATGATGGAGCCGCCTCCTCCGCGGAGCATGGCCGGTACCGCGTGCCAGCACATGAGGAACGTGCCCCGGAGGTTGATTCCCATCACCCGGTCCCATATCTCGTCGTGGGACATCGTGTCGGGAAGCTGTCGATCGTTGATCCCAGCGCTGTTAACTAGCACGTCGAGGCGTCCGAAGGCGTCGACCGTGTCTGCCACCATCCGCTGAGCGTCGGCGTCTTTGGATACGTCGCCGCTAGTGGTGACGGCCTCGCCGCCGTCCGCGAGGATCGAGTCCGCGGTCTGCGTCGACGATTCGTCATTTACGTCTGCGACGCAGACGTTGGCGCCTTCTGCCGCGAAGAGCGTCGCCGTTGCCCTGCCGATGCCGGAGCCAGCCCCGGATACCAATGCGACCTTTCCCTGAAGCCTCATGCCGACCTCCTATCGCGAGCGATCGGTATCGATGCTGTGGACCATTGGGATTCCCCTCGTGGGCATGATGATTGCAGGCGACCTCACGTCACAGACGCCGGTGAATTCTCACCACGGAACAACGTCCAGCTGCGGCCAGCAATCCTTCCATCGCTTGACCTTTGCTACGTAGACGTCCTCCGTAATGCTCACCTTATTTGGCTTGATCGTCATCCCAAATAGGTCGTTAAGCCCGTAAGGAGCGTACACTTCAAATCCACCGTGCAGGTATCTCACGCCGACGCAGGTCGCCGTTGTGGGCCAAGAGTTGATCGCGTCTTCCACAGACTGGTACGGTCTGATCGCGTAGCCGAAATGCTCCTCGTGCCAGATGTGAACACGAGCCTGGTTCTTGAGGTCAACCGTTATCGGCACCCCATCGAATACCTCGCGACACTTGCTGATCAACTGACTCTCGGCTTCGTAGCTGACATCGTCTGGGTCATAGTGAGCGAGATCTAGGTCCTCAATGTACGAATGTGGCGGTATACCCGAGATATGGTTCCAGACAGTCTGAGCGATACACCCTCCGCCCAGGTACCAGCTGGGGAGATCGAGTGACTCGGCACGTTTTAGAGCATCCGATATGATGGGGCTTTGTCCCAGAGCGGTCTGCAAAGAGTGGATCTGTAGTTCCAGGCCCTTATTCATATGACATATCAACCACCTGGGCAAATCAACCTGCGCCTCGCCGCCCACACCGCCCGCCCGTAATCGCCGCATCTCCTCAATCGTTTCTATTAAGACGTCTCGGCATCAGGCGGCACCGCTTGATCTCCACTACTCCTGGGGTGTGAAGTCCAGGGGGAACTCCTTCGAAAAGTAGACGTGGGCGTCTTCGCTTCCCAATGGTGTAGCAAGCTCGCGGAACAGGAAGTAGTCGATGGCGGTCCGCCAGGAGTCAGGTTCGAGAAGGCCTCCCACGAAATCCATAACCGTCACACCCTTGTAGCCCTCTGGGAACCACCACCGGTGCTTGATCCGTTGCCCTTCGGTGAACCGGTCTGCCAGCAGGGGCTCCGCCTGGGCGATGTTCTTGTCGTGCACCAGAAGTACCGAAGCGTCCGGGGTTGATTGCGGCGGCGAAGTCTCGTACGACGGCCAACCGACGCGCGTGTTACCCCTCAGGTACCAGGCCCAGGGCCAGGTGAACCCGCTCGTCGAGTCTACAGTGACGGGCAGGGTGGTCGGGTCCTCGACCGCGCTCAGCTGCCGGGAGAGACGGGCAATGTCCGGCGATGTTTGCGTGTAGACCATCATTTCAACCGGCACGTCACCGTTAGTGTACGTGACCCTCCACCCGGCCTGGATGCTCAGCGCGAGGAGCGCTACAACCAGCGGTATCAGTGCCATATGAGGACTAGGGCGTCGCCACTGGATTCCCCGAACGAAGTCGCCCAGAAACCTCCCTCCGAGGACTATGAGAGGTAGAGTTATGTTGACCAGTAGCCAGGGCATTTTTTCGCTGGCGACCGTATAAAGGACCCAGGTCGTGGCGGCCCAGTACACCAGGAAAAGGCCGAAGCGGTCTCTGCGTCTGAAGTAGTAGATACCGCCAAGAATTGCCAGGAGGAGCGGCAGGAACTCGTAGATCGACGTAATAAGGATGTAGTAGTACCAGGGCTGGCCGCCTCTCGCCTCTCCCTGCTGAACTACCCAGTAGCCAAGCCCTTGCCACACTCCGGAACCGATTCCCCCAGGGTGCGTGAAGAAGGTCGAATAGAGAGTCGCCCAGACGACGTAAAAGATAACCGCGGCCTTCAGCCACACGGCTTTGTTCCACTTGGTGCCGAGGGCGATCGATATCCAGAGAACGGCAAGTACGGCGATGGCCGCTATGACCAGCCCGCCTCGAGCCGGGGCCCCTATTGGACTACCTTCACCCACAGGGCTAGCCAGGACGAGGCCTGACCAGCTAAGCAGGGGAGTGTCCTGGAAGACGCTAATGAGCGCCGTCCACTGAGGCAGTGTCAAAGTGACTAGAAGCAGCAGGAACGACGCCTCGCGAGAGAGGCCTGACATGGATAGCGAACGGACCGTGGTCGTCCACAGGCCCGCGGCCAAACGAAGTATCGCTACCGGCGGCGATACTTCGCCGACTGCTACCCGAGAGCGAATAGACGACCAGTTCCTCGAGAGCAGTACGAGGACCAGGTAAAGCCCAAGGGTCGCGGTCACGATGTACGAGGTCTCTTTGGTCGCGAAGGCCAGCGCCAAGAGGGCCGCTGAGAAGTAGAGATAGCGGTGCCGGCCCTCCTCGATGTAGCGCCACATACACGCCACGAGCCCGAATGTCCACAATGCAATCAGTATGTCGTTGCGCGCGAATCTGCTGAAATACAGCAGGACCGGCGAGAACGCGAGCATCGCCGAAACGAAAATTGCGCCTAGGGTCCCGAGTCTTGGCCGCAGGAAGAACGGCAAGCCCACAAGCAACGTGCCCGCTATGGCGTAGACAAGCCTCGCGCTCACATCGCTGTCCCCGAAGAGGACGAACGCTCCCGCGGTCGCCTCCATTTGGAAGGGGCCATGCATCATAGGGTTGTGGATGAAGCCTTGTCCGTTAGCCAGGTACCAGGCGTAGGTCGCGTGGAGGCTCTCGTCGTGGTGCATTGCGCGGGACCCGAGGTCCCACAGCCGCATGGTCGCCGCGACGAACATGAGGCTCAGGTAGGCGGCGGCTTCCCACCGGCCGACCTGCGGCCAGGTGATGCGCTTGGGGTCGAGTCTATCTAGGTTCATCTCAGAAGTACGTAGCAGCTCATTAGCCTTAGGCCGGCCGCAGTTTGTCGTAGCCACGCCTGATCTGCATTGCGGCGGCGTCCAGATCACCGCGGCTTGGCCGAGCCGACCAGTCGATATCTAACCTGAACCCGTCTCCCTTTGAACCTCGGAATAACGTTCATGTGTACGTGGAAGACGTCCTGAAAGGCCGCTTCGCCGTCGGCCAGGAAGAGGTTAACGCCTTCGCACTTCAGGCCCGACTGTCGAAGGGCCTGCTCTATCCGCTGCGTGATCTTGAAGAGATGCATGCCGGTCTGCTCGTCCATGTCGCGCATGTTGCTGGCGTGTTCTTTAGGGACGACCATGGCATGTCCTGGATTGATCGGCTGGATCGTCATGATAGCGATTACAACGTCGTCCTCATATACGACGCTGGCCGGCGCTTCACGTTTGACAATCGCGCAGAAGACGCAGCCGTTTTCTGGTTCGCTCATCTCCAGGTCTCGTTTGTTTCAGGCAACCAACAGATGTTCCCCGTTCTGGAGCGTCGACCCCGTCACAGCTCCCAGTGGTAAAGCAAAACGCCACCCTCGTCGAAGACCAGCTTCATGAATTCTGAAAACTTGCCGATCCCGTCCGTCGAGTACTTCTCTCGCTCCCGGGGACCAATATACACGTAGTCTACGCCGTACTTCGTCAGCAAGGTTTTCGCCGCGTCGATATCGTTCGTCTGATAGATTGCGGCAACGTCCTGTTCGCGACTGCCTTGAGGGTCCGCGCCGCCTCGCCACTGGACCTCGTGCCCCGGCCAGCCGAGGACGGTCGGCACGCCCGTGCTGGCGGAGATCCGGCCGAACGGCGTGTAGTCGCCACCCACGGCCTCTAAAACGGTTGCGTCTCGGTCCGCGTTACTCCTTAGATACTCGACGGCGTCGTATTCGCCGTCCGTATCCCGATTGATGAACGCCAGGCCATCGAGAGTGGGGTTGTCGTGGAAGAGGTCTCCTTTCGTGGCCGCGGCCGCCAACGAGTAGTAGGCGGCACCAACCAGCGCGGCGACAAACACCCCGGCCCAGACGAGGCGCAGGGCCTGTGTCAGGCCGCTGACGCTGTCTTTGAGTGACATCCAGTAGTAGACGGCGAATCCCGAAGCGGCGGCGAGGACTACCCAGCTCTGGTAGTAGAGCTTGAATACCGTATTCATCCGCTCGTGGGCGCCGCCGAAAGAATCGTCTACGTACAGCATCTCCGGGCCCATGATAAGCAGAAGTCCAAGCGCCGCCAGAGCCAGGGCGAACACCTTGCCGGCGGCGTCCATGCCGGGCTCTCCCGCCAGCCACAATGCCGAGTAGACCGCGATTCCGATCAACAGCGCGAAGGGTAGCACCTGGATCAGTCTGCTGACGACGACTGACGTGGTGCCGCCCGGCTCGTTGAGGTAAATGAACGACCAGACGACGAAGGGGGCGAAGCCGACAAACAGCGATGCACCGGTGATCCGTGCCCAGTCCCGCCTTACAGTCGTGCGCCAGAACACGCCGAGGATAAAAGGCGTTACGGCGACAAGGAACAGCGACCATACCAAAAACATGTGGAATGGCCGCGTCGAGACCTGTCCCTGCGCCCCGATACCCTGGACCTGGCTGGTAAAAGTCATCAGGTAAGGAGCGATCAGGACCAATGCTGTAACAACGACGGCGACCGCTGCCGGCGCCGAGTCCCTCAGAACCCCCCAGCCGACCGTTCCCCTGGCGGTATACGCTTTCAGCGCCATCACGCCGAAGACCACGGCCGCGAATACCGGCAGGTCCCACATGTTCGTGAATGCCAGCGCACCAAGGCAGAGAGCCATCGCTCCGAGGGATGCATATTGCCAAACCTCCCTCCTTCTCCAGGCGTGCGGAGGCGACCTGAGATAGTTCCAGCATAGGGCCAGAAACAGGACGACAAAGGGAACGGACATTACGTGTGGGTGAAGGTCGCCGAGAATGTAGCTGAACAACGGGAACTCGTGGATCGTGTAGTCGACCAGTTGGTCGTCTTCGGAGGCGCCGATTACCCGGGTAGCCCGCCACCACCAGTAGAACTCGTCGGGGCGCCACGATTCGGTAAGAGTCGGGGCGGGTCCGTCCAGTCCATCGATCCCCACCCACTCCCACAACCCCCTCGAGCCGATGCCGTTGGCCCGCATGAACTCCAGCACACCCTCGAGGTTGGCCGCTCCTACCAGTAGCACAGCCGAAGCTAGGCCGGCGACTATTGCATGACGGAACCGCCGCGACTCGGACCGGACGATGCTGTGGACCAACCCGAACATACCGGCGGCGCCGAGGGCAGGTATCAGGGCCAATGCGAGGTTATACGAGACGTTCGACGAAATCCCCGTCAGCTTGCTGAGCGTGCCCATCATCCAGTATCCGAAGTAGTAGTAGCTGACAGTCTCACCGGCCAGCCACGGGTCCTCTGGGGCGCCTGTGAACGAGCGGATGGAAGCGTTGAGGAACATGAAGTCCATCGGCTGTTCTGTGTGATCGATAAACGGGTCGTAAGCGCGATATATGACCCAGACGAGGAATACTCCCAGGAAAACGCCCTCCGTGGTAAGGATGAGCGTCCGATGCTGCCTGAAGAACGCGAGAAGCTCCCTGCGGCACGGCCACGCGTACCAGGCGGATAGGGCGCCGACGGCCAGGACAAGTGCGAGGATGCTGAGCTGCGTGGCGGGCAGGACTCGGAGGACGCTGAGTAGCCACGAAAGGTAGCCGATCAGAAGAATGCCGAAGGCTTTGCTGATGCTGAATCCGCGGTCGCTCAGACGAGGAAACAGGTAATAACAGAGAGGGAATATTGCCAGCCCAATAACCTCGACCGCCAGCAACCAGAGCAGGACCGTCAACATGTGGCTATTCTAGCCGGAATGGGGTAGGGGTGTTGTAGGGCTACGATCCATTGAATAGGGCGTCGACGAACTCCTTGGGATCGAACGCCGCGATGTCGTCGGGCTCTTCGCCCGTGCCTATGAAGAGGACGGGGAGCTTCAGCTCATTGGCGATAGCCACCACCACGCCACCTTTGGCCGTGCCGTCGAGCTTTGCAAGGAAGACCCCGTCGCACGAAAGAGCGTCGACGAAGGCGCGAGCCTGGTGGAGGCCGTTCTGACCGGTGGTAGCGTCCAGCGCGAGTAATATGTGCTGGTTCCGGCCTTCCTCGCGTCGAGCAAGGACGCGCTGCACCTTCTTGATCTCCTCCATGAGGTTGAGTTTGGTGTGAAGGCGTCCGGCGGTGTCGATGATCACCACGTCGGCGCCGCGGGCCTTGGCCGCCTGCAGTGTGTCGAAGGCGACGGCGCCCGGATCTGCCTCGGGCCGGTGCGCGATCACGTCGGTCTCCAGCCGTTGTCCCCAGGCCTGCAGCTGGTCGATGGCCGCGGCGCGGAAGGTGTCCGCGGCGCCGAGGATCACCTTTTTACCCTCTTTCTTATAAAGGTGTGTCAGCTTAGCGATGCTGGTCGTCTTTCCCACCCCGTTTACACCAACCATCAGGACGACCAGCGGGCCCTGCTCGCCGACTTCAGGCCGGTCGCGATCAGCGGAGCCAAGAATGGTCGCCATTTCGTCCTTGAGTGTGGCAAGGACTTCCTCGGCGTCGCCGGCACCTTCTTCTCGGACCCGCTGCCGCACGCGGTCCAAAACGACTTGAGTCGTGGCGACGCCCATGTCAGCCGAAATCAGAAGCTCTTCAAGGTTGTCCCAAAGTGACTCGTCTATCTGGGACCCACGCAGCAGGGATGCGACTCGGCCGAACCACGCGTTGCGAGTTTTCTCTACGGCGTGGGCCGTCTTCTCTTTATCTCTGGGACGCAGGAATCGCAGCATAGGGTATCCGGAAAAGCGGGACGCAGTCAGTCCAGCTGTATTTGAAGGATAGGGAAAGCGACTAGAGAGTAGCACGATCAAATAGGGGCAACAAGAGAAGGCGCGCCAGCCAGAAACGGGAGCCGCCAGCTTCCAGGAGCCGGCGGCAGAGGAGTCCGGAGTTCTACTATCGAGACTCAGATGAGCCTAGCGAACGCGCGGGGCATGTGACGCTCCGCTCGCTATCGGCTCGTTGAGGTATACGTCGCCGTTGCGGATCTTGATGTTAAAACCACATTCGGGGGTGCTACACACCCATGCTTTATAGTGAATGGGAGCGCCCTGTCCCCCAAAGTCCGACAGCGGAAGCAAGCTCCCAGTCTCACACTTCTGGCACGGCGGCCAGGTTTCGTTCCCCACAAGTCCCTCCTACAATGCCGTTCGGCTCAAAAAGCGCGCGTAGTATATCACCGGCGAAAGGACGCGTACAACACGCGCGGACGCTGGTCGGGCCACGGGGAATAATGGGGAGCATGGGTAACGCAAGGAGTCGACGGGAGCTCGATCTATGAAGTCATAGCCAACCCTTCCGTCATTTCCCTGAAATAGACGTGCCTGGGAGGACTTCCACTGGTTGGGGCGTCCCGATGCGGCATCGGGACAATGCGCCTGTCCTGGCTTGAATCCCGGCGCTTCCACTGGTAGGGGCGCATTGCAATGCGCCCGTCCTTGGCTGCTCCGAGACGTGTGCAGAATTTCATCCCTTAGGGTGTCCTGCGCAACCGGCATGGACGATTCCGGTTTCCACTGGTTGGGGCGTCCCGATGCGGCATCGGGACAATGCGCCCGTCCTGGCTTGAATCGCGGCGCGGCCAAACACACAGAGCCTGCCCTTACATCGACCAGAACTGCTCCGAGACGTGTGCCGAATTTCATCCTTGAGGGTGTCCCGCACAACGGGACATGGACGATTCCGGCGAAAAGCCTGCCCCGGCGAAAGCCGCGGGCCGGAATCCAGGAACCCAAAAACCGAAAAGCTCGCCGCCTCACGCTTGGGGCGTGGTCAAAAGTAGTAGGCATCTTCGGCACTAGTAGACCGAAATCTTTGAAATGAGGGGTAGCCGAGATTGGCGTGCTACGACGACAGGGCGGGTTTCAAACCCGCCCCTACCAAGCCGTAACCTCAGAACCCTTCAATACTAGGATGTTGGACCACTAGTAGAGGCGTCCCGATGTCACCCCGATGCCACATCGAGGCGCCTGAAGCGTTCCGCCCAAGCTGGTCCGTTGTTCTGACACGGTGGCTCCGCCTGGTCTTAATCACAGCCGCACCAACCCAAAACTTGACATACTAGCACATCCGTGCTACGCTATCTTTCGAGGGACTGACCCCACGGATCGGTCCTTTTTTGTTTTTCTGGCCCACCGACTCAGCACGAGGAGATCAACAATGCACAAGACGACAACCGAAATCGACCCGTACCCCGCACCCTGTACCCTGTCCCCCCACCTCCGATCTGTCGGATTTTCCCTGAAAGTGTCGGAAAGCCTCAGATACAAATCCGACAACTTCCTACGGATTCCGACACTTTCGAAGAGCGTTTTTTCAAGACCACCACTAAACCAGGAGGACTCAACATAATGGAAAGCGACCCTCAACCGGAATCGCATGAGCTTTCTGACAGGCAGTTGGCCGTCCTGCCGTACCTCGTCATGGCCCCACCGTCTCATCGTCCTCGATTTGTGAGAATGACCGCCTTGGGGTTATACTTTCGGGTGGTCCCCGCGTCGCCTTCGGCGCGGGGATAAGTTAATCGCGCGGAAAGCGCCTTCCGGAAACCCCTCCAAGACCTTGAAAGTCGGCATACTGAACGTCACAGCTTACTCCGGACTCGAACTTGTCCGGATTCTGGACCGGCATCCCGAGGCTGACGTCACTGCTGTCACGGGACGTACCAGCGCGGGCAAGGCGCTGGCCGACGTTTTTCCTCATCTCTCGTCCCTTTCACTAACCATCACAGAGGACATCACAGAATCCGTCGACGTCGTCTTTTCGGCTCTGCCGCACGCCGCGAGCGCCCAGAAGCTGGCTGGTCTGCTTGACCAGGGCGTCAAGGCGGTGGACATCAGCGCCGATTTCAGGCTGCGCGATGCCGAAGCATATAGAGAGTGGTATGACGTCGACCACCCTGCTCCGGAATACATCGAAGATTCGGTCTACGGACTGACGGAGCTGCACAGAGACGAGGTCGCGGGGGCAGATCTGGTGGCCAATCCCGGATGTTATCCGACGGCCGCGGTCCTCGGTCTCGCACCTGCGGTACGCGCCGGAATCATCGAACCGGACATCATCGTCGACGCCAAGTCGGGGGTGTCAGGCGCGGGCCAGAAGCTCGAGCACGGCTACCTCTACTCCGAGGTCAACGAGAGTATAAGGGCGTACGCTCTCGACGGCGGCCACTTCCACCTCCCGGAGATCACCCAGGAACTCGGAGCCCTGGACGACGAAACCGAGTTCAAGGTGACCTTCGTACCCCACGTGGTGCCGATGACCAGGGGTATCCTCGCCACTTGCTATGCACCGCTGCGCCCCGGCTCTCTTGGGGCGAGCCCCCCTACCCAGGTGGAGGTGCGGGACCTGTATGAAAGCTTCTACGCCGGCGAGGCGTTTGTGCAAGTTTCGCCCTCGTCCCCGACGACCAAACAAACGCTCGGGGGAAATACATGCGTCGTGTATCCCGTCGTAGACGAACGGACCAATCGGCTCGTAGTGATAAGCTGCATCGACAACCTCGTCAAGGGAGCAGCCGGCCAGGCGGTCCAGAACATGAACTTGATGTTCGGCCTGGACGAGGAAGAGGGTCTTCAGCAGCTCTCGCTCTATCCGTGAAAACCTGTCTGACTCACACTCGGTGACCGGAGGCACTACCTAAATGAGAAAGTTCGTTGTATGGAACATCGCATTCGTGCTGCTGTTCATCGCCGGCTGTCTCGGGGCACTTACCGTTTACGTCGGGGCCTCCACGGTCGATTCGGCAGACACCGCGGGTGAGTTCCTTGGTCTCCTTGAAACTCGCGATTTCGATGCCGCCCGCGACTTAACTTCGTCCTTGTTCCAGGCCTCGCAAGACAGCTCGTCCATGCGTAGCAACTTCGATACTGCTGGGGTCGCGAAGGTTGAGCTCGTACCGTGGAGAGATCGCACGGTCGAGCGTCGCCTGGACTCGGACATGCGAGCGTTTCTCACGAACGGGTACGGAGACGAGATACTGCTATGGCTCAAGATGGCCAAAGAGGATGGCCAATGGAAGGTCCTCGCGATGGCCGACGAACTACGTCGACACATTGGCCCCGGCATGTGGTTTCAGACGATCCCTTCCGAAGAAAAGCTGCGTGAGTTGACGGACAAGGCGATTGCAGACTTTGCCAAAGCTTTGAGAGATGAGGACCTCACGGAGTTCTACGAGACGATGTCGAGGGGGTTCCAAGTCGGGGTACCTATTAGCCAGTTCCAAAGGGGCTATCAATTTCTGATAGACAAAGAGGCAGACATAACGGGTGTCGAAGAGGTCAGCGCGATCTACGATCTGCGTTTGCCACCCTCCTCGGTCTCGGACCCGGACGAGATACTGCAACTAGGCGGCCCTGACGCCGAGTTCCAGGGGTCTTTCCACGGTCTGGCGCTGATTGAGGAATTCAAGCCAGGGGAAGCCAGCGGAGAGCTTGCCGCCGGAGGCGCAGGCGTTGAACCGCGGGTGCTTGACGTGTTGATCGTGTCTGGCTTCTACCCGATTGCGGCCGGCCCTGTCGCCTTCACTTTCCGCTACATATACGAGCATCCCGAATGGAAGCTGTTCCGTATTCTGGTCAAGGAACCAGACCTCACGACGATCGAGCCCCACCATTGCATTCAGTGGCTACTGACCCAGACAGTAATGGACCCTTCTCTCTGCTTCCAAGAGTAGTGACGGCTTGGCCGGTCTGACAGCCGACTTGTAGGAACCCGCTCCGGGCATCGGACCGACCGTTCGCGTGGACGAGCAGGCCGATTGCCGTGCTACTACCTCCACGCTACAATATGTGAGCGGCCCGACCGCACCTAACCGCTCAGGCCAGGACACGGCAACCGCACGACCTGCTATTTTCAGACCGACGGCCTGATGGGCCCTGATCGTGCCCCCATCGTCTAGTGGACTAGGACGGCGGCCTTTCAAGCCGCAAACACGGATTCGAATTCCGTTGGGGGCATTTCCATTCCGAACACTTTGACGCGCCTGTTCGCTCCACGAAAGGCTCTTAGTCGCGTTGGCATGTCGACTACCGTCAACGACGACCGCTGACGTTGGACCAACACGACATGGCTGACCAAGAAACACTTGATCGAGTAAACGCCCTCAGGCAGGAGCTTAACCTACAGAATCACCTCTACTACGTACTGGACCGCCCGGAAATTAGTGATGGTCAGTACGACGAGTTGATTCGAGAGCTCAGGAAGCTGGAGTCGGAGAATCCGGAACTCGTGACGCCGGACTCGCCGACCCAGCGAGTCGGAGCCGAGCCCGCCAAAGGCTTCACGCAAGCCGAGCATCCGGTCCCGCTACTGAGTCTCGGCAACGCCTTCGATGAGGATGAGTTCGCCGCCTGGCACGCCAGGGCGGCCGCCCTTATCGAAGACTCCTCCTTTGAAATGGTCTGCGAGCTGAAGTACGACGGACTGGCTGTCGCGTTGACCTACGAGGAAGGGGTGTTCGTTCGAGGGGCTACGAGAGGAAACGGCGCGGTTGGCGAGGACGTCACTCTGAACCTACGCACCATAAGGAGTGTGCCCTTGACCGTCCTGGGCGACGCTCCGCCCCGATTCGAAGTGCGCGGGGAAGTGCTTTTCCCCAAGTCGGAGTTCCACAAGTTCAACGATGAGCGCGTAGCTCATGGCCTTCCCACCTATGCCCATCCGCGGAACACGGCCGCCGGCTCCGTCCGGCAGCTCGATCCCCGTGTTACCGCCGAGCGCCGACTGGACATCTTCATCTATAGCCTTGGCTACGCCGAAGGAGAAGATGCCCCAAACAACCACTCGGATACTATGGCCTATCTCGGTCATCTGGGATTCAAAGTCAACCCAAACAACCGACTCGTGGCGACCCCCGAAGAGGCGCTCGACTACTATCGCGAGTGGCTTGAGAAGTGGGAAGAGCTGGACTACGGGTGCGACGGAGTGGTCATAAAAGTCAACCGGTTCGACTTGCAGCAACACCTCGGTGTGGTGGGGCGAGAGCCGCGTTGGGCAGTCGCCTACAAGTTCCCTGCAACGCAGTCCGTCACCAGGCTCGCGGACATCCGGGTCAACGTCGGCCGGACCGGCTCGATCAACCCATACGCGGTTCTAGAACCGGTCGACATCGCTGGCGTGACCGTCCAGCAAGCGACGCTACACAACGAAGACTACATCCGCGTCAAAGATCTTCGGGTCGGGGATTGGGTAGTAGTCGAGCGGGCCGGCGAAGTAATCCCGCAGGTCGTAACCGTGCTCACCGACCGTCGCTCTGGGGACGAGCGTCCGTTCGAGATGCCGAAGGCCTGTCCAAGCTGCGGTGAGCCCGTTGTGCGGGAGGAAAGTGAGTCGGGGACCTTCTGTGTCAACGCGGCTTGCCCCGCCCAGCTTGTTCGTCTGCTCGAGCATTTCGTCAGTAGGGGCGCGATGGATATCGAAGGTCTGGGCATCAGCCAGACCGCCACACTGCTCAAGGAAGGCTTGATCGAAGACGCCGCTGACCTCTATTCGCTAAAGGCCGATGACCTGGTCAAGCTGGACCGGATGGGGGAGAAGAGCGTCTCGAACCTCCTGGCGGCCGTAGAGGAGAGCAAAGACCGGCCGCTCTCGAGGGTCCTCGTAGGGCTCGGCATCGGTCACATAGGCTCAGAGGTGGCGGAGCTTCTGGCCCGCCACTTCAGTTCGATGGACGCGCTGATGGCCGCAACCGTAGAGGACCTCGAGGCGATACCGTCGATAGGTCCCAAGATCGCCGCGAGCGTGGTGGCGTACTTCGCCAACGAGTCCAACAGGAAGGTTATCGAGAAACTCCGAGTGGCCGGCGTGCGCCTCGAGGACGAGGCTTCACCCGAGCCAGCGGACCAGTCTCTATTAGGACTGCGCTTCGTCGTAACCGGTCGCCTGGCGCGGTTCAGCCGGTCCGAAATCGAAGAGAAAATCAAAGAGCTCGGCGCCGCCGTCAGCGGGAGCGTAAGCGGGCGCACGAACTATCTGGTCGCCGGCGAAGACGCGGGCACCAAGCTCGCCGATGCTCAACAACTGGAGGTCCCGGTCCTCAACGAGCAGGGATTCCTGGACCTGGTGGAACAGAGGCGGGCTAAGGCGCGGACTGCCTGAGGAGTCGACACTGGGACGTGCTCTTGAGGACCACGGAATGAACCCAGAGGCGTCTCGTTCCCTGTCAGCTATCTCCGCCACGAGGTGGACTCATCTACGTTAGCGAACTGGGCCTCCTGAACTTCCGCAACTACGAGGATCTGAAGCTCGCCTTCGAACCAGGAATCGTGCTGGTTGAGGGTGGCAATGGACACGGCAAGAGCAACCTGCTCGAAGCCCTGTACATGCTGGCGATCGCGAAGTCTCCTCGGGCATCATCTGATCGGGAGCTGGTCCGTCGTGAAGCGAGCGGCGAACAGGTGCAGGCCCAGGTAGCGGCCACCGCGATTCGCGACGGTAGCCGCGTCAAGGTCCAGATCGACCTTGTGGGCACACCGAATACCCCCGATAGCTCGCCAGAAGGCTCGGACTGGAACGGAACGCCGGACCAACCGGCGCCGGGCCGCCTTGATGTCCAGAAACAGCTACGGGTCAACGGCCTACAGCGACGGTCGTTCGAGGCCGTCGGCGAGATCAACGCGGTCCTCTTCACCGCGCAAGACCTAGATCTCGTTCTGGGCTCGCCGTCCGTTCGGCGCCGCTACATGGACATCCTGATCTCGCAACTGGACCACGCCTACCTCCGAGCGCTCCAGCGCTACCAGAGGGTCCTCTCGCAACGCAACCCGCTGTTGAGGTCTGTAAGCTCCGGCCGCGCGAGACCGGACGAGCTCGACTACTGGGATAACGAGCTTGTGGATGCTGGCGGCGTTCTCTTGAATCGGCGCGCCACGATGCTGGAGGTGCTCTCGACGACGGCGGCGCCTATCTATCGCATTCTCGGCGGAGACGACGGCGACCTGGTCATCGCCTACCGGCCCAGCGTACAGGTCGAGCCTGGGACGACGGAGGGCGATGCAGGCCGGTTGATGCGAGACGCGCTGGACTCGCATCGCGACCGGGAGCTTGCTCAGGGGTTCACGCTTTTCGGTCCGCACCGGGACGATCTCCAAATGCTGCTGGGTGACATGGACGTAGCTTCATACGCCTCACGCGGACAGTGCCGGACCGTCGTGCTTGCCATGAAGCTCGCCGAGGCGGCTTATCTCAAGGACCAGCGAGGCGACGAGCCCGTCGTCCTGCTCGACGACGTGCTCTCGGAGCTGGATATCCGGCGGCGGGCCGAAGTCCTCGACATGACGTCACAGTACGAGCAGGTGTTCATCACCGCAACGGACGCCGAGCACATCGGCGAACCGCACATCTCGCGCATGTCGCGGTTCGTGGTGCGGGACGGGGAGATCGAGGCTCTTCCAGTGGCCGGCGCAAGGGGGTAAAGAGGCAACTTATCCTACCTTAGACAGGTTCCATGCCCCGTTAGACTCCTCCAAGGTCATATCGTGGACTCTAACCACAGCGCGCGTTCCAGATGAGAGATTTCCAGGTGCGTTTTGGATCGTGACTCGAGGCTCGGCATCGTTGGTCCGAGCGCACTCTTCCACGACGGCCAGTATCTCATCGAAAAAGGATGGTGCAAGCGCCTCAACGCCGGAGAAGTCGAGGACAACCTGTCCTTGTCCGCTCATTGCGTCGGCAACGTTGGCCTGAAGGGACCTGGCTGTACCCCTTGTTACCAACGCCTTCCGCTCCAGCAGCTTGTAAACCTGGACCGTTTTCATGCCACAGTATTCCTACGTCGGAATGGATGTGTATCCAAGTGTCCCGGGGAACAGTCTGCTCCGTCGCGCCTCGCTCTGTACGTCCTCTCTGATTTCCACCATCCCAAGGCCGGAGTGGATTATTAGTTGCCTGTTTGCCTTTCGGGCATCCTCCGCAATGCTGAAAAGCCCTATGCCACGGGTTTT
Organism: Dehalococcoidia bacterium; assembly: GCA_965248605.1. Taxonomy (GTDB): domain Bacteria; phylum Chloroflexota; class Dehalococcoidia; order Lucifugimonadales; family CAUZJF01; genus CAUZJF01. The sequence goes on from CBDFJV010000007.1 coordinate 2,127,151, forward strand.
GTTCCCTGTGCCGCTGACTCGTTCTCGAAGCGCGAGTTCGATTGCAACCCAGTCATAGGGGACGCGGTCCCTAAGGTCAGGATTGTTTTCAAGAGAGCGTCTGATGCCGATTCCCCCATCTCCCACGGCGCAAACAAACCTATTACCTTGTTGGAACTCAAAGTACTGGATGATTCCGTACGCGTCTACCGGTGATTCGGAATGCTGGATTGCGTTCGAGCTCAATTCAGCGAATACTTCGCTCACATCTGGGTGAATGTTGGGAGACCCAAGACCGGACTCGCTAAGCGCCTCGAGGGCATTGTTAGTAACGTGGTCCATTTGAAACTCGCTCTCCAACTTGGTCAAAGGAATGATCACTCGTTGTGTTTGTCCCTGGCTCACGCCGCGGTCGTCAACTTCAACACCGTGCTCCTTAAGTGTCTCAAACAATCCAAGCGACTTCAGGTGGCGGCAGACCGCCATGCTCTCGGGTACGAGCAACGTGCAGTCGGCGCCCTTCGACCTCGCCAACAAAGGGTAGACTACGCACCATAAAACAGCCGGTGGCCGAACGAATTCACACTCGCGCAGGTCCACCACGATATCCGTCTCATGGAACGAGTCGCGGCGAGGGTCCGGTACATCACCATAGATCGTTCCTGCGTGCTTGAAGTCGCGGTACGGACGGATTCTCACAACGGTCTATTCTTACTCCAGCTGTTCTAGCTCGTAGCGGTACTGGTCGATGACGGGGTTGGCCAGCAGATCGTCGCACATCCGGCCGACCTCACGGTCCGCCGTGGCCTGGTCGTCCGCTTCGAGCCGGATCTCGAAGTACTTCCCGGCCCTCAAGCTTTTGATGGTATCGAAACCGAGGTCCTTCAGCGCACCGTGAATGGTTAGCCCTTCGGGGTCGTTGACCGTGGGTTTCAGCGAAACGTAGACCCGCGCGAGGAACATGAATGGTCAGCGGGCGGTCGGCTCGGGGGCGTTGCTGGAGTTCACGTGGGCGCGGATAAACTCCTTGATGCGGTCCTCGTCGAACTCGTCGAACGTGTCCTGGTAGTTCCATGCTGTCAACGCGATCGTCGTGGACATGTTGGGATATGGCGACATTATGACCTTGGTGGCCCCCTCCACGATACCTCTGAGCTGCGCAACGAGCTCCGCGCAGCCGTTGGGGCAATCGTAATGTACGCCGACTCCTGCGTGCTCGAGATTGTGCACGAGAACCTCGTCTGGTACGAAGATCTCGTGCTCGCCCCAGCGGGTCGGGGCATTGAAGTCGGAGTAATGCCAACCCGAGGTTGCAGGGACGGAATTGTACGGCGCGTGATCTTCGTCCCGAGGGATATGCTCCCTGCCTTGATCGGAGATTCGCGTCCCAACGCCGCCACCGCCGCCGGAGCTGCCGATACTAAGCGGCAGGCTTGTCGCGAACAGCGCGAAGATGAAGAACAATGCGATCGTGGTCACGCCGGCAAAACCGGCAAGACGTTTGAACCGCCGTTTGCGGTCCCGGCGCGCACGGCGCGCGGCCCGGGCCTGCGTTGGCGTTAGCCTGTTCCGACGAGTCGGTTGCGTTGACATGAATCCTCCGCCGCCGCCGCTTCCATTCTAGCGCAACGATTGCCCGGTTAGCCTGCGATAGGCCTCCAGGTACCTTTGCGTGGTGTGTTCCACTATATCCGCTGGCAGCTCGGGCGCGGGGGGCTCGTGGTCCCAGCCATGCTGGTCGAGCCAGTCGCGGACGAACTGCTTGTCGAAATTGGGCTGCGACTTGCCGGGGGCGTACCCGTCTGTATCCCAGAAGCGGCTCGAGTCGGGTGTCAGAAGCTCGTCTATCAGGGTAAGTTCGCCATCGATGAATCCGAACTCCATTTTCGTATCGGCGATGATGATATCGTTCTCCAGAGCATAATCGCGGGCGAAATTGTAGACGGCGATGGACGTGTCGGAGAGGCGCTCGGCCACGTCTCCTCCGACCATCGCTTCAACTTCATCCCACGTCATATTTTCGTCGTGGCCCTCCTCGGCTTTGGTCGTTGGGGTGAACAAGGGCTCAGGGAAGCGGTCGCCTTCCCGGAGGCCTGCGGCCATGGCCATCCCGGATACGGTCTGGCTGCGCTTGTACTCGGACCACGCCGAGCCCGTGATGTAGCCGCGCACAATGCACTCGATGTCAATGCGCTCGGCCCTAGTAACGACCATGGCCTGTCTGGCGAGTTCTGCGGGTATGTCGAGGTCGTCGCGGCTCGTGGCTGATGCGATGAAGTGGTTCGGCACAAGGTGCGCCGACTTGTCGAACCAGAACGCCGATATTTGGGACAGTACAGCGCCCTTGTCTGGGATTGCCGTCGGAAGCACGACGTCGAAGGCCGAGATGCGGTCGGTGGCGACCATCAGCAACTTGCCGTCACCTATGTCGTGCGTATCGCGCACTTTGCCGCGGTAGATCAGGTTAGGCAGCGGGGATTCTTTGATCGTCGTCAACTTATGCCTCCTAGTGTAGTCCTACGCGTTCGAAGATTTCGTCGATGTGTCGCACATAGTACTGATAGTCGAAAAGCGGCTCTAGTTCTGCCGATGGCAAAGCGTCGGTGACCAGCGGTTCCTGCCTCACCAGGTCCCTGAAGTCGGAGCCTTCGTTCCAGCTCTCCATAGCTAGACGGTGCATGGTCCCATAGGCGTCCTCGCGACCGTGTCCCTTCTCTACAAGCGCGAGCAGTACGCGCTGAGAGAAGACGACACCTCTCGTCGACTCGATGTTCTCCCACATGCGCTCCGGGTGCACTCGAAGGCTGCTAATGACACCGGCGAACAGGTTCAGGATGTAATCGGTCGCAAGGCACGAATCGGGCAGGGTGATGCGCTCAGCCGACGAGTGGCTGATGTCGCGCTCCCCCCACAAAGCTACGTTCTCGAGTGCCGTGACGGCATGTCCCCGAACTAGGCGAGCCAGCCCGCACACCCGCTCAGATAACTCGGGGTTCCGCTTGTGCGGCATGGACGACGAGCCGGGCTGCCCCTCAGGGAAGTATTCGGCCACCTCGCGGATCTCGGTCCGCTGGAGCGCCCTAATCTCCGTCGCGAACTTCTCGAGCGAAGCTGCGATGATGGCTAAAGTCGTCACGAAGTGGGCGTGGCGGTCCCTCTGGACCACCTGATTGGAGACCGGAGCAGCTTCGATGTCGAGGCGCTCGCATACGCGGGCCTCTATGACTGGCGGCACTGTCGCGTGGGTGCCCACCGGACCGGAAAGCTTGCCGACCGATACCGACTTCCCGGCCTGAGCGAGCCGTTCCTTGTTGCGTCGCATTTCGTCGTACCAGAGGGCCAGCTTGAGTCCGAAGGTCGTCGGCTCGGCGTGAACGCCATGGGTCCGGCCCATGATTAGCGTCCGTTTATGCTCGAGTGCGCGCTCACGTAGAGCTGTGAGGAGACCGTCGATCTCTTCGTCCAGTAGACTGGCGGCCTCGCGTAGCTGGAGCCCTGTTCCCGTGTCCCACACGTCGCTGGTCGTGAGACCCAGGTGAAGCCAACGCCCTTCCGGACCTATGAACTCCGTGATCGAGCTCAGGAAGGCGGTCATTTCGTGGCGAGTGTCCTCGAGGATCTCGTTCAGGCGGTCCGCATTGTAAGTGGCGCCTCGAAGCCGCTTCATGTCATCCTCGGGGATGACGCCTTCCTCGGTCCATGCCTCGCAGGTGGCGAGTTCGATTTCGAGCCACCTATCGTACTTGTTTTTTTCCGACCAGACCGCCTTCATGCGCGGCCGGGAGTATCGCTCGATCACGCGGTTGGGCCTCCGCTGAATTCCGTCGATAGGGCAGGGGCCTTCGTGAGCACGGGTCTCGGTCGGAGATGGTGGGCTGGTCTCTGACCCGCCCACACGTAGTGTGTCACCATAATTGCCACCTTCGTAGGATCATCGTTTCTTGAGGCCCTCGCGATAGTCGTCGTAAGCCTGGCGAATCTCATCGTGTTTACCGCCCAGAATCTGGGCCGCCAGGAACGCGGCGTTTCGGGCGCCCCATGAACCGACAGCAACGCACGCCACGGGAATCCCCGGCGGCATCTGGGCTATCGCATACAGAGCGTCGACACCGCCGATGTCGCTTGAGGGCAACGGTATGCCGATAATCGGGAGCGTAGTCCAAGAAGCCAAGACCCCAGGTAGCCCCGCAGAGCCGCCGGCTGCCGCGATCAGGACCTCGATGCCCCTTTCGCGGGCCGACAACGCGTAGTCGCGGACCTTGTCGGGCGTACGGTGCGCCGACGCCACCACGACCTCGTGCTCGACCTTCATCTGGTCGAGGACCTCGGACGTTTCGTTGACAACGGCTTCGTCTGTCTTGCTGCCCATCACAACGCCGACTAGTGGCATAGCTGTATTCTCCTTGGTGACATCCGGGAATTTTACTCTGTCGGCTCCTCGATTTCCATTACTTGATTGGCCGCCACGTCGGTCATGACCTGCCGCACCCCGCTTGGCCAGAATATCGTTATCTCGTCGGCTTGCTCGGCCCGACCGAGGCCGAAGTTCAAGTCGAGGCTGCTCATGGACAGGAAGCTCGAGATCGCCACGGTGTCGACGAGGAGCTGGGTGTCGTTGCCGTCGACCTTGGCCCGCACGAAGACCCGGGCGCCGATGGCGTCGGCGTTGCTGCCCGTACGGTCGATTGCCATGCGACCTTTGAGCCGGAGGGTAAGCCAGTGGCGGTCGCCTCCCGGGTTCATCCACAGGAAGATCGGGCCGTTCTCGAAGCGGGTCCCGTCGCCTTCCACCAGGTCTCCGCTTGTGTTGGTCGCTGCGAGGTCGACGTATCCGTCGTTGTTAAGGTCCCCTTTGGCCAGACCTTTGCCGTTCTCGTGGAACTCCACACCGATGCGCTGTCGCTTCCGATCGAAAGCCGGATCCGCTGGATCGAGCACGGAGTAGTCGACGTTGCGGATATCCAGGAGGTGTGCTTCGACGGTTATGTCCTGGAAACTGCCGGAGCCGTCGCCACTCAACATTCGACCGGCAGCGGGGAACCGCATGCCGTTTTCCGCTTCGCCCCGATCCATGAGCGAGCCCAGCCAGTAGAGGTCTTGATCGCCGTCGTTGTCGTAGTCGAAGAAGACCGTGCCAAATCCAAAGTCGTAAGCCGCGAGGCCGGTGGGCGGCTGCCACGACGGCAGAATGTTCAGGTGGTCGAGGGAAGCCGGCGGCATTAAGCGGCTGGGCTCGACCACGGTCGACGGAGCGATGTCGCTGAAAATCCCGACTGTCCCGACTCCTGGGACCTGTCGCAGCCCGTCGTTTCGCAGCAGGAAGTGGTCGCACGTACCCCACTCATACTGTTGTATCCAGGCACAGTCGCCGGTTCTCTGGGAAGGCGCGGGCCGGGTCCTGGGGTGAAACCCGATGTTGGTGATGAAGATGTCGATATCGCCGTCGCCGTCGTAGTCGGCAGGGGCGAAGCCCATCCAGTTGCCGCCTGCGTCGATTCCCATCGCCCGTCCGACAGGCGTGAATCTGATTCTAGTACCCGAAGAGTCGTTTCGATAGACGCGGAGCCGGTCGGCGTCATTGCCGACCCACAGGTCAGGGTCCCCGTCGTCGTCGTAGTCGAAGAAAAGCGCCGCCCAGGTGACAGGCTCGTTCCGGACGGCTTCGTCCTGGACCTGGATTTGCTGGTGGCCCTCGATACCGGCGCCTGGGGCGACGTTCGTAAACGTCAGGTCGCCGTTGTTCCGGAACAGCACGTTCCTAAAGCTGTTGCGGTTCGGTCCGCCGACGTCCGACCGATTCCCGACGAAGATGTCGATCCAGCCATCGTTGTCTACGTCGGCGCAGATCACGCTGGACGCCCTGCGATGATTGATGTCTTCTCCGAAGGCCGAGTCGGTTATTTCGCGGAACGTGCCATCGCCATTGTTGAGGTAGAGGCGGTCCGCCGCAGTCTCCAGGAATTCAGGCGAATTCCAATCAGAAGGACCCTCCCGGTTCGTCTCCGCTGCAACGTACAAGTCCTGGAAGCCATCGTTGTCGACGTCGCAGGCCGCCACCCCGGTACTATTGCTCTTCACTGCCGCGACTCCCGCTTCTTCGGCCAACTCACGGTAGGAATCGCTGCCCTCGTTGTGGAACAGGTAGTTGGGGCGGCCACCTGTCTGAGTGAAATAAAGGTCAAGCTTGCCGTCCCGGTCGTAATCGAAGATCGCGACGCCGGGCAGCGGGTTGTCGAGAGACGCCTTGTCGCCGAGCGCGGTTGCCGCAATGTCGACGAAGGGCACAATCTCGTCGATTTCTGAGGCGTCGGTAACGGGCTCCTTCCCCAGGACGCTGGCGAGCATGCGGCCAGGCCCGCTCTCCGTTGGGCCCAAGGCGGGCCTTGGTTTTGTGCTCTCTACGGCCGAATTCGGCGGCGCCGCGGCGGCCGTCGCGCCTTCCGGCACGATTGTTGTCTCGGTGAGCGCTCCTATAACAAGAACGCCCAGGCCCGCAGCGGCGCCGACGGCCCAGGTGCCTACCGCAAGGGAGGCGATGGCGCGTCGCGATGCCGCTTTTGCGATCTCCCAGAAGGCGACGGGCCCGCCCATCGCGACGACGAAAAGCAACGTGGCGCCAGCCGCGGGGCTCATGCCCAGTGCGAGAAGCAGCGCCACAAGCGGTATCTCGACAAAAGGTGGGGCGCTCACCAGAAGTCCGATGGTTGCCGCGAGGCCGACGCCGAGGGCGTCGTCTCCGAGATAGGTTGAGACGGCGTCGGGTACAGAAGTCCCGAAGCCGAGACCAGCGAGTACGGCTACCGCGGCCATCGGTAGGCCGACCCGGCCCAGATATCCGGCGCTCGCACGCCCCCAGTCAACGAAAATAGAACGGAACACTTGGGCCCAGCCTTCCGTGTCAAGACCGTCGTTGAAGGGCGACCCGGTTTCCGGAGGGGCATTTGGTAGACTTCCCAGCGATCTGATGACGAACGGGCCCAGAAGGACCGTAGCGACAACGCCCACCACTGCCCGGCTGACCCCGAGGGCCGGCGTGAAGATGAGAACGGCGATGACAAGCGTGGGGACGTCAAGGCTGAAGGACCGTTGAGCCATCGCCCGCGGACCGTCTGGTTCGTCGCTCGCGATTCGCCGGCCGCGCGGCCATAGGAGCATGTCCTTGAGGGAGCTGGCAAACGAGCGCCGCGTCGGCGCCGTCGGCAGCAGTAACGTTGCCGCGCCGGCGGCCAGCAGGGCGAGGAGTACGCCCAATCCAGCCAACTCGAAATGGGTCCGGGTGACCTCCCACCACGATAAGGTGGGCGCCGACTCGTCCTCGACTTCGAAGCAGGTACCCTGGAAGCAGATTTGCTCGCCGACTCCCGGGTCGGCCTCGACGGTGTCAAGGCTTGGCAGCCATCCGAACGCGATGTCGGCGCCCACGATTACGACGAGCAACACCGTTCCGATGATGCGTCTCTTTGCCGGGACTGAAATTGGCACTAGCTATTCAAAGAAAACAGGCTGAAGTTGAACAAAACGGAGCGGAGAGGTGTCGATATCGAGCGACGTGGGAAGTCTAGATACGTGCTAGGAGGCGCTGAAGGGTTACGCGAGCAATGCGATGTCACGCCGGGAGTAGGTGTTGGGGAAGGAGATGGTCTGTACGTTTTCGTATACCTTGGCGCGGGCCAGCTCGATCGAGTCTCCGGGAGCGACCACTGTCAGCACTCGTCCGCCGCTCGTGACCGGTCCTTGTGCACTTTCCTTCGACTGGGTCCCGGCATGGAAGACTAGTACGTCGGAATCTAGGTCGTCGAGGCCCGTAATGGGCAACCCAGTCTCGTATACGTCGGGATAGCCGCCTGACGCCACAACCACTCCGACGTGCGCCTTTGGTTCCCATTTGATAGCCACGTTTTCTAGCTCTCCCGCGGCGGTCTTCATCATAACTTCGAGCAGGTCGCTTTTCAATCTAGGAAGGACGACCTGCGTCTCTGGGTCTCCCAGACGGCAGTTGAACTCGATAACCTTCGGGCCGTCCTTGGTAATCATCAGGCCTGCGTAGAGAACGCCGCTATAGGGGGAGCCCTTGTCTCTGAGCGCCTTCAGGACAGGCTCGACGATCCGGTTCCGTACCTCGTGTTCGAGGTCGTGGTTCCAAAGCGTGTTTTGGGGCGGGCTGTACGCGCCCATCCCGCCTGTGTTGGGGCCCGTGTCGCCGTCGCCGACTCGCTTGTAGTCACAGGCCGCTGCCAAGGGAGACACCACGTTCTTCCCGTCGGTGAAGGCGAAGACGCTGACCTCGGGCCCTTCGAGGTACTCCTCGATCAGTACGTGGTCGCCCGACTCGCCGAACCTGCGGTCCAGCATCGCGTCTTTCACGGCGAGTTCGGCCTCCTCGCGAGTCGTCGCGACGGTTACCCCCTTGCCTAGGGCGAGCCCGTCCGCCTTAACCACGACCGGTATATCGTGGGTCGCCAGGGAGTCAAGCGCTCGCTGGTAGTCGTCGAAGACCTCGGCTTTTCCTGTAGGGACGCCCGCTCCAACCATGAGCGACTTTGCGAAGCTCTTGCTTGACTCGATGCGGGCCGCGGCTTTCGTAGGGCCGAAGATGGCCAAGCCTGCCGCCTGGAAGCGGTCCACGATGCCGGCGGCTAAGGGAGCGTCTGGGCCAACGACGGTCAGATCGATACGCTGCTTCGTAGCGAAGCCGAAGAGGTCGTCGATGTTTTCAGCACCGATGGGCAGGTTTTGCCCGACCTGTTCGGTACCCCAGTTCCCCGGCGCGACGAACATCTCGTCGAGCAGTGGACTCTGGCTGAGCTTCCACGCAATGGCGTGCTCTCTGCCGCCGCCGCCTACGACGAGGACTTTCAAGGGGTGTCTGCGTACGGTCGCACGTAGGCGTCAGGTGCCATAGCCGGTCGAAGGCGGGTCTGAGACCCGCCCCTAACGTTTGGAGGGCTGTTCACTGGGTCTCTCAAATCGTGGCACGTTGGTACTGCCAGGTCGCCAGGAACAGTAGGCCAACTGTTAGCGCGAGCAATGCCCAGAGGCCGGGCAGTATGTTGGCCCAGACCCAGCCTTCGATGATTATGGTACGGACCCCGAGCAAGACGTAGTCGACTGGGTTGATCGTAACGGCCACCTTGAACCAGCCCGACAAGAACTCTTTCGGCATGAAAGCGGACGTGAGGAAGACGATGGGCATGAACAAGAGCCAGCTCGACTGGGTGAGCTGCGCGCTCTTCGTCTTCAAAGCGATCATCAGACCGAAACACGCCCATGCGATCCCGAAAAGGGTCGCCGCGATGACTACCACCACGATCCCGATGACGCCTCCTTTGAACGACACACCGAGCGCAAGGGCAAGGCCGACGATGACAAGGACCTGCACCAGGGCCCTGGTCCCGGCCATCAGGAGACTGCTGAGCAACACGGCGGCACGGCTGATAGGCGCCAGCAGGAGCTTGTCGAAGTATCCAGACAGGATGTCCGTGAGTATCGCCATCGCTGCATCGGCGCCGCTGAACACCACCGCCATAACGATGATCATCCCGGTAAGGTAGGCCTCGTAGTCGTCGGCGGGGAAACCCGGAAGACGGGTTACGCTTCCGAGCGGCGCCCCGAAAAAGAAAAAGAAGAACACGGACATCACAACCGCCGAGATCGGCATCATCGGCTGGGCGAGCCAGACCTTCACGTTGCGGATGTAAATGTAGTAAGTGTCTCGTACCATTTGTTTAGGTTACCTCTTCTTCAGTCCGAGCAATGGGCGGAGAACGTCGCTCCCTCCGTCCGCGTTCGCGTCTTCAGCCCTGATCGACCGGCCGGTGTGCTCCAGGAATACGTCGTCCAGAGTCGGGCTGGTCACGGAGAGGTTCGTAGCCGCTACATTCTGTTCGTTGAGTAGCCGTAGCAGGTCCGGCGCTGCTGCGCCACCATCTTTGACCCTGACCGAGATGGTCCCATCCGACACGGTCACGGCTTCCACGTATTCGCGCTCGTTGATGGACTTCAAGGCCCCTTCCAGTCCGTTTACGTGGCCGTCTTCGCCGCCTATCGCTACGTTGACGACATCGCCGCCTACCTGCTTCTTGAGGTCGTTCGGTGTGCCCTCGGCTACGATCTTCCCAAGATCGATGATTGCTATCCGCTGACATAGGCGCTCGGCTTCTTCCATCATCTGGGTGGTCAGGAAGATCGTGATGCCTTCTTCGTTCAATCGCTTCAGGTGGTCCCATATGGCCAAACGGCTTTGTGGATCTAGGCCTGTGGTCGGCTCGTCCAAGAAGAGCAGGGGAGGGCTGTGCATGAGCGCCGCCATCAGGTCGATGCGCCGCCGCATCCCGCCGGAGTAGGTGCCGACCCGTCGTTGCGCCACGTCTTTTAGCTCGACTAGCTCTAGGAGCTCTTCGGCGCGCCGCTCTGAGTCTTTGCGCGAGAGCCCGTACAGGATGCCCTGCAGGACCAGAAAATCCCACCCTTTCGCCAGGTCGTCTAGCCCGACCTCCTGCATGGCGAAGCCGATGTTGCGGCGAACGTCCCGCTGCTGACGGTCCACGTCGTAGCCTGCGACCATGGCGCGCCCTGACGTCTTCCTGATCAGGGTGGAGAGCACCTTCATCGTCGTACTCTTGCCCGCACCGTTAGGTCCCAGGAATCCGACGAACTCGCCCTCGGACACCGAGAAATTGATCCCCGCGACGGCTTTCGTTCCGCCGGGATAAATCTTTACCAGGTCTTCGACTACTACCATTCCGTCGCTGTTCAAAGGACGATCACCTCACGTTGACTAGACAGTAAACGAACGCACCGGTCCGAATTACAGCAGAAATCGAGTCGTGTGTCATCAGCTATAGGTACAACGGCTACGTCATACGAAAGGATGAGGCGGGTACCGCCGATCAGACATTGACACTCGCATGGGGTAAAACGGGAGTCTGGTAGTTGCGAGTGTTCGTAGGAGCGGGCGGTTCACTCCCACTCTATCGTCCCCGGAGGCTTGCTGGTTATGTCGTAGACGACCCTGTTCACGTCTGGGACCTCGTTGACGATTCGACTGGATATCCGTGCCAGAACGTCGTGGGGCAGGCGGGCCCAGTCGGCGGTCATCGCCTCGTCGCTCTCGACTGCTCGCACGGCGATCACGTTGCCGTAGGTCCGGAAGTCTCCGGTGACGCCGACGCTCCGGCTGTCGGTCAGCACTGCGAAGCTTTGCCACAGGTCGCGGTACAATCCGTTGGCCTTGATCTCGTCCATGACGATCCAGTCGGCAGCACGCAGGGTCTCGAGCTTGTCGTGGGTCACGTCGCCCATGACGCGGATCGCCAAGCCTGGCCCCGGGAACGGCTGTCGGTACACCATCTCTTCGGCGAGGCCGAGCTCGAGGCCCACTTCGCGCACTTCGTCTTTGAACAAGTACCTCAGTGGCTCGACTAGCTCGAGCCTCATGTTCTCGGGAAGCCCGCCTACGTTGTGGTGCGTCTTGATCTTGGCCGAGACCTCGTTTTCCGAAGTCTTACTCTCTATTACGTCCGGGTAGAGAGTTCCCTGGGCGAGAAAATCGACCTTTCCAAGACCGGCGGCCTGCTCCTCGAACAACCGGATGAACTCCTCGCCTATGACGCGCCTCTTCTGCTCGGGGTCGGTGATCCCCGCCAGCGCTCCCAGGAAGTTTTCGGTGGCGTCGACGTGGTCCACCTTAACCTTCATGTTCTTCCGGAAGGTTTCCAGCACGCGCCGCGGCTCCTCGCGTCGCATGAGGCCGTTGTTGACAAAGATGCACGTCAGCTGGTCTCCGACGGCCTTGTGGACCAACATAGCGGCCACGGCCGAGTCTACACCACCCGAAAGGGCGCAGATCACCTGGCCGTCACCGACCTGGCTGCGGATGCTTTCGACCGAGTCGGCGATGAAATTGGACGGCGTCCACAGGTGCCCACAACCGCAAATCTTGTGGACGAAATTGTCGACGATGGCCTTGCCGTCAGGTGTGTGGGCGACCTCGGGATGGAACTGAATGCCGATCCTCGTCTTGCCGTCCCCGGTAGCCGCGATGGGCGAGTTCTCCGTGTGGGCGAGAGCGACGAAGCCGGCTGGCGGCTCGACGATCTGGTCGGCGTGGCTCATCCAGACGGACATTGACTGCGGCGTCCCGTCGAACAGTGGCTGTCCATCGGCGTTCTGGTGCAGCGTCGCGTGGCCGTACTCCCGCTTGGTCGCCGGCGCCACCTTCCCTCCGAGCTGGTGCACCATCACTTGCATGCCGTAGCAGATGCCCAAGATGGGCAGTTCGTGGTCGTACACCCAACCTGGCGCCATCGGGGCGTCTGAGTCGTAGACGCTGGCCGGCCCGCCGGACAGGATCACGCCTTTGGGATTCAGGTCAGCGACGCTCTCCCAAGTCATCGTGTGGGGGATGATCTCGCAGTACACGCGAGATTCTCTGACGCGGCGGGCAATGAGCCTACTATACTGGGAGCCGAAGTCGACGATGAGTATCGACTCGCGAGGGGACCGCAGGTGGCCGGCGTTGGGTGGGTCCTGGCGGGCCGCCGTACCGGGCGACTCCGAGCCCCTCAGCTCGTCGTTCTTCGACTCGAGACGGCTGCTAGTGGCGCTCGGCTGAGTAGACATAGCGAGGTGATTCAAAGGCTAGCACCGGCGACGACGGACGGTCAAGCATATTCATAAGGGGGCGCGGACTCGGCGAAACCAATTTTTCGTTCGGCCCTCCCATGCTATAATCCGGCCACCTTCAGAGAGACGTACGAATGGAGAATGAGGACGGCGTTTCGCCGACCGACAGCGAGCATGACCGTATCCTGAACGACCAGATCGACTCCGCTGTCGCGGTTCTGAGGGAAGGCGGAGTCGTAGCGCTGCCTACCGACACACTATATGGGCTGGCAGTGTCGGCCCTGAACGTGAGCGCCGTCGAGCGCATATACGAGATCAAAAGGCGACCCGCCGACATGGCGCTCCCGCTATTGCTCGCGGACCGGGCCGACTTCTTGAAGTACGCCACGAACGTTCCCGAGATCGCATGGAGACTGATCAAGCGCTTTATGCCGGGTCCGCTGACAGTCGTGCTCGAGAGGGCGCCGGACGTTCCGGAAATACTGTCCGGAGGCCTCGACACCATCGCGTTGCGAATACCCGACCACAGGGTGCCCAGGGAAGTCGCCACGCGGCTCGCCGTGGCGATCACCGGGACGAGCGCCAACCGTAGCGGCTCCCCCGGCCTCACGTCGGCCGACGACGTGAGGCGTGAGTTGGGCAGGGACGTCGATCTTGTCGTCGACGACGGCGCGCTTCAAGGCGGCGTGCCCTCGACCGTCGTCGACCTTACGGAGTTTTCGCCGAGGATTGTGCGTCAGGGAGCGATCTCTCGACAAGCCATTGAGAAAGCGTGCGGACAGAAGCTGTCTGCGGCACGCGTGGCTGGAGTCTGACTATGGTGACAGCTACGACCATACAAGAACTGTCCGACATGGTGGACGCCGAGATGCAGGACGTGTTCCGTGCTCGCGACCTGCCGCTTTATGGCATGATGACGTACCACCTTGGTTGGGCCGACGAGCAGGGACAGCCGACGCAAGCGACGCCGAAGCCGCGAAACCACGGCGTTGCGTGCCTCGCGGCCAGTCTGGTGGCCGGTGGCGGTGTCGAACCGGTCCTACCCGCGGCCGCGTCGGTCGAGCTCACCAACAGCTTCGCCGAGATTCATGACGATGTTCAGGGCGGCAACCCCAAGCGGGACGCCAGGGACGCGGTCTGGTGGACTTGGGGCCCTGCCCAGGCGATCAACGCCGGCGACGCAATGCACGCCCTGGCGCGTCTTTCTTTGTTCCGGCTTCAAGAGCGCGGGCTGTCGGCCGAGACGACGTTCAAGGCGGTGCAAGTGCTCGACCAGGCGAGTCTCGAGCTGTGCGAGGGCCGTTTCGAGGACCTGGAGGCGCAGGAACGCATCGACTTGAGCATCGAGGCGTATCTGCGTATCGCATCTCGAAAAACGGCTGCCCTGTACGCGGCGTCGATGAAGCTTGGTGCCATGGTCGCCGACGCCGACGAAGAAACGATGGCCGCTCTCGAGACGTGTGGGACGAACATCGGGATGGCTGTGCAGGTGACCAGCGATCTGAACGAGCTGTGGGGGGCGAGAGACGGGACTCCTACGCCCGAAGTACTGAACAAAAAGAAGCTGCTGCCGGTAGCATACGCGTTCGAGAAAGCTAACATAAACCAAAAAAGGCGGCTCGGGGACATCTATTTCAAGCGCGTCCTAGAAGCGGACGACGTGACGGCCCTCCTGGAATTGTTGGAGGAGACTGGGGGGCGGGAATACTCCCGAGGAGTCGCGGAGCAACACCGTGACGCCGCATTGATGGCGCTGAACGACGCCGACCTGTCAGCAGATGGCGCCGCCGCGATTCGCCAGCTCGTCGAGTCCCTGCTTGCGGACTAGCCCACTGGACTCCACCGGAGTTGCGGCTTCGAGGGACGCACACCCGCGCTCGGAGCGGCGGCTGGTCCGTTGAGGCGAGAATATTTGAACAAGAAAACGGTCCGAGACATAGATGTGGCGAACAAGACCGTGCTCCTGCGGGTGGACTTCAACGTCCCTTTCCGGCCCGGCACGGTGGAAGTCTCGGACGACAGCCGGATCACGTCCTCGCTGCCGACGATCCGGTATCTCATCGAGCGCCAGTGCAGGGTGGTACTGTGCACTCACCTAGGCCGGCCGAAAGGCAAGGTGGTCGATGAGCTTCGCATGGCGCCGGTCTCGAAGCAACTCTGCCTGCTGCTGGACCTGCCGGTGTCACAGGCTCCAGACTGCGTGGGTCCGCAGATATCCGAAGCTGTCCAGGAGCTCGGGCCAGGCGGCATCTTGATGCTGGAGAACGTGCGTTTCCACCCTGAAGAAGAGGCCAACGACGAGTCGTTCGCACAAGAGCTGGCGTCAGTGGCCGACCTCTATGTCAACGACGCCTTCGGTGCGGCACACCGCGCCCACGCTTCGATAGAGGCGGTGGCCCGGTTCCTACCGGCCGTCGCCGGGTTGCTGATGCAACGCGAGCTCAGGCATCTTGGAGGCTTGCTCGAAGCGCCGGAGCGTCCCTTCGTTGCGATATTGGGTGGCGCAAAGGTGTCGGACAAACTCGCGGCTCTCAAGAAGCTGGCGCCGAAGGTGGACACGCTGATGATCGGTGGAGGCATGGCGGTCCCGTTCTTTAAGGCGAAGGGCTACGAAGTAAGAGCTTCTCCGTTCGAAGACGATGAGGTCGACGCGGCGGCAGAGGTTGCTCGGGAGGCCGCAGGGCGGGACCAGACGATACTCTTGCCAAAGGACGTGGTTGTCGGCGATCAGTTCTCGGAGTCGGCCGACCATAAGGTCGTGCCTGTCGATAGTGTTCCGGCTTCGTGGCGCGTCATGGACATCGGGCCCGAGACGGTGGCCGAATACGAAGATGCGTTGCGCCCCGCCAGGACCGTGGTTTGGAACGGCACAATGGGGGTGGCGGAGTGGGCGCCCTTCGCAGAGGGCACGGCCCGAATCGCGAGGGCCATGGCAGGCCTGAGTGAAGCCACGACCGTGGTCGGCGGAGGCTCCACGGCCGAGACGGTAGCCGCCCTTGGTCTGGCCGACAAGATGACCCACGTATCGACAGGTGGCGGCGCGTCGCTGGAACTCTTGGAGGGCGAGACCCTGCCTGGAGTGGCCGTGCTGGCGGACAAATAGGCCCAAGAACACGTTCCGGCAAGTAGGCGAGGCATCTTGATCGACCTTCCTTACATCAGCGACATCTCCCAGTCGACTCCTAGCAAGATCGTCTTGCTAGTGGTCGATGGGTTGGGCGGATACCCGCGCTCAGACACCGGAATGTCGGAGCTGGAAGAGGCCTCGCTCCCTAATCTCGACGCACTGGCGCGTGAGAGCGCTGCTGGGCTGACGATTCCTGTTCTGCCCGGTGTTACGCCCGGAAGCGGGCCGGGGCACATGGCGCTCTTCGGCTACGACCCCGTCAAGTATCTGATGGGCCGAGGCGTGCTCGAGGCTATTGGGATCGGGGTCGATCTGAAGCACGGCCACATTGCCGCCCGGGGTAACTTCTGCACAGTGGACGGGCAGGGGATACTGACAGACCGGCGGGCGGGACGCATTCCAACTCAGGAGAGCGAACCTCTCGCGAGGTTATTGGACGAGATTGAGGTACCCGATGCGAATGTGTCGGTCTACCCGGTCAGAGAGCACCGGTTCGTAGTTGTTTTCAGGGGAGAAGGTCTGGGCGAAAGCGTCAGCGAAACAGACCCACAAACCACCGGCAGAGCTCCCGTTGAACCCGAGCCTTTGTCCGACGGGTCAGCCGCCACTGCCCGGATTGCCAGGGCGTTCATACGGGAGGCGCAGAGAGTGCTAGGCGACCGCGACGTAGCCAATATGGTCCTTCTACGCGGCTTCTCTAGCCTCCCTGACCTACCTGACATGGGCAACGCGTACAAACTTAGCCCCGCTGCCATCGCCGCGTATCCAATGTATCGCGGACTGGCCGAGCTGGTCGGAATGAAGGTCTTGCAGGCGGGCGCGACGTTCGATGAGGAGCTCGACACGCTGGAACAGAACTTCAGCGAGCACGACTTCTTCTTCCTGCACTATAAGCCCGCGGACGCCGCAGGCGAAGACGGGGACTTCGATGCGAAGGTTGCCGCGCTGGAGGCGCTGGACGCCCGACTCCCTAGACTGCGTGCGATAGGCGCCGAAACGCTGGTCGTCGCCGGAGACCACTCGACACCCGCCGTCATGGGGAGTCATAGCTGGCATCCTGTCCCGCTGCTGGTACACTCGGAACTCACTAAGGGCGACGGCGTCGAAGGGTTCTCCGAGCGCGAGTGCGCTACTGGGTCGATCGGGCAGATCCCGGCCACGAGCGTAATGATGCTGGCCCTCGCCCAAGCGGGCAAGCTGGCGAAGTTCGGGCCTTAGAAACGACGGCTTGGGTTCGACGAGACTCCATCGACCCATCGAGCTTCATTCGATATGAGAGGTGACCTTTTAATGGGACGGCTGATGATCGCGGGAAACTGGAAGATGAACACGACGTTAACGGAAGCCGTGGCGCTGGCCGAGGAAATGAGGCCGGGGCTGGAGGCCGCCGAAGGCATCGATCGGGTGATTTGTCCGCCGTTTGTGGCGCTGTCCGTCGTCCGCGACGTACTTAGCGGCTCGGGCGTCGCGGTGGGCGCCCAGAACATGTACTACGAAAACAGCGGCGCCTACACGGGGGAAGTCTCGCCGACGATGCTGGCGGACCTATGTGAGTTCGTTATTCTGGGCCACTCGGAGCGGCGTCACATTCTCGGCGAGGCCGACGAGATGGTCGGCAAGAAGGTAGCAGCCGCGGTGGAAGCGGGCCTGCGGCCGATCCTCTGCGTTGGGGAGACGCTCGCCGAAAGGGACGAAGGGAACGCTGACGCGGTCGTCGCTCGCCAGTTGACGGCCGGGCTCGCGGAGGTCGACAAGCCAGACGGCCTCGTCGTGGCCTATGAGCCGGTGTGGGCGATTGGGACCGGCGAAGCTGCGACCCCGGGCGACGCCGAGGCGATGATGTCCGGCTTACGCCGGCTGCTCGCGGAGCGGTATGGAAGTGATGGCGCCGGTGACGTACCGCTGCTTTACGGAGGCAGCGTTACTGCCGACAACGTCGCTGACTTCGTCCGCGAGCGAAGCGTCGACGGGGCGCTGGTCGGCGGCGCGAGCCTGAGTGCCGATTCGTTTGTTAACCTGGTGCGCAACGCGGCAGCGGTGGTGGGCCAGTTATAGCCTGATCCGCGGGCGTAAAACGCGCAGACACATAGGTCTGCCCCTGCGTATGGCCAATGGCGTCCGGCTGGCACGAGGCCTTACTCGTTTCGCTGTAGGGGCGATCCTGTGTGATCGCCCTTTCTAGCACAGCCAGAAATGTCGACACAAAAGACGCCTATCGATGGTCAGAAGATCGTTGCCATTGTCGGAGCCACCGCGACCGGCAAGACCTCGCTGGCACAGCGGCTGGCGGTTGAGCTCGGCGGCGAGGTCGTTAGCGCCGACAGCCGGCAGGTGTACCGGTATATGGACATCGGCACCGCGAAGCCCGGCCGAGAGGCGCGAGAGACCGTTCCCCATCACCTTGTCGACGTTGTGGACCCCGATGATACGTACAGCCTGGCGCTATTCGTAAGAGATACACACAAGGCTATCTCCGAAATCCTCGCCCGCCCAGCCGTGCCCATCGTCGTCGGCGGAACGGGGCAGTACGTTTGGGCGCTGCTGGAAGGCTGGCAGGTCCCCGAAGTGCCACCGGACACGGTGCTGCGGCAGGCTCTCGAGGCGCGGGCCGAGTCTGGCGAAGCCGCGGCCCTGTACGAAGAACTAGCCCGTCTGGACCCGTCCGCGGCGGAGCGGATCGACCGTCGAAACGTCCGGCGGGTGATTCGCGCTATCGAGGTCCACCACGCCGATCCTAGACATGCTGCCCGGCATGAGCGGCGGGAGCCCGGTTTCGAGGCCCTTGTCATTGGGTTGGAACTCGAGCGGCAAGATCTGTATGCGCGCATCAACCAGCGGGTCGACGAGATGATTGCGGCAGGCTGGTTGGAAGAGATAAAGGGATTGCTGGAGCGAGGCTACGGTCCAGACCTGCCGTCTATGTCCAGCCTCGGCTACCGCGAGCTATGCGGCCACCTAGCGGGAGAAACATCGCTGGACGAAGCGGTCGTCGACATCAAGACACGCACGCGAAGGTTCGCGCGCCAGCAGCACGCTTGGTTCCGTGCCGACGATCGACGCATCTCCTGGTTCCAAGCGTCGGACGAGGGCTTCGACAGAGCCGCCGAGACGGCAAAGGTATATCTCGCCAAGTCGTAGCGCAAGCGCGGGCGGCGTTCGGAAGACTTTCCGCAAAGCGTCCGGAGGCGAGGCCGGGAAGCATGTGCCGCTATGCTACAATTTCGGTCGGGTGAGATATGCGTTTTACGAAGATGCACGGAGCCGGTAACGACTACGTCTACATCGACGCTAGGTCGCAAGAGCGCGACTGGCCGGCGCTGTCTGTTGCGATGAGCGACAGACACAAGGGCATTGGAGCCGACGGCATTATTTTGGCACTGCCGTCCGAGACTGCCGACCTGCGGATGCGCATGTTCAACGCCGACGGCGGCGAGAGCCAGATGTGCGGAAACGGGGTCAGATGCCTGGTGGGGTTCGCTCTTACCCGCGGTATCGTACCCAGCGGTTCGTCGTCAGTCGTCGTGGAAACACTGGCCGGCGAGCGTCGCGTGGCACCACGTTGGGACGACGGCAGGGTAGTGTGGGGCAGCGTCGAAATGGGCGAGCCGGTGTTCGAGGCTAACCGGATACCAGTGGACGCTCCCGGTCTGGACGTCGTCACGGACTACCCGCTTCAGGTTGACGGCAACACCTTCGAGATCAGCTGCTTGTCGATGGGCAATCCACACGCGGTCGCTTTCATCGACACGCCTGTCGACGACGTGCTCCTCCACGAGGTCGGCCCTGGGGTTGAGAACCACCCGATGTTCCCGGAGCGCGTCAACTTCGAGATAGCCAACGTGATCGACGGTGGCCGCGTTCGGGCTCGCGTGTGGGAGCGAGGTTCGGGCCTCACCGAGGCCTGCGGTACGGGGGCCTGCGCCATCGGCGTGATCGGGCGCCGCAAGGGGCTCACCGGTGACAAGGTTCATGTCGCGCTTCCGGGTGGAGACTTGGTTGTGGAGTGGTCAGGTGAGGGTAGCGTGACGCTAGAAGGCCCAGTGACCGAGGTTTTTGAGGGAGAATGGCCCGACTGAAGCTGGTCGTTAGCTAACTTTAACGCAAAAATTCAAGTGGAGACTCGATGCAGTTTGCCAAACGGATAGGGCAGATCCCTCCGTACCCATTCGTTCAGATCAGCCGGAAGATCGCCGAGAAACGGGCTCAGGGGATCGACGTCATCAGCTTCGGTATCGGTGACCCCGACCTACCGACGCCTGACGCCGTCCTTGAAGCCCTTCGCGACGCGGCTCTCGACGCCCCCAACCACCGGTACCCCGAGAGCGAGGGCCTGCCGGAGTTCCGGCAGGGGGTGGCGGAGTCGTATGAGCGGCGTTTCGGAGTCGTCCTGGACCCCGAGAAGCAGGTGCTGTCCACGATAGGCGCCAAGGAGGCGATAGGACACGTAGCGCTCTGCTTCCTGAACGCCGGCGACGTGGCGCTTGTGCCCGATCCAGGCTATCCCGTGTACGGAATCGGTACGCTTTTTGCCGGGGGCGAGAGCCACATATTACCGTTGACTGAGGAGAACCGTTGGCTGCCCGACTTGGACGCGATCCCCGAGGATATCGCCGCCAAAGCCAAGGTCCTGTGGCTCAACTACCCGAACAATCCCACAGGGGCCATAGCGGAGCCCGAATACTTCGACAGCGTCGTGGCCTTCGCGAAGCGGTACGACGTTGCCGTGATGCACGACGCGTGTTACTCGGAGATCGCCTATGACGGCTACCGGCCTTCGAGCTTTCTTCAGGCTGACGGCGCCATGGATATCGGGCTCGAGTTCCACTCGCTCTCTAAGACGTACAACATGACCGGCTGGCGGCTGGGAATGGTCGTCGGCAACCCCGAGATGATCGATAGCCTACTGGTGGTCAAGTCGAACCTCGACTCTGGCGTGCCCCAGGCAATACAGCGAATGGGCGTCGCGGCTTTGAACGTATCGTCGGACTGGCTCGACGAGCGTAACTCCGTGTACGAACGCCGCCGCGACCGCGTCGTAGACGTCCTCCGGACGATGGGACTGACGGTCGCGGTTCCGAGCGCGAGCCTATACGTGTGGGCCAGAGTACCTGATGGCTACACGTCGGCCGAGTTCGCCGAGAAGCTGCTCGAGGAGCGCGACGTCTTGGTGAGCACGGGAGGCCAATACGGACGTTACGGAGAGGGTTACGTCCGCCTCTCGCTGACCATCGCCGACGATGCCCTCGACAAGGCGATCGACCGTATAGCAACCTGGAATGTCCCAGCTCCGGAAGTCGCAACCTCGTGAGACTCGAAAGGAACAGCCATCTCCCGTAAGCTACAGCGGACGGCGCCGAGAAGCGAACGCGTCTTTCTCGTAGGCGTGCAGGTGAAGCGCGCGCCTGAGGTCTGGACCCTCGAGGACTCCCTGCGGGAGTTAGGCGAGCTTGCACGGAGCTCAGGAGCCCGCGTCGTCGGCTCGATGGCGCAGCGCATCAACAAGCCCACCCAAACGTATCTGGGCCGCGGAAAGCTTGAGGAGCTCAAGCTTCTTGCCCAGCGGAACGCTTTCGATACAGTTGTATGTGACGACGAGCTTGCGCCGTCTCAGCAGCGTAATCTGGAAAACGCTTTGGGCGACGTCAAGGTCATAGACCGCACGGCTATGATTCTTGACGTATTCGGTCGCCGGGCCCACACCCACGAAGGCCGCCTTCAAGTCGAGCTTGCGCAGTACGAGTACCTTTTGCCTCGCCTGGCCGGCCAGTGGACCCATCTGGAGCGATTGGGAGCGGGTATAGGTACCCGGGGCCCTGGCGAAACACAGATAGAGACTGACCGCCGCCAGGTGCGGACTCGAGTCCTGAAGATCAAGAAGGACCTCGATAACGTGCGGCGCCACCGTGGCCGCTATCGGGCGAAACGCGCTGGGAGCGGAATCCCGGTCGCGACGCTGGTCGGATACACGAACGCCGGCAAGAGCACGCTTCTGAATAGCCTGACCGGAGCAGACGTCGTGTCAGAGGACAAGCTCTTCGCGACCCTGGACCCCGTTACTCGCCGGGTGCGTCTGCCTTCGGGCATCGAGGCGTTGCTGACAGACACGGTCGGCTTCATCCACAAGCTGCCGCCGACCGTCGTTGCCGCGTTCAGGGCAACGCTCGAGGAGGCCGACGAGTCGACGGTGCTGTTGCACGTGGTCGACATCTCCCACGCCAACGCCGCGGCGCAGGCCGACGTCGTCTCCGAAATCCTTCGCGACCTGGGGCTTGCCGACAAACCGCAAATACTGGTGCTCAACAAGACCGACCTGGTCGAGGGGGTCGGCGGCACCGCTCGACCCCTGTCGCCCGATGACTTCGGCGGGGCAGGGCAGCCCCGAGCTGTACTCATCTCGGCCCTTACGGGGCTCGGCCTAGACAAACTCCTGGCGGAGATCGACACCGTGCTAGCAGAGGCGCCAGCCCCATCGATCGCTGCGGCCAGCGCGTAAGGGAGCACGGGCCGGGCTCCTAATAACAGCTAGCATGAACTTCGCACTATAGATGTTATGTCAAGTCGCATAGTAGCGAGTTTACGAGCGGGGTCCGCTCCAAC
Source organism: Dehalococcoidia bacterium (assembly GCA_965248605.1). Lineage (GTDB taxonomy): Bacteria > Chloroflexota > Dehalococcoidia > Lucifugimonadales > CAUZJF01 > CAUZJF01. The sequence goes on from CBDFJV010000007.1 coordinate 2,149,478, forward strand.
TCCGCCAGTGATCATGGTCGACAACCCTCACGGCGTCTCGCTCTACGACACAGTCCGGAGTCATGGTTGGGTCGGACTCCGACCGTGGGTCTGGGACAGCGACGCACAACGCCTGTCTCGGATCGAGCGCCTGGAGTCAGGCCAGACCGTTCGCGTCGAGGTGACTCAAGAGTCGCCGCCGGCCATTTCAATGTCGGTTGGCCGCGACGGAACCGGCACGGGTGAACTCGCTCGGGTCGAGCCATTGGTCCGCCGATGGCTGTCCCTGGACTGGGACCCTCGACCGGCCCTCGACGTTGCGTCGGAGCTCGACACTGGTGTGGCAGCCATGCTGCGAGACGGCGGTGGTAGGCTTCTCTGCGGCAGCACTTTCTACGAGGACTTCGTCAAAACGGTGTGCACCATCCAGATCAACTGGGCTGGCACCAAGCGGATGGTAGGAGCACTAATCGATGAGATCGGCGGCGGGTTCGTGCCGTCGCCTCAACAGGTTATCGATACCGGCGAGGATGAGTTGAGAGAGAAAGCCCGTCTGGGCTTCCGGGCCAAAGGACTCGTCGAGTCCACGGAGAGTCTTATCGAGCGCGGTCTGATCGACGAGTCAGGGAACGGCGATGGCCACCGACTCACCTACGAAGATCTAATAGGCCTGCACGGTATCGGCCCTTACGCCGCCAGCCATTTGCGCATGCTGCTGCACGACTTCAGCCGGATTCCGATCGACTCCGAGGTGACCAGGTATTGCCGAGACAAACTCGGCCTGGCGCCGGACGAGATCGAGCCGTTCTTCGATCGCTGGGGAGAGTACCGGTTCCTTGGCTTCCGGTTTGGAACGAAGGTAGCCGGCTAGCATAACTAGCGGGCCGCCCGAGCTGCTCAAGCTCGGACCTCGATGACGCCCATCTGGTGTAGCTCGGCGATAAGTGGCAAGCCTATCTCCGTAGGCCGATTCGGCTGGAATTCCAGCGTTTCAAAGCCTGGGTCCAGGCTCCCAGCTTCCATATCGCTCCCTCGGACCAGAATAACTTTGTCGCCGTAAAGGGCTGAGGCCGCGCCTAGTTGGTACAGCAGCTTCTGGTGGCGTTTCTCTTCGCGTCTACCGCTCCACGCTTCGTCCGAGGGTGGGGCGAAGACAAAAACTCCGGCCGTACAGCCTCGCATCTCGGCAGCCACTTCTTCTCCAATCGGACGGCTGACGTCGAAGTCGCACTCGACCGCGCGACAATCGATCCCGAACGAGTCCAGTACAGTCTTGAGGTAGTCGACGATATCCGAGTTGCCGGCGTGACCGATGAAGATCCGCCCTTTGTCGCGGGCCGACCGCTCAGACATCTGTGGAACGTCTGCGGACGGAGCCTCTTGGACTGGAGTGAGCGTTCCGCCGTTGTTTCGTCCAACGGGTGCGTGGGCCCCCACCGCGCTCACATACAAAGACCCACCTACTTCTCCTAGGATGCCGACATAAATCCCATTGGCTTTGATCGTCCCCAGACACTCTTCTGTCAGCTCCGCTTGTAAGCCTATGTCCCGTTCGAGCAGGTTCTTAGCGCCGTCGTCCTCCGGCAGCCGTTTGCCGTCCAGTATCTCGTAGAACCGACGAAAGTGCTCCGGCTGGAGCGCGGCTTCGAGAAGAGCGCTACTACGGTCCTCCTGCCGGCGGAGACCAACCACCGATTCCCCGCGGGCCGTGAGAACTATACGGTCGTCGTTGTATCCCCCACTCGTCAGTCCATACTTGGCTGAAGAGCTCAGCTTCATGGTGAAGCCACTGCTCGCCGGTGTCGTGTTCAATGCCTTGGCCAGTAGTACGCGGTCGAATGGGAGGCCCGCGTTTTTCTCTTGGATCGCGACAGCGATCGGGACAGTCTCTTCCAGCGAGTGGACAGGATATGGCCGAACGATGCGCCTGCGTTTCGCACCGTCACCAGTCGGGGGCCGGGGCTGTTCGTTCACGGTCGACACTCTTTAGGTCCTAGGAAGGGCTGAGCTGATAGTAGACCGCCCAGAGAACGCTGTCAACATCCTTTTCAACGGTTGTCAGAGCTCTTCCAATGCCAGAACTAAGACGCACGTACTTGCTGATAAACTCTGAAAAGGTCGTTGAAACCATTTTCGCCAAAATGCTGCTCACTGGCGAGGGGGCGTCAAAGGGCTCGCTATCCACGACCGGACGATAGACGTTCTTACAAGTAACGGCCGCAGCTCCGCCGTCCCGAAACCAAGCCCGCACGTCTGGCATCGCCCGATCGGCCGTGCCGAGCCATTGGCGAATCTAGACTGCAGGTGGTACAACTTGCGGTGATAGAATAGGCTGTAGCAGTCGTTGAAAACTCAGGGGGCAAGTAGCCAGGTGAAGAAACATAGATTCAACCTTCTCTTAGTTGCCTTGTTCGTCGCGCTTGCGACGTTATCTGCAGCATGCGGAAGCGCGAACGTCGAAGATGGAGACCCTCAGGGACAGGCCGCGTCTGTTGCGCCGTCTTTGGAAGAGGCCGACGGCTTCAGCGATGCTCCAACGTTCCCAAACGTAACCGACACCGAAAATCCGCTGGTCCCGCCGGAGGATGTCACTGAAGCTCTCAAGATAGTCTGGGAGGCCTGGGAGCTGCTTCAGCAGGACTACGTAGACCGCTCGGAGCTGGACCCCGAGGCGTTTTCAGAGCAGGCGATCCGGGGCATGCTCACCGTGCTCGAGGACCGGCAGACCTCCTACGTGAGTCCGGCGACGTTGAAAGGCAGCTTCGGTGACACCTTTACGGGCGCGTTTGAGGGCATCGGCGCCCACGTCAATATGAACCTGGCGGGCAAGCTCGTGATCGTCTCTCCAATAGAGGATAGCCCGGCCGAAGAGGCGGGGATCCGGACGGGGGATATCATCCTGGAGGCCGATGGGGAGACTCTGGAGGGTTTGAGCCTTCTGGAGGCCGTTTCGAAGATACGTGGTCCGAGAGGCAGCGTCGTCGAGCTGCTCGTCAAACACCTGGGCGTGATCGATCCACTGCTTATCAGCGTGACTCGCGGACGCATCCCGCTTAAAAGCGTCTATCTCAGAAGCGAGCCCGGAGACACGTTCACGCACATCAGGATAAGCCAGTTCTTCCCGAATACCATAGATACTTTGAAGGATGTTCTGACCGACGAGATTAAAGCCGGCTCACAAGGACTCGTCCTAGACCTGCGGGACAACCCGGGAGGCACCCTCGATTCCGTGGTGGACGTGGCCAGCCAGTTCCTCGACGACGGACTAGTGCTCTACGTCCAGGATGGCGACGGTGAGCGCACGGATTGGAACGTCCGGAACGGTGGCGTCGCCAAGGATATTCCGATGGTGGTGCTCGTGAACGGCGGCAGCGGCAGCTCCAGTGAGGTGCTCGCCGGGGCATTGCAGGACCATGGGCGCGCGACAGTAATTGGAGACACGACCTTCGGCAAGGGTAGCGTGAACATCCTCCGACCCCTTAGCAACGAAGGCGGCCTGTACATCACCATAGCGCACTGGTACACGCCCAAAGGGCGACTCATTCAGAACGAAGGTATCGAGCCCGACATTCAGGTGACCGCGCGAGACGTTCGAGACGCCGACGTCAAGCAGCTCAAGACCGGGCTGGCCGAGCTGGAGCGGATAACCGGCGCCAAACAGTCGTAGGTCGAGCCGATGGCTGACGGCAGGACTCTCGCCGTAAACCGCCAAGCCCGGCACGAATACGACATCCTCGAAACCATGGAAGCCGGCCTGGTCTTGGTAGGTACGGAAATCAAGGCCGCTCGCGAAGGCCGCGCCAACATCACCGAGGCCTTCGCAAAACTCGACAACGGTGAGATGTGGCTGCTGAACGCTCACATAGGACAGTACTCGTCAGGTGGGCCCAACAACCACGACCCTACCCGACCTCGTAAGCTTCTACTTCACAAGCCCCAGATCGGAAAATGGTCGTCCCAGGTTACGTCCAGCGGCCTGACCATCGTCCCGCTCAGGCTTTACCTCACGAGACACCGCGCCAAAGTGCAGTTGGGGCTTGCTCGAGGCCGCCGCGTTCATGACAAACGCCGGGCGATCATCGACAAAATGAGAGAGCGGGAGGCCCAGGAGGCGGTCAGGCGGCGGGTATAGCGTTTTTGGCGCGGGACCGTTCGGCGGGGACGCCCCGTTTCGTGAAGACTCCGACGCTTCAGCCCTCCAAGCGACCGAGCGCCACCGGGGTCGTGTACAGCAGAACGGGCCAATAGACAGGAACCAACGCTCCTGTCCCCTGGCCCGCTCCCACCAGCCTACTAGCTCTAGCTACCGAATCGTCGACTCCGTAGCCAAGCTTGAGGCTTCTAGCTCACTTTTCTTATCTCGATCGACTCGCCTGGCGCCAGCGCCACCGTTTGCACGTTGATGCCAAGCTTCAGGAGCCAATAGCCGAGAGTCGCCTTGCTGACGCCGAGCTGCTCGGCGGTGGCTGTCTGGCCTTGCTCCGTCACCAATTCCGGTAGCGCTTCCTCGAGCGGCTTCTCGAGCCGCCTCTCGACCGCCACCATCTTCTTCGTCTTCCCACTCTTCCTGTTCATGGACTTCCCTCCGAGAGCTTTGTCGTTAAACACAATAGCGCGACCTAGGCCCGATGGTCAATGGGTTTTCAACCCCTTCTCAAACATTTCCGAGTTATTTCAATGCCGATAGCCAAGGCTCGTAATTGAAGTCTCCTGAGGAAGAGTTTCAAATCAGACTAACACATCCTATAAAGCAACATGCACGCTAATTTGGCGTGTAGTGATAGTACAACAGATACGACGCGCGTTGACGGCGCAATGACACGCTGCTAGACTTCGAATCTAGGGCTATAGGATCGACGAAGGTCCCCTGCCCTGTCCTTACTATCCGACCGGAGGAGTGCCGACGGCATGGGGCTTCCTGTAATTGACCAGACGCGGCGGAACCACGGAATCGAGCACGGAACCGTTACGGTCCTGCTGGAACGCGGCGTATCCCCTCCCCTGGCCGGGCTGGCGACGCCGATGGGGTTCTTTATCTACGCTTCAGTCCCGACTGATGAGGTCACGTCCGCCGCTTCCGAGGCGCTAGAGCGCATGCAGGAAGGTAACCGAGAGCTGGCAGTCTCGCCCTATTGCGGGACGAACATACTGGTCGGAGCGATCATTGCGGGCGTAGCGACGGCGCTCATCATGAGGAAACGTGAGGGGCAGCTAAAACGACTTCCCCTCGTGGCAATGGCTCTTACAGCGTCGACCCTGCTTCGACGGCCCCTTGGAAACGAGCTCCAGCGCCGCTTTACTACGCTAGGCGAGGTCGACAATGTCGAAATCGTGAACGTGAAACGCCTCCGCGGCGCTGTTTACTGGGTGAGGACGACAGGCCGGGCGGCTTAAGCGGCCCTACGGGGGGCTTGGGCCGGCGGCCGTCGCAGAAGGCGCCACTTCTCCGAAACACACCCCTGCCCTGCAGATTGACCCTGGCCTGAGCCGGTTGCTAGACTTGAGTGGCTTCTGACGCGTCCCTGTAGCTCAGTGGATAGAGCGGCTGCCTTCTAAGCAGCGGGTCGCAGGTTCGAATCCTGTCAGGGACGCCAACGCCTGTATAGACTGGCGCATTTCGAATGGGGCTTTAGGTATAGGGGCCTCGCGGACAAGCAACCAGCATAGCTCGTCCAGGCGTTTGTGGAGGGGGGTCCCGCGCTGCCTGACCGGTGCTCGCCAGTCCAGCCGCCGCTGACGATGCACGTATCGAGAAGAGCTCAGACCCTGCCTTTGGCGTGATTGCGCTGCTTTCGATTCCTGGCTGTCTCAGACAGCACTTTCTTCCGCAGCCGAAAGTTCTGAGGCGTGACCTCTACGAGTTCGTCGTCAGATATGAAGCCCAGTGCATCTTCGAGGCTCAACTCGACGGCCGGACTGAGCCGTTTCGTGATATCGGCGTTGGCCGACCGCATGTTGGTAAGTTTCTTCTCTTTACACACGTTGATAGCGATGTCTTGGCCTTTCGGATGGACACCTACGATCATCCCCTCGTATACCTGGGTTCCCGGCTTTACAAAAGTCTCTCCCCGAGCCTGGGCATTGAGCAGGCCGTATGTGACTGCCGTGCCAGCCTCGGACGCCACCAATACCCCGTTGTTCGTCGACTTGACCTCACCCGACATGGGCTGAAATCCGGTGAAGACACTGTTGGCTACTCCAGTGCCTCGGGTGTCTCTGAGAAACCCCGAGCGGAATCCGATCAATCCACGGGTAGGGATGTTGTAGTCCAGTCGTACGTTGCCCGCTCCGTCGTTGGTCATGTTGACGAGGCCGGCCAGACGTCCCGACAGATCGTCGGTTAACAGGCCGATGTACTCCTCACGGGTGTCGATGGTCAGATGCTCATAGGGCTCGTAAACAATGCCTTGGATGACTTTGGTAGCAGGCTCCGGTTTTGACACCTGGAACTCGTGGCCCTCACGCCTCATGGTCTCCACGAGTATGGTGAGATGAAGCTCGCCCCTGCCCGACACCATGAACTCGTCCGGAACGCCCGTGGTCTCGACCCGCAGGCTAACGTTGGTCCTTAGATCCCGGAGCAGACGTTCGTGCAGGGTTCTAGACGTGGAGTAGGTCCCCTCCTTCCCCATAAAGGGAGACGTGTTGACGCCAAAGGTCATCTTCACAGTTGGCTCTTCTATCTCTATTAGGGGCAGGGCTTCGGGATGCTCGCTGTCTGCGATAGTATCCCCTATTGATACGCCGTCTACACCGCACACTGCCACGATGTCACCAACCTCAGCCTGCGGGACCTCTAGCCGTTCCAACCCACGAAAGACGAACACCTTCTCCAGATCGTGGGGTTCGGGCGGGTAACCGTTGCGGAGCAAGGCCACGGAACTCCGGCTCGTGGCCTTCCCTCGGAACACCCGGCCAATGGCAACTTGGCCAAGGTAGTTGTCGTAGTCTAGTGCTGCCACCAGCATCTGGAAGGGCTCGTTCGGGTCGCCTGTGGGGGCTGGGACGCTTTCAACCATTGCCTCGAAAAGCGGCTGCATGTCCTGTCTCGGAGCGTCCAGGTCGGCAACCGTGTACCCTTCGCGGGCCGAGGCGTACAGAATCGGGAAGTCCAGTTGCTCCGCCTTGGTTGCCAGTTCCAGAAATAGGTCCTGAACAAGATCGACAACCTCGGGAACTCTGGCTCCGGGGCGGTCAATCTTGTTGATGACCACCATCGGCGCGACACCGTGGTTCAGCGCCTGTTGAAGCACGAAACGGGTCTGGGGCATAGGACCGTCAACGGCGTCAACCAGCAGAAGACACCCATCGGCCATGTTCATGATCCGCTCGACCTCGCCGCTGAAGTCGGCGTGGCCCGGAGTGTCGATGATATTGATCTTCGTGCCGTTGTAGGTCACGGCGGTGTTCTTGGCCAGAATCGTAATACCGCGTTCCCGTTCCAGCGGGTTGGAGTCCATTATCAGATCGCCAACCTCCTGATGGGCACGGAACACGTGCCCCTGCTTCAACAGGGCATCTACTAGAGTAGTTTTGCCGTGATCGACGTGGGCGATAATGGCAATGTTTCGGATTCCGTTGTTCGACATGGATTGAATCAAATCCGTAGCTTTCTTGTGTTGGACCAACGATTTCATCCCGGTTATCCGGCATAATCAACCGTCGGAGCCGCGCGGGCGTTCCTCCGATACGTCGCTTGGGGGAGACTGACCGAGGGCTACTAAGGAAGACTTGCTGCCGGGCGCGACTCAGTCGTTTTGGACAGCGTCTGCGAGGACCGTTGGGGCTGGACTGGTTGTTCGGGAGGTTAGGAGTAGCGCGCCAGCCGGCCTCGCTCCAGGTCGTCGCCCACGTGTCGCCGAATAGGCTCAAAGTCGTCGAATTCCCACTCGCCGACGAATGTGATGGCTATACCTGGACGGCCCATACGACTAGTCCTTCCGATGCGATGCACGTACTCTTCCACGTTCTGAGGCGTGTCGAAGTTGATGACCCGGGAGATAGCCGGGATGTCCAGGCCGCGGGCTGCCACGTTGGTTGCGACCAGCAGCTCCAGACGGCCGGCGCGGAAGGCGCCCATCGTGGCATCTCGCTGGCGTTGGCTGAGGCCACCGTGGATACCTTTGATCGAGGCCCCTCTCCGCCTGAGGTAGTCCACCAGCCTCTCGACTCCTCTCTGGGTCCTGCGGAAGATCAGGGTCTGTCCCTTGCCTGCCTGATCGGAGCCATTCGAATGACTACTTTCGAGAAGCTCTTCCAAACCGGCGTTTTTGTCTCGGGAGGCAACCTCGTAGTAGACTTGCCGGACCTGTTCCACCGGCGCCGCCTCCCCGCCTATGCGCACCCACGTCGGTTGCTTCAGGTGCCGATATACCATGCGGTGGATGGCTGCCGGCATGGTGGCGGAGAAGAGAGCCGTCTGACGAGAACGGGGCGTAAAGCCCAGGATTCGCTCGATGTCATCGGCGAACCCGATGTCGAGCATCTCGTCAGCCTCATCGAGTACGACGGTCTTGACTCTGTCCAGCCGCAACGTGCGTCTGCCGAGGTGATCTAGTATTCGGCCCGGGGTGCCGACGACGATGTGCACGCCCTTTTCGACAGCGTCGAGTTGCAGCTTCATGGACTGTCCGCCGTACACCGTCACCACCCGTAAGCCCCTGTACTTGCACAGACTGCGGAGCTCCTCGCCGACCTGAACGGCCAGCTCTCTGGTGGGTGTGAGTACGACCGACTGAACGTGATTTTCTGTAGGGTCCTGGGTTTCCGCGAGCGGTATGCCGAAAGCGGCGGTCTTTCCCGTGCCGGTCTGCGCCTGCCCCACCAGGTCCTCCCCTTCCAGCATGGCGGGGATGGTCTGCTCCTGGATCGGCGTGGGCGCCGCGTAGCTCAAGTCCTTCAGGGCGGATGAGACCGGCTGGGATACGCGCAAACTGCCGAATTGCTGGTCTCGAACTAGGTCGTCGGATGACAGGGGCGGTGGCGTAACTGGCCTCTGATCGTTGTTTCCGTGTGGACGGTGGCCATTGCGACGGCTTCTTCTCCGCCGGTACGCCGTGGGCGTCGAACGGGCGTTGTTCGTCGCCTGCGAATCTTCTGGCTTATCGTTCAATCCGGCCTCCGAAGTCGAGGCTATGCTTTGTCGTACGAGCAGACATCAGTGATCTACCTCTTCAGGAATAGTTGACAAGAGCCCGGTCACCGAGGCAAAAACACGTAACAAGTCCGGGGAAGGTCCAGAGGGCTTTGGCGGGAGTCCAGAGGAAGTCCGAGGAGTGGTTTAAGTGTAACCTGAGCCGACGCAGAATGCTGTCACCATGTGAAGTGTATCACAAAGACGTCAATTGCGCGTATTCACTCATCTAAAATGTTACCGAGGCGGTTACAGTTCACTCAAGTAATAATGTTACTGGGGGAACGATGCCAGCCGAAGAGGAGATGACGATAGATGAGCGACGAAAGTATCTGAAGCGTATGAGAGAACGGTACTGGGGTGCTGATCGAAGGAGACGGAGTGAGCTGCTGAACGAGATGGAGGCGGTGACGGGTTTGCACCGCAAGAGCCTGATCCGGTTGGTGCGGGCCCGGACGTTGAATCGTAAGCGCCGGCGCCGAGTGAGAGGCCGAACGTACGGTCCGGAGGTTGAGGATGCTATCAGAGTGGTGTGGGAGAGCTTGGACTATATATGCGCCGAGCGTGTGACCCCGGCCTTAGTGCCGACAGCGCGACACCTTGAGCACTTCGGGGAGTTGGTCCTAACGGCGGATCTGGTGGCACAGTTAGCTCGGATCAGTCGGGCGACGGTACAACGGCTCATGGGCAAGCTGAGCCAGGACACGCCTCGCCTGCCTCGACGAGGACCGGAGCGTGCCAATCGCCTAACAAAGGCGGTCCCCATGGGAAGGCTACCCTGGGAGACGAGTGAGCCAGGACACTTCGAGGTGGATCTGGTACACCATTGCGGCCCTGCAGCAGCAGGGGAGTACGTTCATACCTTGCAGTTGGTGGATGTGGCCACGGGCTGGAGCGAGCGAGTGGCCGTGCTGGGGCGCAACCAGCAGGCCATGGAAGATGGCTTTCGGAGGGTCATGAAGCGCTTGCCCTTCCCAATTCTCCAGTTGCATCCCGATAACGGCAGCGAGTTCTTCAATGACCATATGATCCGCTTCTGGGGTGAGCAGATCGTTGGTCTGAAGCTGAGCCGGAGTCGGCCCTACCGCAAGAACGATAACCGCATCGTCGAGCAAAAGAACGACACCCTGGTGCGTGCCTACCTGGGCTACGACCGAATAGACACTGCGGTCCAGTGTGAGGCTCTCAACGCCCTCTACGACCAGATGTGGGTCTACTACAACCTCTTCCAGCCGGTGATGCACTTGGCGGGCAAAGTCATTGTCGATGGTCGGCTCAAGCGCCGCTGGGATCAGGCGTGCACACCCTATGACCGGCTGTCGGACAGTGGGGTGCTCGGGCCGCGCCAACAGGCCCACCTGGCCTCCATGTACTCCCAGACGAACCCACGCCGACTTCGCCAGAAGATATATCAAGAGCTAGAACGGATATTGGAGCATCCAAAGCCGCAACGAAACCAGCGCCAACTCGTCAGTGCCCTTGCCTCTTAAGCCAACCACCGTAGGCACGGCCTAATGTGACCCGGTCCTTAAGCAAACCGCCGTTGGAGAAAGGAGTGAGGCCGGCCTCCCGGTAACATTTTCATTTGAGTGAACTGTCGAAAAATCTGCCCCTTCGGTAACATTCTTATTTGAGTTGACACGTTGCGTCACAAAGACCCGGACGGAAGGAGCCGGCTTTGCCGGGGATGTCCCTTTGCTAGCCGTCAATGACCCCGTCCCCGATGACTTCGGGGACGGGGTACCTTTGAGACTCTTTCCAGTCGACTCAAACCCGCAGCGCCATGCGCCCCTGACGTGAGGCCGGCCGCGATCTACTTTAGAATCGTGACGTGCCCATAGATCACGTCACCACCAGCCTTGAGGCTTGCCGCCCTGGCCTTGTCGAGTATCTGCGCTTCGTTCAGTCGGACAGAGTATGTGCCACTTAACGACATGGAGAGTATCTCGGTATCAATCGTCTGCGACTCCGTCTGGTACTCGATATCGAAGAACGAGTCGACACTAAGCCCGAATCCACCGAAGGACACCGATGGACGGCGTGAGGGCAGCGGAAGGGGGTGGGTGAGGGAGCTACAGGGGGGATGGCCTGGGGTCTTGGGGTAGATGGGAGGCCGGCGGCCGGTCTTCAGTCGCCGCACAGGGCCCCTAAGGCCCTATGCGGGAGTTGCGATGCGCGGGAAGGCGAGAGGATACGCAGCAGGGGACTCTCGCGACCGGGGTGGCGCGAGATTGCGGGGACGTTGGGTCAGTTGCAGGCTGGCTGTCAGGCTGGGAACGGAATGGCTTGCAGCCGGGCCAAGGCGCGACTGAACTGGGTTTCCCAAGGCCAGCGCCGGGGGAGATGCAAAGTGAGGCGGCGCGCCGAGCGGGTGATCCGTCCCACCAGAGCGAAGACCCGCCGCCTGAGGGTCTTGGTGATCACGGTCCGCTCGCCCAGACCAATCCGCGCCGTCCAGCGGGCCAGGTTATGCGCCATCACCTGGACCGCCAGCCAGGCGCCGTTGGCGGCGAAGCGCGCCGACGGCATGTGGTTCAGCCCGACGCCGTACTTGAGGTCGCGTATGGCGTTCTCGACCTCGGCGTGGCGGCGATGATCGGCCTCCAGTTCCAGCGTCTCCCCATCGCGGTCGGTGATGAAGGCGTGATAGCTGTATCTGGCGAAGAGGGCGAGCTGGGAACCGGGCGTCGGCTTCACCCGCCGGACAATGAGCCGCACCGGCGCGGCGTCCGGCTTGGTCTGGAACGGGGTGTAAGTCGTCTCGGCGACATCGGCGGCGCCGTCCATCCAGTAGGGAATGGGAGTCCAGTCCTCCTCTGGTATCGCCTCGATCAGGTCCCGCAGGCTGGCGCGCTGGCGGATGGTGATAGAGAAGCGGACATCCATTTCCCGGCAGGCGGCAACGACAGTGTGGGCGTAGAAGCCGCTGTCGGCCCGCACCGTGAGTTGTCCCCTGGCCCCGCCGTAGCGCACCCGCCCCACCGTCTCACGCAGGAAGTGGGCGGCGCCACGGGCGGTGTTGGCCCGGCCCTCGCGCAGCCGGGACATCAGCACCTCGCCGGTGCCGGCGGCAATGGCCAGCAGCGGGTGATAGCCGCGGGCGCCGGTATAGCCGTGGTGGCGCGCTCCCTCCTTGGCCAGTCCATAGGTCTCGCAGATGGTCGAGTCCAGGTCGATGGTCAGGGGCGAGTCGCCGGGTCCGGCCCCAGCGGCCCAGGCCCGGGCCAACAACTGGCGGCTCACGCGGTCGAGTTGACGGACATGCCCCCACCGGAAGCTGCGCAGGAAGGTCCCCAGGGTGGATGGCGCCTTGACCACGCAGCCTAGAACACCGACCGTCCCACCAGCGCGCAGCGCATCGGCGTCGTCGATGCAGTCGCCGCCTGCCAGCGCGGAAGCGACCAGCGTCAGCATCTTGTCCCCAGTGTTCGCCCGTCCCGGCGCTCCGCCGAGGTCAAGGTGATGGTCGACGAGTTCCCGCAGGCCCAGGTGCCGGGCTAGGGTGGCCGGCAGGAGCAGGCCGGCATTGGCCACCAGGCGATGGTCGTCAAAGACGATGCGGATACGGTCGGGTTTGTTCTGTGGCAGCATCTATTGGGTGCTCCTTGTTTCCGGGCGGGTTTCTGTTCCAAAACCATTATCCCAGATTCAGAGGAGCACCCGCTGGCTTCTTCAAGGGCTGTCCCCAAGGACGTCCTTCGGTGGATTCGGGCTAAACCTTACCCCGTCTAGGCCGCTCGAGCCGATATTGCGTGCGTAGAAAACGTCGAAGAACGAGTCAACGGAGAAGCTGACGCTATCCTCGCCGCTCGACCCGATATTCGAGACCACAAGCTCAGTCAGATCTCCGAGGGATCGCTGGAGCCCGGCGGGGTCGTCAGACCGCGGGATTTCAAGAATGAGATCAAGTTGCGCATTGTTCCGAGCGGCTTCAGCCGAAGGCTGCGCCACTACCAGGCCTACGAATGAAGCTGCAACGACCGCCAACAGGCCTGCCGCCGACAAAACGATGTTCCGTTTTTAATCATCGCTCCCTCCCGTACGTGTTAAAGATGTGACGAGCGGATCATCGTTATCGAGACCAATCAACGCCGCCGCCTTTCCGGAAAGTCAACCAATCGCAATTCGGTTAGTTAAAGAGCCTGCTCCGAATCGACACCCCGCTCAGGGCTAAAGCCGTCCGCCGGCGTACCAACATCAAGGGGCGCCTAGCGCTCGGAGCGTCATATCGCTGAGCTGGGACCGTCTCTTTTTCCGGGTCTTGCCCGGCAGTTCAGGCCGCCTTCGCCTCCACGTACCACCAACGTAGCCGCGTACGCGACGCCTACGACGGTGAGTGGTTTCGCACCCAAGCCTAGGGGTTAACACCTACCCGTCGTTGGGGACGAACCTCGTCTAGCCTTGGTAGACCGACCCCTCCGACCGCAGGGATTAGGCACCTAACTCTATGCCCGTGGGGGCACTTGCAGCGAACGCGTAGTGGTCTACTGGAGCTCCGGACCGACTCACCGTAAGCTCTTCTACACGCGAACATCGTCGAACAGGGTCTTGAAAGCAGGAGGAACCAGGCATGAATTACGTATCCATTCTCGGCAAAGCTATTGACCACACGGGCAGCATCAAGCTGACGCAGCAGGAGTTTGACGCCTGGAAGGTAAACGGAGTCGCAGAAAACTGCACGGTGGCTGAGGTCGCCATGCTGTCCGGCGCTTCCATACGGCGTAGGAACTGGTGGGCCGAGTTCCTCCGCACACCGGACCGCAACGAAGTCGTATCGCAACTTTCTTGAGGTCTAACGACCCTGTTACGCCCAGCCAGGAAATTTCGAGTGTCGTGAAATACAAATATGGAGGATCTCGATGAACGAACGTCGTTGTGTGCACACCTGGATCATCGAACCGCCCGACGGTCCGCTCTCTAAAGGTAACTGCGTCTCGTGCGGGCAGAACAAGGACTTCCCGAACGTGATCGGCGAGGATGACTTCAAGTCCTGGGGCCGTGGTAAGGACGAGCCAGCCCGCGAACTAGCTACCAGCGCTTAGGCATTCGCCCCCGGTCCCACTCCTTGGAGCGCGAGAGTAGCTGCCCTTTCTGAGACACTTACCGGTCAGGGTGTATGGCCAAGCCCTCTTCGACTTCAGCGGCTGTCGGTTCTCTCGGTGGCTGGAGGTGGCCGATGAGGACCGCCGGGAGGGTCGTGACATGAGCGCCAGCCCGGACGCCGAACTCCAGCGAGAACTGGGCGACGGCCTCGTTGTCGTCGGCCTCGACCATCGAATTGAAGTCGTAAGGGCCGAGGACGCCGTATAGACCGAGCTCTTGTGTGCCGGGCACGTTCGTCTCCTCCTCGGCCCGCAAGACGCTCCTCGGGTCGTCGAGGCCTCGTTCTCTACCTTCGGGCGTAAGGGTAAGCAGTGGCAGTAGGTTGCCATCGGCAGCACCTCCGCCTGTTGTTCGTCCATCAGTCCATCTGAGAGCCAGGATTCCGCCACAGTACGAACTGGCTAACTTCCTGCCGCCCACTCTTCGCGTAGGACCCCGTAGATGTAGTAGTCCTTGGGCTCGCCGTGTTCCAGATAGTGCCCGCGCAGGAGGCCCTCCCGGACCATGCCGAGCTTCTCCATGACACGCCACGATCCTTCGTTCGGGACCTGGGCTCTGGCGAAGACCTTGCCCACGTCGTAGGTCTTGAACCCCCAGTCGATCACACATCGAGCTGCTTCCGTGGCCAGACCTCTGCCCCAATGCGGCCGCCCGAGCGTATACCCGATTTCAGCGACCTTGTTCTTCAGATCGATGTTGAAGTGGAAGTTACCGGTCACCTTGCCGTCCAACACGATTCCGAAGCTTGGGTTGGTGTCCCAAGAGTCCAGCACCATCTTGGCAAGGAACTCCTCGGCCACCTTCCTTGTGTACGGTCGCGGGTCCGGAAGGTAGCGGCCCCAGTCAGGGTGGCTCGTGTATTCGAGGACGTCATCGACGTCGCTCAACGCGAAGGGTCGCAGCCGGAGACGGTCCGTCGTGAGCTCTGTCCGTTCGACCATGGCTGTTGTTCCTCCATTCGCCCTCGTGTTCCTCAGGTACGTCTTCCGGACGACCACGGAGTGTTGGGGTCGCAGCTTAGGGACTCGGAGGGGCGTTGACACCGGTGCGGAAGGGAGACAGCATAGCAAACGTAGACTGCCGCCGCGATGTATACGATAGTCATGAGGGTAGCTCCCCGCTATAATGCCCAACGCAATGTTGCACCTGAGGAGCCGCCCCATTCCCCCCCATCATTCTCGGCCTGCTTGCGGCCGTGTTGGCCTCGACCGGCGCGGCCGAGACGGCGGCGGCCGACGCGCCTGCACAGCAAGCGGAACCTCCAGCTCCCCTGCCCTCTCCGGTAACCACCGTCGTGGAGCCAGAGGTTATCGAGGTCACTGCTAGAGAACAGAAGATCGTCCCTATCCAGACCGAGGGCGAGCCGGTTGAGGCCGACGGGCAGGTGTCGACCCTGCGAGACGCGCCTGACGACTCTGGGCCGGGGCTCCGGGTCGCCATATTGTTGGCCATGGCCAGCGCCTTGCTGGCGTTTGCTGTAGCGATCACGGTTGCAGGCCGGCGACGCAATCCCAGTTGAACTGATACAAGGAGGAGCCGATGTCGCTCAACACATTTTGGACCATGTGGATGGTCGATCGCATCTGGATACGGCGCCTGACGGCCTCCGTCGCAGTGGGCCTGGCCTTGGTCCTTGTCGCAGCGGCTTACTCGGGAACACTCGGGGCCCAGGACGCGACTCTTACGACGTGGTCCGTTTCGGCTAGAGGCGTCGAGCCAGACGGTTCTGGCAACATCTGGTTCGCTAACGGCGCCAAGACAGGGATAGCCCGTCTGCAGCCGTCGACTAGCACGACAAGCACGGTGACTACCTGGCCGATCCCACCCGGAGGCGTCACTAAAGATGGTACGACCGCGTTCGATTCGACAGCGGGGAAGGCATACTTCGGCGAGTACATCACCAGGCCGGGGCTCTCATCTCTCGCCATAGGTTCGTTGGACCCGGCAACCGACACGTTTACCGAGTGGCCCTTCGGCGGCGGCTGGAACACTATCGTGTCGCTCACGACCGACAGCGCGGGTAATGTCTGGTTCGGAGGTTCAAGGTGTTGCTGGTTGCCACGAATCGCAAGACTAACACCGGGTGACAATACCATTACCGACTGGGAGCTACCTGACGGACACGGAGACTGGGTGCGGGGTATCGTCCCGATGCCGGACGGGAAGGTGTTGTTCACGATGGACTCCCCAGGCAAGGTCGGGGAACTGGACCCAGCTACTGGGAACGTGACCCTCTGGTCGTTGGGCTTCAACGCGATAAGCTCAGTGGGCTCAAAAGCAGCGTATTCGCACAGCGATGGTGGCTTGTGGTTTCCCGGTTCAGACCGAGTCGCCAGGTTCGACCGCTCGACGAACGAACTTAAAGTGTGGAACCTGACAAGCGTGGCCACGGTGGGGTCGATGGGGCTAGACGGTACGGGAAAGCCGGTGGCGGGTGGCCAGGTGTCTCCTACGGCACCGCTCAACGGTTCCGTAAGAATCGATCCCGCGACTGGGATCCCAACGATGTGGCCCTACACTAGCTTCGGCATCAGGGGGACCGTGGTCGACGGAGCCGACGATATCTGGCAGAACACGACAGACCTGAAGATCCGCCGCATCAATCCGTAGAGGCGGGACCGGTGCCATGGACCTGAAACTAAAGATTGGCATCAGCTGGCGAGCAATCGGTGCGTTGTGCGCCGTGGCGCTTGCTGTCGTGTTGAGCGGAGTCGCCCTTGCGCAGCTCTTGCCAGGCGTGTCTGTCGTAGCTCCCACGGTTACGGGGCCCGTTACCAGCACGACTCAGTCGCTGACGGCTTCAGACCAATCGATACAAGGAGTGGCGAGCGGCATCCCGGCGGCGCGAACCGACGCTTTCCTCGGTCCCACGACAACGACAGTTGCAGCGATAACAACGGGAGTGCCAATCGCGCCTGCGCTTTCTTCGCTGGCTCCGGGCAATGTACAGATATCGCCCTTCTCCCTCGGCATCCAGGTGGTTCCGACGGGCATCTCGACGACGCCAACTACCACGACGGTCTCGTCTCGGATGCTCGGTGTTCCGGAAGCCCCCGGCCTAGCGTCGATGGGATCATCGACCCCCACGGTTCCGCCTCGGACCCTCGGCGTCCCGATCACGCCCTCGGCATCGTCCTTGGGGACGAGCACAGCGGCCGTCGCGCCGAAGCTCTTGGGCGTGCCCGTAGTCCCCACAGCTTCGAACGTAGGCCCTACGACCTCGACAGCAACCGCTTCTACGGCGGCGCCAGTCCCAACAAGCACCGATAGCCTAGCTTCTACGCCGCTGGTTCAGGCATCCACGAACTCTGTCCTCTTGCGTATCGTCAACGGCACACCTATCGTCGCGGTCACGGGGCCGGCTACTTCGACGCAATCGGTGACGCCGTCCGTTTCGACGCCTCTCCGAATCGTAAACGGCACTGTCCTGGCCCTCGCGACCATCCAAGGCACATCAACCACGACGGTCGGCCCAGCCGTCGCCACGCTGCTTAAGCTCAGAAGCGGTGCAGCTCTTCCAACACTGGCGACGCTCGGGACGTCGACGTCTGCCGTCGCGCCGGGCGTCGGTACCTTACTCCACCTGCACAACGGCGTTGCCTTCGCGACGTTGGCGGCCGGCGGCAGTTCGACGAGCGCGACGACCCAGTCGGCTTCGAGTCCGTTGCTGCTCAGGAACGGCGTCGCTTTGCCGTCGCAACAGACGGCTGGGACGTCCACTCTGACCGTGGCCCCGGGCATTTCCGAGCTGCTCCTCCTTCGAAACGCCGTGGCGTTACCCATCGTCCAGGCCTTGACGCCCGCATACATCGGCGACCCGCCGTCGCCCGTGCCCGGAGTAACCACCCCCGGGCTGGTAGCGATGGCCGCCCTACTTGTGGCCGCGCTCGTATATCGAAGTCTACGACAAACGAGTCGGAAACTGCCGCAGAAGCGGTTTCACTCGTAGCGATGAGCGAGACCGGCGAGAGTCGTGCTTTCGACGATATGGCGAAGGAGCAACTTGCCATCTACGCGAAGGAGCTCCAGCAGCTCCACGCCGAGACGAGCCGCCTCCGTACGAAGCTGGCCGAAGCCGACCAGAGAGTCGAGCAGGCGGGTCGGGTTGGCCGGTACACGCTGGGCGAAAGGATAGGCCACGGAGGAACGGCTGTCGTCTACAAGGGGCTGGACCCTGAGCTTGGTCGTGAGGTGGCAATCAAGGTCCTCCACTCCTATTTTATCGAGGAGCCGCGGTTCCTGCAGCGGTTCCGAAACGAGGCGGCAACGGCCGCCAAGCTCACTCATCCGAATATCCTCCACGTCTACGACTTCGGTGAGACTGAAGGCTCCGTCTACATCGTTACGAACTACTTACCAGGCGGGACCCTCGACGACCGTTTTGGCGGAAGGCTCACGACAGCTGAAGTTATGGAGTTCGCCTCGCCTATCGCCTCCGCGCTCGACTACGCGCACGAGAGAAGTGTCGTACACCGGGACCTGAAGCCGGGCAACATCCTGTTGGACACCGACGGAACACCGATTCTCGCGGATTTTGGCATCGCGAAGGTACTTGGCGAGGGCGTCGGTCCAACCCTTACGAAATGGACCGTCGGTACGCCGGAGTACATGTCTCCAGAGCAAGCGTTGGGGCAGGCCGTGGATCACAGGTCCGACATCTACTCGTTCGGGGTGCTGGTCTATCAGGCTCTCCTGGGCCGCCTTCCGATCACGGGTCAGACCCAGGTTGGTACACTACTCGCTCACGTTCGTGGAAGCATCACCCGGCCGAGCGCCGTAGACCCGCAGATAGATCGTGATACGGAGACCGTCCTCATGAAAGCCCTCGCGGCGACGCCGGACGAGCGGTTCCAGAAGGCCACGGAGTTTATCGAGAGCCTCGCAGCGGCCGCCTGATTAAGGTCGTTGTCGACGCGCCTGCCGGAGGCACACGCCCCACGAAACCAGTCCGTCATGGTTACCGACGAATTCCGCACGACGATCACCGCTACGTAGGGGCAGGCCGGCGCTGACTGGCTCGACCAGCTGCCCGCCATCATCCAACGCTGTGCCGAACGATGGGACCTGACGGTCCTGCCACCTTTCGACAAGTTCTCGTACAGCTACCCGGCTCCAGCCGTGCGAGCCGACGGGACCGAAGTGGTGCTGAAGCTAGCCTTTGCCCCCGACGATTCCGAGGGTCCGTTGCCCACAGGCTTAGCGCTAGAGGCGGAGATAGAGGCGCTCAGGGTTTTCGACGGTCGCGGCTGCGTGAAGCTGCTCGACGCGGACGCCAACCTCGGCGCCATGGTGCTCGAGCGACTCAACCCCGGCGAGCAGCTCATTGCAGTGAAAGACGATGCGCAGGCGACGTCCATAACTGCCGAGTTGATCCGCCAGGTGCCGAGGCCCGTGCCGCCAGGCACCGAGTTTCCGGTCTACGCGCAGTGGGCCGAGGGACTGAATAAGCTAAGGGACCGCTTCGACGGCGGGACCGGGCCCGTGCCGGAGCTGCTGGTTGAAAGGGCTGAGACCTTGTTCGCCGAGTTGTTCGCCTCCCTCACAAAGCCCATGCTCTTGCATGGCGACCTGCACCACTACAACATCTTGTCCGCGAAGCGCCAACTCTAGCTCGCCGTCGACGCCAAGGGTCTGGTCTGCGAGCGGGAATACGAACCCACCCCGTTCTTGCGTAACAACTGGGCAGACCAGCCCGAACCCAAGAAATTGTTGGCCAGACGCGTTGACCAGTTCGCGGACGAGTTGGGCCTCGACCGGTGGCGCGTGGTCGCATGGGCCCTATGCCACACTGTGCTCTCGATGTGGTGGAACGTCGAGGACTACGACAGGGTGTCCGACTTCGAAATCGAACTCGCCGAGATGTTCTCGAGGCTACTGAAGTAGGCGTTGCATCGGACCGCACATCAGATGTCCACTACGGCGCCGGGATGAGCTTCAGGCACACAGGCATCGATACTTCGGCCACTTGTCCGGTCGCCGCGAGCCTGCCCGTCTCGCTGTCGATTCGGAACGTGACGATCGTGCCGGTGTCCTGGTTTGCCGCCAACAGGAACGTGCCCGTCGGGTCGATGGCGAAATTGCGTGGCGACTCGCCCTGCGTCGACTCGTGGCCGACGTACGTGAGGCGGCCGCTGTTCTCGTCGATGCCGAAGATCACGATGCTGTCGTGTCCGCGATTGGAGCCGTAGACGAACCTCCCGCCAGGCGAGACGTGGATGTCGGCGGTGTAGCTTTCGCCGTCGAAGTCGTCGGGCAGCGTCGAGACGGAATGTACTCCTTCGAGCGTGCCGCTCGCCTCGTCGTAAGCGAACGCGGTAATCGTATTGCCGATTTCGTTGATCACGTACGCGTATCGACGATTCGGGTGGAAGTCGAAGTGGCGTGGCCCGGCACCCGGCTCCACCTTGGTCCAAGGCTGTTCATTGGGCACGAGCCTGCCGTCCGACAGATCGAGTTTGTAGACCATGACCTTGTCTTGTCCAAGGTCGGGCACGATGGCGTACCGATTGCCGGGGTCCACAAAGACGGAGTGGGGGTGAGGCTCTTGCTGCCGCTCGGGGTTGACGCTGGAGCCCTCGTGCTGCACGAAATCGGAGGCTTCGCCTAGCCGACCGTCCGTCTCGACGGGCAGGACCGTCACTCCACCGCCGGTATAGTTCGCCGCCAGGACGTACCGGCCTGTATTGTCGACGGACAGATGGCACGGCCCGTTGCTCTTGGTGGACTTGCTATTCAGGGCCGTCAGTTCGCCGGTCTCGGCGTCGATGGAGAAAGCGCTCACCGCGCCCGTGGGCTGGCCTTCGGCTGCCGAGGCTTCGTTAACCGCGTAGAGATTGCGCCGCTCAGGGTCGATCGCCAGAAACGAGGGGTTCTTGAGGCCCGTCGCCACACTCAAATATTTGAGCGCGCCGGAAGACATGTCCAGCCGGTAGACATAGACTCCTTCACTGCCGCCGCCTGTGTAGGTCCCGATGTATACCAAGTAGTCTTGTGTCACGTCTGTTTCCTCCAGGACTTTGGATGGTGGATTCTCTGAGCGGCGAGGTCGCCGGCCTTGGCGTCACAACTTCGCGGGCAGATTTTACGACATCCCATCCCGCTCGACTATAGTGTAGGGAATCGGACAGATCAACATGGCCTGCCCCCAACCCCTGTGGGAACCCAGGCCTAGGCTGAGACCTGCCAGAGGGCGCCGATTAGCATCGCGACGCCCGCTATCAGCACGAACGCTCCGAAGTTGATCTTGGCCGCCAGCTCGGTCAGCACCTTTATCGTGATCAGCCCGACGACGAAGGCGACCAGCGCCGCGATGGCCATTTCGGAGGTGACGGCGAAGCCTGTGTCGAGGCCGGCGTAAAGGGCAGCGCCGACGCCGGCCGGCACGCTCATGAGGAAGCTTAGGACCAGAGCTTCGCGGCGATCAAGGCCCCTTCCCAGCAGGACAGCGACGGTCAGGCCCGAGCGGCTCAGCCCCGGAAGCACGGAGAAGCCCTGCGCGACCCCTGCCAGCACTCCGTCCAGGGGCCCGAGATCGTCGGCATTCCGGGTGCCTGAGCTCTTGCGCCGCAGCTGGACGACTCCGGTTATGAGCATGAGGGCGCCGACAACACCCATGGCGGCGTTTCCCGCCAGCTCCGACGCCTCGGATAGGGTCAGTATCAGCGGCAGGCCAATCAAACCGCTGACCACCGTCGAAACGACCAGGTACAAGACGATAGGCGAAGGTTTCGTCGGTTGGCTTACGACGTTTCTTAGGATATCTACGATCTCTCGACGGAACACGACCAGCACACACGGTACGGTGCCGATGTGGAGCCAAAGGGCGAAGCTGACGCCTTCGCTTAACGGGCTTCCGTTGATGAAAGTGAAGGCGGCCGTTACGGCCCCTTCGGAGCTGACGGGCAGCCACTCGAACAGCCCCTGCAGCAGACCCAGAAGGACGGCTGAGCTTTCCAACTATCGCTGAGTCCTGCCGCAGTGAGGGCACTTGGTGGCGCCCGGCTCGACGAGTGCCTTACAGAACACGCAGGGAGACCAACTTTGCGACGGTGACGAAGGCGCCCGCGCCGACCGGAGGGTGACCGTGAGGTGATTGCCTTCGTCAGCGCCATTCTTGTCCTCGTCGGTCGAGGGCCCGACACTGGCGACGCCTTCCAGGTTGTTTAACATGTGCAGCAGAGGCGTAGGCTGACGAAGCAGGAGCCGGATGTCCACGCCTCCTTCGGTGCTGTTGGTGACCCGCAAAACGCGGACCTCCGACAGGTACCGTAGCTGTTGGAGCAGATTCAGTTCGAGCTGCCTATCGGCCGCGTCGTGAACATGAAGATGGACGGTGCCGTCGTAGAGGTCGCGATTCGATCCGGCCGGTTTTGCGCCACTCGCCTGGAGACCTGGCCCAGTCGCCGGGGCGGGTCCGCCGGTACGGCGCATCAGAGCTTCCAGCCTAGCGATAAACTCGATCTGGCTGAAGGGCTTGACGATATAGTCGTCGGCCCCCTCTCTCAAGGCGACGGCGATGTCGACGTCGCGGTCCTGAGCGGTCAACATCACGATGGGTACCTGCGACACATCCCTCAAGTCCTTAAGGACCTGAAAGCCACTGACGTCGGGAAGACCCAGGTCGAGCAGCACAAGGTCAGGGTCGCCGGTCCGTGCGAGATCGAGGCCCTTCAGCCCCTCTGAAACGCTCACAATTTCTGCGTCGGGCCATCTGATGCTCACGCAGACGGACACCAGTTCGACGATGTCCGGGTTGTCTTCTATGACGAGTAGCTTCATTGAGGTGGCTTTTTGCGATGGGGAACCAGAGGCGGGGATATTCGAAGTTTACCATAGCGTTCGGGGTCCCCAACGGTCTTGCTGCCACCCTGACAACGGAATTGACGCTCTCAAGTGAGATTGCTACGATTTGGCTCACCAGTTCACCAGGAGAAGCGCCATGATCGCGAACCGGTCGCCTCTGTACCGCAAGATCTCCCCTTCCCGTTGGGCGATCGCAGCTACGACCGCGCTGCTCGTGGGAGCCCTCGCTCTATCGTGTGGGGCGGCGGACACCACGGACGACGAGGCAACCACCCCTGCCCCGGCGGCCCCTGCGGCCGGAGCCGACGCGCCACCTGCCAGCGAGTCGCAAGGCGAGGATACCAGCGTTGTGGCGGAGCTCGTGATAGAGCCATACGCGGGGAATGGGGAGTCCATCTTTTCCGGCGACGACGGTCCAGCCGTAGACGCTGGGATCTTCGCTCCAGGCGGTGTCGCGGTGGACGCCGACGGCAACCTCTACATCGCTACCGAACATCGAATCCGCCGAGTTGACGCTCAGACCGGGATCATAACCACCGTGGCAGGGACCGGCAGTCCGAGCTTCGGAGGAGACGACGGCCTGGCGACGGACGCCAAGCTGAAGTCGCCGGAAGGCGTTGCCGTCGATGCCGATGGAAACATCTTCATTGCCGACAGAGACAACGGTCGCATACGCCGGGTCGACCACTCGACCGGGGTCATAACGACAGTCGCCGGTGGTGGAATACCCAAGATCATAGGCGGTGTCTTCCAAAGTGGCGATGGTGGCGCCGCCACAGATGCCTGGTTCAAAGAGCCGTTGGACGTGGACGTCGACGACGAGGGCAACTTCTACTTTGTAGCGGGCAGCTTTGCACGCAAGGTGGACACCGACGGTATCATTTCAACGATCGCGGGCACCGGGCTCAAGGGCCTTTCGGGAGACGGCGGTCCAGGGCACGAGGCGATGCTCGCCGAGCCGCAAGGCGTGGCGGTCGATGGCCAGGGCAACATCTATATCGCCGATCGCGAAAACCAGCGGATTCGCATGGTAGACGGCGCCACGGGTATCATCTCGACGGTCGCCGGAATCGGGAAACATGGGAGCTTCGAGACGGCTGACAAAGATGGGCGCCATCGGTCGGTCCAGCCGGAAGGCATCGGTGCGGAGGGTGATGGTGGACCCGCGACCAGCGCGATGCTGGCGTTCCCCGAAGAAATCGACATTTTCGACGGCCGTCTCTTCATCGCCGACACTGTGAACAACAGCGTTCGAATGGTCGACCTGGCGACCGGCATAATCACAAAAGTGGCCGATGGTGGAGCCATTACTGGAGAGGCGATGATAACCGGCTTCGGAGGGAGTGGCGATCTCGATATCACGTTCGAGCATTTCGGCCCACCCTTCGATGTCGTCGGGACGAATGACAAAACCGTTTTCGTCGCCGACTTCAAACGTCACCGCGTCGCGAAAATCCAATTCCCCTAGATGATACTCAGTAATCCGGTTTAGATTGACACCCCTCCCTATGAAGCTAGACTCGAGACGCCTCGACGACTTCCGGTCCGCGGGTAACGCTTTCCGCAGGTCGGCACTGCTGCTGCTCGTCGCCCTGGCCTGGACGATGACCGGGTCCGCCGAAGCTGCGACCCTCGCCGTGACCAAGACGACCGACACCAACGACGGCGTCTGCGACTCCGATTGCTCCCTGCGCGAGGCCATCGATGCTGCAGAGCCAGGGGACACGATAGATATCCCGGCGGGGACCTACACCCTGAACCCTATCGACAAGAGCCTCGTCATCGACAAAGACCTCAAGCTGGTCGGAGCCGGCGCAGGGAGCACGGTCGTCCAGGCGGCTAAGAAGCTGCTCGACGTGCCTTTCAGAGTGATCGAGGTCGCGTCGGGCGCGGTCGAGATCTCGGGCGTCACGGTTCGGCACGGCCAGACGAACTTCAAGGGCGGTGGGATATACATAGAACAGGGCGCCTCGTTGAGTTTGTCCGAAAGCGTGATCACGAAGAATAACGACAGCGGTGTATACAACAGCGGCACGCTGATAGTCGAGAACAGCACCATAGTCGAGAACAATAGCCAGACCGGCGGTGGGATCGGCAATGTGGGCAATTTGACCGTCACCAACAGCACGATCAGCGGCAACCTTGCGACGCGCCTCGGCGGCGGCGTGCACGGCGCCTCTATCGCGAAGACGACGATAACCAACAGCACTGTTGCAGCTAACAAGGCTGGTCTCGAGAGCACCGGCGCCGGAGCAGGGATCGCCCAGGACGAAGGTGGCAGCATGTCGATCTCAGGCACGATCATAAGCAACAATACCGCGGCCGAGGCAGGGACTCACAACTGCACAGGTCCGATATCGTCAGCCGGAAACAACCTGGCGGGCGACACGTCGTGCAACCTGACGGAGGACAGCGATCTCAGCGGTTCTGAACCCCTACTGGGCCCGCTGTCGGACAACGGCGGCCCGACCCCCACTCACGCTCTCATGTCGGATAGCCCTGCCATCGACGCGGGAGGCGGAGCGTCTACGGCCGACCAGCGCGGTACGGCCCGGCCGACTGGCGGCGGCATCGACATCGGTGCCTACGAGTACGACCCGGCGAACCCGCCAACGGGCCAGACGGCTGCCTTCGTGACCAGGGCAGCGCCGACTCCAACGCCGACGCCTGAGCCCGAAGCAGCCGGCGGGTTCTGCAGCGCGACAGGCCACTCCTCGGCGGCGTCGGGCGTGACGAGCTTGCTTTTCCTGTTCCTGCCCCCTGGAGCGATGGCGGGACTCGGGCGATTGTCGAAGACGCGGTCTGTGCGCCGTCACGAGTTTTGAGACGACCGGCGCGACCCATCTGAGGTAGAACGGTTCCCCTGCGCTACGTCGAGAACGAGCGATACTCCCTTGTGAACATCGTTCACCCCGCCGTGCCGGACTCGGAATGCGAGATATGGTGCTACGAGGACCCGTCGGGTAAGGCGGTGTCCCACCGGTTAGACGGCGATACGCTTGTACTCACCCACCAACGCGACGGCGCGACCATCATCAGCACCTTCGCACTGACCGACGACGCCGTCGAGGTGCGAGTCGAGGTGACCGGCCCGGACGCCATGAGCGTCAAAGCGGTCGATGGGATGAACCCCTGCTGGCAGCTCGGCAAGTCGGAGGCCTTCGGGAATCGCGGCGACTACGTCGAGGACTTCGTTGCTCGCTGCTTCGTAGTCCTGGACGACGACGTGACGCTTCTGAAGAACACGAGCGGGTCCCTGGGACGCGCGGCAGGCCGGGCGACAAAGCGGACCTACCGGAGCCTTGGATCCAGGAATACTACCCGACCTGGAGGGATCACCCCGGCCATATACCTGGGCAGCGCGGCTACAGCCTCGACCGGCCTGTTTACCCGCTCGCGGGATGCGTCTCGCGGGACGGTAAGTACCTCACGGCATTCGCGTGGCCGGAAGCGCGGTCGCTCGGTCAGGTCTGGCACGATTGTCTGCACCCGCGCCCGGCGGTCTCCGAATCGTACGACGAGACTACCAACAGCATCGTCTCTCGCGGCCGCATCTACTTCATGGCCAACGACTCTGACGCCCTCCTGGCCGCGTTCCATCGCGACTTCCCAGACTGGGCCCGGCCGGCCGATTTCGTAGCTGGCGACAAGCAAACATAAACGCTAAACCGCCATTAGATGGGCTGCCAGCTCCTCTGGGGCGGAGATGAAGGGCGAGTGGCCGGTGTCCATGGTGATGACCTTCTCACAAGGTGACTCTGCGCACATTTCTCTCTGCATCGAGAGCGGGACGGCGTTGTCGCGGAGACATTCCACGTAAACACGGGGGACCCGACCGAACAGCTCGTCGGTCACCGTGACCGGAGTCGTCCGTGGCGAGGATGGCTCGGGGACTAGCCGGGACCTCGCCCACTCGAAGTCGGCATCGGTGCAATCGCCGAAAAGGCCGTCCCTGAGGGCATCGTCTCGGATCACCAGCGAGCGGCCGCCGTCCAGCGACGCCATGTTGCGCTTGACCAGCGACTGCTCCCCTGCCGCGACCAAGTCAGCGATGGACTGGCCGTCGCGCAGCAGGAAAGCGCAGACATAGACGAGGGCCTTGACCTTCTCGGGGTGTCTCTCAGCTGTCATAGAGATGGTGGCGCCGCCATGGCTGTGGCCCACAAGCACCACCGGCTCCGGCTGCTGGGCCAGTACCTGAGATGTCCTGTCGACGTAGTCCCCAAGCCCGAGGTCTTCGATTGGGGTCGTATCGCTACCGTGCCCCGGCAGGTCGACAGCGACGGCGGTGTGACCAGCGGCTGCGAGCACGGGCACGACCTTGTCCCAGCACCAAGCACCATGCCAGGCGCCGTGCACGAGGACGTAGGCGGTCACAGCGCCTGTCTATCCGGCGTCAAAGAGCAGCGGCGCGATGGAAAGACGGGCGCATGTCCCGATGCGGCATCCGGGACGCCCCTGCTGTCGGGCGACACCTTAGCTCGCAATTACGACGATCTCGTTGCCCGTACGGCGGCTGGCTTGAGCAGTGCGTAAAGGACGTTGGTGACCGGAGTGGACACGCCGGTCTCGCGGCCCATGCGGACGGCCGCTCCGGCCAGCGCTTCGAGCTCGATAGGCCTGCCCTCTCGCAGGTCCTTGGCGATCGACGTGCGGCCATCGGCCGGGAAGGCGTCGAGGGCCTCCAGGGACCGCTCCAGGACGTCGTCGCCGAGGTCGATGCCCTTGGCGCCCGCTATAGCGATGTGTTCTGCCATCGCGCTGCGGGTAAGGTCACGGGACTCCTGGGTCGTTCTCATGTCGCCGACAGTCGTCTGGCTAAGGGCATCGACGCTACCGTTGGGCGACTGAGCGACAAATTTCCGCCAGGCTGCGGCATTCGCGTCGTCCGTCAGCTCGACCGGCCAGCCTGCTTCGACGAAGGCTTCTTGGAGCTTCTGGCCACGCGGGGAGGAGCCGCCCTTCATCTCTCCGAATATCACCCGACCAAAGCGGCCGAGCTGGGCCACGACGCCCGGCTCCTCGATACGGGCCTGGATGTAGGCGACGCCTGTCAGGACGTGCTCCTCACCTACGGCGTCGGCGAGCTGGCCGCTGCTGTCAACGCCGTTCTGCAGCGTGAGCACGGCGGTGTCGGGGCCGACCATTGGCATGATGGCGCGGATGGCCTCCGGGTTGTGGTAGGTCTTCACGGTGAACATAACGAGGTCGACGTGTCCGACCGGCATGGTCTCGGCAGTGGCCGGCGACCGGACGGTAAACTCGCCGGACAGGTCGCTGGTAACCCGTAGCCCATTGCGATTGATCGCGTCGAGGTGAGCGCCCCGGGCTATGAAGGTGATGTCGTGGCCTGTTCTGGCCAGCAGGCCGCCGAAGTAGCCCCCTACCCCACCAGCGCCCATTACAGCGATTTTCATTGGGTGTCCCTCACCTTAATCCTCTTCCTGAGGGAGAGGATTTTAGAGGTACTTACCCCAGGAGTCTATCTTGGGTTCTGGGGGGAGTGAAATGGGGGCGCCGGTCATCAGGGACTGGGCGACGGCCTCAGTGAACTCCATATAGCGCAGCCCTTCAGTGAAGTCGGGGGAGATTGGAGTCCCTTCCCGGATGGCTTCGATGAACTCGGCGTCGGTGGTCTGCGCACGGACTTCGTCCGGCTGAACGTCGATGACGTGGAGCTCGTTGTCCCCCGCTGTGGCTCCTCGTAGCTGATCGGTCGTGAGGTCGTAGACAAGGGCGCCTTTGGTCCCGTAGATCTCGATCGCCTGGTGAGGCGCGTACCCTGTGGTCGACGAAAAGTGATATGACCCCGTCGCGCCGCACTCCAAGGCGGCTGCAATGA
Source organism: Dehalococcoidia bacterium (assembly GCA_965248605.1). Lineage (GTDB taxonomy): Bacteria > Chloroflexota > Dehalococcoidia > Lucifugimonadales > CAUZJF01 > CAUZJF01. The sequence continues at coordinate 2,178,337 of CBDFJV010000007.1, forward strand.
CCAGCGTGTCCGGGACCGGTGTCTCTCGTGAGCCTCCGTCTGTGGTTTCGAGATCGGGCTCGTGGGTCTTGCCCTTGGCAACGACCGACGTGGCGGGACCGACCCAGCGGTTCAGGACCTCGGCCCACATACCGAGGGTGAAGGCGTTGATGCCGGTGACTTCAGGGTCGTGCCGCCAGTGATAGATCTTTCCGCCAGCCGGCAGCATCCCCATCACGCGGACCTCTCGAAGATCGCCGAGATCGCTATTGTCGAGCATCCTGCGGACGACGCGGTCGCCCCTTAGGCCCGGCCTTGGAGGGTACAGCGCGGTGACGAGATCGGTCGCCTCGGCGGCTCGATGCATCTCCTGGGCTTCCTCCAGGTTACGGGCCATCCGTGCCTGGCAGAGGACGTGCTTCCCGGCTTCGAGGGCGGCGATGGTCGCGTCCCGGTGGAGCACCGGAGGCGTCGATATCAGGATGGCGTCTACGTCCGGCGACTCGGCGACCTCGCGCCACTCGTCGGCGACGCCCTCAATCTCAAACTCATCGGCTGCCGCGCGGGCGTTACCGGGGTCGCGCGACCACACGAGGCGTAGCTCGACGCCGGGCACCTGCTTGAGGCGCGGGAGCTGCCGATCCTTCGCGACCCTGCCGGGTCCAATGACTCCGATTCTAACGGTCTGCATCGTGCTGTCCTTTGGTCGCTAATGTCGTCGGGTGAAGCGGCGATTTGTTCGGAAGTGTTGCATGGAGTTGCAATGTGTAACTTCAGGCGCTACGGCGGAGAACGCCCATCCCAGACGTAACGAAAGGACCGACCCGTGGGTCAGTCCCTTACCTTTTATCATACCACCGTTGTCCATTGGTTTGGGATGCTTCGGCTGATCCGGAGTGGCAACCTAGTTTCTCGCGTTTCGAATCGCGGCCGGATGGAATTGGAGAGTCCGCGGCCAACGGGTAGCGAGGATTTGAGCTTGAGCCTTACCTTTCGAACAAGACAGCGGCTCCCAGCAGCGAGGGGCTCTCCAGCTGGGTCCGCATCACTGAGATCCTTTGCGGCTCCACGACGTGCCGCAGTGACGACTCGAAGAAGCGCCACGCATTCGCCAATCCTCCCCCAATGACTGCGGTTCGAATCCCGGTCTCCTCGGCCAGACGTGCGATGGTGTTGGCCAACGCTTCGCCGACCTGTTCGAAGGCGTTTAGGGCCTCACGTTCACCATGTACCGCCCGGCTGTAGATAACCTCAGCATCTGCGCCGTAGTATTCAGCGAAGTGGTAACCCGAATGCTTCCACGAATCCGGCCAGCCCCATTCTGTATAAAAGCGCATAGTTGGCTCAGGGAACCCTCTGGGGCCGTTCAGCACCTCACCGCCTTGGACAAGTCCGATCGCTGGCCCGGTGCCCAGTCCAATAGCCATGAAGCTACTGAATCGCCGTCCCTCACCGAAACGAAGAATCCCGAACGCGAACAGATTGGCGTCGGACACCACCCTGACAGGTACCTCGTAGATTTCTTCTAACTGTTTCCGCAAGTTGAGGCCGCTCATCGACGGATAGCTCGAAAGCTCAGAATCAATGATTCCATGGTCAAAGTCCCCAAAGGAGGGGAACCCGACACCCAGGCCCGTTACCTGTTCACCTCTGAACGGCTCAAGGGCGAGGTCGATGTCGGCCAAAACCTGACGCCGAGAACCGCCCGGATGGCTGCCGACGGCGTTGGCTACCAGGACTTCGCCGGCAGCGGTCACCACACCCGCCTTGATTCTGGTACCGCCTACGTCAAGGGCCAGGTAGCGAGAAGATTGGGCTTCTGTGGCCATTGATTCGCCGTCGTCCATTCCAGCTATGCCACCAGTCTCAACTGTCTTCGCCAGCAATCTACACCTTGAAACAACCAAGCCCCTGGATCGGAAGGGGAAAGACCCCTCCCTCTTCCTCGCCATCGACGGTGCTGTTGGCCGATTACGGTCATCATTCTAGCGGGCGTGGAAGGCGGACCGCCTTGATCTTGTTGTTGAAGTGGTCGCTGACCAGGAGGATGTCGTCGCCGAGGAGGCACAGGCCGCGAGGTTCGTTGAGGCGGGCGGTGAGTGCGGGGTCGCCATCGCCGGCGTCACCGGGCTCGTCGGTGCCGGCAACGGTACGCATCCGGCCTTCGGCGTCGATGACGCGCACGCGGTTGTTGCCGGTGTCCGAGATGTAGACCGCGTTGTTCGCTGACACCGCGACGCCCATGGGCCGGTCGAGTTGTGCGGCCGTGGCGCGTGCGCCGTCGGGAGAGAAGCCCGCCGCGCCGGAGCCGGCTACGGTGCTGACAATCCCGTGGCCGTCGACCTTCCGGACGACGTGATAAGCGCGGTCGCAGAAGTAGAGGTTGCCGGACCGATCGAAGTCGATGGCGGCCGGAGCGCCGATGCGAGCTTCTACCGCCGGGCCGCCGTCGCCGGTGTAGCCGCGAATCCCGGTGCCTGCGACCGTTGAGATGGTTCCCGATGCAACCTCGATGCGACGAATCCGGCCGATGTCGTCGCCGACGTAGATGTTGTCGTCGGCATCGTGGGCGACGGTACGTATCTGGTAGAAGCACGCGTTCAGGGCCGGCCCACCATCGCCACGGTCGACCTGCAGGCCGGAACCGGCAATGACGCGTATGACGCCGTCTTCGTCGACCCGCCTGAGGAACCCGCCCATCTTTTCGGCGATGACGAGGCGCCCGTCACTATCGAGGGAGACGTCGAAGGGATTGGAGACGTAGGCCTGGGTCGCCGGGCCGTTCTCTCCGCCGTAGGCCTTCGCGCCGTTGCCAGCCACTGTCCGGACCAGGCCGGTGTCCAGGTCGACAGCTCTCACCCGGTGGCTCCACTCGTCGGCGATGTAAACGGTCCCGTCGGGGCCGACGCACAGTCCTCCTGGGCCGTTCAAATACGCGTCGCCGGCAGGCCCGCCATCACCAACACCCGTGCCGCCGAAGACGGTGGTCACTACGCCGGTGGCGCCGTCGCACTTGCGCAGGCGACCCGACTGATCGCTCCAGAGAACCGTGCCGTCGGGGTCGGCCCAGAGTCCGGCCTCGCAGGCGTTGCATGTGGTCTCAGTTCCCGACAATCCCTCTTCGCCGAAGCCGGGCACGCCCGTCCCGACTACCGTTGTAGCGGTGCCGGTGGCGGCGTCGACCTTGCGGACCCGGTAGCCGTATTTCTCCCCTACGTAGATGTTGTCGTGGACGTCGATAAACAAGGAGTCGGGCAGGAGCAGGCCGGCTTCGACGGCGGGCCCACCATCGCCGCTCGACGAGGGCCAGCCGGTCCCCATCACGGTACTGACGGCGCCGGACTCCATGTCGATCTTGCGAATCCGGTGGTTGAAGTTGTCGCAGACATAGAGGTCGCCACGGGAGTCGAAAGCCAGGTGTTCGGGGTTTTGGAAGGCCGCCTCGTCCGCCGGGCCGCCGTCACCATGGTAGCCCATCAGGCTCACGTTGCTGCCGGGATACGGGCGACTAGCGCCCTCCTCCGAGGAGTAGAGGCGAGCATCGAGACCGGCGAATCGATCGATTACGCCCGTTTCGGCGTCGACGCGGCGGATGTTGTTGCCCCACTCGCTCGCGATGTAGACGTTACCGCCGGCATCGACGGCGACACCGCAAGCCACGTCGAGCTCTGCCTCGAGAGCCGGACCACCGTCGCCGCTCCGTCCCGCCCTACCCGACCCTGCGACCCGGTCGATGGTACCGGTGCGGTAGTCGACCCGGCGAACTGTGTTGTTGCCGAGGTCGGAGAAGTATAGGTTGCCGTGGCGGTCCAGGCACAGGTCGTGCGGGTGGCGGAGCCTCGCTCGACCGGCCGGGCCGCCGTCGCCGGAATTGCCGGGCACGCCGTCGCCAGCGAACGTATGGAGAATGCCGTCGGCGTCGATGCGCCACAAACGGTGGGCGTTGTGGTCGGCGACGATCAGGTCTCCGTCGGGCCTCCGCACCACGCCCAGCGGCCAGCCGGCGTCGGCCTCCTTCGCGGGCACGCCGTCCTTGTAGCCTGCGCCGGCAATCGTCCGGATGGCGCCGGGCGGCAGGTCGTCGAGCATCTCCCTCAGACTCATCTCGGCGGCGCTACGCATCAGGGACTTGGGATAAGATAGTCAGCCGAAACCTACCGGAGGCAGCCATTGGACACACCACATCTCATCTACTACAGCGACGGTCACCATTTTCACGCCAAGAGGATAGACCCGCCGTGGAATCTGCACAAGCTACGGTGGCCGGTTGACGAGCTTGCCGGCACAGGGGTCGACCTCCTGACGTTCGGGATGGGATTCAGTGACGTCTATTTTCACGACACAAAGATCGGGCGCAGGATCGGCGACGACCAGGAGGTCTGGGACGACTTCATCAACTGGCGGATCATGCGGATGGCGAAAGACGCCAGGGCGATGGGCACCGATCAGGTCCGCGAGGTGATCAAGCGTGGGCGAGAGACCGGGCTGAAGGTCTTTCCGAGCCTCAAGCTCCAGGACCCCACGGAGCACGGCGGCGATCGATGCGGACGGCTCAAGTGGGACCATAAGCTGGAGGTGTGTTTGGGCGAACCCGACGACCGGTTCCCTGTCCACCAGACCGAGTGGTGCTACGACTATACGAACGAGCTAGTGCGACAGGACAAGCTTGCGATGCTTCGAGAGATGCTGGAGGTCTACGAGGCGGACGGGGTCGAGCTCGACTTCATGTTCTTCCCGCTGTACTTCCGGCCCGCCGAGACAGAGGCCGGCATCCCGGTTATGAACGCCTTCGTGTCGGAGGTGCGCCGCATGGCGAACGAGGTCGGTGTACGCCAGGGCCGAGAGATCCCGATCATGGCGCGGGTCTGGCAGCGACGCGACGACAACCTGAACATCGGGCTGGACGTCGAGAGCTGGATCAAGGCCGGCGACGTGGACCTGGTCGTCGGGCAGATGACAGGCTTGCTGCTGGACACCGGCTCGATGGAGGGAAAGTGGCTCGCGGACGCAGCCAACGACGCCGGCAAGTCGGCCTACCTGCGCGTGGACCGAAAGATCGAGGACGCTCGAGGAACTATCGCCAACATCGAGATGTTCAGGGCCGTCGGCCAGACGGCGCACTGGCAAGGGTTTGCAGGTGTGTCTCTGGGATACTTGCCGTGGCCCTTCGACGACGACGAGTACCGGCTCCTCCGCGAGATGGCTAGCCCGGAGGCGGCGGCCCGCAAGAACAAGCGGTACTTCGTCCCTCCGGCGGAAGCAGGGCTGACGTACGCGGCTCCGTTAGAGCGCCAGTTGCCGCTGGTGCTCGAAGAAGGTAAGCGGGCCGCGATCAAAGTCGTCATCGCCGACGACGTCGAGGGCGCGCGGAACGACGGCGAGATGCGCGAGCCCATCTTGATGATCACGTTCCAGTTCTTCTGCGTCGAGGACGACGTGGAGATGCGTTTCAATGGGCATGCTCTCGCCGTGGAGGACGCCGAGGTCCAGGAGCCGGTGCGCGGGACGTACTGGTTCTACTACCGACTTCCGCCGGAGGTGATAGAGCAGGGCGACAACACGCTAGAGATCGAGATCACGCGCAAGGAGAAGACGGCCGGGTTCGCCAGGACCGTCAAAGGCGTCGAGGTGATGACGCGGTACAAGGACCCCGAGCGGCCCGAGGGGTTGAATCCGTCGCGAGTAGTACCTCCGTCGTAAACCTCATGATGACCGTCGCCGAGGCCATATCTAACGTAAACGGCGTGGTTGGGGTTGCGGCGAAACATCTCGAAATCGGCCGAGAGATTGGGCACAAGGCCGACGAGACGTTTTTCATGGCCAGTACCCTGAAGGTGCCGCTGCTGGTCGAGCTGTACCGGCAGGTGGACGCCGGGCTGGTGGACCTGTCGCGGCGGGTCGAGTTTACGAGCGACCTGCGGGTGCCAGGATCCGGGGTGCTGAGGTACCTGGGCGAAGGACTGCGTCCGACCCTGCACGATCTCGCGATGCTGATGACCATCGTCAGCGACAACGTGGCGACCGACGTGATCTACGAACTGGTGGCCCGTGAGCGGCTGAACGACACGATGGTCGAGGTTGGGTTGCCTAATACCCGCATTCCTATGTCGACGCGGGAGCTGCTGTTCAGCATCGTAGGGTTGGACCCGAACAACCCTGAGCACACATTCGAGGAAGCGCTCCGGAGGCGGGACGAAGGACACGTGGACCTGGAAGGTGCGCCAAGAAGCGCATAGGTTGAACGTTCCAGGTGTGGAACCCGGCCAGGAGTAGGCCGGTGGCTAGGGAAGCAGGCGCGAGGGCCAGAGGCGGAGTCGTGTCTGAAGCCTTCCCGACAATGTGGCGGCGGCCACCCTACCACGCCGCGCGCTGCTAGCCAGAGTGCCGTTATGGTCACGAAAGGAACTGCTGATTGAAGCGTCGCACCACGAACCACCCGCTCACGGTAGGGCGAGGGTGCAGTCATCGGAATCTCTGTCTCTTCCTTGCAGAGACAGCCTTGTTCAGGCAGGGATGCTGTACTCCCTTCGATCGGCATCCTCCGATGGCGAGCGCGGCAACGAGCCGTGCCAGGCGTACAGGCAGGACCTAAGACGGCATGAAGATGCAACCTGGTCGAACTTGGGAAGCACGTCCGGCTCTCCGGCAACGGAGTAGGCCAGCCTTCGGCCAACGCCGGACGTGTGGCAGAGCCCTCGTAGTAGTCCGAGGCCGGGAAAGCCGGCCGCATGGCGAAGGGGGGCAGTCAGATGGGAGTGGAACGAAGCGAACTACGCCGGAGGCGGGATGTATGAACCCGACGAGGATGGCGGAAAAGCCGATGTTCCCGACACACCAGTCTAACCCATCTGATGGAGAGCCGGATGCGGTGAAAGTCGCACGTCCGGTTCGGAGGGGGGGATGGCGCAAACCAGCCGGAGCAGTCCGGCCATCGGCGGCGCCGTCCCTACCCAATGCGACGCGTACTCCGAGGAGCGGTCGGACGTCTCGACGCCTGCGGAGATGAGCCGGCTCCTGGAAATGTTGTCCCGGAGCGAGGTGCTGTCGGAGGCGTCGACCGGGGCGGTGCTCCACATCCTGAAGAGCCAGACGCTCAACTCGGTGATCCCCTACTACCTGCCGGAGAGAACGATAGTCGCGCACAAGACGGGCGGGGTCCCGGGCGCGCGATGCGACGTCGGTATCGTGTATGGCCCGACGGGGCGGTACACGGTGGCCCTGATGGCGAAGGGGATCGAGGACCGGACGGACCTGGACCCGAGCCTGGCAAAGGTGTCGCGGGCTGTCTATGACGAATTTGTGGGCGGCTAACAGGCAGCGTGTGCGCTGCGCGCCCTTCGACGAGCTCAGGGTGAGCGGAGTGAGGGTTTTTTGCCAGCAAAATGGCCGACCGCCCCAGGCCCTTCGCCCGAAACGGACTCAGGGCGACAGATGAAAAGGATGCGACGTCTTGAACCCGCTTGAGCTTACATGGGACTCGCCGAGCCAGGACTCGGCGGGGAGCATGCCGATTGGCAATGGCGAGGTCGGCGTCAACTTCTGGGTCGAAGAGGACGGGGATCTGCTGTTCTACATCAGTCGCACCGACGCGTGGAGCGAGAGCGCGACCCTTCTGAAGCTGGGACGCGTTCGCGTTTCACTCGACCCGAACCCGTTTGCCCGCGGCCTGCCCTTCGAACAGTCCCTTAAGCTCGGCGATGGAGAGATCGTTGTCCAGGCTGGGAGCGCCGGTTCGGAGGTTTTCGTGCGGGCGTGGGTCGATGCCCGCCATCCTGTCGTGCGCATCGAGATCGAGGGGCAAGAGGATTTCGAGACCGCGGTGAGCCTCGAGGTGTGGCGCACCGAGCCCAGTGTGGCGGGCCGGACCGGGTCCAAAACTTTGATCGTTGGGCCCGACACGATCGTTGACGAACTCGGCGATCAGATCGTGTGGTATCACCGCAACGGACACTCGTGGTGGCCGATGAGCATGAAGCACCAAGGGCTCAAGGACCTGATGGCCCACCGGACCGACCCGCTGCTGGGCCGGACTTTCGGCGGCGTGATTGCGGGCGACGGTCTCGTGAAGGACGGCGATGGCACGCTCAGGTCTAGGGCGCTGCGAAGCGGGTGGACATCAGCGTCTTCACGCACACGGCGCAGACCGATACTGTGGGTGTGTGGCTGGCTCAACTGGAGAGCGCGTCGTCGGCCTACGAAGACTTGAACCGTTCCGCGACTCGCATGGCCCATCGAGCTTGGTGGCGTGACTTCTCGCAGCGTAGCTGGATCAAGGTCAGTGGCCCTCCTGAGGCAGAGACGGTGAGCCTCGGCTACGCATTGCAACGCTTCGTCAGCGCGTGCGCCGGCCGGGGAGCCTTTCCAATCAAGTTCAACGGCTCGATATTCACGTACGACGTAACGGTAGAGGACCAACAGCACGACGCGGACTTTCGCAGGTGGGGCGGTCCCTACTGGTTCCAGAACACTCGGCTTGCTTATTGGCCCATGCTGGCGTCGGGCGACTTCGACATGATGCGGCCTCTGTTCAAAATGTTCCTCGACGCGCTCCCGCTGGCGGAGGAGCGCACCAGGCTCTACTTCGGCCACGGCGGCGCCTTCTTTCCCGAGACGATGGACTTCTGGGGCACGTACCGCAACCAGGACTACGGTTGGGACCGCGTCGGCGGGACACATAAGGGCCGGCCCGCCATCGTTCGGGACGGTGGCCTGCTCATCTCCGATGTGACCAACCCGTACGTCCGACGGTACTGGACCGGCGGGATCGAGCTGGTCGCTCTGATGCTCGACCACCACGCCCACACACGGGACGACGGGTGGGCTCGCGAATACCTGCTCCCCATGGCGAGCGCCGTAATCCAGTTTTTCGACGAGCACTATCCTCGCGACGACGCGGGCAAGGTCCGCTTCGAGCCGTCGCAGTCGCTGGAGACGTGGCAGCGCGCGACCAATCCCCTGCCCGAAATCGTGGGGCTGGCCTTCGTCATCGACGCGCTACTGTCGCTGCCCGACGAGGTGACGGCCAAGGCGCCACGGAAAGAGTGGGCGCGGCTGCGCCGCGAGCTGCCGCCCGTGCCATCGGCGGAGGAAGAGGGGCAGAAGTTCCTGCTGCCCGCCGACGAGTTCGACGAACGCCACAACATCGAGAACCCCGAGCTGTACGCCGTGTTCCCATTTCGGCTGTACGGCGTTGGGAAACCGGGCATCGAAACGGGGCGCGCGACCTTCGAGCGACGCCGCGAGAAGCGGACAGGCGGCTGGATGCAGGACGCGATTCAAGCCGCGTTCCTTGGCCTGACCGACGCCGCAAGGGAGTACACCGTCGACAACTTCTCGACCCACCATGAAGGGAGCCGGTTCCCCGCCTTCTGGGGCCCGAACTTCGACTGGGTGCCCGACCAGGACCACGGAAGCGTGTCCATCATGGCGCTGCAGTCGATGCTGATGCAGACGGAAGGCGAGCGAATCCTGCTGTTCCCGGCTTGGCCCGAGGAATGGGACGTCGAGTTCAAGCTCCACGCGCCCTACGGGACGACTGTCGAGGGGGTGTACCGCACTGGAAAGCTGGAACGGCTCGACGTAGTTCCGGCCGAACGCGAGCCCGACGTAGTGATAGTTAACGAGTCGATTGCCGCCGGCCGGAGCGGGGCCTGATGAAAAAGCACGGAGTCTTACCTCTTCTCCCGCCTGGGAGAAGATTGAGATGAGGGCTCCTCCACTACGCCCGCGGAAGGTCATTTCCTAGGACATACGGAGGAGTCTGTGAGCAACTACACGCTTAGGTTGATCGAAGACAAGCTGGCACCTGGAGGACCGAGGACCGAACTGCCGGGCGAGATTCGCACCCTGTACGTCGTCAAGGGCGAGGTCACAGTCCAGGCCAGCGGTGAGACGCGAAGTGTGGGCGCCGACGAAGGGTGGTTTGGCACGGGGCCTTGCTCGGTCGAAAGCGGTGCCAACGGCGCGACGGTCTGGAGATGGGAGCTCGTCAAGAATCCCACCTCAGACGACGGCGTCGCCTCAGGAGCAGGCGCCAAGTCGGTCCCGAAGTCGAGCGAGGAGCTACTCGTCGATCCGGCTGGCAAACACATGATGCGCTGCGATCGCGTCGACTTTCCACTCGGCGGGGTCGCGTACACGCATATCCACTGGGGACCTGGGATCCGGTGTCTCCTACGAGGGGAGTTGTTGGTGCGGACTGAGGAGTCGGAATTCGTGGTGCATCCGGGGGAGACCTGGTTCGAGAGAGGGCCCGACCCTATCTACGCCGAAGCGTCGAAGACCGAGGAGACAAGCTTCATCAGGGCGATGGTGCTACCGCGTGTCCTGAAGGGGCAGACATCGATTCGCTACGTCAAAGAAGAGGATCAGGACAAGCCGAAGACGCAGCAGTACACGCGGTACGTGGACGAATTCGTGGAGCTTTGAAGGCTAGAGCGATTCCGCCGAGTCGAGGTTGTGGAGGTACGTGTTGCCCTCCCCAGCGCCTTCCGTGACTTTCACTTCGTGAGTGTATACCTCAGTGGACTCGACATGGACCGTCACACCGGTCGTCTCGACCATCACGCCGCCGATGGTCTTGAACTTCAAGCCCGCTTCGATGGAGTCCTGCTCGGAGTATTTCACGAGGATACCTCCTGTGGTCGTCCCATCTTAGGGACGGTGAATCATTGTTTAGTGGCGTACGCCGTCGATATTATAGCGGAGTCGGTCCCGCTCTACACGCCGCTCCGGCCCCATACCCCGCACCCCGTACCCCGTCCCCCATCCTCTGTACCCCCTCCCCATTCCGTGCTACGCTTTTCCCGCCATGGCGAACCAGCGTGTCATAGTGGCGATGAGCGGCGGGGTCGACTCGTCAGTGGCGGCGTTGCTCCTGAAGCGCCAGGGGTTCGACGTCGTCGGCGTAACGATGCGGCTCTGGAGTGTGGAGCGCGACGATCTCCCGAAGCACAGCAAGCGCTGCTGCTCGGTCGAGGACGTCGAGGACGCGCGGCGTGTGTGCCAGACCATCGGCGTGCCGCACTACGTCCAGAACTTCGAGAAGGAGTTCCAGGAGCACGTGGTCGACTACTTTTGCCAGGAGTACGATCGCGGCCGCACCCCACACCCGTGTCTCGCCTGCAACGACAAAATCAAATTCGACTTCCTGCTGCGACGTGCGATGTTCCTCGACGCCGACTACATTGCGACCGGCCACTATGCGCGGGTTCGTCAGAACGGCGTTGGCCTGAAGCTCCTAAAGGGGGCCGACGGCCGGAAGGACCAGTCGTACGTGTTGTTCACGCTGGGCCAGAGCGAGCTGAAGCGCCTGTTGCTGCCGGTCGGCGAGTACCCTAAGGCGGCGATCAGGGAGATGGCAGCGGAGGCCGGCCTTCCCGTTGCGGACAAGCCCGACAGTCAGGAGATATGTTTCATACCCGACGGCGACTACCGCAAGTTCATCGGGGCGCGCGGGACCCCGAACTCAGGGGAGATCGTCGACGTCGGTGGGAAGGTGCTCGGCGTGCATCCCGGGGTGCAGTTCTTCACCGTTGGTCAACGCAGGGGGTTGGGCCTCGCCGGCAATACGGGCAAGCCGATGTACGTCTCGAAGATCGACGCCGCGGCGAACAGGGTTGTCTTGGGGCCCGAAGAGGAACTGTACCGCCGAGATATGTGGGCGTCTCGGGTGAGCTTTACGTCGGGCTCTGCCCCTGCGACGGAGCTGGAAGTTACGGCCAAGATCCGTTACAAGGCTTCGGAGGCGCCGGCCACGTTGGTGCCGCAAGGAGACTGGGCGCGTGTCTCGTTCCACGAGCCGCAGCGCGCTGTAACGCCGGGACAGGCCGTAGTGTTCTATGACGACGAGGAGGTCGTCGGCGGGGGGATCATCGAGCTGGACCCGCCTTCGGTCAACTGACGACCCACATGGACGAAGTGGTACTAGAGAACGAGAGTGGGCGCGTCGTGGTCTTGCCTCGGGCCGGAGCGAGTCTGCGGTCTTTGCGCGTGACGCCGGCGGCCCGTCCATATTGGGAGCTCCGCGCCGGGATGAGCGTGGAGTCGGCAGAGATCAGACCACGTGACGCGGAGTGGTATGAACTCCTGACGGGTGGCGATGGTCCCCACGACCCTAGCACTCTTCCCCAAGGCACCGGCTCATTCATTATGGCGCCGTGGCCCAACAGGCTGCGTTACGGCATCCTGCACGCGGGCGGGGTCGAGTACCAGATGCCGGTCAATCGCCCTCCGCACGCCATCCACGGCTTCGTTCGCGATCGGGAGTGGCAGGTCGTCGAGGCCACCGGCTCGGCCGCACGGCTGTCTGTCGCACTCGACGAACCGTGGCCCTTCGCCGGGACCGTGAAATACAACGTATCGCTCGACGGGCCGTCGCTGGTGCAGTCTCTGACGATCGAGGCTGCGGAAGGAGGGCAGTCCTTCCCAGCCGGCTTCGGCTGGCACCCGTGGTTCCGCCGCGACCTTGGGACCGGGTCTCCTCGGGTCCAGGTCGCCGGCCAGCGGACCGTGTGGGAGGTCGACGAGGAGTTCTCGGCAACCGGCCGTCAACTCGACGTTGAGCAGGTCCCGGACCTGCGAGAGGGCGTGGTGCCGGAGCCTGGGCAGGTCGACCAGTGCATGCGCATCGAGCCCGGCTCGCCGACCGTGGTACAGTGGCCCAACGCCATCACGTTGGAGATCAACTCGTCGACCGAAATGGGACAACTGCAGGTATACGCCCCCGAAGAGTCGGTGTGTGTGGAGCCGGAGAGCTGCACCGTTAACGCCTTTCGGCTGGCCCAGGAAGGCATCGGCGATACGGGAACGGTCGAGGTCGTGCCCGGTCGGCCCTTCTCCGGCTGGACTCGGTGGGCCTGGGGGTAGACAAGTGGACTTCAAGGACATCATCCGCGCCTCATTGGACGAGTCTTCAGGGGACATGAAGAACGCCCTGGAAGGCCTCACGGCAGAAGAGCGCCGGTTCCGGCCTACGCCGGAGTCGAACCACATCGATTTCCTCGTCTGGCACCTCGCCCGCGTCGAGGACGACTGGCTGCAACGATTCGCCCGACGTACGGACACAGTGTGGCAAACAGAGGGCTGGTACGAACGACTCGGGCTGCCTGAAAAGGAGAGCGGCAACCGCTATAGCGTCGACCAGGTCGCCGGCCTGCCAGACTACGAACTCTATACGATGCTGGCCTACTACGATTCGGTCCGGGCATCGACACTCCAGTACCTTGACGGCCTCAGCCACGACGACCTCGAGACCTGCCCCCGTCCCGACCGGCGGCCCGGCAAGACAATCGCGGCGATGTTTAGCCACATCATCGTCGAGCAGGCCCAGCACACGGGACAGATCGCCTACCTGAGAGGCGTCCAGCGGGGGGCCGGCAAATAGCCGCCCGTCCCGTTCCACAAAAGCGCCGCAGGAGACGTCGCAGGCAGAGGCCGACCTTCGGCGAGGAGGCGAGTCTCCTGGCCGAGGGCTACTCGATAGTAGCCGGGCTCGACGAGGCCGGTCGCGGGCCGCTTGCCGGCCCCGTGGTCGCCGGCGTCGCGGTGCTCCCTCCGAAGATGGGTGGTCGGTGGGTGCGGCTCATCCGCGACAGCAAGATCATGACTCGCGAGGAGCGCGAGGAGGTCTTCGCCCGCCTTCAGGACGCGGCCATCGCACTCGAGGTCGGCGCAAGCTCCGCCGAGGAAATTGACGAGGTGGGGATCGTCGAGGCCACCTGCCTGGCCATGAAAAGGGCGCTCTACAATCTCGCGTTGATGCCCCAGTTCCTGTTGCTCGATGCGTTCCCGCTGCCCGGAGTCGACCTCCCGCAGAAGCCGATTATCAACGGCGACGCCAAGTGCCTGTCGATAGCCGCCGCATCGGTGGCGGCCAAGGTCACTCGTGACAGGATCATGGAAGAGCAAGACGCGCGATACCCGGAATACGGTTTCGCCAGCCATAAGGGGTACGCCAGTTCCGAGCACCTCCGACAGCTCGAACGGCTGGGCCCCTGCCCTATCCACCGATACTCGTTCTCGCCGGTGAGCGCGTGGGGCGCGAAACGGTGACGACCGACCGGCAGCGCATCGGCAATCGGGGCGAGGAGCTAGCCAAACAGCGGCTCAAAGGGCTGGGCTACTTGGTGCTCGAGGCTAACTACCGCGCCAAGTCGGGCGAGATCGACCTGGTCTCGGAGAAGGATGGCGTGCTCGTGTTCGTCGAGGTGCGAACGCGCACGAGCCGCACGTTAGGCACACCGGAGGAGTCCATCACGCCCGCCAAACAGTCCCACCTCGTTGGCGCTGCTCAGGAGTACCTGGAGGAGCACGAGGCCGCGGCACGAGATTGGCGCATCGACCTGGTAGCGGTCGAGTTCGGGCCGGGCGGGAAGCTCATGAGGGTCGACGTCGTAGAGAACGCCGTCGAGCTATAGGCAAGTTCCGCTAGTAGACCGAAATCTTTGAAATGAGGGGTAGCCGAGATTGGCGTGCTACGACGACAGGGCGGGTTTCAAACCCGCCCCTACCAAGCCGTAACCTCAGAACCCTTCAATACTAGGATGTTGGACCACTAGTCCGGCAGTGAATGGGGATACCTCGGCCGTAGGGCGGCCCGTCATTCCGGCGAAAGGCCTGCCCCGGCAAAAGCCGTGGGCCGGAATCCAGGAGACCTAAATGGGGAGCACGCCGACCACCGCCGACCCGGGCGCCTATCCGCTGCTCCTGAAACTGTAGAGGTGGGAGTCGCGCATAGTGAAGACGAGGCGGACTCGCCGTCCGGCAAGGTCGTTGAGACTGCGGTCGTCGGGCCACCTGATTACAGGCATGTCTACGGTTCCGCGCACCGGTCCGTTGCCGTCATAAGCGGCCTTCGAGTCCTCTGAGTAGCCTTCGATGGGATGCCCCTCCTCGTCCCACACTTCGATGGACATCGCTCCCCCGCCGTCGAGAGGGTAGCCGTCGAGGTTTCGCGTCGTCGACGCGTTCAGAAGCAGGTCTCCGCCTAGCCAGGCCATTGGCTTCGTAACGAGCTGTCCCTCCATGAATCCGGCCGTTATCGACGCGAACCGGTCCACGGTAAGCGTCGCCAGGCCAATGACGCCGACCTTCTTGGGCCCCTGCTTGACGTGGAAATGCGACCCACTCTGACCGTTGAAGTAGAACCATAGCTGGTTGCCGACCTGGAGCGGGCCGGCCGAGTTCGAGGTGTTCCAGCCCTGGTTCCAGTAGTAGGTCGGACCGATGAAGGGCTCCCTCGGTAGAGGACGGTGCCACGTCTTGCGGTCGTGGCTCCAGGCCAGCAGTAGCTCGATGTGATTCGGCGTGTTGACCCAGCGCTCGGCAAGCCCGAGGTACATGTCGGCATACGGAAAGCCGACCATCCCGTGGTACTCGACGTCAGGGGGGTCGTGCAGGTCGGAGGTGAGGATCAGCCTCGACTCCGACCAGTTGCGGAAGTCGTCGCTTTCGGAGATGGCGACCGACCGGCGTGCGCGTCCGTGGGATGTCTTGTGAGTGATAACGTACTTGCCGTCGACCTTTCCGAACCAGATAGCTTGAACGTCGCTCGAATGGGGCCTGGTGATGAACGGCTCGTCAAGCATGGTCCAGCTCAGGCCGTCCTTGCTGATACCACCCCGTATACCGGCAGCAACGGTGATCATCTTGAACGGGGCGTCCTCGTCCTCAGGGTCATAGCATACGGTTGCGCAGTTGACCGGCGCGTGGACGATGTTGTTCTCCTTGCTGCCGTTGAACTCGACCTGGCCGATGGTCGGCCTTTGCCAGTTGAAACCGTCTTCACTCTCCACGACGCAGAGGACGCCGTTTTGAGCGGTCGTGTAGTACATGCGCCAGATATCGCCTAGCCTCATTACCGTGCCGTACATAACGAGAGTCTGGCCCTCCCACGGCATCTCCGGTTCCAGCACCGGATCCGGGTAGATGTCGGCCTTGTGCCACAGCCGTGTCAGCATCCGCTGGTCATCGATCCACGCATCGTCGAGGAATAGCTGGCTCTTGGTGAGGTCCGGGACTTTGTTCATGGCGTCCCCTTCTGGTCTTTTGGATCTTTTATGGCGCTCGGCGGCAATAGTATCGGCACTCCATGGTGGTGTCCAACGGCTTCCACGGTGACTATTTCTGGTAGGGGCGTCCCGATGCGGCATCGGGACATGCGCCCGTCTCACAACGTCAAGCAAAGAGGCGACAATTACGTGAGAGCCCGTCCTCGGCGACCACCCGGTTCCGCCGCGATAGCCGTGCTAGAATCGTCGCTGTGAACCCGTTCACAGCGGCGCAGGTGCAGTCGGTCATCGAAGACCTGAGGCTTCTAGAGGCGTTCATCACCGCGCCCCTCGGCCTCCACTCCGACATCCGCATGCTGCGCCAGTCCGTTCCGCTGCCCGAGGCGGAGGACCTCTCCCACGACGAGAACCGGCGTCGCCGCGCAGAGTACAGCAAGCTGAGCGACGACCCCGCAAAGCTGGCGCTGGAGACGGCCGGACACCTAGAGTCATCGTTGGCGGTTCTGGAGGTGTCGAAAGGCGCCGCCCGCCAAGCGGTCTCCGCCGAGTGGACCGACCGCGCCCGGCGGGTGTTGGTCCGGGCCGTCCAGCGCGTGGCCGGGGACCTGCGGGCTGAGACGGCGAAGCGGGTGCAGGGGCTGTACGTGATCGTCGACCCAGAGGCGACCGACGGCCGGCCGGTGCTCGACGTAGCCGGCTTGGCCCTCGACGGCGGCGCCAGCGTCATACAGCTGAGGGACAAGGTCCACGAGACGGCCGACGTACTATCGATAGCTAGTGAGCTGAAGGCGGTGTGCAAAGATAGCGACGCCCTGTTCATCTTGAACGACGACCCCACTGTGGCGCTGGTGAGCGAGGCCGACGGGCTGCACGTCGGCCAGAGCGACATCCCGGTGACTGCGGCGCGACGGGTGCTAGAGCACGGACAGATCATCGGGCGGTCGAACAACTTGATGGACGAGGTCGCCGACTCGCTGAGCTTGAGCGTGGACTACCTGGCGGTCGGCGCCGTATACCCGACAGCGAGCTTGGGAAAGAGCGGCAGGCCGGTGGTCGGCGTCGAGATGATCGGCCGGATAAAGCAGGTAGCGGACCAGCCGGTGGTCGCTATCGGAGGGATCAATATCGACAACGTGACCGAGGTGGTGCGGGCCGGCGCGGGCTGTATCTGCGTGGTCAGCGCCGTCACGATGGCACAAGACGTGAAGGCGGCCACGACCGCGTTGGTGGAAGCTATCATAAACGCAAAGGACTAGCTCACAATGCGGAAAACGTGAAAGCACGAGACGAGGTCGCGACAGCCAACCAACGCCACTGGGAAAGAATGGTCCAGGAGCGGAACGGATTCACCGTTCCCTGGCTGGACCTCGATCCAGAAGAGGTCCGCCGGTTCGCCCGGGGACAGCTAGGGCCCGTACCAAAGTCGCTGTCGAAGATGTCGCCTCGCAGCATACTTGGCGACGTCGAAGGCAAAGACGTGCTATGTCTCGCGTGCGGGGGTGGACAGCAGTCGGCGGTGTTCGGCTTGCTTGGTGCCAAGGTGGCGGTAGTCGATTTGGCCGAAGGGCAGCTAGAGGGCGACAGGAAGGCAGCGGCGCACCACGGCTATAACGTTGACACGGTCCACGCGGACATGCGCGACCTTTCCATGTTCAACGATGAGGCGTTCGATCTCGTATACGGAACGGCTGTAGTCTACGTCCCCGACGTTCGGGAGGTGTACAGAGAAGTCGTCAGGGTGATGAGGCCGGGCGCGCTTTACCGTACAGACTGGCGCCAACCGGCAATTGACTTCGTGACCTGGGACGGCAGCGGCTACCGGATAACAGAGCCCTACGCCCAAAAGACCAACCGCCGTGAGGACGGGGCAATCGAGTTCCGGCACTATATGGACGACATCTTCAACGGACTGATCAAGGCCGGGATGTCGGTTCAGCAGGTAGAGGACCTTTCTAGGGATGCGACGTCCGATACCCGGGCCACGCCTGGAAGCTGGACGCACGAGCAGGCGTATGTGGGGGGCGAGTTTGTTGTTGTGGCGCGGAGGGAGGAGGCTAAGACTCCCTCACCTCCCCGAGAGGCTCGGGATCTTCGACAGTCCTCTCCCGCCGGGAGAGGAGGTAAGATGCCGGAGGAACGGTGACCATCAGAACACGGGATGAACTGGAAGGGATGTCGCGCGCTGGCCGGGTGGTGCGGACAGCTCTCCGTGAGATGAAGAAGGAGGTCCGCGCCGGCGTCACGACTCAGGAGTTGGATGACGTGTGCGCGGACGTGTTCGAGCGATTCCGAGCCCGCTCTGCCCCCCGGCTTGTGTACGGCTTCCCTGGTGCGGCCTGCATCAGCATCAACGACGAGGCGGTCCACGGCATTCCGCGGGCCACTAGGACCGTCCGAGAAGGCGACCTCGTGAAGCTCGACGTCACTGCGGAGCGGGACGGGTATATTGCCGATGCCGCGACGACCGTACCTGTCGGCAAGGTCTCGCTGGCGAATCTAAGGCTGCTGAGGTGCGCACGGACGGCGCTTCGGCTCGGAATCAACGCTGCAGGTGCCGGTAGGCCGATCAACCAGATTGGGAAGGCAATCCAGAACGAGGTCGAGCGCCAGGGGTTCAACGTAATGCCCGCACTGGGTGGGCATGGCGTAGGGCGGACGATTCACGAGACGCCATCCGTTCACAACTACTACAACCCTTGGGACGACGGGATCCTCAATCCAGGCCTCGTAATTGCCATAGAGCCGGTGATCTCCGCCGGGTCAGGCAGAAATACAGAGGCCGTGGACGGATGGACAGTGAAGACCGCTGAAGGGGCCATGTCCGCGCACTTCGAGCACACGGTCGTCGTCAATCGGGAGCGGGCTTTGGTGCTGACTGCGTAACAGGAAGCGTTCCTTTGAAAAACGCGACGTGTCTAAGAGATCTTCATCTGGTAGGGGCGCATAGCATGCGCCCGTTATCCCGGCGTGAGTCGCGACGCCGGCAGACACGCGGGTCTGGCCCTATGTTGATCAAGATTGCTCCGAAAACATGGACGGTTCTTGATCTTCCATGGTGCTTGTTGCATCAGCATGGCAAATTGCTATGGTAGGAGTCATCTTCTTTACGGAGCGAGCGGTTGCGCTGCGAGGTCCCTAGATTCCTCGCTGGGCTCGGAATGACAGGATTGCGTGGGGCGAAGGCTCGAAGGTCTGGAACTGGAGAAGATATGACGCAGGATATTTCGACCGCACTCCAAAGCATCGCCGAGTCGTGCCGGGCGTCGTTCGACGAGACGCATCGGGCTCGCGAGCAGGCACTACGACTTTCACGGGAGATCGTGCGGAACTCGGCGAACTCGATACGAGCGACGCACCGGGGCGAGTTCGACGTCGCGAAAGACCTGCTGAATGATGTAACCGCCCTTGCCCGTGAGGTCGAAGAGCGTTTGGTCGACCATCCAGCGGTTTACTACGCGGGATACGTGGAGGACGCGGTGAAGGAGTATGCGGAGGCTAGCGCGACCCTGGCGTTCGCCGAGGGTGCTCCCCTGCCCGGCCCCGACGACCTGGGCATCGGCCCAGCGCCCTACCTCAACGGAATCGCGGAGGCTGTTGGAGAGCTGAGGCGGTTCATTCTAGACTCGCTTCGCAAAGACGACCTGTCCCGATGTGAGGAGCTGCTGGCCGTGATGGACGAGGCGTACAGCGTCCTCGTCACTATGGACTTTCCCGACGCGGTCACCAGAGGCCTGCGGCGCACAACGGACATGGCGCGCGGCGTTCTAGAGCGCACGCGCGGCGATCTTACGCTGGCCCTGCGCCAGCACCGATTCGAGCAAAAGCTCGCAGATTACCAAAAGGCCCTAGAGGCGGATGGAGCCAGCCATATCCGCGAGAAGGATTGAGACTCGCTCTTTCTTACCTACCGGCAGGTCCGAGCCCGCCTTCACGTTTACGTTTTACGTTTTCCCTCCATGCGCCCTCGGATTGATGATTACCAAGAGAGTCGCGGCTCGATTCACAGTTACCTCCTGGTCTTCGGGAACCGCAGTTTGAGGTGCATTCCCCACTTCGGTAGCGCCCCGCTCCTCCAAAGCCTGCGGATGCCCCTACGCCCGTAGGGCACCGCCTCCGTGCCTGCCCCTACCGCCGCACACGGTCCACACTCTCGAACCGGAGGCCCGCTCCGTCATTCCGGCGAAGGCCGGAATCCAGAACACTGGACTGAAGGGCAACGTCCGCTCGTCCTAACCCGTCGAAGAGCGGACCGAACTCACCCCAAACCAGACTTGACGCACCAGAACATTCGTACTATCATATTTCCTGAGCGACTGACCCTGCGGTCTGTCCTGTTGCCGTAAATGGAACAGTCTCTCCGGTCCGAAGTACCGTTGCAGATAGAAGAGTGGGACGGTTCCTGGTCCCGATGCCCACCCCATCACATACGAAACGGAACAAAACGGATGAAAACGGAACAGTTGAACAGGGGGTCTCAGCTACAAAATCGTATCTGGCAAAAATCGCGAGGTGTTCCATTAGCCCTTCGGTCCGACGTTGGGAGACACTCCACAAACCCCCTCTAGAGTCGGTGGCATTCCGGCGAAAGCCGAAGAACTCCCTATCGAGCGGCCGTCCGGCGAGCCACCATCGGCTGATTTCTTGACTGCCCTACCCAGCTATGGTAGCTTTTTCGGCGTCGCACAAAACGGACCTGAGTTACTTTGAAGGTCTTCCCGCTCAGGGAAGGCTTTTTTGTGGAGCGCAAAGTTGGAGATCTTCTACATCGCCATCGCCGCCGGAGTCGTGGGCCTCGTGTTCGCGTTCCTGTTGACGCTGAACATTCTCCGACAGGACAAGGGTAGCGAGGAGATCCAGTTCATAGGCAAGGCCATTCAGGAAGGCGCGATGGCCTTCCTTTCGCGGGAGTACAGGCTTCTGGCGCTTTTCGTCGGGGCCATGGCCATCATCTTGGCATTGTTCATCGACTACGACGTGACGGGCAAGGTCGTCGAGAACACCAATCGCGTGGACGGCGACCGCACGCTCCCTTCGACAGCCATCGCCTATCTCGCCGGCGCTCTGGGCTCGGCATTGGCCGGCTTCATCGGCATGAGCATCGCAATTCGCGCCAACTCGCGAACTGTCGTGAAGGCGCAGCAGGGCCTGAATCCGGCCCTACGGGTTGCCTTTAACAGTGGAACGGTGATGGGCGTCTCCGTGGTTGGTATCGGGCTGATCGGCGTAACGGTGGTGTACTGGATTTTCAAGGACATCAGCATCATCGCCGGGTTTGGCTTCGGCGCGTCGTCGATAGCTCTGTTCGCGAGGGTCGGCGGCGGGATATACACGAAGGCCGCCGACGTGGGCGCCGACCTAGTCGGCAAAGTAGAGGCTGGGATTCCCGAGGACGATCCGCGCAACCCCGCGACGGTCGCCGACAACGTGGGCGACAACGTTGGCGACGTGGCGGGCATGGGCGCGGACCTGTTCGAGTCGTACGTCGGCTCGATTATCGCGACTATCGCCCTCGCGGTGGTCGGCGCGAAGTTCCTGCTCGACGAGGGGGTCGTCTCGACGGGGCTTGTCGAGACGCTCAACAGCGTCTCCGCCCTCGAGGGCACCGACGTCAGCAGCAGTTTCGACGCGGCGATCTTCGTTCTGCCGCTGATCGTCGCCGCCCTCGGCATAATCGCCTCGATCGTGGGCACGTTCCTGGTCCGCACTCCGGAAGGAGCGACGATGGGCCGCCTTCTGTGGACCCTCCGTACAGGCATCTTCGGCGCCGGCATTCTCGTGCTTGCGGGCTCCGCGGGCGCGATCCTGCTTCTCGAGTTACCCTTCGGGCTGTTCTGGGTGATCCTCACCGGCCTCGTCGCGGGCCAGATAATCGGCACCGCGTCGGAGGTCTACACTTCGTACGAGTTCAAGTTTACGAGGGACATAGCTGCGCAGTCTGAGACAGGACCCGCGACCGTCATCATTTCAGGGATTGGGCTGGGGATGATCAGCACGTTGATTCCAGCCGTCGTAGTCGTCGTCGCGATGTGGATCACGAACGACATCGCGGGAACGTACGGCGTGGCCCTGGCCGCCGTTGGTATGCTGTCGACCCTGGGCATCACGCTCGCTACCGACGCCTACGGCCCCGTGGCCGACAACGCCGGCGGCATCGCTGAGCAGGCGCACCTCGCCCCCGAGGTCCGCGAGCGGACAGATGCCCTCGATTCACTAGGAAATACGACCGCCGCTACCGGCAAGGGCTTCGCCATCGGGTCGGCGGTCCTGACGGCGCTGGCGTTGATGGCCGCGTACTCGCAGGTGAGCAAGGTCGACGTATTCGACCTCCGAGACACGAAAGTGCTAATGGGTCTGCTGCTCGGCAGCGTCATGCCGTTCGTGTTCGCGGCCCTGACAATGCAGGCAGTGGGTCGCGCCGCGAACGCCATGATTACCGAAGTGCGGCGGCAGTTCAGGGAGATCGAAGGGCTGATGGATGGCACGGCGCCGGCCGACTATGCGCGGGCCGTGGACATCAGCACCCGGGGCGCCATGCGCGAAATGGTACTCCCAGGGCTCCTGGCCGTTATAGTCCCGATCGCGGTCGGCGCGATCATGGGCCCTGAGGCGTTGGGCGGCCTGCTTATTGGGGCCATTGCGACGGGCTTCCTGCTCGCGATCATGATGGCCAACGCCGGCGGCGCTTGGGACAACGCCAAGAAGTACGTCGAGGCCGGTCACCACGGCGGAAAAGGCACCGATCAGCACGCGGCCGTGGTGGTTGGCGACACGGTGGGAGACCCGTTCAAGGACACGTCAGGGCCGGCGCTGAACATCCTGATAAAGCTGATGTCGATCGTGGCGCTGGTTTTCGCGCCGCTGTTCCTGTAGCGTCCTTCGATAGACTCAGGACGACCCTTCGACAGAGCTCAGGGTGAGCGGGAATGAGGTTCCGCTCACAGTGAGTGCCTCGACGAAGTTCAATGCAGGTCCCGCTCATGGTCAGCGGTTCAGTGTTCCGCTAATAGCGAGCAGGTTTAAGGCTCGGCCGGTGGTGAGCGGTTTTTAGGTTCCGCTCATGGTGAGCTTGTCGAACCATGTACCCAGGCCGCCTCTCGTGTTTCAGCGGTGCATGCCTCGTTCCCGTTATACTTGAGGGCCGAATCTAACCATTGCCGAATCTACCCATTGAGGATATCGTGACCGAAACAGCATCTTCCGTCGATCTGAGCACCATCGTTTCGCTATGTAAGCGGCGCGGCTTTCTGTTCCAGAGCAGCGAGATTTACGGCGGCCTGGCCAGCACGTGGGACTACGGGCCGCTTGGCGTGGAGCTCAAGCGCAATGTCAAAGAGGCTTGGTGGCGCACGTTCGTACTGAGCCGCAACGACATGGTTGGGCTCGACTCGGCGGTCCTGATGCACCCCGACGTATGGAAGGCCAGTGGACATGTGGAGAACTTCACGGACCCACTGGTCGAGTGCAAGGACTGCCACCTGCGATGGCGCGAAGACCAACTCGACGGTCCCAGGTGTCCAAGTTGCGGCGGAGAGCTGACCGAGCCCCGCACGTTCAACCTGATGTTCAAGACTTTCATTGGGCCAGTCGAGGACGACGCGAGCATCGCATACCTGCGGCCCGAGACGGCCCAGGGCATCTTCGTGAACTTCAACAATGTCGTGACGGCCACCCGTCGAAAGCTGCCCTTCGGAATCGCGCAGATCGGCAAGGCCTTCCGCAACGAGATCACGACGGGCAACTTCATCTTCCGGACCCGCGAGTTCGAGATCATGGAGCTTGAGTACTTCGTGAACCCGGACGACGCCGACGAGTCACACGTCGCGTGGATCGGCGAGTGCAAGCGCTGGTATACCGACCTTGGAGTCGACGAGGGCCGGCTGCGAGTCCGCGCCCACGACGAGGAAGAGCTGGCCCACTACTCGAAGGCGACTTCGGACATCGAATACGATTTTCCGTGGGGCTGGGGGGAGATACAGGGAGTCGCCAACCGGACCGACTACGATCTGCGGGCCCACTCCGAGGCCAGCGGCGAGCGTCTCAGCTACTTCGATGACGCCACTAAGGAGCACGTCGTCCCTTACGTTATCGAACCCACATTCGGGGTCGACCGAGCGGTCATGACTTTCCTGGTGAACGCGTACACCGAGGAGGAGGCGCCTACTGCCAAGGGCGGCACTGAGAGCCGAGTCTTGCTCAAACTGCACCCTGCCCTTGCGCCGGTTAAGGTCGCCGTACTGCCTCTGAGTCGCAACGAGAAGCTGGCGCCGCTGGCCCACGAGGTACACGACGCTGTGCGCGGTTCCGGCGCCTTCGACGGCCTGGTGCAGTACGACGACGCACAGAGCATCGGTCGTCGTTACCGCCGTCAGGACGAGGTGGGCACGCCGCTGTGCGTCACCGTCGACTTCGACTCCCTCGACGACAACGCGGTGACTATCCGAGAGCGGGATTCGATGGCGCAGGTACGGGTCCCTATCGAAAGGCTCGTTGCGGAGCTAACCTCGCGGCTGGCGGTGTGACTAGCGCCTCGGCCGATATGCAGCCGTCGAAGCCATCACGACGGTAGCAAAATGACTAAAGGGCAGCGGAGACTCGTGGAGAAACCAATTAGATTCGCGGTGTTGCTCTGGCTGCCACTAGCTCTTGGAGTTCTCCTTTACGGTTGTGGGTCTTCTCCGGAGAGACCTGTCGAGGACGATGACGTCCTGTTCCAAGCCGCCACGCTTGATGCTCTACTGCAGGGGATCTACGACGGAGGCATCACGTTTGCAGAGTTGAAGGAGCACGGAGACTTCGGACTTGGTACGTTCGAGGCGTTAGATGGTGAGATGGTCGCGGTAGACGGTGAGGTATATCAGGTCAAAACGGACGGCATCGCCTACCCAGTCGACGACACGATGGAATCGCCGTTTGCGGTGATGACGTTCTTCGAGCCCGACACAACACTGTCGGTGGACACGCCGATGGACTGCATGCAGCTGGAAGAACACATAGATGGCACTCTTCCGACAAAAAACATCGCATACGCCATCAGGGTGGAAGGAGTCTTCGACCATCTAAAGACGAGGAGCGTCCCTCGACAGGCCAAGCCGTATCCACCGCTCGCGACAGTTGTAGAAAATGAGGTGGTCTTCGAGCTTCAAGACGTAAGAGGGGTGATGGTCGGCTTTCGACTGCCGAGCTATATGCAAGGTGTGAACGTAGCGGGTTATCATTTTCACTTCCTAACGCACGACAGGAAAGCCGGAGGGCATGTGCTTGAGTGCCAACCGAGTAACGTGACTATAGGTGTGGACCACATTAACGATTGGACGACGGTCTTGCCCGATGGTCAAGCCTTCTATGAGGCCGACTTCTCCGACTAGAAAGCAAGATCATGTAGGCGCGGAATCTAATTGGAAATGAGGAGCGGGTGGACGCGCTGCTATACTTGATCGGGAGGAGCAGCACGTGGGCGAGACTCTGGTTAAGCTGAGGATACGTGGACCCGCAGGCGTCGCCGACGTAGAGGCGCTTGCCGACACCGGCGCAACCTTCACGAAGGTGCCCCGGACGGGCATCGAGAGCGCGGGCATTCAGGGGTCCTACGAGGCCAACGTAGAGCTGGCGAATGGCAATGTGATAACCAGGCGGTTGGGCCTTGCGGACGTCGATATCGACGGGGTCAGAAGACTGGTTCTAGTCTCGTTCGGAGAAGAAGAACGCGTGCTTCTCGGCTACACGACTCTCGAGACCCTCGGCTTCAATGTCAATCCTGTCACCCGCTTATTGGAACCGACGCCTGCGATCGAGTATTGACTCGCAACTGCTTCCCCCTCGTTCTGCTAAAGGCGTGAGCAGCCACAATCCGATTTGTTCTCGCTGTAGCAGTAGTCGGCCCCAATCCTCGCGGGCAAAGCCGTGTCTCTGAGAGAGCTTCACGTTGAAGAGCCAGAAGACCCCGGTTTTGAAGTCAACGTTGGCCTTGTTGCGAATGTCACTTTCTGGATTCTGACCGGCGTCCTGGGGACGATCAGTGCCTGCTTCGGCGTCCTGCTGACGATCGTGGCGGTCGGCACGGCGGAATCGGCCGTCGACGCCGACGCGTGGCTCACGCTGGTGAGTGAACGCCGCACCGACGAAGCGTACTCGGCTACTTCGGCACTGTTCCGCGCCATTACGGAACCGGACGAGTTCGCCGAGTTCGTGGACCGTTTCGCCGAGATGGACCACGAGATGCGGCCGTGGCGGGACAGGCATCTCGAGGTCGCGGGTCACACGCGCTATCACGTCAGGTTAACCGACCCCAACGGAGCGGAGCTGCCTCTGGTAATCTTGATGACGATCGAAGACGGCCAGTGGAGGGTCTACGAAACGGTTGCGCCGCAGTGGCTGGTGCCCTCGGACGCGCGGCTGCAAGAGATCGTTAAGGCGACCATCGAAGACATTGCCAAAGCTATTGATGAGATGGACTTCACGATCCTCCGTTCCAAGGCTTCGGTTGCGCTGGTGCAGCAGACCACTCCGGAGATACTGAGAGTCCTGTTTCAGGACTTCATCGACAACCAGGTTGTATTGCCCGTGAACGCCTTTGGCGACGCCATTTTTGAAGAGCAACCCCACATCATACGGCAGGCGTTCGGCTTCGCGGCGCGGGACGTGCTGGTGGCCGAGGGATACTACTCACTCGGTCCGCCGCCGTGGGAGCCTGATCCGAGACCCGGTGTGGAGGCACGTGTGGGGTTCAATTTCAAATACGTCTACGAGAACGACGCCTGGAGGATATGGCAGCTCTACCTCGAATTGCCACGAGTCGTGGTCCTCAGCGAAGAAGACAACCGTGAATCCCTGACGGAGACGGAAGTCATCGTACTGCGCCTGATGTCCGAGGGTCTCAATAAGGTGGAGATAGGACGCCGGTTTGTAGTGAGGAACCAGGTCGTCGACGGCCATGTCAGGAGCATACTCAGGAAACTGGAGGCAACCACCTGGGAACAGGCGATCAGAACAGGCATCGAGCGGGGTCTGATCGAAGAACCCGACGAATAGGCAACCAGACATGCGCATCCTTCACTTCAGCGACGTCCATATCGGAGACGAGAGCTACGGTAGAACAGACCCGGAGACGGGCCTCTCGACGCGCCTGCTCGATTTCCTCGAGACCTTCGACGAGGTCGTCGCCTACGCCATTGACAACGGGGTGGACCTGGCCCTGTTCTGCGGTGACGCCTACAAGAATCGAGACCCCACGCAGACCCACCAGCGGGAGTTTGCGAAACGCGTCGCGCGTCTCGCCTCCGAGGGCATTCCGGTGTTCTTGGTGGCCGGTAATCACGACATGCCTCAGATCGTCAGTCGGGCTTCGTCGCTGGAGATCTACCGGACTCTCGACGTGCCCAATGTCTACACCGGAGATACGCTCAGCACCCACCTCGTGCCCACGGCCGATGGGCCTCTGCAGATCGTCACGCTGCCCTGGATCAGGCGGAGCGGATTCCTGGCTAGAGACGATACGCGCGGGAAGACGGCGGACGAGGTCAACAAAGCAATCGAGGAGAGATTGACGGAAGCGATCAGAGTCGAGGCTGAAGGGTTGGACGAGTCGGTGCCCGCCATATTTGCGGGCCATGTAACCGTCGGCCAGGCGAAGACCGGCTCCGAACAGTCGATGATGCTCGGCCGGGACTACGTTCTCCTGAGGAGCGCAGTGGCTCTTCCGCAGTTCGACTATGTAGCCCTAGGACACGTTCATCGCCATCAGGTACTCGGGAACAGTCCCCTGGTCGTGTACTCCGGCAGCCTACAGCGGGTCGACTTTGGCGAGGAGAACGACGTCAAAGGGTTCTGTCTGATCGATCTCGACCCGCAGGCGTCTCCGGGGACGAGACTCCGCGATTTCGAGTTCCACACGCTAGATGCCAGGCGGTTCATAACGGTCTCCGTCGAGGTTCCGAGGGGCGACCTCGATCCCACGGGCACGGTAGTCAAGGAGATCGAGAAGAGCTACGTGGACGACGCGATCGTCCGAATACTGATCAGACTGCCGGGCGACCTCCTGCCTCACCTGCGAGAAGGGCACATCAGGGACGCTCTGTCGAGCGCTCACTTCATCGCTTCGATCTCGAAGGAGGTTACCGACGAGCACCGGACGCGTCTGGGCCGAGATTTCACGAAGGTGCTCGAGCCGAGGGAGGTACTAAAGGTCTATCTGGAGGGACGCGGCGTCCCCACCGACCGCGCCAGGGTGCTGATGGACCGCGCCGAGGACCTGATACGGGAAGAGCCGACGGAGGAATAGTCGCCGCATCTCTCTTTGGCACGTAGGCATCCAATCTGTACACGCCTTCGGCCAGTGAGCCGATCTGGAGGACGTCAAGCAATGCCCGAAGTCTTTTCTCGACTGGTGAAAGCGAACACGGACGGCCAATCCAGAGTGCTGGCCGTCCTCGGACTCGTTCTGATCGCAGGTATTGTACTCTCAGCCTGCGGAGGCGGTGTGTCCGACGACACTGATAGTGATGCAGGGGCCGCCGCGCCTGAAGAAACTACAACTGGGGGCAGCGCCAACGCTGCAAGCGAAGCGACCTCGGCGATCCTGAGCCCAGACGCCGTGCCGGACATCGCACTGGAGCTACTGGGCAACGAGAATTTCACGAAGGGTGAGCTGGTTAACCTGCACGGCTTTGCAGGGCAGCCTGTCGTCCTGAATTTCTGGTTCCCATCGTGTCCCCCCTGCCGACTCGAAATGCCGGACCTCGAGGAGTCGTGGCAGGCCCACAGGGAGGATGGGGTCCAGTTCGTCGGAGTGCAGCAGCTTTCGCTGGACTCGATCCAGGACGGGCAAGACTTCATCGACGAGTATGAAATCACTTACGCCATCGGCGCCGACAAGGGACCACGAACGGTGGTGGACTACAGCATCAGAGGATTCCCTACGACATTGTTCCTCGACTCCGAGCTAAAGCAGGTGGCCCGGTGGGACGGCCCCCTCAACTTCGAGAAGCTGGAAGAGCTTGTCGCTCTGCTGCTAGAATAGCGCCCGCAACTCACCCACGGAGTCCCGAGCCGCTCGGGACCGGACCGACAGCGCGGTCGCTGCGGTCGTCAAGGCAATGGGACTCTCATTGCTATCGCGACGGAAGCCCGTGCGTAGACCTCACGGGGCCAGATGAGCTTAGACGACGCCTTTCTTCTAATCGTCAGGTGGCTGCACCTCACCTCCGCGGTCGTGTGGGTGGGAGGCAGCCTCTTCTACCTTCTCGTCCTCCGGCCCGCGATGCGCCGGGCGCCTGAGAACCCAAAGGGCTTGATGTCCGCGGCGGCGTCCGAGTTTCGCATCCTGGTAAACCTCTGCATCGTCGTGCTGCTGGCGAGCGGCGTCATTCTCGCACTCGACCGGCTCACCGAAGGGGTTACCGACGCGTCATACGCGATCACCCTTGGGATCAAGTCGGCGCTTTCGGTCTGGATGTTTCTCCTGGTGCGTTCCCTCCAGAGGCGTTCGGCCCTCTTGGAGATCTACAGAGAGTCGCCACAACCGGCACCAACGGGGCTCCGGAGGGTCCTCGGCCTCGCCTCGGGGTACAATGCTCTCGCGATATTGGGCGTGGTGGTTCTGTTCCTGTCCGACCTGCTTAACGTGCTGTTTCAGACGGCGCTTGCGAATCGGTAGCGCGTTTTCCCCGAAGGGGGCAGGCAGGTCTCAGACCTGCCCCTACGGGACGACGTTCAAAGGCCCTGACCGCTTCACGTAACTGCTAGACTTCTCAGGAATATAGGAGGCCGAAATGAAGCGCGATTTGATGGACATCCTCGTCTGTCCTGTGTGCAAGGGAGAGCTTACCCTCACGGTCGTCAAGGAAGACAAGAACGAGATCATCGAGGGCAGCCTGTACTGCGCATCGTGCGAAGAGACCTACCCCATCGAAGACACGATCCCCAACATGCTGCCGCCGGACCTGAGAGATTAAGCCCGAATCCACCGAAGGACACCGATGGACGGCGTGAGGGCAGCGGAAGGGGGTGGGTGAGGGAGCTACAGGGGGGATGGCCTGGGGTCTTGGGGTAGATGGGAGGCCGGCGGCCGGTCTTCAGTCGCCGCACAGGGCCCCTAAGGCCCTATGCGGGAGTTGCGATGCGCGGGAAGGCGAGAGGATACGCAGCAGGGGACTCTCGCGACCGGGGTGGCGCGAGATTGCGGGGACGTTGGGTCAGTTGCAGGCTGGCTGTCAGGCCGGGAACGGAATGGCTTGCAGCCGGGCCAAGGCGCGACTGAACTGGGTTTCCCAAGGCCAGCGCCGGGGGAGATGCAAGGTGAGGCGGCGCGCCGAGCGGGTGATCCGTCCCACCAGAGCAAAGACCCGCCGCCTGAGGGTCTTGGTGATCACGGTCCGCTCGCCCAGACCAATCCGCGCCGTCCAGCGGGCCAGGTTATGCGCCATCACCTGGACCGCCAGCCAGGCGCCGTTGGCGGCGAAGCGCGCCGACGGCATGTGGTTCAGCCCGACGCCGTACTTGAGGTCGCGTATGGCGTTCTCGACCTCGGCGTGGCGGCGATGATCGGCCTCCAGTTCCAGCGTCTCCCCATCGCGGTCGGTGATGAAGGCGTGATAGCTGTATCTGGCGAAGAGGGCGAGCTGGGAACCGGGCGTCGGCTTCACCCGCCGGACAATGAGCCGCACCGGCGCGGCGTCCGGCTTGGTCTGGAACGGGGTGTAAGTCGTCTCGGCGACATCGGCGGCGCCGTCCGTCCAGTAGGGAATGGGAGTCCAGTCCTCCTGTGGTATCGCCTCGATCAGGTCCCGCAGGCTGGCGCGCTGGCGGATGGTGATAGAGAAGCGGACATCCATTTCCCGGCAGGCGGCAACGACAGTGTGGGCGTAGAAGCCGCTGTCGGCCCGCACCGTGAGTTGTCCCCTGGCCCCGCCGTAGCGCACCCGCCCCACCGTCTCACGCAGGAAGTGGGCGGCGCCACGGGCGGTGTTGGCCCGGCCCTCGCGCAGCCGGGACATCAGCACCTCGCCGGTGCCGGCGGCAATGGCCAGCAGCGGGTGATAGCCGCGGGCGCCGGTATAGCCGTGGTGGCGCGCTCCCTCCTTGGCCAGTCCATAGGTCTCGCAGATGGTCGAGTCCAGGTCGATGGTCAGGGGCGAGTCGCCGGGTCCGGCCCCAGCGGCCCAGGCCCGGGCCAACAACTGGCGGCTCACGCGGTCGAGTTGACGGACATGCCCCCACCGGAAGCTGCGCAGGAAGGTCCCCAGGGTGGATGGCGCCTTGACCACGCAGCCTAGAACACCGACCGTCCCACCAGCGCGCAGCGCATCGGCGTCGTCGATGCAGTCGCCGCCTGCCAGCGCGGAAGCGACCAGCGTCAGCATCTTGTCCCCAGTGTTCGCCCGTCCCGGCGCTCCGCCGAGGTCAAGGTGATGGTCGACGAGTTCCCGCAGGCCCAGGTGCCGGGCTAGGGTGGCCGGCAGGAGCAGGCCGGCATTGGCCACCAGGCGATGGTCGTCAAAGACGATGCGGATACGGTCGGGTTTGTTCTGTGGCAGCATCTATTGGGTGCTCCTTGTTTCCGGGCGGGTTTCTGTTCCAAAACCATTATCCCAGATTCAGAGGAGCACCCGCTGGCTTCTTCAAGGGCTGTCCCCAAGGACGTCCTTCGGTGGATTCGGGTTAAGAAGTAGAGTTCTGCTTGGTGAGACATGCGGCCTCCGCTCTTATCGACGGAGCCAGAGAGGGCCTGGGATTTGGCCCCACACGTCGGCCACGGTTCGTCCGCGCCGTTAAAGCGCTTTGTCCCTCACGAAGCGGGCACGAGCCGCCTCACCACACCGCAGGTCCAGGCGAATTCTTAACGGCGATTTCTTATTCCGACTTCAGTTCCGTCGCCGGACCTCGGCAGTTCTGACAATGCCCCTTCACCTCCGTAACGGAGCCGTATGTGAGAAGGATCCGATCCCCTTGTAGCTCGGCCACGGGGGCCCACACCCATTGTCCGGTGAGCCTAGCTGGGAGCTCGAAGACCGGGAAGATCGACGGTTGCACGGGCGTTGGGGTGAGGAGGAGGAAGGTACCGAACCTTGGAACTGGCTGGAAAAACGGCGACTCAGCAGAGGGCGTGGGCGTAGGTGTGGATACTGGTCCAAGGACGGTTATCTTTGCATGAGTCGTTATCTCTAACGTTGCTTCAGCGAAAGCCTGAAGCAGAGCTAAATCCATTGTCACCCACCTTTCATCGGTGATCCTGAAGGCGGCATTGTCGAACGGCGGTAAAGCCTTGACCGCTTCGACTACATCAGATAGCTGGACACTTAGAACGACACTCTCTGCTGGTACGTCGGTAAGGTTGACAATTGAGACTTCGACTCTGGCATCGTGGGGAGGTACAGGTGTAAGTCCTCCGCTCGAAACGGCGTATCTAGGCCCAGTGATCTGAGTAATCCGGTAGCCTAGACTCGTTTTAACGAGGTCCGCCTGCTTTGCTAGCAGTTCCTCCTGAAATGCGTGAGTCGAGGAGGCAAATTCCTTCTGTATCCGGTGACTCTCGTTGAACTGGGCCACTTCGAACGCTCGTGTCGACGAGGCCATTTCGCTTTGGAAGTCCTGTGACCACTCTTGGAGTTTCTGGTTTGCCATGACAGTTATCAACGTCGCCAATATGGTTGTGCTGATCACAGCAGTCCATACGTTCGAGACCACTCGTCGCTTCCATTCGGGACGTTGTTCCATTAACTGTACCTGGTTGTCTACTCCTGTTTCGTCGCCATTCTCGGGTGGGGGCTGAACGAGGTTTTCCATTGATGGAAGCCTAAGATCCTTGTTGGAAGACCGACACCTGCTCCAAGGTGACATTGCGGAATTATGATCGAAACCGCCAGTATTATACCTGCCCTAGCGGAACCTTCTTAGTCTTTTGCGTACTTGGCAAACACTAAGCGGCCACCAAGCGCAGGCCAGCACCGCCGGGTCGCCGATCCGTTGGGAGTTGCTTCTACAATGAGCGGACCGTCTGCTTTAGGCCGGGGTACACTAGTTAGAGCACGATTTCGGCGAGGGGGTCTCGATGACCAACCGCCCGAAGACCAAGATGTCCAAGTCGATGGCGCGCAGGCCGCTGGATTCCAGTGTTGCCAGCGGCTCGAAGGGTGTGCGGCGTGTCCACAAGCAACACGCTGCGTCGAGGACCGGAAGCTGGGCGATGTGCCGGCTCTGCCGCTCAGGTCAACCTAGAAATCATGTGTAGCTACATACCGAGATCTAGAGGAACAGGCTTCGGCCCTCGATGGGCGCCCTGGAACAAGGAGCTCAACGTCAGAGACCTGAACGGCTATGTCCTTCGATTCGCCGGATAACGTTGGAGTACCGTCAGCAGATATCGACGAATGTTGCAAACTCGTTTGGAATCTTATTCTTTGGGCACCCAACGCAAACAGCCGTCGTTGATTGACGTCGGGAGGCCTTGGGAATTCTAGACGAGAGGCTGCTGCCGTGAGTATCCACAACCGCCCAATCAGGGTCAGCGATTTCAAACGAGTCGAGACCAGTGATTGGAGGTCTCCAGACCATGTCCGAGAGCTCATCGAAAAGGAGGGCATTGGCTCTATGCTGGCGTTCGAAGGCGACGGATACGTGGGCCAGCTTTATGTGCGCGAGTACGACCCGGGCTTTACGAACCCCGGAGGCGTTAGCGGCGGTCCCGAGCCTTGGAGGGATTTCAGCCTCGCCGAGCCCCTTGGGCTTCGAGGACGCTATTTGACGCTAGGCTGCTATCACGTGGGGTGGCAGCCAGGAGGCACATGGGAAACGGTTGACACCATGAGATGGGGTAATGGCGTGGGTACGGGACTGCTGAAGGCCATCGTCGAGTGGTTCCAAGCACAAGAATCGATAGACGGCCTCGTCGCCTGGGCTCTCGTCCACGGCTCAAAGGAGATACATCAGCAGAACGGCCAATTGTCGTACACAGTGTACGAAAGGGCCGGCTTCAGAGAGATCAAGCGAATCAACGATCCAAGCTGGGCTCCGTATGCCAAGTACTATGAAGCGGATGCGGAAGAAGAACCAACGCTGTTCAGGGTGATGCTGTTGGAGCGAGGCTCAGCCTTGAACATAGTCTAATGGACGGAAGCCTTACCTCGCATCCGTCGCATCGTTGACTCATTGCTCCGTCTAGAATGGGCTAGGTATTCGCTTGGCTCTTCCTGCATCCGCCAGTCGGTCCAGCAGATCTCGGACCGTTTGCTTCAGCACCGGATGCACCAGCTCGGGCGCGATTTCGGCCAGGGGGGACAGGACGAAGTCCCGGTCGACCATGCGGGGGTGGGGGATCAAGAGAGCAGGGGTCTCGATGACCATACGGCCGAAGACGAGGATGTCGAGGTCGATGACGCGCGGGCCGTTTACGAAAGCGCGACGGCCACCGATGGTCCGCTGGATGCGATTCAGGGTCGCCATCAGCTCGAAGGGCGTTTGTCGAGTCCAGATGCGGCACGCAGCGTTGAGGAACGCGGGCTGGGCGTCGAAGCCGACGGGCGCCGTGTCGTAGAGAGAAGATACGACAACGTCATTGGCCGTATCGCTCAGCGTGGCGACGGCCTGGGCGATGTTGGCGGCCCTGTCCCCGAGGTTGGAGCCGAGTCCTAAGTAGACATCAGACTGCATCGCGGTCCCCTATCACGGCGTGGGCGCGTCGGCGTTCATATTCCAGCCGCGCACGATAGCGTCGCTCATTCGGGCGACCCTCACCATTTCCTTGACGTCGTGGACACGTACGATGTCGGCTCCTTTCGCGATGGCCAGTGCGACGGTCGCGGTGGTGCCCTCCAGGCGCTCGTCGACAGGTAGGTCGAGCACATAGC
This sequence comes from Dehalococcoidia bacterium, assembly GCA_965248605.1. GTDB lineage: Bacteria > Chloroflexota > Dehalococcoidia > Lucifugimonadales > CAUZJF01 > CAUZJF01. The sequence continues at coordinate 2,213,165 of CBDFJV010000007.1, forward strand.
CTATGGTCGACTTACGGGACATGCCCACCAGAATCGGCCTGCCCAACGCGTCGAACTCGTCGAGCCGGCGCATGATCTCGAGGTTTTGCTCTGCGTCCTTGCCGAACCCCATGCCGGGATCGACGACGATGTTCTGCTCTGGTATTCCAGCCTCTACAGCGCCACGGACCAGCTCACGCAGCCTCGCGATGACGTCGGGTACGAGGTCGTCGTACTCGGTGCCCTTCTGGTTGTGCATGAGGACAACAGGGACGCCGGCCTCGGCGACCACAGCGGCGATGTCGGTGTCGCGTTGCAGGGCCCAGACGTCGTTGACCATGGACGCGCCCGCTCTTATCGCATCCTCAGCGACCGCGGCCTTGTAGGTATCGACGCTGATCGGCACATGCACGGCTTTTCCCATCGCTTCGATCACGGGCACGACGCGCGACAGCTCTTCCTCGACTGAAATAGGCTTCGACCCGGAGTAGATGGACGGGGGTCGCGTCGACTCCCCGCCTACGTCGATGATGTCGGCGCCCGACTCCTCGAATCGGACCGCCTGCTCGACGGCCCTGTCGACGTCGGCACCGATACCGTCGCCGGAGAAGGAATCCGGGGTTACGTTGATTACCCCCATCACGTAGGTACGAGAGCCCCACGTGAAGGTGCTGTTTCCGATAGTGGTTCTGTCGCGATGGGGGGTGGTGAATTGCAAGAGGCACCGCCTTGTTGGCTAACTGCGTCCAGCCCCAACCTCCCAATAGCCCTCACCTCAATCCTCTCCCGCAGGGAGAGGAGGTAATAGCGTCGTATTGCTAGCACACAGGTTATCTGGTAACTTTTGAGCGATTATTTCACGGGACGTTGTGCGAGTTCAAACATGGTCGTGCGTCGAAAAGTTGAAGACCGGCAGGACGAGCTGAGGGAACTCAGAGAGAAGTCCCGTCAAGGCGGCGGAACCCGTCGAATCGAGGCCCAGCATCAGAAGGGAAAGCTGACCGCCCGCGAGCGCATCGATTTGCTGCTCGATGAAGGATCTTTCCAGGAGCTCGACCCCCTCGCTCTCCACCAGTCGACCGAGTTCGGCCTCGATGAGCAGAAATACCTGGGGGATTCGGCCGTCACGGGTTATGGGAAGGTAAACGGCCGTTCGACGTTCGTATACGCCCAGGACTTCACGGTAGTCGGTGGCTCGTTGTCGAAGGTCGCCGCCGAAAAGATATGCAAGGCGATGGACCTGGCGATGAGCAACGGGGCCCCAATCGTCGGCCTCATCGACTCAGCCGGGGCTCGAATCCAGGAAGGTGTCGACAGCCTGGCTGGGTACAGCTCGATCTTCTTGCGCAACGTTCGTGCCTCTGGCGTGATTCCGCAAGTGTCCGCCATCCTTGGCCCGGCCGCGGGCGGGGCCACTTACTCCCCTGCACTGACCGATTTCATCTTCATGGTGAAGGGCGTCGGCCAGATGTACATCACCGGTCCGGACGTCATCAAGGCTGTGACGGGCGAGGACGTGAGCCACGAAGAGCTAGGCGGCGCGACGAGTCATGCCAGCAAGAGCGGGGTCGCGCACTTCGCGGAGGAGTCCGAGCAGGAGTGTGTCGAGCAGATACGGCGCCTGCTGAGCTTCTTGCCTCGGAACAATATGGAGGAGCCGCCCCGGCTTCGTACAGCCGACGAACCTGAACGAAGGGATGAGGAGCTTCTTCACCTGATACCGGATAACCCCAATCACCCGTACGACATGTTGGATATTCTGCATCGCGTCGTCGACGACGGGGATTTCATGGAAGTCCATCAGATGTTCGCGCGGAACATGCTGGTGGGTTTTGCGCGCATGGACGGTCGGCCCGTCGGCATCGTGGCCCAGCAGCCGGATCGGCTGGCGGGGGTGCTCGATATCAACGCATCAGTCAAAGCGGCCCGATTTGTCCGCTTCTGCGACGCCTTCAACATCCCCATAGTCACATTCATCGACGTGCCCGGCTTCATGCCCGGGACCCAGCAGGAGTTTGGCGGCATCATCAGGCATGGTGCGAAGCTCATTTACGCCTATGCCGAGGCGACGGTACCCAAGATAAGCGTCTTGACGAGGAAAGCATACGGCGGCGCCTACATTGTGATGAGCAGTAAGAACCTTAAGGGTGACATTAACTACTCATGGCCGACTGGAGAGGTGGCGGTGATCGGCGCGGAAGGCGCGGTGAACGTCATTCACGGCCGAAGGATTGCGGCGGCGGACCGTCCCGCCGAGTTGCGGGAGAAGCTGATCAAAGAGTACGAAGACCAGCTAATGAACCCGTACATCGCGGCTAACCGAGGGATGATCGACGAGGTTATCGAACCCGCTGAAACTCGTCCTAAGATCATCCACGCCCTCGAGATGCTCGAGAACAAGCGCGATACGCTGCCGCCCAAGAAGCACGGCAGCATCCCGCTGTGAGTGAGCCGAGTCTCCCGAGCGGCCCAGGATCTTCGACCGACGCGGCCAAGACGGCTGCCATAGTAGCTGCGGTACAGGCGTACCTCGACGAAGAAGCCCTCGCCCAATCGACCTCGACGTCCGGTAGACTCAGTCGTTGGAAGACCGCGCCCTGGTACCTGATGAGGAGTCCCTATACCGTCGTTGCTCGCTCTTGGAAGCATGCCGCCTAGAGCTACGATGAGCCGACTCAAGATCACCGACACCACTTTCCGAGACGCGCACCAGAGCCTCCTGGCGACACGGCTGCGTACCGCCGAAATGGAGCCCATCGCGGCGGACATGGAGTCTGTCGGATTCCACTCGATGGAAGTCTGGGGTGGGGCGACGTTCGACGTGACTACCCGCTTCCTTGGCGAGGACCCATGGGAACGCCTCCGAACGTTCAAGCGGCTCATTCCTACGACGCCTCTAATGATGCTCCTGCGCGGTCAGTCGCTCGTCGGGTACCGCAACTACGCGGACGACGTGGTGGACGCCTTCGTGGAGCAGGCGGCCGAGACCGGCATCGACATCTTTCGCGTCTTCGACGCGCTCAACGACGAGCGCAACCTGTCCCGCTCCGCGGCCGCTGTCAAGTCGGCGGGCAAGCACCTCCAGATGACGATCTGCTACTCCGTCACCGAGGGAGGCCGTCTGGGCGGTGACATATACAATCTCAACTACTTCGTCGAACGCGCGAAGGTCTTCCAGGCTATGGACGCCGACAGCATTTGCATCAAGGACATGGCCGGCTTGCTCTCACCCTACGACGCATACGAGCTCGTTACCGCCTTGAAGGACGTTCTCGACGTGCCACTGCAGCTTCACACCCACTACACGAGCGGTATGGCGTCAATGACTTGCCTCAAGGCCATTGACGCAGGTATCGACGTGGTCGACGCGTGCCTTGCTCCCCTGGCCCTCCGGACCGCCCAGCCCGCCGTCGAGCCTTTCGTCACCACGATGCGTGGAACGGACCGGGACACCGAGCTCGACCTCGACAAGCTCATTGAGCTTGGAGACTATCTCGAAGGTGTGCTTCCGGCGTACCGGGAGCATATCGAAAGCCCTCGGAGCGCGGTGATCGACGCACGGGTCTTGAGCCACCAGGTTCCAGGCGGCATGGTGAGCAATCTGACTTCGCAACTACGCGAAGCCGGCGCCCTCGACAGGATGGACGAGGTACTGGCCGAGATCCCGCGCACCAGAAAAGATCTTGGGTTTCCTCCTCTAGTCACTCCTACAAGCCAGATGGTCGGCTCTCAAGCCGTAAGCAACGTGCTCTTCGGTCGCTACAAGATGGTGAACGGGCCGATCAAAGATTACGTCTACGGCCTCTACGGGCGGCCTCCCGCGACCATCGACCCCGAAGTGGCGAAGATCGCCCTAAACGGATACGAGCGAGGCGAGACTCCGATAACTCAGCGGCCGGGCGACCTGATAGATCCGGAACTGGAGGCGGCACGAGACGCCGTTAAGGACATTTCGTCAGACATGGACGACGTGCTCACATACGCTCTCTACCCGACTACCGGGCTTAAGTTCCTGCGGATCAAGCACGGCCTGGATCCGATGCCCGACGAGATGAAGCCCGCCGCAGAAAGGAAGCCGTCGGATGCGAAGGCCCGTGTATCGGTAGTGGAGCCGACGCCCATCAAGAGCACCGCGGCTAGGGCGTTCAACGTTTTTGTCAGTGGCGAGGTGTTTCGCGTCGAGGTCGACCCGGTCGATGGTCTGGTTGCCTCCGCCGGTAGTGCTGTGCCTGTCTCCCAAAAGGAAGGCACGGCGTTCGGAGCAGTCGTATCTGACACGGGCGCGGGCGCGTCTCAGACGACGCTAGACGTCGCCCCCGGGGAAACGACGATATCTGCGCCTATGCCAGGCCTGGTGCTGAGCTACGCCGTCGAAGTCGGTCAGCACGTCGACGCGGGAGAAACAGTACTTATCCTCGAAGCGATGAAGATGGAAAACTCGCTGCCATCGCCGACGGTTGGCACGATCAAAGCACTCCCTTTCGCTCAGGGGGACCAAGTCTCGAAGGGCGACGTTCTGGCGATAATCGCACCGTAGGCCACGAGCCCAGCACATTGACCATCGACTTCCGGAGCTGATTTATTCAAGCCCAAGCGCCCGAAGAATGGCGCTTTCCTCGTCTAGGGCACCCAAGGAGCGGAACGCTGGATAACCAAACAGTTATAGAGGACGCCAAGGCCCATTTCGCCACGGTACTCGAGCAGCAACTTGCCAGGGTCGAGCGGCTGAAGCACGAGGGCGACTGGATCGACTACTCGACGATCAAACCCCTCATCGTCGGCATGGTCGGCGGCGACGGTATCGGCCCAACGATCAGCGCCGCCACCCAGCGCGTGCTGGCCGAGCTACTCAGCCACGAAATGGCCGCGGGAGGAGTCGAATTCAGGGTGATCGAGGGCCTGACGATCGAGAACCGGGCCGCCAAATTGAAGGCGATCCCCGACGACGTGCTGGCGGAAATCAAGAAGTGCCACGTTACTCTCAAGGGCCCAACCCACACGCCGGAGAAGGGCGACGGCTGGCCCAACATAGAGAGCGCCAACGTGACGATGCGGAAGGAACTGGACCTCTTTGCTAACGTACGGCCCGTACGGATCCCGAAGGACGACATCGACTGGACGTTCTTCCGCGAGAATACCGAGGACCTATACGCGGTTGGGAGTCAAGGGATCAACGTTACGCCTGACCTGGCCGTCGACTTTCGGGTCATCACGTCCCAGGGCTCGGAGCGTATCATCGAGGCGGCCTTCGCCCACGCGAAGCGGACGGGCAAGACCAAGGTCACGATCGTCACCAAGGCGAACATCGTCAAGACGACCGACGGCAAATTCCTCGACATCGCAAGGAAGGTTGCCGAAGGATATCCCGATATCGAGTGGGACGGCTGGTACATCGACATCATGACGGCGAAGCTGCTGGACGTGAAGCGGCGTTCCGACTTCCAGGTGCTGGCGCTACCGAACCTGTACGGCGACATCCTTACCGATGAGGCGGCGGAGATTCAGGGTGGCGTCGGGACTGCGGGAAGCGCGAACATCGGCAAGGCCTACGCGATGTTCGAGGCGATCCACGGCAGCGCGCCGAGGATGGTCGACGATGGCCGCGCTCAGTACGCCGACCCAAGCTCGCTGCTGAGAGCCGGCGCGATGATGCTGGAGCACGTCGGATTCGGGGATCTGGGCTCGAAGCTCCACAAGGCGCTGGACGTTTGCGGCATGTACGAGCGTAAGGTCAGTATCACCGGCCGGGACACCGGCGCAACCACCGAAGAGTTCGGCGCCTACGTCCTTGCCACCGTGCAGGACACGACGTTGGAGTCTCGGTGGGAGGAGTACTCGGCGGCATAGGTGACGCCTACATAGCCGATGACAAGGTTCGAGTTCGCCGACGCCGGCAACCGTGAGGTCTATGCCGAGTGGCACCGGCCTCTCCTGGACAGACTGTTCGGCGAGACCACCAACCTGCACAACGATCTGTACGAATTGACGCACTTGCATCGTCGGGAGCATAACGGCGGACAAGACGATGGTGCCTGTTCGGCGTGGCCCAGTCCTCCGTATCGAGCGCCGGTGTGGAGCATAGTGGCGGAGAAGAGCGGCGCCAAACGGTTTCTCGAAGTTGGCACGGCACTCGGCTATACGGCAGTCCTGATGGCGGAGGCAGGCGGACCTGCGGCTCAAGTCGACACGATCGAGCTCGACGCCAGTCACGCGGACTTGGCCGAGGGGCTGCTCAAAAAACGGGGGCTGGTGACAGAGTCCGAGTTCTACGAGGAGATGAGGCGAGTATCCTCTCCACTTTGAGCGAACCCTATGACGTCGTATTTGTAGATGGCGGGAAGAGCGACGTGTCAGCTGAGCTGCAGCGATTGTGCCGCCCCGGCGGAGTGACTCGAGACTTCAAGAGGCGCATGAGTGAGCCGTTGTTAGAGGTTCTGGCCGGGCTGCGGAAATCCCTGGAGCTCGGCGACCGGCCCGAAGCCGACGCAATCGCTGGGGCACGTGAGTCGTATCGCCGGGCGGTGTGGGGAGCCATGGATGCCTCGCCGGTGGGCTAAGGCGGGAACGCGCGGCTAGTGGGCGAAGCAGCTACCGGCCTTCGAACCTCTACGGCCCCTGAGAACATGACGTAGAGACGCCCCGCCGGGGCGTCTCTACCACGCCCGCGGATAGTTTATCGTTAGGGAAGATCGGAGAGAGACTCAATGCGAAACAAAGTCACCGTGGTCGGTGCGGGAAATGTCGGCGCTACGGCCGCGCAGCGTATCTTCGACAAGGGGTACGCTGACGTGGTCCTGGTGGACATCGTTGAAGGATTGCCGCAGGGCAAGGCCTTGGATATGCTTGAGGCAGGTCCGGTAGTCGGGAGTGACGCGACGGTGGTGGGGACGAACGGCTACGACGAGACGGTCGGCTCCGACATCGTCGTGATTACGTCGGGCGTAGCGCGCAAGCCCGGAATGTCCCGCGACGACCTACTGCTGACCAACATGAAGATAGTGACCAGCGTTGTCGAAGAGGTCGCGTCGCGATCTCCGGAATGCATCCTGCTGCCGGTCACGAACCCCCTCGACGCCATGGCGCAGCGCGCGTTCCAGGTCAGCGGCTTTCCCAAGAACCGGGTGGTCGGCATGGCGGGCATTCTGGACACCGCGCGGTTCCGGACCTTCCTGGCGCAGGAGCTCGACGTCTCGGTCGACTCGATATCGGCGTGGGTTCTCGGAGGCCACGGAGACTCGATGGTCCCGGTGGTCGGCAGCACGACCGTCGGCGGTACACCAGTCGACAAGCTCCTGCCGAAGGACCGCTTGGACGCCATCGTGCAGCGGACCAAAGACGGCGGGGCCGAGATCGTGAACCTCCTGAAGACGGGCAGCGCCTACTACGCTCCGTCGGCCGCCATTGCCCAGATGGTCGAGGCCGTGCTCTTCGCCAAGAACGAGATCCTCCCCTGCACTGCCTATCTCGAAGACGAGTACGGCATCGACGGCCTATATGTCGGAGTGCCGGTCAAGCTGGGCTCCAGCGGCGTGGAAGAGGTTATCGAGTTCGACCTGACCGACGAGGAGGCCGCGGCCCTTCGAAAGTCGGCCGACACGGTGAAAGAGCTGGTCGAAGTCATGGACAACGCCGGTTCTTCGTAGCCCGCGATGGTCGACCCGGCAGCTCGCCCCACTCCAGTAGACTATGACACGGATCCCGGGCGCTGGCAAACGTTTGGCGCTCTCACACAGCACCGTTTCGGCGAAGACATCCACGGGGACGTCGCCGGTCGAATAGCGGCCGAAGGAGCGGCACCCGTTCTCGATGTCGGCTGTGGCCGGGGCGCCCTACTTCAGCCGCTGCGGGATTTGGGAGTCCCAGCTATTGGCTTCGACGCTTCTCCCACGATGCTCGGTGCGGCCCCAGGCCTGCGAGTGCGCGGCGACGCCCGGTTTCTGCCCTTCGCAGACGCTTCCTTCGGTAGCGTCGCCGCGTTGTATATGCTGTACCACCTGCCGGACCCTCGGCTGGTAATAGCCGAGGGCCATCGCGTCCTGAAGCCAGGCGGTCTATTCGCGGCCAGCGCCCCCAGCCGGAATAACGATCCAGAGCTGAAGCCGTATCTTCCCGAGGAGGCACTTTCGACCTTCGACGCCGAGAGCGGAGTCGAGCTGATCGCGGAGCAGTTTCAGGACGTCGAGGTCGATCGATGGGACTTGCCGTATTATCGGCTGCCAGACAAAGAGGCGGTCGCGCAATACATCTACGGCCACCAGTTCCCTCGAGATGTCGCCGAGCGAGCGGCGGGCCAGGTAGAGCTCCCACTGACGTTAACGAAGCGCGGGGCCATCATCTACGGCTACAAACGCGATTAGCTACCTTAGCCCCTTGTTATGGTTGCACAATGCAAGCGACTCACTATAATGTCAGCCAACACTTACACAAGGAGGACCGGCCGTGCCAAACCCAGTAGTCCACTTCGAGATACAGTCGAACCAGGCCGAGAAGCTTCAGAAGTTCTATGCCGACATCTTCGGTTGGCACGTTAACGCGGATAACGAGTTCAACTATGGGCTAGTCCATACCTATTTCTCAATCGACACCAAAAACTGCGCTACTCCTGGGCAGTCAGTCTGTCTACATCCACACAGTAAGATCACGCCCACGATCGAGATAGCTAGAGTAGTCCCGCCTCAACTTAGGGGCCTCATAGACTGAGGCACCGAAACGACCACCACGTTAAGCCGGAACGGTTCTCCCAGTTTGGGACGTAGTCGTGAAGGCCGGGAGGCCTTCGCCCCACGATTCGTGTCCACACTGTTGGACATCGGAAACGCCGCCTGGCTATCGGCATCTGATCAGCCTAGCGACATCATCAGACGAAGGAGACATGACCTCGGCGTCAGCCAGCCAGAGCTCGCTTGTCACTTCAGCGTTCATGTGAGAACAATCCAGGACTGGGAGTTGGGGAAAGTCGCTCCAAGGCAAATGAATAGACAACGCCTGGCTGAATGGATCGAGGCGGATGCGGCACTCTCCGAGGGAACATAGCGACTGTACCCGGCATCGTCAAGGCGAATCGCCCAGCTACCAGGAAACTTTGAGGTACTCTTGGCTGCCGGGTGGGGCGCTGCAGGAAACGCACATCGAACTTCCCACTAGTCATCCTCTCAAACGATTCCCTGACGGCCAGATTCGATTCTTGGGGTGGACCGTGGCCGGACTGTCTAGACCAGTCTATCAGTTCCTCGTTCTAATGCTTCACCAACGTGAGGGCAACGTGCCTATAGTCATTCGCCTCTGGCTCCTGCGATATCTCTACGCTGAAAGAGCCAAAAAGACACGCCGCCCAATACGACCATGTAGGCCAGCAGTACGACAAAGGCGTGCAACATGCCAGGCAGCTCGCTGATGTTAAGTAGAAGGGCATTTGCACCAGTCGTCTCCACACCAGTCTCAAACATCCAAGCGGCAAGGTTGGTCCCTAGTAAGAAATCTGTTAAGTTGTCGAACCAGTCGAACAGGTTGACGAGGATAGCGACCGTGACGGCTTCGGCGAGGTAATACGCCAGCGAGATCGCAATTCCGATCCCCGCCGATGAAGTCAGCACAGTAAAGAAAAGGGCCAACAAGACGTACGAGGTTAGCCCATAGATCCCTTTGCCTAACATGACCAGGGCAGTGGACCATTCCCCGGAGTCAGCGAGCCCTCCACCTTCGTGGAGAGTGAGCAATGCGGCAAACAGACTACTGATGACGACCGTCAGAGACAAGACGAGCAGCCCGGCGGCGATCATTAGGACGAGCGCAATGACCTTAGACGCCAGGAACTGCCAGCGGCCTGTCCCTCGTGTCAGGGCACCTCGTAAGGTACCCCAGCCATATTCGACCCCCAGCGCCGTCGAGGCCAGGATCATGATGAGGAAGGCGCCGATGGTGGCTGCGATACCCTGACTATTGGAAAGGCTGTTCGGAAGGATGAAGCTCTGCCGGGAAAGCTCGCGAAACGCCTTCTCTTCTTCGTCCAAGTTCTCACAAACATCGCGATGCCGCTCGATCTGTTTGTTGAAAGCTTCCTCATCCACCCCCTCCTGCGGGGAAGGAATCTGCCCGGTCTCGAAAGCGCGACAGTTGAACGACCAGGAGTATTCGATGGATTGTTGGCCGCGCTGGTATGAGCCGCTAATTTCACCGACGCTGAGGTTCGTGGTCTCGTACGAAATGTACGCACTCCACAGTGAGAATTGGACGACAATCACGACGATGCCCAGGAGTATCCACGGCATCCACCGGCGGCGTGCCTTGAATAACTCCCACTTCGTGAGCCGCAATACCGATGCGATCATCCAACCTCTTTGTTGGGGTCGCCAGTGATGTCCAGGAAGTACTGCTCCAGCGACATCTCATACGCTGCCATGTCAGTGACGTAGACCTCGGACCGGCCCAAGGCAATACTTAGCTCTGAGGACCGTTCCCGTGGAGCCGTCACTACCACTGACTCCCCATCCACCTTCACTTCCCCAACCCACTCAAGGGCAGAAAGCACCACAACTGCCTTTGCGTCGTCCGTGGTCCGCATCCGCACCCGTTCGCCAGCCCGGGAATGCACTAGGTCGGCCACTTTGCCTTGGGCGATCAGCTTCCCCTTGGAGAGGATGGCCACACTGTCACAAACCTGTTCTACTTCGTGCAAGAGATGGCTGGACAACAGCACCGTGCGACCGCCTGTACCGAGGCTGCGTATCATTTGGCGGACTTCAGCCATGCCCGCAGGGTCCATGCCGTTCGTAGGCTCATCCAGAAACAGAAGCTCAGGATCGCCCAGCAGTGCATAGGCCAACCCCAGGCGTTGTTTCATACCCAGGGAGTAGGTGCGAACTCGGCTGTTCGCACGGTCGGCTAGCCCCACCTTCTTCAGTAGGTCATCTAGCGCTTTCCGGTCGGCCCTTCCCGTGATCCCCTGAAAGTAGGCTAGGTTGTCGCGGCCCGATAGGTACGGATAGAGGGGGGGGGTCTCAACTATGGCGCCGACGCGTTGCAGCGCTTCCTGGTGCGACGTGCCGCCACCGAACAGGCTGAAGCTACCAGCCGTCGGCCTCATCAGCCCGAGCAGCATCCCCATAGTGGTTGTCTTGCCTGCCCCGTTAGGCCCAAGGAGACCGAACACATGGCCTCTTGGCACCTCCAACGAGAGGTCGTCTACGGCTACGATGTCGCCGTACCGCTTCGTCAGTCCATTGGTCTTGATAACAAACTCGTCCATGCATCCACTCTCTTCCTGCGCCGCACCAGAAGCCCTCGGCATGATATTATACTATCCCCCGACAAGAGTGCCGCAGATGACTCTCTGACAGCGCGAGAGTTCGAGGTGCTACAACTCATTGCATTGGGTCTCAGTACCGAAGAGATCTCGGTTGAACTCCACCTTAGCTCCCATACCGTCCTCAACCATGCTCGCAACATACGTTCCAAACTGGGTGCCCGAGACCGGCTTGGGGCTGTTCTCGCTGGTCTACGTCTCGGCCTGCTGTGAAGGCTCCTGCGTTAAGCCCCATCCGGAAAAGGATACATCTACGTCATTGCTAAGCCCTGCCCCAAGAATCAGGTACGTAATGACTTCCTTTCATGGCGGCCCTACGATTGGATAGTACCGGAGACGAGGCAGAGTGGCGAAAGGAGATGAGCGCAAGAGTGCTAGAGAAAGTCCGACTGAATTGCGGAAAGCCTGGGGGGTGATCCTCGTGGACGTGCTACGCCTCACACGGTGGGAGCTGTTCAAGCTCCGCAAGAGATGGATGCCCTTGATAATCCTGGGCATCGTAATCCTACTTGCCCAGGTCGCTCTATGGGGCACCTACATCGGTTACCGGGCCACGGACATTGGTGAGGCCCTCAAGGTCACGTCCTTCGGTGGCAGGACTGCCGCGGAGGTATGGGAATGTCGCGAGATTGAGCATCCTCGCGACGTCTGTGAGGACCAGGAGAGGGGCGAGAGGCTATACCGCAAGTTTGAACGCGTGTACTTCATCCTTCCAGTCAGCCTTGCCAATAGTCTCGGCTTAGCGCAAAACCTCGTGGTGATCCTGGTCCCGATCTTGGCCGCGTCTGCTATGGGGGCTGAATACGGCTGGGGCACCCTGAGAGCGACCCTTATGAGGAGTCCGAGCCGGTGGAGGCTGCTGTTGGCGAAGTTCTGTGCAGTCATGCTATTGGTAGTGGCCGGACTGCTCATCCTATCGCTGACGAGTGTCATGAGCAGCTTGATTGTCGCATGGCTCGATCTGAGTGACGGATTTGGGCTCGCCGACTCCGGCAAGTGGGCCTCCGTCTGGCTTGTCTTCGGCAAGACGATTTATAGCCTGGTCCCATACGTACTGCTGGCCATCTTTTTTACTGTCCTTACCTCATCTGCGGCTTTTGGGACCGCGCTTGTCCTGGGATACTACTTCATCGAGTTGTTTGCGGCAGGCGCCCTTTTCGACTGGTTTGGGCACATATCCGGTTTCCTACTGGGACCCAGCATCGCCGCCTGGATGGAGGGGACTGGAGCTCAGGCACCCGGTGGAGTGGTTCTAATTCCCCTCAGCGACCTGCCGGGTAGCTTGGAAGCCTTTCTGATACTCCTGGCGTACATCGTTATTCTCGGTGCGGCGACGATCTGGCTCTTCCAACGGAAGGAGATTGGCGGGAGTAAGAGCGCCTGAGCCCAGAGAACGGTCACGTCCCGTCAAGTGGTGTAAGGGAGCGTCATCCTGTTGGGTCAATTGGGTGCGTCGCGAAAGCCATCAATACAACGGTGACGCCTATCTTGACCGGGCGACCACCCACGAGGCGCTGGTGGAGTACCAATAGTCCGAGCCAGTTATCGGGCTGAGGGACGTTGGTTCACGCGTCGCTCCAGCGCGTGAACCAGCCCAATGGTGGAGGGTGGGCCGCCAGCCGGGACAGTCGTCACTCCCGTCTCTGCTCGTCGATCGACTGGGGTCCAACCTCCAACGAACCTTCAACTCGATAGGAAGCACGGATGGGATCTTGCATGGATAGTGCCAGGTCCCGCGCCAACAAGAAAGGCCCCACACATGTAGATAGGGCCGGCCATCGTATTGCACAGTGCCCGCAGGTGTTCCCCAAGTAGAGATTGCCTGGGGATCGGAACGAGGTCTCGGACTAGGGCAAATGTCCCCTCGGATGCCGGACCACAGTGGATAGGAAAGACCCCCCACATAGGGCTAGGCAGGGGCAGCCACCCGTTTGAAGACGATGGCTGCCCCTTTAGTTTCGTGGTCAGCGGTCCTGCTTGACTTGGAGTAACCACCTGCCGCCGCCAGGAAGTGTGAAGGGCGGAGAGATAATGTACCACCTGGGCGGTCGAGCGCTGAGATGTGGCGCTTGAAAACTGTACCGCCTGTCGCCTTCAATCAGGAACGACCGAACCTGATTGAAGGTGGATTGGATGTACAAGGTGGAGATGTACCTGCGAGTTCGCAGGGCTTGTTTCGTCGAAGGGATGAGCGTCCGAGAGGCGGCCCGAGTGTTCGGGCTACACCGGGACACGGTGCGCAAGATGCTCGAGTACTCCGTGCCCCCAGGGTATCGACGGCAACGACCGGCTCGCAGACCGAAGCTCGATCCATATAAGGGTGTGATGGACCAGATCCTGGAGCAGGATCTGAGCTCACCGAAGAAGCAGCGTCACACCGCCAAGCGTATCTACGAACGGCTCAGAGACGAACACGGCTTCCCCGGCAAGTACACGATAGTCAAAGACTACGTTCGAGAACGCCGTCGTCATACCCGCGAGATGTTCGTACCACTGTCCCATTCCCCGGGACATGCCCAGTGCGACTACGGCGAAGCTCGAGTGATCATCGGCGGAGTGGAACGCAAAGCCCACTACTTCGCCCTGGACCTCCCTCACAGCGACGGGTGCTATGTGAAGGCGTATCCCGCCGAGACGACGGAGTCATTCTGCGACGGACACGTCTCCGCCTTCGCGTTCCTGGGCGGAGTGCCTCAGAGCATCCTCTACGACAACACCACGCTCGCGGTAGCCAGAATCCTGGGAGATGGTCGCCGGCAGCGGACCAGGGTGTTCTCCGAGCTTCAGTCCCACTACCTGTTCGAGGACCGGTTCGGCCGTCCAGGCAAAGGGAACGATAAGGGCAAAGTAGAAGGTCTGGTCGGCTATGTCCGCCGGAACTTCCTGGTGCCCATTCCATCGTTCGAGAGCTTCGATGCCCTCAATGCTCATCTGGAGCAACACTGCCTCAGACGGTTCGAAGATCGACTCCGCGGCCACAACGAGACGATAGGAGAACGGCTGGAGCGGGACCTGGAGAAGTTGCTGCTTCTGCCGGCCGTACCGTACGACGCCAGCGACAAGCACGCGACGAGGGTCAGTTCTCTGTCCCTGGTCAGATACCGGACCAATGACTATTCGGTCCCGGTGGCCTACGGTCATCGGGACGTTGTGGTCCGCGGATATGTACATGAGGTTGTGATCAGCTGTGGCGCTGAAGTCATCGCCCGCCATCGGCGGTCCTACGATCGAGACGACTTCGTCTTCGACCCTCTCCATTACCTGCCGCTCCTTGAGAAGAAGACGAGGGCATTGGATCAGGCGGCGCCGCTGGTTGGATGGGAGTTGCCCGAGGAGTTCGGAGTGTTGCGGCGGCTGCTGGAGTCTCGGATGGGCAAGCGAGGAAAGAGGGAGTTCGTGCAGGTGCTCAGACTGATGGAGAACTTCCAGCCGGAAGAAGTCCACGACGCCGTACGAGACGCCATTCGACTCGGGGCTGTGAGCTTCGATGCTGTCAAGCACCTGGTGCTGTGCAGGATCGAGGGTCGACCGCCTAGACTCGACATGGAGTTGTACCCGTATCTGCCCAGGACCAACGTTGCAACAACCTCGACCAGGGACTACATGGCTCTCCTGGCGGGGAGCCGGTCATGACCAACAAGTCCACGATGTTGCTCGAACACAACCTCAAGCAACTCAAGCTCCCCACGTTCCTGAGGGAGTACGACAAGCTGGCATCCCAGTGTGCCAGTGAGGGAGCTGACCATCCGGACTACCTGCTGCGACTATCGGAGTTGGAGCTGATCGACCGTCACCATCGCATGGTGGAACGTCGGATCAAAGCAGCCCGCTTCCCGACGACCAAGAGCCTCGACACCTTCGACTTCCTGTCTATGCCGTCCCTGAACAAGGCTCTGGTTCTGGAGCTGGCACGATGCGAGTACATCGAGCGCCCCCACAACGTCATCGCTCTCGGCAACAGTGGCACCGGCAAGACCCATATCGCCCTCGGTCTCGGTCTGGCTGCGTGTCAGAGGGGACTGTCCGTGGGCTTCACCACCGCCGCTGCTCTGGTTCACGAGCTGATCGAGGCCAGGGACGAACGGCGTCTGCTCAACCTGCAGAGAAGGCTCGCACGACTCAAGCTTCTGATCATCGACGAACTGGGCTTCGTGCCCTTGTCCAAGACTGGCGCCGAGCTCCTCTTCGAGGTGTTCAGCCAGCGTTACGAGCGTGGATCGGTCCTGGTGACCTCCAACCTGCCCTTCGTCGAGTGGACCGAGGTGTTCGGCTCTGAACGGCTGACCGGAGCTCTCCTCGACCGCCTCACCCACCATGTCGACATCCTGGAGATGAACGGGGACAGCTACCGACTCAAGCACAGCAGGAAGTCCAACCAACCTCGGGCAACTGCCTAAACCTGGCTCTCACGCCCCCCGGACCTTGATGCTTCACAACGTGGCGTTCAGTGGTACGGTTTTGCTCCGCCCCGCTGGTACGTTTTCTCTCCGCCCTTGACAGCCACGTAGTGGAGCGTTCCCTTGTACCAGCGTTTACCCCTGTTGGTGACGCCCCGGTCGTTCAGCTCCTTGCATATCTCCTTGAGGCCGCTGCCCCTGAGCGACTTCTCGAATACCTCCCTCACCACGGGGGCTGTGGCCGGGTCGACCTCCAGCGTGGGACGCTCCTTCCCCCCGTCGTTCACCTTGACTCGCTTGTAGCCGAAGGGGGAAATGGAGCCGAGGAAGAAGCCCCGTGATGCGGCCTCCCTCATACCCCGGACGACTTCCTGGGCAAGATTTTCGCTGTAGAACTCGTCCACGCTCTCGATGATTCCCTCAAGCAGCCTGCCTGTGGCGTTGTCCTCGGCCTGCTCGGTGATGGACACCACCCGGATGCCCTTGCACCGTAGCATCGACTTAAACGCTACGGCGTGCTCGCGCTTCCTGGTGAAGCGGCTGAATTTCCAGACGAGAATCACGTCGAAGGGGGCCTTCGCCTTACTGCCCTCCTCGATCATCTCCCTGAACTGGGGTCTGTCTGCGACGCGGCCGCTCTCGGCCTCGTCTATGTACTGGCGGGCGACGGAGTAGCCGTTGGCCCTGGCGTAGTCCTTGAGCGCCCGTAGCTGGGCGGACACGGACAGGTCCACGTCCTGCCGTTCGCTGGACACCCTGGCGTAGAGCGCCGCCGGTGTGAGTGGTTGTAGGTGTTTCTTCTTCATGCTGTCCTCCATCAATTTCTGGCCTCACCAGAGGCTGGGCTAACGTTCTGTCGCTTCATGTCTCAGCTTGATCATTGCGTCTTTATCTGACCGTTGGGCTAGCACACTCTCCACAATATTGTATCCCCGTGGAGTTAGATTGAAGACCCTTCCAGAACCTTTCCCTGTCATCGATTTGGGTTGATACTCTTCGATGAGGCCTTCAAGTTCCAGTTCGTTTACAGCCGCCCTCCAGATTGCCTCAGACCGCTTGTCCTCAGGTTCGAAATATTTCCGCCCATCGATGTAGATCAATAGACCGGCCATGATTCCCTGCCAGCGAGAGCCGATCGATAACGGTGTCGTTGCCGCGCTCATCTACATGTTCAGTCGATCGGGTAGCGGCGCTTGCAAGATCGTTGACCAAGTTCATATTGGAGGAGGCCTTTTCTAAGGCGCTACCAAACCCATCAGCGACGTCTTCCAAAAACTTATACAACTGCCCACTGTCAGAGGCGTCTAGTGCAAAGCTTCTCCAACCACGTTTATTTACTTCCTCTGGCCCCACACCTCGAGCGCATAAATAGATCAGCCATCTTCCTGTCTCTCGTCGGGTCGCAAGCTCATTTGCCACGTCAGGGGATCTCATAGAGTCTGGAGTGAGCAGTGCAATCACGAGCTCCGATTCGGCAGCCTCCCGAAGTAAGGCCTCGTCAGGGTCCTTGCCGGATTCGAGTTGGTATCCGTTGTTGCTGGTGGACCGTATTTCATCACTGGTGAAGCCTAAGCTGAGCCTAAGCCCGAATCCACCGAAGGACGTCCTTGGGGACAGCCCTTGAAGAAGCCAGCGGGTGCTCCTCTGAATCTGGGATAATGGTTTTGGAACAGAAACCTGCCCGGAAACAAGGAGCACCCAATAGATGCTGCCACAGAACAAACCCGACCGTATCCGCATCGTCTTTGACGACCATCGCCTGGTGGCCAATGCCGGCCTGCTCCTGCCGGCCACCCTAGCCCGGCACCTGGGCCTGCGGGAACTCGTCGACCATCACCTTGACCTCGGCGGAGCGCCGGGACGGGCGAACACTGGGGACAAGATGCTGACGCTGGTCGCTTCCGCGCTGGCAGGCGGCGACTGCATCGACGACGCCGATGCGCTGCGCGCTGGTGGGACGGTCGGTGTTCTAGGCTGCGTGGTCAAGGCGCCATCCACCCTGGGGACCTTCCTGCGCAGCTTCCGGTGGGGGCATGTCCGTCAACTCGACCGCGTGAGCCGCCAGTTGTTGGCCCGGGCCTGGGCCGCTGGGGCCGGACCCGGCGACTCGCCCCTGACCATCGACCTGGACTCGACCATCTGCGAGACCTATGGACTGGCCAAGGAGGGAGCGCGCCACCACGGCTATACCGGCGCCCGCGGCTATCACCCGCTGCTGGCCATTGCCGCCGGCACCGGCGAGGTGCTGATGTCCCGGCTGCGCGAGGGCCGGGCCAACACCGCCCGTGGCGCCGCCCACTTCCTGCGTGAGACGGTGGGGCGGGTGCGCTACGGCGGGGCCAGGGGACAACTCACGGTGCGGGCCGACAGCGGCTTCTACGCCCACACTGTCGTTGCCGCCTGCCGGGAAATGGATGTCCGCTTCTCTATCACCATCCGCCAGCGCGCCAGCCTGCGGGACCTGATCGAGGCGATACCAGAGGAGGACTGGACTCCCATTCCCTACTGGACGGACGGCGCCGCCGATGTCGCCGAGACGACTTACACCCCGTTCCAGACCAAGCCGGACGCCGCGCCGGTGCGGCTCATTGTCCGGCGGGTGAAGCCGACGCCCGGTTCCCAGCTCGCCCTCTTCGCCAGATACAGCTATCACGCCTTCATCACCGACCGCGATGGGGAGACGCTGGAACTGGAGGCCGATCATCGCCGCCACGCCGAGGTCGAGAACGCCATACGCGACCTCAAGTACGGCGTCGGGCTGAACCACATGCCGTCGGCGCGCTTCGCCGCCAACGGCGCCTGGCTGGCGGTCCAGGTGATGGCGCATAACCTGGCCCGCTGGACGGCGCGGATTGGTCTGGGCGAGCGGACCGTGATCACCAAGACCCTCAGGCGGCGGGTCTTCGCTCTGGTGGGACGGATCACCCGCTCGGCGCGCCGCCTCACTTTGCATCTCCCCCGGCGCTGGCCTTGGGAAACCCAGTTCAGTCGCGCCTTGGCCCGGCTGCAAGCCATTCCGTTCCCGGCCTGACAGCCAGCCTGCAACTGACCCAACGTCCCCGCAATCTCGCGCCACCCCGGTCGCGAGAGTCCCCTGCTGCGTATCCTCTCGCCTTCCCGCGCATCGCAACTCCCGCATAGGGCCTTAGGGGCCCTGTGCGGCGACTGAAGACCGGCCGCCGGCCTCCCATCTACCCCAAGACCCCAGGCCATCCCCCCTGTAGCTCCCTCACCCACCCCCTTCCGCTGCCCTCACGCCGTCCTTCGGTGGATTCGGGCTAAGCCCTAATCCACCGAAGGACGGCGTGTAGGAGGCCTGCTGAAGAAACAAAAGGGTGCGCCTCTGAATCTGGGATAATGGTTTTGAAACAGAAAACCGGTCCCAGAAAAGGAGCACCCGATAGATGCTACCACGTAACCACCCCGACCGCATCCAAATCGCCTTCGACGACCACCGCCTGGTGGCCAATGCCGGGCTGATCCTTCCCGCCACCCTCGCCCTGCGCCTTGGCCTGCCCCAACTCCTCCGGAAGCACCTCGACCTCGGCGGCGCGCCGGGCCGGGCGAACACCGGCGACAAGATGATGACCCTGGTGGCCTCCGCCCTAGCCGGCGGAGATTGCATCGACGACGCCGATGTGCTGCGCGCCGGCGGGACCGCCCGCGTGCTCGGTTTCACGGCTAAGGCTCCCTCCACCCTGGGCACCTTCCTGCGCAGCTTCAGGTGGGGCCATGTCCGCCAACTGGACCGGGTGAGCCGCGAGTTGCTGGCCCGGGTCTGGAAGGCCGGTGCCGGACCCGGCGACGCACCATTCACCATCGACCTTGATTCGACGATCTGCGAGACCTACGGACTGGCCAAGGAGGGTGCCCGCCACCACGGCTACACCGGTGCGCGGGGCTATCACCCGCTGCTGGCCGTCGCCGCCGGCACCGGCGACGTGCTGATGGCCCGCCTGCGCGAGGGCCGGGCTAACACCGCCCGCGGCGCTGCCCACTCCCTGCGTGAAACGGTGGGGCGGGTGCGCTACTGCGGAGCCAGGGGCCAACTCACGGTGCGGGCCGACAGCGGCTTCTATACCCACGCCGTGGTCGCCGTCTGCCGCCGGATGGATGTCCGCTTCTCCATCGCCATCCGCCAGCGCGCCCGCCTGCGGAATCTCATCGAGGCGATACCCGAAGATGCCTGGACGCCGATTCCTTACTGGATGGACGGCGCCGCCGATGTGGCCGAGACCACCTACACCCCGTTCCAGGCCGAGGCGGACGCCGCGCCGGTACGGCTCATCGTCCGGCGGGTGAAGCCGGCGCCCTGTTCTCAACTGGCTCTCTTCGCCACCTACAGCTATCACGGCTTCATCACCGACCGGGACGGGGAGACGCTGGAACTGGAGGCCGATCATCGCCGTCACGCCGAGATCGAGAATGCGATACGCGACCTCAAGTACGGCGTGGGGCTGAACCATCTCCCCTCGGGCCGTTTCGCCGCCAAC
Organism: Dehalococcoidia bacterium; assembly: GCA_965248605.1. Classification (GTDB taxonomy): domain Bacteria; phylum Chloroflexota; class Dehalococcoidia; order Lucifugimonadales; family CAUZJF01; genus CAUZJF01. Next base: position 2,233,336 of record CBDFJV010000007.1, read on the forward strand.
GGCGCCTGGCTGGCGGTACAGGTGATGGCGCACAACCTGGCCCGCTGGACAGCCCGCATCGGCCTGGGTCAGCAGATCGTGACCACCAAGACCCTCAGACGACGGGTCTTTGCCTTGGCCGGACGGATCACCCGCTCGGCACGCCCATTGACCCTGCAGCTTCCCCGGCGCTGGCCCTGGGAGGAGCAGTTCAGCCGCGCCCTGGCCCGACTGCGAGCCATTCCACTCCCAGCCTGACGGAGCCCGTCCGCCACTGACCCACCAGCCAACCCAACGTCCCCGCAAACTCGCGCCAGCCCAGTCCGCGAGCGCCTCTTGCCGTGTCCTATCCCGCCATCTGGCTCGCCACAGCCACTGTAGGCCGCCATCGGTGCCCCCAAAAGCGCCTGCAGACCGCCCGCCAACCTCCCGTCTACCCAAATTCGAGCCCGGATCATCACGCCTGTAACTCCCTCACCCCCTTCCGCTGTCCTCACGTCGTCCATCCCTGTCCGTCGGTGGATTCGGGCTAAGAAGTAGGATCAGCAACCCGGTTAAGTCCCTATCCGCACTGCTATGGGAAATGAACACTCTGATCATGATCGGTCAACCCTCTTCCCCTCTCTGCACCCGAGCATCATGCGGACGCCTTGACCAATGGCTCGATCCCGCTTACGTCGGTGGTGGCCCGCGCCACGTCCAGGTCGTACATCCGCTGGAGATTCAGCCAAAACTCCGGCGTTGTCCCCAGGGCCTTTCCTATCTTCAGCGCAGTGTCCACGGTGATGGACCTCCGACAATGCACGATGTCATGGATGCGTATAGGCGGCGCCCCTATGGTCTTTGCCAGACGATACTGGGTGATGCCCAGCTCCTCCATGATCTCCGACAGATGTTCTCCCGGGTGTATCGGCTCGGCCGTGTTAGTCATGGTTTCCTCCTCAGTGGTAGTCAGTGATTTCTATTTCCATCGCGCCCTGGTCTGTCCAGATGAAGCATACCCGCCACTGGTCGTTTATGCGGATGCTGAACTGGCCAGCCCGGTCTCCACGCAATGCTTCCAGCCGATGGGATGGTGGCACCTGCAGGTCGGTCAACGCCGTGGCCGCCACCACTCGCTGTAGCCGCATCCTAGCCCTGCGCTGGATGTCAGGCGGTAAGCGCCGAACAGTTTCTCCGGCGAAGAGGCGTTGAGCGTCGTCATCTCGAAATCGGTCCACTGTTGATTATATTAACGCCAACAGTTAATAATGTCAAGGCTACACACTGGTTCCCAGTGGATAGACGAAGTTGTTGCGGCGGCAACGACGGGTCTGGCAGGGCTCGCGCACAGCCCCTCTCACAGGGCATGAGATTCGCGGAGCCTGTGGTGGTGTCATACCCGTGGACAGGGGAATCTTCTAGGGTGGCAAGTTGCAGATTTGGCGACTACATAGCTGAAATCGAGGGGAAACCAAGCAGGCTGACACACCGTAGCAAGCAATCTGATTCCGGTGCTCCTTCCACCTCTACTGGACAGTGGCAGCTACGAAAGTGAACAAAGTGCTGCTGTGGAAAGTGACGGGACCGGGGATAGGACTCGAACCGAGTTCCGTGAGCTGTGCTCCCCTTCCGCTGTCTCCGCAGATGGTTGTGCGCCGCGTGACGCGGCATAGGATACCTAGTTCAGCTAGGAAGGTCTCGGAGAAAGTTCTTGGGTCAACCGACCTACCCTTGAGGTGAAAACCAAAGGGGGCAACAGCGTGTCGGTAAAGCGGCTACGGTCGACAGCAGTTGGAAACCGCGCAAGCAAGAGTAGGTAGTGTCCCCTCTGTAATGTCTCAATGCCGTTCCGTTCAGTGACTGGCCGGTGGTAAAGTGGTAAAATGGGTTACAAAGACCCTATACCCGAAACAGCACCAGAGGCTCAACAGCGTGCAACAATTCCGGCATCCAGTGTCTCTACTTGTCGCCATCGTGGTGACCGGGATACTGGTCTTCGTGGCCTGCTTCCTAGCTTGGCACCACCTCGGTGGGGGAGCCTGGCGCAGCGCAGTGGCTGTGGTCGACGCGGAGTTGCGGTCTCCCGATGGGCTTGTCCTCATTATCGCCTCTTGCAACGGCGGTCCAGGGGTAACCCTGACGGAGACTGACATCGACGTGAGGGTGAAGGCAGTTGCCTACTCCACTCCTTTACGCGGTGGAGCCGACTGTCTAGATGCCGTCGGCCCCAGACATCTTCAACAGCCACTAGGGGATCGGGTCGTCGTTGATATGCACACCGGGCGCATCGTGCTCAATCGGGCGGAAGTCGAACTGGACAGCCACCTTTCTTTGTGGCAGCAGGCACGCTCAGGCGACTACTCGTATGAGTACAACGTACTCTGCGAGTGCTCGGACAACTTCGGGCAGCCCGTCAAGGTCACTGTCACCAACGGAGTAATCGAGTCAGTCGTCTATGCAGAGTCCGGTGAATTGGTTTCCTCTGGCGACCCACCCGTGATCTCCGGCTCACCACGCTACCATACCATCGACAGGCTGTTCGACGTGATCCAGGAGGCCATCGACAACGAGGCAGACCAGATTACTGTTAGTTACGACAGTGAGTTCGGATATCCAACGAACATCGACATTGATCGCAACATCAACGCGATTGACGACGAGTACGTCCTCACTGCCACCCGCTTCTTGCCACGTTAGCAGGCTCCTCAGAGCCTGACGTCCACTCACCACAGGGACGGTGCCACAGGCACACTTCCTCCGCCACGACCAACTGTCACGACACCGGAGAGCCGGATGCGGTGAAAGCCGCACGTCCGGTTCCGATGGGGGCCGACGGAAAAGTACTCCGCGCAATCGGAGTAACTCGCCGGCGGCCTACCCTACCAGGCACAGCACGGTGCGTGGACGCCCCTACCTCAGCACGAACCACCACAGGAGAACACTGGCGATCAGCAGCACCAAAAGCAAGATGGCGGTCACGCGGACTGCGATGACTGCTTCCTTCGTCTCCTTATGCTCGGCGATCTCCTTCCGGTACGCCTTCTCAAGCTCCTCGTACGGCCGTCTGGCGGTGGCTGCGGACTCCCTGGCCTCGTCCCGCTCCCGCTCCAACTCAGATGCTCTAAGCTCCAAGTCCGACACGCTCTGCTCCAACTCCCGCACGGTCCGCTCAAGCTCCCTGTCAAGGGCGGTGTGAAAACGTACCAGCGGGGCGGAGCAAAACTGTACCACTGAACGCCGTAGAATGGGCATCAAGGTTCGTGGGGCGTTGGAGATCAGGCTCAGTCAGATAGCTGGCGGCCAGAAGTCTTCTTGCTGTGCTTGAGTCGGTAGCTGTCCCCGTTCATCTCCAGGATGTCGACATGGTGGGTGAGGCGGTCGAGGAGAGCTCCGGTCAGCCGTTCAGAGCCGAACACCTCGGTCCACTCGACGAAGGGCAGGTTGGAGGTCACCAGGACCGATCCACGCTCGTAACGCTGGCTGAACACCTCGAAGAGGAGCTCGGCGCCAGTCTTGGACAAGGGCACGAAGCCCAGTTCGTCGATGATCAGAAGCTTGAGTCGTGCGAGCCTTCTCTGCAGGTTGAGCAGACGCCGTTCGTCCCTGGCCTCGATCAGCTCGTGAACCAGAGCAGCGGCGGTGGTGAAGCCCACGGACAGTCCCCTCTGACACGCAGCCAGACCGAGACCGAGGGCGATATGGGTCTTGCCGGTGCCACTGTTGCCGAGAGCGATGACGTTGTGGGGGCGCTCGATGTACTCGCATCGTGCCAGCTCCAGAACCAGAGCCTTGTTCAGGGACGGCATAGACAGGAAGTCGAAGGTGTCGAGGCTCTTGGTCGTCGGGAAGCGGGCTGCTTTGATCCGACGTTCCACCATGCGATGGTGACGGTCGATCAGCTCCAACTCCGATAGTCGCAGCAGGTAGTCCGGATGGTCAGCTCCCTCACTGGCACACTGGGATGCCAGCTTGTCGTACTCCCTCAGGAACGTGGGGAGCTTGAGTTGCTTGAGGTTGTGTTCGAGCAACATCGTGGACTTGTTGGTCATGACCGGCTCCCCGCCAGGAGAGCCATGTAGTCCCTGGTCGAGGTTGTTGCAACGTTGGTCCTGGGCAGATACGGGTACAACTCCATGTCGAGTCTAGGCGGTCGACCCTCGATCCTGCACAGCACCAGGTGCTTGACAGCATCGAAGCTCACAGCCCCGAGTCGAATGGCGTCTCGTACGGCGTCGTGGACTTCTTCCGGCTGGAAGTTCTCCATCAGTCTGAGCACCTGCACGAACTCCCTCTTTCCTCGCTTGCCCATCCGAGACTCCAGCAGCCGCCGCAACACTCCGAACTCCTCGGGCAACTCCCATCCAACCAGCGGCGCCGCCTGATCCAATGCCCTCGTCTTCTTCTCAAGGAGCGGCAGGTAATGGAGAGGGTCGAAGACGAAGTCGTCTCGATCGTAGGACCGCCGATGGCGGGCGATGACTTCAGCGCCACAGCTGATCACAACCTCATGTACATATCCGCGGACCACAACGTCCCGATGACCGTAGGCCACCGGGACCGAATAGTCATTGGTCCGGTATCTGACCAGGGACAGAGAACTGACCCTCGTCGCGTGCTTGTCGCTGGCGTCGTACGGTACGGCCGGCAGAGGCAGCAACTTCTCCAGGTCCCGCTCCAGCCGTTCTCCTATCGTCTCGTTGTGGCCGCGGAGTCGATCTTCGAACCGTCTGAGGCAGTGTTGCTCCAGATGAGCATTGAGGGCATCGAAGCTCTCGAACGATGGAATGGGCACCAGGAAGTTCCGGCGGACATAGCCGACCAGACCTTCTACTTTGCCCTTATCGTTCCCTTTGCCTGGACGGCCGAACCGGTCCTCGAACAGGTAGTGGGACTGAAGCTCGGAGAACACCCTGGTCCGCTGCCGGCGACCATCTCCCAGGATTCTGGCTACCGCGAGCGTGGTGTTGTCGTAGAGGATGCTCTGAGGCACTCCGCCCAGGAACGCGAAGGCGGAGACGTGTCCGTCGCAGAATGACTCCGTCGTCTCGGCGGGATACGCCTTCACATAGCACCCGTCGCTGTGAGGGAGGTCCAGGGCGAAGTAGTGGGCTTTGCGTTCCACTCCGCCGATGATCACTCGAGCTTCGCCGTAGTCGCACTGGGCATGTCCCGGAGGGTGGGACAGAGGTAAGAACATCTCGCGGGTATGACGACGGCGTTCTCGAACGTAGTCTTTGACTATCGTGTACTTGCCGGGGAAGCCGTGTTCGTCTCTGAGCCGTTCGTAGATACGCTTGGCGGTGTGACGCTGCTTCTTCGGTGAGCTCAGATCCTGCTCCAGGATCTGGTCCATCACACCCTTATATGGATCGAGCTTCGGTCTGCGAGCCGGTCGTTGCCGTCGATACCCTGGGGGCACGGAGTACTCGAGCATCTTGCGCACCGTGTCCCGGTGTAGCCCGAACACTCGGGCCGCCTCTCGGACGCTCATCCCTTCGACGAAACAAGCCCTGCGAACTCGCAGGTACATCTCCACCTTGTACATCCAATCCACCTTCAATCAGGTTCGGTCGTTCCTGATTGAAGGCGACAGGCGGTACAGTTTTCAAGCGCCACATCTCAGCGCTCGACCGCCCAGGTGGTACATTATCTCTCCGCCCTTCACAGTCACCCAGCGGACAGGCTCATCCATCGCTTTTTCCTCAATATCGGCTGACACGTCAGCCCCCGTCATGGGTTGCAAGAGTACAATACTTCGGCCCCTGTATTTTAGCGCGGAATCCCAATTTACTCCATGACACGTCAGGCGACACGTCAACCCCGTTTCGTAGCTAAAGCAGGGGTATTTTGCCTGTCGAAAGACCTTGGAGCTCGGGTCGGTTGTCCCATTTTGTGACCCCAGACAACATTACGGGGAGGTGGGGAAGCATCGGCCCTATCTATCCCCCTCTACAGGACGCTGACGCATCCGGTGGTAGAGTGAGTCCCATTGGTAGGCGCGTAGCTCGGACAGTGCCAGTCGCGGGGATTCCGGCTCCCAGAGTGGATGCCAGGACCCCCCCAGTATCCCTGTTGTGGACAGGACGGGCCGGCAGGACACGAGGATTGGCAGCGACATCCGGCTCATCCTGGCCACTGTGCGCACGTAAGTTGCCTCGACTTCCTCTGTGTCCACGACGAAGAGGGTGGTGGGGAACGGGGGCTGGTCTTCTCCCGGCTCCGTGGACCAGTAGTAGCGCGTGTAGGGACTCAGGCGGGCAATGACTCCCTCGGTGTGCCGGGCGCGAAGCTCGTACTCGAGGTAGAACGGTACCTCAAGACCCTCTGCGACCATCTTCCCCACGGCGTCCGGGGCTATGGCCGACTGCCCCCAGTTGTAGGCCCGGTCAGACCTCGCGGTGGGGACAGACCAGAGCAGCTCACTGTAAGGCTCAGCCCTGCACTCAGCCTCCAGCGCTGAGAGGAACCACGTGATGCCGTCGGCGTGCTTCGTCTGCCTCGCCCACGTGTCGATGCGGTGGCCCACATGTCGTGTCCGGCCCTGATGGTCTGTCGTGAGGGCTGTGCTCCAGATGCCCCGTGTTGTCGGGAGCTGAGCACGGTCCCGGTGGGTGATGTAGCGAATGCCTTCAGCGGACAGAGTGTAGCGAGTGTCTCCGCGTTTTCCTCGTCGCTCGACAAGGCTCCAGGTATCGACGAGGCTGCGCGTCATCTGGCTGATGCGTCCCTCGGAGACGCCGAGCCAGCAGGCTAGATGCTGACGAGGGATCATCGGGTGGTCGGACACCAGGTCGAGCGTCCGTTTCTCCGATGGGCTGATGCCGAATGTAGGTGCAGTCTGCACCATGCGCTCAGGATTGGGTATGGAGGCCCGCTTCCGACTCGGCGGCTCGGTGAAGAGTCGTCCGCTCGGGTCGCCCTGTGAGCTCACGAAATCGAGGGTGTAGTACGAGCCGCTGAACAGGCCTGAGGTCTTCTGCCAGACGTGGAGGTCCCGTCTTTCCAGTGTGTCCCGAGACTCCACGCCGACGTAGGAGTCGTCAAGATTCAGCTCCATGCAGAACCCCGTCGTCAGTCTCTGCTCCCAGACGCTGGGGGTCAGGACGAAGATCGTGTCGGGGCGGCGCGTGTAATCGTACTCCGCTATGGCTCTCAGCCGGTCATAGAGCGAGCGCCGACGAAGGGCCAGGCCCTGGCGAACTACGCCGAAGCTGCGGCCGTCGTGAAGGGTGACCGTGGCGTCGAACCTGCCCCTACGGTGGAACTCCACATGGGACCGGAGGCCGTCGATGCCGGGGGAGAGTGATGCGGCGATTCGGTAGACGGCGGCCACCGCGTCCATACGGCGAATAAGCAGTGCCAGCCACTCCCTGGACACGGGGTAGGCGCGCACGAAGTCTGACGGTGCGTCGAAGCCAAGAACCCTAACCGCCTCGCCGATTCCGCTGGCCGTCAAGTAATATCTGTGGCTCGACGGTAGATGGGCAGTCCCGTGACTCACTCGGCTGGCTACACCGCTGGCCAGTAGCCTCGTCAGTGTGCGATGGACGGTCGCGTGGGGCTCGCCCAGGATGCCCGCAAGTTCCGCCGAATCGACGAACGGCATCTGGCTGAGGGCGTCAAGTAGCCGTCTGACGCCTGCCGATCTCGTCTTTGTTTGGCTTCGCGTCCTCTGTTGCTGCTTGTTCATTCTGTTTCCTGGCGGCAATGCCCCAATAGTCCATTGTGAGGGCCGGGAAAAATGAAGGTGATTGCCTGCAAGCCATTGGTTTCAGGCCGGTTTTGTGGTCGGGACTGTAGCCGCGACGGAGTGATGCCGCCCTCAAATTGGCAAGTAGATCGCGCCTAGCCCGGAGCCAGACAACCGTCACGCAGTTCTTACTCACCAGCTACGTATGAGGTCTCCAGTTTAGGGCCTTCTCCAGGTTGGATAGATACTCGGCGAATGCCCGGCGTCCCGTCGGTGTCGCCTCTACCCATGTGCGCGGCTTAGAATCCACGAACTCTTTCGTCATAGCCACGTAGTCGGCGTCTTCTAGCTTACGCAGATGAGTGGTGAGGTTGCCCCCGGTGAGACCGAGGGTCTGCAGAATGAACCCGTAGGCGAGCCGGTCCCTTTCCGGTTGGGAGACCAGCATCGTCATTATCCGCAGCCGGGTTGACTGGTGGATGGTCTCGTTGAGGATGATGGGTTCGTCGGTCAATGGACCCCGCTCTTGCGTAGCCACCATGCACCCAGGGCCACCACGACCAGCATCAATCCCGCCGATACCAACATAACCTCGTTGCCGTCCATGAGGTAGTTGGGAATGTAGAACGCTGCCGCGAACCCTACGCCCACCACCGCCAACACCGGGCGGTTCATGATGCCGAACAGGATGTATGCCAGAGACACTATGCCTAGCGTGACGCCCGGTATCTGCTCCCCATTTCCCGCGTTCCACATTCCCGATGCCGCCGGAATGAGGAACATCGCCACAACCGCCGCGAGCCAGTAGAGGAACACCCTTATACCAGCGCTGCGAGCGGCATCCCCAGGCGCGATCCTCCTGCCAGCCCGGCGTCCTATGATTCCGCTTCCCACCATCCCCGGCACCATCAGGACCCCCCACAACACCCCGAAAATCCAGGGGCTGCGGTCCGCGAATTCAGATGCCAGCGTCAGGATGGCGTACTGCGAGCCGACTCCCAGCGAGGCTATCGCAGCCCAGAGGAGCAGTATCGTCGGTGTTCCGGCGAGATACATGGAGCTCTGAGCCCTGTACATCGTCTCGTGGATGTCGCGCCAACTCCCTTCGGGCGTGCCCGCCCCTATCTCGCCGTCTGATACTCCCATCGGTCACCTCCCTGTCGTGATTGCGTCAGTATCGCGGTAGAGAAATCATCCACCAGACACTGCGAACGCTCTCTAGGAAGGATTGTAACACAAAGCAGTTTTCAACACAACGTGAAGGGATCCGTTAGTCCAGAAGCTAGGAATGTCCTCGTGACCTTCCTCCGATCCTTGTACCACTTGCTATGTTAGTCCGACAAGCAAGGCAGAGGGTCAGCAGAGAGCATCGTTTCCAGCAGTGTAGCCCAGCGAGCTGTGAGGCCTCACGCGGCTGAAGGTCCGTCGGTACTGCTCGGCCATCTCCGGGGGCAGGGAGAAGGTGATGGTCTTTGTCGTCCTGGGCATGAGCGGCTCCTAGTTCATCAAGTCCTATCCAGTCTTACTCTACGTCATCGGACACCGGGCGGGCCGTTGTCAAGGCGTCGGCGTCGGTCATCGCGGTTCGCTTCAATGGAACGCGGACAAGCCCTCCTCACAGGGCCGCTCGGGGTGCACTACCCGTGTACAGGAAACCGCGTGGGGCGGCAGATTGCAGGTTGGGCGCCTTAGTAGCTGAAATCGGGGTGAATAGGGCTATCTGCTACATCGGAGCAAACAATCTGATTCCGTAGCTCCTTCCACCCCTATAGGACAGTCGCAGCAACGATAGCGGACACAACGCCGGTCGGCGAGTCGGGCGGAATGTGACAGCCGCAGCTTTGAGAACTGCGTCTTGTCAGTCGGGGTACTTGAGATGGGACGGACGTGGGACGAAGGCTGGAATCTGGGCCGATCAGCCTCTTTCACGCCCCGTCCTCTGCTCCGCAGGCGGCCTGGTGCAGCCCGGCGCATGGACGTCCCTACGTCAGCAGACGCCACGTAACCAGAACGCTGATGACTCGCACGCGAATAGCACGACGGTGACCATGCCGAGCACGAGAGCCAACCGTCTCATCCTCCTGTGCGCGGCGCACTCATTGCGATACGCCTCCTCGAACTCCTCGTATACGTCCTTGCTGGCGGATGCGGCGTCCCTGGCCTCGTCCCGTTCCCGCTCCAACTCCCGCACGGTCCGTCGAGGGTCGATAGCGATATCTCCAGCTCTTGCGCGCCTCCGCCTTCGAGACCCAGCGGACAGGCTCATCCATCGCTTTTCCCTCGCAATCGGCTGACACGTCAACGGTTGTAACAGGCATGACAAAATTGTCACCAGACCGGCCACCTATTTTAGTGTAGGTTCTCAATTACTGGCGCGTGCAAACCCTGACCGGTCAGGCGATGCGTCAGCCCTATTTCGTAGCTAAAACGGGTTCCCAAACGGTCGACGTCAGGATCAGAGTGGCTTCAGGGCGACGCGTGTAGTCGTACTCCGCTATGGCCCTCAGCCGGTCGTAGAGTGACCGGCGCCGCAGGGCCAAACCCTGGCGGACCACACCAAAGCAGCGTCCGTCGTGGAGGGTGATCGTGGCGTCGAAGCGACCCCGGCGGTGGAACTCCACATCGGACCGGAGGCCGTCTATGCCGGGGGAGAGTGACGCGGCGAGACGATAGGTCGCAGCCACCGCGTCCATGCGGCGGATCAGCAGCGCCAGCCACTCTCTGGATACGGGGTAGGCCCGCACGAAGTCCGAGGGCGTCTCGAAGCAGAGGACTCCTGCAGTCTCGCCGATGCCATTGGCTGTCAGGTAGTATCTCTGGCTCGACGGTAGATGGGCGGTCCCGTGACTCACCCTCCCGACGATACCGTCAGCCAGCAGGCCGGCCAGCCCTCGGTGTACGGTCGCGTGAGGCTCGCCCAGGATGCCTGCCAGTTCTGCTGAGTCCATGAACGGCATCCGGCTGAGGGAGTCGAGCATCTGTCGGCCGGAGAGAGTCACAGGACGAGCGTAGCAAAAGAGGCACGTGGTGCGCAGCCGTCACATGGCAGTGCCGGTGAATGGGAGAGCGTCCCATCTGGGTTCGGCAATTGTGCCGCGACTAGATTACAAGCTGGGCATCCTTTGGCCGCTCCTTGCCGCCATGTACCCATGGCTCGGCGCACCACTTGGCGGCCAGACGGCGTACGGCAACGTAGACCTCCTCGTCGAAGCCTAGGAGGTCACACACGACCCGGCGGTCCAAGAGCGCCCGGTTGGGATCGGCGTCCGCCAGGTATGCGGGCTTCAGCTCCTTGTCCCGAAACTGGTCGAAGATGGCTTCCGCCGTGCGTATCTGCTCGTCAGTGAGGGTGCGGAGGTCCAGCACCAAGAGGGAATCCGCGGAGCGGATTGACATCGCACCCCTGCCCGATACCTGTCGGTTGGAGTGCCACCAATGAGTAATCAGGCCGAGCGTACTATTTCCCCAGATGGCGAACGCTAGGTCAAATCCGGCTTGATTGAAGCGAACATTCGGCCAAGCCCTACCACCTATAGTAGGAGTTTCTGTTATGGCTACACTGAGCGGTTGAGAGTTAAAACGGAATTCTCGACTTATGTGTGCACGGCTCGCCGTAGCCCAAGCAGTTGCGGCCTTAGAGGTGGTCTCGTTTGTCTGAACAGCGCTGCCCGGTTTGATAAGTGGAATCGCGCTGCCGTGCGTTAGGCCGCCGCGGACTCGGCAGGCGCTCTGTCAAAGAACTGGTCCGGCGTCATTCCCCCAAGGCTCGAATGGGGCCGTCCGGCATTGTAAAACTCGAAGTACCGCCCGAGTCCAGTTCTGGCTTCCGGGACCGATTCGTAGGCTCTCAGGTACACCTCCTCGTACTTGACGCTCTTCCACAGCCGTTCGACGAACACATTATCCTTCCAGCTTCCCTTCCCGTCCATGCTGATCTGGATCCCATTGGCTTTCAGCAGGCCGGTGAAGGCGTCACTTGTGAACTGGCTTCCCTGATCTGTGTTGAATATCTCCGGCGCGCCGTGGCGTCCCAGGGATTCTTCGAGCGCCTCCACGCAGAAGTCTGTGTCCATTGTGACCGATACCCCCCAGGCCAGCACCTTGCGGCTATGCCAGTCCATCACTGCGGCTAGGTACACGAACCCCCTGGCCATCGGAATGTACGTGATATCCATTGCCCACACCTGGTTGGGCCTGCTCACCTCAAGCCCGCGCAGCAGGTACGGATACACCGTATGGCCGGGCCGTCGCCGGCTGGTGTTGGGCTTGCGGTACAGCGCCTCGATGCCCATCCGCCGCATCAGTGTGGCGATGTGTCTACGCCCGGAGGAGAGTCCCTCCTGGCGGAGCAGGCCTCGCATCATCCTACTGCCTGCAAACGGATACTCAAGGTGCAGCTCATTGATGCGGCGCATCAGCCCGAGACCGGCTTCGCCCACCGGCCGTGGCCGGTAGTAGATGCTCCCGCGGCTGATGCCCACTGCCTTTGCCTGGCGGGCGAGAGGCAGCTTGTGATCGCGGTCGATCATCGCCTTGCGCCCGGCAATCCCGCCGTCGTGAGCGCGGCCTCTAAAAAATCGTTCTCCAACGCAAGCTCACCGATCTTAGCGTGAAGAACCTTCATGTCTACCGGCTTTTCAGCCTGCCCTGTCCCGGCCCCAAATAACTGCGCCGCCCGATCCAGCAACTGGGTCTTCCATTGCGTGATCTGGTTCGGGTGCACATCGAACTGGCTTGCCAGCTCCGAAAGTGTCCGGTCGCCGCGCACTGCGGCAAGAGCCACCTTCGCCTTGAACTCTGCCGAGTGGTTACGGCGGGGTCGTCTGATCATCTCTCGCTCCTGTCTCCGAGAGCACTATCATGCCCTCAATCAGGCAGCGATTCCACTTATCCCCCTGTTCAGATTTCCGGAGCCACTTCTCTTGTCCCACTTAGCCCCTTACCAGTGAGCCAGAGCTTTTGGAGGCGGCCGCCGCTTCAGGAGATCATTGATCAGCCACAGGACTTGACTTCGACCTCCACGCGGAGGGATCGTCGTGTCTACCCGGTTTCCGTAGAATATGGCCCCCACACGGTTCCCATTACGGGTGAGCAGACGCGCCAGCGTCGCTACAAAGTCGACCATGACCGATTCCTTGTGCCGGTCCAGAGCACCGAACGCCATGGAAGGGCTGAGGTCGAGTAGGAACCAGGCAGTGATCTCGCGTTCTTCCAGGTACTGGCGCACGTAGGGGGTATTCATTCGAGCCGTTACGTTCCAGTCGATGCTACGGATGTCGTCTTCCGCCTGATATTCGCGCAGGTCGGCAAAATCGAGGCCGGAGCCGAAGAACAGGCTGCGATAGTCGCCCTGCAGCATGCCGTCGAGCCGGCGGACGACGTGCCAATCGATGCGCCGCAAAATCTTCTCCGGCGTCGTTTCTCGATTAGGAGATTGGACGGGTAATGCTGTGTTCACGCAACGGTACTTCCGGCAGTGGAACTGCGTCCAGAATCTTCCCCAACAGGTCGTCGCTGCTAACGTCGTCTGAAAGTGCCTCGTAGGACAGAACGATGCGATGCCGGATCACGTCGAGGGTGACATCGAGCACATCTTGCGGCAGGGCGTAGTCACGTCCACGCACGAACGCCAGCGCCCGGGCCGCGACGATGAGATTGATGGAGGCGCGTGGACTGGCGCCGAACAGGATGTAGCGCTTCAGGTCGTCGAGCCCGGCCGTCTCAGGCTGGCGCGTGACGGTCACGACCCTGACCGAATACTCGATGAGGGCGGGGTCCACGTAAACCTGATCTGCCTGTCGCTGCAGAGTGCGCAACTGTTCCGTGTCAAAAACCTGATGGACCGCCTGCAGCGCGCCAGTCATACGCTCAACGATGACAAACTCCTCGGTCTCGCTGGGGTAGCCGACCAACACCTTGAGCATGAAGCGATCGATCTGAGCTTCGGGTAGCGGATAGGTCCCCTCCGACTCGATGGGGTTCTGAGTGGCCATCACCAGGAATGGATCGGGGACCTTGAACGTCTCGCGGCTGATGGTTACCTGGCGCTCCTGCATGACTTCGAGCAAAGCGCTCTGTACCTTGGCGGGAGCGCGGTTGATCTCGTCGGCGAGGAGAAGGTTGGTAAAGACGGGGCCGAGAGACGTGTTGAATTCGCCCGTCTTCTGATTGTAGATACGCGTGCCGATCAGGTCGGCGGGTACGAGGTCGGGCGTGAACTGGATGCGGTGAAACTCTCCACCCACGACCTGAGATAGGGTTTTGACCGCCATCGTCTTGGCCAGACCCGGGACGCCTTCAACGAGGATGTGTCCACGGGCCAGCAGGGCAACTATGAGGCGCTCCAGAAGGTGGTCCTGTCCAACGATGATCTTCTTGACCTCGTATAGCAGACGCTCCATAGGCCGCCCGTTTTCGGAGTTCGTCATAGTCTGTCTATTCCCCTTACGACTCAGCGTGTGTAGTTGTTTTCCGCGTCCGACGACTTCTACTGCGGAGGGCCTCCTGCCGCCTGCGCCGCCAGGCCAATAGGCACCGCGAAGCCGATGCCGATGAAAACTTCCTGTTCTGTCGGGTTGACCAGCCCTGTGACAATGCCGACGACCTGTCCGAGGCGGTTTAGCAATGGCCCACCTGAGTTGCCGGGATTGACGGCAGCGTCAAACTGGATGAAACCTTCGAGCCTCTGGTCGCTATTCGTTGGAGAGAAGGCGCGATCAAAGCCCGAGATCACACCGGCACTCATCGAGCCCGCCAGCCCCAGTGGGTTGCCGACAGCGAAGACTTCATCGCCGATTCGCATCCGCTCCGAACTGCCTATCGTCGCGGGGACGAACACATCAGGCGGCGTATCAGGCATTAGGACCGCGATATCGTTTTCGGGTTGCCGGCTGATTACTGTAGCGGATGATTCGGTGCCGTCCGCGAAACTGACTTCGATCTCCGTGGCGCCGTCAACGACATGAAGCGAGGTGAGGATGGCGGCATTGCTGTTGATGATTACGCCACTCCCCACGCCGAAGCCGTTTTCGTCTTCACTATCGAGCGTCTCAGTTTGGATGATGACGAGCGAAGGAAGAATGGCCTGGTAGACCTGGGCGGAGGGTGCGGGCGGTGGCGTGACCGAGGCGATCGCCTCGGCCACCGTTTTCTCGACGTCGTCCGCCGTGAGCTGCTCGGGTTCGGACGACAGTGCCCCGTAGAGCGCGACCGCCACTAGGGCGGCCAGCACACCGAACCCGAAAGGTGCGGATCTTCTGAAACGCCCAAACAGGGCTTCGACGCGTTGCGAACGCCGACTCGGCGGGGGCGGCCCGTCGTTCGGTCCGTCTGTCATGCAGAGTTCTCTATCATACGGTAGCCCAACGATTGTAACGCGGATTGAATCGGCTGCTCACCCAGCATATACGACAGGTTGGCTTCTAGAGATGCGATGCCATGAGTTGTCCTCTTCCGCCACGCTATAGATAGGCACAACACTCCTCACAGTCGAACCGAACCCCTCGAGCTCCCCGATAGTGCGAGCTATGTTCGCACGAAGCACGGCACCAGGTGAATGCGCCGACGGATGCCCGTCCTTGCCGACCATATCGGAGGATTGTCAAGAAACCGTGAAGGACTACGTTGACGAGGACATCGGTTAGAGCGACGTCTTAACAACCGCGCAGGACCAATGTGGCTGGTGCGGGTGCGAGGTAGCGACTACTCTGAAATGTGGAAGGCAAGGCGCTACCTTACCACCACTTCTCGTAGAAATTCCCGCCTATAAAGAACCGTTCCATCTGGTTCCCCCAGTACACCGTGAACAGCTGCCTGTTGGGAAGCTCGACAGTCACCGGATAACCCATGTCCCAGTTCAGGAAGTCGTCACGCAGGGTCCGCATGTCTGCAGAGTCCCAGGTGCGGCCTCCGTCTCGGCTGAGAGCCAGCTTGACGGCGCCAAGGTCGTCGAGGCCGTCCTCCCTGCGGCATCGCCAGGCGTAGGAGAAGAGCATGTTGCCATCCGAGAGCGACGCTAGCCTTCCTCGCGTTCCGAAGCACGGCATCGGAGTCTCGCGCCACGGCGACCAGCTCTCACCGTCGTCCTCCGACGACGCCTGGAGGTAGTTGCCTCGGTTGACCCGGATGATCGCCTCCAGGCGGCCAGACTCGGCACGGGCGACCGTTGTCTCCGGGAACGTTGCACTGTAGCCCAGCGGCACTTCGCCGATCATCGACATGAACTCCCACGATGCGCCGTCGTCGTCGGAGGCGAAGACTGACGCCGAGGGCGGCTCCGAGAGGCAGCTGGCCACCGGAAGGAGAAGCCGGCCGGACGGCAGCCGGACTGCGGGAGAGAACACCGTTACGTCGGTCAGTGGACCTGGATCGAACTCGCGGTCGTCCATCACCCAGGTGAGCCCGTCGTCCGCGGACCGCAGTAGCCACGTCTGATAGTCACGTCGGCTTGCCAGCGGTTGTCGCCTCTCCCCTGACTCGTCGGAGTTGCGGAAGGTCAGGACGCTCAGTAGCCAGCGTCCGTCTCCCAGGCGGTGGAAGGTGTGGCCCCGAGGATCGACAGGCCACGGAAATTCTGCGATCACCTGGGAGTCGTCGTGGAGCCACGTTCGCCCTCCTTCCCGAGAGCGCAGCAGCACCGTTTTGCCATTCGGCGCGACGTGCTCCGCCGCTTGACGGAAAGTTAGCATCACTTCGCCGTCGTCGGTCAGGGTGATGTCGAGATCGTTCACGTGGTTCCGACCGTCCTGATATAGGACCATTTCGGTCGACGGCACGAGGTCGGGCGACAGCTCGGGGTATTGGCGCTTGACGAGGGCGTTGATCGTGCGCCGGAGCTGGGTCACGTCCTCCTGCAGCTGGGCGATCTGTTCGCCGTTGGTGCGGGTGGAGACCTCGATCGAGTCCTGCCGGTCCTTGATCATGAAGAAGCTCACTGTCTCGTCCGTAGGCGGTTCGAGGTCGACTCGCAATCTGACCGGCCGGCCTGCCGTAACGAGGGCTACCGGCACCGTAAGCCGGTAGATGCCGCTGTTGCCGTACATCTCGTGCTGTCTGTGGTACCCGTCGGCGGGCATCTGCACCCGTTTGGGCGCGAACTCCAACTGAAGCTCTCCCGACTGCCACACCATCCGTGTTCTGACCCCAAGATCGAAGGTAAGGTCGCGTTTGCCATCAACTTTGAGGCGGGCCCGGTTCGGCGGGTAGACGCCGTAAGGCGTGTTATAGCTCGCGCCTATGAATGAGAAGACGGTCAGCGCCTTGTTGGCAACGGGATGCGTAAGCCATTCGAGGGGAGGCGTGTCGTCGGTGGGTCTGCGCCACCACGACAGTGTCCACCATCCGTCGGATCGTCCTCGGAAGTCGACGTCCGGTCTGGCGTGGGGCGCGTCCCGGCCGTGCCCGTGGGTAGGCCCGGAGGGCGAGGTAACGATCTTCCGGAAGCCTTCGACGAGCTGCAACGGTTGGCCGGACTCGGTCGAAACAGAGGTGTGCACCATCGCGATAAGCCCTCCCAGGTGTCTTACCGGGCCTCCCAAGGCCCGCCCGAGAGACAGCTTACGACATCAGGAGCGCGGTCCGTATATCCTCAGGCACGATAAGAGCCCCCTTCTCAACCTTCCCCAAAGGCAAGAGGCCGGCCACAGGTCTACCCCTTCACCAACGCCCGGGCCAGCATACGGAGACCGGGGCGCTTGCCGTAGCTCAGCAGGAACGCACGGAAGATTCGCGATACCAGGAATGCGGCAGCCACGACCGACACCGCAAGCACGACCAGACTGACGGCCACCTCCCAGGGTTCGATAGCCTCCGGGCCAAGACGCTCCAACACCACCAGCGGTGACGTCAACGGGAAGAACGTCAAGAACTTCACGACACCTGCCGTCGGGTTTTCAACGATATAAACCCAAGCGTAGATCGGTATGATCAGCGGGGCCGCTACGATGATGGAAAGCTGCTGCGACTCGCGCGTGGTCGGCGATATCGCCCCGATACCCGCGTTCAACGTCGCGAACATCCCGTAGCCCAATACGAAGAACGCCACCGCGCCGATTGTCGGCGCCAGCCCCGGTAATGTGAGGTCCAGGTCCGTGACCACCGACGGCAACACCTCGAGAAGCGTTCGGCCGATGGCGACCCATATCAGCACCTGGGACAGGCCCGCCGCGCCGAGGCCCAGCACCTTGCCTACCATGAACTGCGCGGGCGTCACCGAGGACAGCAACACCTCCATGATGCGGCTTTCCTTCTCCTCACCGAGGCCCTGAAGCAGGAAGCCGCCCGTCATCGCCAACGAAAACATGAGCAGGAACGCCAGGCCGAGGAAGAAGAACACGCGAGGCCCGTCCAGATCGCGCGGCGCTCCCTTGGGGTCGACCGCTACGGCGTCGAGAAAGAGGGGCTGCTTGAGTCGGTCGATCACGTCCGATTCCGGCGCGGCGTCTGAAAGGTTGGCGAGTAGGAACCGGCTGAGCCGTTCATCCTCGCTTTGCTCGAGTGTGAAACCGAGCCCTACCTGAATCCGTTGCACCAGACCCGTCTTCAGGTAGTCGGGCGGTATCATGTACAGGTTCTTGACGTCTTCAGCCAGCAGAGCGTCCATGCCCTGCTGACGGTTCTCGTAGCGGACGAACTCTACGTCGTTCTGGACCAGGTGGCTTGAGAACAGGGTCGTGCCGTCCACATACCCAGCCTTGTCTTTTTCGTCTGCGTCGTCTCCGGCGTTCTGGATCACCCATACCACGGCCATCGCGATCAAGACGCCGACCGGAACGCCCACCGTGACGATCTGGAACATACGGCGGCGATACATCGTCTTGAACTCGTGGACGGCGATAGTCAGCGTAGTCCTCATTGTTGTATGCCCTTCACGACCTGAATGAATATATCCTCTAGAGGCAGACCGGCCACTTCGAAGCGTCGCACCTCGACGCCTGAATCCGCTAACGCACGAAATACCGTGCCGCTCTCGGTCCCGTCCGACATCACAAGCTCCCGGTAGTGCCCGCGGTCGTTGACCTTCTCGACGCCGGGCAGCCGGTCCGGCAGGCCGGCGCTCTCGACAATAATCGATCTTCCGCCGAAGTCCTCACGTACCTCGTCGACGGCGCCATAGAGCACGACTTTGCCGGCGTTAATCATAAGCACGCGGCTGCATAGCTCTTCGACCTCGTTCATCTGGTGGGTGCTTAGCATGATGGCGACGCCTTCCTGCTGCCGCTCCGCCAAGACCTCTTTCACTAGACGGAGGTTGACCGGGTCCAGTCCCGAGAACGGCTCATCAAGGATAAGCAGCTGAGGTCTATGGAGGAGAGTGGCCGCGAGCTGAATCAGCTGGCCTAACCCCCTGCTGAGCTCCTTCACCTTCTTGTCCCTGTGCTCGGTCATTCCGAGACGTTCCAATAGCTCGTCCGAACGGCCGCGCGCGTCCGGCCGGCGCATCCCCTTCAGCGTGCCAAGATATTCAAGCGTTTCCCTGACTCGAAGGTCTCGGTAGAGCCCGCGCTCCTCCGGCAGGTACCCGAGCATCGCTCGATGCGAGTGACTGAAAGGCTCGTCGAAGAGCAGCACCTCACCCTGGTCCGGTTGGATGATGTCGAGCAGCATGCGCATCGTGGTGGTCTTTCCTGCCCCATTCGGACCAACGACACCCAGGACCTCGCCTGCCTCGACCGAAAAGCTGACATCCCGGACCACGTCACGGTCTCCGAACCGCTTCCAAATACCCCGTGATTCGGCGATTGGCATGTGTGGTGTCCCCCTTCGACCGTTCGTAGCGGCCCGACCTGGTCTGACGAGTTCCTTACTCTCCACAATCATATACCGCCCTCCCACAGCGCTGTGGCCGTCTCAAGTCCGGACCTCGCCGGAGGATAGCTCCACGCGACCGTGGCGTCATCAGTCAACATAACCGTTTTGATTAGCCCCATCGGTTGATAGCGCAGTCCGTCGAATTGCTGACTGACGACAAGCGGCACCGTGGTGGCACGAGTCTCGATCACAAACACGCCTGCGGTGATTTGGAGGCGAGACAGAACCTAACCGACTGAGCAAGCGTGGAGACCCTGTCCACGGATGGAACATTGATATGGAACATTGATATAGAACATGACGTCCTATTTATCTATGTAGTAGTACTTATATAGCCTGAGTGGTAACACATAATGACGACTAGACCCAGGTGTCCGTCTTCGGTGGACGCTGGACTCTTTCATTGGATGCGACCGGCCACCCAATTTCGATCCCATGGGGGCACTCTCCCACAGTGGGTAGTGGCCTACTGGCTATATAGACATAGCGCGCATAAGCTCTACCGTAGCTTGAGCCAAAACCGAAACACCGCCATCCGAGCGGTCCAGCAGGAGCCAAATCACTTGCTCGATCAATTCAGTCAGTCCTGGCCTTCCCAAGCCGAGTTTCAGGCCCTCGCTCGAGATAGCCAACTTTTGCAGAGCTTTCCGGAGAGCAGCGCACCGCGACTTGCCGCCGAAGGGACTGTCAAGCGATTCCCGGGACAGACCATCATCATGACCGAGGGATCAGAGATAGAGGAAGTCTTCCTCACGCTCAGGGGAACGGTCGCCGTCGGGCTCTATCAAGACGCTAGCCCGGGCCTCTGGCTGTACGTATCAGGACCCGGAGCAATCGTCGATACGTCCGCACTACTGGACCCTCCCGTGTCACCGGTCACAGTTCGCGCCCTGTCTGACCTGACCGTGATGGCGATCCCAAGGAACGCGGTCGTCCAAATGGTCGAGGAGGAGCCGGCGGTCGGGTATCAGATCCTACGGGACTACTGCAGCCGGCTGGCCCTAATCAACCGCGTCACGTTGAAAGAAGCGTCTGAAGAGATACCGGGTCCTTCGCTGAATTAGGTCCACCAAGCCACACCTAGGAGTAGCTGATGCCCACCTCGTCCTCAACAGTCGACCACGCAGTTGGATGTACTCTCTGCCCGGAGACGCACCAAAGCTCGCTGGTGGCAGACGATTTCTGCTGGACGACCGTTTGCACGAGGTACGAGGTGCCGATCGTGGTCCTCAAGCGGCACACGGATAGCCCAACAGCAGGCGAGTGGCACCGGGTGGAGTCGCTGGCAAAGCGCCGGTTCCCCGACTTTCGCTGGAAGCGACCGACGCCCGTGACGAAGCACTTCTATATTCACGCAGTCGAACTTGGCGTCAGATGCGGCCATGATCATACCGAGCTGGAGCACAGACACAGCCTGCCGGCATTTGGCCAATCGAGACGCGAAGTCGCGGCATTCGCCGAGAGCTCGTCCCCGTTCAGAACGGCAACTGTCGGAGCAGGGTCTGGGCTAGATACCAGCTACGCGCCGGCATAACTACTGACAGTCCAGTCTCCCAGACCAAGAACAGGAAGGGGTCAAAATGAAGACGCTATTTGTAGGGGCCAATCGAGACACCGCAGAGAAGGTAAGTGTCGCGGTCAAGCTCCGGTGGCCAGACGCTGACGCCATCGTCGTCAGCGACCCGGAGGTGGGGCTGGAAGTGGCGGACCACGAGAAACCAGAAGTGGTCGTTTTCCAGTCGACGACAAAAGGCTCCGAGACCACCTTCATAGAAGGGCTAAGGGCCTTTTCCGACGTTCCGTTGGTCGTCATGGAACCACCTGGTGGCGGCGGCGTGATGAATGAAGTCAAGGTTCTGGAAGCGGGCACCGACGATTATCTGTCCGAGTCCGACGGAAGTATCACTCTAATCGCTAGGTTGGTCGCTCTGACTCGGCGCGCGAGTAGATCACACCCCGAGCACACCGGTGTTCTCTCCAACGGACCTTTGACTGTGGACCCTGCTGCCTACGAGGTGTTCCTCCATGGAACACGCCTGCCCCTCACGCCCACCGAGTTCCGGCTCCTCTACCTTTTGCTTAATAACCGCGGCAACGTCCTGAGCCGCGAGTTCCTGGCCAGATCGATATGGGGTGGCGAGGTCGACAGCTCCGCGCTGGTCAAGAAGTACATCCAACGTTTGAGGCAAAGACTAAACGACTCGGCCGACAGCCCCCGCTGGATCGCTAACATTCACGGAGTCGGCTACAAGATCCTGCCGTTCCAGGATGGAGAATCAGCTGAGAAGCCGGGGCCTACCAAGCCGGTTGACGATTTCGTTGCCGTAAGCGTCCGGAACGGTCGAAACGGCGCCAACAACAACCACGTACACGACCCCTCATCCGTTGGAGACCTCTAGTAGACCGAAATCTTTGAAATGAGGGGTAGCCGAGATTGGCGTGCTACGACGACAGGGCGGGTTTCAAACCCGCCCCTACCAAGCCGTAACCTCAGAACCCTTCAATACTAGGATGTTGGACCACTAGGTTAGACTGACGGCCCGACCCGCATTCAGCCGTACTGAGTACGCGACATGGCGCGGATAGACTTCTCGTCTAGACCGCCGGGAGAGCCGCGTCGTCGCCTGTTTCCTGCTGCCACAGCCGGATTCGAGCTGCCATATCGCGGACGCGGTCGCGATGAGCCGGGTCGTCGAACAGGTTGTTGAGCTCGTACGGGTCTGAGTTCAGGTCGAAGAGTTCACACTGATCGCCGTGGCACAGGTTTAGCTTCCACCGGCCCGACACGACAGTCCTCCACGGCAGCGTAATCATACGGTTGATCGCGGGAGTGCCCAAGTCGCGGTCTCCCTTCGTTGGACTCGTCCCGTTCCACTCGATGAACACGTCGTTATCGTCCGTCGTAGCGCGCCCGTCAAGGACCGGGGCGAGACTCTTCCCCTGCAGTTGGTTCTCGGTCTCTTCACCTAGGAGCTCCAGCAAGGTAGGCACCAGGTCGACCTGGCTCACGCTTCCACCGATTCGCGCTTGCTGGTTGGTGAGCCATGGAACGCACATAAGGAGCGGGACCCTGGACGCCTCCTCGTACATCGAGCGTTTTTCGAGCATGCCGTGGTCGCCGAGCATGTCGCCGTGTTCGCTTGTAAACACGACCGCGGTCGTGTCGGTCAAACCCGCCTCTGCTATGGCGTCGATGATCTTTCCCACCATGCCGTCTACCAGGGTGATGTTCGCGAAGTAGTGGGCGCGAAGCCTTCGCCAGCCGTCCTCCGTGCTGACATCTTCGTTGGTTGCCGCGTACTCCTTCATATAG
Organism: Dehalococcoidia bacterium; assembly: GCA_965248605.1. Taxonomy (GTDB): domain Bacteria; phylum Chloroflexota; class Dehalococcoidia; order Lucifugimonadales; family CAUZJF01; genus CAUZJF01. The sequence continues at coordinate 2,256,108 of CBDFJV010000007.1, forward strand.
GCGTCTTGCGTCTGGTCTCCTCCATCCAAGTACTGCAAGAAGTAGTCGGCCTTAACCCTGTTCACCAACGAAGCGCCATCCGATTTTCGTAGGAAGGCAGGGCCAACCGGAAGATCGGACGGCTCGTACATGTCCATTAGAGGCCCAAAGTAAGGAGAATGGGGCTCGAAGGTGCTGACGTAGAGGATGAACGGCCTGTCTCTGTTCTCGCGGATGAATTCGGCGGCCTCGTTGCCGAGGAAAGACGCCATCTGGAACTCCTCGGGCAGCTCGGCCCTGCCGTCGGCCGAGAAGATCGGCGCCCCGGCCTGCTCGTCGTCGGGCTCGAAACCGTGATCGACCAGATGCCGATGGTAGTCCGAGAACCGATCGAGGTACTCTGCCTTCGAGTAAGTCTCCCGGTGCATATCTTCGGAACTGACCCAGGCGTCGAAGCCGTGCTGAGCAATGATGTCGTCGCCCAGGTGCCACTTGCCGAAGTATCCGCGTGTGTAGCCCGACGAGACCATCTCGGCGATAGTCGGGACGTCCTTCGGTAAATGCACTTTGTTGACGATAGGCCCGGCGGTGTGGGGGTAGAGACCGGTCAGAATCGAGGCTCTTGCGGGCGTGCACACCGGCTGAGTGACGTAAGCCGCGTCGAAAACGAAGCTCCTAGATGCGAGGGAGTTGAGATTGGGCGTTCGGATCCAATCATTCCCGTAACAGCTTAGTGTGTCGTACCGCTGCTGGTCGCTCATTATGAACACAAGGTTGCGGCGGTCTGGCATGCGGTCCCCTCCCGGCCTGTGATGCGGTTGATCCAGCACCGGCCAATCTAGCACAACCCGCGGTGACTCGGAGAGACGGCATGGCTGGTCAAGTCAAGAGCGTACGGCCGCCGAAGTCGTAGTCGTGAAACGGAATGGGGTACCAGGCGGGGATATCATATCGGCCGACCGTGGCCAAAGGTAATTGCGTTCAGGTCGGACCGGTGACGGTTGGAGTTCGTCGAAAGCAAATTATGTCCGCAGGGCGGACCGAATCTGAGCGAGTAACTATTTGACCAGTCACTCGATAGCTCCCCCCTTTGAAACTCAACGGTGTCCCCCCCTTTGTAAAAGGGGGGTTAGGGGGGATTTCGCCCCTCTCAAACGACTCGTCGGGAGCCCGTGAAACCGAGCAGTTACTCGATAGGCCTCGGCGCTCAATGATCGAAAGTCAGTCTGGCCCCACCCAGGTCGGTCATCATCTTCGGAACTCTACCGATCGCCGAGCGTGCCCCGTTGCACGCGATGTCGACGCAGGATGGCGCCCAGGCGGCTTCGTATGACGTTGATGTCATCGGGAAGCTTCAGGTAGTGGTCTGCGCCCTGCATCAGAGCCATGGAGATGGCCAAATCATCGCCATCCCCCGCGACGACGAGGGTAGCGTCGGTGAGTCTACGGACCAGCGGTAGCAGCTCGTCGGCATCGGTGGGTTCGGCGCCATCCGGGATCCAGACCAGGTCAAAGTGACCGTGGAGCAGCAGCTTGACGACTTCTACGCTGTCGTAGGCCTCCACGATTGCGTTTCCCGATTCGGACAGAATCGGAACAAGAGGGACAATATCGCCGGTAGCGTAGATCAGCGCACGCGCCATGTCGAGAACCTCGGTCGGGGTTTCGGTCCGGAACGGAAATCAATGCTATCTGGGGCGGCGGCGAGTCACATGAATATGCGCTGAAGATAGCCTGAACAAAACCTGACAAATGGCTGAAGGCTTCCACGGTCCGGTTAACGCAAAATGGCGCTCGCTATACGATCAATCTGCAGAAATTGACTTTTGTAACTCCATATGGTAACTTGCGCCGCTGATGAAAAACGGACGGTGGTAGTGCGGAAATGAACCGTCGTCTGACCCCAGGGTGAACTGCGTAGGAAGCCGAGGGTCGATTGACAATGTCCACAGACTTGTAGTAGTTTCCTTGTTCGAAACGGTGGCGTAATACATCATGGAGTGCGGATGTCGAATACAAGTTCGTAGTGCGGAGTGCAAGAAATCTCGTGAGGAGGAGATCTATGGCGTCTAGGTTAACGAAGTTCAGGTGGCTTCTTGTCATGGCAGCTGCCCTGAGCCTAGTGGCGGCCGTGGCTTGTGGAAGCGCGGACGATGAGGCGGACGAGCCGACGACGGCGGCGACAGATACGACTCCGGCTGACACGCAGCCGGCAGCGGCAGATGACGAGAAGATAGAAGAGACCGCCGCAACGCAAGAAGACGAGAAGATGGATGACACGAAGGAGGAGGCGGCGGTAACGACACCGGCGCTGCCGGCCCCAAAGCCGGTTACCCCTGTGGTGACGACGCCGGTGAAGGAAGAGCTGGGTTACGTGGTGTGGTCGGCACCGACCTATGCTCCCGGCGAGCTTCCATCCTGGGTGTACGACGGCCCCCGGCCGACGAAGTTCACCGAGAGCCCTAACCATGCGGAGCTAGTCCGTACTGGTCAGCCGTGCGGCACTTACCACGGTCCGGGCGTTTCACCGTCGTCTGACGGCGGACCGCAGGCATGCCCTGCAATAGCGGACAGGCTGCCAGTACCGGCAGACATCCTGGTAATGCAGCCTCCGTACGAGATCGGAGTCCACGGCGGTTCGAAACGTTTCTACACGACCGGCGGTCAGGTAGTTGCGGACCTTTCGAGCCAGGGCCTGTTTGCGACCGAAGGCGCTCGCGTCGGCAAGGCCCAGAGCGTTAGCGACGATGGCCGGACATATACGTTCACGCTTCGCGAGGGTTGGAAGTGGAGCGACGGCAAGCCCTTGAACATGGAGGACTTCCGGGTAGCCTGGGAGGACTTCAACTACAACAAGGAGCTAATGCCGGACGGTCTGACGTACCCGGGCAAAGACGGCGTCACGGGCAACGACCCGCAGTTTGGCGAAGTGGACGAGTGGAACTGGTCTCTGACCTACGATACGCCTAACTACACGGCGTTGTCTGACTGGTCGGGACGGCCATGCTGGGGCTGCCGAGGCGGCACCACGATGGTCCACGCACCGTTCTGGAAGCAGTTCCACCCGAAGTACGCAGACCCTGCGGACCTTAAGGCCCAGCAGGAGTACTGGGGTGTAGACGATTGGACGAAGGTGGTGTTCCGGTTCCATCCTGAGTTTGGTCAGGCGGTACCGGTACTAGGCAACTTCGCCACCCCCGTGGCGGACTGGCGTGTAGGCTGGGGCACGAAGTGCACGGCCTGTCCCGCCGGTCAGTTCAAGACGACGAACCCGTTCACACAAGCAAACCCGTTCTTCGGAGCGGTAGACCCTCACGGTAACCAGCTCCCGTACCTTGATGGAGCGCAGACCGTGATGGTAGAGAGCCGTGAGATCGAGGTCTTCCGGGCGATGGCGGGTGAGTCGGACGGTCCTCGCTGCTGCTGGGGCACCTCTGAGCTGCCTTTGTGGCACAAGAACATGGAGCGTGCCGACATCAGCATCTTTGGCTGGGTCCGGTTCTCGGGAGACGACTCTGGGTTCGTCTGGAACCATGACTACGACGCCGACCCTGAGATCGGGCGACTTGTCCGAACGCTGGACTTCCGGCGTGCGGTAAGCCTTTCTATCGACCGTGACGCCATCAATGAGGTAGCGTTTGCGGGTCTGGCGACAGTACAGCAGAAGGTCCCGCATCCCAGCATTCCGTACTATCCTGGCCCCGAGTGGGCGAGCTTCGAGATCGGTCCCGACAAAGCGGCCGCGAAGGCGCTCATGACGAAGATGGGCTACAAGGATGGCGACGGAGACGGCTGGCTTGACCGTCTGGACGGCACCGGCCCGTTGACGCTGGCGTGGAAGTCGGGCGAGAACTACCGCGGTGGCTACACCGGCCACACGGTTGCTCAGATGGTCGCCAAAGACTTGAACGACATCGGGATCGCTACAGATCTAGGCCTGATGGCCTGGTGGGGCGCTGAAGGCTTCTTGGGCGAGTATGCCCAGGGCAAGCAGTTCATCATCGGACCGTTTGGCAAGCTAGAGGACGAGACGCCGTGGACGATCTACTACTCGGAAATGCTTCCGATGTACAAGGACCGCGGTCCTTCGCCTAAGGCCGGTGCGTACTACTACACCGGTGGCGAAGAGGGATGGGCGCCCTCGGGCCCGGACCCGGCGTTCACGGACGTATACGGTAACCAGGCGTGTGCAGGTACCTACCCGTCCGACGTGCAGTGCATCTTCGTCGATCTGCAGGAGCTCCATCGCGAGGGCAAGCAGTTGGCGAGTCACGACCCCCGTCGGATCGAGATTGGTCAGGAGATCTACAGGACGATCGTAGAGAACCATCTCCAGCTCAACATCGTTGGGTTCTCGCCGCAGATCGGCTACGTGCGAAACAACGTACGTAACTGGTGGCGTGACGGCCTGACGGCAGGGTACGGCCACTTTAACGAGTTGCACTATTTCGAGGACGGACTCGACAACCTGAGCCATCCTGGAAACAGGTCGAAGAAGTACAGCAGCTGGAGCTTCGCGCTTCAGTAGAGGTACAGACCGAAAGATAGTGTAGAAGTCGCAGGGCCCGGGCAGAAATGTCCGGGCCCTGTGTTTTTGTGTGTATGTTCCAGGCGAATCGGTGAGGCGCCGACCACGAAAGGCCGATCGAGGCCTGCTGCTGTGTCAGGGCCCGCATGCATATATAATGGCGCACCTCGTAGCTTCGCACTTGGAGGGGCTCGTGGACTTTAGGGACCGACGATCGACGACCGACCCGATTCGCAATAGGGGTCAATAGTGCAAGACACATCATTACGTCGCATCGCGATGCTGATCGACGGCGACAACGCACAGCCGAAGCTGATCGAAGCCGTGCTGGCCGAGGCTGGAAAATACGGCCTGGTGACGATCCGACGTATCTACGGCGACTGGACGACGACGACGATGAACCAATGGAAGGAGACGCTCAACATCCACGCGGTCCAGCCGATCCAGCAGTTCCGCTACACAACTGGCAAGAACGCCACCGACAGCGCGATGATCATCGACGCAATGGACATCCTCTTCGAAGGCGTGGTGACCGGCTTCTGCCTGGTATCGAGCGACAGCGACTACACTCGCCTGGCGACCAGGATTAGGGAAAAGGGCGTCTTCGTTATGGGGATCGGCCGAAATGACACCCCGAGGTCGTTCGTCAACGCCTGCGAGGTCTTCGCCTACACCGAGAATCTCCAGCCCCAACCCGCCACACCCAAAAAGACCAGATCGGCGGGCCGCCGCGACAAGACCGACTCCACAACCGACGGCCCTTTGCCGTTGCTGACGAACGCATTCGAAATGGCCGTCGAAGAGGACGGGTGGGCCTCCCTCGCGACGCTGGGCAACAAGCTCCGTCAGCTCGATCCCGGCTTTGACTCCCGGACATATGGTCGTAGGCAGCTCTCTATGCTAATAAGGGACCTGGATGCCTTCGAGGTTCGGGAGCAGAAGATTCGAGGCGGCCCAACGACGATATACGTCAGACTCAAGGACTGACCGCGCGGTTTGGGTGCGTCTGGCGTCGTCGACTTTGGTTGAAGCGCGGGCAGGTCTGAGACCTGACCCTACACCGAAAAGGCGCGGCCGCGAAACCGCTTGGCCGATGGTCTACAATAATGTCGATACCCGCCGAGTCTGATTGGAGGGTGCGATGCCACAAGATGACCTTGCACTAATGGCCCACTTGATGCGCCGAGCCGGCTTCGGCGCCGATCGCGTCCAGCTCGAACAGTATGCAGCTAAAGGCTACGATGCCGTCCTCGACGACCTCCTCCATCCCGAGCGGTTCCAGGTCCGCGACGAAGACGCCCTCCAGCGGTACTACGCCAATCCTAAAGGAGGAATCGGCAAGGACCACTGGATCTACCACATGATCAACAGCGAGGCTCCGTTGCGCGAGAAGATGGCGCTCTTCTGGCATCAAGTTTTCGCGACCGGTGCCGACAAGGTCCAGCATCCGCTCGCTTCTCAAGGTCAAATCGAGATGTTTCGCCAGAATGGGCTCTCGGAACTACGGGAGATCCTGACTGATCTTTCCAAGGACCCCGCGATGATCATGTGGCTCGACAACAACCAGAACCTCAGCGACCAACCGAACGAGAACTATGGGCGCGAGCTGCTCGAGTTGTTTTCAATGGGCGTCGGCAACTACACCGAAGAGGACGTGAAAGCGGCCACGGGTGCGTTTACCGGTTGGTCGTTCGAGGTCCCACTCATTGACAGGAAGCGATACGGGTTCCCATCCAGCTTTCTATTCAGGGAGGAGCACGACGATCAACAGAAGGACTTCCTCGGCCACGCGGGGCGCTTCAACGGCGAAGACATTATTGACATGATCGTGATGCAGCCAGCGACGGCGAGGTTCATCTGCCGCCGGCTCTACGACTTCTTCGTGGCCGACGAGCCGCCGGTGGCGTCGTGGAACGAAACACCTCCCCGTGAGCCCAAGGCCGTCGATACGCTGGTCGCGGAATACTTCGAGTCGGGCGGCGAGATCCGGGCGGTGCTCAAGGTCCTTTTCAGCTCGGACTTCTTCAAGGAGGCCGTGTTCAAGAAGGTAAAGAGCCCCGTCGAGCTGGTGACCGGTGTAGTCAAGCTGGTCGGTACAAACAGGTTCCCTGAGCTGGGGCTTTCGAAGATCGTCAGAGAGTCCGATGCGATGGGGCAGAACCTGCTCCAACCGCTTACCGTGGAGGGCTGGCACACCGGACCCGAATGGATCGACGGCGGGACTCTGAACACTCGAGTGAACTTCGCATCCGAGGAAGTAAACGACCCAGGCAAGCCGGGAGTCCGCGCCATCGTGGAACGGCTTGCGTCGAACGGTGGCGCATTGGGGCCAGAGGAGTTCGCCGACCGATGCCTGGATCTCACGGGGCCTCTGGCGGTCGACGACGAAACCCGGGAGAGTCTGGTCGAATACGCCCAATCTGGCGGCGATCTCCGCTTCTCAACTGAGTCGGAACGCGAAGAGAGCGAATCGAGGATCGTCAGGATGCTCCAACTCATAGTATCGACGCGGGAGTTCCAGTTCAACTAAACCCCTACTTCCAAACTCTAACCCCATCCGGAGGATCTCCATGGCCTACCCGTACGCGCTCCTGAGGACGGGCTTCCGCTACCAGACGGCTCTCGGGGGTTTCACTAATACCTCGTTTCCCCACGATCTGGCTTTCGGCGAGGAAGGACGGATCTATGTCCTCTGTACCGGCAATTCGGGACCTATATCTATCGTCAATCTCGACGACGAAGACCTTGGCAGCTTCGGCGCGCCCGGCTTCGGGTTCCGGCTTCCCAACCACAAGTGCAGCCCTGGGAACCAGGACTGGCCCGTGCAGGACGGCGCGTTTCTCTGGCCCTGCCAAATCGCCGTCGACTCCGATGAGCTGATCTACGCGTCAGACCAGGCGACGGACCGGATCACCATCTACAACCGTTTCGGCGAGTACCAGGGCCAGTGGGGCGAGCACGGCTCAGAGGACGGCCAGCTCGACCGGCCATCGGGCATCGCTTTCGACGCGGACGAGAACGTGTACGTCGTGGACACCATGAACCACCGGGTCCAGAAGTTCACGAAAGACGGCCGGTTCCTGATGAACTTCGGCTCATATGGACACGGGGAAGGCCAGTTCGACATGCCGTGGGGCATCCACGTCGACGAACCAGGCGACGTCTATGTCGTCGACTGGCGCAACGACAGGGTTGAAAAGTTCGACGCGGACGGGAACTTCATCTTCCAGTTCGGGAGCTCGGGCGACCGTCCCGAGGAGTTCAACCGGCCGTCAGGGATCGCCGTCGACGGCCATGGCGACATCTACGTCGCCGACTGCGGTAACGACCGCGTACAGCTCTTCTCGAAGGAGGGACGGTACGTGCAGCAGTTCCTCGGAGACGCCACGTTGCCGACCAGGTCCCACCGCGAGCGGCTCTTTTCGTCGACTAAGATGGGGCTGCGGTTCCGTGAGTCGTCGGGGATGGATGAACTCAGATACTTCCAACGGCCTGTGTCCGTCAGGGTCGATTCGGAGTTCCGGTTATATGTGGCCGACCACTGGAGCTACCGAATCCAGGTCTACGAGAAAGAAGCGTACCCCCGCTCAGAGGAAGAAGTCGCGCCACCGCTCCGGGCCCCTGTGCTGGGTCCCAACTAGCCGCCGACACACCAGTACTGGAGCTCTGACGTCGAGGTGGGGTGATAGGCATAGGAGAGTCCAGTGAACCCGTGCCCTCCGTGGAACTCGTTCTTCGGAGGCTCGGTCTTCGATAGCTGATAGAGCTGGGAAGTCACCTCTCGGTCGTCTTCGATAGACAACACCGAGACCTTCAAGAACCGCCCCTCGCCGGAGAACTCGCCGTCGAAGTAGGTTGCCCCGAAGCGGAGGTCGCCGTGATCGACGGTCTTCGCGTTCTCCGCCGACGAAAGCTCCAGCGTCTGTTCGCGCTCGATTCCAACGGCTACGGAAGAACGATACGCGGTGTGGCATTCGATGGTCAGGGGGACGACCTCCCCGACCGAGCTCTGATCAGGACCGGGGGCGTCGACGGGGCTCTCGTCAGAACCTGACTCGCCACAGGCGAGCGCGACGATCAACAGCGCGGCCGCGAACAGAGCAGGCCGAAGGCTCCCAACGACTGGTACGGGCACCATGGCTTTCAGGGCATGGAGGCGCATCTAGACACCCTCACACTTCGGCAGACTCAGCGCAGGCTCCGTTCCTCTTCTAGTAGGATCGAGCACTCAAGAAGCAGGACGCCCCCCCCCCCCGGCAAAAGTGCTCCTTTCTGCTCGATACCGTTCGATTCCTATCTGGTGGGGCGGAACATCAGGCTAGACGACTGTTCCAGTGTCCTAGCTGGCCGTGGTGCACGGATGTTCCGGATTTCGCCATTTTGTCCCACTTGGTCCCGTCTCCTCAATCTCAAAAAAGACAGAGGTACAGACCGGCGGGGGTCGGTCCCTCGAAAGATATAATAGCACAGATGTGCTAGCCTGTGAAGTCTGTCCATTACCATGGGATCACCCAGTCGAGCGTCGGTCAGAGTCGCCATTTAGCTACTACTCTTCGACATCAGTCTTGCCCTTTTCGATAGCCGCCTTGACCTGCTCCGCGAAGTCTTTTGCTGGTCGGTGGGCGGCACGCCGTCCTTGTCCAGCCTTTCCTTGAACTGCTCGAACAGCCCGGCTACGTCTCAATCCCTGGGGAGCACCTGGACACCCGAATCGTTACGTGATTCACGTTTACGGCACCAGTGCACTTACGATCAGGTGCGTGACCCAGTCGTCGCCGTCGTTGATGAAGGCGTGCTGGGTCTCCGGAGGGACGCAAGCCGCATATACGCGAGACGCCCGACGCCCGACGCCTTGACCCATATGAAGCTTGGTGCAGACTTTTCGAGGGACCCGGGTGGCAGCCGCGCGCCCGTTGTGAAGTATAATGCGCCCTGATCACTGATCGCCGACCAATCCCGGTACGTTTCGGTTCGAGCGACTTGGAACTCCCCGTCTATTGGTGCGGCGATCGACAAAGCCGTATCAATGGCGCCCGTGTCTGAGGTTTAGAGATGCCTGACCAAGAACCGAGGGCCTTCCTGAGCTATACCCATATCGACGACCAAGGACTCGGCGGACGTTTGACCACGCTGCGCGGGCAACTAAGCGTCGAGATCCAGATCCACACAGGAAAACCATTCGAGATCTTTCAGGACGTCAAGGACATCGAATGGGGTCAATCCGCACAAGATCGAATCGATTCCTCACTGGACGAGGTAACCTTCCTGATTCCAGTCTTGACTCCTAGTGGTCCAACATCCTAGTATTGAAGGGTTCTGAGGTTACGGCTTGGTAGGGGCGGGTTTGAAACCCGCCCTGTCGTCGTAGCACGCCAATCTCGGCTACCCCTCATTTCAAAGATTTCGGTCTACTAGTTTTTTCAATAGCGACGCATGCCGCGACGAGGCTCTTCGGTTTCTCGAGCACGAAACTCAGCTCGGCCGAAATGACCTGATCCTGCCCGTGTATTATGTGAATCACCCGCCGTTCAATTCCACGGAAACCAGAGAGGGCGACGAGGTGGCCGTCGCAATGGCTGCTCACCAGTGGAAGGACTAGCGTGAGTTGCGGCACGAATCAACTACCTCCGCTACAGTCGGGAGAATGCTAGAACGTATGGCCCTAGACATTCGCAATGCGCTGGACCGGGTTGCGGCTTCCAATGGGTCCGCGGTGATTGAACCCAGCCTTGTTCCCGATACCAGGACGGCCGGTCGAGGATCGTCCCAGACGCCATCAACAAGCCGTGAGTCACAGACTGATACTCCAGAAGCTCCTGGGGAGGCCGACGGCGGTCCAAAAAAGGCCGAGCCTACTGGACCTGCGGAGAAGACCGAACCGACAACTCTGGTAGTGGACCAGACGGGCGCGGGCCCCTTCACGATGATAGGCGAAGCTATTGATGCTGCTAGCCCGGGCGATCGCATAACGGTGCGCCCCGGCGAGTATCGTGAGGGCCTGATAATCGACATGCCGTTGGAGATAGTCGGCGATGGCGAAGTCGATACAGTTGTGGTGGAAGCTGAGAATTCGAACGCAATGCTGTTCCGCGCGAACATTGGACGTGTGGCGAACCTCACTTTGCGCAACAAAACGGACGATTGGTCTTGTGTGGATGTCGCCCAGGGCCGTCTCGTCCTGGAGGACTGCGACATTACATCACTTGGAGCTGGAGTTACGATACATGGCGGCGCTGATCCGCTAATTCTGCGCAACCGCATTCACGGATGCGGAGGTTCCGGTGTTATCGTTCACGATAGCGGCAAAGGAAGCATTGAAGATAACGACATTTTCGGCAACACCCTATCAGAGGTGACGATCACGGGGGGTAGCGATCCCACGTTGCGGCGCAACCGCATCCATGACGGAGTGCAAAGTGGAGTTCACGTTTACAACAACGGCAATGGTACCATCGAGGACAACGATATCTTCAGCAATGCCTACGCTGGTGTGACGATTGCAACGGGTGGCGATCCCAAAGTACGGGGCAACCGCATCCACGATGGAAAGCAAGGGGGAGTCTTCGTTCATACCGAGGGCAAAGGGACCATCGAGGACAACGATATCTTCGGCAGTGCCTTCTCTGGTGTGGAGATCAGCGAAGCTGGCAATCCTACCGTGAGGGGCAACCGCATCCACGACGGAGCGGCGGACGGAGTCTCCGTTCATCAGAACGGCGAAGGGACCATCGAGGACAACGATATCTTCGGCAACGCTCACGCTGGCTTGCGGGTACGTGAAGGCGGTTATCCCACCGTTAGGCAGAACCGGGTTAATAGGAACGGCTACGAGGCCGTGTGGATATATGATGGCGGCGGTGGCAAGTTCCAGAACAACGACCTGACTGACAACGAACGCGGTGCATGGGACATCTCGTCAAACAGTCGGGCGAACGTTACGCGCGCCCGCAATCGCCTTACTTGACGGGCTAAGTGCAATTCACGTTTACGGCACCAGTGCACTTACGATCAGGTGCGTGACCCAGTCGTCGCCGTCATTGATGAAGGCGTGCTGGGTCTCGGCAGGTATGTATACAGCGTCGCCATCCCGAACGTCGAAGGTCTTGTCGCCAAGTAACATCTTGCCCCGTCCGTATGTGAAATAGTAGACCTGCTCCTTGCCGACGTGCTCGTGCGGCCCCTCTTCTTGTCCTCCCGGCATCATGTGCATCGTCAGCGCGTGGAAGCCCTCCAGTGGCGCCTGCTCATACGATCTCTTGCCCTCGAAGTAGGCCTTTTCGGCCAGAATCGACCAGCCCACGGCCCCGTGGCTCATGTGGGGCGCTCCTGCCCTCCAATTTCGTATCACGGGGTCAGTCCGCCCCCGGTCCGCGGCCTTTCCGTCGCCGTCCTGCGCCCAGTGGGGTATGGCGCTGATCACGAGGTGCTCCAGGAACTCGTCGCTGTCGTTGATGATCGAGTGGACGCCTCGCGCGGGCATGAACACCGCATCACCCTCCTTGACGTCGAAGAAGTCGTCGCCTAGCTGAACTTTCCCTTGACCCTTGATGACGTAGTAGACGTGCTCCTTGGCGTCGTGGGAATGAGCCGGCTCAGTCATGGTCGGCTGGAGCATCCTGAAAGTGACCCCGTGGATACCGATGAGTGGAGCGACCTCGTACGGGCGGTCGAGCTGACCCCGCTCGGTGAGGATCTTCCACCCCACGGCGCCGTGGCTGTTGGCGGGTTCCTGGTCCCTCCAGTTTCGTATCACGCCGGCAGAATTCATCGTTAACTGGCCTGTTCCGACATTCGGATCCCTGTCGTCTGGCATGGGCTGGACCTCACTAACAGCGGTGTCGATGCGGATTGTACCATCGCAGGCGGGCCACGACCCCTCGGAGCAAAACCCTAGGGTCTTTTCATTGTCACCCTGAGGCCTCTTGGGACGAAGGGTCTGGGGCAGGGTCCTTGCCCACCCAGATGCTTCGCGGGGCCTCAGCATGGCGAAGTGCGTGAATTCCGGGACTTTGAAAGACCCTAGCGAAACCTCCAGACCTTTCGAGCCCCAGCTTGTATGCTATGGGGCGATCAGCGACAATATCGCCTGCTTGATGGCCATATGAAGATCACCAACGTCGAGCTGTTCCCCATCCACCCGCCCCTTGCGGAGCGCTACCGACACGTCCGGGCTCGCACGGGGTTCGAGAGCCGCGTCGCCGCCATGGTCACCACCGACGTCGGTATCACCGGATACGGCGACTACGACGGCCCACCGGGAGTCGTCCCGCCCATCGAGTCCTTCGACCCGATCATCGATACCAACCCCTTCGACTACATCGGTTCCAACCTCTACGCGGCCGTCGTCATGGCCCTCTACGACATCATGGAAGACATACGAGCGGGTGGGCAACGAGGGCTGGTACGTTGAAAGCAAATTATGTCCTCAGGGCGGACCGAATCTAGGTGAGTAACTGTTGTGACCAGTTACTCGATAGCCCACCGAACCGCTCGTGGGGTCCGGCTCTGTCCCCCCTTTGAAAAGGGGGGTTGGGGGGATTTAGCTCTGTCAAACGACTCGTCGGGAGCCCATGAAAAAGAGCAGTTACTCGATAGGCGAGATTAGCCGATGAGGCTCACCTTCCTGGGGACGTGCGCCGGCACGGAGCCTATGCCGGGCAGACGGCACAGCTCGTTCGTGGTCGAGCACGGCGACGCACTCTACTGGTTCGACGCGGGCGAGAGCTGCTCCTATACGGCCCATCTCCTCGGCATCGACCTGCTGGCCACGCGGGCGATCTTCATCACGCACCGTCACGTTGACCACGTCGGCGGGCTCCCCAACCTGCTCTGGACGATACGGAAGCTCAACACCTTCTCAGAGCTAGACCCAAAACCGCTGCACGACAGGACCATCCAGGTGTTCATGCCGGACATGAGCATCTGGGACGCGGTGTGGGGGCTGGTCAGGAAATATCCGGACTTCACGTTCCCGATCGAAGCCGCGCCACCGGAGGACGGGCTGGTATTCGAAGAAGATGGGCTCAGGGTCGTTGCTGCCCACAACAACCACCTAGGCCAACCGGCCGAAAACGAGCCGTGGGAGTCGTTCTCCTACCGGATCGAGGCTGACGGCAAGAGCGTCGTGTACTCGGGCGACATCGCAGCCCCTTCGGACGTTGAGTCGCTCCTGGGGAACGACGATCTGGTACTCATGGAGACCGGCCATCACACCGTCGAGGACGTATGCACGTACTTGCTCGACTCCAGCCGCGCCCCGGACAGGCTGGGATTCGTACACCACGGCCGAGCGGTCCTCGCCGACCCCGATGGCGAGTTGAAAAAGGCCAAGGGTATCCTAGGCGACGGAGTCTTCCTGGCCGAGGACGGCATGTCCATAGACTTGTAGACTCGGAGGTAATCGGTGGCGGACAGTGAGACCAGCCGGCCTAACATAATCGTGGTCCTCGTCGACGATCTGGGCTTCTCGGACATCGGCTGCTATGGGTCCGAGATCAAGACGCCTAACATAGACGCCCTGGCGGCCAACGGCTTAAGGTTCACCCAGATGTACAACGCTGCCAAGTGCTGCCCGTCGCGGGCCGCGCTACTGACCGGCATCAATCCTCACCAGGCCGGCATTGGCCACATGACGGATAACTACGGCTCGCCCAACTACCAGGGCTACCTCAACAACAACTGTGCTACCCTCGCCGAGATGCTTGGGCCGGCGGGCTACCGGACACTGATGTCCGGCAAATGGCACGTGGGTGCCGACTACGAAGACCCTGACATCTCGAGCTGGCCCGTCGGCGACCCGGAACATCCTGTCCCAACTCAGAGAGGCTTCGACAGGTTCTTTGGCCTGCTGGGCGGCGCCGGGTCTTTCTTCAACCCGCCTGGGCTAATGCTCGACGAGAGCTTCTTCCCGGTCGAGTCGACCGACTTCTACTTCACCGACGCCATCGGCGACCAAGCTGCCCAGATGATCGAAGAGAGCGTAGGGATGAGCAAGCCGTTCTTCTTGTACACGAGCTTCACGGCCCCGCACTGTCCGCTGCACGCGCCCGAGGAAGACGTCGCTCGATACGAGGGGACGTATCGCGACGGCTGGGACCAGGTCCGGACGAACCGCCACGAGGAGCTTCTCGGCAATGGAGTCCTCGACCCGAAGTGGAAGATTACTTCGCGCCCGGAATACATCCCGGCCTGGGAAGACGCTCCCCACAAGGACTGGGAAGACTTGAAGATGGCCGTCTACGCCGCCCAGGTCGACCGAATGGACCGGGCCGTCGGGCGCATCATGGATAAGACACGCGAACTCGACGTCGAGGACAACACGCTGGTGATGTTTATCTCCGACAACGGCGGCTGCGCGGCTACCATCAGCGAGAACCCCACCGGCGGGAAGCAGCTACTCTACGCGACCCTCCCAACGGTCGACGGCAAGCCGATACGTATGGGCGACCGACCTGACATCCGACCCGGTCCGGCCGACACACATCAGGCCTACGACGTCTGGTGGGCCAACGCCAGCAACTCGCCCTTCAGGATGTACAAGAACTGGGCCCATGAAGGCGGCATCTCGACGCCTTTCATCATCCACTGGCCCGACAGGCTGCGCCGACGCGGCATCGTCCGCGAACCAGCCTACATCAACGACATTACGGCGACTTGCCTTGAGGCCGCTGGCGTGGCATACCCGAGCGAGATGAACGGTAGCCCCGTCCACCCCATCGAAGGTGAGAGCTTCATGCCGTTGATCGAGGGCGGCGGATGGTCGCGCGAGAAGCCCATCACCATCGAGCATGAGGGCGACCGCGCGATCCGATCCGGCGAGTGGAAGCTCGTGGGCGAGTACGGCGGCGAATGGGAGCTCTACAACATGGAAGAGGACCGCACCGAGCTCAACGACCTGGCTGACCGCAATCCCGAGAAGGTGGCGGAGCTGAGCCGAGAATACGACGAGTGGGCGAAGCGGTGCGGCGTCCTGCCGTGGCCTGTCGACCCGAATGTAGTCGGCTCGGCGGAGAGCTGGCGCAGGAGATGGGGTGTCGAGAACGAGTGAGCCTAGTTTGTCATTCCGAGTGAGCGCAGCGAAAGAGGAATCTAAGGCCGTCGCTAGAGAGCAGGCGCCATTCCCGACGAGTCCCCTAGATTCCTCACTGCGTTCGGAATGACAACGCCGGCAACCGATATGCATCCAGCCCTCCAACCCACTAACCCAAAGGAGTCCAAATGTCCGACAACTCAACCGTCCTCGTGGTCTCGCCCCATCCCGACGACGCCGAAGTCGGCGCTGGGGGCATTATCGCTCACTGGGCGGCCCAAGGCCGGAAGGTCGTCCTGGTTGTCTGCACTAACGGCGACAAGGGGACCAGCGACCGCCATGTCGACCCCCAAGACCTGGCCGACACCCGGCTGAAGGAGCAGCATGCCGCAGGCGAGGTCCTTGGAGTTTCTGAAGTCGTGATGCTTGGGTTTCCGGACCAGACGCTCGAAGACACGACCGAGTTCAGGGAGCGCATCGTCCGAGAAATCCGCAAACACCGTCCGCACGCGATTCTGACGTGCGACCCGAACCGAAAGTACATCAACCACCGCGACCACCGAGTTACTGGCCGCGTTACTCTAGACGCGGTGTACCCGTTCGCCCGCGACCACCTGGGGTACCCGCAACACCTCGAAGACGGGCTCGAGCCCCACAAGGTGCGAGAAGTGTACCTGTGGGGCTCTGACGAGCCCGACTGCTTTCTCGAGATCTCGGAACAAGCCTTCAAGGCCAAGCGAGACGCCCTTTACTCGCACGTGAGCCAGTTCGGCGAACGTAACGAAGAGCGAGAGAAGGGTGCCCGCTCCGGCCCAGAGAGCATCGGAAGGAAGATCGGAGTGCCTCTGGCCGAACAGTTCAAGCTCGTGACCATCGGTCGCTGAGGAGCGGAGCCGCTCGGCTCAAGGAGCTATCGCATTGCCAATCGTTGTCCTGAACGGGAACCCAGAGGAGCAGCAGGCCGAGCCATACACAGGCCTGCTCGTGGGCGCCGGTTTCGATCTACGTTGGGTCGATGACGACCGCCTCGCCGAAGGTAGTACCACCGACGAAGAAGTGATCGAGCTACTGCAAGGCGCTTCCGCCATCATAGCCAGGGCGACGCAGTTCCCCAGCAGAGTTCTAGAGGGCCTGCCGGACCTGCGGGTCGTGGCCCGCGCTGGGGTCGGCTTCGACAGGGTTGACGTCGCCGCGGCCACCGCAAACGACGTCGTTGTCACGATCACGCCCAACAGCAACTACGAGGCGGTGGCGGAGCATGCTTTGTCGCTGATATTCGCGCTAGCCAAATCGCTGCTTAGTGGGGACAAAGCGGTGCGGGCTGGACAATGGGCCCGCAGCCCACGGCGGCCGCTGAGAGGCAGCACCCTTGGCATCGTGGGGTTGGGGCGGATCGGCAAGGCCCTTGCAGTCCGCGCGGAGGCGATGAAGATGCGCGTTGTTGCCACCGAGCAACTACCCGACGAGTCTTTCGTGGAAGAACACGACATCAAGCTTGTCGACCTCGACAACCTGCTCGAGACCGCCGACTTCGTTAGCCTCCATTGCCCCTTGACCGACGAGACTCGCGGCATGATTAACCGGGAGAAGCTCACTCTGATGAAGGCCGACGCGTCTCTCGTCAACACCGCGCGTGGGGACCTCGTCGTCGAGAGCGACCTCGTAGAGGCGCTCAGGTCCGGCCGGATAGCGAGTGCCGGACTGGACGTCTTCGAGCAGGAGCCCACGGCCCGGGACAACCCGCTGTTCGAGCTCGACAACGTGATCGTCTCGCCTCACGTCGCCGGACTCGACGACCTGTCGACCAAAGCCATGAGGACCGAGGCGGCGAACTGCATCGTTAGCCTGCACAAAGGCGAGTGGCCCACTGGTGCCGTCGTTAACGACGAGTTGAAGGAGCAATGGCGCTGGTGAAATGGCCAGAGCTCCCGCTATACCTCTGCACGTTGGTGAACGCCTCTGTTCCCGGTCGATCCGAAGAACATCCGGTCGTCCCGCCGACAGCGGACAAGAAACTAATAGGCGCCGCCGTGTGATCTGCTAGCCAAAGCAATAGTGGCCTTCGTGAAAAGCGTGGCGTTATCACTCTTCTCGAGCGACCAAGCGCGCCTCGCTGAAGCCTGCACTGTTTTACGAGTAATTGCGCCTCACACCGGGTAGTCGTGGCCGCAGCCCGCCGCCTAAAAGTTCCAAAACTGTCGTGCAGAGTAAATAGCTGAGAGTGGTCGTCGGACTGGAGTCTGGGTATGTCACTTCGAGACCCACAACCTTGGCCTCGACGCCGTAAATCTTGATCGCGTTTCCAAGGAGCGGGCATGGACAAGCTATTGAGTGCGTCCGGATTCACGGAGACACCGGCCAGCTCCGGTCTCAGAGAACCTGAGCTAAGCGCTGAACGGGCTCTGGTCCGAATTCACGGCTGACCTCCGGACAGCCAACGAATCGATCATTCGCCGGTCGACGCTTATTCCACGTTTTGGAACTATTGACTATCCTCTCACTGTCCATTTAAAGTGCGCTACTACTTAGCCAAGCTTCGTCGGCTGGAGTGCACCACTATGAATTGGGTTAAGGGGCTATTGAACCCGCTAACTTCAAACGAGTTACCTCCGTTTCAAGTCGTCGTTCTAGGGTATGTTGTTGTACTCCTAGTAACCACAGCTTCGGCGTTTGTCTTCGGTACTCCGTGGCCACTCTGGCTAGCCCTTACAAGCGGCTCGGCCACAGTAATCAGTGTCGTGGGCCTATTCAAGACCAACCAAGGCTCGGTCCAACCCGAAAACCGCAGCCCAGAGCCATCTGGTCGACGAACCTTCGGCCCTGAGCTTCCGGGGGGCTCACCAAAGCCGCCGCCGAAGTTCGGCACATTAGATTCGAAATCTTAGCGTGTCTAAGTGACAAGGAGGAAAGCTATGGACTAAGGCTGTTTAACCGTATAAGCACAGTCTCAGCGATGACGCTGGGAACATCGTCGGTGTACGCGGCGTTGCGCCGCCTGCAAAAACGCGGCATGATCAGATTCGTCCGTGAAGAGCCCGGTGAGAAAGACGTGAATCGTAACATAGTTGAGATAACTCCCAAGGGATTGTCAGCCCTGGATGATTTCCACGAAGCTCACATGGACTTCGCTCGAATCGCAGGTCTCGTCCCTCGACTGGAGGCCTAGGTCATGGTCTTGGCATTCGCGTTCCTCTATCGTTTCTTTTTCGGCCTTCTGCCTGAGGATTTGAGCAATCGTTTCAAACAAGAAGCGGCCGCTGCCGCTGTTGTCGTGGTCGAGCGCCGACAGGGACTGGACCGCGCCCGCGTCGCCTTCTTGGAGCTATTTCAGTTGATCGGCCTGTTGGCTCGATATAGGATTCTTGATCCTCTCAAAGAGATCGTCACTGTTTCCAAGTCGGCGTTCGTTTCGACTGCGGTAAACATGGTTAGCTACCTCTCGTGGAAAAGACGCTCCGCAGATGGTAGCCGGAGCATCCAGGTCATTCGGGAGTCACGATCAGGGATTCCTATAAGCGGCAACGCTCCGGTTCCCACAGGCTCCGGTTGGGGGATGGGACCCATTCAGGCAGTTTCGGGACTACTGATACTCATCACGATCGTTGGTTTTACCGCCATTCAACTCACGGTGTTTCTCGGAACTCTCTCGAGGCTGGCCGAACCGTTGGACTTTGGACTTGATGGCGAGAACGCCCAAACTAAGGATCAAAACAACGTTCAGGTTAAGATCGACTCGTTGCAGGCTCAACTTCAAGCACTACTGGTCAAGCAGTCTGCCAGCCCACCTGGGAACATACCAGAGCCGTCGATGGCTCGAGAAGACACCAATGTCGAGACGTTGATTCGACTCAATTCCGTTGAAAGTGAGCTCGACGAGTTAGAAACGGGACTCGAAGGGATCATCAAGCAACTGGTTATCACACAAATCGCTCTCGACGCCCGAGGTGCAGAACTGTCACTGGGCTCTCCAACGATCGTCCCATGGTCAGGTGGCACGTATTCATTGACCACTAAGGCCGGACGTGAGGTTAAAGTTCAGTTCCCGGCGCGTTGGATCCCCAGTCCAGGAGAATGGCCACGAGGTATCGCGGGCGTGCCTTCTGTGCCGGTTTTTGTCAAGGAACTGACCGCTCAAAGCATTCCTTGGATCCCTGCCGGATACGAGCGAGAGAACGTGCTTGGTTTCGAGCTGTCGTGGCCACCTATGCCGTCACCAACTACGACGGCGAGACCCCACCCGAAGGTCGTGATCCCTTATCCCGAATCCACCGAAGGACGTCCTTGGGGACAGCCCTTGAAGAAGCCAGCGGGTGCTCCTCTGAATCTGGGATAATGGTTTTGGAACAGAAACCCGCCCGGAAACAAGGAGCACCCAATAGATGCTGCCACAGAACAAACCCGACCGTATCCGCATCGTCTTTGACGACCATCGCCTGGTGGCCAATGCCGGCCTGCTCCTGCCGGCCACCCTAGCCCGGCACCTGGGCCTGCGGGAACTCGTCGACCATCACCTTGACCTCGGCGGAGCGCCGGGACGGGCGAACACTGGGGACAAGATGCTGACGCTGGTCGCTTCCGCGCTGGCAGGCGGCGACTGCATCGACGACGCCGATGCGCTGCGCGCTGGTGGGACGGTCGGTGTTCTAGGCTGCGTGGTCAAGGCGCCATCCACCCTGGGGACCTTCCTGCGCAGCTTCCGGTGGGGGCATGTCCGTCAACTCGACCGCGTGAGCCGCCAGTTGTTGGCCCGGGCCTGGGCCGCTGGGGCCGGACCCGGCGACTCGCCCCTGACCATCGACCTGGACTCGACCATCTGCGAGACCTATGGACTGGCCAAGGAGGGAGCGCGCCACCACGGCTATACCGGCGCCCGCGGCTATCACCCGCTGCTGGCCATTGCCGCCGGCACCGGCGAGGTGCTGATGTCCCGGCTGCGCGAGGGCCGGGCCAACACCGCCCGTGGCGCCGCCCACTTCCTGCGTGAGACGGTGGGGCGGGTGCGCTACGGCGGGGCCAGGGGACAACTCACGGTGCGGGCCGACAGCGGCTTCTACGCCCACACTGTCGTTGCCGCCTGCCGGGAAATGGATGTCCGCTTCTCTATCACCATCCGCCAGCGCGCCAGCCTGCGGGACCTGATCGAGGCGATACCACAGGAGGACTGGACTCCCATTCCCTACTGGATGGACGGCGCCGCCGATGTCGCCGAGACGACTTACACCCCGTTCCAGACCAAGCCGGACGCCGCGCCGGTGCGGCTCATTGTCCGGCGGGTGAAGCCGACGCCCGGTTCCCAGCTCGCCCTCTTCGCCAGATACAGCTATCACGCCTTCATCACCGACCGCGATGGGGAGACGCTGGAACTGGAGGCCGATCATCGCCGCCACGCCGAGGTCGAGAACGCCATACGCGACCTCAAGTACGGCGTCGGGCTGAACCACATGCCGTCGGCGCGCTTCGCCGCCAACGGCGCCTGGCTGGCGGTCCAGGTGATGGCGCATAACCTGGCCCGCTGGACGGCGCGGATTGGTCTGGGCGAGCGGACCGTGATCACCAAGACCCTCAGGCGGCGGGTCTTCGCTCTGGTGGGACGGATCACCCGCTCGGCGCGCCGCCTCACTTTGCATCTCCCCCGGCGCTGGCCTTGGGAAACCCAGTTCAGTCGCGCCTTGGCCCGGCTGCAAGCCATTCCGTTCCCGGCCTGACAGCCAGCCTGCAACTGACCCAACGTCCCCGCAATCTCGCGCCACCCCGGTCGCGAGAGTCCCCTGCTGCGTATCCTCTCGCCTTCCCGCGCATCGCAACTCCCGCATAGGGCCTTAGGGGCCCTGTGCGGCGACTGAAGACCGGCCGCCGGCCTCCCATCTACCCCAAGACCCCAGGCCATCTCCCCTGTAGCTCCCTCACCCACCCCCTTCCGCTGCCCTCACGCCGTCCATCGGTGTCCTTCGGTGGATTCGGGCTTATGCGCACGAAGGGTTGTCTCAGCTTTATGGCGACGAGTCCCGAGAGCTCGTAGTTCTCTCACTCGATCTTGATGGTGGGTGGGTGCCACTCGAAACAGTCCAAATCAAAGATATGGACTTGCTCGCATTTGACTTAGTCGACGGGGGCGAGGCTTTCGTACTAACGACTTCCACGGCCGGACTACCTTAGGGCGTATTGCGACCGCCAACGCTCTAATCTGATGCAGCCGCATCGCTCGGCTTTTATATTTAGAACTCCCCTTATAGGGGCCCAAAGTTGGGCTGAGTCCGTTGTCGGTGATTTGACCGACCAGAATCGGCTCAGGTCGGCGAGACCCGTAGACTGTCTCTCGGCCGGGGGCACGTAGCCAGGGAACGGCCAACGAAACCGCAGCCCATGCGATTGCAGAGGTCTTGGTCCCTGACGGGCCGTTAGCGGATCTCAGCGCGCCACCACTCGTCCCGCCCGAACGGTCAGGGCGGGCTCAAGACACGGACCGCTGCGGACGGCCCCGCCGACGAGCGCCAGTGGTACCGGGTCGCTCCAGCGCATTACCGTCAGGTCGGCGTCGGCGCCGGGCGCGAGAGTGCCTATTTGGCCCGCCATCCCCAGGACCTCGGCGGGAAGGAGCGTGGCGCGGGTCAGCGCCTCGTTCTCCGGCACCCCGATCGCGATCATTCGCGATAACGTTCGGGCCAGGTCGTGGGGCGGGTCCCATCCCAGGTGGTTGTTGTAGACGTCGCTCGAGATCGTGTCCGGCAGGAACCCGTCGGCTATAGCGTCAGGCCCGACGCCCATATCGTCCGTGCCCTTGCCGTGCCCGACGTCGAACAGGACGCCGCGCTCTCTAGCTTCCCAGGCTTCATCGACGACCTTGCCGTCGGCAACGATGCTCTCGGCGTCGCTCTGGAAGCAGTAGGTAAGGACGTCGCCCGGCCGCAGCAGCGCCAGCTGCTCTGCCAGCGGCCAGTCGGACGGTTCCCTTCGCGGGCCGTACAGAATCGGCCGACCGGTTCGCTCGGCGATCTCCAGCGTCCTCCGCATCACCTCGCGGGGGTCGTTGTCGCCGCACGCCCTCGCCGTAAGGTTGGCCGCGACGCCCCAGATGTGCTCGCCGCCCTCTTCGATCGTCGCGACACAGGCTTCGACGTCGACCTCCTGCAGGTTGATGAAGCAGCCCCGGTCTTCCAATTCCCCCTTCACCGAAGGGCTGATCGCCAGCTTCACACGAGTCTGGGAGCCTTCGATGAAGGTCCTGAGAAACACCGACCAGGTCTGGGCTCCAGCGTCACCCTGCGACAGGACGGTCGTCGTGCCACGCGGCAGAATCTCGGTATCGGGGTCGATGCCGAATCGCCAGTTCGGCAGACCGGGATGGGCGTGCAAGTCGACCAGGCCCGGAAGCAGCAGGCCGTCGGGGAAATCCAGCGAGTCGTCGCTGGCCTTCGCGACATCGAGCCCGGAAGCCACGATCCTGCCGCCCTGGACCTCGACGCCTCCAGGTCCGTCGAGCCCGGTGTCCGCGCAGAACACCCTGCCGGCCGTGATCGTCAAGCTTGGCTGTGCTGTAGACAATAGTGCACCTCTCTTCGCTCGAAGGAGTCGGCTGTGGGTATGGACAGTTACGGCCGCCGAGACAAAACCGCCGACGACAATCTTCGTCCAATCAGGCTGGCAAACAGCAGCGCAAGCCCGATCGCTCCCCACACACTCAGGCCGGGCAAAGGAGCGACGATCATCGTCCATTCAAATGCCCCAATGTCACACACGGCGCCCTCAGGACGGGCCGCACCGCGCTGGTCTGTGACGAGCGTACAGCTGGCGACGGGCACGCGATCGATGGCAGGACTGCCGGGGAGAAGAGCGTGGGTGAAGGTGGTGCCGCCGTTGTCCTGCAATGGCCCCAGAAGTGGGTTCGTGCTCAGAAGGTCCGTAACCTCCGTCAGGTTGCACGTACCGTCGCCGTCCAGGTTGTGCCCAAGCGATGTAACGACGCCATCACAGTCGCCGCCCGAAGTGTTACCGGCGATGATGCTGTTGGAAGCCTGAACAACGCCCGTTGTATTGATCCCTCCGCCCTCGGTGGCGGTATTGTTGCTGATGGTTGTGTTGACCATTGTGACAATGGCGCCGGTCCTATTGTCGATACCCCCACCTTTGCCACCTGTGTTGCCGGAGATTGTGCTATTGAATATGGCGATTAAATTCTCGTTGCGGATCCCCCCACCATCGTTACCGGAGATGTTGCCCGAGATAGTGCTCTCGATGACCTGCGCTCCGATGCGATTGAATAGGCCCGCTCCCTTCCCGACCGCCGTGTTCCCCTTGATAGTCACGCCGATGAGGACAATCGTGCCAAGGTCATTGAGTATGCCCCCGCCGTCCCCGGTTGTGGAACCGTTTTTCACGGTCAGGCCCTCGATCACGACGTTCCCAGCGGCAATGTTGATGACGCGACTTGCGCCGTTGCCATCGATGGCCAGAACGTCGGCGCCGGGGCCTTCGATAGTCAAGTTTTGGTTGATTACCAACTCGCCGGTCGTCAGAGTGATGGTCCCGGCTACGCTGATGTCGATCACGTCGCCGTGCACGCCGTCAGCGATCGCCTGGCGTAGCGACCCGGGCCCGCTATCATTGAGATTGGTCACGGTGATGGTAGCGCCCTGAGCGGCCGGGGCGGGCAGCAAGCTGATACCGACAACTACCAAAACGATCGCCAGAATGTACTTCTGTTTTGACATGTGAATCACCAACCTCACTAGTGGTACAACATCATTGAAATGAATACCATGATAGTCATTGTTCCTCTTGGGGGTTCAATCGTAACGTTGAACCGAGGAGGAACCATGATGTCTACCAAGAAGTACCGTATCAGACTGACTACCGACGAACAACAGGAACTCAACGCCTTGGTCTCACGCGGTCGGGCTGCGGCGTACAAACAGACCCATGCGCGCATTCTGCTGATGAGCGATGAGTCACGCTCGGACGGGGGAATGAAGGACGCGGACATCACCAGCGCGCTCGGTGTGGGACAGTCAACGGTCGAGCGAATACGCAAGCGCTGTGTGGAGGAGGGGGTCGAGTCTGCGCTGAATCGCAAAAAGCAACTGCGTCGGCGTCAAAAGAGACTGGACGGCGAAGGTGAAGCACGGTTGATAGCGATGGCCTGCGGGGAACCGCCGGAGGGGCGTGCCAGTTGGACCCTGAAGCTGTTGGCTGACCAGTTGGTCGAGTGTGAGATAGTCGGGACCATTAGCACCGAGACGGTTCGCCAGGCGCTTAAAAAAAAACGAACTGAAGCCGTGGCTGAAGCAGAGTTGGTGCATCCCGCCCGGTCAGAGCGCGGAGTTTGTGTGCGCGATGGAAGACGTACTGGAGGTCTACCAACGGCCGTACGATGGGAATGAGGTTCTGGTGTGCATGGATGAGACGAGCAAACAGCAAGTCAAGGAGACGCGAGTGCCGCGTCCCGCAGCGCCCGGCTTATCGGCGGCATACGACTACGAATACGAGCGCAATGGAGTGAGCAGCCTGTTCATGCTGTTTGCACCGTTGGACGGATGGCGCCGAGTCGAGGTCAGAGAGCGTCGCACGAAGGTGGACTGGGCGCATGTGATAAAGAAACTGGTCGACGAGGACTACCCTGACAGAGACCGGATCGTGCTGGTAATGGACAATCTCAACACTCACAAGCTGTCCTCGCTATACGAGGCATTCGAGCCTGCTGAGGCGAGGCGTATAGCTGAGCGACTGGAGATACACTACACTCCCAAACACGGGAGTTGGTTGAATATGGCGGAGATAGAGATCGGTGTGCTGGCTCGACAGTGCCTGGACCGACGGATTGCCAATCAAGACATCCTGCGCGGCGAGGTCAATGCTTGGCAGAATCAACGCAACCGGGATGTGATACGAGTGGATTGGCGCTTCACTACCGAGGATGCGCGCATCAAGCTAAAGTCACTCTACCCATCAATACAAAAACGTTGAACCACTAGTCGGCTATTGGTCTTGAAGGAAATGCCTCCACTACGCTCGGAAAGGCTCGCCCGTTCTCCTGAGCTCCTTCGTGACCGCTATCTGGCACGTTACGTACCCGCCATCCTCCCTGCCCCGCCGATTCATGGTGCCTGCGGAGTAGCCGGGGCGGGCATCGCCGATAGTGCCTACGATCAGGTTCGCGTGCTCCGTGGTCGTGTCGTAGACGTCCGCAATGAGACCGACCATATCGGCCCAGGCAGCCTTGACCGCATCAGGCCAGGTCGCGCCTCGAGCGCCAGTCAGGTACTCCTCTGGACTCTCCGCAACGTTGGTTGTCTCGACGACAGGGCTCGAAGCCGAAAAGCCGCGCGAACGACTGACCCTCAGTGTGATCGCCGAGTCGATCTCGACGCCAGTGCCGGTGAGCTCTCCATCCGACATCCGTGCGTGTACGTCGCCCAGGTTCAGGAGGCCGCCTGGCTTCTGAGCGCGAATGTGGACCGTGCTGCCTGGTCGCACCGAGTTGAAGTCCATGTTCCCGCCGTGGTCGATCTCGTGTGGCGCCACCGAATCCAGCTGAATAACCCCGATCATCGGGCGCGCCGGCACCACGAAGTCCGGCGGGAAGTGCACGAGCCCATCGCGGACCGGCGCGATCAGACGGACACTTCCCCACAACGGGCCTCCGTTACGGTAGAACCCGTACGGCCCTACCTCCATATCGAGGATCTCGAAAGCGACCCAGTCGCCCGGCTCGATCCCCTCGATCAAGAACGGCCCGCCGGGCCGCGAGTACCTCGGAGTCTTGACCTCCATGACCATGCCGGGCTTGAGCTCGCCTTCGATCTTCAAGTCCTGGTCGTGCCCACCGACCGTCTCGATCACGACGGTCTCGCCCAGCTTCAAAGTGCCCCGAACTTCGCCGCGCTCTGGGTCATCGGGCCCGCTGTAGTACGGTGTCCGCGTGAAACGCCTCATGGAGTCCTCCTGGTTTTGATGTTACGTATCCGGCCTGCTTGGTCTCCCAGAGGTAGGCCAACGCCCGTGCGGCAATAATGTATATTATGCTGGCCCATCTTCCCATCCCTCCATCAAAGCATTACTCAAACCAGACCTGACCACGGAGACGCGAATGACAAACACCGCGCCGGTTGTATCCAACCGCGTCGCCCACGAGATCGCGACGGCATTGAAGAGCGCCGGTGTGCCGTACGTCTTCGGCATCCCCGGCGGCGGAAGCTCGATCGACCTTATCGAGGCGTGTAACGACCAGGACATCCCCTTCGTCCTGACCCAACATGAGACTACAGCTGCGATGATGGCCGTCGTGTCAGGCGAGCTGACCGGCACCTGCGGCGTATGCCTCTCGATCATGGGGCCCGGTGCGACCAACGCGGCCAGCGGTGCCATCTACGCCTACCTGGAGCGGCATCCGCTGCTCTGCGTGACCGAGCGTTATTCACCGGCCCAGGCTCCGGCGACCTCGATGCAGAAGATCGACCAAACGCAGTTCTTCGGCTCCGTTTCCAAGGCGTCCATCACTCTTGACGCGAGCGACCCCGGCCGACAGATCGCCGACGCCATACGGACCGCCGAAGCCGAGCGGCCGGGACCCGTGCACGTCGACTTCCCTCAAGACCTCGACTCCACTACGCCCGGTCCCCCGACCGACGGCATGCTGGGACACGCTGACGAGCCGTCGCGAATCGAGGGCGACCTCGACTCCGTTGCTGCCGCCATCGACGACGCCGAGAAGCCGATACTCGTCGCTGGGCCCGTGGTCGTACGGCAGGGAGCTGGCAGCAGCCTGCTTTCCCTGGCGGAGAAGCTCCGGTCCGCCGTCATGGTCACGTCCAAGGCACGCGGCGTAATCCCCGAAGACCACCCGCTGTACGCAGGGGTCATGTCAGGCGTGTACGCTCCGAACACTCTCGAAACGCGCCTGATAGACCAGAGCGACCTCGTCGTGGCCGTAGGCCTGGACCGCGTGGAGCTCCTGAGCCCCTGGAAGCACCCCCAGAGACTCATCACTCTAGACGCGATACACGTCGAACCCGACGAGGTTTTCGGAGAGCCTGCGTACACCGCGACCGGCCCCCTACCCGACCTACTCACCGCGCTGGCGGACGGCGTAAAACGGCGCGACACGTGGAGCCCGTCGCAGATCGAAGACTTCTGGGACGATGCCATGAACGAACTCAGCGCTGCGGAGACCGACCTGAACGCCACCAATGCTCTCGTCGCTGCCCGCCGCATGGCGCCGCGCGACGCAATCCTGACTACCGAAGCCGGCGTTTACGGCAGAGTGAATCTGTACGCCTGGAAGGTCTACGACCCCGCTACGTATTTCGATTCGAGCGGCGCGAACACTATGGGGTTCTCGGTCCCCGCCGGCCTCGCCGCGTCTCTGGTCAGGCCTAACCAAAAGACCATCTCTCTCGTCGGCGACGCCGGAATGTTGATGCGCGCCGGCGAGCTTGAAGTCGCAGCCCGTCTAAAGCTCGCACCGGTCATCGTTGTATTCGACGACGCGACGCTGGGGATGATCAGGGTGAAGCAGCGCTCGAAGAGGTACGCCAGAGAGGGTGTCGACCTGGCGCAAACGGACTTCGTCCGGCTCGCCGAGAGCTTCGGAGGCGTCGGCACCGAGGTGCGCACGCTAGACGAGTTCGAGGCCGCTTTCGCAGCGGCCCTTGAATCGGACCGGCTCCACCTGATTGACGTTCGCGTAGACCCGGACGTCTACGCCGCCCACGTCAAGCCCATCCGGGGAACATGACACGTCGGACCAAATCCCAGCCGGTAGAGACGCCCGGGCGGGGGGGCTCTGCCGGAGCCAAAGCGCGAGATAGCCTTGAACCACACATGAACCGTATGCAGAATTGCAGGGCACCGCTCTCACGACCTACCATCCAACACTAGGAGAACTGAATGGCAATCCCAACCCACGACATGCCAACCATCCGCGGGTCCGACCTCGGCCCACCACCCGCCTGGGCGCTCCTCCAACGCCGCCTCATTACGACCATGGAGGAGGCTGCGGACTTCTTCGTCGAGAAGTACTGTCGCTCCGACCTGAGCACCTACTACGTCCAGGACGTCGACGACATATACGAGATCACACACAACTGGGGCCTCTTCTACGCCCTCGGCGCCGACGCCCGGATTCTCGACTACGCCCTCGGTTTCTGGAATGCCACGACCCGTTACTACGAAGAGACCAGCGACAGCGGCAAGACTTCGAGCCATCCCTTCTATATGGCGCAGCTCAAGAACGAGTACTGGAACCTGAACATCCCGTACAACTCCGACTGGTTCCACATGGGCGAAGGCTCTCAGTCCTTCTATGATTTCGGGTTGGCCAACCCGACTCTCGAAGACAACATCAGCCGCGCAACCAGGTTCGCCGGACTGTACATGGGCGACGACCCCAACGCCCCCAACTACGACGCCAACCACCGCATCATCCGGTCGCCCTACCACGGCAGCGACGGCCCCCTTCTCCACGCCGGCAGCAAGGTCCCGCTGCTCCACTCGACCGGCAAGATTACTGACGATATCGAGTTCGTGAAGGCCTGGCTCGACCACCCCAACTACGGCGGCTTCATGCACCGGTCCATCGTCCGGGACTGGGACCGTTGGTCCAAAGGCAACGTGAGAGCAGTCGGCGTAGACACCCACCATCAACTCTACCCGAACATCAAGGACCTGGAGCCGGAGTGGTGGGACAGGCCCGACCGGCGCCGCCAAGTCGTGGAAGTCTTCGACAAGATGGCCCTCGACGGCGACGTTCCGGAGAACTTGGGCGCCACCGCGATGGTGACCAACGCCTACCTCTACACGGGCGACGACAGGTATCGCCGTTGGGTGCTCGACTATGTCGACGCCTGGAGCGACCGAACCCGCGAGAACGGCGGAATCATCCCCGACAACGTCGGGCCGACCGGCAAGATCGGCGAGCACCGCAACGGCCAGTGGTGGGGCGGCGTCAAAGGCTGGGCCAGCGAACGCGGAGCCGACAGCCTGCTGATCTCAGTTGCGATCGGAGCCGAGTGCGCCTACCTGCTCACAGGCGACACCGGCTATCTGGAGCTCCTGCGTTCCCAGATCGATGGACTGCTCGAGCGTTCTAAGACCGGCGAGGATGGCGACCTGCTGGTCCCGATGCGCCACGGCTTCGCGCCGCGCGCCACGGTCGCGGGCGGCAACGTAACGCCGGAATGGCGTGATTTCGCGAAGCTGAACGTGTACGAGATGTCGCACCTCTATCACGCATCGATGTCGGACCGCGACAGGGACACCCTGCTGAGAATGCGCGACGGCGACCCGCACCGCGACTGGAACGACGTCGGCAGCGAGCGCGACCGACGCAGCGGCGACACAGAGCACGCCCGCTTCCAGTACTACGAAGGCAAGAACCCCGACTGGCCCCTCAGGGTCCAGGACGCCGAGCTGCGTTTCGTTCTGGTAATGCTGGAATCGATGAGAAAGGACCCCCGCGACGTCGAGACCATCATTCACGAGAACCATTGGCCAGCGCTGCATCCCGAGTACCCAGAGCGCCTTGACTACGGCTGCGAGGCGGCCAACCCGCTGGTGCTGAAGGGCCTGACCCAGGTTACCACCGGCGCGCCGCAGAACATCTACAACGGCGGCCTCCAGCGGGGCAACGTGCGCTATTTCGACGTCGACCGCAACCGGCCAGGCTTGCCACTGGACGTCGCAGCACTGGTCGACAAGCTGACGCCCGACACGACAGGCCTTCAGCTCGTCAACACCAGCACGACGCACACACGAAGGCTCATCGTACAAGCCGGCGTGTTCGGGGAGCACGAGTTCACCGACGCGAGGGCCTCGAGCGACACGGGTGCCGCGTCGATATTGGACCCCTTGGGGTGGCTCGCTGAAACTAAGACCACCTCGGAGAGCGTGGTACCGGTCAATGGCAGGCACTTCGCCGTCGAGCTCCCGCCGTCCACCTCAGTCAGGATCGAGGCAGGCGTGAAACGCTTCGCGAACCAACCGAGCTATGCCACGCCTTGAAAGCAAGCGCACTCAACGTTGCGGGTGATTCTGAGCGAGCGAAGCAAGGGAAGAATCTAACGTGGTAGTTCCGGTGCCGGCTGCGACCGACGACAAGGTCGCTTAGATTCCTCACTGCGTTCGGAATGACAATACCGTTCTACTCGTGCAGCATGCGGCTTATCACATCGGATTGATATTCGACCTCCTCCATCAGACGATTTGATTCGTCTTTAGCTGCTTGATGTTCCTTCCACTGTTGGTCTGCCGTGACCAGACGCTGGCTAGCACGCTTGTTTTCGTTACGTCCTCTGAAGTAAAGGTAAATCCCAATGCCAACGGGTATCCACCAAAATAGAAGATACAGGCTCTCGTCACCTAGCACTGCGGCGATTATCAGTGACGGAACGATCCCAACCACCCCCCAAATGATTGCGATCATCTTGCCTAATTGCCGTTTTCGTTCGCCGCCTTCAACCGCCTCTGCGCCACTTTCGAGCATGGCATTGAGTCTGGCCATCCTCCGACTCATTTCCTTTCTTTGCTGGCGAGACGCGTTCTCAAAGGAGTCTAGGCAACGCCGTAGAATCAGCTCCAAGCGATGGGAGGCCGATAGGACATCTCTGGGAAAGCCGCGCCCGACACCCTCCTCCACCTCGGCAAGGTCCTGCTTCAGACGCTTCGCGGCCTCTTCAGGGGCGTAGTCAATCAAGGTCTCTATCCTCAAGGTGACCTTCGACAGACGAGACGTTTCTCCAAGCAAAAGCTCCGGAGCCCACAGAGTCCTCCGCAGTTGGAAACTGGTCCAGTTAGAGGCGAAGACTACGTGCGGTCCTAGCCCCTGAAACCTGACCTCGTGGCTAACGCCTTCGCTGAGTATCGAAAAGGATCTGGTCCATTCGATAACTTGGTTCGCCTGCCTGTTTCCTAACAACTCCCGCAAGAGGGATTCCCTCTGTTCGGTCCAGAACGAAAAGAACATCTGCAACGCCTGCCAGTAGTCGAAATACGAGCCGCCTTCGGCCGTACGTGTTATCTCACGGGAACACTGCTCCAAGGCAAGTACTAGTTCATCCGTTTGTTTCTGTGGCAAGGTATTTGACGAGGTCAAGTCTCGGATCTCCTCTTGCCACGCAGTCAGATGGGAAATAGATTCCGTCGCGACTTCCTTGACCTCCCGGCGCAACTCCTCACCAAACGCATCAATGTGCTCACGGGCACCGTCGAAGTCGGCATCCACTGATGCCTTTAACAAGTATTTGTGGTCTTCTACGATGGCCTTACGGAGATGCCGAGCAATCTTGTCGGACACGCCCAACAAAGAATAGTACTTCGCCAAATGATACTCCGCTTCGGTAAACACCACGGACGAGGCGTCAACGCTTTCGGAAGCGAGTTCAACCGCCTCTCTGAGCTTCTTTTCTGCGTCTTCCAAGTTGCCCGAGCGTCGTGACTCACCTGCCTGCGCATAGCAAGCGACTGAGGCATGGAAGAACGCTTCGGCACAGTAGCCACTGACCTCATTCCGTTTTTCCCAGTCGTCCATCTGCTCAATCAGGGGTCGGCAATACCGTGCGGCAAGGCGTAGGTGATGTTCGGCGCTCGGCAGATCAATCACATTGTCGTCACTATTCTCGCCATTGAGGTATAAAACCCCTAGATGGTACTGGGCCAAAAAGTCAACGTCGTACTCTACCAAGCCACGATTCAGGTAGTCCAAGGCCTCGGTAAGCAAACCCTGTCCTAATAATCGGTATCCCTCCCGAAAGAACTCTTGGGCTCGCGTCTGGACTGGCGTGCGGAGCGTCTCGTAGACCGCATCCAGACGAGACAGTAGGCCCTCAAGCGTCTTGTTTTGTATTCGGAGCTCAGGTTATCGGTTATCCAATCGAAACAAAAAACTGCGGTACTCGTGGGCAGTGGGATTGGGTGCAGTAGAGGACGGCGACACCGGGATTTCCGGCTAGCCGCGACAATAGCTCCCATACTCAGGCGGCCGAGCGCAAGTAACACCTGCCTCAGACAAGAGCATGATGCCGTCTGCCGGTCCGATATGCGTCAGCTGTGAAGGTAGTGTCCATTAGTTCGCAGGTTTAGCTGCTGGTAGCAGGTTCTCAGTCCTTAGCGTCGACGAAAGGGCCGCCGTGCAGTCGTCTGTACAGATCGCGGAACTCCTCCTCTAGACCTGACGTCACGTATTTCAGAAATGTCCGATATACGTCCTTCTCGGTCGGCCTACTATCAGGAGCAGTCAGAAGTCGCAGGTACAGAAGATGGTTCTGCCTACCGTCAACTTAGGCCCACCAGACTTGACGAAATCAAGAACTTTCAGCTTGAGATTCAAGCTGGCCATATAGTAGGTGCTCGGCCTCCAGCAGCAGTAGTGCTCCGGGGCCACGTCCCCAACCAACCTTCCAGTCGGGCACGGATCTTGCCATTGACTTCGGTCGGTAGTATGTGTAACGATATTACACACTCACCTTAGGCCGGTTGGAGGTCGATATGGCCAGAGTGCAGTTGGTAATGCCGGATGCTGACCGAGACCGCTTTGTTCACCAGGCGCGGCAGGAGGGCATGTCCCTCAGCGCCTGGCTGCGTGAAGCTGCCCGGGAGCGTCTCGAAGCGCGCCAGTGCGTGAAGCTATTCGAGTCCCCGCAAGATGTCGAGGAGTTTTTCAGGTCATGCGCTACGCTGGAAGGCCCAGAGACGGAGCCGGACTGGGATGAACACTTGCGCGTCATGAGCGAGTCGCGCGGCCGAGGAGTTGCCAGAACGTGATTTTCGTCGACACCAACGTCTTCATGTACGCCGTAGGACGCCCCCACGTTCTCCAGACAAATGCCCAAGGATTCTTCGTCGAAGCTAACCGAAGTGGCACACTGCTGTGCACTTCAGCAGAGGTCATGCAGGAACTGGCCCATGCGTACTTGCCCATCGGAAGGCTGCAAACCTTCGATGCAACGCTGGACTTGATAGCAAGCGCCGGAGTTGAGGTTTGGCCGCTGGAGGAGGCGGACGTGGCTCTGGCCCGTCAACTCCATGAGCAATATCCCGCGTTACAAGCCCGAGACCTCTGCCACCTAGCCAGTTGTCGAAGGCGTGGAGTCCGAGAGGTCAAGACCTTTGACCAAACATTCGCGGCCGTATCCAGCAATCCATCAATCCCATAGAGGAGAGAGAAACAGGGTTGGCCGCAAGCTAACTGCCTGAATGTAAGTATGCCACGCCAGACCGAGCCGAACGCGAACAACGCACTGGGCGACATGCTGCGAGGCATGATGCCGGGCTGTGAAGTCCGCTCCGAGAACACCCAGACCTTCAGCGACCATCCGGGCCGCCATGCCGACGTGCTGATCGTCGCGCCGGGCCGCTCCCCGGTGGTCGTAGAGGCTGAGTATGAGCCGGCTGTCGAAGTGGAGAAGGATGCCTCCGAACGGCTGGGGCTCCGCGTGAGAGGTGCCCCGCGCACCGTCGAGGCTGCCATAGCCCTGCGGTTTCCCAAGACTGTGGAAGACGCCTATGACCTGCACTTGGCTCTAGTCGAGACACGTCTAGCCTACTGCGTCCTTCATCAGGACGGCAGTCGATTTCCCGAATCGGGATGGCTGAGCGGCTCAGTGAGCGATCTGGCTGACATAGCCCGTTTGGTGTCCGTCCCACAGAAAGCAGTGGAGCAGGCGGCTGACACGCTTGAGCAAGGCATCGGACAGTCCGCCAACCGTTTGGAGGAAATGGCGAAGCTGCGCCCCAACGTAACCCCTATTATTGCCCGGTTGTTGGGAATGAGCGACGTTCCTCAGACCCGCCGCATGGCCTGTGCCATCATCGCCAACGCAATGGTCTTCCACCAGCGCATTGCGGGGATGTATGAGGGAGTGAAACCTCTGCGCTTGGTGTGCGGACCCAACGTTGCAAATCCCCAGAGTGAGGCGCTCACGGCCTGGGAAGACATCCTGAAGATCAACTACTGGCCCATCTTTGCCATAGCCAAGGACATCTTGGAGCAGCTTCCCGGAGACGTTGCCACTAGCATCTTGCGGGAGTTGTTGGAGACTGCCCAGGAAGTTGAAGCCACCGGCGTCGACAACGCCCACGACCTGACAGGCCGCATATTTCAACGGCTTATCGCTGATCGGAAGTATCTGGCTACCTTCTACACGCTTCCAGCCTCGGCCGCGCTGTTGGCCCGGCTCGCCGTGGCCAAGATGGACGGCGTGGACTGGGCCGACGCCGAGGCCATCGGTAGGCTGCGCATCGGGGATTTCGCCTGCGGCACCGGTGCCCTGTTGTCGGCAGTGTACGAGCAGGTTGCTTCCCACCACGAGCGCGCCGGGGGCGACTCCACATCGCTGCATCCCGTGATGATGGAGGAGGTCCTATATGGCTGCGACGTCATGCCCTCGGCCATTCACATCACCGGCTCCACCCTGTCCGGTATGCGGCCCAACGTGGGATTCAATCAGTCCCGTCTCTACACCATGCCCTACGGAAAGCAGAAGGACAGCACGGTGAAGATAGGTTCCCTGGAGTTACTCCAAGCCTCCACAGCCTTGACCTTGTTCAATACCAGCGACCCAGCTCTGCGCACTGGCAGCGTGGGAGAGGAGACTGCTGCCCAGATCAACGTGGACATCCCGGACGCGAACTTTGACCTGGTGATAATGAATCCACCCTTCACCAGGGCAACCAACCATGAAGGTGCCCATGCGGATATCACCAACCCCGCCTTCGCCGCATTTGACGCCACGCCCGCTGACCAAACGGAGATGGGACACCGGATCAACCAGTTGGGGAAGGACTCCTGCTACCACGGCAACGCTGGAATCGCTTCAGCATTCGCTGCGCTGGCCCACAAAAAGCTCAGGTTCGGTGGGGTCCTTGCCCTGGTATTGCCACTGTCGGCAGCCGCTGGTCTTTCATGGCAGGGGTTCAGGGAAACGTTGGCCAAGAACTATACCGACCTTACCGTGCTGAGCGTGGCCGCTTCGGACAACGACCACCTGTCGTTCTCGGCCGATACGGGCATGGCTGAGTGCCTGGTCATAGCTCGTAAGCTCAAGCAAACCGAGGCAACGACAGGGACAAGACGCGGGCACTTCATATCGCTGGGCCGCCGTGCCCAAGGGTTTGCCCATGCTGGTTCGCTGGCAATGAACGTCTCCAATCTCGAACAGGCGAGACGGGTTGAGGATGGGCCTTATGGCGGCACCGCTTTAATGATCGGTGACGAGCTGGCCGGCGAAAGCATGACCGTCCCGGTCCAGACGGGCGGGGCATCATGGGGTGCGGTCCGTCTGTCCGACTTGTCGCTGGCTCAGACAGCTTTCGCATTGGCCCAATCAAAGCTATGGCTTCCCGGCAGCCCCTCGGCGTTGGACTTGAAAGTGGCTCCGTTGAACACGCTGGCCAAACTGGGCATGGTCCATCGTGACATTACGGGTCCACGACCTCGCGGCTCTTTCGACAAGACCGCTCCAAGCCCGACCGCCACTTATCCATCCCTGTGGAACCACGATGCTAAGAACGAAACCCGGATGGTCTGCGAACCTGATTCTCAGCTCAGAGTCAGGTCGGGGATGGAGGAGAAAGCCGCAATTGCCTGGGCTACGGCCAGCCGCGCTCACGTCAACCTCGATTTCAGGTTCAACTCGCAGCCGTTGACCGCAGCGTTCACTGAGCAGGAAAGCATGGGTGGCAGAGCGTGGCCCAACGTAAGGTTTCCAGACAGCCGGTTCGATTACGCGTTCACGCTGTGGTCTAACTCTACGCTCGGGCTGCTGCTGTATTGGTGGCACTCAAACCGGCAGCACAGTGGTCGAGGCACCACTACTATCAGAAACGTTGAATCACTGCCCGTCCTGGACCTCCACGCCCTCAGCGACGAGCAGCAGCGCACCTCTGAGGCCATCTTCAACGAACTGAGAGACATGGAGTTGAAGCCCGCCTATCTTGCCGACGCCGATCCCAACCGGGCGCTGCTGGACCGCAGGATCGTCTGCGATCTTCTGGGCTTCGACGAGGATGTGTACGAGGGAGTTCGGAGGCTGTCGGCCAAATGGTGCGCCGAGCCGTCGGTGCACGGCGGGAAGGCGCGGCCAAAGGCTGCCCAGCTCGTGATCTAGTGTCGGTGATCCCGCCGAAGCCAGAGAAGGCGCTTTCCATTCACCGGTGCTGACATGTAGTGGCTGCGCACCGTATATGCACGTTGCTACTATTGATGCATGGCTCTCACCGAACGACAGCTTCTCGACTCCCTCAGCAGGATGCCTTTCATCGACTCGGCGGACCTGGCGCTCATCCTGGGCGAGCCGCACGCGACGGTTCACCGCGCCCTGGCCGGCCTGCTGACCGACGGCATGGTCGGGCGCGTCAGCCACGGCACCGCCCAACTGTCTTCCAGCCAGAGATACTACCTGACAGCCCGTGGCATCCGCGAAGCCGCCCAAGTGCTCGACTTCGACGCACCTTCGGACTTCGTGCGGGCCTACCCCGCGTCCAGGGAGTGGCTGACGCTGCTCATTCGCAGGATGGACGCAGTGGCCGCTGTCTACCGTCTCGCTGCCTCAATGTCCCACGGCATAGACGGCCTACGTTCGCACGTGGAGTTCCACCGCAGGGGCCGGTTCGATGCCACCATCACCCTACACGATGGCCTCAGCTTCGGCGTGGTCCGCCAGGGTCTGGCCCTGCGACGCCGTTCCCTCTACGACCGGCTGAGGGCCATAGCGGAGTACGACTATACGCGCTGCCCTGACACAATCTTGGTCCTGACGCCCAGCGTCTGGGAGCAGAGACTGACGACGAGGTTCTGCATGGAACTGAATCTTGGAGGCTCCTACGTCGGTGTGGAGTCTCGGGACACACTCGAAAGACGGAACTACCACGTCTGGCAGAAGACCTCGGGTCTGTTCAGCGGCTCGTACTACACCCTCGATTTCGTGAGCTCACAGGGCGGCGGTAACGGAAGACTCTTCACGGAGTCGCCGAGTCGCAAGCGGGCCTCCATACCCAATCCTGAGCGGATGGTGCAGGCTGCGCCGACCTTCGGGGTCAGCCCTTCGGAGAAGCGGATTCTCGACATGGTGACGGACCACCCGATGATGCCCCGTGACCACCTTGCGTGCTGGCTTGGTGTTTCGGAAGGGCGGATCAGCCAGATGATGCACAGCCTCGTCGACACGTGGGGGCTGGTCGAGCGACGAGGAAAGCGCGGAGACACTCGCTACACTCTGTCCGCTGAAGGTATTCGCTACATCACCCACCGGGACCGCGCCGAGCTTCCCACCACGCGGGCCATCTGGAGCACGGCCCTCACCACCGACAAACAGGGCCGGAGACGACACGTGGGCCACCGCATCGAGACGTGGGCGCGGCAGACGAAGCACGCCGACGGCATCACCTGGTTCCTGTCCAAGCTTGAGGCCGAGGCCAGGGCTGATCCCCGCTCCGAGCTGCTGTGGTCGGTGCCCACCGCGAGATCCGACCGGGCCTACAACTGGGGTCAGTCGGCCATCGCCCCAGACGCCGTGGGGAAGATGGTCGCAGAGGGCCTTGAGATACCGTTCTACCTCGAGTACGAGCTGCGTGCCCGTCACCCCGAGGGAGTCCTGGCCCGCCTGAGTCCCTACACGAGATACTTCTGGTCCACTGAGCCGGGCGACGACCAGACCCCGTTCCCCGTCACGCTCTTCGTCGTGGACACAGAGGAGGTCGAGGCTACCTACGTGCGCACATCGACCCGGATGAGCCGGATGTCACTGCCCATCCTCGTGTCCTGCATACCCGTCCCGTCACGCACGGGGATACTCGGAAAGTCATGGCATCCACTGTGGGCGCAGGAGTCCCCCAGACTGGCACTGTCCGAGCTACGCACCTACCAGTGGAACTCACTCTACCACCGGATGCGTCACCGTCCTGTAGGGGGGAAGAGATAGGGCCGATGCGTCCCCATCTCCCCGTTGTGCTGGCTGGGGGCTGCAAAGTTGCTTCGACGGGGGGCTTTTCGAGGTTCGCCGGTGCCGCAAACCGCCCCAGATGCCCCTGTTTTAGCTACGAAACGGGACGAAAGACCCTCTGACCGGTCAGTGCCGGCAAATGCAACCGAGTGAGAAGTCATGCTAAACTACATCGCCCCTTCCACGACGACCTGTTTGCACTCTTGCAGCCGTTGACGTGTCAGCATGTAGCGAGCAAACAGCTACAGATGGGCCTGTCCGGGGGAGCCGGAGGGTTGATGCGGACAGGATTTGGCGTGTTGGCGACGAATGCGGCCCAGTTTGGTCCATCGGTTTTGGCGCGAAACGATGTCGGGGTGCGTGACACGATTTTGGGACATGAGTAGGAGCGGACATCCTAGGCCAGCCAGCTGACGCTCTCTGCCACATTCGGAGTGTATTGACCGAAATCTGTTAGCAGTACCTGTTAGTGCTGGTTCCACCGAAAAAGGGATGAAATTGCAAAAGCGGGCCACCCCCTGTAGAAGACGGAAATGACTCCTGGGAAGCCAAAGAGCAACGGCGGGCCAGCATCGCGGGCCGACGACAATAAGCCCGACCTCAAGTGGGTTGTGGAGTGGCTCGTCGAGCGGGAGGGACAGCGCCGGACGGCGGCCCTTCTGGGAGTGAACCGGAAGACAGTGGCTCTGGCCCTGCGCCGGGAGCGACTGACGGGCAGGATGACCTTGGCCGTGCAGCGACTCATGGCCAACCTGGACGACCCCGGATGGGAGAGAACGACGCCACTGGACCGGTTGGAGGCGAGGATGAGGCTGGCGATTGAAGCCGTGGACGATCTTGCTAGGCTCGTGGAACGTCTGACCCGGCGCGTGGAGACCCTGGAGGCGGCTCGACAACCCGCAGACGACGTGGGAGACCAGACGGCGAATGCGCCCGAGTCCGAGGGCCGGGTTCTGCGTCTGTTCAACTGGAGGCGGAGGCGCTAGCCACGTAGCGAGGAAAAGAGAGATGGATGAGCACGTCCGCTGGGTGACGAAAGCGGATGCGGCGCGAGAGATGGAGATATCCCTGTCCACCCTCGACCGGAGGATCAGAAGTGGAGAGGTCGAGGTGGTCAGGGAGGGGCGCCGGGTCTATGTGCGTATGCACGGGCTAGAGTACGTGGGTGACGACGAACTGCTGCGTCGATCCCTTGGTCGGGAGGACAAGCTTCAGCGGACCGTGTGGGAGCTGGATGGGCGAGCATCGGAGTTGGAGCGGGAGCGAGACGAGGCCAGGGAAGCGGCGTTAGCCAGCAGACAGGCGTAAAAGGAGCTTGAGGAGGCGTACCGGAAGGAGACCGCCGCGCACAAGGAGACGAAGGACCTGCTCAACATGATCCGCGTGATCGCCATCGTGCTGTTCGTGCTGCTGGTCGGCAGCGTTCTCGTGTGGTGGTTTGTGCTGAGATAGGGGCGCCGCCGCCAGCCCGGACCTCCGGTTCTTCCAACCCCATCCGCCTCTCTTACGCGTCGATGTTCCACTTTCCCCAATCCGTAGCTGCCGATGCCCCATCACGCAGTCCAAAGTCCATGTTCCAATCACGTCCGCGAACGCCACTGCCATTTTGTCCACTTTCGTAGCTGCGACTGTCCAGTAGGGGTGGAACGAGTACCGGAATCAAATTGCTCGCTCCGATTTAGCAGGATGCCCCGTTCACCCCGATTCCAGCTACGGAATCGCCCGAACTGCGACTTGGTGTCCCATGCGATCTCCTGTACACGGGTATTACACCGCCAGCGACCCCTGGGATCTCGCGCCTTCTGAGGGGGGCCTGTGCGCGTGAGCCCTACCCGGTCCGTTGCCGTTCTCCAGGCGCTTGCGCTGGAGTCACTAACTCACTACAATGTATCTGGACATCTACCCTCCGGCTAGGGCAAGCTGAGACGAAGGAGGCACGACATGGCCGTAGACCAGAAGGACAAGTACAGAGAAATGGTGATCCGTGGCAAGTACCAGAGACTGTACACGTACCTGAGCAGTCTTCAGGTGCAGGAGTGGAGGACCTCCTTCAACGAGGTCGAGGCGGTCATCGGATTCGAGCTGCCTCCGTCCGCA
Organism: Dehalococcoidia bacterium; assembly: GCA_965248605.1. Classification (GTDB taxonomy): domain Bacteria; phylum Chloroflexota; class Dehalococcoidia; order Lucifugimonadales; family CAUZJF01; genus CAUZJF01. The sequence goes on from CBDFJV010000007.1 coordinate 2,296,669, forward strand.
CGGCTGCACCGGCCCTGGTGGGGAAATCAGAGAGGCGGCAATGGCCACAGCCACGCCCTTGCCTGGAGCGTCGCCGGCTGGGAGACGGCGGAGGTCGATATGGATGGCGAGATGCTGCTGTTCCGGCGAACGCACCCGAAGCCCATACCCAGGCTTTCTCTCGACGAAGCGTGGCCCGTCCACCCCACCGCGGTGTGGCCGGAAGGTCTGAGCCTCAGACGTGAGGACCTCTACGAGGAGAGGGTTTAGTCCCGCCATGTTCATAGACACCAACGTGCTGGTGAAGTCCCGTATCCCCAGCGCGCCGGACCACGACGCGGCTCGGGCGAGCCTGGAGCGTGCTTTTCGAGACCCTGAACCGCTAAAGATCAGCCGTCAGGTGATACGAGAGTACCTGGCCGTCGTCACTCGACCGCAGACCTGGCCAGTGGCCATCACCCGTGAGGATGCCCTGAATGACGTGAGCAGGCTGATAGGCAGCTTCGAGATACTCGAGGACGGTCCCGTGGTGACCGAATCGCTCGTGGGGCTGTGTCGAGAGATTCCCGCGGGGGGACGGCAGATTCACGACGCCAACATCGTCGCAACCATGCTGGCGCATGGGGAGCGCAGGCTATTGACGTTCAACTCCGCAGACTTTCGCCGTTACGGTGACCGCATCGAACTGGTGGACAGATAGTTGAGTGTGAAGAAACATCCACAATCAGCCAGAAGCTACAGTGTCCCCAGCAGGTTTGGTGCGGTGATACACAAGCGGGGAACCGTGCCGGTAGTTTGTTGCCTGCACGCCATCGTTGTGGGGTTAGGCAGCTACGCCGCCGCTTTCGCCACATTGATGCTGGCCTTTCTCTTGTTGACCGCCTGCTCTCCCTCGCCAAACGGAGACAACAGTCCAACAGACAGCATGGTCTCCTCTCCTCCTCAGGGCTCTTCAACAGGGCGAGAGCTGTTCATCGCGAACTGTGCTGTGTGTCATGGAGTCGCTGCCGAAGGTCAGCCCGACTGGCATATCAAAAAGGCTGACGGCACGCTTCCAGCGCCACCGCTCAACGGCGACGGCCACACGTGGCACCATTCAGACGGTCTCCTGTATCGAATCGTCAGCAAGGGCGGGAAGCTACTGGAAGACCCGAGCTATCCGAGCTTCAAGAGCGGTATGCCTGCATTTGGGGACCAGCTCAGCCACGAAGAGATTGTCGAGGTGCTCAACTACGTCAAGAGCCTTTGGGGAGACAAGACCAGTCGAGGACTGTCTATTCGGGAGTCTCAGGCGTTGGCCAGTGAGCAGGACCCGTTGCCCCCGGGGAGGGAGTAAGCCAAGCATCTTGGACAGGTATGCCATTGTCTGGGGCACATTTCGAATCTCTTGACGATTAACCAATCCACTCAAGGAGGACAGCATGAATAAGAAGCACCTACAGCCGCTCACGCCGGCGGCGTTCTACGCCAGGGTATCCAGCGACCGGCAGGACGTGGACCTGTCCGTGTCCGCCCAGCTCAGGGCGCTCAAGGACTACGCCAGGGCCAACGGCTACTCCGTAGCCCGCCAATACGTGGACGAGGCCGAGAGCGGCCGCGTCGCCGACCGGCCACAGTTCAGGGAGATGATCGAGGAGGGCAGCAAGCCCAACGCTCCCTTCGAGGTCATCTTGGTCTGGAAATTCAGCCGCTTCACCAGGAAGCGAGAGCACGCTGTCGCCTTCAAGTCCATGCTGCGGCGCAAGGGCATCAGGGTAGTCTCCATCACCGAGCACGCCGACGACTCCCCCACCGGCAAGCTCATGGAGGCCATCATCGAGTCCGTGGACGAATTTTACAGCGAAAATCTTGCCGAAGACGTTACGAGGGGAATGAGGGAGGCCGCTTCGAGAGGCTTCTTCCTCGGCTCCAAGGCCCCCTTCGGCTACAGGCGGGTGAAGGTCAGCGACGGGATGAAGGAGCGTCCCACGCTGGAAGTTGACCCCGCCACCGCTCCGGTGGTGAAGGAGATATTCGAGAGTTCGCTCAGCGGCTACGGCCTCAAGGAGATATGCAGGACCCTGAACGACCGGGGCATCACCAACAGGGGAAAGCGCTGGTACAAGGGAGGACTCCACTACCTGCTGACCAACGAAGCCTACACCGGAACCGCCGTCTGGGGCAGAACCACCAAGGTAGAGAAGGCCCAGGACCCGGTGCGAGTGGAGGGAGCATGGCCCGCGCTGGTGCCGAGGGAGCTGTTCGACGCCGTGCAGCAGGCGATGCGGGACCGTGCCCCGAAGGTGCAGAGGCCCGGTAGAGTGGGTAGCAAGTTCCTGCTGAGCGGCTTGCTCAAGTGCGGGGTGTGCGGCAGGCCCTACAGTGGCCAGGGGGCCAAGAGCGGCCAGTTCGCCTACTACGTCTGCGGGACATTGTTCCGGGAGGGAGCGGGGACGTGCAGCGCCCGCTACCTGAACGCCCCCAGGGTGGAGGACTTCATTGTTGAGAAGATACGGGAGCGAATCCTCACCGAGGAGACCATCGTGGAGCTGGTGACGCTGGTGGCGGAAGAGATCGACGCAATGGCCGGTGAGCTGTCCGGCAGGCTGGAGGTCATCGAGGCCGAGCTAAGGGACGTGAGGAAGCGTCTTGAGCGGCTCTACGAGGCCCTTGAAACGAGCGAGTTGACGTTGGAGGTCCTGTCGCCCCGAATCTTCTCGCTGAGGCACCGTGAGGAGCAACTGGAGGCTGCGAGAGAGGACGCCGAGACCCAGCTTGAGCAGCGGAGGGTTGAGCTTCCGACCACCGAGGAGATCAAGGGGTACGTGGCGGACTTCCGGGAGTTCTTGCAAGAGGGGACGTTCCCCGAGCGGAAGGCACTCATCCGCAACTTCGTGGAGGGCATCGAGGTGGTGGGAGACGAGGCGACGCTGACGTACACCGTTCCCATGCCAAAGGACGGTGTGAAGCGGGAATCGGCCTCGGTTCTTGATTTCGTCCAGTCCGGCCCACCAGATACATAGCTGTCAGGCGTGTCGAGGCAGCCAGTATCGATCAACCGAGCTAGCGGGCCACCAGTAGTAAGTCACGCATGTTTTGCTTATCGTCCTGGGAAGCGAAGCGACAGTCCGTCTCCCCCTTTGAGGAAAGGGGGGTTTAGGTGGGATTTGCTTGCTTACGGCGGAACCTTCCCCACATCTGCGTGCGGAGGCGCCGAGCCTTCTCTTTCAGCTTGCCGTTATATCTAATCACCGTGGGGTTGAAATCCCCCCAACCCCCCTTTCAAAAGGGGGGACAGAGCTGGCCCCTAAGTCCATTCTGACAAAGCTGCTGTAACCGGTTGTATAGCGAGGATCCCATGGCCCCACATATCATCTTACGCGTGACTCACGACTAGTTCTGATAGCAAACCGGCGGCGCACGCGCTCTTCGAATCGGACCCCATGGCCGTGTCGTCGCGATGACTCCGTGTCGATAGAGTCGATAGACAGGTACGCGCCGCACTTGCCAGGTTTGATCCGAGGCATGGCTCAGGGAGCCGGGTTATCCGAGAGGAGCCCTATCGAAACTGAGGAGCGTTGATGCGAACCCAATCGATCCCCCATCGATGGCGGAAAGAGGCAGGCGCCCGGTTGGAAGGCTCACGCCCTCTCGATAGCTGGAAGATCCAGGCACCATGCATCGTGCGCGATCCCTCCGGGGGCTTCCGCCTCTTCTACACTGCCGTCGGGCCGGCGAAACCGTACGCAACATGCCAGGGGTACATTCTGAGCGCGGTCTCTGACGACGGGCTGGTCTTTCGCAAGGAGCCCGGCATTCGGCTGGCCCCGCAGCCCTCGTTGCGCCATGTCTCTCTCCGGGTACTCGCGCCGACTGTCACGCGGTGGGGCGAGGACCGCTGGAGGATGTACTTCGAAGCGCGCGGGCCAGCCAATAGTCCGACCGTCATCTGCAGCGCTACCTCCTCCGACATGCTGCGCTGGGAGCTCGATGACGGTATCCGGCTGCAGAGCCCCGGCGGCCTTGGAGGTCCCCGTTATCTTCCCCTGCCTGACGGCGGCGGACGGCTGTATTGTTTTGGCTCGGAGTTCAACCGGAGTGGCGAGCGAGTCTCCCAGCGCGTGATCAGCGCCATAACATCCGACGGCCTCCGGTTCGAGTTCGAGTCGGGTTATCGCATGCTGGACAAGCAATCGGACTACGACACGGTGGGCATTACGGCCGCCGAGGTGGTCCCGCCTGCCGTCGACGGGGCCCGCTGGACGATGGTCTACTCGGCCTGGCAGGACGTACCCCCCGGAACCGTCGTGCCACTTCATCCGAGCCATGACCCTAACGCCGAAGAGAGCGGACGCAGCGAAGATTTTGCCGCTGCATCGATCGCCGCGGACATGGCGGGATATCGATCACGGATTTTCGTCGCCCACTCAACTGACGGCCTGGTATGGGACGAAGGCGAGTGCGTAATCGACGGCGGCGGACACGGGGCGGACGGCATCGATGCGGTCCACGCGGAGGACATGTCCGTGATCGAGGTCGCCGAGGGCACCTATCGGATGTACTACGCTGCCTGCGATAAGCACGGGAGCTGGCGAATTGCCAGTGCCGTGACTGTGGCTACAGACTGATTCAAGCTGGACTGCCCTAGCTACGGAAGCGCGGCGGCAGGGCCTGACAAAGCCTAATCGACCGGAAGCACCTTCTGTTGGTAACTGCGTTAGAAAGCAAACAGAGGCTGCTATTAGAGACGAATGCCAAGGAAAAAGAGGAGTCATGGATGGCTCAAGATTCTCCACTTCAGACGATAGCTAAGGAAGAACTCACGCCTATCGTCCGAAAGGCTCTGGATAACGAGACCGTTGAAGTTACCGAATGGCAGTTCCAATTACTTCAAGGTGGCACAGTAGGCGAAGTCTATCTCCTCGAAGGAAAAGCTCGCTCTGATTCCGCCGACTTACCGGCTGACAACCGAAATGCGACAGTACCTTGGTCGCTCATTCTGAAGATTCAGCGGCAATGGAGGCGGAGCGGCGATCCTGAATGCTGGAAACGCGAGAAGATGCTCTACCAATCCGACTTGTTTGATGCACTGCCCGATAGTCTGAGAGTACCCCTTTGTTTTGGTATCTCCGAAAGGGATCAGGACGAAATCTGGCTCTGGTTGGAGGAAGCTGCCGGAAAAACCGGTACACGAATGTCGTTAGATGAATACTGCTTAGCTGCTCGCCATCTCGCTCACTATCAAGGCCAGTTCTTGGTCGGGGAGTCTCTCCCTCAGCATCCGTGGTTAAGTACACGTCGTTGGCTTGTGAACACGGTCGCGAACTGGGGAACAGGAGCATTGCCCTGGCTCCAGAGCGTTCGAACAACGTCTCAGTCAGACCGCTTCTTCACTCCGGACATGGTCGACGCCACTTTGCAGCTCTGGGCGGACCGGGACGGGTTCCTCGACGTGGTGGACAGCCTACCCCGCGTGGTCTGTCACCGCGACTATAACGCGGGGAATCTGTTCATACGAGAGGATGCTGGTGGAGATGGTCAGACCACAGTGATCGACTGGGACTGTGCGGGTCCGGGACCGATTGGTGAGGACATCGCGGACATGGTTGGAGAAGCGCTTGTTTTCTATGACTTTGATCTAGATCAAGCGGAAGAATTAAAGGAATCGGTCCTTTCGAGTTACTTCGTCGGGTTAAGGGAGTCAGGTTGGCCGGGCGATCAGCGGCTCCTTCGACTGAGCTATGGTATACACTCATCTCTTCAATGGTGCTTTCGGGTCGCATGCCGCGCTCGGGATACGGACGACAAAGAGGCGAAGGAACGATACGCGGAGATACAACGCTTTATGCTAGCCTTGGCGAACGAGGCACGAGAAGGAGCTCACATAGTTGAACCCCATGCGCTGGTATAAAGGCAACCTCCACACCCACACAAGCGGCCTCGGGTCGGACGGGCCCGCCTCGCCGGAGAACGTCGTGCGCTGGTACACGGACCACGGCTACGATTTCCTGGCGATCACCGACCACAACGTCTTCAGCCCTGTCGAGAGCGACGATCTCGTGATGGTCCGGGGCGAGGAAGTCGGCTTAGGGACCGTGCACATCAATGGGTTCGGCATCTCGAGGACCGTCGAGTTTGTTGAGATAGACGAGGTAGTCCCGAGGATCCAGGCCAACGTCGACGCGATCCTCGATGCCGGCGGAATCGCGTCTCTGAACCATCCCAATTTTCGGTGGGGCTTCAATCACGAGCACATCACCCAGGTGACCGGACCCGCCCTCATGGAAGTGTACAACGCCGGCGGTCTGACCAAGAACAGCGACGGTGCTCCCGGCAAGCCAAGCTGCGAGGAGATCTGGGACAAGGTCCTTACTACGGGCCAGCGTATATATGCCATCGCTACGGACGACGCCCACACCTATGACGAGTTCACGCTTGAAAAGGCCAATCCCGGTCGTGCTTGGGTCTACGTTCGGGCTACCGATCTGACCGAGGACACGGTCATTGAAGCTCTCTCGTCTGGGAACTTCTACGCTTCGACAGGGGTAGCGCTCGCGGACCTCGACATCTCGTCTGGCTCAGTCTCATTAGCGATAGAGCCTGATGGTACCCAGCAATTCACAACACGGTTCTTTGGAAAAGGAGGGACCGTCCTGTTGGAGGACAGCGGCTTGTGGCCGTCGTACTCGATTCGGGGCGATGAAGAGTACGTGAGGGCGACCGTCCTGTCGTCGTCGGGAGCAAGAGTGTGGACGCAGCCGCTTTTCTTATAGGACCACGACTATAGGTTGGTCTAGCATGGCCACTCGCCGTACAGTCGTACCGGTTGCGTGATAATCGGCTCTTAACTACGATGTGTGCCAAGTCGACGGTATTGGCCCGAGGTCGACCAACGCCCACTGGAGTGAGGACTGATATGAGCAAGAAGTGGCGCTTGAGCTGGACGATGCAGGCGTGTTTCGCGGTCTTCGTCGCCCTATCGTGTGGTGGTGGAGATGGTGGAGATGAGGTAGAGGAGGAACCTACCCGACTTCCCGCACAAGCCGCCGCTGGGGGAGGGGACACCGGGGATAGGATAGAGGGCACCAACCAACCCTTGGCGGCCAACCCAGGCGAGGCCACGGAGATCGCCTTCACCGCAGACGGCGCCGGTGTACAGGGACCCGACGCGGCGCCTGCCGGGTGGGTCCGCATACTCCTCGAAAACAAAAGTGACAGCGACCAGCACTTGGCCCTTGTGAGATTGACCGGCGGCAAGACCGCCGACGATCTGACGGCCTTGATCCAGCAGGACCCCAAGGCGCCGCTGCCCGACTGGGCGCTGCCGTCCGGTGGGCCCGCCGACACTTCGCCTGGCGTAACGGCCGTAGTGACTCAGAATCTCCAGGAGGGCAGCTACGTCTGGGTGACCTACGTCCTGGGCGATGACGAGATCGCCCGGCCTAGCCTGGACTTGATGCGCCCGTTCGAGGTGACTGCGTCCTCTGTACCGGGGGTCGAGCCTACAGGTGACGTTGTCTTGTCCATTCTCGACCACGATTACCACGTTCAGGACACTCTAGGTGGTTTCGATCGATACGAAAGCGGCTCGGGTCTTGAACCCGGTCCCCGGATCATCAAAATCGACAACGAGAGCAATCTGGTCCACGAGGCGAGGATCGCCCTCATAGAGGGAGGGAAGCAGTCGGGAGACTTTCCGGACCTATACTACATGAGTCCAAAGGGCCGGCCGGCGCGGCTAGGAATCGAGGCGCCACTAGCGCCTTTCCCAGTGATCGACGACGACAACAAAGGGCCGGGCGGACCGCCTCCCGGGACAGCCGTAGGCGGGGTGATGGCACTCCAGCCGGGCCAGGTCGCCTACGTTGCCGTAGAGCTTCAGGCGGGTTGGTATTTCGTCTACGACATGCTGGAAGATACCGAGATTCAGGCGCCACATCTTTTCCGACCGACGGCGCTGGAGTTCGGGGTCCGATAGCCTTGGTGCTCGCTCTCGCAGCGAACGGAGCGAGGACTGATATGAGCAAACGCTGGTTGGTGACGGTGCAGGCATGTCTCCTGGTCGCCGCTGCCCAGTCCTGTGGGAGTGGGACAGTGGAGCCCACCAAGGTGCCCGCACAAGCCTCGCCCACGGCCGGGGACACCGTGGGAAGGGTAGAGGGGACCAGCCAGATCCTGGCGGCCGATCCAGGCGAGGCGACGGAGATCGCCTTCACGATCGACGGCGCCGGTGTACCGGGACCCGACTCGGTGTCTGCCGGATGGGTCCGCATCAGTTTCGAGAACAAAGGCAACTCCGACCGGCATATGGCTCTTGTACAGCTGACCGGCGGCAAGACTGCGGGGGACCTCAGGTCTTTCATCGAGCATGACCCCAGTTCGCCGCTGCCTGAGTGGGCGCTACCGTCAGGTGGCCCCGCTGACACGTCGCCTGGTGTGACTGCCGTGGTGACGCAGAATCTCCAGGAGGGCAGCTACGTCTGGGTGACGTATGTCTTAGCCCGAATCCACCGAAGGACACCGATGGACGGCGTGAGGGCAGCGGAAGGGGGTGGGTGAGGGAGCTACAGGGGGGGATGGCCTGGGGTCTTGGGGTAGATGGGAGGCCGGCGGCCGGTCTTCAGTCGCCGCACAGGGCCCCTAAGGCCCTATGCGGGAGTTGCGATGCGCGGGAAGGCGAGAGGATACGCAGCAGGGGACTCTCGCGACCGGGGTGGCGCGAGATTGCGGGGACGTTGGGTCAGTTGCAGGCTGGCTGTCAGGCCGGGAACGGAATGGCTTGCAGCCGGGCCAAGGCGCGACTGAACTGGGTTTCCCAAGGCCAGCGCCGGGGGAGATGCAAAGTGAGGCGGCGCGCCGAGCGGGTGATCCGTCCCACCAGAGCGAAGACCCGCCGCCTGAGGGTCTTGGTGATCACGGTCCGCTCGCCCAGACCAATCCGCGCCGTCCAGCGGGCCAGGTTATGCGCCATCACCTGGACCGCCAGCCAGGCGCCGTTGGCGGCGAAGCGCGCCGACGGCATGTGGTTCAGCCCGACGCCGTACTTGAGGTCGCGTATGGCGTTCTCGACCTCGGCGTGGCGGCGATGATCGGCCTCCAGTTCCAGCGTCTCCCCATCGCGGTCGGTGATGAAGGCGTGATAGCTGTATCTGGCGAAGAGGGCGAGCTGGGAACCGGGCGTCGGCTTCACCCGCCGGACAATGAGCCGCACCGGCGCGGCGTCCGGCTTGGTCTGGAACGGGGTGTAAGTCGTCTCGGCGACATCGGCGGCGCCGTCCGTCCAGTAGGGAATGGGAGTCCAGTCCTCCTGTGGTATCGCCTCGATCAGGTCCCGCAGGCTGGCGCGCTGGCGGATGGTGATAGAGAAGCGGACATCCATTTCCCGGCAGGCGGCAACGACAGTGTGGGCGTAGAAGCCGCTGTCGGCCCGCACCGTGAGTTGTCCCCTGGCCCCGCCGTAGCGCACCCGCCCCACCGTCTCACGCAGGAAGTGGGCGGCGCCACGGGCGGTGTTGGCCCGGCCCTCGCGCAGCCGGGACATCAGCACCTCGCCGGTGCCGGCGGCAATGGCCAGCAGCGGGTGATAGCCGCGGGCGCCGGTATAGCCGTGGTGGCGCGCTCCCTCCTTGGCCAGTCCATAGGTCTCGCAGATGGTCGAGTCCAGGTCGATGGTCAGGGGCGAGTCGCCGGGTCCGGCCCCAGCGGCCCAGGCCCGGGCCAACAACTGGCGGCTCACGCGGTCGAGTTGACGGACATGCCCCCACCGGAAGCTGCGCAGGAAGGTCCCCAGGGTGGATGGCGCCTTGACCACGCAGCCTAGAACACCGACCGTCCCACCAGCGCGCAGCGCATCGGCGTCGTCGATGCAGTCGCCGCCTGCCAGCGCGGAAGCGACCAGCGTCAGCATCTTGTCCCCAGTGTTCGCCCGTCCCGGCGCTCCGCCGAGGTCAAGGTGATGGTCGACGAGTTCCCGCAGGCCCAGGTGCCGGGCTAGGGTGGCCGGCAGGAGCAGGCCGGCATTGGCCACCAGGCGATGGTCGTCAAAGACGATGCGGATACGGTCGGGTTTGTTCTGTGGCAGCATCTATTGGGTGCTCCTTGTTTCCGGGCAGGTTTCTGTTCCAAAACCATTATCCCAGATTCAGAGGAGCACCCGCTGGCTTCTTCAAGGGCTGTCCCCAAGGACGTCCTTCGGTGGATTCGGGCTTAGGCGAAGACGAGATAGCGCGGCCGGGCGTCGACTTGATGCGGCCGTTCGAGGTGACAGCGTCCTCCACCCCGGGGACGGAGCCCACGGCCGATGTAATCCTGACCATTCTCGACTACGACTACAGTATTCGGGCTACTCGCGATCGATTCGGGAGTGCGGCCATCCCATCCGGCCCTCGTATCATCAAGCTTGCCAATGACAGCAAGCTGGTCCATGAGGCGAGGATATCCTTGACAGAGGGAGGGAAGCGGTCTGGAGACTTTCCTGACCTGTACTACTTGGAAATCAAGGGCAGAACAGCAGGGGAGATCTCACCGATTGCGCCGTTCCCGGTTATCGACGAGAACGACAAAGGACCGAGCGGACCGCCGCCCGGGACGGCCGTGGGCGGGCTCATGGCGCTTGAGCCGGGTCGGGTTGCATACCTCAGCGTCGAACTTGAGACCGGCTGGTACTTCGTCTACGACATGCTGGAAGACGTCGAATTTCAGGCGCCGTATCTCTTCCGTCCGACGCCGCTGGAGTTCTCGGTCCGCTAGCCTGGGGCGCCGATACTAGACCCGGGGACCGGCATACCCTGCCAGCCGACATACCACACCGCTCTCCAGGCACCGTGTCAGGTGCCTCAGACTAGGGAGGAATCCAGGTGAAGAGGATCACGCTGTCCTATCTGGCCGGATACCTTCTATTCGGCGGCTTGGGTCTGGCCGTCATGCCCGAATTCGCGTTGGACTTGTTCCAATCGAACGGAGACTACGGGGACACAATGCCCCGGCTCGTCGGAATGTTTATGATCGCCCTCAGCGGGTTGATCGCGATGTTCGTCTATCTGAAGGACTACAAGTACTATCCCTACTCGGTCTTCATCCGGACCTTCATCGTCCTGTTCCTATTCTTCCTCTACGCTCGTTCTGACGATCCGCTCTTTCTCGTCCTGAACGCTATCATCCTCGTCGGACTTCTCCCGTCGGCCTACACACTGGTCCGCGAGCGCATGGGACCCACCTCGTAAAGCCAACTTCAGGTCAGGACTCCGTGGTAAGCTCGGCTCCCTGAGCGCCCGGATGATGGCCGCACGCCGTAGGCTCCTCCAAGTGCTACAATCTCGCGAACATCCCGGAACCGTTGGAGGATCGCTGTGAGTAACGTCCCGATGACTCGACCCGACGAGGTCCTGGCCGTGCACGAGACCAGGTATTTCCATTCGTCCACCTTCGTCGAGCTGCATGACGGGCGGGTACTGCACGCCGCAGGCAAGACATTTACCACTTCCGATGACGGCGGCCTTACCTGGTCGGCGGAGTCCCAACGGCGAGATGTCGACGGGAACGAGGTTGGCGGCGGCGGCACCTCTCTCGTGAAGCTGTCCGGCAAAGGCATCGGTCTGGCCGGCATGCGGCAGGGCAGGGACGACCCCAGGCACGACTCGCACCTCGTGTTCTGGAGGTCCGAGGACGGCGGTGAAACATGGCAGGCGCCCGTAAGGATCACGCCTCCTGGCGTCGGCACCCACGCTTACCAGGACGTCCTTCTGCGTACTTCTTCGGGCCGCATCATTTTTCCCGTGTACATATCGCTGGGCCAGGGACACGGCCCCGGAGACGTGAAGCCGCCGGGCAACGGCAAGCTGGTTAACGGCCAGTGGGTCTCTACCGGCGCCCACTTCTTCGACCCGCACTTCGGCGCCACTCGCGTTTACTACTCCGACGACGATGGCCGCACCTGGCAGATGAACAAAGACGGCGAGCTGATCATCATTCTTGATTGGAGCACGAGCTTTAGCTACAACGGCGAGCCGAGCGTCGCCGAGGTGTCGCCGGGAACGCTGCTGCTGATGACCCGGACGGGGCTGGGGCGCCACTTCCAGGCGTGGTCCTACGACAATGGCGAGACGTGGACCCGGCTTCAGCCCAGCCCGCTGGCAGCCAGCACGACGCCGGCTCAGATCCGGTCGATCCCCGCGACCGGCCATCTGCTCATGGTGTGAAACCAGGAGAACGAGGAGGAGATCAAGCGAGGCTACAACCGGACCCGGCTGTCGTCGGCTGTCAGCCGGAACGGCGGAGGCGTGTGGGAGTTCTTCCAGAACATCGAGTCGATCCACGAGGCCACCCGGGTAGAGCCCGGCCCCGTCCGGGCTGTTCACCCGGAGGAGTACCATTTCGAGGCCGGTGTGCCCGCGCCCGAGCGTGACCCCCAGCACATCCTCGAATATGACTTCCATGGCCGGTGGGCCTACCCGTCGTTGTTCGTAATGAAGGACCGGGTACTTGTGGCGTACACCTACTCCTTCTATGAGGAGCATCCCACGGGAGGCCAGACTTTTCAGCAGCCGGGACAAGGAAGGCGCGCCGAACCAGAAGCTGAAAGTGCTCCCGCTCACGTGGTTCTACGGCGGCAAGGAACCGGCGGACAACCCCTTCCTCCCCAGAGCTCACGAGCCCGCCAGTCCGTAGTTTGAGGCTGCCGTCCCAGGTCTGATGGCATGAGCGCCGACCCAGTCTCCGCCTACGTTGCGTTGCTCCGAGGCATCAACGTGGCTGGCAAGAACAGGCTGCAGATGCGGGACCTTGCCCCGATGTTCGAGCGCGTCGGGTGCGAAGCCGTGCAGACGTACATCCAGAGTGGCAACGTGGTCTTCAAGGCTACGACCGCTCTGGCGGCGAGAGTCCCGGCTCTCGTTTCGGACGGAATCGAAGAGCGCTTCGGCTATCGCGTGCCCTTGGTGTTGCGAACGGCGGAAGAGCTCCGAGACGTGGTCGAGAGCAATCCATTCCTGCGCGCGGACTCCGACGTAGGAAAGCTACTCGTCGCGTTTCTCGCCGACGTCCCTGAGCGCAATCGAGTCGAGGCGCTGGACCCTGACCGTTCGCCGCCCGACGAATTCCAAGTCCTCGGCCGTGAGGTCTTCCTCCATTTCCCCAACGGTACGGCGCGGAGCAAGCTCTCCAACGACTACTTCGAGTCGAAGCTGGCAACCACCAGCACGATACGGAACTGGCGGACTGTGACGAAGCTGCTAGCGATGGCCGAAGGTCCGTGAGCGCGGCCTCATTGAGCACATCAAGGGACGAACGTAGAGGTGTCTCAGACCCGCCCAGAGGTTACTCCTCAGGCGTGGCAACTACAGCGGATTCTACCAGCCGTCGAACTACTGGTTTTCCTGCTGGCGCTTGATCAGAGCTTTCGTCAGCTGGGAATCGGTCTCCAGGTTCAACCAGAACCGCGCCGGGATCTCAGGTATCGCAGCCTCGAGCTGCAAGGCCGTCTCGGCCGTGATGGCCTTCTTCCCGTTCACGATCTCGTTAATTGCGTTCTTGGGCCGGCCCATTCCCGCAGCGAGGTCTTTCTGCGAAATCCCGCGCGCCTCGATCTCCTCCGCCAGGTACTCCCCCGGAGGAATCGCGACGTCGGGATAGGCTTCGGTTTCCACGTGTACACCCCTCGGCTAGATAATGCCGCATGCAGCGGCGCCAATCAAGGGTCGATCCAAAGTTCCGTAGATCGCCGATCCAGGCTAGTGGTCCAACATCCTAGTATTGAAGGGTTCTGAGGTTACGGCTTGGTAGGGGCGGGTTTGAAACCCGCCCTGTCGTCGTAGCACGCCAATCTCGGCTACCCCTCATTTCAAAGATTTCGGTCTACTAGTCTCCATCGTGTAATATTCCGGGGCCATCTTTAGGGAGCACCTCGGATTGCGCGAGAAAACATGATGACTCATCAGGGCGTCACAATCGCCGACGCCGACCAGCTATTCGAGCTACTCCGCGAAGGCACCGTATTTCGTGAATGCGTCTTCGATGGGGCTGAGCTGGCGAACGTCGAGGTCGCGGAGCTTGAGCTAGAGAACTGCTCCGCTAGAAGAGCCGACTTCGCCGGACTCGAATGCCAGACCCTCCGAATCGTCGACGCCACTCTCGGAGAAGCCCTCTTCGACAAGGCGGACATCCAGGAAGCCGAGTTTCTGAACTCCAATCTGACTTCGGCCAGGTTCAGGAACGCGCGTCTGAACCTCTCCCGGCTCGTCGACTGCGACCTATCCCTGTGCAATTTCGACGGAGCCAACTTGTTTGGCGTCGACCTGAGCAGGTCTAGACTCAGCGTCGTCGACTTCAGGGAGACGAAGATGGACGCCGTTACCCTCGACCGGGCGGACCTCAGCATGTCCAACTTGAGCTCTAAGGAGTTCAGGAGCTACCAGCTCGTCGGCGTCAACTTCACCGAGGCCGATCTGAGTGGCGCGGACTTCACTCAGGCTACGTTCGAGGACTGCGACCTCGCGGGAGCCGTCGTCGAAGGCGCAACGTTCGACGGCTCCGACCTACGCGGAGCACGCATCTCGAACTCACAGCTGGACATGGCGAGCCTCACCGGCGCCATTATGTCGGCCACCCAGGCCCACGACCTGCTGGTGGAGCGCTTCGGCTTGATCATCGTGGGTGACTAGGTGGGAGGGTCGACCATGCACGCTCGGTTCTGTTCGTGTCCGCTATAATCCCAGCCAGCCGTGAACTGACTCCCGCTCAGCAGGAAGGACCACCAATGCCGCCAGCCGACAGATGGGTCGACATCGCCAACGCCCGTTTCATCAAGGACGACCGCAACACCTACGGTGAAGAGCTGATCGACCAGGCCAAGGAGCTCAACGCCAACTGCGTGCTGCTCAGCTTCACGGGCACGTCGGGCGAGCGAGAGCGCTGGCACTGGAAGCTCATCTCGTCCTTCGTCCGCAGGTGCCACGACGAGGGGCTCAAGGTCAGCTTCTACATGAAACTGACGAACATCAACTGGAAACCGATGTTCCACGAGCGGCCGGAGTCGAGGCACTGGATCATGGTCTACGCGGACGGCAGCCCGGCTCACTACGGGGGCCACGCCGACCGGTACATGGGATGTCTCGCCAAGCCCGAGTGGCGCGCCTTCTTGAAGGAGATGATCGCCGAGGCGATCAAGTACGAAGTCGACGCCCTCTTCTACGACAACTGCTTCATCCCCAGCGTCCTGGCGGGCTCCCGCGACGAGGGTACGGGCCGTGGATGGGCCTGTTACTGCGACACCTGCCGGGAGCAGTTCAGGGCATACACCGAAGAGACCCTGGGATGGCCGTGCACCCTGCCGGAGGAGCCGGACTGGAGCGACCCGGTCTGGCAGGCCTTCATCGAGTTTAGGGACAAGATCCTCGTCGACGCGTTCCGGGAGATCGTCGACTACGCTCACGCGCTCAAGCCCGACATAGTGGTCTATCCGAACGTCAAGCCGCCGTTCCAGGGTGGCGGTGGAACTAAAGGCTCGGCGACTACGCAGCTCGCCGACGTTGTCGACCTGTTGCTGTTCGAACGAAGAGGCACCCCGAAGCTGGGCGTGCCGCCCGAGGGGGGCGAGAGCCGGGCCCTGAACGTCGCCGTTGACTGGAAGTACGCCCTCGCACTCAAAGACACACCGCTCTGGTACCGGACCAACGAGCCAGGCGCCGACGCTAGCTACACTCCCGAGCACGTGAGGATCGGGATGGCCGAGGCATCGTCCTTCGGAGGCGCTTACCACAACATCTTCGCCAGGGTGCTCGAGGACGAGCCCACGAAGGCCGCCGGCGTCGAGCTTCACTACGATTTCCTGAGGCGTAACGCCGAGTACTACACGGACGTGCGACCTGTCGCCGACGTCGCGATTCTGGCGTCGGGAGCGACGTCGAACTGGTACCTGCCCGATCGCGTCGCCCAGACCGGTAGGCTCCCAGAAAGCCTCGCGGCCATCGCGCAAGCGCTGGTCGAGCTCCACGTCCCCTTCAACGTGGTCGTCGACGACGACTTGCCAGCCGGACTCGACTACAAGGCGCTGGTCCTCTCGGAAGTTGCGTGCATTAGCGACGAGCAGGCCGCCGCGATAGCTCGATTCGTCGAGAAGGGGGGAGGACTCCTGGCTACCGGGGCGACATCCCTCTACGACGAGAGGTACCGGACCCGCAAAGACTTCGCTCTCGCCGAGGTCTTCGGGGTCCACCACGGCCAGCCTGTCGACCAGATCGTCAAGAACTCGTACGGAGACGGCGCTTGCGCTTACGTTCCGGGTCAGGTGGTCGACGACTTCTGGCAGAAGGGGCTTTCCCGAGACCTAGCCACGATCGAAGCGGCCATGACCCACGTCTTGCAAGACGTGGAATCCCAAATACGGGTTAACGCTCCTTCGACCACCTTGGTCAACGTGATGGGGAAGGTCGATGGGGCCGCGACCCTCGTCCATCTGGTCAACTACGAGACCCGACGCGTGGCCGGCATAGACGTGAGCCTTCGCCGACCAGTGGGCAAGACCGCCGGTCAAGTGAGCGTGCTGTCGCCCGACTCTAAGGCCGCGGGGCTCGAGTTCACCGAAGACCGGCAGTCGGTCGCCTTCACCGTCCCGGTTCTTGAGGTGTACGACCTCGTTGTGGTCGACTGGAAGTAACCCGGCACCGCATCGCTCTCGCCGCGCAAAATCCACTGTGACGCTGCTATACTGGCGGCCGACCGGCTTCGGCGATTTCCAATGGTCAAACACCTCGGGATAATCGGCTACCCTCTCGCCCACTCTATCTCGCCCGCGTTCCAACAGGCAGCACTGGATGACTATGGACTGCCCGTGCGGTACGAGGCGTGGCCGACGGCGCCCGAGGCCTTGCGGGAGAGAGTCGGCTCGCTGCGCGGCGCCGACTACCTGGGCGCCAACGTCACGATCCCTCACAAAGAGCAGGTCGCTCAGATGGTGGACACGGTCGACTCCTGGGCCCAAGCGGTGGGTGCGGTCAACACCATCGTCAAAACAGGCCGTGACCTGGTCGGCTATAACACCGACGCCGACGGCTTCCTGAGAAGCCTCAGGGAGGACCTAGGCTTCGAACCGCGCGGCGGTTCGGTGCTCGTCCTGGGGGCGGGTGGGGCTGCCCGCGCCGCTGTCTTCGGGTTGGCGAGGGAAGGCGTCGCCGGTGTAACCATCGCCAACCGGACCTTGGACCGCGCCCAGTCCCTCGCCGCCGAAGTGACCAACTCGGTCGCCGAGGCTGGCGCCGTAGCCCTCGACGACGAGTCGGCCGTACGCCGCGCGGCCGCCGGAGCGCAGCTTATCGTGAACGCCACTTCAATGGGGATGAGGCACGGTGAGGGGGAAGGAAGCACGCCTTTGAAGGCAGACCTGATTCCGCCTAGCGCCCTCGTCTACGATATGGTCTACACTCCCCGGGAAACCCCTCTTATGATAGAGGCGAAAAAGGTCGGGGCGCGCGCAATCGGTGGCCTGTCGATGCTCGTATACCAGGGAGCGGCGTCCTTCGAGCTTTGGACGGAGCGAGAAGCGCCGGTCCAGGTCATGTTTCATGCCGCCGAGAAGGCGCTCTCGGCCCAGACCGCCTAGCGCTCCCATCGAAGCATCCATCAGCCTGGTCCGCACGCATGACCGCGCGGACGGCGAGAGAGCGACTTGAACCCGTCGAACATCTACATCACCGGTTTCTCCGGGACCGGCAAGACTACCGTGAGCCGCTTCGTTGCGGACCGCATGGGCTGGCGGCTCGTCGACACTGACGACGAGATCGTCCGGGCGGCTGGGAGGTCCATCGAGGATGTCTTCCGCTCCGACGGCGAGCCGCGATTTCGAGAGATGGAGCGTGAGGCGCTCTCCATCGTGGCCGAGGGTGACCGGCAGGTCGTCTCCACTGGCGGCGGCATCGTGATGGACGAACGCAACAGGCGCGTCATGGAGAGCTCTGGTGTCGTGGTGTGCCTGGAGGCCCGGCCCGAAACGATTCACCGCAGGCTCTCCAGGGAGCGGGACGACTCGGCCGGGCCGATTGTCCGGCCGATGCTCGTCGACGACGATCCGCTGATACGTATCAGTGCCCTCAAGGCCGACCGCCAGCCCCACTACGCCCAGGCCCATTGGACTGTGAGCACGGACCTCCTGACGCCCAGCGAGGTTGCCGACGAGGTCGTCAGAGCATGGCGAATGCTGGCCGACCACATGGGCTCCGGTGGGTCGACCGAGACCGGCGACCGCGCCGCCGTGGTCTCGGCGTCGTCCGGACAGTACCCGATATGGGTCGGTTGGGGGCTTCTCGGCGAGCTAGGAGAGAGGGCCAAACGGACCATTGACCCGGGCACCGCCTACGTCATTACCGACGATGGCGCGCGAGCCCACGGGCGGAAGGCCCAGGTATCGCTCGAGGCCGCTGGTGTTCCCTGCCACCTCTTCGTGATGCCGTCCGGGGAGCGAAGCAAAAACCTGGAGATGGTCGGACAGGTCTACGCATGGCTGGCTGGCCTGAGGGCCGAACGTGGCCACCTCATCGCCGCCGTCGGAGGCGGCGTGGTCGGCGACCTGGCCGGATTCGTGGCGGCGACTTTCCTTCGCGGAATGCGCCTCTGTCACGTTCCCACGTCTCTTTTAGCGATGATGGATGCGGCCATCGGCGGCAAGACGGCCGTCGACCTGCCTGAGGGCAAGAACCTGGTAGGGTCCATCTACCAGCCCGAGTTCGTGCTCGAGGACGCGGAGGTACTGGAGAGCCTGCCGCCCAGGCAGCTAACCACCGGGTGGGCCGAGGCAATCAAGCACGGCTTGATTCTGGATGAGGGTCTCCTGGAGATCTTCGAGGCGGAGCGCGACACCATCCTCTCCCGCGACCGGAACGCGCTGACGGAGGTGATACGCCGGAGCGTCCGCGTGAAGGCCGGAGTGGTCTCCGGTGATGAAAAAGAGTCTGCCGGGCGCCGCATACTCCTCAACTACGGTCACACGATCGGCCACGGGATCGAGGCCGCTGGGGGCTACGACCGCTACCTGCACGGCGAAGCGGTCAGCATTGGCATGATGGGCGCGGCGATGATCAGCAACGAGTCGGGCTTTCTTACAGCCCAGGAAGTGGACCGACAACGGGACGTCCTCGTGAACTACGGTCTGCCGGTCCAATATCACGACCTGGACGCCGACGCCATACACGCGGCCATGGCCGTCGACAAAAAAACCGTAGGCGGCGTTATCCATTGGGTCCTGCTCGACGGCATAGGTCGAGCGGTGACGAAGAGCGACGTGCCCGAGACTCTCGTCCGCAAGGTGGTCGCCGGCCTGCGCGGCTGACTCGCGGGCCCCCGTCAATGGAAGAGACGCTGTTGCTTGCCGCACTGGGACTGGGGACGGGCACGTTCAGCGTTCTCGTTGGGACTGGCGGAGGCATCATACTCGTCCCTCTGCTACTCCTCTTCTCCGATCTCGAGCCCGCCGCAGTCGCCGGCACTTCACTGACACTTGTCGCCATCAACAGCTTCGCCGGAACAGCCGCATACCGACGCGAAGGACTGATCGACCGCCGCAGCGGGCTACTCTTCGGCATCGCGGCGTTGCCCGGCTCGATTGCAGCCCCCTTCGTGGTCGAGGCCTTCGACCCCAACGCCTTCAGGGTGCTGTTCGGCCTGCTACTCGTGAGCCTGGCCGTCTACATGCTTTTGCCACGTCGTCAAACGGAGAGTCCCAGACACACAATGCAATCGGCGGTCAGGAAAAGGCACTTGACCACGGGCCGAGGGCAGGAGTTCGACTACGAGTTCAACGAAGCCCTGGCGGCGATGTTGAACCTGGGAGTTGGATTCCTGGCCGCGTTCTTCGGTACCGGAGGTGGATTCATCAGGACCCCGGTGCTCGTTAGGGCCTTCGGCTTTCCGGTTCGGGTCGCCGTCGCCACGTCTGTCTTCGCCCTATCGATCTACGCAACGGCCGGCGCGGCCGTCCACGCTTACCTGGGCCACGTCGACTGGTACCCCACTTTCGTTTGGGCTGGAATAGGCCTGGTGGTCGGCAGCCAGCTCGGAGCCCGCCTGGCCGCCACGGTCAAAGCCCTATGGATACTGCGGCTGCTGACTGGCCTGCTCTTCGTTATGGGCGCAAGGGTACTGGTCCAGGGAATCGCATCTTGAGGAACGTAATGCGTGAGGCATAAGACGTGAAACGTGAAAAGTAAGAAGAGTTGTTACGCTTCACGTTTTACGTTTTGGAGCTAAGTTTTACTCTTCAGGAACCATCGCTTGTCCATCTTCACCCTTGAAAAGACCGACGGGTCCGCTCGGGCCGGCGTGCTCCACACGGCCCACGGCGACGTACCGACGCCCGCTTTCATGCCGGTTGCCACCCAAGGCTCGGTGAAGGCCCTGGACCCGGCCGACCTGCGCTCCATCGGGTCGGACATCGTGCTGGCCAACACGTACCACCTCTACCTTCGCCCCGGTGTCGACACGGTACGCAAGCTCGGCGGGCTGCACGGCTTCATGAGGTGGGACGGCCCGGTCCTGACGGACAGCGGGGGCTTCCAGGGGTTCAGCCTCGAGCACCTGCGCGAAATCACGGACGACGCCATCGTCTTCAAGTCCCACCTCGATGGTAGCCTTCATACCTTTACGCCCGAAGCCGCCATCCAACACCAGGAGGGGCTCGGCGCTGACGTGATCATGCCTCTGGATGTCTGCCTGCCGTCGGGCTCCGAGCCGCAGGACGTCGATAAGGCGGTCGAGCAGACGGCGCGGTGGGCCGAACGTTCACTAAGATCGAAGACGAGGGAAGACCAGCACCTTTTCGGAATAGTGCAGGGGGGCACGTCGCCCGAGCTGAGGGAGCGCTCGGCGTCAGCCATCACGGGAATCGGGTTCCCAGGCTACGCCATTGGCGGCCTCAGCGTGGGCGAGCCGAAAGACGAGATGTACACGACGACCGAGCTTGCTACGCGGCTACTGCCAGCCGACGCGCCGCGCTATCTCATGGGCGTCGGTTCTCCGGAAGACCTTGTCGAATGCGTCGCGCGAGGCATCGACATGTTCGATTGCGTGCTCCCGACCCGCATTGCGCGCAACGGCGCGCTGTTTGTCCGGACCGGTCGTCTCAACGTCGACAAGGCAGCCCATCGTGAGCAGGAGTCTCCTATCGAAGAGGACTGCGACTGCTATACGTGCACCTTCCCAGCAGCGTACGTCCACCACCTTTTCCGTGCCGGCGAACTACTGGCCTACCGGCTGGCGACTATACACAATCTGCGGTTCGTCCTCCGACTGATGGCCGAGATGAGGGACGCCATCCAAGAAGGTACCTTCGAGGAGTATCGAGCCACCTTCAACCGGCGATTCGTGCCGCCCGACGCCAAGGTTCGCCAGGAGCAGAAGCGCAAGTGGGTCGCGTCCCAGCGCCGGAAGAACTAACCACGGAGATCACAGAGCCCACAGAGGATCAGAATTAATTACTGAAAACTCTGTGGTCTCTGTGTCCTCTGTGGTGAAATCTTACTCCTTGGCCCACTCGTGGTCGTGCGGGATGAGCCACGTCTCGGACAGCGCGAGGCAGCAGGTGCTGCCCGGCCGGCCGAAGATGTCGCGGGGGAGGGCCTTGCCGGCGGCGGCTTCGCCGTTTACGGTCATCTGAGCGCGCCGGGCCGGGACGATGACGTTGTATAGCCCGTGGGGCTGGCCCGGGTTCTCTCCCGGGGCGTTGGCGATGGCGATGGCCTCGTCGAAGTCGTACCAGGTCAGTGATATCTTCTCGTCGGCCGACTCGATGTACTCGGTCCAGAAGGTCATCGCGTCGCCCAGCTTCCAGAAGTCGGCCTCGATGATGGAAATGTTCTCGCCGGAATAGTCCGAGCCCATAGACGCCATGATGCCTTCCTGCAGCCAGCGCGCCAGCGCGATGTTGTCCGCATAAATCCTCGGCTCGCCGTCTGTGAACTCGCTCTTGGTAAAAAGGGCGTGTCCGACCCCTTTTGGCGACACGTGAATGCGCCAGTGGCTGTTCTGCGCAGTCGACTCGTCGCCTTCTCCGTCGCCGAGCCTAAGGAAAGAGTTCTCGCCCGTCAGTCGTAGTTTGTTCGGGTCTATTCCCACTCTCTCGGACCTCCTGTCTTGGCTTTTCTTAAGGATATCATCAGCGGTCGCTGACGGGCGCCACAGTAACGCGTTTCATCCTGGAAAGGCGGCGCGGCAGGCTGAATATGAGTAACGATATGGTACAATATGTATCGATATGAACACAGTTCGCGTCGGCTAACTCCACTCTGGTGCTATGCTCACAGAACCCCATCCACCAAGGCAGTCTGAGCGGGCTCTGGCGAAACTCTGGCTCGACGCCGACCTCCTCGGAGCCGACCTGACGGCCGAGGACGGCCGACAGTTCCGGGTGCTCTACCCCGGCCGGCCTAACGGTCGAGCCGGGCCGGATTTCAAGGACAGCGTCCTCGAGACCGACGACGGCGAGCTGCTGAGAGGCGACGTCGAGCTCCACGTAGACGCCGGCGACTGGCGCCGCCACGGTCACCACACCGATCCCAACTACAACGGCGTTGTCCTTCACGTCGTTCTCCGCTCACGCGTCGATGCCTCACCGCAGCAATCGAACATGGTAGTGCCCGTGGTGTCGCTGGCCGGCCGTGACGGGACCACCGGGAGCCCTCGCCGCGACCGGCCGTCTGTCCTCCGTGGCCGAGGGCGCGACGAGATTGGACCGTTACTGGACCGGGCGGGCGATCTTCGACTGTTTGGCAGGAGCAGGGGCTTCGCTATCCAGATGGGGTCGTCCGACGGCGAGCAACTGCTGTACGAGGCCATCATGGACGCGCTGGGATACGCTTCGAACCGCAAGCCCTTTCGGGCACTGGCCCAAGCCGTTCCCATGGCGCTGCTCCGCGAGGTCGCTTGGGAGCCAGCCTCGACACGGCTGCTGGCGCTAAAAGCGATGCTTCTCGATGCCGCGGGCCTCGCCGCGTACGCCGGACAGGCCGAACTGCGGCGGATGAGCGACGTCCTGCCGAGGCTGCCCACGAGAAAGAAGGTCCCGGCGGCCCTGTGGCACACCTTCCGGGTGAGGCCGGCCAACCATCCGGCGCGACGCATCCTGGGAGCGGCGCATCTCTTCGACCGCTACCTCGACCAGAGGCTGCCGGAGGGCCTGACGGACCTGATGGCCGCTGGCAGGCCTACCGACCTGATCGAGGGGCTTATAGCTCCGCCGTACGTCGGCACGACAAGGGCAAAGGAGATCGCCGTAAACGCGGTACTGCCCTTCATCCACGCTCAGGCGGGCTTGACGAGAGACGGCCATCTGCAAGAGCAGTGCCTCGATGTCTACCGCCGGTTCCCGAGCCTGCCCGACAACGAAATTACTCGTGAAATGAAAAGGCTCTGGTCGCCGGAGTTCGAGGATGTAAGACTAACCGGAGCCCGGCGCCATCAAGGGCTGATGTACATGTACCGGAAGGGGGTTAGGGGTTAGGGTGTGGGGTACAGGGGACAGGTTCGCCGCAAACGGCCGTAGGGGCGTCTGCCCTGGGGCTAGGAGCCGCCCAGAAGTCGCCTGACTTCAGCCGCGCCTGCCTCATTGTCGTCGGCCTCGTACAGATCAAGGGCCTGACGTAGATCGGCGGTGCCGGAGTCGGTCTTATTCTGCTTCAGGAGCAGCGCTCCGCGCTCGTGGTAGGCCTCGGCGTAGTCGGCTTTCAGTTCGATGGCCTTGTTCAGGTCCGCGAGCCCTAGCTCCTCCTGCGTCTGCTCCTGGTTAATGAAGGCGACTCCGCGTCCGTAGTAAGCCTGCGCGAGCGTAGGGAGGAATCGAATCACTATATCGAGCCGCGGGATCGCCTCCTCGTACTGGCCGATCTCGACCATCCGTATGGCGGAGGTGTACCGGAAGAGTAGGTCATCGGGCTCCGATGTGGGCTCGGGCGTCGGCTCAGGCGTGGCGGTGGGCTCGGGCTCCGGAGTCGAGACTGGAGTCGAAGTCGGCGCAGGTGTTGCCGTCGGCTCCGCGCCAGACGAGCACGCAACGGCGATAAAGGCCACGCCGGCAGCCACCGTAAGCGCCAGGTGTCTTCCGCCCATCTGCACTTTAGGGCACCAACCTCTCTGCGGTCCTAGACCTCGGGGACGGCGGCTAGGATAACATACCGCGTTCACGTCTAATACGCGATGGCGCAGCCCGGCGGATGGCGCCGTGATAAATAGAGGACTACGCCGGGGACGGGAGGGCGTGGGCAGACACACAGGTCTGCCCTTACGTTTGTGTTGGGTCAAACCCCCGCGGAGGTGAATTGGAGTACTGGCGCTATGTTAGACTGACCCGACCCCAAGCCAACGCAACAGCAGCACCTCCCCTCTCGGCGTCGCGAAGAGGGGTCGGCGGTGAGGTTCTTACCGTGCTCAGAAGCCTCGACGGGGCCTCGCCCCGCGTCCATCCCACGGCCTTCGTCAGCGAGGCCGCGTACGTTATCGGCGACGTGGAGGTTGGCGAGGGTGCCTCGATCTGGCCAGGGGTGGTAATCAGGGCGGACATGGGGAAGATGACCATCGGGAAGCACACGTCCATCCAGGACAACTCGGTGCTCCACGGTGATGCCGACGTGGTCATCGGAGAACGGGTGGTAATCGGACACATGGTCCTGTGCCACGCCAAGAGCATAGGCGATCGGGTGCTCCTTGGAAGCGGCGCTACCGTAAACGAGGGCGTCGAGATCGGTGAAGACAGCCTGGTGGCGTCGGGCGCGGTCGTCGCCGATTTCGTGAAGGTCCCGCCCCGCTCTCTGGTAGTCGGCGTGCCAGGCAAGGTCAGGGGTGAGGTCAAGGACCGCCATACGAAGCTTATCTCAGAGCTCTGCGAAAGCTACATCGAGAAGACCCTGCGTTACAAACGGCCGGGCAACCTCGAATCCGCCGGCCAGGCGTAGACCGACCAGGAACAGGGGAACCATGGAGCTCTACGACAAGGAGCATGTCGGCAGGCTCCGAAAGCGACGGCAGGACTGGGAGTCTGCAGACCTTCGACCTGCACTGGACCGGACGCCTGAGAGTCGCGAGACCTTCACGACCTTATCTGGAATCGAGGTTGGCCGTCTCTACACACCACAAGACGTCAGGGACCTCGACTACGAGGCGGACCTGGGCTTTCCGGGCGCACCGCCCTTCACGCGGGGTGCGTACCCGTCGATGTACCGCAGCAGGCCCTGGACGCGCAGGCAGATCGCTGGCTTCGGCACGGCCCGCTCGACCAACCAGCGCTTTCGCTTTCTTCTGGACCACGGCCAGACAGGGCTGAGCACCGATTTCGACCATCCCACCCTCACAGGCTACGACTCCGACCATGAGCTGGCCGACGGTGAGGTCGGCCGCGTCGGGGTGGCCGTCGATACGATCCGCGACGTCGACGAGCTGTTCGACGCGATACCGCTCGACAACGTGGGCATTTCCTTTACGATCAATCACCCGGCTATCGTGCTGCTGGCCATGTTCTTAGGGACCGCCGAGTCCCGCGGGGTGCCGTGGAGCGCCCTGCGAGGGACGGTCCAGAACGATTCGCTGAAGGAGTTCCACGGACAGAAGACCTTCGCCTTGCCGCCGGGGCCGTCCCTGAAGTTGACCACCGACGTCATCGAGTTCTGTACCGAGCATGTCCCCAACTGGTATACCGTGTCCATCTCCGGCTATCACACCCGAGAGGCAGGCGCCGACGCGGTGCAGGAGCTGGCGTTCACCCTAGCACAAGGGATGGCTTACACGGAGTCGGCCATCGAGCGCGGCCTGGACGTCGACCGGTTCGCGCCACGCTTGTCCTACTTCTTCGGCTGTCACAACGACCTGTTCGAGGAGGTGGCGAAATTCCGGGCCGCCAGGCGGATGTGGGCGCGCATCGTGAAGACCCGCTACGAGGCGAAGCGTCCCGAATCGATGCGAATGCGCTTCCACACCCAGACCCTGGGCTCGACCCTAGTGCGCGAGGACCCCAAGAACAACATCACCAGGGGCGCCCTCCAGGCGCTGGCCGCGGTCCTGGGCGGGACCCAGTCTCTTCACGTGAGCGGCTACGACGAGGCCTACGACATCCCTTCAGAGGACGCCATGAAGGTCTCCCTTGCGACGCAGCTCGTCATCGCTCACGAGACCGGCGTAGCCAACACTGTCGACCCCTTGGGCGGCTCGTTCTACGTCGAGTCCCTTACCGACGCTGTCGAGGAGCGCGCCCAGGCGTACATCGACAAGATCGAAGAGATGGGGCACGGGAGCATGCGCAAGGGGATGCTAACAGCTATCGAATCGGGCTATATCGAACGGGAGATCGCCAACACGTCCTTCGAGTACCAGCAGGCCGTCGAGCGGAAAGACCAAGTGGTCGTCGGGCTAAACGAGTACCGGCCCGAGACGGCCCAGCCCCTGGAAGTCTTCGACTTCGATACCGCCGAGGAGGACCGTCAGCTCGACAGGTTGAAGGAGGCCAGGCGCTCCCGCAGCAGCGTCGAGGTAGATAAGGCCCTGGACGACATAAAGAGGGGCGCGGAGACCGACGAGAACCTCTTCCCTGCCGTGCTGGCCGCCGCCAAGGCCAGCGCTACTGAAGGGGAGGTGATGGGAGTCCTGCGCGAGGTCTACGGCGAGCACACCGACCCCGGGGTTTTCTGACGCCATGGGTCTGATTTCCAGATGAGCCAAAAAGACTGGCCCATCAGGGTGGCGGTGGGCAAGGTCGGCCTTGACGGACACGACAGAGGGCTCAAGATCATCGCCAGGGCCTTGAGAGACGCCGGCATGGAGGTAGTCTACCTGGGCATGCGGCTAACACCCGATGCCGTCGCGGCTGCCGCCCAAGAGGAGGACGTAGACGTTGTCGGGATCAGCCTCCTCTCCGGGGCCCACATTCGCCTAATGTCCAAGGTCGTCAAAGCCCTAGAGACTCGGGGAGTCAAAGAGCGGGTTCTTCTCGTAGTAGGGGGCACTATCCCAGACGCTGACGTGAAGCCTCTACAAGAAATCGGCGTAGACGGCGTTTTTCCCGTCGGCACGCTGACCGCCGACATAGTAGAGTTCATCAACGCCCAAGCCCGACGCTAATTCGCGACGCCACCCGAGAGGTATTTAACACGTACTAGCTATGTCAACCGGAACTTCCTGCCCGGCCATCGACGGTATGAAGACCCCAATGTCAGTTTCTGTCATCAACAGCTGCTCTTTTGTAAGATTTGCGGTTGGAAACAGAGACGCTGTGAAGTGTCCGACCCATTCAATGGCAACTTTGATAGTAGTTTCTTGCGGGTGATCACTTTCGAGTTCACGCTAGACGGCCCCCCCGTGTCTACGCAGACCCGTAGCAGACCACGTCTCAAGGCTTGGAAGCAGCGGGTGCGGCGAGCCGCCGAGAGTGTCTGGCCACCGGAAAAGGATCCCGTCGACTATGAGGTTTCGTTGAAGATTACCTACTTTTTCGATGGTCCGAGTGGAGATGTTGATAACTACATCAAACCCATACAGGATGCTTTGGTTGGTGTGGCATACGTCGACGATTCGTTGGTTGCGGACGTTTCAAGTCGAAAAAGCAGACTTGACGGCGCCTTTCGAATCAAGGGAGTTTCTCCAGAGGTCGCGCTTAAGCTAGCTAAGGGCGATGACTTCCTTTGGATCAGAATGTTGCATCAGCCGTCACACGAGGAGCTGCTGTGAAGAAGGAAATAAAGGAGACGGAAGCAGCGAAGATCCGCGAAGTCGCACGGGAGTATGAACGGAAGGGATATGTAGTTGAATACAGTCCTGATATCACTACGGGGTTTCTTGGCGGTTTCAGGCCTGATCTGATCGCCCGCTCGAAAACGGACACCGT
This sequence comes from Dehalococcoidia bacterium, assembly GCA_965248605.1. GTDB lineage: Bacteria > Chloroflexota > Dehalococcoidia > Lucifugimonadales > CAUZJF01 > CAUZJF01. The sequence goes on from CBDFJV010000007.1 coordinate 2,324,471, forward strand.
CGTTATCGAGGTCAAATCAAGAGAAAGCCTTGAAGGCGATGCGCGGCTCTCTCAGATCGCGGAAGCGGTGCAGGCGCATCCGGGCTGGCGTTTCGAGGTCGTAGTCACCAACCCGCGTGTTGAACCTGTCGTAGGAGGCGAGGAGTTACCAGAAGGGGACGTACGACGGCTTCTATCTGAGGTCGAGACCCTACTGCGGAACGACATGAACACTGCAGCGCTGCTCACGGCATGGGCAGTAGCCGAATCAACCTTGCGACGAAAGCTCTCCCAGGCCAGAAGAAAAAAACAAAAGATCGCCGGTCTCGGACTGGCGCGGACAGCCTATTCGTTGGGACTTGTGAGCAAGTCTACATACGAAACGATGAACAAAGCGAGCGTCCAACGGTCTAAACTTGCTCACGGGTTCCTTGACCGTGATACCGATCGATCTTCGCGCATCACGCGAGATTTGGTCTCAGCCGTTAGGTCGATGTTGGACTCGATGGGTTCTTCGACCCGCCTGCGAGATCGCGATGTAACAGTCGAGGATCTAATCGATTGGTTTCACGAAAACTACGAAATTCCGGCTCAAGGTGTACCTTACGACTCGGGTGAAGGCGGATATCAATACATGTTCGGAGGGCCGTACGATCCGCTCGACGAGTTGATCGAGAGATTTCCACAAGTACCAATGTCGACTATAGAGTCGGCCGTGGAGCAAATCGAGGAAAAAGGCTTAGATTGGGTACAGCGTGGTCAGTACTAAAAACCTCCGATTCGCGATTACAGGCCACCCCGGCTAGACTCTCCACAGTCTGCCCCGATTCTGCGAGCCTATAGTTTCCAACCCCCTCCCCCTTACCCAGCACCTTACCTTATCCCGAATCCACCGAAGGACGTCCTTGGGGACAGCCCTTGAAGAAGCCAGCGGGTGCTCCTCTGAATCTGGGATAATGATTTTGGAACAGAAACCTGCCCGGAAACAAGGAGCACCCAATAGATGCTGCCACAGAACAAACCCGACCGTATCCGCATCGTCTTTGACGACCATCGCCTGGTGGCCAATGCCGGCCTGCTCCTGCCGGCCACCCTAGCCCGGCACCTGGGCCTGCGGGAACTCGTCGACCATCACCTTGACCTCGGCGGAGCGCCGGGACGGGCGAACACTGGGGACAAGATGCTGACGCTGGTCGCTTCCGCGCTGGCAGGCGGCGACTGCATCGACGACGCCGATGCGCTGCGCGCTGGTGGGACGGTCGGTGTTCTAGGCTGCGTGGTCAAGGCGCCATCCACCCTGGGGACCTTCCTGCGCAGCTTCCGGTGGGGGCATGTCCGTCAACTCGACCGCGTGAGCCGCCAGTTGTTGGCCCGGGCCTGGGCCGCTGGGGCCGGACCCGGCGACTCGCCCCTGACCATCGACCTGGACTCGACCATCTGCGAGACCTATGGACTGGCCAAGGAGGGAGCGCGCCACCACGGCTATACCGGCGCCCGCGGCTATCACCCGCTGCTGGCCATTGCCGCCGGCACCGGCGAGGTGCTGATGTCCCGGCTGCGCGAGGGCCGGGCCAACACCGCCCGTGGCGCCGCCCACTTCCTGCGTGAGACGGTGGGGCGGGTGCGCTACGGCGGGGCCAGGGGACAACTCACGGTGCGGGCCGACAGCGGCTTCTACGCCCACACTGTCGTTGCCGCCTGCCGGGAAATGGATGTCCGCTTCTCTATCACCATCCGCCAGCGCGCCAGCCTGCGGGACCTGATCGAGGCGATACCACAGGAGGACTGGACTCCCATTCCCTACTGGACGGACGGCGCCGCCGATGTCGCCGAGACGACTTACACCCCGTTCCAGACCAAGCCGGACGCCGCGCCGGTGCGGCTCATTGTCCGGCGGGTGAAGCCGACGCCCGGTTCCCAGCTCGCCCTCTTCGCCAGATACAGCTATCACGCCTTCATCACCGACCGCGATGGGGAGACGCTGGAACTGGAGGCCGATCATCGCCGCCACGCCGAGGTCGAGAACGCCATACGCGACCTCAAGTACGGCGTCGGGCTGAACCACATGCCGTCGGCGCGCTTCGCCGCCAACGGCGCCTGGCTGGCGGTCCAGGTGATGGCGCATAACCTGGCCCGCTGGACGGCGCGGATTGGTCTGGGCGAGCGGACCGTGATCACCAAGACCCTCAGGCGGCGGGTCTTCGCTCTGGTGGGACGGATCACCCGCTCGGCGCGCCGCCTCACTTTGCATCTCCCCCGGCGCTGGCCTTGGGAAACCCAGTTCAGTCGCGCCTTGGCCCGGCTGCAAGCCATTCCGTTCCCGGCCTGACAGCCAGCCTGCAACTGACCCAACGTCCCCGCAATCTCGCGCCACCCCGGTCGCGAGAGTCCCCTGCTGCGTATCCTCTCGCCTTCCCGCGCATCGCAACTCCCGCATAGGGCCTTAGGGGCCCTGTGCGGCGACTGAAGACCGGCCGCCGGCCTCCCATCTACCCCAAGACCCCAGGCCATCCCCCCTGTAGCTCCCTCACCCACCCCCTTCCGCTGCCCTCACGCCGTCCATCGGTGTCCTTCGGTGGATTCGGGCTTATACTACGCTGCCTCTCTACATTCTCTCCGGCGCGTCCATCAGCATCAGGCCGAGGCAGCGAGCCAGCACGATTCTGGCGGCGTCGACCAGATTCAGCCGAGCTTTGGTGATCCCTTCATCTTCCGGCTTGCTCGAGACCACGCGGCACTGCTCGTAGAATCTCTGAAGAGTCGTGGCTAATTCGATCGAGTAGTGAGGGAGGTGGTGGGGCTCGAGATTCTCCGCCATCATCTCCACCAGCTCCGGAAACTCCAGCATCTTCCGTACCAACGTCAGCTCCGCTTCGTGATTCAAGAGCGAAACGTCGCCGTCCGTGTGGTCGATCTCACGCTTGGCGGCCTCGCGGAGAATACCTGCTATGCGCGCGTGGGCGTACTGGACATAGTAGACGGGGTTCTCGGAGGACTCCTGCGTCGCCAGCTCGAGATCGAACTCCATTTGCGTATCGGGAGCACGGGAAAGGAAGACAAAGCGACAGGCGTCAGGCCCGACTTCGTCGACCAACTCCCGGAGAGTCGCTATCTCCCCGGCCCGCTTGGACAGCCTTACCGCCTTATCGCCGCGTTTTAGGGTTACCAGCTGGTATATCAGCAACGTGACCCGTTCCGGATCTGCGCCCAGGGCCCGCACCAGGGCCTTCATCGAAAGGACCTGCCCCTGATGGTCGGCGCCCCACACATCGATGACCTTGTCGAACTTCCTCTCGAAGAGCTTGTCGTAGTGGTAGGGAGCATCGCTGGCCAGGTATGTCGGAGCGCCGGTACCGCGCACCATGACGCGGTCTTCGTTGTCGCCCAACGCCTTAGACTTGAACCAGGTGGCGCCGTCCCGCTCTATTAGAAACCCTCCGTCGCGAAGCAGGCCCATCACATGATCGTACTTGCCACTGGTGTAGAGGCTCCGCTCGCTGAACCACACGTCGTAGTTGACGCGCAGCCTTGCCATGTCGTCGCGGATAGCGTCGACCATCGCCTTCAGGCCGAGCTCACCGAGCTCGCGTACGGCGTCCGCCTCCGTCATGGCCGCGAACCTGTCGCCTTCGGCGGCCTTGATATCGCGGGCTAGGTCGACCATGTAATCGCCGACGTAGCCGTCCTCGGGTAGCTCGGTGTCTTCACCCAGCTCCTGTCGGTAGCGGGCGTAGAGGCTCAGGTTGAACTGTTCGATCTGGTTGCCGGCATCGTTCAGATAGTACTCACGCTCGACCTTATAGCCCGCCGCTTCGAGGACCTGCGCCAGGGCGCTGCCGAAGACCGCCCCTCTCGCGTGCCCCACGTGGATAGGCCCGGTCGGGTTGACGCTGACGAACTCGACTTGGACTCGCTTGCTCTCTCCGATATCCGTATTGCCGTAGCTGTCGCCGGCCTGACGTATCAGCTCGACTTGAGCGGTAATCCACTCCTGGCTCAGGGTAAAGTTGATGAAGCCGGGTGGGGCTGCCGAGACGTCGGCTAAGTCGCCTCCGTTCGGGATCTGGAACACCAGTTGCTCCGCGATGGCCATCGGGTTCATGCGCATCGTTCGCGCCAGCTTAAGCGGAAGGCTTGATGCGAAGTCGCCGTGATCCAGGTCCTGGGGACGGTCGATACCAAGGTCCTCTGCGGCGGCGTCGGGCAGCAGCCCCTTTTTCTGGGCCTCCTTCAGGGCCTTGGTCACCATCGTAGCGATTCGGTCTTTCATGCCCTCCGCCATGGTTCAGCGCTCACATCTTGGCCGGCGCCGAAGAAAATAACAGATAGAGCCGGGGGCCGCCAGCCGGAAGCAGGTCACTGGCATGCAGGCGGGTAGGTCTTGGTCGACACCAGCTCCCCGTCGGCGTTGAAAAGCCCTGCCGCGTCGGGGTCGGAATTGCTCCAGATCGCCGAACCGCGCCCGAAGCTGAATCCACCGGAATCTGCGTGGACTTCGTTTGTGTAGACCCGAATTTTCTGCTCGGGTCCCAGGTCGAATCCGGGAAACTCGAAGACCGGTCCATCGTCCGGTATGTCCACCAGCGTCCACCCCTCCAGGTCCTGCGCTGCACCGCCTAGGTTGACGATCTCGACATATTCGTCGGGCTCCTGTCGCGACTCGACGCCGTCAAAGAAGATACAGGTAATCTGCACGTCTGGTACGCCTTCGGGTGTCGCGGTCGGTGTCGGCGTTACCGTCGGCGTGGGTGTTGCAGTTGGCGTGGCCGTCGGTGTAGGTGTGGCGGTAGGCCGGGGAGAGGGTGTTGGCGTCGGAGTGCCGGTGGGCGAAATAGTAGGCGTCGCCGTATCGGTGGGACTGGTCGTTGCCGTGGCCGCCGGAGTCGGCGTTATCGGGGGCGATGGGGTAGAACTCGGTTGGGCTACCTTGGTCGGCGTCGGCGACGCGGTGGACAGGGCTGTGTCGGCAGCTTGCGGGCTCGGTGTTGGAGTGAGCAATGCGTCTGCGACCCGAGTCGGGCTCAGACTAGGGGTGATCAACACTGCCACTGTCGCGCTCGCCAGGACGTCCGCTTGCGAGGCGACCGACGCCGTAAGACTCGCCTCGGTAGGGGAGGGTTGTACGAAGGTGGGGCTGGCGGTCGGAGGTTGCTGCGCCGATGCGGCGCCTTCGTCAGAGCGCTCTGAGCACGAGAAGACCGCGAGTCCAAGCAAGGCGCTGCAAAGCGCCAATGAGAGTCGTGATGCCTTCCCGTGGTTCAAATGACGCACACGTCCGCCGAGAACTTTTCGTTTAGGAAAGAGCTGGCGACAGAATCATCCATGCAGACAGGCATACGCAGCCTGAAGGATGAACAGGAAGCGGAGTCCTACCTCTTCTCCCGTCTCTGGGAGAAGATTGTCAAAGATCCCGAGCCTCTCTGGGAGATGAGGGCTCTTTGGTCCAGCCAGCTTACACGGTTTCACGCCATTCGGACTAGGCCGCAACCTCGATACGCTTGCCACCGAGAGCGTCGCGGTCGAGAGTCTCGCCAATGACCGCGACTGTCTCCACGCCACCGTCGACCAGCTCGCGGACGAGCGTCTCTCGCTTTTTTGGCGAGACCGCAATGAGCAGCCCGCCGGAGGTCTGCGCATCGCAGAGGAGCAGACGGGCCGGTTCGTCATCGGCCGCACCCCAGACCACGTGGCGGTCGGCGGAGCGGAGGTTGCGGCGCGTGCCGCCAGGCGCGACATCTCGCTCGACCAGGTCTCGCGTGCCATCCAGCACCGGGACCTGTGCGAGTGAGATGCGAGCGGCAAGGTCGCTGGCCTCAAGCATCCCCAGCAGATGACCTATCAGGCCGAAGCCGGTCACGTCGACGCAGGAGTCCACGCCCACCTCTACCATCACGTCTGAAGCGGCGTGATTGAGTGCCCTCATGCTCTCGATAGCCCCGTCGAGGACCTGTGGAGTCACCTGCTGGTTCTTGCCCGCTGTCGTAATTATGCCCGTGCCGATGGGCTTGGTCAGCACCAGTGAGTCACCCGCTTTAGCCCCGGCGTTCGTGATCTGTGCGCCCGGCTTTATGACGCCGGTCACGGCCATACCGTACTTCGGCTCCTTGTCGTCGATGGTGTGACCGCCCACCACCAGCACGCCGGCCTCGGCGGCCTTGGCGGCGCCACCTTTCAAGACTTCGCCGAGCATTTCTTTGGGTAGGTCCACCGGAAAGGCGACGATGTTCAGGCCAAGCAGCGGCCTGCCGCCCATCGCGTACACGTCGCTGAGGGCGTTGGCCACCGCGATCTCGCCGAAGGGGTACGGCTCGTCGACGATCGGCGGGAAGAAGTCCACCGTCTGGATGATCGCCAGTTCGTCGGTCAGACGGTAGACGGCCGCATCGTCGCCGGTCGATACCCCAACGAGAAGATCGGGGTCGGTTACCGGCGGAAGCTGGCGCAGCACCTGCGCCAGGTCGTCTGGACTAAATTTGGAGGCTCAACCCGCGCAGCTGGCCAACGAGGTCAGCCGCACTTGCTCGACCTTGTGCATGGCCTTCTCCTTTACAACTAGCCGAACGGCACTTTGGCTGTCATTCTGAGCCTGGCGAAGAATCTAGGGTCGCCTCGTGTCAACGACCCAGGCTCGCAGCCCCTCTCTTCCTAAATCGACCGACTGAGGTGTGCCCACGACAGGCACCGTTCAGACCCTTTTCCTAGGTTCGCCCGAGTATAACACGGCGCCCTGACACCCCTCGGTTCGTTGAACTCGTAGAGGGCGGCGCGTAGACTTAGGTTTTGTTGTGAAAATCTCTCCTATGACGTGCGTGAGCGGAGCGGTCGGATGGCTTGCAGCGACGTGGGGCGCTGCGATGGTTTCTGCTGCGCTCCTGATACTCGCCGTCTCTTGTGGAGATGATGGCCCTCAGGTCACCGCGCTGAGCGAGTACAGTCGAGGACTCGAACTCCAGGAGAAAGGCAAGCTGGCCGACGCGGACGAGGCATACCAGGAGGCGTTGCGTCTCGACCCAGACCTGGCATTGGCTTATGCGGGCAGGGGGTTCGTTTACTTCGCGCGACGGGACTATCCTCAGGCGTTGGGCTATCTCGAAAGGGCCATCGAGCTCGACTCTCAGCTGGCCATCGCCTATCACTATCGAGGGCGCATTCACTTCACCAACGACGAGGCCCGCGACGCCCTGCTGAACTTCACGAGGGCCGTCCAGCTCGATCCCAACCTGATGGAGGCGTACTACCACAGGGGGATCATCAGCCGCGATAGCGACGACCTGCTTTCCGCGATCGAGGACTTCTCGAAGGTCATCGAGCTCGAACCTGACTCGCCCCGCTTCTACCTCGAGAGGGCCCAGCTACACCTCCTCAACGACGACCTACAGCCCGCGCGGGCCGACCTCGAATACGTGCTTTCCCTGACTCAGGACGAGGCGTGGCTGCTTCCAGCGCGACAGCTCCTGGCCGGCATAGCTGAGAGCCGGTGAGCTCGCAGGAGACGAACGGCGACCCGTTGCCCCGTCAAGGTCGCCGAGACTATCTCTGGCTTGCTCTGATGTCGCTGATGCTGTTCGTGCTCCTGATACCGATCGCCAGCTACGTCGCCGCCTTACCGACTATCCAGGACGAATGGGGGCTCAACAACACGCAGGCTGGGCTGGTTTTCTCGGCGTACCTGGCGGGATACGCGCTCTCGGCGTTGCTGTTGGTCCCGCTGACAGACAGGATACCGCCGAGGAACATCCTCCTCGGATCTGCCGCCGTCTCAGTGGTCGCCCATCTCTTGTTTCCTTTGATCGCTGACAATATCGCTTCTGGCGTCATCCTTCGCGGCATCGCTGGAGTTGGCTTCGTCGGCGTCTACGTTCCGGGTCTGCGAATCGTAGCGGAGCGCTTCCGCGGCGACGGACGGGGCGCCTCTATGGGACTCTTCGTAACCGCGCAGTATGGCGCCAATAGCGCCTCGTTAGTCTTGTCCGGGGCGCTGATGGCGGTTATGGAGTGGAGGGACGCCTATCTCACGGTCTCCCTGATTTCGGCGGCCAGCCTTCCGCTCGCGGTCTTCCTTCTACGTGGTACCCGGCCCGTGGCCGGTCGTGTCGCAACCGGGAGGCTTGACCTAAAGGCGTTACGAAACCCGCCTGTGCGCTACCTGATTCTTGGGTACTCCCTTCACGCGTGGCAGCTCTACGCCGTCCGGACATGGTTTCCGCTGTTCCTTCTCGCCGTCTTGGTCGCCGGCGGCGCCGACCGCGTCGATGCCGCGCCGGTAGCGGCTACGATAGCGGGCCTGGCCCTGGCCAGCGGCTCCGTAGGACCCCTGATGGGCGGCTTTCTCTCCGACCGCATGGGTCGAGCGACGTCAGCGTCGGCGATCTTTGCTCTGAGTGGGGCGTGCTCCTGGGGAATCGGCTGGGCGGTCGGTTGGCCTTGGGGCGTCATCGTCCTGATCGGGGTCGTCTACGGATGGTCCACGGCGGCCGACTCCGCCATCTATCAGACCGGCATAACCGAGGTTGCGAGCCGAGACCAACTCGGCTCGACCATGGCTATGCAGGCTTTTCTGGGGCTGGCTGGAGGGGTCGTTGGGCCGATCGTCTTCGGTGGGGTCCTCGATCTCGCGCCCGAAGCGTATGAATGGGGACTGGCGTTCTCTGGACTCGGCATTCTCGCCGTCATCGCCATTCTCGGTATGCGTCGCTTACGTGGCCTGCCGCAGAGTCAGTTGCTAGCTGCGGGCAAAGGCTAGGGTAGGAGGGGAGATGAGCCAAAAAGTACCGGTCCTTGTATACCATCACGTGTATCGTGAAGGTCACCCGGAGCTGGCTGAGCCGCTGCCCGACAAGGCGACCGGAGTGATCGGCGAGGCCGAGTTCCAGCGCCACGTCTCGTATATCGCCGACGAGGGCTGGGAGGTTGTCTCGACCAGTCAGCTAGTAGATTGGCTCGGAGGCGAATCGCCCTTGCCACGGCGGCCCGTCGTGCTCCACTTCGACAACGGCTGGCTCGACACTCTCGAGGTCGCGATGCCCGTGCTCAGGGAGTTCGGCATGACGGGTACCTGCTACGTCATCAGCGAGCCGACCGCGGCGGCGTCCCAGGGCAAGCCGGCTGGCATTCGCACTTCAACGGAGGGGGTCGTTTACAAACCGTTCCTGACCTGGGATAATGCTAAGGAGCTCCTAGAAGCCGGCTGGGAGATCGGCGCTCACACTGCCACACATCCAAAGCTGGAGGAAGTCCTTTCGGAAAAAGGCGACGCGAGCATGTTAGCCGAGATCAAGGGGTCGAGCACCGAGTACGAAAGTGGACTGGGGTTCATCCCGGAGCACTTCGCATATCCCAGCGGCTCCCGCAGCGAAAAGACCGACGAGCTTCTGGCGCCGCACTACAGGTCGCTACGCCGCTGGAGCTTCAGCCACCCGCCCGCCTGGAGATTCACCGACCGCGAAACCTCCCCTTTCGCTCTGGAGTGCCAGAACGTCGACAACACCGTCCCCTTCGAGGACTTCACCCGCATCTTCCGCGAGGCTGAAGAAGAGAATTAACCACAGAGCTCACGGAGAGCACGGAGTTAAGATATTGGTTTCTCTGTGGTGAATCTCCTCCAATCTGACAGTATCTGGTCGTCGTGGGGAAACGGCAATTCAGGAAGAGCGGCGAGATCGAAGAGCGCAGTTTCGGAGGCATCGCCTCCTGCCTGGAGTTGTCCACCCGTCGCTTCGGCCGAGTAGGCGGCAAGGACGACTGTGTTACCCGTCCGCGAGTATAGTCCGACGAATCCGGTGAGCCGAACGTCGAGACCGGTCTCCTCCTTCACCTCACGGACCGCCGCGTCCTCCACGGCTTCACCCCAGTCTACGTAACCCGACGGGAAGGCCCATCGCCCGATGGCAGGCTCCATGCCACGTTGGACCATAACCAGCTTGCCGTCCATGCTGACGAGCACGACCGCCGCGACCTTCGGGTCGAGGAAGACCACATGTCCACACGCCGGACACGCCTGGCGCTTCTTGCCCTCGATGGTCTTCCTCGAGAGCGGCGAGCCGCACCGCTCGCAAAACTGCGCTTCGTCAGCCAATCTTTGTCTCCCAAAGTCGCGCCAATCCTACGTGGCGCCAGAATCAGTGTCCAGTTCGTGCCACGCCATACCCTGAGAGAGCGCCGCCGTGCGGGCTTTCTATTCCGCTCCTGGTGACCAACTCTACGTCCGCAGGGCGGGCCGAATATACGAAAGCAGCTGGCTTGCCTTCATCGTTGGGGGCAGCGCCCCCGTGCCTGACCTGGTACGCCCGCGAGTCCCTCAAGAAAGAGCAGTTACTTGAGAGCAAATTATGTCCGCAGGGCGGACCGAATCGAGGTGAGTAACTGTTGTGACCAGTTACTCGATAGCCCACCGAACCGCTCGTGGGGTCCGGCTCTGTCCCCCCTTTGAAAAGGGGGGTTGGGGGGATTTGACCCCCGGTAATTAGATAGAACCGCAAGCTGAAGTGAGCAACCATACATCCGCAGGGCGGACGAAACGTATGAACGCAACTCGCCTTGCGGCATGCGTAGGGGCAGTGCCCCCGTGCCTGCCTAGCGCTCCCGCAAGGCCCTCAAAAACCGAGCAGTTACTCGATAGCAAGTTATATCCGCAGAGCGGGCTGAATCTAGGTGAGTAGCTGCCTCGCCTCCGTGCGTAGGGGCAGTGCCCCCGTGCCTGCCCTGGCGCATCCGCGCTGTTGTTCGATTGACTGCCTGTAGCCTCGCTTCTATAATCGGGTCGCCATCTCCAGCCTGTCGTCCTGAAGAACCTCCACCTTCTCTAGTCATCCTGAGGAGCCTTCTCCTTACCCTGTCATCCTGAGGAGTCTCGACGAAGGATCTGGAGCGGTAGGGATTCGCTCGCCGACACGAACCTACAAGGAACTTCCATGCCCGACCTTCGCCCAAACAGGATCAAGCACAAGCTCGAGCGCGGCGAGCTCGCCACCGTCGTTCAGGGCGAGCTGACGTCCGACCTGATCGAGCGTTTCGGTCCCTTCGGCTTCGACGGCGTCTGGATCGAGGCCGAGCACGGCCCCATCGACTTCGCCGACATTCGCGACATGACCAGGGCCGCAGATCTGTGGGGCATGACGTCGGTGGCGCGAGTGAATCTGAACTTGCCCGGGGTGATCTACCGCACCCTCGACCAGGGGGCACAGGCGGTAGTCGTCCCGCACGTCAACACTGCCGAAGAAGCCCGCGCCGTCGTCGACGGCTCCAAGTTCCACCCCATCGGTTCGCGAGGCGCGTACACCAGTCGTCAGGGCATAGGCGTCGACGGCTATATGCAAAAGGCCAACGACGAGACCATGGCGATCATACTGATCGAGGACATCGTGGCCGTCAACAATCTTGCTGACATCCTCACGGTCGACAACGTCGACGTCTTCTTCGTAGTACCCGGCGACCTGGCTCAAACGATGGGCTACCCCGGCGAGATGGCGCGGCCCGAAGTGCTGACGACAGTCGACGCCGCCATCCGGCAAATCGTCGCCGCTGGACGGGTAGCGGGCGCGCTCGTCAACGAAGCAAACGTCGAACACTACTTAGGACTCGGCGCGCGGTTCATCTCGACCAACTTCCAGGCGTGGCTAGAAACTGGCGCGCGCTCATACCTCAAAACCCTAGCTGCCGCCGCACAACGAGCATCCTCCATCTCCTGAGCAGCGACCCGTAGGCTTGTAGGGGCGCAATTGCATGCGCCCGTCCGGCTCCGCAGCCTCCCAACCCCGAACCCCGAACCCTTCTCGTCTGTACCCCTTACCCCGTACCCTGTACCCTGTCCCTGTGAACGGCCCAGCCCGTGAACTAGACCTCCACCTCGACCCGGCCCAGTTCAGCTTGCTTCGCAGAGCATCGCGGGCCGCGAACGAGCTTGGCTTCGATCTCTACCTGGTCGGCGGCACAATCCGCGACGTCCTGATCGGCCGGACGCCCACCGACCTGGACGTGGTCATCGCGGGCGGCGACGAACGCTCCCCTTCGGCCCTCGCCGGACGACTCGAAGCCGAGGTCCTGTCTGAATCGCAGTTCGGCACCGCCAGGCTCCGAGTCGATGACGTCGAGTTCGACGTCGCGATGTCGCGAACCGAAGTGTATGAACACCCCGGCGCGCTGCCGAAAGTCTCGCCGGCCCCGGTCGAGGACGACCTAGCCCGCCGCGACTTCACCATCGATGCCGTTGCTGTCTCCCTGGCAGAACCGAAGTGGGGGCATGTGCTGGACCCCCATGACGGACGCCATGACATTGATCACAAGCTCATTCGGGTCCTGCACGACAACAGCTTCGTCGACGACGCGACCCGAATCCTCAGAGCCGTGCGGTACGCCGGGCGCCTCGGATTCGAGCTGGAGAGCGAGACCCGAAAGCTTCTCGACCGCGACCTGCGTCGGCTCGACACGATAAGCGGCGACCGTGTCCGCCACGAGCTTGAGCGCATCTTCACTGAGCCGCGAGGCGTTGAGGTATTGCGGCTCGCCGACGAGCTCGGAGTCCTCGCCGCGATACACCCGGCCCTGACCTTCGACAGCGCGTTGGCGGAGAAGACCAGGGCTGCGTCAGGGTCGCCGACGAGACTGCGCCTTCTGGCGCTAGCAGTCTTTGGGGCTCGAGACGACTACGACGAGCTCGTCTCTCGCCTCAATATGAACACGACGTGGACGAAAGTCGTACGGGACGTGGGCGCCGTCAGGAGCGCCATCCCGCGACTCGGCGAGCCGAGCGTCCGCAGGGCCGAGGTCTGGGACCTACTACGAGAGCTCGCCGTTGAGTCCATCGAGGCGTGCGCGACAGCCACCGATGACCCGAACGCCCGACGAAACTTGGAGCTCTACCTCACCGAGCTCCGCCACGTGAAGCCCATACTGAACGGCGACGACATAATGGCGCTGGGCGTGCCCGAGGGACCGCAGGTCGGCGAGCTGCTAGACGCACTCCTGAAAGCTCGTTTGGAGGGCCTCATCGCCACCCGCGAAGACGAGGAAACGATGGTCCGCCATACCCTGGAGGGCAGGCATCGCGCGTAGAGGCGCCCCGCCGGGGCCCGTCTCAAAAGAGGAGCCGTCTTACCTCCTCTCCCTCGATGGGAGAGGATTGAGGTGAGGGTGATCGGGCTAATGCACGAGAAGCGTCGCTGGTCGCCATCAATTCAACGACTTCCGACCGTCCCCTTCACCCTAGCCCTCTCCCAGCTGGGAGAGGGGACTTCTGAGACACCCTCCGAGCTTGCCCTGAGTCCGCCGAAGGGATGAAGGACAACCCTATTTATCCCAGCGACACCTTGGGCGCGAGTCGCGGGTCAGTCATCGACGCGGGGTCCAGGATGCGATCGAGCTCCTCTTCTGAAAAACTCGTCTTGGCCAGCGCCACCTCCTTGACCGTCTTCCCCGTCGCCTGCGCCTCCTTGGCGATAGCCGCCGACTCGTCGTAGCCGATGTGGGGCACGAGCGTCGTCACGATCGCCAGGCCCCGGTGGACCGCCTGCGGGCCGGCCTCGGTCGCCGTCAGGCCGCTGATGCACTGGTCCGCGAAGTTGCGCGACGCCGACGTCAGAATGTCAATTGACTCCAGCAAATTGTGGGCTGCCACCGGCATCATGACGTTGATCTCGAAGTTGCCCGATTGCCCCGCGATGGTGATGGCGGCGTCATTGCCGATGACCTGCGCCGCCACCTGGCACACCGACTCAGGGATCACCGGGTTAACCTTGCCCGGCATGATCGAGCTCCCCGGCTGGACGGCCGGCAGCTCGATCTCGCCGATCCCGCCGCGTGGCCCCGAGCCCAGCCACCTGACGTCGTTGGCGACCTTCATAAGGCTAACCGCGAGCGTCTTGAGGGCGCCGCTGCACTCGACGACCCCGTCGAGCGTGCTTTGCGCCTGAAAGTGGTTCTCCGTCTCCCCCACCGGCACGCCCACGGTCTTCGACAGCTTGGCGCACACTCGCGCGGCGAACTCGGGGTGTGTGTTGACGCCGGTGCCGACGGCCGTGCCACCCAGAGCCACCTCCGAGAGCCCGTTGGCCCCTTTGCGGACCCGCTCGATGCCGCGCTCGATCTGGCCCGCGTACCCGAGGAATTCCTGGCCCAGCAGCACCGGAGTCGCGTCCTGCAGATGCGTCCTGCCGGTCTTGACCACCGGCATGAACTCCTTCGCCTTGGCCTCCAGCTCAGACCTGAGTATCTCCAACGCTGGGATCAGGCCGTGGTGGATGCCGTCGACGGCGGCCACGTGAATCGCGGTCGGGATCACGTCGTTGGACGACTGCCCGATGTTGACGTGGTCGTTGGGATGCACCGGGTCGCGGGAGCCGATCTCGCCGCCCAGAATCTCGATGGCCCGATTGGAGATCACCTCGTTTGTGTTCATGTTCGTCGAGGTGCCCGACCCGGTCTGGAAGATGTCGACAACGAACTGCTCGTCATGCTTCCCCTCGACAACTTCTCTTGCGGCCTTCACGATGGCGTCCGACAGCCGGTTGTCCAGCAGTCCGAGCTTCTGGTTGACCTCCGCCGCTGCCAGCTTGACATTCCCGAGCGCGCGAATGAACGACCTCGAAAAGCGCAGGTTGCTTATAGGAAAATTCTTGACGGCCCGCATCGTCTGGGCCCCGTAGTAGGCGTCTGCCGGCACCGGCAGCTCCCCCATCGAGTCGCTCTCCATCCGAAATTCAGGCTGCTCCATTCTCGTCCTCCCTTGGGAACTTGCGTTTGTGCTTGAACTTTTAGGCTCTCGGCGTGAACAGTGACTAATGTGACGTTAGTCACTCTAACTCCCTAATGGCAATGAAACTCACTGCGCTGTCGGCGATCTCTGCGGTGAAAGTCCGCCTCTCATCTCCCCTAAACTAAAACCCTCTGTGTTCTCTGTGATCTCTGTGGTGAGTTCCTCTGGGCGGTGATGGTAGGAGACGGTATAGCTTTTGACAAGCGCCGTTGCTAGAATTGGCTGGCCCTGAATCGGCCGTCATTGCATGAAAAGGGACGTGCTCTGGAGGTCTCCTTTGGTAGGGGCGCATTGCAATGCGCCCGCGTCCCGGCGTGAATCGCGACACGGCGCAGACACACAGGTCTGCTCCTACATCGACCAAGATTGCTTCGAAACAGTGGCAGTTTTCATCCTTTAGGGTGCCGGCAACCGGCATAGACGATTCCGGCGAAAAGCCTGCCCCGGCGAAAGCCGTGGGCCGGAACCCAGACGTACTGGAGCAACGAATGCGCGAGATCGACCTGCGGAGCGACACCAAGACCCTGCCATCGCCGGAGATGCGTCGAGCCATTGCCGAGGCGGAGCTCGGCGACGACGTCGCCGGCGAGGACCCGACGGTCAACCAGCTCGAGGCTATGGCGGCCGAGATGCTTGGCAAGGAGGCCGCCGTCCTCGTCACAAGCGGCACGATGGGCAATCTGATCGGCGTACTAGTTGCGTGCCAACGTGGCGACGAGGTCATCGCTGGTGACACAGCCCACCTCTACCGTGCCGAGGCCGGAGGGGCGTCAGCCCTTGGCGGCGTCGCCTACCACCCCCTACCCACCGACGAGCGGGGCATGCTCGACCCCGACGAAGTCGAAGCCTCAATACGCCCTCACGACAGCCACTATCCGGGCACCAGGCTCATTGCCCTGGAGAACACCAACAACGCCTCGGGCGGCACGCCGCTCACGCCTGACGACATGAAGTCCGTTGCCGATGTGGCCCACGCCCACGACATACCCCTCCACGTCGACGGCGCGCGCATCTTCAACGCTGCCGTCTCCCTGGAGACGCCCGTGGCCGAGCTGGTCAAGGACGCCGACACCGTCACCTTCTGCCTCTCGAAAGGACTGAGCTGCCCGGTCGGCTCTATCTTGTGCGGGAGCAACGAGGCGATCGACCAGGCACGCCGCTGGCGCAAGATGCTCGGTGCCGGCATGAGACAGGCGGGCATAATCGCGGCGGCCGGCATCGTGGCCCTCGAAACGATGGTCACCCGCCTGGCCGAGGACCACGCCAACGCCCGCAAGCTAGCCCTTGGACTGCGAGAGATACCGGGCATCGAAATCGACCCCGACGCGCTCCCGACCAACTTGGTCTTCCTGAAGATCACCCGCGGCGACTCGTCGGAGCTGGCGCCCAAGCTCGGCGAACATGGGATCAAGGTCGGCGACCGCGGTGCGTCGACCTGGCGGCTCGTCACCCACTACGGCATAACCGCCGACGACATCGACCACACCCTCGACGTCATCGAGACCACCTTCCGAGAGCACGCCGCGTAACCAGCGCCCGCTCACACTGAGCCCAGTCGAAGGGTCGTAGCGAGCTCGTCGAATGTGCACTTCGCATCCCCGAACCCTGTACCCCATCCTAAGGCTCTTTGCCCCTCCTCGAACAACGGCGTAGAATCATCGGTGCCCTGGACGTAAGTAGACACACCATGCAGCCGATCATCGAGTCACGACGGGACGAGATCGCGAAGCTATGTCGTCGCTTCCACGTGCGCCGGATGGACCTCTTCGGATCGGCCACGCGTGCCGACTTCGACGACACCGAAAGCGACGTCGACTTCCTTGTAGAGTTCGAGCCGAACGCACCGATGGACGCCCTAGATCAGTACTTCGGGCTTAAAGACGAACTTGAAATGCTCTTGGAACGGCGAGCGGATCTGGTAGTGGATTCCGCGGTCGAGAACCCGTACGTTCGGAAGAGCATCGAAGAAAGCCGGGAGATCCTTTATGCGGCGTGATCCCAATGCGTATCTTTGGGACGCTCGCGAGGCCATCACAGCCATTTCGACGATTCCTATGAGAACCAGCCGCTCACTTCAGCCACCCGGCCAACTGGCTCGGTTTGTGCCGCAACACGGAGACGACATGTCCGTTCAGCGAATGCCACCAACTCTGCGGGGTACAGTTCGCAGCTCTCGATGATGGCTTGAGCGATGTCTATCGGCATTACGTCGGCGTCTTTTGTTCGACTGAACCGGATCCCAGGTCTATTTGCTGAAGCGCCTTCCAAGTAGGTTCTTGAGATGATTGGGAGCCATGCCGGCCAACTCTCCGGGTTTCGCGATGCGATACGAATCGCCATCTCTAGGGTGAACGCTAAGACAGACTGATCGCTCCCGTCGTAGTCACCTAGGTGCTTCTGAAACAACTCTTCAGCTACGTCTCTTCCAATGCGAGATGATAGTGCTACCGTTGCCTTTGGCGACAATTCGCCAGGAAGATCGTCCAAGCCTAGTGGTCCAACATCCTAGTATTGAAGGGTTCTGAGGTTACGGCTTGGTAGGGGCGGGTTTGAAACCCGCCCTGTCGTCGTAGCACGCCAATCTCGGCTACCCCTCATTTCAAAGATTTCGGTCTACTAGTCTCACGCCTGAACAGTGCTGGCGGAATGGGAAGCCAAAGTCCTTGAATCCCACCGCCTGACTGAATCTGAGCCACAGTTCGGAAGGCAAGGCACAGAGCAAGTCGTCAGCGAGGCCCCCGAGGCTCTTTATCACTGTTCTGCCGGCCCAAGTCCAGAACAGGAGGAGCGTGAAGGCGAGGTCGAGTTCGCCACTGGTCGAAACCAGTTGAGACCGCCACCAGGATGGAGTGCCGGCCCGCAATCGGGCATGTCTCGCACGTCTGCACAACCCGAGGGATTCGTCGTGCAACTCAGACGCGTCTGCGCATTTCTCCACCTTGGAGCGGATGCCAGCACTCGCATTCGCGAGAACGTAAAATGCCCATCGATTTCCGAAGAGTTTCTTACCTCCTTCTACCAGTTGATCCCAAGGGGCGATGCTGGTTGCCCAATCGGCTGCTGAAATCTTCGAAAGCTCCAGGCCCAGATTCACGAAATCTTGGCAGCGTCGCGCAGGTTCAAAACTGGGCAGCTTGTCAACTGAGCGGAGTTGCCCTGCATCAGCTATCCAGCGGTAGCGACGATCCCATAGTAAATGCAAAGGTATCGGAAGGCGCTCATCCATCGCGGAAACGTACCGAGATGGCATTAACGTTTCTCTCAGTGCATCCGCGATAGACCGGACTGCTCCAGAACCTACGATGTTGTTTGCCAATGTGTCATCGACGACTGCTTGGAATCTGGATTCCTGTGCCTCTATGAATCCCGTTTGGCCACTCCGTTGAATGTGGCTCAATCGAACAGCCAGGTCTCTTTCGTCATCCACAAGAGCTTCCAATTGTTCATTTGGCAGGTTGGCCAGCGTCCCTAAGTAGAGCCCATACGTAATCCACCGTGTGCGGTCGCTGGCGTTGACTGCCTGCATCTCTTGCCGCCATCGGCCCTGTGCATCTCCGACCGAGGCATTGACTCGGACGAGTTCGACGAGCATGATCACGGAATCGAAGGGCGGGTCACGGCGAAGCAAACCGAAACACCATTCGAGCAGTTCCTCGTTGCCGCTTCCCTTGGGGAGCACGAGCAATTCCCGTCTTTGGCGCCGCCATACACCCGAGTCGATTCGGCGCAATGCCAATCGTTCTACTACCAAAGAGACCACTTGCTTCATCGATCTGGGATTCTGAGCGAAGACCCAGTCGGACAGCAATGTTGCTGCCAGGGATTGGGGATGGCTTGTATGTCGGTAGCCTGGTGATTGGGCAAGGTCCTCTAATCGGTCACAAAGGGACGGTAGTTCGCCTTTGCTGTAACAACCTGCATAAAAGCGGGTAACATTCTGCCAGAAGAAGTCGCGTGCCAAGGCGTCAAAGCGCTCGGGAAGCGTGCCGCTATGTTCCTCCCCGGGAGGGGAGTATGGAGCCGTGTTATAAAGGTGTCTGGCAGCGAAGTATTCTCTTAAGGGCTGAACCTCAAACTCGTAGGTACCCTCGACCCTCGATACAAGCGCAACAACGCGTTCGACCATTCCAGTAAACAGTCGGAACGCTAGTGATGGGTCATAGCCCTCTCCTTCAAGGTATTCCTTGACGAGCTGTTGTAGTCTCTCAGCGCTTACGCTTCCCCGGTCCCGTTTTGTTTGCGCCTCCGAATGAAGCACCCAAGCGAGGTACCTGTGGATATCAATAAGCAGGTCTCGGTGTTCGCGGACGGTAGTCGACTTTTCCGCCTCGCGGTTGAAGAACAGCTCGACATAACTGTCATAGAGAGCTGTACGTTTATCTGGAAGCGATCTGCCCTTCGTCTGTATGAGACTGAGGAGGATAGCTAGCTGCATCGGATTCCGCGCAAGCTCGCGTAGGTGGGGCTGGTCAAGCTTGTCCTTGAGAATTTCCAGAATCTCTGTTGCCTCGTTGCCTTCGAGCTTGCGTGCCGCAACCCACCTTTCCGCATATCGTTCTATCAACCGCCGGTTTATCGAGGTGAGTTGCAGGTACATGAATGTGTCTTCTGGCAAACCTGGAGAGTCTTCGTACGCTGCTGGTCGGCTGGTTACGATCGACTGCAGCGAGATTGCTATTCCGCCAAGTCGATTTAGGCCCTTTGAAATCTTGTCCACTACCTCCCTGCGGAGGGCGATATCTGCAACTTCGTCTAATCCGTCGAACACGATCAAGACCGCGCTCAGGTTCATAACCGCATGGAGATCGGCTACTACAAAAGATGACCCTCCAGAAAAATGAGTAATCTGGGCGGCGAGAAAGGATTCCAGCGATTTCTTCCAATCTGTTGGTACGTCGGGCGCGTCGTCCGAGGAAAACGGGTTACCTCTGTTTAGCCAGTGGGCAAAATCTCGGCAATCAACTTTGAAGGGCAACCTGACAGGCTTGTCCCGATGTATTGTTGGAACACGAGGATCATCTGCTCCTTCGTTCAGAATCCGGCTTCGGTGTATCTGGCATATGTACTGGACGATCGTTGACTTTCCTTGGCCGGGCGCCCCTTCGATTACAATGCGAGCCAAATCTCGCTCTACCAGCGGATCCAAGAGGAGTGTCGCCGCACCAAGCGACGGCACCAGGTCTTGAGGTGTATAGTCATTCTCCACATCAGTATGGAGAGTTTCGTCAATCAAGGACATCGCCTGGCCGACTCGGAATTCGCGTTGTCGCATCCGCCTCGGTGTCAGCCCCCCTCCAACCGTTACGGGGACATCGATAAAGTTGTCGCATCCGCCTCGGTGTCAGCCCCCCTCCAACCGTTACGGGGACATCGATAAAAAGGTCAAGCAACTCGTTTTGGAGTTCGACCTGTCTGAAGCGGACTTCCCTATCCCGGTCGTATTGGTCCCGGAGAAACGCACGAATGGCCAATGTTCGGCGTTCCGCATCCTCTGACAGTACTGTATCAGTTGGTAGGCTCATACCAACCCGATCCGAAGACAAGCCCGTCACGCTCCACTACCCAAGAGTGCTTTGTCCCTTCTTCACCCGTGACCGGATTCAAGTAGACATAGCTCACCCACATGCCTTCTTCCGTGGCGGGATTCGACATCAAGCTATATTTGTAGCTAAATACGCAGCATTGCGCTTCTGGTACCCCACATTATACCCATTGATTGGGAATTATCTATGTAATTAAAACGTCCGCGCCGCCCAGCGCACCTCGCCGATGATGTCAGCCCTGTTATTTGCTATCATGAAACCCATGACCCGAACAGGAACTGTCTCGAACGATTTAGCTCAACAGACTGTTGACGACCTTACGAAGCGTCTCGCGGACCCGGACCAGCGAAGGCAACATATACAGCTTGGCTTTGGCCAGGATTCAGGGTGATGGCCAGGATCAAGGACAAAGCTCCGTGAACGCCCTTACCCAGGATCAAGGACAAAGCAATGGCCAGGATCAAGGACAAAGCTCCGTGAACGCCCTTACCCAGGATCAAGGACAAAGCAATGGCCAGGATCAAGGACAAAGCAATGGCCAGGATCAAGGACAACCTCTTAAGACAAGTAAGACAAGTAAGACAAGTAAGACAAGTAAGACAAGTAAGATAACTTCTAAGACGAAGAGGGGCGGGAATCTCAAGGATTGGCATTCAGTCTTCCACGCCATCCCAGGTAATGCCGATCACCACCCAACCAAATGTCCGCGGTTGGTTAGTCACGTGGAGGTTGACCTTGACACAAGTAAGACAAGTAAGATAACTTCTAAGACGAAGAGGGGCGGGAATCTCAAGGATTGGCATTCAGTCTTCCACGCCATCCCAGGTAATGCCGATCACCACCCAATCAAATGTCCGCGGTTGGTTAGTCACGTGGAGGTTGACCTTGACGAGAAGGTTGCCCTGGCCGCCGCCGATTCGATGCTCAACCGACTTCAGTACGACCCGTCGAAGTCCAAGCCCTGGTCGTACGAGGCAAAGCGGTACAGCGAACTCTTCCAGACGTTCCGGAACTGGGCGCGAAATGAAAGAGATCGGCCCGCCGCCAATGGAGCGCGGGCTAGCCCAGCGAGGGCTCATCGAAACGAAGCTCGGAGTGAGGCTGAATTCGCAGCGAGGGAGAAATGGTGAGCACAGCACGACAGTTGACGGACGAAGGCGGTCTATTCGGCGAGGAATCCGCCCGATTGGTCCCGTGGTATCCTGTAGTCACCAACATCAGGGGTGACGGAGATTATCAAGATGGCAACTCCTCCAGTCTCGTTCTCCACAAAGCGACCATCACCTGAAGCGTTCCAGGAAGCCTTTCAAGTTGCTCTTGCTCATCTAACAGGAGAAGCGGCATGTTGTGCTCAGGATCCTCCAGAGCATATTCAAGATGGTGAAGGAACGTACTTGGATCGATGGCTGCAATGGCATACGCAAGAGCTGCTTGATAGGCAGCGAGCGCCTGATTCGCAATCTTGATATTTCCCTCGCCATCTATATCGAATCCCGATCTGATAGCATCCATCCATCTAGGCCTCTCGTCAGCCATATATCATCTCTCCCTAAAACGTCCGCGCCGCCCAGCGCACCTCGCCGATGATCTCGGTGGCTGGGGACATGGGCGTAATCCGCCAGTCAGGACTGTCGCTCCGTAGCTCCCACCGGCCCTCTTCGTCCAACCCCAGACGCTTCACCACTAGGCCCTCCTCGATCCGCATCACGTAGATTCGATCCTCGTGCGGCTCCCTGCGTTTGCGGTCCACCAGGATCGAGCAGCCGTCGGGCAGCGTAGGCTCCATAGATGCTCCCCGGACGCTGATGATGTTGCTTTGCTCCGGGTCGATGGAGTGGCTTAGCAGCCAGTCGTTGCGGAACCACAGAAGCCCGATTGGTGTCTCGTCGTAGACATCCGCGCCTACGCCCGCTGCCGAAGCGAATTCCAACAGCCGTACTGGGCTTCTGTCCAACGTACCGTAGCTGCTGGGGTCATAGTTTGCCCTGGCCTCGCCTATGGCCTGGACTGGGGCCTGGGCGCGGATGTAGGTCTCAAGCCTGTCGAAGCGGGCACTGAACTCCTGACGAACCTGGTCCAGGGAGAGGATGCCGCTCGGTGCCTTGGGCTGGGTGGCAGAATCTGGCGATTCGGTCTCCTCGTGTACCAGGTGATGCTGGAAGCCGACCAACATACGTACCAGATACTCACGAAGCGACCGCACCGGATGGGCCGGAAGATCGCTGATCTACGGCTAGAGACACGCAAACACATCTGGCTGGGCACCTCCGTCGAGAACCAGACGTTCGCCGACAACCGGATACCGGCGCTGATCGATATCGACACGCCTGTCCGGTTCCTGTCGTGTGAGCCTCTGCTGGGGCCTATAGACCTTCTCGGCGACCACGGCGCGAAGCTCGACCTACTGACCGAGGAAGGTCCTAACGACTGGCCTGTCCTAGCCATCCATTGGGTGATCGTAGGCGGTGAGAGTGGTCGGTTCCGGCGCCCCTTCGATAGGCAGTGGGCCAGAGACATTCGAGACGCTGCGCTGCGGTTCGGAGCGGCTTTCTTCTTCAAGCAGGGTAGCGCCCTGCGACCAGGAGAAGACGGGCTGCTAGATGGTCGCGAATGGAACGAAATGCCTGACGCACCGGCGTCTACGCCTGAACCCGTGGACCACCAACTCGAAATGGTGGGGATGCAATGAATCAAGGGATCCCCCCGACCCACACGGTACCGCCGGTCAATGTCGCGTGTGTCCGATGCGGTGACTGGTACCCACTGGAGACGGTCGCGGAGGTGTACGAGGGTGAGGAGGCGGAGCTCGTGCGGAGCGTGCTCGGGAGAGTGGCCCACGGCCGGCGCATCTTGGAGTTGTGCCGGATGGCGGAAACTGAACGGATGCCCAAGCGGTAGCAGTGAAATGATCATCGTCACGAGGCAGCGGAACAGACGCTCAAAGGGCTTGGCTTTGTTGCTGCAGAAACGCGACAAGAATGGCCGACGAACAAAGTGGATGGAACTTCTATGTTTTGGAGCCAAAGGTCATTACCGAAAGCGGGGCGATTGCGTACATACCGAGGAGATCGTCAACAACCTTAAGCCCGAACAACGCTATCGGGTAGAGGTCGTTCCGTTCGGTAACAGCGGATAACCAAGTGTCAGCAGTTCCCGTATTCGACAACGGACCCGTGCAGCTCTACCAAGCCGACGCCCGGATGTTGCCGCTCGAGGACGAGTCGGTCCATTGCGTCGTCACGAGCCCGCCTTACTGGGGTTTGAGGGATTACGGCCTTGCAGCAGGAACCTTTGAGGCAGCGTCGAGAATGTGCAGCTGCGGTGCCTGGCTCGGCACGTTGGGCCTTGAGCCGACGCCTGACCTCTACGTCGAGCACATCGTCGAGGTGTTCCGAGAGGTTCGGCGTGTGCTTAGGAAAGACGGCGTCGTTTGGTTGAACATCGGAGATAGCTACGCAGCCGGCGGCAATGGCTCTCGAGACCCCGAACGCTGGCCAAAGCAATCGAGGAATGCCAACGGCTTTAGATCGACGCATTCCAAAAAGAGCGGTGGTCTCAAACCCAAGGACCTGGCGATGGTCCCCTTCCGTGTGGCGTTGGCGCTTCAAGCCGATGGTTGGTGGATTCGCTCCGACATCATTTGGGCCAAGGGGCGAGACGGTGATATCCAGGATGTCGGTCCGGGCTCGCCCATGCCGGAGAGTGCATCCGATCGGCCCACGGCGGCCCACGAGCACGTGCTGCTCTTAGCACGTTCGGAGCGCTATTTCTATGACGCCGAAGCAATTCGGGAGCCGCAGGTGAGTGGGCACCCGAGTGGTAACGGATTTAAGCGGCCCGCCCGACTCACCTATCGCGACGGCAAAGGTCCGCGCGGCAACGATCAGGAATGGCAACCATCCGGCGCGGGAAGGAATCGCCGGAACGTTTGGCTCATCAACCCGCAGCCTACGAAAGACGACCACTATGCCACCTTCCCTGAGAGGCTTGTAGAGCCGTGTGTGTTGGCAGGCACCTCAGAGAGCGGTGCCTGTGCTGAGTGCGGGGCTCCGCTCAAACGGGAAGTAGAGGTCAGTGGCGGCGCGATCGGGGAAGCGTGGAACGACCACGAAAACGACTTGTTTCAAGGTCAGAGATCCAACAACCAAGCTAAAGGCAGCGACGGTTACCAACGGAAGACAGTCGGGTGGCATCGGACCTGCGACCATGAGGCCGAGACGGTACCTGCGACGGTGCTCGACCCCTTCGTCGGCTCCGGAACCACCGCAGTTGTCGCTCAGAAGCTTGGCAGGCGGGCCGTAGGCGTAGACGCCAGCGACGAGTACCTGAAGCTCGCGGCGAAGCGCCTGGAAGCGGTGCCGCTGCCCATGGTGCCAGCATGACGCTGCCCGACGTCGTCAATGTCCCGGTGGCGTGCCACTCGTGCGAGGCGTTTGAAAAGGGCCTCGAACAGCTGGCTCTGCAGGGAGAGACGTGGTTGCAACGGGACAAGCTGGGCATCGTCTACCGCTGGCACCACCATCACCCTTTCATGTTCGCCGGAACGAGGGCGTGGGCCATGCTGTCGGCTCTCAAGTCGGGCGGATGGCCTTACAAGGACCTACGGCGGATCGCAGAGCTACTGGTTGAGGTCGACCCCGATGAGGAAGCGCCCGATGACGTGGTGTCCCAGAAGGCGACGGCATGATCGAGGGCCACGATGTTCTCTGCGACTGCTGCCCGGACGATGTCAAGCATAAGCGGGTCAAGCTCGGTGAGATCGTTGAAGTACCTGGGCCTGGACATCCCCGACCCTGACCCAGGCTACGTGCTGGCGCGGCAGCAGGTGGCAGCGTGAAGCTGCTCGACTTGTTCTGCGGAGCCGGCGGAGCAGCGATGGGCTACCACCGTGCGGGCTTTGACAAGATCGTCGGCGTGGATATTGCGCCGCAGCCGCGCTACCCGTTCGATGAGGCGAAGATACGGGCGCTGGGGGAGGCGGAGGATGACTGACGGACTAGGTAACGAATGCACGTCAAAGTACCCTTCTCTCAGAGTTGCGCCGGGTATTCGAGTGTGTGCTCAATGCGGCGCGCTGAAGCCGAAGCGTCGAAAGAAGGCAGGGAGCAAGGAGGGGTAGTCTTGGACGGAAGCGAATTCAAGGGTATCTTCGTGCTGGCAGTCGTCGCCTTGATTACCTGGGCGGTTATTGTGATTGCTGCCATCGGTGGCTTGGTGTATCTCGTCTTCCGGTTGCTGACATGACCTCCGCCATTGAGCGCGCCGTCGCCGCCGTAGGCCCTGCCTTATCGTTGCAGCCTATGACTCTCACAGAGGCCAAACGGTGGGTTGATGATGTTCACCGTCATCATCGCGCTTCACAAGGAGGACTGTTCGCTATAGGGGTCTCTGCTGAGCAGGAAGTGGTTGGTGTCGCTATTGTGGGTCGGCCAGTCTCCCGCCATCAGCAGGATGGCTGGACTGTGGAAGTTACAAGAGTGGCGGTGAAAGAAGGCTATCCGAATGCTTGTTCAATGCTGTACGGCGCATGTTGGCGAGCTGCGCGGTCTATGGGTTATCGGCGGGCAATAACCTACACGCTCAAGTCTGAACTTGGGACGTCAGTCAAGGCTGCCGGTTGGACTGAGATAGGCACTGCTGGCGGTGGCACGTGGAACAGGAAAGACCGGCCACGGGTAGATACACACCCACTAGAGCAAAAAACTCTCTGGGATAGACGCGTATGACCTCATCGGCCATCGAGAGAGCAGTCCAAGCGGTTGGCCCTGAGCGCTTCCTGGGCTCGCTCACCACCCAGGAGCAGCAGGCCCTCGCCTACCAGTGGCGGCTCTGGGCCAGGCCCTCGCAGCTGCCGCCGGCTGGCGACTGGCTGACATCCCTGGGGCAGTGATCTAGACGAGTAGTTCGTTCTTACGTTTGCCCGTCATTCTCCGGCGGCGCTTCAACGGTCCGCATTCGGCCTGAGTAGCGGCTACCCCGCTTCTGCTTGGGAATCCTCTTTCGCCTCAGTAGCTCTCTGAGCGCTAAAGCGACAGGTTTTGCGTTGCTCGGATAGAACTTCCCGCTCCGCCAGGTCTGCACCGTAACCAGGTGGACGTCCAACTCATCCGATATGGCGGCGTCGGTCCACTTCTTCTCCCGTAGCTGTGCCAGAAGCTCTTGGATGTCGTTCATGGTCATAGAATACAGTGTACAACTGTTTTTGTCAACAGCTTTCAACTATGCTATACCCCTTGACATATTGCCCGCTATAGCGTACAATTAGAGCATGTTAAGGAGACGACATCAGAGGACGTTAGAGCGGGTACAGGCAATGCCTACGCCAGCGGATATTCGGTGGGACGAGATCGCGGCTCTCGTGGCAGCGTTAGGGGTTGAGATTGTGGAGCGTAGAGGATCGCGTGTACTGTTCCGCAAAGGCAATGCGTCTATCGTAGTGCATCGGCCACACCCGCAACCGGAAGCGCCGAGAGGCTCTGTTCGCAGGATCGCCGAATTCATCGAAAGTATTAGGGAGGGCTAGACATGCTGGAATATAAAGGCTATGTGGCGGGCATAGAGTATGACGACTCAGTAGACGAGTTGTGTGCATCGGTTATCAACAGCGGTTCCTACTCTGTGGCCAACGCCTACGCGAGAGACGTTGACGGCCTGAAGCGTGAGTTTGCTCTGTCTATCGACGTATATCTTGAATCGTGCGCAGAGCATGGCATTCCACCTGCTGCCCCGACGCCAGTTTCTGTTGCGGTGGAGGAATAGGGCATGACTGAGACCTATACACGGTGGAAACTAGAAGACTCCATCAAGACTCCGGACGATATTCGCGGGCTGCTGGAAGCTGCCGCAGACGAGGACCCTGGGGATGGCACTGTCATCTGCTCGGTTCTCAGCGCAATTGCTAAGACCAAGGGGATGAGCGCCCTGGCCCGTGAGACCGGACTCAATCGGGGCCATCTCTACGAGGCGCTGTCCGAAAACGGCAACCCATCTCTCGCCACGGTGATGAAGATAGCCCATGCTCTGGGCCTACGGCTGCGCCTGGAACCCGTCGAGAAGATAGCAGAAGAGTCCACGACCCCTGTCCCCTAAAAGCGGACTGATTCTGCTCCCCGACCTCTCCACCTAGCCCTAGCGGGCCACGCAGACTAGCGTCGCCCGCTTACCCCTCTCGGCGACCCACAAGGTCGCCCCTAGAACTAACCAATCCTTCGCTATCGCCCCCGTAACCGTCGGGCCGCGCCACGCCCGCTTAGGGTAGTGGTCGGCGACGCCACTCGTAGACCTCACCGCGATCTCCTTCACCGTAGGCGTTTGCAGTGTAAAACTGCGCCTGAAACCAGACGCTAAATAACGCTGTAACCTATTGACATCAGCAGTGTTGTACTGTAGTATTAAAGCATGACATTTGACCCTACAAACAAGAGAAAGATAGGAGGAAACGCAGAGATGACCAAGCAAGAGTTAATAGACAAAGTTCAGAGAACGGAACAACTAAAGGCCCAGGCGGAATTCATCGACGAAGCTGTTGATACCCTAAGCCGCCTTGATCGTGCAGGGGCCCTGACCTTCCAGGAAAACCAAGACATTGTTGAGATGCAGATAAAGCTCAAGAAACTCCGTAATACCCGACTTACCGCTGCTAACGAGTTACTCGTTGAGGTAATGGAAGACGCCCATTCAGCTAAGTCATAGGCGAAACCCGCTACCGCGAGAAAGGAGAGAAAAGACAATGGCAGCAGCACCGAGATGGAAGGTCTACCTAGACGGCGAGTATGTCGCCTCATGCCACTATCCGATCCACGCGGCGATGATCGTAGGGGCGCACGGGAGCGGGGAGGTTCGCTACGGTCACCGGGCCAAGGAGAGGGTCTGGGTCGAGGGCGAAGAAAGCCATTCGGCGGCTGATAGCTGGGACAGCGCCGCTGCGGTCATGGTCAACCGGGCGTATATCCAGCTTGGGAAGGCGTAGTGAGGTAGCGTGATGGCTTCACAGATGAACGAGTTGAGCGCCAAGCGAATGGACGAGCGGCAGTTCTTTGTCAACGGTGGCCCCTATGCTGAGGTGGTCGAAATGGGCGACCCAGACGATGGGGCGACCTGCACATGCGGGGCAGCAATGCGGATGGTCACCTGGTCGCGCGGGGTGGGCTTCTGCGAGCACATCTGGGCGGCTAGGCGGGCCTATTACGCAGAAGTAAAGGAGGTAGCGAAATGAAGCTGGTAATGGTCAACGAGGGTGACCTGGAGACCCTGGCGGACTGGCGGGGGAGCCAACCCAACGTATCTCAGCCGGTGCTGGACATCATTGAGAAGTTTGTGACGCGGCCAGGCGGCGAGATTCTCCAAGTCTGGACGGCAGACGACGTGGAGCTGATGTACGAGAACGTGCGGACAGACCGTGAGGACGACCGCCAGACGGGTGGCTCTCAGGTGCCGCCTCCGCCGTCGTGGGAAGAACTCACGGACGCGGAGCGGACCGCTCTCGTCGAAGCGGGTCGCAAGGCGCTTGACTACACCGAATATACCTGCGACGTGCTGTACGACGCAGTAGAGGACGCCGTGAAAGAGCTGAACCTGGTGGGAGGGAAGCCATGAGCGCCTACAAGGTAAGTGTAGACAAGAAACACCTGGTTGCGGTCCTCCCCACCGGCGATTGGTCGGAGATTCGAGACGGCGACCCATTGTACGTCTATGAGATGAACGACGACGAATACGCCGAGTTCGTGGAAACGGGCGGCGAGGACGTGACCTTGGGTGAATGCGTCCATACATATAACGGCAGGGAGGTTTCGTAATGAGCGCCTACATCGTAGACCGGGAGACGATCCAGTATCTAGTCCAGTCGGGACTTGAGGCCGCGTTCCAGCACCATCAGGGCCATAAGATGCGCTGGTATCACGAGGGCGAGAGTCACTGGCTGGATGACAGGAACGCCAGCGACGTGGGGCAAATGCTCTGGGACGAGAACATCGCATCCGTGGCGTGCAGGTACAGTGACCCTAGGCATGAGGGCCTGCCTGGTCCGGCCAACGAGAGCGGCTATGTCTACTTCCACGAGGACACCACGGTAGGCTACATATGGAAACCGGCCCAGATACTCAAGGCGACGGACTGTTACGAGTACCAGAGCTGCGAGCATCCCGGCTGGGCTACCAGCAGTGCCAAGGCGCTCATTGATGTTCTCAGAAAGCTAGCCTGGACAAGGGTTGCGGGCTACGAAGATGCCCAGTGGGGCCATCCTGTTGCAAAGGAGACCAGCCAATGGTCACGGATACTCTAGAGGCCACGGCGTACCAAGCCATCGAGCTTCGGCGTGTGAGGCCGGACCCCGAACAGCCACGGAAGACGTTCGACGAAGAAGCACTCCAGGAGCTGGCAAAGAGCATGGGCAGTAATGGCCTGCTCCAACCCGTCGTGGTGAGGCCAAACGGGAGCGGCTACATCCTCATCGCTGGCGAGCGGCGCTGGCGGGCTGCCTGCCTCCTGGGGTGGGAGACGATCCCGGCCATCGTTCGCTCGGACGTGACCCTGGGAGAGGCTGCAAAGCTCCAACTTCTGGAGAACATCGTCCGGCAAAACCTGAACCCCGTGGAGGAGGCCCGTGCGCTTCAGAGCATACAGGACGAGGGCTACACCCTGAAGGAGCTGAGCGACGCAACCGGAATAGCCCCTAGCCAAATAGCCTGGCGGGTCAAGATGTTGGATGCCCGCGAGGACGTGCTTGAGCTTGTAACTCTGGAGCACATCAAGCCCTCCATGTGCTACGAGATGTCGAAGCTGAGTCCAGATGGCCAGGGCCGCGTGCTGAGAGCCATCACGAGCGAGAAGCTCAACACGGACGAGGTGACCCAGTTCTGTCGCCACGTTCTGGCCGAAGAGTCTCAGGCAGAGATGTTCCCAGAAACGAAGCTCAGCAAGGAGCAAATCAGGGCCGTGCAGACCTTCGGACAGGCGTTCGCCCAGATTGGCCGTACCCTGGCCCGCATTCAGCGCATGGAGGAGGACCAACCCGGCCTGTTACAGAAGGCGTTCGAGGCGGAGGCGGTTGTTGTGGAGGCACAGGTCGATGTTTCGATCCAGCAACTTTCAAGAATCAAAAGAGCGTTGCGAGACGTTCGTATACGAAACCTAGTGGAGGTAAGCAACTAAGTGGATACGAGAAGTGGTCAGTACAAATGGAACATAGCAACGGGTGCGTCACACGTCGTGGGAAGTCCGGCGACGGAGCGCCCGAACCTGGAACGGCAGGCGGACCTGATCGACTATTTGTCCGATTCGGAAAGGTTGTTGCGCTGGAACGGACAACATACTTGCGACTTTGGGAATGCATGTCATAATGAATATATGGATGCGAACAAGTGTCTTTATACGATTGGCTACGGTGGCCGAGGCCCACAGGAGATGGCAGGGATGTTGAAGTCTGCGGGGGTCAAGACCTTGGTGGACATCAGGAGTCGGCCTAGCAGTCGGATTCCAGGCTTTTCGAAGAGCTCGCTGGCGCAGTGGCTTTCGGTTGAGAGCATCGAGTACGTGCATCTCTGGACCCTAGGGGCAGCCAACTGGCAAGACTCTTCCACAGCCGCTCGAAGCGACCTGTTGAACGACGAGCCTGCCGGACTGGAGGCGCTTGCGGCCATCCTGGCTGAAGGGTCGGCGGCCATCATGTGCGCAGAGAAGCTCTACACGTCCTGCCACCGTGAGTACGTGGCTGAGCGAATGAAGGAGTCGGTCGCCGGGCTGGAAGTTATCCATCTTGTGTGAATCGGAAGAGGTTGCAAGCTAGATGGTCTATAATAGAGTCCGAGGTCAGGCCGTAGCGGGTTTCGAGGGGACCACGGAGAATAGATGGGTGTTGACATGTGACGAGTGTAGCCGACCGGCCATGACGTTCGACCCAGAGAAGGAGCTTGTTAGGGTCGAGTCGAGGCACGGAGGCGAACGCCACGTGACTGTGCTGACCTTCCGGCAGCTCATAGCCCATGTCTCGGCGTTAGCCGTGAAAGCCTAGCGACAAGAACAATACTCTGTGCGCCTAGTGCGCCGAAACAGTGCGCGACTGGATAGCGCCTACTCATACTATTGAGTAGGCGCTTTGTATTTGGTGTCAGGAGATTTCGCCGCCTGTAGCTCAGTGGATTAGAGCGACTGCTTTCTTAGCAGTAGGTCGAAGGTTCGAGTCCTTCCAGGCGGTCCAACAGGAGGATTCTTGGCGGGTACAGGTTTTCTCACGCCCGGTCTGTTGTTCATCAACAGCGGAGTGGACTCGGAGTTCAAGTTCCTGAAGCTGGCCTTTGCGAATACCAAGCAGACGGGTTACACACGCTTCGTCGAGCCCGCCGCTGGGTCTATGGCGATGTGCCATATGTCTCGGCAGGCCGGGTGGCTTCCGAATCAGATGGAGGCCAGCGACGTTGTCCTTTTCAGCGCCGTCATGGGCAACGCTCTCATGGGGCAGCGCGTAGACCACCTTGAGGTCCAGATAGACGGCTTCGACGATGAGGACCTCGGCGACCCCGCTACCGTTATCTGGGCCGAGACGGTCTGCCGGGCTGAGGCGAAGTCGCAGCGCATCTACTGGCGCGAGATCGCCCGCGCGATGCGACTGGACAAGCAACACCACCTCGATACGATCAATCAGCAGCTCGATAGGGGCAGGTCCTCCATCGGAGGCTTGAACTACCGCCCGCTCGACCTGTTCGACCATCTGGACGAAGTGATCGACGACCCGCATACCCTGGTCTCGCTGAACCCTCCCTCGACCAAGGCGGGCTACGAGAAGTTCTACGACACAGGGGATCGTGTCCGCTGGAAGGAACCCACCTACCAGGTTTTCGATCCCGTGGCAGGCTACGAGCGCTTGAAGGGCTACATGGAGCGATCCAAGGCCCTGCTGTCCATCTACGAGGAGAACCAGAGCGGCTTCGAGGTTGAGGGAGCCTTTGTTGTTCGGGGCAGCATGAGGAAGGGCAAGGGAGACACGGGTGTCGCCCGCAGCGTGAACTACTACATCGTCTCGAACCGTCCCGACGAGATGAAGCGCTACGTCGGCGGGGCTCTGGTTGTTCCCTGGTCGGGCTATCCGATTGAGCGTGGAGATTTCAGGCTTCTGCCTGAGAACTACACCGTCTCTGATTCCTCGCGGGTTGATGTCGTCTCGATCCCCGCCGATATTGGAAACTACCACCGAGCGCTATGGACGCACAAATTCGTGGGCGGTCAGTGCGCTCTGAACCTGGCGATGCTTCTGGATGGCTACCTGGCCGGAGTGTTCGGCTATGACCCGTCGTATGTGACCTCGGCGGGGGCCTTCGGCAAGGATTCCAGTGCGGTGGCCATCGTCTACGGCATGTGCGTGCCAAGGCGGGACCTGCGGCTGAACCGGCTTCTCAGCCGCCTGGCCATGACGCGCCAGTCCCTCTCCGTTGTCCTGCCGGACATCGCCCTGGCCCGCTGCGATCACCTGGTGACAGCGCAGCTCACGCAGTATCCAGAGGCCAAGGAGTACCGGGGCATTATGAAGCTGGTCAAGCGCAAGAAGGACCCGCATCACGGCTTCAGGCTGATCTATAACGGCCCCGTCATGGAGGAGACGTGGGACGCAATCCTGAAACTATGGTTGAAAGATGAGGAACGATGGCAAAGAGCGAGCAGAAAAAGGCAGCTACAGCCAGCTTAGAGCCTGAGTCCACTGGCCTCAGCCTTATTGCCGACCTGGGCGACGGCATGAAGCTGTACATGGCGGAGCTTGACAAGCTGCGCGAGCAGGATGTGAACGCCCGCATCCTGCCTACTGCGGAGCACAACACGCTAGTCAACAACATCCGCAACCGGGGCCGTCTGGAGAGTGTTCCCTACTGCATCCTCAACAACGGGCAGGCGGAGATAGTCAGCGGGCACCACAGGGTTCGGGCGGCGAGGGAGGCGGGGGTAACCGAGGCCCCCGTGCTCGTGGACGAGTCGGGCTTGTCGCGCAGTGAGATCGTCGCCAAGCAGCTTGCCCACAACCGCATTCAGGGCTTCGACGACCCTGAGACGCTTCGCCGCCTGTTCAGCATCTTGGATACCCCTGACCTGCTTCTCGCGTCGGGGCTGGCCGACGACCTTATCGACCTGCCCTCTGTGGACTTGGAGTCGGGCATCACGCCGTACATGGACATGGGCTGGAAGACAGTAACGCTCACGTTCCTGCCCCATCAGCTCAAGAACTTCACCGACCTGATAGACACGATTCCACCGTCTGACCTGGTTGGGGTTGCCAGCGTTGAGCAGTACGAGGCGTTCTTGGAGGCGGCTCTGAAGTACGCTCGCTTTAGGGACATACGGAATATCGGTACGGCCCTTGCCCTGCTCTCTGAGGTCGCACTGGAGCAGAACAGCAGGCTTGAGGCTATCGCTGCCGAAGCGGAAGAGGAGAAGGATGACTAGCAGTAGCCTCCCTTGGGAGAGGGTGCCTTATGAGACCCGTCAAGCATACGAGGCGTTCTGCGGCTACCGGGACATGGGCAGTAGCCGTAGTGTGGCGAAGGTTGGGACACAGTTAGGGAAGTCCAACACCCTGCTCGAACGGTGGAGCAGTCGATGGAACTGGGTCTTGCGTGCCCAGCAGTACGACGACGAACTTGAACGCCAAGCCCGTTTGGACCGTGAGCAGGAGATCAAGGATACCCGGCGGCGGCACCTCCAGCTAGCGAGGCTACTGCTGAACAAGGTCTATGAGCGGATGCAGTCTCTTGAGCCAAACGACATCACTCCGGCTACGTTGGATCGCCTACTGCGAGTCAGCGCCGAGCTGGAGCTTACCTCACTCGGTATCAGCTCAAGGACCACACGGACGGAGTTGGTTGGCCCTGGAGGGGAGGCCCTAGAAATCAGTGCGAGGATTGTGACAGATGCCCTTATCGACCCTGACACACGACACGCTCTCGACGTTCTTAGTCAACGCCTGGAGAGCCAGTCCAGCGGCAACAGCGGCTAGGTGGTCTAAAGGTCAGTGGGTGCGACAGCCCCACCTTGGCCTGATCTCCCAGAAGGTCGCATCGCTGGTTGAGAGGCCGTTGCGCCTCATTGTCTCCATGCCTCCGAGGCACGGAAAGAGTGAAATGCTGTCCCACTGGACGCCGGTATGGTTTCTGGCCAACTGGCCGTGGAAGAACGTGGGCCTGGCCAGCTACGCCGCCGACTTCGCTGGGACCTGGGGTCGTAAGGCCAGGGACTCGGTGGTAGAGAACCAGGTGCAAATGGGCCTTCGTGTTCGGGACGACCTGAACAGGGCCTCGCAGTGGCAGCTATCAGCGGGAGGCGGAATGATGACCGCCGGCGTCGGCGGCCCCTTCACGGGGTACGGCTTTGACCTGTTGATTCTGGATGACCCGATCAAGAACCGGCAGGAGGCGGACAGCATCACGATGCGCAACCACCTGTGGGAGTGGTGGCGCTCCACAGCCCGTACCAGGCTGGAGCCGGCGGGCTCCGTCATCATCGTCGCAACTAGGTGGCATGAAGACGACCTCATAGGCCGACTGCTGAGCGACGAGTTCCTGGAGGGAGAGGTAGCGAGCGACCGATGGGAGCACATACGGCTCCCTGCACTGGCCGAGCCCGGCGACCCTCTGGGACGAGAGGAAGACGCTCCGCTATGGCCGGAACGTTACGACGCCAGTGCCCTGGCAGCGGCCAGGGTGGACATCGGCCCCCAGGACTGGCCGGGGCTCTACCAGCAGCGCCCGTCCCGACAGGGGGGCAGCGTCTTCCGGGACCAGTGGTGGGTCTTCGAGGCAAAGGTGGAGCCGGGAGAACGGGTGTTCCAGTTCTGGGACACCGCCTTCAAGACGGGCCAACAGAATGACTACTCGGTGTGCTGCACCATGACGACGACTCCCAACGGCTACGCTGTGCTGGACGTATGGCGTGATCGTGTCGAGTACCCGGACCTGCTGAAGGCTATGCAGGCCCAGGACAAAGATCACAATCCCTCGGCCATCTTCGTCGAGGACGCGGCCAGCGGGCAGTCGGTGGTGCAGAGCCTACGGCGCGAGACGAGGCTGCCGGTGCTGCCAGTCAAGCCCATTGGGGACAAGGTGCTGCGGGCCAACAGGGTCACCGGAACCGTTGAGGCCAAGAAGATCACGCTCCCAAGGACAGCCCCGTGGCTACAGGCGTTCCGTGAGGAGCTGGCAGCCTTCCCCAACGGCGTACACGACGACCAGGTGGACTCCTTCGTGGGCTGTCTCACGCAGTTCATGGGCAGGGCTGGAGGCATTGGGGGGTTCTATGTATAGGTGGAGGGCACAGGATAATTTTGCAGTAAGGAGGCTTCCGGTGCCTGAGAAAGAGGGATAGGGATGCCGCTCAGTGAGCACGAGGAGAGGGCGTCAGAGTTGCTTTTGAAGTTCCAAGAGATTGTAACCAGTGATTGGGGACTGTGTGCGAATAGTGCGGAATTCTACGGAGCTATACACACTCTTCAGTCATTTATCGTCCAGCACATGCTCCAGCGCCAGGAGCCAGAGTATTGGGCATCATGGTATCAGAAGGCGCCCGATGCCTAAGAAGGAGGACACACGATGATACTTGAACGACAGATGCTAGCGATGCGGGGCATGTTGGGCCTGGGGAGACGACCCAGAGAGGGCGTTCAGCGCGCCAACGAACCCTACGCCGCCATGTCCCAGGTGAGCAGTGGAGTGGGGCTTGCCACGAAGCAGATCGAGGAGTGGCTGAACAACCTCGGCAAGAGACAATCGGGTGGTGTGGAGGGCTACTACCGCACCTCTGTCCCGGTCTACAGGGCGATAAAGCTCAGGTCTGACGCCGTTGCCCGCGCCCGGCTCAAGGTCTACCGCCTGGACTCTGACGATGAGTTGGAGTGGGTGGGTGAGGCCGACCCTGTGCAGGGACTCCTTGACCGGGTGAATCAGGACTGGACCCGTAGCCGCATGTGGCGTGCCGTAGAGACGTATCTGTGCCTCTGGGGGCAATCGTTCAGGTGGATTGACAAGGGCGGCTCCCCCGACCCTGCGGCATGGGAGATATGGCCTCTCAGACCCGACAAGGTGAAGGTCATGGTGGGCAAGGACGGTACTATCGCTGGCTACGTCCACGACCCGCACGGCTCGCGGTTTGCCATGCTGCCCGACGAGGTGATCTGGGACCGCTACTTCAACCCGCAGGACCACTTCAAGGGGCAGTCTCCACTGGAGGCGGTGCGTGGCTGGGTGCAGATGCAGCTGGGCGGTGACATGGTGGAGTTCAACCACCATGGTGGAGTTCAACCACCAGCTATTCAAGCACGGCGTCCTAGTCAGCAATCTGGCCTTCTTCCTCGAAAGTCCGGAGCTAGGCGACATTGAGCTGTTCCAGGAACGGTTGGCAGACCGTTACAGCGGGATGGAGAATGCACAGCGCCCCATCATCGCTCCGAGTCAGGGCAGCGTCCAGAACCTCGGCCTTAGCAACCGTGACATGGAGTTCATCCAGGGCATCCAGCTTGCCAAGGAGCAGGTTGCCGACAGCTTAGGGGTGCCGGAGGAGCTGATGGCCGGCGCACAGCACCCCACGTTCAGCAATCGTGAGGCGGCCATCAAGGACTTCTACGCCAACACGGTAACGCAGGAGTGGGACCTGCTGGCCTCAGAGATGCAGGAGCAGTTCGTCCCCGCGTTGCCCAGGGGTTATCAGGATGTGGTGCTGAGGTTCGACACCGCTGAGATAGCGGAGATGCAGGAGTCGCTCACCGACCGCTCGAACCGGGAGGTCGCCCAGGCAACGGCGGCCAAAACGAGGTCCGAGGCGGTAAACATAGCGGTTCAGGGGGGCATCATCGACGAGAACGAGGGACGCGTCATTCGCCCAGGCAACGGCGGCCAAAACGAGGTCCGAGGCGGTAAACATAGCGGTTCAGGGGGGCATCATCGACGAGAACGAGGGACGCGTCATTCTGAGTGGTGACCCGATCTTTGGCGAGCTTGAGGATCTGGAATAGTCGATGCCACGGCCAATCAACGGCGTAGGCCCCAGACGGCTGGACGAGCGGTTGTATGACAGGACTCTGCGAAGACTTGTCCTTGCTCCGCTCATGGCCCAGCTTCGCTCTGGCCTGTCCGAGGCTTCAGCCGCGTCCCTGGCCCTGGAGATCATCGACGGGGTGTTTCGGCGCTGGCGCATGGGGGGGTTGGTCGATGAGGAGGTGGCGGTCCACTCTGCCAGGGTGTCGGGCTACCATAAACGAAGGCTGATTCAGACCTTCAGAACGGCGCTCGGCATCGACATACGGCCTAGGCTCTTGGACTCGGCCATCGAGCCGCTGATGTCGGCATGGCGTCAGGAGAACATCTCCCTCATTCGGACGATTCCTGAGCGGTTCCACGGGGCGCTGTCCCAGCGGGTGAGCGAGACGTTCGCGCAGCAGCCCTTTGACCAGCAGGCGCTCTCGAAGGTGCTGAACCGAGAGTTCAAGGTATCGGGAAGCAATCTGCGACGACTGACCCGTGACCAGACCTCAAAGGCCGTTGGTCAGTTTACCCATGCAAGACACCGGCAGCTAGGGATACAGGAGTACACCTGGCGGACCGCAGAGGACGAGCGCGTCAGGGCTACTCACGTTTCCCTCAACGGCACCCGTCAAAGCTGGGACTCCGCGCCCGGAGTGGGTCACCCTGGATCGGACATACTCTGCCGCTGTGTCGCCATCCCGGTCATTGAGGAAGCCGATGGCTGAGCGGACGACAACCCTTCAAACGGACTTTAAGCCCCGATGCTGGTACCCCAATTGCCGGAAGGTGCTGGCCGAGAGGTTGCCGCCTTCCGGCTGGCCGCCGGGCCTAGCCATTCGCTGCCCTCGGTGCCGCCGTATTAACCCCAAACAACCGGGGTGAAGTCACGCGAGTCTAGGCAATCCCCCTCCAAAACCCTTGACATATTGTAGACATTCGTCTACAATTACTACATGGTCAAGGTGCTTCAAACGGAGACGTTTAGGCGGTGGCTGGGCAGATTGCGGGACGACCGCGCAGTCGTTGCAATCACGAGGCGATTGGAGCGCGTCGCACAAGGGAACATAGGCGATGCCCGTTCTATAGGTGAGGGGGTCTCAGAGTTGCGAATCTCCTACCGCCCCGGGTATCGGCTTTACTTCATCAGACGGGGTATCGAGGTGATTATCCTCTTGTGCGGCGGGGACAAGGGCAGCCAGCAGCGGGACATCGAGCGAGCCAAACAGATGGCGAAAGAGTGGAGGACTAATGAACGAGAAACTTTCTGAGTTTGACGCGGCGGAGTACATGAACACCGATGAACGAGCCCGCCTGTATCTCGAGGCATGTGCGGAGGAGGACCCCGGAGACGGAAGCGTGATTCGCAACGGGCTCAATGTCGTTGCCCGTGCAAAGAACATGAGCGCGTTAGCACGTGAGGCTGGCCTAGACCGGGCCGGTCTCATCAGAACTCTCTCCGATAACGGCAACCCTTCGCTCGCCACGGTGATGAAGATTACCCGGGCGTTGGGTCTACGGGTGCGATTGCAACCCGTGGAGAACGACGGTGGGGTCGGCTCATAGCCCCGTCCAGCATAGGACAGTTCGCTACTTGACATCCCTTCAACCTATTGTAAAATAGCTATAGTGCCCTAGTGGCCCGCACAACAGTGCCCTCGTGGCCCCGTGCAACGGATTTGCACGGGGCTTTTTTGCGTTCAGCGTAAGGAGGTGTTGATGGTAAGCACAGCGTATAGAGAGCAGTGCCGGGTGATGGTGGTGAAGGAAGCCCGCCAAGCGGAAGACGGGAGCGCCCACCGGATGGTGATTGCCGCCAACGAGCTAAGCCGCAACGGTGACGAGCTGAACCTGCGTGGCATCAGCTTCAAGAACTACCGGAAGAACCCGGTGGTTCTCTGGGCTCATGACTCGTACCAGGGAATCCCCATAGCCAAGACCCTCAAGATCGGCCATGACGAACAGGGAAGGATTGCAGCCGACTTCCAGTTCAACTCGGACGACGAGTTTGCGGCCCGTGTGGAGAACGCCTGGAACGGGGGATTCATACGGGCAGCCTCCATACGCTACATGCCCACGAAAGTTGTCGAAGTGCGGAACGAGGCCGGTGAGGTCGAGCGATTCAGGGTCGATAAATCGGAGCTTTTAGAATGGAGCCTAGTAGACCGAAATCTTTGAAATGAGGGGTAGCCGAGATTGGCGTGCTACGACGACAGGGCGGGTTTCAAACCCGCCCCTACCAAGCCGTAACCTCAGAACCCTTCAATACTAGGATGTTGGACCACTAGTACCCATTCCCGCAGACCCGGACTCGGTGAGGGCGGCGGCCCGCGCCCTGGGTCTTCCCGCAGAGATATTCCGTGGGCTTGAACCGGAGCCAGAACCTGAGCCGGAGGAGTCTGAACCGCTCCCCGATCCGGTGAGTGAGGAGCCGGAGCCTGAACCCAAGCAGGGAGACCCCATAGAAGCCCTCACGGAGCGTGTGGACTCCCTGGAGAGTGAGGTCAAGGCATTGAGTGTTCAAGAGGCAGCGCAGGAGCAGACTGAGGCTCCCGAATCGGACGAGCGAGAGGACGGCGAACTGGTAGCCGTAGGAGAAGAACTTGCCGCCATCAGGCGGATCATAGAGGAGAAGTAACCATGACCACAGAGACGAAGGATCAGTTGAAGGAGACGGTAGCCGCCGTTCGCAGCTTCATCGAGGAGTTCAAGGACAAGGAGCATGGCCCTCTCAA
Organism: Dehalococcoidia bacterium; assembly: GCA_965248605.1. Classification (GTDB taxonomy): domain Bacteria; phylum Chloroflexota; class Dehalococcoidia; order Lucifugimonadales; family CAUZJF01; genus CAUZJF01. The sequence continues at coordinate 2,364,465 of CBDFJV010000007.1, forward strand.
GGAGGAGGTGGAGCGCCTTTCGGCGCAGCTCACCGAGTCGGCCCGGGCCTCCAAGCGGGCTGCCCTGCTCAGGCAGGTCGAGTCCACCGCCAGGGGAGCGCGTGTGGCGGCGGGGAAGTACAGGGGCTTCGACGAGTTCGACCTGATGATCTCCAACGAAGTTCTGAGTCTGGCAAAGAGAGGAGACGACGGAAAGAACCGCATTAGTTCCAGAGCCGCCGGCGAGTGGCGGAGCAACCTGGAGACGGCACGGAACGACCTGTCCGAGTCCATAGGACGCGCCCTGGACTCCACCACCCCGGGCGCTGGGGACGAGCTCACCTTCACAGGGGAGTCCAGCGAGATGTGGCGGGACGTGCACCTGGCCACATCGGTAGCCAGCCTCTTCAGCCGCATCATGATGCCCACCACGCCGTTCGAAGTTCCCTATGACTTCAGAGACGTGAACTGGTACAGGGGCACACCCAATGTGGCACCCACTTCGTCCAACCCGGGCACGGGACGGCAGACCCTCACCGCCGCCGAGCTTGCGGCCATGATCGGCTGGGCCTACGACCTGGACGAGGACGCGGTGGTCGCGGTACTGCCAGAGCTTCGGGCGACCCTGGTGCGGAACGCCAGCGAGGTCCTGGACGACGTGGTGCTCAACGGAGACACCTCCGACGACGCCACCAACATCAACGCGGACGGAGCCACGGCGGATTCGCTGGCAGGCAGCGCGGGCCTGGACCACTACCTGGTCTTCGACGGGCTGATCCATATACCCCTGGTGGACAACACCAACCAGGGAAATGACCATGGCGCTGCCGTATCCGACGATATGTTCAACGAGGTCAGGGCCAAGCTGGGCAAGTATGGCGTCCGTCCCTCGGAGTGCGCCTTCGTCATGGACGTGAACACCTACATCCGAGCCCAGTCCATCGAGAACTTCCGAACGCTGGAAAAGCTGGGACCCAACGCTACCCTTCTCACGATGCTTATGGTGGATACCGACGGGAAGGTCACCTCCGGCGGCAACGGGACGGACACGGGGCGGGTCCTGGTGGTGAACCGGAACATGTACCGGCTGGGTTTCAAGCGGGAGCTGATGATCGAGAGCGAGCGGGACATCCAGAAGAGGCAGACCGTCCTTGTGGCCAGCATGAGGGTGGCCTTTAAAGGCCGGATGGACAACGATTCGGACACCGCTGTAGCCCTCCAGTACAACATCACTGGGGTGAGCTAGGCAACACGGAGGAGGTAACGATGCCGCCAGTCAGAAACAGGTCTGAGGTTCCCCACCGTTACTACGACTACGCACGGAAGGCGTACGTCATATGGGCTCCCGGTGAAGTCAGGGACGTGCCCCACGCCGTAGCGAACCACATCTGCCAGGCCCACCCGGACAAGATGGAGCTGGTCCTGCCGATATCGGAACCCGAGCCCGTAGAGGCCCCTGTGGACGTGTCTGAGGACCCAAATGAGGAGCCCGCAGAGATCCCTGAAGACTTCACCGAGAAGGCTGTGGACCGCGCCCAGCGGCGTGGCAGCAGACGGTCTACCAAGGGGTCATAGGGATGGCAAACAGCGAGGGGCCGGTGCTCCTGTCGGGACAGAAGCTCGTCGCCACAGCGGGGACGGCGGAAGCCCTGGTAGCGAGCACCAGGCGAGTGAAGCGGGTGCAGATCGTCGCCCTCTCCTCCAACACCAAGCCGGTGTATGTGGGCGGATCTGATGTGGCCTCTACGACCAACGGCGGTCTTACCGCCTCTGGCTCGATCAGCCTTGAAGCAGAGGGGTGGATGGACTTGAAGGACATCTACGTCGATGCCGATGTAGATGGTGAAGGAGTCGATTTCTATGGTGTCAGAGCCTAGCCCGACGGCGACCATGACTGTTGGACCAGCGCGTCCGCGCTTGGTTACCGCCGATCAGGTGCGGGAGCACATCGGGTCCAACTCGACCGACACAGACGAGCTACTAACGCGGCTCATCGAGGAGGCTGACGCCGAGGTGGTCAGCCGCTACGGTCCCCACAGCATCGACGGGCCAGTGACCGAGGTTCACCCAGGGGGGAGCTTCAGACTGTTCCCGCATAGGGTGGTCAAGGAGATAGCCAAGGTGACCGAGACGGACGGGAACGTCTCTGTTGTGCTCTCAGACGACGACTATCGGAGTTGGTATGGCGGAAGGATGCTACAACGGCTGGCGGACGGCAGCCATCCTCGCTCGTGTTGGGGTGAGCGAGTTGAGTTGGAGTTCACTCCGGTGGACGACGATGCGCAGCGCCGGATGGCCATCATCCGCCTGGTCCAGTTGGGCCTTCCCTACTCAGGGCTACAGTCAGAGAGCGTGGGTCCGTACAGCGCCCAGAACCTCGACTACGCGAAGGAGCGGGAGGCCATCCTTAAGCAGCTCTCTACGGGAGTGCCAATCTAATGTCCACGAACGCTTCCCTAGAGCTCACCAAGCAGTTAGCCCAGGACCTTCGGGAGTTGCGGGGCAAGTTCGAGTCGATTGACGACAAGATGGATGAGCTGCGTACATCGTTGCACACGCACCGCCTGACCGGGAACGGAGAGGCGGTTGAGGAGCGAGCCGTGAAGCTGCCCCTGGGACTGAAGGTGCGCGACATCGTGCTCTTCGTCCTTTTGGGCGAGGTAGTCGGCTCCAATTTGCTGGAGCTGCTGGGGGTGCTGTGAGCGAGCAAGGTCAAGGTGCAGCATCGTGGTGGAGATAGCTAGATGATCGTAATACGCAAGTCACAACGGGAACGGTATCGCTGGTTCGTCAGAGACAGGCACGGCCTGACTGTGGCCATGTCAGTTACCAGCTACGACACCGAGGATGAAGCCCTGGCGGCCTTGGAGCTGGCCTATCGGCTGATGACGCCCACGGGGTTCTGGGCCAGGCTAACGGGTTTTTGGAGCGGTAAGCCGAGAGGGGCAGAACGATGGCAAGGGTAAGCGTGAAAGTCCAGCGGCGCGGGGGCAAGAAGCTCCAAAGACTGCTCAGGGAGGCCGGCAAGGGCGGCGTGTCAGGCGTCAAGGTCGGGTTCTTCTCGACGGCCAAGTACCAGGATGGCACCCCTGTGGCGGCGGTCGCAGCCTGGAACGAGTTCGGGACGGAGACCATCCCGGAACGGCCCTTCTTCCGCAACGCCTTGGCTGAGTCTGAGCGCAGCGTAGGCAGGATTCTCCTGGCTGGCCTTGACCCCAAGAAGATGGTCGTGGACGAGCGGCTCGCGGGCCGAGTGGGTGCGCATATTCAAGGAAATATTCGAGATAGCATCACCGCTCTCAAGGAGCCGCCGAATGCGCCTGAAACCGTGAGGCGTAAGGGTAGCAGCGACCCGCTCTTGGACACAGGCACCCTTCGCAACTCCGTCGCCTGGGAGGTGGAGCGGTGAGCAGGCCCTTCGCCAACCGGAGGTTCCTTGAGGCAGCGACGCTGATTCGGCAGGAGCCAGGAACGGACAACGAATACGGGGAGTGGGTGTCGGGACAAGAGACCCGGACCGATATCACCGTAGTCAGCGCCCCGCCAGACGCAGCAAAGATGCGAGACGTGCTGCCGGAGGGCACCAGGCTTTCTGAGTCCAGAACCTTCTGGATAGATGGCGTAGAGGTCAAGCCTGTAAAGGTCGGCCTCAACGCCACCGAGGGTGACGTGATCGAGCACAAGGGCACACGCTACCGGGTGAATCAGATCGAGGAATGGCCGGGCTTCGTGGAAGTCCTGGGTGTCCGAGAGGAAGTGCAGTGATAGCCCCGACGACCCAGAGCCTCGAGCGCACCATCCGAGGACTGGTGGCGGCGGGGTCCGATCTTGAGTCTAGCCGGGTTAGACCGGGGAATCAAGGCGGTGCAGTACCGAACGACCTGTTCGCCACGGTGGTGCTGATTCATCAGGACATCAAGGGAATACCAGCGACCGTGATGAGCCTTGCTTCAGACGAGGCCGACCTGGACGCTCTGACAATAGCGACGGTCCGAGGGAGGTGCTCGGTTCAGTGGTTCCGCACCGGAGCACACGACGCCGCCAAGAGGCTGTCGGTGTGGGTCTGGTCACCGGAAGGGGTGGCCAAGGCTCAGGGGGCCGATCTGACCGTGTTGCGGGTCTCCGACGTTCGTCAACTCGACGACGTGGTATCGGGGGTCTGGGAGGAGCGAGCCGGGCTGGACATTGACGTTGGCTACACGCAGAAGATCGACCAGACGGTTGGCCGCCTGAAAGCCGCTCCCATCGAGGTCGGGGCAGGTGGCAACACCGAGACCATTACAGTGGAGGTTTAGACAATGACGCTTGGAATACAGGACATCGTAGAGGTAAAGGCGCAGATAGAGCCCCGCGGCGCTGGGGGCAGAGAGTTCGGGAGAACGCTGCTGCTCACCACCGACCCGACTCTAGATCCCGGTGCGGGCAGAGTAGGGGTCTTTGCCAGCATGGACGAGGTAGCCAGGGTATTTACTGCGGACTCCGTACCCTATCAGGCGGCCCAGGTCTACTTCTCCCAGGTACCCTATCCCCGGAACCTGGTGATAGGCCGCTGGATCAACACAAGGGAGTCGGCTAGGCTAACCGGGGGCAGCCCGGCGTCTTTAGAGACATTCCACGGACGCGCCACCGTGGTCAGGGGCAGCGGTACTGTGGCGTCGCTGGATGCGTTCCACGGTAGGGCCACGGTCCTAACCGGCGCGGGGATGGTGGCTGATCTGGTCAACTTCCTTGGTCGTGCCACCGTGCTGACCGGCACTGGGACGGTTGCCGACCTGGTCAACTTCCACGGACGCGCCACCGTAGTCACCGGAACGGGAACGGTGGTTGATCTGGTCAACTTCCACGGACGCGCCACCGTAGTCACCGGCACGGGGACGGTTGCCGACCTGGTCAACTTCCACGGACGCGCCACCGTAGTCACCGGAACGGGAACGGTTGCCTCCCTGGACACGTTCCATGGACGCGCCACCGTAGTCACCGGAACGGGTACAGTGGCTTCGCTGACGACGCTTCAAGGCATCACCAGCGGGACGGTGACGTTCCTCGGCGAGACCGTCACGGGGCTGGACTTCTCCTCGGACACCGATCTCGACGGCGTGGCCTCCACGCTTCAGACCGCGCTCAGGGCAACCAGCTCCACAGACCTGGATAACGTGGAAGTCTCCTACGACGGGTCGGTGTTCGTCGTGACGCTGCCTCTGGACTCCACTACTGGGGTTGTGCCCACCGCAAGCGCCGCCTTCACCGGGGACGACTCGGATGAGCTAGGGTTGGATACCGCAACCATCGTCAACGGTGTGGATGCCATCGTGTCCGGTAGCGTTACGTTCCTGGGCCAGACTGTGACCAGTCTGGACTTCTCCAGCGTGACGGACTACGACGGCGTGGCCTCCGTGCTCCAGACGGCGCTCCGGGCAACGTCCGCCACCAGCCTCGATGAGGTGGAGGTCGCCTACGACGGGTCGGTGTTTGTCGTCACTCTGCCTCTAGACAGCAGCGGGGCGGCAACCAGTGTCAGCGCCGCCTTCACCGGGGACGACGCGGATGAGCTGGGCTTGGACACCGCAACCATCGTCAACGGAGTGGACGCCATCGTGTCCGGGACCGTTACCTTCCTGAGCCAGACCGTGACGGGCCTGGATTTCTCCGCAGTCACCGACTACGACGATGTGGCTGCTGTGCTCCAGACCGCGCTCAGGGCCACCAGCTCCACGGACCTGGACAACGTAGAGGTTGACTATGACAGCACCGGAGCGGCATTCGTGGTGACGATCCCCCTCGACAGCAGCGGAGAGGCAACCAGCGTCAGTGCGGCCTTCACTGGAACCGAGTCCGACGAGCTGGGCCTGGACACTGCCACCATCGTCAACGGCGTGGACGCCATACAGTCCGGGACCGTTACTTTCCTGAGCCAGACCGTGACCAGCTTGGACTTCTCCTCAGTGACGGACTACGACGAAGTGGCTTCCGTGCTCCAGACGGCGCTTAGAGCCATCAGCTCCACGGACCTGGACAACGTTGAGGTTGTCTACGACAGCGCCGCCTCGGTGTTCGTCGTGACGATACCTCTAGACAGCAACGGGGCGGCAACCAGCGTCAGCGCGGCGTTTACCGGAAGCGAGTCCGACGAACTGGGCTTGGACACTGCCACGATTGTCAACGGCGTCGATGCCATCGTGTCCGGGACCGTCACCTTCCTGAGCCAGACCGTGACGGGCCTGGACTTCTCCGACGTGACCGACCTCGACGGGGTGGCTTCCGTGCTCCAGACGGCGCTTAGGGCCACTAGCTCCACGGACCTGGACAACGTAGAGGTCGACTACGACAGCGCCGGATCGTGTTTGGCCTGAATGACTTGGTGAGTGTCCGGTTCCAGTGTTCCAAGTGCCAGGGGGAAGTCGTGCAGCGATTCGATGGACGCCATTGGCGGCTGCCCTTGGCTTGCCCTTTGTGCCTCGACTCGTGGGATGAGCGGGATAGCCGTAGGACGGAACTCGACGAACTGCTTCTCATGATGCGGAACCTGTCCGATCGACCAGACCCTCATATCAGTCTCCGCTTCGAGCTGGACGGCGCTGCTGTGGAGACGGAGAGCGAGTAGGCAGATGAGGGCCAGAAAGGAGATGGCGCATGGAAGATAACCGGATTTGGCTGGGAATGCTCGATACGGATAGGCTGGGGCGCTACTACGGTCGAATTGCCGATCGGATGCAGCGGCTGCACTTCTGCTTCACCGTGGGCATCGCCCTATCTTCCTCCGCGGCTGCCTTGTCCCTGTTGACTCAACTGCCCGACCTGGTCTCTGTGGTCTTCTTCTTTGTGGTCGCCGGGGCGGTCATCTGGACTTCCTATGCAGACTATTCCAAGAAGGCCACTGTTGCCTCCGTCATAGGCAAGCAGTGCTACGAGCTGTCCGTGGAATGGAAGGAGCTATGGTTTCATGCAGATGAAGATGCCGATGCTCTCTTTCAGGCCGCTGGGTTGGAACGTAGACTTGGCGATATTACCCATCTGTATGACGGCCCCCTTGATGACACTTTGAACGAGAGGTGCGCTGAGGAGGCATATGAAGTCAAGCAAGCGGAGTTCTCAGTTGGGCCTCGATGATAGGAGGGGTAATCCCCTCCGGCCACCCAAGCCGCTACCGCCCACCACCTCCTCCTCGGCCTAAGCCAAGGCCAAAGCCGAGGCCTAAGCCGAAGAGTAGCGGTGCCGGGTCGGAAAGCAAGTAGGAACGAAAGAGGTTCTGAGTGACTGACGAAGAGCGCGACAACGCAGCCATAGGAGCCCTTGTTGTCGAATATGAGGCCAACGAACGGCGCATCGGGGCTCTGAGCTCTGTGCTCCATAGGATTGGCGAAGACCTCACACATCTAGGAATCGCACTGAAGGGCTATCGGTCTGCCATTGAAGTGACAGGGTCTGATTTGACCGCTACCATCATTAGAGACAGACGTTCCGTCCCTTCCACATCCGTCTCCTTCGACAACGTACGCGACCACATAGAAACATGGCACAAGGCGCTTGCTAACAAGGAACGGCTGGAGGACTGCCTGCGACAGGCTCGCCTTGAGAAGCTCATTGCGAAATAACGAGGAGGCACACCATGACCAAGCAGAAGACCGTAATTGACCAGTTGCTTGCCATGCTGGAATTCAGAGCCGACGCCCAGGCGCTCGATAGGGTTGATCAAAAGATCGAGGAGTTAAGTCGGGGGTTCGAGGCTGCTACGCGAAAGATGCAGGTCGTCAAGGACGGAGACTCGGAAAGCAAAGTAAGAGGAGGAGCGAACCTATGAACGCTGGGCCTGGACACTGCCACCATCGTCAACGGCATCCAGGTAGCCATGCTGGGGCTTATCGTCCTGGTGGTGGGGGTGGTAGCGGCGTGTGGCAGCGGGCCGGAGATACCGGATGATGTGGAGTGGACAGTAATTGGAGCCATGGAACCAGCCATGTTCGGGGGTGGGAATTATCGAGTTCAGCTGAACAAACCGGTTACCGAACAGACACTCCGCGCTATCGGGGAGGAAATCAAGTCCCAACACATAGACACCTATCTCTTTGAAGACTCGTCCACTGGGAGATATCGATCCAACCATGCCACGGTAAGAACGTGGTTCTATCTGCCAGGGATGGACACCGACAATGCCGCCTGGGGCCAGGCAAGGTTTGATCCCGACGAAGAAACCATAGAAATATGGGGAACCCTTCAACAGTAGGGAAAGAAAGTCATGGCGACAGTCACACTGGATCAACTCGTAGTAGACCTCATCTTCAAGGGCAGCACGAAGGACCTGAATAGGTTCGAGTAGGAGGAAAGTAATGAGATTCGTTCTGCTATTCGTTGCGCTCATCACCCTGGGGCTTGCAGCTGCCGTAGGGTGCGGAGAGTCAACACCTACGCCAACTCCAACAGCTTCACCGCAAGCGTCCTACCTGGACTCCGCTGCAACAGCCCGGGTTGCACCGACAGCGAGCCGAGATGAAGTCTACCGAGCACTAGAAAGCCTAAACCTAGGTCTGCTCCCGCTCGACAGACAGGGTAGGGATGATTGGTGGTCAACGAGGTTGCCCAACGCGGATATCACGATAGACATCTTCGGGCCTGAGGATCGTGTGGAGGCGGTCGAACTGTGGTATAGACGGAGTGTACCCACGAGCACTGCTGCGTCCGTAGTCGAAGCTCTGGCGGCGACTATTATTCCTGGAGAACAAGCACGGAGTATGCAGTGGTTTAGTGACTCACTGGAATCGATAGAACAAACAGGAGAACAGAAACAGCAAACTTTCGTGGGGGCAATGTATCTGACTCTTCAATGGGGCCCGAAACTGAATCAATACTTCTTCTCGATTGACAGTGAGAAGCGGTAGGAGGGTAGCGACATGGCCGGTACGCTATTAGAGAGCTTCTTCGTTGAGCTCGTCTTCAAAGGCGACAGGCGGGAGCTCGACAAGTGGGATCGGGGCATCAAGAACCTCAACCAGCGTCTCAACAATCTGGTGAGGCCCTTTACCATTGCTGGCACCGTTGGCGCAGCCGCCTTGGGGCTCATTGGCAAGGCTGGTCTCGACACCGAGCAAGCCTTGCTGCGTATGCGCGCCGAATTGGGGCTGACAGAAGCCCAGATGAGGACACTACGAGAAGAGGCTCTGAGGGTCGGGAGCGACCTTCCACTGAACACCGCAGACATCGTGAACGCACAGCGGGCCTATGGGAAGCTGGGGGCCACGTTTGAGGAGATCATCCGGGACGCGCCTGCGATCGCAGGCGCAGCCGTCGCGACCGGACTGCAGCCTGAGCGAGTAGCCCAATATGCCCGCGGCATACAGAACATTTTCGGTGGTGATGTGCAGGAGAACCTGGATGTCATGCTCAGAGTTGCGAACAGGTCGGCGGGGACCTTTGAGTCGTTCGGCGAGTCGCTTCAGTTCGCCGGTCAGTCTGCTGCTGATGCTGGGCTAAGCTTCAAAACGTACATAGCATCGCTAGGAGGTACGGCAGGTGCGATGCGCACCGTGGAGTCGGTCTCACAGGGCATGACGGCGATGTGGGCGAGGTTAGCAAAGTCTGGAGAAGGTATCGGACGTGGCGGGAAGATCGTCCAAGAAGCCTTCGAGGGCGTCGGCATCAGCATGGCCGATGTGAATGCCACGATGGACGGCACCGAGGAAGGCTTCATCAGGCTCCTGGAGCTCATTAACAATGCCCAGCTGTCGACATCGCAACTCACCGCTCTACTGAGCACGCTGGCAGGAGACACCTATTCCGCCTCCATCTCGTACGCTGTACAGAACCCTGAAGCAATCCGGAATCTGCTCGCGGAGACTGATCTTGCGACTGGCGAAATACTCAGACAGCAGGAGATCATCCTGAGCGGCGCGTCTGGCGGCATCACAATCATGATGGCCCAGATCGACACCTTGCTGAACCGGCTGGCCGAGCTTGGGGTGTTGAAAGCGATCCAGAACTTGACCAGTGCAGTCAGCGTCCTTACCGGCTGGCTCACGAAGACCAATGAGGCGACAGAGCTTGTCAATAGGCGATGGTTACAGATGATCCACATCGGGGCGACCGCCCTGGCCTCCATGCTCGCCGTAGCCGCGGCGCTCAAGGTCACAACCTTCGTCTTGAGTGGCTTTGTGGTATTGGTGAAGGCGGCTAGAGGCGTCGTATGGCTGTGGCGCAACGCGCTGATTCTGACTCGCATCCAGATGGGCCTGCTGTCGGTACAGACTTGGTGGGCAAATTCTGCCTTGAGCCGCTTAGCCGCGACCATCTGGACATCGACCATCGGGGCTCTCAGAGCATTGGCGACCAGGCTGGCGATGGCAGGTGCCGCGATGCTCAGATTCTCTGGAAGAGCCATTGCAGCGGGCATCGCCGGCGTTACGGCCTTCGCAGCCACTATATGGACGGGGGCTGTCCCAGCACTCGCTGCATTTGCGGCTGGTGTATGGGCGACGACGGTGGCCATGCTCGCCAACCCGCTCACGTGGATCGTACTGGGCATCGTTGCCCTGATCGCCGCGTTGGTCCTAGCGGTCAAGCACTGGGACAAGATCAAGGCGGTCGCAGTGGGTGCCATAGACGCCATCAGGGGCGCTGTTCAATGGGCCTGGAACTGGATCAAGGGCAACTGGCCGCTCCTGGTAGGCATACTTCTGGGGCCATTCGGCATTGTGGGGGCGCTGGTGTGGAAGTTCCGAGACCAGATACTCGGTGCGTTCCGAGACGTGTGGGACTGGCTCAGGGAGTCGCCGATCTTCGGTCCAGTGATAGACGGGATACAGGCGATCATCGACTTTGTGCGCGAGCTGCCCGGCAGGGTGGTGGGCATCCTCAAGGACATCCCCGGAATGATCGCAGATGCCATAAGGGACGTGCCAGGTCTTGGGGTTGCACTTGAGGCATTCACAGGGATTGCAGGCAAGGTGGGCAAGGCGTTGGGCTTTGCCGAAGGAGGCATCGTCCCTGGTCCGCTGGGTAGGCCGTTACTGGCCACGGTCCACGGCGGTGAGATGGTCCTGCCAGTAGGGGTGTCCAGGGTCATCGCTCAGATGCTTGAAGGGTTCCGGCTTGGCCCCGCCGCTTTGCCGCAAGCGCCGCACTACTACGGTCAGATGTACAGGTCCTCGGTGGACAATAGATCGGTCACCGTGAACATCACAGAGCCCATCGTGATCCAGACCCAGGCGACGGACGCCAAGGGGATCGCCCAGGAGCTGCATGAGGCGATTGAAGACAAGATTCGGAACGTCGCCTACGACCACGACGGGCCGGTGGAGCGCTGATGGCGGCCGGCGTCATACAGAGCCAAGATTTCTTGCTCCTGCACGGGAGTCATGCGCTGCCGAGCGCCCTGCTCAGGTCGCTACAGCCTCTTGCCTCCATTGCCGACGGGTTCATCTCCGAGGAACACGCCGTCAGGATCAGCAAGACCTCGTATCCCGTCGAGACGGGCGGGTCACTCGTGGACCATGCGGTGGTACAGCCGCGCACGCTGAAGCTTGTGGGCTGGGTCTCGGACCTGCTGGCTCCTGAAGGGAGGCGGGGCAGCCCGTCTCGCGGCAGTGATGCGTGGTTTCAGCTCACCCGGCTGGTCGAATCGAGGGAGCCGTTCCTGCTGGTCACGCTGCTGGACGTCTACCCGTCGATGCTGATTACGTCGCTCAAGGCTCCGGTTGATAGAACCACGGGACGGGCGCTCCGCTTCGAGATGGAGCTTGAGGAAGTGCAGTTCCGCGCCCTGGAGCGGGGCCAGCGTCCTCCTCCAGTGCGGATAGGCCCCGCCGAGGATAGGTCGGAGGAGGTTGAAAGGGGCTTGGTCAACGCGCCGTCCATAACCTCAATCGATCGGTGGTTGGAAAGTGGACGCTTTCAAAGCCGTTCGGAGGAGGATGACAGGGGCAATGCGTCGTCCATAACCTCAATTGATCGGTGGTTGGAAAGTCGACGCTTTCAAAGCCGTAGTTAGGTTCTTCGGGAGCGGCTGATGCAGGCGATACCACTGACACCGGATGCGAGACAGCGAATGCGGGTGACGCTGGGCAACCAGCCGGTCATCCTCCGCGCCTGGTGGCAGCCGCTCTCCGAAGCATGGTACCTGTCGCTCTACACCAGGAAAGAGGAGCCGATAGCGCTGGGACGGCAGGTGTCTACGGGTAGGAAGCTGATTGAGGCTCCCGACTTCGTCGGCGACTTGGTGGCCATACCCTTGGAGCGCTACGGGGTGCCGATAGGCCGGGAGGCGTGGGGGCAGACCCACGGGCTGGCCTACCTTGAGCCGTCCGAAATCGAGCAGGTGAGCTGGGCGCTATGAGCATGAGGCAGTACCTACGCCAGATAAGCGTCGAGATCGAGGACGCAGACCGCTCTGTGCTCATCGTCGAGGAGCTTCGTATCACCCTCGACCTGCACATAGACGATCAGTCGTCATCGTCGCCGTCCACGGTCAAGATATGGAACCTGGCCAAGGCGTCGGCCTCGCACATTGCCGAGCCAGGGCAGATCGTGCGGGTGAAGGCTGGGTACGGGGATATTACTAACTCTGCACCGATCTTCGACGGGGAGATACGGCGCGTTCTCCAGGAGCGCACTGGGATGGACCGTGTGACGACCATGGTGCTGGGTCGTTCCGACTCAGCCACGACCGGCGCCCTGGTCTCCATCAGCTTCGTGGGGCCTGTCAAGTTGCGGGCGTTGGTGCGCCGGATAGTCGACGCCATGGGCCTACGCATCGAGTCCGACAATGCCGTTCCCGACGAGGAGTTGGAGGACGGGTTCTTCTACACCGGCTCCGCAAAGTCGGCGCTCAAGGACCTTCTGGAACCCCACAAGGTTACTGCCTATGAGGTGGGCGGCGTGATGCACTTCACCCACAGGGACAACGAGCCAGAGCGTGGCACGTTCTTTCTCAGTCATGCGACGGGGCTTATTGGCACGCCGTCCCTCACCGAGGACGAAGGGTTGAGGGCGAAGATGGCGCTGAACCGCTCCATTGAGCTGAGCCAGTTGGTTGAGGTCAGCAGCGAGGCCGTGGACGGCTGGTTCATGATCAAGACCATAGTCCACAGGGGAGACAACTGGGGTGGTGAGTTCGTGACGGAGATCGAGGGAGCGAAGACCGATTCCCCTGCACTGGTGGGGGTGGTGTCGTGACCAGCATGAACCACGAAACGGACTACTCGAACCTGGCTCAGGCTATCCGTTTTGCCATCCGCCAGTCGCTCAAGGACCTGTACACCTGTATGCCTGGGATAGTGGAGTCCTACGACGCGGAGACCCAACGGGCGGTGGTGAAGGGAGCGCTCAATATTGTCACCACTAAGAAAGAGGAGATCGAGCGAGAGGCCATCCACAACGTCCCCGTATTGTTCCCGTCGGGAGGCAGATCGGCCTTCACATTTCCTCTGGAGTCTGGGGACTCTGTGCTGCTGGTTTACTCCCAGCGGGGTTTGGCTAAATGGAAGAAGACGCTTGGCGTGGCGGCCCCGGACACAATCGGGTTCTTCAGTGAGAAGGACGCCTTCGCCATTCCTGGGTTCGGGCCTACTCAGGGGGAACTTGAGCACATGATCGCCATTGAGTCGGACGGCGTTCATATTAGGACGACCGGCACGCTCGCTATAGAGGCGCAGGACGTGACGTTCAAGACCGTTGGTACGGACGAAGAGCCAGAGAGTATCGTGTGATGCGCACCATCTCGGCGGTAGACGATCTCCTTGACGGATTCGCTGTGGTGGATGGCCTTGAGGCCACCAGACAGCGGGTAATTCAGCATCTACGCTTCACTTTGAACGAGTGGTTTCTTGACTCGGACCAGGGGATCCCATACTTCGATGGCCTGTTCGCTGGAGGCAGTAGTCCCGAACTCGCCGCACAGCTCATCGCCGCCGAAGTGCTCGGAGTAGAGGACGTTACGGATGTAGCTGTCGTTCGAGCCGTCCTTGATCCCCTCACCCGGAGACTGTCGCTGGAGCTCCGCGTGAGTACGGTCCACGGCCAGGTGACGGTCGCGGAGGTGTTGTAATGGCACGGGTGACGGCGCAGGGAATAGAGCCCACGACGCTCCAGGGCTACATCGACGCGCTGGAGGCGGCGTTCCAGTCTGCGTTGGGCCAGGACATTGATCTGGCCCCGGAGACGCCAGCGGGCCAGTTGGTTGGAACCCTGGCCTTGACGCTGACGGAGGCGGACGAGGCGCTGGTTGCGGTGGGCAACGGCATGGCGCGCAGCCGTGCGCTGGGAGTCCAACTCGACGACCTGGGATCGCTGCTGGGCATCCCACGCCTGCAGGGAGAGAGCGACGACGAGTACCGGGTCCGTTACGGCAGACTCACCGCGAGGAACGCCAGGGGCTCGGCTGAGGCGATACTGGCCGCAGTGCTTAGCGTCGAGGGTGTAACCGATGCACTAATCCGTGAGAACGCCACCGCCGCCGAGGTGACCGAGCAGGGCAAGACCATTGGCGCTTACTCGATCTGCCTGGTTGTAGACGGTGGCACGGACGAAGCTGTCGCAGCGGCGATAGCCCGGTCAAAGCCAGTAGGAACGGGCACCAGCGGAGAAACCAGCGTTGACGTGCCCCATGCCAGAGGCTGGAGCGTGCCCATTCGACTGTCCCGTGTCACTCCAGTCCCAATCAAAGTCAAGCTGGCCCTGACGCTGGTGGCAGGCTTTCCTTCGGACGGCACGAGCCGGATCGTCATGCGGGTGGTAGACCATGTGATAGGGCTGGCCCTTGGGGAGCGCCTGACAGCACAGCGGCTCCTTGCCGACGTGCTGTTAGTGCCGGGACACACCGTGAACCTCGGTGTCGGGCGCAAGGCTGGCACGTTGCTCAGGGGCAGCGGTACTGTGGCGTCGCTGGATACGTTCCGCGGTAGGGCCACCGTGCTGACCGGGGGGAATCACACTACTCTGACAACCCTCCAGGCCATCACCGCCGGTACCGTCACCTTCCTGAGCCAGACCGTGACCGGCCTCGACTTCTCCTCCGACAATGACCTCGACGACGTGGCTTCCACGCTCCAGACCGCGCTCCGGGCTACCAGTTCCACGGACCTGGACAATGTGGAGGTCACCCACGACGGCGCGGCGTTCGTGGTGACGTTGCCCCTGGACTCCGATGGGGCAGCCACCACGGCAAGTACCGCTTTCACCGGAACCGAGTCCGACGAGCTGGGCTTGGACACCGCAACCATCGTCAACGGCGTCGACGCCATCGTGTCCGGGACCGTTACCTTCTTGAGCCAGACGTTGACCGGCCTGGATTTCTCCGCCGTGGCGAGCTACGACGACGTGGCCACGGTAGTCAAGGGCGCGCTGCGGGGAGCCTCCGAGACAGAGCTGGACCAGGTAGAGGTGGCCTACGTCGACGAAGCATTCGTCATCACAGTCCCGCTGGATTCGGACGGCAACCCCATAACCGTCACGGGGGCTGTGACCGGGGACACGGCGGACGAGCTGGGGCTGGATTCCGTGGATACGGTCCAGGGCTCCGTGACCAGCCAAGATGATCTCGACCTGGCCGAGCGGCTGACCATCGCGTCCTCCGACATTACGATCACGGTGTTGGCATCATGAGCGACCTGGCCAAGAGGATCGACGTTCACGCCAATGCTGGCCTGCTGATCCAGCAGTGGCAACAGGCTCCGCGTATGCGCGCCCTGGTGGATGCGCTCCAAGGAGTGATGGACGACCACCTGGTCAGGCCGTTGGCGGAGATGGAGGAACGCCTCCGCATTGCCACCGCTGAAGGTTTCTGGCTGGACTGTATTGGGGAACGGCTGATGCTTCCGCGTCCGGCGACGAACCTAAGCAACTTTGCTCCTTTCGGCTTCCACGGCTCAGGTGGTGTCGGCTTCGACCAGGGTCCGTTCGCCACGGTGGTTGAGGCGCTGTCGCCGCGTGTTCCTGTGGGGGATGTCTACTACCGCAGCCTGCTGCACATGCGTGCCGAAGCTCTGCTCGCCGACGCCAGCGTGTCTCGGCTTGAGACTGCGGCCAGCCGCGTTTTCCCCGGTACACAGTACGAAGATCACGGAGACATGACGGCGACGGTCCACAGTCCCTACCGGAGTCGAGATGACCGGAACGTCCTCGCCGCTCTCGATGCGGTCGGAGGCCTGCCGTCTCCCGCTGGCGTCTCCTTGTCGACGATCTGGGAGTACGTGGTGGGCGGCGACTGCGAAGGGGCCGAACCCCCGGTCGTGGCCGGCCAAGCCGCTCAGGAGACGAACGTGTCCGCGTACGAACGGAGTGACGCACAGGCCCACTCCGGCGATTCCAGCTGGAAGATAACGGTCGAGCAAGACAGCGACTCGGACGACGGGGCCGATGTCTACCCAAGCTATGACCTGCTGTACGCCGACCTCATGCCCCTGACTCAGCTCAAGTTCGGCGCGTGGGTCTATGTCGACTCGGGTACCTCTGACGACCTGGACCTGTCTGACGTCTACCTCGACTTGGTCTGTGGGGACGAGGACGCCGGAGGCAATTTGACACCGCAGAGCAACGAATCGGAGAGCCCGTCCGCGTTCGATACCTGGGAGTATCTCGACGCGACGGTCACGCCCACGGCCAGCTGCGAGGTTGTCCGGCTGGCACTGAGGATCTCTGATCGGTCTGCGGCACATGTGGTCTATTGGGACGGCGTTAGTTTCAGGAGCGAATAATGGCTAGAGATTCAGATGCACTGAAGATAGAGAAATGGGCCGCCGCAGGCGACGTTCAGGACCCCGAAGACGGGGGAGTGACGCGTTCGAGCGGATGGGACGCCACTTACTCGCAGGCCGGCGGCAACCTGCCCAAGCGAGAGCACTTCAACCAGATCATTCGGGAGCTATCTGGGCTCGGTGTGGAGGTCAACACACACGGCCTATTGGAGTGGGACTCAACGGTCTCATACGTCCACCCGGCACTGGTGTTCGGCAGCGACGGCAAGCCGTACGTCTCAGTGGCCGACACCACCGACGTCGATCCAGTGACCGACACCGCCAACGCTTACTGGAAGCTCTATGAGGTGCAGGGGCCGAAGGGCGACAAGGGCGACACCGGGGATCGGGGGCTCGACGCCACCGTCCCGGACGCTACAACGACCGCCAAGGGCAAGGTCGAGCTGGCAACCGATGCCGAGGCGCAGGCGGGCGCCGACACGGAGCGAGTCGTGACGCCTGCGAGTCTGGCTTCGCGCACTGCCACTACGACAAGGGCTGGTCTGGTCGAAAAGGCTACCCAGGCCGAGGCGGACGCGGGAACAGACTCTGAGAGGTACGTGACGCCGGCGCTAGTGAAGCGGCGCATTGATGCGAGGGGGGTTAGAAAAACGCGCTTCACGACTGTTGGCACACACACCTGGACACCCCAGGTGAACTCGAGCTTTGCGTTCGCAGAATGTATTGGCGGCGGTGGCGGCGGCGGCGGAGGCGCAGACAGAAATAGAGGATCGAACGGAGGCAGCGGTGGAACTGGCGGTGGCCGTGCCAACAGTGGCTCGCCATACTTCACGCTTCTGCACGGCGCCGTCACTGTAGTTGTTGGAGCTGGTGGTACAAGAGGGCTCGGCTCTGTCGGGGGAGCGGCTACGGCGGGTGGAAATGGCGGAAACTCGACATTTGGCATAGGTGCTAACGCGCTACCTACAGAGCTCCAGGTTACAGGAGTTAGGGGGCTTGGCGGTGCAGCGGCTGGAAATGCCTTTACCGGCCCCGCAGGCGCCGCAGGGGGCACTACAGCTGCAGGTAGTGGTGGTGGCGGCGGTGCCGGTCTAGCTGTTGGAAGCGGAATCACCGCTGGTGGCGCCGGCGGCGGTGCGTCTGGGCCTACCGTGGCCGGCGGTGCAGGAGGTACTGGAACGACCGGGCCGGTTACAGGGAGTGGCACGACCGAGGGGGCTGGTGGTGGCGGCGGTGGCGGTCAAGGCGCAGATATTACTGGGCCGAATCCATTTACTGGAGCTGCCGGTGGTGGGCCCGGTGGAGGTGGGGGTGGCGGCGGCGGTCATGGCCACTCGTTGGGTGGCCATGATGGGGCAAACGGCGGTCTTGGCGCCGCCGGTGAAGTCCGCATCTGGGAGTGGTAATCTCGCATCCATCATGACGAGGAAGGAAGACCATAGTTCGGCCGCCATCGCTTCTCTGATCGAGGAGGTCCAGTCGGATGCGCGACGAATTGACTCGTTTGAGAGAGCAGCACGCACCGGATTAGCTTGGCCGACGGACGTTTGCCCCGCTGTCCTTCGAATTGCCGGTTCCTACTTGCCTATTGAGCGCAGAATTGGCAGGGCTTTAGTAGTAATTTGACACCTAGGCATATAGGGCTTTCGAGAGGACCTAATATAACGGCTTCATAGCCGTCATGCCCATGTTTGTAGAATCGGCAACGTCCTTGGCACCGCTAACTCCCGCTGGCGCATGATACGCGGCCTCGATGGCGGCATCTTCCCCCAAGGCTTACACCTACTCGCTCTCAGCCAGGTACTCCGCCCACTGATCCATGAGCGTCCTCCGCCTCTCGAACAGGTCAGAGCGGAAGTACGCGGCTTCGGTAGAGTCCCCAACTACGTGTGCTAGCGCCGCCTCCATGACTGCGTGCGGTGCGTCTGTCTTCTCAGCCGCCCAGTCTCGAAAGCTCGACCGGAAACCGTGCGGAACACAGTCTATGTCCAGCGTCCTCAGCAGCTTGCGGGGGGTCATGTCGCTCAGTGGTCTGCCCGACCGCGACGGGAAAACGAGACCACTCCCATCATCGAGACGCCTCGCATCGGCCAGTATCGCCATAGCCCGCTCCGACAGCGGAACGCGATGCTCGCGGTCGGCCTTCATGCGCGTGGACGGGATAGTCCATGTCCTGGCGCCTATATCTACCTCTGACCACCGAGCATGTCGAGCTTCGCCTGGTCTGCTGGCTGTCAACACCTGGAACGCCAGGCACAGTTTTGAGGATTCTGTGACTTTGGCGGCCTGCACAGCCCTCATCGCCGCGGGTACAGCCGCATAGTGTAGAGCCTTGTGGTGCGCCTGGGTCCGCGAAGTCTTGGGAAGCACGGCCTCGATGGCGTCGCCAGCTGGATTATCCAGCCTGTAGTTGTTGGCGATGGCCCACTTCATCACCGCGCTTATGCGCTGGCGCACTCGCCGCGCTGTCTCTGGCTTGGCGGTCCATATCAGGGTTAGAGCCTTCATAACATCCGAACCCGACACCTCGGTTACCAATCTGGAGCCAAAGTGTGGAAAGACGTATGTCCTGAGAGTAGAACCCCACTGGGCCGCATGCTTGGTGTTCTTCCATGTGGGGAGGTTGAGCTTGATAACCTCAGCGGCAGCCTCAGCAAAGGTCGGTACATCTCGCTTCTCTGTCCGAGGGTCGCCACCCACACGAGCGATTCTGCGGTTCTCCATCGCCTTCTCACGCGCAGCGCTCAGGGACACAAGAGGCCACCCGCCAAGTCCGAGATCAGTCCGCTTGCCGCGTATCACAACACGCTGAAGCCACCTGCGAGCGCCGGACGGGTCCACCTGAAGGTAAAGCCCCTGACCGTCCTGGTATCGGCCAGGCCGCTTCTCCGTTCTCACTCGCGCCGCAGTCAACGGACGAGCCTTGCGATTCTCGGTCATTCCACCCCCCATTTTGCCCCACATTATAGTCGGGATTGTATGGGACGGTAAGATAATCTATGAGCAACTATGAGAATCTTGGTTGTAGCTCGATCAGGTATGAAATCGGCAAAAGGCAGCGTTTTCAAAGCTAAGACGAAGGATGTGTCTGGCGGACGTGGAGTCCGCCATGACGGCACCGAAGGCGTAGCCAGTAGAATCCACCCCGAGAGGGCCACGAATGCTATGACCTATGTTGTCCGGAACGGTGGCGCGGGCGATGGTGACATCGCTCTCGTCGGTGATGAAGATGTACCACTCGCCGTCCACACTCTCCTTGGTGTTGTAGTAAGCAATGGTAGCGTCTCTACCCTCTTCGTCGTAGCGATCAATGGCCTGCTGCACAAAAGCCTTTGTAAACGCTGGGGGATCGGACTTTGAAGGAGCTATTGAGTCGCTTCCCCCACAGGCGGCAGCCATGAAAACGGCAACGACTACCGAACCAATAAGCGATGCCGTTAGATTGTTGGTCTTCATCATAGAATTCCTCCTACATGTTCAAATAGCCGATCCAACCTGCTACCCGTCCACCAGCTCTATGCGGTCACCGTAACGGCGGAAGTCTGCGGTGTTGAACGTCAGTAGCCTGCGCTCCCCATGCGCCAGCATGGTGGCAACGATGTTGGCGTCGTGAATCTGTCGTCCTCCCACGGGAACCTCTCGACACAGCCCCACGAGCGATTCGGTCACCACGGGACCGTCCTCGAGTATCTCGAAGCTGCCTATCAGCCTGCTCACGTCATCCAGGGCATCCTCACGGGTGATGGCCACTGGCCAGGTCTGCGGTCGAGTGACGACGGCCAGGTACTCTCGTATCACCTGACGGCTGATCCTTAGCGGTTCAGGGTCTCGAAAAGCACGCTCCAGGCTCGCCCGAGCCGCGTCGTGGTCCGGCGCGCTGGGGATACGGGACTTCACCAGCACGTTGGTGTCTATGAACATGGCGGGACTAAACCCTCTCCTCGTAGAGGTCCTCACGTCTGAGGCTCAGACCTTCCGGCCACACCGCGGTGGGGTGGACGGGCCACGCTTCGTCGAGAGAAAGCCTGGGTATGGGCTTCGGGTGCGTTCGCCGGAACAGCAGCATCTCGCCATCCATATCGACCTCCGCCGTCTCCCAGCCGGCGACGCTCCAGGCAAGGGCGTGGCTGTGGCCATTGCCGCCTCTCTGATTTCCCCACCAGGGCCGGTGCAGCCGTGCGGACGGAGGCAGCTCGAATCCGATGACCGCCTCGACCTCGTTGAAGGAGGTCCTCCACTCCTGCACCTGAAGACTGCTCAGGTACGTGTACAGTCTCTGGTACTTGCCACGGATCACCATTTCTCTGTACTTGTCCTTCTGGTCTACGGCCATGTCGTGCCTCCTTCGTCTCAGCTTGCCCTAGCCGGAGGGTAGATGTCCAGATACATTGTAGTGAGTTAGTGACTCCAGCGCAAGCGCCTGGAGAACGGCAACGGACCGGGTAGGGCTCACGCGCACAGGCCCCCCTCAGAAGGCGCGAGATCCCAGGGGTCGCTGGCGGTGTAATACCCGTGTACAGGAGATCGCATGGGACACCAAGTCGCAGTTCGGGCGATTCCGTAGCTGGAATCGGGGTGAACGGGGCATCCTGCTAAATCGGAGCGAGGATATCAGTTATCCAATCGACACAAAAAGATCAGGTATACATGGGCGGTTGGACTTGAAGCCAGTTGACAACGACGATCGCTCACGAAACCTGCGTGGTTCGAACCCCCGTTACCGGGGGCCTAGGATAGAAACGAGAAGAATTAAGTGACACTCAGGCGACGGCGGCCTACGAATCACGGCGGCAGCCAACGATCTCAAGCCTCCGCTTTTCTGCGCCGCTGTTCCTCTTCCTTCCGCCGACGTTCGTCTGGAGTCATGTACTCCCAGATGTTCTTATAGTTCAGAGCACCCATCAATTTGCCAATGTGGCCGATTCCTATGCGGTGTTTCTTCGCTATCTCAACTACTTCGGGGTCGGCGTCCGCATGGGGCATACCCATCACTACGAAAGAACCGGCTCCCAGCGGGTTCGGACGAGCGAAGAATTCCGCAAGACCATAGCGTTAGGCGTCAGGCAGATGTGCGATCACGTCGCTCCGTGAACCATCCAATGTACGCCTAATCCTGAACAGAAACTCGTACTCGTTCGCGATGGGCTCCCAATTGACAACTCGGTCATGCTCATCCATCCGAGCAGTAAAGTACGTAATGTGCTCTTGTCGTAAAGCCTTGCCCATTCTGTTCCCCCTACAATATGCGCTCGTGAAAGCCTGCTTTGTTCAAGAATCTATCCAGAGCTTCATTCTCAGCGAGGAGAAAGGTTTGCACGTGGAGCTTCAGACAGTGAAATTCCTGGAAGCTGCTTTCTATACTCCTCAATTTTTCACGACAAATACGCACTCGCCCTTGCTTTGAAGAATCGAACTGAATAACGACGTCTACGTCAACGGGTTGGATATCGTCCGACGATAGATCCAAACCCATAGCACTTGGCAACTCCGTACCATGGATTACTGAGGGCGTTATGGAGGAACGACTTTATCTGATCGTCCACCCAGACGGCACTCTCAACGGCCATTCTCAGTTGCTCATCTATGGATCGTTCTCGGCGCGCGAGCTTGAGGATGTTCCATGCCAGAAGTGGTACAAATATAGCGACCGAGGCTCCGATCCAGGCCATGGACTTAATCAACCAGAGTAAGAACCCTGTGACAGATTCAGTCTTGGGAGCAGAGGCTTCTGGGCCAGAGAAAGTAGCAACAATTACAGTCGTAAACCCTATGACGAGGATCGCCATAACCGCTGTTGGGACATTGATTCCCAACTGCTGCACGGTCTCATTTGCTGCTCGCCGCAAGAGGTTCATGGTTAGATTACAATAACAAGACGGCGCTTCTCAGTACATCCTTAGTTTTCCCACCAGGCCCCGATGCAATTCCACAGTGCCGCCACCCGTTCGGTGACGAGGTAGGGCTAGCCACTACCGAGGTTGCCCTAGAAAGGCAGAGTTGTGAATTCAGACGAGACCACCTCTGTCTGCAACAGACTCTTGCCTCTGCCTTGAGGGAGAGGACTAAGGTGAGGGTGACCTCTTCGTCCCCTTCCCCCGTCTTGACAGTTTTCTAGATTCTGTTAGTTTCTCAGCACGTTTGTACTGGGCTGAATCTCGTCTAGGATGCGGTAAGTTGATGAATTGGGTACTCGTATTCATTGACGGCACCATATGCGATACGCGATACCGGCATCATCTGGGTGTTGGCACACCGGGGTATTACCGGCGAGAAGAGTTACTGAAGGACATACCTGTGCCAGGAAGCGTCGAATGCATGCGCGAACTCGCACACAGATACCACCTTGTCTACCTCGGCGCGAGGCCCGCTACCACGCAGCTCGACACTGAGGAATGGCTGAGAACAATGGGGTTCCCTGCAGGTCCGGTCTATCTTGCACGGACCTCCAAACAGCGTCTCCGACTCATGGAAGGCCTGCAGAGCAAGTTCCAGTTCGTCGCCGGGATTGGTGACAGGTGGGACGACAACGAGTGTCATTTGGCGATCGGATGCTTGAGTATCATCCTGAAGGAATTCGAAGGGAACTGGGCAACCGTGAGAAAGTATTTGTCTTGACAAGGCAGCGTCAAGAGCCCGCCCTGAACCCGCCCCGAAACTCTTACCTCTCCCTTGACGGGAGAGGATGATCGAAGACCCCGACCTCAGTCGGGGAGGTGGGGTGACCTCTTCCACCCCTATCGCTAGCCAACCGGCTCCACAGACGCAGTCTACCCTTAGACCCCCATCCTCCGCCTTGACAGGTTCGTGCGTTCTTTAGACGCCGGCAGACTGACATGGGAAATGGCGACTCAGCCTTGTTAGGTCGGAAAATGTGGGCCGGAGCGTACTGTGCATAGTTGATTTCGTAGCCAAATTGGTTATGAATCCTGCTCGAACACCAACTCCGGCACCACTACTTCCCACATATCGCAGGCAAGGCCGTCACGGTACTCCGGTTCCGAACGCTCTCGGTCCCAGGTTGCAATCGCCAAGACCGAGGCAAAAGCTAAGCGCATGTCAGCGGGGGCCTTGAAACTACTAGCTAGCTGCCCTACGACAGTGCCGTGGCCGTCCAAAAGCTCCCAACGGTTCGACCCTTTCCGCACATGGAGAAGGTCTCCGGTAGAGAGAGCGGCAACGGCCAGATGCACTGGATGACCAGGGGGCCTGTACCCTGCAAAGCTCAAGAAGACGTCCCCAAGGCTGAGCCGCCGATAGCTGCGATTGAGTTCCGAAGCCGGGATAGGCAGTCCTACCGGTGTCGGGCGGCGCAGCACCGAGGGACTACTCTGCAAGGCATCCTGGAACGGATGCCGCCCGGGAAGGCGCATGAGGGTAAGGGTCTGACGTGCCCGAGTCATTGCCACATAGTACAGCCGCCGGGGGGAGTCCCGATCCTCCCCGCGCCCGATGCGGTCCCAAGCGCCATCCAGCACGACCACGTGGTCGAACTCCAGGCCCTTGGCGCGGTGGGCGGTAGTCAGCAGTAATCCGCCTTGCCGGCGACGAAACTCCCGTCCCCACTCGGCAAGCCATTCGATGAAGTAGTCCAGCGACGTTTCCGCTCCGCCAGTCTCCAGCGCGTACTCGGTTACGGCTTCCTTCAGCAGCGTGACCCACTGGCTTGCTGGTTGTCTACCCAGCCAGTCGGCCACGTCCCCGCTCCTCACCAATTTGGAATCTTCCTCGTGTAGCCAGTCCCGAAGCGCCCTGGTCTCCCGCAAGTGCCAGAAACCTGAGAAATCCTCGTTCGCCATTTCAACTGGGATGCCCCGAAGCTCGCAGAGGCTGCGTACTGGGTCCAGGTAGCTCCAGTCCCGCGCCACCACGGCGCAGGCAGACCACTCCCAGTTTGGAGTGAGTCCAGATAACCGCTCCAGCTCTGAGACCACCACTTGCGCCTGAGAGATCGGATTGCCGCCAGCCGGAACTATCTGTACCCTTCCACGGGCCACCGGGTCTAGCGCCGACCAAGCCCCGCCCGGCGGTTCCTTGGAGCGGGTCCTGTCGATGGTGATGGGATGCCCGATCTTCATCCGTTGCCGGGCCGGTTGGACCACAGCGTTGGCAGCCGCGATGATATGGCTCGTGGAGCGATAGTTGTCGGTCAGGAAGACGGGCCTGGCACCGTAATCCGCCTCGAAGCGCCGGATGAACTCCACCGACGAGCCGTTGAAAGCGTAGATATTCTGGTCGTCGTCTCCCACCGCAAAGAGGCTCAGCTTGTCGTCCTCCTCAGCGAGAGTCCTGCCCGCTAGGGCGGAGATCAGCTCGTACTGCTCCAAGCCGATGTCCTGGTACTCGTCGACCAGTATCCAGCGGAAGCCCACCAACAGCCGCTCGCGATACTCGTCCGCTTCGTCGGGCGGCAGGCCTTCCCCACGCAGCAGGGCTGTGGCCTGTCGCAATACTTCCTGGAAATCCCCTTCGTTCAGACGGTTTGCACGCCCTGAGAAACTGGCACCAACCAGCCGCATAGCAATGGCGTGGCAGGTGAACACCATCACTCCTCGAGCGTCATCGCCTATGAGTTCCGCCAGACGTCGGCGAATCTCTACCGCGGCGTGCCGGTTGTAAGCGAGTGCGAGGATGCCGCGAGGGTCCTCTCGCTTCACACGCACGAGATAGGCGATACGGTGCACCAGCACCCGCGTCTTACCGGAGCCAGGACCGGCAAGCACCAGCACGTTGGTCTGCTCCCGGTCGTCGGCCACGATGCGGCGTTGGATGGGGTTGTTCAGGCTCTCGACGATAGCCCGCCAAGATTCCGGCGTGGTCTGGCGAGAAGTCTCCGTCTCTCGATCTGGTAGCCAGCGATGCAGGAAGCCCTCTTCGTGAAGAGCAAAGTAGTCCATCGCCAGGCGTAGGGCGTCAGCCATCGAGCCAAGACCCTGCTGCGCGTATTCCGCCATCACGTGGATCTGCAACACCTGCTCGTCGTAGTGGAGCTTGAGAGATGCGAAATCGGCTTGGGCGAACCCGCGTGTTTCCGGTTTCAGGTGGATGGTCATGGCTGGGCGAAACACCGCCAGACCTTTGTTCAGCCGAATGACCTCCTGCTCGTGCAACCACAGCAAGGCGCTCACACCAATACTCCGCGCCAAATCTTCTCCATTCCGAGTCGGGCGGGTCGAAGTAGTGCAGTTCGGGATGAGACGTAGGGTCGGTAGCAGCCTTGAGTGCGTACCAAATTGCATCGGCCGGCAAGACGGAAGCGCCACAACGCGCTGCCAGAGCCCTTGCAGTTGTACTCTTGCCCACGTTTGCGGCCCCTCCTAACAGGAGCACATTCCAACCAGACCCGTTCTCTTCTGAGGCTCTTCCCTCGCTAACCATCATCACGATACCTGGGACTCTCCGTCCTCTGTACGCATTGGGCAGCGTCACTCAGTCGAGGCCTGACTTCCACTCCGTAAGAATCTTCAGCGCCTCCAGTCCCCTGGCGCCCACTTGCTCAATGCCGCCCATCGCGCGGTGACATTCTCGCGTGGGCCGACCACCAATATCCTTTTCTCCCACGAGGGATCGGGCCTAGGTTTCGCGGAGCGACCAGTTTGAACATAGGCCAGCCTTGCTGCTACGTGCTTTTGGTTTGCCGGAGCCTGCGTACGCCGGGCGGACAGCGACGTTGCATAGACACTCTACCACGACCAAGCAGGGCGGGCTTCGCGTGATACGGCTGAACGGGACTGACTACAGATCCAGAATGAGCCGCAAGGTGAAAGTTCTCGATTTTGTCAAGTCTGGTGGGCCTACGTGTACTGTACTGCGAACTTTTCGGTGGGAGGTGACGCTGTAGGAAGCAGGGTGCGGGTCAGATGACGGACTTGCTGGTGGTCTTCATGATCCTCCCGCTTTCCTCCGCACTGCGAATCGGTTCCGCGCCAAGCAACGGTAGGTGCTTCACACGATGATATGTCAGAGCGAGCGAGACACAGTGCTTCAGCTTGTCGGCTGGTAACTGGTCGGTTCCGCCGAACACGATCGCCCTGTTGCCCTCGAATGTGAACACATCTCCATAGAGTGCTTTGAAGGTGTCGACCAGCGACGTGTTGCAATTGAAGTACATCGCGAATTGGTCCGGCTCTCTGTCCTTCCAGTCCACTCTGATGGTGCTACCGCCCTTGGCGAGATAGCTGGGCTCTCCCCACTTCAGGGTCTCCTCTAGCATATCGACACCCTCTGTTTCCGAGGCTGTGTCTAAGCCCGAATCCACCGAAGGACACCGATGGACGGCGTGAGGGCAGCGGAAGGGGGTGGGTGAGGGAGCTACAGGGGGGATGGCCTGGGGTCTTGGGGTAGATGGGAGGCCGGCGGCCGGTCTTCAGTCGCCGCACAGGGCCCCTAAGGCCCTATGCGGGAGTTGCGATGCGCGGGAAGGCGAGAGGATACGCAGCAGGGGACTCTCGCGACCGGGGTGGCGCGAGATTGCGGGGACGTTGGGTCAGTTGCAGGCTGGCTGTCAGGCCGGGAACGGAATGGCTTGCAGCCGGGCCAAGGCGCGACTGAACTGGGTTTCCCAAGGCCAGCGCCGGGGGAGATGCAAAGTGAGGCGGCGCGCCGAGCGGGTGATCCGTCCCACCAGAGCGAAGACCCGCCGCCTGAGGGTCTTGGTGATCACGGTCCGCTCGCCCAGACCAATCCGCGCCGTCCAGCGGGCCAGGTTATGCGCCATCACCTGGACCGCCAGCCAGGCGCCGTTGGCGGCGAAGCGCGCCGACGGCATGTGGTTCAGCCCGACGCCGTACTTGAGGTCGCGTATGGCGTTCTCGACCTCGGCGTGGCGGCGATGATCGGCCTCCAGTTCCAGCGTCTCCCCATCGCGGTCGGTGATGAAGGCGTGATAGCTGTATCTGGCGAAGAGGGCGAGCTGGGAACCGGGCGTCGGCTTCACCCGCCGGACAATGAGCCGCACCGGCGCGGCGTCCGGCTTGGTCTGGAACGGGGTGTAAGTCGTCTCGGCGACATCGGCGGCGCCGTCCGTCCAGTAGGGAATGGGAGTCCAGTCCTCCTCTGGTATCGCCTCGATCAGGTCCCGCAGGCTGGCGCGCTGGCGGATGGTGATAGAGAAGCGGACATCCATTTCCCGGCAGGCGGCAACGACAGTGTGGGCGTAGAAGCCGCTGTCGGCCCGCACCGTGAGTTGTCCCCTGGCCCCGCCGTAGCGCACCCGCCCCACCGTCTCACGCAGGAAGTGGGCGGCGCCACGGGCGGTGTTGGCCCGGCCCTCGCGCAGCCGGGACATCAGCACCTCGCCGGTGCCGGCGGCAATGGCCAGCAGCGGGTGATAGCCGCGGGCGCCGGTATAGCCGTGGTGGCGCGCTCCCTCCTTGGCCAGTCCATAGGTCTCGCAGATGGTCGAGTCCAGGTCGATGGTCAGGGGCGAGTCGCCGGGTCCGGCCCCAGCGGCCCAGGCCCGGGCCAACAACTGGCGGCTCACGCGGTCGAGTTGACGGACATGCCCCCACCGGAAGCTGCGCAGGAAGGTCCCCAGGGTGGATGGCGCCTTGACCACGCAGCCTAGAACACCGACCGTCCCACCAGCGCGCAGCGCATCGGCGTCGTCGATGCAGTCGCCGCCTGCCAGCGCGGAAGCGACCAGCGTCAGCATCTTGTCCCCAGTGTTCGCCCGTCCCGGCGCTCCGCCGAGGTCAAGGTGATGGTCGACGAGTTCCCGCAGGCCCAGGTGCCGGGCTAGGGTGGCCGGCAGGAGCAGGCCGGCATTGGCCACCAGGCGATGGTCGTCAAAGACGATGCGGATACGGTCGGGTTTGTTCTGTGGCAGCATCTATTGGGTGCTCCTTGTTTCCGGGCGGGTTTCTGTTCCAAAACCATTATCCCAGATTCAGAGGAGCACCCGCTGGCTTCTTCAAGGGCTGTCCCCAAGGACGTCCTTCGGTGGATTCGGGCTAAGACCAGCTGCCGGAGACGCATCATCTTCTTGCGGATGGGCTCTGGGTAGTTGTCGAATATTCGTGCGACGGCAGGGTTCTCTATCTTGGACATGTCTATTCTAGCTATCTCCTACGTAAGCTCTAGAGGTCGCATCGTTATTATAGCAATGTCAGCAGCTCATATCTTCCGGGCACGGCCCGACTCGCAGTTGATGTGCGGCTCGCGGGGTAGTGTGTCCCTGCGGGGGAGGCGATGGACTTGGACGTGCTGATCGGGAACGGTCGTATTTCCTAGCTGCTTCGGCGTGCAGACCAACGAGCTGGCGCTAAACGGCCTGGTTTGAATGGTTCGAGTCTCCGATCAGAAACCCTATCCCATCCGTCCAAGGGCGTGACTATCCTCTCGACGACATAGTATCCCAAGGAGAAGGAGATACTAGAGGCGAAGGATTGAGTTAGCGCTGCCAGAAGCACGCTCAGCGGGATCAAAGGGTCAGCCCGTAGCGCCTCGCCGAACATCCCAGCGGCGGCGGGTCAGCTGCCAGAGTCGAAGAGTTCTCCTGCCTGGTCCAGAGGAATGACGGCGGTGGCGAAGCTGGAGATGTCATTCAAGACGGATGCGACAGTAGCTTCCTCTCCTATCTCCGGCTACGTCGCACCACAATTATGAGAACGACTCCAGCGACTACCCCAATCACTACCACTACGATAGCCCACCAGGGGAATCCTTCGTCCCCGCCGTCCGCCTCGGACGGCGCTGGCTCCGCCGTGAGTGTAGGCGTAGGCTCCACCGTGGGTGCAGGCGTAGGCTCCACCGTGGGTGCAGGCGTAGGCTCCACCGTGGGTGCAGGCGTAGGCTCCACCGTGGGTGCAGGCGTAGGCTCCACCGTGGGTGCAGGCGTAGGCTCCACCGTGGGTGCAGGCGTAGGCTCCGCCGTGGGTGCAGGCGTAGGCTCCGCCGTGGGTGCAGGCGTAGGCTCCGCCGTGAGCGTAGGCTCCGCCGTGGGCGTAGGCTCCGCCGTGGGTGTAGGCGTAGGAGTAGGCGGGAGCGGCGCTTCTTCAGTCTCGCCTCTGCCTGATTCCGACCAAGGGCTGACTCCCTCGGCGTTGATAGCCCGCACCTGTACCTCGTAGCCGGTCTCAGGCTTAAGATCGCTCAGGGTCATGGACGTGCCGGTGCCGTCGTACCCGACGTCTTTGAACTCCCCGTCAGCTTCACGGTATTGCAAGTCGTAATCCGCAATCTCCGGCCCTTGGTTATCGGGCGCTGTCCAGCTGACCGTTAGGCCAGTCGGGCCGGTGCTCGTTACTTCAGGAGCTCCCGGCTGAGAGGGCGGCTCAACCACGTTCTCTACGGTGATGGTAACTATGATCCCATCGACACCCCCTCGGCGGTCCCGGGCGCTCACCCGCACCGAGTATTCGTTCTTGACCTCGTAGTCCAACGCTGTCTTGGTGGTGATCTGCCCTGTGCTAGGGTCCACGTCGAAGGAGGCTCGATCCATTCCCCACAGCCAGTACTCCAGCCGGTCATTATCCGAGTCCCTGGCGTTCACTGGGTCCCCCACAGCCATGCCCACTTCTGCGTTCTCCGGGACGGTGCGGGTGGTGTTGAGGCCCTCGTTGAACCTAGGCGAGCGGTTGGCAGGTTCGTCGTCCACCGCAGTGACGGTGACGGTGACCGTACCGGTGTCCGTACTCCCGTTCCCGTCGCTCACTGTATAGGTGAAGGAGTCGGAACCGTGGAAGTTAGCATTAGGAGTATAGGTGACGGTGGTCCCGACGCTCGTGATCGCGGCGCGGCCATTGCTAGGTACGCTCACCGCAGTTACGCTGAGGGCGTCCCCGTCCGCGTCCGTGTCGTTGTCCAACACCCTAATGACGATGGCCCTGTCTTCGTCAGTCGTGGTGGAGTCACCCATCGCCACAGGCGGGTCGTTAACTGAAGTGACGATGACGGTGACCGTAGCGGCGTCTGTTACTACTTTTCCGTCGCTCACCTTGTAGGTGAACAAGTCGGAACCGTGGAAGTTAGCATTAGGAGTATAGGTGACGGTGGTCCCGGCGCCTGTGACCGCGACGCTCCCGTTGCTTGGTGTGCTCACCTCGATGACGCTGAGGCTGTCACCGTCCATGTCCGAGTCGTTGTCCAACACCCTAATGACGATGGCCGTGTCTTCGGCAGTCGTGGTGGAGTCATCCACCGCCACTGGCGGGTCGTTGGCTTGAGGGATGGCTTCCCCTTCTGCCTGAGGCCCTGGGCTGCGGAGGTTCACCGCGCGGACCTGGAAGTCATATACTCTGCCATTAAATAGGTTTTCCACCGTGTGCTCGGTGGGAAGTTGGCCTCCGATTCCGGGGACGGACTCCCAGTCATGGATGTCCAGCACGTGGGCCGAGCCGGCCCCCACCAAGGCGGTGTGAGCGGCAGTGTCCACCGCTACGGAATACCCGAACCAATCGCCCGCCTCGCCGTCTTCGTCGGTCAGCTTTTTCTTCTGGCTCCACTCACCGTTGGAATCCCTGGTGAAGACGTAAGCCGAACCTGAAGCAGAGCCGTTGTCGTCGTCCCCGTACGCACCAACCACCACGGTATCAACGTCCACCGCCACCGAATACCCGAAGTAGTCGAGAGCATCGCCATCGTCTGCAGTCAGCTTTTCCCCACCGTCCCACACGCCTCCCGAATCTCTGGTGAAGACATAGGCCGCACCGGCATCCAGAAGGTACAAGGGAGAATCGGGGTCTGAATGGGGGTCAATGGGGTCGTGCTGATACGCTCCCACCACGACGGTGGCAACTTCCACCTCGGCACCACTAACCTCCACGGTATCAACGTCCACCGCTACGGAATACCCGAAGTTATCCTGCGCCTCGCCGTCGGAGGCGGTCAGCTTGTCGGTCTCATTCCCGTCGGCCCAGGCACCGGAGGGCTTCACGAACACGTAGACCGAGCCCGAGTCAATGCCTTTGTCATCGTCCCCGGACGCCCCGATCACAGCGGTTTTGCCGTCCAATGCTACGGAAACCCCGAACCAGTCGTCATCGGCGCCGTCGGAGGCGGTCAACTTGGCCGTCTCAGTGTCTTCCATGGGGTCCCAGTCGGCCCAGCTGCCACTGCTGTTGGGTTTGGTGAATATGTAGGCCGAACCAGAATCTTCTGAGTCGTTTTCCTCGTCGTCGTCCTGGTACGCTCCTACTAGGACGGTGTCACCGTCCACCGCCACGGAATACCCGAAGTAGTCGAGGGCCGCGCCGTCGGAAGCCGTGAGCTTGGCGGTCTCAGTACTGGTGGCCCAGGTCCCAGTGGGCTTCACGAATACGTAGACCGAGCCGGAATCAGCGCCGGCGCCGTCGTTCCCAGGCGCCCCAACCACGACAGTATCACCGTCCACCGCCACGGAAATCCCGAAGTTGTCGTAGGCCGCGCCACCGGAGGCGGTCAGCTTTACCCCATCGTCCCACACACCGTCATTCCTGGTGAAGACGTAGGCCGCGCCGGAATCAGCGCCGTTGCCATTGTCCTGATAGGCCCCGATCACCGCTGTGTCACCGTCCACCGACACCGCATACCCGAACTTGTCGCCCCCCACGCCGTCCAGCTTGCTGGTCTTCAGCAGGTGCAATACCTCGTATCTGAGTATGGTCTCTTTTGTCTCAACGTGTGTGTAAGCCCATTTCAGCTTCACCTCACCATTGCCCTCCTCTGGGGGCTCCAAGGCCGGGCGAACTAGTTGAGGCGGCAGAGGCTTGGCGTCGATCGCCGCCGAGGCAGGGCCAACGCCGGTTGCGTTCTCCGCCGAGATTTGGAACGTGTACGTGGTGCCGTTGGTGAGGCCGGTAATGGTGTATGTGGTGGCGTCGGCACTGATGTTGGTTGAGTTCGCGACTCCGTCGATGCTGTAATGGTATTTATCGATCGAAGCGTCGTCGGGGTCGCCCCAACTCAGACGCACCTCTTCGTGGCCCGGCTCCGCCGCGAGATTCAACGGCGAGTCTGGTAGCGTACCCGCCGGTGTCGCGGTGACGTCCGAGGCATCGCCGTATGGCTGAAGAGCCTGGTTGTCCACCGCGCGGATATGGAACGTGTACTCGGTGTCGTTGGTCAGACTGGTAACGGCGTAACCGATGGTGTTCGCGACGCTGTAGTCGATGTCTTCGACGTCGATGTCGATGAAGCTAGTGCCGCCGTCGGTGCTGTACTGGTATTTATCGATCGAAGAGTCGCTGGGGTCGGCCCACTCCAGCTTCACCTGGGTGTCGCCCGCGGTTGCGGAGAGGTCCGGCGCGGCCGGTGTCGCACTTGCGGGCGTGGCATCTTTTGTGGCCGAAGGACCCTCTCCGATTACGTTCACCGCCCGCACCGCAAACGTGTACGTGGTGAGGTTGGTCAGGCCGAGCACCGTGTAATTGTCGGTGCTCGGCCCGCTGTCGGGAATACTCGTAAAGGTCGTGCCGCCGTCGGTGTTGTACTCGTACTTCGTGATAGGGGCAATAGTGTCGTCATCGGCGGGCCTAGCCCATTTCAACGTCACCTGGGTGTCGCCCGCCTCAGCACTCAGGGAGGGCGCGGCCGGCTTCCCCAGGGGAGTGGCGCTGACGCCGTCAGAGGCGGGGCCGGCGCCGCTTTTGTTCATCGCACGGATTTGGAACGTGTACTCCGTTCGGTTGGTCAAAGCACTTCCGTTGCCCAGGGAGGTCACCGTGTGTGCGGTGGTGGTGGCCGCGCTGTCGAGAATGTCGTTCCAATTTGGGATTCCGAGCACGTAGGCCGAACCGGCATTGATATCAATGTCAACGTCGTCGTCAACGTTAACGTCATAGTCGTCACTGTACGCCCCAACGAGTGCGAGATCACCGCGTTGGGCATCTTTGTCCACTGCCACTGACCATCCGAACCTGTCGTTGGCCGCGCCGTTAGGGGCGGTGAGCTTGAGGGTCTCAAAGGTGCTGGCCCAGCCGAGGTCAGGCTTCTCGAAAACATACGCCGAACCGGAATTGCGGCCGTTGTCGTCGTCTTGCCACGACCCAACTACGACCGTGCCATCCTCTACCGCCACGGACACTCCGAAGTTATCTCCAGCTGCGGCGTCGGAGGGCGTGAGCTTGGCTTTCTCGCCCCACACACCCGATTCCCTGGCAAAGACGTAAGCCGCCCCGGAACCGGCGCCGGTTCCGGGGTCGTTGTGCTGCCTGGCTCCGACCACCGCGGTGTCGCCGTCCAGCGCCACGGAAAACCCGAAGTAGCCGCTCGGCTGGCGGTCGGAGGCGGTCAGCTTGGCCGTCTCATTTCCGTCGGTCCAGCCTTTGGAAGGCTTCTCAAATACGTAGGCTGAACCGCTTCCTAACTCACCACGGACAGTGTCGTCCCCGTACGCCCCTACCAATACAGTGTCGCCGTCCACCGCTAACGAGTACCCGAGATAGGCGAGCTGCAAGCTTGTGGAGGCGGTCAGCTTGGCCGCTTGGCTCCAAACACCGGTACCCGAATTCTTGGTGAACACATAGGCCGCACCGGCGCCCAAACGGTCCCCGGCGTCATAGAGGCGAGACCCAATCGCCAGGGTGTTGCCGTCCAAAGCTACGGAACCTCCGAAGAAGGCGTACGCTTCGGGGTCAGTGGGGGTCAGCTTGGCCGTCAGCCCGTCCTTGCCATCGGCATCCAGCGAGTTCCAGTCTTTCCAGTCTGTCGAGCCGTCGCCGTTGGCGTCGGTGTCGGGCTTGGTGATTACGTAGGCCGCACCGGAATTTACTAGGGTAGTATTGCTAGCGTCTTCGCCGTCGAACGCGTGGGCTCCAACCACTACGGTGTCTCCGTCCACCGCAACCGACCACCCGAACTGATCGCCCGTCTCTTCGCCGTCGAGCTTGACCTGCTGTGTCCAGTCACCGTTGGACTCCCTGGTGAATATATAGGCCGAACCCTTCCTACTATTAGCCCGGTCCGCCCCTACTACGGCCGTGTCGCCGTCGACCGCTACGGAAATCCCGAAATGGTCGCCGGCCTCGCCGCCAGTTGCGGTGAGAAAGTCTTCCGGGACCACCTCAGAAATTTGGTACCCGGTTATCGTGTTGTTGACCGGGTCATCCCACCGCAACATAACCTTGCGGTCGCCCGCCTTCGCGGTCAGCCTGGTCGGCTTGGCTGGCTTCGCAATCCGGGGCGTAGCGCTGGCGCTGTTCGAGGCTGGGCTGGCGCCGGAGGCGTTTGCCGCGCGGATCTGGAATGAATACCCTGTGTAGTTGGTCAAGCCGGTTACCGTGTGGGTCGTGGTCGTGGCGTTGCTTCCGGTGATTTCGGACCATTCCGGGGGGTCGGACTGCCACAGCTGGTACTTGTCGATCGTGTCGTTGCCGGGATCGGCCCAGGAGAGCGCGACCTCTGTGTCTCCCGGCGCGGCCGACAACTTCGGGGCGGCCGGTATCATGTCGAAGGTCACCGTGGATGCCGCGCCGGCGCCGGAGGCGTTCACCGCGCGCAACGCCAACGTGTACGTGACGCCGTTGTCCAGGCCGGTAACAGTGTATCCGGTTGTGTTCGCCCCTGCGCCGTCGATGGCGGTGAATGTATCGCCGTTGTCGGTTCTGTACTCGTATCGGGTGATGGTGCTGACGCTCGGGTCGTCCCAAGACAGGGCAACCTGAGCGTCACCCGGAGTTGCCGTGAGATTATCCGGAGCCTCCGGCACCGGGATGGGCGTGGCGGTGTCAGTGGCTGCCCCACCGAAACCGGACGGGTTCACCGCGCGGACCGCAAACGTGTATGTGATGTTGTTGGTCAGGCCGGTGACAGTGTATTTGTTGGTGCCAGCGTTGCTGGAGTCGATGTCGGTGAGGGCGATGTCGGAGTTCAGGGTGTCAAACACGTAAGCCGCTTCTTCGGTTTCCGCCCCAACTACGACGGTGTTACCGTCTATTGTTACGGAAGACCCGAACTTGTCGTTCCCCGCACCGTTGGACGCGGTAAGCTTGGCCGCCTCATTGCCGTTGGCCCAGCCGGTGCCGGGCTTGGTGAATACGTAGGCCGAACCCCTCGAGCCGGCCTCCCCGTAGGCCCCAACTACGACAGTGTCGCTGTCCAGCGCTACGGAATACCCGAACCTGTGGCCGCCGGAGCGGACGGAGGCGGTGAGTTCGGCCGGCTGGTTATCGTCGGCCCAGACGCTGTTGGTGGGCTTGGTGAACACGTAAGCCGCACCTGTATTGGTGTCTTGCCCGTCGGCCCCAACCACGATGGTGTCGCCGTCTATTGCTACGGAACGGCCGAAATAGTCGTCGTCCCCGCGGGTGGAGGCGGTCAACTTGGCCGCAGTGGTGGTGGAGACCCAGCCGCCGTTCTCGGGCTTGACGAACACGAAGGCCGAACCCATAAAGTCCGTGGTCTCGGACGCACCGTCGTCACCGCTCGCCCCAACCACGACGGTGTTGCCGTCAACCGCAACGGAGTTGCCGAAGTAGTCGCCATCCCCAGCGCCGTCGGCGGTGAGCTTAGCAGTCAACCCGTTCTTGTCTTCTACCTGATCGTTGGCGCCTGTTTGTGGCAAGTCGTCCCAGGCGCCCCAGCCTCCGGTGGGCTTGGCGAATACGTAAGCCGCACCCTTCGTGTTGGCGTGCCCATACGCCCCGATTACAATGGTGTCGCCGTCCACCGCTACAGCGTTCCATCCGAACTCGTCTCCCGCCGCGGCTTCGGGAACGGTGAGCTTGGCCGTCTCTACTCTGTGGTCTCCTGAGGGCGGAGCGTTGCCCCAGTCACCGCTGGATTTGGTGAATACGTAAGCCGAACCGGAATCATCGCCATTGTCGTCATCGAAGGGCGCGCCGACCACTATGGTGTTGCCGTCGAAGGCTACGGAACTTCCGAACGCGTCACCCTCAGCAGCATCGCCGGCCTTGAGCTTGGCCACCTGGCTCCAGTCGCCGTCCGAATCACGGGTGAATACGAGGACTGCACCAGAGTCGTCATAAGTGTCGTCCTCCTCGGGCATCCCGACCACGGCCTCGTTGCCGACCACGGCCACGGAAAAGCCGAACTTAGTGGTGGTGGCGGCAGTCAGCGTTGCCCTTCGCGCGTGCCGCCATAGCTGGTACGTGTTGATTGTGTCGTTGCTGGGGTCGGCCCAGGTAAGCTGGACCTGCTTGTCGCCCGGCGTGGCCGAGAAGTTCGACGGGACGGCCGGCATCATCACCGCGGTCTCGGTGGATACCCCACCGTTGCCGGCACTGTTGACCGCGCGCACATCAAACGTGTGGGTGGTCCCGTTGGTCAGATTTCCAACGGTATATTTGAACTTACCCGTTTCACTGGAGTCGATGGCTGTGAGGGCTATGTCGGTGTAGCTCGCGCCGCTGTCGGTGCTGTACTGATACTTGGTGATGTAGTCGTCGAGCGGGTCGTCCCAGGAAAGCACAACAAGCCCGTCACCCACGGTGGCCTCGAGATTGGCCGGGGCGCCCGGAGCGTCTAGCACTTCATTGATACTGATTTTTAGCGCGTTGGTATAGGTGAACCAGCGTACGTTCCCTGCTACGAGATAGTAGCGGTAATCGTTCATCGTCCACCCGGTGGCCGTGCCGGAATCCAGAGCGTCGGATGCCGTAGTTCTCAATAGGGGTGTAGTTCCGGTGCCGCTAAAAGTCAGGTGTACGAAGTAGAAGGTGTCCGCACCCAGCTGGGCGTTGTCAGGGGCGGTGAACCGCACGAATCCCGCCTCTATGGTGCCTTGGTGGGTCAAAGTGTACAGGGCCGTGTCGCTCGGTTCGGCATCACCGTTCGGCTCCCGCACCGACACCGTAAGGACCCCACTACCTGGAGGGCTTTGAAAGTGCACGTCGATACTTCCCAAGACGTAGCCTGTCCCATTCGTGCCCGTACGGAAGCCCTGAGCTTGGTCGCTAGACAAGTCGGCTTCGACACCAACACTGGTGTCGGTAGGTTGGCCGATGTTGCTCACGTACAGGGGCACGAGCGGGAGGCGCGCCGTGGCGGTCACGGTGGCTGCCTCGCCGTTGACCGAAGCGTTGACCGCCCGCACTGCCAAGGCATATTCGGTGCCGTTTCCCAGGCCAGTCACGGTGTACTCGGTGGTGGTCGCGCCGCTGCCGGTGATGTCGTTGAAGCTCGTGCCGCCGTTGGTGCTGTACTGGTATTTCGTGATTAGGGTGTTGTTCGGATTGTCCCAGTCAAGCGCAATCTGGCCGGCGCCCACGCCCACAGTGGCCGTGAGGTTCGTCGGAGCGGCTAGTATCGTCGTGACGGTGACGTCGCCCGAGTTTGCGGTATCGCCGTCCTCGTCCACCGCCCGTATCCGGAAAGTGTAGGTCTGGCCGTTTGTAAGGTTGCGAACGGTGTACCCGGTGGTATTGGCCTCGCCGTATCCGCTATCTGGGATCGTGGTCCACTGTCCGAAGCTGCCGCCGGCCTCCTTTTGCCGGTACTTATAGGCCGTGATGGTGGAGTCGTTGGGGTCGTCCCAGGACAACGTCACCTCGCCAACGCCCGCCGCGGCAGTCAGATTGGCCGGCGTGGCCGCCGGAGCTTGCTGCGGCTTGGCGTGTTTGCTCCCAGAGGCAGGGCCGGGACCGCCACTGTCCACCGGTCGAATCAGGAAGGTGTACTCCACATCGTTGTCCAGACCGGTCACCGTGTGGGATGTGGTGTCCTTGTCGCTGTTGGAAATGTTGCTCCATGTGGGGATGCTGAACACGTAAGCCGCGCCAGTATCGCTTTCGTCCCCGGGCGCCCCGACTATGGCCCTACCACCGCCCGCCGCTACGGAATCCCCGAAGTTATCGTCCGCCGCACCGTCGGGGGCGGTCAGCTTGACCGTCTCGGTGGCATCTACCCAGCCCCCGCTGGGCTTGGTGAACAGGTAAACCGAACCGGAGTCACTGCCGTTGTCGTCATTCCCGTAGGCCCCAACTACCACATTGTCGCCGTCAACCGCTACCGACCACCCGAAGTGATCGTCTGCAGCGGCGTCGGAGGCGGTCAACTTGGCGGTCAACGCAGCTTTCGAACTGGTTGACAGGGTTACCCAGGTGCCCCAACCGCCGCTGGGCTTGGTGAACACGTACACCGAGCCGGAATCGGTGCCGCCGTCGTCGTCCCGCCAAGACCCTACCACAACAAAGTCGCCGTCTACCGCTACCCACCGACCGAAGCTATCGGCATTCGCGCGGTCGGAGGCGGTGAGCCTGACGGCGCTCCACACGTTGTTAGTCTTGGTAAACACGTAAGCCGCGCCCGAGCCAGAATCTTCCCCTGGTGACCCTATAACAACGGTGTTGCTGTCCACCGCCACTGAACTGCCGAAAATGGTGTTGGCCCCGGCGTTGGTGCCGGCGCTCCATATGGCCGTGGCCGCCGGGCCCCACACGTTGTTATTCTTGGTGTACAGGTAAGCCTTACCGGCCAAAGCGTCACTGCCGACCATGGCTCCCGGGGCCCCCACGACGGCGATGCCGGTGTCCAACGCCACGGAACGTCCGAAAAGGTCATTTCCAAATTGGCCGGTCTTC
The DNA here is from genome assembly GCA_965248605.1 of Dehalococcoidia bacterium. Lineage (GTDB taxonomy): Bacteria > Chloroflexota > Dehalococcoidia > Lucifugimonadales > CAUZJF01 > CAUZJF01. Next base: position 2,403,577 of record CBDFJV010000007.1, read on the forward strand.
GTGAACTCGGTGGCCCATGAGCCGGTCACGCTATCCCAAGAGGCTATGGTAATCCTGCCGGGATCAGCGTTGTTGTTTTGGTGGTATGACGGGGCCCCAACAATGGCCGGACTGCCGGCCACCGCTACGGAACTTCCGAGCCGGCCTTCGACCTGCGGGTTACTTACCGCCAGGAACTCATCGTAGCTCCACCCCCCGGAACCTCTGCTGAAGGTGTGCCCCCATCCGCCGTTAGTAATGGAGGTATTCTGGTTGTCCAGAGATTCTTGGAAGGGCGCTCCAACCACCGCCCTGTTCCCGGCAATCCCCACGGAATCTCCGAACCTGTCGCCTGCCTCGATGGCGCCTGTAACAGTACTGGGAACGACCAGCTTGGTGATTGCCACCTGCAGCACCTGGTAGCCGGTGATCGTAGAGTCGCCGGGGTCATCCCAGCTCAGCGTCACCTGGCTATCGCCCGCGGTCGCGGTGAACCCGGACGGCGCAACGGCCGCGTTGGCCGGCGCCATAATAACGAGCAGCAGCACACTAACGGCGAGGAGCACGCCGATGATTGTCAGCCGCGGGAAAGTTCCTATATGGATTGCTCTCATATAATGTCCTGATCGTCGGCATCGGATGCGGTTAGCTTGGCCGCCAAGGTCCACCTACCGAATTCCGAACCCCTGATAAATACGCCAGCCGTACCGGAATCGTCACCGCTGTCGACGTTCCTGTTCGTTCCTATCAGCCCAGTATCTCCGTCCACCGCTACGGTATACTCGGATTCCATTATGTTGGGTTGGGAAATAGTCCGTCAACTTTGAACACTTCGCAAGCTTCCATAGCTGGTAGTTGGTTATGTATGGCGAGTCGGCGGTAGGATCGTAACAACTCGGCCTCGGCTGGATGTAGAGCGCCTCCGTGGACAGACCGGTCGGCTGATCCGGAACCTTATCTGGGGTTTTAACTCTCGCGAACGTGATCAATGGCACAGTAGGCCGGAAGACCATGCCCAGATTCAACAGAGTGGACAGCACTAGCGGCAGGGGTTGAGCTGCCACTGGCTCCAGTGTGTAGAAGCCCTACAGCTCCATGCCAGTTGTGCCGGTAAAGATCAACGTCACGTTCAGCATGAGCAGTAGGCCACCCAACCATGGCGCGGGCTTATCGCTACCACCCGGTCCGGCCCTAGTAGACCTGCCTCCACCCTGGCGGTCCTCTGTGGGAGCCGATATCCAAAACTCTGATGACTTTTGAACCCCATCCCCGCCAGACGACGCCTCATAGCACCCTCCACCAGGGCGCAGCAAGCACATCCGGTGCCAGCCATTCCAGGGTATTGCCAGCGTGGAGCAACAGGCCTGCCCTGGCCCTATCGCCATACTCGGCCCGGAAGGTGCGCAGATGGGCTACGTCTCGGAGACGCGGCCGCTCCGTCGCCTTGACTTCGATGGGCAGCAGCCGATCCCCAGCCTCAATCACGAAGTCCACCTCCTCACCGATGGCCGTGCGCCAGTAGAGGACCTCAGCCCGGTCGAGCCGTGCGTCCCGCCAGGTCAGCAGATCGTGAAGCACCAAGTTCTCCAGATGTGCCCCTCGGGGCTGTCAAGGGCGGTGTGAAAACGTACCAGCGGGGCGGAGCAAAACTGTACCACTGAACGCCGTAGAATGGGCATCAAGGTTCGTGGGGCGTTGGAGATCAGGCTCAGTCAGATAGCTGGCGGCCAGAAGTCTTCTTGCTGTGCTTGAGTCGGTAGCTGTCCCCGTTCATCTCCAGGATGTCGACATGGTGGGTGAGGCGGTCGAGGAGAGCTCCGGTCAGCCGTTCAGAGCCGAACACCTCGGTCCACTCGACGAAGGGCAGGTTGGAGGTCACCAGGACCGATCCACGCTCGTAACGCTGGCTGAACACCTCGAAGAGGAGCTCGGCGCCAGTCTTGGACAAGGGCACGAAGCCCAGTTCGTCGATGATCAGAAGCTTGAGTCGTGCGAGCCTTCTCTGCAGGTTGAGCAGACGCCGTTCGTCCCTGGCCTCGATCAGCTCGTGAACCAGAGCAGCGGCGGTGGTGAAGCCCACGGACAGTCCCCTCTGACACGCAGCCAGACCGAGACCGAGGGCGATATGGGTCTTGCCGGTGCCACTGTTGCCGAGAGCGATGACGTTGTGGGGGCGCTCGATGTACTCGCATCGTGCCAGCTCCAGAACCAGAGCCTTGTTCAGGGACGGCATAGACAGGAAGTCGAAGGTGTCGAGGCTCTTGGTCGTCGGGAAGCGGGCTGCTTTGATCCGACGTTCCACCATGCGATGGTGACGGTCGATCAGCTCCAACTCCGATAGTCGCAGCAGGTAGTCCGGATGGTCAGCTCCCTCACTGGCACACTGGGATGCCAGCTTGTCGTACTCCCTCAGGAACGTGGGGAGCTTGAGTTGCTTGAGGTTGTGTTCGAGCAACATCGTGGACTTGTTGGTCATGACCGGCTCCCCGCCAGGAGAGCCATGTAGTCCCTGGTCGAGGTTGTTGCAACGTTGGTCCTGGGCAGATACGGGTACAACTCCATGTCGAGTCTAGGCGGTCGACCCTCGATCCTGCACAGCACCAGGTGCTTGACAGCATCGAAGCTCACAGCCCCGAGTCGAATGGCGTCTCGTACGGCGTCGTGGACTTCTTCCGGCTGGAAGTTCTCCATCAGTCTGAGCACCTGCACGAACTCCCTCTTTCCTCGCTTGCCCATCCGAGACTCCAGCAGCCGCCGCAACACTCCGAACTCCTCGGGCAACTCCCATCCAACCAGCGGCGCCGCCTGATCCAATGCCCTCGTCTTCTTCTCAAGGAGCGGCAGGTAATGGAGAGGGTCGAAGACGAAGTCGTCTCGATCGTAGGACCGCCGATGGCGGGCGATGACTTCAGCGCCACAGCTGATCACAACCTCATGTACATATCCGCGGACCACAACGTCCCGATGACCGTAGGCCACCGGGACCGAATAGTCATTGGTCCGGTATCTGACCAGGGACAGAGAACTGACCCTCGTCGCGTGCTTGTCGCTGGCGTCGTACGGTACGGCCGGCAGAGGCAGCAACTTCTCCAGGTCCCGCTCCAGCCGTTCTCCTATCGTCTCGTTGTGGCCGCGGAGTCGATCTTCGAACCGTCTGAGGCAGTGTTGCTCCAGATGAGCATTGAGGGCATCGAAGCTCTCGAACGATGGAATGGGCACCAGGAAGTTCCGGCGGACATAGCCGACCAGACCTTCTACTTTGCCCTTATCGTTCCCTTTGCCTGGACGGCCGAACCGGTCCTCGAACAGGTAGTGGGACTGAAGCTCGGAGAACACCCTGGTCCGCTGCCGGCGACCATCTCCCAGGATTCTGGCTACCGCGAGCGTGGTGTTGTCGTAGAGGATGCTCTGAGGCACTCCGCCCAGGAACGCGAAGGCGGAGACGTGTCCGTCGCAGAATGACTCCGTCGTCTCGGCGGGATACGCCTTCACATAGCACCCGTCGCTGTGAGGGAGGTCCAGGGCGAAGTAGTGGGCTTTGCGTTCCACTCCGCCGATGATCACTCGAGCTTCGCCGTAGTCGCACTGGGCATGTCCCGGGGAATGGGACAGTGGTACGAACATCTCGCGGGTATGACGACGGCGTTCTCGAACGTAGTCTTTGACTATCGTGTACTTGCCGGGGAAGCCGTGTTCGTCTCTGAGCCGTTCGTAGATACGCTTGGCGGTGTGACGCTGCTTCTTCGGTGAGCTCAGATCCTGCTCCAGGATCTGGTCCATCACACCCTTATATGGATCGAGCTTCGGTCTGCGAGCCGGTCGTTGCCGTCGATACCCTGGGGGCACGGAGTACTCGAGCATCTTGCGCACCGTGTCCCGGTGTAGCCCGAACACTCGGGCCGCCTCTCGGACGCTCATCCCTTCGACGAAACAAGCCCTGCGAACTCGCAGGTACATCTCCACCTTGTACATCCAATCCACCTTCAATCAGGTTCGGTCGTTCCTGATTGAAGGCGACAGGCGGTACAGTTTTCAAGCGCCACATCTCAGCGCTCGACCGCCCAGGTGGTACATTATCTCTCCGCCCTTCACAGGCCGGCGCGGCGGCGAGAGATGCGGCAAGCGCGAAGATAGCGACTGCAACGAAGCGTAGGTAAACCATCGTAACTCACCTACCGTGGGTGCACTTCTAGGGTGGCGAGCTGTACCTCGGTCTCCTGCTCGCTATGGTCCCCTTCGGGCTCGCTTGTCTGCGTGTCTGTCCCTTCGTCATGATCCTGTTCATCGGTTTCGCCTTGGTGCTCGTCTTCGTGGTCATTCTGAGAGCTTGTGAGCAAATTGATTCAGTTCGCTGGCGTGGTGGCGAGGTGATGGAGGACAATAGGGGAAACTGAGGTCTGGAGGTATCCGGTGAGCGAAGATACGCTGTTTGAACTGCCTGCGGCCGAGGATGGCCCTCCTGGATCGCCGACGCAGCCTGAACAGGCGCGAGTTGTGCGACCGGTACGCGAGCAACTGCAGTGGGTCGCCCGGGACCTGGAGGCTTCGGTGGCTCAGGACCACCCGGCCAGAGCTATCTGGGGGCTGTTGGAGGAGTTGGACTTGTCGGCCTTCTATGGTTCGATCAAGGCGGTGGTAGATCGCCCTGGTCGTCCAACGACGGATCCCCGGGTACTGCTGGCCCTGTGGCTTTTGGCGACAGTGGATGGGGTGGGGAGCGCCCGGCGTCTGGCCCTTCTGTGCGAGGAGCACGACGCCTATCGCTGGGTTTGCGGTGGGGTGCCCATCAACTACCACATGTTGTCGGACTTTCGGGTGGCCCACCGGGCTGCCCTGGACGAGTTGCTGACCCAGATCGTGGCCTCGTTGATGGCCGCTGAGGCGGTGACCCTGGAACGGGTGGCCCAAGATGGGATGAGGGTGCGGGCCAGCGCCGGAGCCTCTTCCTTCCGCCGACAGCAGGGGCTGGATGCCTACCTGAAGGAGGCGCAGGCCCAGGTGGAGCGGCTGGCCTCGGAGCGGGAACATCCCGACCCCGGGGTAAGCAAACGACAACAGAGTGCGCGGGAGCGAGCGGCCCGTGAGCGGGTGGAGCGGGTGAACAAGGCCTTGGGATACCTGCCACAAGCCAAGGCCGCCAAGAAACGTCAGCAGCAAACTCTGGCCAAAAGGAAACGAAAAAAAGTGACGGCGCCCCGGGTCTCCAGCACGGACCCGCAGGTGCGGGTGATGAAGATGCCGGATGGAGGCTTTCGGCCGGCTTACAACGTGGAACTGGCCACCGACGGCGCCAGTGGAGTGATCGTGGGGGTCGATGTCGTTAGCACGGGGGATGCTGGGCAGGCGTCGCCCATGGAGGCCCAGGTGGCCCAGCGTACAGGCCAGCATCCCAAGGCCTACCTGATAGATGGCGCTTTCGCGGCGCGGGCCGATATTACCACCCTGGAGGGACGGGGTGTCACAGTGTACGCGCCGGTGCGACTGCCTCGGAACAAAAAGGAGGAGGAGCGGTACCAGCCACGCTACGGAGATAGTCCGGCGGTTGTGCAGTGGCGACAGCGCATGGCTACGCAGGAGGCTCAGACCGTCTACAGGGAGCGGGGCGCCACGGCGGAATGGGCGAATGCGCAGGTACGTCAGCACGGGGTTTCCCAGTTCACGGTACGAGGCCTCCACAAAGCCACCGCAATCCTGCTCTTGGTGGCGGTGGCACATAACTTGTTGCGTTGGATAGCCCTGACTCCTATAGCTTCAGCCAAAGGGGAGGGCACGTAGGCCAAAGGCCTGTGTGACACAACGATAGTCCGTCCCACCAACGGGCCAACTCACCAGCCACAGCGAATCCCGTTTATTAAGCCAGGCCGATAAACCCCCAGGATCATCTCATTTCCACCACAGAATCCAAAAACTCACAAGCTCTGAGACCCCGCATCCGGGGTGGGGAGGGACCTTGCTCCAGACCGTGCCCAGCGGGGGGCCGGCTCCAAGGGCCGCCGGAGGAGTTCCTGCAAAGTGTGGAATTCTGTGCAATTCCGCTGAATCGCACCTAGGACAGACGATGCTGCATAGAGTCAATTCCACAAACAATTCCACAATGATGATTCCACAAAAACGGGTACACAGAAAACGACTCCACAAAACAAGTCAGTCCGTATAGACATACTAGCACATCCGTTCGGTATGTTCACCACTCAGGCGGCCAGACCTAGGGTCTTTTCAAAGTCCCGGAATTCACGCGCTTCGTCATGCTGAGACCCCACGAAGCATCTGGTGGGGAAGGACCCTGCCCCAGACCCCTTCGGCCCAAGAGGCTTCAGGGTGACAATGAAAAGACCCTAACGCCAGACCGAGTTATAATCCGAGAGCGGTTCATACGGAGGTATGTGTCATCGACGAGGTCCGTTTGCGTGAGATGCTTGAAGCGTTCGAGTCCGGCCGTCTCGATGCCGACGACATAGTGGCCAAGCTGCAGGCCCTCCCGTACGAAGACCTTGGCTTTGCCAAGGTGGATCACCATCGAGCACTGCGGAAGGGGTTCCCGGAGGTCATATTCGGCCTGGGAAAGCCTCCGAGCGACATCACGGCCATTGCGGCGGCGGTGCTCACACGCTCAGACCGCCTGCTGGTCACCAAAGCATCTCCGGAAGCCTTCTCCGTGGTCAGTGGAGACATACCAGACGCGGTCTACGACGAGACCGCGCAGACCATCGTGGTGGACCGGAGGGACGACCGTCCCCAGATCCCTGGCCTGGTCGTCGTCAGCGCGGGCAGCTCCGACGAGCCGGTGGCAAGGGAAGCCGCGGTTACGGCACAGCTTATGGGCTGCGAAGTGAAGCGTTTCAACGACGTCGGCGTGGCAGGTATCCATCGTCTCTTCGACGCCCTGCCCGCCCTACAAGAAGCGCGCGCACTCATCGTCGTGGCGGGAATGGAGGGCGCGTTACCGTCGGTGGTAGGTGGACTGGTGCGGGCGCCGGTCATAGCGGTACCCACCAGCATCGGCTACGGGACCGGCCTCGGAGGCATCGCCCCGTTACTCGCGATGCTCAACAGCTGCGCTCCAGGCATAACCGTCGTCAACATTGACAATGGTTTTGGCGCCGGGTACTTCGCCGCGTTGATGTTGAACGGTGGTTCCGGCGGGTAAAGCTGCAAGCGCCTTCAATGGGCGCGACAAAAGACCACCCGGCAGAGCCGTAGGCTTAAGCCCGAATCCACCGAAGGACACCGATGGACGGCGTGAGGGCAGCGGAAGGGGGTGGGTGAGGGAGCTACAGGGGGGATGGCCTGGGGTCTTGGGGTAGATGGGAGGCCGGCGGCCGGTCTTCAGTCGCCGCACAGGGCCCCTAAGGCCCTATGCGGGAGTTGCGATGCGCGGGAAGGCGAGAGGATACGCAGCAGGGGACTCTCGCGACCGGGGTGGCGCGAGATTGCGGGGACGTTGGGTCAGTTGCAGGCTGGCTGTCAGGCCGGGAACGGAATGGCTTGCAGCCGGGCCAAGGCGCGACTGAACTGGGTTTCCCAAGGCCAGCGCCGGGGGAGATGCAAAGTGAGGCGGCGCGCCGAGCGGGTGATCCGTCCCACCAGAGCGAAGACCCGCCGCCTGAGGGTCTTGGTGATCACGGTCCGCTCGCCCAGACCAATCCGCGCCGTCCAGCGGGCCAGGTTATGCGCCATCACCTGGACCGCCAGCCAGGCGCCGTTGGCGGCGAAGCGCGCCGACGGCATGTGGTTCAGCCCGACGCCGTACTTGAGGTCGCGTATGGCGTTCTCGACCTCGGCGTGGCGGCGATGATCGGCCTCCAGTTCCAGCGTCTCCCCATCGCGGTCGGTGATGAAGGCGTGATAGCTGTATCTGGCGAAGAGGGCGAGCTGGGAACCGGGCGTCGGCTTCACCCGCCGGACAATGAGCCGCACCGGCGCGGCGTCCGGCTTGGTCTGGAACGGGGTGTAAGTCGTCTCGGCGACATCGGCGGCGCCGTCCGTCCAGTAGGGAATGGGAGTCCAGTCCTCCTGTGGTATCGCCTCGATCAGGTCCCGCAGGCTGGCGCGCTGGCGGATGGTGATAGAGAAGCGGACATCCATTTCCCGGCAGGCGGCAACGACAGTGTGGGCGTAGAAGCCGCTGTCGGCCCGCACCGTGAGTTGTCCCCTGGCCCCGCCGTAGCGCACCCGCCCCACCGTCTCACGCAGGAAGTGGGCGGCGCCACGGGCGGTGTTGGCCCGGCCCTCGCGCAGCCGGGACATCAGCACCTCGCCGGTGCCGGCGGCAATGGCCAGCAGCGGGTGATAGCCGCGGGCGCCGGTATAGCCGTGGTGGCGCGCTCCCTCCTTGGCCAGTCCATAGGTCTCGCAGATGGTCGAGTCCAGGTCGATGGTCAGGGGCGAGTCGCCGGGTCCGGCCCCAGCGGCCCAGGCCCGGGCCAACAACTGGCGGCTCACGCGGTCGAGTTGACGGACATGCCCCCACCGGAAGCTGCGCAGGAAGGTCCCCAGGGTGGATGGCGCCTTGACCACGCAGCCTAGAACACCGACCGTCCCACCAGCGCGCAGCGCATCGGCGTCGTCGATGCAGTCGCCGCCTGCCAGCGCGGAAGCGACCAGCGTCAGCATCTTGTCCCCAGTGTTCGCCCGTCCCGGCGCTCCGCCGAGGTCAAGGTGATGGTCGACGAGTTCCCGCAGGCCCAGGTGCCGGGCTAGGGTGGCCGGCAGGAGCAGGCCGGCATTGGCCACCAGGCGATGGTCGTCAAAGACGATGCGGATACGGTCGGGTTTGTTCTGTGGCAGCATCTATTGGGTGCTCCTTGTTTCCGGGCGGGTTTCTGTTCCAAAACCATTATCCCAGATTCAGAGGAGCACCCGCTGGCTTCTTCAAGGGCTGTCCCCAAGGACGTCCTTCGGTGGATTCGGGCTAAGACACAGGTCTGGCGTCGCCGCGCATTAGTCTGGACACCAGCTGGCTTGCTGCTCGTCGTCTCGTGGACGATGATGTGGTCCCGAACGACCTACTGGAACCCGCTCTTCTTCGTGGGCATATGGGTCGGAGCGACCTTCCTGATGTATTCGCTCGGCCCTTCCGGTTACCCGGGCTGGCGCCGTCACGTCGCCCTCGCCCTTGTCTCCGTTCCGCTCTGGTGGTGGTTCGAGCTTGTCAATGCCCGTGTTGAGAATTGGAAGTACGTCATTCTGTACGACTACGGCGACGTAGGCTACGCATTTTTGGCTTCGTTGACGTTCTCGACTGTGGTCCCAGCGCTGGATTCGGCCTGGCGGATGTATGTCGGCGTGATCGGTCCGGCGGTCTTCCACCCCAAACCGGACCGTAGGCTCTTCGTCGGTGAGATCGTTGCGGGGGCAGCGTCCCTGGTCGCGCTTTTCGCGTTGCCGGGGCAGCTTTTTGCGCTGGTCTGGGTTGGACCCTTCTTGACGCTAGACGGACTCGTCGGTCTTCGCGGGGGACGCAACCTGGCGCAGGAGTTGCGTCGGGGAGAGTGGAAGACCGCCGTTGCGGTAGGTCTGGCCGGCGTAACCTGCGGTTTTCTCTGGGAGTTCTGGAACTTTTGGGCGACCCCGAAATGGGTGTACGATATCCCCTACGTCGAATTCTGGCACGTTTTCGAGATGCCTATCCTGGGATATGCTGGTTACGTGCCGTTCGCGTGGAGCGTCTACCAGCTGGTCGAGCTCCTGATTAGCCGTCCGTCGCGCCGGCGCCGTGACAGCCTTCCACCGCCGGGTCGCTCTGCTAGCCTTGCAATGAGAGCCAAAACAGCCTCGAATCCGATCACAATCGACACGCTGGAAGCGGACATCACGGCCAGTACCGTCGCCGATCTCACAGGCCTGTCCGTCACGACCGCCAGCGCGAAGATGGTGAGAACCATGAGTATTACCATGACACTTGCGCCGAGCAAAGGGACTTGAATGCCCTTCTTCTTTCCTTCTTCGGAACGACCCGAAGCCAATCTCGGGAGAAGCTGAAGTAACGCCGGTACGACTATCACAGCGGTGATGCTCAGAACCGCGGCAGCGGCGCGGACTGTGGCCCTTCTCCAGGCATGATCGTCGAGAGCTTCTTCGCCGAGGATTGTAACGGCGACGACTCCGGCTATTACGGCCGCGTGGACGACAGATACCGTAACCGTTGGTTTGAGCAAATCCCGGTCCGCAAGAGTTTAGCTGGGTATGAGAGCCTAGTCATACCTATGGTGGTGCCTTCAAGCCACAAATTCAATGGAGAAACATTAAGAACGAATGAAGACCGAGTCCCAACCTGGGCACCAGCCGTCGGCCAGTCCGCCTGGATCTCCCGTCGAGGGTCCGGATCGACGGATCAATCTGCGAGCTGCTTCGCGAGCTCCTCGGCGGTGTTGACCGGTAGCTGGCACACGTAGTTCTCGCAAACATAGGCAGTAGCGCGACCGTTGATCCGATCGCGGCTCTGGGCGAGAGGTAAGTCAGCCAGGGCTCCGTCTCCGTCGCTCAGCCCGATAAAGACTCGGTTGGGTATGAAATCGCGATGCACCTGCGCCGTCAGCGCGTTTGTGTCTGGCTGGCCCAGGTTGCCCACGATGACGATCTCTTTTGCCGTCGACAGGTAGAAGTCCAGAGCGGACAGGTAGTGTCCGGAGCCGGCCGGCACCTTCGTCATCATCTCTCGGGCGGAACGTAGGGTCGCCAGCGCCGGCCCTTCCAGGTCTCGGTCGCCGGTAATGACCGCGAGCCGAAGCAGTACGTCGGCCGCCATCGAGCTGCCGGATGGGATGGCGTTGTCGGACGTGTCCCTCGGCCTGAGGACGAGCTCCTCGTGGTCGCGCCCCGTGTCGTAGAAAACGCCGGAGCCTTCGTCCCAGAAGAGGTCGACCATCGAGCGGCCGAGGTCGATGGCATCGGTGAGCCACCTTGCCTCGAAGGTCGCCTCGTGCAGGGAGATCAGGCCTGAGATGAGGAAGGCGTAGTCTTCCAGGTACGCGTTGAGCTTGGCCTGCCCGTCTTTGTAGGTCCGGAGCAGTCTTCCGTCCCTCTGGAGGCTCTGCATTAGGAACTCAGCGTTCCTCCGAGCGATCTCTACGTAGTCTGTCCGGCCCAGCACGGCACCGGCCTCCGCAAAGGCTTGCATCATGAGCCCGTTCCACGACGTCAAGGTCTTGTCGTCGCGATCCGGGCGCACGCGCGCCTCCCGAGCCTCGAACAGCACGGCGCGGGCGCGCTCCAGGACCTCATCGAGCTCAGCAGAGGTCATCCCTGACTCATTCGCAAGGGCCTCGCGGTCCTGGACGACGCTCAGGATGCTCATGCCTTCGAAGTTGCCCTGCGGCGTAACCCCGAAGTAGCGGTTGACGAGCTTTCCGTCACGTTCGCCGAGCAGCTTGACGATTTCTTCCGGCCGCCAGACGAAGAACTTGCCCTCGACGCCCTCGCTGTCGGCGTCCTGAGCGGAGTACAAGCCGCCGTCGGAGTCAGTCATCTCCCGCAGGACGTAGTCGAGAGTCTCCTCGATGACGCGGCGGTAGAGGGGCTTTCCTGTGACCTGGTACCCGTGGACGTATAGTTTCACGAGAAGGGCGTTGTCGTAGAGCATCTTCTCGAAGTGTGGGACCAACCAATACATGTCGGTCGAGTAGCGGTGGAAGCCGCCGCCTATCTGGTCGTAGATGCCCCCGTTCGCCATTTTGTCCAGTGTCAGCTCGACGATCTCCAGAGCGCGTGAGTTCCCCGTCCGCAGGTGATACCTCAGCAGGAACTCGTAGATCATGGGCTGGGGGAACTTAGGCTGCATCCCCGTCCCGCCGTGCTTGTCGTCGAACTGTCCGGACAGGCCGCGGTAGGCCTGGTCCAGCACGTCGGCGGTCAGAGGATCGACGCTTCGAGCGCCGGCGGTTAGCGCCTTCATCTGCTGCACGAGTTTGCCGGTCGTGAGGACTACGTCGCTACGCTTCGTCTTGTACGTGTCGGCCATGACCTCCAGCACCCGGGGGAAACCCGGCATCCCGGACCGGTCCTCCGGGGGAAAGTAGGTGCCGCCGTAGAAGGGCTCGCCGTTCGGGGTCAGGAACACCGTCATTGGCCATCCGCCGTGTCCCGAGAGGACCTGGACCGCCGACATGTAGATGGAGTCGACGTCGGGCCGCTCCTCCCGGTCGACCTTGATGCAGACGAAGTTCTCGTTCATCTGCCGGGCGATAGCCGCGTTCTCGAAGGACTCCCGCTCCATCACGTGGCACCAGTGGCATGCGGAGTAGCCGACGCTGAGGAGGACTGGCTTGTCCTCGGCCTTGGCCCGCTCGAGCGCTTCAGGTCCCCATGGGTACCAGTCCACCGGATTGTGGGCGTGCTGCAGGAGGTACGGGCTGGTCTCGTTGATTAGTCGGTTCGGCATACCTGGTTGTTACTGTACAGGAAAGGGTTAGAAGGCGACATGGTTTTCGAGGACGGACTCCTCGGGTGTGCTTCGGGCGCATTGCAATGCGCCCCTACGGGAAGGCGTGCCGGTATAATCGGGCGCGGGACCTCACCCCCAACCCCCTCTCCGTCGCACGGAGAGGGGGCAAGAGCGGAGGGATAGCGGTTGAGCGGTGGCTTAATGGACATCGAGGTGCGGACTGGGGTCGACCTTGTGAGTGTTGGTGAGTTTCGCCAGGCGTTGGAGCGTCGGGGTGAGACGATGCGGGACCGGCTGTTCGCGCCGGCTGAGCTGGTCGACGCCGGTGTCGAGCGGCTGGCAGGCATGTTCGCTGCCAAGGAGGCGGCCTTCAAGGCGCTGGCGTTGCCCAAGGGCGACTGGCACGTGCTCGAGATCGAGCACGACGGCGAGGGCCGGCCGTACATCGAGTTCGCCGAACGCTACGACTCTTCTCATATCGTGAGCCTCGATCTGAGCATTTCGCACACGGACGAGTATGCCGTCGCCTCGGTGATGGTGCTGGTGCGGAAGCGTTAGCGCGGTGGTGAACGAGCCCTGGTTCTACGTGGTCTGGATGGTCGGTGCGTTCGTGGTCGGGACGTTGCCTGTGGGGGACCTGGTCGCTCGGGCCAAGGGCGTCGACATCAGGTCGCTGGGGACGGGGAACCCTGGCGCCGCCAACATCTATCGAGAGATCGGGCCGGAGTACGGGATCGCCGTATTCCTGCTGGACGTCGCCAAGGGCGTCGCGGCGACTGTGCCGCTGCTCCTTTTGGACCTACCTTCGTGGTTGCGGCTGGCGGCGACGGCCGCGGTGATCGGCGGGCACCTGTTCCCGTTCTTGTGGCGCCTCGAGGGCGGCACGGGCATGGCGGTGGCCCTCGGGACGATGCCCGGCCTGCTGCCGCTCGGGGTGCTGTTCTCGGCGCCGGCCGGGGCGGCGTGGATCGTCTTCTCGCGGAACCCGGCCCACACCGGAGCGGTTGTCTTCGTGGTGACGGCGGTCGCCGGGGGCATGCTGCACCGGGACCTTGTCGCGGCGCTGGCTGTCGCGATGGCAGCGGTGGTGATCTTGGTCAAGGCGCGGGTGCAGTACGGGGGCCGGTAGGTAGGGAGGTGGGGTACAGGGTACGGGGTGGCTCGTGGTTCGACAAGGCTCACCCGAACGGAAACCGCTGCTGAACGCCCAAAACCAACTGTTCGCCCCCGGATCGAGTCTGGGGCAAGGTCCGAGCCTGGTCGAAGGGTATAGAGAATGCTCGGAGGATGTGGTTCGACAAGGCTCACCACGAGCGGGTTCGACGGGGCTCATGGTGAGCAGGTTCGACAGCCTCACTACGAGCAGGTTTCGAGAAGTTTGCTATGTGTAGAGTTCTGTGGAATTTCGTTGAATCGCACCTAGTGCAGGCAATGCTCGCATAGAGGCAATTCCACAAACAATTCCACGAAGACGATCTCTGCGTAGAAGCAATTCCACAAACAATCCCACAAACCCGAGTCAAGTCCATAGAGCTATAATAGCACATCCGTTCGGCAGTGTTCAATACTCAGGTGGGGGCCAGGTGGTGCGCCCCTCGGCCGCACGTGGTAGGCGATCTGAAGGGGTGGGACCAGCGTACGTAGTCTTTGACTATCGTGTACTTGCCGGGGAAGCCGTGTTCGTCTCTGAGCCGTTCGTAGATACGCTTGGCGGTGTGACGCTGCTTCTTCGGTGAGCTCAGATCCTGCTCCAGGATCTGGTCCATCACACCCTTATATGGATCGAGCTTCGGTCTGCGAGCCGGTCGTTGCCGTCGATACCCTGGGGGCACGGAGTACTCGAGCATCTTGCGCACCGTGTCCCGGTGTAGCCCGAACACTCGGGCCGCCTCTCGGACGCTCATCCCTTCGACGAAACAAGCCCTGCGAACTCGCAGGTACATCTCCACCTTGTACATCCAATCCACCTTCAATCAGGTTCGGTCGTTCCTGATTGAAGGCGACAGGCGGTACAGTTTTCAAGCGCCACATCTCAGCGCTCGACCGCCCAGGTGGTACATTATCTCTCCGCCCTTCACACCGGGGCCATGCGCTCGACGTTCAGGCCTTCGGGTAGCACGAAGTCCTTGTAACGAGTCTGGATTTCGACGCCGTTGATGCTCCGCGTGAACCCGGCGGTCGGCTCGAAGCGCTTGGCCTCGACTTCGAGGGTGTTGTGGCCCTGCTGCAGAAGGTCGACGTCGAGCTTGTACTTGAACCAGTAGCCTCCGAAGCCGTCAGGCGCCTGGACGGTGGAGCGGAATTTGGCCAGGATGCGGGTGGCGCGGTAATCGGTGATCTCGGCGTCTTCGAAGGGCAGGACGGCGTCGTTGAAGCGGATCTCGATCTCGTCTTCGACGCAGAACTCGGCGAAGCGGATGGTCAGGACGGGCTCTCGCATCTCTCCGTCGCGGCGAGCGCCGGCCATCTCGTCGGCGACGAGGATGTCCAACTTGGTGGTCGTGCCCTCTTCCAACGCGACTGGTAGCTGCCGGTCGGGCAATCTCGTCGGGTTGACCTTCGACTCGTCACGCACCCCTTCGCGGGGCTGGAGGAAGTAGCGCTTGTCGTGGCGCTCGGTGATCTCAGGATAGGCGACCTCTCGCAGGATCTCGTACTCGGTGCGGCTGAAGGGCCAGGGAAAGTAGCCGAGGTACAGGCCGGTGAAGCCCTGCCACGCGATGGACTGCCGTAGCGCGCGGAACATCTCGATGTGGGGGAAGGTCGTCCGCTCATCGTAGACGATGTGGGCCGGCCGCAGGTACGCAGCGGCCCCGGTGGCGTTGGCCGCGTCGGCCAGCCATCGCGCGTCGAGCTCTCCCGTCTCGAGGAGCTCGAGGCCGGTTATCTGACCGACGACCAGATCGAGGCTGCCTTCCTTGAGCCAGGTCTCGACGTCGAGGCCGATCTCGAGGTTGGCGTCGCGCTGGTGGTAGACGCGGGCCATCACGGTGATCTCGCGGTCTTGTGCGGCCGCGATCTCGTTGGCGAGCTCTCGCACGCCCGCGACGAACTCGTTCATCAGCAGAGTGCCTCTCTCGATGTCGGCCTTGCGGAAGTAGACCTCCGAGAACATGAAGTCGAGCTCGATGCCGTCGGCGCGGTAGTCTTCGAGCACCTCGCGGATGATCGTGCGCTTGTCCTCGATGACCAGCGGGTTCGTGTAGTCGTAGGCCCACTCCTGGGGCGCCTCGTCGACGCACACCTCCTTGCCGTGCTCCCACCTCAGCCAGCCGCAGCGCTGGGCACCGGGCGCGTGGCCGCTGTTGAGCTTGATGCTGTTGACGATGGGCATGCCCATCTCGCGCCCGCGTTTTAGGACCTCGCGAAGCTGGTCGGTCCCCATCTCCTTGGCGTCCTTAACCATTCGCATGATCCGCCAGTCGATGTAGCTTTCCCAGACCTCCTTGCCCTCGCCGATGGTCCGGCCGGTCTTGCTCTGGTGGAAGTAGACGTCGCCGTAGCCCAGGCCGAAGACCAGCATCTCCACGCCGGTGCCGACGACCTCGTCCACGGGCCAGTAGAGCTTGCGGAGGCTCAGCGGTGGGTCGATTCTCTTGCCGTGGAAGTGGTGCCCGTCGTTGTAGTAGATCAGCCGTGGCTTTTTCATGCGTGTATCTCCGAGTCCGTAAAGGGCTTCAAGGTCGTTTGTCTCGCCGCGACCTTGGGATTTGACGGGCACGATGGTACCATCTCCGCGATCTGAGAACGGGCATTGCCGGCAGGTGGTGAGCGAAGTTGGTCAAGGTAAGCGACAGCGCAAAGAAAGAGCTGAAGCGGATGCGGGACGGCCGCAGCCTGGAACCTGACAAGTTCCTCAGGCTTACCACGCCGCCGGTGTGGACTCTCGAAGGCGACTTCGGAATCGTGGTCGACGACGAGCGCTTCGCCGATCACGTCGTGTCGTTGGAGGGGGAGACGGTGCTCCTGATCGACCCGGAGCTGACCAGGCAGCTTGCCGACGGGGTCTTCGACTTCAAGTCGACGCCGGAGGGGACCAGGTTCACGCTGGATGTGTTTTAGCGCACGGTGCGCGACGATACCGGTTTGCTGATGAACCCACTCGAGACCAGAGAGATAGGCACTACGGGGCTGTCGGTCACGAGGCTTGGCCTCGGCGGCGCGCCGCTGGGCGGGCTGTTTGAGGACGTCGTCGGCGAGGTGGCGTCCGGGGTGGTGCGGCGGGGCTACGAGCTAGGCATCCGATACTTCGATACGGCTCCTTTCTACGGGCACGGGAAGAGCGAGCGATTCGTGGGTAACGGGCTCTCCGACATCCCGCGTGACGGGTTCGTGCTCTCGACCAAGGTTGGCCGCGTTCTAGACCCGGTGGATGCGCCTCCAAGTGACGACTACTTCGCGAACCTGCCGGCCGCCGTGCCGAGGTTCGACTATAGCCGTGACGGCGTACTCAGGTCGATCGACGATAGCCTGCAACGCCTCCAACTCGACCGGATAGACATCGCTCTCATTCACGACCCCGATTTCGCGGAAGCCGAGGACCCGGAGCACTGGCGTCGCGTGGTAGAGCAGGCCTACCCGACGTTGGCCAGCCTTCGCTCGGAGGGCGTCGTCAAGGCCATTGGGGTTGGGATGAACAGCGTCGAGCCGCTGTTGCGACTGGCGGCTGAGGGCGACTTCGACTGTTTCTTGTTGGCCGGCCGCTACACGCTACTCGATCAGTCCGGGCTCGAGGAGCTGATGCCGTTGTGCGAGCAACGCGGTACCTCGATTCTCATCGGTGGTCCGTACAACAGCGGCATTCTGTCGTCGGACCTGTCGCCCGGCGCCAAGTATTTCTACGAGGACGCTCCGCCGGATGTCATCAAGCGCGCCCGGCAGCTGAAGGCCGTGTGTGATCGCCACTCGGTCCCGCTGAAGGCGGCGGCGCTGCAGTTCGGGCTTGCCCATCCCGTGGTGGCGGCGACGATCCCCGGCGCCCGCACCGCTGCCGAGGTCGAAGAAAACGTGGCGATGGCGGGCTACCCAATCCCCGACGCGCTATGGGACGACCTGCGGGGCGCGGCCCTGATTCCTGAAGCGGCGCCGGTAGGCGGGTAGCGGCCCTCAAGACGCGGGCGCACAGCTATGCGCCCCTACAAGTCCACTCTTGACCTGAAGGACTGAACCTCGACGTAGCGAGAGAATAGCATCATGCTCGACACGATTTGGCGAAACATACTCCATGCCGTCGAAGGGATCGGGTCGTCGCCCGACGATACGGCCGACGTGCGACTGCAGAAGTCGATGCTGGCGGCCACCGCGCTTTTGATCGCTCCGGCGGCCGTGGTGTGGGGCCTGATCTACGTGTACTTCGACGAACCGCTGGCCGGTAGCATACCCCTCGGCTACTCCGCTTTGTCTTTTGCCAGCTTGGCGACGTTCGCGATTACTCGACGATACGGGGTGTTCCGCGTCACGCAGCTGTTGTTGCTGTTGCTTTTGCCTTTCTTGCTCTTGATCGCCCTCGGCGGATTCGTGAGCTCCAGTGCAGTTGTGCTCTGGTCTTTGACCTCCCCCCTTGGCGCTCTTTTCTTCGCTGGACGCCGCGAATCGGTTGTGTTCTTCCTGGCTTACCTTGGCCTCCTGGTTGCAAGTGGGGTCATTGAACCGTTCATTGGTCAGGAAAACAACCTCCCGTCGGGAGTTGTGACTTTATTCTTCGTCATGAACACGGCGGTGGTCTCCGCGGTCACATTTGTACTGTTGTTGTATTTCACCGGCCAAAAGGACGAGGCTTTTCGGCTTCTGGACCAAGAGCAGCAAAGATCGGAAGGTCTGCTTTTGAACGTCCTACCCAAGGACATCGCCGCCTTGTTGAAGGATGGCAGCCGGACCATCGCCGACCACTTCGATGCGGTTAGCATCCTCTTCGCGGACGTGGTCGGCTTCACCACACTGACCGCAAAGATGGCTCCAGGGGAGATGGTCGGGCTGCTGAACGAGTTCTTCTCCTACTTCGACTCGCTCGTCGAGAAGTACGGTCTGGAGAAAATTCGGACGATTGGCGACAACTACATGGTGGCCGCTGGGGTGCCGCGACCTCGGAACGACCATGCCGACGCGCTGGCGCGTATGGCACTGGAGATGATCGAGTATTGCTCCAGCCGCGCCACCGTCGCCGACGTGCCGCTGCAGTTTCGCATCGGGATGAACTCCGGTCCGACCGTGGCGGGCGTGATCGGCCATAAGAAGTTCCAGTACGATCTATGGGGCGACGCCGTCAACACGGCAAGCCGCATGGAGTCCCACGGCGTGCCGGGCAAGATCCAGGTGACGCGGGAGACCTACGACCTGATCAAAGACGACTTCGTCTTTACGGCGCGCGGCGCGGCCGACGTCAAGGGAAAAGGCAATATGGAGACGTGGTTCCTCGACGGGGTCCGTCCGTAAGAGCTCACACTCGTCCGGCGATGATGTCTCCCATTCGCGTGGTGCTCACTACTTCGCCGCCGTCGGCCGCGATATCTGGCGTACGGTAGCCCTCTGCCAGTACCCCGTCGACTGAGGCCTCGACCGCGGCGGCCTCGTCTTCCAGGCCCAGCGAGTATCGGAGCAGCATCGCCGTACTCAAGATAGTGGCGATGGGGTTGGCGACGCCCTGGCCGGCGATGTCCGGTGCGCTGCCGTGAATGGGCTCGTACAGATTGACGGCGCGCTTGCCCCGCCCGCCGGGCTTCGGCAGCCCAGCCAGGCTGGCGGATGGGAGCATGCCGAGGGACCCAGAGAGCACGGAGGCCTCGTCGGACAGGATGTCGCCGAAGGTGTTCTCGGCCACGATCACGTCGTAGTGGGCAGGGTTGCGGACGAGCTGCATGGCCAGGTTGTCCGCCAGGATGTGCTCCAGCTCGACGTCCGGGTACTCCGGCGCGAGCTCGATGGCGATCTCGCGCCACAGCCTCGACGACTCCAGGACGTTGAACTTGTCGGCGGAGGTCAGCAGCTTGCGGCGGCCTCGCGCCAGCTCGAAGCCGACGCGCAGGATGCGTTCGATTTCTCGCTCGGTGTACTTCATCGTGTCGACGCCTCGCCGGCCCCGGGATGTCGTCCACCGCTTCTTGGGTTTGGAAAAGTAGAGGCCGCCGGTGAGCTCGCGGACGATCACCATGTCCACGCCTTCGAGCAGGTGGGGCTTGATCGGCGACGAGTTGATGATTGCGGGGTAGACCTTTACCGGCCTAAGGTTGGCGAACAGGCCCAGCCCCTTGCGTATCGCGAGGATGCCCTGCTCGGGCCGGACGGTGGCGTTGAGGTCGTCCCACTTCGGGCCTCCCACAGCTCCAAAGACGATGCCGTCGGTGTCCTGGCACATCGCGAGGGTCTCGTCGGGTAGGGCGGTGCCGTATTTGTCGATGGCGGTGCCGCCGATCCGGCCAAACCGGAGGTCGAAGCCGTGCCCAAACCGGTCGCCGACGGCCTCCAGGACCTTTACGGCCTCGCCGGTTACCTCAGGCCCGATGCCGTCGCCCGGTAGCACCGTGATCGTGTATTCCAACGCTCGCTCCTATCGTGTCTGGTTGCGTATTCGACGCGTCGGGTATTATATGCCAAGCTGTAGCAGTTTTGAGGCGAAGGTGTAAGGAGGACGCGTATGGCCGAAGCGAAGGTGCTTGTGAAGTCGGACCCCGAAGTCATGATGGGCAAGCCTGTGATTGCAGGGACTCGGATTACCGTCGAACTCATTCTTGAGAGCCTGGCGGCTGGGGAGACCGTGGAGCAGCTACTTGACCAGTATCCACGCTTGACTGAAGAGGCGATACGAGCTGCTTTGGCATTTGCGGCTTCGGCGCTTCGAGCCGATGTCGTATATCCGACGGACGAGGTTGCGGGCTGAAATTCCTGGTCGACGAAAGCGTGCCTCGGCAGATAACTGACAGTCTTAGGGAAGCGGGCCATTCCGTCGAATCTGTTTCCGAAACCAACCCGGGGATCGGCGACACATCCGTTCTGAGCCGAGCGGCCGCGTCGGATGCGGTTTTGCTGACCTCCGACAAAGACTTCGGCGAGCTCGTCTTTCGGCAGAAACGATTGACGAAGGGCGTGATTCTAATACGTCTTCGCGGCATTTCGCCTGAGCTAAAGGGAGAGATCGTGCTGGCGACCGTCAAAGAGCACCATGAACAGCTAGCCGACAGCTTTACCGTTGTATCCGCTGGAACCGTACGCATCAGACGATCAACCGGTCGATGAAATTCCATTACTACGTTGAGACCGATTCGCTGTATATAGACCTGTCCGCCCGGGTTAGCACAGACTCGAACGAAGTGGCGCCGGGAGTTGTCGTCGACTTCGACGCAGACGGGAATATCGTCGGAATCGATATCGACAACGCTTCCAAGGTGGCCGACCTCTCGCATCTAGAGGCAGAGGCACTGCCGATCGCCAATCTGTCGGTGAGCGGACCGGAATAGGGACCGATGGCTAAGACGACTGAAGCCGTCGTGATCGGCGGCGGCGTGATGGGGACGAGCATCCTTTATAACCTGGCGTCGCGTGGTGTGAAGGCTCCGGTGCTGCTCGAACGCGACACGCTGGGCTCGGGCTCGACGGGACGCTCGTCCGGGATCATTCGCATGCACTACTCGACCGAGGTGTGCACGCGGCTTTCGTGGGAGAGCTACCACATCTTCATGAATTTCGACGAAATCGTCGGCGGCGACGTGTCATTCGTCAAGACGGGCTTCATGCTGTTCGTTCCCGAGGACGCCGTCGGCGGGATAGAGCACAACGTCGCCATCCAGCAGGCGGTTGGGGTCGATGCCCGCATAGTCTCCCGGCAGGAGGCGGAGGAGCTGGCTCCTGGGTTCGCGTTCGGGGAAGGCGAGGCCTACGGCTGGGAGCCCGAGTCGGGGCACGCCGATCCGTCGGGTACGGCGATGGCGTACGCGGCGCGCTCCAGGGACCTGGGCGCCGACGTCGTGCTGGAGTCGCCAGCGACGGGCGTCGAGGTCGAGAACGGGCGGGTCGTCGCCGTGACGACAGCGACCGAGCGGTACGAGACGCCGATCGCCGTAGTCGCGACGGGCCCATGGTCGGCGGGGTTCCTGCCGAAGCTTGGCCTCGAACTGCCGCTGGAGGCTACGCGGCACGAGGTGTTTTACATACGGCGGCCGATGGACAAGCTACCGTCGATGCCGGGCGGCGCCGACATGGCGAACCTGACGTACTTCCGGCCCGAAGGGGCCGACCTGACGCTGGTAGGCAATGGCAACGTCGAGACCGAGGTCGACCCCGACACCTACAACCCGCGGCCGAGCATGGACTACGTCCAGGACATCTGGATGCGGTTGGCCAAGCGTATTCCAGACCTGGCGGACGGCGAATTCTACACCGGCTACGCGGGGCTCTACACGTCCACGCCCGACCTGCACCCGATCGTCGATAGGGTCGATGGCATCGACGGCCTGTACGTTTGCACCGGATTCAGCGGTCACGGATTCAAGCTCTCGCCCACGGTGGGCATCTGCATGGCGGAACTGATTCTCGACGGCGCCGCCCGCACGGTCGACATCACGCCGCTACGCATCAGCCGCTTCGCGGAGGGCGACCTGAACACCTTGAGCTACGAGTTCAAGGTGATCGCGTAGAAGATTCACCACGGAGATCACAGAACCCACAGAGGAAGGCGGATTTGGGCAAAGGGAGCCAAAGCGTTGTTGACGTGCCCGTACTTATGTTCTATTCTGCTCTAGAACGAGGAGAGCTCTGATGCCCGATAAGAGTGCAATCGAGTGGACCGACGCCACTTGGAACCCGGTGACAGGCTGCACGAAGATCAGCCCGGGTTGCGCTCACTGTTACGCGGAGACGATAACGCTCAGGTTCAAGCGTGGCGGTCCGTTCCTGCCGGGGAAGACCACGATCAAGCTACATCCCGATAGGTTGGACGATCCTGGGAAGTGGCGCTCGCCACGGCTGGTCTTCGTGAACTCGATGAGCGACCTTTTCCACGAAGAGGTGCCGTTCGAGTTCGTGCGAGAAGTCTTCGAGGCTATGGAATCCCATGACCAGCATACATACCAGATTCTCACTAAACGCCCGGAACGGATGCTTGAGTATTCGGCCTGGGCTGACGGCAGGTGGTGGCCAACGAACGTTTGGGCTGGGGTGTCCGTTGAAAACCAGTACTGGGCAGACCGGCGGATTCCGCTGCTACGACAGGTGCCGGCTACAGTCCGGTTCTTGTCGTGTGAACCACTTCTGAAGCCACTTGAGCTTGAACTGACTGGCTTGCAGTGGGTTATCGTCGGAGGCGAGAGCGGACACAAGGCTAGGCCGATGGAAGAGTCCTGGGCCGTCGACATCCGAGACCAATGTCAGCAAGCTGGCGTAGCTTTTTTCTTCAAACAATGGGGCGGAAGAACCAGCAAGGCGGGAGGACGCATGCTGCTTGACCGTGAGTGGAGCGAATTGCCAACACTGGGAATTGCTAATGCTCGGGGAAAGTGATCACGTCCTTTCCCTGCAAACCTCGATCGGTTTTGGAGGTGACCCGCTCGACCGCTATGCTGCCCTCTTTCCGCAGTTGCTGTAACGATTTCCTATAGTCGGGTTGTCTCAGCTCGTTGTCGTCGCAGCATTCGTTAAGAAGCTGATCGAATTCAATGGATCGACCCGCAAGCTTCTCTACAAGCTGAGTCCTTAACTCACCGATGCTATCCACAGGAATCAGCGTCCCTTGAAGTCGACGGACTTGGTCTTGGGGCCCCAAGTATGCGAAGGCTCCGTCGGCTCCCTGCCGGGACATAACATCTTTCATTAGCCAGCGCCCTTTCGGGTGTCTCGTCGCATGAACCATGTAGTACAGGGTCTGCAGCTTGTCGTCCATACAGACTCTGAACACCGTTACCTTGCAGCCGATCTTGCGTAGTTGCGAAACATAGAGGTCTCTGAGGCTTCGTTCTTTCGCCTCGCCACTCATGTTCGACTGCACGATGCGGCGCCAGTCCTGTGACCCGAAGAGTCTGTCGTACGTGTCTTCCAAGCCCAGCCTCGCTAAGAACCGGCTCATATCGCGGAGCATAAGCGTGATAAATACCTCACTCCGATCCAAGGACATAAGCTGGCGAACAGTTTCGAACGGGATTCCGGTAAACCCGAATGGATCGATGAACCAAAAGGAAGGAACCGATTTGCCGCTCGTTGCTTCTAACAAACGATTGGCGACTTGCTCAAACGAGTCGTTGAATGGGCCGTATACATGAACGTTGGGGTATAGCTGTCCTGTTTTAGTGAGAACTGCTTTGAGATTCGAAAAGTTCGTCGGATCAAGTTCGACGAATCCACATACGACACTATCTACCTTCTTGCTGGCTATTAGCTCCTCAGACTTACGGAGCAGTATGACCGGCGAACCATTGGAGCCGTCCACATACTCGCCGCGCCCCGCGAACCCGTCGACGATGAGTAGCCGTTTGTGCCATCTACCGAGGATAGACAACCAGCCCCCTATGTAGCTTTCAAGCAGTTCATGTTTTACCTGTGTATGTCTGGGATAGTCCCACTTTCTGAGGTCGCTATCGTTAACCACAGATCACCTCCCACTGAACAGCGATTGTAGTCCAACTCTGGATTGCAAACAAGTGTTCGGGCGAACGTGTGTTTCCTGTCTCCAGACGTACGATTAGTCAAAGGTGTTGTAACTGAGGCGCAGCCAAAAAGAGAGAGAGTAACGTGCACCCGATTCCTGGTGATCACCGAGAGGGCAAACGGCAACTACTCGGAGTACTCGCCCGACCCACCTGGATGTGTCGCAACGGGCGAAACACGCGATGCGGCAGAGCGTAACATGCACGAGGCGGTTGAGATGCATCTGCAGGGCCTGCGGGAAGACAGGCTGCCGATACCGGAGCCACACTCGGACGCTTCTTATTTCGCGGTGCCGTAGTGCCGATTTCTTCTTAAGCCCCACTTAGTGCGATAGAATGGACTCAAGCATTGGGTCTCGTATCGAGGGTCAGATGAAGAATGCAGTGAAGGCTGTAGAAACAACCGGTAGCATAGATCAGAACGGCGTACTGCATCTGGACGAACCTCTGAAGGAAGTCAGCCCAGGACGCGTGAAGGCCATACTACTGTTCGGAGAGGTCGACGACGTCGAGGAGCTAGAATGGCTCCGGACTGCTGCCGCCAGCCCTGCTTTCGATGTCCTTCGCGACTCCGCCGAGGATGTCTATGCGGCAACGGACGGAAAGCCGTTTAGTGACGAAGGGTAAGGTAGTCCTCGTACCGTTTCCGTTCGACGATTTGTCCGGTAGCAAAGTCCGGCCGGCTGTCTGCTTGACCAACACTATCGGCCAACATCGTCACGTCGTCCTTGCTTTCGTAACCAGCAGAGCACCCATTCAGTTGTTAGAGACCGATATTGAACTGGCCGCTTCCGATCGTACAGGATTGAAGGTCCTATCGGTGCTGAGCTTGCACCGGCTTCTGACTGTGTCAACTTCGATGATCCTACGAGAGCTTGGTGCAGTCCCGGCAGATGTCCAGGCAACTATCGATGAAAGGCTACGCCGACTCTTCGAGATCGCCTAGCTACCGCGCGACGATGTTGACTAGGCGGCCCTCGACGTAGATCACCTTCACGAGGTCCTTGTCGGCGATGTGCGGCTGGATTCGTTCGCTTTCCAGGGCCAGCTTCTTAGCCTCGTCCTCGGTGATGGAGACCGGCACCTCCATGCGGTCGCGCAGGCGGCCGTTGACCTGAACGACCAGCGTGATCACCTCGTCGGCCGCCAGCGTCTCGTCCCATTCGGGCAGGGTCTGGTTGTGTATGCTGTAGGCGTGGCCTGTTCGCTCCCATAGCTCCTCGGTTACGTGAGGCGCCATGGGGGCTGTCAGGATCAGCAGCTCCTCGATGGCGTCGTTCCAGGTCGCCGAGCCGATGCCGCCGCGCTCCCACGCTTGCCCCAATGTGTTGCTGTACTCCATCAGTGCCGCCAGGGCGGTGTTGAACTTGAAGCGCTCCAGGTCGTCGGTGACGCGCTTGATCGTCTTGTGGACCGCGCGGTTCAGGTCACGGATGGCGTTTTCGTCCGGTGGGATGTCGTCCAGCTTGGCAGCCTCTCGCTCGGACAGCTCCCAGACGCGGTTCATCCATCTCGCCATGCCGTTGATGCCCGAGTCGCTCCACTCGCCGCCCTGGTCCCAGGGGCCAAGGAACATCAGGTAGCAGCGCACCACGTCCGCGCCCAGCTCAGCCACATACTCGTCGGGCGCGATGACGTTGCCTCGCGATTTGCTCATCTTGTGGCTCTCGGCGATTATGTGGCCCTGGTTGAACAGCCGGATGAACGGCTCGTCGAAGTCGACCAACCCCAGGTCTCGCAGCGCCCTGGTGAAGAAGCGCGCGTATAGCAAGTGCATGACCGCGTGCTCGGCCCCGCCGGTGTACTGGTCCACCGGGTTCCACATCTTGACTGCGGTGGGGTCGAAGGCGCCTTCGCCGTAGTGCGGGCTGGCGAAACGCAGCTGGTACCAGGACGAGTCGACGAAAGTGTCCATGGTGTCCGTCTCACGCTTTGCCGCGCGCCCGCAGTTTGGACAATCGACGTTGACGAACCCCTGGTGCAGCTCCAGCGGTGATTCGCCGGTTGGGTTGAACTCGGCGTCCTCGGGCAGCAGGACGGGCAGGTCCTTCTCGGGAACGGGCACCGTGCCGCACTCGTCGCAGTAGATGATGGGGATGGGCGTCCCCCAGTAACGCTGGCGCGAGATCAGCCAGTCGCGGATGCGGTAGGCGACGGTGCGTTTTCCCCATCCGCTGGCCTCGATGTGGTCGGCGATGCGCTCCATGCCCTCGCTACTCGGCCGCCCGTCGAACTGGCCTGAGTTGACCTGGGTGCCTTCGTTCAGGTAGGCCTCGTCCAAATCGCCGCCGTTCCAGTCGGGGGGCGCGATGACAGTTTTGATGGGCAGGTCGTACTTCCTGGCGAACACGAAGTCGCGCTGGTCGTGGGCCGGGACGCCCATGACCACGCCGGTGCCGTAGGTCGCCAGCACGTAGTCGGCCACCAGGATAGGGACCCGCTCGCCGTTCAGGCGGTTGATGCAGTAGGCACCAGTGAAGACGCCGGTCTTTTCCTTGTCGGTGGACAGGCGCTCGATATCGGTCTGGCGACGTGCCTGCTCGATGTACGCCTCTACTTCTGGCCGGTGCTCCGGCGTCGTCAGGTCGTGGACGAGCTTGTGCTCGGGCGCTAGCACGACGAAAGTGACACCGAAGATCGTGTCGATGCGGGTAGTGAAGGTCGTCAGCGCCTTCTGGTCCAGGCCGTACTCGGAGATGTCGAACTCGACGTCGACGCCCTCGCTGCGGCCTATCCAGTTGGTCTGCATTATGTTGATCTTTTCGGGCCATTGCAGTTGCGAGTAGTCCAGAAGCTCGTCGGCGTATTTGGTGATCCTGAAGGACCACTGGTTCAGCTCGCGTCGGATGACCTCCGAGCCACACCGCTCGCAGCGTCCGTCGACGACCTGCTCGTTTGCCAGTACGGTGTTGTCGGTCGGACACCAGTTGGCAGGCGCGAAGTCACGGTAAGCAAGACCGGCCTTCAGGAACTGCAGGAATATCCACTGGTTCCACCGGTAGTACTCCGGCACGCACGTGACCAGCTCGCGGTCCCAGTCGTAGATGGTCCCCATGGTGCGCAGCTGCCGGCGCATGTTTTCGACATTGTTCATGGTGTACGTCATCGGGTGCACGCCGTCCTTGATGGCGGCGTTCTCGGCCGGTAGCCCGAAGGCGTCGAAGCCCATTGGGTGCAGCACGTTGAAGCCCTGCATACGCCTGAATCGGGCATGGGCGTCGCTGGGTGCCATGGCGTACCAGTGGCCGATGTGGATGTCGCCGGACGTGTACGGGTACATTGTGAGCTCGTACCACTTGGGGCGCGGGTCATCGTCGCGGACCTCGTAGAGCCGGTCGGCCGCCCAGCGTCCTTGCCACTTGGCCTCGATGTCCGGGGGGCTGTAGCGTAACTTGGCTTCTCGGGCTGCTGTCGCTGCCATGGTTGGCTCCTCGTATTTGTTCGGCTGCGCCGAATCCCACCTACCCGCCCTCAGGGTTTTGGGGAGTATCCCCAAAAACCCTGCCAGAGGAGCGGCTCCCCCTTCGGCACGGCTCAGGACAGGCTCTCTGGACTCCTCAGCAGGGTCGTGTTCGAGCTAGGCTATCTCTCCCCTTGGCTCCGTTTCGTGGTTGTCGCTAAATAGAAGAGTCCCGCCCCCCTGCAGGGACGGGACTCTTTCGTTGCCCGCGGTACCACCCTGATTGCCCTCCACGTTCGGAGAACCACCTCAGTTAGCGATAACGGCGCTTACCGTCCGGCCTTACTCACATGCTGCTTCAGGCTGGATGCTCGGAGGCGAGTTCACGGTCCGTCGTGCGCGGGGATTCCACCATTTCCCGCTCTCTATCGCAGCGTGCCCGCTACTACTCCTCGTCGGAGCCTATGTATTCACGTAGGTTCTACCCTAGCACGGCCCCTGAAAGTCGTCAACAGGTTCGATGTCAGTCAGCCGCGGCCGTGAACTAAGCTCCGGGGGGCCTGTAGTTCACGGTCTTTTTTGCCGCTTGGTCCACTGTCTCGGGCGTGAGGAGCACTGTCGTGCGGAGGTTGACCGCTCCGCTCGCTCCGACGGCCAACGAGATCGCGGTCGCGCTGGCGTCGTCGGGCAAGTCGCCGATGGCGATAATGTCGTCCCCGCCAAATGCGTAGTAGAACACTTCGATAGACCCACCCATCGACTTCGCAAGGTCCTCTATTGTCGCTCGAC
Organism: Dehalococcoidia bacterium; assembly: GCA_965248605.1. GTDB lineage: Bacteria > Chloroflexota > Dehalococcoidia > Lucifugimonadales > CAUZJF01 > CAUZJF01. The sequence continues at coordinate 2,431,754 of CBDFJV010000007.1, forward strand.
GGCTTGTGCCACCTTCTTTGAGAAGCCCCTTGGCCCCGTCCTGCGTATACGAGCCGCTGAAAAGATACTTCGGCATGTCCGGCCTCCTTGAGGAATTTGTCAGACCGCTGACTGGCCGAATCGTATCGGTGGGCTGGAAAGGTGTCAAGCAGCCGGAATCAGCTTGCTGCGGCCACGATCTCGAAGGCGTGTGCGGCGAGCATTCTGACGTCTTCGGGGGGAGGGGCCTCTACGCCGGCGCCGTTCGTGAGGGCTGCTCCGCCGGCCAGCGCTGCCTCGTCTACCCACAGCCAGCCTTCGTTTAGAGGACCGACTGCGTCCGCGGGACGGCACATGTAGATCATGTCGATGTGCTGATGGTACCCAGCGACGGGGTCGTGGATGTCCTCGACCATGATGGTGAACGGCGGGGTGACGTGGGTAGGGTAGTCGAGGTCGAGGCTGGTGCCCGTCGGCACGACCTCGGCTACGATTCCAGCTTCCTCTTCGATCTCCCTCAGGACCGCCTGGACGGGGTCTTCGTTGTCGTCGATGTGCCCACCAGGCGGAAGCCACGCCTTGACTTTGGGGTGCCAATGCAGGGCTACGTGGCCTTCGTGGACCACGAATCCGGTCGCGGTGAAGTGTCTTACTATGGGCAATGGGCCTTTACTCTCGGGCTATCAGCGTCGTTGGAGGTTCCGCCTTCGACCCTTCGACAGAGCTCAGGGTGAGCGGTTTGGAGCGACTCCTGTAAGGGTCTCGGTAGGGGCGCATTGCGTGCGCCCGTCCGCTCGTGGTTCGCTAGCTCCGCTTTCGACGTCTGTATCGCCGGACGGGGACGCCCACGGCTACGCCTATGACAGCGATCGCGGGGCTGAATATCAGCAGCCAGATGAGGATCGTGCCGATGCCCTGGCCCAAGCCCGAAAGCGCTCTGACAGCTTCTTTGCCCCTGTCGCCGGCGCTCCAGCCCGCGATCGTCCAGCCCTCGGTCTCCCTGACGCGAACGTTGGCAGCGCTCGATGCCTCGACCTCTCCGGCGGCGCTGTCGGCGGTGATTGTCAGCTTAGCGGTGTAGTCGAAAGGCCGGTGGTCGGAATAGATATGGGTCACGACCGCGCGGGTTGTGCCTTCGGCCAAGTTTCCTTCTTCGGCGATTGTGCCGTCGCCGAAGTCCCAGCGGAACCGGACGTCACTGAGCCCCTCGGGGCGTGTGAAAGAGCCGTCGAACTCTAACTCCTCGCCCTCATCAACGATCATTTGCTCGCCGGCGAAAACCTCGATGACGGGTATCCTGGTCACGTTGACCATGATGGTGTCTTCGCCCTCAGCCACGCCGGCCTCGCCGGTGCTCATCATCTCGATCTGAGCGATGAACGGCGAGTCCTTCTCGTCCTCGTAGAAGTGGGTCATTGTGGCGGTGACGCGGGTTTCTTCGTCTTCCGTGGGAGCGGTGCGGTTGCTTGTTACGGGACGCGACCCGTCGCCGAAGTCCCATGTGAAAGTGTGCTCTTCCATCCCTTCGGGCGGCTTGAAGGACGCGCGGAAGCGGACGGACTGACCGATTCCCGTGGTCTGGTCCCCGCCCGCGTCCACGGACAGCTCGACCGGCTCCAGCTCCAGGGTAACGTTTACCAGCGAGAACGCTGACGTCTGCTCGAGGAATTTGATCCGGCCTTCATGACGCTCGATCTCCTGTTGGATCACGGTCAAGGAGTCGCGGACCTGGAGGGCTTCCTCGACCTTTTCGGCCTTTTCCATCAGGGCCAGCAGCGCCTCTTCGGTCGCTCTAAGGGTCTTGAGCCGCGACGTGGAGTCGACGTACTCGTCGGTGACGTCCCTGCTCGAGGTCACCTCCGACTTGACGTCGACGCCAAGATCGCGGAGCCGCTGGATGGCTTCGTCCAACCGGTCGGCCGGAACGCGGACCGAGACAGACCCACGGTGCTTCTGGCTGCGGTTCGACGAGACGACCCAGCCGCCCATCTCGGTGGCCATGTCGCCGATTGCGTCCACCGAAGCGCTAACCGCCGCTACTTCGATGGTCATGTCGACGGTGCGGACGATGATCCGTTGCTGTGAAACGAGCTCAGCTACCTGCTGGTCGACAGACGTGTCGTCGCCACCGCCCGGTAGAGCAGGTGCAGCCGGGGGTTCAGGCCTGAACAGGCTAGTCGCAGAATCAGAGGTTGCCATACTCTGAGCGACCGCTGTTTCTTCCCGCTCCATCGCCTCGTCGAAGGCCTCGGCGGCGGGCGCCATGGCTGGCGCGGTGGCGCCAGCCGCAAACCCGCGGTCCCCGTCGGCCTCCTTGCTCGCGGACGAATCGGTCATGCCGCCGAACGCGGACTCGTCGGCGCCGCCTCCCATCATGCAAGCCGATGTCGCGAAAGTTGCGACAATAACCGCTAGAACTACCAGGATGCGCATATTCGGAATCATAGTGTACTCACCTCTGCCATGCAATTGACCAGTAATGTCGGCCCGTCTTTAGGCCCCTGGCCTGTGCGACATAGTTATGACGTTTACAGCCTCGGATTTGTTCCATGGACTATACGCGCCTATCTGAGTGGCGGCTGAGCCGGTAGGTGAATTGGTTGCGAACGCTTTTACGTCCCGAGCGCCTATGGTATTCTAGGTCTGCATATTAGGAAATTGGGCCGGGAGCCCCGATAAGGTCGGGCTGAGAGGCCCCGACACATCGGGGCGACCGACTGCACCTGATCTGGGTAATGCCAGCGAAGGGACACCCAAGAGCTTGCGATAGTCTGGGAGCCGCTGGCAGTGAGTCAGCGGCTCGTGTGTTTACCGGCCCTCACAGGAGGGAGATGACAAATGAATGACCCCCTGGTGATTGCGGGCAAAGAGTTCCAGTCCAGGCTGATGGTTGGCACGGGCAGACACCGGAACATGGACGAGATGGTCGCGTCCATCGAGGCCTCCGGCGCCGAGATTATCACGGTAGCCATCGGCAGACTGAACCTCGACGACTCTTCAGAGAAGAATATCCTCGACTACTTCGACTGGGGCAAGTACACGGTCCTGCCCAACACGGCCGGGAGCAAGACCGCAGAAGATGCCGTCTTCGTCGCGCACCTGGCGAAAGAGGTCACTGGTTCGAACTGGATCAAACTGGAGGTGATTCCCGACGCGCGCCTCCTTCCCGATCCCGTAGGTACCTTCGAGGCCGCCCGCCAACTCGTCGACGAAGGATACGTTGTATTGCCCTATATCCACGCTGACCCTGTGCTGGCGGCGAGACTCGAGGAGATCGGCTGCGCCACGGTCATGCCGCTGGGCTCGGCCATCGGCACCGGGCAGGGGATTCTCACTATCGACGAGATAAGGTTGATCATCGCCGCCGCCAATGTGCCGGTGGTCGTGGACGCGGGGCTCGGCGTGCCGTCCGAGGCCGCTCAGGCGCTCGAGGAGGGCTCGGACGCCGTGTTGGTGAACACTGCGATCGCACAGGCGGAGGACCCGGCGAAGATGGGCGAAGCCTTCCGGCTGGCCGTCGAGGCCGGGCGCACGGCCTACCTGGCCGGCCGCATCGACCGCAGAATCGAAGCTACGCCAAGCAGCCCTGGCGCGGGCGTGCCCGCCACGGCGGCAGCGCGGAGCTAGTCCGGTTGCCGTCTTTCGACCTACCGCTTCTCTACCTGGTGACCGACAGGCATCGGTGCGGAGGCAGGCCCCTGGAAGATGTCGTGATGGCCGCGCTGGACGGAGGCGTGGCGGCCGTTCAGCTCCGTGAAAAGGACCTCTCAGATGCCGAGATTTCCCCTCTGGCTGGAAGGATTCGGGAGATCACGGATGGGCAAGCGCTGTTCTTTATTAATGGTCGGGTAAACGTTGCAGCGTCTGTGGGGGCCGACGGAGTCCACCTGCCCGAGGACAGCACGAACGTGGCGGCTGTTCGGCGAAACGGGCCGGTTGAGATGCTGGTCGGCAAATCGGTACACTCTGTCGAAGCGGGCTTGGCCGCCGAGTCGGAGGGCGCGGACTTGCTGATCGCAGGCACCATCTTTCCAAGCTCTTCGCACCCAGACCGCAAGCCACAAGGAGTCACGCTTCTCGAGGAGCTGGACCAGCGCGTGCGAGTGCCATATCTCGCGATAGGCGGAATAACCGAAGAAAACGTGGGAGCCTTGATCGCGGCCGGAGCGTCGGGAGCGGCCGTGATCACGGCCATCACCGAGAGCAAAGACCCGGCTCGCGCCACACGTAGGCTGGCCGACGCAATAACGGAAGCGTGGATGTCGCGACACAATGTCGTCAAGGCGCCGGCGGTATGATCGCGCTGAGGGTCAACGGGAAAGAGCGTCAGCTGGACGGCCCAACCGACCTTCCAGCCTATCTGGAGTCCCTCGGAATCGGGGAGCAGAATATCGCTGTTGCCTATAATGGCACGGTGCTGCGCCGCGATGAGCTACCGAGGGTCACCCTGTCCGAAGGCGATAACGTGGAGATTGTGCGGGCGATGGGAGGGGGGTAGGGACGGGGGAGGGTACAGGGGTTGGGGGTTAGGGGTTGGGGAAGAGGTTCTCTCGGCCGGGCCGGGCACGCTAGCATACCGAACGAGCAGGTAGACGAAGCATTGCAATCGAAGGAATACCTGGACTTCATCTCCAAGTACCCGCCGCTGCTGGCCATCGGCAATACGCCGACGGTACGGCTCGATCTACCGCTCGACATCGGCGATGCCGAGATACACGCCAAGTTGGAACACCTGAATCCTGGCGGCTCGATCAAGGACCGGCCCGTCCTACGGATGCTGGCCGAGGCGATCCTTTCAGGCGAGCTGACCGAGGACAAGACAATCCTCGACGCCACGTCGGGCAACGCCGGTATAGCCTACGCGATGATCGGCGCGGTCCTCGGCTACCGCGTCGAGCTGGTCATGCCGTCCAACGCCAGCGCAGAGCGGAAGAAACGGCTTGCAGCGCACGGGGCCAGCATCATCTATACCGACCCGATGCTCGGGTACGACGAGACGCTCCGAGAGGTAAAACGAAGGTACGAGGCCGACCCCGACAAGTATTTCTGGTGCGACCAGTACGGCAACATTAACAATCCTCAGGCCCACTACGACACGACCGCCGAGGAGATACTGAACCAGGTGCCCGATGTCACTCATTTCGTCGCGGGCGTCGGGACCGGCGGCACCATCAGTGGCGTTGGTAGACGCCTCAAGGAGCACGACTCGGAGATCCAGGTCATCGGGATCAACTTCGACGAGTGGCCGGGAGTAGAGGGCCTGAAGCCTCTCGGCCAGGGACACATCGTCCCGGACACCTTCGACGAGAGCGTCGTCGACAGGATGGTGACGATCGACGTCGACGACGGGAAGAAAATGACTCGCCTTCTCGCTTCTAATGGGATATTCGCCGGACAGTCCTCGGGCGCCTACCTTCAGGGAGCCCACCAGGTCGCTCGGGAAGCTCGGAGCGGCCGCTTCGTTACCATGACCAACGACATCGGCGAGCGCTACTTCAGTACCGGGCTATGGGACTAGTAGACCGAAATCTTTGAAATGAGGGGTAGCCGAGATTGGCGTGCTACGACGACAGGGCGGGTTTCAAACCCGCCCCTACCAAGCCGTAACCTCAGAACCCTTCAATACTAGGATGTTGGACCACTAGAGTCGCGCCTCTAAACCGTCGTTTCAGTCAGCTGTTCTGGGCCGGGATGTTTGAGTGGAAGGTCTCGACGAGTCGACTTCACAACCACGTAATCGTGATGACGCTATTACGGCGGGAACGTATATCTTCACGTGAGATTCACTCGACAGACGTACCTTAGACGAGGTACGCCGACGGGCTTTCGACAACGGTTCCCGGCGGCAGACTCCCGTACGCGGAGGTGAACGGTGGCAACGTGGCTCGGCCTCTCAATGGGGATTACGTTCCTTGTGGCAGGGTGGTCGCTTTACGTCTTCGCTCCGAAGGTAGGCCCTAACCCGATCTTTGGGATACGGACCTGGTACAGCATGGTGAATGTAGACGTTTGGAACGAGAGCAATAGGACCGGCGGCATCCTTCTTGCGGGCACCGGCGCGCTGATGGTCTTTGCTTCAGTTGCGATCAGGCCTTGGATCGATCCCGACTCCGATGCGGGTATCCTTGCCGTGGTTGGAGTCGAACTGGTCTTGACGGCGATCAGCATCACATGGCTGGTCCTCTACACCCGCCGCCTGGCGAAAGGTGTCCCGATCACGGGTGCCGGCTATATCCGGGTTTCTTCACTGTGGTTGGCTCCGGCGGCCACGCTCACGTTGGGGTTGTTGGTGTTCCTCGTCGCGACGAATTCCAGCCTTCCCGCCGACCAGGTTGCAACTCACTTTGATGCGCAAGGCGTCTCGAACGGCTGGATGAGCCCGTCGAGCCATCTCTGGTTCAGTGGCGGGACCGTATCGGGCCTGTTCGTGCTACTGGGTGGTCTTTTCGTGGTCTTGACTCGCGTTCGTATCCCTGGAGCCGAGACGTGGCCGATCGCGGGAGAACCCGTGCTGCACTTCCTCGCCGCGATGCTATTCGTGGTCGAAGGAGTGATGGGCGCGGCGTTCCTGCATATCTACTGGTTCAATACTCGCCAGGAGCACTTGATCGGCACCGGAGCGTTCACGTTCCTTGTTCTCGGCGTCGTGTTCGTAGGTGTAGCGGCTGGTATCGCGTACATGATTGTCTACGGCCGCCGGCTCAGGCAGCAGCGACTTAGGGACGAGGCCATGTGAGGGAGACGGGCTCTCCTAGCGCCTCCACAGCCACCATCTGAGGCCGGGCGCGGCTATTTTTCCGCCAAGAAACTCTTCGGTCTGCTTTCGCCAGAGAACGAAAGTGTCACCGACGCTTGAGGTGTCGTCGTATAGGAAATCGGGTATCTCGCCTTTGATCGACGTACGTCCGAAGGCGTCGGCTTTTTCCCACACAACCACACTATCCGCTTGCAACGTCCATCCCTGTTCTCCGTCTCCGACTGCCTTGCGATAGTTCTCAGGCGCCAGCAGTGCGGCTAATCGCCTAGCGGGCCGCTCGTAACGCCGGTCGGCGTACTGGTCCCACGAGACAGGCTGACACCATTCCGGCAATCGCGCCTTGATAGCGTCATCAATGAGGTCGCAAATCGTCTCGGACGACACGCGGAGTATGTCTCGCGGCATAGGCGTAGTATCGAGTTTGTCCATGACGACCGCGAGGTAGCGTTGATAGAAATCGGTCGTCAGCCTGTTCCGGATGTCCTCTACGCTCAAGTGAAGCTCGTCAGCAAGTGAGTGCTTGTGGGTTGGCAGGGAAGTGTTCGCGTAGACCATTAGGCATCGTTTGACGACCTCATCTTGGAATGACTGTGGCTCGGCGTTCATGGAGATAATGAAACAAGGATGCTCTTTGACTGGTGGCAGATTCTCATCTTTAACGATGTCGAGGCCGTGGTCGGTAAACCTGCGACGTGTGATGTCATCGAAGACAACAGGGAAACGTCTGTAATTCTGCTGCAGACCTCTTAACGTTCTGCGAGTAAAGCTGTCTTTCTGGACTGTACTTGGATGCCCGAACATGCTCGCTATTAGGGTGTCTACGAGACTTGTCTTGCCGCAATTCGATTTGCCGTAGATTATCGCGAATGACGGGTAATGGAAGATGTTTCCTCCCGCAACGACGGCGCGAGTGCGCAGATCACAGATAAAGGGCGAGATATAGAGCCACGACATGAACGTGAAATAGTCCCTCTGCAATCTAGGGACATCTCCGACGAAGCCCAGTTCATAGTTGTTGAAGTACTCTACAAGTGCCGAAGCGCTTCGCCGCAGACCTTCTTCATCGGCGTCCAGGGAAACAGGCTGACCCGAAAGGGAAACATGTCGCGATTCCTGGAGAATGGTCAGATTCGTCGGCCTGGTTTCATCATCCTCTTGCTCGCCCTTCCGCCAGCGCATTCTTTTGATTTCTGCCTTTACGGCCGGTGTGACGACAAACCTGCCGTTCTCGCGAGGTATCTGGGGAGAAACGACACGTTCCACGGGAAGGGCTAGTTCCTCGACCCGATGTACGACCTGAGGAATAGTAAGCTCATCGACCGGCGGCGGTTGAAACACGGTCAATCCCGGATCCTGCAAAACCGGGGTGTCAGTAAATGCGATCTCTGCCGATCTCAAGTCGACGGGCATGTCGATCCGGTCCGCAGCGGTTTCTTTGACTGCTTCGTACTCACGTAGGTAGTGGTCCCAGGCCTTCTCGTCGTCATCGAAAACAAGCAGAGTCTCAGGCTGTTTTCCTCCAAAGGCGCGCTCCGAAAAGTTGGCCGAACCGACGATCACCCTACGCCGACCGCCATCGTCGGTTTCGAGAAGATACATCTTTGCATGAGCGATGTTGTCCTTCACTACATAGAACTGGGCTCTGCCGGCATGGATTCTCTCCAGGATGATCCGCTGGCGTTCATCTTCTAATTGGAGAGCGGACTCTCTTACCTGGTTGATCAGGAACTGTTGGAAGGCGATGACGTCCGCGAACCGACCTAGGCCACCTTCATAGCCAAACACACATTCGAAGCGTTGGAACGAGTACTTGTCGAGCATGCGAACGATCATCGGCGTACTGACGAGTAGGTGAGAACGCGCATGTGGTCGAAGCCATCGAAGACGCTCCAGCTAAAGGGCTCGACGTTGTTGAACCGAGCGCTCACCACTTGCAGGCCGCGCTCTGCTGCAGAATGGGCGTCGTCGAAATCGAGTCGGTTCTGAATGGAATCGTTGACCATCGTGGATCACCCCAGGGGCACTCAACCTATTCTGCCACACTGTCTCGTCCCCCGTGTATCTATGTAATTTAGCCACCTGGCTATTATGCTTCAGCGGAGCCTAGCTCTTTTCCAGCCGCCACTGGATGAGGCCCGTCTCGAATGTCTCGTATCCCACCGTTTTGAACTCGTGGCGCATCGCGCCGGGAGCGAACAGCGGAATGCCCTCGCCTAGGACGAGTGGGAACGCGGTCAGGACTACCTCGTCGATCAGACCGGCGTTTAGCATCGGTAGGTCGTGCGATACCGAGGTCAGTCAGTACGTCTCTGAGCCTTTCGCCGACCGTGTGCACCAATCGGTTCTTCGACGCTTTGGCCCCTACGGTCTTGAATGCCGTCACCAGGCCGGTCCGCCGGTCAACTGGCACGTCGACGGCGAGGTCACCTTGTGTCAAAGGCTCTTCGAGCTCGGTGTCGACAACCTGGGACGGGGCGTCGTCCGTCCGAATGTCCGAGCCTGTGAGTGGAACCGAGGGCCCTACCGTCCCGCCTGAAGGCTTCTCAGCCTGCCTAGGGCCTGAATCCGAGGGCGCGGAACCCAGGCTCGATGCGACCGCCTCCGCTCGGAGGCGGTCGAACTCGTTTTGTCGGGCTGCGCTCTCAGTGGCGTCCGGCTCGCCGAGAACCTCACCGACCTGTCCGGAAGGAGTTTCGGCCCCCTCAGGCGTCCGCTGGGCGGCGAGCCGTTCGAACGCATTGTGCCAGTCTGAGGACTCAGGCGAGTCTGCCGCCGGCGATTCCTCGGCCTCGTCAGGTGCCGACCGAGATACAGTCGTAGTGTCTTGGGATGCTCGCTCCCGGCGGTCCTTGTCGGGCTGAGCGCCCTCATCGCCTGCCGCGACCGTCTCTAGCGGTGTGGAGACTGCGTTCTCTTGGCCGGCGAGCTGCGCGGCCTTCTGGAATTCCAGCCGTCGTTTCTCGGCTTCGTCGTTGGTCTTGGGCTGGGCGGTGGTATCTTCGCTAGTAGTTGGCTGGGGACCCTCGTCGGGCTCTTGTCCTGTTTCGTCGGCACCCGCGGCTGCCTCAGACGGTTCGGAGGCTGCGTTCTCCTGGCTAGCGAGTTGCGCAGCGGCGTTGGCTGTTTAGGAGATCGGCAATTTGCGTACAGTTCGGGCACTTGAGCCAGGAGGTTGACTGTGGAAGGTGCCGCGTGTTCACCTCGAGGCACTGCGCCGGTTCGACTTCGGCACGATTATGTTCCCGGTGAGCGCGGCGATCTTTCGCAATCCCGACTACAAGCGCGACGCCGAAGAGCTTCTGGCGGCCGCCGCCTCGAAAGACGTCGGAATCCAGACCATCAAGATGGTATCCCGGGGCGGCTGGGGCGGCCACGAGCGCGAGTACGGCACATGGTACGACCCGCACCGGGAGAGAGAAGACATCGACAAAGCGCTCTGGTGGCTCTTCTCCCAGCCCATACACACGGCGCCGAGTCCAGGTGACGTCAGGCTTCTAGCCGCCGTGCTGGATGCCGCGGAGCGGTTCACTCCGCTAGGCGAGGCTGAGCAGCAGGCGATCGTCGAAGCCAGCGACCGCCTTTGCCGGAGCCAAAGCTGGGAATCTTGTCAGCGTCTTAATCCCGAATCGCGGAGCGCCTGACTTCGGATCGTCGAGGTTAGCAGCCTCGCTACACCGGCTGGAGAGCTCCGGCGCGGAATTCCGGTGATCCGTCGATCGAGGGGCCGCACAGAAGGATGGGACCGGCGGGGCACCTCTATCCAGCCGTTCGGACGACTCCGCGCTTTGATTTATTCGGCTTCGCCGAATCCCGCCCACCCGCCCAGTAGGGGGTTTGTGGGTTCGAGCGACCGCCGTTTCGTGCGATAGCGACGTATAGTTGTCGACCGTAGTACATTGGTAGACTGTACTTACGGTCCAACTGCCCAGGTGGCGGAACGGTAGACGCGGCGGACTTAAAATCCGCTTCCCGTTAAGGGAGTGGGGGTTCGAATCCCTTCCTGGGCACCAGTCCATAAAGGCCAGCAGCTGGTTTCGGCTGCCGGGCTAGCGGGGCCGCTTGGCATTAACCCTGTGAGGTGACTAGAAACCAGGAGGTCTCAACTGGTCTGCCACAGTCCGTCAGGAACCAGCAGGATGAGTGGTGTCCCTTAACGGTCTGAGCGACGTTGCGTAGGCGACCCGTTGGAAGACCATTACGATGCTTTGGAGCAGATGGCTGCAGTCTGAATGACCCCTCAACTCGCCAAGCGGAAAAGATAGAACGCGCCTGCACCTAGCAGACCGACCACCGGAAAAGTAAGGACCCAAGCAAACACGATCTCCTTGGCTACCCCCCATCGCACTGCCGAGAGGCGACGGGTCGTTCCCATTCCGAGGATCGCGGAGGTGATCACATGAGTGGTGCTGACAGGGATGCCTGTTCGTGATGCCAACTCGATTACGCTGGCGGCGGCGCCCTCGGCGGCGAACCCATTAGGCGGTCTCATAGCGACTAAACGGACACCCAGGGTATGAATCACCCTTCGGCCACCTAGATAGGTGCCGATTCCCATCGTTACCGCCGAGACGATGATTACCCACCAAGGTACCTCAAACGGTATTCCTTGGCCTTCCCAGTCGTAGAAGACTGCCAAGGCCAACGTAATGATTCCCATGGTTTTCTGAGCATCATTCGAGCCGTGACTGAACGCCATAGCAGCTGCGGTGGCCATCTGGGCTTTCCCGAAAACCGCAGAGACCAACGTCGGAGTTGCCGCGCGGAAAGCCCAATAGATGGCCAGCATGATCAGATACCCGCCCAAGAAGCCCAACAGAGGTGAAAACACGAGGCCCCTTGCGATCTTGATGATCCCGTCGGCGACGAGCACACTCCCTCCAGAGTGGGCAATCCCCGCTCCAGCCACTCCCGCGATGAGACTATGGCTACCGCTAACTGGCATTCCGAACCGAGTTGCCGCGAACACCCAGGTAGCCGCAGCCGTCGCGCCTCCCGCAACAGCCAACAGGCCGTCTCCCCCCGCGAGAATCGCGGGATCGACGACCCCCTTTCCGACGGTCTTGGCGACTGCGGTCCCCGAGATGGCCCCGAGCAAGTTCATGACGGCGGCCATTAGGACCGCCGCCAACGGCGACATCACACGGGTCGACACTACAGTCGCGATGGCGTTCGCAGCGTCATTGAAACCGTTGGACAGCTCGAATACCAGAGCGACGATTACGACGAAGACAAGAAAGGTTATATCGGTTTGGTCGATCATTTATGGTCGAAATCAGTAGACCGAGTCCGCCCGGCGGCGGCTCAGGTCACAGAAGGTCCGTCAATGAGCAAACTCTTAGGAATGCTTCAGAACGATGCCTTCAAGGACGTTCGCTGCATCCTCTGCACGGTCGGTTGCTTCCTCCATGTCGTTGTAGACGTCTCGCCACTTGAGGATGTCGATGACGTCGTGACCATCGCTAAAAAGCTCGCCCATTGCCTCGTTCAGCACCTTGTCCGCCTCGTTCTCGAGGCGATTTATCTCGATCGCCATCGGGAGTATTTCCTTCAATCTGGAGCCGCGGGTACCGAGTAGCGCCATAGCCCGCTCAAGCTCGTCAGCGCAGCTCACGATGATGGTCGCCAGGTGGCGGGCGTATTCGGTCGGTTTCTCGATCTGATATTGAAGAGTGTATTGAGCCGCTTCGTCAATGGCGTCGATCACGTCGTCAAGACTCCCCGCCAGCCCGAGGATGTCCTCCCTGTCGATAGGTGTGACGAACGTCCTGTGCAAGGAGTGCGTTATGTCATGGATGATCTGGTCTCCGAACTCCTCGAGGTCCTTGATCTCCCTCACCCTGGCGGGGACGTTGTCGAAGTTCTCCATCAGGTCCTGGAACCGTACCGCCACCTTCTGGATGTTCTGAGAGCTTTGGTGGAGTAGGAAAAAGAAGCGGTCTCGACGCGGAAGAAGCGTAAAGTTGATTTTCATTGCTGTCTCCACCTGCAGAGGGTTGCAGGAGCGTGCGGTCGGAGAAACCCCCTACTCAGAATTAGACAACGGGCGTCGGCATAAGGTGGCCGCGCCTCGCCCTCTACGTTTCATATCGACATACAGGTGACTGTTCGAGAATTTCCATTGACTCTGTGGATCTGATGGGCTAGCAAGTTGCCTATAGCAACCGGATCCCCGAAGTTTCCCCCACGATAGTACCCTCTGTGTGGAATCCCTTCAAGCACCGGAGTACGACACGACGAACCCCTTGAGTTCTGTGGTCATCGTTCTCCGTATCCCGCTTCTCGAGAGGGAGCGGGATTCGAATCCTTTCCTGGGCACCAGAACGAGCGTCGATCAACGTACTTCTGACGGACGATCTTCTAGCCACGCTGGACAGCGGGGCTTATTGCTCTTCTAGGGTCTCGCGTCTCACATGCACAGGCCGCTGGCGCGACAACGTGTGACGTGAGCCTCTGGCGATGGGGGCCGAGTGAGGTGCCGCCGGACCCGGCGGCCTATCGGTGCGCTCAGGCTATGCCGGGGGCGTGGGCGTGGATCGGGACAACTTCGACGTCGAAGGAGGTCCAGACCAGGAATCTCTTGGCCGAGACGGAAATCGATTGCGCCCAGGTCCCCAGCGTGTGGGAGAGCCAGACGACTACGTCGTCGTTCCGCGCGGCATGGTAGCTCGACAGGTTCTTCCGCTTCAGGTAGGTGTCCACGGACACCTCGGGTCGGCCACCTCAGCCAAGGGGAGGTATGAGGTCTATGGCCGCCTTGCCGCCGCGACGCTTGATGAGCTCAATGGCTTCGGGGGAGATGACGACGTCCATGGGATGAAAGCTCCATATTCGATTCGAGTCGTTTGATGCTACAACGGCCGTCAAGATGCGAAGGCAAGGCTCTGCTTAAACGTTTCCGCGCGTGGCTAACAAGCGTCTCATGGCGCGCACTGTCCTTCGACTGGCTCAGGACGAACGTTGGTTTTTCTACCTACATTTGTGGTGAGCCCATCGACGCACGGCCCCTCATTGGCGACTTCTGGTACGAAGCTGAGGTTGCCGAAAAAAGGACTGCGGCCCGTCGAGTGGAGGACAAACGAGATTGTAGTAAGGGGAGCCGTAGGACGGCTAGGCAATCGCGTCGCTCGGCTTCTCCGCGAACGCGGATGCGACGTGTTGGGGACGTCTTATTAGCTCCGGCCGCCTTTCGATCTTCGCGTCCGGGTGGTCGACGGTTCCGTTGTTGCGTTTCTCCGTCCAGCAGTCCCCGCATAGCGATGTCTTAGTCCCCGCGGCGATTGGGTAAGCTGTTTCTCTCCCGCACTTGGAGCAGGCACCTTGCAGCTTGGGCATAGCCCGGGTTTCGAGCAGATCAGTCACGGTTGACCTCTGTAGGGTTGATTGACGGAGTCAATGTACCTTGTCCCGCAGACGGGCGTCTGTGTGGAGTGCATTCGAATTCGGTGTGGCTTCTCAATTGAGGCTGGCCTGAGGACTCCACCGCTATAGCGAGTGTGTCTGCGCTGAGTTCTGACAAGTAGGTCCACGCGATACGTGGAGCAAACGGCGAGTCGGTTCGGCCGCGGCTTGATCTACGCGCGCTTCAGGTCGTGTTGACGCCCCCAAGCCGTGCTGCTACGCTCGGAACTATCGAGTCGCGGGAAGGGGGATCGAGATGGGAACTCTTCGTTCTCTGATTGACGCGCTTCGGACTCACAGACCCTTGGGGATCGGCGTGTGGCTCGTTGTCTCGGGCGCAGCTGCGATCGCGGTGTCGTGTGGGGCCTCGGAGGACGACGGCGACGTCGCCGAGACTCCGGTTTCGGCTGCGGCATCGGCCCCGGCAGACGCCGACTCCGAGACCCAAACCGAGGCCGACGTTCCGGCTGGCTCTCTAGAGGCCGGGCTGGCTGTATACGCCGGGAATGGGAAGGGCTCTTTCGAGGGCGACGGCGGTCCGGCCACGGAGGCGTCGATGTTCGGGCCGTCGGGGCTTGCGGTCGATGCTAACGGCAACCTGTACATATCGACGGACAATCGAGTCCGGAAGGTGGACGCGGCCACCGGTGTTATCACTACTTTGGCAGGGACAGGAAGCCCTGGATTCGGTGGTGACGACCGGACGGCCACGGAAGCGCGTCTCAAATTGCCGGTCGGGCTGGCGGTCGACGGCGACGGTAACGTATTCATCGCCGACGGTGACAATGGGCGCATACGCCGTATCGATGTGGCGACTGGAATAATCTCGACGGTGGCGGGCGGTGGCATCCCAAAGAGAGTCAGTGGGATGATCGACCCAGGAGACGGCGGGCTGGCTACGGACGCTTTCTTCAAGGCCGCTTCGGACGTCGCAATCGACAGCGAAGGCAACGTCTACTTTGCGGCCGAAAACCGAATCCGCAGGGTGGATGCCGGCACCGGTATCATCACGACCCTGACGGGGAACGGTGTGAACGACCTATCCGGAGACGGCGGGCCTTCGACGAGCGCCGGCGTCGCGGACCCGCGGGGGCTCGCCCTCGATGATCAGGGCAACCTCTACTTTGCCGATACCGGTAATCAGCGTGTGCGCAGGATCGACGGGGCTACCGGCATCATCACGACCGTCGCTGGAATCGGGAAGCACGCACCTCCGGGGACCCACAGAAGTCAGCCGACGATCGGCCCAGAAGGCCAGGGGTTCTCAGGCGACGGAGGTCCCGGGACCGCTGCGATGCTCTCGATCCCGAATGACACGGTCATTGGTCCCGACGGAAATCTATATATCGCAGATACGGGCAATGATCGCATCCGTAAGGTAGACCTGACCACGGGCGTTATCACCACGTTCGCGGATGGAGGAGCCGTCAGGGGCGAGAAGATGGAGACAGGCTTCCAGGAGGGCGGCGACATAAAGATAACTTTCACCAACTTCGCGCCGCCGGTAGCGATTGCCGTGACCCGCGATGGCGTCTTCTTCATCGCCGACTCTGATCAGAACAAGGTCATGAAGCTTGCACGTTAACGGGCTCCGGCGCCGGCGACGAATCGACGGCGAGCGCCCCCGATACTACGCTCAAGTTACGAGAGACAAGGGGTTGAAATGGTATTTCCCTATGTTCTGATTGCCGAGGTGCGGGCCCGCAGACTACTCGCGAATGCCGCATGGCTCGTGGTGTTGGCCGCCGCAGTGACTGCGGTCGCGTGCGGAGCCGCGGAGGCTCCCGCCGAATCCAGCGGGACCGCGACTCCTGTCGCCGCGTCATCTCAAGCCGACGGCGGCGAAACCGCCGCGTCCGCCACCAATCAAGTCGCCGGAATAACCGTATACGCCGGTACAGGGAGGGGCTCTTTCGAAGGCGACGGTGGCCCGGCCATAGCAGCGTCCATGTACGGGCCGTCAGGCGTTGCGGTCGACTTTGAGGGCAACCTATACATCTCGACCGACAACCACCGTGTCCGGAAGGTGGACGCGTCTACCGGCGTGATCACGACAGTCGCTGGGAATGGTAGCCCTAGCTATGGAGGTGACGGAGGGCCGGCCACCGAAGCTCGCCTCAAGCTGCCACGAGGCTTGGCGGTCGACAACGACGGCAATCTGTTTATCGCCGATGGCGACAACGGGCGCATACGCCGCGTGGACGCGTCAACCGGTATCATTACAACGGTCGCGGGTGGGGGCATCCCTAAGAGAGTCAGCGGCGTCATCGATCCCGGAGACGGTGGGCTCGCGACCGATGCATTTATCAGAATCGCCAGGGATGTTGCCGTTGACGTCAAGGGGAACATTTACTTCACGGCCGAAGACAGGGTCCGCAAGGTGGATGCCGCCACCGGTATCATCACGACACTCGCGGGAACCGGCGTCAACGACCTGTCGGGAGATGGGGGGCCGTCCGAAGGCGCCGGTATCTCAGACCCGCTAGGGATAACGCTCGACGATCAGGGCAACATTTACTTCGCCGATAGCTACAATCAACGCGTCCGGCGAATCGACGCGACCACCGGTATCATCACGACCGTGGCCGGCATCGGGAAGTACGCCCCCGCGACCCACCCCGATCCCAAGTACGTCATCAAACCGGAAGGCCAGGGGCTCTCGGGCGACGGAGGTCCCGCAGCCAGTGCCATGCTCGCTACTCCGACCGACGTCGCCATAGGTCCAGATGGGAACCTTTACATCTCGGATACCGACAATGACCGAATCCGGAAGGTTGACGTGGCAACGGGGATCATCACGACCTTTGCGGATGGCGGAGCAGTCCGGGGCGAGAGGATGGAGACCGGCTTCACGGAGAGCGGCGACGTGCTAATCACTTTTACCAACTTCGCGCCGCCTACGGGCATCGCCGCAACTCGGGATGGAGTCTTGTACATCGCGGACTATGACCAGAATAAGGTCGTGAGGGTTACGCCCTAGAAAGCGCCGTCGTCTCCTACTCGTCGTGCGGGTAATGGAATCCCCAGCCGCCGCTTCGGGGTGGGAAACCGTACCAGTTCAAGACCTGGAAACCCGGCGTCACATAGTCCTCGATCGTGCATGTCGCGGTCCGCTCCGGGCCGATCGTCTCGGGTAGACCGACGCACTCGACCAAGAAGCCTTCCAGAAGGAACGCGGCCTTGGTCATGTCCACGGGCCTGGTGGGCGATAGGTTGATTAAATCGATCTTCGTACAGAACGGGTCGCAAGAAGACAGCCCTACCTGCAGCTCTCCCTGACCTTCCGATATCGCCGGTGGCTCATAGGGGCCGATGCAGCGACCGATCAGCTCGCCGTTCTCCGCTTCTTCGAGTTCGAGCCACAACGGTCCCCGTTTGCCTGCCTTTATCTCCGCGAGCAACTCCTGCCCGATGAGCTCGCTGACACACTCATCGGAAACGACCGTGTGCAGAGGCCAGAAGTCCGTCGGGAATGCGAACACCACGTCCTGGAATTCTTCCTGGAATGTCCCCCTTGATACCGCGGCGTTGACCTGAAAACTTCCTGGAGCGTCCACCTGACGCCCGAAGCACTCCTCCGGATGGTCTGTGAGAGGCTCGCGCTTCGATATGTCCGCGTTCTCGACGACCGTCCAGTCCTTAACGCCGCTGATCACGAACCCGTACCCCATGTGGTCGCCCTTAAGCACGTTGCCCCTCACCTCGGCACCGTGGCTCCGGAAGGTCATCTCCTGGTCGGGGATACATCCTACATAAGGCCCCATGTCGATGGCATGCCGAATCAGCGCGCCGCGGGCGTAGATCGTGTTCCCGACTACCCGAGTGTCGGTGAAGTCGCCGTCCCAGGGCCCGGTGTCCACCATGGAGATCCCGTAGAACATGATGCGCTCGTCCGCGATGATCGTGTTGTTCTCGACCAGGGAGCCGGGCGCCTGAAAGATCACGATGCCGCCGTCCGTCGCGTCGATGATTGTGTTGTTCGTCACGATACTCTCGCGGCAGGCGAGCGAGATGCCGTCGGCGATTATGTACTCCGCTCTGCCCGCGGGACCAAGCTCGTTGTGTCTGGCGATCGCTCGTGAGCACTTGAGGTCGTCGCCCTCCCCGATGACAAGCACAGACCAGCCTCTGGGCTCGTAGGCCTTGACCCACTCGACAAGCTTGTCCGGAGCGGCTCCGCCCCATTCGATCAGGCCGCCGGTGGCGATACCCAACTCAGGCCGATTGCCGTCGATGATTACGTTCCGGAGCTTAACGCGCGCGTTGTTCCCGGAATTGACTGCGGTCGCGATGCTCTTGTCCGCCACTCTCAGGAGAGCTCTGGAGTCGTCGGTTGGGAACCCCTCGGTGTGTATCTCCTGGTCTTCGTGGGTGAAGAAGATCGTGTCGCGTAGCTCGAACACCGCGTTCCTGCACAGGATGGCTTTCGAGCCGGCTTCCGTCAGCGCGCTCTGGATAGCGCGGTGGTCTCCCGAGGAAATGCAGGGGCGCGGCGTGGAGGTGGCGATAGGGCTTGAGGTTGGAACTGGGGTACGTGTAGGTGTCGGGCTTGGTTCGGGAGCGGCGCTTGGACTGGGAGTGGGGCTGGGGCTGGGTGTCGTGACAGGACGTGGGGATGTGATAGAGAGCGGAGTGACAGCGGGAGATGGAGGTGGTGTGGGACCGAATGTCGGCTGAGATTGCTCGCCAGGCGGCTTGGTCTGCGGCGTTGAGACCGCTGTCGTAACTGGGGACAGTGAGATACGAGACTCGGCGGGTTTGGCTTCGGCATTCGTTGCGGCGGGCGCCGTGGCTATGAGACCTGCGGTTTCAACGGGCGTCGATTTCTCGACGGCACTCTTCGGTTGGGTGTCTTGAGGCGACGAAACTTGGTCGCCACAGGCAGCCAAGAGGCAGAGGCTCGCTAGTACGAACACAATATGGGAGTGGCGGTTGGCGGGTAGCATTAGTCGGTCGGTCTGGCAAATCTACGTGAGGGATATCGTTTGTTGCTAGCGGAACCTGGGTGTTTTCGCAGGTTGACAGCCACGTGAACGGACAACAGAATGGACGGCGGCAATCATACCGTCCTCATGGTGTTGATATGAACGTACTCGAGTGTCGAGACCTTCGCAAGACCTTCGGCGATCTCGTGGCCGTAGATGGTGTTGGGTTTCACGTGGCGGAGGGCGAGACGTACGGGCTTCTCGGCCCCAACGGCGCGGGCAAGACGACGACGATATCCATGGTCTGCGGCCTGCTCGAGAGCGATGCTGGCGAGGTCATCGTCGACGGGACTGCGCTCACTCCGAAGAGCGTCGACGCCAAGGCGAAGATCGGGTTCGTCCCTCAGGAACTCGCCATTTATCCGGACCTGACCGCCAGGGAGAACCTCCAGTTCTTCGGTCGCCTCTACGGTATGGGAGGGAAAGAGGCGCGCGCCCGGATAGACGAGGTGCTCGACATCATCGGTCTTTCCGAGCGTGCCGACGACCAGGCCAAGGAATACTCGGGCGGTATGAAGCGCCGGCTCAACATCGGTATCGGGCTGCTGCACCGTCCCAAGCTGCTCGTGCTCGATGAGCCGACGGTCGGCGTCGACCCTCAGAGCCGCAACGCCATTCTAGAGAACATCGAGCAGCTCAGCGAGGAAGGGGTTGGAGTCCTCTATACGACCCACTACATGGAAGAAGCGGAGCGCTTGTGCGACCGCGTTGGGATCATCGATCTCGGAGAGCTCAAAGCGGAGGGCACCCGCCAGGAGTTGGTCAGTCTCGTCGGTGAGCAGGACCGAATCGAGCTGTCGGCCGTCGGCGACCTCGAAGCTGGAGCCAGGGCCGTCGAGGAGATCGACGCGGTCCAGGAGGCTAGTGTTCGTGATGGAGGCATCGATCTCATCGTCAACGAGGCGCGCAACGTTCTGCCGGAGATCCTTGCGAAGACGACCGAAACGGGCGCGTCGATTCGTAGCGTCGAGGTCAGGGAGCCGGACCTCGAGGCCGTGTTCCTCCACCTCACCGGCAAAGCCCTCAGAGACTGACGTATGAGGGCGGCCTTCCTCATCGCCTCCAAAGACCTTCGCCAGCGCACCCGAGACCGCTCGGCATTCCTTATCGCTATCGTGGTGCCGTTCGGCCTGGCCTTCATCTTCAGCCAGATACTGAGTGGTATCGACGACGGCGCCGTCACTTTCAAGTATGCAGTGGTGGACCAGGATGGCGGCGAGCTCGCCCTGGCGTTCACGGAAGAGGTACTCGCGCAAATCGAGGAAGAGGGCCTTCTCGCGGTCACCGAGGCGTCCTCCGACGAAGCGGGCCGGCAGCTTGCGCGCGACGGCGAGGTTTCGGCGACGTTCGTCATTCCTGCGGGCTTTTCCGAAGCGGTCACGGCCGGCGAAGGCGGCCAGATCGAGGTAGTGGGGAACGTCGAAAGCCCCATCGGAACGCTGGTGGCCACCTCGATCGCCGAGTCGTTCGCCAGCCACCTAACCGCAGTCCAGATCGCGGTTGGGACAGCTGTGGACCAGAATACGCCACCTGCTGAGGTAGCCGGCATCGCGACCGCTGCCACAGAAGCTCCAGACCCCATTTCGGTCGTGGACATCTCAGCCACGAAGAAGGAGCTTGAGATCAAGACGTTCTTTGCTGCCGCGATGTCGGTCTTCTTTCTGTTTTTCACCGTACAATTCGGCATCTCGAGCCTTCTGGACGAGCGTCGGGAGGGGACGCTGAGCCGACTCCAGGCGGCGCCGATTCCGCGCCTTTCGATCATCGTCGGGAAGCTGCTCGCCAGCTTCGTGCTGGGTGTAGCCAGCATGGGCGTGCTGGTTGTGACGACGTCCCTATTGCTAGGCGCCGAGTGGGGGAACCCTATCGGCGTCGCGGTGCTCGTAATGGTGGGTGTACTGGCGGCCATGGCCGTCATGGGACTGATCGCGACGGTCGCGAAAACGGCCGAACAGGCCGGCAGCTGGCAGGCGATGGTCGCTCTTATACTCGGCATGCTCGGGGGCTCGTTCTTTCCGGTCGCCCAGGCCGGTGGCCTAATCGAGACACTTAGCCTTCTGACACCTCACGCCTGGTTCCTGACAGGACTTACAGAGCTGCAGGGAGGTGGTGGGGTCGAGGACATCGTGCCGTCGGTGGCTGCCATTCTCGGCTTTGCCGCCGTCACTGGCGTGATTGCGTTCATGCGGCAGGGCAAGCTGGTGCAGCCTTGAAGGCATTGGCGATCGCCGGAGTCAATCTGCGCCGCCTTTTTCGAGACCGGACCGCGATATTTTTCGTAGTCATCTTTCCCCTGATGCTGATTCTGCTGCTAGGCGTGTCCTTCGGTGGCGGGTTCACCCCGGCGCTGGGTGTCGTTGACAGAGAGGTAGGCGCCTTTGGAGAGGAGCTCGTGGCAAAGCTCCAGGAGACCGAGGCGGTTGACGTCAAGCGCTACTCGAGTGAAGACGACCTTGTGAACGCCGTCGAGCGAGGTCGCGTTGAGGCGGGCGTTGTGATCCCTGAGGGGTACGACGCGTCTCTCCGCAACGGCGATGACGTCGAGATTCAGTTTCTTGGTCGTCCGGGGTCGCTCGCTCAGCAGCTTCGAGCCACCGTTGAGGCAGCGGTGGCTGAGCAGAGTATGCGGCTCAGGGCGGCCCGTTTTGCCGAGGGTCGAGGACTTCTCCCGCTGGGAGACGCTCTCGACCGAGCTGAACTCGTTGCCTCCCAGACGGCAGGCGTTCAGGTCAAGAGTACCAGCGTGGGCGAAACTCTGTTCGGCGAGGAAACGGGTACATTCGACCAGGGAGCGAGCACGCAGCTGCTTCTATTTGTGTTCCTTAACTCGCTGACCGGGGCCATCGGGTTGATAGAGACCCGGAGGTTAGGCGTGTCGCGTCGTATGCTGTCTACGCCTACGCCTACGAGGACGATCCTTATCGGTGAGGCGCTAGGTCGGCTGTCGATCGCACTAGTTCAGGGCCTGATCATTATTGTCGGTTCTGCGCTGATCTTCGGCGTCGACTGGGGCGACCCAGCCGGGGCCGCGCTGGTCTTCGTCGTGTTCGCGCTGGTGGGCGCTGGGGCTGGCATGCTGCTCGGAAGCGTCTTGAACAACGACCAGCAAGCGGCGCCCGTCGCGCTGCTCCTTGGACTGGGGCTCGCGGCTCTTGGCGGAAGTATGATACCGCTCGAGATTTTCCCGGACAATATGCGGACAATTGCCCATGTCACGCCCCACGCGTGGGGCAACGAAGCATTCACAGCACTGGTCGGCGAGCAGGGTCAGGTAGTAGATATCGTCCGGGAGTTGGCCGTACTAGCGGCTTTCGCCGCAGTCCTGTTCTCGCTGGCTACCTGGCGGCTTCGGCGGACGATCACAGCTTAGCGTTCTATCGATTAGACCTGGAGGGGTTCATGGGCCCGAAAGTAGTCGGCGTGGTGGAGACTGTCACGTCTCCAAAAGAGACCCTCCAGAACATAGTCCGGCTTGACGAACTCGGGGTCTCGGCCGTGTGGCTTGTGTCGAGTGGCCAAGGTGGGGACGCGACGGCGCTGCTGGCGGCCGCGGCTGAACGGACCGAGCGTATTCTACTCGGCACTTCGATCGTTCCGATTTGGTCGCGACATCCCGTAACCCTGGCACGTGAAGCGCAGGTCGTCGCTGGGCTTGCCCCGGGCCGGTTCCGTCTGGGCGTCGGGCCGGGTGGACCGATGGTGGAAACGACCTTTGGATCGAAGTATTACGCTCCACTGTCGCACCTGAAAGAGTACGTTCGAGTCCTCAAAGCGCTCCTACAGGAAGGGAACGTGGACTTCGATGGAGACTACTACAGGGCGAGCGCCACCATCCCGGAGCCGGTCGAGGTACCCGTGATGGTGTCGGCCTTGCGACGCCGGTCGTTCGAGCTTTCTGGGGCCGAGGCCGACGGAGCGATACCCTGGGTCTGCCCCCACAGGTACCTCGAGAAGGTCGCTCTCCCAGCCATGGGCGCCGCGGCCGGTGCCGCCGGCAGGGCGAGGCCGCCGTTGATAGTCCACGCACCCGTTTGTGTCCACGAGGACCGCGAAGAGGTGCGGGCCGCGTTGCGGGAGCGGCTGGGTCGCTACCCGACCTGGGAATACTACGCCAGGATGTTCGCCGATGCGGGGTTTCAGGGGTCAGAGGAGACCGGATGGACTGATGCCATGATCGATTCGCTGACTATCTCAGGCGACGAACAAGAGGCTGCACGGCGGATAGAGGAGACCTTCGAGTGGGGGGCCTCGGAGCTGCTTGTGACCGTCCTGGCGGCCGGTGGCGACCCGACACAAAGCGCCGAGAGGACTTTGAGGCTGCTGGCGGATATCGGCTAGCCGGCACCGGTCTGCGGTGGACCGCAAAAGACCCGGTGTGGTTGCCAGCCGCGTCGGCTAAGAGTGGCCGCCCTTGGCCTCCTCAGGTGTGTACCTCCGGACTTCGACTACCTGGGCCTGTGCCCTCAAGGCCGGCGGTAGTATGCCTCGCGCCTCGAGATCGGTGTTTGCTTCGACGTTCAACCAGCCGAAGTGGACATCCTCGTCGCCCCAAACCGTCCATTGTCCTTGGACGAGCTTAGGACGAACGGTGGATTTGAGGCTACGTTCGCGGTTAGCAACCTTACGTCCGCCGGGCGGGCCGAACATATGAAAGCAACTGGTTTGGTTTCATCCGTAGGGGCGCATGTCCCGATGCCGCATCGGGACATGCGCCCCTACGCCTGCACATTGTGGCCCAGCCCGTTCGTGGTCAGCAGTTACTTGAGAGCAGGGTTATGTCCGCATGGCAGACCGAATCTAGGCAAGTAACTATTTGACCAGTCACTCGATAGCTCCCCCCCTTTGAAACTCGACGGTGTCCCCCCCTTTGAAAAAGGGGGGTTAGGGGGGATTTCGCCCCTCTCACACGACTCGTCGGAAGCCCGAAGAAGAGCAGTTACTCGATAGCATGTCGAACCACGGCTCCGCAAGACGACTTTTTGGTACAAAGCCCCGACGGTCAGATGACACCCAGCAGCCCAGAGTCGAGCTCGACCGCGAACGCCATGACATGGTGCGGCCTGAGCGGCTTGGTGACGTAGCTCACCGTTAGACCGGAGCTGAACGCTCGTCTGATGTCCGCGGCTTCTCGCGATCCCGTCAGAACGACAACCGGAATCGATTCTAGCCGAGAGTCAGCGCTGAGATCAGCCAGAAGTTCGTGGCCGTTCACTTTCGGCAGGTCGAGATCGAGTAGGAGCAGGTCCGGCCACGGTGTTCCGTGGTCGTCGCTCTCACGCCTCAAACTGGTGAGCGCCTCCTCTCGGTCTCTCGCGACGGTCAAGCTGTAATTGATCTGAGCCTCGTCGAGGGTCTCTTCGACCAGGAGGGCTTCCGAGAGGCTCTTCTCCACGAGGAGGATCGAGTATTGTCTATCTGGTTTCTGTGCCGTCACTTTTGCATCCGGCGACTCTGGATTCAAGACAAGGCACGCATCTGCGAATCGGCTCGGCGGCCCACGTCTCACTGATAGTAATCGCCGGCGGAGACCAGACGAGGCTGGACTTTCGTGTGCCACACGTTGGTTTTCGATAGGGGTGGCCGAAAACTGAGTTGAACGCTCGGGTCTCGAGCCTAATACGAGCGGGACGTCCTGCGGCTTAGCTTGCGAGAGCGGTTGCCGGCGTCGATGAGTCGGGCAATTCGAGAAGGAGGCTCTCGTGTGGTCCGACCGTCAGGCTTCCAATATCCACCTCGGCGTGCCGGGTTAGCTGGGAGGAGAGCAAAACCTTCGCGGAACGGGCCAACTCTGCCAGATTCAGTGTCACCGGCTCCGATTCAAAGTTGATAATGACGAGCAAATGCTGTCCCGTCGCGCTTCGCGTATAGCCCAGTACGCCTGTTGGCAAACCGTCGACGAACTTGAAGGAACCTCCGTGGAGCGCCGGCGTGTCGCGTCTAAGCTTCAGTAGCGATCGATAGAAACTCAGGTGGGACGCAGGGTCGGCCTGTTGTGCTTCGACGTTCACGGCCTCGTAGTCCGACGCCACCGGCAGCCAAGGCTCGGCGCCGGCCGGCGAGAATCCCGCGTTCGGCGTTGAGTCCCACTGCATGGGAGTGCGCTCGGGATCGCGCCTCAGGTCCTCGTCCGGCATAACTACATCCCGAGTGAGCTCCGGCGGAACGTCCACATCGCGCATGCCGATCTCGTCGCCGTAGTACATCGTCGGGGCGCCCCACAGCGTGAGCAGCAGCATCCCCGCGCTTCGAATATTATCGTGACCAAACCTGGTCGCGAGGCGGTGAATGTCGTGGTTGCCGAACACGAAGTTGGGGAGCGCTCCCTTCGGAAGAGCTGAATAGTATGACTCAATCGCGGCCCTCATCTCCTCGGCATCCCATGGCAAAAGAGCGCTGGTGAAGTTGAACGGGAGGTCGAATTCGTCCAGGTTGGCCCCGTAGGCCTTGACGAGCTCGGATGGGTCGAAGAACCACGTTTCGCCGATCATCACTCGGTCCCCCTCATAGCTATCACAGATGCGGCGAAAGTCTCGGATGAGATCGTGGATGCCGGGCTGGTTCATAGTGTAGACGGGCTCCTGCGACATGCCGATTTCATCGTAACGGCTTGACTCATATAGCGGCGGGTTATCTGGGAAATCGGGATGCTTGATGCTGTACATGACGGCGTCGACACGAAAGCCGTCGATGCCCCTGTCGAACCAGAACCTCATCACGCCGTGCATAGCTCCGACCACATCCGGGTTTCGCCAGTTGAGGTCCGGCTGCTCCTTCAGAAAGAGATGTAAGTAGTACTGCTGCCGAGAGTCGTCCCACTCCCAGGCTTTGCCGCCGAAGTGAGACACCCAGTTGTTTGGCTCGCTCCCATCGGCCTTGGCATCCCTCCACAGGTACCAGTCTCGCTTGGGGCCGTCGTTCGACCTCCGTGATTCAATGAACCACGGATGCTGGTCAGACGTGTGGTTGGGCACATAATCCAATATGACGCGGAGATGCCTTTTGTGCGCCTCGGCTAGCAAGAGGTCGAACGTTTTCAGGTCTCCGAAGACCGGATCGATGTCCGTGTGGTCGGAGACGTCATAGCCGAAGTCCTTCATCGGAGACCGGTATATCGGGGACAGCCAGATTGCGTCTACTCCCAGCTCCTTGAGATAGTCGAGCCTCTGGATTACCCCTCTCAGATCGCCGATCCCATCCCCATTTGTGTCCATGAAGCTTCTGGGATATATCTGGTATATGACCCCATGCCGCCACCATACGAGTCTTTCGTCGGCTCTGGTGTCCTCCACAGTTTCCTCCCGATCGACTCCCTGAAATAGATGCTGCGTCTGCTGTCTATCGTATGCTCTGGCCGGCTCGACGTCACTGACCTGTCGATCCTTTTTGTCTGATGCCGTACGCGCCCGGTCGTTTCCCAACCCTTGCGCGATGGCTTTGGTGTCGTTGTGGTAGCATGGCACCGAGCAACTTGGCACCGTTCGGGGCGCCCTTGGTCGCGAGACATCGTGGCGAATCGAAGCGTCGGCTTCGACGTAGTTCACTGTCCCTGAACGCACGCTCGCAATCTCTATGCGAATTGCCGTCTGCATCCCGTCCTACAACGAAGCCGATTCTATCGCCCATGTGGTTGGAGAGGTCGACCGTGGGTTGGATGCGACGTTCGACCGCCGCCGATGCACGATCGTCAACACCGACAGCGGGAGCACTGACGAAACGCGGAGCGTTTTCCTGGAGACACCGACGCGTTGCCCCAAGCTGTCGTTCGACCTCTCCGACGAGCCAGTCGGCAAGGGGAGGAACCTGCTTCATTTCTTGCAGTGGTCGATCGAAAACGACGTCGACTTTCTCGTTACTATCGACGCCGACATCACGTCGATTGACAGGGACTGGGTGACGGAGCTTTCTTCGCCGCTGATGCAAGGACAGGCGGACTTCGTCGTTCCCTTATACCAACGGAACCGCTTCGAGGCGATCACTACAAACCACTTCGCGTATCCGCTGGTCTACGGGTATTTCGGAGTCGACCTCCGTCAGCCGATCGGCGGTGAATTCGGTCTCAGCCGGGAGACCGCGAAATACATCCTGGAGCGCCCGCCAAACGACCCAACCATATACCGGTACGGTGTCGACATATTCATGTCGATGCACGTCCTCGGGGCCGGTCTTCGGGTCACACCGGTCAGCCTGGGACGAAAGATACACAAGCCGACTCTGCCGAAGATGTCCCGCGTGTTCAAGGACGTGGCGGCCGCCGCGATAACCGTCACGAGAGACTACGCTTTCAGTCCAACTCTCGACGACCAGTCCGATGCCTTCATCACAATCGACGACGACACGGCGTTCCCGCACGGTGAGTCGAGCCAGGCGATGGTCTCGGAGGCGCAGCAGAAGGCTTTGGAGTTCATTCCGCTCTATGAGGAGTGGTCAGGAGTTCACGGCCAGGATCTAGAGGCGAGCATTAGCTCGGAGCGACCAAGCCTTAACGCCGAACGATGGACGGAGCTCCTTGCCGGTTGCGTGGCCGCAGCGGTCTCGGACAAAACGAAGGCCAGGGACCTGGCCGACCAGATCCTGCCCGCGTTCCTGATACGGGCGGTCAGTTTCTGGACGGAGATAGACGGCCTTACTGCGGAGGCGGTGGACGAGATGCTGCTGGCGCAGGCACGGATGTTGAGGGGTAAGCTGGCCGAAAGGGCACTGGCGGCCTAAACGGAAGAGCCCTTGATCGCCGGCTCCTCAGGGTGAAGGTAGCTGGGCGGGTCCACGTCCGGCGCGGCCGTTTCGGTCGTTTTTTCTGCCGAGGCCTCCCCACGACATTAGCGTTTCGATGCGCC
The DNA here is from genome assembly GCA_965248605.1 of Dehalococcoidia bacterium. Lineage (GTDB taxonomy): Bacteria > Chloroflexota > Dehalococcoidia > Lucifugimonadales > CAUZJF01 > CAUZJF01. Next base: position 2,459,707 of record CBDFJV010000007.1, read on the forward strand.
TCCGAAGGTGTTCTCGTTGCCGCCCGTTGGTCCCGGGTAGGGGGTCTGCCCACGTCGCTTCGGAAGACTCATCGCCATCGCGTTCTTCGTCGGGGAGGGGAGCTTGCCTGGCCAACCGGTAGCCCTCGCGTTGCTCACTCTCGAGGGTCAAGGGTACAGGCGTATCCGGATATGCCAGATGGCCACAAGACAAGCACGTTATGTAGCGGCCGTCTTGGTCTTCCTCTGATGTACGGGTTCCCGAACATTTTGGGCACGACTTGAACAGAATGACCATCACACTCTCCCACGGTTTGGGTCACCGTAGAGCTTCGCCGAATCCGCCGGGCGGCACATCGCTCGGATGGGTGATTCCGCGGGTGATGAAAGAAGTAGCCCATGCTCAGTTTGGTCCGTTCTGAAGCTTGAGGCTAGTGGTCCAACATCCTAGTATTGAAGGGTTCTGAGGTTACGGCTTGGTAGGGGCGGGTTTGAAACCCGCCCTGTCGTCGTAGCACGCCAATCTCGGCTACCCCTCATTTCAAAGATTTCGGTCTACTAGGGTACTCCGCGTATAGGCCTGGTCTGTGGTTCGACAAGCTCACCACGAGCGAACTTAGAGCTACCACGAGCAGGTTCTCAGAACACCACGAATCAGTATGGGTAGACCGTATGCAGAGCCTGATGCTCAGAAGAAACGCCGTCTTACCTCCTCTCCCTCTGGGAGAGGATTGAGGTGAGGGTGACTGGGCCAACACACGAAAAGCGTCGCTGATCGCTATCGACTCTACGACTTCCGGTCATCCCTCACCCTAGCTCCCTCCCAGCTGGGAGAGGGGACTTCTGAGACACCCTCGTATGCTATCCTTGCCCCGCCTGAAGGAGGAGGAGTACTGGAACCCGCTACCCAACAACGCCTACTGAGCTACAAGTGGTGGGCGTACATCGCTGTCGCCGTAGGCCTCTTCACCTCCGTCGCCGACCACGGCAGCGTCATGGTTGCCCTTCCAACTATCTCCGAGCACTTCGAGACCGATCTCCCAACGGCCCAGTGGGTCGTCCTTGGATACGCGGTGACTATTAGCGCTCTGCTGCTTCCAATGGGTCGGCTGTCCGACCTGGTGGGACGCAAGCGCGTCTACCTCCTTGGCTTCCTGATCTTTATAGTCGGCGCTACCGCTGCGGGCCTGGCAACGGGCGTCATAGTCCTCGTCGTCGTGCGGGTCATGATGGGAGTCGGGGCCGCGATGACACAGTCGACGTCGATGGCCATAGTGATGTCGGCCTTTCCCCCGTCCGAGCGCGGGAAGGCCCTTGGGCTGCAGATAAGCATTGTTGGACTGGGAGGTGTGGCAGGACCGGCGATCGGTGGACTGATCGTCGGTTTTGCCGGCTGGCGCGGCGTGTTTTTCGCGACGGCCGCGATGGGGGTACTCGCGATCGTCGCAGCTCAGACGCTGCTCAAGGAGCGTGCAAGCGAAAAACCCGACGAAACGGCGGGCGCCGGCTTCGACTGGCCTGGCGCGGTCCTCTCGGCGGTGATACTCGTTACATTCCTTGTGGCCTTGACCTTGGGGCCGAGGTCGAATTGGAGTCCGACGACAACCGGCGCGGCGGTCCTGTCCTTCGTCGTTGTCCTTGGAGTGTTCGTCTGGTGGGAGCTTCGGGCGAGAAGTCCGATGCTCGACCCGCGTCTATTCCAAGATATGGTCTTTTCCATAGGAGTTGCTGCCAGATTTATCGCCTTCATAGGAATCTCATCTGTCCGCTTCTTGATACCGTTCTACCTGCAGTCGGTGCTGGGCTACGCCCCCCGTGCCATCGGACTCTTCGTCGTGCCGTCCGCGCTGGCGTTGGTCCTGACGGGGCCTATAGGAGGCAGGCTGTCCGACCGATACGGAACAAGGGTCCTCGGTAGTGCGGGCCTGCTTATCTCCGCCGTCGGGCTGCTGATCCTATCCCGGGTGTCGAACGCCAGTCCGCTCCCTCTCATTATCGGCGCGATGGTCGTCCAGAGTATCGGAAGCGGCATCTTCGGCCCGCCGAACAGCAGCTCGATCTTCGGCGCCGTCGGGCCCGAGAGGTACGGCGTCATGTCGGGGTTTCTCAATCTGGTCAGGAACGCGGGGAACGTGACGGGAGTTGCCCTTGCCACGGCAATAGTCACGGCCGTCATGGCGTCGCAGGGGTTCGAGCCGAGTTTGGCCGCGGTTTCGGAGACGGGTGGAGCCGATCTGCTCGGGGCGTTCGTTTCCGGACTGAGAGGAGCGTATCTGCTGACCGCCGGGCTAGTAGCGCTAGGCGCGGTCCTCTCAGCGCTCCGCGCCGGGAGGCCCTTGGAACAGCAGATGGTCAGTGCTCCAGACGAACGACAGGCACAGGCGCACTGATGGTGAGAAACCGGAAAAACTGCAGACGAGTCGTTTGACCCTGAGCAGGAAGCTATAGGACAAGGGAACCCTCGATCAAGAATGTAGAGCTTCTTGTGGCCGCCCCCGCGGGGAGCAATCTTCTGAGGCTGCCGATAGATGAGCAGCGTTGAAACAGGCTTTGCCGACGTCAACGGAACACGGCTGTACTACGAGGTAGCCGGTTCGGGTCATCCTGTGGTGTTGGTTCACGGCTCACATACGGACACGCGTATGTGGGACGATCAGTTTGAGCCGTTCGCCCAGCACTATAGGGTGATTCGCTATGACATGCGCGGGTATGGGAAATCAGCATTTCCGGGGGAGGAAACGTACTTGCACGAAGAGGACCTAAGCGCCCTTTTGGAGTTCCTCAGGGTGGAGCGGGCACACCTAGTCGGCCTATCTGCCGGGGCGGGAACCGTGATGGAATTCGCCCTGCGTTATCCGCATAGGACCGGTCGCCTCATTCTCGTTTCGGTTCCGCTAAGCGGACTCCGAGAAGGCTCATCCATTAGAAAGATCGATGAGCGTATGGTCGCTGCCTTTCGCATGTCGGGAAAAATGGCAGCCACCGAGTTGGCGTACGAACACCCAGTGTTCAAGCCAGCGATTCAAAATCCAAGGTGTAGCGCACGAATGAAGCAGTACCTAGACGAGGCGGATTTCTGGCGCATGGCCAAGACAGACCCTCTTGGCGGGGAGGGTCCACTCCTGATCGAGCGCCTTGGAGGCATCACCGCAACCACGCTCGTCATTATCGGCGACCTCGACATCCCGGAGGTGGTCCCCTCAGCCGATGCGATCAGCTACCGAGCGGCGCGGGCGAGGAAGGTGATGCTCCCAGGCTGCGGCCACATGGTCAACATGGAGGATCCAGAGACATTCAACCGTATCGCACTCGACTTTCTGGCGGGCGGCTGAACGTTCGAACAGATCATGTCGCGGATGTGGTAACAGGCCTAGTAGACCGAAATCTTTGAAATGAGGGGTAGCCGAGATTGGCGTGCTACGACGACAGGGCGGGTTTCAAACCCGCCCCTACCAAGCCGTAACCTCAGAACCCTTCAATACTAGGATGTTGGACCACTAGTCTCGGGTGAGTGCTACCTACTCGCGCTATGAGCAAAGACGTCCTCGTTACCGGCTCCGGCACGTAGGACATCCGCAACGTGCTTTTCTTCCGAAAACGCCGGTCAGCACGAGCTTCACCATCTCCTTCTCCGTCAACTTGAACGACGTTCCGATGGCCCTGAACTCGGCTATCCGCCGCATCCTGTCACGGTCTTCATCGACGGTGAGTGGACTTCCGTCGGTGAAGACCCGCCGGGCATAGTCTCGGAGGACGGTCACGTGCTTCCTCATAAGCTCATTTGGCGCCGTCGCCAGCGAGGTAGTCATTGTCATCCTCCTTCACTCGTATGGCTCGTCTACCATAGTCGGCTTACTTATATATACGTTTCACGCGGCAGATGGGTGTTTTTTCAGCGATCTCGCCATGCCGCAAGCGGCCGTTTAACGCCTCTCGCGGCGCTTCCGATCGCCGTTGACAGTGCGGGCGACCACAATTACACTCGCGCGTGCCGATAGCTACAGCTCGACAGGAGAACTCTATGATCTTCATGAGCCCGGCGATCAATCTGGGCAAGACCGGAGAAGAGCGCGCCGACTTCCTACAAAAGGCCAAGACCTTTGACGTCAAGACGGCCACCGTTCAGACACCGGCGGACTGGAGCGACGACGACGTCAGGGAAGCTAGACGCTTCCTTGACGACAACGGAATACGAGCGGGCGAATTCAGCTCCTTTTGGGGCGGCCGAGAACTCGGCTCAGCGGACTCTGCGGAACACAGAAAGGCTCTGGACCACTACTCCAGGTGCCTAAGGCACGCCAGTATCCTGGGCTCTCATTGTGTTGGCTTCGCTATCCAGCTGGGCTACGCGACGCCTCAAGTCTGGACAGACGAGGTGTGGCAGAACTGCATGCGTGGAGTGAGGGAGCTGGCACGCGTCGCCGAGGACGTCGGAATGAACATCGCGGCCCATCCCCACGCCAGGACGCCCCTCAACTCGGTCGAACGCTACAAGCAGTTGCTGGACACCGTTGCGTCGCTGCGGCTCAAGATACTCATGGACCCGGTCAACCTGACCTGGCCCCAGATGGTCTACAGGACGACCGAGCTTGTCGACGAAATCTTCGACCAGCTCGGCGGCGACATCGTCGCGCTTCACGCCAAGGACGTGGTGATGTCAGGCGGTGGCAAGATCGTGGTCCACGTGGACGAAGCCATACCCGGCGAGGGCACGATGGACTACGAGACGATTCTCCGGCGACTCGACGCGTTAGACCACGACGTGACGCTCTACGCCGAGCACTTCCCTTTCCCCGAGACCGTCCAGGGCCAGGAGTACATCCGGAGCGTGGCACGCGAGGTGGGCGTAACGCTTAACTAGGTCTCGGGCCTAGCTGGGTTAGAAGGCTACCTGGCGGAGACGCGTCGGCTGAACCTGCGCTAGACGGCCATCTCAGAGGCGTTGATCCGGGCTACAGCCTGCAGGTACTGCTGGATCGAGTCGACCACAAGCTTGATGCTCTCCACCCCGATCGGCTTCGTGAGGTAGTTTTGTGCCTGAAGGGAATAGCTCCTTAGAATATCTTCCTCCGAATGGGACATTGTGAGGATGACCACGGGTATAGCCTTCAGATCGGAATCGGCCTTCATTTCGTCCAGTACGTCACGGCCGTCTTTTTTCGGTAACCCAAGGTCGAGCAGGACGAGATCAGGACGTTTGCCATTGGCGTAATCGCCATCCTTTCGAAGCATGGCCATCGCTTCGACCCCATCGCCGGCCACGGTGAGGTTGTGTGAGATATCGGCGTCCTTTAGCGTCTCCTCCGTCAACCTGACATCCCCTGGGTTGTCCTCCACCAGCAAGATTTCCAACGGCCGTCCAAAGTCGTCAGGACTCATAGGTCTTATCGGCGGGATTATGGCAGCGGGCTCACGTTCGGGGGCAGGTGTGGATGCGGCGGCCTCGAATTCTGACGGGTCGACGGCCGCCGGTATCCGCTCCTTCCTGGCCCGCGCTCCAACCGGACGCATCTCGGGACCTATCGTTAGCACCGGCAAGTCCGACGAACCTACGACCTCTTCGGCAACACTCCCCATTCGTCGTCCGATTTTCTTTCGCCTTTCGCTGCTTTCACCTTGAGTCGACATAGCGATCAGGTCGCATCCCTCTCTCCTGGCAACCCGGACGATTTCCGTCGCAGTTCCGCCGGTGGTAGCAACGAGCTCTGCGTCGACCCCCTGCTCGGTCAGATCGTTCAAGATAGGCCGCAGGTGATCCCCGGCGGCCTCTTCGGCCCGCTCCTCGACCTGAGATGAAGTCAGCGTTGAGGTAGCTAGCCGGCCAGGCTCTGGCTGTCCCTCGGTCACCCTTAGCGGCATGCCCGTATAACCTCCCGCCGCCTGCTGCGTTTGACTCGGCACCAACCTCTTGGGTGCGTGGATGGAGCCCGGATCAACGACGGTCAAGAGTACCAGCGGCACGTCTTGGCCGGCGGTCAGATCGACCACGTATTGGACGGCCTTTCTGGCTGCTTCCGAACCGTCGAGCGGCACAAGGACCTTCGTAAACATGATTGCCCCCTTAATCTCAACCCTCGTCCTGTTAACTCAAAAGCCAACCAGTTACGCCTGAACGAAAAAGGCCGCAGACCCCTATCTTCATCGGGCTCTACGGCCTTCCTGGACGATCTCATGGCTACGTCCTCGTGTTGTCAGCCTTGGCTAGTCGGCTCCTGTTCGTTCCAGTCGCGTGCCGAGTACGGCGGTCTCCAAGCGTAGTTCGACGACCCTACAACGTGTTTTCGGGTTTGTCAACATTGTGTTTCGGTTCACAACTGAACTCGTGAAATCTCTCGCGCTCTCGACGAATCACGATTGTGCGGGCGCTCACAAAGGCGAGTTACCTGCAACCTCGCGCCTGTCATCCAATCGAGAGGATCGATGGGATATACTACGGAGCCGTCGGAAAAGCACACTACGACCTTCTTCTCAGACATGCCGTCGCAGCGGCGCAGAAAGGACCGATTACATGATCTTGATGAGCCCGCCACTTCGGCCAGGCAAGACGGAGGAAGAACGCGCGGAGTTCCTTCGTAAGGTCAAGACGATGAACGTCAAGACCGTTAGCTTTGCGGCCCCCGCTGACTGGACCGATCGAGAGGTCGAGGAGACCCGCCGCTTTTTGGACGAGCACGGTATCAGGTCAGGAGAGTTCAGCGGTTTCTACAAGGGGGTTACACGCGGCGGTGGCCTCGGCGCCTACGACAAGGAAGACCATAGAGGCGCAATCGCCCACTATACCCGGCAGATGCGCCACGCGAAGATCCTCGGGTCCCACTGCGTGGGGTTTTCGACGTATGTGGGCCGTGGGACCGAGCAGATGTGGACAGCGGAGACGTGGGCTCGGACCGTAGGCGCCATCGAGGAGCTTGCCAAGGCGGCCGAGAAGGCCGGCGTGGTGGTTGCCGGGCACCCACACGTCATGAGCCCGCTCAACTCGGTCGAGCGTTATCGCGAGCTTCTCGACGCGGTCGACTCGCCTAACCTCAAGATACTGATGGACCCGGTCAACCTGACGTGGCCGCAGCTGGTCTACGAGACCACGGACCTGGTGAACAAGATTTTCGACGAGCTGGGAGACTCCATCGTCGCGCTCCACGCCAAGGACGTTATATTGACCGGTCGGGGTAAGGATATCGCGCATGTTGATGAGGCCGTGCCTGGCACGGGCGCTATGGACTACGCGACGATTCTTCGACGGCTTGATGCCCTCGACCGTGACGTAACGTTACACGTCGAACACTTCCCTTTCCCCGAGACCGTCCAGGGCCAGCAGTACTTACGGCACGTGGCTAGGGAAGGCGGGATCTCGCTGAACTGACGCGCGTAACACTCCAACCTCCAAGCACACAGGGACTGTCATTCCGAGCGAAGCGAGGAATCCAAGGACCACGCGCACACGAATGGTGACCTGATCGCGGGCATCCGCTCTAGATTCTTCGTTCGTTCAGCTCACTCAGAATGACACAAGTATTGAGCCTCTAAGACCGAGCTTGCGCGTCCGCCTGGTATCCGAGACACAACGCGCGAGACAACAGGGTCGAATTCACCAACACGAAAGGGGATGGCACAATGCTACTCATGAGCCCGCCGATAGGCGAACACCTTCAGGTCGGTGACGACGGCGCGGCGGACCGCGACACGCTGGTCCGGAAGGCCGCGATTATGGAAACCAAGGCCTTCTCGATCAAATCGTTCCCCGATTGGAGTGACGACGAGGCCGATGAGGCTCGGCGTTTCGTGGACAGCCACAGCCTCCGCGTCGGCGAGCTCGCTCCCTTCTACGTCGGCCGCCACCTTGGATCGCCCGACAAGGCATTGCACCAGGAGGCGCTCGACGCCTTCCGTGAACAATTACGCATTGCGAACATCGTTGGTGCTCAATGCGTCGGCTTCGGCTGGGGCAAAGAGTTCGGAGCACCCAACCCTGCGATGTGGTCCGAGGAGACGTGGCGCCAGCGGATCGACGGGGTGGCCGACCTCGCCAGAGAGGCCGAGGAGTACGGCGTCGACGTCGCGGGCCACCCGCTTTACTTCAGTCCACTGTCCTCCATCAAGCGCTACAAGGAGATGCTCGACGCGGTGGGCTCGCCGAGGTTGAAGGTGCTCATCGACATCGTCAACCTGACCATGCCGCACATGGTTTTCAACACCACCGATTTCGTGAACGAAGTCTTCGACGAGCTGGGCGAACATATCGTGTCGTTGCACGCTAAGGACGTGAAGATCGCCGGCGCCGGGCTGGGGCCGTGCCCGAAGGTGGAGAAAGGGCTGTCGCTGATCCACCTGGACGAGGTGCCGCCCGGCGAGGGCGTTATGGACTATGCAACGATACTGCGCCGCTTGGACCAGCTCGACCAGGACGTGACTATCCACGTCGAGCACTTCATTTATGAGGACACGATTGCGGCCCAGCAGTACATACGCAGTGTTGCCCGCGAGGTCGGCGTCTCGCTGAACTGATCGCGATGACCAGGCTCGACGACGTCAACACAAAGGACGTGCTTAGCGCGATACGCTTGGGCTGCGAGACGATGCAGCGCGTGTTCAACGCGGACGACGACGACATCCCGTTCTTTGGGGCGACGGTACGCCCCGTAGCAGAGATGCGCTTCAGCGCCGTCCATGGTGAGTCTCACGTGCCGGGACGCCATCTGAACGCGTTGCTGAACGCCGAAGACGTGGCTGGTGCAGACATCGACGGGGCCGCCGTCGAAAAGCACGCCCGCGCGGCCTTCTTCTCGTATAGCGGCGCCGTGCCCTTGCCCCTTAACCGCCAGGAGATCGGCGGCCCGCTGCGCGGGTTCCGCGCCCACAACGTCCGGGAGGGGTTCCACGCGCTTTACGCTTTAGCGAAGTATCGCGACTCCGAGAAAGCCCGCGAGATCGCCGAGGCCAGCATCGCAGCGATATTCGAGCTATGGGGTCCGGAGCGAGAGTGGGACGTGGAGCGGCTCACTGGCGAGTATGGACTGACCATCCAGCCCGACCAGTCGTTCATCGCGGGACTCGCTCGCGCCATCGGTCCGTTGGTCAAGTACTATCGCGCGACTCGTTACGGTCCTGCCCTGGAGCTGGCGTTGTTATTGAAAGAGACGGCGATTACAGAGTTCTACACGGAGGAAGGCAGCTACGACCCAGAGACCTTTGGGACACACGCCCATTCGGTTACGTGCGTAATGTCGTCGCTTGCACAGCTTGCGGACCTGACTCGCGACTCGAACCTCATGGGTCGCGTTAAGGCCTTCTACGACAACGGCCTTTGGGACCTGCGTGACGAGACCGGGTGGAGCGGCGCAGGCGCGGTCCGGAGAGGGGAAGAGCGCTCGGACCAGGGTGAGGTCAACAACTCGGGAGACATCCTCGAGACGGCGCTGATCCTGGGTCGCTGGGGCTACACGGAGTATTACGAGGACGCCGAGCGGATTCTCCGGTGCCACGTTCTTCCATCCCAGCTAAGCGACATCTCGTTCATCGACGAGATTAGCGATGACGGGACCGACGGAAAGCGCGACGTTGCCGCCAGACTTCGCGGCGCGTGGGGGTTCCCGGCCCCCTACGGCCACGAGCCGATCGGCCTCCCTAGTATCAGCTTCAACCTCGACGTAGTCGGGGGCACGGTCGGGTCATTGTGCGAGGCATATCGGGATTTGGTCGAGGTCGACGAGTCGGGTGTGCGAGTGAACATGCTCTTCGATCACGACACTGACGACGTTGATGTCGAGTCGCCGTACACACATCCAGCTCTGCGGGTGACGCCGAAGCGAGCAGCACCGCTCTTCGTGCGTCAGCCGACCTGGGTGGAACGCGACCAACTTCGAGTAACCGGCTCGGACAGCGTCCCCGTTGCATCGAACGGCTATCTGCTCTTTGCCGCGCCGATCCCTAATCGAGCGATTACATTGGAGTTCCCGCTGGCCTTACGCGAGATCGTGTTGAGGCACAGGAGCCGCGACATCCGCGTGCGTCTTCGCGGAGATGAGGTGGCCGCAATGGAGAGCTTCGGGGCCGACCTGACGTTCTTCGGGCCACTCTAATGGGCGCATCCCGATGCTGCATCGGGACCCCTACCAGGCAAGGCGACGGTCGCCGGCTGGCTTGACAAGGGCATCTGCCGCATCCTATAACCTTACCGTCACAATTCCACGAAGTCGCGAGTCAGGAGACATCTTTGATCCCGGGGTAATGTTCTTCCGTGCCCGGTCACCGCAGCCGGGCGCGGAAACGCACTCAACTATCGCAGCACTTCCTGCGAAGCCGGGCGCTCTCAGCTAGCCTTGTCACGCATTCGACGATCTCGCCAGACGACCACGTCATCGAGATCGGCCCCGGGCGAGGCGCGCTGACGCGTGAACTCGCGCTGCGCTGCCACCATCTGACGGCGGTGGAGCTTGACGCACGGCTCATTACGCCGCTGCGCGAAGAGTTCGAAGGTCAATCGAATGTCACTCTCATCAACGCCGACTTCTTCGACTTCACGCTTCCGTCCAGCCGCTACAAGGTGTTCGCCAACGTCCCCTTCGACCGGACGGGCGACATCGTCGGGCGGCTCACCGACGCTCCTGTACCTCCCGAGGAGGCTTATCTCGTCGTGCGACGCGATAAGGCTGAACGCTTCGCGGGTTCGCCATACGCGCCCGATACGCTACGCTCTCTGTTGCTCAAGCCCTGGTGGCAGATCGAGATCACGAGGCGGCTCAGGAAGTCGGACTTCGATCCGCCGCCGACGGTGGAGTCGGTCCTGCTCTGGTTCGCGAGACGCACGAGGCCCCTCGTAGACGAGTCCGAACGACTCCGGTACCGGGAATTCATTGTTTCTTCTATAGGTCGGAGCAGAACAATGAAGCATTCGTTGAGGAGAATGTTTACGGGACGCCAGGTTCTGCGACTAGCGAGAGACCTGAGGTTTGACCTGTCCGGACCACCGTCATCGCTTACATTCGATCATTGGCTTGGGCTGTTCAGGTACTACACACTCGAATCCATTCCCGACAATAGGGGCCGCGGGCACTGACGAGAGGTAGCGGTGGCCGACACACTCTGTTTTCGACGGGGTACGATAGAGAGGCGAAGTTGTGCCTCGTGCCTCTAAGGTGCTACAATCTGCCGAGGTTTTCGTGTCCGCACCCCGTGGCGTCCGCCTGCAAGGTGGTCCATCTCCGTTACCGCGTCGATTGAGTTGAAACGGACTGCCACAACCCTTCGACTATCTGATTGAGGACTTCGAACGCCCCGCAAACAAGGGCAGTTCTCTAAGGGTCAAATTCAAGCTCAACGAGTCATCAGGTTTGAGTATTAACGTAGCGATAGTAGGAGTTGGCAACTGCGCGTCCTCCCTGGTACAGGGAGCTCAAGCTGGAGGTCGAAGACAGCCCGAACTCCGCGGGCGTCGTGATAGACGCGATTCGGTGCGCCAAGATCGCCAAAGACCGCGGGCTCGGCGGGCCGCTCCTGGGGCCATCGTCCTACTTCATGAAGTCGCCTCCGGTGCAGTACACCGACGACGTTGCACGGGAGAAGGTGGAAGACTTCATAGTAGGCCGAAACGGCATGGATCTCGACGGGCATCATGCGACTAAAGCCGAACACGTGGGCCAAGGCGACGAGCGGGACGAGTAGGGAGGTCCCCCTTCACTTCCGACTGGACGGATGATTGAACGACAATGGACCGTCCTCTGAATATCGGGCTCGTCTCCGCGTTTGATTACGCGTCCCACGGCGGCGTACAGAGCCATATCAGGCAGCTTGCCGCCCAGTTCGAGAGTTGGGGTCACCGCGTCCGCGTAGTCGGGCCCTGCTCCGACCCAAGTAGAGTCGCCGACCCCAACTTCATCCCGATGGGCAAACCCGTCCCAATCCCAAGCCAGGGATCGGTGGCGAGGGTCTCGATTTCGATCTGGCTCCGCCCCCGCATCAAGAGGATGCTCGACGAGCAGGCCTTCGACATTCTGCACCTGCACGAGCCATTCTCCAGTTACGTACCCGTCGGTTGTCTTGCGCAGTCCCAGACGGTGACCATCGCGACTTTCCACGCGTATCCTGGATCATTGGTCTACGAGATCGGAGGCGCCAAGCTCGCCCAACCCTACTTCCGCAAACTTGATGGGCGGATCGCCGTGTCCGAGCCGGCGCGCGACTTCATCAACGAACGTTTCCCCGCTGACTACGAGGTCATCCCTAACGGGATCAGCCTAGACCAGTTTACCGACGGCGTGGAGCCCTTCTCAAACCTCCAGGACGGCATGATTAACTTGCTGTTCCTGGGTCGCCTCGAGAAGCGAAAGGGGCTGCGTTACCTCCTGGCCGCTTATAGCAAGCTGAAGTGGGACTGGCCCAATCTCCGTCTTCTCGTAGTGGGCCCTGGGACTCCAGACGAGGAGTCGGCCAGAATCATTAGTGAGCGAAATCTTCAAGACGTCGTCTTTCTTGGCGGAGTATCCGACGAGGACAAAGTGCGGTTCTACAAGTCGGCGGACATCTACTGCTCCCCGGCTACGGGTGGCGAGAGCTTTGGCATCGTGCTGCTGGAGGCGATGGCCTCCAGCAAGCCCATCGTTGCTACTTCCATACCGGGGTTTTCGTCTGTGATGACTGATGGCAAAGAAGGGCTAATGGTGCCCCCCAAGGATGGTGACGCGCTGGCCGACGCGATTCACACGCTGCTAAGCGACCCGGAACGCGGCTCGCGCATGGCTGCTCAGGGCCGCGCGACGGCCGAGGAGTTCCAGTGGGAACGCGTCGCAACACGGGTGATGGACTACTATCAGGTCTGTCTCGATCGCGCAGCCGCCTCCCCTAGACCTGCGTCCCACGCGCATCTCTTTTGACGGTCGACCGCCCAGAGGAGATCGAGACTTGATACGGCCGGTCGCTAGGCGGTGGCTGTCGTCCTATTTCGAAGTTCCGGTTGGCAGACTTCTGGCCAACCTGGGGCTGTCTCCCAACGCGATCACTCTACTCGGCCTGCTCGTGGCCTGCGCCAGTGCGTATCTGCTGGGAGTGGGCCTCCTCGCCGCAGGAGGTGTCGTGCTGATCGCTCAGGGCCTCTTCGATCTCCTGGATGGCGCGGTGGCACGGGCGACCAATCGTGTGACGAAGTTCGGCGGGCTCCTAGACTCCGTGGTCGACCGCGTCTCCGAAGCAACTGTGCTCGTTGGACTGCTCGTCTTCTACCTGGGCCGGGAGTCGTCAACCGAGCGGGAGATAGGCACCGTACTGGTCGTCCTCGTTCTGGCAGGTTCGATGATGGTCAGCTACGTCAGGGCCAGAGCCAGCGGACTGCGGATCGACTGCGAAGTCGGCTTCATGACAAGGCCGGAGCGTATTGCTGTACTGAGCGCCGGCCTGATCATCGGAGGGTTGTGGTGGCTGCCTGCCGTCGCCGTCGCGCTCGGCGTGATTGCCGGCCTGACGGCGATTACCACGGTACAGCGTGTGATGCACGTGCGTCGGGAACTGGCCCGGATGGAGGCTGTGGATTGAACGGGTGTTGGCGTCTGCCTAAGTATGCCGGGCGCATGCAATGCGCCCCTACAATTCCAGATCGCGCAGACCACGCAGTGTCTGCATATACCCGAATCCACCGACGGACAGGGATGGACGACGTGAGGACAGCGGAAGGGGGTGAGGGAGTTACAGGCGTGATGATCCGGGCTCGAATTTGGGTAGACGGGAGGTTGGCGGGCGGTCTGCAGGCGCTTTTGGGGGCACCGATGGCGGCCTACAGTGGCTGTGGCGAGCCAGATGGCGGGATAGGACACGGCAAGAGGCGCTCGCGGACTGGGCTGGCGCGAGTTTGCGGTGACGTTGGGTTGGCTGGTGGGTCAGTGGCGGACGGGCTCCGTCAGGCTGGGAGTGGAATGGCTCGCAGTCGGGCCAGGGCGCGGCTGAACTGCTCCTCCCAGGGCCAGCGCCGGGGAAGCTGCAGGGTCAATCGGCGTGCCGAGCGGGTGATCCGTCCGGCCAAGGCAAAGACCCGTCGTCTGAGGGTCTTGGTGGTCACGATCTGCTGACCCAGGCCGATGCGGGCTGTCCAGCGGGCCAGGTTGTGCGCCATCACCTGTACCGCCAGCCAGGCGCCGTTGGCGGCGAAACGGCCCGAGGGGAGATGGTTCAGCCCCACGCCGTACTTGAGGTCGCGTATCGCATTCTCGATCTCGGCGTGACGGCGATGATCGGCCTCCAGTTCCAGCGTCTCCCCGTCCCGGTCGGTGATGAAGCCGTGATAGCTGTAGGTGGCGAAGAGAGCCAGTTGAGAACAGGGCGCCGGCTTCACCCGCCGGACGATGAGCCGTACCGGCGCGGCGTCCGCCTCGGCCTGGAACGGGGTGTAGGTGGTCTCGGCCACATCGGCGGCGCCGTCCATCCAGTAAGGAATCGGCGTCCAGGCATCTTCGGGTATCGCCTCGATGAGATTCCGCAGGCGGGCGCGCTGGCGGATGGCGATGGAGAAGCGGACATCCATCCGGCGGCAGACGGCGACCACGGCGTGGGTATAGAAGCCGCTGTCGGCCCGCACCGTGAGTTGGCCCCTGGCTCCGCAGTAGCGCACCCGCCCCACCGTTTCACGCAGGAAGTGGGCAGCGCCGCGGGCGGTGTTAGCCCGGCCCTCGCGCAGGCGGGCCATCAGCACGTCGCCGGTGCCGGCGGCGACGGCCAGCAGCGGGTGATAGCCCCGCGCACCGGTGTAGCCGTGGTGGCGGGCGCCCTCCTTGGCCAGTCCGTAGGTCTCGCAGATCGTCGAATCAAGGTCGATGGTGAATGGTGCGTCGCCGGGTCCGGCACCGGCCTTCCAGACCCGGGCCAGCAACTCGCGGCTCACCCGGTCCAGTTGGCGGACATGGCCCCACCTGAAGCTGCGCAGGAAGGTGCCCAGGGTGGAGGGAGCCTTAGCCGTGAAACCGAGCACGCGGGCGGTCCCGCCGGCGCGCAGCACATCGGCGTCGTCGATGCAATCTCCGCCGGCTAGGGCGGAGGCCACCAGGGTCATCATCTTGTCGCCGGTGTTCGCCCGGCCCGGCGCGCCGCCGAGGTCGAGGTGCTTCCGGAGGAGTTGGGGCAGGCCAAGGCGCAGGGCGAGGGTGGCGGGAAGGATCAGCCCGGCATTGGCCACCAGGCGGTGGTCGTCGAAGGCGATTTGGATGCGGTCGGGGTGGTTACGTGGTAGCATCTATCGGGTGCTCCTTTTCTGGGACCGGTTTTCTGTTTCAAAACCATTATCCCAGATTCAGAGGCGCACCCTTTTGTTTCTTCAGCAGGCCTCCTACACGCCGTCCTTCGGTGGATTAGGGATATAGTTGAGAGCAAATTATGTCCTCAGGGCGGACCGAATCTAGGTGAGTAACTGTTGTGACCAGTTACTCGATAGCCCACCGAACCGCTCGTGGGGTCCGGCTCTGACCCCCCTTTGAAAAGGGGGGTTGGGGGGATTTGACCCCCGGTAATTAGATACAACCGCAAGCTGAAAGTGAGCAATCATATAAGTCCACGGGGCGGACGAAACGTATGGACGCAACTCGCCTTGCGGCATGCGTAGGGGCAGTGCCCCCGTGCCTGCCCTGGCGCTCCCGCAAGGCACTCAAGAAACGAGCAGTTACTCGATAGTCTTGGCTAAGCCCAGTGTCGCTATCTCAAGTGACGGCCCTACGTTACAATAGTGTAACGCCGCAACGCGTCGACCATGTCGGGCGACCATTGCGCCAGCGAAGAATCTTCGAGACTCGGTAGGACGTAGTAGAGTTGCAGGAACTGCCTGACCTCGGTCCTGGGCCGGGGAGTCATCGTCGGAGCCCACTCACCCTATGAACATGAAGAGTCCTCTCGTTGCCCGGTTAATCAAGGTCGCTGCTACCGTCGCCGGAGCGCTGGCGGTCGCCTCCATGCCTGTGTGGTCCGCGGGACCGGCCGACGCGGACGCCAGCTCGATCAAGATTAAATCGTCCAGCGTAACCAGCGAATTTCCCGATGGGTTCCGTTTCCTTCTCGAGGCGAGCCACGACAACGACATAACGTTCGTCGCAGTTCGACTCAAGGTCGGGCAGCAGACCAGCGCCTCTTTCAACTACCTGTGCGATGCGTCCGGTCAAGGCGCGGAAACATGGCGCTGTGACGAGTTGGATGTCGGCAAGGTCGTCGACGGCGAGCTTCTGTGGCGTACAAACACGGCCGCCAACTACATCCCCCCGGAGACATTGATCACTTACAGCTTTGAGATCGAGGATTCAGAAGGCAACACCCTGGAGACCGAGCAGGAGGAGTTCATCTACCGCGACATCCGGTACGAATGGAAAGAGGTCTCCGACGGGCCGGTGACGGTGGCTTATCACGGCCCCGTGCTAACCAGGGCGAATATCGTTCTTGAAACGGTGATCGAGACGATAGATACCATGGCGCCGCTGCTGGGTGCGGAAGCGGAAGGCCCGATCAGAGTGGCCGTGTACAACAACAATCTGGAGATGTTGGGAGCGCTGCCGAGAGGGAGCGCGACGATCAGAAGAGAGCTCATTACGGAGGGGCAGGTCTTCTTCGAAATGGGTGTCCTGCTAATGCTCGGCGGCGGCACCCGCGCAAAGGGCACGGCGTCCCATGAGGTTACCCACATCCTCGTTCACCGGGCCGCAGACGGCGTCTTCCGGCGGGCTCCGTCCTGGGTCCAAGAGGGCCTGGCTGAATACGCCAACGTCGAACCCGGGTCTGGCATTTCCTACGAACTGGCCCTCGAATTTGCGATCGCCACGGGCCGGCTGCTGCCCATCGTGTACATGGGCACGCTGCCCGGAGACCCCGAGGACGTGATCATCTTCTATGGTCAGGCTCGCAGCATGATCAGGATGATGATCGACGAGTGGGGAATCGAGAAGATGAACCAGCTGATGAAGGTCATGAAGTCGGGCAAGGACGTCAACGACGCGCTGACCGAGGTCTATGGCTTCGACCGCCAGGGGCTGGACGACCAGTGGAGAGACAGCGTCGGGGCGCCGCGCTATGTGCCGCCTAACGTGGACGAGCTCAAGCTCACGCCGATCCCGAAAACGGTTGTGCTGCCATTCAGCCTGACACCCCAGGCCGGCGCGGAGGCGATTGGCTCCCAATCCGCTGAATCGACGCCCACTCCGACGCCCGCGCCTACAATCACGCCGACCGTTGCCCCTGCTGCAGTTGTAGCTCTTGAAGAGCGCGAGCAAGACACGAGCGACGAGGCACGACAGCCATCCGAGGAAGCGGAGACGAGTCCGGCTGAGACGGGCACCTCGGGAACCGGATGTCTCGCGCCGACCGGAGGCCCGGCGAGCGCGGACCTGCTCACAGCAGCGATGCTCATCGGGATGGTTGGGCTAGCGTCGCAACGCCGCCGGCGGGGTTGACCCTGGTATCTGCCCGTGTCGCGGTTCATACCGGGATGCGGGCGTATGCAATGCGCCCCTACTAAAGGAAGCCCTTCGAGCACGTCTATTTCAGAGGAATTTGCTACGACGGTTGCGACCGACACCGCGGAATATGGAAATCGGCCGTAGAGACGCCGCCGTCGAGGCTAGCCCCTAAACCCCAACCCCTAACCCCCGTCCTCCGCTATCTCGTCCGAGGATTAAGCACGTCGTTCAGGGCGTCGCCCAGCAGGTTCCACGAAAGGACCATCGTCCACGCGATCAGCCCGGGGCCGAGCAGCATCCAAGGCTCTTCGCGCAAGCCTCCGATGCTTCCGCTCTGTAAGAGCATCGTACCGAGACTCGGCCGGGGCGGCTGAATGCCCAGTCCTAGCCAGCTCAGAATGATCTCTACGCCCACCATCGAGCCCATGCCCATGGTCACCATAACAACGATAGGACTGATGGCGTTGGGTAGCAAATGGCGGAAAAGTACACGTGGCGTGGAAGACCCGATGGCCCTCGCCGCCTCGATGTGCTGGGTCTCCTTCAGGTAGAGAATCTGACCGCGGACGAGCCGCGCCGTGCCGATCCAACTGAAGCTTACGAGCGCGACCGATATGACCAAATAGTCGACCACACCGCTGGTTAAAAGCCCATCCAGCGGCGTGTTGTCTTCCACCCAGATTACCCACTCGCGCAACCTCGGCTTCAGTGTTGCAGCGAGGATGATGACCAGCAGGATATCCGGAAACGACGCGAATAGCTCTCCAATGCGCATTATTAGGCCGTCGATCTTGCCACCGAAGTACCCCGATATCAGGCCCAGTGACACGCCGATCAATAGCCCGCCTGTCGCCATCCCGATGAACGTCAGAATGACCGTGTTCTGAATCCCCCAAAGGATTCGTGAGAACTGGTCGCGCCCAGCCCGGTCGGTGCCGGCGAAGTGGGACTCCTTCCAGAATCCGCTGATCCCTTTGTCGGTAACGATGCTGGGTGGCTTGCGGATGACCGTGTAGTCTTGGGCGGTGTAGTCGTGCGGTGCCACCCAGGCGGCGAAGATTCCTGAGAGATAGATCACGCCGATGATCACCATGCTTACGACGGCGATCTTTTTCCGCATCAGCCGGGCCATCGCCCGAGCCAGGTGCCCGCGGCTCCGGCGTTCTCGTCGCTCTGCTACCGCAAAGTCTTCGACGGCGACTTCGGCGCTGCTCATAGCTAGCTGTACCGGATCCTTGGATCGATGTACGCGTAGGCGATATCCGCCAATAGGTTGGCCAGGACGAAAGCGCCAGCGCCTATCAGGGTGATGGCCATAATCACAGGATAGTCACGGTCGAAGATCGACTGGACGGCGAAGCGTCCGATTCCAGGAATGCCGAGGATGGTCTCGGTAATGAAAGCTCCTCCGATCAGGCCGGCAAGGGAGAAGGCAAGAATGGTGACGATGGGGATCATCGCGTTTCTGAATACGTGCCGCCTATCGACGACGATATTCCCAAGTCCTTTGGCGTGTGCCGTACGGATGAAGTCCTGGCCCAGAACGTCTAGCGTGCTGGCCCGCATCAACCGCATTAAACCAGCGATCCCAGGCACGCCCATGCTGATCGCGGGCACCATGATCCGCAGGTCGAAAATGCCATTCCATCCGGAGCATGGCACCCAGTCGAGCTTGAGGCAGAACGCCCAGAGCAGCACAGGTACGGTAACCATCACGGGGATGGAAATGAGCATCAACGCGATCGCGACGGACGTCGGGTCTTGCCAACGACCTTGACGGTGGGCTATGAAAAACCCAAGGGGCAAGCCAAGGCCAAGGCTAATGATCATCGCTGCAATAGAGAGCTGGGCGGATACCCACATCTTGGGGACGATCAGGTCACGGACCGGCTGGCCGACGTACCTCAGGCTCTCTCCAAAGTCGAGGCTCAGAAACGGGAAGGGCACGTCGACGCCACCGGCGTTCTGGTGGTACATGCGAGGCTTGATTACTTTCCAAATGTAATCGCCGTACTGGACGAAAAACGGACGGTTAAGGCCGAGCTCTTCTCGGATTCTGTCGGCCTTTCCCTCTTCGTACTTGTTGCCCAGCATCACGACTACGGGGTCCCCTGGGCCGTAGTGCCCAAGGGTGAACGTGACGATAGAGGCCCCTATCAACAGAACAGGAAGCCAGAGGAGCCGGCGGGCGATGTACAGCCACATGGTTACAGCCTCGCTAACTCTACGTCATTGCGTCGTCGCAGGATTCCGTTCGGCGCAGTCGGACTGGGCTTTGATGGACTGTTCAAGGGGTGAGCACGTTGTCATTCCGAGCGGAGCGAGGAATCTAGGTAACCTGTCACCTTACGAGACCATAGATCCGAGATACCACCTTAGATTCTTCAATCACTGCGCTCATTCAGAATGACAGATGGGCCGGTCAACTTGCGAACTGGGGTTATTCCGTGCTAGGCCATGGTGAACGATATCGGTTCATTCCTTAAACATCAAGCTGCCCCGGCCAATACCGGGGCAGCTTGACAATCTCAATCGTTGTCCGCTCGTCGACCGAAGCCTACCCCTCGATATGTACCTGCGTCAGCTTGGGCACGATCATTGGAATAAGCTTGTAGCCCTTCACCTGGGGCTTGATCAGCACATGTCGTTCGCCCTGGAACCACAGCGGGACCCAGGCCGCGTCGTCGACGATCATCTGCTCGGCCTCGCTATAGAGGGCGACTCGCTTGATGACGTCGGGTTCGATGCGGGCTTGTTCCAGAACCCGGTCGACGTCGGCGTTCGAGTAACCGCCGTGGTTTATGCCGCTCTCGGTATGGAAGAGAATGTCGAGGAAGTCCTGGGGGTCGGGATAGTCGGCCTGCCAGCCCAGTCCCGCGAAGGCCTGGAACTTCTGCTTGTCGAGGTCTTCGAGGTAGGTCGCCCACTCAACCTGCTGGATCTCGACTTCGATACCCAGGACCTGCTTCCACATCTCGATGATCACCTCGAGGTCGAGGCCGATGGTCCCGCCCGTGCCAGGCACGGTGATGGTTATCCTGTCTCGTGAATCCGGATTGGCATACTTCGATTCATCGAGAAGGCTCCTAGCAAGGTCGGGATCGTATTTAAGGCCCTTGATGTTAGGGTCGTACCCAGGGAATCCGGGCGGCAGTATAGAGTAGGCGGGAAGCACCAGGTCCGACAGCACCTCCTTCGCGATCAGGTCCTTGTCGATGGCATGGTTGAGCGCCTGACGGAACTTCGAGTCGTCGAAGGGGTTCATGTTGGTGTTGAAGCCGATGTATGAAACTGTGAACTGGGGCGGAGCGATGACGAGCTCTTTGTTCAACGCCTCGTCCGGGTCAAGCACCCTTTCGAGGTCGAACAGGCCGACGCCGGTGATGTCGATTTCGTCGTTTTCATACATCGCCATCGCCTGGCCGCCCGCGAGGTTCATGTGGATTATCTCGACGTTGGCGGGGTCCCGGTAGTAGTCGTCGTTTCGGCGCATGATGATGCGCTCGCCGATGCGGTATTCGTCGAGCGTGAACGGGCCCGTCCCGACAGGGTTGCTGACCCACCAGTTGCGTCCTCCGGCCTCGACGGTCTCCTGGTCGAGGACGTAAGCGGTCGGGTAGGTGAGTTTGGCCAGGAAGTACGCTTTGGGCGCGTCCGTCGTGATCTGTAGGGTCAAGTCGTCGATGACCTTGACACCACTGATCTCGTTAGCACGGCCCTCGATGTAGTCTATGGCTCCAACGATATCGTTGAGATAGGTGTCGGCTACAGGGGAGGCCGTCTTGGGATCGGCCGACCTCTCGAGGGACCACTTGAAGTCTTGAGCCCTGACGGGCTTGCCGTTGTGGAACCTCACGTTCGGACGAAGCTTGAACGTATAGACGACTCCGTTGTCTATCTGCCAGCTCTCAGCTATGTCTGGTACCAGCTGAAGGTCTGTGTTCAGGGCCACGAGACCGCTGAATATCTCGACGACCAGCCCTGCGGAAGTGGTATCTGTCGACAGGTGTGGGTCGAGAGTAGGCGGGTCGGCCCATAGCCGCCGGAAAACGCCGCCGGAGGGTACTTCAGTCAGCGGGCCCAAGGTAGACTGTCGCCCGCCGCCGGATGCTCCGCCCGGCTGCTGGGCGGCTCCAAAGGCCTCGAACTCGGCGAGCCCTGACCCGCTGTCGCTCGACCCCGAGTCAGACTGGCTCTGCGTATCGGCGGGCTCGTCGCCTCCGCCACACGCAAAGGCAGTGAACGCGATCAGGACCACGAGTATTGAGAGTAGTTTCTTCATATCAGGCACCTTGCCAGGTATCCTCCAGCTTTCGGTTGTCTTTTTAGTTCGCCGGTCCGCGACTATTGCTCACCTACCGTGGACGACAAGTAAGCTCTGATGAAGCCTTGAATATCGCCGTCCAGCACACCGTCGGCGTCGGATGTCTCGAAACCGGTCCGATGGTCCTTGACCATCTTGTACGGTTGTAGCACGTAGCTCCTGATCTGGTTTCCCCATTCAGGCGATATGTGCTCACCCTTCAGTTTGGCTACATCTTCAGCCCGCTGCTTCATTTCGCGCTCGACGAGTCGCGCCATCAGAATCCGCATGGCGATAGCCTTATTCTGGTACTGCGAGCGCTCGTTCTGGCAGCTGACCTTGATTCCGCTGGGGAGGTGGGTAATGCGGACTGCCGTGGAGTTCTTCTGTACGCTCTGCCCGCCTGCTCCACCGGCTCGGAAGACCTCGATGTTCAGGTCCCCCGGGTCAATTGTAACATCGACGCCTTCCTCGGCCTCTGGCAATACCTCTACTAGAGCGAAGGATGTGTGCCTCGCGTGGTCGGCATCGAAGGGCGAGTGTCTCACCAGTCGGTGCACGCCCCGTTCTGCTTTCAGGTAGCCGTATGCGTAGGTGCCGGAAACTTGCACGACGGTGCTTTTGATCCCCCCTTCTTCTCCAGGTGAGCTGTCCAATATTTCGGTGTCGAACTCTTGCGACTCCGCCCACCTCAGGTACATCCGCATCAACATCCGTACCCAGTCTTGGGATTCCACTCCACCGGCTCCGGCGTGCATGGCGACAATTGCGTTGCGGGTGTCGAACTCGCCCGACAAAACAAGCCGGAACTCCAGGTCTTCCAGCTTTTTAGTGACGTCTGCGACTTCGTCGACGAAGGTATCCAAGAGGGAGTTGTCGTTCTCCTCGATGGCCATCGTCAGGAGTTCGTCGGTAGAGGCGGCCTGGCCTTCGAGCGCCTGCCACACTTCCACTTCGTCTTTCAGGCGCGCGAGCGACTTCATCTTCTCCTGAGCGCGGTTCGTGTTGTCCCAAAAAGTGGGAGCGGCGGCTTCCTGCTCCAGTTCACCGACTCGCTCTTCTTTCGCGGTAAGGTCAAAGGCGCACCATGATGTCGGAGATTCGCTCCCTCAGTTGCGTCAACGTTCCTTTTAGCTCGTGCATGGTTATCTACGGCCTGGAGCTTTCGGGCGGATTCAAAGAATTAAACGGCGAGAAGGCGTAGTTGGTTAGTCCGCGGTCGACCACCGCGATGGCCCGCGTAGCTCCGACTCCGTGTCGATTATAGCAGGGGCACCTATTAGAAACGAAGCGCGCATGCCCCTCTTTTGGAATGAAGCCTGTGTCTGGAGCATTGATCATCGGGCACCCTCCAACTCCTCGCGAAACTGTGGGTCGTTCATCCATTGATGAAGGGTCGGGCGGTGGACGTCGGCTCGCCGGGCGCTGGCGCGGCGGCCGCTTCGGAGACCGAGGGCGACGAGACGAGGTAGGGTAGGACGGCCAACTGCCTGTCAGAAAGCTCATGCGATTCCGGTTGAGGGTCGCTTTCCATTATGTTGAGTCCTCCTGGTTTAGTAGTGGTCTTGAAAAAACGCTCTTCGAAAGTGTCGGAATCCGTAGGAAACTGTCGGATTTGTATCTGAGGGTTTCCGACACTTTCAGGGAAAATCCGACAGGTCGGGGGTTCGGGTCTGGATGCCGATCCCGAGGGTCGTATGGTCCATCGTCTTCCTCCTTTCGCTGTTGTGATGGTGGGCAAAAAACAAAAGGACAGACCTGCGGGGTCTGTCCCTCGCCAAACAGTATAGTACATGCGTTCTGGTCTGTCAAGCACGTTGGCTTACCGCAACCAACCTAAGATTCCACGTCGAGGACTTGTCGGAATGACAGGAATACAACCCCGAAAGACCCTACAACCCAAGGGGTCAAGGTTGAGTTAGGAGCGTCCTCCGACGTGGTTCAGGGCGGGCGAGTGTTGCCTTCAGTTCAGGGTTCTGGATTCCGGCTTTCGCCGGAATGACGGAGTGGGGTGCTTTCTGGCAGGAACGGGGGGTCCGTCCTTCGCGTTCGATAGGGCCTAGGACCAGTCGGTGTTGCCTTCAGTTCAGGTTCTGGATTCCGGCCCACGACTTTCGTTCGGGCAGGCTTTTCGCCGGAATGACGGAGTGGACTTCCAGTCTAAGCGTTGTGAACGGTGTGCGGTGCTTTCTGGCAGGAACGGGGGGTCCGTCCTTCGCGTTCGACGTGGCCTAGGACGGGCGGGTGTTGCCTTCAGTTCAGGGTTCTGGATTCCGCTTTCGCCGGAATCGTCCATGCCGTTTGCCGCCGGCACCCTAAAGGATGAAAACCCTCAATGATTCGAAGCAACCTTGGTCGATGTAGGAGCAGACCTGTGTGTCTGTCCCGTGTCGCGATTCAAGCCGGGACCCGGGCGCATGTCCCGATGCCGCATCGGGACGCCCCTACCAAAAGGAGGACTCCGGAGCACGTCCCTTTTCATGGCAATGACGGAGTGGGCGTCCGGTCTCTTTTGGGGAGGATATTGGGCTCAGCTCTTTTTGTCTGTCAGCGCGGTTGGACCGGAAGCACCACGTGCGAAGCCCGCGTCGTCTCGTGGTAGATAGTCTGCGTGGCGCTCTGGTAGGCCCGCTCGCGACCAAGAGGACCGCCGGTGTTCGGGTTAACGTCAAAGCGCGGCCAGTTGCTGCTGCTGATGTCGAGTCGAATCCGATGGCCCTTCTGGAAGACGTTGGAGGTCGGGTAGAGCTCGAAAAAGAACTCGTAGGGCTTGCCCGGCGACATCAGCTCAGGTTTCTCCCAGCCGTTCCGGTAGCGTGCCCGAATGATCGAGTCGGTGATGTTGATGGCCAGGCCCTCGGGATGCAGTTCGCTGGGCGGATACAGGTCGACGATCTTTGCCGTGAAGTCGGTGTCGACGGCCGACGACGCCGCCCACAGGTGCATCGCGATGGGCCCGGTCACCTCCAGGTCTTCGGCCAGCGGTGGTGTTGCGAACGTCAGCACGTCGTTTCTCGTGCTCAGAGGCAACTCATCCTTGCAGCCGAAGAAATCAAGTCGGCCTCGCTGGTCGTACGCCCCAGCCCTGATGATCGTTTCCGCTGCTGATATCCCGCCGCCGATCGTTGGCACTGGGTCCCGAGGGTTGAAGACGTACTGCGTCGATCCGGAAGGGGCACGTGACGCCGGCTGCGTTGGCGAGAGTGAGCCGTCTCCCTGCAAATAGTACTCCGTGAACTCCGTTCCGCCCAGCGGCCAATCCGGCTCGCTGCGCCAGTAGCCGCCGTGGTTGATGAACCCTGGGTAGTCCGAGCGCTCGGCAGGAGCGCCGGGCACGGTGTAAGAGCCGTCGCCTGTACCCATCGTGAAGATGCGTACGGGCGACCATTCGGCGAACTCGGTACGCAGCCCCTTCATGCGGTGGTCGAACCACGCAAGGCGCAGGTCATTAAAGTCGACGTGAGACTCGGTCCCGAAGTCGACGTCGCCGGAGTGGGTGATTTCATACTTGCCGTGGGTCCACGGGCCCATGAGCAGCACCTGGGATGACTTCTTGGTCTTGCTGAGCTTCATGTAGCTCTCACAGGTGTTCCTTGCGTAGGAGTCGTACCAACCGCCGAGGTAGAGGGTCGGAACGTCGGCATGCTCGTCGTAGTATTCCGAGATCGCGTAGCCCCTCTGTTTCCAGTACTCGTCGTATTCGCCGTGTGTCAAGATGTCGATCGCCCACCGCTCGTAAGACGGCAGCCTGCTCAGAATCGTTTGTCCCTCCTTCAGCGGGAATTGGTCAACGATCTGAGGGACTTGCTCCGCATAGGCCTCCTGCAGCGCGGCCTTCAGCTCCGGATCGGCGGCCGCCTCCTTACTCGTCGCCGCCATCCGGTAGACGTAAACGTGGAAGCGTTGCTCCAGCGCCCCGTTCTGTCGCATGGAACTGTGGTAGTAGTTCGAAGCGCCGACCGCTACGATCATGGTCGTCAAGTGGGGTGGGTCGAGGGTAGCAAGCGCGCTCTGGTCGCTGCCCGCGTAAGAGCCGCCCATCGTCCCGACCTTGCCGTCGCTCCACTCCTGTGTTCCGAGCCACTCGACGGTGTCGTACCCGTCGGGCGCCTCCTTGGCGAAGGGGTACCACTCTCCCTCGGAGGCGAACCGGCCGCGAACGTCCTGCACCGCGCAAACGTACCCCCTCCGAGCGAAGTACTTGCCGTTCGTCACGTTCGCCGGTGAGCGTTTGTTGTAGGGGGTACGCTCAAGGATGATGGGGAACTTGCCTTCCGCGCGCTGTTCACCGATCGCGGGGAAGTAGACGTCTGTCGCCAAGCCGGTGCCGTCGCGGGCTTGGACCATAACGTCGTGGTCGCAGACGACATCGTATTCCTGGTGGGAACCGGAGTAGTGAGCGGGCATGGAGGCCTCCAAGAAAGGGTATGGGGTACAGGGTACGGGGTACGGCGACAAGCGGCTGAATGCTGGTTACGTTGTACGATCCTGGGAGGAAAGTCTACTCCGCAGCGTGTAAAGATGTTTGCTCAGCGCCACGACTTTGGCTCGGTGATCCGTATACTGGTGCGGGGTCACATAAGGCATGGAAGCCTCCAAGAAAGGGTATGGGGTACGGGGTACGGCGACAAGCGGCTGAGTGCTGGTTACGTTGTACGATCCTCGGATGAGAGTCTACGCCGCAGCGTGTAGAGCTGTTTGCTCAGCGTCACGACTTTGGCTCGGTAATCCGTATACGCGGGGTCACATGGTTTAGTCGCTTGGCGATCTCTAGCTGTATATCAAGTTCCGCTAAAGACGCCTGCGCGATAGCTAGGTGTTGTAGGTACTCGTTCCGGTGCTGGCGAGTATAGCCTTCGGCTATGTTCGACGGCACTGAGACGGCGGCCCTTTGGACTTGGCTCGCCAGGCCGTAAATCTCGTGTTTCGGGAATCCTTGAGCGAGTTTGTAGATGTCTTCGACGAGACTGATACTCTGCTGCCACACCCTAAGTTGCCGATAGTTGCCCAGCTTCATTCCTTACCCTGTGCCCTGTACCCCGTACCCTATCATAGGCTGCGGACTTCGCCGGACCCCATCTGGAGGTTGGATAGTGAACATCGCTCCGTCCAGCATCTCTGAGCTCCAAGAGCTTGCCGAACCGCTCATGTCGCCCGAGCAAATGGAGTTTGTAAGACGCGGGGTGTACGAAGACTGGACGAGAGACCGCAACCGCGCCAAGCTGGACGAGATTGCCCTCAACCCTCGTCTGCTGATCGACGTCAGCGACCGTAACCTTTCGACGACTGTCCTGGGACAGAAGATCAGCTTTCCAGTGATGAGCGCGCCGGCCGGCGCACAATGCGGCTCGCATCCCGACGGCGGCCTCGCGGTTGCGCGGGCGTCTGGGGCGGCGAGAACCCTGATGGCGGTACCTGTAGTCTCCGGCTACAGCCTCGAGAAGATAGCGGAGGTCGCATCGGGACCGCTCTGGTTCCAGCATATCCACTACAGTGACGCCGTGAGTGAGATGATTCTTCCTCGGCTGAGGCCGGCCGGCTATTCCGCAGTCGTCCTGACGGTAGACGTCCTCGGCCCTTTCGAGCTAGAGACGTTGCTCTTGGGCCGCGAAGCGCCTCCTCCGGGAAGGAAGTTCGGCAGTTTCGAGGGCCACGAGGAACTGCTCGACGAGCACGGCACCGCGCGGTGGATACCGCCCTACATCACATGGGAGCGTCTCGAATGGATTCGGTCGCTCTCCTCGGGCTTGCCGCTGGTCATCAAGGGCATCAGGGGCGCCGAAGACGCGATGCTCTGCGTGGATCACGGCATTGATGGGATCGTCGTGTCCAATCACGGCGGAAGGCAGTTCGACGGAAGCAGAGCGTCAATCGAAGTGCTGCCAGAGGTCGTGGAGGCGGTGGGCGACAAACTGGAGGTCTACTTCGATTCGGGCGTCCGGTCGGGGCTCGACGTCTTCAGGGCGATGGCGCTAGGGGCGCGAGCCGTATTCGTGGGACGCCCAGTTCACTGGGGCCTTGCCTACCGAGGCCAGGAAGGCGTTCGGATGGCTCTGGAGATTCTGCGAGCCGAGTTCGACAAGGTCCTGGCGTACAGCGGTTGCCGCAGCCCCGCGGACATTACGCAGGAGCACGTGGTTGGGGGCTAGCAGCCGACTATGACTGAAAGCGGTGGGGGTTAGGGTTGCGGCGGATATCTGGTAGGTTCGCGTCACTCTTGCAGAGGTCTACGAAGATACAATCCGCTGCGCCTACGAGCGCCGCGGCAAGGTGCCGACAGGCATATCTGACAGGTATGGGCACATCCGCCGCGAAATCACGGCCCAAACCACATGTCGTGGGGAACACCGAGGACACAAACAGCTCTGGAGGCCTAACCGACGAGATAGTAGCCCCGACCGACACTACCGGTTCGGATCCCGTAATTCGTCGAGCCTGCTGTCTGGGCTAACCCTGGATCCGGAGCCATGTCAGAGGCGTTGTCAAGCCGAGCCGCCTTCTGGCAGGGTCTCAGAGTGATCTGCCAATGCCTTGATCGTGAGGTATAATCGCGCCCAGCGCTCTTCGTCGTCTTGAAAAACCGCATCTTACGACTCATCCCGGACTCTAATGAGCAATGACAGCGACGGGAAGGCAGGTCCGGTTCAGAGTCTGCTAGCGCGAATTCCCTATAAAGAACTAGTAGGGTTCCTCGCCGCTCTCGTCAGAATATGGATGGGGCTGGTCTTGTTGTCTTCCGTCATACTAGGCGAATGGTACCTCAAGCGGCTCGTGACAAGGACAATCTTGGAAGGCAACTCGTCTGCTTTCGACGCGGCGCCACTCCAATTTGTTGAAGTCGCCAGCATATGGTTAATCTCCTTGGCATGGCTCGTCTATGTGGCAGGCGAAGTTGTATATTACGTAGTGGAACACAGCCCGCTCCCACGTCTCTAAGCCCGAATCCACCGACGGACAGGGATGGACGACGTGAGGACAGCGGAAGGGGGTGAGGGAGTTACAGGCGTGATGATCCGGGCTCGAATTTGGGTAGACGGGAGGTTGGCGGGCGGTCTGCAGGCGCTTTTGGGGGCACCGATGGCGGCCTACAGTGGCTGTGGCGAGCCAGATGGCGGGATAGGACACGGCAAGAGGCGCTCGCGGACTGGGCTGGCGCGAGTTTGCGGTGACGTTGGGTTGGCTGGTGGGTCAGTGGCGGACGGGCTCCGTCAGGCTGGGAGTGGAATGGCTCGCAGTCGGGCCAGGGCGCGGCTGAACTGCTCCTCCCAGGGCCAGCGCCGGGGAAGCTGCAGGGTCAATCGGCGTGCCGAGCGGGTGATCCGTCCGGCCAAGGCAAAGACCCGTCGTCTGAGGGTCTTGGTGGTCACGATCTGCTGACCCAGGCCGATGCGGGCTGTCCAGCGGGCCAGGTTGTGCGCCATCACCTGTACCGCCAGCCAGGCGCCGTTGGCGGCGAAACGGCCCGAGGGGAGATGGTTCAGCCCCACGCCGTACTTGAGGTCGCGTATCGCATTCTCGATCTCGGCGTGACGGCGATGATCGGCCTCCAGTTCCAGCGTCTCCCCGTCCCGGTCGGTGATGAAGCCGTGATAGCTGTAGGTGGCGAAGAGAGCCAGTTGAGAACAGGGCGCCGGCTTCACCCGCCGGACGATGAGCCGTACCGGCGCGGCGTCCGCCTCGGCCTGGAACGGGGTGTAGGTGGTCTCGGCCACATCGGCGGCGCCGTCCATCCAGTAAGGAATCGGCGTCCAGGCATCTTCGGGTATCGCCTCGATGAGATTCCGCAGGCGGGCGCGCTGGCGGATGGCGATGGAGAAGCGGACATCCATCCGGCGGCAGACGGCGACCACGGCGTGGGTATAGAAGCCGCTGTCGGCCCGCACCGTGAGTTGGCCCCTGGCTCCGCAGTAGCGCACCCGCCCCACCGTTTCACGCAGGAAGTGGGCAGCGCCGCGGGCGGTGTTAGCCCGGCCCTCGCGCAGGCGGGCCATCAGCACGTCGCCGGTGCCGGCGGCGACGGCCAGCAGCGGGTGATAGCCCCGCGCACCGGTGTAGCCGTGGTGGCGGGCGCCCTCCTTGGCCAGTCCGTAGGTCTCGCAGATCGTCGAATCAAGGTCGATGGTGAATGGTGCGTCGCCGGGTCCGGCACCGGCCTTCCAGACCCGGGCCAGCAACTCGCGGCTCACCCGGTCCAGTTGGCGGACATGGCCCCACCTGAAGCTGCGCAGGAAGGTGCCCAGGGTGGAGGGAGCCTTAGCCGTGAAACCGAGCACGCGGGCGGTCCCGCCGGCGCGCAGCACATCGGCGTCGTCGATGCAATCTCCGCCGGCTAGGGCGGAGGCCACCAGGGTCATCATCTTGTCGCCGGTGTTCGCCCGGCCCGGCGCGCCGCCGAGGTCGAGGTGCTTCCGGAGGAGTTGGGGCAGGCCAAGGCGCAGGGCGAGGGTGGCGGGAAGGATCAGCCCGGCATTGGCCACCAGGCGGTGGTCGTCGAAGGCGATTTGGATGCGGTCGGGGTGGTTACGTGGTAGCATCTATGCTGGCCCGGGTCTGGAAGGCCGGTGCCGGACCCGGCGACGCTAACACCGCCCGCGGCGCTGCCCACTTCCTGCGTGAAACGGTGGGGCGGGTGCGCTACTGCGGAGCCAGGGGCCAACTCACGGTGCGGGCCGACAGCGGCTTCTATACCCACGCCGTGGTCGCCGTCTGCCGCCGGATGGATGTCCGCTTCTCCATCGCCATCCGCCAGCGCGCCCGCCTGCGGAATCTCATCGAGGCGATACCCGAAGATGGCTGGACGCCGATTCCTTACTGGCTGGACGGCGCCGCCGATGTGGCCGAGACCACCTACACCCCGTTCCAGGCCGAGGCGGACGCCGCGCCGGTACGGCTCATCGTCCGGCGGGTGAAGCCGGCGCCCTGTTCTCAACTGGCTCTCTTCGCCACCTACAGCTATCACGGCTTCATCACCGACCGGGACGGGGAGACGCTGGAACTGGAGGCCGATCATCGCCGTCACGCCGAGATCGAGAATGCGATACGCGACCTCAAGTACGGCGTGGGGCTGAACCATCTCCCCTCGGGCCGTTTCGCCGCCAACGGCGCCTGGCTGGCGGTACAGGTGATGGCGCACAACCTGGCCCGCTGGACAGCCCGCATCGGCCTGGGTCAGCAGATCGTGACCACCAAGACCCTCAGACGACGGGTCTTTGCCTTGGCCGGACGGATCACCCGCTCGGCACGCCGATTGACCCTGCAGCTTCCCCGGCGCTGGCCCTGGGAGGAGCAGTTCAGCCGCGCCCTGGCCCGACTGCGAGCCATTCCACTCCCAGCCTGACGGAGCCCGTCCGCCACTGACCCACCAGCCAACCCAACGTCACCGCAAACTCGCGCCAGCCCAGTCCGCGAGCGCCTCTTGCCGTGTCCTATCCCGCCATCTGGCTCGCCACAGCCACTGTAGGCCGCCATCGGTGCCCCCAAAAGCGCCTGCAGACCGCCCGCCAACCTCCCGTCTACCCAAATTCGAGCCCGGATCATCACGCCTGTAACTCCCTCACCCCCTTCCGCTGTCCTCACGTCGTCCATCCCTGTCCGTCGGTGGATTCGGGCTAAGGCCTAGCGGACCCTCAGACAAACAGAAGGGCAGGTCTGAGACCTGCCCCTACAGTTTCTACCCTCTGCGTTCTTAGCGCTCTCTGCCGTGAAATCCCTAAGCGAGGGCGTACGCCTTCGCGTGCGGCATGCATGCGGACGGGTGCTCGGCGACATCGGCGTAGGCCGAGGTCGCGGCGATCGCGCCCTGTGCCGCGGCGGTTACCGTCTGCTTGAGCTCACCCGACGCGTCGGTCAGGTCTCCGGCTCCGAACACTCCATGGACGCTGGTATTCATTCGCTTGTCCACCACCACCTCGTCCTTGTCGTTTAGCTCGAGCCCTAGCTGCTTCGCCAGCTCGACCCTGGGGTCGGCCCCAATCTCGATGAAGATACCGTGGACCTTCAGCTCGGTTTCACCCTCGTAAGGCCGGTCGATGACGACACTGTGGAGCCCGCTGTCATCGCCCTTCAACTCGACCACGTTCGTGCTCATGAGCTGCTCAACGTTGGTCGCTTCGTTTAGCAGCCGGACGTTTACCGGCTCCGGCCGTCTGAACTCGTCCTGCCGGTAGATGATGTAAGCCTTTTCGGCATACTTGCTCAGCAGGACGGCGCCCTCCACTGCCGCATTCCCACCCCCAACCACGGCCACCTCATTTCCGCGGTGCAAAGGCGCGTCGCAGGTGGAACAGAAGGAGACGCCCTTTCCGGTCCACTCCTCCTCGTGCTCGAGGCCCAACTTTCGCCGCTCCCTGCCGACACCAAGAATCACAGTCGACGATATATAGGTGTCACCGGCATCTGTCGTCGACTCGAAACGGTGGTCATCGCGCTTGATCTGTGCGACTTTGTCGTCGATGATCGGTACGTCATACTTTTCGGCTTGCTCGCGGAACTTCATCATCAGCTCGAAGCCGTCGACCTCCGGGTAGCCGGGGTAGTTCTCGATCATGCCGCCCAATGCTGTCTCGCCGCCGAACGTCTCGCCGATTACGACGGCCTTCATCTGGTACCGCGCCGCGTAGAGCGCGGCGGAGAACGCTGAGGCGCCTTGGCCGGCGATCACGACGTCGTAGGTGTTTTCGCTTTCACCGCTCACTAGGCTCACTCCTCAATGGAATCGTGTTCACTTCGCTAGGCGACCGTAGCATTAAGATGCTTATGCGGTTTTCCCCGATGCACCCTCAAGCTGCGCTAGTGAAATACCCGCCCCGAGTCGACGACAAGGGTCTGGCCTGTAACACTGTCGGTCCGACAGAACTCCACTACCTGAGCGGCCACGTCGTCTTTGTCGGCCGCCCGCTTCAGCAGTGACCCTTGCGTCGCCCGCTCACGGTATTCAGGCGCGAGATTGTTCGACATTCGAGTGCCCTCGAGATACCCGGGTGCCACGCAGTTAACAAGCACGTCCGGAGCCAGAGCCACCGACATGCATTTCGTCAGGTGGATCAGCCCAGCCTTAGACACGGCATATGGTATCGACGAGCCTGTCGGCCCTAGACCCGCCACGGACGCTATGTTGACGATGCGGCCGCTGCCTTGTTCAGCCATGGGTCCTGCAACGGCCTTGATGCAGTGCATGGGCCCGGTCAGATTGATGTCGAGGATTTTGCTCCACTCTTCGTACGTGAGAGCGTCGAGATCGGGAAAGGGAATCCACTTGTTATAGCCGGCGTCGTTCACGAGGATGTCTACGCGGCCAAACCGCTCTATCACCTAAGAGACAGCCGACCGCACCTGGAGAGGATCGGTCACGTCGCATTGGACCACCTCGGCTTCGACCTTGAACTCCTCTCTTACGTCCTTGGCCACGGCCTCGGCGCGTTCTCTGTTCGAGTTGTAGGTCGGAGCAACCACGCTTCCAGCAGCTGCCAGAGCACGGCTGATCCGTCCGCCGAGTCCGCCGCTCCCGCCGGTGACGATAGCGACGGCCCCCTTCAACTCCAAAGGACGACTTCAGTGACTTCCAAGGTAGCCAGATTATAGCATGACGGCCGGCTAGCTCAGCGCCCGTTGACAACCAAGGACGTACCTGGTGCAATGGTCCAAAAGCGAGGGTCGGAGGCGAGATTGAGCCTGAGTCAATGGCTGTTCGCCACTTGGTATGACCTGCTGAATGCGGGTGTTGAAAGCCGGCTGAAGCTATACCGTGAGCAGACGGCAGGACGCGCAAGAGGCGACGTTCTGGAGATCGGCGGAGGGACCGGCGCTAATCTGGGGTTCTACAGCTCTGACGTGCGCCTGACGATAGCCGAGCCCAATCCGCACATGGCCAAGCGACTAAGCCGCAAAGCGGCAAGGATGAGCTTTCCTGTAGACGTCGTCGCTGACGTCGGGGAGCGACTGTCCTTTCCAAACGGGAGCTTCGATAGCGTGGTGACGACACTGGTACTCTGCATGGTCAGTGACCTCAACGAGGTCGTCGCAGAGGCCGCTCGCGTGTTGCGGCCTGGTGGCAGCTTCTACTTCTACGAACACGTCGCGACCGAAGGTGGGCTCAGGCAGCGTTTGGAGAACGCGTTGAACCCAGTTTGGAAATTCGCTACCACGGGCTGCAACCTGAATCGGGACATCGAGTCCGCGATTCGGCTGGCTGGATTCAAGAGCGTCGACCTCACCACATTCGACCTGTCGGTCGGTCTCCCGATCACTCTGCCGAACATCGTAGGCGCCGCGAGGACGTAGCTCAAGTCCGTGCCTGAAGTAGCCAACGCGCCGCCAGCAAGAGAATGACGGTTCGGGAACGTGAAATGTCTCAACTAACCATTCGGTACTCGGCCGCTTATGACGCACAGATTGGCGGCTGGACCGGTGCGTTGGACGAGCAATTCTTCAATAAGCACCATTCGGACTGGGAAACAGACTATGTATCGAAAGGCAAACGCTTCGCCGCAGACTGCCAGAGCGCTTGGGATCTGACTAACGACTCGGTCTTTAGCGCGTTGCGGGAGTTCGGCTACGAATTCCCAAATGAGTGGGTGGCTTACCCAGTTCATCCTTGGAGCGAATTCTTAGCATTCAAAGACCCCTTGACGTTCCTAATCGAAGACGATGTGGACAATGCCTGCTCTGTCCTAGTCCATGAACTCGTGCACTGCCATGAGGACTACCCGGCCAATCACCGGGTATACGAGCCGGTTCGCGCACACATCTTCAACCGCTTCCCCAACGAGCCTATTTCGGTGCGGTATCACATTATTACCAATCTGGTGCAAGAGGCTGTGCTGCGGCGAGCCTTTCCCGCCCGCTCGCTTGGTCTCGTGGCGCAGACATCCGGTCACCCAGCACTACAACGGACAGCGGAGATCGTTAGCTCGTATGAATCAAGCATCGACTACGACGACCCACTCTCAAGTTTGCTCTCGTTGTGACGCACCTGGCACGGTTATCGGGACGCGGAGCGACTCAATGAATCCGCCGGCTATGGTGCAGCGGGCGTCGGTCTACTCGACCCAGTCTCCTTCTAGCGGGTAGCCAGCTTCTTCCCATTCCGCAATGCCGCCTGCATACCGGCGAACATTTGTGTATCCGGCGCGGGTAAGCACGTAGTACGCGTACTTGCTGGCCGCGCACCCCTCGTCGGAGCAGTACACCACGATCTCGTCTTCAGGATGTAGCAGCGACTTAGCGGCTCTAGGGTCGGTGAGATTGATTGAGCCTGGTATCTGCTTGGCCAGGAACCCGAATTCCTCGAGGCAGCCCGTCATTCCGGCGCAAGCCGGAATCCAGAAGACCTGAACGAGGAGCAGGCCGGCAGTCCATGCCCACCCTGGGGGACCGGTCTAGGAAACCGTGGCGCCCTCGTCGACCCACTCTCCCTCGAGTGGATAGCCGGACTCTTCCCAGTCGGCTATGCCGCCAGCGTACCGACGTACATTTGGGTATCCAGCACGCGTTAGCACGTAGTAGGCATATTTGCTGGCCGCGCACCCTTCGTCCGAGCAGTACACCACGATGTCGTCCTCAGGGTGGAGTAGCGACTTGGCGGCTTTGGGGTCGGTGAGATTGATTGAGCCTGGTATCTGCTTGGCCAGGAACCCGAATTCCTCGAGGCAGCCCGTCATTCCGGCGCAAAGCCTGCCCCGGCGAAAGCCGTGGGCCGGAATCCAGAGAACCTGAACGAGGAGCACGACGGCAATCTATACCCACCCTGGGGGACCGGCCTAGGGAATCGTAGCACCTTCGTCGACCCACTCTCCCTCGAGTGGATAGCCGGACTCTTCCCAGTCCGCGATGCCTCCTGCGTACCGACGGACGCTCGGATATCCGGCGCGGGTCAAGACATAGTACGCATACTTGCTGGCCGCGCACCCCTCGTCGGAGCAGTACACCACGATGTCGTCTTCAGGATGTAGCAGCGACTTGGCGGCTTTGGGGTCGGTGAGATTGATTGAGCCTGGTATGTGCTTGGCCAGGAACCCGAATTCCCCGAGGCACATGACTAGCTTGAAGTCGTCGCCTCGGTCGAGCTTACCCTTGAGCTCTTCCCGGTCGATCAGTTCCATTTCAGCCACCGGCCACCGCCGGGACAACACTTATTTCGTCACCCGTCTTCATCTCGGTGTTGATCCCGTCGAGGAACCGAACGTCTTCGCCGTTGACGTAGATGTTCACGAAGTTGCGAAGGTCGCCGGTCTCGTCACACAGCCTGTCTTGCATGCCGGGGAACTCGCCCTCAAGATAGTCGATGACACCTCGGAGACTATCGCCTTCAGCGGACACCTTGTCCTGACCGCTCGTTAACCGACGAAGCGGTGTCGGAACTCTCACCATTACGCTCATACTACTGCGTCCTCCATCATTGCCAGATTACCCTTCGATTACGTCACCGGTAACGGGGTCGACACGGACTCCCGAAGAGGCGACCCACTCCAATCCCTTATCGATCTCATCGTCGTCGCCTACCAGTTCTAGGACCACCCACCCAACATCCTTTCGAACGTCGGCGCGACGAATGTTCGTCACGATCTTGAATTTGTGGCCGAGCTCGTAGATGACGGGCTCCGTTATCAGCTTTTCCGAGTACGTGAACTTGACTCGTCGCGAACTCATCGCCGACGCCATCCGTCATGCTTCGCCATGGCCTCCTCGAACGACTGGTACGTTGGCTCTATGAACACGGGGTCCACGATGTGTTCGACCGCTTCCTGGGTCTTCAAGCCGTTGCCGGTAATGAACGCGACCGTCACCTCGTCCGACTTGATGTCCCCTCGGTCGACGAGTCGCTTGAGTCCGGAGATCACCACGCCGCCAGCGGTCTCGGTGAAAATCCCTTCAGTCTCGGCGAGCAGCCTGATTCCCGTCACTACCTCATCCTCTGGAGTAGCTATGCCCTTCCCGTCCGTCTGCTTCAGCGTCTCGAGGGCGAAGGGCCCGGCCGCAGGGTCCCCTATGGCTAGCGATTTGGCGATCGTGTCAGGCTTCACCGGTCGCACCTGGTCTGAGCCGAGATCGAACGCCTCGACGATCGGGGAGCAACCCTCGGCCTGCGCCAGGTGCATCCGGGTATTGACATTCTCGATCAGCCCGATGTCGCCGAACTCCTGCAGTCCCTTCCATATCTTGGTATGGAGTTCGCCCGAAGCGGCGGGGACTACGCAGTTGTCGGGCGCACGCCACCCCAGCTGCTCGGCCACCTCGTATCCAAGGGTCTTGCTGCCCTCGGCGTAGAACGGGCGCATGTTGATGTTCACGAAGGCCCAGCCCAGGTCGTCGGCGAGCTCGCTACACAGCCTGTTGGCCTGGTCGTACGTGCCCCCAACCGCGACAAGGGTGGGCCCGTAGATCGCGGCGTTGAGGATCTTGCCCTTTTCGAGGTCGGCTGGAAAGAACACCATCGTCCTCATCCCGGCCTTGGCGCCGTGGCCCGCTACCGAGCCCATCAGGTTCCCCGTCGAAACGCAGGCAAGAGTCTCGAACTCGAACTCCACCGCCTTCGAGGCCGTGACCGAGACGGGCCGGTCCTTGAACGAGAACGTAGGGTTCACGCTGTCGTTCTTGATGTACAGGTGTTCCAGGCCGATCGCGCGTCCGAGATTGTCCGCCCGGAGCAGAGGCGTGAACCCGGTGCCAATGTCCACCACGGCGTCCGGGTTTACCGGCAGGAAATCGTGGTAACGCCACATCGTGTTGGGCCCATCTTCGATCCTCTTCCTGTTCACCGTCCGGGCCATGGAGTCGTAGTCGTAAGAGACCTCGAGGGGCCCGAAGCAGAATTCACAGACGTTGAGCGGCTCGACGGGGTACTCCCTGGCACAGCCTCGACAACGGAGGGTTTCAACGAAAGACAAGTGGTGCGGCCTCCAGTACAGCGGCAGGGGTGGCGTCGCTACCTTTGCGGAGGCATGAGACGCCCACGAATCGTAGCAATCCACAAGCTAGCTGTCAAGGAACCGAAGTCCAGGGAGCGCGGCCGTTGTGGGCTTAACGCCCATTTGTGGCGGAACGCGGAGGCACGCCGCCACCGCTAGCGCGCGGTCGTCGTCGCGCTGCTCTGGGTTACGAAAGCGAGCACGGCCTGGACGCGCCGGTGGTACCCGGGTGACTTGGTCAGGTTCAGCTTCGCATAGATGGAGTTGGTGTGGTTCTCCACCGTACGCTCTTCGACCACTAGTTCCTCGGCAATCGCCGCGTTGTTATATCCCTTGGCCATGAGCGAGAGGACTTCTCGCTCGCGCTCCGTGAGATCAGACACGGGCGAGCCGGTCTGTACTGCATGGAGGCCCGCCAGCCGCTGGACGATACTCGGGTCGAGGACCGTCTGACCTTGCGATACGGCATGGACGGCACGGATAAGCTCGTCGATGTCGTCGACGGACGTCTTGAGCATATATGCCTTGCCCTCAGGACCGTCTTTGAGGAACTCGAGGATGTACTCGGTGTCGTCGTAATGGGAGATGATGACGATTCCGGTGCCGGGCTTCTGCTCCGTGATCCTCTGTGAAGCCTCGATACCCGTCATTCTGGGCATCCGAACATCGAGGATCGCGACCTCGGGTTGAAACTCGGCCGCTAGCCGGACCGCCTCTTCACCGTCCGAGGCCATGCCGACTACCTCGATATGCTCCTGAGTCTCCAGGATGCGCTTGTACGCGACCCGCATGAACTCTTTGTCGTCGGCGACAAGGACGCGGAGCTTTTCCATCGCAATGGGCCTCGATAAAGTAGGCTAATGTCGCCCAACATTATAGCCGTGGTGAGTCCAGGCGTCGAGGCTTGTGAAAGTGCAAGGGGCGGCGGGCTAGTTTGTCGGCTTGAGCAGGCGCGACTACGTACGCGACAGCGCCCGGAACCGCCGGGGAGACCGGGAGGGGCTAGCCCTCCAGGCGCTCGTCGATGAGACCTTCGTCGCGCTCCCACCAGTTATCGAAGAGCGCCACGCTCTGGAGGTAGTGAATGATCACGCCGACGCCCCAGAAGAGGAGCGGAAGATAGAACGAGAGAGTATCGTCTTCCAAAACGTAGTAGGTGAGACCGTTCCAGACGGCCAGGAAGATATTGCCGATAACGTAGGCAATAATGTGGGACACGAAGATGCGGATGGCCCGCGCCTTCTCGATCGCCTTCCTGGTCTCTCGATATCTCACAACTTCTGGACGCTGACCGGGACGCTCCATTTGGCCGCCTCGCTTGTGGATTCTTGGGCTTCTCTGCTGTCCGGCGAGAGCTTATACGCTGTCGCCCAACGTGAAGATGAGGAAATTCGTAGGTGTGTTCGGAACAGGTCTACCGTCGAACAATATACCCCAGCGACAGGCTGTTCAAGTAGTAGGGAGGTCTTATGTCGGCGAGTTAGAAGGTCCGGAAAGCCGTCCTAGTCCAGGCGGTTCGTTTTCTACCGTAGCCTAGCCACGGCGACGGCTGACTCGGTTGTCGCCGTCCGCATCTTCATATTATACCGGTCTGGACAACCCTTCCTCGGCTCAGGCTCCCGCTACCGGTACGGTACGGGCCTTCCGACGCCTCGGAGACCCGACGCGTTCCTGCTTTTGGAATTTGGAGCGCGACGGGCAGCCCCAGGCAAGGACGCATTCGCCGCAACGGGGTCGCTGAGCCTTGCAGACCTTGCGCCCGTGGTTGATAAGGTACAGGTGGAAAGCGAATACGTCTTCGCCGGGGGCCATCGGTTCCAGGATGTCATGGGCCTGGTCGGCGGTCACTTTCTTGCCGATGAACCCCAAACGTTTCGCTACCCTGAAGATATGTGTGTCAACCGGCATCGCCGGCATCCCCAGGGAGAAGCAGAGGATGATGGCCGCTGTCTTGGGCCCGACGCCATCGAGTCTTTTGAGCCAGGCTTTGGCCTCGTCGAGGGGCATTTCACCCAAGAACGACAGATCGAAGGAACCGACGTCTCGCTTCACCTCCTGCAAGATGGCCTTGATTCGCGGCGCCTTGACACGGGCGAGTCCGCCCGTCCTGATCACATCCTCGATCTCCTCGACTGAACCGCCTGCAATTGCTTCGAGCGACCCGAACCTTCCCATCAAGCCGTCGAAGGCCCGTTTCGAGTTAATGTCCGACGTGTGCTGCGAGAGGATTGTGTAGACGAGCTCCGAGGCCGGGTCGTACCGAGGCTCCCACTCGAAGGGACCGTACTCTTGCCCTAAGAGCTTCATCACGTCGTCCGGGGCGACCTTCGGCTTCCGCGTACGTTTTCGCTGAGTGGTCAAGAAACCTCCGGTACGGCGCACAACTCACGCGCTGGCTACCCGACCGGACCACAGCGTACCACAGGGTTCTTGTCATTCCGAGAAGTCCTCGACGAGGAATCTAAGTGGTTGCGGTGAGCCAACGTTGGTTGATGATGACCGCCTAGATTCCTCGCGGAGCCTCGACATGACATTGCGTCTAGTTATTTCAAGGAAAATCGAAGGACCCTTCCGTGATGAGGACGCGACTTGACAAGCCAAGTTAAACTCCCGTAATTTCGAACCATCTGGGTCGGTGCCGCCACGATTCACCTCAGGCGCGGCAAACCGGATCCCATGCCCAGTTCGACTAGTGAGTAGCCATTGGCCCTTGCGGACTTCCTCGGACAGATAGCCACGGAAGGCGACCGGCCCAAGTACTCGGAGCTGCTCCAGCTTTCCGGGCTGACGTCCGATGAGCTGTTCGAGTTCAAGGTCGCGTGGGCTTCGGTCGGCGACGAACGCCGGCGGCTGGTAATAGGCCAGCTCGTGGAGCTTTGCGAAGACAACCTGGAGCTAGACTTCAGCGCGGTCTTCCGTGCCTCCCTCGAAGATTCTGACGACGAAGTGCGCGAGAACGCGGCCCGAGGTCTGTGGGAGACCGACGACCGAACGAATATCCGTCCCCTGATTGCCTTATTAAAGAGTGACCCGGCGCCCAGAGTGAGAGCGGCCGCCGCCATGTCCCTCGGCAGGTTCGCTTCATTGGCACAGGAAGGCAAACTCCTATCCCGTGATGCGGATAGGGTCCTCAACGCGCTGGTGGGAGCGATAAACGGTGAGGACGTCGACATCGACATCGACGTGAAGCGCCGTGCGATCGAGTCTGTTGCCTTCTACGACATTCCGAAGACCGAGGAGATCATCCGGGAAGCTCACCGGAGCGAAGACCAGGCGCTGAGACAGAGCTCGATCTACGCCATGGGGCAGACGTCGAACCTGCAATGGCTGTCCACTCTGCATGCTGAGATGAGCAACGAGTCGCCTGCTATTCGATACGAGGCCGTCGGCGCGGCAGGAAACCTAGGCGACGAATCGACGGTCCCCTATCTGATCGAGGCGGTCCAGGACGAAGACCACCAGGTCCAGCTGGCGGCCGTCAAGGCGTTGGGCACGGTGGGAGGCCCGTTGGCGAAACGGGCCCTCGAGCGGTGCAAGACCATCGGTGACGAGTCCCTGGAACAGGCCGCTGAAGCGGCCCTCGAAAGCATGGAATTCGACGAAGACCCTCTGGGCTTCAACTTCAACAACTCCTAGTCCGTCATTCCGGCGAACGCCGGAATCCATGGATCCTTGAGACCCGCCCTGCCCGGCTCAGTGTCGCGGATGCCCCCGCCAGCCCTGAATCATCTCCAGGCCGTGAGGGATCGCCTCGATGGCCACCTCGAGGGTTTCGCGGACCCCTTTGGGGCTGCCCGGCAGGTTGACTATCAGGCACCCCGACCGCACACCCGCGACCGTCCGGCTTAGCATGGCCAGCGGGGTGTTCTTGAGCGTCTGAACGCGCATCGCCTCGGCGATCCCCGGCACCTCGAAATCCAGCACGGCCTTGGTAGCCTCTGGCGTGACGTCGCGGGGTCCGAGACCCGTCCCGCCTGTGGTGATCACCACGTCGACCTCGCCGCCGTCGCACCACTCGACCAGCTTCTCGGAGATCTGGTCTTTCTCGTCCGGGACGATCTCACGACCAAGCTCGCGTAAGCCCTCTCGGGCCGCGATTTCGCTGATCACGTCGCCGCTGGCGTCGGCACGCTCGCCCTTGGCGCCGGCGTCGCTGATTGTGAGGATCGCCACGGAAAACGAGCGCTTGTCTCCGCTCATTGCTTAGACCTGCGCGGGAAAAGGACTACAAAAAGTCTTAAACAAAGACCAATAATCCCTTGCGTGCTCTCCGGCGACTCTGGGAGACTGCCAATGTGCTGGTGAAGAGTTGCCAAGGTGCCCATTCCGAGGCCCGTAGAGTCTATCACTCTCTCGGCTCTTGCCGCGCCGTCGATCGGTCTACCAGCCGCGACGATGGCGACCTTCACTCTGGGGAGGTGATCGGCGATCCCTCCGACGACCACGGAAGCACACCATACGCCGGTCATGATAGAGGAGACGCTGGCCGCTCTGAGAGTCAGCCCCCAGGGTGCGTACGTCGATTGCACGCTGGGTGAAGGCGGTCACGCGGTGGCGGTGGCAGGG
The DNA here is from genome assembly GCA_965248605.1 of Dehalococcoidia bacterium. Classification (GTDB taxonomy): domain Bacteria; phylum Chloroflexota; class Dehalococcoidia; order Lucifugimonadales; family CAUZJF01; genus CAUZJF01. The sequence continues at coordinate 2,501,868 of CBDFJV010000007.1, forward strand.
GCCCTCGAGCCGGCGCCGAGAGTTCTGGGGATAGAGGTGGACGGCGAGGCGCTCGCGATCGCGACGCGCAGGTTGAGACCTTACGGTGATCGAGTGAAAACAGTCCTGGGCAGCTACACCGACCTTTTGCAACTGGCCGAAAGACAGCAGTTCAAGCCCGCCGATGGCGTGCTGTTCGACCTGGGGGTTTCCTCTTTGCAGCTCGAAAAGGCTGAAAAAGGCTTCAGCTTCTCCCGCGAGGGGCGGCTCGACATGAGATTCGACGCTCGCCAGGAACTGACGGCCCGCGACGTGGTCAACGAGTATCCGGAGCGAGACCTCGCGGAGACGATCTCTCGGTTGGGCGAAGAACGGAATGCGCGTCGCATCGCGGCCGCTATCGTGAGAGCAAGGCCCATCGAGAGCACGACCGAGCTGGCCGAGGTTATTTCGAGCGCCAGCGGGTCTCGACGCAAGAGCCGGGTCCATCCGGCCACGCGGACCTTCCAGGCTCTCCGGATGGCGGTGAACCGGGAGCTCGAGAACATTCGGCTGGGACTGGAACAGGCCGTCGAGGTGCTCGGCGCTGGCGGAAGGTTGGTGGTCATCAGCTACCACTCTTTAGAGGACCGGTTGGTCAAGAGATTCATGAGGGACCAAGCGTCATCGTGTGTCTGTCCGCCCGGCATTCCAGTATGTGTATGTGACCATCCGGCCCGGTTGAAGCTGATTCGAAGAGGCGTGACAAAGCCCTCGGCCGACGAAGTACGCTCCAACCCGAGAAGCAGGAGCGCGAAGCTACGGGTGGCTGAGAGGCTGGCAGTCTGATGAGGGAACAATTTCTTAACGGAGCGGACCGTATGATGGCACACAGCGAATTAATCACGGCCATCGACGTAGGCACGACGAAGGTCTGCACGATCGTCGGCCGTCAAATCAGCGCGAAACATATCGAGGTCCTGGCGCACAATACCGTGCCCTGCGACGGCCTCCGGAAGGGGAACGTCTGGGACGTTGCCGTAACGGAGGAGGGCGTCCGGGCGTCCATCGCCGAGGCCGAGCAGGCAATCGGCGAGCCTATCGAGTCCGCGTTCGTCGGCGTCACGGGCTCCCACGTAGGGTTCGAGAACCGGAAGGACAAGCTGGACTCGGTGGGCAAGATCGGCGTGATAACGGCCGACGACCTCCTGAACTTTCCCGAGACCCTCGACAGCTCTTTCGCCTCGCCGGGACGCAAGATTATCCACGCCATCAGGACCAGCTACTCGCTCGATGGCGAGGACGGCATACGTCATCCGATGGGCATGCACAGCGACGAGGTCGAGGCCGAGACTCATCTCGTCACCGGCGGCGCCACCTTTATCGGCAAGCTGGTACAGGCCGTCGAGAACGCCGGCCTGTCGGTCGAAAGCCTGGTCCTCGAGCCATTGGCCAGCGGCCTGGCCGTCCTGACCGCGGGCGAGAAGGAACGGGGCGCAATGCTCGTCGACATCGGCGGAGGGACGTCCGACCTGGTGGGCTTCAAGCACGGCCGCATCAGCTACTCGGCCGTCGTGCCGGTCGGCGGGTACCAGTTCACGAACGACATCGCCCTGACCTTCAACACGCCATACGAGGCCGCGGAGAACGCGAAGCTGGTATACGCCAGCGCGGAGGTCCATCCAGTCGAGGCGGCTCAGGATATCTCGTTGCCGGTAATCGGACGGGACGTCGAGCTCAAGCTCAAGCGGCAGGAGATCTGCCAGCTCACAAGGGAGCGCGCCCAGGAGCTGGCCAGGCTGATCAAGTTGAAGGTCGACGAGGCAGAGCTGGGCGATCCGTCAGACGTTCGCCTGGTCCTGACGGGCGGTGCGTCCAACTTGCCCGGCCTCGCACCTCTGATGCAGCGGACTGTCGGGATACCCGTCCGTCTCGGATCGCCCAACGGCGCGGGCTGGGTGCCGGACGAGCTTAAACAACCCCTCTACGCGACGGGCGTCGGGATCCTTCTCTGGGCCGCTACGGAGTACGTACCCGAACCTCACCGAGTAAACGGCGCAACTAACGGAGCAACGCAAGCAGGCTCGAAGGGCTTCATGGCCGACCTAATGGGACGGCTCAGCCGGATGATGGCCATAACCCCCTTCGCCGCGAAAAAAGGGAGGACTTGAGAATGGTAGTGAATCACAGCGAGCACAACACGAGTGCCAGCATCAAGGTCATCGGCGTCGGCGGGGGAGGCTCGAACGCCGTCTCCCGAATGTTCCGGGAGCGTGTTCCCGGAATCGAGTACATGGTCGTCAACACCGACACCCAGGCGCTGTTGCTCTGCGACGTGCCTCTGAGAGTCGGCATCGGCGACATTCTCACCGAGGGCAAGGGCGTCGGAGGCAATCCGGACCTGGGCGCCAAGGCCGCCGAGGAGAGTCGTGAAGACCTGTTCGAGTCGGTCCGCGAGGCCGACATGGTATTCGTCGCGGCCGGCATGGGTGGAGGGACCGGCACGGGAGCCGCGCCGGTAATCGCCCAGATCGTCAAGGAGACGGGGGCTCTGACCGTGGGCGTCGTAACGACACCCTTCGGCTTTGAGGGCGTCCGGCGTCTGCGGACGGCCGAGGCGGGGATCGTCCGCCTGAAGGAGAACGTGGACACGCTCCTGGTCATCCCCAACGAGCGCCTGCATGTCATCTGCCAGGAAGAAATCACCGCCGACAACGCCTTCAGGATGGCCGACGACGTACTGCGCCTTGGAGTGCAGTCCATCGCCGAGCTGGTCGCCGTGCCCGGCGACATCAACCTCGACTTCGCCGACATCCAGGCGGTCATGCGCGAAGCGGGCCCGGCGTGGATGTCCATCGGCTACGGAGTGGGCGAGGACCGCGCCAAAGAGGCGGCGCAGCAGGCCATCTCCAACCCGCTGCTGGACGTTTCGATCGAGGGCGCGACCGGCGTGCTGTTCAACATCACGGGCGGCTCGGACCTCAAGCTGACGGAGCTGCACGAGGCGGCCGAGGTCATCCAGCGCGTCGTCGACCCGGACTGCAACATCATCTTCGGCATGGCCTCCGACCCCAAGATGGAGAACGAGATCAAGCTGACAGTGATCGCGACCGGGTTCCCGACGTCCGAGACCATCCAGGAGAAGGAAGACAACCTGAACGACATGCTCCTCGAAGCCCTGGCCAACGGGGACTCAGAGCTAGACCTGCCGCCGTTCCTCCGGCGCCTGTCCAAGTACCGGACCAACGGCCACGCCGAAAAAGAGAAGGTCCCCGCCGCAAGCTAGTCCGCACACTACGACTCAATCCTCCTCGGAGAAGGGGCCTCGAGCAATCGGGGCCCCTTCTCTGTTTGCGGGGGACTCACCACGGAAACCACGCAGGGCGCGGATCTCCCCGGCGGGAGAAGAGTCAACGCGGAGGCGCAGGGACGCGAAGGATGGAGAGGCTAGCTGGTGGCAAGCAGTCCGTCATTCCGGCGCACGCCGGAATCCAGAAGCCCTGAATCGAAGCGCACACCTGTTCAAGGCTTCGGAACGTCATGGTCAACGGCAGGCGGGGACCCAGGTCTTTCGCAGCTAGCTCAGTCTCGCAACGCTGTCATCGATCCAAGACTTGACCAATTGCTGGAGAGTTTCTTTTGTACCGAGATTGGACAGCGATTCGCGGACGTTCATGAAGTACCTCGCGAATGCAGGTTTGAACGCCGAAACGAGTCCAACCTCGGTCATTGCGTTGACCGAATACTTCAGCCATTCCGCGACCGCGTGCTCCTCGTAGCCGTAGCTCATGTATTCGTTGTTCAAGTACTCAGCGGCTTCTTCGTTCCAGTCCTCCCCGTAATGGCTGTCGGCAAAGTCGTGCCTGTAGGCGTCTTGGGCCAGCTTCATCTCGCCGGGATCCCCCGTTTGAGCTGGTACCAGGAGATCATAATTGGCATCCGACCTGGCTTCTCGTAGCCACTCGCCGTGTTCCGGTTGGAACATATCCGGGAACGTCTTTGCCAGTTCGTTGAAGGCGACCTTATGCTGGCTACCTCGAGATCGTTTCAGCCTGTAATCGCGGGAAGTTTTGGTCCTCTCGAGTTGAAGCACCAACGGTTTGGACTTTTTGCCGAGCAAGGTTGCCAGTGGCCATTCCACATTGACTATCGCCTTCCCAGCCAGGCGCAGCAAAGAATGTGCGGCGTAGAACGCGCTGTAGTAGCGAGTAACTCCCGCCCATGAGACATAACCACCCCCCAACAAAAACTTGTGACATAGCAGATTGACAAGGCCCATCTTGAGGAAACCCTGAGCCTCGTAAAGGAAATGTGAGTCCAGTTCAAGCCCCAGCTGCAACGCAGGTTGCCGATCGTCGACCGCCTGTTCCAATCGATCTCGGCCTACACCGCCTAAATCCCACTTCAAATACCTGTGACCAGGGACCACGTTCTTGTAGTAGTCGGCGATCTGTTTCAGCCTTTGTTGTGCCATCGGCAGCAATTGCTTTCGTTCCAAGTGATTGACGCGGGGCACCATGAGAATAGGCCAGTGGAGATAAGGTTCGGGTGGTCGGGTCATCCGCACCCGCCACTAGAGCAAAGGGCTGAAATGCGTGATGTACTTCCGCATTGTCTTCACGGCCCAATCTTCCAACTCTTCCGATGCGGCACTTTGGAAGGTCGATATGATTCGAGCACCGTTGCGGCCGAATGGGTACGTGAACTCTAGCTCCTCACCTATAAGTTCCCGAAATTCTCTCGCTCGTTCCTGGATAGCTTCCATTCCTTTGCGGTTGTCTTCTGGCGACGCCGTTTTGAACTCCAACGCTACGCTGAACATGCTCCTTGGCCTTCCTCTAAAGGCCCACGCGAACTCGATCCCGGACTTACCCGACGGCAGATTGAGCCATGACTGCGGCAACGCCTTCCGTTGTGTTGTGTCTCTGAAGCTCTCCAACAGCTTTGAGAAGAACTGCTGATCGCGACGATTCAACGCGCTTGTCTTCGTCGCGTCTGCCTCCTTTTGGCGCCGTCGCACTTCGAAGTCCTTGGCTTCAGGAAGGGGAACGATCACGTTAGGCACGAGAACCAACTTGTCGTCGACTCGAATGAGGTCCAGCCGTACGCATGAAATGTCCAAGCCCTCGAAAGAGTTGGTCAGCCATAGTACCGACGAGGTCACTTCTGGCCTGAACCGTTTCGCAGCTAATATGATTCTGGGAACCGAGTCTAAGTCCTCGAATTCTTCGTTGTCGACGAACGCTCGTATCCTCTCCTCGGCCTCCTCCGCGCCGAGTTCAGCTCCCCGGTTCTCTTCGAAGTCGCGTAACATCTCGACGACATCGGATATTCTTAGGGTCGAGCAATACGCCGCATATTTGATGGCCTGAAGCTCAACCGTGGGACCGGAGTCATCGGTCTTTAGCTCAACAACAACCAGCTTCCCCTGTTTGTCAATCGCCAGGACGTCAAGCCGTTCTTGTGTTTGGTCAAACCCCTCGTACTCCGAGGTGATGACCAAAAGCGGCTCTCCAAGGATCGCTGGGTTCCTGATTACCCACTCCTCCAAATCTTGTCGCTCTTTTAGGCCGAGTTCTTGAAACGTGCTCGGTTGAATTTCGGTTACCTCGCCCGTCTGCGGCTCTACAAGATAAGGCATTCTTCTTCGCCTCCAGCTAGGTTTTGTCGGTTTGAGTTAGGCTTGGTGGCATGACTTACAACGAATTGTATAGTACGAACTTCGGGAAGACTCCGTTCCAAAAGGGCGGCGCTGGCGAGAGCCCAAACTAAGGCAAATGGCGAAGGCAGACACCGTCAGAGTCGCACCCCACAACCTAAAGAGTGTTCGCGTCGGCTGGGCTGGGGATCGTGGGCGGGATCGTTCTGATGGAATAGCGCGCGGCTGTCCTGGTGGGCTGTTGGTCAGCGTGCTCTCACGTCAGGTTCTCCGGATCTTGGCGCGCGCCGGAAGACCAACTGATAGAGTAGCCGGCGAGCCTGGCTCAGCAACACCCCTCCGTTTGATATCATACCAGCGGTCCCAGAGGATTTGACTATGTCGGTTTTCGTTAGCTACAGCAGCTCCGATCGAGGGTTCGTCGAACAACTAGTTCGCGATCTCCAGGATAATGGCATCAGTACTTGGTACGACGATGGTGAGATGCTTCCAGGCGATTCGTTGACAGAGAGAATCGGAGATGCGATTCTCAAGAACGATCACTTTGTGGTGATCCTTTCGCCCAATTCTGCCAAGTCGGAGTGGGTGACCCGTGAAATAGGAGTCGCTCTGAACAAGGAATTCTCTCAAAGAAACGTAACAGTCGTTCCTGTTCTCTACCGGGATTGTGACATTCCACCTTTCTTGCGCGACAAAGTATACGCAGACTTCAGGTCCGACTATCGAGCCGGCTTGGAGAGCCTAATAGGGGCCGTCTCGTCCGGAGATTTCCCCGGTGGGGAGATTAGATCTAACCTACCTGCGGCAGCCAAGTCTCGGGTTCATTGGGACAATGTAGTTGGTTCCAACTTGACTACCGCCAACATCATCAGAAGCAACGTACTCGGAGAAAATGACATTCTGAAAGACACGACGGAGGATCGCTGATGCTCAGCCAGCAGGAGCCAAGTTCGCTCACCAATCAAGTATGGGTTTCGTGCCCGGACTGTAGCACAATGTTCCGAGTCGCCATTCCGTCGCAGTTCAAGAAGATCGAGATCGTCGAAGACGAATCCGACGAAACATATGGCTTTGGCCAGCAAGCCAAATACCAGTCCGCGACCTGCGTGGCTCCGGAGTGCGAAGGACACTTCTATATACTCCTCGATACCAACCCATACTGACCGACGCTGGCTAGCAGTCGAAGCAGATCTCTTTTCGTTCAGCATCGGGAGATCAAGCGTCTAACCGTTCTTCGTTAGTAGGCTTTGCACAAAGGGCGTGCGTTGCCGTAAGAGTGGCAGGCCTCTTCGACGTAATCAGGGTTCTCACACTCCGCCCACAGCGGAATAGCCTGCGTGGCTGTCCGCGCGGGCTCATGGTCGGCGATACTCTTGGGTCAAGTTCCGCTGAAATCCGGCGTGGTCCGAAATGACGGAGTGGCTGACTCGCATGGGCGGTGGTGGACTAGCGCGCTCCGGGTCAGGTCTCTGGATTCCAGCTTTCCCGCGGGAGTGACGGGGGGCCGTCTGGCGTGGGCGTAGTGGAACGGCGCTCCAGGTCAGGTTCTCTAGATTCCGGCCCACGACTTTCGTCGGGGCAGGCTTTCGCCGGAATGACGAGGCTCTCAGCGAAACAACGTCAGTGAGGTGACCGCTGGCTGCACTTGACATCCTAGAACGGATGTACTACTGTATTTGTGAGGGACAGACCCCGGGCCTGTCCCTTTGTCTTTGGAAACGGATTTTGGAGGTGAAACAAAACGAAACAAAACGGACCAATTCGAAACACCGGTGTTCCGCCGCCAGATAGGGAGAGTAGAACAGTTTCCCAGCCCGATGCACCGGCCCACCAGATAGGAAAGGAGCGATATGGAGCAGAACGGAGCAGAAAAACAGCCCCCCCTATCTGACAAGCAGCTCACGGCCCTGCCTTACCTGGTCTCCCCCAAGTCGCTGTCGGAGGCGGCTCGGCTGGCCAGCGTCGGGCGCACCACCCTCTACCGGTGGATGAACGACCCCGATTTCCGTGAGGAGCTCGAACGCCGGCGTCAGGAGGCCGCCGAGCTTGCCGACACCGAGTTAAAAGGGCTGAAGCTCAAGGCGTTGATCGTGTTCGCCGAGTCCATGGAGGACCCCGATCCGTACGTTCGCCTGCGCGCCGCCCAGGTAGCCTACGGCTTCGGCATCAAGTCCGGTGACCTTGCGGAGGTAGGCAAGAGGGTCGAACGCCTCGACGACTCCTACCACCTCTGGTACTCCAAGAACCCGCAGCACCCGTGATGGGCCGTCTGCGGGTCCTCGAAAGGAAGCTCGCCGCGGAGCGCGCCCAGCTAATAGTCGAGGAACAGGTCGACAAGTACCACCTCCAATGGGAGCTGGCGGTCGAGAGGGGCGAAGAGCCTCCCATGTTCCGCGAACTCCTGGCTGCGCTCAGGCGCGAAGGGTTCTACAGCCCGTCCGGCGCCCGGGCGCACGGCTACCTGAGAGACTGTTACCTCGAGCGCCGGGTCCCGGACCACGTCGAGATCATTCGGAGGCTGCTGCCCTGGTACAAGCCACCGTAGCGCGACCCTTCGAATCTCAGAGCTTGCCCCGGACTCGATCCGGGGGTGAGCGGACTTAAAGTCCCGTTCGTGGCGAGCCCGTCGGACCACGGTCAAATCGCCTCAAAATCGGCGAAAATACCCTTGACCTTGCACAACATCTAGCGGTACTATCTACGAACCCCCACGATATAGTGGCCTGCCGGCCAGTCTATGCACTGCCCTTCCTGTAACCACGACGACTCCAAGGTTATCGATTCGAGGGACTCCGGAGACGGCATCCGCCGCCGCCGCGAGTGCATGAAGTGCGCTGTGCGCTTCACGACCTACGAGAGGGTCCAGACCCGGGTTCTGATGGTGTCGAAGGGCGACGGGCGACGTGAGGAGTTCGACCATGACAAGCTCTGGTCCGGGCTCAACAAGGCCTGCGCCAAGCGTCCTCTGCCAACCGGAAGCGTCGACAAGCTGGTGCAGGAAGTCGAGACGGACCTGGTGGAGTCGGGCCGGGCCGAGATTCCGTCGAGAGCGATAGGCGAGATGGTGATGGACCGGCTCAAGAACCTCGACCGGGTGGCCTATATAAGGTTCGCGAGCGTCTATCGCGACTTCAAGGACATCGAGACGTTCAAGGAAGAGGTCGAGGCGCTGCTGGAGCCGGAGGAAGTCACCGAGCCTAGCAACCAGCTCTCCTTCCTCGAGGACGAGCAGATCATGCCGCGCCGGAGGCGGAGGGGGCGGCCGGCGAAGCCGAAGGTGGGAGCCGGGGGGATAGATCGGGGTACAGGGTAGAGGGTACAGGGTACGGATTAACCCCTACTAGACCAGTTGTTCTGTTTTGTGTTAAGCTATCGGCCAAAAGGCCAGCGGGCCGTAGCGATACAACAATCGCTAAACTAGAAGCAGGAGCGAGGCTATGGTAGACATCGACAGCGGCACGAGAAGTATTCCTGGGACGGCCCAACTTGACGGCCACTCTGGTGCTTCGACGCCGCGAGTCGAGATCTCGGACAACGCCCGGGTTGTCCTGGAGAAGCGCTATCTGCGCAAGGACGACGACGGCAAAATCGTCGAGACGCCCGAGCAGCTGCTGCGTCGAGTCGCCCACGCTATCGCCGAGCCGGAGAGCAAATATTCCACCGAGGCCGAGGCCGACGAGTGGGAAGAGAAGTTCTATGACGTCATGGCGACGCTGGACTTCGTCCCCAACTCGCCGACGCTGATGAACGCCGGTATCCAGCAGCCCAACGGCGAAGGCACCGGGACGCTGTCGGCCTGCTTCGTGATGGGGCTGGAAGACAAGATGGAAGAGATCATGACCACGGCCAAGGAGATGGCCATGGTCCAGAAGTTCGGTGGCGGCACCGGCTTCGCCCTGTCCGAGATCAGGCCCAAGGGCGCTAACATCTCGACTACCCACGGCAAGGCCTGCGGGCCCGTCGCGGTCTTGAAGCACCTGTCCTCGGTCTCCAAGCTGGTGACCCAGGGCGGCAAGCGGGACGGCGCCAACATGGCCGTCATGGACGTCCACCACCCTGACATCCTCGAGTTCATCGACTGCAAGCGCCAGGAAGGCGACATCCACAACTTCAACATCTCGGTCGGGGCAAGCCACGAGTTCATGGAGGCCGTGAAGGCCGGCACCGACTACCCGCTGAGAGCCAAGAAAGACCCCAGGCTCCCTGACTCGCCGATCGTGGAGGTCGGCCGCATGGATGCCCGCGAGGTTTTCACGAAGATCGTCGACGGCGCGTGGCGCAACGGCGAGCCGGGCGTGATTTTCCTCGACTGGGTGAACCACCGGAACCCGACGCCCCACATCGGGCGGATGACGGCGACCAACCCGTGCGGCGAGCAGCCGTTGCTGCCCTACGAGTCGTGCAACCTGGGCTCCATCAACCTGGCACATTTCCTAGCTGAGCGGAATCCTTCGACGGGCTCAGGACGAGCGGATTTGATTGTGGACTACGACCACCTTCGCGACGTGGTCCACACGACGACCCGGTTCCTTGATAACGTCATCGACGCGAACTCCTACTCCGTCGACAAGATCCAGGACATGACCTACGACACTCGGAAGGTCGGCCTGGGGGTGATGGGCTTTGCCGACATGTTGGTCAAGCTGCGCGTCCCCTACGATTCGGAGGACGGGCTCGAGCTGGGCCGCAAGATCATGCGGTTCATCCGGGACGAGGCGGACGCGACGTCGGAAAAGCTGGCCGAAGAACGGGGCGTCTTTCCCGCGTACGAGGGGAGCATCTACGACGAGCCCGGGCAACCGAAGATGCGCAACGCCTGCCGGCTGACGGTCGCTCCCACAGGCACGATCTCGATGATTGCGGGCTGCTCCAGCGGTATCGAGCCCCTGTTCGCCCTGTCGTACCACAAGCACAACATCCTCGGCGGCGAGAGCCTGACGTACGTCGACCGGGGCTTCGAAGAGGCGGCCCGCGACGGCGGGTTCCACAGCAAGGAGCTGATGGAATACCTGGCCGACGGCGGCTCCCTCCAAACGCGCGGCGACGTGCCGGACTGGGCCAAGCAGGTCTTCGTTACGTCGGCCGACATCTCGCCGGAAATGCACGTCAGGATGCAGGCGGTGTTCCAGGAGAGCGTCGACGCGGCCATTTCGAAGACGATCAACTTCCCCAATAGCGCCACCGAGGACGACGTCCGGCGCGCCTACATGCTGGCGTGGGAGTTGGCCTGCAAGGGGATCACGGTATACCGCGCCGGTAGCCGCCAGGCGGAGGTGCTGACGAAGGGCGCCGAGGCCGACGCGGAAGAGAGCCCAACCACCGAGGAGATCGAGGTGGTCTCGAAGGACGTGCTGATCGAGCGACAGCGTCCCAAGATCATCCGGGGTGTCACCGAGCGGGTGCGCACCGGGCAGGGCAACCTGTTCGTGACGGTCAACTACGACGACGACGGGAAGCCTTTCGAGGTCTTCGCGTCGCTGGGCAAAGCAGGAAGCACGGAGTCCGCACACCTCGAGGCGATCACGCGCTTGAGCACGATGGCGCTGCGCGCGGGCGTCGATCCCGCGCAGATCATCGAGCACCTCAGAGGGATCACCGACGAGCCGGTGTGGGACGGCGGAAACCTGGTCCGCTCGGCCCCGGACGCCGTGGCCCAGGTGCTGGCGCGACACCTGGATTCGCCGGCCGGAGGCGAGTCGGCCAAAGAGCCGAGCGACGACTCGACGGCACAGCTCGGACTCTTCGCACCGAAATCCACGAAGTCGAACGGCAACGGGTCACACGGCCGCACGAAGGTCAGCGCGACCAGGTGCCCCGAGTGCAGCACGGGCTCCCTGATCTACCAGGAGGGTTGCGTCCGCTGCCTCGACTGCGGGTACAACAAGTGCGAGTAGGGCGAAAACGTAAAGCGTGAAACGTAAGTAAGCTGGCTCTAGGCTGGCGGCTCCCGACTTAACAAGAGCCCTGTTCGAATGGTGCGGACGGGGCTCCTGCTTTGGCAGCGTGGTCACCGGACGCCCTCACCTCAGTCCTCTCCCAAAGGGAGAGGAGGTAAGACGCCGCTTCTTCGACGCGGACTTGGCTCTTAGCTTCTATGCGGCCTGCTTCGGCGGGCAGCGAGTATCGGCGTAGGAGCAGAAGACGCAGCAGTCGCCGGGCTTCGGTCGGAGGACGGTGTGGCAGTTCTCGCACTCGTAGAAGAACTGGCACGCGTCCGTAGGCATCTCGACATCCTGCTCGGCGCCGCAGCTAGGGCACGTTAGTCTTGCTTCGGTGGTTATCGGCATCGGTCACTGCCTCTATAGGGTTAGGTGCGCGAGGTCGGTCGCTCGATTCATCCCAGGCTGAGCAAACCTCGTCCCCCTCCTCCCCGAGAGGCTCGGGATCTCCGACAATCCTCCCCCGATGGGGGAGGAGGTAAGATGCTATGGTAGAATCCGGCGCGTCGATAACTCCGAGGTGAGCAATGGCACCCCTTCGAAAGCTGACTCCCGAGGACGCGCTTAGCTTCAAGAGCGTCTCGGATGCCCAGATATCGCCGGATGGCGAGCAGGTCGCATTCGTGGTCGGCGACTCGTTTGTCGTCGATACGGAGCGGTCCCGGTCGAACATCTGGGTGGTAGAGACCGACGGCGGCGCCACTCGTCAGCTTACCTTCGGGCCCCGCGGGAACACGACGCCGCGCTGGTCGCCTGACGGCCAGAGCCTGGCGTTTCTCTCCGACCGCGACAAGAACGGGCAGCAGCAGGTCTATCTGCTTCCCACCGCCGGCGGCGAGGCGGAGCGCCTGACCGAGCTAGACGGCAAGGTCCCGTCTCCGCGCAGCCTTTCACCCATGGCGTGGTCGCCGGACGGTAGCCAGATCGCCTTCCTCGTGACGGACCCCGAGACGGACGAGGAGAAGCGGCGCAAGGAAGAGAAGGACGACGCGGTCGAGTTCGAGAAGCACGACAAGTTCACCCGCATCAACGTCCTGGACGTCGAGTCGAGAGAGATCGTCTACACATCGCCTGCAGGACTGCAGGTGTGGGAGTTCTGCTGGTCGCCGTCAGGTAAGGACTTCGCGGTGGTCGCGTCGGACCTTCCGCTGGAGCAGGCGTGGTACACGTGCCGTCTGGCTGCGGTCTCGATGGATAAAGGCCCGGTGCGAACCCTTCACTTCTCCAAGCGGCAGGTGTCGAAGCCGGTCTGGTCTCCCGATGGCGAGTACGTGGCATTCCTGTCGTCGAACTGGAGCGACCGCGGCCTGAACGCCGGCAGTGTCTTCGTGGTGTCGGCCGGCGGTCACGTCCGCAACCTGAGCGAGGGGCATAATACCAGCGCCTTCGCTCTCGGCTGGTCGGACGACAGCCGTCGGATAACAACTTTCGATCACGAGCAGGGCGGGATGGGTATCGGCGAGATCGACGTGGAGACCGGGGAGCGCACCTCTCTGCACCACGGCGACATCGCCTTCCTGGACGCCGGCACGACCTTCAGCCGCGACCGAGCCGGCGTTATCGCCGCCGTGAGCGAAGGCAACGGCAGTCCGCCCGACGTAGGCACCTTCATACGCGAGGGCAATAGCCTTAAAGGGACGCACCTGTCGCGGATGCACCCCCACCGGGATGACTTCAACGTCGGTGAGGTCCGGTCGGTGAACTGGAAGGGCGCCGACGGCTGGGACATCCAGGGGCTCGTCATCGTGCCTGAGGGCGCGCCACCGGCAGGCGGGCCGATGGTTACCGTCGTCCACGGCGGGCCCACGGGCATGACCGCCTTCCGGTACATGCCCGCGTTCCGATACTACGGCCTGCTGGCCGCCGCCGGCTTCACGGTGTTCCTGCCCAACCCGCGAGGGAGCACGGGATGGGGTCTCGAGTTCGCCGAGAGCAACATCGGAGACATGGGCGGCAAGGACTGGGAGGACATTCTCAAAGGCATCGACTACTGTGTCGAAAACCGGCTGGCAGACCCCGGCCGGCTCGGAATCGCCGGCGGGAGCTACGGCGGCTTCATGACGGCCTGGGCCGTGACTCAGGAGCCCGAAAGGTTCAAGGCGGCGGTCATGATCGCAGGCATTTCGGACTGGCGCAGCTTCCACGGCCGGTCGTACCTGTGCGACTGGGACTCGATACACTACGGCGACGCCGACCCGTGGGACCCGAACCCTGACAGCGTATACCAGAGGTTCTCGCCGATTACGTACGTCAAGAACGTCAGGACGCCGACGCTGATCCTGCACGGCGAGGAGGACTGGGACGTGCCGGTCGAGCAGTCGTACATCTTCTACAGGGCGCTGAAGGACCTGGGTGTCGAGGCGGAGTTGGTAGTATATCCACGCGAGCCCCATGGCTTCAGGGAGCGTAACCACATCCTCGACTCCTACCGGCGCACGGTCGACTGGTTCACTGAGCACCTTCGCCGGTAGGTCGGGCTCGCGCCGATTGCTCATCTCATTGGACTGGAATATGGAAGTAGTAACGAAAGCGAAAATCAAAGGGCCGTTCTCGTTGGAGCTTACGTTCTCGGACAGCCTCTGTCGCGAGGTTGATCTGGAGTCTGAGCTCGAAGGCGAGGTATTTGAGCCGCTACGCGATCCTGCGTTCTTCGCCCAGGTGGCCTTCGACCGAGCATTGGGGACCGTGGTATGGTCAAACGGCGCGGACTTCAGCCCGGAGTTCCTTTACGACAAGGCCCGCGAACGGCACGCGTCTGTGTGACGGTCCGGGCATGGTTCCCGCTCCAAAAGGCCTCCCGAAGGTGCTCAAGATAGAGCCCGAACCGCATCTCCGCTTCGACACGCTCAATAGAGCCCCACACTTCGACGAGCTCAGGGAACCCCCTCCTCCCCGAGAGGCTCGGGATCTCCGACAATCTTCCCCCGGAGGCGGAGGAGGTAAGAGCCCGTCTCCACTCCACTTGCGCGGTACTACGACGGAGACTGATCGTGAGACCTATACCCCGACGGTGACGCTGCCGCCGTATGCCGTGATTCTGCACAACGACGACCATAGCGAGATGGGCTACGTGGTCTCGGCGTTGCTGAAGAGTGTCTCGAGCCTTTCCAGAGAAGATGCCGTCCGGATCATGCTGGAGGCCCACAACGCCGGACTGGCGGTGGTGATCGTGTGCCCGCTGGAGCAGGCGGAGTTGTACCGCGACAGGCTCCGCAGCTTCAACCTCGGAGTGACCATCGAGAAGGCGTAGGGAGGGTACGGGGTGCAGGGTACGGGGTTGGGGGTTGGGGGATAGGGACTAGGGGTTAGGGGTTAGGGTTGCTGGAGAGATATAGCGAGAAACGGGACTTTTCTCGGACGTCGGAGCCGGAGCCGTCGGAGGTTCCCGCGGCCCGGCGGAACCTCCGCTTTGTCGTCCAGAAACACGCCGCCAGACGATTGCACTATGACCTGCGCCTGGAAGTGGACGGCGTCCTGAAGTCGTGGCCGGTGCCGATGGGGCCGTCGTACAACCCCGAGGACAAGCGCCTTGCCGTGATGGTGGAGGACCACCCCCTCAACTACGCCACTTTTGAGGGCGTCATCCCCAAGGGAAGCTACGGGGCCGGGGAGATGATCGTCTGGGACAACGGTGTCTACTCGCCCGATGAGGGCGGGCTGTCGTTCGGAGCGCCTGAAGAGGCCCAGGAGCGAATGCGCACCGGCATCGAGGCGGGGAAGCTGTCATTTACTCTGCGGGGGCACAAGCTCCGGGGGTCGTGGACGCTGGTCCGAATCGCGAGCAGCGAAAAGGACTGGCTGCTCATCAAGCACAAGGACGAGTACGCCGACGATGACCAGGACGTGACGCAGAAAGAGCGGTCCGTCCGGTCAGGGCTGACGATAGCGGACCTCAAGGCCGGACTTCTGCCAGACCCAGCGAGGGACGGGCTTGGAATGGCGCAAACGCTGGGCGAGAAGGCACCGTTCCCGTCCGACTTAAAGCCGATGCTAGCCCGTATCGTCGACGAGGCATTCTCCGCGCCGGGATGGTTGTTCGAGCCGAAGCTGGATGGGTTCCGTGCGCTGGCGTTTGTGCGTCAGGGCCAAGTCACGCTTCGCAGCCGCAATGGGAACGAATTCACGAGTAGTTTTCCGATGGTGGCAGCCGATCTGGAGATCCAGGCCGTGGAGGAGATGGTCCTGGACGGCGAGATCGTAGCCCTGGACGAGCGGGGCCTTCCTAGCTTCTCGCTGATGCAACGAGCGACCGACCCGACAGATAAGGGTGGCCCGGAGATCGAATCCAGCCCCGGCCCAATCATCTACTACCCTTTCGACCTGCTGTACGTCGACGGAGTGTCGTTGCAGCGGCTTCCACTATCCCAGCGAAAGGTGTTGCTAGACCGCGTCGTCTTGCCGGGCAATTCGGTCCAACCGATGGAGTATGTAGAAGAACAGGGCGAGACCTTCTTCAAGGGCGCCGTAGTCATGGGCCTAGAGGGGATGGTCGCCAAGCGGGTCGACAGCATCTACGAGCCGGGCGCTAGAAGTCGCGGCTGGCTGAAAGTCAAGGACGTCGATTCGGAGGAGTTTGTCGTGGGAGGCTACACGCCGGGAGAGGGCGGCCGGGCGTCGAGCTTCGGTTCACTTCTACTCGGCCAATATAGCGACGGTGATCTTGTCTTCAGCGGAAGGGCAGGGAGCGGTTTCAATGACGCTGCGCTCCGCGACATTCGTGGAAGGCTAGACCGCCTAGCCGTGGATCAGTCGCCGTTTGTCGAGGACCCGGAGCTGGACACGGTTGGCGCCAGATGGGTGCGGCCCGAGCTTGTCGCCCAGGTCAAGTTCAACGAGAGAACGAAAGACAACCGCCTTCGGGGGCCCGTGTTCATGAGCCTGAGACCGGACATCGATCACCGATCGGTCCAGCGCGAAACGGAAGACCCTATCGTAGAGCCCCCGTCCGGTGGAGAGACGACGGGCGGCTCTGAGAACGTCGCTGAGGTGCTCGAACAGATCCAAGGCACTCGGGAAGTGACGGTGGAGGTCGGGAGCTACCAGATCAACCTGACGAACCTCGACAAGGTGTTCTGGCCCGCCGAGGACGGGATCCCGCAGTTCACGAAGGGGGACATGATCCGTTACTACGTGGGCATGGCCCCGATGATTCTGCCTCACCTTCGGGACCGGCCACTGACTCTGACGCGCTATCCGAACGGGATTCGCGGCCAGAGCTTCTACCAGAAGCACTTCGAGTACGAGATACCGGAGTTCGTGGAGACCGTACGGCTGTATACGTCCGACACCGAAGGCGACGACGACTACGTGGTCGTCAACAACCTCGCGACGCTCGTCTGGCTGGCGCAGCTGGCAGACCTCGAGCTTCACCCGTGGCTTTCGCGGACGGCGCAGCAACCCGACGCAACTCACCTTTCGACTACGTTCGCAGGCTCCAAAGAGGCTATTCGCGGCAGCGTGCTCGGCTATCCGGACTTTATCGTGTTCGACCTCGACCCCTACATCTACTCCGGGAAGGAGAAGGCAGGGGACGAGCCTGAGCTCAATAGGAAGGCCTTCGCGAAAACCGGAGAGGTCGCCCAAACTCTGAAAGAGATCCTTGACGAATTGTCGCTCTCGTCGTTCCTGAAGACTTCCGGTAAGACGGGACTGCACATCTACGTACCGGTGCTACGACAGTACGACTACGCCACCACGCGAAAGACATGCGAGCTGGTCGGGCGCTTTCTATTACAACAGCGGCCCCGAGACGTCACGATGGAGTGGACGGTGAGTAAACGCTCGGGGAAGATCTTCCTTGACCACAATCAGAATGTGCAGGGCAAGAACATGGCCTCGATCTACTCACTCCGGCCGTTACACGGCGCCCCCGTGTCGACGCCGCTGAAATGGGACGAGCTGGGCGAAGTATACCCAACGGACTTCACGATCGAGACCGTCCCCAAACGGGTCGACGCGCTGGGTGACCTCTGGGCTAACGTACTGAGCGCCAAGCACGACCTGAAGAGATTACTCGAAGGCGGCTTGTAGCGCTGGATTCTGCGTAACACCCTCACACTTCGGCAGGCTCAGTGCAGGCTCTCAATCCTCTCCCGGAGGGAGAGGAGGTAAGTGAGCGGGATGGTCGTAACCTTGGAGGGGGTGAAGGTCACCCCCTCCTCAATCCTCCCCCGAAGGGGGCTTTGCACCAAAAAGTCGTCTTGCGGAGCCGTGGTTCGACAGGCTCACCACGAACGTAGCTTCAAGTCCACCGTCCGTCCCGAACTCGTCGAAGGACAATGACGGTTCGGGGCACTTTAAGTGCAAAGCCCCCGAAGGGGGAGGAGGTAAAACAGAACCGCACAGTTGGGCCAAAGTGGTGGCAGCTATTGCTTACCCTGTCGCGCTATAGAGCGTTAGTTATAGAATAGACACCAGAACCGCCCGGCACTTGAGGGTCGCGGCGGTTGTCCAGCTATGCGTCCACTCTCCACTCCTCGACTTGTCCTGAAACGTTTGGCCGACGACTGGGTGTTCCTTACGAGCATCTTCGTCGGCATCACGGTTGCCGCCACAATCGTCGCGGCGGCACCGATATACCTTCGCGCCCTGGAGCGCCTGGCCTTGAACAACGAGGTCGACTCCCTGGCAAGGCCGGGCTCCAACCTGACGATCATCGCTCAGGACATGCCGTTGCGACCGGAGGTGTTGGCCAGCACCGAGCTAGCGGTGTCCGTCGCAATCGACAGTCACGTCGCTGAAATCTACGAGCGACGGGAGCGCTACATTTCAATGCCGACGTATCTGGCCGACACCCCGACCCATCGGCTGCCGGAACCCGGCACGGTAGGGGCGCGGACATCCAGGGCGTATTTCCGGAATCTGTC
This sequence comes from Dehalococcoidia bacterium, assembly GCA_965248605.1. GTDB lineage: Bacteria > Chloroflexota > Dehalococcoidia > Lucifugimonadales > CAUZJF01 > CAUZJF01. Next base: position 2,520,290 of record CBDFJV010000007.1, read on the forward strand.
GAACATAGAGCCCCACTTGAGGTTCCTCGCAGGGGAGATGGCCGGTACCGAGGTCGTCAGCGGTCCGGGCGGTCCTATCATCGAGGCGATAGTCAGCCCTGCGACGGCTAGAATGTTCCAGCTGCGAGTCGGAAGCGTCGTGATCGTGGCCCCGGACCTGGAGACCGAAACACGGATTACGGTCGAAATCTCGGGGGTCGCGGAGGCCATCGATCCGACCGAGGACTTCTGGGCCCCTCACGCCGCCGTTTTTCTCGACCCACCGCCACTGAACCGTGCTACGGACGACGCTTCGATAGACTATGACGAACAAGAGCCCCCAGCGCCTTTGTTCATTACCCGGGAAGCCTTGCTTGACGCGGTCGCCATGGCGTACCCAGGTACTCTCGTTAACAGCTTCTGGTTCATTCTTGTGGACACAGAGGGACTCAAAGGCTGGCCCGTCTCGGAGGGTCTGGAGCGGCTCGACTCGTTCGAACGAGACGTGGCAAGGGCCATGCCCGGCACCGACGTGGTCACGACGATCAATGATCTGCTATTGCAGTTCGAACAGAGACGGTTCTTCGCAGGCGCGCCTTTGCTTTTGCTGTCTGCCGTCCTAACCGCGACGGTGCTCTTTTTCCTGTCGATGATGGTCTCCTACCTCGTCCAGACGAGGGAAACGGAGGCGGCGCTCTTCAAAACGAGGGGAGTAAGTATATTCCAGCTTGTTCGCCTGAACTCTTTGGAAGGGCTGTCGATGGTCGTCCTGGGGGTTATCTTGGCCCCGTTCATAGCGATCGTGATAGTGGCGCTGGCCGGCCGGCTGCCCAGCTTCAACGAAGTCACCGGCGGTTCAGCACTCCCCGTAGAGCCTGGTCTAACACCCTTTGTTGCGTCGGCCGCTGTAGGCCTTCTGTGTCTGGCACTCTACCTAGTGCCGGCGTTGTCCGGTTCGCGGGCCGGCCTTCTCGCCCAGAAAATGCGGACTTCACGACCGCCTTCGATGCCTTTCTTCCACCGCTACTACCTGGACATCGCGGTTCTCGTGATAGGTGGCCTGACATTTTGGGAGCTGTACCAGAGGGGACATATCATATCGGGAGGCCTGTTCGGAGACGTCGAGGTCAACGAGACGCTTCTGGCAGCACCCGTTCTCTTCCTAGTGGTCGTAGGGCTGATGTTCGTTCGTTTCTTTCCGCTGACGGCGCGTTTCGTGGGCGGGGAATCACCCGCGCTCCTACACCTCGTGACGGCAGCGTCGGCCCTAACGTTGGCCGTCGGTTCGGTGGCCGATGGGATTGCCGACGAGAGCATTGTCTCTGGTGTCTTCGCAGCCGTGTTGGCCTTGGCGGTCGGGGGCCTTTACTGGTGGACCGACCGCGCCCCTAGATTAACGCTGACCCTGACCGGTCTTGGGCTCCAGGCCGGGTTCGTCGCGGCTTTTCTGGCTGTGGAGCGGCTTGATCAAAGCACTCTCATCCTGGTCCCGACCATTGGGCTAGTGTCGATGGTGCCCGCGCAGATTGCTTTTTCCCTCCTCCGGGCTTCCAGCCGTGTGACTCCGGTCTGGCTCTCGATGAGCCTGTGGCGCATGGCGCGAAACCCGCTGCAGTACACGTGGCTTATTCTGCTGCTAGTCCTGACAGCCAGCCTCGGTCTCGTTAGCGCCACGATCGGTACGTCGCTAGAAGAGAACCAGCAAGAGCGAATCAATCACGCTATCGCCTCCGACATCCGAGTCAGTGGCATCCCAGGCGAACCAAGTGGGGCGGCTGAGTGGCTAAAGGAGCAGTATCTAGGCGTGTCGGGTGTGACATCGGTTTCGCTGGCGCTTCGGGAGAACGTCAATGTGGGCCCCGCTGCGGTCCAGCTACTCGGCCTGGAGTCCAATGAGTTCCCTTATCTGTCCTGGTACCGAGAAGACTTTTCGACGCGCTCCCTAGACGAAGTAATGAGGACCTTGCGGTCCCATCCGCAGACAGAGCGGATCGAAGTACCGGAGGGGGCGGGCGCGATCGGTCTCTGGGCCAAGCCCGAGGAGGAGTTCTCCAGCCTTTCCGTACGAGTAATGGTCGAAGATGGCAACGGTTCTATGGTCGTGCTGCCGCTGGGCCAGGTCAGCGACAGCGACTGGCAGATCTATCGAGCTCCGCTGCCCGATGGACTGAAACCACCAGTCTATCTGGTGGGGGTGCAATTCTTCGAGCCGGTGCTTGGCGCGGTCGGGACTCCAGGGTCCCTGTTTCTCGACGACATCCATGCGACAGTCGGGCCAGACAACACCGAGCAAGTACTCGAAGACTTCGAGGAGTTTATCAACTGGACTCCGATTCTTACGGCGCCCAACTCGTCAGACCGAATTCTCATTACGACGCGAGAAGTCCATGGCGGGCGCAGGGCCGGGACTTTTTCCTTCGGGAAGGAGACCGTCGGAGGGGTGCGCGGCTTCTACATGAGCCCCACCGGGGGGCCGATGCCGGTCGTTGTGAGCGGCGCCTTCGCCGACGAGTTCGACACCGAGAACGGTGAGGTGTACATCGCGGAAATAGGAGGCCGAAGGCTTCCAGTGGTAGTGCGGGACACCGTCCAATTCTTCCCGACTATGAATTCTCACGAGCAGCTTTTCGTGCTCGCGGACCTGACCAGCTTGCAAAGGAACCTCGACATACTGACGTTCGCGACGATCCAGGGGGTGCTTCCGCGACTCGAATCGAACGAGCTATTCCTCTCCGGGGCGCCCGACGCGACCGCGTCGCTTCACGGCGACGTCCAGGCACTGACCCCCAGTCCCGCGAGAGTCCAAGACAGGGCATCTCAGCTCGAACTGGCTCGACGCGATCCCTTGACCACCGCGGGCTGGAACTCCCTGGTTATCCTCTCTCTGGGGCTGGTCGTCGTTGCCGCTGGACTCGGGTATGCCGCGTACCTGTTCTTGTTCTGGCGCAGAAGTAAAAGCGAGATGGGGTTCCTTCAGTCGATGGGGCTCTCGCGCAGCCAGCTAATAGCTCTGCTCGGGTTCGAGCACCTATCCTTAGTGGGGTTGGGTCTTGGGCTTGGGATCTGGGCCGGAATGCAAATGAGCAACCTGATGGTATCCTCGGTGGCCGCTACAGATTCCGGCGAGCCGATGGTACCGCCATTGCTGTTGTCGACCGACTGGAGTCTCTTGGCCCCAACCTACGTTGCATTAGTCGGCACGTTCGTCGCTGCCCTGGTCCTTCTCAACCGCAGTTTCCGTCGCCTGGACCTTCATACCGTCGCGAGGGTCGAAGGCCCCTGAAGCAGTAGGTACGACGGGTCTCATCCGGGCAGGTCTAAGACCTGCCCCTACGCCGATTGGTCCGACAGTCTGTGACCCGCTCAACGGCAAGCTCCCGTTCGAAGCGAAGCTTTTCCCTTGCTTGGCAACGTTCCCGTGCGATACTATCGCGAGCAAGGAGTCGATCATGGATGGAAAGGACTTTCTATCGGTCGCAGACCTAGCGCGCGACGAGGTCCTGCCGCTGGTCGAATTGGCAGCGGAGCTGAAGCGGGGCAGCAACGCCAAGCCTCTGGAAGGGAAGATCGTCGCTCTTTTGTTCGAGAAGCCTTCACTGCGCACGCGTGTAAGCTTCGAGGTAGGAATTCGCCAGCTAGGCGGCGACTGCGTCTATCTCAGCAAGGACGACGTCGGGCTCGGTGTACGAGAGCCGGTGGCCGACGTTGCGCGGGTGCTGGACAGATGGGTCGACGGGATCGTGGCACGGGTCTACTCTCATGAGAGTCTTCTCGAGCTTGCCAAGTATACGTCCAAACCCGTCGTCAACGCGCTTTCCGACGTGGAGCACCCGTGCCAGGCGATTGGGGACATGCTGACCATTGTCGAGCACAAGGGCACTCCGGAAGGCTCACGGATCGCGTTCGTGGGAGACGGGAACAACGTCGCCGCCAGCCTGGCGTTGGCGTGCTCCTCTGTTGGAGCCAACTTCATCGTCGCCTCGCCGCCCGACTACCAAGTCGCATCAACCTCCTGGGAGGAGGCGGTCAGGCGTGCCTCTGGCAACGGGTCCCGAGTCAGCTGGGTCGAGCTGCCGCAGCACGCCGTCCGAGGAGCCGACGTGGTCTACACCGACGTCTGGGTAAGCATGGGCCAGGACGCGGAACAGGAAGAGCGCCTTAAAGTGTTCAGCGATTACCGCGTCGACGACGAGCTCATGCGCTACGCGAAGCCAGACGCGATATTCATGCACGACATGCCGGCGCACGAGGGTGAGGAGATCGGCCCGGGGATGCTAGACCGCGAGGGCTCGGTCGTTTTCGACCAAGCCGAGAACAGGCTGCATGCCCAGAAGGCGATCCTCGCCGAGCTGTTCAGCGGTTCGGCCACCTAGAACGCCTTAGACCGGCCTGGAGGCACCGCTTTGCCCGTGGCTACCAGCGACAAACCTCTCGTTGCTATCGTCGGACGTCAGAACGTCGGAAAGTCGACGCTGTTCAATCGCCTAGTGGGGACTCCCGCGGCCGTCGTTTCCGAAGTCGCTGGCACGACCCGAGACCGCGTTGCGACGGAAACGGTGTGGGGTGACTTTCCGTTCATTCTCGTCGATACGGGAGGTCTCGACCTTGGCTCGCAGACAGAGTTCTCCGACGAGGTCACGAGTCAGGTTGAGGTCGCGATCGCCGAGGCTGACGTCATCATCATGATGGTCGACGTGACAGCTGGAGTCACACCTGCTGACATAGACGTGGCCGATCTCCTACGCCGGGGCGACAAACCGGTAGTCCTCTCAGCAAGCAAGGCCGACAACGAGGCGCGAGAAGCGGAAGCGCCGACCTTCTATGAGCTAGGGCTCGGCGACCCGCTACCCTTGAGCGCCTACCACAACCGCGGCGTCGACGATCTGATGGCCCGCGTCATTGCGCATTTCCCGTCGGAGCCCGTATCTCCCGAGATCGAGGCAGACCTGAAGCTGGCGATCGTGGGCAGGACCAATGTGGGTAAGTCCAAGCTCCTCAACGCGCTCACGGGAGAGGAGCGCTCCATCGTTAGCGAAGTTCCCGGCACGACGCGAGACGCCATCGATACTCTGGTCTCGACGGACGCGGGCTCGGTGCTGCTTGTCGACACGGCTGGAATCCGGAGGCGAGGCAAGGTAGCACCTGGGATCGAGCGGTACAGCGTGCTGAGGAGCATCAGGGCCATCGACCGGTGTGACATAGCTCTTCTGGTCATGGACTCGACCGAGCTGGCGACCAGCCAGGACGCCCACGTCGCGAGCTACGTTGTCGATGCGGCCAAGGGAGTAGTCCTCACGGTCAACAAGTGGGACTTGGCCAAAGAGAAGGGGCTCACCCAAGACGACGCGACAGCGACCCTGAGAGAGCGGATGAAGTTCGTCAGCCACGCACCGGTCTCTTTCGTGTCGGCTCTGACCGGCAGCGGGGTGGACAAGCTGATCGACACCGCGAGGACGGTCTTCGTCGAATGGAGTAAGGGCTTGCCGCGCTACGATCTGAGCCGTACGATCATGAACGCGATAGCCAAGCACCCACCATCGACGACGGGACGGAGGGCCCTGAAGATCTACAGCGTCGCGCAGGACAGGACCGGCCCGCCAAGCTTCACCTTCTACGTGAACCGCTCCGACATGGTACACTTTGGCTACCGCCGGTATCTGGAAAATACACTGCGGGACACATACGGCTTCAAGGGGAGTCCGCTAAAGATGCGGTTCAAAGGTAGGGGCGAGCCGTGATCGAGTTCCTGGTTTTCGCAGTCGTCGGCTATCTGCTTGGCTCCATCCCGTTCGGGTTGCTCATCGGTCGGCTCTTCAAGAACGTCGACGTAAGAGAGCACGGTAGCGGCAACACGGGCATGACGAATGTCCTGCGCACCGTTGGTCTGCCAGCCGCCACCCTGGTCCTGCTCGCGGATATGGGCAAGGCCGCACTCGCCGTGTTCGCGGCGAGGCTTGTGGTAGGCGCGCCAGGTGTCGAGGTGACGGCGGCGCTCGCCACGATAATCGGGCATAACTGGCCGGTATTCCTTGGTTTCAAGGGCGGCCGTGGCACGTCCGCCGGTTGGGGAGCGCTGGTTGCCCTTTCGCCCATCTCCGCCCTCGTTGCGACCCTGCTCGGGGCGCCGACCGTGGCGCTCTCCCGCTATATGTCGCTCGGTTCCCTGGTGGGAACGGTCTCCGGGGCGACAGCCATCGTAATGCTCGCCATCTTGGGCGGCGGACCGGCTGCCTACGCGTGGTACGGCCTGATAGGCGCACCGATGATCATTGCGCGACATCGGGACAACATCCAGCGGCTGCTCAAGGGTGAAGAACGCAAGGTAGGTGGGTCCGCCGCGCCGGTCAAGCGCCGGACGAAAGCAGCGCGGGGAAGGCAGCGGTGGCCACGGTCGGTGTAGTCGGGACTACCACCTGGGGCACCACTCTCGCAATCCTCGCGGCCCAACAAGGACTCGACGTACGTCTCTGGGCACGGACTGAAGGAGAGGCGTCGGAGCTTCGAGACGAGGGCCGGAACAAACGGTTCTTGCCCGACGCCAGCTTCCCTGCCGGAATTTCCGTCACCTCCTCTACCGCCGAGGCGTTCGGCAACGCCGAGCTCGTGATCGTGGCCGTCCCCTCCCGGACTTTGCGTGAGAACATGTCCTCCATGCGCGACTCCTTGAACGGGTCAGCAGTGATCGTAAGTGCTACAAAAGGCCTCGAGTTGGGCACGGGCAAGCGTATGAGTCAGGTGCTCGAGGAGGAGCTTCCGGAAGAGCTCTCCGGACGAGTATGTGCCCTTTCGGGGCCCAACCTGGCCAAGGAGATCATGGCCGGCCAGGTATCGTCGACGGTCGTTGCGTCACGCAACGAGGGAGCCGCAAAGAGCGCTCAGAGCCACCTGTCGTCAGCGCGATTTCGGGTCTATACGAACCGAGACATAGTTGGGGTAGAGTTCGGCGGCGCCCTCAAGAACATAATCGCGTTGGGAGCGGGCATCTGTGACGGCCTTCGGGTAGGGGACAATGCGAAGGCAGCATTCATGACGCGCGGACTGGCCGAGATTTCCAGGCTCGCGGTCGCAGCCGGGGCGGACCCTCAGACGCTATCGGGCCTGGCCGGGATGGGAGACCTAATCGCCACGTGCGCGAGCCCACTGAGCAGGAATCATCAAGTAGGTGTCGGGCTGGCTCAGGGGAGGTCTCTCGATGATATTCGTGCCAGCATGACGAACGTGGCGGAGGGTGTCGACACGACCGCGGCCGCAGTCGCGATGGCTGAAAAGCTGAACGTCGAGCTGCCAATAACGCGCGCGACCTACGACGTGCTGTTCAACGACCTGTCTATCGAGCAGGCGATCGCCGAGCTGATGGGCCGAGCACCTAGGCCAGAATACGCGGAGTCGCGGTAGCGGCGACGCTACTGGATGAGGTCCATCTCTACGGCGATTCGGACGGCGTCATTGCGACTGCGGGCTCCCAGCTTACTGACAATACTTCTTGTGTGGGTGTGGGCCGTCCGGTGGGATATGTCGAGGTGTTCTCCGATTTCCGCGTTGGACATGCCTTGGAATATGAGCTCGAGAATCTCTATCTCACATGCCGTGAGCTCCTCCACCTCCCGCTCACGAGGCCTGACCGGTAGCTCGGCATAGGTCTTCATTACTTTGGAAGCGATGGGAGGCGGTATCACCGCACCGCCATCAGCTATCACACGAATCGCGTCGACCAGCTCCTCTTGCGGTGCGTCTTTGAGCAGATATCCTTCGATCCCGGCCCGGGCCGTCGCCTTGATGTAACCGATGAAGTCGTAGCCGGACAGAATGAGTATCTTTGTCTCCGGCCAGTCCTTCCGGATTTTCTTAGCTATTTCGACCCCGGAGACGTTGGGCAGTCTGATGTCCAGTGTAACGAGATCAGGGCGCTCTGCCTCAATCAACTCGAAGGCGGCGTCAGCGGATTCCGCTTCTCCGACGACACTGATGTCCGGCTCTTGATCCAACCGGGCGCTGATCCCCTCGCGGAACATCTGCTGATCGTCGACGATCAACACCTTGATCGGATCGCCCTCCATCTGTGTGGCGGCAGATCCTTCAGCCGACGGGGATGCGGGCGACAACTGTTGTACCTTTCGCCGGTGAGGATACGACTTCCAGTGTACCACTCAACTGGATAACTCTTTCGCGCATCCCGGCAATACCAGTCCTGTTCTTCCCATTCGACGTGGGGAAGCCCACGCCGTCGTCTTCGACCCGGAGCTCGAGGGTCCCATTGTTTCTCGATAACACTACGTCGGCCCGAGTGCCTCGGGCGTATTTGACGGCATTATTCGTCGCTTCCTGAGTCACTCTGAACAGAGCCAGCTCTACATCCGGGTCGAACCGGTCTTCTTCGTCGACGTTACGTAGCGAGAGCTCAACTTGGATGTCCGAACGCTTGACGACCCCATCGGCGAGCCACTCGAGAGCCGGGACGAGGCCCAGATCATCGAGGATAGCGGGCCTGAGCCTAGACGATATCTCTCGAAGCTCGAGTATCATTTCGTTCGACGTGCGTTCCCTTTCGGCCTCGTCGGCGATCCGGCCACTCCCCAGCAGCATGGCCTTCTGCAGTGGGCCGTCGTGGAGGTCCCCGGCTATTCGAGCACGCTCCTCTTCCTGAGCCTTGGTCAGACGCCGGTTCAGGTCTCGAAGATCGTCGGAGAGCTGGCTTGTGTCTATCGCGAGGGCGAGTACAGGGGCTATGCTGCCCACGAGGCGTTTCTCTTCCTCGACAAAGACCTCGCCGTTGGCTTTTGGCCCCAGCAACATGTAACCCAGGTACCTCTGTGACACTCTGAAGGTCGAGACGAGGAACGATTCTGACTCTAGGCTAAGCTCGGTAAGGTCCTCCTTCACGGATGCTTCAACGCGATGACTCAGTCGTGGAAGGAGTTCCTTTACGACCTCATCGGCTCGATCGCCCGCCGATGCGACAGGTTTGACCTTGGCCGGGTCCGTTCCCAGAAATATCAACGCCGACTCGAGGCCGAGAGTTCGAGCGAATCGCTCAGTGATTCCCGTTATTGCCTCTTTTATGCTACCAGGGTTGACAAGGTCCTGCTCGACGGTCCCCATGAACGTGTAGTAGTCCACCACCTCCCCGTAGAAGTAGTTGTCGACCAGCCATCTGGCGGCCCATCGTACCGGGAAGAAGAGCAGAATCCCCCCGACAAGCACGGCGGCGACTGCTCCAGGAGAAAGGTCTCCACCAGTAGGGGTCAGGACGACCGACAGAGCCACAGCGATGAGGGCAAACACGGCTACCGAGGCGATGCCGTAGACCATGCCGCGGTGGACGAGCCGTCGGATCCCCAACAACTGGTGCTGGAGAATGGCGTATGCGAAAGAGGCCGGCACCAGGCCTACGGCGAGGATCGTAACGTGGTCGGGCGCCAGCGAAGTACCCGTTAAGGCTTGGGGGATCAGGGTGAGGAAGACGAAAGGGAAAGTGCCGAGTGCGATCCCCCACAACGCGATCCGACTCTGTTGGCGGGAGGACTTAGAGATCTGGACCTTCGCGGCAACCGCCAGCAGGACTACGGCCCCTATTATCGACGAGGCCACGTATAAGAAGAAGATCGGCCGCACCACGTCGTAAGCAGTCGGCTCCGATACCACGGAGTAGAGGTATGCTGCGGCCAAACTGGCAGCAACGAACGCGTAGATACGGGGAAGGGCGGCAGGGCCTTCAACTAGAGCTACGACAAATGGAAGGCAGGTCGCGCCGACGAGGACAAGACTAAGGACCTGGACGACTAGGGCCCAATGAGCCTGTTGTGCGCCGGCGGAGGGGCCAATGGCGAGAGCCACGGCAGCTGCGCCCGAAAACCATCCAAACCAACGTGCGGAGCTCGACTCGGGACGTCGCAGCACCACTGCAGAGCCAAGTAGAGCGAAGGCACCCGCCAGAGCCCATAAGGAGAAGCTCGTGTAGCTCTCCCCGAACGTCTCCTGCTCGATCTTGACCTCTACACTGTCACCAGCTTCGGTCAGGAGACGTGCTTCACGGGTGACCTCCGGCGGGAAGTCCGGCGGTATGTAATCAGAGATGGGGCGGCCGTCGACGGAGGTCACCAGCATCCCGGGAGAGGCATCGTCGAACCAGGCATGGCCCGCAGGCATGACCCACGTCACGCACGGAGAATCTCCGCACAGTCCTATTCGCATGCCGCTGGGAGCGGGCGTGAGGGTAGTAAGGTATGCCCCGATGGCGGTCGCGGCGTATGCGCCCAGCAACGCGAAAGAGGCGACGCGGGCTGCGCGATTCCCAGAAAGGAGCGTCGGGCTATTGGGAAATGAGAACCCCTTGCTGGCTAATCTCGATGGAATCGACCAGACTCTCAAGGTTTCCGACCCCGCCTCGAACCCCCGACAGTTCAGCCAGATTACCCATGGCTCGGTTCAAGTAGGCTTCCGCTATGATCGCCACGAACTCAGGAGCGCCTGAGACCTTGAACCGGAGATGGGTTTCGTTGCTGTTTCGGTCGCTCGTTCCTGCATCGATTATACCATTGGTGGCGGCAGCGTCTGGATCCATCGAATTTCGGAAAAAGACCAGTGGAACTGTTTTCTTGTTTTGCTCGATGTCACCGCGCCCGCCGTTGGGTGGGGATGCATCCTTGACGTCATCGATAAGCTGAAAACAGGTGAAGAGGTTGAATCCGAAATCACCGAAGAGGTCGATGATCTCAGGTTCGGCCCGAGCGACACCTGCTCCCAGAGATGTGGCGAGCCTGCCGCACCCCCCGGACTTGAGGGAGGTCATGGTGATTGCATCGTCTGTTGTGACCTGTTCGGTTGTCTCTAACCTGGCATCTAAGAACTGTCCGGCAGTCGCAGCAACTGTATGCCTTGAGAGGAGCCGCAGCACACGCGCACAATCTGCGCCGCCATCGGCGGCGGCCTCGCAGGCCGCTGCCGTGCCGCAGTTCATTAACGTGAGGGCAAGAGCCAACTCCTCAGACTCGCTTGAGCCACCGCGCTCGACGACGTCTTTGTCAGCGACGTTGTCGAACAGGAAGCCAGCTTCCATGTACAATTCGGCAGCCGACGCAGCGGCCCATCCCGCCCCGTCGAGAGCGCCGTGCACGGCACGGTAGGACTCCAAACATACGAGACCGGCGCGGCCGCGGGCCTCGGGATGCAGCGCGAAGCCGGGGCGGGTCAGGGCTTTGAACGCCGCATCCCGAAGTGAAGGCTCGTCACAGTATCGCCGAACGGTCTGCCGGACCCTTGATCTAAGCTCGCTGGGTATCGGTACAGTCCGTTTGTGGGTCATAGATGCGCCGGAGCTAGGCCCAGCCGTTGAATTGCCCCTCGTCTCCTTTTCGCGCTTCTTTCGGTCTCGCCGCCAGGGTATTAGCGGCCTCGCCAAACCGGGCGGGGATCTGGGTCGCCAGAGGTCCGTCTCCCGTCACCAGCGCCAGCGGATGCTGCCCCGGATGTGCCCGCATACCGTCCCGGATCAACTGCTCCAACTCAATGATCTTCATAGTCGCTCCCCCGGAGCAGATTTTGGATGCAGCTGCCAAGTGACTGCTGCGATCCGGCTCCGTTTCCGCGATGGTAGGGGCCATATCAGGCGGGCACAAGCGTATTTTTAGGGTTAACCCCGAATCCACCGAAGGACGTCCTTGGGGACAGCCCTTGAAGAAGCCAGCGGGTGCTCCTCTGAATCTGGGATAATGATTTTGGAACAGAAACCCGCCCGGAAACAAGGAGCACCCAATAGATGCTGCCACAGAACAAACCCGACCGTATCCGCATCGTCTTTGACGACCATCGCCTGGTGGCCAATGCCGGCCTGCTCCTGCCGGCCACCCTAGCCCGGCACCTGGGCCTGCGGGAACTCGTCGACCATCACCTTGACCTCGGCGGAGCGCCGGGACGGGCGAACACTGGGGACAAGATGCTGACGCTGGTCGCTTCCGCGCTGGCAGGCGGCGACTGCATCGACGACGCCGATGCGCTGCGCGCTGGTGGGACGGTCGGTGTTCTAGGCTGCGTGGTCAAGGCGCCATCCACCCTGGGGACCTTCCTGCGCAGCTTCCGGTGGGGGCATGTCCGTCAACTCGACCGCGTGAGCCGCCAGTTGTTGGCCCGGGCCTGGGCCGCTGGGGCCGGACCCGGCGACTCGCCCCTGACCATCGACCTGGACTCGACCATCTGCGAGACCTATGGACTGGCCAAGGAGGGAGCGCGCCACCACGGCTATACCGGCGCCCGCGGCTATCACCCGCTGCTGGCCATTGCCGCCGGCACCGGCGAGGTGCTGATGTCCCGGCTGCGCGAGGGCCGGGCCAACACCGCCCGTGGCGCCGCCCACTTCCTGCGTGAGACGGTGGGGCGGGTGCGCTACGGCGGGGCCAGGGGACAACTCACGGTGCGGGCCGACAGCGGCTTCTACGCCCACACTGTCGTTGCCGCCTGCCGGGAAATGGATGTCCGCTTCTCTATCACCATCCGCCAGCGCGTCAGCCTGCGGGACCTGATCGAGGCGATACCACAGGAGGACTGGACTCCCATTCCCTACTGGACGGACGGCGCCGCCGATGTCGCCGAGACGACTTACACCCCGTTCCAGACCAAGCCGGACGCCGCGCCGGTGCGGCTCATTGTCCGGCGGGTGAAGCCGACGCCCGGTTCCCAGCTCGCCCTCTTCGCCAGATACAGCTATCACGCCTTCATCACCGACCGCGATGGGGAGACGCTGGAACTGGAGGCCGATCATCGCCGCCACGCCGAGGTCGAGAACGCCATACGCGACCTCAAGTACGGCGTCGGGCTGAACCACATGCCGTCGGCGCGCTTCGCCGCCAACGGCGCCTGGCTGGCGGTCCAGGTGATGGCGCATAACCTGGCCCGCTGGACGGCGCGGATTGGTCTGGGCGAGCGGACCGTGATCACCAAGACCCTCAGGCGGCGGGTCTTCGCTCTGGTGGGACGGATCACCCGCTCGGCGCGCCGCCTCACTTTGCATCTCCCCCGGCGCTGGCCTTGGGAAACCCAGTTCAGTCGCGCCTTGGCCCGGCTGCAAGCCATTCCGTTCCCGGCCTGACAGCCAGCCTGCAACTGACCCAACGTCCCCGCAATCTCGCGCCACCCCGGTCGCGAGAGTCCCCTGCTGCGTATCCTCTCGCCTTCCCGCGCATCGCAACTCCCGCATAGGGCCTTAGGGGCCCTGTGCGGCGACTGAAGACCGGCCGCCGGCCTCCCATCTACCCCAAGACCCCAGGCCATCCCCCCTGTAGCTCCCTCACCCACCCCCTTCCGCTGCCCTCACGCCGTCCATCGGTGTCCTTCGGTGGATTCGGGTTAACACCTAGTAGACCGAAATCTTTGAAATGAGGGGTAGCCGAGATTGGCGTGCTACGACGACAGGGCGGGTTTCAAACCCGCCCCTACCAAGCCGTAACCTCAGAACCCTTCAATACTAGGATGTTGGACCACTAGTGGTTCAACGTTTTTGTATTGATGGGTAGAGTGACTTTAGCTTGATGCGCGCATCCTCGGTAGTGAAGCGCCAATCCACTCGTATCACATCCCGGTTGCGTTGATTCTGCCAAGCATTGACCTCGCCGCGCAGGATGTCTTGATTGGCAATCCGTCGGTCCAGGCACTGTCGAGCCAGCACACCGATCTCTATCTCCGCCATATTCAACCAACTCCCGTGTTTGGGAGTGTAGTGTATCTCCAGTCGCTCAGCTATACGCCTCGCCTCAGCAGGCTCGAATGCCTCGTATAGCGAGGACAGCTTGTGAGTGTTGAGATTGTCCATTACCAGCACGATCCGGTCTCTGTCAGGGTAGTCCTCGTCGACCAGTTTCTTTATCACATGCGCCCAGTCCACCTTCGTGCGACGCTCTCTGACCTCGACTCGGCGCCATCCGTCCAACGGTGCAAACAGCATGAACAGGCTGCTCACTCCATTGCGCTCGTATTCGTAGTCGTATGCCGCCGATAAGCCGGGCGCTGCGGGACGCGGCACTCGCGTCTCCTTGACTTGCTGTTTGCTCGTCTCATCCATGCACACCAGAACCTCATTCCCATCGTACGGCCGTTGGTAGACCTCCAGTACGTCTTCCATCGCGCACACAAACTCCGCGCTCTGACCGGGCGGGATGCACCAACTCTGCTTCAGCCACGGCTTCAGTTCGTTTTTTTTTGAGCGCCTGGCGAACCGTCTCGGTGCTAATGGTCCCGACTATCTCACACTCGACCAACTGGTCAGCCAACAGCTTCAGGGTCCAACTGGCACGCCCCTCCGGCGGTTCCCCGCAGGCCATCGCTATCAACCGTGCTTCACCTTCGCCGTCCAGTCTCTTTTGACGCCGACGCAGTTGCTTTTTGCGATTCAGCGCAGACTCGACCCCCTCCTCCACACAGCGCTTGCGTATTCGCTCGACCGTTGACTGTCCCACACCGAGCGCGCTGGTGATGTCCGCGTCCTTCATTCCCCCGTCCGAGCGTGACTCATCGCTCATCAGCAGAATGCGCGCATGGGTCTGTTTGTACGCCGCAGCCCGACCGCGTGAGACCAAGGCGTTGAGTTCCTGTTGTTCGTCGGTAGTCAGTCTGATACGGTACTTCTTGGTAGACATCATGGTTCCTCCTCGGTTCAACGTTACGATTGAACCCCCAAGAGGAACAATGACTATCATGGTATTCATTTCAATGATGTTGGACCACTAGGTAAAATACGGGCGTACATCTAGGTAAAAATACCTAGGTACTGCCCGTTTTAGCGCAGTCCCCGAGCGGAGACTGAGGGATCTTGGAAGAAACGGCTCCGCGCCGAGAAATCGGCGACGACGGGTTAACCGCGGACCGACGGAGGTTAATTGCGGTCGAGGGCGGCAGGGAGCATAAGGGCAGGCCGGTGGTACAAGACTAGGCTCAGTTTCGACCTAGGGATTCACCCTGAATCTGCCGATGCGGAAGGCTGTTGTATCGGTTAACATCGATCAGGGGTTGTGTTAGAAAATCTTAGGGAGCGGCGTTCCATGAATCAAATATTGCAGTTTAGGACATTGTCGGCGACGAAGCCCATCACCGTGTGCCTAGTGGACGACCATGAAGTAGCACGAAAAGGTGTGAGACAGATGCTATGCCACGACAAACGCTTCAAAGTTGTTGGCGAAGCGTCAGACGTCCAGTCCGGAGTCCGACTGTTGGAGACTCGGAACCCAGACGTAGCGATCGTGGACATCAGATTGGGGATCGGGAGCGGACTTGACGTCGTCAGGGCCGCGAAGACGGTCGCGCCATCGACCAGAATCCTTGTGCTGACGGCACACGATGAGGTTGAATACGTCACGGCGTTGATGAAGCTCGGAGCCGTCGGGTACCTGCTGAAGACGACATCTTCGCACGATCTCAAGGAGGCCGTCCTGAGCGCGATGTCTGGCAGGTCCACGTTGTCTCCTGAGGTCGCCCAGAACATGATATCTCGGCTCATGGAGAACCGGACGACACCGGCTTTTCGTTTCGGTCGCTCAGAGCGGCTGACCAAGCGGGAATCAGAGGTGCTCCAGCACATCGGGCGGGGACTGCGAAACATCGAGATTGCCCATAATATGGGTATCGCCCTCAAGACCGTCGAGGTCCACGTTACCCACGTACTACAAAAGCTCGGCGTAAACAGCCGGACCAAAGCAGCCCTCAAGGCGGCCGAAGGTCAAGAGGTACGTTAGGACGCCCAGTCAAGACGAGCTTTTCCTAACGACTCAGCCCGGGTGGGTCTTCGCGACCCTGGCCGAGCTTCGCAATCGAGGCTTTTCGGGCCTCGCATCGGTCCATCACCGTGACTCCTCGCTTGTGGTGAGAGACGCGGCTTCGATTACCACCGAAAGGATGGTCACGCCCGCGACCGTATACGGGGCGCTGGCGATCAGCCGGAAAGGTAAGCGAGGGGACGCGACGACAGCGCTGCGGCGTCGGTTGGATGCGGCGTCGTTCAAAGATGACGTCGTGGCCTGGCTCCCCCTGGCGGAGCGTGGACCTATTCGCAGCTACTCATTGCAGACCGAGTCGTGGGGCGATACGAAGCTCTCCAGAAGAGAGATAACGGGCCTGATCGAGGACGCCGTTCAGGAGAGGTTCCCTCGGTGGAGACGGTCCTCGGGCAACGGACTGCGGTTTTACTGCAAGGCTGATCCCGGCACGGCGGTCCTCGGCCTGCAGCTGTATAGCAACCT
Organism: Dehalococcoidia bacterium; assembly: GCA_965248605.1. Lineage (GTDB taxonomy): Bacteria > Chloroflexota > Dehalococcoidia > Lucifugimonadales > CAUZJF01 > CAUZJF01. The sequence goes on from CBDFJV010000007.1 coordinate 2,536,489, forward strand.
AGACCGCGAAGGCGGCCTGCCGGGGGCGCTTCGGTGGCACCTGGGGTGCAGTCTGCTTACCCTCGCCGACGCAGGGCCGGATACCCCGGTGTTCGACCCTTTCATGGGCACGGGCACCATCCTGAAGGCTGCTCGCGAGGAGTTCGGTGTGGCCTATTGCGTGGGACTGGAGATCGACGAGCAGGCGTTCGGCGTGGCACGGCGGGCCCTAGACGTTCCAGGTGTTTCCCTCGCCAACGAGTCGTTCGAGGTCTTCGACCCTGGCTCACTGCCGGAGGGGACCCGGTTGGTCTCGAATGTTCCATTCGGAGTCCGCTTTCCGGAGGTCTCGACAGATAAGCTCCTGGAGACGATCGCCGCTGGCCGGATAGATGCCAGCCGGATCGCGCTGTTGATGTCGCGTCGGCAGGCCAGGGAAGTCGCGAAGGCGCTTCGACTACGCTCCAAGAACGTACTTGTGCTGGGGCAGCCCGCCGGTATCGTGTACGGGCGTCAGCCGGCTCTGCCGTCATGAGCCTTAGTGCGCTAGCCTAGCTCGTCAAGCTCATACATGACGACAGAGACGGTAGCTAAAGCAGCCGTCTCCGCGCGAAGGATACGTTTACCCAGCGTGACCGGCACGATGCCGGACAAGCGGGCCTGTTGCACCTCGTCGGCCGTGAATCCGCCTTCCGGACCGGTATAGATACTGATCTCGGCTGCTGGAGAGGCGGAGCTCTGGGCCAGGACAGTCTTCAGCCCTGTGCCAGTTTCGCGTTCCCATGGAATGACGGCGAGCCCAGCAGCTAACTCGCTCGCGGCACCAAACGCAACCGGAGAGGAAAGCGTAGGCAACCGACCGCGGTGCGACTGCTCCGCAGCCTCCTGGATGATCTTTCGCCACCGAACAGCGCGAGCGCCGTCCTGTGGACCGCCGGCCTTCGCGACCGAGCGCGTAGTCTGCATCGGTACGAACCTTGAAACGCCCAGCTCGGTGCCCTTCTGCAGCACGAATTCGAAGGAATCTGACTTGAGGAGGGCCTGGTAGAGGGTGACTGTCACGCGAGGCTCTCCCGCGGCCGGAGTCTTTTTCGCGATAGTGCCCCGTACCTCGTCGTTGGCTACCTCGTCCAGCCTTACGACGTGTTCCCATCCAGTGTCGTCGAGGACGACTATCTCCTCACCGGGCCTTGCCCGCAAGACACGCGATATCTGGTGGGCGGCCCCACCTGTTAACGATACCTGCCCGTTTTCGATAAAACTCGGGTCTATGAAGAACCGGTGCATGCGTCGCTTGGGTTGGAACAGGTTACAGGCGCCACTCTGTTCAAGAAGGCGGTCTCTTCTGTGCGACCAAGCTGACCCAATCGTCGGCCTGCTCGACTCTCGTAACGTGAGCCGACTCACTTCGTAAGCGGTCGATCACTCCGTTACTGTCCTTTGTGAGTATCCCAGACACGACCAAGTAGCCGTGAGGCTTTACGGAGGTGACCAGATGGCCGGCAAGATCCAAAACGACCTTGGCGGAGATGTTGGCGACAGCTAAATCGTAGTGATCGGGCCGTACTTCGGGATGCGGCAGGCTACCTTGAAATACGCTCACTACGGTCTCGCTCCGGTTTTCCCGGACGTTGGAAGCGGCGACCTTTGCGGCCAGTGGCTCGACGTCGAGGCTCGAGACGCTCGTGGCCCCGAGTTTGGCCGCGACGATTGAGAGGATGCCGGACCCGCAACCGACGTCCAGTACGTCGGTCCCCTCGACCACCAGGTGTTCGAGGAGTTCAAGGCACATGCGTGTGGTGGGGTGGTGGCCCGTCCCGAAAGCCATGCCTGGGTCGAGCGCCACGACGACATCGAGCTCGGTAGGCTGGTACTCCCGCCACGTGGGAACGATTACGATACGCCGCCCGACGTGCAGGACGTTAAAGTGTTCCTTCCACGCGCTTTGCCAGTCTTCCTCTTCGAGCACTCGCTTCCGCAGGGAGGAAATCGGGGCGAGGTGGGCTACCAGCCTGGTCGCTACGTCGATACGACCGAGGAGCTCGTCCGTGCTCGATTCGAGCGGTACGTAGGTCTTGAGGGTGACCATGCCTGGTACCGGCGCCGCCTCGCCTTCATCGGGGCTGTACCGTGAGTCTTGCTCTATCGCGACACCGCCGTGGCCGTATCTATAGAAGATCTCGGACAGAGGCTCGACGAACTCTGGCGGAGCGTCGACGCTGAGTTCAACCCACTTCATAGGGCTTCAGCGTGTGAGACGAAATACGTGACGTTGACAAGTGAAAAAGCCGGTAAGGATGTCGCGGCGTTCGACGGTGAACTCGGGAACAGACGCACGGGCCCTTGCTTTGGCGCCGAGCCGGTCCAGCAGTTTACTCGCTGCCGTGCAGGTTGTCTTTGATCTTCTCGAACCAGTTCCGGTTATCGTTGGGGGTGTCAGAACTCTCGTCGAACGTTTGAGCCAGCTGTCGGAGCAGTTCACGTTGCTCTTCGGTCAGAGACTTAGGGGTGACGACCATTATGGACACGAGCTGGTCGCCGCGACGGCCTGGGTTCCTCAGATGGGGCACACCCGCGCCCTTGATGCGGATTACGTCACCGGTCTCGGTCCCCTCGGGAACCGTTATGTCGGCCTCGCCATCGAGGGTGGGGACTCTAACCGTAGCGCCCAGCGCAGCTTTCGCGACGTCTACGGCCTGACGGTGAATTATGTCGTTGCCTTCTCGAAGGAAGGACGGGTCCTCTCGGACACGGATGGATACATAGAGATCGCCAGGGGGGGCCCCTCCGGTACCAGGCTCTCCTTCGCCGGTGAGTCTAAGTTGGGTTCCGGTCTCGATTCCCGCTGGAATCGACACGGCAAGCTTCCGATTCCTGACCTCACGCCCGGTGCCACCACAAGCAGAGCACGGCGAGGTGATCACGCGCCCCTCACCCCGACACGAACCGCACGTCATCACCTGCATGAACTGACCGAATATGCTGTGCTGGTCGCGTCTGATCTGCCCGGTACCACCACAGTTCGGGCAGACCTCAGGCGAGGTGCCGGCCTCACTCCGGGTACCCCGGCAGGTCGCGCAGACCTCTGTGCGTTTGATCTCGATCTCTCGCTCAGCGCCGAACACGGCCTCTTTGAAATCGATCGGTAGAGTGTATTGGAGATCGGCGCCCTGCCGAGCGGTCGATCGCGTACGGTTAGACGTACCCCCGAAGAACGCGTCGAAGATGTCCCCGAAGCCACCAAAGTTCTCGAAGCCGTCGAACCCGCGGGCGCCGTTCTGGCCGAGACCGACGTGTCCATACCTGTCGTAGTCCGAACGTTTGCTGGGATCGGCGAGGACCTGATAGGCCTCGTTGATCTCTTTGAAACGTTCGGCGGCGCCCTCGTCCTTGTTCCGGTCGGGGTGGTGTTCTAGCGCGAGCTTCCTGAACGCCCTCTTGATCTCCTCTTCGGAGGCGTTCCGAGAGACGCCCAGAACCTCATAATAGTCGCGTTTCTTAGTAGTCATACGTACTTTTGATTATAGTTTCTCAGCAGCGCCCGTACAAGCTAATGAGCGGTTGAGAAGACGGTACTTCGGCATCACGAGTCTGACTGGCGGTAGCACTGACACACGGGCATCCTCTGAGTACGTTTGGGGTGATCAGGATGGACTCCGCGCAGGAGTTACGCGGACTAGGCCGGCGGGAGAGTCGCCGCTATCGGCTTGGCACGCTCTCGACCATCGATCTCATGACGCTCGCCATGAGCTCTACGCCGGCGATCGCCTTCGCGTACTCCATTCGCACGGGCCCGATCGCGCCGACGGCGCCCGCAGCCCCTCCAGGCACGCCGTAGCGCCCGATAACCACGCTAAGCGGTCGCAGCATGTCACCTTGAGCCTCCTCCCCGATAACGACTCGAACGACACCCCGGTTCGGGGTCTCGTCGAGTATCGCCCGGGCCAAGGTACCGTCTTCTACCGCTCCGACCAGTGTCTGTACCTGGTCCCCCTCGGCGAACTCAGGCTGTCTGACGAGATTCCTCAGTCCGTCCAGGTAGTGATCGCGGTAGTCCGTGCGGTCCTCCTCTTTAAGCATAAGGACTGCGGACGAGAACATCTCTTCTTCGAGGGGTGAAAGTTCCGGATCTATCGATTCAGTCTCCTGCCAGGTCCTGCCTTTGAGGATGTGACTCAGTTTGTTAGCTGACTCCTGAAGATCGGCAGGCTCCTGGCGTTCCTGCAAACGAATCAGATGTCTTCTTAGCCTCGCTTGCTCGAATACGACGATCATCAGCGCCAGGAAGTCCTGCAGGCCGACCAGTTCTACGCGTTTGACTCTGGACTCCGGCGCTTTAGGGAACGTGGCAATGGCCAGGTTTCCTACCAGGCTGGCCAGGATGGCGGCTCCGACCCTTGTCCAGTCGTCGAGATCACGCTCGGCGTCGGCTAGCCGAGCGCGGATAGACTCCTGTATCTCAGGCGGTATCAGATCGCTCGGCATCATCGATTCCACGTAGAACCTGTACCCCTTGTCCGAAGGGACGCTTCCCGCGGACGTGTGGGGGCGAGTAATGTAGCCCTCTTGTTCCAACTCGACCACGTCGTTCCGAATCGTGGCGGGGCTGACACCCAGGTCGCCGTGTCGAGCAATCGACTCCGAAGCGATGGGCGTCGCTTGCCTGATGTAGTCTCCTATTAGGAGATTGAGTATGTGGCTCTTCCTGGCACTAAGCACGGGCTCACCGGGCGGAGAGTGTCTGTCATGGGCAGAAGTGGCCCTACCCCATATGGTCGAATGTAGCATCGGCCTCGACACAGTGTCAAGCAAACGGGCAGACCTGAGTGTGATTAAAACTAGGCGGTACCATCGTGTCAGAACGACGGACCAGCTTGGGCGGAGCGCTTCGGGCGCCCCAATGTGGCATCGGGGTAGCATCGGGACGCCCCTACCAAAGCCGAAGATGCCTAACACTTTTAATCGCACCATCGGGGATAGTGGTGCTGGGAGCGAAATTTACTCTGTCGCAAACCGTCGCGAACTGTCGAATCCGTATCTGAGGGGTTGCGACACCTGGGCGGGGGATGCGACAGTTAGGGGGAGCTGGATATAGGGTACGGGGTGCAGGATACGGTAGCCGATTTCGGCGGCCGTCTGGTACATTGTCGCCTCCTCGTGCTGTGTCGGGTAGCCAAAACAAAAGGGCAGACCTGTGGGGTCCGTCCCTCGTAAGATACCATAGCACAGATGTGCTAGTATGTCACGTTTGGTTCAGTGGTGCGTTGTGGGTGAATCAGGCGTCCTTAGGCGCTCAGGACGAGCGGTGTTGCCTTCAGTTCAGGTTCTGGATCCCGGCTTTCGCCGGAATGACGGAGAGGCTCGGGTGTCAAGCCTCGCGTCATCAAGGTTCGTGGGGCGTTGGAGATCAGGCTCAGTCAGATAGCTGGCGGCCAGAAGTCTTCTTGCTGTGCTTGAGTCGGTAGCTGTCCCCGTTCATCTCCAGGATGTCGACATGGTGGGTGAGGCGGTCGAGGAGAGCTCCGGTCAGCCGTTCAGAGCCGAACACCTCGGTCCACTCGACGAAGGGCAGGTTGGAGGTCACCAGGACCGATCCACGCTCGTAACGCTGGCTGAACACCTCGAAGAGGAGCTCGGCGCCAGTCTTGGACAAGGGCACGAAGCCCAGTTCGTCGATGATCAGAAGCTTGAGTCGTGCGAGCCTTCTCTGCAGGTTGAGCAGACGCCGTTCGTCCCTGGCCTCGATCAGCTCGTGAACCAGAGCAGCGGCGGTGGTGAAGCCCACGGACAGTCCCCTCTGACACGCAGCCAGACCGAGACCGAGGGCGATATGGGTCTTGCCGGTGCCACTGTTGCCGAGAGCGATGACGTTGTGGGGGCGCTCGATGTACTCGCATCGTGCCAGCTCCAGAACCAGAGCCTTGTTCAGGGACGGCATAGACAGGAAGTCGAAGGTGTCGAGGCTCTTGGTCGTCGGGAAGCGGGCTGCTTTGATCCGACGTTCCACCATGCGATGGTGACGGTCGATCAGCTCCAACTCCGATAGTCGCAGCAGGTAGTCCGGATGGTCAGCTCCCTCACTGGCACACTGGGATGCCAGCTTGTCGTACTCCCTCAGGAACGTGGGGAGCTTGAGTTGCTTGAGGTTGTGTTCGAGCAACATCGTGGACTTGTTGGTCATGACCGGCTCCCCGCCAGGAGAGCCATGTAGTCCCTGGTCGAGGTTGTTGCAACGTTGGTCCTGGGCAGATACGGGTACAACTCCATGTCGAGTCTAGGCGGTCGACCCTCGATCCTGCACAGCACCAGGTGCTTGACAGCATCGAAGCTCACAGCCCCGAGTCGAATGGCGTCTCGTACGGCGTCGTGGACTTCTTCCGGCTGGAAGTTCTCCATCAGTCTGAGCACCTGCACGAACTCCCTCTTTCCTCGCTTGCCCATCCGAGACTCCAGCAGCCGCCGCAACACTCCGAACTCCTCGGGCAACTCCCATCCAACCAGCGGCGCCGCCTGATCCAATGCCCTCGTCTTCTTCTCAAGGAGCGGCAGGTAATGGAGAGGGTCGAAGACGAAGTCGTCTCGATCGTAGGACCGCCGATGGCGGGCGATGACTTCAGCGCCACAGCTGATCACAACCTCATGTACATATCCGCGGACCACAACGTCCCGATGACCGTAGGCCACCGGGACCGAATAGTCATTGGTCCGGTATCTGACCAGGGACAGAGAACTGACCCTCGTCGCGTGCTTGTCGCTGGCGTCGTACGGTACGGCCGGCAGAAGCAGCAACTTCTCCAGGTCCCGCTCCAGCCGTTCTCCTATCGTCTCGTTGTGGCCGCGGAGTCGATCTTCGAACCGTCTGAGGCAGTGTTGCTCCAGATGAGCATTGAGGGCATCGAAGCTCTCGAACGATGGAATGGGCACCAGGAAGTTCCGGCGGACATAGCCGACCAGACCTTCTACTTTGCCCTTATCGTTCCCTTTGCCTGGACGGCCGAACCGGTCCTCGAACAGGTAGTGGGACTGAAGCTCGGAGAACACCCTGGTCCGCTGCCGGCGACCATCTCCCAGGATTCTGGCTACCGCGAGCGTGGTGTTGTCGTAGAGGATGCTCTGAGGCACTCCGCCCAGGAACGCGAAGGCGGAGACGTGTCCGTCGCAGAATGACTCCGTCGTCTCGGCGGGATACGCCTTCACATAGCACCCGTCGCTGTGAGGGAGGTCCAGGGCGAAGTAGTGGGCTTTGCGTTCCACTCCGCCGATGATCACTCGAGCTTCGCCGTAGTCGCACTGGGCATGTCCCGGGGAATGGGACAGTGGTACGAACATCTCGCGGGTATGACGACGGCGTTCTCGAACGTAGTCTTTGACTATCGTGTACTTGCCGGGGAAGCCGTGTTCGTCTCTGAGCCGTTCGTAGATACGCTTGGCGGTGTGACGCTGCTTCTTCGGTGAGCTCAGATCCTGCTCCAGGATCTGGTCCATCACACCCTTATATGGATCGAGCTTCGGTCTGCGAGCCGGTCGTTGCCGTCGATACCCTGGGGGCACGGAGTACTCGAGCATCTTGCGCACCGTGTCCCGGTGTAGCCCGAACACTCGGGCCGCCTCTCGGACGCTCATCCCTTCGACGAAACAAGCCCTGCGAACTCGCAGGTACATCTCCACCTTGTACATCCAATCCACCTTCAATCAGGTTCGGTCGTTCCTGATTGAAGGCGACAGGCGGTACAGTTTTCAAGCGCCACATCTCAGCGCTCGACCGCCCAGGTGGTACATTATCTCTCCGCCCTTCACATACGAGACTTCTATCAGAGACTGTTGGCCTCTGGTAAGCCGAAGAAGGTGGCCCTCGTCGCGTGTATGCGCAAACTGCTCGTCACCCTCAACTCCATGCTTAAGCATCGCTCCCCCTGGCGCGGCGTGACTCCGGCAGTCGTTTGTCATTCCGCTTGACTTCCAACACAGTTGCTGTAGGGGGGGAATAGATAAGGTCGCTGCGTCCCTATCTGCCCGTTCTGCTGGCTGGGGGCTGCAAAGTTGCTTCGACGGGGTGCTTTTCGAGGTCCGCCGGTGCCGCAAACCGCCCTATCTGCCTCTGTTTTAGCTATGTAACGGGCCAAAAGACCCGTTGACCGGTCAACGCCTGAAAAATGCAAGTGATTGGGAAGCCATGCTAAACTAAATTGCCTCTCCGACGACAGTTTGTTTGCACTCTTGCAACCCCTGACGTGTCAGCCGATGGCGAGGAAACAGCTATGAATGAAGCTGTCGGGCGGGTCCGGAGAGTTGATGGGGGCAGGATTTGGCGTGTTGGCGACGATCGCAGCCCAGTTTGGCCCATCGGTTTTGGCGCGAAACGATGTCGGGGTGCATGACGCGAAATTGAGGCATGGGTAGGAGCGGATATCCTGGGCCAGCCAGCTAACGCTTTCTGCCACATTCGGAGTGTATTGACCGAAATCTGTTAGCAGTACCTGTAAAGGGCTGGTTCCACCGAAAAATGGATGAAATTGCTAAAGCGGGCCACCCCCTGTAGAAGACGGAAATGGTCTCTCGGAAGTCGAAGATGAATGATGGACGGGAATCGAAGGCCGACGACAATAAGCCCGACCTCAAGTGGGTCGTAGAGTGGCTCGTCGAGCGGGAGGGACAGCGCCGGACGGCGGCCCTCCTGGGAGTGAACCGGAAGACAGTGGCGCTGTCCCTGCGCCGGGAGCGACTGACGGGCAGGATGACCTTGGCCGTGCAGCGACTCATGGCCAACCTGGACGACCCCGGATGGGAGAGAACGACGCCACTGGACCGGTTGGGGGCGAGGATGAGGCTGGCGATTGAAGCCGTGGACGATCTTGCTAGGCTCGTGGAGCGTCTGGCCCGGCGCGTGGAGACCCTGGAGGCGGCTCGACAACCCGAAGACGACGTGGGAGACCAGACGGCGAATGCGCCCGAGTCCGAGGGCCGGGTTCTGCGTCTGTTCAACTGGAGGCGGAGGCGCTAGCCACGTAGCGAGGAAAAGAGAGATGGATGAGCACGTCCGTTGGGTGACGAAAGCGGAGGCGGCGCGAGAGATGGAGATATCCCTATCCACCCTCGACCGGAGGATCAGGAGTGGAGAGGTCGAGATGGTCAGGGAGGGGCGTCGGGTCTATGTGCGTATGCACGGGACAGAGTACGTGGGCGACGACGAACTGCTGCGTCGATCCCTTGATCGGGAGGACAAGCTTCAGCGGACAGTATGGGAGTTGGATAGGACAGTCACAGAGTCGGAGCGGGAGCGAGATGTGGCCAGGGAAGCGGCGTTAGCCAGCAGACAGGCGCATAAGGAGCTTGAGGAGGCGTACCGGAAGGAGACCGCCGCGCACAAGGAGACGAGGAATCTGCTCAACATGGTCCGCGTGATCGCCATCGTGCTGTTCGTGCTGCTGGTCGGCAGCCTTCTCGTGTGGTGGTTTGTGCTGAGATAGGGGCGCTGCCGCCCTTCGACGTTCCTGCCAGCCCGGACCTCCGGTTCTTCCAACGCCATCCGCCTCTCTTACGCGTCGATGTTCCATTGTCCCCAATCCGTAGCTGCGTCTGCCCCATGACCGTGGAACGAGCACCGGAATCAAATTGCTCGCTCCGATTTAGCAGGATGCCCCGTTCACCCCGATTCCAGCTACGGAATCGCCCGAACTGCGACTTGGTGTCCCATGCGATCTCCTGTACACGGGTATTACACCGCCAGCGACCCCTGGGATCTCGCGCCTTCTGAGGGGGGCCTGTGCGCGTGAGCCCTACCCGGTCCGTTGCCGTTCTCCAGGCGCTTGCGCTGGAGTCACTAACTCACTACAATGTATCTGGACATCTACCCTCCGGCTAGGGCAAGCTGAGACGAAGGAGGCACGACATGGCCGTAGACCAGAAGGACAAGTACAGAGAAATGGTGATCCGTGGCAAGTACCAGAGACTGTACACGTACCTGAGCAGTCTTCAGGTGCAGGAGTGGAGGACCTCCTTCAACGAGGTCGAGGCGGTCATCGGATTCGAGCTGCCTCCGTCCGCACGGCTGCACCGGCCCTGGTGGGGAAATCAGAGAGGCGGCAATGGCCACAGCCACGCCCTTGCCTGGAGCGTCGCCGGCTGGGAGACGGCGGAGGTCGATATGGATGGCGAGATGCTGCTGTTCCGGCGAACGCACCCGAAGCCCATACCCAGGCTTTCTCTCGACGAAGCGTGGCCCGTCCACCCCACCGCGGTGTGGCCGGAAGGTCTGAGCCTCAGACGTGAGGACCTCTACGAGGAGAGGGTTTAGTCCCGCCATGTTCATAGACACCAACGTGCTGGTGAAGTCCCGTATCCCCAGCGCGCCGGACCACGACGCGGCTCGGGCGAGCCTGGAGCGTGCTTTTCGAGACCCTGAACCGCTAAGGATCAGCCGTCAGGTGATACGAGAGTACCTGGCCGTCGTCACTCGACCGCAGACCTGGCCAGTGGCCATCACCCGTGAGGATGCCCTGGATGACGTGAGCAGGCTGATAGGCAGCTTCGAGATACTCGAGGACGGTCCCGTGGTGACCGAATCGCTCGTGGGGCTGTGTCGAGAGGTTCCCGTGGGAGGACGGCAGATTCACGACGCCAACATCGTTGCCACCATGCTGGCGCATGGGGAGCGCAGGCTACTGACGTTCAACACCGCAGACTTCCGCCGTTACGGTGACCGCATAGAGCTGGTGGACGGGTAGCAGGTTGGATCGGCTATTTGAACATGTAGGAGGAATTCTATGATGAAGACCAACAATCTAACGGCATCGCTTATTGGTTCGGTAGTCGTTGCCGTTTTCATGGCTGCCGCCTGTGGGGGAAGCGACTCAATAGCTCCTTCAAAGTCCGATCCCCCAGCGTTTACAAAGGCTTTTGTGCAGCAGGCCATTGATCGCTACGACGAAGAGGGTAGAGACGCTACCATTGCTTACTACAACACCAAGGAGAGTGTGGACGGCGAGTGGTACATCTTCATCACCGACGAGAGCGATGTCACCATCGCCCGCGCCACCGTTCCGGACAACATAGGTCATAGCATTCGTGGCCCTCTCGGGGTGGATTCTACTGGCTACGCCTTCGGTGCCGTCATGGCGGACGCCACGGAAGAAGGCATGTGGGTGAGCTATGTCTACTTGAATCCGGTCACGGGTGAAGAAGGGACAAAGCACTCTTGGGTAGTGGAGCGTGACGGGCTTGTCTTCGGAGCGGGTTGGTATGAGCCTACCAACTGATACAGTTGCTCTGAGTCAGTATGGGATGATAGTGGAGGATAGGCCAATGGTGACCGATACGTTGATGGGGTTATGCAGGAATGTCGCCGCGGGAGGACGACAGATCCACGACACCAACGATGGTAGACGGTAGCTAATGTTCGGCGTGAAACGCCCTGGAACAGGCGGAACCAAGAAGGAGGACGACAGCATGAAACGACAATATCAACCATGCACCCCGGCGGCGCTCTACGCCAGGGTGTCCAGTGACCGCCAGGACGTTGACCTGTCCGTGTCGGCCCAGCTCAGGGCGCTCAAGGACTACGCCAAAGCCAACGGATACTCCGTGGCCCGCGAGTACGTGGACGAGGCCGAGAGCGGCCGCGTGGCGGATAGGCCCCAGTTCAGGGAGATGATCGAGGAGGGCAGCCAGCCCAAGGCTCCCTTTGAGGTCATCCTCGTCTGGAAATTCAGCCGCTTTACCAGAAAGCGTGAACACGCCGTGGCATTCAAGTCCATGCTACGGCGCAAGGGTGTGAGGGTTGTCTCCATCACTGAGCACGCCGACGACTCACCCACAGGGAAGCTCATGGAGGCCATCATCGAGTCGGTGGACGAGTTTTACTCAGAGAATCTGATGTCGGTGTTTCAATCGAGACAAACTCTTCCGTCGGGATGGCCAGCGTAAGATTGACGTTGTTCTCCCCGTCGATGGTCACTCCGTCGAGCAGGAGCCGCAACACCTCCCGGCGTCCCTCGTCGGGCAGATCGTCCAGGCCATCCCCAATCCTGCTGACCCACTGGACGACGTGCTCCATCGCCAGCCGCTTCTCCTTCTCAGCCGTCTCCCGATCTCGATAGTCGTCCAGCCTCGCCCTGAGCGTCTCCAGCCGCTCGGTGATGTACCTGCGCTGATGGTCCATCTGGTCCTCGGTGATCTTCCCTGACACGAACAGCCTGATGATCCTCTCCTCTTCGAGCTGGACCTTCTGAAGATCGTGCTCTGCTGTGTCAATCTCCTCGGCTAGCCCGCCGTCTTCCCGACTGTCCAGGGCCTCGATGCCGGCGACGATGAGATCAGGGTTATCCAGCACCCTCTTGACCTCGCCCCAGACCAGCCCCTCCAGCCGTTCGGCCCGGATCATGGGCTTTTCGCGGCACTTCAGGCGAAGCTGGTGGTAGCCGTAGCATCTGTAATACCTGCGGGGAGGATCGAGCTCGTACTTGTAAAGCTTGCCGTTGCGCTTGACCTCCTTCTTCGTATTGGCCTGCCCCCCCCATGAGCAAGCCGCACTCGGCGCACCGGACCAGGTGCTGCAACAGGTAGAAGATCTTGGTGTTGCGCTTGGCTCGGGTAAAACGCTGCCTGCGGAGCACCCTGGCCCTCTCCCAGGTCTCCTCGTCCACCAGCGGCGGGAAGGGCACCCCGATCCAGTCCTCCTCCGGCTGCTCATAGACCCTCACTCCGTCCTCGGTGGAGACGTAGCGGGCCTTGCCGTACCACCAGGTGCCCTTGTAGGTCTCGTTGCTCAGGATGCGATGGATGGTGCCGTCGTACCAACGCTTGCCCAACTTGGCCAGCGGCACCGCCTCAGCGTTCAGTCGTTGGCCGATGACAGACGCTCCCATCCCATCGCTCACACACATGCGGTAGATGCGGCGCACCACCTCGGCTTCCTTCTCCACAATTACGGGCCTGCCGTCGTCGCCGATGCGATAGCCGTAGGGGACGTTGCTGACGGGAATGCGTCCCTGCTTGGCCGTTCCCCGTTTGCCCATTGACGCCCTCTCCCGGAAATTGTCAAGCTCGATCTTGCCTATGGCCGCCATGAGGCCGAAGGTCTTCATGTCGATGGCGTCCATGACAGCCTCCAGGTTGATGTGGTACGCCTCGATGACCTCCATGAGGGCGGCGGCGGGGTACATCCCCCGGCTGAGCCGGTCCGATTTCCAGCAGACGATGGTGTCGAAGCGTCCCCGCTTTGCATCCGCCAGCATCCTCTGGAACTCGGGACGCTTCTTGGACCAGCCCCTGCCCACCTCCTGGTAGCGAGCGGTAACGGTCATCCCCTTGTCCTCGCAGTGGGCTTCCATGTCGCCGATCTGCTCGGAGAGGGAGGTCTTGTCGTCTTCTGCCTGGCTCTTGTCCGATACCCGGGCGTAGATGGCTGCCCTCTTACCGTGTACTTGTCTCTGTGCCTTGCTTACTGCCATGATTGCCTCCTTGTTCGTAGCTGCCTGAAATGAAAAAGACCCGGCTCCTATCGGGAGCGGGTCTGCGAGTAGTACAATCCCATTCGCATCACCTGTCCGTCAGGTGGAGCCACGGCCCGGGGTGTTTGCAGCATCGCCAGGCCAATTTCTACCCAGCATTTTACCGCGATCGCCGGGGCAACTTCAAAGCCCTGATTAGGGTCAGATAGAAGTCGGACCAGTGCGGCCCGCCACACCGGCGGGACCACGGCTTGCGGGAAGTACCTCCACAGGAGTGGGGATCAGCCATTCCTGTCCGGTCTTGGTCGCTCCCCTCACTCGCCCGTCGCGGGCCAACTTACGCACCCTGCGGTCGGAGATACCCAACCGAGCGGCGGCCTGACTCGCCGTGAGGTTGGCGACATCATCGGCAGGCAGCTCCGAGGCCAACTCGAACTCTATCGGGCTTGGCCGCTTGAGGGTGCTCATCTCGTGGATGAGAAACCCGATAACCTCGCCGCCGTCGTCCAGCCGCTTGAGGATGCGTTCATCATCGGTAGGGGTGAAGTACCCCTCCCTGAACGCCCACAGCACCGCGGAGTGTTCCATCAGACGCCACAGTAACCCTCGCACTTATTGCCGAAGCCGTCCGGGTCCCGGGCAGCTCGCAGCCCTGCCTCATCGAGGTTGACGGCCTGGGCAAGGGGCACACGTCGAGGATGCAGGTAGGCCTCCTTGGCGAACGCCAGCTTGCCCCGTAGGTTGGAGTCGATATCCACCACCTCGGCGAACGGCTTAGGCCACTGGCGCTTCGTCTCGGCCCACCTCTGACGGGACTGGTATGGGCAGCCAATGCAGGACGAGCGCTCCAGTGGCCTGTCGTACCGCCCTTCCCACCACTCCAGGCAGTCCTGCCTCGACATTCTCGCCTCGATCAGAGGGTAGCGGTTACGTATCCACCTGTCGCGGGACGTTCGCACCCGGATCGCCTCGTCGGTCGAGATGCCCAGCCACAGCTCGACGGTCGTGTCCGCAGGGACCCGCTGTCCCCTGCTGAGTCCCAGCAACTCCCGTATCTTCCGGCGGACTGATTGAGTGGGGACGGCGCCGCCAGTGGCCGGACTGCTCCGGCTGGTTTGCGCCATCCCCCTCACCGAACCGGACGTGCCCCTTTCAGGGCATCCGGCTCTCCATCAGATGGGTTAGACCCATGTGTCGGGAACATCGGCTTTTCCGCCATCGTCGTCGGGTTCGTACATCCCTCCTCCGGCGTAATTCGCTTCGTTCCACACCCATCCGACTGCCCTCCTTCGCCATGCGGCCGGCTTTCCCGACCTCGGACTACTACGAGGGCTCTGCCACACGTCCGGCATTGGCCGAAGGCTGGCCTACTCCGTTGCCGGAGAGCCGGTCGCGCTTCCCAAGTTCACCTAGGTTGCGTCTGCGTGCCGTCTTAGGTTCTGCCTCTACGCCTGGCACGGCTCGCTGCCGCGCTCGCCATCGGGAGACGCCGGGTGATTGGAGTTCGGTGTCTCTGTCCTAACAGGACTGCCCCTGTATACGACAGACAGGGGTTCCGATGACTCCACCCTCGCCCTACCGTGAGCAGGTGGTTCTACATTCGACGCTTCAGTTGGCAGTTCCTTTCGTGACCATAACGACACTCTGGCTAGCAGCGCACGGTTTAGCAGGGTCACCGCCGCCACATTGTCGGGAAGGCTTCAGACACGGTTCCGCCTCTGGCCCCCATGCCTGCTCCCCTAGCCACCGGCCCACTCCTGGCCGGGTTCCGCATCCGGAACGTTCAACCCATGCGCTTCTTGGCGCACGCCTGATCTTGTAGTGCTCGGTGCACTGCCGCCGTCCCATGCCGTCGCCCTGTCCGTTCCGCACTCCTGCGCGGGCAGGTCCCTTGCGGTATAGGGGAAGGTCGATGAAGCCCCGGTTGCCGGAGTGGTTGGTGAGGGCTTTGGCGTCTTCTCGCAGGCTGCGCCCGTTGTCCACGATGTATAAGGGGAAGCTCAGATTCCTGGACAGCCAGTCCAGGTGGGTGTAGATGGTGGGAGGCTCCCAGTGGGTGGCGGCGAAGATGGCGCAGTCCGGCAGTTGACCGAACGCGCCCCCGCTTGCCATGAGGGCCATGACCGATGACTGGACGCCTCCTCCCAGGCTGATGACGGTCAAAGAGTACGTCGACCGCATCAGCCTTCGTCCTCACTACCGTCTCCGAGAGATAAGTCCGCCTCGGATGGAGGGACCTTGTCGCGGGTGGCGTACTCAACCAGCAGGGTGAAGAGGCGGCGCAGACGGTCCTGGGCATCGGGACCAGGGTTGAATTCGATGGTCACCGTGCCAAGTTCCGGCGCGCCTCTATTGGAGTCCTTCGGCTTGTCTTCGCTCTTGGTATCTTCCATATCGCTATTCCGGTGGTCGGGCTCTCTAGGGATGGTGCGGGAGCAACTGTCCTTTCCTTCGGCTCTGAGTGTTGGACTTGCGGCGTCGTACGCCCCTCCCATTCAAGTGTGGGCTGCCAGCGATCTGGACATAATCCCTTGAAAGGGAGGGTGAGCTCACCCTCCCTTTCAAGCCCTGACGTTCCCAGGGGCCTTCGTGGTGTGATGGACGTGTACAGAGATTTGAGTTTGTTCCAAAAAGGGAAGTCGGGGTCCTGAGCAAGCTAATTCGGGGAGAAAACACCCCCGATAGGACCATCTCAGCAAGCACTTTGTGTCCAGAGCGGGTTCCAGGGTGTGGTGCCAGGAACGGACTAGTGGTCCAACATCCTAGTATTGAAGGGTTCTGAGGTTACGGCTTGGTAGGGGCGGGTTTGAAACCCGCCCTGTCGTCGTAGCACGCCAATCTCGGCTACCCCTCATTTCAAAGATTTCGGTCTACTAGGGAAACTTCCCGAAAAGGAAGTGCCGATTTGTGAGCCGACTTCCCTTTCGTCGTGGAGAAGTTTCCTTTTCGGAAGTGGGAGTGAGGGACCGATGAAAGAGAGGGCTGTAGCGATGGAAAAGACGAGGAGCCTGGAGAACCTGCACGAGTTGCGGCTCATGGCGCTGCTGCTCGACGTGATACGCGAGAAAGGGCGCATGGAAGCGGCGGACCTGCTGGGCGTCAACTACAAGACCCTGGCTAGAGCCGTGGAGACCGGCAGCCTTTCGCCGCGCATGAGCCATGCGTTGGATCGTTTGCTCCTGTCCAGGGAGTCCAAAGCTATGGCCGCGCAGCAGGAACGCATCGCAACTCTGGAGGGGCGGGTGGAGGGCCTGGAACAGAAGATCAAGAGCAGTCTCGGCAAGGTGCCAGCCTTCGTCGAGGGCCAGGTGAAGGCCCTGGGAGAGGAGCACACCAGGGCTCTGCGCCAGTGGGAGCGGCGTCTGGCCCAGGTGGAGGCGGGATACGGCGGAGCGTCAGCGGCCAGCGAGGTCAGAAAGCCTGTGGTCCGTGTCCAGTCCCGGCGGAAGTATCCCGAGCTGGTAACCCGTGAGCCTGCGCCAGACGACGAGGAGGTCTATGGCGCGGCGTGGCCGCTGGTCGAGGAGTGGCGAAGGCTCAGGGAAGGCCATCCCAACGACGGCAGGAGCCTGTCGTGGCTGGTGACGGAGGAGCGCATCCTGAATCTGGAGCTGGCTATGGCCGAGGAGCACGGGCTGACCCTGCCGCCCGAGACCCAGCCGCTCGCGGGGGTGTGGAGGAACGGGCAGCGACGCTCGATAGAAGCGGCCCTGAGCGACACCCGGTGGGCGCGGACCAGGAGGGAGCGGCTCAGGTAGGTGCGGCGGTTCTTCACCCTGGGACTGTGGTGGAAGTAGGCGCTGCGTCATCTCCGCACCATGTTTGCTGCATGAGTGCAAGTGATGTGGGTGGTAAGGCCCCGAAAGTATTGCCAAAGGGGAGATGGGGCGTAATACTGAGATTGTTATCAGGTTTTTCCAGTGTTTCTTTGCCATAGAAACCTGGGGGTCCTTTCCCTGAGCCCGGGACGTACCAGAGGGATCGAGCTAGGCTCTCCCAACGGTCGCCCAAGAGGGATGTTCCCACAAAGGCCGGAGTGCGTCCTGCGTTTCGACCTTTCGATACGACGGTTGGAGTGCCCCATGCCCTCTGACCGTCTCCCCATGCCTGCGGCATAGCCCTTCAGAGAGCTGAGGCCGCAGCTTCGACACGCGCTGGTCCTTGTAGGGCTTGCGGTATGGAACGTTCTCAGATGGAGGCAAGGCGACGAAAGAGCTGCGTTGGGTGATTCGTAGTCGATGACAGTTTTGCTGTGGCCTCTCGCAATGGTCCCGCTTTCCGCGTTATTCCTGATCGCAGGAATCCGCGTGGTCAGGAGGAAGTGCTATGGTGTAGGTCACGCACTCGGCGAGGCAGCGAATCTCATCAAGCCGGAAGGACCGATATCTATGGTCTGGCCCGCAGAAAGGTTGCCAGCTTAGTCCGGTCCCGCAAGTTATGGTGTGTTACCATGCTGGACTCCTACCAAATGAGGTGAGAAACCCGTGGACATGAAAACTAGTCTGGTCATCGCCGTACCTACCGCCGTCGTAACCACCCTCGTGATGAATTACCTGCAGGACGACTATTCATTTCTCGTCTCACTTGCCATTGGAGCCGTTGCCGGGGTACTCACCGGCCTGGTGGCCTATTTCCTGTACAAGTTGGTTAGTAAGTCCTAATGGGTGGCATAGTGGACGGTACGCCGTCCCTCACAGTGTACCGGGCTGGTCGGACACTTTGTTGCTACGGCCTGCAACCTGGTGCGAATGGCGAACCTGTTGTCGTGTCAGATGACACGAGCCGTTCAGTCGGTGTGATCTGCCTAGGGCGGAGTGCGCCCAAGATGCTGTGACGGGGCCTCTGAGCTCCGTAGACCCCTCTCGGAATCGTCCGCAGGGGAATCAATTCTGACTCCGGTCTCATCTAAACGCCGTTACTGCCCACTCAATCAACTGCCGTCATCTGCCAAAATTCATTCTTCAGCAGCCTGTGTGAAGGGCGGAGAGATAATGTACCACCTGGGCGGTCGAGCGCTGAGATGTGGCGCTTGAAAACTGTACCGCCTGTCGCCTTCAATCAGGAACGACCGAACCTGATTGAAGGTGGATTGGATGTACAAGGTGGAGATGTACCTGCGAGTTCGCAGGGCTTGTTTCGTCGAAGGGATGAGCGTCCGAGAGGCGGCCCGAGTGTTCGGGCTACACCGGGACACGGTGCGCAAGATGCTCGAGTACTCCGTGCCCCCAGGGTATCGACGGCAACGACCGGCTCGCAGACCGAAGCTCGATCCATATAAGGGTGTGATGGACCAGATCCTGGAGCAGGATCTGAGCTCACCGAAGAAGCAGCGTCACACCGCCAAGCGTATCTACGAACGGCTCAGAGACGAACACGGCTTCCCCGGCAAGTACACGATAGTCAAAGACTACGTTCGAGAACGCCGTCGTCATACCCGCGAGATGTTCGTACCACTGTCCCATTCCCCGGGACATGCCCAGTGCGACTACGGCGAAGCTCGAGTGATCATCGGCGGAGTGGAACGCAAAGCCCACTACTTCGCCCTGGACCTCCCTCACAGCGACGGGTGCTATGTGAAGGCGTATCCCGCCGAGACGACGGAGTCATTCTGCGACGGACACGTCTCCGCCTTCGCGTTCCTGGGCGGAGTGCCTCAGAGCATCCTCTACGACAACACCACGCTCGCGGTAGCCAGAATCCTGGGAGATGGTCGCCGGCAGCGGACCAGGGTGTTCTCCGAGCTTCAGTCCCACTACCTGTTCGAGGACCGGTTCGGCCGTCCAGGCAAAGGGAACGATAAGGGCAAAGTAGAAGGTCTGGTCGGCTATGTCCGCCGGAACTTCCTGGTGCCCATTCCATCGTTCGAGAGCTTCGATGCCCTCAATGCTCATCTGGAGCAACACTGCCTCAGACGGTTCGAAGATCGACTCCGCGGCCACAACGAGACGATAGGAGAACGGCTGGAGCGGGACCTGGAGAAGTTGCTGCTTCTGCCGGCCGTACCGTACGACGCCAGCGACAAGCACGCGACGAGGGTCAGTTCTCTGTCCCTGGTCAGATACCGGACCAATGACTATTCGGTCCCGGTGGCCTACGGTCATCGGGACGTTGTGGTCCGCGGATATGTACATGAGGTTGTGATCAGCAGTGGCGCTGAAGTCATCGCCCGCCATCGGCGGTCCTACGATCGAGACGACTTCGTCTTCGACCCTCTCCATTACCTGCCGCTCCTTGAGAAGAAGACGAGGGCATTGGATCAGGCGGCGCCGCTGGTTGGATGGGAGTTGCCCGAGGAGTTCGGAGTGTTGCGGCGGTTGCTGGAGTCTCGGATGGGCAAGCGAGGAAAGAGGGAGTTCGTGCAGGTGCTCAGACTGATGGAGAACTTCCAGCCGGAAGAAGTCCACGACGCCGTACGAGACGCCATTCGACTCGGGGCTGTGAGCTTCGATGCTGTCAAGCACCTGGTGCTGTGCAGGATCGAGGGTCGACCGCCTAGACTCGACATGGAGTTGTACCCGTATCTGCCCAGGACCAACGTTGCAACAACCTCGACCAGGGACTACATGGCTCTCCTGGCGGGGAGCCGGTCATGACCAACAAGTCCACGATGTTGCTCGAACACAACCTCAAGCAACTCAAGCTCCCCACGTTCCTGAGGGAGTACGACAAGCTGGCATCCCAGTGTGCCAGTGAGGGAGCTGACCATCCGGACTACCTGCTGCGACTATCGGAGTTGGAGCTGATCGACCGTCACCATCGCATGGTGGAACGTCGGATCAAAGCAGCCCGCTTCCCGACGACCAAGAGCCTCGACACCTTCGACTTCCTGTCTATGCCGTCCCTGAACAAGGCTCTGGTTCTGGAGCTGGCACGATGCGAGTACATCGAGCGCCCCCACAACGTCATCGCTCTCGGCAACAGTGGCACCGGCAAGACCCATATCGCCCTCGGTCTCGGTCTGGCTGCGTGTCAGAGGGGACTGTCCGTGGGCTTCACCACCGCCGCTGCTCTGGTTCACGAGCTGATCGAGGCCAGGGACGAACGGCGTCTGCTCAACCTGCAGAGAAGGCTCGCACGACTCAAGCTTCTGATCATCGACGAACTGGGCTTCGTGCCCTTGTCCAAGACTGGCGCCGAGCTCCTCTTCGAGGTGTTCAGCCAGCGTTACGAGCGTGGATCGGTCCTGGTGACCTCCAACCTGCCCTTCGTCGAGTGGACCGAGGTGTTCGGCTCTGAACGGCTGACCGGAGCTCTCCTCGACCGCCTCACCCACCATGTCGACATCCTGGAGATGAACGGGGACAGCTACCGACTCAAGCACAGCAAGAAGACTTCTGGCCGCCAGCTATCTGACTGAGCCTGATCTCCAACGCCCCACGAACCTTGATGCCCATTCTACGGCGTTCAGTGGTACAGTTTTGCTCCGCCCCGCTGGTACGTTTTCACACCGCCCTTGACAAGCCTGCTAGTGGCATGTCTGGTCATGGCAAGAGCGTCCTCTCGGCTGCGGCTACCGGAACGCCCCGTAGGCCGACGCACTTAAGCTGGCCCCAGCGCGCAAGGTCGTCAGCGGAGAGAAGGAAGACGGCCCCAACGGGGGCACAGCAGCGATAATAAAGGGGGCTGTCCCCGCGCCCCTGGCGGGACGCGGCGCAGCTGCCTACAACGGGGATGGAGGAGCCTCCAACCCTGACGGGCCGGAGGCTCCTGTGGCCTAAGCCGGTGTTTCCGAGCGGCTCCTCATATAAGGACTTCCCAGCGAAAAGTTCGCAGTAGAGCCTGTCTCAGAAGGGCAATTGTAGACAGGTTCACTCTGACGCGAAGGTCTGATGCGAGACGATGGAGTGTTGTCATCGCCTCAGTTCACGAGACAGGACAAGGCTTCGGACCGTGAAACGTATGGCTGAAGGAGCGGGAGGAGCTCCACACCCGATAGAGAGTGCGCAGGTTGAAGGCGGTGGCCAACATGGTCCACTCGGCCGCCACGTTGGCGAGGCCGCGCAGCTGCGGCCCCCATGCGCATCCATATATGCAGGCCCCAACTGAGTCTCATCGTCCAGGCCGCATTCAATATCCAGTAACCGTGTCTGTGCAGGTGGGACCCAGCATTGCAGGCTGGATGGCCCAGACCGAGGTACAGAGCAACTCATGGATAGCTGACGCCGGAGTCTTCACCCAGACCGGCGGTTTGGTCAGGGTCAGCGAGTTGCCGGGCCAGTTGCATGCTTTCTTTGTCCTCGCGGCATACATCGCCGTGCTCGGCAGCGCGGCCCTCTGGCTCATCAGGCGTCGAGACATCGCTGGAGCGAAGGGGGAATGATTCCGGGATCTAGCTGTTCGGATTCGCCGCTAGGACTTCGGTTAACTCCTGTCTCGTGATTGTTTTTTCGGGAGTCTTGCCAGGGTAGGTTTCGAAGTTGCTGTCGCCGACTACCCACACTTGCTCTGGCTCGCTTAGATACCAATAGCCCGGGAACTTCTCTTGGTCGGCCCTCTGCAAGAAGAAAAAGAGGTACGACTGGCCTGTTTTGAGCTCTACTGGACTGAAGTCCGGGATGGCTACAGAAACTGTCTCAGCCAGCCGTCCTCGCCAGAACTGGGACACCTCTATCTGGTAGAGCGTGTATACCCTGTCGATCGTTCTCCCGCTAGGCCTTTGCAACTTGATGGTCCCAGAGTCCTCTTCAACCACGGTGCCTTCGACTACTACTGGAGAGTCCGCCGCCAGACGCGGCAAATCGAGCGGCCTCGTTGCCCAAGAGGGTGGATCGTTCCGATCGCTTTGATAAGCGAAGAAGCCGATAGCTCCCAAACCAACGACGATCCCCAACGATAGAACTAGACCCATGCCCAAGCCCTGAGTTCGCATGGAAGGGGAGAAGCCATGTCTATGCCATAAGGCGACCCCGTAGACGACGAACACAAGGCCCGGTGCGGCGAATATGAGCATGCCAGGTAGACCTGAGCCGAAAGGTGGCAGGTATGCGTAGAAGGAAGCGATAAAGATGAAGCCTGCGGCGATGGCACCGAGGGCAACGTACGGTACGGGTCGAAGCCGAACAGAGCCAACAACGAGAACCAAACCGATGAGACCATAGAGCGTTGTGACGAGCCAGCCGAGCCCGACGCCGATGGAGCCGTCGGCTACGAGTGTATTTGACGAACTGAAGGCTGGATGGGTTCCAACGGTCACCGTCGCCAGCCCCAACCATGGGATGGCAACACGTGCACGGGACCATGTGAGGCACAATACTGCTGCCAATGGCAACAGGTTGACCACGATTATCCAAACCAAGAAGTCCACTTCATGCCCCTCGGAGGTCAGCATCCCGCCAAGCGGTAAATCTGCCTCTAGAGTAACCAGTATAGGGCGACTCTAGTTGCTGAGCAACGGACCCTTCTCTCCTTCCATGTCGGTGCCTTCCCGTGTTTTGAAGCCTCATTCCAAAGCCCATATATGCAGGCCCTTTTTGTTGTCTGGAATAGGCGGATAAGTACGCGTGCCAGGGACACATTGTCCGGGCCGGGAGGGGGTTGACGGAGTAGAGTCCCAGGAAGTGGTGTAAGAAGAGGAGGGGGTCTGTAGTAAGAGAGACCACCGCGTCATCCTTAGCGGGCAAAACAGAAGCTCGAGAAAGGAGGACAACGGTGGTCAAGGAAAGGATGGACCTGCTGGAGTTGTTGCGCAAGGGGGGAATGGACGGTGACGTGGACTTCCTACGGGAGGCTCTGAGAGTGCTGGTAGAGGGGATCATGGATGCGGAGGTGTCTGCGAGGACCGGTGCTGGGTATGGAGAACTCAGAGTGTCCGAGAGTAGGGAATGGCGAGTCTTCGCTATTGCAGCGTAGGTTGTGGTGCGTAGACTACGGCGGGGGTGGTGAATCAGGCCATCCCCCCGCGCTAAATCAAAACTCTGAACATCCCGTCGTCTTAAGCATTCTATGTCATCTATCCTCTTCGTGGCAGGTGGCTAGTTGACTTGTACCCCATCTGTGGTACACTGTGAGCACATAGCGATGGAGGTGCTTTATGGCTAAGAGTGGAATGATACGTGCTCGTGTAGAGCAAGAATTGAAACGCCAGGCCGAGGAGCTCTTCTCGGAGCTAGGGCTGTCGGCAACTGAGGCGATCACACTGTTTTATAAACAGGTGACCGTGCATCGGGGGTTGCCCTTCGACGTGCGGATGCCCAATGCTCAAACTCTCGAAGCGTTGGGACAGGCCCGCGACGGACACGGACTCAATGAGTACGCTAATCTGGAGGACCTCAAAGCCAGAGTCGATTGATCCATGCACCTGCTCACAACGACGCAGTTCAATAAGGATCTGAGGCTTGCGAAGAGGCGGAGAAAGGATCTCGACAAACTCTGGTCTCTTGTCGAGCGACTCTTGTCTGAGCATCCCCTTGACCCACGCAACAGGCCGCACCGTCTGTCCGGGGAGTGGTCTAGTTGCTGGGAATGCCATATCGAGCCGGACTGGCTATTGATATGGGACACGAGGGACGACGATGCCCTGATCCTGGTGCGAACTGGCAGCCATGCCGACCTGTTCGAGTGACCATCCATCGCCAAAGCCCGACCAATGGGGAATTGCTTCCCCTACCGGCCAGCTACCCTCCAGTTGGAGTTGGGACCGCCCTCGGCCGCATCTAAGTCCACCGCCCAGGAGTACCGCAGGTTTTTGTGTCGGTTGCATCTGGTCCATGCTGCTGGCGCAAGGCGTTCAAGTGAGCATGGACGGCAGGGGCCGGTGCATGGACAACGTCTTCGTGGAACGGCTGTGGCGCAGCCTCCTTCGTCTCAGCTTGCCCTAGCCGGAGGGTAGATGTCCAGATACATTGTAGTGAGTTAGTGACTCCAGCGCAAGCACCTGGGCAACGGCAACGGACCGGGTAGGGCTCGCGCGCAGCCCCCCTCACAAGGCACGAGATTCCAGGGGTCGCTGGCGGTGTCATACCCGTGTACAGGAGATCGCACGGGACACCAAGTCGCAGTTCGGGCGATTCCGTAGCTGAAATCGGGGTGAATGGGGCATCCTGCTAAATCGGAGCGAGCAATTTGATTCCGGTACTCGTTCCACCCCTACTGGACAGTCGCAGCTACGAAAGTGGACAAAATGGCAGTGGCGTTCGCGGGTGTGATTGGAACATGGGCTTTGGATTGCGCGATGGGGCATCGGCAGCTACGGATTGGGGACAATGGAACATCGACGCGTAAGAGACGCGGATGGCGTTGGAAGAACCGGAGGTCCGGGCTGGCAGGAACGTCGAAGGGCTGGCGACGGCGCCCCTATCTCAGCACAGACCACCACACGAGAACGCTGCCGACCAGCAGCACGAACAGCACGATGGCGATCACGCGGATCATGTTCAGCAGATCCTTCGTCTCCTTGTGCGCGGCGGTCTCCTTCCGGTACGCCTCCTCAAGCTCCTTATGCCCCACATTTCCCAGATCAGCCGCGTGGGTGCGTCGTAATCCGGTAAGAGTGCTGCCTATTTGAGCCGCATACCTGGGCATTATGGGCAGTGTGGGTGCTAGACTGGCCGAGCTAGCGGGTCTAGTTCTGGATACCGCAATCTCGCTGGAGGCACCCAATGGGTGAAAGCTCCGACCCCCCTTTGAAGCTCCAATTCGACCGCAGAGTCCGCCTGGATTTTCGTGGCGCTACCATCACCTCGGACGCCGGACTCCTGGCATGCCGCGAGCTTGATGCCGCTCTGGGGCTCACAGAGACAGCCAACGATTATATCCATGAAAGCCGCACCGGCCGCAATGTGCAACACCCGCTGTTGCCCTTGCTCAGACAATCGGTGTATAGCCGTCTCGCTGGCTACGAGGACACCAACGACGCTGAACGGCTTGCCCAAGACCCGGCTATGCGTGTCATCGTCGGGTGGCAAGGTACTGATAAGCAGGCAGCCAGCACCAACACTATGAGCCGATTTGAGACTGATGTGTTAACCGAAGAGGAGAACCTGGATGGGCTTGCGCGCCTGAATGTTGAGTGGGTGGACAGGGCCATGGCCCAGACATCTCACCAGCGAGTTATCCTGAGCGGTGGCGGGAGGTTCTGGAGCCAGTCGTGAAGCGATACCAGGAGAAAGGAGTCCGGCTGCTGTTCCGGGCCGATGCTGCCTTTGCCAAGCCCGAGGTGTACGAGTACCTGGAGTCAGGGGACACTGGCTACGCTATGCGGCTTCCGGCCAACGAGGTATTACAAGGAAACATCCGGCACCTACTGAAGCGGCCCGTGGGCAGGCCGCCTAAGAAGCCCGTAGTCCGGTATCACGACTTCGTTTACCAGGCCCAGAGCTGGGACATTCCCCGGCGTGTGGTCGCCAAGGTGGCGTGGCACTAGGGTGAGCTATTCCCGAGGGTCGGGTTCGTCGTCACCAACCTCAACCTACCCCGGCAGGCGTAACCCACTACTACAACGGGTGGGGCACGGCCGAGCAGTGGGTCAAGGAAGGTAAATACGCCCTGAACTGGACGCGGCTCTCGTGTCACAGGTTCGTTGCTAACCAGGTGAGGCTGTGGCTGTTTGTACTGGCCTACAACCTGGGCAACTTCATGAGAAGGCTGACTTTGCCAGAGTCAGTGAAACACTGGTCACTGCGAAGTGTTCAGACCAAGCTCATCAAGATGGGTGGACGTCTGATGCGGCATGCCAGGAGGTTGGTGTTTCAACTTGCCGAGGTGGCAGTGTCCCGGGAGATATTCCTGCAAGTGTTGGAGCGTATCGCCGGGCTCCATCCAGCACCAGGGTAGCGAATATCCTTGAGGTCATCAGAGGTGAAGAGAGGCAACCAAGGGCGAGGTGCGCGCCCGGAGGAGTTTGAAGGGAGTGCAAACGTGGTGAAAGCCACCTCCGCTGCCTGGGGCCGCTAACTCACCACGCCGAGAGATGGTTTTGTGAGCTTGATTGGATGGTTGACGGCATCCGTGACTGATACTACGATGGCTCTCGTCGAGGATGGTGCGTTGCTTGGACCCAGGCAGCTTGATATGGGTAATTCCGGGTGGAGACCACACGTACGCGGTCAGCCAAAAGGAGTACTGTCCCATCGTCCGAATTGGTGATTGAAGTCCGGCCATATGGAGGATGACCAGCAAGCCGTTTTGAAGCTAAGATGGCGGGCGTGGAATCAGCAACGCGCAGGCTGAGTGGCCAAAACGCCTCAACGCAGCACGTTGCCCAGTTACCATCAATTAGGTAATAGTGCATACTGATACGTAACACAGCCAGCCAGGAGGGCTCGGTATGGATGATCTGATCGTCTCCGGTAGGGAGATACACAAGACCTACGACACCGGCAAGGTGAAAGTCCACGCCCTTCGAGGCGTGGACCTCAATGTCAAGCGTGGCGAGATTGTCGCCATTATGGGCCCTAGCGGCTGCGGAAAGACGACCCTACTGAACTGCTTCTCCGGACTGGACGATCTGGACTCGGGCCAGGTCTACATCGAAGGGGTGGAGCTTCACGAGATGCCCGACGACGAGCGGAGCGACTACCGTGCTCGGCGTATGGGGTTCGTGTTCCAGCTTTACAACCTCCTTCCCGTCCTCAGTGCCGTGGAGAACGTGGAGATGCCGCTGCTCGTGTCTGGAATTGGAGCGGGCGATGCGCGCAGGAGGGCGATTGACGCCCTGGACACCGTCGGACTCGCCGACTGGGCCCAACACATACCGGGAGAGCTCTCCGGCGGACAGCGGCAGCGTGTGACCATCGCCCGCGCGCTGGTCAACCAGCCGGCCATCGTGTGGGCGGACGAGCCCACCGGCGACCTGGACAGCGAGACCGCCGACGAGATCGTCGATCTCATGTTAGACCTGAACCGGACCAATGGACAGACTTTCATCATGGTTACCCACGCTCGTGACGTCGGGGAGCGGGCGCATCGCATCGTGAATATGAGAGACGGGGTCATACTGGACGACGGGCTAGGAGGGGAGGCCCCCAAGGCACGGGCTGAGGGCGACGAGTTGCCGGTGGTCGGGGCGCAGCAGTGAAAGAGCTATTCGGCCTCTCCATGAACGTGCTGATGGCGTACCTTCTTGGCGTTTTTTTGTTATCTCTGGCGGCGGTGGCCTTCCTGGCGTTTCGGAACCGCGTCATGCTCAAGATGGGTGTGCGTCCGATACCGCGGAGGCCCGGCCAGACAGCGCTCATCGTCATCGGGGTGATGCTGAGCAGCGTCATAATCGCGGCCGCCTTCGGGACCGGCGACACCTTAAGCTTCTCCATACGCAATGAGGTTATCAAGTCCTTAAAGACCATCGACGAGGTGCTCATTCCGGCCAGGAAGAAGACAGCCGAGGACAGCTTCGGCAGGGCTCCCTACGTCCCGTACGAGCGCTTCGAACAGCTCCAGGTGGCGCTGGCCGACAACGGGGACATCGACGGCCTGGCTGCGCAGATCGGCGAAACCGTACCCGCCCTCAATCTCAGGACCTCCCTCAGCGAGGGTCGGATGAGGGTGGCCGGCATCGACGGCGACCTGCCCCTGGCCTTCGGCACGTTCAACCTTACCTCCGGCAAGGAGGTGAGCGTGCAGGACCTGGCGCCGGGAGAGGTGTACGTAAACGACAAGGCCGCCGAAGAGCTGGAGGCCGAGGTCGGGGACGAGCTACGGTTGTTTATCGAGGGAGGGGCCGTCGTCTACACCGTCCGGGGTATTGTGGAGCGAGGCGGGCTGGCCGGCGACCACTCGACAACGCTCATTCCCCTGGACCGCGCTCAGAAGATGTTCGACAGGCCGGGCCAGATAAACAGCATCGTGGTCTCCAATACTGGAGACGAGCTCGGGGGGGTGGAGCATAGCAAAGACGTAGCGAAAGAGCTCAGGGTGCAGTTCAACGACCGGGACGTCGCCTCTCAGCTCAAGGTCCTGCTCAATCAGCCGGCCGTCATCGAGGCGATCAAGTCTCAAGAGGGCGACGTTTCCGAGACGCTCCTTGACGATGTCGCCATGCTGAGAGAGGAGCTGCAGCGGGCCGAGCTTGGGGAGGAGCTTATCAGCCTCTTGGGTGACAACGAAGTGGTCGACGTGCTGCGGAAGGCCCTGGACGAGGACGACGACCTAAGCGAGGTTAGCCTGGAGGCGGCCACTCTGTTTGAGGACCTGGCCGAGTTTCGTGTGATCGAGTTCAAGCGGCGCGGCCTGGAGGAAGCCGACCAGGCCGGCAGCTTCGTTACCACGTTCTTCGTACTATTCAGCCTGTTCTCGATAGCAGTTGGCATCTTGCTCATTTTCCTGATCTTCGTGATGCTGGCCTCGGCGCGGCGATCGGAGATGGGGATGGCGCGGGCCGTGGGGGCCAAGCGCCGCCACCTTGTGCAGATGTTCGTGTTCGAGGGCACGGCGTACTCCCTGGCATCGGCGGCGGTGGGCGTCGGCCTTGGCCTCCTGGTGTCCGCGCTGATGATAGGGGTCCTAAACCGTCTGTTCGCCACCTTCGAGGAAGATTTCCGGCTAACGGTCCACTTCGAGGCCCGGACGATCTTAATCTCGTACTGCCTCGGCATGCTTATCACCTTCACTACGGTGGCCGTCTCGGCCTTTAGGGTAAGCCGACTGAACATCGTTGCCGCCGTTCGAGGCCTTCCGGCGCCCGTTGTCTTGTCAACCACCGGTTGGCGGGAGATACTCCTGGGCCCAGTCCGCGCCTTCCCGCGGCCATTTCGGCTGTTCTGGAGGAGTGGTCTGGCCATGGCGACCCTTCATCCGAATCGGGCTCTGGGCCACCTGGCCAGGGCGCTGTTGGCTATCGTCGGCATTCCGGCCTCAATCGTAAAGGCGATTGCCCTCTTGGTAGCCCGGTTCTTCATGCAGGGCTGGATGCCTTTCATCGGCGGCGTTCTGCTGGCCTGGTGGGGCGTAGAGGGGATAGGGCGAGACTCGGCCTTCACGTCGGGGGTATCCCTGACCATCCTGGGGACCGGGCTCATGCTGCGTACGGGCCTGCGCTGGACGACGATGCGTCCTGACAGGCGAGACCGCGTCGCCTTCACATTCACGGGCGTAGTGATGCTGGTGTTCTGGTCCCCACTGATTCCCGCTAGGCTGCTCAATAGGCTCGTCGGCGAGCTCGAAGGCGATTTCGAGATGATGTTCGTCTCGGGCATCTTCATGGTCGGTGCCGCGGTGTGGACCATCATGTATAACGCCGATCTGCTCCTGAGGGGCCTGGCTGCCGTCACCGGTCGCATCGGAAAGCTTCGACCGGTCCTGGTGACCGCCGTGGCCTATCCCATGAGCAACAAGTTTCGTACCGGGCTGACCGTGGCCATGTTCGCCCTGGTCATCTTCAGCCTGATGGTCATGTCCGTCCTCTCCGAGACCTTCGGCACGCAGTTCGAGGAGACGAAGACCATGACTGGCGGATGGGACATCAGAGGGTTCGTAAA
Organism: Dehalococcoidia bacterium; assembly: GCA_965248605.1. Taxonomy (GTDB): domain Bacteria; phylum Chloroflexota; class Dehalococcoidia; order Lucifugimonadales; family CAUZJF01; genus CAUZJF01. Next base: position 2,566,328 of record CBDFJV010000007.1, read on the forward strand.
CGCCAACACCCCCATATCGGATATTCGTGCGAGCATCGAGGCGCACCCGGACTTGAAGCTCGAGGACTTTCAGGCCGTCGGCGGCTACACCGGCGCAGGCCTCAGGGTGCGTCAGCTGGAAGCGGAAGACCCGAAGTGGGAAGGCATAGGAATTCGGGCCGTCGATGACGAGTATCTGGACAACACGGAGCACAAGCTTAAGCTGGTCGCCGAGGGCTTCGGCGAATCTGGAGAAGATGTCTGGCAGGCTCTAAAGAGGGACTCGACCCTGGCCGTGGTGGGGGGGTTCTCCTTGCCTACCCGTGAGGGAGCGACAAATGGGAATGACGGCGAGCCCTGGCTTAAGGACCTTTACTACGATCGTGAAGATTCTTGGTCGCCCATCGACATTAGGGTCCGCGAGCCGGAGACCGGTGTGACAGTGGACCTCAAGATAATCGCGGTTGTGGACAGGGTCCATCAGCGCGTTCCCGACCTCTTCGTACCGAAGGCCTTGCTGGACGGCGCCGTCCCATTTCCGGTCCCCATCACAAGCTACGAGTTCAAGGTTGCCGCAGGCGTGGACTCGGTCAAGCTGGCCAAGAGTGTGGAGGCCTCATTCGTCGAGCACGGCATGGAGGCGGAGGACTGGGGCGAGATCTTTGATAGGGAGGCTTCCGGTGGCAGGGCATTCTTCCGCCTCTTCATCGGGTTCATGTCGTTGGGACTGCTGGTGGGAGTAGCCGGTCTGGGGGTCGTGAGCACCAGGGCGGTGGTGGAGCGCCGTCAGCAGATCGGCGTTCTGAGGGCCATCGGCTACCGCCGGCGAATGATACAGCTAAGCTTCCTGTTCGAAGCCTCGTTCATCTCGCTTATGGGCATCCTCATCGGCAGTGTACTCGGCATAGTGCTGGGCTATCAGGCCTTCAACGACATCAAGACGGAGGAGGCCATCGAGACAATCAAGTTCAATATTCCCTGGATCCAGATAGGCCTGATTCTCGCCGCAACGTACCTGTTCTCTCTGCTGGCCACCTTTCTGCCCGCCCGAGCGGCCTCGCGAACCTACCCCGCGGAGGCGCTCCGCTACGAGTAGGGGCTGAGGCGAGGGCCGTCCGTTTGGCTCGGTGATGCCCTGGGTTTCTCGCGGGCTCGGCCCCGGGGAAGGTGATCGAACTAGCCTATTTCACGTCGCTGCCTGGCTGCGCCCTCCCCCGGCGCATCATCACCACGCTGATCGCCACTAGCCACACCCAGAAGAGCACATACGGAGTGAACGCCGCTGGGCTAGTCCAGAATATCCGAGCGATGACCAGGCCGATACCTACCGCTAGACCCATCCATCCAAGCCACCTTGGGAAAGCTTCAAACCAGATGGCCGCTAGCCCGACCGTGAAGACGAGCGCGCCAAGCGTGACCCATATCGTGGCAAAATTGAAATTGCCAAGGTCGAAGAGCAAGCGGGCAATCTGCGTTATGCACCTGTCTGCTGGCTAACGCCGCTTCCCTGGCCACGTCTCGGTTTCGCTCCAACTCTGTGACTGTCCTATCCAACTCCCATACCGTCCGCTGAAGCTTGTCCTCCCGACCAAGGGATCGACGCAGCAGTTCGTCGTCGCCCACGTACTCTAGCCCGTGCATACGCACATAGATCCGGCGCCCCTCCCTGACCACCTCGACCTCTCCACTCCTGATCCTCCGGTCGAGGGTGGACAGGGATATCTCCATCTCTCGCGTCGCCTCCGCTTTCGTCACCCAGCGGACGTGCTCATCCATCTCGCTTTTCCTCGCTACTTGGCTAGCGCCTCCGCCTCCAGTTGAACAGACGCAGAACCCGACCCTCGGACTCGGGCGCATTCGCCGCCTGGTCTCCAACGTCGTCTTCGGGTTGCCGAGCCGCCTCCAGGGCCTCCACGCGCCGGGTCAGACGCTCCACGAGCCTAGACAGATCGTCCACGGCTTCAATCGCCAGCCTCATCCTCGCCTCCAACCTGTCCAGCGGCGTCGTCTTCTCCCATCCGGGGTCGTCCAGGTTGGCCATGAGTCGCTGCACGGCCAGGGTCATCCTGCCCGTCAGTCGCTCCCGGCGCAGGGCCAGCGCCACTGTCTTCCGGTTCACTCCCGGAAGGGCCGCCGTCCGGCGCTGCCCCTCCCGCTCAACGAGCCACTCCACAACCCACTTGAGGTCGGGCTGATTGTCGTCGGCCCGCGATGCTGGCCCGCCGTTGCTCTTTGGCTTCCCAGGAGTCATTTCCGTCTTCTACAGGGGGTGGCCGCTTTTCATCCATCTCTCTTTTCCTCGCTACGTCGCTAGCGCCTCCGCCTCCAGTTGAACAGACGCAGAACCCGGCCCTCGGACTCGGGCGCATTCGCCGCCTGGTCTCCCACGTCGTCTTCGGGTTGCCGAGCCGCCTCCAGGGCCTCCACGCGCCGGGTCAGACGCTCCACGAGCCTAGCCAGATCGTCCACGGCTTCAATCGCCAGCCTCCATCCTCGCCTCCAACCGGTCCAGTGGCGTCGTTCTCTCCCATCCGGGGTCGTCCAGGTTGGCCATGAGTCGCTGCACGGCCAGGGTCATCCTGCCCGTCAGTCGCTCCCGGCGCAGGGCCAGCGCCACTGTCTTCCGGTTCACACCCAGGAGGGCCGCCGTCCGGCGCTGTCCCTCCCGCTCAACGAGCCACTCCACGACCCACTTGAGGTCGGGCTGACTGTCGTCGGCCCGCGATGCTGGCCCGCCGTTGCTCTTTGGCTTCCCAGGAGTCATTTCCGTTTTCTACAGGGGTGGCCGCTTCTGCAATTTTATCCATTTTTCGGTGGAACCAGCCCTTTACAGGTACTGCTAACAGATTTCGGTCAATACACTCCGAATGTGGCAAGAAGCGTTAGCTGACTGGCCCAGGATGTCCGCTCCTACCCATGCCCCAAAATCATGTCACGCACCCCGACATCGTTTCGCGCCAAAACCGATGGGCCAAACTGGGCCGCCATCGTCGCCAACACGCCAAGTCCTGTCCGCATCAACCCTCCGGCTTCCCCGGACAGGCCCATCCGTAGCTGTTTGCTCGCTACATGCTGACACGTCAACGGTTGCAAGAGTGCAAACAAGTCGTCGTAGGAGAGGCATCGTAGTTTAGCGCAGCTTCCCAATCATTTGCATTTGCCAGCGCTGACCGGTCAACGGGTCTTTTGGCCCGTTTCGTAGCTAAAACAGGGGCAGATAGGGCGGTTTGCGGCACCGGCGGACCTCGAAAAGCACCCCGTCGAGGCAACTTTGCAGCCCCCATTCAGCACATCGGGGAGATAGGGACGCATCGGCCCTATCTATCCCCCTCTACAGGACGCATCCGGTGGTAGAGCGAGTCCCACTGGTAGGCGCTCAGTTCGGACAGCGCCAGTCGTGGGGATTCCGGCTCCCAGAGTGGACGCCATGACCGCCCCAGTATCCCTGTTGTGGACAGAACGGGCCGGCAGGACACAAGGATGGGCAGCGACATCCGGGTCATCCTGGCCGCTGTGCGCACGTAGGTTGCCTCGACCTCCTCTGTGTCCACGACGAACAGGGTGGTGGGGAACGGGGGCTGGTCTTCCCCTGGCTCGGTGGACCAGTAGTAGCTCGTGTAGGGACTCAGGCGGGCAATAACTCCCTCGGGGTGACGAGCGCGCAGCTCGTACTCAAGGTAGAACGGTATCTCAAGGCCCTCTGCGACCATCTTCCCCACGGCGTCTGGGGCGATGGCCGACTGTCCCCAGTTGTAGGCCCGGTCGGACCTGGCGGTGGGGACGGACCACACGAGCTCGCTGAAGGGGTCGGCCCTGGCCTCGGCCTCCAGCTTCGAGAGGAACCATGTGATGCCGTCTGCGTGCTTTGTCTGCCGAGCCCAGGTGTCGATGCGGTGGCCCATGTGACGCCTGCGGCCCTGGCGGTCGGTGGTGAGCTCGGTGCTCCAGATGCCCCGCGTGGTCGGGAGCTGGGCGCGATCCCTGTGGGTGACGTAGCGGATGCCTTCAGCGGACAGAGTGTAGCGAGTGTCTCCGCGTTTTCCTCGTCGCTCGACAAGGCTCCAGGTATCGACGAGGCTGTGCATCATCTGGCTGACTCGTCCCTCCGAGACGCCCAGCCAACGCGCAAGGTCCTCACGGGGGATCATTGGGTGGTAGGTCACCAGGTCGAGCGTTCGCTTCTCCGACGGGCTGATGCCGAAGGTCGCCGCAGCCTGCACCATCCGCTCAGGATGGGGTATCGATGCCCGCTTCCGCTCCGGCGACTCCGTATGAAGCGCTCCGGCTGGGCCACCCTGTGAGCTCACGAAACCAAGGTTGTAGTACGAGCCGCTGAACAGGCCTGAGGTCTTCTGCCAGACGTGGGAGTCCCGTCTTTCGAGTACGTCCCGAGACTCCTCGCCGACGAAGAGCCAGGCTCTGGCGTACCATTCCGAAGCTGCGCCCGTCGTGGAGGGTGATCGTGGCATCGAAGCGGCCCCGGCGGTGGAACTCCACGTGCGACCGTAGGCCGTCGATGCCGGGGGAGAGTGAGGCGGCGAGACGATAGACGGCGGCCACCGCGTCCATTCGGCGGATCAACAGCGCCAGCCATTCTTTGGACATTGGCTAGGCCCGTACGAAGTCCGAGGGTGTGTCGAAGTCGAGGAATTCTGCGGCCTGCCTGATGCCGCTGGCCCTCAGGTAGTATCTGTGGCTAGAAGGCAGGTGTACGGTGCCGTGGCTCACGCGCCCGCCGGCGTTGCCGCGCACTGACCAGCAGGCTGGTCAGTGCGCGATGGACGGTCGTGTGAGGCTCGCCCAGGGTGAGCGCCAGCTCTGCCGAGTCGATGAACGGCATCCGGCTGAGGGCGTCAAATAGGCGTTGTTCCGAGATCGCCATAGTTAGAATTGGTAGCCGCCATTGCGTTGAAGTGTCATTACTTAGAGTATATACTCAGAAGTACCCTCAAGGGGGTGGCAACGTGGCACGTGCAGAGAGCAGGCGATATGGAACCTTCCAGGTGACGGCGTATAGGTGTCGTTGTGGACACGAGTGGGTTCCTAAGAAACTGCGCAACGCGGAACGTCCCCGGGTTTGTCCTAAGTGCAAGAGTGCGAATTGGGACAAGCCGTATCAGTTTCGGCGGGGAGATTATTCCTAGGGGGTACAGGCAGGAGGGATTAAATGCCACAAACACGGCTTCTATTGGGCGATTGCCGGGAACAACTGGATGTTGTCGAGTCAGACTCAGTTGACCTCATTATCACCTCGCCACCCTACGCCAACCAACGAGCCACCACTTACGGTGGAATCAAGCCGAGCGAATACGTGGACTGGTTCCTCCCCACCGCCGATCAATTGTACCGCGTTCTCAAACCCACCGGTACATTTGTGCTCAACATCAAGGAACCGGCCATTAGCGGTGAGCGGCATACATATGTGCTGGAGCTAGTACTAGAAATGCGGAAGCGGGGTTGGAGGTGGACCGAGGAATTTGTCTGGCACAAGAAGAACTGCTACCCCGGCAAGTGGCCCAACCGATTTCGCGATGCCTGGGAGCGCCTATTCCAGTTCAACAAACAGCGCCAGTTCAAGATGAATCAGCAAGCCGTTATGGTGCCGATGGGAGACTGGTACAATGGCCGGATGCGCAACCTGAGCGACACCGACCGAACACGTGACGAATCCAAAGTGGGCAGTGGTTTTGGAAAGAAGGTAGAGAACTGGCTGGGGCGCGACAAAGTGTATCCAACCAACGTGCTCCATGGCGCTACGGAATGTGGAAATAGGCAACACAGCGCGGTATTCCCCTACTGGTTGCCGGAATGGTTTATCGAGTTGTTCACTGACCCCGGCGACGTCGTGCTGGACCCTTTCGCCGGATCCGGCACTGCGGTCTTTGCGGCGCTGGCTCTTGGCCGTAATGCCATTGGAGTCGAGATATACGAGTCTTACTTCCAAGAGATGCAGGGCAAGTTAAAGCAACAGGCAGGCTTAGTCGTATGAACCCGATCAGCGACGAACAGATAGCCGCCTACGTAGAGAACAACATCGGGACGTTCCACGGCAAGCGGATTGATGCGCTAAACAAACTGAAGCTTCCGGATCTGCTGCGTCGCAAGAACCCCTATCTGTTCAAGAGCAAAAACATAACTGTCGCCTCCGACTTGATCCGCTCCTTGTTGGACGCTTACCTAAGTTCCCAAGAAGAAACCCTGTTTGGGGACTTTTTGGAGGGACTGGCTATCTATGTGGCAGAGACAGTACACGGTGGTTGGAAGTCATCCGCCACTGGCATAGACTTGGAATTCGCCCGAGTTGACGTCCGCTACATCGTCTCCATCAAGTCAGGCCCCAATTGGGGCAACAGCTCGCAGGTAGCCAAACTGAAAAGCAATTTCGAGACCGCAGCCAGGGTAATCCGCCAAGGAAACCGCACCGCCCACGTCATCGCCGTGAACGGTTGCTGTTACGGGCGAGACAAGAACCCCGACAAGGGAGGTTACTTCAAGTACTGCGGCCAGGACTTCTGGGAACTAATCTCTGGAGACGCCGAGTATTACGTGCGGATTATTGAGCCTTTGGGCCGCAACGCCAAACGGCGGAACCAGGAATTCGCACACAGGTACGGGGCAGTGGTAAACCGGCTATCTGTGCAGTTCTCGGAGGGATTCTGTGCAGAAGACGGCTCGATAGACTGGCGCAAGCTGGTGGCGTTCAACTCCGCGAAGATGCCTCCACCAAACCTGAAGTAGTTGGCGGGCGTAAAAGGGAATTGCAGCCCACCTACCTAGCGGACGCAGACCCCAACCTGGACAGGCGCGTGGTCCGTGACCTCCTGGGGTTCGGCGAGGAGGTCTGCGTGGCCGTGCGCCGCCTAGCCGCCAAGTGGTGCGTCGAGCCATCCATACATGGTGGCAAGGCTCGCCCTAAAGGAGCAACGCTGGTTATTTGACCTCTGGTGGCTAAGGCAAGGATTGAATGCTGGCTCACTAGGTCAGGTGGTATGGCATGGGCATCGACTCTCTAACACACCGGGATGACGGTTCCAGTATTGCGGTCCCCGTTTCCCGTGACGATTGGCGCCAGTGGGTAAGCGCAGGGAAGACCCGAAACTGGATGTTGGACGACCGGCTCATAGATTGGCTGCAACTGTACGGTGAAAGTCGCGACTACATACCGAAGAAGGAGTTGACGGACTATAACAAGGACCTGGACTTCCTGGAGTTCCTTTTGGATCGAGGCAGGGAATTCGAGGCTGGAGTGCTACAGCTGTTGCAAGAGCGGTTCGAAGTGTCGACAGTCGCCCAAGACTATAGAGAAATCAGCAGGCTCGATAAAGCTGAAGAGACCTTTGAAGCGATGAGGCGAGGTGCGCCCATCATCTATCAGGCCGTGCTGTGGGACGCTCACAACATGAACTACGGCTCACCCGACTTCCTGGTGAGAAGTGATGTCCTGCACTTGATGTTCCCAGACTCCATATCGAAACAAGAAGCGGCGACTCCGGCTGCCGACCTGGGAGACAACCCGTGGCACTACCGTGTGGTGGACACCAAGTTTACAACGCTACATCTGAACGCTAAGGGCACGGAGCTGGCCAACGAGGGCAGCGCACCGGCATATAAGGCACAGCTCTATATCTACAACCGGATGCTGGGCCGCTTGCAGGGTCTTGAACCGCCCGAATCGTATCTGCTGGGACGTGGTTGGCAACGGAAGCAAAGTGGCACCACCTCTCGTGGCCGTAGTGCGATGGAACAGTTGGGCCCAGTTCCTCAGAATGGAACCGTCGCTAACAGAGTCCCAATCGGCGACGCTGTTGAGGAAGCCCTCTGCTGGGTGCGTCGAGTTCGCGCCGAAGGAAAAGACTGGGAGCTTCTACCGGAGCCATCGGTGCCAGAGCTCTATCCGAATATGAGCAATGCCGACGACGGCGATATGATGTTGGAAGGCAGACCCGCCGAACTCGAACCCGGCCCAGAGGAGGGCGAACAGGATGGCAAGTGGGTTGGGGTCAAGAAATGGCTGGCCCATGAGCTGAAAGAGTTGACCCAACTGTGGCAGGTGGGAGTCGACAGACGAAGAAAGGCCCACGCCAATGGATGGTACCGTTGGGACGAATCCGGCCTGACGGCAGGCGTTTTAGGCGTCAACGGGTCCAAGAGCCAGCCTACGCTCCAGCAGATTTTATCGGTGAATGTCGATGCCGGTTGCCCGGTGCGCCCTGTGCGAATAAAGAAGACCAGGGATGAATGGCACGTGACTCCCGGCGTGGAGTTTTACGTAGACTTCGAGTTTTGCAGCGACCTGAACGATGACTTTTCCAAACTGCCGGAGAAGGGCGGCCAACCGCTTATCTTCATGATTGGCTGCGGACATGTGGAAAACGGTGAATGGCAGTTTGAGTCGTTCCTCGCAGATAGCCTGACCGAGAAGGAGGAGCTGCGCGTTGTTCAAGAGTGGGTAGTGCATATGTCTACTGTCCGAGATCGGCTCGACCCCGTGAATGGCAAGCCACGCATCTTCCACTGGTCCCACGCTGAACCGACCCAGCTGGAAAACGCATACAACTCCGCTAGGGTAAGGCACAGTCGGTACGCCAACTGGCCGGAACTCGGCTGGTACGACTTCTTGACCAAGGTGATGCGGGAGGAGCCGGTGGTTGTTCGAGGCGCTCTGGGCTTCGGCTTGAAAGCGGTCGCCAACGCCTTGCACTCCCACGGGCTCATCGAAACCGATTGGGCCGAGAGCCCCATAGATGGTCTCGGAGCGATGGTGGGAGCATGGCGTTGCGACGAGGAGGCGCGGAAGAAGGGCGTGTCGATGGCTGAACTGCCGCTAATGGGTGAGATTGCCCGCTACAACGAAGTCGACTGCAAAGTAATGATGGAGATTGTCCGGTACTTGAGGGTGAACCATTAATGGGTAGCACAGCGTGTCTCGATCTATGGCGACGCAAGCTTCGGCTTTGGGAAGGACTTTTACCACGGCTCACAAGGCGACCTCCCGATCAAACATTCGTATCCTTGTACGCTTCGATCCCACATAACTCGCGCTGTGAGATACGACTCGCAGCCGGTGGCGACAACGCAAACCGGTATGCGAGCGCTTGGTGTGCGAGCGTGGTTTACATTGCAGATGCAGGAGGCCCAACCCACTGTTGCGGCTGAACGAGAGATTGTGCTAGCTCTTTGGTGTAATTCCACCCTTGGTATGCCGTTGCATGCGAATCACTCCAGTCAGGCGCAGGAAGGCCGGGGCAAGGCAACAGGGGAATGCTGGAGACTATGGCGACCTAGATTTGCGGAGCCTCGAAGCCTGGCAGCTCGACGAGGCCCAGGCCTTCTACAAATGTGCCATAGACCCGGCGCGGAAAGACCTGGACGAGCCCGTCCATCCACGGCTCCAAGAAGCCGGAGTTGCCTTCCTAAGGGCCTAGATGCCGGTGTGATAATTGATTTGGCGAGACAATCGTAGAAGTGGGTATAAACATAACAATGAGATCAATATCGGAACTCCCAGAGCATTGGCAGGAATGGTACCAGGAGTGGGATGCCAGTGTTCCGGAGAATGAGAAAAAACGGCGCCTTACAGGTGATCTTCTGAGCAAACCAGGAAGCACACAGTCATATGGTGCTGCGTTCGAGCTGTTCTCTACTCATTGTTCAACAACATGGGACTAAGTCCTGACTTCCAGCCGGAGATCAATGGTGTCAACCCAGACTTCTATATCTCTGATAGGCGCGGATTCAGTGCATACGTAGAGGCCGGGGCAATGTTCAGTGACCCTCTACAAACAGAATTACATTACCAGTCGTTGAGGAACTTATCTGGGAAGAATTCAGCAAACTGAAATCTGATGACTTCGCTGTCCAACTCGCCTCTGCTTCAGGACACCCTGGCAATGTTAGCCCTAAGTCAGTAAGACGTGAAGTCCAGCAATGGATTGACAAACTGGATACAGCAGAAATACTTGCGCAGCGCTACTACGGAATCCTGCCACACAGAACATTCCAGTTCAAGAACTGGAGGCTTCACGTTAGATTGGACCTAAAGTCCCCCGAAGAAAAGGCACGACTGGGGGCGACAGCCGTAGAGTCGCCAGGATTCTCAGGCGGCTGGTCAGATAACCCGGCAAGGCGCCTGAAATCGAAATTGGAGGAAAAGTCCTCCCAGGTTAGAAAGACAGGACGACACTGTATTGTGGCTATAACCGAAGGCCTAGAAGGTTTCTCGGTAGATGATGTCCAGACGGCTCTGCTAGGAGGAAATAGCGACAATGCCCTCTGGAACCAAATCGACGATACTGATCCCTACATCAGAGATTTATCCATACCTCAACCCAAAACAGACGGGCTGTGGAGTCGACATGACGAGAAGGAACCTATCGCCGTCATAGTCCACAGAGGCAACCTACAATATCAAAGCAACGGCGAAACAGAGCTATGACTTAATCCGAACGGTAGCTATTTTCGTGTCCCAACCCCACTGTTGCATCTCAAGATCCATGCAGAGGTTCAGAGGGTTTGGACGGAGCCAGCTATCGGGTTGTAGGCATGGCCTGTAGTGTTTTCAAAAGTAGGGCGAGGTTGAACCACGTGTCCGGGCCGACCGGAAAACGAGTGGCGCGGGCCAATCAGAAAATGCTAGCGCCCTATGCTACGTCCTGCCTGACCGCTACAGTGCCAACCTGAACCTCAGGGTAAAGGTTCTTGATTTCGTCAAGTCTGGTGGGCCAGCCTGGACTCGAACCAGGGACCTCAGTCTTATCAGGACTGCGCTCTAACCAGCTGAGCTACTAGCCCACGACAACATGATACGCTACTCGATGAAGGCTCGAACCAGGGACCTTCCCGATGCCGCATCGGGACGCTCTAACCAGCTGAGCTACTAGCCCACGACAACATGATACGCTATTCGATGAAGGCTCGAACCAGGGACCTTCCCGATGCCGCATCGGGACGCTCTAACCAGCTGAGCTACTAGCCCACGACAACATAATACGCTATCCGTTGCGGACTCGAACCAGGGGCTTTCCCGATGCCGCATCGGGACGCTCTAACCAGCTGAGCTACTAGCCCACGACAACATAATACGCTATTCGATGAAGGCTCGAACCAGGGACCTCCCCGATGCCACATCGGGACGCTCTAACCAGCTGAGCTACTAGCCCACGACAACATAATACGCTATTCGATGAAGGCTCGAACCAGGGGCCTTCCCGATGCCGCATCGGGACGCTCTAACCAGCTGAGCTACTAGCCCACGACAACATAATACGCTATCCGATGCGGACTCCGAACCAGGGGCCTTCCCGATGCCGCATCGGGACGCTCTAACCAGCTGAGCTACTAGCCCACGACAACATAATACGCTATCCGATGCGGACTCGAACCAGGGACCTTCCCGATGCCGCATCGGGACGCTCTAACCAGCTGAGCTACTAGCCCACGACAACATAATACGCTATCCGATGCGGACTCCGAACCAGGGGCCTTCCCGATGCCACATCGGGACGCTCTAACCAGCTGAGCTACTAGCCCACGCCAACATAGTACGCTATCATCGCAGCGTCGATCAATGGTCACGTGCCGCGTGAGCATCGCGGCGTTACACGTGGCGGGCGCAGGTGGTCTGGAAGCCTCACAGCGGAGGACTCGGCGGCCTGGCGGGAGCATGACCGCCTTCCGAGTACGTATCGCAACAGTCCGACACGTGGGGGTTGCCCGTGGCACCCACTGAAAGAATCTTATGGGTCTAGATGCACTTACGCGGGCACCCGACGGCACTCTCGAGATTCCTGAGACCGAAGAAGATTGGCTCGGCTGGGTGAGCCCCACATCCACTCGAAGCTACACGCTGAACGACCCGTTGCTCGACTGGCTAAGCCAGTACGGTGAAGGCTACGGCTACAAGCGCGACGACGAATTGGAAGGCTACGATCCCCGGACGGACTTCCGCAAGTTTATCATGCAAAAAGGCGTGGACTTCGAAAACGCAGTGGTTAGACATCTAGAGACCCTAACCCAAGTTCACACAGTGCCTACGCGGCCAGAGCGCAGCCGTGACCTGATAGCGGCGCAGGAGACCTTCGCCGCTATGCAGCGGGGTCAACCGGTCATTTGCCAGGCTGTCCTTCGCGACGCGGTCGGTCGAAATTACGGGGCGGCAGACCTCCTCGTCCGAAGCGACGAGCTTCACCGGCTCTTTCCAAGTACGATCAGCTTGGAGGATGCGAGCGTCCCGGCGCAAGACCTTGGCGACAATCCGTGGCACTACCGTGTTGTCGATGTCAAGTTCACAACGCTTCACTTCCTGGCCGGGGGCAGCTTACAGGAGACGCACGGCTCGACCTGGGCATATATGGTCCAGGTCTACCTCTACAATCGGATACTCGGTCGACTTCAGGGATATCTTCCACCGGCGTCCTATCTTCTCGGCCGGGGCTGGCAACAAAAGGTAAGCGGGCAGACGGATCGAGGGACAAATTGCCTGGACCGCCTGGGCATCGTGCCTCAAGACTACGTCTCTCGAACGAAGGGCTTGCTGGCAAACGCCGTCGACGCCGGCTGTGCCTGGGTTCGCCGTGTCCGGACCGAAGGGGCGGCCTGGAATGTCCTGCCGGTGCCTTCTCTACCAGAGCTGATGCCGAACATGGGTAGCACATCCGATCAACCCTGGCACTATGCGAAGCAGAGAATAGGCGTGGAGCTTCAAGACCTGACGATGCTGTGGCAGGTGGCCCTAAAGGGTCGGGCCATAGCGATGGAAGAGGGCGTACGGCGTTGGTCCGATCCTGAGTGCACGGCCTCGGTGGTGGGAGTAAATGGGCCAAAGCAAGCTAGCACTCTCGATGCCATCTTGGAAGTCAACCGGGACATCAACGGGCCATCGGTACGCCCCGCCGTAGTGCATGCTGCGGAATCGGAGTGGCGGGCCACTCCGATTCTCGAGTTCTACGTCGATTTCGAGACAGTGAGCGACTTGGATGACGACTTTACTCGCATTCCGGAAAAAGGCGGCCAGCCGCTGATATTTATGATCGGGTGCGGACACATTGAAGACGGCGAGTGGCAGTGGGCCTGTTTCACCGCAGATTCGCTCAAGGAGACGTCTGAGGCGGAGATTATCGACGACTGGTTCGCCCACATGGCCACGGTAAAGCAGCGTATGGATTCCGATGGCGACGATCCGAACGTCTTCCACTGGTCCCACGCCGAACTCTCGACCTTGGAGACCGCGTTCACGTCGGCGAAAAGGCGCCATCCCGAGAAGGACTGGGGCAACCCGAGATGGTTCGACTTTCTTGTGCGAGTAATGAGAGAGGAGCCGGTGGTCGTCCGCGGCGCGATGAGCTTCGGTCTAAAGGCCGTGGCGAAGGCAATGCACGCCCTCAGCTGCATAGAAACCGACTGGGAGGCCGGCCCTACTGATGGCCTTGGCGCGATGGTCGGTGCGTGGTCGTGCGCGGTGGAGGCGGAAGAGCGAGGATGCACACTGGCCGAGACCACGCTCATGCAGGATATCGCCGTCTACAATGAAGTCGACTGCAAGGTAATCATGGAGATCGTCAATTATCTCCGTAAGAATCGGTAGGTGACAGCTGACTATGAACTCAGGAACTGATGATGCCGCCCTCGGCCGGATTATTGAGATGGATGAGCGGGCTATAAGGCAGCTTTGGCCCAATGAGGAGAGGGACCTTTCCCCTTGGGTCAGAGAGAATATCGACCTCCTGAACAAAGCCCTTGGGTTGCAGATAGATATCGAGGAGGCCGAAACGCCGGTCGGAGATTTCCGGCTGGATTTGGCCGGGAGGGAAACGACTACTCAACGGCCTGTGGTCATTGAGAATCAATATGGCAGCTCTGATCACGATCACTTGGGGAAGCTTATTACCTATGCAGCGGGCCGAGAGGCAGGAATACTTGTCTGGTTGGCCAGCGACTTTCGGGACGCCCATCGGACCGCTCTTCAGTGGCTCAACGATGTGACCGGACCAGATATGGCCTTCTTTGGGGTCAGACTCGCAGTCTTCAAGATCGACGACTCGAGACCTGCGCCACTTTATACGGTGGTGGTTTCGCCACCCCAATCAAAACTTCCCGTTCCTCAGCAGCCAAGTGAAAGGGGTGCGAGATACCGGGACTTTTGGTCAAGGTTTATTGACCACCTGCGAACCGAACACGCTGGACTGACCAGAGCCAAGTCCCCTCAAACCGACTCATGGTTTTTAACTGGAGCGGGCGTGAGCGGATTTTCAGTCGGCGCCGCGTTCACCGGTGGCGGACATTTTCGCGTCGAGCTGTATATTGACACTGGGAATAAGGGACAGAATAAGAGAGCCTTCTCAGAGCTTAAAGAATCTGAACTCTCGATCGAAGAAGGTGTTGGGGAGCCGCTGGATTGGGCCGAACTTGCCGATAAGCGGGCCAGCCGGATTTCGCTTCTCCACAACGGCACAATCGACGACACGCCCGAACAACTACAAGAGTACATTGTTTGGGGAGCGGAGGGCATGGCCAAGTTTCGCCAGGTATTCAGCCCGCTGCTGAAGCGCTTAACGCTGGCCTAGCTGCCAGGTCGGGGCGCCTGAGAAACGCCAACCTAGACATGAGGCGGGGAGCAGAGGAGAAGCGTAAGTTCGCCCTCCACCAGCCTCTAGCCCTGTCGCAGGTGATAAATCTTGACATGCTCATTGGCGTAGACTTGGTCGAGCTCGCCGCCGAGTCCATCGACGAACTTCGCTAGACCTTCTTTCTGGTAGTAAAGGTGCTCCAACTCGCCCACGTACACATATTCGACGCTGTACTGGCGAATAAGAGATAGGGCCTCGCTGGCGTCAGCCGTGTTGTAGATGCGGTGTACATCGGCGGCCCGGCGGCCCACTTCGTCGCGGTAGCCCCACCTCTGCTGCTCCTGGTGCCACTGCCAGCCGACCACAGTAGGCAGGCCGCTGTATATCGAGATCCGACCTCCCCAGCGGTAGATGGGCGTGACCCCTTCAAGGACCACCGGTGACCCCTGCAGGTTCTCCTGCAGCCACCGGATCCCATCGCGGTCCGACGACAGGTGAATCTCGCCGCCCTTGTCGTGATACACCTGGTCATCCATATACGCGAGGCCGTCTAGAGTCCGAGACAGAGCGCGTCCGTCATAGCGGTCACGCAGCCGGTCCTGGGTGCCGAGCACCGGGTATATCGACGCGCTGACGACCAGGGCGGTCAGCAGTCCCACCCACGCTTTCCTGGCCCACGGCGGCACCGCGGCTGGTCTCCAGAGCCCGGCGAGGAGCCGCCAGAGCAGATAGGCGGAAGCGAGGGACAACATGACCCAGACCTGCAGGTAGACCTTGAATACCGTGTTCATACGGTCGATGTCGCCTTCGACGCGGAAGATGTCTAGCCCGATAGCCAGCGCCAGGGCGACCCCAACGAGAACTAGAACGTACGCCATGGGAGGCGTTTCCGGGCCTGATCCCGCCAGGAGCCGGACCGCGACCACCAGGACCATCGCCTCCAATATCACCAGGAACGGAATTGTGCTGCCGGTCCAACCTGAAATGAAGATCGAGGAGGCACAAAGCGCCACGAGTGCAACCGCCGCTATCAGCCCGATACGTACGAGGCTTGTCCGCTGCGTGTCCTCGGAGGCCATGGGCTCACCGACGGCCGACCGGGGACGGGCCAGCCTGATTGCGCTCCCGCGCACGGCGCGCCACACAGGGACCCAGGCGTCCCTGGACTCGACGACCAGGAAAGACCCGATGACGAAGACGAATAGCCCGCTGATCGCCAGGAACTGCCACAGCACCGTTTGGTTTGTGGTCGACTCCACGCTATTGAAAAACGCCTCGTAGTTCATGTGGAACGGTAGAAACGCGAGATACCCTACGAGAAAGACGACCAAGACCTTCGTCGCGGTCTCCGTCAAGGTCAATAGGCCCAGCCCTCCGCGTCGAATATATGCGGCCAGAAAGACGACGGCCGCCGAGACAACCATGTACGTGGGGTAGTCCCAGGTGTTGATGGTCCGCAGGGCGCCGACCACCACGCCGAGCGCCGCCAACCGAATGAGTTCGTCCGCACCCCATGCACCACGTTCCGCTTCGTTGGCCCCGAGCCGCCTCGCAGCACCCATGACGACCGCCAGCGCCACGCCCAAGGCCAGCACCGTGAACGGGAGGGCCATCATGTGGGCATGGAGATCGGCGAACAGAAAGCTGAAGAACGGGAACTCTGTAATCTCGATGCCAGGCGGGTCGGGAGGCATCATACGGCTACTGCGCCAGAAGTCGAACTCGCCGAAGGGCATGTTGAGCATCCAGACGCGCCAGATGCCGTGGCCCACCTGAATCGCCCCGTCGAGGTTGCCGAGCACCGCCACGAACGTCGCCCCGAATAAGCCGGCCAACAATGGCGACAGACGTGAGCGGTCACCGTGGACGACGTCCGCCTCACCACCAGTCACACGAGACTTCCTTCGCCGCGACAGTGTCCCCTCGGCCAGGTTGTAGACCAGGGAGAACGCCCCTCCGACAGTCAGCGCGAAGAAGAGGGGCACGGCCAGGTTGTACGCGATCGTCGGGTCGATTCCGGTGGCCCTGATCAGCGTGGCAACCATGAACTGCCCGTAGTAGTAATAGTTAATGAAGCCGCCGCTGAACCACGGATCGTACGGGGGCATGTAGCTCGACCGTAAGACGGCGTTGAGGTACGCCAGGTCCATAGGTTTTTCGCCGCCCCGGAAGGGGTGCCACAGGTCCGGATTCGCCATGCGCAGCAACACGAACGCCAGGAACGCGATCAGGAAGATGGCTTCGCCTATGAGAAGGACGCTCCAGCGCCGTCTTACGAACTCGATCATCTGCTCACGGTTCCTCGCCAACACCGCCACAGAAACCGCCGCGACCACCGCAACGGCCACCGCGATCGACGCGCGAGAGAAGGCCATCCAGTGGGTGCTTGCCATGAGCCAGACGAGCAAGGACACGGATAGCAGACCCAGCGCTTTCGAGAACAGGAAGCCTCTGTCGGGCAAAGGCCTGAAGACAACGAAGGCGAGCGGCGCGACTATCAGCGCCAGGCTTTCGACGACGAGTAGCCACGCGATCACCGGCAACCTGCTCGCCCAGCTGTCCGGGCGAACGATGTCGGTCCAGGTGCCGCCGCTTCGTTGGGCCTGGGCGTCCGCGGGTGACATGAGAAGACCGAGGTCTTTGTGTACGCCGACCACGACGCGAGCGTCCGGCGGCACGGCAGGCTCGTCGGGACCCTGTCCTTCGATAGCGCTCCGTATCGTCGCGGCGTCCAGGCGGTCTGTGTTCCTGAATACCATCCCCGTCGGGTGGTCGTAGACCGAGAAGCTTTCGTCAGCGAAGCCCAGGTTGAGAACCAGCCCGCCCGCTCCGTGCTGGTCCAGTCCCTGAGGCACCGGAAGCTCGGGCCTGCCGAATGTGTCGTGTACAAGGCTGACGCCGAGAAGCTTCGGATAGGCCGTCTCGACGTTCGCCAGCTCGTAGCCCAGACCGCCGGAGAACAGGAGCCGGTAGTACTCGCGGCTCTGAGGGTAGCGTTCGGGCAGGCGCGGGATTGTGCCGTACAGCCGGTTGCTATAGAAGACGACGTAGTCGGCCTCGGCTAAGTCCCGCGAAAGGCTGTCGACTTTTTGCGGTCCGTCATTCTCGTAGAGAGGCAGCTCGCGAAACTCGTAGCCGTGGAGGTTGGGGATTCCTTCCTCCCAATGCTCCCTCAGGATGATGGCATGCGGGTCCGCATTCGCGTTGATCCATTCGGCGGTCCGCACCGCGGTATGCGGCTGCGAGAAGACCGCCATATAAGACAGGGCATAGAAGCCGGTCACGCCCACCAGCGCCGCCAGACCCCCCATGAGCCACGGCTTGAGCGTGGGCGTCCGGTCGGACGCCCAGCCCCAGAAAGCGAACAGCATTTGTGCCGTGAACAATACGAGCACAGGGGTTACAGGTATCAGGTACCGCAGGAATTTGACCTCGAGTGAGCCCGTGACAAGCAGGTAGGGGACCACCCAGGACAACAGAATGACGTTTACGCGAGAGTCTGCCGAGCGCACCGGCACGGTGGCCAGGAGCGCCGCGAACGCGATAGCGGAGGCGAGCAGTATAGCCGGCACACTGTTCGAGACGAGCAGCAATCCAATAGGCACTCCCCAGCCAAACGCCAGGTACATCAAGCCGAGCTGCAACCGCAGCCCCCGCAGCGCCGCGTACGCAAGGGAGACCCACGCGACGATTCCGAGCGGCCAGCCCAGGCCCCACGCCGCGAGCTGCCGGGCCTGGTAGAAATATGGGGTCGTGTCGATGTACTGCCGCGTGTACGGATAGTCTCTGATTCGCCGCACCATCTCAGACTGCTCGGTAAAGTCAGCGAAGAAGCGTGACCAGTCCAGCAGCGCGTACGGCTCGGCCACGACGAATGCGACGGCCGAAACCACCGCGCCAACCACGACCCCACGGATAGCTCGACGAAGCCTCTCGGCCGACGCCACGTCCGACGCGTTACCGGCCATCCAGTAGAGCAAGTGGGCCGTGGCGAAAGGGATGATTATCGGCGCAAGGCTTACCTTCGTCGCTAGGCCGAGGCCGATACACACGCCGGCCAAAACGGAGTAGGTCGTTTTTCCGGTGCTAGCCACCCTGTACAAGAAGAAGAGCGTCGCGATCGCGAACAGCGCAATCATGGTGTCCACGGCGTAGAAGTGGCTGAGCTGGATGTGGAGCACCGCCAGCGCCAGCAACGTGGCGGCAAGCAAGCCCTCTCTGCGCCCGTAGATACGGCTCCCCAGAACGTATACGAGAACCAGCGTGCCGAGGTCGGCAAGCGCCGAGAGTACGCGACCGGCGACCCGCAGGTCGTGGAGCTCAGCGCCGGGCCAGGCGTTATATGCGAGCTGGACGCCCTTAAGTAGGTATAGAGCCAGGCTACCGTATGGGAACCACCGAGGGTTCAACGGACTCTCGTCCGCGTTCAGCAGATCGCCGAGGCTGCCCAGTGAAGGAGGCGAGAGCTCCCCTACCCTCATCAGGATGGCCCGCTCGTCGGGGTGAGGCGTCCAGTCGTATCCGTCGTCCCAGTTGAGTCCGTAGAAACGCAGCCCCACCGCGACCGCGAAAACGACCGCGAGAGCCACGCCGAAAAGCGCCCTCCTGTCGCTGAGGGCGGCAAGCATCCTAGCTGCGTTTAGGGTCGACAGCCGAGGCTGCGGCACTTCCATATGCAGACCATTGTAGCTGTGGACCGGAACGACCAGCAATCGTGGCGAGGGTGTGATGAACGCCAGGAATGGGGTAGCGCTTGCCGGAACGACCGCCTTGGTCCGGGCTGATGGACTGCGTAGGGGCGTCCCGATGCCGCATCGGGACGCCCCTACGCCGCTACGGAGCAAGGGGCCGCGTTTTGGAGCCCCGGGAACCAAGGACTCTCATCATCTCGCGCTGAGCGACGGTGTCGGACCGGCAGCAGGCTTAGATATTCAGGCCTGTCACGATCCGAGTGTTTTCGCTTGGTGAGATTGCACCGAGACGCAATCCTGGTCTAGGGCTACCTCTAAATGCCTGATTAGTGGTTCAGGTGAGTATCGCGGCATCACAATAACATCGTTTCACTCGGACGGAGCCGCTCGCCGCACTTTGGGAAGTCTATTCAAATGAAGAATCTAGTCAGCCGCCGCTTTCGTAACGATCCAGTCGCCGTTCCGACATTGGGAACGCGTCCCGTAACGACGCCCGTAACGAAGTGGTTGCGGCGGGTCTCTATCATAACGGCGCTCGTCACGATCCCAAATCAAGTGACACTGGGCAAGGGAGGTGAGTGCTACCAGCTATACCAATGGGATCCCCTCTAACGGGGACGGGGACGGTTAACTGTATGAACAACGTAGAAGCGCACGCAACCTGATTAACACTGGAGGTAAACAATGACGATGAGAGGAATCGCCCTACGCTTGATATTGGCGACTGGCATTGCCGTCTTGTTAGCAAGCACCGTATCGGCGTTCAGCCCAAGGCAGCCTGCGGAGGCCGCTATACATGAGATCGTTGCGTCCCCACTGTTCCTTCGATCACAGAGGGAACCTGGATCCGCCGGGGCAAGTCCGATTCGGAGAAAAGTCATTCTTGAGGGCGTTGTTCGCTACTGGGGTCTACACAGACGTCATCTTCGGCGAAGACCCGGATGGGAATCCCGGCCCGTTCGTGACCATTGTAGGTGACTTCGAAAAGCCGGCTTCGAAGTTCTCTTGGGACGGGGTTACGTACTTCTCGTTCTTCGAGCCGGAGCTTGGTGTGACAGTCTTCGTTCCTGCGATTGAGGGAAACCACCCCAGCCTAGCGAAGTGCCATAACTTGCAGCCTTAGCGTCCCTCTCGCCCATGCCAGTGGGCCAGAACGAGAACCACGACACAGTCGGGGCTGCGTTGCACAAAGCGACGCAGCCCCGTTCCGGCGCGTCCCGGTCAGCGAGTGAATCAGTGAAGTTGAGGCTCCGGATCAGCGCCGATTTCAAACTAGCTGCGAATGTTAGTGGGACCGATAGGAAGGCTAGCGCTTGACATAATCAGCACGTATGTACTATAATGTCAATGAGAGGGACGGACCCCGCGGTCGGTCCATTTCTGTTGGTAGACCAGCCTTTCCAGCGGACCGACCCCACGGGTCTGTCCCTTTTGTTTTTCTGCCCACCGACACAGTACGAGGAGAGCGATAATAAAATCCTACCTCCTCCCCCACCGGGGGAGGATTGTCGAAGATCCCGAGCCTCCCGGGGAGGAGGGGAGCTGTACCCCATACCCGGTACCCCGTACCCTGCACCCAGCCCCCGACCTGTTGCATTCCCCCGCCCAGGTGTTGCAGCCCTCAGATATGAATGCAACAGTTTGCTACGATTTGCAACAGGGTAAATTTTCGCGCCCAGCACCACGTCCCCAGGGAGGACTTTGTACAAATGGAAAACGGTTTCTGTCCGACGGACCGATGGGCCAGCTCCGCCGGTACCGTCCGTCAACCAGCGTGCTAAACTACGACTCGATGAGGACAACGAACAGAATCAGCCTTAGTCTCGTAATTATCGGCCTGCCGGTCGTCGCTACGTGGCTGCTTTTCGACTGGGATTCGCCAATCGCCACGGCGCTGATCTGGGTCGTAGCGGGTTTCATCGGATGGGCCTTCTCGAAGACCTTGCAGCCAAGGCCGTGGAGGCGACGTTCTATACGTCGGCTGAAGCGGTCAAGCTAGACAGACAGCGACAACGCCTTCTCCCAACCCATCGACGGGAGAGCAGGCAAGAAGCCAATGAGTGGTCAACAACTACACGCACCGGCGCCAGGACCGGATCTGAGCGGACCACGACTACCGTTCGGGCGGGCAACCGTGCGCTCCTGGCTGGTGCTGATGGGGAGCCTCGCCATTGCGCTGGCGATCTACTATGGCTTTCTAGGCAGCAGTCTGGTCGACCAGGTAGCCGCGTGGACGGCCCAGTGGACCAGCTACGGCCTGAGGCTCGTTGGCACGACCACTCGGGTCGACGGGACGATTCTGTCGTCGGGGACCTTCGCCGTCGACATCGTCGCCGAGTGCACCGCTGTTGGCCCGCTTGTGCTCTTCATAGGGGCGGTCGTCGCCTACCCCTCGTCGATGAAGGCGAAGGGTATCGGTGTGGCGCTGGGAATCGTGGCTCTGACCGCGATCAACCTCGTACGGATCATCAGCCTTTTTCTGATCGGGTCTGCGTACCCTCAATACCTGGAAATAGCCCACCTGTTGGTCTGGCAGACCGCGATCATCCTGAGCGCCATCGTTCTGTGGCTCATTTGGGTCGAGAGGCTGGCGATTGCTCGGGACCAGTAGGTTACTAACCTTC
This sequence comes from Dehalococcoidia bacterium, assembly GCA_965248605.1. GTDB lineage: Bacteria > Chloroflexota > Dehalococcoidia > Lucifugimonadales > CAUZJF01 > CAUZJF01. Next base: position 2,588,186 of record CBDFJV010000007.1, read on the forward strand.
TCCTTCCGGGTCCTCGTGCTGGTCCTGCTGCTCCCACTGCTGTGGTTGGCCGTAGCGGAGCGTTACAACCAGGCTTTGACGGCTGTAGCGGAATCGATCCTACCGGCCGAATTCTCCTTGAGGGTGATCGGCTCGCACATCATCTTTTCGCATCCAACCCACGCGTCAATCTCCATCGAAGGCTTCACCCTCCACTACGGCCTCATTCTCCTGTCCGCTCTGATCCTTGGGGCGGTGGGGATCGGGGTCCTGCCTCGTATCGGGTGGCTCGTAGGGTTGGGCGCAGGGACCTATCTTCTACACGTCGTAGGCGTCACGATGCTGGCCAGAGGCGTGGTGTGGGCGTCTACCAACACGGCCGAGAGCTCGGGCGACCTGGTGTTCAGCGCGTTCGCGGTCTTCTGGGGGCTGATCCCGCCGATAATCGGCGGTGCCTGGGTCCTCTGGTATTGGCTACCCCAAGTCGCCGACGTCCCGCCGTCGGACCGTCAAGACCGCGTGCTAGCCAACGAGGCCGCAATCGTCGGTGGACCAGTGTCGGCGAGCGATCAGGCTGAGTAAGAAAGCGCTCGTAGCGACAGGTAGACTGTACCTAACCTACGAGCAAAGCGGAACGTCAAAAGAACCCTCTGCCTCGACCCGGCGTGTATCCGGGTAGTGCTCGGCACTGTCGTATTCGAGCCACCCTTCGACCTGCCTTTCGTCACCCGCACCCTTCACGGAGTAGCTCCCGCTAACCCGGTCGGTGCTTGCTCCAGCTTCAGAACCCTGGCTGACCACGTCGAAGGACGCATCGCGGTAGTCGCGGGTCTTTTCAGGGAGATTGATGGTTATCGTGGCGCCCTGAGCGGTGGGCAGCTGAGGAAACCTGTCTTGCTCGAAGAAAGGGTAGTCTTGACAACTGATCTGCTGGTCCGACAGATAGACCGCTACGCCTTCCCCGTCCGGTACCACGATCTGCTTGAGCTGCGTCGGGTCCCAATATGTGTATCCAATAAGGGGCACGGCGATTCCGGAAGCAACAGAGTGGGTCGTGCCGTCGTACGACCACGTCGTCAGAGGAGCTATCGAAGGTGCTGCGACAGCCGTCGGCGACGAAGTTGGAGAAGGTGCAGGCGTTAGAGCCGGGGTTGGCTCTACCTTGTCGGCGCTGCCGCACGCTACCGTCACGATGACGGAAACGCCGCCCAGGAAAAGTCCTAGGGTTCTTGTTGCCTTAACCGAAAAGCGGGCGAGTTAATACACGCTGTCGAGGAACCGCCACAATTCATCACTGGCGCGGTCCACGGCGTCCAAAGAATCGACGTCATCTTCGTCGGTTGAGGCGAGGGTAAGCACCATGTCCCGCTCGGCGTCGGAGTGCTCCTCGTCTAGCGTCTGGTGAACTGTGAAGAAGGACACGGAGCGTCCGTCGTCGATCCCGTAGAAGTCTCGAAGTCCCCGGATCTTTTCTTTGGCGACGGCCGGTACTTGCGACTCGTAGGCATAGAGGGCGGAAGCCCCGGCAGCCAGCGACGACTCAGCGGTCAACTCTCTGTATGTCGCAAGCAACGTCGCCGTCGCCTGGTTCGGCTCGCCCCGGCGGACTTCGTCCCTGTCGAGGTCCAGAGCGTCGCAGAACCGGAGCCACAACTCTACGTGGTTTTCGTCGCCGTGTTCCTCGTCCCAGAGGTTGTCTAGAATCAGTTGCCGAATACGCTGGTCGGAGCAGCGATAATGGAGGCCGCTCAAGAAGGTCGGGTACGCCTTCTCGAAGTGGTAGTACTGAGATGCATAGTCCCTTAGCGACTCGACCGGCAGCGAGCCCTCGGTCCAAGCCTGGTAGAACGGGTGCTTGAGGAGGCTCTTCTCCTCGATCAGTTCGTCGATTTGTGCAACTAGGTCATTCACCTCGATGGGCTCCTTCGCTCTGACTTTGATTAGCGCCGCCGCGACCGGAGCGAGTGTAGCAGCGCCCCGCGAATAGCGTCAAGGCTGTTGGTCATGCTCACCGCGAACCAAGCTGGCAGCGGGGGCTGGTTATGCTGTATCATTGTCGGCTGCGGACGGACCCCTCCCGCTATCTGCCGGAGCCGGACAACAGCCCAGCGCAAGGCGCAACGATCCATGCTCAGACGACTACAGAACAGGCCTCGACTTCTGGAGATGGCATACTCCATCTCGTACGTGCTGCTGCGACCGTTTCGCCGCGTGCTGAAACCTGGCGGCAAGATGGAGGGCCTTTTCGTCCTCGGGGAGAAGGTCACCAAGCGCCCGCTGTTCGGGTGTCAGATGTGCGGCGATTGCGTGCTGCACAGTACGGGAATGACGTGCCCGATGACCTGCCCGAAGAACCTGCGCAACGGGCCTTGCGGAGGCGTCCGACCCAACGGCCACTGCGAAGTCGTGCCGGACATGCCCTGCGTCTGGGTACAAGCCTGGGAACGTTCGAGCAAGATGCCTTCGTACGGCACGGGGATACTCAAGATCACTCCTCCTCTCGACCGAAGACTGGCGGGGAGCTCTGCGTGGGTCAACGAGCTAAGCGGCAGATCGGGGACTCCGCCCGACGGATGGGAGTGATGAAGTCCGGTTCCCACCTCGAGCGAGTCCTGCGCTCGGGGCGCTTTGCGGTCACCGCGGAGCTGACCCCTCCGCGCACCACCGACCCCCAGGCCATCTACGACCACGCCCAGATGGTCGTGTCCTCCTGCGACGCGGTCAATACGATCGACTCTTCAGGGGCAAGCGCCAACGTGTCGAGCCTGGCGATGGCCGCGTTGTTGATCCCTCAGGGCCACGACGTCGTGATGCAGCTCACGTGCCGCGATCGCAACCGGATCGCGATCCAAGCGGAGATCCTAGGCGCGGCGGCCTTGGGCGTCCGCAACCTCCTATGTCTTACAGGGGACGGGGTTCAGGCCGGCGACCAGCCCGAGACCAAGCCTGTCTTCGACCTCGAGTCGATGACTCTGCTCCGCACGGCACGTACCATGCGCGACAAGGGCCGGTTGCTCAGCGGTCGAGAGATCGATGCCCCACCAAAGCTATTCCTGGGGGCGGCGAGCAACCCCTTCGCCCCACCTCACGACGTGCGACCCCTGAGGCTGGCAAAGAAAGTCGAGGCCGGCGCCGACTTCATCCAGACTCAATACTGTTTCGACGTCGAACGCCTGCGATCGTTCATGAGCACGGCCCGCGACCGGGGCCTTCACGAGCGGGTCTACATCCTCGTTGGCGTCGGTCCCCTTCGTTCGGCCCGGACCGCCGAATGGATGAGAGCCAACGTTCCGGGGGTCGTTATTCCCGACGAGATCGTTGCTCGTTTGAAGAGCGTCCCTCGGGGAAAACAGCAGTCCGAAGGGACCCGGGTTTGCATCGAGATCATAGAACAGGTCCGCGAGATAGAAGGGATCAGCGGGATACATCTGATGGCCTACAGGCAAGAAGAGCTGGTCCCCGAGATCCTAAGCACCGTCGGACTGCTCCCGCGAGAAGCCGATGGCGAAACCACGCCGCGGCCGTTGGAGACATCTCAGTCGGCGAATCGCTAGCCCGGCATGATCAAGCTTCGGGCCTGGCCTGCGTCTTCAACTTGGTGAGTTTGATCGTCTCTAATTTTAGACCTTTCATTTCGGCGATCTCCACCTTCAGGCCGCGGTACTCGAACTTCTCGCCCTCCTTAGGAATGTGTCCCAATACCTTGAGCACGAACCCGGCGACGGTCTCGAAATCGCCATCGGGCAGCTCGATCCCCAGCTCTTTGACGGCTTCATCTACGCTCATGCCGCCGTCGACCTGAAAGGTGTCCGCGCCGAGAGCTTCGTACTCCTCTTCCGGGCGTGCTCCCTCTTCGCCAATGTCGCCCGAGACCTCCTCGAGGAGGCTTTTAAGGGTTACTAGCCCGGCTACACCACCGAACTCGTCGACCACGATCCCCATCTGACCACCTTTTCGTGCCATCTCGTCGAATAGCTCGGCGATCAGCTTTGTCTCCGGCACGAAATAGACGTCACGAAGGACATCGGTCACAGGCTCGTCCCGCTTGATCGCCTTCGAGGACATGCCTTTGAGGATGTCCTTCGTCGAAAGCACGCCCACTATGTCCTCCGGGGACTCTTTATAGACCGGAAATCGTGCGTGAGAGTGATCGCGATAGACGTCCAAGAACGCCGCCAGAGTGGTGCCCTGCGCCACGGAGATTATCTCCGTTCGCGGGGTCATCATCTCACGGACTTGTCTATCGCCAAAACGGAGCACCCTCACCAGTCGCTCGGCCTCTTCAGGCTCGAACTCTCCTTCCTGCTCGCCGATGTCGATTAGCGTGCGGACTTCTTCCTTAGTGATGTAGGCTTCCGCTTCAGTGTCGTTCCCGGCGACTTCGGTGATCCGGGTGGCCCACTGAAGTAGGACCACCAGAGGGAAAAGGGCCAGCTCAACAGCCTTTAACGGCCGTGTATATAGCATGGCTATGCTCATCGGGAACCGCAAAGCCACCGTCTTGGGCAGGACCTCGCCGAACAAGAGGAGGGTAATCGTGCCGACTGCCGTCGCCACGACGAGGCCCGTGCCCTCGTCTTCGACTACGCGAAGCATCAGAGCAGTGATCAGGGCGGTGAAGGCCACGTTGACCAGGTTGTTGCCGAGCAGGATCGTCGATAGCAGCCGACCCGGCTCTTCAAGCATTTGCGCGACCCGACCGGCTGCCGGCACGCCGACCTGGACCTGGTGTGCAAGCCTCGCCGTCCGTCGGACCGACAGGAACGCCGCCTCGGAGCTGGAGAAGAAGGCCGAGAGCAGAACGCAGAGCACAACGATGGATAGCTCGATCAGATCGGTTTCCATGATCTCAGTCCTCTTTCGCTATTCGACGCTGTTCGTTCCAGTCGAGGAAGGCGACTCTTCGCCGTCGTCCGATCGGGCCCGGCCACGGCCACTTCTGTCACGGCGCACCAGAGCGAATGCGACGACGAAGCCCATCAACAGGACTAGAGCAGCGGGCGCGACAAACTCGAACCGGACGTCCTCAAGGCTGCGGCGCAGCCGCTCGCCTATCGAGGGCTGTGGCAAGTCCGATACGTTGACCGTGACACGCGCGCCCCTAGCAAGGTTAGATCCCTCGATAAGCCGGTACGGCTTCCCTCCAACATCGGCGATCTCGGACGGTCCCAGATCGCCGCTCTGCAGCTCTGCGATTCCGTAGGGCGCCAGCACGCGAACACTCTCCACGCCGTAGGGAAACGACTTCGATATCTCTGTCTGGCCGCCCTCGTAAGGAAAAACATACGAGTACATTACCTCGTGTTCACCAGGCGGTATGCTCGCCATCAAAGCGAAGCCCCGGTCGACCTGAATCACCTCTGCGCCAGGAAACGCGCTGTCGACCTGAAGGCCTGTCGCGCCCGGCGGCAGGCCGAACCGGACCAAGCTCATGGGCTCCGTCCCAGGCACATACGTCGTGTCCGTCGAATTCTGGAGCTTCACAATCTCGAGGCCCCATAGAGTACGGTCCACGTCGTCTGCCAGGCTCAACAGGAGGGAGAAGGCGGAGACAGCAAGCGTGTCCTGGTCCTGGGTGGCCTGGTAAACGGTCAGCGTTGCTGGATCTGGAGAGCCGTCGCTTAAGTCGAGGTCGTGACCGTAGAGAGCACCCTGGTAGACGACCGAAATGGCGTAACGGACCGAGGGATCGAACTCCACCCCTTCGAACCGGAATTTTCCCTCCTCGTCGGTGACCGTCTCTTCGTCGTCGTGCCTTGCAGCGGTATCGCGATGGAGCACGACGGTCACTCCGGGCGCAACGCTCTCACCGCCGGTGCCGTTGACCACCTGTCCGGAGACAACACGAGCGTCCCCCGAGGTTTGGGCATTGGCGACCTGTGCGCCCAGGGCCCCAAACGACAGGGCCAGCCCGAGGAAAACCGCTGCTAACGGCGCTCTAAGAGCCGGGTTCACCGTCACCCTTCGAGGCTTGACTCGTGCTATCGAGCTCTTCCATGGCCTTGAGCGCCAGCGCAGCGTCGGTCATGTACTGCTCACGCAGCAACTGGTAGTCGTCTTCGGTGAGATTGCCGATCGACCAGTCGAGCTCGGTGTTCTTCAGCCCATCCATGGCCCGCTCCCAGTCCCGGGAAAGCTCGGCTGGGGTCGTCGGATCGACCCCGGGCAGGTCAAGAGAACCAGGTCTCTTTAAGAAAGGGTAGAGGATCGCGACCGCCGGTATGAGGACGAGGGCAAGACCGATAAGAACTAGCATTCCGCGGTCACGATTGCGATGACGGGACTGAGACACGCCCCAAGGTGTGGACCATTGAAGGTCACGCTCGCACGGGTTGGGCGTGTTCCGGCAGAGCGACCGGGGCAGTCACACGCTGGCGCCTCGGAGAGATTGCCAGGACCGCCCCGAGGACGAACAGCGGCCCCGACGCCCACATCCACCAGACCAGCGGGTTCACGTATACGCGGAAGACCGCGCTCCCATCCGCGGCGAACTCCGACGGCACGATGTAGAAGTCTTCCACGGGGGTGCTCCTGATCGCGGCGCGGGTCGCACCTATTCTGAAGTCGCGGTAGAAGGCTCGCCTTGCTTCCATTGTTCCGATTCGGCTGCTGCCTGCCGACACGTCGAATTGCGCGGCAGCCTCATCACGGTCAGGGTAGGTGGTCTCGTCGAAGTCGACATACCGGAAGGTGTAACTTCCCAGCGACGCCGACTCTCCAAGCTCAAGAGCAAAATCTCGCTGAACAGCGTAGAAGGACGATCCTATGGCGCCGATCGCAAGCATCGCAATCGCCAGATGGACGACGTAGCCGCCGTACCGTGGTCTGTTGGCCGTGAGCAGGCGCCCGAAGGCGGACACATAGTTCTCGCCTCTGCCGTGCCTCGAAAGGGTCCCCCGCACCCATTCATGGCCAATGCCCGTCACCGCCATCGCGCACACCGCCAGGGCAGTCAGGGGCACCGGATCGCGGACTCCCAGGACCGCCAGGACAGCGACCGCCACGACGGCGCCCCCCAATGGGAACTTCAGCGCCGACATGACGACGCGTGCATTGGCGCGACGCCACGGCAACAGCGGCCCGACTGCCATCAAGAAGACGATGACCAGGAGCAGGGGGCCGTTCACCCTATTGAAGAACGGCTCTCCTACAGTGATCGCCACGTCTGAAGAGATGTCGGCTATCACCGGGTATATGGTGCCCCACAGGGTGACAAACGCGACCGCTAGGAAGAGGGTGTTCTGAGCGAGAAAGGCGCTCTCGCGGGACAGCCAACTTTCGATCCTGCTTCGACTCTTCAGCATGTCCATTCTCCAAGCGAAGGCCGCGAGAGAGCCCAGGAGGGTGAACGCCATGAAAAATAGAAAAAGCCACCCCATTGTCGACTGAGCGAAGGAGTGGACGGACGGAACGGGGCCTCCCCGATTGATGAACATGCCCATCTGAGCGAGCGTGAAGGCCACGACGATGAGGATGATGTTCCACATGCGGAACATGCCCCGTCGTTTCTGCACCATGATCGAGTGGACGAAGGCTGTGGTCGCAAGCCATGGCATCAGCGCGGAGTTCTCGACAGGATCCCACGCCCAGTACCCACCCCAGCCTAGAATCGTGTACGCCCACCAGCTTCCAAGCAGCAGCCCGACAGTCAGTATCAGCCAGGACACCATTCCCCACAGCCGGCCCAAGTCTACCCAGTCGTCGTTGCCACCGCGGCCCGCTAACAACGTGCCTACCGCGATACTGAATGGGATCGCCACAGAGACGAGCCCGGTCATCTGCATCGGTGGGTGAATGAACATGCCGAAGTGGACGAGCAGAGGGTTGATGCCCTGCCCGTCGGCGAGGGGTATGGGTAGACGCTCCAGCGGGTTTGCTAGAAAGACCATGATGCCTAGGAAGAAGGCCACGACGCCGGCCATCAGAGCCGTCGAGTATGGCACCGCTTCGGGAAGCCGCCCGGAGATGCTCCTTACCGCCAGGACGGCCATTCCGGAAAAGACCAGGGCGATGAACAGCAGCGAGCCCGCGTTTCCTGCATACAAGGCCACCCACGTGTAGTTCGCGGGCATTGCCAGGTTGCTATTCTCGGCCACGTACCTCACCGAGAAATCGTGTCCGACGAAGGCTCGCACCAGCGCGCCCGCCGAAATTAAAAGCAGCACCGGCACGGTGTAGAAGCCGTACCGGGCGCTCAGCACGAGCTCCGGGACGCTCCGCCAAACGCCGAGTAGCGACGCCAACACCGCGTATGCCGCGACGAAGAGCGCAATCCAAAGCGCCAGACTGCCAGCGTCGACTATCAAACGCCGCCCTCAGGCCCGGCCGGTTGCTCAGGCGACGCCGCGACCGGCTCGTCGTCCTGAATGGCTCGTATGCGCGCGAAGTAGCGTTCGCGCTCCTCTTGCGAGAGCGGCGGTTCCGAGGCCTCGCCGGACGCATCGCGACGGCGCATCCCCCGTATTGCCATATACAGGAATAGCACCGCGAGCCCAACCCCGAGGGGCGGCACTATCCAGACCAGGATGTTGGAACCCTCGCGGGGAGGCTCGAGCAGCACGCTGGGACCGTAGCGGTCGACGAAGTAGTCGTTGATCCGCCCCGCCGTCCAACCGTCTTCCAGCCTGTCGGCAACGATCCCACGCATCTGCACGGCCAGAGGATGTTGCGATTGGTCGATCGACTCGCCTGGGCAAACGGGACACATTATCGACTTGTTGAGCTCCTGCGCCCGTCGTTCCAGGTCTGGCACGCCGGCGTCCGTATCGCACCCGCCTGCGAACGTCAGTACGACGAACATGGCGACGGATGCGAGGCCGGGTCGTGCGAGCGTGCCTACAAGACGCATTCGTTGTCCTGAGCGCTTCACTTCGCACCTAGAGTAACATAGCTTTGCTATAATTCTGCCGCTCTTCACCAGGCGTTCGTGGGGCACGGAGACACAAGCTTTGACGATCCTCTACGTGGCATCCGACCGGCCGGGAGCCGGAAAAACGGCGCTTTGCGCGTCTATGGCGTACGAGCTGCGTCAGCGCGGCAAGACGGCTGTCGTTTTCAAGCCGGCGTCCACGTCGAACGGTGACGACCCGGACATCGCCGCCTACGAAAAGCTACTGGGAGGGTCGCAGAGCGAGGGGGACGCCGACAGGTCACCCGACATCGGGGCCACGATCTCCCGGCTCGCTGAGCAAAACGACGTTGTCCTGGTGGAAGGAATGTCGAGCGCGACGGACGACGACGCGGCGAAACTCGCTGAAGCGCTGGACGCCAGGGTCGTCGTCGTGGCCCGATACGACATGGAAGTTGACGCCGAGGACCTCGAAGTGTTCAACGCACGGTTCGGGGACAGGCTAGTAGGGTACGTGGCCAACGGCTTGACCCGTTACCAGGGTACTGCCTACAAGACGACATTGGCACCGTCCATGGAGGCTGGCGGACTCGTCCCGCTGGGCGCGATACCTGAAGACCGGCGGCTCTTGGGCGTAACGGTGGGAGAGCTGGTGGCCCAGCTGGATGGAAAGTACCTGAACGGCAGTGAGCCTGGCGACGGCCTGGTGGAACACGTGATGGTGGGCGGTCTAGGCCTCGATTCGGGGGAGGCTTACTTCGGCCTGCGACAAAACAAGGCCGTCGTGATCCGGGGCGACCGGCCGGACATCCAGATGGCGGCGCTCGCCACACCGACGGCCTGCATGGTCCTGGCTAACGGCGTCGAGCCCATCGAGTACGTGCTCAACGAGGCGGAGCTGGAGGAAGTGCCGCTGATCAGCGTCCAGCCTGACACTTTGACCACGATGGAGTTGATGAACGGGCTGTCCGATCGCGCTCGCTTCGACCACCCGGCTAAGCTGGAGCGATTCGTCGAGCTTATGAAGGAGCACGTCAATACCGGGGCGATCTACTCGGCGCTCGGGCTGTCCGAATAAAGGCAGCACGGGATTCCCCGTTCCTATCGCGCAACGCCGACGTGCGAATCACCACCGAGCGTCTAGTCCTCCGCGAATTCGTGACCAGCGACTGGCCCGATGTCCTCGCCTATCAAAGGGACCCTCGGTACCTCCGGCTCTACCCGTGGACTGACCGAACGGAAACCGAAGTGCGAGACTTCGTTCAGAGGTTCGTGGACGAGCAGGCAGAGCGTCCTAGGCGGAGATTCCAGTTGGCGGTCACATTGGCGAACGCTAACCGAGCTATCGGCAGCTGCGGGATTCGTCGTAAACCCGAGAACGACTGGGAGGCCGACATCGGCTACGACCTGGCGCCCGAGCATTGGGGACAGGGATAAGCGACAGAGGCTGCCCGAGCTATGGTCGACTTCGGGTTTCGGAAGCTGGGCCTGCATCGCGTGTCATCCTGGTGCATCGCCGAGAACGTAGCATCGGCACGAGTCCTTGAAAAGGCGGGCCTGCAGCTCGAAGGCAGACTACGCGACAACGAGTACTTCAAAGACCGGTGGTGGGAAACCCTGCTCTACGGCCTGCTCGAAAGCGAGTGGAGAGTTTCTCAGGGTGTATTCTGAGGATCCAGAACCCAAGGATTCCTTCTTACGAACCTGGCTTCTGCGGAGATCGTTCCGCGGAAAACCTTCCAGTGTAGACCTGCGCTGCTGGAGAACTCAGCCGCTCAACAATAAGCGCCGCAATCTCCATCATCGGGTAGATATAGACCCGAAACGGACCGAGATTGATAATCTCCAGGGTAATCTGGTTTGAGAAGCCCGGATCAATCTTTGGGGCGGTCAAGTGGACGGCAACCCCGTACCTCGCGAGGGAACTCTTCCCTTCGATTCTTGCGGCCAACGCGTTCGACAGCCTGACGTGCTCCGCCGTCGCTCCGAGAACGAAGCTTCCTGGACCCAATATGTATGGCTGATCTCGATGAAGGTCACGGGGCTCGGTACATTCTGCTAGTTTGGCGGCGACGTCAGAAAGCTTTGTAGGGTCTACGATTTCAGCGTCGTTCACGAGTTCGGGTCTAGTGACGTGGATGTTCGAATCGAGACGAAGGTCAATCGAAGAGGGTTGAACAAGCAAACCAAGGCCGTCTGGCGGACGGATTTCTAGGTCTCCCGTCTCGATGGCCTCCCAAATATCGTTGTCAGAAAGAACCAAAAGTAATTTCGTCTATCCCGCGAATTTAAGTTCCATGACGTCGTGCTTAGACATCGTCCAAGTCGCGGTCCCCATAGAGGACGGCGGAAGGCTGATCATGACCTCGTCGCCTATGACGCCAACCAAAGTCCCTGATATGACTGGGTACCCCGCGCTCATAACCACTGTGGTCGTGGGAACAAATGCCTCAAACTGACGGCCTCCGACATCAACTGATACATAGTACTCTTTGCCAAGCGGTGCCTCGTCCGCACGATCCACTCTCAGTCTGTATTCTTCTCCGTCATCTGAAAACGTCGGCCTTATGATTTTGTTTACTTCCCTTGCCACAACTGTTCTCCTGAGTCAGAATTTATTTGAGTTTCACCCACACGCCCTTGATCGACTTCGCGCTGATTGATCCTACCAGTTATAGTACCTATGCGTCAGATTGCAACTATATATCCTGCCTAGGATCGATAAGTCAATGGCGTGGACCTGCAAGCATAGACTAGAATAGTATAGAACATATGTACGCGCGATGCAAGAGCGCTATGCGGCTTGGATCTAAAACCGATAACCTAACTTCCTTGTCCTTATCCTCAATGGTACCTTCATGTATAATTCCGGTTCGCCGATGAATACTCCGTGGAGAGCGGTTGATTGAACGCGCTGGGGACGCAGATCCTGCTGGACCTGAGGCAGTGTGACGAAACACTCCTCGATGACGTCGACGTCATCCGGGAGGCGATGGTGGGCGCGGCGGACGAGGCGGGCGCCACCATTCTCAGCCAGTCTTTCCACAAGTTCGACCCAAGAGGCGTGACCGGGATCGTCGCTATCGCCGAGTCCCACCTCGCTATCCACACTTGGCCCGAACACGGCTACGCCGCCGTCGATATCTTCACCTGTGGCGCGGGGTTCACTCCCAGAAAGGCGGCGGAGCTCATTATCGAACGCCTGGGATGCCTGAACCCCAAGATCACCGAATTTGAGCGCGGCATTCACCAGGAACAGTCCGCCGCCGTCTGATGGCCGGCTTGACCTCGCCACCGTCTGAGGGCGACTGGCACTACGAGCACATCACCCCCGACCTTTTGCAGGTCGAGCGCATCGACCGAATCATCTACTCCGGCGAGACCGAATACCAGTCGGTCTGCATCCTCGATACGGAATGCTTCGGAAGGACCCTACTCCTCGACGACAAGACCCAGTCCACCGAGCTCGACGAGTTCGTGTACCACGAGGCACTGGTCCAGCCATCCATGGTGGCCCACCCTGGACCGCGAGAGGTCTTCGTCGCCGGAGGCGGAGAGGGCGCTACCATACGGGAGGCGCTGTCCCACAGCTCGGTCGAGCGGGTCACGATGGTGGACATCGACGCCGAAGTCGTCGAGCTGTGCCGCGAACATCTGCCGAGGTTCCATCAGGGCGCCTTCGACGACCCCCGATTGGAGCTTCGCTTTGCTGACGCTCTCAAATTCTTGGAAGATACGAGCCAGCGGTTTGACGTCGTGATCGTCGACGTCCCCGATCCGCTAGAAGGCGGTCCGGCGTACCAGCTCTATACACGAGAGTTCTACGAGCTGCTCAGGGACCGGCTCAATCCGCACGGAATGATCGCCGTCCAGTCGGGCCCGACCGGACCCGCTTTCTACGAGCAGTGCTTCTCCGCCGTGGCTAGCACGATCGGCGCGGTCTTCCCATCGATTTTCTACTACGACGCGTTCGTTCCGTCTTACGGGACGACCTGGGGCTTCGCTATAGGCTCTCTAGGGCCTGACCCGACGGAGCTGGCGGCCGACGAGATCGACTCCCGAATATCGAAGCGCGTGACGAAGACGCTGAAGCATTACGATGGGGTCACGCACCGGGGCATGTTCTCGGTGCCGAAGTACCTCAGGGCCGCGGTCGCCGCGGAGACGAGGGTCATCACGAAGGCCGACCCGCTATTCGTGACGTAGGGCGCTTCTGCCGAGCGGTGGACCAAGATGGGAGACGCCTGTAGCCCAACGCTAAAAGGACCCTCACCTCAGTCCTCTCCCGAAAGGAGAGGAGGTAGGACCCTACCGTCGAACAGCCGTGCTATAATCTCGCTGGACATCCCGGACTGGAACCGGATCGCCGCATGCCCGACGACATCCTAGAAGGACTGAACCCAAACCAGCGCGAGGCCGTCGAGTATGTCGACGGGCCGCTGCTCATTATCGCGGGGCCCGGCAGTGGCAAGACGCGGGTGATCACCCGTCGCATCGCCTACCTCGTGAAAGTCTGCGGCGTGAGCCCCTACCGCATCGCCGCTGTGACCTTTACCAACAAGGCCGCTCGCGAAATGCGCGATCGCCTAGCCTCTATGAGTGCGAAAGATCCCCAGACTCCGCTGTTGGATCGGAAGCAGATTCAAGAACTGACTGTCGGGACGTTTCACGGCTTCTGCGCAATGGTCCTCCGGCGGGAGGGGGACAAGATTGGCCTCGACCGCAACTATTCGATCTACGACGACTCAGACCAGATATCGCTGCTCAAGCGTGCGATGGAGGACGCCAACGTCGATCCGAAGAAGTTCGCGCCGCGGGCGATTCAGTCGGTGATTTCAGGCGCCAAGAGCCAGCTCGTCGACGTCGAGACGTTCGGGCTGCGGAAAGAGAACTACTTCGACGAGATCGTCTACCGGGTCTATGAAATATACGAGCGGCTGATGTCGCAAAACTCGGCCGTGGACTTCGACGACCTGCTCTTCAAGACCCACTTCCTGTTCGACCAGTTCACCGACGTGGCCGCCAGGTACCAGGGCCGGTACGTCCACTTCATGGTCGACGAGTTCCAGGACACGAACGTCGCTCAGTACGCCCTCGCGAAGCAGCTCGCCGAGCGCTACAAGAACATCTGCGTCGTCGGCGACCCGGACCAGTCGATCTACTCGTGGCGAAACGCCGACATCCGGAACATCCTGAGCTTTCAGAACGACTACGAGGACGCCAAGGTCATCCCTCTGGGAGAGAGCTACCGGTCTTCCAAGACGATCCTCGACGCGGCGCAGAAGCTTATCGTGCCGAACAAGCAGCGTGTCGAGCGGGACTTGTGGACCCAGAACGGTCGCGGCGTCCCCATCGTGGTGACCGAGGCGTACACCGAGAAGGACGAGGCGCAGTCGGTCATTCGCGAGCTGGAGAGGCTGGTCCGCACCGGCGATTACAAGCGCGGCGATGTCGCGATCATGTACCGGGTAAACGCCCAGTCGAGGGCCTTCGAGGAGGCCTGCCTGCGGTACGGCGTACCCTATCAGCTCGTCGGGGGCCTGCGGTTCTACCAGAGGCAGGAGATCAAGGACCTGATCGCCTACCTGCGGCTGCTGGTTAACCCGGACGACGTGAGCCTCGCGAGGGTTGCTAACGTGCCGACCCGCGGCATCGGCCAGCGCACGATGGACGAGCTCACACGGCTGGCGCGAGACTCTGACTCATTGATGTTCGCCGCCATCGAGACCTTGGGGGAGAACACGAACGGCCCGGCCGCCGTGCCCCTGCCGGCGCGGTCCGTCAGAGCGCTCACTCACTTCCGGGAACTGATCAACGGGCTTGCGGCCGAGGTCGAGTCACTGAGCCTTGTCGAGCTTATCGACGCGCTGCTGGACCGCACCGGCTACGCCAAGTACGTGCGGGACGAGGCCGAGCGGGGCGAGGACAAATGGGAGAACCTGCAAGAGTTCAGGAACACAGCCAACGAGTTCTCCGACCTCGAGGGACGGGAAGCATTGACGGCCTTTCTGGAGAAGGTCAGTCTGCAGAGCGACGTGGACAGCATGGACGAAAAGGCCGACGCGGTCACCCTGATCACGCTACACCAGGCCAAGGGCCTGGAGTTTCCGGTGGTATTCATTGTCGGAATGGAGGAGGGGCTTCTTCCTCACATCCGCTCTCTCGACGACCCCCAGGAGATGGAGGAGGAACGCCGGCTCTGCTACGTGGGCGTGACTCGTGCCAAAGAGCGCTTGTACTTGCACCGTGCCTTCAGGCGTGGCTTCCGGGGGGGCTCCGCGCCTACCGAACCGTCGCGCTTCTTGACCGACATCCCGAAGGACCTGATCGTAGCGCCGCACGACGAGCCTAAGAAGAAGCTGGGGTCCGCCAGCTGGGCTGCTGACAGGAGCAAGCGCACTCCTTCGGTCGTGGTGACCTCCAAACCCGCCAAGTCCAACGGCGCGAAAGCCTCGGAACCGAAGGTCGTGCTGACTACCGGCGACAAGGTCAAGCATGCGACCTTCGGTGAGGGCATCGTAACGGCGCACAAGCGCATGAAAGACGACGTTGAGATCACGGTGTTTTTCAAGGAGAGCCAGGGCGTCAAGCGCCTGCTGCTCAGCTTCGCTCCGCTGGAGAAAGTGAGCTAGACCCCGGCCGGCGTGGAAGCCGTGAATCCAACACCCCTCGATTCGTCGCAACGACACAAGCTCGCGGACGCGCTCGGCGATACCCACGAGACCACAGTCGTCGTCCACAACTTGAGGCGTGGACTATGCCGCGCGGTCGTATCGGGCGAGCCGTCCCGCTTTACGGCTGCGGTCGTGCAGCGCGACAGCGTTCCCCACGAGCCGCTCGCGTTCGGCACAGACGCCGAAGCGATGTGGCGGCTGCTCGCCTCGATCGATGGCTGGGAGAGCGTGACCGTCCCTCCCGATCTATCGCGTCCGCTAGGTCGCGTCATCGAAAGAGAGTCCGGAAGGCGAGTCGGATACTACAGTAATACCTACCACACGGCCACGACACCGGTCCCGCCGTTCGAAAGTGAAAATGTGCGTCTACTAACCGCCTCGGACGTGCCGTTGCTCGACAGCTCATGGTTCCACCATGAGTTCGAAAGTGTGGCCGCGCTATTGGAAGACGGTGCGTCCGCTGGTGCCGTAGTCGACGGCCGGCTCGTGTCGCTAGCATCCACCAATGGGATCACTGACGGCTATGCCAGCATCGGAGTACGCACCCTCGAAGAGTGGCGGGGGCGGGGATACGCTACAGCAGCGGCGTCTATTGTGGCGCGACAACTGCAGCAGATGGGACGGACGCCGGTCTGGAGTGCGGGCGAAGACAACTATGCCTCGTTACGAGTGGCTGAGAAACTAGGCTTTGTGGAGGTATCGCGACGAGTCTTCATTAACGTTTGGAGGGACGGACGACAGCCGTGAAGGCAGTCTTAACGTAGGGGCAGACCTGTGGAGCCTGTCTCGGAACAGGTCTGCGCCTACCAGGTTTTCACATCTTGTAAAGAGCTAGGTCCATGATGAAAGTCGATTTGGAAGTAAACAATAGAGTGACCCGTACCGGATCGGAATCAATGCGCCGCGATAGCCACAGAGATTCGCAGCTGACGGGAAGACCAAGCGCTGAAGAGAGGCAATGGCTTAGATGCGGAAATTACCCTCGGCCGGGCGGACCAGACTTTCCACAGCGTGCGTATGTTGAAGGCTGTGGCCAGCATTACCCACTCAGCACTAACGTTGGTCAGTCCGCGCAAGAGAAACCGTCGAGCTTGTTGTTGCTCCTTGATGATGCCGAAGGCAGGTTCCGCCAACTCTTTGCGCCTACGGTACAGCTCCTTGGCGTCAGTGGCCATCCAGTCCCGATGGCTACTTAACACATGCTCATAAGGCCCTATCTCAAGCGCGCGACCTTGACGACGGTCTGTGGTGCATACCCCGAACGCCGGACAAACACGGCACGTAGCTCCCGACGCTCGGTACACTCGCATTGTCGGCCTGCCTGTACGCTGCTTGATACCGGAAAACCTGAGTGGTTGGCCTTCGGGGCAAGTATAGGTGTCTTCAGCATCGTCATACATGAATTGGTCCTTGTGGTAAGGCTGCGTGAGTGCTCTCTGTTGGGCCTCCGGCATTACCACGAGTTGCTCTCGCTCAGCGCAAGCAGCCAGGTTGGCCCCAGAATGATATCCAGCGTCGCCCAGTGTCATCCCGGCCGGCTCTCCCGTATTGTCCTGGGCCTGCTCCAACATAGGTATCAACTGAGCATGGTCGTCAGGGTCGTTGACCACCTCGGCCGCCGTGATCAGCAGCCCACTTGCACCGGCCTTGTCTGGCTCAAGAGGCGAGACCATCGCCTGCGCGTTATACCCCGCAACGATCCCGTGGCGACTTTTGACCAGTTCGGCATCTTCGTCGGTCAAATTGAACCGCTCCAACCCTTCTTCTCTCGAAACCCGCTCCATCGCCTCAACCACCTTTTCTCTCAGTCTGTGGGCCTGCGACAGCTGTTTCGGCAACCGCGGTGGAGGAGCATCGCCTCCAGCCTCGTTCTGCGCCTCCAATTCGGCAATCGCTGCCTCCGTGCGCTCCAGCAATCGCTCCAACTGGGCAGCATCATATGTCCGATTCTTAGTCGCGTTGGCCATGATCTTCGTCCCATCCACCGCCTGCACCGCCAAATCGACCAATCCCATCGTCACCGCCGTGCGCACTGTTCGCTTCAACAGTGCTCGCATGGCCCCACGGTGCTCGCGATAGAACCGCCACAAGGTGTTGTGGTCCGGGTGCTGCCACCCGGTGAGCCACAGGTAAGGTATCTGGTCTCGGCACGCCGCCTCCAGTTTACGGCTGGAGCGTACTCCGGTCGTAAATCCATACACCCACACGCTCAGAAGCCCTCGTGGGTGGTAGGCAGGGGACCCCAAAGGCTCCCCGTCTATATCGACCCCCAGCTCAGACCAGTTGGCTCGGTCCAACCCATCCACCAACGCCGCTACAAACCGGGCAGGATGGTTCTCAGGCAACAACTCGTCCAGAGTCGGCGGGAACAACCAACTCTGCTCTCTGTTCAGTGGTCGCAGAGGCATCACACTTGCTCCTCAATTCGTTCTGGCAATACTCTACCAACAGCGGTAGTCAAATCAAGGACACAGAAAACCTTTTGAGACAGGCTCTGTGTGTCTGCCTACGGGGGTTCACACCCGGATAAGGGCGCATGCAATGCGCCCCTACCAGAGGAAATCCCTCGGACACGTCTGTTGTCAGAGCAATCAACTTCATCACAACTGACCGCTCATCTCTCGGGTTTCTGGGCCAGGATAATCAGGCAGCAATTCGTGTCCGCCAACGCCTTCCAGTACTCGTCTGTGAACACCTCTCTTGTCGCTTCGCGCGTTGGTAAGTGCTGGACCTCAAGCAGCTTGAGGCCAGCGCCCCGAATTCCCTCTAGATAGGCGTCCGTTGTGTGGCGCTCATTGGGCAACTGGTAGGTCACCCCGTCACGACTGACGACGGTTTCGATACCCGCCGCTATCGTGTCAGGATGAAAGTCCGTGATAAGCAAATGACCACCAGGTTTCAGGACGCGGTGAAGTCCGCCGCCACCTGGTCGAGGCCTGGCACGTGGCAAAGGAAGGGCGCAAACCACGAGGTCGAAATAGTGACCAACTGCGGGAACTCCGTTCTCGAGTCCAGCCTGGACGAAACCGATGTCCAGCGAGTCGCGGCCGGCGGATTCTCTGGCGACGTCTAACATAGCGCGGTTGGGGTCGGTCGCCGTAACCTGGTATCCCCGCTTCGCTAGCTTGAGCGTATACCTTCCGGTCCCAGCCCCAACGTCGAGGGCACGGCCGGCCTTCAGGCCTGCAAGCAGAGGTTCGACGTGCTGCTCCTCTAGCTCGATAAGTGCGTTGCCCTGGTCGTAGACGTCGGCCCAGATCGAGTAGCCTTCCTGAACCGTGACCTGAACTCGGTCACGGCGTCGAGCCGTCTCCCAATCAGACCGGGAATCCGTCGCTTCGGTTGCCATCACCCTAGCAACTCCTATCTGAAGGCATGGTTAGGTTGTTGTAAGAAGGGGATACCGAACCTATAATAGCCGCCGAGGCAGGTGTGATGCGGTCGGCCGGTGAAACCACGAGGAGGCGTCCGATGCAGGTATATTGTCTGAAGTGTAGGGCCCACCGTGACATCGCGAACCCGCAGGCCGTCACTCTGAAGAACGGCAGGCCGGCCACCCGGGGCACGTGTCCAGTCTGCGGCAAAACGGTTTTCCGGATAGGTAAGGCCTAAGACCCCTCGCCCAGACCCCGCCGCCAGACGTCGATTGAGGTCTCAGACGGTATGTGGCTCGGGGTGATCTTCGTGCTCCGCCGTCGCGTACTCCGCCGCCAGGATCCCCATCACCACCGAGTCGAAGCGCGAGCCTTCGTGCGGCCGGCTTTTCCGCAGCGTCCCTTCGTGGACGAACCCCATGTGCTCGAACATGGCCCTCGCGGCTTTGTTGTATTCAGGAACATCTACCCATACGCGGTACAGCCCCCAGTCCTTGAAGGCCAACTCCAGTGCGGTCTTCGCTCCAGCCGTGCCATAGCCGTGATGCCAGAGGTCCTTCCGGCCTATGAGGATCGATAGCTGACCGTCGCCCAGACTCTCCTCCAGGGCGACATGCACCTCGCCGATGTGTTCCCCCTTGTGGGTGTAGATAGAGAGGATACGGTGCTCGGGGTCACCGAAAACGCGGCCCCACTCGTCGTCGGAGGCCCGTTCCATCTCCTCGGGGTGATAGCCGAGATGAGCCGGATCGCCGTATGAGTACCGGCCGAACCAGCTCTCGGCGACCTCCTCGTCGTGAAGCCACTCTTTGATCCGCGAGACGTCTTCACGGGAGACGTTGTTCAGGACTACTTCCTGACCGGCCACACCCTCACTCCTTCACGATGCTTCACCGCGGAGGACGCGGAGAGCGCTGAGATCGAGATCAAACGTTGGGGTTCTTAATGGACGGTGAGTATACCGTGACGGCATACCGGCACGTCAAGCAAGCAGGCTCAACCGAAGGTCTTTCGGTTCTTGCTATCGGCAGATGTTTTCCGCTCACCCCCGGATCGAGTCCGGGGCAAGCTCTAAGCCATCCGAAGGGCACCCCGATGGTTCCACAGGGCGCTTCTATGATTCCACAAGGCGCCTCGATGGTTCCACAGGTTTGCAAACGAGGGCGTTCGAGGATCTCACCCCATGTGTAGAATTCTGTGGAATCTTGTTGATCGCACCTACCGGCAGGCCAGTGCCTGCATAAAGGCAAATGGGGAAAACCCGAGTGAGTCGCCACAGAGAGATAATAGCACATTCGTTCGGCATCGTCACCACTCAGGGGGGCTAGGCTCGGCCCGCGTCAGATGACAAACGACGCAGAGCCGCTCAACCATCGGGCCAGACTTTCACCGACCCGTACTGGCCGTCATAGCCGGGTTCAATTGCGATATCGCCAGCACGGACTCGCGCCACGCCCTCGGCGATCCGCTCCGTCGAAGCAGCTTCGAGGTCGGCGACCGACGCCTGCGTGAGCACCGTTAACTCATTGTCGAACTGCTCCACCAACGCCGCGTACGCGTTTCGGACCTTCTTCGTGTTCTGTCCGACTCCCAGCGCCTCGGCGACCACCTGCTGCAACCCAACGAGGTTCCGGAAGGGAGGTCTTCCGTTGTCCGACCGGACCAGTCCGTCCTCGTCGGTCCACGTCTGGACCGTCCTGCCGGCCAACTCCTCGACGCGTTGGAGCACCCCCAGCGTTATCGGCCTGCCGCATTTTGGGCACCGTGAGCCGTTCTCGGCGACCGCCGCCGGTGAAAACCGGACCCCGCACTTCCGGTGGCCGGAGTGGTGGTACTTTCCTTCGTGGGGGAAGAACTCAGTCGTGTATTCGAGGTCTTGCGACTTCAGCGCCGCTAGCAGGCCGTCGTAGCTCGGTTCGCCTTTCACCGCAGTGAGCTCACGGCCCATCTTCTCCAACGAGTGGGCGTCAGAAAAGGACATGATAGAAACGTCGTCCAGGGAGGGCACCTGCCAGTTCATCGCGGGGTCGCTGGAGAGGCCGGTCTCGATGGCGTGGATGTGACCTGTAAGATCACCGAAGCACTCCTCCAGCGAATCGAAGCCGGACTTGGAGCCGTATAGCCCGAACCACGGAGTCCATAGGTGGGCGGGAATGATGAAGCACCGATCGTCGATTTCGAGTAGCGTCTCAAGGAGGTCCCTGGGAGTGACGTGCAGCGTTGGCCGGCCGTCCCACTCGAGCTTTCCCATTTTCCCGAAGGTGGTGTTGATGACTTCCACGGTCTCGAACGAGGGGGCGAAGACAAGGATGTGGACGCGACGGTTTCGGCCCCCCTGCTCCGCGTTGCAGTTCACCTCGGTGCCCAAAACGAACTTGACGCCGTCTCTCTCGAAGAGTCCGTCGCCCGTGTCGCGGAGCTTCGCCCGCGTCTCTTCGAACCACACCGGCTGTGAGAAGTCGCAGCTCGCCAGGAGGTCGATTCCCTTGATCTTTGCCCACTTCGCCAGGTTTTCCAGCGTGAGATGCTTGCTGGTGCCGCGGGCGAAGCGGGAGTGGAGATGGAGGTCGACTACGTAGGTCATGGGCGTCCGATTCTACCAGACAGCCCTCTGATAGAATCAGCGCCTGTCGGAGACCGGCATAACGACTGAGGGAACCCATGCAACCGAAAGGGCAGGTCAAATACTATCGCTCTGGCGTAGACGGCCAGCTCCACCCGTACGCCGTCTGCGCCACCGACAACGGAGCCGAGCCCAAGCCGCTGATTCTCGAGGTCAGCCCGGGAGCCATCAGCGACCTCGCCAGGGCGGTGTCGGACACGGAAGAGCTGGTTTCGATCGCGTCGAGGCACGGCTATCCCTGCGTGGCCGTCCGCCCGACGGGGCGCGGGCCCGGAAGCGTGTACCAAAACTACGGCGAGGTCGACGTTCTCGAAGTGATCGAAGAGGTGGCCGCCCACCATGAGATCGACCGCAACAGGATCAGCATCACCGGCGCGTCGATGGGCGGAGCGGCCGTCTGGTACATATCGTCCCACTACCCCGATCTGTTCGCCGCGGCCGCTTCCATCGCGGGGTATTGCGACTACCGGCTCTGGGAGAAGCCGGGCGGCCTGAACTTCCACATGTACGAGTGGGAGGAGCCGTCGTGGAAGTCTCGCTCGGCGGCGTTCCTGGTGGAGAACCTCGAGCATACGCCGATGTGGATCGTCCACGGCGAGTGGGACCGTGCGTTGGGAGGCGGCGTTCCCGTCGAGCACTCCCGCAAGATGTCGCGGCTGATGGCGGAAAAGGGGTTCGCACACACCTACACTGAGCTTCCGGCGACCGGCCACGACAGCCGCACGCCCGAGATGCTGGACAAGGTCGTCCCATGGCTGCTCGACCAGACGAACCCAAGCGAGCCGGACCACGTCTCGGTGACAACTCACGGACTGCGTCACAATCGGTCCTATTGGGTCGCTGTCGAACAGCTGGAGCACTATGGCACGGGTGGGCTCGTCGACGCACGGCTCACCGAGGGGCGAGTCGCTGTTACGACGCAGAATGTACGTGCGCTGTCCCTGGGACCGATTTCCAGGCGAGACGCGAGTGCTATCGTCATCGACGGCGTCGAGGTCGGACAAGCCGACCTGAGCGAGTCGCGCACGTTCCGGCAAGCTTCAGACGGGTCGTGGACCGCCAATGGGACCGTGCCCGGCGGCGAGAAGCGCCACGGAGCTTCCGGGCCGATCGGCGACCTGTTCTTCGATGGCGTCGTCTTGGTTCCAGGTACGGCAGGGACACCCGAAGAGACCCACTTCACTACCTGGGCAGCCGATAACGCCGCTCGAAGGTACCGCTCCACCAACGGAGGTGTCCACCGGGGCGGGATTCCAGGGGAGAGTTGGGTCGACCTTCCGGTGGTCGCTGACGTCGACGTCTCGGACGATGATTTAGCGTCCAAGAACTTGATTCTCTACGGCAACTACGCGTCCAACTCGGTACTCGCCCGGTACGGAAATGCTCTGCCGCTAAGGTTCGAGGGCGATACCATCCACCTTGCCGATCAGAGCTACACCGCTGAGCGGGCCGCCGTGTTCGCCGTGTTCCCGCACCCGGAAAACTCTGAAAGATACGTAGCCGTCCACGGCGGCCTGACGCCCGACGCCATAGCCTGGGAGCGATTCGGCATGAACCTGCTGCCCGACTTCGTGGTCTACTCAGGCGGCGAGATGCTGGACTGGGGATTCTGGGGCAACGACTGGAGGTCGCAATGACGAACAACCTGTACATCTTGGGATCGGGCGCGCCGGCTCCTACGCCGGAAAGGTACGGCTCGTCATACGTCCTGAAGGTAGGCGACGAGTACCTGATGTTCGACTGTGGACCGGCGACGACGTACAAGCTGGTCAGGATGGGTATGACACCAATGCAGATCGACCATCTCTTCTTCACTCACCATCACTTCGACCACGACGTCGACTACCCATGTTTTCTGCTGACGAGGTGGGACTCGGGTGCTGGACAGGAGAACAAGCTCAGCGTCTACGGCCCAAAGCTGACAGAGCAGCTAACAGAGCGCATCCTGGACGAAGAGGTCGGCGCCTTCGCGCACGACTGGCTGGCGCGGATCAACCACCCCCTAAGCCTGACCGCGTACACCGACCGTGGCGGCGTGCTGCCGCGAAAGCCGCCCAGCCTCGACGCGAAGGACATCGGACCCGGCAAGGTGACCCAAGGGAAGGACTGGGAGGTAGTCAGCGCGCCGGCCGAGCACGTTCAGCCCTGGCTCGATTCGCTGGCCTATCGCGTAAACACCTCGGAAGGTAGTTTCGTCTTCACGGGAGACACGACGCCGTGCGAGACGGTCGCCGAGCTTGCCAAAGGCGCGGACGTGATCGTGTTCGTATGCGTAGGCATCGAGGCCGAACTATCGGACAGGCCGGAGAAGAAGTACATGGCGGGCACGGTCGGGGTAGGCAGTCTGGCGCAGAAGGCGGGCGCCGGCAAGCTAGTGCTGGTCCACAACCGTGGCATCGCCGGGCACGGCCGGATGGAGCGAGCGGTCGCTGACGTAGCCTCAGTCTACGAGGGCGAGATTATCTTCGGCGAGGAGCTAATGGAGGTGCCGTTGTAGACGCGGTCTCCAACTAAAACGTGATCATCGAGCAAGTGTGACGAAAGCTCTAGCACCTACTATCGAGAAACCGCGCCAGTTTTGCTGAACCTGAGAGCCGCCCAAACAGATACGAATCATGATAACGCGCAGTTACGACACTAGGTACTAGTAGACCGAAATCTTTGAAATGAGGGGTAGCCGAGATTGGCGTGCTACGACGACAGGGCGGGTTTCAAACCCGCCCCTACCAAGCCGTAACCTCAGAACCCTTCAATACTAGGATGTTGGACCACTAGCCTTTTCGTTCACGTAAGAGTCGCCTTCGATGTCGCCTGTATCTGAGCTACGGCTTTGAGGGCATCTAGTGATTCATTGTAAGGAATATGCGGTTTGACCTTGGTGATCTCTCGAGCCACCTGATCTTCGCTCAGTCCGGGATTCGTGTGCCTCATAAAGAAAGCGGTAGATACTCTCTCAAGTGACAGCACATCTTTGGTTGACAGCTGTTGGGCGATGAACCTCAACCTGTCGACATATTTGGATACTAGTCCTCTCTGAGCAACAAACCTCTGACCCATCGGCTCGAGCTTAAACGACGGGCCGTACGGATAGCGTGTCTCTATACCGAGAAGGAATCCTACTCTGAGAGCGGTCAATTCAGAGCGGAGGTCCAGGCCATCTTCCTGAGACAGCCTGTCGTGCTGGACGAGAGCCTCTCCCTCCAGTGTCGACGCGAATGTGACGGGAGGAGGCGTCGGTGCCGCCGCAGGCTCCTCCTTGTTGCAGCCTACGAGCAGGAGGACAACGAATGCGGCCGCTGCGATTGGCAGATAGCTTCTCATGGCAGCACCTCTCTTTCGAGTACCCTCCTCTCTCCGTGCGGGTGGTCGTTGGATGTGCGAAGACGCCTAGACGCAGTGACTCGTCGAGTTACCACCATTAGCCGGACCCGGACTCGGGCCGTTATTGTATGGAGTGGCCGAACCATGTCCCCAGCCATCCCAGCAGAAGTTGGGAGTGTCGTTATAGTGGCTCGTGAAGCCGAGCGCACTCGTCGTGTTTCTATATCTGTAGTTCCGCCAGCCGGAATAGTAGCCTCCTGGCCCCCGCAGCCAGTCCCGCCAACTCCATGACCCCTAAAGAGTGCTCGAATCTCTTATGAGTCGCTCCAGGGTAAACCAAGAAGGACATAGCGAGTTGGTGGATGTTCCTGAGCCTTTGGACCGGACGCGAATCCAGAACATCACGCTCGTCGCTGTCGAGTCGAACAAAGACGTGAACAGAATCCCTGATCTCGTGGTACTGCTTGATCAACATGGCCTCGAGCAGCTTCTTCGATGTTCCGCCGCACCGATACAGTCTAGCCCATTCGTGCTACTGTCCCAAGTGGCCCCTCCAGCGATGGGCAACTGCGACGTTCTACTGTTGATCCACCTCGGCTGCGGTTGGCTCTTCGAGGTGCACGGTGTTCCCCTCCGGGTCCTCGAAGCCTGCTAGCCGCGCCCCCCAATGGCCTTCCCACAGCGGCTTCGTGATCTCAACGCCGCGGTCAGACAGCTGACGCAGCACGTCTTCTATGCCTTCGCAGGCGAACACCAGAGAGACGCCCTCCGACCCCTGGTCCGAGGCCTTCAGCACCAGCGCGGCGCCTCCCGTGCGGAGCCCCACCATCTCTCCGGCATGGTGGAACTCCTCATCGAGACCAAGGGTCTCGGTGTAGAACCGCCTCATGCTATCTAAGTCTTTCACCGACAGAAAGACTTCGTCTAACTTTCCGACGAGTCCGGCCACGTCAGCCTCCTCCGCCAAGCCCTCGTGGTTCTAGCGATCTTACACTTGCTCAGGGTCGATGATCGTAGTGATGATCAGGTGCTCCAACCATTCGTCGCTGTCGTTGATGACCTGATGCTTGGTAGGAGGGGGCACATGAACGGCATCGCCCTCTCTGACGTCAAAGAGCTGGTCGTCGATGTTCATCTTGCCCGTGCCCTTCGTGAAGTAGAAGAGCTGCTCCTTCGTCGTGTGCTGGTGGTAGTCGGACTCCTTGCCGCTCTGGAGCATGTGGACCGTGAAGTTCTGCACCCCAATAAGCTGGGCCTCGTCGCTATCGACGCCCTCCTTGCGCTCGCGGAATATCGGGTAGATTATGGCGTTGGCGTGTCCGACCTGCGGCTGAATATCGCGCCAGTTGCGGATCTTCATGCTGGGCTCCTGTGCTACACCTTGGAAGTTCTAGGCGAGCGGGAGTGTATTCCCGTACGGATGGGTTGTCAAAGCTGAGCCACGCTGCGCATTCGGGCGGGAACCCCACCGCCCCAGGCCTTTCGCTTCGCTCAGGGAGACAGGCTAGTGGTCCAACATCCTAGTATTGAAGGGTTCTGAGGTTACGGCTTGGTAGGGGCGGGTTTGAAACCCGCCCTGTCGTCGTAGCACGCCAATCTCGGCTACCCCTCATTTCAAAGATTTCGGTCTACTAGTCCTCATCTTCATGTTGTAGTACGACGGTCCGCCCGTCCGGGTCTCGGAGCTCGAGCAGCATAGTGCCCCAGTGGCTCTCATACCAGTCTTTAGTGATCTCCGCAGGTGGGCCAGGCTTTGATTTCGAGTCAGGCGCTTTGAGAGATAGCTGCATACTGAGCTCACGGTCCTCCGGCACTTCCTCTACCCAGAGCGCGGCGCCTCCGTCCGGATGAGCCAGAGAGCCCGAGTGGCCAAGGTCTAACTCCAGCTTAAACCCGAATCCACCGACGGACAGGGATGGACGACGTGAGGACAGCGGAAGGGGGTGAGGGAGTTACAGGCGTGATGATCCGGGCTCGAATTTGGGTAGACGGGAGGTTGGCGGGCGGTCTGCAGGCGCTTTTGGGGGCACCGATGGCGGCCTACAGTGGCTGTGGCGAGCCAGATGGCGGGATAGGACACGGCAAGAGGCGCTCGCGGACTGGGCTGGCGCGAGTTTGCGGTGACGTTGGGTTGGCTGGTGGGTCAGTGGCGGACGGGCTCCGTCAGGCTGGGAGTGGAATGGCTCGCAGTCGGGCCAGGGCGCGGCTGAACTGCTCCTCCCAGGGCCAGCGCCGGGGAAGCTGCAGGGTCAATCGGCGTGCCGAGCGGGTGATCCGTCCGGCCAAGGCAAAGACCCGTCGTCTGAGGGTCTTGGTGGTCACGATCTGCTGACCCAGGCCGATGCGGGCTGTCCAGCGGGCCAGGTTGTGCGCCATCACCTGTACCGCCAGCCAGGCGCCGTTGGCGGCGAAACGGCCCGAGGGGAGATGGTTCAGCCCCACGCCGTACTTGAGGTCGCGTATCGCATTCTCGATCTCGGCGTGACGGCGATGATCGGCCTCCAGTTCCAGCGTCTCCCCGTCCCGGTCGGTGATGAAGCCGTGATAGCTGTAGGTGGCGAAGAGAGCCAGTTGAGAACAGGGCGCCGGCTTCACCCGCCGGACGATGAGCCGTACCGGCGCGGCGTCCGCCTCGGCCTGGAACGGGGTGTAGGTGGTCTCGGCCACATCGGCGGCGCCGTCCATCCAGTAAGGAATCGGCGTCCAGCCATCTTCGGGTATCGCCTCGATGAGATTCCGCAGGCGGGCGCGCTGGCGGATGGCGATGGAGAAGCGGACATCCATCCGGCGGCAGACGGCGACCACGGCGTGGGTATAGAAGCCGCTGTCGGCCCGCACCGTGAGTTGGCCCCTGGCTCCGCAGTAGCGCACCCGCCCCACCGTTTCACGCAGGAAGTGGGCAGCGCCGCGGGCGGTGTTAGCCCGGCCCTCGCGCAGGCGGGCCATCAGCACGTCGCCGGTGCCGGCGGCGACGGCCAGCAGCGGGTGATAGCCCCGCGCACCGGTGTAGCCGTGGTGGCGGGCGCCCTCCTTGGCCAGTCCGTAGGTCTCGCAGATCGTCGAATCAAGGTCGATGGTGAATGGTGCGTCGCCGGGTCCGGCACCGGCCTTCCAGACCCGGGCCAGCAACTCGCGGCTCACCCGGTCCAGTTGGCGGACATGGCCCCACCTGAAGCTGCGCAGGAAGGTGCCCAGGGTGGAGGGAGCCTTAGCCGTGAAACCGAGCACGCGGGCGGTCCCGCCGGCGCGCAGCACATCGGCGTCGTCGATGCAATCTCCGCCGGCTAGGGCGGAGGCCACCAGGGTCATCATCTTGTCGCCGGTGTTCGCCCGGCCCGGCGCGCCGCCGAGGTCGAGGTGCTTCCGGAGGAGTTGGGGCAGGCCAAGGCGCAGGGCGAGGGTGGCGGGAAGGATCAGCCCGGCATTGGCCACCAGGCGGTGGTCGTCGAAGGCGATTTGGATGCGGTCGGGGTGGTTACGTGGTAGCATCTATCGGGTGCTCCTTTTCTGGGACCGGTTTTCTGTTTCAAAACCATTATCCCAGATTCAGAGGCGCACCCTTTTGTTTCTTCAGCAGGCCTCCTACACGCCGTCCTTCGGTGGATTAGGGTTAAAGCCGAGCTGCTGCCAGAACTTAACTGTCTTTCCCCAGTTATGCGTCTCCACGTGGACGTATCCGATACCGTTAGTCATCTCGGACTCCTCCTCACTGCCAGACGATGCCACTAGGCCCATGAGATATCTGCGCATTGCCTCTTCTACAAGCCCCGACAGTGATTGCTCTTCCTCGATCGCGGCATGCTTTATCTCCCGGATAAGATCTTCCGGGAGATAAACGTTGAACTGTCGAATCACGCGCTCTACCACCGCTAATATCCTAGCATACTAGCATTAGGATTGCAAGAGATGCCTGACGTGTTGATTTTGGCCTAGCCTGACGGAATCGGCGCACGCAAAAGCAGTCCAGCCGAGGATCCCGATTACGTCGGCGAACTCGATGGTCGGCTTTAGGAGCTCTACGCCAAACGCCGTACCGCGGCGACCAGCTGAGCCACCTCGGTCTCCGTGTTGAAGAAGGCCAGGGACGCGCGTATCGAGTCCGGGTAGCGGACCCAGCGGGCCAGGATGCGGTCGTTCTCCCAAAGCTGTTTGGCGACGGCCCCGTGGTCGGCATCACCAATCGTGAAGCTAACCAGTGACGTGCGGCCGGGGCCGTCAATCGGCGATAGCACCTTCACGCCATTGACCTTCGATAGCTCGGTCCTGAGAGACGTTGCGAGGGCAGCGCTCCGGCTGACTATCTCGTCAATGCCGACGTCCGATATGAACCTGACGGCTTGGAGGAAGCCAACCCGTAGAGGGGTGCTGGTGGTGCTGACCACGAACTTGTCGATGTCCTCGGTCTCAGGTTCGTAAGAGCCGGCGTGATCGTACTCTTTGACCGAGTAGAAGCCGACTCGGTCCGGCTGGACGGCCTGTATCATCGGCTCACGAATGAAGAGAGCGCCGGTGCCGTCAGGTCCGAGCAGCCACTTCTGTCCCGGCATGGCGTAGAAGTCGCAGCCGAGCTCACTCAGATCGAGCGGAATGTGTCCGGGACCCTGGGCGCCGTCGACCATCAGCCAGATGCCCCGAGGTCGCGTCAGCCGGCTGATCTCCTCTATGGGCATGCGGAGCCCACACGAATATTCGATGTGACTCAGGAAGACCATGCGCGTGCGCTCGGTAAGCGCGTCCTCGACGGCGGAGGCGATCGCGGAGTGGTCCGCGTCGGGAGCGAACTGCAACACTTTGACTCGGACGCCCTTGCGGTCCTGGAGGTGGTACGTGGGAAGCAAAATCGAGGGGTGCTCGAGGTCGCAGGTGATGACCTCGTCGCCTTCTTGCCAGGGCAGACCGTTGAGGACGATGTTTATGCCCTCAGTGGTGTTCTCGGTGAGCAGGATCTCCTGCGGAGTGGCGTTGACGAGGGCAGCGATAGCCTCCTTGGCCTGGTTGCGGACCTCCTTGCCCGTCTCGAGGGCCTCGGTAGACGTGGGCCCGACGTGGTTCTCGTAATCGAGCCGCGCGCGGATTGCCTCCACTACCGAAATAGGCGACGGTCCGTCCCAGCCGGTATTCAGGTAGGTCATCTGCCGTGTCGTCGGGATCTGTGCCCGAAGTTCGTCTACGTTCAAGTCTAGTCCTCCACGTATAGGTGGCTAGATCGCCGCGACGGCGGTGATTTCCACCAGCATCTCCGGACGCACGAGCCCGTCGATCACCAGCAACGTGTTCGGCGGGTAGTCACCGTTCGGGTAGATCTCCGCGAAGACGTCGGTGCGTCCGTCGAGATAAGGCTGGACCGATTCCCGGCCCACCAGGTAGGTCGTCAATTGCACGACGTTATCGAAGGACGCGCCCTCGCTCTCCAGAAGGGCGCCGATGTTCCGGTACGCCTGGCTTGTCTGCACCTGCGCGTCGCCTTCGCCGACGAGAACCCCGTTTTCGTCTACCGCGACCTGCCCGGCAAGGTACAGAGCCTCCATCGCCTTGACTCGAGCGACATGCGAATAGCGTCCAGCGGGCGGGTGTACGCCCTTGGGGTTTGTAAGAGTCTTATTGAGCGACGCCATCGATATCCTCCATCGGCTGGTTGTCCTGACAAACGACAGGGGCAGGTCTGAGACCTGCCCCTACCAGGAGTCACAGTCTTGGGAGCAGGGACCGCTACACGGGTACGCTTTCGCGGGCCCGTGCTTCCTCGAGTATCTTGCTGATCTCGGCCCTCATCTCGTCGGTTACAACCGCGTCGCGAGACGGCAGCCGTGAAGGCCCTCCGACGAGTCCCGCAGCCTCCATCCAGGGCTTGACGAAGATACCCTCGCCAGCCGTTTCCCGCGACACCTGGCCTCTCATGCGGTTGTACGGCAGCATGAACTCGTCGTAGACGCGCTGCGCCTCGACGTAGTCACCCGCCTTCATCAGGTCCCAGACGTGCCAGGAATGTTGCGGAAAGAAGTTGGGCACATGGCTGACCCATGCGTTACATCCGAGGACGTGGCCGTAAATCGTGAGCGGCCCGTTGTTCACGACCGCCGCGCGGGGAACGAAGCGTCGGAAGCCTTCAAGGTAGTTGCCGATGTTGGGCGAACCCCACTTGACTGCCACCGTGTTCGGGATGTCCAAAAGCTGATCGGCGACGTCCATAGTCATGTCGTACTTCGAGCCGCTGTAGTGGTGGCTATACGCGGCGAACCCCACGTCCGTGTGCTTCGCGCACTCTTTGACCCAGTTGACGATGTCGCCGGGTAGCACGTCGTAGTAGTAAGCCGAGCTCATTTGCACGAACTCGACGCCGACCTCCTCACAGTGCTGACAGAGCTCGATGGTCTGGCGGATGTCGGTGTCCTGTACAGACGCGATGATTGGAATGCGGCCGGCAGAGGCCTCGGCAACCGCTGAGATCGCCTGCTTCCGCTCCTCAGTGGTCTGGACGGAGAAGTCACCTCCCGACCCGCACGCGATGAATATAGTGTTTCCCTCTCGGGCGCCCTGGTCGATGATCCACTGGGCGTTGGCCCTGGTTGTGTCAACGTCGAGAGAACCGTCTTCCTTGAATATCGTGGCCAGCGGAATGCATACGCCCTGTAGTCGTTCCTTCGCTCGTTCGACCGTTATCATCGATGCGTCTCCTTCGTCGTTCTAAGAATCTTCTCTAACCTGCCGCCGCGGCCCCAACGGCCGACTCCTCGACCGGCCATCCGAAGCCTACCAATATCTCACGAAGGTCTGCGAGCTCAGCCTCATTCAGCGGCTTCGACGGCGGCCGAGACGTTCCAACAGGCTGGCCCATGAGCGCCATGATGCCCTTCTTGAGCCTCGCTTGCCCACCGGAGCGGACGTCGAGTTTCGATGCGAAATCACGCAAAGGTCCATCGACGGACTCGAAAAGCTCCTGGGCCTCGTCGTACCGCTTCGCTTCGAGCAGTTCCCAGACTCGCTGGTCGTGGGGTGGGTACGCCTCGAGTGTAAGGTTGATGTAGCCCCTTCCGCCCAGCTGGTGGCAGCGGACCGGGTAGCCGTTCCCGATCACGTTAAAGATGTCGGAGAACTTGGCCATGTCGTCGAAGTCGCCGTCTTCGGGTGCGTTCCACTTGATGGAGGCCACTTGCTCGAAGTCGGCCATTCGCATGATCGTGTCGGTGGCAATAAAGCCGTGTCTCATCCAGTGGGTGTGGTAGACCATAATCCCAATGTCGATAGCGTCGGACAAGTCGCTGAAGTAGTCGAGGATGTCGTCCTGGCTGGGCAGGTTGAAGACCGGGGGGCAGACCTGGAGGCCATGAGCGCCCAAGTCCTGCGCCCTCTTGGCGTCGTCGATGGTTCGCTTCGTGTCTTTGAAGTGAAGCCCACATACGATCGCCGCCTTATCCTCCGCTGCCTGGACGACTGTCCTGAGTAGGAACGGCCACTCTTCGTCGGTGAGCATCGTCCCTTCGCCCATGGCGGCGGCGACCTTTATGACGGCCTTACCTTTGACGAGCCCTTGCCCGACCCAGCGTTGCGTAAGCTCATACATACGCCCGTAGTCGACTTCAAAGTCGTCGTCGAAGGGAGTGGGCACCGTCGCGATCGGCCCCATGATCAGCTGTTTAAGCTCTTCTCGGTTCATTCATCTTCTCCGGACTAGGGATCGCCTATCTCGCCGCGCAATTATATCCACGCCCCTACATACGGTCAATGAAGCGAAGCAATGCGATAGGCGAGCAGCGACGTCGCGGGTGAAAAGGTTACCTGACCCCGAACTCCCTGGCGGTCGACCTGAATAGGTACGGTGCTTGAATCTCGACGTCTTCCAGCATGTCGTAGACGAAGTACCATCCGACCTCGAGGTCGATTGTGATGTACACGACCTGACCGGGTTGGATCGCCATCACCCCACCTACGGAGGTCCCTGGAGGTGGCCCTCCCGGCCCTTTGCCGTCATCGTCGATCACGGGAAAAGGCGCCAACGGAGCTTCGAGTCCGAACATCAGGGGCCTGCCCCTGGGGTTCATGTAGTACATGTCTGGAAAGTCGCGGGCCTGCTTTGCGCCCTCTATGAGGGCCAACCTTGCTTCGTGGGTTAGGTTGCTCTCGTTATCGACCTTGATGATCCGGAGACCCGGCTCAAGGCCTGATCCCCCCTCGTATCGATCGAATCGACCGCGAGTATCCTCGACGCCGTAGTCGTAGTCGAGCATGCCGATGAT
The DNA here is from genome assembly GCA_965248605.1 of Dehalococcoidia bacterium. GTDB lineage: Bacteria > Chloroflexota > Dehalococcoidia > Lucifugimonadales > CAUZJF01 > CAUZJF01. The sequence goes on from CBDFJV010000007.1 coordinate 2,621,239, forward strand.
AGCGTCGGCCGTAGGCTCAACCCCGGGATCAGAGGACGCGGACACCTCGAACGGACGAATCAAATCGAGGCCCGGCCGCGCAATCTCGTCATCGCCGAGGACGTAGGTGACCCATACGTAACTGCCCTCCGAGAGATTCTGCGTCACCACGGCCGTTACACCAGGCGACGTATCCGCAGGCCCGCCCCAAGATAACGCCCAATCAGGCAGCCGCGCCTTGGGGTCCTGCTGAATGAAAGACCTCAGATCGTCAACGGTCTTGCCGCCGGTCAACCTGACGAGCGCTAGATGGTGGTCGATATCGCCTCTGTTCTCGAAGTTAATGCGGACCCACCCGGCCGGTACCGAGTCCGGCCCGTCCAACCCGGTCCCATCCATCGTGAAGGCGATTTCCGTCGCCTCACCTGGGTCGGCCGCCAAGGACTGGTTGGTGCCCTCTATCCTCCCGCCGGTCTGCCCGCCCTCAGGGCTAGGTTCTACAGTCGCGGTGCTCGCCTCCTCGGTCCCGCCTCCACAGGAGACAGCAGCGACAAGGATGAGACACCCAAGGATTGTCCGTAAATAGGCCAACCTACTCATGTCAACCTCACTCTACTCGACATTCGTCGGCCGACGTCCAAAAAGTCGTTTAGTACGCTAGAGCGTCGTTGATGGTACGACCGGCATCCTTGCGGTGGATGCCGGGATGGCGTCTCCAGCGGTTTGCACAATCGGTGCCGCGCCAGCGGCGACTGTTCATCGGTGAGTTAAGGTCCCACCAGGGTCGATCAAGCGGCGCGATTATATCTACGGCCTTAAACTCGCGTCAACGAAGAGAAGATGCACCACAGAGAGAGCACGGAGATCACAGAGTTAAAGGATCTTTCTCGGCGTTCTCTGTGGTCTCCGCGGTGAAGTTCTAAGCGACGGCGGCTTGCGCGGGCTGCACCGGCCAGCCGAAGCCGACCAATATGTCGCGCAGCTCCTCCATCTCGTCTTCGGAAAGGGGCAGCGACGGTGGCCGCGAGTGGCCGATGGGGCGCCCCATCACGGCAGTCAGTCCCTTCTTGAGACGTGCCTGCCCACCGGATTTGACCGCGATCTTGTTCTGGAACTCATTCAACGGCAGGTACACCGAGTCCCAGAGTGCCTGGGCCTCGTCGTAGCGCCCGCTCTCCATCAGGTCCCATAGGCGGAGATCCATGGGCGGGTGGATGTCTGCTGTCCAGTTTATGTAGCCCCGGCCGCCGAGCCTGTGGTTCCGAACCGGGTCCTTCGAGTTGTCGATGATGTTGACGCGGTCCTTCAGGTCGAAGATCACGTTGTAGTCGATTCCGGCCGGAGCCTGCCACTTGATTGCGACGACATTGTCGAACTGTGCAATCTGGCGATAGTTGTCCGGTGTGATCTTGTCGCCGAGCATTCCCATCGTGTTGTAGACCATGATGCCGATTTCTACTGCATTAGCCAGGTCCTCGTAGAACCGGAGCACGTCGTCCTGAGTAGGTCCGTTGTGTACTGGCGGAGAGACCTGGACCGCGACCGCTCCGAGGTCCTGCGCCCTCCTCGCGTCTTCGATCTGCCGGACCGTGTCCTTGTAGTGGAGGCCACACATTATCGTGGCCTTGCCGTCAGACGCCTGAACGGCCGTGCGCAAGAGTCCTTGCCACTCGTGGTCTCGTAACTGCGGTCCCTCGCCCATGGCCGCGGCGATCTTGATTACGGCCACTCCCTTCACGAGGCCGTTCTCCACCCACCACTTCGTCATCTCGGCCATCTTGCCATAGTCGACCTCGTACTCGTCGTCGGAGGGGGTGCCCACGGTAGCCATTGGCCCTACGATTAGCTTCCTGAGTTCATCGCGGTCCATCACCGGCCTCCGGGGCTGTCGGCAAAGCTGACGTCATTCACAGCGGCAGGTAGACTGTCCGACGGGACTGGGCGCTGCGCGTCACGGCCTCAGTGAACTCCATGTACTGCACGCCGATATGGAAGGTGTTCAAAGCGACGGGCTCAATGCCACGGATCGCGTTCACGAACTCTTCCTCGACGCGCCAGACATGTAGTTTTTCCGGAGGAATCTCGATAGGAGCGAGCTTAGAGTCTTCCTTCCGGCCGCCGTACAGCCCCGTCTTGCCGGCTTCACCAGAGTATTGGTTCATTCCGCCGAAGTCGACCAAAAGTGTGCCGTCGGTCCCGAAGAACCACAATCCGTCGGCCGAATGGCCGAGGACCTCGCTGACCCTGAGTCGCAGGAGTCCACCCGACGCGATTTCGGCTAACACGTCGACGTGGTCTGGGATGTCTGTGGTACGGCGTTGCCCAGAGCCGTCAGCCCTGGAGACGACGTTCACCCTGGTAGCGGCCGTAACGCTGGAAGCTGGGCCCACCATCCGCACAAGGCACTCGTACCAGGCGCCCATGAGCATCGCGTTATAGCCGCTCAGATCGCGGTCGTGGCGCCACATGTACGGTGCGTCCCGGTTGGCGAAGCCCTGCGATATTGTGAAATCCACGGATAGCAGGTCCCCGAGGTAGCCGTCTCCTATCTTGTCGATGATGGTCTGCTCGAACTCGAAGCTGAACGGCGCGGGCACCACTTGTGTGACCAGGTGTGGTTTCACACGAGACGCGGCAAGCATCTCCCGGGCCTCATGGGCGTTTAGCGACATCCGGGCCTCGGTCAGGACGTGCTTGCCGTTTTCCAGGGCGGCAAGCACGGCCGGACGGTGGAGATATGGCCACGTGCCGACGCATACTGCGTCGACGTCGGGCGCTGTGATGAGCGCGTGCCAGTCGTCGTAAACCCGCGGAATGTCGAACTCGTCCGCTACCCGCTGGCTGGACTCGCGGGAGCGGTTCACGACACCCACGACTTCCACCCCATCGATCGCCTTGAACCCCGGGATGTGTTTCTTTCGGGTGTTGCCGCCTGCGCCGATCAGGCCGATCCTGATTGTATTGTTATTCATGTTACCGCCCTAGAAGATGGCAGGCACGGGGGCCTGCCCCTACGTGTTGTTGTCGGGGTTGTACTCATCATCGGCCCACTTTGCCGGGTTGTTGCTCACGTATTCTCTGACACGCTGTAGTTCACCTTCGCTTCGGATCACGTGCTCGTAGTAGTTCCTTTGCCAGAGCCTGCGTCCGATAGGAGGCCAATCTCGGTCCTCAACACCCTTCTTGTATCGTGCTGTCGTCAGCGATTTGAACCGGTGCACGATGTCGGACAACGACATCGTAGGGGCAGGCCCCCGCGCCTGCCCTAGGCCCAGCATGATAATCGCGTGAACGTGGTTAGGCATCAAGACGAATGCATCGGTGCCGACGTCAGGATAGTGCTGCGGAATCTCGTCCCATGTGCTTTGGACCATTGCCCCAATCTTTCCGGGGACGAACATAGCGTCGACAACGTGTCCGAAGACTCTAGCTCGGTTATCTGTACTGATCGTTGTGAAGTACGCCCCAGGGCTTGCGTAATCGTACTCTTTCAGTCGAATCGAACGTCGACGACGCGGTCCAACTGCTGAATGCGACACTCTTGCCACCCTATGACCACCTAGCCCGCTGGCGGGAACAGCAACCGTCCCTGGCGCTCGGTGGTGGTCCGGAAGAGGTGGCCGTCGATGGTCGTTACGTACAGGGTGCGTAGGTCGTCGTGGGCGAAGGTGCAGTTCGTGGGCCGATCGACAGGCAACGGATGGGTTTCAATAACGTCTCCGGCAGGTGAGAACACGTAGATCAGCGGGCCAGGGCCGCCCTGCTTCCAGCCGGCCGTGGCGATGATGTTGCCATCGGTGTCGAGACACATTCCGTCGATGCCCCGGTTTTCACCGAAGTCGTGCAGGACCGTGTGCTCGCCCAGACTCCCGTCGTCGTTCACGGGATAGGCCCGCAACTGTCGCTTCTCGCCGTGTTCACGGCCGCTCTGGGCCACATACAGAGTGTCGTAGTCGAGAGAGAAGAGTATGCCGTTGGGGCGGGTCGTGTCGAAGGTAACGCGCGTGATAGACCACGTACCGTCGGACTGTGGGTCGAGCCTGAAGACCGACTCGTGATCGAGTTCCATCGCGTCCCGCGTCTCGCTCCAGGGTCCGGCGGCGTTCTCGTAGTACGGGTCGGTGAACCAGACCCTGTTCTGAAGGTCGATGGCCAGGTCGTTAGGGATGTTCAGACGCTTCCCCTCGAAGCTATCGGCAAGCACGGTTGTTGTGCCGTCGGGCTCGTAGCGCACGACCCTTCTAGCGTCGCCCTCGCACGCATGAAGCCGGCCGTCTGGGTCGAACACCGTTCCATTGGCCTGGCTCGTGTTGTCTTTGTAAACGGATGACTTGCCTGAAACGGGGTCGAACCGCATAATCCGACTGGATGGGATATGGGTGAACAGCAGCACATTGCCGTCCCACGCCGGTCCCTCGGTTACTCCACCATAAGGCCCGTCTAGAAGCTCAAACTCCCAGCTCATTCACGCCTCCCTGATGTAATGACTACAGTGCCGACGGAGCTTTCAGCAGTCTCTCTAGCTAGATTACTTCCTCTGATTCGCCGACTTTCGCGACAGCTTTGCCGGTGACCCTTTCACCGACCTCCTTGATGGCGCCGAACTCGTCTCTGAAGCCGTTGTGCATGGTCCGCGCATCGGAGGAGTACAGTACGAATCGTGCGCCCTCGCTCAACCATTTCTGTGTGAGCGCCACTGTCTGGTGGTGGATCAGCACGGGCGTGTCGTGCTCCTGGCAGGCGCTGATGATCCGGCGCAGTGCCTCCTCGTACTTCGGGTGCTCTACCTGGTCCGGAATACCCAACGATATCGTCAGATCGTTGGGCCCAACGAATATGCCGTCGATGCCGTCAACATGGAGGATATTCTCCAGGTTCTCGATGGCGGGCACGCTCTCGATTCCGATGATGCAGACGTTGCTGCGGTTCCGTTCTTCCAGGTACGTTTTCGTTTCCTCGCTCGGAAGCTCTCCCGTTTCAACGGCTTTCCTAGCCAGCTCGCCTTTCAGCGGCCGCCACTTGGCCGCGCCGACGACCTACTGCACCTCTTCTACGGTCTCGCAGTACGGGGCCAGCACGCCCTGGGCCCCCGCGTCCAGCGTCATAGTGACATAGTGGGAGTCGGGAATGGGGATCCGAACGATAGGGACTACGCTGGAGCCGGCAAAGGCCGCGAGAAGGTCGGCGATATCGCTTCGGTCGCGGGGTGCGTGCTCGGTATCGATGATCACGTAGTCGAGCCCAAACCCGGAGATAGGTGTGACCCAACGCGGGTTCCGGCTCATGCTCAGCATCGTCCCGTAGACGACGCCTCCGGACCTGACCGTCTTTTTAAGCTGTTCTCCGTTCACTGTGCCACCTACAACTCCGTATTCGCGACTCGAAGGGCTGTATGATTGTATCTGCCGTGTTTGGGGTGTCAAGTATGCCTCCGCCCCAACGAACGAGTGGAAATTCGGGCTACGAATTCCTATAATGTGGTCGCGAATGTGTCTACATGGCGATACCTGGAGGCCGTGATGTTGCAGGTAGGAGTAAGGGAACTTAAACAGCGGACCAGCGACATCCTCCGTCGCGTCAGGGAGGAACACGAAACGGTGACTGTAACGCGCCGAGGGAAAGCAGTGGCGCGCATCGTACCTATCGAGGACTGGGAGGCAGAGCAGGCCAAAGCCGAAGCGGTATGGGCAGAAATGCGAGAGCTTAGCAAGCGGATTAGCGCCCACTGGCCGCCCGGAGTATCCGCCGTCGAGGCTGTGAGAGAACAAAGGCGGGAACTTTAGATTGCATGTGATCGACGCCAGCGTGTGGGTGAGTCAGTTCGTCGAAGAGGATGTTCACCATCAGATCAGCTTGCGTTGGCTAGAGTCCCGGATCGCGATCAGCGACCCGATTCTGCTTCCGACGTTGGTCCTTCCGGAAATAGCTGGAGCTGTTGCCAGGCGCGCGGGGGGTCCTAGCCCGGGACACCAGGCAAGAGACCTCCTAGAACAGTTACCCAACACTCGATTAATATCGATTGACATAAGCCTTGCAAAGTTGGGCGCCCAGATCGCGGCCGACGTCGGCCTAAGCGGCGCCGACGCGCTATACGTCGCGCTGGCCCAGACGTTTCAGGTCCCACTCGTCACGTGGGACAAGCAACAGATAGACCGCGGTGGAACCGTAACAGAGGTCGTTACGCCGGCCTCGGTTGCACAAGAAGATAACCACGATCGGTAAGGAGTACCGGAATGCGATTGGGAGCTCACGTGTCGACAAGCGGAGGCCTCAGCAAAGGGATCGAGCGGGCAGAGGAGATGGGCGCTGAGACCGCGCAGATCTTCGCGTCATCGCCTCGGATGTGGCGTTTCATCGAACCGTCAGAAGACGCCGTGCTCGAGTTTCGCCAAAAAGCCGAAGCAGCGGACGTCTCTCCCGTTTTCATTCACGGGAGCTATCTGATCACCATCGGCGGCGAACCGGAAATGCGCCAGAAGTCGGTCGACCTGCTGACGAAGACCATGAACGTCGCGGGCCGGATCGGCGCGGCTGGAGTGATCTTCCATGTGGGCGCCCATCACGGCGCTGGCTTCGACGGGATCCTGATGCCGTATCGGGCCGCACTGCAAGACGTTCTCGAGAATAGCCCGGAAGACGTCTGGTTGATCTTCGAGAACAGCGCAGGCATGGGGTCCCACATGGGCTCGTCATTCAAAGAGATGGCCAAGCTGCTCGACGCACTCGACAGTCCCCGAGCGATGGTATGCCTCGATACCCAACACGCTTTCGCGGCCGGCTACAACCTTCGCGAGTCGGATGGCATCGACGCGGCGATGGACGAGTTCGACCGAGAAGTGGGACTTTCGCGGCTAGCGGCGGTCCATGCCAACGATTCCAAGGTCAAGCTAGGCGGTGGAGTCGACCGGCACGAGAACATTGGGGAAGGGCACCTCGGGAAAGAAGGCTTCGAGACGATCATAGGTCACCCGGCATTCGCAAAGGTGCCGTTTGTTTTAGAAGTCCCTGGCGCCGACAAGAAGGGGCCTGACAAAGAGAACCTGGACCGTCTGAAGGCTATCCGCGAGGGACTAGGAGTACCGGCGTAGGTTTACGGCGAGACGGGCTACCTGAAAGGAATCAGTTGGTCGAAAAGACAGACGGGCGTTCCAAGCAGTACAGAGAATACCTCGACGCCGAGCTGGAGGCTGCCGCGCTCTACGGCGCGCTCGCCGACACCGAGGCGGACCAGACCCGTGCTCAGGTGTTCCGGGACCTCGTGGCCGCGGAGATGCGGCATGCTTCGCGCTGGGCGGAGAAGCTCGGAATCGACGGCGCGACTCTCCGGCCCGCCAGTCCCGGACTTAAGGTCAAGGCGCTCCAGTGGGCCGCCCGAAGGTTCGGCACCAGTCGGGTTCTTCCCGTGCTCCTCAGACTGGAAGCGAAGGAAGTCGACGCTTACGCGGCCGACCCCGAGGCCTTCGATCTGGTAGGGGAGGAACGTCAGCACTCTCGTGTTCTCCAGAAGCTAACGCACCCGTCGGGGTTTCCCAAGGGAGTGAGTGGAGGAGGGCGATTGAGGGCCGCCGTACTCGGCGTCAACGACGGCCTGGTGTCGAACTTCAGTCTAGTCATGGGAGTGGCAGGAGGCACCGCAGGCGCCGTAGGAGGAGGGGGTGATCCTGAGTTCATACTCCTCGCAGGGGTAGCCGGCCTGCTGGCAGGCGCATTCTCGATGGCGTCGGGCGAGTACATCTCGATGCGGTCCCAGCGGGACATCTTCGAGCACGAAATGCGCAGAGAGGCCATCGAATTACAGGAGTGGCCCGAGGAAGAGGAGGAGGAGCTGGCCTTGATCTACCAGGCGAAAGGGCTATCGCCCGACGAGGCAGGCCACCTCGCCAGCCGGATAATGTCGGACCCGAAGGTAGCCCTGGACACGATGGCCCGCGAAGAGCTCGGCCTCGATCCTTCTGAGCTCGGTTCTCCATGGGGCGCCAGCATCGTTTCCTTCGTTGCGTTCGTCTCCGGAGCCGTGGTACCCATAGTGCCTTACATCTTCGACGCGGGGGATTTCTCCATCGTGCTGAGCGCGAGCCTCAGCGCGGTCGCACTGGCAGCCGTAGGAGCCATGGTGGGCGCGACGTCGGGCCGAAACGTTTTGTGGGGTGGCCTGCGCATGTTGCTGGCAGGCGGAGCCGCCGCCACAGTGACATTTACCGTGGGCAGCCTGATAGGCGTCTCGGTCTCCGCTCTCTGAGATCAGCACCGCATCGGGGTGTTCGAGCCGACGTGTGGCGCGACCCGGTCGCCCAGACTACCAGTGATATGATTGAAGCCTGTGCGGTTGTGTCCGGGACGGGGGTACGGAGTGTAGTCGATGGCTCGCATGTGGCAGACGTGGAAGGACGAGCGAGGCATCACCGGCCTCGAGACCGCCATCGTGCTCATTGCCTTCGTCATTGTCGCATCGGTATTCGCCTTCACGATGATGAGCACGGGACTGCTCGCCACCGATAAGACGCGAGAAACGGTGCTCGGAGGACTGGAAGAGACTTCGGCCTCACTTGGACTTCGCGGCTCGCTGATCGCAACTGCGAATGTGGCAACAACCACGCCGTATGTCGAGACTATATCTTTCCAAGTCACGGCGGCCCTGAGCGGCGGTTCGGTCAACCTATCGACTTCTACAGCCGTCGTTACATACATCGATGAAGACCAGGTCGTGAACTCGCCGACTCTTCCTTGGACGGCTACCTGGCTCAGCGGGGGCAGCGGGCCCTTACTCGATGCGGGAGAGCGAGTCGAGATTGTAGTGACCGTGTCGTCGCTGACAACGAAGCTCGAAGCCAGAAAAGAGTTCACGATCCAGCTCAAGCCCCCGAGCGGCGGCATACTCATACTCCAGAGGACTACCCCCGCCGAGCTGACGGGCGCCGTCGACCTGGGATAGACCAAAATCGGCGAGAATCTAGAGTGAATAACGTCGTCGCGTCGCGACGATGGAGGAATGTTGAGATGTTCACACAGGTCAGAGCCACGGCGATATCCATCGAGCCGAAGAAGTGGGACAAGGCCGCCAACGCCGATAAGGTGGAGGCCTTCGTCCGCGAGGCCTCAAGGGACGAACCCGACCTCATCGTGACGACGGAAGGTGTCCTAGAGGGGTACGTGGTGATGGACGTGATCGAGGACCCCAGCCGCGCTGACGAGATGATCGAGCTTGCCGAGCCGGTTGATGGTCCTTACATCAAACGGTTTCAGAAACTGGCGCGACAGCTACGCACTTGCCTGTGCATGGGATTTGCCGAGCGGATCGGAAACGAGGCCTACAACGCCGCTATCTTCATCGATACCGAGGGCGAGATTCGTGGCAAATACCACAAGACCATGCTGGCGGAGGGCACCGATCCGAGTTGGCGTTTCAATCGACTGGGCCGGTCCATTAGAGCCTTCGACACCCCCTTTGGTCGCGCCGGTATCGTAATCTGCAACGACCGATGGAGCCCGATCATTACGCGCAGCCTTGTGCTCGATGGCGCGCGTCTGATCCTGATCTCATCTTACGGCTCGAAGGCCCGGGAGCAGAACGAGACAGTTCTTGCGCGCGCCAGAGAGAATGGCGTCCCAATCATAGAAGCCAACCGGGGGATGAACCTGATAATCAGGAAAGGCGAGATCGTGGCCTACAAATGGGGCAGTGACCAGATTACAACGGCAACCGTCGAGATACCGACAGCGCCATCCGTCCATGCCGCTCGAGCGCTTGAGGCTGAATACTTGGCGTTACAAGGCCCAGAGATGGCCCGCCGTTACCGTGAAATGATGAAACACCTGAAAGGTGAACCGAGTCTACGTGAGCTCGCGGAAAGGGGTGAGTTGATCGCGAGCGAACCGGAGTAGGTCTCGGTTAGATCTGATGGTGCCGCACTCGAGGCGGCCAGTGACTACGAGTCAGACTTTTCTACGACCGTGACAGACGACCGCATGTTCACGGGGTGTAGCTTGCAATAGTAGTTGACGATGCCAACCTTATCGAACGTGTAGCGGAAGGTCCGTTCGGGCTCTATACGGTTGCTGTCGAACAGTTCGGTCTCTTCTTGATCCGGAAAGTGTGTCACGGTGTGAGGAGAGCGGTCTTGGTTCTCCCATGTGACGACCGTGCCGACTTCAATTTCAATGGTCTTGTGCTGGAAGTTCTTGATAGGAAGCTCAACATGAGGCAAGTTGGGGTCGACTGCCGGCAGCGGAGTGTGTGTAGGGAAAGGGGTCGCCGCCGGGCTCGCGAAAGCACACGAAACTGCAACGGCCGCGACAACGGCGCCTGCCAAGATCAACCTTTTCACACTAGTCCTCCTGATTCCGGCCCGACGTAGCTTTTCTCTCGTCCGCTATCGGCCCGGATTCCCCCGATCAGTTGGCAGTACTGCCTGTCAAACTGGGCGTCCGCTGGCGTAAATGTAGCGCCTGAGGCTGGTCCCAAAGGCGCTGGACGGAGTGTACCACCGGCCATACGGCCCGTCAACAACCGCGCCATGCCGCCAGAGCGGGACAGACGATGGCCCAGGGGGGCAGTCGCGCTCCCACTGGGCCATCCTAATCCGGTCCTGACCAAGGGGGGCCACCCCGCGCGGGGGGCCTCCGGCGGCACTACGCTAGCTTAGTCGTCCTGGTCGCAAGCGGCAGCCGTTAGGCGCTGGAAGGTGATCCTGCCGTCAGTGCCCCAACAGTAGAAGTATGTCGAGCTAGCGTTCTGGAAGTACCGGGAGTAGAGCGGCACGGTGTTAGTCCCGGTTGGCTGTGCCGTCCAGGCGCCGACTGCGGTCGCAGCGGCGCCGGTGTTGGCAGTCAGCGATGTGAGCGCCTTCTCGGCCATCATATTCTCGAAGCCGGTCTGGATAGTCTCTTTCTCAGTTACCCTTTGGGCGGTGGTGCCCGTCTCGCCGAATTGCACTACCTGGGGTACGATAGCCGCGGCCAGCGCGACTATGATTCCCACTACGATCAAAAGCTCTATCAACGTGAAACCTGATTCATTGCTCCGCTTCATCGAATATCCCCCTTCTGGGTTTTAGTATTCGGGTTTGAGTCCGGCGCTTCCGGATTGCGCCTCGCCCACCCTTTCGATGGCCTAACCATAACCGGGACTCTGGCGGCTTTCACTCGTCCAAGGGTCACAGTTTGGCTAGTACTATCAGGCAGGCACCATAGGGAGGGTCGGTCGACAGCGGCTGGCGACAAAGGAGCCGACAGATTGCTCGGAAAGGTGCGCTAGGGAGCGCTATCCTCTTCGCTCGACGCACCCGGGACGCTAGCTTCGATGACAAAAACGACGCTGTCCCGCCGTACGGGAGCAGCAGGCTGTGCGCCGCCTGCCAGACCGGCTAGTATGTCAGCCGGAGACGTGCCTCCGACCGCTGGGCCAGAGGGAGCGCCTCCACCGGCGCTGAACCGGCGCAGAACTACGTCTTCGAATAACCCCGAATCTTTGATGTTGTTGGAATACAAGATGGCGTCTTCGACCGTTGGCGCCAGTCCTTTCAGCTCGAAGATATCCCGAGTCAGCGTGAACTCGGAGACGGTTACTCCCTCCGGTTTGGTCTTTACCGTGATCGTTTCAATCTTCTCGAACCAGGCGGCAATATCGTCGACACGCCCCGCAAGATCGTTGAGCTGAGCACTCATTGCCAAGGCTAGCTGGCGTGCCTCTCTGGCCCTAAGTTGGAGCACTTCCGCGGTCTTCGCCGACAACCGATGTCTTGCCGCCTCTTCCTCGGTCGCCACGAGCTGGGCTACTAAGGCGTCGCTCTCGACTTTGATGTCATCGACTCTCGGAGTCAAGTTGAAGACCGCGACGGCAAATAGGGTCAACGCTAGAAAGACCGAAACTGGCACGATGGGCAACGGGGCCGGCAAATGCCGCGGGGAAAGCAGGCTCAACGGCACCGCGTCCCCAGCTGGCGCGCTCTTGAACCCCGTGGGCCTCGCCTGGTCGAGCAGAGCGAGGCCAATGGCGTTAGTGTACTCGGATACTGGGAACCCTTCCGGGTACTCGACGGGCGGCGATGGCGTCAGTATCTCGCGGCTCAGCATGGCCCGCAGCACCGACGTTAGATCTCCGTTTTCGGGCACACGGCCACTTACCACCACCGGTACGCGTACGCCGTCATCTGCCTCTTCGTGGGTCTGCCCAAAGCCCTCAACCTGTTCGACGGCCCTCGCAAGCGCCTCGGCCTTGTCTTCGATGCTCTCGTCGCCGCCGGTGGCCAGGACTTGGTGCACCGCTCGAGGCACACTCTTCTGGATCAGAATGACGGCGGTCCGGTCCTCCTGGAGATGCACAAGAACGGCGTCAGGGACGCCTGCCGCGAGACCGAGAGCGGTCGCCTGAGAGTAAGTCGCAGCGGGACCCAGGCCTGTCGTTTTGATCACGTCTACGTGCGAGTCGACCAGTTGACGGCGTACCGCGATCGCAACGGCTTCATTCGACTCCCTGAGTCGCTGGTACTTGATGTCGACCTCGTCCGCTGCAAAAGGAATCTTGTCTAAGACCTCCTGCTCGACGATCTGCTGCAAGAGGCCGCGGGTCTTTTCGGGTAGTTCAAACTGACGGATTAGCGGGGTGTAGAACGGGAGGTCGGTGACAAAGCGCCCGTATCGCGCATCAAGGCCCTCCAATAGAACTCGAATCCGATCGGTCTCCTCCATTGGGCCGACGCCATCGTCGGTGGACGTATTGCCCTCGTTTGGATCCGAGATACCCCAGCCTACAATCTCGTTCCCGTCAAATAGGAGAGCGCGTATGACATTGCCCTCGACGCTGACAGCGACCGTCCGGTTACGGAACTTGAGCTCCACGGCCCGGCGAAGGTTGCGATAGACTCGGCGCGCGCGCACCGACAGTGGCTGTGGCAGGAAATGAGTTTCGTCTACCGGCGGATGAACGGTCGCGGCCACCTCTGCCGCCGGAGCCTCTTCAGTCGGGCGCGAAAGCCTGCTTCGGAGCGTCGCGACTAGTCTGCCCGTTGTGGACCGCGGCTGAGGCGGCGGCTCCTCGACCTCCGATTCCCTCGTTATGGTAGCGGTAGCCGGTCTTTCAATCGCGCGGGTGACGGGCGACACCGCCTCTGCGACCGCTGGTAGCGCCGCACCAGCCTCGACGGGTGGTTCAGCAGGCTTGGCTTCAGTGGCAGACGCCGGCGACTCCTCGGCCTCCGTCACCGGCACGCGAAACACGAACGTCGTGGTGGCGGCTCCAAGCCTTATCCGGTCGCCGTCCTTTAACAGTTGGCCTTCGTCTGCGATCTTCCGTCGGTTTACAAAGGTGCCGTTGGTGCTGCCGAGATCGCGGAGGAGCAGCCCGCCCTCCGCTTCGACTATCTCCGCATGCTCGCGTGATACGCCTTGCTCCAAAACCTCAACGTCATTTCCCGGTTGTCGCCGCCTACCTTTTTCAGACGGAAGTCGCCATCGGGTACGAGGTTGACACGTATGTCTCGAGCGGTTGACGTATTATGGTAGCTGAAGATGTGGAGCGATCCCAGCGTCAGCGCCGTTGAAGTCGGTCCGAGCAGAGTTGAACCGGTTTCCGCGTCGAACATCGAAAGCTCGATCTCGGTGGCCTGGGGAGCGCCCTCGTTATCGCCTGTGGTGGAAACTCCAAGCCGAACGACTTCGCCTTCGGACGCCCTTACGAGCCAGTCCTGCACCCAACCCCCATTGAACCGAATCCCACGATGGCCTACCGCCAGGTTCGGGTTGTCGGAACCGATGCGATAGTGACGCGCATTGCCGCTGTGCTCGACTGTCGCTCCGTATTCGAACCGGGGCGTCAGTTGCAGGCTTAATTCCGCACCATCATCGCCAAGAAAGCTCGGATGGACCACGGAAGTGCTTGTTGCTCCATCGTTGTCGACGACGCTGAGCTCGTAACGTTCAATGCTAAACTCTCCGGCCCAGTCCTCTAGCTGCCGCTTTCGATCCGCTACGTGTTGCTCCAGTACGGCAAGGTCAGAAAGAGGCGCGGCCAACGACCGTTGCAGCTCATCGATCTTGCCCTGGGAGCTTTCTCGCTGGTTCCAGGCGCTTAGGTACTGAGTTACCTGAAGCCCAGCATATCCGACCAGTAGAACGCCCAGAACAGCGGCGACAGCCGCCCATGGTTTGACTTTGGGAAGGCGATTTCTCAGGGAGGTGGCCATCGCGCCTCGTTTACACGTTACGCCGACGCGTTAGATTTACTTTCCTTGCGCCTTGCCGGCCGCCTCGAGGATCGGGAGCATCACCGAGAGCATCATGACAAGGACCAGGCCTCCGACGGCGAGTGTAGACAGCGGCTCGGCCACCGCTATCATCTTCTCGATTCGTTCTTCGAACTGCTTCTCGTAGGCATCTGCGAGCTCTGCCATCGTCCTTGGCAAAGTGTTGCTTTCCTCGCCTATGGCGAGCAGCTCGACGAACATCTCCGGGAGTATCGGGTGCCGCAGCAACGCGGCCGACATCCGGTGTCCGTCGATGAGGCTCTGGTCGGCGTCGTTCCAGGCCAGCTTGATCGCCTGGTTCTTCGCGGAGCTTCGCGCCAACCGAAGCGCCGTCGGTAGATCGACGCCGGCGCCGAGAAGGGCGGCCATGATTCGCGAGAAACGGCCCAGTTCAGACGTGAGGACCAACGGCCCGAACAGCGGCGCGCGTGCCTTGGTCAGATCGAGGACGTAGCTTGCGCGAGGGAACCGCTGGAGGAACTTGTACACCCCTATGAAAATGCCAGCTCCGATCAATATCGTGAAGAAGTTGTCCTTTAGTCCATTCGTACCGTTGATAAGCAGCGCAGCCAGCGGGTGTAGATCGACCTCCATCTTTTCGAAGGTCGCTAGCAATGGCGGGAACGCCCCGAAGACCATGAACCCCAGCATAGCCCCCGACATCAGTATGAAGGAACATCGGCATCATCATCGCCTTCATGGCCTTCGATTTCGCCTCGGCCGCTCTCTGGAGCATGTCGGCCAACTCGTTCAGGCCTGTCGCAAGGCTGCCGGTATACTCACCTACCTCGACAAGGCTGATGAACACGTCGTCGAAGATCTTGGGGTGCTCTTTCAGTGCTAACGTAAAGCTATCGTCGGCACTTATCCGCTCGTGAATTCGCGCGAGCACCTTTCGCATGGCTCGGCTGCTTCCCTCCGATTGAAGCATCTCCAGCACCCGCAGTAGGGTTGCGCCGCTCGCCAGCATTGTTGAAGCCTGTCTAGCGAAGGTCGGCAGCTCCTTCCCTTTGACCTGGTCCAGCTCTGGCATGAACTTCGAGAGGTTGAACTTCGAAGGAGGCTTAACGTTGAGCGGCTTGAGGCCTTGGCCCTCGAGTTCCGCTCGTACCTCCGCCTCAGTCGACGCTTCGAGCTTACCTCTGACGACACCATCGGCGAGGGTATATGCCACGTACTGGTACAGCATGGTTCCTATCCTCCGGCGCTAATCGGCGCCGGACTCCGCCACTCGCAGCACTTCGTACGGCGTGGTCGTCCCCTGCTTCACCTTCAGCATGCCATCCTTCCGTAGCGGTATGGTCCCGTCTTTCATTGTCTGAGCCCAAAGTTCGTGGCGAGGCGCGTTGTTCAAGAAGAGCTGCCGGAGGCCATCCGTCATCTCCATGACCTCATAGATGCCTGTCCGTGAACGGTATCCGGTCTGGGCACAGCTGTTACAGCCGGTACCATAGATGAACCTCTCCCGTTTTTCGCCCAACTCCTCGAAATAGACACCCTGCTCGGCCACGGGCCGAGGCTGCATGACCGCACAAGAAGTGCAGACCTTCCGGGCCATCCTTTGTGCGACCACTCCAATCATCGCCGAAGCGATCAGGTAGTTGGCCACGCCCAGGTCCTTGAGTCGCAAGAGAGTAGATACGGAGTCATTCGCATGGACCGTCGAAAGAACCAGGTGCCCGGTCAGGGCGGCCTCGATTGCTAGCTCTGCCGTCTCCTGGTCGCGAATCTCACCCACGAGAATGACGTCCGGGTCGAGTCGGAGGATGCTGCGAAGCAGCGCTGCGAAGGTAACTCCGGCCTCGACGTGTATCTGAAGCTGGTTGGCGTCGGGGAGCTCGTTCTCGATCGGGTCCTCCATCGTAATGACGTTCAACTCCGTCCTGTTCAACGTCATCACGGAAGTCGCGAGTGTCGTGCTCTTACCGGAACCGGTCGGCCCTGCGACAAGTATCATCCCGTAAGGGAGCTTGAGCATTTCTCGGTACTTGTCGAGGCCTTCCTGCATTCCGAGCTGGTCGAGCCCGAGCCCAGCCATCTTCCCGCTGTCGAGCAGCCTGAGAACAGCCATCTCGCCGTAGACCGTGTTGGCGATGGCGCACCTGACGTCTAGTCTCCCCTCCTCTCCCTCGAACTGCAGCTGGCCGTCTTGAGGTTTTCGCCGCTCGGCGATGTTCATCCCTGACAGTATCTTGATCCTGGAGATCAAAGTTGGGTGTATGTTCATCGGGAGGGACATCGTCTCCTGGAGAACACCGTCTATTCGGAAGCGGATCCGAAGACGCTTCTCGGTCGGCTCAATGTGAATGTCCGATGAGCCGTCGTGCTGGGCCTGAACCAGCAGCAGGTCGACGAACTGTGCGGGCTGAGCGCTTCTAAGCTGGTCGGCCGTCAGCCTGCTGTCTTCGTCCTCTCCCTCCGACGCCGCGTCCTCTCTCTCTTTCGTCCTAGCCAGCTTGTACGCGATCTCGATGTGTTGCTCGATCTCCTGGTCGCTGGCAACCTCAGTTTCTATCCGCAGGCCCGTTCGTGCGGTCAGGTCCTGGATGGCCTGGAGGTCGGTCGGGTCGGCCATAGCTACCGTCAGCGAGGAGTCGTGTCGCCTTAGGGGCAACGCGATGTACCGGTTGGCGACGTCCTCCGGTAGCAACGAGACGACGTCCGGGTCGAGCTTCTCGCTGGGGAGGTCGACCAAAGTCAAGCCCAGGTGCAAAGCCACGAACGCAGACAGATCCCGGGACAGTACAAGACCGTCGTGCGCCAAGAAGCGCATGGGTTGAACGTTCCGGATGCGGAACCCGGCCAGGAGTGGGCCGGTGGCCAGGGAAGCAGGCACGGGGACCAGAGGCGAAACCGTGTCTGAAGCCTTCCCGACAATGTGGCGGCGGTGACCCTGCTAAACCGTGCGCTGCTAGCCAGAGTGTCGTTATGGTTACGAAAGGAACTGCTGATTGAAGCGTCGCATGTAAAACCACCTGCTCACGGTAGGGCGAGGGTGGAGTCATCGGAACCCCTGTCTGTCGTATACAGGGGCAGTCCTGTTAGGACAGAGACACCGAACTCCAATCAACCGGCGTCTCCCGATGGCGAGCGCGGCAGCGAGCCGTGCCAGGCGTAGAGGCAGAACCTAAGACGGCACGCAGACGCAACCTAGGTGAACTTGGGAAGCGCGACCGGCTCTCCGGCAACGGAGTAGGCCAGCCTTCGGCCAATGCCGGTCGTGTGGCAGAGCCCTCGTAGTAGTCCGAGGTCGGGAAAGCCGGCCGCATGGCGAAGGAGGGCAGTCGGATGGGTGTGGAACGAAGCGAATTACGCCGGAGGAGGGATGTACGAACCCGACGACGATGGCGGAAAAGCTGATGTTCCCGACACATGGGTCTAACCCATCTGATGGAGAGCCGGATGCCCTGAAAGGGGCACGTCCGGTTCGGTGAGGGGGATGGCGCAAACCAGCCGGAGTACTCCGGCCACTGGCGGCGCCGTCCCCACTCAATCCTTACTAGAACCCTGCTTAGCGTCAAGGAGTCCCGCCTTGCGTCCTCCTCAGCCTTACGAACTTGCTCGGCCGAGAGCATGCCAGCCTCAATCAGCATTTCTGCCAGCGATCGAGGGCGCGAGACGTCAAGAGAGGCAGCCCCTTCGGACTCCTCCGACTCGTCGGTCATTAGCTCCAGCGCGACGGCACTCTCTTCACCGGCGCCGTTTTTCTCGTCCGCTTGCGGATCTTCGGTGGCGAGGGTGTCTCGTGGGCTCTGAGTCGTCTCCATTCACTTCCTCCCTGTCGCTCCTACCCCTTCCAGCTACCAGCGATCCCCACCGAATCAGCTACGGCCGCGTAGCGGCGGACTGTCTGCAATCATACTCAATAGCCAAATGATTGTCTACACGGCTATGGGCGTTGAAATAGATAGGAACGGCTTGCTTCCGGCAGGGCAGCAAAACGGCTGAGCGACAACGGACTCTGGCCGATGGTGCGCACCTTGGTGCCCCACCGTGTACACAGCCCTTCGCGACCAGATCCTACGCCAGCTTCGTTGACACTCTCCAAATGGCGCTAATATAATCGACCTCACCGGAACGCCGAAGCAACCGCGACCCACGCGTGGACGTTCCGGACTCAGGGAGGACTATCGGGCCATGGAACGGGTCGACGAGCCGGTGCTGGTCAGAAAAGGGGGCTCTGACGACAACGAGAGCATACCTTTGCAAGGTCGTAAGCTGTCGATGGGCCGGCAGGCGAGCAATGACGTCGTTGTCCAAGAGCCGGGAGTTTCGAGGAACCATGCCGAGCTCTTCGACACCGATGGTGTGTTCTACGTCCGAGACCTCGGGAGCACCAATGGTACTTTCGTCAATGACGAGAAGATTCCAGAAGGCGATCGCCTACTGAGCGACGGTGACAGTGTTCGGCTTGGCTCAAGCACCACGTCGTTCGTTTTCCACAGCCCGATAGCCAGCACGATGGCCGTTTCGCTCTCCGATCTCGACGCCGACCTGGATAGCACAGAGGGGGGGCGACATGGATCGGCGAAGCAGTGGGCCAGACCGAGGCCGGCTCCGACGCCGAGACCGCGGGACTTGCCGCAGCCAAGCTGGAGGCCGAGATGTTCGAAGGCACCGTCCAGTTGAACGTCCAGGCCGAGGGCAACATGGGCCTGGTTGTGAACTTCTCGCAACAGCTGAGGGACACGCCGGAGTTCAGACTTTTGCGACTCGCCAACAACGACAGAGGGGGCGTGGACATCTGGCTCGCTCTCCGGGAGCCGCTGGCGTTGTTCAAAATCCTGGGCGCAATGGATGCCGTTTCGAACGTTAGCCCGGTCGGCGACCGAGACATTTCGGCTGGAAGCGAAGACGCTCCGCTGACTGTTACACTGAACATCGGCTGATCGAGTCGGATAGCGGAGGTCTTGATGGTAAGAGGTCGTGCCGACCTCTGCGGACCTCGGCTCGGTAGCGCTACTTGCTTCGGCAGGCCGGTCCGATTGATCTCCGGTTAATGACCATACACCTTCCCCGGGCCCGCACCGAACGAGCTACCAGATCTACGCCAATAGTACCAAAAGACCACTCTATCGAAGCCCAAAGGTACTATGGCGGCGTATTAGATTAGGATGCTATCGTGACACCAGTCACAATCGCGACGGTAACAAGTTTGGGAAACATCCGTAGAACGCTCAGCGAACTCTGGCTACGCCTCCAACAGCCCGTACGTGACCAGAAGGCCGCGATGTTGATGGAGGCCATAGTAGCCGTGACGGTGCTCACTGCCGTTTCCGGTACGACGCTGATCGCTATTCAGTCCACCCAGGCCACTCGCAGGGTGGTCGAGCGCTCCGCTCGGGCCGAGAACCTGGCTCGGAACCAGATAGAGCAGATTTTCAACACCGGCTACCAGACCACGACGGCCCTTTATCCGTCGATCGCGAACATTCCGGGCGGATTTCAGATAACCGCCACCCAAGAGGTCGCCAGCGCCGATACGAACCTCCAGAAGATCGTAGTGTCGGTCAAGGTCGACGGTGTAGAGGTCCTGCTAGTTGAGACTATGAGGAACAACGACTAGCCCATGAGAACACGGCTGCTCGGGTCTCGTTTCCGAGTCCTCAAGGACAAGTCGGGATTCACGCTTATGGAAGTCGTGGTCGCGGCCGGACTCTTAATGGTTGCTGCCGTTCTGTTCGGACAGGTTAGCTTCCAGCTGATGGGGCTTCACCGGACATGGCGTGACGACATGCTGGCGACCCAAGACCTCCGTCACGCGGGAAGCGTCTTTGCCCGCGACGCCTTCAATGCCGCCACTACGACGTTGGCCGACATGGGGCCCGCCACAAGCTCGATCACGATGCAATGGATCGATATCGGAGACATCACCCACACCGTGACGTATAGCGTCGAAGGCGCCTCCGTCCCCCACCATCTCATACGCGACTTCGACGGCTGGAAGACCTTCGCCGCCGAGGAGGTGGTCTCGGCGGGGTTCCGGATGAACGGCAAGGTGGTTACTTTCGACCTCGCAGTGCAGGGAGCCGAGGGCCAGGTACGGAGCAGCACCCTGCGGACCTTCCTGAGGAACGTAAGGTGATGGGGCGCGTCCTGACGGGCCAGCGTGGACAGGCCATGATACTGGCACTTGCGTTCATGGCGCTTGCCGTCCCGATCGTGAGCTCGGCGCTCATCCTGTCTACCACGTTGGCGAGAGACGCCCGTATCAAGACGGACCTGCTGAAGGACCAGTACTGCACGATCGGCGCCCAGCAGACTGCGCTCCACCTTCTGAACCTCGCTCTCCTCGAGACCACAACCACCTTTGTATGCAATAGCGACATTATTACGACGACTATCGCCAAGATCGTTGAACCGCCGACAACGATACGGACGACCCCCCAGGGACGCCTTGAGACCACTAAACAGGTAGACCCGACCGTTCAGGCTTCGAGCACGGCGGTTACTTACACGCTGACGGTCACAAACACCAAGACCGAGGCGGTGGAGCCGACCTTGATCGTCGATCTCCTACCGCTGGGATTCAAGTACGTTAGCTCCACTACAAGCATGAAAGACGGCGCGGCAACTGAGATCAGCACGGCTGATCCGGTCGTCTCAGGGCCGGTAGACAATCGTGTCCTCACGTGGGCTGTGCCTGGTAGCACATCACTCGCCGAAGGCGCGGCGTTGACCGTGACGTTCGACGCCGTCACCGGATTGTCAGACGGCGTCTACTGCAACGAAGCCTACGCCGAGCCGGGTGGCAAGGACGTCACGTCGGGGAAGACCGCAAAGGTTACGGTCGGCTCACCGGCCAGTGGCTCCTGTAAAGGCGCCGCCGTTTCAATCTCCAAAGACGTTTCGCCGGAGATCGTCTTCGGCAATACAACGACGACCTACACGTACACCATCGAGGTCGAGAACGAGGGGACAGAAAAGGTATCGGTATCCGAGCTCAGAGACACCCTGAACGGGGAGCTCACTTACCAGGTCAACACGGCCTCCAGTAGTCCGGTCGTGTTGGGTGAGCCTGCTTACAACACGACGACCAACGTACTCACGTGGGACCTGCTGCCAAACGGCCTGACACTTGCGACAAGCACCAAGTGGGTGATCACTTTCGACGTTAGAGGTACTCTGGACAGAGGCTTCTATCCAAATTCCGTTGACATCGTGTATTCCAGAGTGGACTGGCTCGAGACGGCTCTGGCCGAAGCGTGCATCAACAGCCCGGACGATGTGGAGGTCGACCAGGCGATACCGTCACGTGTACGATAGCGAGCCAGAAGGACGTCGAACTGGATAGGGACGCCACTGTCGAGGGACATGCGATCAGCCTAGGCGGTGAAGTCGAGTTGGATGACGACGCTTCGGTGCTCGGATCGATCTGGGCAACGGGGGACGTCGAGCTTCAGAGAGACACGGTTGTCGCCGGCGACATCGTAAGCGGCGCCGACATCGAGATACAAGACCGGGCCGTCGTCGAAGGCGACGTCTGGGCAGACAGCGAAGTGGAAGTTGAAGATGACGCCGTAATCAAAGGTAACGTGACCAGTGGAGGAGACATCGATCTCGATAGGAACGTTCTCGTTGAGGGTGGGGTTTGGGCCAGCAACGATATTGACATTAAGGGCGGTACCGTCGTGGACGGCGACATCGTGGCGGGCGACGACCTCAAGATGTCGTCAGGCGACAGCGTTGTCATAGGTGGGAACGCGATCGCCGGCGGCGATCTGCGCCTGAAGGAACTGAGCTTGGTAAAAGGCGACGTAATAGCAGGGGGCGACATCGATCTTACCCACGGAGCGTCGGTGGAGGGAGACGTTATCGCGGGCGATGACGTGGATTTGGGCCACGATACGATCATCAAAGGGAGTGTATTCGCTTTCGACGATGTGGACGTTTCCAAGAACGCTGTAGTCCACGGAGATATTCGAGCGGATGGCGACGTCACCGTCCACCTATCTTCTACTGTTATGGGCAACATCATAAGCGGCGGCGACGTCACGGTCTTGCCCGGAGCGGTGGTGCACGGCGATATCACCGCAGTGGGGACGGTCACCGTGCAGCCTGGGGCCACCGTGCTCGGGACGATAACTCAGGGTGTCGCGAGTGTCCCCGCTCTCGATCCGATACCCGCGCTTCCGCCAAAGCCGGCCCCTCCGCCCGTCGACGAGGTTGGCACGGGGCCAACTGCCATCATTACTAGCGCCGAAGTGTACCGAGTGATCGTGCAAGTAGGAGACACCACTCTCGAGTGTGACGTGTGGGTCATCTCGGACGTGGACATCGGGGACTTTCTGGACGGGTGCGGCGCGTCCACTCTGCCCTACGTCATCCTGGGGACCCCCACTCCCACGTCGACTCCTGAGCCGACCAACACGCCCACCGTGACACCGACACCGAGTGCAACATCCACGCCTACGGTAACACCGACACCGAGCTCCACTTCGACGACGCCGACGCCGACACCGACCCCCGGAGCTGGGACGACGGGTGGCTTTACATGGTTCACCACGTCGACCGACATCAGCCTTACCGCGACGAGCACGTGGGCCGATATCGATCTCTCGTCACACGTCCCTACCAGCACGACCGGCGTTATAGTCGAGATTGTGAATACGGGCAGCAGCAGCGACTTCAGCGCGTTTGTCCGGGGTAAGGAAGACACACGAGACTACATGGCCACCCCGACCTACGGCGAGATTGAATCGAAGACGCACCGCTGGCAGGTAGTCAAAGTCGACGGCGCCCAGCGGATCCAGGGTTGGGTCGACGACGCTCAAATCGACTTCAAGCTGGTCGGCTACACGTCGGGGGCCGACCCCAAGTATTTCGCAACGCCACACGACATCACACCCACCAGCACGTTGGCGTGGGTCACCCTCAATATCATTGATCTGGTCGACAACGACGCGGAAGGGGCAATACTTCTGGTCACTTCGGTGACGTCCAGCGATATGGCTTTCGGAATTCGAGAGCGTACCGGCGCCTACTCGACCACCAACCGCGAGTTGGAGGAGTACGGCGCCACCATGTACATGGTGGGACTCGACGCGGCCCGACGTCTGGATATCTACATAACGGACCAGGACGTGAAGGTCTACCTGGTAGCGCAGACGAAAGGCTCGGTCGTCTTCTACACGAATGACGTCGCTGTCACTGACCCGACCACCGGCTCGTATCAATCACTGGACGCGGACGACTATGGTGTTCCGTCGGAGGCGAACGGGCTCATCTTGTCAGTTGAGATGAGCACCGTACTCGGAGACGGCAAGATGAACTTCCGACACGGCGATTCCACCGACGACTGGAACGGCGACATAGGCGGCGGCACACACTTCCAAGCAGCCATCGGCATCACCAGCGATAACATCTGGGACGAACACATGGAGTCGACCCAGTCCGATGTATACATAGTGGGCTATACCAGGCCGCCTTAGTTAGCCGTTGCGTTGCTTGAGCTCTACTACTCCAAAGGGGCCAGGGCTGATCGCCGGGCCCCTTTGGACGCCCACGGAGTCTCCGCTACAATACCCTCCATGCCAGACGTCGTGGGCTCCCCTTCGAACGTGATTCTCCTCGGCGCCGGCCGAGGAAGTCGGCTGATGCCGTTGACCGCCTCGCAGCCGAAAGCCTTCACGCCCATCGCGGGCAAGAGAATCCTCGACTGGACCCTGGACGCGTTCCGACAGAACAGTCTAGGCAGCTTCGTGTTCGTGGGTGGCTATCTAAAAGACGTCGTCGAAGTCGACTACCCAGAGTTTACGATGGTCGAAAACGCGGACTGGCCGAACACCAACATGCTCCACTCGCTCGTGTGTGCGCGGGATTTCATGGCCGAGGGGTTCTATTCGACCTATACCGACACCCTCTTCCGCCACGACGCTGTAGCGCTGCTAGAGGACTCACCACACGAAATAACCCTGGTGATGGACACGCTCTGGCGGGAGAGGTACCGCTTTCGGAGCCAACACCCCGAGTCCGACGGCGAGAAAATGATCGCCGACGGCAACAGGGTAGTCAGAGTTTCCCGGGAAATAAGATCCGAAAAGGCCTCTGGCGAATTCACGGGCGTCTTGAGAATGACACCCACTGGCGCCGCACAATTCCTCGCTTACTACGACGGCCTCTTAGCTTCCCTGGGCGGCGACGGCATTTTTACGGCAGGCAAGCCCTTCCGCCATGCGTACGTGATCCACCAGCTCGACCAGATGATTCAGGATGGTGTCGAGGTCCACTGCGTCGCAGTGCCGGGCGAGTACCACGAGATCGACACGCTCGAAGACCATCAGCTCGCTTCCAAGGCCTGGCGGTGAGAGAAAACTCGTGCCGTTGACAGATGTGCTGTTCCCCACGACGGTCGTCGGCTCGATGCCGCGGCCGCGGTACATCAAGGACCTGATCGAGGCCCACGCCTCGTCCGGGGAGACCAGCGGCGAATTCCAACGCATGATGGACGCGTCGGTCCCCTACGTCGCTCAGATGCAGGAGCTAGCCGGGATCGACGTCATCTCCGACGGGGAATGGCGGCGTAAGTCCTACATTGGGGTTATTGCCGATATATGCAGCGGCTTCGAAATCTCAATCAAAGAGGTCCAGGGCCAACGCCAGACCTGGCACGTCGTTACGTCCGAAATCGAAGCGGTTAACCCGGGCCTGATGGCCCGGGAGGCAGCGTTCTTGAAACGCCACACGACACGGCGGGTCAAGGTGGCGTTGCCGTCGCCGTACTTGCTGGGTGAGCGGATGTGGGACGAGGAGCTTTCGAAGGACGCATACGCGTCCCGCAGGGACTTCACGGAAGCCCTGGCCCCCGTTCTGCGCAACGAGCTCGCGGCGCTTCGCGACGAAGGCGTAGCCGTCGCGCAGTTCGACGACCCGTCGATCTGCCTGTTCGTCGACCCGAGTGTCCGAGCGGGTTACGAGGACCCCGAAGGCGAGATAGACTACGCCGTCGATCTGCTAAACCGGACGGTTGCCGGCATCGAAGGCATCGACCTCGCGCTGCACCTGTGCCGTCGCAACAAGGGAAGGTCCGGCTGGGTCGGCGAGGGCGGCTACGGCCCTATACTTCCGGCTATAAGCAAACTGGAGTTCGACAGCCTCATGCTGGAGTTCGCGATGCCAGCTGCAGGCGACAAGGACGTGTTGGCCGAGCTTCCGGAGCGCTTCGACATAGGCCTGGGCTGCGTCGATTGCCGCAACCCGCACATCGACACTCCCGAGGAAATCGTAGACCGTGTCAAGCAGGCACTGGAGCACGTGGCCCCTGAGCGCCTTTTCCTCCACCCCGACTGCGGGTTCGCTCCCGGCAGCGCCGCCGACATCCCGATGGACGAAGCCTACTTGAAACTCCGAAACGAGGCCGTTGCCGCCGAGCGGCTCCGCGCCGAGTTCGCCTGACGGCCCATCCCAATGATCTACGACGGCCACGCCTATTGCTTCCCTGACCAGCGCGGCGACGGCGGTTTCGCCGACCCCGACGAGTTCAGACGTCACTTGCAGCTCGGTATGGCCGGCCACTTTCAATCCGCGTGGCGAGCAGACGACCGCTCCCCTGCCGATAGCGACGGCCTCGTCGACTTCTCTCGCGGTCTGAAGTTCGAGAGCCTCCAAGACGCGAACTTCCGCCCGGCCGGCCACGGCAGGTTCGAGTGGACCGTCGACGGCGTAGACTACGCAAAGCAGGTCATGCCTCCGTCGGTCATCAACATGACCTATACCGCCGAGAGCCTGGTGGCGGAAATGGACTACGCGGGGGTCGACATGGCCCTGCTGCACCGGAGTCCTTACCTGGGAATCGGTAACGACTACATTGCCGAATGTGTACGCCGGTTCCCCGATCGACTTCAAGGTCTGGCGCATGTCGAGGAGTGGCTGGTGCAATCGGAACCGGCGGAGTCTATCGAAGAAGCCAGGCGAGCCGTCGAAGAACTGGGACTGGTTGGGCTGCAATTCCTCACCAGCTACCCCGCCCTCTACGGACAGACGGGGCCCTGGGACGGTCCCGGCTTTCGTCCGTTCTGGGACGCGGTAGCCGGCCTCGATGTGCCCGTGTTTTTCACCCCGGGGGGCTGGGTCGGGAAAGGGCCGTCGAGCAACGCGGGCCGATTTGAGGCGTACGTCGCGGAGCTGAAGACCCTCCGCGGGTGGATGGAACGCTACCCGAACGTCACTGTAGTGCTTACACACGGATTCAACTGGCGGATGTTCATGGACGGCGAAACTTTGAATGTGCCCGACGAGGTATTCGAAGCCGCCCCGATAGACAACCCCAACTTCTACCTTCAGGTCATGTTCCCCATCTCGCTCGGCAAAGAGTGGGACTACCCGATGCCCCAGGTCCGGCCCACACTGGCGGAACTGGTCCGACGATTAGGCGCCGATCGCCTTATATGGGGGACCGACATCCCAATGGTCACGCGCTACTATACCTACAGGCAGAGCCTCGACTTCATTCGACTCTACTGCGACTTCCTCACGCACGACGAAATGGACCTCATTTTCGGCGGCAATATGGTGCGCCTCATGGAAGTCCGCTGATCACCCGATCTCGTAAAGAGTTCGGTCTTTAGGCGGTGGTCTAAGGTCGCTCTCAGAAGATACCTACGATTCGTTCCCACCACGAGACGACCAGATCGACTGCTATGTAATCGTCTAGTGCCTGGTTCCAATGCAGCACATACTCCTGGAATTCCTTCAGTAGTAACAGCGGTATCATCCACACCGCCGCCCGTCTCCACGTTATCTCGTAGTCCGGCCGGAACCGTTTGACCCCTGCCACGAAGACGAACCAGAACTCGAAAACGTTGGGGAACAGAAGGAGGACGCCACGCGCGGAGGACACCTCGAATATGACCACTCCCAGAATTCGGTAGCCGAACAACGCAATCGCCACTGTCCTCGGCGTGCCGGACCATCTCAGAGCGACGACTACAAAGGTCACCATGTAGGCAAGGTCGACCGTCTTGTCGAACGATTGGTAGTCTTGAACTCCGCCGAACGGCAAGAGGTTCATCATGAAGAGGTCGGAGAAATCGACGAGAATCGCTAGGATCGCGCCCGCGAAAGCCCATCGCAACACCGGCAGTGAGCCGGCGATCCGGACCGCGGCGATGATCAATTCTTCAAGTGTCATAGCTCCTCGTAGCAGTCGGTGAGTCTAGCACGATGCTCGAGACATCGACGGCGCATGTGCACCGCTCGCCCCTGTTGGCTCGAGCGCGGCATTCCTTCAGGTCTTCCGGTTCATATAGAATCTGGACACCCTGCGGCTGCCAATCGGAGGTGCCCCGAGTATGATCATTGATGGCCATGCGTACTGTTTCCCTCCTATGGACCTGCCGGCGGGCTATGACTCGCTCGCAGACAAGATGGTGCACATGCAGCGAGAGATCGGGGGCCATCACCAGCCGGCCTGGCGGGTTCGAGACCGCGCTCCCGCCGATAACAGCACTCTGATAGACCCCGAGACCCTCAAGCCACGCTCCGTGACATGGAAGCGCGATCTGGACCGCCTCGTTTGGGAATTCGAGGGCGAGACCTACACAAAACAGTACGTCCCACCCATGCTGCACAACCTCGAATCTACACCGGGAATGCTGATCCGAGAGATGGACTACGCCGGCGTCGACAAGGCCGTCCTCCACCACTCTCCGCATCTCGGCCTGCTGAACCCCTACCTCAGGGACGCTGTGAGCCGCTTTCCGGACCGCCTAACCCGCCTGATCGGCGTCAGAGACGGCGAAACGCCCCTCGATCCCGACGCGGCCATTGCAGAAGTCGAGGCTGAGGTTGAAGCCGGAGGGACCTGCGGCTTCCAGTTCTTTCCCAAGTTCTACTACTTGGGCGGGAACACCGAGCCCTGGGACGGCGGAGCGATGCAGCCGTTCTGGGATGCGGTGGCCTCGACGAAGATGCCCGTGTACTTCACACTGGTTGGCGCTCGGGTCGGGACCCAGTACTCCGACGCTGAACGTGAAGGCTACCTCGAAGAACAGCGCAACCTCATGCGGTGGATGGAGCGTTATCCCGACGTTCCGGTCGTAATGACGCACGGGTTCCCTTGGCGGAGCTTCCTCGAGGGCGACCGCATCATACTGCCCGAGGAAGTCTGGGAGGTGTTCAACTCACCCCAGTATCATATGCAGCTTCTGCTAACCATCCAGATGGGCGGCATGTGGGAGTACCCGTGGCGAGAAGCGGAGCCCACGATCCAGGAGTGCGTCGAACGCATCGGCGCCGACCGCCTGATTTGGGGGACCGACATGCCGATGGTCGCCCGATTCTGCACCTATCGGCAGGCCCTGGACCAGTACCGCGTCCACTGCGAGTTCCTGTCTGAGGCAGAACGGCAAGCCATGATCGGCGGCACGGTAGCGCCTCTGTTGGGCATCGAGTTTTGAAACTCCTCGGTATCGAGACATCGTGTGACGAGACGGCTGTTGCCGTCGTCGAGGACGGACGCGCCATCCACTCCAACATCGTGGCGTCCCAGGCGGACATCCACGCTACATTCGGTGGCATCGTTCCCGAGGTCGCGTCCCGCCAGCACCTGCTGACGATCGTCCCCGTTGTTCGCCGAGCCCTGGACGAGGCCGGTGAGGAGCTGGCCCAACTCGACGGCATCGCCGTTACCAACGGGCCGGGGCTGGCCGGGTCGTTATTGATAGGGGTTAACGCCGCCAAGGGGTT
This sequence comes from Dehalococcoidia bacterium, assembly GCA_965248605.1. Lineage (GTDB taxonomy): Bacteria > Chloroflexota > Dehalococcoidia > Lucifugimonadales > CAUZJF01 > CAUZJF01. Next base: position 2,650,143 of record CBDFJV010000007.1, read on the forward strand.
GGCGCTTGCCGGGGGGCTCCCACTGATCGGGATCAACCACCTCGAAGGACACGTCTACGCGGCATGGCTCGAGGGAGAAGACCCGGAGGTATCGCCTGGGTTCCCACTGATATGCCTGATCGCGTCGGGCGGCCACACGGACCTCACCCTGATGCGGGGCCACGGCGACTATGAGCTCGTTGGCCGCACCCGAGACGACGCTGCCGGCGAGGCTTTCGACAAGGCGGCCCGTGTCCTCGGACTCGGATTCCCCGGAGGGCCTGCTATTCAAAACGTCGCGGCGAACGGGAAAGGCGATGAACCTCCTTTCCCTCGGCCTCGCGTAAAGGACTCTTTGGACTTTAGCTTCAGCGGGCTGAAGACGGCCGTCCTCAGGCGCGCGGAGGAGCGGGGCTGGTACCCGCCGTCGGAAGAAACCAGATTGGATGACGCGGAGGTCGGCAGGGTCGCAGCCGCTTTCCAAGAGGCTATGGTTGACTCGCTGGCGACGCGCGTGCTCGAGTCCGTCAGCCGGTTCGACGTCAAAGGTGTCCTGCTTGGCGGCGGCGTGGCGGCCAACGCCCTCCTCCGCAAAGAACTGGCCGAGCGCTCCCCTGTTCCCATCATCGTCCCCAGTCCAGGGCTTTGTACCGACAACGGGGCCATGATCGGCGCTGCCGGATGGTTCCACCTGCGCAACGGCCTTCGCCATCAGTGGGACATGGACGTAGTGCCGCAATTGAAGCTCGGTTAGTCCCGTGGGGGCAATAGGAATGTTAAAGAAGTGGCCTACGGCGTTCCAGTCCCTTCTGGCAGGCGCGATTCTTGCATCTCTTGTGACGGCGGGAGCGGGCGGGCGAAATTTGCTCGTCGTGGAACCGGCTCGCTAACTGACGCGAGGAATCTCGTTGGGCAAACAGCAGCGCCACGACAGCGATTGCACTGCCGCGGCGCTATTGCTCGCTTCGACTTGAGGACCAAACTACCGGAACGAGAGTCTAGTCGTCGTGGTCCTTTTCGCCAGAGTCATCGTCGTCCTTCTCGTTCGAGTCGTCGTCGGCCTCGGTGCCAAGCACGGCTCCGGTTGTAGCGTCTACGGTCACTTCCTGACCGCCTAGCTCGACCTCGAAGATGAGCTGCCCGCGCTCCATCTCGAGCTCGACCTCGGTGACATCGCCCGATGCGACCTCTCGCGCGGCCGCAATCGCGTCCTCGACGCCGATCGCGGCCTGGTCCAGAAGATGACCGCCCTCCTGCAGCCCGCTGGCGTCACCTGGAGAAGCCGCCACCGTGGCAAGCCCACCAATCCCCGCGATCGCGACCATGGCCCAGAGCGCAACTATCCATCGCTTCCGTGTAATTCCTCTCATCATTCAACCTCCTTCCGTTATTTGGGCTAACCTCAGCGTACGACGGGTAGATGAACCCAGCATGAAGGCGCGATGAATCTGCGGTGAATTCTTGGGGCTATCCGGCGAACGGTAGCGCCACTGTGAACGTCGAGCCCTCGTCGGGAGTGCTTTCGACGCGTAATGAGCCGCCGTGGGCTTCCGCGATCCAACGGCCTATCGCGAGCCCCAGCCCCACGCCGCCTTCAGACCGGCCGCGTGAGTCGTCGGCTCTATAGAACCGGTCCATGATATGCGGGATGTGCTGTTCCGATATACCGATGCCCGTATCTTTTATCCAGAGCTCCACCTGTGCGGACCGGTCCCATCCAACTGAGATCCTCCCCCCTTGTGGCGTGTACTTAACGGCATTGTCCAACAGATCGAGCATAAGCTGAAGGAAAAGGGTCTCATCAACCTGAACGGTCGTCTTCGGGCCGGCCGTCACCTCGATACCGATGTCCTTTTCGGCGGCCGCCGGCTTCATGTGCTCCACGGTTCCCGAGACCGCCTCGCCAAGGTCGACTGGCTCCAGAGATAGCGGTATCTCGCCCGCGTCAGCCCGGGCCAGAGTCAGTAGGCTTCCCGCGAGGCCGATAAGCCGGTCTACCTCGCTGTTCACCGACTCGAGAACGTCCCTATACTCGACGCCGGACCGGTCTATCTGCAGCGCGACTTCCACCTGACCCTTCATCACGGTTAGCGGTGTCCTCAGCTCGTGCGACGCGTCCGCCGTGAACTGACGCTGCCTCCTGAAGGCGGCGTCGAGCCGTCCGATCATTTCGTCAAAGGTGCGGGCCAGCCGTCCGACCTCGTCCTCCGGCAGCTGAAGATTGAGTCGCTGCTCGAGGTTCTCTGCCGAGATCTGACGTGCCATGCCCGTTACCTTGTCGACGGGTGAGAGAGCACGCCCCGCTAGAAATACCCCGGTAAGGACCGCGACCACAAGGGACGCAACGTAGGCCGCGACAGAGATCAGCAACAGGGTACGGAGCGCCTCGGATACATCTTCCTGTGATTGCCCGACCAGTAGACGTCCTACGACCTCGCCCTCGTGTACGACGTCGTAGGTGCGGACTCGGAGCTCCCCCGATGCGTGAAGGGAGTCGTCGGAGGGCCCAACGATGCGAACAAAACCGTCGTCTCCGTCGGCCGTAATCAAAGAACCGTCGGGCAGGACGGGCTGTCCTTCGTCGAAGCGCAACGAGGACAGGACGCCTGAAGCTCTAGCTTCGATGGTCTCGTCGAGGTTGTGGTAGAGGGACTGTCGTAGTGTCAGGTACACCCCAGCCCCAAACACGGCGAGAATAGCCGCCAGGAGTCCCGCGTACCAGAGGGTCAGCCGAAGCCGTATAGGCATTTGCCCGTCGCCTACCTCGTCTGCGAACCGGCTATCCGGTAGCCGGTGCCTCGGACTGTCTGGATTAGCTTCTCCTCGAACGGTTCGTCGATCTTCCTCCGGAGATTTCGTATATGCACGTCGATGACGTTCGTCGCCGCATCGAAGTCGTAGTTCCACACGTGTTCGGCGATCATCGTTCGAGTCAGGACCTGGTCGCGGTGGCGCATCAGATACTCGAGCAACCCTCGCTCTTTGGACGTCAATGAGATAGCGACGCCGTCCCGTGCTACCTCCAGGGTCGATGTGTCGAAGCGCAGGTCGTCCACCACCAACGCCCCCGCTGAGGCCGCGGGAGGCCGTCGTGTGAGGGCTCGGAGCCGCGCCAGCAACTCCGCGAACGCGAACGGCTTTACCAGATAGTCGTCGGCTCCACTGTCGAGGCCCCTAACACGGTCTTCGATGGCATCTCGGGCCGTAAGCATTAGGACGGGCACCTGCACGTCCCGCTCGCGGAGGGTGCGGCAGACCTCGATGCCGCTGAGCACGGGCAGCATCACGTCGAGAACGATAAGATCGAAGGAGGCGACATCGGTCCACTGGAGGGCTTCCTCACCGTCCGACGCGACATCGACGGCGTACCCTGATTCAGATAGTCCCCGACTGACGAAGTCAGCTATGCGGGTCTCGTCTTCGACCAGCAACACGCGCATGGTCGCCAGTATACCTAAGGAAAATGAAGGGGAGATGAACGTCGAAGGCGCGAGGGACTACCAGCTGGTGTGTGGCGGATCGCTAGATTACCGAGGGGCGAAGGGTCGATCGGCCCCAGTCGATCTGCCGCCGTTCTTGAGCTGGAAAAGGCGGTTGACGAACGCTCCAGTGTCTTCAGAGTTTGCTTCTGAAGCGACGCCGCATTCGACATCGGTTGCACCGGCACGAATCTTGATACTCAGGTTCTTTGGCATCATGATATGGTCGACGACCAGGTACACTCCGATCAGGACCACGGCGATCCCGGCCAGCGGAGACCACGTCGGCGAGTCCCAGACCTGCCACAGCATGATGCCGACCAGTAGAGAGAGGGCGCCCCATACGTAGCCGCCGTACCCACGGCCCTGGCTGGCGACCTCGACCGCTTCAACGTCGTGCAGTGAAACGAAGACGGCGCTGCGGCTGCCCCCGTTGTTGTTGAGATGGATCACGCGCTGGTCGGTCAGAAAGACAGCCTGACCCGATCCGCCGCCGTTCCCGTTCTCGCCGAGAGTGAGGCCTGTGTCGAGCCGTTCGCCCTCGAGGAGCGTTCCGCTTTCGATCCCCAGACTCTCTATCTGGTCGGCTTCTTGTGTTTCAGCGCTCACGGCTCCATTATAGCCGCAACACCCGCGCAATGGACGGCTTACGTCACGTTTGCTATCCTCTTTGCTCTGCCGCTCGGACGACCCGATTCGAGAACAGTCTGACCTGAAGCGGCCACGACACAAAGGAACCGTAGTGGAACGCCCGATCTTCAAACCAGTAGGAACCCCAGTCGAGGAACTGGATACGCCGACTCTCGTCGTCGACGCGACCGTGCTGGAGCGCAACATCGAGACGATGGCGTCGTTCTTCGAGAGCAGTCAGGCCAAGCTGCGGCCCCACGTCGAGTCGCACCTGTGTCCCGCCGTTGCACACAAGCAGCTCGCTGCCGGCGGGACCGTGGGAGGAATCGCTGTAACGACGCTCGGACAAGCGGAAGTATTTGCGGCGAACGGGTTCTCGAATATCTCCATAACCAACGTCGTCGTGACCCCTCAGAAGATCGCGCGGCTGTGTGCTCTCGCCCGACAAGCATCGATTACAGTAGCCGTCGACGATCCGACGAACGTCGCCGACCTCTCCGAGGCGGCCACGGATCAAGGAGTCACGCTCCACATCGTCGTCGACGTCCACACGCGCCTTGATCGCTGCGGTGTCGAGCCCGGCCGGCCCGCGGTGGAACTCGCTGAGAGCGTCGCGAGGTCGGAGGGTCTCGACTTCGCCGGCCTTACGACCTACGAAGGCACGATCCTGGAAGACGATCCAAATACGCTCGCGAGCGAGTCCCGCAAATGGATCCAGATGGTCCTGGATAGCCGTGAAATGGTCGAAAAGGCGGGAATCGAGGTCAAAGTCGTCAGTGTCGGCGGGACTCACAACTACGAAGTCGCGGCTTCCATCGAAGGCGTCACAGAAGTACCGGCGGGCACCTATGCGTTGATGGACCGTCGGTACGCTTCATACCGACCGCAGTTCGAGCCCGCTGCCAGGGTCGTGTCGGCCGTCACCAGCATCCCCGAGCCGGGAAACGTGATCACCGATGCCGGCCAAAAGGCCGTGGGCGCCGACACCGGGTTGCCAAGCGTGGACAACCTGCGAGGAGCAACCATTCGCGGACTCAGCGCCGAGCATAGCATCATCGACGTCGAGGCCTCGGTCAGCGATCGGGTCAGTCTCGAAGACAGAGTGTGGATGACGCCCTGGGACGTCGGAACGTGCGTCAACCTCCACGACTACATGAGCGTCGTCCGAGACGGCCGGCTGGAGGCCGTTTGGGAAGTCTCGGCCAGAGGGCGGTACCGATGAGAGGTTCATATGGATAGCTATCGCCCGATTCCCGGAACTCCCATCGACGACCTCGACACCCCGTGCCTGCTCGTAGACCTCGACGCGGTCGAGCACAACTATGCCGTCGTCGCCGACAAATACCGCGATACGGTATGCAAGATGCGGCAGCACACCAAAAACATCAAGAGCCCGATACTGGCGCGCATGCAGATCGAGACGGGCGGCACCGTCGGTGGCGTCTGTACCGCCAAGCTCGCGGAAGCCGAGGTGATGGTCGAGAGTGGCATTTCGGATATTCTGATCGCGAATCAGGTCACAACCAAGGACAAGATCGCGAGACTCTCCGCGCTCAACAAAAGCGGCGACGTCAAGGTCTGCGTCGATAACCCGAAGAACGTTGAGCAGCTCTCACAAATCGCGGAGGCAAACGGCGTCGTGATCGGCGTGCTCATAGAGGTGGACACCTCGATGAGCCGGGCCGGCGTCCGTAGCATCGAGCAAGGCGTCGAGCTGGCGAAGCTGGCCGACAGCTTGCCGGGCGTCGCGTTACGCGGAGTGATGAGCCATCAGCACCTGATGGAATACACCGACGAGGAGAGCCGCGTCCTGACCGCGCGCAAGTTCATTCAGAAGTGTCTGGACGTCAAGGCCGCCGTCGAAGAGGCCGGCATTCCCGTCGAGATGGTCTCAAGCGGAGAAAGTTTCTCGTACGATACCGCCGCCACGATGGCGGGCGTCACCGAGGTCGAAGGCGGCACCTACGCGCTGATGGGCTCCAGGTATGGCTATCTAACAGAGTTCGAGATGGCCAACAAGGTCCTGACCACCGTCGTCAGCGTTCGAGACGGGACCGCTATCGGCGACGTCGGCATGAGAGCCCTTTCGATTCCGGCCGACGCGATGCCCGGTGTCGAGCGCCCATCCGGCATCACCGTGGATTCCATGCAAGAAGAGCACATCGTCTTCCGCACCGATGTAACGACGACGTTATCGGTCGGAGACAAGGTCGTCCTTGTCCCCTGGTACCAGGACATGATGGTAAACCGCTGGGACAACTACATCGGTGTTCGGGGCAGCGTAGTCGAAGCCGTCTGGCCGATAGCGGGCCGCGGCTGCTTTCACTAGGGTGGCGACCGCTAAGCCCGAATCCACCGACGGACAGGGATGGACGACGTGAGGACAGCGGAAGGGGGTGAGGGAGTTACAGGCGTGATGATCCGGGCTCGAATTTGGGTAGACGGGAGGTTGGCGGGCGGTCTGCAGGCGCTTTTGGGGGCACCGATGGCGGCCTACAGTGGCTATGGCGAGCCAGATGGCGGGATAGGACACGGCAAGAGGCGCTCGCGGACTGGGCTGGCGCGAGTTTGCGGGGACGTTGGGTTGGCTGGTGGGTCAGTGGCGGACGGGCTCCGTCAGGCTGGGAGTGGAATGGCTCGCAGTCGGGCCAGGGCGCGGCTGAACTGCTCCTCCCAGGGCCAGCGCCGGGGAAGCTGCAGGGTCAATCGGCGTGCCGAGCGGGTGATCCGTCCGGCCAAGGCAAAGACCCGTCGTCTGAGGGTCTTGGTGGTCACGATCTGCTGACCCAGGCCGATGCGGGCTGTCCAGCGGGCCAGGTTGTGCGCCATCACCTGTACCGCCAGCCAGGCGCCGTTGGCGGCGAAACGGCCCGAGGGGAGATGGTTCAGCCCCACGCCGTACTTGAGGTCGCGTATCGCATTCTCGATCTCGGCGTGACGGCGATGATCGGCCTCCAGTTCCAGCGTCTCCCCGTCCCGGTCGGTGATGAAGCCGTGATAGCTGTAGGTGGCGAAGAGAGCCAGTTGAGAACAGGGCGCCGGCTTCACCCGCCGGACGATGAGCCGTACCGGCGCGGCGTCCGCCTCGGCCTGGAACGGGGTGTAGGTGGTCTCGGCCACATCGGCGGCGCCGTCCAGCCAGTAAGGAATCGGCGTCCAGGCATCTTCGGGTATCGCCTCGATGAGATTCCGCAGGCGGGCGCGCTGGCGGATGGCGATGGAGAAGCGGACATCCATCCGGCGGCAGACGGCGACCACGGCGTGGGTATAGAAGCCGCTGTCGGCCCGCACCGTGAGTTGGCCCCTGGCTCCGCAGTAGCGCACCCGCCCCACCGTTTCACGCAGGAAGTGGGCAGCGCCGCGGGCGGTGTTAGCCCGGCCCTCGCGCAGGCGGGCCATCAGCACGTCGCCGGTGCCGGCGGCGACGGCCAGCAGCGGGTGATAGCCCCGCGCACCGGTGTAGCCGTGGTGGCGGGCGCCCTCCTTGGCCAGTCCGTAGGTCTCGCAGATCGTCGAATCAAGGTCGATGGTGAATGGTGCGTCGCCGGGTCCGGCACCGGCCTTCCAGACCCGGGCCAGCAACTCGCGGCTCACCCGGTCCAGTTGGCGGACATGGCCCCACCTGAAGCTGCGCAGGAAGGTGCCCAGGGTGGAGGGAGCCTTAGCCGTGAAACCGAGCACGCGGGCGGTCCCGCCGGCGCGCAGCACATCGGCGTCGTCGATGCAATCTCCGCCGGCTAGGGCGGAGGCCACCAGGGTCATCATCTTGTCGCCGGTGTTCGCCCGGCCCGGCGCGCCGCCGAGGTCGAGGTGCTTCCGGAGGAGTTGGGGCAGGCCAAGGCGCAGGGCGAGGGTGGCGGGAAGGATCAGCCCGGCATTGGCCACCAGGCGGTGGTCGTCGAAGGCGATTTGGATGCGGTCGGGGTGGTTACGTGGTAGCATCTATCGGGTGCTCCTTTTCTGGGACCGGTTTTCTGTTTCAAAACCATTATCCCAGATTCAGAGGCGCACCCTTTTGTTTCTTCAGCAGGCCTCCTACACGCCGTCCTTCGGTGGATTAGGGATAAGGTTCTGCCTTTACGCCTGGCACGGCTCCCTGCCGCGCTCGCCATCGGGGGACGGCCGGTTGTCTGGAGTGCGGCGTCCCTGTCCTGACGGACTTTTCCCGCAGTGGATAGACGGGTATCCGACGACTCTGCCCTCGCCCTACCGTGGACGGGCAGTCAGCGATTCGACGCGTCAAACAGCAGTTTCTTTCGTAACCGTAGCGGAACTCTGGCTAGGGGCACGCAGCTTGGTAGGGCTGCTGCCGCCCCGTTGTCGGGAAGGCTTCAAACACGGTTCTGCTTCGGGTCACCGTGCCTGCTTCCGTAGCCACCGGCCCACTCCTGGCCGGGTTCCAAGTCTGGAACTCTCAACCTATGCGCTTCTTGGCGCACACCCCCCTTTGGCCTGTGCTGCCAGTCTCATGATGTCTCTCCTTCCTCATGGTCGGTCGATGTTGATGGGCCGAACTTGCAGGGTTCGGGGCTGCAGAAGTAGCAGTCCCTCCTCGCCCTGGGTGGCGGGACGTAGTCCTCGGCGGACAGGGCCTGGAATATCACCTGCACGCCGCAGGAGTTGCAGTGGTAGATCTCTCCCGTATGGACATCCCTGTCCGGCTCCTCTATCTGGGCGAACCGCTCCTCGCAGTGGGGGCAGGTGAAGTAGATGGTCTGGGTCGTGGTCATGGCTTATCTCCTTTCATTGGCCGCCGCCTTCAGGCAGCGAGCCGGTTATCTGACTTGATACCCACCACCTCTCCGGTGGCGAGACTTCGCTGGTAGCAGAGCACCTGACGGGTGCCCGCAGCCTCTGCACACGCGGTGCAAAAAGCGGTGACGATCTCGGCCTGTTTCGCCACCGTCACTCGTCTGACCAGCACCGAGCCGTTGTCTGTGCTGGTGTGTCGGTAGAGCATCACCCTGGGGTCGCGCCTCTCTGCCTCAGTCGCAGGCCGATAGAAACGCGGTTGCGCGGAGGTGCACAGGTGCTGCGTGTGGTCGTGCCGGCAGAAACGGCAGGTCGTTCCGTCCGGCGAGAAGCGCTGCCAGGCCCTGAAGTTCCGCTCCTGCCGGTGCTTATTCGTGCGTTTTGCTCTCGTCAGGGTGCTATCCATACCCTCCTCCGTTCACTGCTGCCACGATGGGCTCTTCCTCTCCGGGTAGAGTCAGCAGCCCCGAGGCAACGGCCTGGGAGAGGTCCTCCTTGAGGGATTCGGGGTTGGGGTTGCAGCGGTAGGCGACCACTCCCGCCGATTGGAGCTGGGTGATCTCTTCCTTCTGAAGGCCCCGCCGCCACAGCCAGTCTGCCCAGGAGAGGTGCAACGGCAGCGGGCTCCTCTTGTCCAGAAAGCGGTAGTGGAGCCTGGGGGCCTCGCCTTCCGTCTGGGCCAGGAGGAGGAAGGTGTCGTGCTCGGAGGCGTACTGCGCCATCTTCGTGAACACCAGCGCGTGCCAGCCCCCTGATACGGGCAGCTTGGCGATCTTGGTCGTCCAGGTGCCAATTGTTTGGTACGGGATACCGCATCGCTCATATCCTCCCGAGAGGGCCATCCCATCGGCCCCCTTGATAAGGTGGGCGGCGTCGGGCGGCTGCTTGAGCAGGGAGGCCCAGATAGCCTTCAGCGCCGTCTGGGAGCCCACCATCGAGACGAACCAGAGGCCGTTGGAGTGGGGGTCGCGGGCGAAGGCGTCGGCGGTTGCCGAAAACCCTCCCGCCGAGATCGTGTACAGGTCTTCGGGGTCCAGGGTGTATTCGGTTGCAAGCATGGGTGTCTCCTTTTCGGTTGGTGTGGGTGTCTGGCAGAGGAGGTTCCTCCGTGCGTCCGGTAGTAGCAGTCAGGGTCGGGAGTCGGTGATGAGGCCGCGCTCCTTGAGGCTGACCGCCTTGTCCCCGCCGATGACCAGGTGGTCCAGCAGGGCGATCTCCAGGAGCTTGCCCGCCTCGATCAGCTTCTTGGTCAGGGCCACGTCAGCCGGGCTCGGTTCGGGGTCGTTCGAGGGATGGTTGTGGATCACGATGATCTTGGGCACCGCCTCAATGACAGCGGGCCGGAACACCTCTGCCGGTCTGACGGTGATGGAGCTCACGTCCCCCTGGTAGATCACCCGCTGGCCCACGATCCGGGTCTTTGTGTCCAGCAGGAGGACCCGGAACTGCTCCTGTGCGAGGTGGGCCATCTCCGGGGCTAGCAGCAGCCGCACCGCCTCGGGCGAATAGACCGCCGGAGGGTCGGCGGGGCGCGGTGGATGGGTCTCCACCCCGTAGCGCACGGCCAGCTCCCCCAGGATGCTGACGTTGCGCCGGAGGGTCTCTAGCAGTGTGTCGTTGTGCTGTGCATTGGTCATAGGAACCTCCCCTAGATGTGGATGGTCTGAAACGAGAAGCGGGGCCGCCCCGAAAATGGGAGCGGCCCCGTGCTGCGCCTGCTGGCAGGCGGCCGTATCACGATTGGGCTAGAAGGGTGACTTGGCCTTCACCGGCTCCTCGGCGCTGGCAACTGCGGACTCTTCCTCGGAGCTACCCCCGTTGCGGGAGTCGAGGAATACCACCTCGGAGGCGTGAATCTCGGTGCGGTGCCTGCGCTGGCCGTCCTCGGTCTCATACGAGTTCTGGACCAGCTTGCCTGCGACGTACAGCCGGTCCCCTTTGGCGACATACTGGTTCACCGCTTCGGCCAGGCCGGACCAGCAGGTGATACTGTGCCAGTCCGTGCTCGTCTCTCCGTTCTGGCGGTGTCGGTCGGTGGCCAGCCGTAGCTGGGTAATGGCGGTGCCGCTCTGCGTGTATTTCATTTCGGGGTCTGCTCCGACCCGTCCCAGTAGCTCTACCTTGTTGATGGTCTTAGCCATTTCAGTTCTCCTTTGTGTGTGTAGTAGCGCGGCGTTGCCGCACTCGAATGGAAATGCAGCGCCGTCCCCTTCGGAAGGGAACGGCCTTGTCCATGCGCTCCCGTTACGGAGCGTCTAGCTCACCCGCACGTACTGAGACACGGCCTCCGTCACAATGTCGACGCGGGTATCCGGGTCCAGCAGCGCGTTCAGCTTGCGGTAGTCGACCGAGAAGCGCCGGGTCTTGACCAGACTCACCGCCCTTCCCTCGACGCTTGCTTTGGTCATCCCCCGCTGGCGCATCCACGCCTTGAGGGTATCCAGCGTCCGGCGTTTCGCCTGCTCCGGCTCCCTCAAGGCTTCCTGCGTTTCCAGGTATGCCCGCACCGCCTCCCGGGCCTCCTCCGCGCTCACCTCCCTTCCTTCTATGTCCGGTGACTCGTCTGTTTCTCCTCTTTCCTCGGCTGCTCCGGGCTGGCACGTGTTCAGGAACGGGCAGCTCCGGCACTGCCAGCTACCGGCGCGGAAGTCCCGCTCCGGCAGCTCGTCCGGGTCCTGTCCGTGGGCGGCGTAGTGGTCGGCCAGCTCGCCGAGCCGGAATGTAACGGCCTCCATCGCGTCCTCCACGCGTTCGGCGGGAATCGTCTCCGCATCCCAGGCTCGGCTGCCCGTGTCCATCGTGGCGATCACCACATCGCGCTTCTCCCCGAATAGCCCGTAGGTGTAGAGAGCGGCCTGGGCGACCGATTCGGGGTGACTCCGCTCTGCGCCAAGGGTCTGCCAGCGCTTGTAGGCTTCCGGCCCCCTGGTCTTGACCTCGACGATCACCTCCGGCCCTCCGAAGAAGGGGAGGATGCCGGTGGCGTCGGGGTGGCCGGTAACGCGGAGGTTGGGGGTGATCTGGGCCGTCACCTCCCTGGGGTTGTTGGGGTCCACCGGGGTCACGTCCCAGCTCGCACGCTCCATCGCCCGCAGCACCACCTGCTCAAGGGCCTGCCCCGCCTCCATGACGGTCAGGGATTCGTCGCTGGGAGGGTTGGTGGGCTGATGTTCAGTGGCGGCATACCAAAGGGCTCTGCGGCAGCTGCTGGCGGCCGATGCCCGCACCACCAGCGCCCCGTCGCCGTCGAAATGGGCTGCCGGTCGTGAGTAGACCTCCGACCGGTCGTTGGTCAGGTCCTCGTTCTGGCTCATGGTCACTTCTCCTTTGCTCCTGAATATGAAGAGCGGAGCCGCCCCCGTGGAGACAGCCCCGCCTTTGCGAAACGCTCGGTTGTCTGTGCAGCTCATGCGGCTGCCTTAGCTTCGGTTCCTTCTTTCTCTCCTCTCTGCTTCTCCTCTCTCTCCTGCCTGGCCTTGAGGAAGCCCCGCAGGATGTGGGCGATAGCGTCTCCTAAACCGAGCACCCATATGCTCGACCCATCCGACAATTGATTGGCGAAGGGCTGCATTTCCTGAATGCCTTGAATCTGCTCCACGATCTCCCCTAGGGGAGTGCCACGGCGCAGGTGAAGGGAGATGAGTCGGCAGGCCAACTCCGTCACCCCGGAGGTGAACGATCCCGCCTTGCCGATAGAGCCAAAGACCTCGAAGGGCTCGCCCTCCTCGTCCAGGGACACCGTGACGTACAAGTTGCCATGCTCGGTCTTGAGCTTGGTCGTACTGCTGGGAAGGGTCCTGGGCCTGGGCCGTGTCGCCGGGGTCATGGCCCCTCCCCCTTCTCAAGGAGATAGGGAAGCGCTGGGACGTAGCGGTCGAAGAATTTGGCGACCTTGAGGGCACACTCCCGGTCCCTCTTGTCGCCGATGCCCAGCAGCGTCTGGACGATGACCTCTTCGCAGTCCTCTTCGGCGTAGGCCGGGGTCAGCAGCGTCTCTTGGACGGCAGGGGGAAGGGAGTCCCACCGCTCCCGGCTCAGCTTCAGCCCGCCGTGACTGGCCGTTTCGATCCGCACCACGCCCTCGGCCAGCGCTACGACGTCCTGGGGAGGTCCCCACGGGGTATACATAGTGTTCATTTTCATGTCGTCTTCCTTTCTGTCCTGTAGTTGAAGGGCGGGGAAGCCTCTGAGGAGACCGCCCCGCTCCATCGCGTATGTCTTGTTGTCTAGGCCGCTCGCCCTGAGTCAGGCCCAGGCGGTTTGCAATGGGGCACCCGACGCCCTGGTGTCCGATCCGACTCTGAATCTCCGGGACGCATTCGGTGTGTACCCGCTCGAAGAGGTCGTGGGCCTGCCGGATAACCAGGAGCGCGGAGGGACTGTTCTGCGGTACAGGGAAGGCGTGGCTCACCTGCTCAATCGCCTCTTGGAAACGGGCGTTGCCGATGTGGTCCATCTGGAGCCACACCTCCGCAAGGCGCTCCACCACCCGGTCGATGAGGGAAAGGCTCGTCGTCGTCATCGGTTGTCTCCTTGTGTGTTGCTCAATTGGCCAAATGAAAACGGGGCTGCCCCGGTGTGGAGACAGCCCCGTTACGTGGGCTCGCTATGGCGCGTTGGGCTCATGCCGCTTCCGCCGCCTCTGCTTCCCGCGTCTGCTGGAGCTTCCGGGTCGCCCCTTGCACGAGCGGCGTCAGCTCCGATGCCGATACCGCCTCAAGGTCCTTGCCCGTCTTGCCCTTGACCGCAGCCCGCACCTGCTTCTCGTCGAACCCCTGCATCGCCCCCAGGTCGATCAGCGTCGCCCGCAGCGACGGAGCAAGGGAGTCGGCTGCGCTTTCCTGCTTCGCCGGTTGCCCGGTGGCCGCCTGGTCTCCATAGAGGCAATTCCCGAACTGGTCTCCGAAGCTGCGCAGGGCTCGTTTGAGACCGTCGGTAACCGACCCTTTACAGGCTGTGTCGTGACCCTCCGCCGTCTCCTCCGCCACGGCGTGGAACCCGATGTCTGTGCGGGGCGGCGCGCCGGGGACGGTGACCCGCACGGGAGCGCTGTAGGCGCGGATGCGGCTGATCTCGCCCGTCTTGGGGTCGACCTGCTCGATCTCTCGCAGGGTCACGTCGCCCACCACTTCATATCCCCAACCCGCGAAACCGAAGATCCGGTTCGCCTGGTCGATGACGGTGTGTCCCTCGATGTACTGGTATGTGCGCCCGGCCCGGCCCTTGCGCTGGGAGACCAGGCTCGGGTCGAGGGGCTTCTCCAGCTCGCTCACCACCCTTGGGGACAGGCTGTCCCAGAGCAGGTCGTGCTCCGGAGTGATGGCAGCGTCCGGGTGGACGCCGTTGCTTCCGTTCTTTGTCGCTGCGTTCGTCATTGTGCTTCTCCTTTGTGATGTCTGTGATGTGCAGACTGCTCTTTCTCTAGTCGGTGCAGGGTTCCCCGATGGGAAGCCCGTAGGCGGGGCAAGCCCCGTCATTCATTGGGCATAGCGCCTCCTTGGGTAATGCTGTGGGGTTTTGATGGCGCAGGGCACAGAGCCTGCAAGACGGTGGGCTGGCGTGGGCACAAGAGCGGGCGGGAAGCCCGTGTGGAAGGGGGACTGTGCTACCTAGCGGTGCGGGCCGCCCTGGCAAGCAAGCCCAGGAAGATCGCCCGCCCGTGGGGATGCGTGGCAAGCTCCGCCACGTCCGTGACCCCTTCAAGCAAGCGCACCGTGGCGGCCCGCCGTCCAAGCAAGCTCTCAAGCCGCTCGGCGGCCTCGCGGCCCGCGTCGTCTGAGTCGAAGGCGAGGAACACGCGGGAGCAGCCACGCAAGCTAGCCGCCACCCGCTCCATGCCCTGGGTCCCCAGGGCTGCGCAAGCGGGCAAGCCCCATTGGACAAGGGCAAGCCAGTCGAACACCCCTTCGGTAAGGACCACCCAAGACGGGTTTGCGCCAAGCCGCCCAAGTCCAAGCACCGGCTTGGGTCCGGGCAGCGCCTGAAACCTCGGCGACCGCTCCGGGTCAATGGCCCGTCCCCCAAGCCAGCGGACACGTCCCGAGGCCAGGTCGGGAACCACCACCATCCCTGCGAACCGCTCTCCCCGCTCGGTGAACAGGCCCGAGGCCCGTATCCGCTCGCCGCCGAATCCGTAGGCCTCAAGGTATCGGCGCAGCCCGTCCCCCGGTGCGTAGCCAAGACCCAGGCGGCAGGCGGTATCGAAGCTGATGCCCCTGGAGCCCAGATACTCACGCGCCTCGGCGCTCTGGAGCATCGACCGGAGGTAGAACCTCGTTGCCGTCGACAGCGCCGCCGGATCCCGCTGGGGAACCACGGGAGCAGCGGTACGCCGTGGCGCGGCCTGCGTCCTCGACTGGACGACTGGGCTGGCTCCCAGCCCAGTCCCACCACCCAGCCTCTGTATCGCCTCGGGCAGGGTGAGGCCCTCGGCCCGCTGGATAAAGTCCAGCACGTCCCCACCAACTCCACAGCCGAAGCAGTAAAACCTGGACGTGTCGGCGTACACCGTAAAGCTGCCTTCCGACTCCTGGTGGAAGGGGCAGACGCCCTGTCGGACGCGGCCCCTTCCCCTCAGCTGCACGCCCGCAGCCTCCACCACGTCGGCCAGGGAATGGCGGCTCTTGAGCGCCTCCAGGTCAACCTGTGTGTTGGCTACGACCATGACCCACCTCCTTTCAGGGGCTTCAGGCCCCGCAGGCTCCTCGCGGAGACCACCTTGCCCAGCTGCCACACCATCCCCAGCACGGCCAGGACTTTCACGGTCCCGTCGCCGTGGGGAGCGAGCGCCGCAGCCCTGCCAGCGCCCTGGCTGTACACCAGGGTCTCGCTTTGCCCGAACCGTCGTCGCACCAGGTCCTGCCACTCGGCGTAGGCCCAACGCGTCTCGTTTGGGGCGGTCTTGTCCGGTTCGACGCCGGCAAACACCGCCAGCGCTCCGTCCAGGTCGACCGACGGACAGGGATGGACGACGTGAGGACAGAGGTGGAAGACCACCTCCTAGGGGTGATCCCGTATCGTGGCTACTACGTCATGCTTTACGAATACGGCTGGTACTCGATGAGCGGAACAGCTGGGCCTTACGGGAGCTACTGCGCCGACGTCCGGCTCGCTGTGTCCAGGGACGGCGAGCACTACACTCGGGTGCTGCCCGACCAGAAGGTGATCAGCCGGGGCCGATTCGGAGAGTGGGACGACGGCTTCCTGATCGTCTCCGACAAGGTCGCGATCAAAGACGACACGATGTACCTCTACTACTGTGGCCACGACCGCAACTACCCAGGATTCGCCGGGGACATGCTCCATCCGCCGTCGCTCGGCTACCCCAAGACCGACGTTGGAACCAAGCGTGTCTCACAAATGGGCCTTGCGACGCTGCCCCTAGACAGGTTCACATGTCTAAAGACCGACGACGGCGAGGTGCCGGGCTTCGCCGTGACGACCCCGATCGCACTGACTGACCCGGGTCGCACGCGCCTGATTCTCAACGTTTCTGACACGATCCCCGCCAGGAGCTGGGTAGACGTCGAGGTGCTCGACGCTGACACGCTTGAGACCCTAGCTGGCTTCTCTCGTTCGGACTGCAACGGGGTAGACCGGGATGGGCTCGACATGCTGGTGAGCTGGGGGGACGATCGAACTCTCTCGGGCGTCGAGGTCCCACGGATCGCGCTACGCTTCTGGATCTACGGCGCGGCCAGGCTCTATTCGTTCGCCTTTGGCACAACCTGAACTTCTCTTCTTTACGCCGTACGTGAGGAGGACCTGAACGTGCCAAACCGACCGAATCTGCTCTTCATCTTCACCGACCAACAACGTGCTGACACGATGGCGTGTTATGGAAACCACGTCGTCCAGGCTCCGAACCTGAACCGGCTGGCTGATCAGAGCTTCGTATTCGAGAACGCCTACGTCAGCCAGCCGGTCTGCACGCCGTCCCGCTCGACGATCATGACGGGGCTCTATCCCCATACGAGCGGATGCACCAAAAATAGCATACCGTTGCCCGAGGAGACGAAGACCATCGCGGAGATGGTGTCGCCTGAGTACCGCCGAGGCTACTTCGGGAAGTGGCATCTCGGTGACGAGCTGTCTCCGCAGCACGGGTTCGAGCACTGGCTGAGCATCGAAGACAACTATCGTAAGTCCTACTCCGACGCGGACGACCTGCCCAAGCGCTCCGACTACTACGCATACCTGATCGAGAACGGCTACGAGCCTGACAAGGAGAGCGCCGGGCAGAAATTCTTCAGCAGACCGATGGCGGCCCGGCTTCCGGTCGAGCACACCAAAGCGTCCTTTCTTGGCCGAGAGGTCGCCGGGTTTCTAAAGAAGTCGGTCGGAGAGCCGTTCGTGCTCTACGTCAACTTCCTCGAGCCTCACGCCCCGTTCTTCGGGCCGTTCAACGATATGCACCCGCACGACCACCTGAATACCGGACCAGCGTTCCTGAAGAAGCCGTCGAGGAACGCGTCGATGCTGCATCGTGTAATGGCGGACTATAACGCCCAGGCCAAGCAAGACGGCGTCGACCTTTCCTCCGACTCTGGCTGGCGCGAGATACGCGCTCGGTACTGGGGTCTTGTGACCCTCGTGGACCGAGCGGTCGGCGCGATACTCGTCGCTCTCGAAGCGACGGGCCAGGCCGAGAACACCATAGTGGTCTACACCAGCGAACATGGCGACATGCAGGGGGACCATGGCATCCTCAACAAGACCGTGATGTACGAAGAGTCGATCAAGGTCCCGCTTCTCATGCGCGTGCCATGGCTCGCCGGAAACGGTAAAAACATCCGTGGACGCTTGAGCCAAATCGACCTGGTGCCGACGCTGCTCGACCTGCTGGGAGAGTCCATCCCAAGCGAACTCGAGGGACAGAGCCGAGCGGCCGTCCTGCAGGGCGCCTCCGACTTACAGGCCAATGACGCGGTGGTTCAGTGGAACGGCAGCGACGGCCACAAGTCGCGCGGATTCGAGACGGATGTCCCGACCGAACTCCTCACCGAGGTGGCCGAGACGCCTAGACGTACGATCATCGCTGCCGAGGGATGGAAGCTTAGCCTGTCACCGGGAGACAACGCGGAACTCTACGATCTGAACGCCGATCCCCACGAGCTGGTCAACCTGTACGACGAGCCGGACCAGCAAGATCGCGTTCAGGACCTGACGGAACGCTTGGCCGACTGGCAGCAGCGCTTCGGCGACGAAGCGCCACTATCCAGGCCTTGATCCGCCGGACATGTAGCGTATACAGCGGAAGTCGAATAACATCACCCAGTGGTGCAATCTCGATGTTTCCAGGGTACGAACAAAAATGTAACTCAGCAAGATAGTGCGTTCGTACCTGTTCGCCCGACGGTTAGGAGCGTAGAGTCCCGCGTGACGTAGTAGGAGGGAGCGCGATGGCACACGCAGGCGCAGAGAGAACGCGGGTAGGGGAAACGCTGGCGGGGTTCCTGGAACAGAAGGCGCAAGAGTTCGGCGACCGTCCGGCGCTGTTCTTCAAACCGGGGTTCAGGTACCAGAAGTGGTCCTACCAGGACATCTGGGAGGGCGCCGGGCGGGTCGCATCGCTGCTCCAGCAACGAGGCATCGGCAAGGGTGATCGGGTGCTGCTCTGGGGACCTAACTGCCCCCAGTGGGTGCTCAGCTTCTTCGGCTGCATCCGCGCCGGTGTCATAGTCGTACCTCTCGACCTGAGAAGCTCACAAGACTTCGTGGAGACCGTGTCGTCCAAGACCAGGGCCAAAATGGCCTTCGTCTCGCGCGTCACCCCCGACGCGCATACCGAGCTGGGGCTTCCAGAGGTGATGTTCGAGGAGCTAGAAGAGCTCTGCCACGGACTAGGCCATCCGGAACAGGTTGACCTTTCGCCGGACGACCTCGTAGAGGTCATGTTCACCTCCGGCACAACGGGCGATCCCAAGGGCGTGATGCTGTCTCACAAAAACCTAATGTCAGACCTCAACTCGACCATCCAGTACGTACCCGGAGAGCCGACAGATCGGCTCATGTCAATACTTCCGCTCAGCCACATGTTCGAGCAAATGGGCGGCCTGTTCATCGTCCTCAGGGTGGGCGCGAACGTTACTTATCCGACGAGCCGCCAGCCCACGGTCCTCTTCAGAACGATGCGCGAGCGGAAAGTGACGTTATTGTTGCTGGTGCCGCAAGCCCTCGAGCTATTCATGAAGGGCATCGAGCGTGAAGTGCGGAACCAGGGTAAGGAGAGATTGTGGAGCGTTCTGATGAGCGTGGCGCGCCGCACACCCTTCAGGCTCCGCCGTATCCTGTTCAGGCAGGTCCATAAGAAGTTCGGGGGCTCACTTAATCTCATCTTTGCAGGCGGCGCGGCCGTGGACCCTGAGATCGGCGAAAAGTGGGGACTGCTGGGTGTTAACGTGATACAGGGGTACGGTGCCACTGAAGCGTCGCCCGTTATCTCCGCCCACCCGGTCACGAAGCCGCGGTTCGACTCGGCGGGACTGCCCCTGCCCGGTGTCGACATGAAGATCGCCGGAGACGGCGAGGTCCTGCTCCGCGGCGACAACATCACTTCGGGCTATTGGGAGGCGCCGGAGCAGACCGACGCCGTCTTCGAAGATGGGTGGTACAAAACGGGCGACCAGGGCATCATCGACGAGAACGGCTTCCTGCACCTTAAGGGTCGCAAGAAAGACATGATCGTGCTCGCCAGCGGCCAGAACGTGTTCCCCGAGGACATCGAAGCCTTGCTGAAGAAGCACCCTTCGTTGAAGGACTCGGTTGTCGTCGGGCTGCCCAAGGGCGCCGACACCGAGGTCCACGCGGTCTTCATCATGGATCAACCGGAAGAAGCCCCAGATGTGGTCTCATGGGCCAACGCCCGATTGAACGAGCACCAGCAGATCCGGGGCCACACCGTCTGGACCCAGGAGGACTTCCCTCGGACTCACACCCTCAAGGTCAAGAAACGGGTCGTTGTCGACGCATTGGTGGGCGCCGAGAAACCCGCGCCCGCCGCGATTCAGCCAGCGGGCAAGCCCCAGGACGGTGGCGTTACGCTGCACCGGCTTGTCGCTGAGATCGGAGGCCTTGCCTCTGAAGAGATCGAAGCAGCCAAGAGTCTCGGCGGCGATCTAAACCTGGACTCTCTGAAACGGGTCGAGTTGCTCTCAGCAGTGGAAGCCGAGCTTGGGGTCTACCTCGACGAGAGCCAGGTCGGAGCCGACACGACGGTGCAGCAGCTAGAGGAAATGCTGGCGGCGGGCTCGGCAAGCCCGCAGAACTTCAAGTTCCCGGCGTGGGGCATGAGCTGGTGGTGCAGGATCGTCCGTGGCGCAATTCAACGAAGCGTCGTCTTTCCCCTCGTCAGAACGATCTACCGGGTCAGAGTGTTGGACGAGGACAGAGTCGACACGGTCAAGGGGCCGGTCATGTTCGCGTCGAACCATACCCTGGGGCTCGACAACCCGGTCCTGATCAAGGCGATGCCACCGCGGTGGCGGCGTCGCATGGCTATTGCTGGAGCGGCTTACCTGTGGCGGAGCCCCATATGGGCGGTATTGAACCCGCTCCTTGGGAATGGGTTCCCGTTGGCCAAAGACGGCCCCGTGCGGCCGAGCCTCGAGAACCTTGGCAATATCCTCGACCGCGGATGGTCGGTGCTCATCTACCCTGAAGGGGAGTTGACAGTCGGCGGCCCGATGAAGCCCTTCTTGGACGGCACGGGCCTGGTAGCAGTGGAAGGTAAGATCCCGGTCGTCCCTCTGCGCGTCGATGTCGAGAGCATGGGCAGGCCCTCCGTATTCCCTTTCCTGCGTCGAGGCGAGGTCGAGGTGCGATTCGGCGAACCAATCACCTTCGAGCCGGGGACCTCCTACCAGGATGCCACCGCGACCATCGAGGCGGCGGTAAGGGCGCTGTAGCCGCTGATGGGGCACGCCGCGGCGGACACTAGCCGGTGGACACGGCCGGCCTGGTGGGGCGCCAAGCCGCACATCGTGTTCACCATCGTCGTGTTCATTTTCCTCGCGTCCCTGGACAACGCGGCCATCGGCGTGCTGCCGCCTCTCTACGCTGAGATCGCTGACGATCTCAACACGCGGGAGACGACGCTCGGCGTTGCCGGTGCTCTTTCGGTCTTGATCGCAGCTGTCGCCGCCGCGCTTTGGGGCTATTGGGGGGACCGAAGCAGCCGAAAGCTACTCCTGCTGTACGGCACCGTGATCTGGACCATCGCGTTGTTCTTGACCGGGATGTCCGGGTCGATCGTCTGGTTCGTACTCTTTCAGGCCATCGCGGCTATCGGCTTCGGTTGTATCGCTTCCGTAGGCTTTAGCGTGCTCAGCGATTTCGTGACAGCCCGCAGGCGTGGCTTCATCATGAGCCTCTGGGGCTTGTCACAGGGACTTGGGATGGGCGTAGGCGTGTTCGTCGGGGGCCAGCTGGGGGCCGACGAGTGGCGGCTGCCCCTTTTCGTCGTTGCTGCCGCCGGTCTGGCCTTCGCGGCGTTGTACCTGCTGACCTACGAGCCCAAGCGCGGGAGGGTCGAGCCTGAGGTGCCACAAACGGAGCCGGTTGAGCCCGCCGCCGAGCCCCGAATTGAGCTCAGCGACGTTCCTCGCTTGGCCACCAAGCCTTCTAATGTCTGGCTGATTCTGCAAGGATTCGCTGCCCAGCTAGGCTACGGCTCCCTCATCTGGCTACCGCGGCTGTACGCTGCCAAGACGGAAGCACTGGGCTATTCGATGCAGACCGCGACCAGGGTAGGGGGGCTGTTCGCCATCCTGTTCCAGGTCGGAGGAGTTCTCTCCGTGCTCGGCGGCTACGTTGGGGACAGGTGGCAGCAGCGTGATCCTCGGGGCCGGGCGATGCTCAGCGCCATCGGAGTGCTAGGAGCCGTTCCGTTGTTCGTCACGATGTTCCTGCTGCCTATGCATGGACTGGACATTCCAGACCAGGGAAGCACGGGTGAGGTAGCTGGGGCAGTGCTGCGGAATCTCGTTACGAACGGTTGGGTCGCGGTGGCATTTGTGCTGGCCCTCGGGGCGCTAGCTCTGACCTCGGCCGACTCGCCCAACTGGTTCGCTTTGTTGAGCGAGGTGAACTTGCCCGAGCACCGGGGTACAGCTTTCGGGCTCGCCAACCTGTCCAACGGCGCGGGGCGCGCTCTGGGTATATGGCTGACCCCGGCAGCGGCGGTCTTTTTCGCCGCCCGGTTCGACGATCCGATGAACCTCGCCCTGGGGCTGGCCGTGTTCCAGCTATTCTTCCTTCCGGCAGGGTACTGCTACTACAGGGCCACCAAAACGACCCCCAAGGACATAGCGGATGCTAGAGAGACGGTGGCCCGGCGCCTCGGCCTGTACTCGATGTGGAGCAGTGGGGCGTTGGCGGCGCTGCCGCTGTAGGATTCGGCGGTCCTTGGACCGTTGTTCGGCCCGGCGCTTGCGGCCAGGACGGCCAGAGCGTTGCCCGACACCCATCCCGGTCGGTTGACGACCTCCTGGATGATGGCCGAGATGTCCGTGGACTGGTGGGCCTCGCCGATGGTGTTCCAAGCCGGGATGTTGGCCCAAACGACCGAAGCCGGGGTTTTGGCCCTAGACGAAATGTCGAAATCCGAGCTACTGAAAGTCACGGCGTTGTCAGAGGCCTCAGCGTAGAACTCGACGTCGGCGGGATCGGAGCCCGTCTCGTCCGTGGTGAGCTCCAGGTAAGCGCTAACGATGGTCGCTCCTTGTGGGACCGTGACGTTGGTCCAGCGCATGCCGACGAAGGCCTGCACGCTGCCGCCGTCCTCCATGAACTCTAAGTCGGAGCTGGTGTACGTGTTCGCGCCTGACGACTTCTCCTCGGAGTCGTCCTTGTTGGCTCCGACTCGCACCTCGATTATCGTCGTGGAGCCGTCACTGATGTCGAAAGTGATGGCGAAGTCGTCGGTGTTAGCGTTGACGGCTTCGTCCTGACATTTGGCGTAGAAGGTGTAGATACCGCCGTCCGCCAGCCCAGACACAGTGTCCGAGTGCGAAGTACCACCGGTCACGCCGAAGGTGTCGGTCATGTCGGCGTGGGCGGTGTTCGGCACCGTGGAGTGTCGGCATGTGGCGTCTTCGTTGGTGTCGAGCGATATGTCGGTCTGCGTCGTGCCTGCGGACAACGTACCGGTAGGCTGCGGGTTGCTCCTGACAGGCGGAATGACATCTGGCCCTGTCGTGAACTCGATGTGCAGCAACGCCGCGTTGGCCGAGCTGCCGTTGTAGGACTCTGCGGTTCGGGGCCCGTTGTTTGCCCCGGCGCTGGTTGCCAGTACTGCCAGCGCGTTGCCTGACGCCCATCCGGGCCGGTTCACGACCTCTTGAATGACGGTCGAAATGTCCGGTGACTGGTGTTTTTCGCCGACAGTGGTCCAGGCAGGTATGCTACTCCAGGCAACGGAGGCGGTAGTCTTATCTCTCGACGAGATGTCGAAGGCCGAGCTACTGAAGGAGGTCGCGTCGTCGCCATCCTCCGCGTAGAACTCGACATCGGAGGGACTAGAGCCGGTCTCGTCTGTCGTGAGCTCCAGGTAAGCGTTCAGGATATTGGCCCCTTGCGGGACGGTGACGTTGGCGAATCGCATACCCACGTGCGTCTGGATGGTGCCCCCGTCGTTCATGAACTCCAGATCTGAGCTCGTAAGGTTTATGCTGCCTGCCGGCGTCTCTTCTGCATCGTTTGAAGAGCCGGCTACGCGTACCTCCACAACCGTACTACTCGTGGAAGTGACCAACCTGAAGATGCCCGTGAACGTGGAGACGTAGATGTATCCGTCGGGACCCTCTGTCAGGTCGATTAGGGAACCTTGTCCGCCTGTATAGGCGGAACTCAGACTACCAAGGAGGTCGAGAGAAGGACCCGACAGTACGATGCGCCTGACCTGACCTTCATTGAAGTCCGTGAACAGCAGGTTGTCGTGGTAGGCCGCCGGGTATGCCGAGTTCTCGCTCACCGCGATGATTCCGGTAGGCGCGATGGTGGGTGTGAACTCGATGATCGGGTCGATGAATAGTGGGTTGCCTGCGATCCCGGTAACCGTCGGCCAGCCATAGTTGCCGTCGGCCACGATCAGATTAACCTCGTCGTCCACCGACGTGCCGTTCTCTGTTGCCCATAGGCCGTTGCTATGGGGGTGGAACGTGAAGTCAAAACTGTTTCTCAGGCCCAGGGAGTAGACTGCTGAGCCCGGCGTGGGGTTGTCAACCGGGATCGTCCCGTCGCTGTTGTACCGCAGGATCTTGCCGGCCAACGAACTGGGGTCCTGCGAGAGCGCAGAGTTCTCCGTGTCGCCGATCGTCACATACAGCTTGCCGTCTGGCCCGAAGTGGATGTTGCCGCCGTTATGATTGTCGGCCGCCGGGAGGTTGTCAATGATCACGGTCTCCGCGGTCCCTGTGTCGCCAACCGCGGTCAGCCTGACCACCTTGTTGCGAAGCGGACTTGCCACCGTATGGAATACGTAAACAAAGCCGTTCGTCCCGAAGTTCGGGTCCAAGGCTAGTAGACCGAAATCTTTGAAATGAGGGGTAGCCGAGATTGGCGTGCTACGACGACAGGGCGGGTTTCAAACCCGCCCCTACCAAGCCGTAACCTCAGAACCCTTCAATACTAGGATGTTGGACCACTAGGCTGATCAGCCCTTTCTCTCCGCCGGTCAGCACTGGCAACGTGTAGAAGGGTTGAGCTAGCAGAGTCCACGCGCTGTCCACGATTCTGATGTTGCCCGTCTGGAACTCGTTGAAAAAGAGCCTGCCGTCGGGCGCGAACGCCAAGGCTATCGGGAAGCTGAGACCGCCCAACACCGACTCCAACTGGAACTCGCCGGCCGGAGGCTGATCGACCGTGAAGTTCAACACCTGACCGGCTTGGGGATTCGGTAGCTCCGTGTCGTCTCCCCTCGCGAGGACGAAACTCACCTCGTGTGCGCCTGGGGCTAAGCCGAATATCTCGATAGACGAAGAGCTTTTCCAGTGGCTGAAGTGAGTGTGCAGACCCTGGTAACGTACCTCGTTCGTGGCGCCGTTGTAGAAGTGATAGGGAATCGGATCGCTGTCGATATAGTAGTGAAGATGGGACTGGCCCTGGTCTCCGATCACGAAATTCTGTACCGCGAAGTCGATAGTCACGACCCCGGACGGCAGCGTCGCCCCTTCACTTGGACTCACAACCGAGAACGTGGCAGGGTCTACAGTGACCGAGACTGTGCCGGTGCTATTGGCTTGCCCGTCCGAGACCTCGTAGTCGAAGGCGTCATTGCCGCTGAACCCCGGGTCCGGCGTGTAAGTGCCGCTTGAGCAGTCGGCCGCCACGCTCGACGAGCCATTAGCTGGCGCCAACGAGATCGAACAGGTCAGAGGGTCCCCTTCTTCGTCGGACACCGAAGGCGCCCACGGTATTACTGTTTCCTGGTCGCCACTGGCCGCAACGTTGTCGGCGACGGGGGGGTCGTTCACCTCCGCGATAGTGGCCGTAGTCGTAGAAGGCGTGGAGCTGGCGAGCCCGTCGTTGACGACTAGCGCGACCGTGAAGGTGCCGCTAGTCGTGTACGTGTGGCTGGGGCCTACGCCCGTTCCTGTGTTGCCGTCGCCGAAGTCCCAGGCGTAGGTCAGCGGATCACCGTCGGCGTCGGACGCCCCGGAGCCGTCGAAGGCGATCGGCGAGTCTTCGTTGCCGTTGTACGGCCCCCCCGCATCGGCGACCGGTGGATTATTCGAGTCCAGAGAAATGACAACGCTGTCGAGAATGTTGCGGTCGATGTCGACGAATTCGGCAGTCAAATCGCGGCCGTCTACTGAGAACCGCAGATGCCCGAAGAAGCCGTTGATCTTCACCGCGCTCCATAGATTGCAGTTGGACGCGGTTCCGCAGGAGCTGGAGCTATCGGCGTAGAGCTGTCCACCGCCCGTCCCAACCGTGAAATAGATCGTATGGTCCGGTGCTGCGCAAATCGAAAACGGGGCCAACCCGCAACTCGTGGTGTCAACGTTGACGCCGTCGTTCTCGACGGGAAGAGTCCTCTCGTACGCGTGCTGGTGCCCGCCGATCCATATGTCTACCTTGTGCTGTTCAATGAGCGGCTCCAGGACCGCGCGGGGCTCGTCGGCGCTGGCGTGTTCGTCGTCTTTGCCCCAGTTGTAGAGACTGAAATGAGCGAAGACGATTATCCAGTCGATGTCGGGGTCCTGCCTCGCCGCAGCGAGATCCGCGTCGAGCCAATCGTAACGGGCTTCTCCAGGTTGGATTTGCCCCGAGAACTCATCATCGTGGTCCTTGCCGAGGTTCAGAGAGACGATGTGTACGTTGCCAACGTCGAACGAGTACCACAGCTCCGGGAGCTCGTCGCGGTCGCACCCGTCTCCGATAAGCGTGCAAAGCTGGTTTGGAGACCTCCCGGGGAAGGCTAGTGGTCCAACATCCTAGTATTGAAGGGTTCTGAGGTTACGGCTTGGTAGGGGCGGGTTTGAAACCCGCCCTGTCGTCGTAGCACGCCAATCTCGGCTACCCCTCATTTCAAAGATTTCGGTCTACTAGTCGTGACGTGTACGTAACGAGGTCGTCGGGCTGGTAGAACTCGTGGTTTCCGGGCGCCGTCATGAAGTAGCTGCTACTGAGGTTGTTCCCCATGATGTCGTCGAAGTAGGTGTCAACGCAGGCCTGGTCGTCGCAGTAGAATATGTCGCCCGACATTAAAATGAGGTCGGGATTATCCTGTTCGACACTGGCCGAAACGGCTAGAGGGCGCCTCGACCCTCCGGTGTCGTCCGCCCCCTGGTCTCCGAAGGCGACGAACGTGAACGTCGAACTGACGCCCTTGCTCAATAGCGTGTTGAAGCCGTGCTCAGTGCTCCAGCCGGCCACGTCACCGCCTACTTGATAGTAGTAAGTTGTATTAGGTGTGAGACCTGTGGCTTGAGCCACCTGCATGCAGCAGACGTCCCCTCCCGTCGAGAAGTCCGCGTAGGAGTACTGGGTGGCGGCCACGGTCTGGATGTAGACGCCCGTCGACGTGCCGTAACGGATCGACTGAGTGGAAGTCACGCTGGTCTTCCAGGTAGCTGTCACCTCGGTCGACGGATCTCCGGACGACGTGGAGAGGTGTACCGGCGTGTGGTTTGTAATCGTCGCCGTCGTCGTAGTCGGAGTCGACGTCGCAATGCCGTCGTTGACGGTCAGTAGGCGTGGCTGGGACCGACACCTGTGCCAGTGTCGCCATCGCCGAAGTCCCAAGCGTACGTGAGCGGGTTGCCGTCGGCATCTGAGGAACCAGAGCCATCGAAGGCTAGTGGTCCAACATCCTAGTATTGAAGGGTTCTGAGGTTACGGCTTGGTAGGGGCGGGTTTGAAACCCGCCCTGTCGTCGTAGCACGCCAATCTCGGCTACCCCTCATTTCAAAGATTTCGGTCTACTAGTGGAACGTCCTCTATGCCATTGTACGGCCCTCCGGCGTCGGCTATCGGCGGCGTGTTCGGTCCGGTCTGGACCGCAGCCTCGGCGTCGACGAGGCCGTTGCCAACCCAGTTGGTCGGGAGCCCAAGATCCTCAGCCGTGTTTGCGAGCCTCGCTCGGACATCTTCATTGTCGACATCGCCGTCTCCGTCCTGGTCCGTCAGGTTGCCTGCCCACACGAGGGCGGCGGTGCCCGCTACGTGGGGCGTTGCCATCGAAGTGCCGCTATTGAGCCCATATCCCCCACCGGGGATCGTGGACATTATGTTCACGCCTGGCCCTGCAATCTCGACGTCCGGCCCCGTGGCGGAAGTGCAGGGGACGCCATCGATGTCGTTGATTGAAGCGACGGCGATCACTTGGGAATACCGTCCTGGGTACTCGACGCTATCACCCGTGCCCTGACAGTTGCCGCCGTTCCCGGCTGCGGCGACCACAACGATGCCGGCGTTGTGCGCCGCTATCACGGCGTCTTCCAGGGTTTGGAAGTGCACTGTGGTGCCAAGGCTCATGTTGATTACGTCGACCAGTAGGCCGCCGTGCAGGCCCATCGCCCATTCGATGCCCATCACGAGGTCGGCGATGGTCCCGTTACCTTCGGTCTACTAGTTCTAGACCCCCACGTCCGACGTGGTGCCCGTGACGTTGGAGGAGCGTTAAGCGAAAAAACGCGTAAGCGGATAGTTGATCGCGCGGCAAGCCTAGGAGAGTCTTGGACGGGGCGGGTTGAGTTAGAGGCGGGGCTACTTGCTCTTCTCTTGGAGTGTCGAGTACTGCGACGTCGATACCGGCGCCGGCATTGAGTCCGAGGCCGACGTCGACAGAGTCCTCCGCGCCTCCCCAAACGATCTCTGCGTCTATGCGGTCGACCCCCCAATCGAGGGTGTCCTCGCTGGCCCGCACGATGCCATTGTCCTCGACGTACGCGACGGCAGGGTTCGAGCGAAGACTCGCAACCATGCTCTCAGGAATGGTTGCTGAGACGACTGGGACGACGTTGAACTGGCGCTTAACGACGGCCCTGCGGCCATTCAGCCACGCCAGGTCGGAGGCTCGAGGCTGATGCTTGAAGGCAATGAGGACCTCGACTGTGCGCTCCCCGGGAACCTCCTGGCCATGCGCCGGCGAGCCAATCAGGGCCGCCGAAAAGACGACCAGGACAAGGATGGTAAGGGAAGTGGCCCTCTTCACGAGGAATCCGTAGTTAGAGATTTCATGTCCGTGAGGTCCTGCTGAGATCGCATGACTACAGGACATTCTAAAGGGACGTGGCGACTTCGTAAACAAACCTAGTGGTCCAACATCCTAGTGGTCCAACATCCTAGTATTGAAGGGTTCCGCTGGCTTATTGCGGAGTCGTTCGAGCTAGGGGCGGGTTTGAAACCCGCCCTGTCGTCGTAGCACGCCAATCTCGGCTACCCCTCATTTCAAAGATTTCGGTCTACTAGTTCTAGAACTAAGTTCTATATCGATAGGCGTTCCGACGTGGCTGGACAGTCGTGCGCCGACGTTGGAGGAGCGTTAAGCGAAAAAACGCGTAAGCGGATAGTGATCGCGCGGCAAGCCTAGGAGAGTCTTGGACGGGGCGGGTTGAGTTAGAGGCGGGGCTACTTGCTCTTCTCTTGGACGAACTGCAGCTCTACTTCGCCTAGCCTGAGGAGGTCGCCGTTCTTGAGCGCGCTGCCGGAAAGCTGGACGTCGTTCACCGTCGTCCCGTTGAAGCTACCGAGGTCGTAGATTATGCAGCCTTCTTTAGTTGGCCTCACCAGCGCGTGCCGCTGGCTTATTGCGGAGTCGTCGAGCTGGGCGCCCCCTTCGCCGGGCTGGCGCCCGATCACGATGTCGGCGTCTCCAACGGGAAAGCTCTTGCCTGAAGAGGGACCGGAACGGACCAGAATGACACCCTTTTCCTCGCCATCGCCCACCTTCGTATAGAACAGCTCGCTCCCGCCGATGGCGATTCGACCGCCGTCCGATAACGGTACGCCTGTCACGGGGCTGCCGTTAAGCCAAGTCCCTTCGCTGCTACCCATGTCAAAGAGCAAATAGCTGTCCTGGTTTACGCGGATCATTCCGTGCGATTCGCTCACAGAAGCGTGTTCGAGTTGAACATCATTCCCGGCATCGCTGCCGATGGTCATCCGGCCTTCTTTAAGGTCGTACACGCTACCCTGGTTCGCACCCTTGCGCACGACTAGCCACGCCGTATAGCTGGGCACCGTGCTCAAGACCATCGTGGCCCCGGAGGGTGCGCCTTCGCTTCCGATACCCGGCGGCGCAGATCTGAGCTTCTCGAGACCCTCGTCACTTGGTGGTGAAGACTTGTCCCCGCTTGAGAACAAACCCGCGATCCAGCTGAAGAGGCCCATCATTCTCCTCCATCAGGACGGTGTGCCGGGCCCGGCCGACCACGAAGCATTCGCCATAGGTGATCAGAGGGCTGCTGGCTCGTGAGTCTACCGATGGCTCCCGTTGGTGTCAACCGTCTCCATTTAGCTTGAACGGACAGCCGACGATACTGTACGCTGCGGTGTCAGGGCTCGCAATGCAGGAGCGCGCCTCGATGTCGCGTCGTGGCACGCACCGACTCACCTACAAACAGGCTCGAACCGATGGCAATAGACTCCAATTCTGGTCGGACCGCCGAGGGCACCCATCTCTGGGAAGCGTCCGACGAGCGTAAGGCCAAGTCCAACATCAGCCGGTATATAGGTTGGCTCGACGACACTCGAGGCCTCGATTTCGGCTCTTACAGCGAGCTCTGGCGGTGGTCTGTCACGGAGATCGAGGACTTCTGGGCATCTCTCTGGGACTTCTTCGAGGTTCAGGCGAGCAGCCCTTACAGCCAGGTCCTCACTGAGCGACGAATGCCGGGTGCTCGATGGTTCCCCGGAGCGAAACTCAACTACGCTGAGCATCTGTTGTCTCGCGGCGATGACCACCCAGCTCTGATCTCCCAATCTGAGTTGCGCCCCCTTACAACGGTCACCTACCGACAGCTACGCGACGAGGTTGCGTCGATAGCGGGCGGCTTGCTTGCACTGGGTGTCGGCAAAGGCGATCGGGTCGTCGCGTTCATGCCGAACATCACGGAGACCGCCGTTGCCATGCTTGCGACCGCCAGTATTGGAGCGATCTGGTCGAGCTGCTCTCCGGAGTTCGGGACTCGCAGTGTGGTCGACCGCCTGCGTCAGATCGAGCCGCGTGTGCTGTTCGCTATCGACGGATACCGCTACGGGGGGCGCGATCAGAGTCGCTTGGAGGCCTTGAAAGAGATACAAAGTGCCCTTCCTACCCTGGAGCGCACCGTAATAGTGCCATATCTCTCTGGACGACCAGACCTCGGAGGCCTTGCAAGAGTGGTTCTTTGGGACGACCTGGCAAGACCCGGCAGCGACCTTCTTTTCGAGCAGGTGCCCTTCGAGCACCCGCTGTGGGTCCTCTACTCCTCCGGCACCACAGGGCTTCCCAAGGCCATCGTTCACGGACATGGCGGGATACTCCTGGAGCACATGAAAACCCTGTCGCTGCACATGGACCTGACCCCGCATGATCGCTTCTTCTGGTTCACGACGACCGGATGGATGATGTGGAACCTACTGCTCGGTGGGCTGTCGTTGGGCTCGACCGTGGTGCTTTACGACGGCGACCCGGGCCATCCGGACCTCGGCTCCCTTTGGCGTCTGGCGCAAGACACCGGTATTAGCTACTTCGGCGCCAGCGCTCCCTACATACAGGCCTGCATGAACGCGAGTATCGAGCCTGGCAGACAGTTCGACCTCAACGCTGTCCGAGGGATCGGATGCACAGGCGCTCCGTTGCCACCGGAGGGATTTCGCTGGGTTTACGACAAGGTGAGTCCCAACGTCCATTTTGGCTCGTACAGCGGCGGCACCGACATGTGCACCGGCTTCGTAGGTCCTAGCCCATTGCTTCCCGTCTGCGCTGGACAGATTCAATGCCGGACACTGGGCGCCCTCGTAGAGGCCTACGACGCCGAAGGCCGCCCTCTGGTCGACGACGTCGGCGAGCTGGTTATCACTGAACCGATGCCTTCCATGCCGCTCCGTCTATGGAACGACCCTGATGGCAGTCGCTACAGCGAGAGCTATTTCGACATGTACCCGGGCATATGGCGCCACGGCGACTGGATCAAGATAGCCGGGGACGAAAGCTGCGCCATCTACGGCCGCTCTGACTCGACCCTGAACCGTAGCGGCGTACGGATGGGGACCAGCGAGTTCTACAGCGTCGTCGAGGAGATGGACGAAGTGGCCGACAGCCTCGTCATCGATACCGGCCACGGCGGTAAGGAGGGCCGCCTTTTGCTCTTCGTCGTACTACAGCACGGAGCCGCTCTCGACGATCGGCTGAGGTCGGCTATCGGCGCAAAGCTCAGGGCCGAGCTTTCGCCGAGACATGTCCCCGACGAGATTCATCAGATTGAAGAGGTCCCTCGCACGCTGAACGGCAAGAAGATCGAGGTGCCGGTCAAGCGAATTCTGGCTGGCTCGCCGGTGTCGGAGGCGGCAAGTGAAGGTGCCATCGCGAACCCTGAGTCCATGCGCGGATTCGTAAACCTCGTCGACGCATCATAAATGCAGAACGGTCTGGCGGGACGGCTCGCGCCACGGTGGGCGCCGATGGATTCCGGCGTTCGCTGGAATGACGGAATGGATGGCGGCGGAGCGAGTGACCACCGCTGTCAATCCCTGTAAACCTAGAGGTGGGTGTCATTCAGAGGCTCAGTGAGGACTGCAGCCGCTTCGACCGGGCGAGGACCACCGCATCTTCGCGGGCGCTCTCCGACTCCTCGCGAACTTGGGGGTCGTTTTCCATTTGTACAGGTCCTCCTGGTTTAGTGGTGGTCTTGAAAAACGCTCCTCGAAAGTGTCGGAATCCGTAGGAAACTGTCGGATTTGTATCTGAGGATTCCGACACTTTCAGGGAAAATCCGACAGGTAAGGGGGTGGGGGACGGGGTGCAGGGTACGGGGTACAGGGTACGGGCAATATCAGTGGTCGTATGGTGCATTGTCGCTTTCCTCGTGCCGTTTCGGGTGGCGAGAGAACAAGAGGGCAGGTCTGAGACCTGCCCCTACGCCGATATTATAGTACATGCGTTCTGGTAATGTCAAGTGGATTTTGAGGCCGCACGGGAAGACGATTCTGAACACAGGGAAGAATCTAAGTTCACCTCCGGCGGCGTGCAGGCCATGAACGAGCCCGCCGTGAGATCACCAACGATGTCGCCTGAATCGCGGCCGGGAGCCCGCGTTCCGAGCCAGTGCCGGAATCCAGATAACCAATGCGACGCCGACATCGTTATTTATTCTAGGCGCCCCGACTTGTAGTCGACCGAACTGATGTCGCCACCAACACCCTTCAGGTAGGATAACCAATGGTCTGGGACAACACCAAGCAAGTGTCGACGAGCGTCAATGGCAGACAAGGGGAACCGACGATGGACATGGCCGGGATTCGAGAGATCAACGAACAGGTCGAAAAGGAGGCGGTGTTCATCGACGACCTGCTATCGGAAATTCGGAAGACCATGGTCGGCCAGGACGCTCTCGTCGAGCGGGTGCTGGTCGGCCTGCTGGCCGACGGGCACCTTCTCTTGGAGGGGGTCCCCGGCCTGGCCAAGACGCTTCTGGTCAAGACCCTGGCTCAGGCCGTCGACGTCAATTTCAGCCGGCTGCAGTTCACGCCAGACCTACTGCCGGCCGACCTGATCGGCACTCAGATATACAATCCGAATACTAGCGAATTCAGTGTCCACAAGGGTCCGATCTTCGCGAATCTAGTCCTCGCTGATGAGGTCAACAGGGCGCCGGCCAAAGTCCAGAGCGCTCTGCTGGAGGCCATGCAGGAGCGGCAGGTCACTATCGGCGACACGACCTACCCGTTGCAACAGCCCTTCCTCGTCATGGCTACGCAAAACCCTATCGAGCAGGAGGGGACTTACCCGCTCCCCGAGGCGCAGGTCGACCGATTCATGCTAAAAGTCCTGGTCGACTACCCGACGCGAGACGAAGAGCGCAGGATTGTCGATCTGATGACGTCGACGGAGCAACCCGAGGTCAAGCCCGTCGTCGACATAGGGCACATCATGAAGGCGAGGGACGTTGTGCGCAGGGTCTACGTCGACGACAAGATCAAGGAGTACGTCCTCGACCTTGTCTTGGCGACCCGCGCCCGCGGAGACGGCGCGCTTGGCGACCTCGCGGGGTTGGTCTCTTTCGGTGCCTCGCCCCGTGCCAGCATCTACCTTGTGACCGCCGCCCAGGCACATGCCTTTCTGAAGGGTCGCGGCTACGTGACGCCCGAGGACATCAAGCAGCTGGCGCCCGATGTGCTGAGACACCGCGTCATAATCACATACGAAGCCGAAGCAGAGGAGATCACCAGTTCTGACCTGGTCCAGAGGATCCTGGACCGTGTCGAGGTGCCGTAAGAGCCCCCACCTCCTCGAGACGCTCGGGATCTTCGACAATTCTCCCTCGAGAGGCGAGGAGGTATCAAAGGAGGGCATACACACCCCCAACTACCAAACCTATGCTAACGCCAGAGCTGATAAGCAAGATTCGCCGTATAGAGATCAGCACTCGCCACCTGGTCAACGACAGCTTCGCCGGCGAGTACCACTCCGTGTTCAAGGGCCAGGGCATGGAATTCAACGAGGTACGCCTCTACCAGCCCGGCGACGACGTACGGACCATCGATTGGAACGTCACTGCCAGGATGGGCTTCCCGTACGTGAAGCGCTTCCTGGAGGAGCGCGAGCTGACGGTCATGCTGGTCGTCGATGCCAGCGGCTCGGGGGACTTCGGCACGGTCGAACGCTTCAAACGCGACCTGGCCGCCGAGCTGGCGGCGGTCCTATCCTTTGCGGCGACCACTAACAACGACAAGGTTGGCCTCCTGATCTTCACCGATCGGGTCGAGCTGTTCATTCCGCCTCGCAAGGGACGCCGCCACGTGTTGCGGCTGATCCGAGAAATGCTCGTATTCGAGCCCCAGAGCCGGGGCACCGATATCCGGATGGCTCTCGACACCGTGAACCGCGCTCTGAAACGACGCAGCATCGTTTTCTTCCTCTCCGACTTCCTGGCCGAACCCGAGACCTATAGGCAGCAGCTTTTCGTGACCAGTCGCCACCACGACGTCGTTGCTATCGACCTCAACGACCCCCTCGAGCGGCAGGTGCCAGATGTAGGCCTTCTCGCGGTCGAAGACGCTGAGACAGGCGAAGTCGAGTGGGTAGATACCAGCAACCGGACCTGGCGGAATGTGTTTGCCCATCGGGTTGCCCGCTTCGACCAGGCGAAGCTCCAGGTCTTCTCGAAAACCGGGGTCGATCGAATCAACGTGAATACCGACCGCGACTACGTTTCGGGCCTGACGGCGTTCTTCAAAGAACGCGCCCGCCGCCTGTCGCGCTGACGTGATGGTATCGCCCAAATCGGACGGACACGCAGGTCCGCCCCTACGTGTCCGCCCGAGAATCGAACGATATGCTCGCTAAGATCGCGCTGTCGCCGGCTATCGCCGCAGTCTTCGTCGTCCTGACGCCACCGGCGTGGGCACAATCGGCCGCCGATACCACCGTCAACCTGACTGCGAATATACGCGAGCTCAATGTTGGAGACCGTGTTGAGTTAGTCTTGGCTGTTACCCACCCGGAAGGCTATCAGGTCATCTTGCCCAGACTCCCGACCGAGTGGGGCGATTTCGAGGTGCTCGCACAGGGCGCGGCGACGGTTACGGCAGACGAGAGCGGCCTCAAGACGACGGAACAACGGATCGAGGTGACCCTGTTCGCGCCTGGCGACTTCGAGACTCCGGAAGCGTCGATCACCGTGAGGCGCGCCGACGGCGAGGTCTTCGAGATAACGACGCCGAGGATGCTGTTCAAGGTCCGGCCGGTGCTTGCAGAGGATGATGGCGAACTTCGCGACATCAAGTCCCAGGCGGATCTCAACGTTCCGCCCCTATGGCCGTGGATCCTTGGCGGCGCTCTGCTCGTGGCCGCGGCGGGCGTCGGGGTTTATATCCTTGCCGCACGTCGGTCCGGAGTAGGGCTTGGACCGGCTTCCATTCTCGATACGCGTCCTGCCTACCAGGTGGCCCTAGAGGACCTGGATACGATCGAGGGAATGGACCTGCCCGGGCAGGGCGACTTCAAGGGTCACTACTCGCTGGTGTCCGAATGCGTCCGCAGATATCTGGAAGACGGTTTTAAGGTGCCCTCGCTGGACCATACCACCGACGAGATTCGCCTGGGCCTCCTCGATTCGCCCATAGGAGCCGACGACTCCGGCAACGTCGTCGAGATGATGTTTGACGCCAATTTAGTGAAGTTCGCCAGGTTCAGGCCCGCCGTCGAAGACGGACGTGAGTTCACGGTTAGGGCCCGAGACTTCGTGCTGGCGACCCGGCCGGCGCCCACTCCTGAGCTCCAGGCGAGCCCTCTGGTAGAGACGGCATGACGTTCCAATTCGCTGCTCCCTGGGTCCTGATCCTGCTCCTGGTGGTACCGCTTCTCGCGGCGATGGCTTACTGGCCCGGCAAACGCGTCCGTCCTTCCGCCATGTACTACGCCGACACGCGGCTCATCGCTCCCCTTTCGAAGTCGTGGAAGCTGGTACTACGGCCTGCGCTTGCCGCACTCCGGCTCGCGGCCCTGGCCCTGGTCATTGTCGCGTTGGCCCGACCGCAGGCCGTAGAAGGTCGTGAGATAGTCAGAGGCGAAGGCGTCGACATCGCGTTGGCTCTGGACATCTCGGGTAGCATGGCGGCGTTGGACTTCCAGCCTCAGGACCGGCTCGAAGCCTCCAAGGAGGTAATCGAGGATTTTATCGAGGGCCGTCGGTTCGACAGGATTGGACTCGTGGTGTTCGCCAGCGAGGCCTTCATCCAGAGTCCCCCAACGGTCGACCACGACGTCCTTGGAAGGCTGGTCCGCGAGGTGCGGCTCTCGTCCGAACTGCCTATCGACAGCGGGACAGCCGTCGGCATGGGCCTCGCCACCGCCGCGAACATGCTCAAGGACTCGACAGTTGCCAGCAAGGTGATCGTTCTGTTGACGGACGGTTCCAACAACACCGGTGACATCGATCCACACACTGCCGCGATCGCCGCGCAGGCGCTAGGGATCAAGGTATACACCATCGGCGCCGGAAAGCCGGGACCGTCGCCGGTCCCCACGCGTGACTTTTTTGGCAGGACCAGCGTCAGGTACCGGCCCAGCAACCTCGATGAGGATACTCTTCGTGAGATCGCTGAAATCACGAACGGTCGTTACTTTCGCGCCACCGATATGGCCGGTCTCAGACAGGTCTACGACGAAATCGACTCCCTTGAGAAGTCTGATGTCGAAGTCGACGTCTATACCAGGTTCGACGAGTTGGCCGGTCGACTGATCATCCCGGCTCTGGCATTGTTGGCCATCGAGCTACTTCTACGCCACACCGTCTTTAGGAGGGTACCGTGATGCTGGCGCATCGTGCCACGGCAAGTCCTCCTTTTTCGGCATACCTCGAGGGACCTGGGGTGAGGTCGATATGACCTTCGCAGAGCCTGGCTTGCTATACGCGCTACTGGGGCTGCCGGTCGCCGCGCTATTCCTTGGGTGGGTCGCACGCCGCCGACGTGCCGTCATGTCCAGGCTCGGTGACCCGGCGTTGATCGAAAGACTCAGCTCGGCGGTTAATTGGCGAGGAAGACGCCTGCAGACCATACTGTGGTTCACGGCTGTCGCGCTGACAGTCGTCGCGTTGTCGCGCCCGCAGTGGGGAAGCGAGGTGCAGGTCGTCCAGCGTCAGGGGGTCCAGATTGTGGTCGCTCTCGATGTCTCCAAGAGCATGCTGGCGGAGGACGTGAAGCCAGACCGGCTTAGCCGCGCCAAGCTCGAAATCGTCGACCTGATGGGACAGCTGAGGGGGGACGAGCTAGGGGTGGTCCTTTTCTCAGGAGCCGCTTTCCTTCAATTCCCTCTGACATTTGACTACAGTACAGCTCATACTTTCCTGGACGAGGCAGGCCCGAGGATGATCACCAGACCTGGCACGGCCATAGGTGAAGCTATCGATGTCGCTCTCGCCGCCTTCAATCAACAACGCGCCAGCCAGAAGGTGATAATAATCATGACGGACGGCGAGGGCCACGAGGGTAACCCCGTCGCGGCTGCCCAGCGTGCCTTCGAGCAGGACACCGTGATCTACACTGTCGGGTTCGGCACACCAGAGGGCGTCCCAATTCCGGAGTACGGCGACGATGGCGAGGTTACCTACAAACGGGATAACAATGACGAGGTCGTCCTCTCCAAACTCGACGAGGTAACGCTTCAGCTGATCGCGCGGGAAACAGGCGGCAAGTACTACCGGGCAAGGGGCGACGGCAGCTCCGTCGACGAGCTCACCACGGAGCTCAACGGCCTCCAGAAAGAGAGTGTGCAGAGCGAGTTCCAAACCCGGAACGTGGAGAGGTTCCAGCTGTTCTTAGTGGGCGCCCTGCTCGCGCTGATTGCGGCTGAGCTGGTACCCGACCGTACCGGCGCCCGTCCCCGACTCAGCCGTATACTCCCGAGGTTCGGCTCATGATTCGACGCTTGGCCCTTCTCGGGTTCGTGTTGCTGGGATTGGTAGCCTGTGGTCGTGCCGTGCCCCAGGCCAACCAGCGGGGCAATGAGGCCTTCGAGACCGGCGACTACGGGGTTGCCGTTCAAGCCTACGAAGAAGCCGGCGAGCAAGCCCCGAAAATCGCCGAGCCAGACTACAATTCCGCCAACGCCAAATACCGGGCAGAGACATACGAAGACGCTGAAAAAGGCTACACGGACGCTCTCCTCAAGGCCGATGAAGACCTGGCCCGACAAAGCGTGTTCAACCTCGGCAACGCCTACTTTCAGACCGAGAAGTACGAGGAGGCCGTCGAAGCCTACAAAGAGGCATTGCGCCTCGCCCCAGACGACCTCGACGCCAAACATAACCTGGAACTGGCGTTACGACAGCTCGAACAGCCCGAACTCCAGCAGGACGAACAGCCGCAGAGCGAACAGCAGGAGGGAGAGCAGCCGGAGGACCCGGACGAACAGTCTGACCAACAACAGCAAGGCGACCAGCAACAAGACGATCAGCAACAGAGCGACCAACAGCAGGCGGCCCAACAGGACCAGCAGGAACAGCAAAGCCAACCGCAGGCCGGCGACCCAGAGCAGCAGGCCCCGCAGGCGCCGACTGCATTGACCGAAGACCAGGCGAGACAGCTCCTCGAGTCCTTCGCTGGGGACACCGAGACTCTTCGCGGACGGCTCCAGGGAAGATACGTAGTAAGGCGCCCAGCCCCAGAACAGGACTGGTAACGAGCCGTGAGACAGGCCAGCCGTTTGAAACAAACGTCAGCACTTCCGATATCCCGACACGCATCAATGACAGCGGCTGCTTTTCTAGCTGTGGCGACGCTAGCTCTGTTGCCAGGAATTACCCGTGCTCAGGCGCCCACGATAAGCGCTACCGTGAACCGAACGGCACTCCCAATGGACGAGATCGTCGACTTCAAGGTCGAAGTTATCACCTCCGGCTCCATCGCTGAGCCCTCCGAGCCCTCCCTGGACGGACTTCTGCTGGTCAGCGGGCCGTCTCCTAGCACGTTTCTAATTACGTTGAACGAAAGGACGTCGGCCCAACTCGTGCATCGCTATCGCCTGCAACCGACCAGGACAGGAAAGGTAACCATCGGCTCAGTTTCTGTAGTAGTCGACGGGCAAATGTACCGTACGGATCCGATCACCCTTAGTGTTTCCCAGGGCGGCACCAACGTCCAGCCGATTCCGGACCCGGTGGTACAGACGCCAAGCGCACCGAAGCTCACAGGCCAAGACTTCTTCGTTGACGCGATAGTGGACAATCCCAATCCGTACGTCGGCGAACAGGTCATCTACACGTTTCGGTTCTATAGCACAGAGCGCTTCCTCTCTTTCAATAGGCCTCGTTACATCCAGCCGGACTTCATAAGATTCCGGGGTGGCCAAACCCCGTATGGGAACACTTACCAGATCCAAGAGGGCGGTCGGCAGTACCAGGTAAACGAGCGGCAATCGATACTGTTCCCGGTTGTTGCTGGCCCAGCGGAGATTGCACCGGCGAAACTGACGATCCCAGGAAACCCCCTTCAAAGGGGTCAAGTCCTCGAGACCAACCCTGTAGCCCTTGCTGTCAAGCCTATGCCGGTCGGCGCACCTGCAGGATTCACTGGTGCGGTCGGACGCTTCACGATCGAATCCGAGATCGACTCTACGTCGGCACGAGTGAATGAGCCACTGACGTTGACCGTGCGGATCAAAGGCGAAGGCGCCCTGGACACCCTGCCCGACCCCGTCTGGCCCGACATGCCGCGCTGGAGGATATTCGAGGTGGGAGCCTCGACCCAATCGGGACGTGTTAACTCAAGAATAGTCGGAAGCCGTGAATACGAGCGCTTGATGATCCCTGCGGCCCCGGGTAGCTACACCATCCCACCGATCTCCTATACCTTCTTTGACCCTGAGCGCGAGGACTACGTCACCGCCAGTACGCAAGCTATTCGAGTGTCCGTCGAGCCTGGGGATACCGAGTCCCCTCTGGTGCCATTGCCGAACGCCGCGAAGGAAGGCGTCCAACGCTTCGCCTCCGACATCAGGCACATCAAGCCGGCGCCCACCGAGTTGCGGACGGAGAGCCGTCCACTGAACGAACAGAGTCTTTATTGGGTCGCATGGGCGTTGCCTCTAATAGCTCTGGCGGCGGGCGTCGGCCTGAAATGGACGGCCCGGCGTCAGAAAGGGGACCCGAGCGTCGCCCGAAGCCTCAACGCGTCGAGGACCGCGAGACGTACCATCGACTACGCCCGCAACAGCGACACGGACCCCTACGAAGCCGCCGAACGGGCGTTGGCCGGCTACCTATCTGACAGGCTTGACGTCACCGTCACAGGCATGACCCGAGATCGACTAGGGGAGATCCTGGAGGGTAGAGGAGTGGCGGCCGAGCTCATAAGTCGGGTCGAGTCATCCCTGACCAGCGCCGAAGGAGGGAGGTATGCGCCCGCCGCCGCCGACGCGACAGGTGGCGAGCTCCTCGATGAGACCGAAGCCCTCATCGCCGACCTGGACGAGGACCTAGGCACATGATGCGCTGGTCGGGCCTTGCGGCCGTCGCGAAAATCGCCCTTGTCCTGGCGCTCCCTACTGCCGTGTTGGCTCAGTCGCCCGGCGACGCCGAGCCTATGGCTGCGGCCAATCTGCTGTACGAGAGCGGCAGACACGACCAGGCGGCGCTCGCCTACCAGCAGCTCGTCGATGCGGGCGCCCGTGATCCGGCCCTCTATTACAACCTGGGCAATGCCTACTTCAAGTCCGGAGAGACCGGCCGGGCGATCCTCAACTACCTTCGCGCGAAGCAAGCCTCGCCGCGAGATGTGGACGTAGCAGCCAACCTCGAGCTCGCGAGGGCGCAGACCGCGGACCAGATCGAAACAACGCAACAGGCGACGGTCGTCAAGTTCGTGGCTGCGGCACTGTCGTGGCTCACTGTGACCGAGGTGGGCCTGCTGTCGCTGTTCCTGTGGTCCTTGCTCGTCGCGTTGCTGTTGGCGTATATGTTCGGACGCCCCGTCGGCCGACGGGCCGTCGTGTGGCGGGCGACGGTTGTGGTAGGCGTGCTTCTTGCTGTTTCCGCGGTCTTGTTCGGCGGGCAGCTCTACTTCGACGGCACTGACGACGACGGCGTAATCGTCGAGCCGGTGGTCGACGTGGTTAGCGGTCCGGGCCCTCAGTACATCGCGGAGTTCAAGCTCCACGACGGTGCCGAGGTCAGCGTACTCGACGAGCGGGGTAGCTGGGCGCGAATCTCCCTACCGGGAGAGGAGCTGCAGGGCTGGGTCCCCGCCACCGCCGTCGACAAGGTGGCGTTGAACTAGCGCACCCTTACCTCCTCCGCCACCGGGGAGAATTGAGGAGGGGATCAGAAGTCCCCTCTTCCCGCGGGAGAGGGCTAGGCCTGTCCTGAGTCAATCGAAGGAGTGAGGGTTACCCCGAACTCTCGGCCTTCTCCTTCAGTCCATTCGCGAACTGGTCGAAGGACGGCGCAAGGTCGGGCATCGATTTCCAGATCATCGGCAGCATCAGGCCTGTGTACTCTTCCCGCATGTCGAATCTAGTCGTGCCTTCACCTTCTGGGGTGAGCTTAAGGGTGCGCACGCCCTTGAATAGCCCCAGCGGCATGCCGCCGGACCATGTCATAGACTCGTTGGGAGTGAATTCCACCACCTTGGCCACGAAGCTGCGCCCTGGGTTGGCCTCGGCGACCATTTTCAGCTTCTCGCCTAACGCGATCTGGCCATCTAGGCTCACGAGTGCTGAGTCCCCACTCGGTGTAGCCGGATGCGTCTGTCAGGATCGCCCAGATCGTTTCGGGACTCGCGTTGATCGTCGCGGACGCCTCGTTGAACTTCATCGGATCCCTCCTCGTTCAACCTACGAAGAATCCGTCAGAGTCTACCATGCGCGGCTCACGCGATGCTTTCTAGCCGAGCGCGGACAAAGATCGCGAGCGTCTCGGCAGAGTAGCCGCCCCGTCGCTTCGGCCTGCAAGCGCGTCCACGATAGCCGGCCGGCTGCCCTCATCCACCTCGCCATGCCACTGCACCTCGCCGCCCTGCAGCGACGCGACGGGAATGCCGTCCCGGAACGCGACCCGGTTGCCACGCAGAGCTGCTACCTTGGGGCCTGGTGTCAGGAGCCCCGCCAGGTTGAGGGGGTCGCACGCCGAGAGGGCTACTAGCCGTCCGTCTGGAACTGCCTTACGCACCTGGCGCATTGTATCGATGGCTTCGGGTAGCGCGAACTGCTCGCCAACGAACCCGGCCACGAACCGTCCGCCGCGAATCTCGCCCCTGGCTTCGGCGCGGCGATAGACCCTCAGCAGGTCTCGCCACCGAGGCGTCGAGGTCTCCCGTGCCAGCACCTCCGGGAATACGATGCCGTAGCGGTGCAGGAGTTGCCACGCTCGCTTCTCCACCACTTCGGCGGCAGCACGTGCCGCGTCCCGTTCCGGACGCTGGACTATAGCTTGGGCAACACTCGGCCTCACCTGGTCGGAGTGATGTTGGGTGGCGTCCTTTCCGTTGGTACCGCCGTTTCGGGATACGCCATTGCCGTTTGTGCTCCCTCCATTGCTGTTGGCGAGC
This sequence comes from Dehalococcoidia bacterium, assembly GCA_965248605.1. GTDB lineage: Bacteria > Chloroflexota > Dehalococcoidia > Lucifugimonadales > CAUZJF01 > CAUZJF01. The sequence goes on from CBDFJV010000007.1 coordinate 2,692,676, forward strand.
CCTTCGACAGAGCTCAGGACAGGCTCGCCTCCGTTCATGGTGAGCGTGTCGAACCGCAACAGAGACCAACGGCTCGTCGGTCGCCGTCTTCTGGGAGCGCGCCTGGCCCTCGAAGATTGCCGAGCGCGCTTGGTCGTCCCATCGACCATACCTCGCAACGGAGCGAAGCCGTCCGACGTCACGAGCCCTGCGGCCGCCAGCCGCCAAAGCGCGTCCTCCACCTCGGTGGGGAGCCTGCGGGTGCCGGCCGCGATGTCCGGTAGGAACGACGCTCCGCGGTGAGCCAGGAACTCCAGCACCTCGCCGGTTGCCCCGATCTGCTCGACCTCACCGCTCGGCTCTTCCAGCAACCACGGAAGTGCCTCCCGCAACGCCAAAGAGATCGGCACCGACCGCGTCAGCGCGCCCCGGCTCCTTACGAGCGTTTCGTCCCCAAGGCGGCGACTGAAGCGGCCCCACACTACCTCGCCCGAGAGGCACAGGTTGTCCAGCGTGGCTGACTCATACTTCGCCAACCGGGCGGCCAATATTTCTGACTCCCAGGCGCCGGCCGCCGCTTCGAAGCCCTGAAGCTGCTCGACCACCTCGATGATGCCGCCCTCACCGCTGAGCTGCGATCTGTGGTCGACGTGCTGCCATCGCTGAAGGAACCGAACAAACGTCGCCGCGGGTACCGGCTCGATTTCTCGACGGAGCCTGCCCAGGGTCTCGCGATGAATCCGGGCCAGGATGCGACGGTCGCAGAACTCCTCTTCCTCACGGCCAGGGGTAAAACTGCCCCGCAGGATGTTGCCCGTCGCCTCAAGGTTGGCCAGGGCGATGTCGACCGCCGCGCGTCTCATTCCGAGGGCGGCGGCCAACTCTTCAGGCGTAAACGGTCCGACGGACTCCACACGACTCCGGACCAGAACGAGCTCAGCCTCGTCCTGGGTCGGTCGGTGCCCGTTAGTCGCGACCGACGGCGGCTCGGGGTCGAACCGCACGTCCGGGAACGCCGCGCTTACCAGCAGCGCTCGTTCGCTGGCCACCCAGGCCGCGTGTCCGTCCCCATAGTGAGCTACCGTGGCGCGGCCGTCTTCGACCAGCTCGCGGAACCAGGTCGTCCACATGTCGGACTCGATCGGGCCCGCGCCGCGCCCAATGTCTTGCTCCGGCACGACCCCTAGCGTCAGCAGTGCATCGTGGAGCTCGTCGGAGTCCCGTACCAGCGGCCAGGCGTCCCGAGACGCGTTCTCGATTGCTTCGGGGTCCAGGGATGCGAGATCGCGCTGGTCGTCAGGCAGTGCCCGCCGAAGGGCCACGGCCCTCGACCGCCGCTCCTGTATCTCGCCGTCGTCGTCGAGGAACGCGTAGGGCATGGCGTTCAGTATCTGATGGCTGAAGGCCGACGGCTGTACCGTGTCCTTTGCGAACACCTCGATGTCACCGTTCTCGATCGCGGTCAGCACCTCGTCGAAGCCCTCGACGTCCATCGCCTCCGTCAGGCAGTCGCGCAATGTCTCGAACACGATCGGATGATCCGGCACCTCGATGTCGCCCGGCGGAGCGTTGTCCTGGCAGGCGACCTGGGCCGGGAATACGGCGGCCAGCAGGTCGTCGGAGCGCATGCGTTGCAGCGTCGGCGGTACCTTCTTGCCCCCCGAGAACCGCAGCAGCGCCAGCGCCCGCGATGCATCCCAGCGCCACCGTATCCCGAACAGAGGCGCCTGAAGCACTGCCTGAGTCAACGTCTTTTCGGTCTTGCCGGCTTTGACGTAGCTGTAGATGTCGGCGAGCGGGAACGACATCGACGGCCCAAGCGACAGGTTGACGCCGTCCTCGGTGGCCGAGGCCTGCAGTTCAAAGTCGAAGGCTCGACAGATTTCCTTGCGCAGGGACATCCCCCACGCCTTGTTGATATGAGACCCGAAGGGCGCGTGTATGATCAGCTGCATCCCGCCCGACTCGTCGAAAAAGCGCTCCGCGATGACGCGTTTCTTCGTGGGCACGGTACCGAGAATCCTCACGCCCTCTTCGATGTACGCGTAGGCCTGTTCGGCCGCGTCTTTGGAGAAGCCGAGGTCTTCGGTAAGCCAGCGCAGGCCGTCCTCCGTCTCGACTCGGCGGTATAGCTCCTCCCGTAGGTCGGATACCTCGTCGGACAGCTCCGTTGTGCGGCCCGGCGCCTCGCCGAACCAGAAGGGGATAGTAGGTGGAGAACCCCTAGCATCCTCGACTCGCACACGCCCGTTCTCGACCCGCAATATTCTCCACGGCGTGTTGCCAAGCTGGAAGATGTTGCCGCGCATGCTCTCGATGGCGAAGTCTTCGTTGACCGTGCCGACGAATACGTTCTCCGGCTCGGCGATAACGTCATAGTCGGAGTTGTCCGGTATCGCGCCCCCGTTAGTCAGAGCGCTGAGGCGGGCGCCCCGTCGGCCACGCAGCCTGCGATTGATTTTGTCGCGGTGCAGGTGAGCGGACCGCCGCCCCTCGCGAGCGGCGACGCCCTCCGAGAGCGTTTCGAGTACCTGTTCGTAACGCTGCCGCGGAAGCTCCCTGTACGGGTATGCTCGGCGGGCCAGCTCGTACAGAGAATCCTCGTCGCAGTCCCTGGCCGCGCACTCGGCGACGATCTGCTGCGCCAGCACGTCCAACGGCCATGGAGGTATCGACAGAGTGTCCAGGTTGCCTCGGCGGAACCCTCTGATCAGCGCCATGCACTCGATCAGCTCGTCGCGAGTCAGCGGGAACAGCCGCCCCTTAGGAGTGCCTTTGAGCGAGTGGCCCGAGCGTCCGACGCGTTGCAGCAGCAACCCGATAGAGCGAGGCGACCCGACCTGGCACACCAGATCGACGGCTCCTATGTCTATGCCCAGCTCCAGCGACGACGTGGCGACGCAGAGCTTGACCTTGCCTTCCTTAAGGCGCTGCTCCGCAAAGTGTCGTATTTCCTGAGACAGGCTGCCGTGGTGAGCGACTACGGCTTCCTCACCGAGGCGTTGCGTCATCTGGTGGGCTAGCCGCTCGACGAGCCGACGGGTATTGACGAATAGCAAGGTAGTGTCGTGGCTCGTAACCAGTTCGGCGATGCGGTCGAGCACTCGGTCCCACTGCTCGTGGGTCGCGATGGGCCCGATCTCGTCCTCCGTAAGCTCCAGCTCGAGGTCGACCTCGCGGGCGTGGCCAGTGTCCACGACAAGGCAGTCGGCTTTGCCGTCGGGCCCTATCGAGTCCATACCAACCAGGAAGCGGGCCACCTCATCGATGGGACGCTGAGTGGCCGACAGGCCGATGCGCGTGATGGGGCCGTCCGCAAGCTCGCATAGGCGCTCGACCGACAGGCTAAGGTGCGACCCTCTCTTGTTACTCGCGACCGCATGTAGCTCGTCGAGAATGAGCGTCTGCGCGCCCTTCAGGGCCGCCCGCCCGCTCCTCGACGTCAGAAGGATGTACAGCGATTCCGGGGTCGTGATGAGCACGTGAGGCGGCCTTTTGGCCATCGCCTGCCGCTCTCTCTGCGGCGTATCCCCGGTGCGTACGGCAACCCGGATGTCGGGCAGGGGAGTGCCCGCGCTCTCGGCCAGTGACCTGATCCCCTCTAGCGGGTCCTCTAGGTTGCGGTGGATGTCATTCGACAGTGCCTTCAACGGCGAGACGTAAACGACCTGGGTCTGGTCCGGCAGGCCGCCATTCAGGCCCTCGCGCACCAGCCCGTCGAGACACGTGAGGAACGCCGCCAGCGTCTTACCCGACCCCGTCGGCGCCGCGATAAGGGTGTGGCGCCCCTGAGCGATGGCTGGCCACCCCTGGGCCTGCGCCTCGGTAGGCGCATCAAACCGCTCCCGGAACCAGGCTTGTACGAGCGGATGGAACTGAGAAAGCGGCATGTTAGGCAACTACGCGGCCAAGTCCCCCGACCATTCCAGAGCACCTCGGAAGTCGAACATCTCGTCTGGGATTTCACCGAGTTTGGCCCGGTAGGCGGTCTTGATCCGCTTCTTCTCGCTGTCGTTCGCGGCGAGGTTGACCACCGAGATGTCCTCACGAGGAAGGTCTTTCAGCGCTTCATCAAAGAGCGTTCCTACGGCGATGTCGGTGATCGGGAACGAGTATCCAATGAAAACGATTCGTTGAGCTGACGATAGCGCGACGTAGGCCCGACGCCAAACGACCCTAAGTATTGGTTGCTCTACGAGGGCCGACTTGAGCAGGACAGGAGGTACCAAGAACGGTTCCGGCTCTAGATGCCGCTCAATCGATTCCGCGGCTCGCGGGTCATTCACTGGTAACCCGAACCACGGTTCGTGGTGGGTTATCGCGTCCACGACGTAGGGACGCCCGTAGCCTAACTTTGGACGCCAGTTTAAGGAACCGTGGAGTTTCAACAACATCATGGACGGAACGTCCGTAAAACGCGCGCCGACATCTCGAATTGTTAGCTCTGAAGGCCTACAGTAGAAACCATACCCCTGGTCCGGACTCCAGAGTTGCCACTTGGTCGGTCGGTAGTCATAACCAAATCTCAATAGGAACTCATCTAGAACATCGTCATAGTTGAAGGTTACGCAGGTGACGGCCCGTTTGGCGCAGTGCCTCGCGAACGCCGCCAGTTCATCCGAGTGGAGCGTCCCTTTCTTGGCGGCCTCTACTCTTAAGCCCTAATCCACCGAAGGACGGCGTGTAGGAGGCCTGCTGAAGAAACAAAAGGGTGCGCCTCTGAATCTGGGATAATGGTTTTGAAACAGAAAACCGGTCCCAGAAAAGGAGCACCCGATAGATGCTACCACGTAACCACCCCGACCGCATCCAAATCGCCTTCGACGACCACCGCCTGGTGGCCAATGCCGGGCTGATCCTTCCCGCCACCCTCGCCCTGCGCCTTGGCCTGCCCCAACTCCTCCGGAAGCACCTCGACCTCGGCGGCGCGCCGGGCCGGGCGAACACCGGCGACAAGATGATGACCCTGGTGGCCTCCGCCCTAGCCGGCGGAGATTGCATCGACGACGCCGATGTGCTGCGCGCCGGCGGGACCGCCCGCGTGCTCGGTTTCACGGCTAAGGCTCCCTCCACCCTGGGCACCTTCCTGCGCAGCTTCAGGTGGGGCCATGTCCGCCAACTGGACCGGGTGAGCCGCGAGTTGCTGGCCCGGGTCTGGAAGGCCGGTGCCGGACCCGGCGACGCACCATTCACCATCGACCTTGATTCGACGATCTGCGAGACCTACGGACTGGCCAAGGAGGGCGCCCGCCACCACGGCTACACCGGTGCGCGGGGCTATCACCCGCTGCTGGCCGTCGCCGCCGGCACCGGCGACGTGCTGATGGCCCGCCTGCGCGAGGGCCGGGCTAACACCGCCCGCGGCGCTGCCCACTTCCTGCGTGAAACGGTGGGGCGGGTGCGCTACTGCGGAGCCAGGGGCCAACTCACGGTGCGGGCCGACAGCGGCTTCTATACCCACGCCGTGGTCGCCGTCTGCCGCCGGATGGATGTCCGCTTCTCCATCGCCATCCGCCAGCGCGCCCGCCTGCGGAATCTCATCGAGGCGATACCCGAAGATGGCTGGACGCCGATTCCTTACTGGCTGGACGGCGCCGCCGATGTGGCCGAGACCACCTACACCCCGTTCCAGGCCGAGGCGGACGCCGCGCCGGTACGGCTCATCGTCCGGCGGGTGAAGCCGGCGCCCTGTTCTCAACTGGCTCTCTTCGCCACCTACAGCTATCACGGCTTCATCACCGACCGGGACGGGGAGACGCTGGAACTGGAGGCCGATCATCGCCGTCACGCCGAGATCGAGAATGCGATACGCGACCTCAAGTACGGCGTGGGGCTGAACCATCTCCCCTCGGGCCGTTTCGCCGCCAACGGCGCCTGGCTGGCGGTACAGGTGATGGCGCACAACCTGGCCCGCTGGACAGCCCGCATCGGCCTGGGTCAGCAGATCGTGACCACCAAGACCCTCAGACGACGGGTCTTTGCCTTGGCCGGACGGATCACCCGCTCGGCACGCCGATTGACCCTGCAGCTTCCCCGGCGCTGGCCCTGGGAGGAGCAGTTCAGCCGCGCCCTGGCCCGACTGCGAGCCATTCCACTCCCAGCCTGACGGAGCCCGTCCGCCACTGACCCACCAGCCAACCCAACGTCCCCGCAAACTCGCGCCAGCCCAGTCCGCGAGCGCCTCTTGCCGTGTCCTATCCCGCCATCTGGCTCGCCACAGCCACTGTAGGCCGCCATCGGTGCCCCCAAAAGCGCCTGCAGACCGCCCGCCAACCTCCCGTCTACCCAAATTCGAGCCCGGATCATCACGCCTGTAACTCCCTCACCCCCTTCCGCTGTCCTCACGTCGTCCATCCCTGTCCGTCGGTGGATTCGGGCTAAGCCCGAATCCACCGAAGGACGTCCTTGGGGACAGCCCTTGAAGAAGCCAGCGGGTGCTCCTCTGAATCTGGGATAATGGTTTTGGAACAGAAACCCGCCCGGAAACAAGGAGCACCCAATAGATGCTGCCACAGAACAAACCCGACCGTATCCGCATCGTCTTTGACGACCATCGCCTGGTGGCCAATGCCGGCCTGCTCCTGCCGGCCACCCTAGCCCGGCACCTGGGCCTGCGGGAACTCGTCGACCATCACCTTGACCTCGGCGGAGCGCCGGGACGGGCGAACACTGGGGACAAGATGCTGACGCTGGTCGCTTCCGCGCTGGCAGGCGGCGACTGCATCGACGACGCCGATGCGCTGCGCGCTGGTGGGACGGTCGGTGTTCTAGGCTGCGTGGTCAAGGCGCCATCCACCCTGGGGACCTTCCTGCGCAGCTTCCGGTGGGGGCATGTCCGTCAACTCGACCGCGTGAGCCGCCAGTTGTTGGCCCGGGCCTGGGCCGCTGGGGCCGGACCCGGCGACTCGCCCCTGACCATCGACCTGGACTCGACCATCTGCGAGACCTATGGACTGGCCAAGGAGGGAGCGCGCCACCACGGCTATACCGGCGCCCGCGGCTATCACCCGCTGCTGGCCATTGCCGCCGGCACCGGCGAGGTGCTGATGTCCCGGCTGCGCGAGGGCCGGGCCAACACCGCCCGTGGCGCCGCCCACTTCCTGCGTGAGACGGTGGGGCGGGTGCGCTACGGCGGGGCCAGGGGACAACTCACGGTGCGGGCCGACAGCGGCTTCTACGCCCACACTGTCGTTGCCGCCTGCCGGGAAATGGATGTCCGCTTCTCTATCACCATCCGCCAGCGCGCCAGCCTGCGGGACCTGATCGAGGCGATACCACAGGAGGACTGGACTCCCATTCCCTACTGGACGGACGGCGCCGCCGATGTCGCCGAGACGACTTACACCCCGTTCCAGACCAAGCCGGACGCCGCGCCGGTGCGGCTCATTGTCCGGCGGGTGAAGCCGACGCCCGGTTCCCAGCTCGCCCTCTTCGCCAGATACAGCTATCACGCCTTCATCACCGACCGCGATGGGGAGACGCTGGAACTGGAGGCCGATCATCGCCGCCACGCCGAGGTCGAGAACGCCATACGCGACCTCAAGTACGGCGTCGGGCTGAACCACATGCCGTCGGCGCGCTTCGCCGCCAACGGCGCCTGGCTGGCGGTCCAGGTGATGGCGCATAACCTGGCCCGCTGGACGGCGCGGATTGGTCTGGGCGAGCGGACCGTGATCACCAAGACCCTCAGGCGGCGGGTCTTCGCTCTGGTGGGACGGATCACCCGCTCGGCGCGCCGCCTCACTTTGCATCTCCCCCGGCGCTGGCCTTGGGAAACCCAGTTCAGTCGCGCCTTGGCCCGGCTGCAAGCCATTCCGTTCCCAGCCTGACAGCCAGCCTGCAACTGACCCAACGTCCCCGCAATCTCGCGCCACCCCGGTCGCGAGAGTCCCCTGCTGCGTATCCTCTCGCCTTCCCGCGCATCGCAACTCCCGCATAGGGCCTTAGGGGCCCTGTGCGGCGACTGAAGACCGGCCGCCGGCCTCCCATCTACCCCAAGACCCCAGGCCATCCCCCCTGTAGCTCCCTCACCCACCCCCTTCCGCTGCCCTCACGCCGTCCATCGGTGTCCTTCGGTGGATTCGGGCTTAGAAGGAAGCGTCGGTATTGCCGTACCGAATGATCGCGGCAGTATAACGATCAGGGACGACGAGCCAGCGGCGAAGGCAGTAACCATAACCAGCGAGGGCGACGCGGTGCACGGCGACCGGTACTTCGTCGTAGTTGCGGCCTCGACCTCGACGGCGCTCGGCCTATCGGACATTTTGACTACAACACAGACGGCCCCGGTACTCGAGACCTTGGTTCCCATAGGACAGGTACCGGAGATCCTGGTCAAGATGCACGGGTTGGGAGAGGTGCGCTCCAAGGCTGTCACGCACGCATGGCTGACCGATGTACCGCGCGGTCAACCATTTGGGCCGATGGAGCTGACATTCGACCTTGTCTACGGCACCGGAACCACAACGGTCACCACGACGCTAGACGTAGTCGCTGCTCGGACGAGTCGGAACTTCTTTCTTTTCCCCGGCCCGAACCTCACAGGACTCGCGCTGGTCCCCGACGACCCCAGCATCGCAAATCTCATGCAGCAGCCGGTGCTCAACGCTTCCACAGAGTTCGAAACGACATTGGGTAGGCCCGTAAAGCTAAGCGACGTCATCAAGAGCGTGTCCAGCTATGAGTTCGACCGTGATGGTGGCTGGGTCTCGTTCGACAGTCCAGATCCGTTGAGCGGCGACGTGCCGGCCGAAGGCGGGCTTATCGAGATGCGACCCCACCAGGGCATGCTGATCGAGACCCGCGAGACAGTGTCCGCTCCAGGCTCCGATCAAGCGGTAGAGGTCTTCGATTCGGTCGACGTCGCGGGCTTCGACTCGCCGCAACCGGTCCCAATCAAGATGACGGTCCGAGGTTCGTATCTCGGCGATCCCATCAGCGGCTCGTTTCCGCCGCTAATTCAGGAGCTTCGCGCAGGCTGGAACCTGGTGGCGCCGCATCTTCTACGTGACGCTGCCTTCCACGTAGCGTTTCGAGCGGCACTCCTCCCGATTCCTTTGGTGTCGCGAGCTTTCGCGTATATTCGTGACGTCGTGGCCGAGCCGGTGCCGGCGACCGGTGAGATCTCTGTGTCGGTCATTTCAAGCTTTAGCGTCGCCACGTATGCGACCGAGATCGATCCGCGATTCTCGTACTGGCTGCGCGTCCCTGTGGGAACGTCGGGCGGCGGTCCCGTGCTTGCTCCGGTAGTCCCGGAGTCGATCGACGTGCGGCCGCCCTTGATCACCGAGATTGCCGTTTCCGCCGAGTCGAAACGGGCGACCATCACGTGGAGGACCAACGAGCCGGCGACGTCTCAGGTGGAGTATGGGGCGACGCCTGCTCTCGGAACGACGCGGGCTCAGGTCGCGAACCTGGTGAACAACCACTCGGTCACCCTGATCGGGTTGAACGGATCGACTACCTACTATTTTCGGGTGAGCAGTAGGGATTCGAGCGCCAACGAAGCTGTCGAGCCCGACCCGCTGGGCACCTTTACTACGGCCGAGGCCGATATCACAGCTCCCGTGATTTCGGGCATAGTCGTCTCCCTCAGTTCCACCGAAGCAACAATTACCTGGAACACCGATGAACCATCGACCTCGCAGGTGACCTATGGAACGACCACTGGTCTCGGCTCGCTGTCGGCGCTGGACGGGACGCCGGCCACGGCCCACTCGATCACCCTTACCGGACTCGCGCGAGGCACGACCTACTACTACAAGGTCATGAGCGCAGACTTGGAAGGGAACCTGGCCGTGGAGCCGGTCGCGACAGACTCTTTCGTTGCCGCGGGTTTCTCGGACGACTTCGAATCTGGTGACCTGTCCCGGTGGACATCGAGTCTTGCCGAGCCCGGCAACGTTGCCCAGGTAACGACGACGGCGGCCCGTAACGGAAGCTTCGGACTATTCGTCGGAACTGCGTCTACGAACGACGACGCCTATCTTCGGAAACAGATCTCCCCGGAGACCGAAATCTACACCAAAGTCAGCGTCAGGCTCGCGTCCGACGTGTCCCAAGGCGATCATCTGAACTTCGCTGCGGCCGCCACCGGCCCGGACGGTTCAACCGTCGGCTCTCTTACGATCAGAAGGCTACCGGGTGATCTGAACAACAACCTCTATACCTTCGCCGCCGGTTCGTTCGTGGACTCCGGGTTCAACTTCGTCCTGGACAACTGGTACTGCGTCGAAACCCAGGTGAGTGTGAGCCCAACTATCGGCAGGGTACGCGTTTGGGTCGATGGGTTCCTGGAAGTGGACCGCCAGGGGCTCAATACCGGAACGCTCCCGGTCTCATGGCTCAGGCTGGGCGCTGACGGCGCAACGGTCGACTCGGGTTTCCTGTTCGATGATTTCGAAGCAGACACCGTACAAATCGGGTGTCAGGATACTCCGGAGGCCGACAGGACTGCCCCGACGATCTCGGACATAGCGTTTTCTCCGGGCATCGGCGCGGTCACTATCACATGGACGACCGACGAGCCCGCGACGTCCCAGGTTGAGTTCGGGACAACGGCACTCCTCGGGTCGTTCACCGCGTTGGGTCAGTCCTTCGTCACGTCACACGCCGTCACTCTGACCGGCATCGCGCCGGAGCAGACTTACTACTACCAGGTGATTAGCAAGGACGACTTCGGCAACGCGGCGACGGCGCCTGATCCGCCGACAACGTTCGAGATCCCAGTACCAAACCCGCTCCAGGTCCATCTATCCACATCCACGGGAGACCCTTCGACCGAGGTTACCTTCACGTGGAGGACCGGCTCGTCGACCGTCAGCTTCGCCCGGTTCGGCATTGCACCGAGCGACTACCAGACGACGACACAAAGTCTGGAATACAGCTATCCAGACCTTGTAGCATCGTCGACGGTTGAAGGCATGCAGGTTGCCCAGGTCACAGGCCTCGTACCAGACACGCGTTACTACTACCAGGTCGGTAGCGACACAGATGGTTGGAGCACGGAGTACAGTTTCAAGACCGCCCTTCCCAAGGGGAACACGAGCACGTTCAGTTTCATCGCCTACGCCGACCATGGTACAGAGGAGCAAGGCGTGGCACGCCGGCCAAGGGCTGTAGCGGCCGCTATTGAGGCCACGGACCCAGACCTCGTTTTACTCGCCGGAGATGTCTACTATTGCGACGACCAGGTATGCGTCGACATCTACTTCGGCGAAGTGCTCGCCGACGTAGCCAGTCAGGCCTACTTCATGACGGCTGCCGGCAACCACGAGTACTTCCAACCGGACGATCTGATCACCTACACGTCTCGGTTCAACTATCCCGGCAGACCGCCAGGGGAGATATGCGTGATCACCGGCACCAGATGTCCCAGGAATGAGGTGCCTGAGCTCTGGTACTCCTTCGATTGGGGCAACGTCCACTTCATCTCGATAAACACCGGTGTCGACCATGGGAAGCCGTTCTCGGGCAGCGAAGAGATCAAACCCGGTGAGGCCCAATACGAGTGGTTCAAGGCAGACCTGGAAGCCGCCAGCGCCGATCCGGATATAGACTGGACCGTAGTCTACGCTCACTACAATTTGTACAACTGGGGCAAAGATCCGAGCCACTCGAGCGACGACGAAGCCCGGGCCGTCTTCGAGCCTCTTGTGCAACAAAACGGCGTCGACGTCTGGCTGGCCGGACATCAGCACAGCTATGAGCGGACCTTGCCGGTGGGGAACAGCGGTGCTTCTGTGGATACAGCTAGCTGCGGGACCGATCCGTACTCCACTTGCACCAACCCCCTCTACCCGATCTACTTTACCGTCGGGATGGGGGGACGGAGCCTGTACGACGAGGCTTCCACATGCGGCGGGCCCGCCAACTGCGACACCTGGAGCGTGGTGAAGACGTTGGGTTCGTTCGGGTTCACGGAGTTCACGGTCAACGACCAGACAATGTCGATGGAGTTCATCGACGTGGACGGCAACGTTTTGGACCAGGTCACGATCGTGAAGTGAGGCAGCAGACGACGCGATTCGTCGTACAGCTTGGGCGTTCGGGCGGATGTCTCTGCGTTAGACACTGAGAGGAGACGTGATGGAGTATCGAGTCCTTGGAAAGACGGGCCTGAAGGTATCGGTTGTTGGTATGGGGTGTCGCCAGTTTGGTGGCGTAGTCGACGGCCGCGGCTGGACCCGGACCAACGACAAAGAGTCGATCGCGACAATCCACCATGCCGAATCGTTGGGGGTGAACCTGCTCGACACAGCAACCACCTATGGCAGCGGCCACAGCGAAGAGGTCATGGGTGAGGCGTTGAAAGACCGGCGAGACCGGTTCGTCGTGGCTACCAAGGTCAAGCAGCCGTTTCTGGAAAACGACTGGGACGAACCGCGTGTCTTACAGGGGATCGTCGACGAGTGCGAGGCCAGCCTCCGGCGGCTGCAGACCGATTACATCGACGTCTACCAGATGCACGCCCATCCACGTGAAGACATGTTTGCGGGCGTGATGAACACGATGATGCGGCTCAAGAATGATGGCAAGGTCCGTTGGATAGGCATCTCTACCGGCGATACCGATGTTATCCGCAAGCTGCTTGGGCTCGGTGATCTGGCGACGCTGCAGGTCGGTTACAGCCTGGCGAGTCAGGGTGAGGGTGACGCCCTCCAGCTTGCCAAGAAGGAGAACCTTGGGACCTTGATTCGTAGCCCCCTTGCCATGGGGGTTCTGTCAGGCAAGTACTTCAACACGGCGCCGCAGCTCGATCCCGAAGACATGCGGAGGGACTACTTCGCTTCTGAGAAGATGGTCGGGGCCTTCGAGAAACTATCTGAGCTGCGGGTTCTCACTAAGGGCGGCAAGAGAACGATGGTACAGGCGGCGTTGCGCTTCGTCATCGACACGGAAGGCGTCACTTCGGTGATTCCGGGAACCAACGACCGCACGCAGCTCGAGGTCAACGCCGGGACGGCCGATGTGCCGCCGCTTACCGCCGACGAGCGTGCACGGGCGTTGGCGATCGTGGGCGCGTCCGGGATGAGGTAGACCCCTCGCTGACTCTCCCGGTCGAACGCCAGGGAGAAGAGAGGATCGTCCCTCTCGCTCAGGCGGTTATCCGTCACCGCCCGACAGAGCCGGTGCCGGTTGAGGTTCGAGGGGCACCGGCTTCTGGAAGTAGACCAGCAGCGTGCCGAAAAGCAACGTCCCCACGACGACCATTGTCGACAGCTTGAAGCCGTCGAAAAAGAAGCCGCTCGACACCTCGAAGGGCAGCCGTTCGATGCCGGCAGGGATCGCGATTCCCAACGCCGCGGCGGCGGCCATCGCGCCCAGTGCGTGCCCCAGCTCTCGTGAGGTCTCCAGCATCCCGGACGCGACGCCCCGGTGCTCGAGGGGCAACGAGTTCATCACCGTCGCGTTGTTGATCGGGTTAAACATGTTCGTGCCAATTGAAATCGGGATCATGATGAAAGGCAGCACCCAGAAAGAGACCTGAGCCGCCGACTGACCGAGGATGATAAATCCTCCCGCGATAAGCAGCATGCACCATAATCGCAGGTACCTCGGCCGGTACTTGTCGTATATCCATCCGGCGATCATAGGAATGAAGAGTCCCAGGGCCTGGCCCGGCAAGAGGACCACGGTCACGAAAATGGGGGACAGACCGAACCCCTCTTCGACTACGATCGGTATCAGTGTCATTGTGCCCAACATCGAGCCGTGGTACACGACGTTGGAGGCCAGGGAAAGCGAAAATGTCGTCTCCCGGAAGTGTCTCAAGTCGACGACGGGATTCGAGATGCGGCGCTCGACCACGATGAAGGCCCCAACCAGCAAGAGGAACAGGAAGTGCATCGGGACGTGGTAGCCGATGGCGTCCGAGGATGTGTACGACTCCTCACCCCTGTGGAGGTGGCTGCCCGAGAGTATGAACACCACGGCTGCGACGAATAGTAGGAGTGCACCTGTCCAGTCGATGGGACCCGACGCGCCCGCGGCTTCCGGCTGTCGCTTCTGCCGAAGCAGCGGGATTGTGACGAGTAAGGAAATCATACCCAGCGGCACGAACGACACGAAGAGCAGCCGCCAGCTGAAGAAATGCAGGAACGCCCCGAAGACGGCGAGTCCGATCAGCGTCCCGAACCGCGCGCCGATAATGGGGACGGCGAAGGCGCGACCCCTCTCTTCTGGCGGGAACGCGACGGCCAGGATGGCATTCGCGTTCCCCATGATCATGGCCGACCCGACGCCTGTGATCCCCCTGAGCACCACGAGGTGCCAGAGCTCCTGCGAGACCGCTAGGAGGACCGCGCCGACGCTGGCGATCACGATTCCGACGAAGAAAATCCTGGCGTGGCCGTACCGATCGCCGAGGCGGGCCATCAGGAGTACCAGGCTCCCGATCATCAGCAGGTAGATGATTACGAGCCACGCCGCGTCCTCGATGCCGGTCTCGAAGTGCTCCGCTAGACTGGGCAACGCGAGCGCTATCGGCAGGCTCGAGAGCTGGACCATCATGTACGCGGCCGTCAGCGCCACCATCACCTCTCGGCGCTGACGGGTCACCAACAGCGGCTTTACCACGCCTAAGACGGCCATTCGTTGCTCTCGGCTAGGTCGATCTAAGTCCAATGGTACTACAGGCCACTGACGACGGAGACCTAGCCGCAACCAAACCGTTCCCGGAGCCCTGATTGGACCCCCGGGCGAATGCGGAGCGGTGTCTTGCTTCTTCTCCCGTTTCTGGGAGAAGATTGAGATGAGGGCTCTTCACGATTCCACGGTTACGGTCGTGCTCCCGCGAGAGAGAACGAAAACGAGGACACATTCGGAGCGAACTCACCATGACAACCGAGAAACTCAGCCCAGTCCATCCAGGCGAGGTACTGCTGGAGGAGTTCCTGGAGCCGATGGAACTTAGCCAGAACCGGCTGGCGATTGAGATCGGCGTGCACCCGCGGAGGATCAACGAAATCGTGCATCGGAAAAGGAGCGTCACTGCCAACACCGCGCTCCGGCTGGCCCGCTATTTCGGAACGTCGCCGAGATTCTGGCTCGGTCTGCAGGCCGACTACGACCTGGACGTAGCGACTGACGAAATGGGCGACCGGCTCGAGCGAGAGGTCAGGACCTACGCCCCGGATAGCTAGTGACTGGGAGACGGTAGAAATGCCATACGAGAGAACTGAATACCCATCCTGGTCGTGGTCGCACAGCCGACGCGAGATGTTCCAGGAGTGTCCCAGGAAGTACTACTACCAGTACTACGCGTCTCACAACGGCTGGGAAGACGAAGCCCCGGAATCTGCGAGATCAGCCTACCGACTCAAGCAGCTGACCAGCCTGCCACTCGAGATCGGGGGAGCGGTGCACGCCGCCGCCGCGTTCGCGATACAAAGCGCCCGTTCCGGGGGCGACGTCCCGTCCCTCGATACCCTCCGCACTCAGGTCCGTAATACCCTCAACAGGGCGTACACCGAGTCCAAAGACCGAGCCGAATGGGAACGGTGGCCCAATCGCCGAAAGATGTTCCACGAGTTCTACTACGACACCGGGCTGTCGGATACGGCCATCGACGAATCCAAGCAACGAATAGAGGCCTGTCTGACAAACCTGGTTGCTTCGGAGAGTTACAGAGAGGCGATTGCCGCGCCGTTTGTTGAGGTGAAGGAGGTTGAGAACTTCGTCACCTTTGACTTGGAGGGCACGCCAATCCATGGCGTACCTGACCTGTTGTACCGGCTCGGCGACGACACATGGACGGTCACGGACTGGAAATCCGGGCGAGAAAGTAGGGACCCGGACCAACTGGACCAACTGGCCGTATATGCCCTCTACCTCAGAGATCGCCACAACGTCGAATCTTCCAACATGAGAGCACGGATAGAGTGGCTAGAATCTGGCAACGCCACTGATCATACGTTCTCGGACGGCGATCTCGATGCCTCTCGGAGTCAGGTTCTCGACAGCATCGCCCTGATGCGCAAGTACTTGACGGACCCAACGGCTAACAGCCCAAGAGACCAGGCAGCTTTCCCGCTCAGAGACGACCTATCGATGTGTCGATACTGCAAGTTCTACGAACTCGATCAAGCCGACATCGCTTTGCAATCACCCGGGCCCTTTTAGACCTGTATCCGATGCGCGACCTCCCGGTCTGTTACGGGCTCGCTGGCTTGATCTCGAACTCGTCGATCGAGAACCGGCCCCTCGGCTCCTGCCCGAACCCGACGAACGAGAATCCGTAGCTCTCTGCGCTGGCGAGGACGTTGTCCAGGGGTAGCGGCTTCGCCGGGTCCCGCGACCAGCTCAGGCGCCAATTGGAGTCGTCGTTGGCAAGCGTGAACCTGTTGGGCTCCGACGACCACGCTCCGTCAGCAATGGTCAAGGGGTTGCCATCGAAGTGCCATCGGCAGTGCACGGAGTGTACCCAGAAGTAGCACTTTGCCCCGTCGAGCTGGAGACCGTCGCCGCGTAGGTAGACCGATACTTCGGCGTCGCGGAGGTCGATGGGGTCGAGTCCACTCCAGTTGCGGTACACGAGCAGGGGTAGAACCGATGTCGGGCTCTCCGGCGTGTCCGCACTCCAACGGCTGTGGTCAGCCCAGATATGGCCCGAGTCGCCGACGCCGCCGGACGCCGCTTGCGTCGCCAGCACGAAGATGTTGGGCCCGCCCGCGACGATGCTCCAGTGGTAGTCGTAAGAACACCAGCCCTCAGGGCTTTTGTCGAAGCTGTTTTTGATCATTTGGCTTCTCCTTGTTTGCGGTTAGATTGGGATCGCGCTCTGGGTGGGGCGTGAAGCGGGCGTACAGCAGTACGCCCCTACTAAGACAGGCCCTTGACTTCGGACCAGAACGTGAGCGGCCACATTATAGTCTCTACAAGCGACGCTGACCGGTCGTGGTAGACTCTTAGCCAGCGTTGATCCCTACCTTCAGGAGCAGGCCATGCCTGACGTCGACCTTTCGTTGTATGCGCACCTGATGAGGCGGGCCGGGTTCGGAGCGTCCAGGGACGAGCTCGAGGCCTGTGCGGCCAAGGGCTACGAGGCGACCGTTGAAGACCTGCTGCGCCCGGACCGGTTCCCTGATGTCGATCTCGACGTCATCGAGCGCTACAACCACGCTCGACCGGACCAGCACGACTGGATGTACCGCATGGTCAACACCGGCCGGCCGCTTGCCGAGAAGATGGCCCTCTTCTGGCACCAAGTCTTCGCCACCGGCATGTTCAAGTCCGACAACCCGCAGGCCTCCTACGTCCAGATCGATACGTTTCGGAGCGCGGGCCTCTCCGACATGGGGACGATTCTTACCGAGCTGTCGAAAGACCCGGCGATGCTCTTCTGGCTCGACAACAACGAGAACCTGAAGGAGGAGCCCAACGAGAACTACGGGCGCGAGCTGCTCGAGCTATTCTCGATGGGCGTGGGCAACTACACTGAGGAGGACGTCAAAGGTGTGACGCGCGCCTTCACCGGCTGGACCTTCAAGACCAACATCCCCGGCAAGATATACCCGTCGCAATTCATGTACCTGGACGGCGAGCACGACCCGGACGCGAAGAGCTTCCTAGGCGAGAGCGGCCGCTTCAACGGCGAGGACATAGTTGGTATGATCGTGAAACAACCGGCCTGCGCGCGGTTCGTCTCGAGGTACCTCTACACATTCTTCGTTGCCGACGAACCTCCGGTCGCCTCGTGGAACGAGACGCCGCCCCAGGACCCCGGAGCCATCGATGTGTTGGTCAGGGCCTACTTCGACTCAGGCGGCGAGGTGCGGTCCGTCCTCCGGACGCTCTTCAACTCGGAGTTCTTCAAGCAGGCCCAGTTCAGGCGGGTCAAGAGTCCCATCGAGCTGATCACCGGGCTGGTGAAGCTTACCGGGACAGTCTTTGAACCAGACCCCGACAACGGCGTGCATCTCGGCGGCTCAGGTGGGATGGGCCAGGCGCTAATGAACCCGTTGACCGTCGAGGGTTGGCACACCGGACAGGAGTGGATCGACGGTGGGACCCTCAACGAGCGTGTCAACCACGCCGTCGACGAGGTGAGCGACCCGACAACGCCCGGAATACAGGCGATCGTCCGGCGGCTAGCGGATGAGGGGACGATGTCTCCCGAGCGGTTCGTCGACCGATGCCTCGACTTGGCCGGGCCGCTGACGGTAGGCGGCGAGGCCCATGAGGGGATGATCAGCTATGCGGAGTCGGGCGGCGACATCGCCTTCGGCACCGACGAGGAACTCAAAGACGCGGAGGCCCGCGTCGTTCGAATGCTCCAGCTCATCGTGTCCGCGCGCGAATACCAGATGGCTTAAGAAGGGGGTTTAGGGGTTGGGGTCTAGGGCGTCGGGTCCGAACCCCCCCAATCCCTAGCCCCTAACCCCCGTCCACCGGAGGTGGACCTTGACGGTCGCTAGGTACGATGAAATAGCCGAGTGGTACGACGAGATGGTGCGGGGCTGGTCGCAGCTCGGCGCGACGGTGACGCCGCTCCTCATTGAGCTGGCCGGCGACGTCTCCGGCGCTCGTGTCTGCGATCTGGGCTGCGGGCAGGGCATCCTTGCCCGCGAGCTGGCGGGACAAGGCGCTCAGGTGGTCGGCGTCGACATCTCGGAGAAGCTGCTCGAGATAGCGAGGGGTTACGAGACCGAGTCGCCTTTGGGTGTCCAATACGTACACGACGATGCTGCCCGGCTATCCAAGCTCGCCGACTCGGATTTCGACGGCGTGGTCTGCAACTGGTCGCTGGTGGACATCGCGGACCTTGAATCCTGTGCCCACGCCGTGGCGCGAGTTCTGCGACCGAATGGCTGGTTCGTTTTCACGATGCCTCACCCATGCTTCTTGCCGCGTGACACTGTATGGCCGTATGCATTAGACAAGAACGTTAGCCATCTGTTGCATAAGTATTTCCAGGAAGGGTTCTCGCCCCCAGGCGAAGGCGAAGAGGCTGGCGTCGGCATTCGCTCCAGGGTTGGGAGGCACTACCGAACGCTGAGCACGTACCTGAACGCCCTTGCGGACGCTCGTCTCGTTTTAGATCACCTCATCGAACTGCCCGGAACCGCCGGCTATCCGACCGATGCACCCACCGCGGACGCTCTCCCCCCTATCATGCTTGCACGTTGCCTAAGGACCGGAGCGGCTCTTGACTGACTTCCCTAGCCCCAATCTCCAAATCCCTAGACCCACACCCCGTACCTTGATTTTCAGAGGTAACCCATGACCCAACCTTACGCGGTCCTGCGAGCCGGATTCCCATACCTGAAGACCCTCGGCATATTCGGCAAGACCCACCTGGCCTCGGACGTCGCCTTCGGCTCTGAAGGACGTTTGTACATTCTCTGCAAGGCCTACTCCCAGGCCATCCGGATTCTGAACCTGGACGACGAGGACCTGGGCTACATGGGCACGACCGCAAGCTACGCCACACCCGACGGCCCTGGCTGCCTGGTCTGGCCCGTCCAGCTCATCCTCGACAGCGACGAGAACGTCTATGTCTCGGAGGAGGGCTCGAACCGCATCTCGGTGTTCAACAGGGACGGTGAGTTCCTGGAACGTTGGGGGGAGCGCGGATCGGCCGACGGCCAGCTCGACCGGCCGTCGGGGATCGCCTTCGACGCCGACGAAAACATGCTCGTCGTCGACACGAAGAACCACCGCGTACAGAAGTTCACCAAGGACGGCAAGTTCCTTGGCAAGTGGGGCTCCCGAGGACAGGACGCCGGCGAGCTCGACATGCCGTGGGGCATCGCCATCGACGAGGCGGGCGACGTCTACATTTCAGATTGGCGCAACGACCGCGTCCAGAAGTTCACGTCCGACGGCGAGTTCATCTTCAAGTTCGGCGCCACCGGCAGCGGCGACGGTGAGTTCAACCGGCCCGCGGGCCTCGACGTCGACTCTGACGGAGACATCTACGTTGCCGACTGGGGCAACGACCGCATCCAGCTCTTCGACCGCGATGGCCGGTACGTGCAGAAGTTCCTCGGCGACGCGACGCTGTCGAGGTCACGTTTGCAGCGCATGAACTCCAGCACCCGGAAGGGACTGCGCATGCGAGACATGGCGAACCTCGAGCTCGAGAAGTACCTGATAAGGCCTAGATCGGTGCGCGTGGACAGCGACGGGCGTATGTTCATTCCGGACTACGGTGGCTACCGCGTTCAGGTCTACGAGAAAGAGGCGTACCCGCTGACCGAGGAGCAGATCATGCCCCGGTTCCGGGCGGAGACGCTTCAGAACTTCTAGCGAGCAGAGCCCACGCTGACGGTGTGGGAGCCCAGCAGAAGCGAAGACGTAGGCCTGGAAAAGCCGCCGAGGCGACGTGGAGTTCGCTACTCTGGAATTAGGAACGGTGTCGGGAGGCCGGTTAGTCGTTAGGACAGCGCCTCTAACGCGCGATTCGCACGACCTTGTTCAGCTTATGGTCTGCGATGAACACGTTCCCGTTCCGGTCGACCGCGACGTCGGCGGGAGGGCTAAAGTGCTTGAAGGTGACCTCGTAATCGCCACTTTCCAAGCCAGGAACTCCATCGCCAGTGTATTGCCCTCCCACGATGGAGCCGCCATCAGCGAGCGTGGTGATGACACCACTTTCGAGATCGACCACGCGGATGCGGTCGTTCTCCGTGTCCGCGATATAGAGGTCGCCGTTGGGGCCGATGGCCACACCAGATGGATCGGATAGCATGGCGCTGGCCGCCGGTCCACCATCGCCTGAAAACCCTCTGCCCTCCGGTGGTCCGAGAGTGCCGCCCGTCTGTGGCGGGTGTTTGCCGATGCCCGCCACGGTAACGATGATGCCGGTGGCGGCGTCTATCCTTCGCACGCGCTGGTTCGAGGAGTCGACGAAGTAGATGTTGTCCCGACCGTCGACGGCGATCCCACGGGGGTCCGCGACGCCGGCGCTCCAAGAGGGACCGCCGTCCCCGGAAAGGTCCATGAGACCTGACCCGGCGAGGGTAGTGATGATTCCCGTCTGAGTGTCCACTTTGCGAATGCGGTTGTCGGCTGTGAAGTAAATGTCGCCCCGGCTGTCCACGGCCACGCCCCACGTTTCCTTGATCCACGCGTCCGTTGCCGGACCGCCGTCTCCCGGAACGAGTATTCCGCCGACCCGCTTGGGCGCCCCACCACCGGCCACGGTCGTGATCGTGCCCGTTACACTGTCCACCTTTCGGATGCGGCCGTTGTTTCTGTCGGCGATGTACAGGTTGCCTTCGCGATCGACGGCTAGGCCCTCTGGCGCCTTGATGAGGGCCTGCATGGCGGACCCGCCGTCGCCGGCGAAACCGGGACTGCCGGTCCCAACGACAGTGGTGATGACACCTGATTCGGCGTCGACCTTGCGGACTCTATTATCGGATGAGATATAGAGGTTGCCGTCCGCATCGAGCGAAAGGCCGGTCGGACTCAGTACCGAAGCGTCACTCGCAGGTCCGCCGTCGCCGCTGAAGGCGCCCCGTCCGCTACCGGCGTAAACGGTGATGCCAAGCTCGATGGCCGGTCCCGTATCGCTGGTGGTCGCCGTCTCAGGAGTAGTCGACGTGGCCGACGGAGTCGCGGGCGCCTCTGCACTTGAGCAGGCAACAACCGAAAAAACGAGGACGATCGGAACCAGCCATTGAACGGTCGTTCGGACCGGCACTGATGTCTCGTTCACGGCTGGTCGCCCATTCGATTCGGACATTTGGTGCTAGTATGCGGAACATGAGCCTATCCATCAACAGTCGGTCACAGAGCGTCGGATTGGCTGGTTTCGCAGCCGCGTTGTTGATTGGATGCGGGACCAGGTTCGAGCAGTCAGGCGCTAGCATGGAGCCCAACCTCCCCGATGGTACGGTCGTGGCTTTTCAGGCGGTTGAGCCGGCCGAGCTTCGGAGGGGTGATATCATCGTATTCGAGTCCCCAGCGGAGCGCGGTCAGCGGTCCATAAAACGAGTCGTCGGTGTGCCTGGGGACCAGGTCGAGATGAAATCGGGACTCGTCTACGTCAATCGGAGACTGCTCGCCGAGCCGTACGAAGTCTACGAAGACAATGGGTCGTTGCCTTCAACGTTTCTAGCGGAGGGCGAGTTCTTCGTTCTCGGAGACAACCGCCGAGTCTCCGTCGACTCCAGGGACTTCGGCCCGGTACCATCTGAGAACATCGTAGGCAGAGTCAAAGAATAGCCGGCTTGCTGCCTCGGACCAACCTACGCATGGAGGCCGGACCTGCAGTCATCGAGCACTAACGGCGCGATCGCGCCGCTCGACCAAGATCTGACGGAGTTAGCCTCAGACGTTGCTTCAGAGTGCGGGTTCGACTATGTTCCCGCCGTTCTGCCGCGTCGGGGGTGGAGGAGGGGACTGGTCGCCTGAGCTGCGCGTGATCCGTATCGGTATTCAGGATTGGAGGGCGAGGGGTGACCGCTTGTGGTACGTTGTTGCCCATGAGCTTGCTCACGCACAGGTAGATGGAAAGGAAGGCCACTCGAGAGCGTTCTGGCGACGCCTGTCCGACGGTCTCAAGAGGGCGGACCGCCTCGAGTTGATCCGCCACGACTTTGGATACCGAGAGGGCGCCCTATGGGCGGCAAGGGAATTCGGGCTGGCCGACGTGCCGGTCCCGAGCGGCTTCGCTTTCGAAATAGGTACAGAGTTGGTCGATCAACAAGGCAAACATTGGAAGGTGAAACACAGGTTCAGACGGTCGGGCCGGCCCCAATACAGGCTGGAAGCGCCCGGTTGGACCTGGAGAGTCAGCGAAGAAGAGATTCCGAGACAGTTCAAATCCGGGAGGAAGAGCAGGTGACATACGACGTCGATGACTTTGAAGCGCAGGTTATCCAGCGGAGCCACGAGGTCCCCGTTCTGGTGGACTTCTGGGCCGAGTGGTGCGGGCCCTGCAAGGTGCTCGGGCCGGTATTAGAGCGACTTGCCGAGCAACACAAAAACGAGTGGGTCCTAGCCAAGCTGGACACGGACGCGAACCCAACGATCTCGGCCAGGTACGGGATCCGGAGCATTCCGAACGTCAAGCTCTTCGTCGATGGTCAGGTCAGCGACGAATTTGTCGGCGCCTTGCCAGAGCCGAGAGTAGTCGACTGGCTTCGGACCGCAGTCCCGAGCAAGAACCGCGCTCAGATCGCGGAGGCGAGGCAGATGCTCCTCGACAGCCGCGTCTCACAAGCGGAGGAGAAACTGAGGGCGATCGTCATGGCTGAACCGGGCAACGACGATGCCGTCGTGTTGCTGGCTCAGGCGGTCCTCGGTTCGGACGCCGAACGGGCGTTGACGATTGTGGAGCCGGTGACGCTCGGCTCGAAGCATTTCGAGGCGGCCGAGGCGATCAGAGGGCTTGCGGGGCTGATCGAGCGTGCTGAGAACCCCGAGTCACTGGCACAAGACTCCGTGCGGGACCAGTACCTCAAAGCGGTCCGCGACGTGCGTTCCAGCGACTACGAGGCCGCGCTGCAGGGATTCATCGACGTAATCCGGACGAACCGGTATTACGACGACGACGGGGCGAGAAAAGCTTGCATCGCCGTGTTCGAGCTGCTCGGCCAGGAACACGAGACTACTCGCACGTACCGGCCGCAGTTCAGCCAGGCGCTTTTCTAGCGCGCGAACACATAGCTGGTGTCCAACGCGAGCAAGCGTCCTCGTAGATGCGTACGTCACGAATGATCAGCGTGTCGTGACCTACTTCCTGCCACCGGTCGAGACCTGGAAGGACTGGTCCGCGATCTTCTCCGATACGGCGCTGTGGCGGCCGGTCGTCGCTGAGATATGCTCCCGAGAGGGAATCGCATGCTCCAACATCGAAGCCGGCTACCCTGGCACGAATGCCGTGTACGTGATCGACCGGACCTATGTAGTCAAAGTTTACAATCCGGTCTGGGAAGATTTCGGAGTCGAACGTGATCTTCACACTATCTTGGGTCGCGGGAACAAGGTCCCGATCCCGAGTCTGGTCTCGTCGGGCCAATTCGTCGACCGTATCGAGTGGGACTACCTCATCACCGAATTCGCGGAGGGTACGCCGATTCGGGAACTGAGAGACTGCATAAGTCAGTACGATCTTATCGAGATAGCGCGCCATCTCGGCGAAATCGTCCGTGCACTGCACGAGACGGACGTTTCGAGGTTGGAGAACCTCAAACAGCACGAAACCGGACTTCAGTTGGCCCACCGAAGGAAGAGTGAGATCGTGAAGGAAATGCGGGACAAGAAGCTGCTGGCAGACAACGTTGTCGACGAGATGGAATCGTTCGTCGAAGCCTCGGTAGGCCTTGGACGCGATCCGTTCGTCCTGGTCCACGGCGACCTGACGGAAGACCACCTGCTGCTGAAAAGGCAGGCTGGTAAATGGGCGATCACCGCCTTGCTAGACTTCGGTGACGCTCGCCTCTGCCCGAGGGAGTACGATTGGCCGGCCTTGTGGCTCGATCTGCTCCGGCGAAATACGTCAACGTTGAGAGCTTTCTTCGAGGCATACGACCGGGCGGTCCTCGAAGATGAGGACTTCATTCGGCGGGCTTTCGTCTGGACTCTCTTCCACGACTTCGGCACCGGCATAGTCGAAGACCAGTTGAAGAGGCACGACGCCGAGCAAGTCCGCTCCGTCGATGACCTTCGCGAGCTGATGTGGCCTAGCGATATCTTCGCTGCGTAGCCTGTAACGGCTGACGTAAGCGCGCTCGAAACTAGCTGCCTTCGTGTTGCGGACTGGCCCAGATCTTGGCCGCGACTTCGTAGCTGAAGGCCACCTCGTTGTCGTCACAGACCAGCGTGATGACCCCTCGAGGCATCGCCGCCTCCTTGATCGAAACTACCGCCCCTGGGATGAGATCGTTTTCGACCAAATATTCCAACAGCGGTTGATCGTCTTCGGGGATCCGGTCGATGACCATCTCCTGTCCAGGAGTGCAGCGCTCCAAAGAGATGGAGTTCAGAGGCGGGACGTATCCACTGCCTGGTACGGGGTGGCCGAAGGGGCACGTCGTGGGATTTCCCAGCCTCGCCACGATCTTCTCCTCTAGCTCGGGTGAAATCGCGTGTTCAAGGCGGTGGGCCTCCACATGGGACTTCTGAAGCTCCATGCCTAGCAGGTCCACGACCATGCGCTCCGCTAGCCTGTGCCGTCGCACGATGCTCTCGGCAAACTTGCGGCCCTCGTCGGTAGGCACCACTTCCTTGCTCTTGTCTGTCGCCACAAGGCCCTCTCGCGCCATACGGCGGATCATGGCGCCGACTGAGGCCAGAGAGGTACCGAGTCCCTCGCCCACCGGCAGTGTCTTGAGGTGGTCCGCCAACCGCGTCAGGGTCACGCGGGCCCCTTGTTCCTGAAGCCGGAAGATAGATAGCAGGTAGTTCTCCGTCGCCATAGAAAGACGCGTGTCACGCGAATCGATCTTTTGGGTCGGAGGTACGGGGCTGCTCATACGGGATCCTGTCGGAAGATACGCGACGGAAGCTACCAAATCTGTACTTAGTGGTCAACTTGCGCTGACGGGTGCCGGGCGAAGACGCGTTCGAACCGGACCGACCGGCCGGGTGATCTAGCGACTTGACGCTACAAGAAACCCAGGGATACACCCAAACCAAGTAAGTGTACCGGAATCGTATCACGCAGCCTTGACCGATTTCAACGATATGTGCATACTTAGTGTTGAACAGCGGGTAGACTTATGCCAGGACTTTGTGTCGGCAAACCGACGGGTGATGTACGTTGTGAGCGACTATTCACGTGCCAGTAGGCGCCTCACGCTGATGTTCGTCGGTGTGGTCAGCATGGCGACAATGCTTACGGCCTGCTCGACCAACGACGGAGTTGCCGCTGAAGAGACTGTCGACGTGGCGGCGTCCGCGGGCTCGCTGGTTGTCTATTCAGGCCGAAGCGAGTCGTTAGTAGGGCCGATCATCGAGCAGTTCGCCGACGCGACGGGCATCGACGTTTCGGTCAAGTACGGCGAGACAGCAGCCATTGCTGCAACTCTTCTGGAGGAAGGTAGCAATTCTCCAGCTGACGTGTTCTTTGCGCAAGACCCGGGCGGCCTCGGGGCCGTCGCCAAGGCCGGAATGCTGAGTACCCTGCCCGACGAGATTGTGGGCCTCGTACCTGAATGGGCCCGTTCGGCTCGAAAAGAGTGGGTCGGCGTCTCAGGCCGCGCCAGGACCGTCGTCTACAACACGAACGCGCTCTCCGAGGATGACCTGCCGGACTCTATTTTCGAGTTGACCGACCCCAGGTGGAAGAACAGAATCGGCTGGGCGCCGACCAACGCTTCCTTCCAGGCCATGGTCACCGCGATGAGGGCGGTTTGGGGTGAGGAAAGGACCAGGCAGTGGCTGCAGGGAATCCAGGCAAATAAACCCAAGGTCTACCCCAAGAACACTCCCCAGGTCGCCGCCGCCGCCGCGGGCGAGATCGACGTTGGGCTAGTGAACCATTACTATCTGCACCGCTTTTTGCAAGAGGAAGGCGACGACTTCGCCGCGAGAAATTACCATCCTCGGGACGGCGGTCCTGGGAGCCTGATCATAGTTGCAGGGGCTGGCGTACTCGAGACGGCGGAAAATGGTGACAACGCCGAGAAGCTCCTGAGGTTCATGTTATCGACGGTCGGCCAGCAGTACTTCGCGGGTCAGACATTCGAATACCCACTGGTCGACGGCGTCAAGACCCACCGCCTCCTCAAGCCGCTCGAAGATATCAAGAAACCTGACGTCGATATGGCGTCGCTTGCCGATCTCAAGGGCACACAAACACTCCTCAGGGACCTGGGCATCCTTCAGTAGGAACTTGGAAAAACGTAAAACGTGAGCAGTAAATGAACCCGTCGTTACCGATAGGGGCTGGAGGCGAGGTTGGTCTCTCCTCCAGCCCCTATAGACGCCTAGCTTCGCCGCCCTTAATCGTGCTGGTCCCGGCGGTCCTCGTCGGGCTGGCGATGCTTTTGCCGCTGGCCTATCTTGTCATCCGAAGTGCGGGCGCTAGTGGTGAGACTTGGGAACTCCTCTTTCGTTGGCGTACGGCATCGACGGTAGGCCGTACCGCCCTGCTGGTGCTGACGGTTACGGCAAGCTCCGTGGCGATCGCCCTGCCGCTGGCGTGGTTGACGGTCCGAACAGACCTGCCGCTCAGACGGATGTGGTCGGTGGTGACGGTACTGCCGCTGGTGATTCCCAGCTTCGTAGGTGCTTTCCTCTTCGTCTCCGCTCTGGGGCCAAAGGGGCTATTGCAGCAACTGCTTGCCGAACCTTTCGGTGTAGACCGGCTCCCGGAGATCTACGGACTGCCCGGAGCTACACTGACGTTGTCGCTTCTGAGCTATCCATATGTGCTTCTCACCGTGCGCGGCGCGTTGCGGAACCTGGACCCGGCCGCGGAGGAGTCATCGCGCAGCCTTGGGCACGGTGCGTGGAGCACGCTGCTCCGCGTGACGGTGCCTCAGCTTCGACCAGCGATAGGGGCGGGCAGCGTCCTTGTCAGCCTCTACACACTGAGCGATTTCGGGGCCGTTTCGCTGATGAGGTACCCGACGTTCACCTGGGTCATATTCCAGCAGTACGAGTCGGCTTTCGATCGCGCGATCGCGGCGGTGTTCTCGCTGATCCTGGTCGCGATGGCCGTGGTAATCCTCGTAATGGAAGGGTATACGCGGGGTCGCCTGAGGTACTATCGCACGGGAGCGGGGGTTCCCCGTCCTTCGCGAGTCGCCCAACTCGGACGCTGGAAGTGGCCTGCCCTGTTGCTGTGCGCGGTGGTTGCATCGCTAGCCCTTGGACTTCCGATCGTAGTCCTTGCCTATTGGCTGATTCGAGGCGTTTTGTCGGGGGAACCACTGCTGCTGTTGTGGAGCGCGACCTGGAACTCCCTGTTCGTTTCCGGTCTGGCTGCGTTGGCGGCCGCCTTCTTCTCGATACCCATAGCGGTGCTTGTCGTACGGTACTCCGGCAAGCTGAGCCGGGTGTTGGAGCGAGTCAGTTTTACCGGGTATGCGTTGCCGGGAGTCGTCGTCGCCTTGGCGCTTGTTTTCTTCGGCGCCAACTACGCGCCGTTCGTGTACCAGACCGTCTGGCTGCTAGTCTTCGCTTACGTCGTTCTCTTCTTCCCCGCGGCGCTGGGCGCGACCCGCGCCTCTCTTCTGCAGCTCAGCCCGAGGCTGGAGGAGGCGGCTCGAGGGCTCGGACGGAGTTCGACTCAGGTGATGCGGCAGATAACGGCGCCTCTGGTCGGTCCCGGCCTGTTCATGGGCGCGGCACTCGTCTTTCTGATAACGATGAAAGAGCTGCCAGCGACTCTGATTCTAGGCCCGCTCGGCTTCAAGACGCTGGCGACGGCAGTCTGGTCGGCATCGTCGGAGGCCTTCTTCGCCCAGGCTGCAGCGCCAGCTCTGATGTTGATCCTGATGTCGTCGGTCCCAATGGCGTTCCTGATAATGCGCGAGCGCCAGTCGACACCCGTCGACGAGTGGAGACCCTAGTGACGGACGGCCCGATCGTCGAATGCTCGAATCTGGTGAAGCTCTACGGCGAGCAGGCGGTCGTCGATGACCTGAGTCTCGCGTTATACCCTGGTGAGATATTGTCGATCCTGGGTCCAAGCGGGTCTGGAAAGACGACGACGCTACGGCTGATCGCGGGGCTGGAGGCTCCGGAGGCCGGGGAGATCAGCATTCAAGGGCGGCTGGTGTCGGGCCCCTCGACGCATGTTCCGCCTGATCGCAGGAACGTCGGTATGGTCTTCCAGGAATACGCGCTCTTTCCTCACAAGACCGTCGCTCAGAACATCTCCTTTGGGCTTCAGCGACAGTCTAGCCAGGAACGGGAACAACGCCTGCAAGACGTGGTAGAGCTGGTCAGACTCTCGGGACTTGAGGACCGGTATCCACATGAGCTATCAGGAGGACAACAGCAGAGGGTGGCCCTCGCCCGTACGGTGGCCCCGGAACCCGTCACGGTCCTGCTCGACGAGCCGTTCAGCAACCTCGACGCGAACATGCGGCGGGAGATGCGTCAAGAAGTCGAAGCGATCCTCAGGCAGCATGACATCGCGACGGTGTTCGTCACCCACGACCGGGAGGAGGCCTTCGCAATGGCGGACCGGGTCGGAGTTATGAACAACGGACACCTGGAGCAAATTGACACGCCCGAGATGGTATACCGTTCGCCCTCCAGCCGTTTCGTCGCCGAACTGACCGGTCTGTGCGATTTTCTCGACGGAGAGGTGCGGGACAATCTGGTCGTCACCGAACTCGGAAAGCTCTCATACGTGGGCACCAACGGTGCACTTCCCGACCGATCGAAAGTGGACGTGCTGGTACACCCCGATGACTTTCAGTTGACGTCGCACGCAGAAGGCACTTCGGTCATCGTATCGAGGGAGTTTCGTGGAGACGAAACGATACTGGTCGTGCGGACGCCGTCCGGGGCGACCTTGAGATGCCGGCAACCCTCCAGTTCGACGTTAGCGCCTGGGTCGAAGGCTATCTTGCTACCGAAAACCGCTGACGCGTTCCTAGCGTTTCAGAAGTATGGTGATTGAGTTACCGGGACGCGCCAACTCGGGCGGGTATCGTACCTCCCACGACCATAGACCTCGGTGTGTACGAGCGTAGGCGCCAGGATGATCTAGAGGACAATGCTGTCGAACGGCCCGGCGAGATTGACCCTCAACTTTGCGACATGCTAGGATTCGCGCCATCGCTGCACCTGGAGGTGCCTTTATGTGGACGATTCATGAATCGGTACGAATACTGGCCCTGCGAAGGCACGCACGTATGTCACTTGCGAGCTTAGCTGTCGGGATTGCGGCGGTGCTGCTTGTTTCCTGTGGCAGCTCCGAGGAGACCGACGACACGCCGGAGCCGGCATCATCGCAAGGGACTGAAGCGGCGGCGGCGGACGATCAGGGCACAGTCCAGGAGCCTTTGCTACCAGAAGGTACCGTAAGCGTCCAGGGCATATCGGTCTACGCTGGCACTGGCGGGCCGGGATTCGGTGGAGACGGCGGGGTGGCCGCGGCCGCCGAGATGTACGCTCCGACCGGCCTGGCGCTCGACGGGGACGGCAACTTGTACGTTTCGACCGACAACCGTATACGCAAAATCGATGCCAGGACCGGCATAATCACCACGATAGCGGGCGCAGGCGGTACCGGCTACGCAGGGGACGGCAAGGCAGCTATCGAGGCCAAATTCAAAGCTGTCGAAGGCCTCGCAATCGACTCGGCGGGTAACATCTATGCTGCGGACCGAAGCAATGGACGGATACGCAAGATAGATGCTGCCACCGGAATAATCACGACTGTGGCCGGCGGAGGTATCCCAAAGCGCGTCGGAGGAGTTCTCGATCCGGGCGACGGCGCGGCCGCTACGGACGCGTGGTTCAAGGAACCTACGGACGTAGCTTTGGACGGCCAAGGCAACTTCTACTTCCTTGCTGACAACAAGGTTCGTATGGTCGACACAGCCGGTATCATCTCGACCGTAGGTGGGACGGGGAAGAAGGGGTCCGAAGGCGACGGCGGCCCGGCGCTCGAAGCGACAATGGCCGACCCCACTGGCATCGCAGTGGACCCGGAAGCCAAGTTCGTCTACATCGCCGATACGGCGAACCATCGCGTCCGGCGAATAGATCTCGGCACGGGCATTATGACCACCATCGCCGGCAAAGGCACCGTGTCGCTAGGCACGACACTCGACCCCCTAGAGGCGGCGGCCGGCGCCCGGGAAGGCGGGGGTGGCGCCGGATTCTCAGGCGACGGCGGCCCAGCCACCGATGCCTTGCTCGCCCAACCGATAGGCCTCGTCATCGGCCAGGATGGCAACCTCTACATCGCGGACCATGGCAACGACCGTATCAGAAAGATAGACCTCGCGACGGGCATCATCACGTCCGTGGTAGATGGCGGGGCTATACTGGGCGAGAAAATGGAAGCCGGTTTCATCGGCAGCGGAGACCTCAAGATTGAATTCACCCACTTTGCTCCTCCCAGGGACATTGTGATCGGCCCAACGGGCGACATATACATAACCGACGTCGAGCAGAACAAGATCGTAAGATACGCGCCTTAACCGGCGGGCAGCGCTACCTCTTTGGAGTTGGTGCTGCTTGCTCTTACAAAGGACTTGAACAACTCGCGCGCACCGGCACCTTTGCCCTCCAGGAACTTTTCGACCGAGTAGTCTCCGCAAGCGTGGTCGATGTTCCGCGTGACGAGCCTAGCCCCGCACTTCGGGCAGGCTCAAAGGGGCGGCTTCGGCCTCACGTCAGGTCCGCCGACAGCCTCCGGCCGGTCTTGGCCCAACCCTATAGTCCCGGGTTTTGAGGCCTGTATCCGGTGTCCTGCGCGATCTTGGCGCGGACGGTGTGGTGCACGGATTCCTCGCCATGTTCGAGCTGCTCTACAGGGCGCAGGTGATGATCGTCCTTTCGGACGCGGACCATGACCAGGAAGCGCATGAACTTGGCGTACAACCCGCGAAACATGTCGCCGTGAGAGTCGGACGGTCGCGTTGTCAGGTAGTCGTCCGTCGTCTCCGGCAGGTCCAATCGGAATTCCAGCCCGTCCCCGCCGAGTTGCGCCTTCTCCATCATCCACCGAAGCGAAATCTCACCGAAGGCCCGCTTGCTCGATCCTCCGACGTCGCTGTGGGCGCCGACGAACCACACCTGCTCCATGGTCTGGCCGTCCTTCTTAGGCCCCTTCCAGAGGGTCGGCTCGTAGTCCTCCCTGTACTCGTCGACCGCGAGGGCATGGTAGGAGTGCTCCACGATGCCGCTCAATCTGGTGTCGTGGAACGCATAGCGATCGTCATTGATCATGCCTTGAACGCCGAAGGGAATGCCGAGGGAACCTACCGTGTCCCACACGCCGACGAACTTGATCGGAACGAGTCCCCATGTGTACTGATCGCGGAAGGCGATAGCGGCGTCGGCGTCGGGCCCGTCGTCGCGTGTGCGGTATAGCTCGTACCCCTGTTCGATCACAGGATTGTCGTCGGCGTCTTCGCTGGGAGCATGCTCCTTCTTGACGAGACCAACGTTCCGGATGAGTCCGGCGAGACTGCGTGAGGAGTAGGCACCGCGACTGAAACCGAAGATGTAGATCTCGTCGCCGTCCTCGTATTGGTCGACCAGGAATTTGTACCCCTGGCGAATGTTGCGAGACAGGCCTAGACCGAATACGCCGCCTCTAACTCGTTCGGTCCAGGGGGTGCCCACCCCTGCGTCATACCACTTCAACGTACTCGTGTTCGGACTGCGCTCGGTCGGCGATTCGTCGACGTTCGACAGGTCCTCTCCCAGGACTGCTCGGTACAGCTCGATAACGTTGGTCGGGTTACGCTGATCAGGGCGGTTCCAGGTCCCGTCGAAGAAGGTTACCAGTCGTTTAGTCATAGTCGCCTCTCCACTCCCAAGTCATGGGGCGGAGTATAGCAACCATCGCGTACTCGCGTGGTGAGCAGGGGGTTTTTGTTTACGATGTCAGATCAGTGGCTAGGGAGGTGCGTGTTGCCGACGTCTAGATAGTCTGACGCTCAACACAAGTGTCCCACTCCAGTGTCAAGACAGCGTGAAGATTGCCGATGTTTCTGTGAGCGATGCATGAAGAACCCAGGGCCTTCGAAACCATCGGGAATTAGGTAGTTGGGCGGGTCGCTTAGTGATTTCTTGTCAACCACCTAACTCACATCAGGCCATCGAGATACTTGATTCGACCGATTCGCCGATGGCGGCTATCCTGCAGGGCGGAGGTGCGAGTTGGTCAAAATGAACATGCACGGTCTTTATCCCATCCTGGCGATGCCCTTCGACGACGACGGGTCCATAGACACTGAGGACCTCGCGCGCGAGGTCGAGTTCGCGATCGAAGCCGGGGTTGACGGCGTCGGCCTGGCGCTGGGGAGCGAGATCCTCAAGCTGACTGATGCCGAGCGCGACCTGGCGACCAGGACGGTCGTAGACAAGGTGGCGGGTCGCGTGCCGGTCGTGGTCAACACCGGCGCGCAGGGCAACGATCTTGCAGTTTTCTACAGCCGGCGCGCCCAGGACCTCGGGGCAGACGCGGTCATGGGGGCTCCTCCGTCGGGAATCTCCGGTCATCCGCGAGTGGTCAAGGACTACTTCGGGCAGATCTCGGACGCCATCGACGTGCCAATCTTCATGCAAGACATCGAGACCGCCCCTGTATCGCCGATGTTGGCGGGACAGATCGCCCAAGAGACCGAAAACGCCCGCTACGCCAAGATGGAGACGGCGCCGACGCCCTCCCGCATAGGCGAAGCAGTCGCGAACGCGGGCGAGGCGTTGGTGGTCTTCGGAGGCTACGGCGGCTACTACCTGCTCGACGAACTACAGCGGGGCTCCGTAGGGACGATGCCCCACTGCGCGATTCCGGACGGCTTCCGCAGCGTCGTCGACCTCTTCGAGCAGGGCAGGGTCGACGAGGCAGAGGACGAGTTCAACCGCTACGGCCCGGTCTTCAGGCTCATCGGGTCGGACCTTTCATCCTTCGCGGTGGTCAAGGAGATTCTGGTTGCCAGGGGTGTGTTCAAGACGGCCAACGTACGCCAGCCGTCGTTGCTACTAGACGAAGTGACCCGAGCCGAGATCAGGCGAGTGGTCGACAGGCTCGGCCTGACGAGTTAGGTCACTTGTCATTCTGATGAGCGGAGCGAAGAAGAATCTAAAGACGCTGCACTCGATCGTGGTCCTGGT
Source organism: Dehalococcoidia bacterium (assembly GCA_965248605.1). Lineage (GTDB taxonomy): Bacteria > Chloroflexota > Dehalococcoidia > Lucifugimonadales > CAUZJF01 > CAUZJF01. The sequence continues at coordinate 2,726,366 of CBDFJV010000007.1, forward strand.
CGCTCGGCGGGTCACTTAGATTCCTCGCTGCGCTCGGAATGACCCTGGATCTACAGTCCGTTGGCTACCTCGACCTACGACGGTTCGAATCGGCAGCTTCCGGTATACGCGATGGTCCGTCCAAAGAGTGGGTGGCGCATCTCGAAGTCTACGCTGAAGCCGGTCTCAGACTCTCCGGTTTCTGTAGTCCGGCCGCCTCCGAAAGGGGATAGCCACGTCGGGAACCTAAGAATCAGGCCAAAGACGGGCAGCCTGACGACGTACTTGTGCATCTCGTAGACGAGACTTCCTTCGGCGTCGACGCTCAAGTCAGCCTCGACCCCGATGCCGTACCGGCTGAACTCGATGATTCTATGCTCTCCCGAGCAGACCATGTGGGATTCGAATGTGACAGTCTTGCGGAAAGAGTCGTTGCCGAAGAACGTCCTCACCCAATGCATCGCGCCCGAGTCGTCGACGCGGTTTCGCAGACTGATTTCGACGTTCTTGCCGCTGTAGGGGACGGGAGCGTACAGTAGTTTATATGAGGCGAGCGCGAGCGGCTTGATGGCGTCCCTGACGTAGACGGAGTCCATCGTGCCGGCAATGTCGATGGCCCGCTCGGAATAGTGTCGACGAACCACCGGGTGGAGGTTGTCGAAATCCGCCCCCAACGCCCGCTGGATAGCCGCAGCGTTCTCAACCACCTTCGGTCTGTCCGCGCATCAGTAGGTTCCCTGTCGGCAGAAGGTATGATCGAGCGTCCAACGATTTGCCTAGCGGCTAGCGATACTCCTGCCGATTACTAGCCGACGTTTTGGGCATAGAATACCTCCGAGCGAACAAAAAGGCACCTGGAAGGAGCGGACCAGATGGGATCTGTCATTCATACCGAGAGGCTAAGCAAGTCGTATGGCCGACACGAAGCCATCAGGAACATCGATCTTCAGATCGAGGAGGGTGAGGTCTTCGGCTACCTTGGTCCCAACGGTGCGGGCAAGACGACGACCATACGTACTCTTCTGGACTTCATCAGGCCTACCGCCGGCAGCGCGTCCATACTAGGTATGGACAGCCGAGAGGACAGCGTCCGGATCAGGCGGCGCATCGGCTATCTTCCAGCCGACATCGCCCTGTACGATCGGCTGACGGGATATGAGTCGATTGAATACTGGACCAACCTCCGAGATGGCGTGGACAAGGCGTACGTAGACGAGCTAGCCGAGCGGCTTCAGTGTGACCTGTCTTTGAAGATCAGCTCCCTCTCCCGTGGCAACCGGCAGAAGATAGGACTGGTCCAGGCGTTCATGAACCGGCCGGACCTGATCATCATGGACGAGCCGTCCAGCGGCCTCGATCCTCTCATGCAGCAGGAATTCTACAAGCTCGTCGAAGAGGTCAAAGCCGACGGCAGAACGGTCTTCATCTCGTCACACATACTGCCCGAGGTCGAGAGGGTTTGCGACAGGGCGGGAATCATCCGAAACGGCGAGCTCATGAAGATAGAAGACGTGAGTGCGATGAAGGACCGCGCGCTGCATCAGCTCGAGTTCCACTTTGCCACGCCGGTGCCTGCGGAACCGTTCACCGACCTGCCCGGCGTACGGGACGTCTCGCTACACGACAGTGTCCTTCGATGCACGGTTATGGGAAAGCCCGACGCGCTCATAAAGGCAGTCGCCAAGTTTGAAGTGACCAAACTGGTCAGCCATGACACCAGTCTCGAAGACATCTTCCTGGCGTACTACGGCAAGGAGTTGGCGGATGCTACGTAACGTCTTCCTAAAATCTCTCAGGGACCAGCGCCGATCGCTAATGTATTGGGGGGTCGGAGTCGCGGCACTGACCGTGCTCACCGTCCTCTTCTACCCGACTATCAGCGAGGCTGAAGAGCTGAGCCAACTCTTCGACGATTCGGATGTCCTCGCACAGGTCTTCGCAGGTGGGTTCACCGATATGACTACGCCGGAGGGCTTCCTGAATAGCCAGCTCTTTTCGCTGCTTGTGCCCATCCTGTTGATCATAATGGCGGTATCAGCCGGAAGCGGAGCCATCGCCGGGGAGGAAGAGAAAGGAACTCTGGACGTGCTTCTCTCCAACCCGACGACACGCCTGCAAGTAGTGGTCCATAAGTTTGCGGCGATGGTGGCCGCCCTGGCCGTGGTGGCCGGTGTTATGTGGGTAAGCATCGCCGTGGGGGCCTTCGCTGTCGACATGGACGTCAGTCTCGTGGGAGTCGGACAAGTGACTTTGAGCGGGCTTCTGCTTGGCATTCTCTTTGGTGCGCTGGCCCTGGCAATCGGGAGTGCCAGAGGCAAGAGGGGTCTGGCTATCGGAGTAACGGGAGCCGCCGCAGTCGCCACCTATTTCGTATACGCTCTGGCGCCAATGGTCGAAGAGCTTGAATGGGCACAGTACTTGGCACCTATGTACTACTATATCGGCGACGACCCGCTGGTCAACGGCCTGAACCTGCTGCATGCGGGAACGTTGGCGGTGGCTTCGGCTGTCCTGGTCGCAGTGTCGGTATTCACCTTCGAGCGGAGAGACCTGGCCGTTTAGGCACCTCACGCCAACGTGTAGCACTAAGACTTCTTGCCTTCCCCCCTCTCAACGGCGGCACGGAGAGGGAGAAGGGGTGAGGTCTCGGGGCGGGAATCCAGGTACGCCTGAAGGACTATTGCGGCGGCTGCAGCGTCGACCCGGCCCTTCTCTTTGGACCTGCGCCCACCTGCCTCGCGGAGCCGTTTCTCGGCCTCCGTTGTCGAGTAGCGCTCGTCCATGAAGCCCACCGGCACCGAAGTGCGGCCCTTGAGCGCCCTGGCAAACTCGGACACTCTTTTGGCCTGCGGGCCTGCCCGCCCGGACAGCGACAGCGGAATTCCGACGACGATCTCTCCGACTTCCTGCTCCGCAACGATCCGCAGCACGGAGTTGACGTCGTCCGGGTCCGATGTGCTTTTGATGGTCTCGAAAGGCGACGCCAGCAGGCCCGTGGGATCGCTGACCGCGACTCCGATGCGCTTCTCGCCGACGTCGAGCGCCATCACCCTCAAGAGGCCGCGCTCTTCCTCTGCACGATCTCCGGCGCTTGTTCGAGAGCATCGGCCAGCTTCCCGATGTCCCGGCCACCGGCTTGCGCCATCTGGGGCTGTCCGCCACCTCCGCCTCCGATGACCTTGCCGAGCTCGCGGGCGAGGTCCCGGGCGTCGACGCCGTCCTTTACGAGGTCGGAGGAGACGCTGACGAGGACGTTTGGCCGTTCGTTGACGACGGCCCCGAGGACGACCACGCCACTTCCCAGCTTATCTCTGAGCCAGTCGCCCATCTCTCGCAGGGCGTCCATGTCGGATACGGAAACCTTCTCTGCCAACACCGACATGCCGTCTAGCTCTTGCGCCTTCCGGAGTAGCGGCTCCGCGTCCCGCAACGACGCTGCTCTCTGGAGGGCCTCGTTCTTGCTCCGGAGCTCCGCGACCTCGTCCAGCAGGCCGTTCACTTTGCTCGTTAGCTCCGGAAGCGGCGCCTGGAGGGCTGCCGCCAGCTCGTTCTCGGTGGCGAAGCGCTCCCGGACGAGCCGTTCCGCCCCTCGGCCGCTCACGGCTTCGATTCGTCGCATCCCGGCCCCGATGCTCGACTCTCCCAGGACATATACGGCTCCGAGCTCGCCGGTCCGCTCCACATGGGTCCCGCCGCACACCTCGAAGCTGAAGGTCTCGCCGTTGGCAATCTCTATCAGCCGGACAGACGCATCGTACTTGTCTCCGAAGAATGCCAATGCCCCTCGCTCGATGGCCGAGGTGTATGTGTCCTCCGACTTGTGGACGCTCACGTTCTGGCGGATTCGCTCGTTGACGAGCCATTGGACCTGCTCGATCTCCTCGGCCGTCATCTGCGCGACGTGACTGAAGTCGAACCGTAGGCGGTTCGGCGTCACGAGCGAGCCCGCCTGGCGAACGTGAGCCCCGAGCACCTGCCTCAACGCTGCGTGGAGCATGTGGGTCGCCGTATGATTGCGGGCCGTATCCTGACGACGGGTGTCATCGACGTAGCCGTCGACGGCGTCACCGGCCGCGACCTTCCCTTGCGCGACTTTGCCGAAATGGACAATTAGCCCCGGCATGACTGTCTGGGTATCGTGCACAGATATCTTGCCGGAGGGTCCCGCAATCTCGCCAGCGTCGCCGATCTGACCGCCACCCTCCGGATAGAAGGGAGTCTGCTGCAGGACGACCTCGACCTCCCGACCTTCGGCGGCCTCGGCGACCGGCTCGCCATCGGCTATCAGGCCGACCAGCACCGACGACGCAGTGAGCTGCTCGTACCCCAGGAACGACGTCGACCCAACGCCGAGGCTCTCGTATACCCTAATCTTGGCGCGGTCTCCGCTGAACTGTGCCGAAGCCCGCGCCCGCTCCCGCTGGGCCGCCATCTCCTTTTCGAAGCCCTCGACGTCGACCTCGACGCCGTTTTCCGCGGCGATCTCCTGGGTGATCTCCAGCGGAAAGCCGTAGGTGTCCCAAAGCCGGAAGGCGACATCCCCTGACAGCGACTTGCTGTCTTGCATCGCATCGCTGAGGATCGCGTAGCCGTTGTCGAAGGCGTTCTGAAAGCGCTCCTCTTCGAGCTTCAGGACCGTGAGGATGAACTCCTCTTGCTTTCGGAGCTCGGGATAGGCGTCGCCCATCCGGTCGACCACGACGCGCGCCAGGTCGCTCAGGAACGAGTCTTCCAGTCCCAGCCGCCGTCCGTGACGGATGGCGCGGCGGACGACCCTTCGCAGCACGTATCCTCGGCCTTCGTTCGCGGGCACGACCCCATCGGCGATCAGGAATGTCGCGCTGCGGGCGTGCTCGGTGACGACCCTCATCGCATGCTTGGTGTGGGCGTCTTCTTCGTAGCTCTTGCCGCTGATCTCGGCGGCCTTCTCGATCAGGGTCGTGAACAGGTCTGTCTCGTAGATGCTCTCGGTACCCTGAAGGACGACCACCAGGCGCTCGAACCCCATGCCTGTGTCGATGCCGGTCGATGGAAGAGGGTCACGGCTGCCGTCAGGATGGTGGTAGAACTGCATGAACACCAGGTTCCACAGCTCGACGTACCTGTCGCAGTTCTCGCCGGTGTCCGGCATCTTGTGCGTGCAGTTGGGCCCGCAGTCCGGCTCGCCACAGCCTTTGTCCGCGCCGAAGTCGTAGTGGAGCTCGGCGGACGGTCCGCAAGGGCCTTCGGTGCCGTGGATCGGCGGGCCCCACCAGTTGTCTTCGTCGCCGAACCTGAAGATCCGCTCTTCGGGGATGCCCGACTGCTTCCACAGCTCGTACGCCTCGTCGTCGCTCTTGTGGACCGTGGCCGCGAACTGCTCCTTTGGCAGGCCCATCACGGCGTCGAGGCACTCGAGGGCGAACTCGATCGCGCCCTCTTTGAAGTAATCGCCGATGCTGAAGTTGCCCAGCATCTCGAATAGGGTCAGGTGGGTGCTGTCGCCGACCTCTTCGATGTCGAGTGTCCTGAAGGACTTCTGGGATGAAGTCAATCGCGGGTTGGGCGGCTTCGACTCGCCGGCGAAGTAGGGCTTGAACTGGACCACGCCCGCGATCGTGAGGAGCAGGGTAGGGTCGCCCACCGGAATCAGCGAAGAGCTGGCTACCCGTTGGTGCCCCTTCGACTCGAAGAACGCAAGGAAGGCCTCTCGTATTTCGTCGCTGGTCATTGGTATTCGTTTTTCCAGTTCGGCCGCTGCCGTTGTGCTGTTTCTGAGCCTCTGGCCCGATGATAGTGACCGTTTCAAGGGGTGTCAAACACTCGTGGGGAACTGTCCTAACGGTAAGTCGCGCATGTTTCGACTATCATCCTGGGACGCAGAACGACAATCCGTCCCCCCCTGACAGGAAAGGGGTTAGAGGATTTGCCTCCAGTGACTCCGGAACCCACAGCGCACGTTCACTATCGGTCATCTGCCAACGGAGGCGGCGGGCCTTCTCTTTTAGCCCTAATCCACCGAAGGACGGCGTGTAGGAGGCCTGCTGAAGAAACAAAAGGGTGCGCCTCTGAATCTGGGATAATGGTTTTGAAACAGAAAACCGGTCCCAGAAAAGGAGCACCCGATAGATGCTACCACGTAACCACCCCGACCGCATCCAAATCGCCTTCGACGACCACCGCCTGGTGGCCAATGCCGGGCTGATCCTTCCCGCCACCCTCGCCCTGCGCCTTGGCCTGCCCCAACTCCTCCGGAAGCACCTCGACCTCGGCGGCGCGCCGGGCCGGGCGAACACCGGCGACAAGATGATGACCCTGGTGGCCTCCGCCCTAGCCGGCGGAGATTGCATCGACGACGCCGATGTGCTGCGCGCCGGCGGGACCGCCCGCGTGCTCGGTTTCACGGCTAAGGCTCCCTCCACCCTGGGCACCTTCCTGCGCAGCTTCAGGTGGGGCCATGTCCGCCAACTGGACCGGGTGAGCCGCGAGTTGCTGGCCCGGGTCTGGAAGGCCGGTGCCGGACCCGGCGACGCACCATTCACCATCGACCTTGATTCGACGATCTGCGAGACCTACGGACTGGCCAAGGAGGGCGCCCGCCACCACGGCTACACCGGTGCGCGGGGCTATCACCCGCTGCTGGCCGTCGCCGCCGGCACCGGCGACGTGCTGATGGCCCGCCTGCGCGAGGGCCGGGCTAACACCGCCCGCGGCGCTGCCCACTTCCTGCGTGAAACGGTGGGGCGGGTGCGCTACTGCGGAGCCAGGGGCCAACTCACGGTGCGGGCCGACAGCGGCTTCTATACCCACGCCGTGGTCGCCGTCTGCCGCCGGATGGATGTCCGCTTCTCCATCGCCATCCGCCAGCGCGCCCGCCTGCGGAATCTCATCGAGGCGATACCCGAAGATGCCTGGACGCCGATTCCTTACTGGATGGACGGCGCCGCCGATGTGGCCGAGACCACCTACACCCCGTTCCAGGCCGAGGCGGACGCCGCGCCGGTACGGCTCATCGTCCGGCGGGTGAAGCCGGCGCCCTGTTCTCAACTGGCTCTCTTCGCCACCTACAGCTATCACGGCTTCATCACCGACCGGGACGGGGAGACGCTGGAACTGGAGGCCGATCATCGCCGTCACGCCGAGATCGAGAATGCGATACGCGACCTCAAGTACGGCGTGGGGCTGAACCATCTCCCCTCGGGCCGTTTCGCCGCCAACGGCGCCTGGCTGGCGGTACAGGTGATGGCGCACAACCTGGCCCGCTGGACAGCCCGCATCGGCCTGGGTCAGCAGATCGTGACCACCAAGACCCTCAGACGACGGGTCTTTGCCTTGGCCGGACGGATCACCCGCTCGGCACGCCGATTGACCCTGCAGCTTCCCCGGCGCTGGCCCTGGGAGGAGCAGTTCAGCCGCGCCCTGGCCCGACTGCGAGCCATTCCACTCCCAGCCTGACGGAGCCCGTCCGCCACTGACCCACCAGCCAACCCAACGTCCCCGCAAACTCGCGCCAGCCCAGTCCGCGAGCGCCTCTTGCCGTGTCCTATCCCGCCATCTGGCTCGCCACAGCCACTGTAGGCCGCCATCGGTGCCCCCAAAAGCGCCTGCAGACCGCCCGCCAACCTCCCGTCTACCCAAATTCGAGCCCGGATCATCACGCCTGTAACTCCCTCACCCCCTTCCGCTGTCCTCACGTCGTCCATCCCTGTCCGTCGGTGGATTCGGGTTTAGCTTGCGGTTATATCTGATTACCGTGGGTCAAATCCCCCCAACCTCCCTTTTCAAAGGGGGGGCATAACTGGCCTCTAACCTCATTTTCACAAAGGCTGCTTAACCGGTTATAGGGAGGAGACCCGGGGTCTGTCCCTCGAAAGAAAACGTAGCACAGATGTCCAGGTAGGCGGTACGGACCGCGTGGACCTGGTACGTCTCTACCAGCGTTTCCAGGCCGGTGATGTCTCCCTGTTTTAGGCGGGAGATTGCCTCTTGTTCGTTCAGCAAAATGTCTACGGTTTGGCTGTCGCTCCAGGATACTCCTCCACTGGATATATCCACGAGACCGCGAAAAGGTTTGATGCCCCTTCCCTCGCGGTCTGACGTTTGACACTCGCTTTGTGCCGCCCCTATAATGCGCGCCCACCGACTTCGAGCGACTACCGTAGGGGGGGCACCATTAGGAAGATCGCTCTACCTGTGCTGCCCTTGGCACTGCTGGTGGCACTGGCCTGCGGCTCGACGTCCGACCCGACTCCGGAGGCGACCGCCACCTCCGTCTCGGAAGCTCCGCCGGCAGCTGAGCCGACAGCGACGTCGCAGTTTGAGCCCGTCGGAACCCTACCGATTGTAGCTGTAGCGTTCGACCTCGACATCAAGGATTTCACTCACCAGAGCAAGACTGTCACGGTCGGGAGCGAGGTCGTCTGGACGAACCGAGACGATGCCGGTCACACGACGACCGGAAAGGGTGGAGACTGGGATAGCGGTAGGCTTGCGAACGGCGAGTCGTTCGCGTTCAAGTTCGCAAACACCGGTACCTTCGACTACTTCTGCTCGATTCACACGAGCATGACGGGGACCATCACCGTAGAGAACTGATCCGACGCAATCCTAGAACACAGAAGGAGAGAACGATATGTGCCTGAACTGCGGATGCGGCGACTACGACGATAAGCGAGGCAACGAAACGAACATCACCGTTGACGACATCAGGAAAGCCGCCGAGGGCGAGGGGATGTCCGTCAAGGACACGATTAACGAGATGATCGACGGGCTTACCTCGATGCGCAAGGACTTCGACGACTAGCCGCGATCACCTTGTTTGCTCGGCCGGCCATCGGTCTGCCGGGTACGGCGCGCTCCCTTCTTCCGCTATTCGCAACGTCCCGATACCTCCCTTGGTGCCGGGTTGATGGACTGTTCTATAGCTCTCTGACTTCGGTCGAGTTACACCGATGCAAGACTGGCTAGGTACACGAACGGCCGCGGACATCAACGTCGTCGCCCAGGCGCTGATGCTGCTCGGGCTCTGGGTCGGCTTCTACTTCGCCCGCACCAAACGGCGGTCAGCGCACAAGAATATGCAGACCACGGTGGTGCTTGCGCAGCTATTCTTCATCTTCTTCGTCATGGTGACCAGCTTCTACAACTACGTCGTCGAGGGTGGCACGAGGACCGGCACCGTAGCGAACCTCATGATCGTCCACGGCTCCCTAGGGTTCGTGGCCGAGGGAGCCGGCATCTACCTGATCCTGCGGATGCGGACTCAGGTAGTCCCACAGCGGCTCCGGATTCGCAACTTCAAGCTGCTAATGCGCGCGACCCTGGTTCTGTGGACGACGATCGCCCTTCTTGGGTTCGGTGTCTATTACTACCGGTACCTCGTTCCGGCAGCCACGATAGCGCCACTGGCCGAGATGCGCTGGACCAGCGACGAGCTCGTCATGCACGCCCTGGAGCTGCGGGACGCCGTCGACCGCGACAGCCTGGAGACGGCGCGGCGGCATGCCGAGCACGTAGTTAATCTAATCGAGGGCTCGACAGGCCTCAACTACGGTGACCTCGACGGTGACGGCGCCGTCGAAGACCCGGGCGACGGCACGGGCATGCTGTCTTACCTGTTTGACGTCGGCCTCGCCGCTTCTAACGCGGGGGTGACCCGCTTGGTCGACTCGATCGGCCCGGAGCTCGAGCAGATCAGCGCTAAGGCGGTCGAGGCGGCCCGAGCGGACGGTCTCGACGCCGTTAAATCGTTGGCGCCGGACCTGCTGTCCGCAGCCGACGCCGCGAAAGGACAGATCGACGAGATCGACGCCGCGGCCAAAGAAGCCGGGCTCTCATATCCTGTAACGATCAAGGACGCGGACTTGAGTATCCTCGATGAACCGAACACAACCCTCGTGGACATGCTTGAGTTCCAATACAGGCCGCGGACTGTGACGATCAAAAAAGGCTGGACGGTGGTCTGGCTGAACGACGAGGCCCCGAACCACACTGCGACAGCCGACGAAGGGCTGTTCGACTCAGGTTCGATGCCTTACGCGGGGACCTTTAGCTTTACCTTCGAAGAGGCAGGCTCGTTCCCGTACTACTGTCGGTTCCACGGCGACAAAGGCGGCGTGGACATGGCGGGAACGATCGTAGTCGAGTAGCCGACTGGCGTCAGGCCTGTTCCGAGGCTCCGGCTGCGATGGGCTGGGTAGCCTCCGAGAGCAGGGCGATTGAGTCACCGACGGCGACGGTACCACTCCGTTCGACAGACGCCAGCATTCCCCTCCGGCCCTCTAGCTCGGCCTGAAGTCCTGCGCGGACCTCCTCCATACGAGAGCACGGGTCCATGGGCTTCGATATCTTGAGCACTACTTGCTCCCCGAGAGAGAGGAGCTGTCCGGACGGCAGAGTGGCGACATCGATGCCCAGCGTGGTGACGTTCTCCCTCACGTCGCCCGGAGAGATGTTCACGTCACGAAGTGTCTCTTGGTCGATCAGCAGCACCTGGTAGTCGCGGCGCTCAGGTTTGTTCGTGGCGTGCCTGTCCCCCTCGATTCCCTTCCCGGCTACGAACTCGGCGCTATCTACAAACGTCAGCGGCTCTTTGTGAGCTGGGTTGATCTGCAAAGAAACGACCTGGGCTGCGTGCATGTGGTACGGCTCCATAACGTGTGACTAGCTATAACCTTACACGCGGTCGTGTAGTGTTTCAAGCTAACGTGGTGCCAGGGGTGTGGGCAAAGCAGGCCGAACCACCGTGTCAGAACAACGGACCAGCTTGGTCGGAACGCTTCGGGCGCATGTCCCGATGCGGCATCGGGACGTCCCTACAGATGACGAAGATGCCTACCACTTTTAACCACACCCTGGTGCCAGGTGCCGACTTGTGGGAACCTTGTCGTATTAGCGGCGGTGCTATATTCTCCGGAAAACTGGCAGGAGGCTACACAATGAGCCGGCAGCAGGTCTCGACCGGGACAGCCGAAGCGATTACTGACGCCGCCCATTCGTTCCTGATGGCGTTGACGGCGGACCAGCGAGACCAGGCCGCCTTCGAGTTCGCCTCCGAAGAGCGCTGGAACTGGCATTACGTACCGAGGTCTCGAAACGGGTTACCCCGCGGGGACATGGACGTCGGCCAGACTGCAGTGGCGGAGTCGTTGATGGCAAGCGGGCTGAGTGAGAACGGCCTCAGAAAAGCCAAGGCGATAATCGAGCACGAGCTGATCTTGGGGTGGCTCGAAACCAGCGACGGGACGATCCGGTTCGACCGGGACCCCGGACTCTATTTCTTCACGGTCTACGGCGAGCCGGGGGGTCAGGGGCCGTGGGGGTGGCGGGTGGACGGGCACCACCTATCCCTCAACTACACGTTGGTAGACGGAGACATCGCCTCAGTGACGCCATCGTTCTTCGGCGCCAACCCTGCAGAGGTGAAGAGCGGCCCCAGCAAAGGCCTACGCATCCTTCGCGAGGAAGAGGACACGGCCCGAGCGCTGTTCGTTAGCCTCGACGATGACCAGAGACGGCTGGCCGTGATCTACCCGGAGGTCCCGGCCGACATCATCACACGTGCGAGCCGGACTGTTGAGATCGACGAGCCTCAGGGCCTGCCCGCGGAAGCGATGTCAGCCAGGCAGCGAGAGCTGCTGATGACGCTGGTGAAGGTCTACGTCGAGCGAAAGCCGGCCGACGTGGCCGCGCGGGCGCTGGAGAGGATCGAAGCGGAGGGAGTAGGCGACATCCACTTCGCCTGGGCCGGAAGCGACCACCGAGGGCAGAAGCACTATTACAGGGTCCACGGTCCAAGCTTCTTCGCCGAGTACGACAACACGCAGGACATGGCGAATCACATACACTCAGTGTGGCGGGACACTGAAGGCGACTTCGGCTTCGACGCGTTGCGCGAGCACTACGACCGCCACCACTAGAGAGGTGCGAGTTCGCGGCTAGGGCCTGGGACCGCTGGGAGGCGTTGTGGTCGAGGACGAGGCGGGGTAAGCCGGGACCGTGCCGGACGGCTCCCACGCTGGGAACGAGTCCATCGCAGGGTCGTCTGTCAGACGCGTGAAGATCTTGCTCTCGAAGTCAACCACCCAGATATCGCGGTCGCCGTCTTCGGTGAACGAGGCGTAGGCGATCTTCTTGCCATTGGGCGACCAGGTCGGTCTCTCGTCGAACTCCACCGGATCGTCCACCGGCTTCACGATGTCGGGGTCCTCGACGCCTCTGTTGTCGAAATAGACCGGCCTGAAATTGAAGCCGTCCTCCGAATCTGCGGTGTAGACGGAACCGACCATCAGCCGGTCTCGGTCCCTGAAGTTGGAGACGAGCGCTATCCGCTCGCCGTCGGGCGACCAGTCGGGCCAGCCTATGAAGAAAGCCTCGAGCGCGAAGTCCCCGGCGTTGATGATACGGGCCCACACTGATCTGTCGGGGTCCATGTAAAAGAGGTGTTTGTCAGAAACGACGGCGATCAGAGAGCCGTCAGGCGACCAGTCGGGCCACCGGGCGTTGGGCGCCCTAGGCGACAGGTTCTCAGGTTCGGAGCCGTCGGCGTTCATGAGCCAGAGGCTTGACCTGCCGTCTCTGTCCGAGATGAAGGCTACCCTGGCGCCGTCCGGTGACCAAGCCGGGGAGTGGTCCGCGCCTGGGTCGTCGGTCAGCTGAACGACGTTCGAGCCGTCCGTGTTCATGACGTAGATGTCTCTGTCGCCGTCCCTGTCCGAGTAAAACATCAGCCGGCTGCCGTCGGGAGACCACGAGGGGTGTCCATCCAGGGCAGCATTCTTTGTAATGTTCCTCACGTCGCTCCCATCAGCGTTCATCATGTAGATGTCCCAGTTGCCTTCTCTCGCCGAAACGAACGCGATGCGCGACATGTTCGGGTTGGGAGTCGGAGTCGGGGGTGGCGGTTCGGCCGAGGAACAGGCCACGACGGCGGACGTGATCGCTCCGGTCAGTGCGAGGGCGAATAGCTTCGGTATGGAGGCTTGGTGGGCTGGCCGAGACCCCCTCTCCAACTCTCCCCCGGTGGGGGAGAGGGTAAGGCATCTCTCGCCCTCCCTTTGGGAGGTGGCTAGGAAGCGAGAGACGACGCCGGCGAGCAGCCCGACCAGCTTGAACACTAGCCGCCCGTAGCCTCCGTCGAGGTCGCAACAGCATCGGTGGAGGTTGCGGGAAGTGATATCAGCAAAGAGTCCCGGGACACAATGAGGTTCGCCGAAATCTCAGCGTTGAGGAAATGTATCCACCCTTCGTCGACGTCCTTGACGTAGTACCCCTCATCTTGTTTCGCCAGCATCAGCAGAAGCACCGACTTCTCAGTCGCGCCGACCTTTGTGCGGACGCCTATCTCGTAGTCGGGCGTCGTGAAGTCAAGAGGCTTCACCTCCTCCTCGGTCGGGAACTCGCTTGTCACGAGGAACTCAATTTCGGATAGGAACGCCTGGACTGCGTCCAGGTTCGCTTCTTCACGTCCCTCTGCCCCGAGGAGGTACCAGACGGACCGGTCTACCGCAAGGGCAAAGGCGTCAGTTGAGGAGCGGAAGGTCACTGCCTCAACCTCGTCTCGCGGGATCCTCATGATAATCGGCTCGCTCCAGAACCTTGGATCGGCGTCGAAGCGGCTCGGTGTTGAGCACGCGATTCCGTAAGTCTCGTCGGTGGCGGGGCGTCTGATATAACAGCGGCCGGACTCGACCGTCCATGGCGTATGGACTGCCTCTTCTTCTTCTATTGGGGCGTAAACCTTGTCGCCGACCAGGAACTCCTCGACCAATGAGTCATCCTTGTAGAACTCGACGACGGTCGTGTTATCTCGGGACACACCCATGTCTCTGTGGTTGATCGGATTGGTCGAGATCAGCTCGGCGCCGTCGAACTCGACGGCTATCTCCAACATCTCCTCAAGCTTCAGCGGTACCACCGGATAGGGTCCGCGCCACCACTGGCCGTCCTCGCTCTTGATTATGATCGTTTCGAATTCCTGGTCCCGCATGACGACTTTATCGATCGTTTCCTCGGTCAGGGCGCTGACGCCTGTGAGTTCAGGCAGCTGGGTTTCCGTAGCCAGGAGTCGGCCCAGGATACCAAGTACGCCCAGAGCGATCAGGGCAATCAGCACATAGCCAATCTGTCTAGCGTTCACTTGTGTAGACCTTGCGTATCGTATTTCGCCTTACGAAGTACCGGAACAGGCCGATGATCACGAATATGATCGGCACTCCTATTATGTTTGCGTACTCGACCAGATTCTGGTGCGAACTGGAGCTATACAGGAGCTCCCGCACTGCTGCCCCCTTCGACCGTATGGTGGTGAGCTCCTCGTCCTGGGTAAGCCAGTCGATCCAGTTCGCCGCCATCGACACATTCTCAGGGTATCGCTGGACCATATTTTCCGAGATCCAGTCGGAGTCCGTCGCCACGATAAGGCGGAATACCTTCGACAGGTCCTTCTCGCAGACGTCTGTGAGGGCCGGGCATCTCGTCCCGGTCAATGCGACCGCCAGGGTCCGAGACCCCTGGTCGTCTTGGGTCACCGTTCCAAGGTGTTCCGCTATCGGAGTCAGGTCCCTGTACTCGGAGTCGATCACCGCGAACGGGCTTGTCTCGACAAGCGTAATCACGTCGACCTCCACCTGCTCCCCGGCCATCGGCTCGACGACTTCGAGGGAGCTGGCCCATGGGAAGACCGCCTGCGAGACTCCGCCGGATATTTGGCTCTCGGCCGCGAACGCTCGGATCCAATAAGGGTACGGCCGGACGACCTCGCGGCCGGGCGTTCCGAAGGGGATCGTTTCGAAGGACCTTATGTCGAAGATCACGTTCTGTTGCAGCTTCACTCCGTACATCGATTCAAGGTGTCTGGCCACACTGTCGTTGTTCTCGTCGGCGGTGAGTCCGTCCAGGACAATCGGGTCGAGGAGGAACAGGGCCTTGCCGCCGTCCGCGAGGAACTGGTCAATCTTGAAGAAATTGCCCGCATCAACGTGTTCGGTAGGCCCGGCGAAAACCACGACGTCAGAGTCGCCGGGCTCGACGAAACCTTCCTCGGGGGCCGTGATTTCCTCTACGAGGTGGTAGCGTTCGAGCTCGTTCCGGAGAGTCTGTAGCTCTGCGTCGCGGCGTTTCTCGCCGTTGCCGTAGACGAAGGATATTATCTGTTGCTCCTTCTGCGACATTCGGCGTATATTGGCGGCCAGTTTGTACTCGAGACCGTCGACCGAATCGATGAAGGAGATGGCTTCGTACTTGTTGGAGTACGTCATGCCCATGCCCAGGTACCCGAGATTGACCTTGAACTCACCGCCGCTCTGCTCGGTGAAGGGCTGAGGCTGCACGAAGCCCCGCTCCGCCTCCTCCGCCGCTTCTTCGTCGACGTCCGGATATAGACGAACGACTCGAAGCTTACCGTTGGAAGCCGACGCCGCGTCGTCAATGAAGTCGTTGACGTCTCGGGTGGTCAACGATATCTGGACGGGCGGGTCTTCTGAGAGGTATAGCTTCACCGTCACCGTGTCGTCGAGGTTTGCTAGCAGGTCGGATGTCGCGGGGCTCAGCGTATAGAGTTTGTTCTCGGTCAGGTCCAGCCTTCCTCGAATCGAGCTTCCGGACCACCCGATCAGAATGCTGAGAACGACGAGGGCCGCCACTCCCAGCTGCAGGTTGCGGTACATCGGCGACCTGTGGCTGACGCTCTTGCCTCGGATTAGCAGGTAAGTTCCGCTCAGGAAAGTCGAAATCAGGGCGACGAAGTAGATGACATCTCGCAGGTCCAGCACCCCTCTTGCTATACCTGTGTAGTGAGTGAGCGGGCTGAGGTTTTGCACCAGCACCGCGATCCACGAGGGGAGGGCGAGTGTCAGCAACGGCATGCCGGCGATCATCAAGGCGAAAGTGATTGCGATTCCTATTATGAACGCTACGATTTGGTTTTTGGTCAGACTAGAGCTAAACAGCCCGATGGAAACGAAGGAGGCGGTAATGAACAACGTCCCAATGTACTGGGCGATCACGGCGCCCTGGTCCAGGTCTCCAGCGGTCTGAAGAAGTATCGGTATGCCGATCGTCGCGGCTATTCCCGTGCCTACGAACAGGAGGCCAGCCAGGAACTTGGCTATCAGTACAATCCACCCTTTGACAGGCTGGGTGAGCAGGATCTCGAGGGTGCCGTCCCGTTGTTCTTCGGCCATCAGCCGCATCGTCGAGGCCGCGACGAAGAATGTAAGCATCCAAGGCATTATCGTAAAGAGCGGCCGTAACGACACCTCGTTGGTACGCTGGGCCTCCCTGAAGAAAAAGAACGACACAGCAACCGTGAATACGACCAGAAGGATGTACCCCGTCGGCTGGTCGAAATAGGCCTTCAGGTCCTTCTTGGTGAGGATCCACAGGATCCGCCAGCCTCCGCTAAGCCGGGGAATGCGTGTGAACCTATTAGCCCAAGTCGCCATAGTCGATCACTCCAGAAGACTGTCGGCAAACATCGTAAGTGAATAGAACAGGTCCTCGAGGCGCCCCTCCTCTTCATGGAGGTCCCACAGGACCCAGCCGTTCTGTTTCGCCAGTTCGTACACGCGGGGGCGAATGTCGGTGCCGCCGGCGACCTGAAGGCTGTACCGCTTTCGTCCGTCAATAGGGTCCTCTCGCCTCACCGAAGAGACGCCCTTGACCGCCTTGAGTCTCGCCTCGACGCGGTCGCCCTCGACCTCGACGCGGATTGCGTGATCGCCTCGCGCCTGGCTACGCAGCTCGTCCAGCCGGCCCTGGGCGACGATCCTCCCCTTGCTAATCATCAGGATGCGATTGCAGACCGCCTCCACCTCCTGAAGTACATGAGTACTCAGCAGGACGGTCCGTTCGCGACCCAACCGGCGGATGAGGTCGCGGACCGGTACGCGCTGGTTTGGGTCAAGACCTTCCGTGGGCTCGTCCATGATTAAAATGTCGGGTTTGTGGAGTATGACGCCCGCTAGAGCGATTCGCTGTTTGTACCCCTTGGAGCACTGATTGATGGGCTTGTTGTAGACCTCTTCAATGCCCGTTTCGTACACTGCCTGGTCTATGCTGTCGCGCCGCTCCCGAGTGGGGAGGCCCCGAAGCTCGCCGACGAATTTCAGGTACTCGCTCGCGAGAAGGTCTCCCCAGTTGGGATTGTTCTCGGGCAAATACCCGATCTTCCCACGCGTATATACGTCGTCCACCTGGTTGTCCATGCCGTCGATGATTATCTTGCCGCTATCCGGCGTATAGAACGACGTCATCAGACGCATGGTTGTCGTTTTGCCCGAGCCATTGGGACCGAGGAACCCCAGCACCTCGCCTTTGAGCACGTCGAACGTCACGTTGTTTACGGCGATGTTGTCGCCGAAGCGCTTGGTGACGCCCTGCACTTCCATCGTGACTTCTTCGTTCGGACGTTTGGTCGCTGTAGCCATGTGCTGGCGGTCCCTTCCAGACGATATTACGGTTTCTCGCCTACGTGTGGATGCACTTCGTCAACGTAAACAGGTGTGGTTGGGTGGATTGGGCCGGCAACGCTCACTGTAAAAGCCTGTTACGCGGCCTAGATCGGCCCTCTTGGGCACGTCTGATGCCCAGTGAGCTTGGGGGCTTCTGGTTCGAGTTTTGCACCATATTCTAGAAACTGTCAGATTTCTCTGTCAACGAAACGGCCGGCGCACCGCCGGCCATTTTGCGGAATCCGTCGTTCGCGGCGAGCCGTTAGGGCGTTGTTTGGGAGCCTCCGGTCATCCGAGTCCGTCTAGACATCCAGTACGACCGCTCATGCTGAGTCTTTTTCGAAGCACGTAAGAACCGCTCATGCTGAGCCTGTCGAAGCACCGTCCGACATCACCTCGACGACACGGGCCGGCCTTATGGGCAGCTCGGTCATCCGGACACCGGTGGCGTCGTGGATTGCGTTCGCTATCGCCGCCATCGGCGGTACGATGTTCGCCTCGCCGACGCCCCTGATGCCGTAAGGATGCCCTGGATTGGGCACCTCGATGATTACGGAGTCGATCATGGGCAGGTCGAGGGAGGTGGGCATTCGGTAGTCCAGGAAGCTCGAATTGAGCATGCTCCCTTCCTCGCCCATGAAGTACTCCTCGTTCAACGCCCAGCCGACACCCTGGACCGCTCCCCCCTGGATCTGGCCTTCGACGTAGCTTGGATGAATAGCGGTGCCGGCGTCCTGGAAAGCCGTCAAGCGGACGATGTCTACCTTGCCCGTCTCGGGGTCCACCTCGACGTCGACTAGGTTCGCCGAAAAGGACCTTGCGGCGCCTTTCGACGTTACGTTGGCTCTTCCAACGACGGGCCCACCGGTGGACATCAGGTTCCCTGCCAGCTCTTTGAACGGCATTCGAAGGTCGGGGTCGCTCTTGTGGACGACCGACCCGTCGTCGTATTCAATCTGGTCGGTAGTCGTTTCCCAGAGTGTCGCTGCTCTTTCGATGAGCTGCCTCTTCACGTCGAGGGCTGCCTCCCGGGCGGCCCAGCCCGACTTGAAGGTCGCGCTGCTGCCGCCGGTGTTCGACGTGAAGCCTATCGTGTCCGTATCGGCTACCTGCGGATTCACGTCCTCCACTGGTATGCCAAGCACCTCGGCGAACTGCTGGGCTATGGCCGTCCGGGTTCCGCCGATGTCCGGCGACCCCTCCACCAGGCTTACTTTGCCGCTG
Source organism: Dehalococcoidia bacterium (assembly GCA_965248605.1). GTDB lineage: Bacteria > Chloroflexota > Dehalococcoidia > Lucifugimonadales > CAUZJF01 > CAUZJF01. Next base: position 2,744,998 of record CBDFJV010000007.1, read on the forward strand.
GCGTGGACGTTCGCCACAACGCAGGCAGGACCGGCGCCGTTGCCCCACGAGCCGATCGCGACGCCGCGCCCCTGAAGGTTGCCGTTCTTAGGCGACGTGGAGTGAGGATGTGACTTTATTGCTTCCAACGTCTCGATTGCCCCGATCCTCGGGTGGACGACCCCGTTGGCCATCCGGGTCCCTTCATGTGCCGCGTTCATCAACCGGAACTCTATCGGGTCGATGCCCAAACGCTCCGCCATCTCGTCGACCACGCACTCGCCGGCGAACGCCCCGATGGGAGCGCCCGGGGCCCGGTAGGCGGACGTGCTTGGCTTGTTGTCTACAACGTCGTAAGAGTCGGTCTGGATATTTTCTATCTGGTACGGAGAAAACATCGAGGTCGCGGCGCCGCCATGGGAAGACCCCGGATAAGCTCCCGATTCGAAGGCTATGAACGCCTCTCCAGCGGTGATCCGTCCCTCCCGGGTCGCGCCCATCTTGAGCTTTATGTAGCTACCCGACGCCGGTCCGGTCCCCTCCATTACTTCGGCCCGTGTCATCGTCGCCTTCACAGGCCGGCCGCACCGCTGCGACAGCACGGCGACGACTGGCTCGAGGTAGGGCCGGAGCTTGCCCCCGAACCCCCCGCCGATTTCCATCGGAATCACTTTGATGTCAGCGGCCGGGACCGCGAGTATCTTTGCCACGTTGGACTGCATGCCGAAGTGGCCCTGGCTGCTGCACCAGATGGTGAGCCGACCGTCCGGTCCCCACCACGCCGTCGCGCTATGGGGCTCGATGTAGCCCTGGTGGACCATGCTGGTACGGAATTCGCGCTCGACGATGACGTCGGCCTCAGCGAATCCTTCCTCAACGTCCCCGGCCTTCTGCTGGCCGTGGCCCGCGATGTTCGAGCCATCGGGCTGGACTTCGCCGAACTCGTCCGGCGCGACGATGTGCTCGTGGAGTATCGGCGCGTCCGGCTTCATAGCGTCTTCGACGTTCGTGACCGGCGGAAGCACTTCGTACTCTACCTCGATAAGTTCGAGCGCCTCTTCGGCCGCATGGACGCTTGAGGCAGCGACGGCCGCGATCGCGTGCCCCTTGTACAGGGCCTTGTCCTCGGCCAGTACGTTATTGCTCAGGTACTTCTCGCTCATCACCTGGTCTTCGCCGACCTCGGTGAGGCGGTCGCCGACGGTGGCCAGGTCGGCGTGGGTAATGACGGCCTTGACATCCGGGCGAGCCGCTGCTTTGGTCGTGTCGATGGACTTGATTCTGGCGTGGGCGTGCGGGCTCCTGAGGACCTTGGCGTAGAGCAGCCCGGCCGGATGCACGTCGACCCCGTATTGGGCCTTCCCGGTCACTTTGTCGATGCCGTCGTGCCGGATAGGGCGCGTGCCGACTACCTTGTAGCGCTGCTTTGTCGCGGTCGCTTCCGAGATCATTGAAACCCTACTCCTGCGGGGCGTCTGGACGTACGTGAGATTTTTGACGTAGCTATTGTAGCACTAGGAGCCAGCAGCCGACTCTGAGCGGAACTACGAATAGTCCTTCATGACTCGGACGGGTAGAGGCTCGCTCTTTCCTTTGAGGTCGAGCGTCCGTTCTTCAAGGTCGAGGGTCAATCGGGAGCCTCCGAAGGTGATCTCGCTCAACAGGATCTCGCCGGGCCCCGCGGCGGAGGAGAGGCGGGCGGCCACGTTCGGTGCGTCGCCCAGAACAGTGATATCGGTGGCGCCTTCGGTATCGCCGACGGTCCCTACGAAGGCACTTCCCGTGTGGACACCCACGCCGAGGGGTATCCACGGGCCGTCCTCGGAGTCGTGTCCCGTCTTGCGGAGAAGCTCTTTAGCAGCGCCTATCGCCGCCATTTGATGCTCCGTCCCGGCATAAAAGGGGATGAACATTCCGACGACCTGGTCGCCTACAAGTCTGTCGACCCACGCCCGCTTCCTCAGTAGGGTCTTGCCCGCCACGGAGAAGAAACGGCTTATTAGACGGCTGAACTCTGAAGGGCTCATCTGCTCGGCGAGACTCGTCGAACCGCGCACGTCCGCGAACAGCAGCGTCAGCTCGATCTCGGCTCCGCCGATGTACTTCGTAGCCATGACCTGGCACTGGTGACAGAACGCCGTCGTGAGCCTCGATGGGCCTTTGCCGATCACGCGCATGGCCGGAGCGGAGAAGCCGTCGAAGGGCGCGCTGCAGAACTTGCAGCGGTGCTCGCTTGGGAGGAACCGGAAGACGTGGCGCATCTCTCGGAGAGGGCCTTTCGCGCCTTCCCCCGTCAGAAGGCCGTGCCACCACTGCTCAGGAGTCATTTTCCAGACTCCTTCCTCCGCTGCTCTATACGGTCGAATGACGACATAGTCGCGTTCATCTTAGGCTCCAACCCCAGCCGAGTCAAAACGCCAGACCACCGATGGCCCAATCCGGACCCGCTCATGCCGAGCCCTTCGATGGACTCAGGACCGGCCCGTCGAAGCAGCACGCGGTACAATGTCTCGACATGTCCGAGACCAGGTCCTTCGACTCATCCTATGACGGTGTCCCCCCGTGGGACATCGGACGTCCTCAGCCTGAGGTCGTGAAGCTCGCCGAAGCCGGCAAGATCGTGGGCAGGGTCATCGACGTCGGCTCCGGGACCGGGGAGAACGCTCTATACCTGACCGGACTGGGATACGAGGTCCTTGGCGTAGACTTCGCCGCTCCCGCCGTGGACAAAGCGCGAGAGAAAGCACTCGATCGCGACCTGCGCGTCTACTTCGAGCAGCGAGACGCTTTGAAGCTCGCGGACTTGGACCAGACCTTCGACACTGCTATCGATTCGGGGCTCTTCCACACCTTCGACGACGACAAGCGGCCCCTCTTCGTCGCGAGTCTAGCGACCGTCGTGCAATCCGGTGGCACCTACTACATGATCTGTTTCAGCGAGCGCGAGTCGGGCACGTGGGGGCCGAGACGTGTAACGCAGGCCGAGATCCGAGACGCCTTCAGCGAGGGCTGGACCGTCGAGGACATCCGGCCGGCGACGTTCGAGATTAACCTCGAGAACACCGAGGTCAAGGCGTGGCTCGCGTCGATCAGGAAGGCGTAGCAGAGTCGCTGTGACCTACAGCCTGATCGCCCTCGACATCGACGGCACGATTCGCAGCTTCGATCACGCGATGTCCGACCGGACGCGGAGCGCCATTGAGGCGGTCAGTGAACGGGGCGTGGTCGTTACTCTTGCCACCGGGCGGACCTTTCACTCGGCGATGGCCGTCGTCGCCGAGCTCGCCCTCGAGTCACCCATCATATCGTTCCAGGGTGCGCACGTCGCCGACCCGACCAGCGGCGAGGTCCTGTGGCACCGGCTACTTACCGCGGACATGGCCCTCGCGGCCCTCGAAGAGTTGGACGGGTGGGACCGTGAGGTGCTGGCGTACCTGGGCGACCGCGTCTACGCCGACAAGCTGACGCCGTGGGTCGAGGCCTACGGTGAGCGGAACCGTGGGAGGGTCTCGGTATCGGACGACCTTCGCTCTCTGGCCCCAAAGGGCTTGACGCGTCTGGTCGCCGTAGGCGAGGACGACGACGTCCTCGGCCTGGAGCAGCGAATGAAGTCGAAGTTCGACTCACGCCTCCACGTCACAAGGTCCTTGCCCTACTTCTGCGAGATCCTCCACCCCGAAGGCGGCAAGGACAACGCCCTGGCCTGGCTCTGCCGGCGCCTGGGCATCGAGCAGAGTGAGACCGTCGCCTTCGGCAACGGCTACAACGACGTCGACATGCTGCGCTGGGCAGGACTCAGCGTGGCCGTGAGCGGTGCCGTGCCTGAGGTAATCGAGATCGCCGACATAGTGGCCCCGCCCCTCGAGCAAGACGGCGCCGCGCACGTCCTCGAAGACCTGCTGCAGCGCGATTTTCTCGGATCGTAGACCTCGCGGACCTAGTCTTTGGTCACCGCGAACCACATTTCCATCTCGGACTCCTCAGGCGACTCGGCATCGAACCTCTCGTCGTATTGTTCGATCTCTAGCCCTGCGTACGTGTATCCGGACTGCGGGAGCCACTCCTTATTTACGTAGCTGTGGGTCTCGGTTATGTTTTCGATGGGCCCTCGATGAGTAAAGACGGCGAACGTCGTAGGAGGAACGACGTAGCTGATCATCCCGTCGGGTAATCCACCGACCTCGCCCACGGGCGCGCCAGCCAGGTATTGACATTCCTGGGGGTGGGACCGTTCGCCTTCGGGCCGGCCATATATCACGCCGTAGGAGGACGTACCGGTCCTTTCAGTCACCTCTCCTATGCGCTCGAAGAAGCTGCGCCACAGGGGTGCTATTACCTCAAAGTTGTTCAACGCTACGATAAAGGGCGCTTCTATTCCGACGACCGTAAACTCGTCCTTTTCGATGATCTCAGGGGGCATCATTGGGTATACTCCTTCGTTTTGTTCGGAATGCGATGGTTCTTTCAGTGAGAGTTCGACATGACGGCACAGCGCGGCCCAGTCCTGGAAACCGTAGCCACGAGCAAGAACGAACTGCGCGTCGTTGAGCGAGAATCGCCCGCTCAGAACGTCGGCCGGTGATGAATCCGCCAACCGCGGGATCGAGTCTCTAATTCGGGGTACAATCGCCGCGTCGCCTGAGCGGTATGACCGCAAAAGCGACCTAGCCTGGTTCCTGAGGTGCTCGACGCTAGGGCGGGGCGGAAGAGAAGACGGCGGGTCCATGACACACTCCTTTCATCGTCGCCTGTCGTCCGCGCAGCAGGCAGAAAAGAGTGTCTGTGCACCGAAAAAGAGGAGGGCTAGGCCCTTCTCGCGGACTTGGTGGCTCCCTCATGAGCCGGAGACTATTCTACTACACTGCAGCTCAATGAGAAAGATGCCACGGGACGCGCTGGAACCCGACCTCCTACCTCCTTTCCCCTTGGAGAGTAACTGAGGTGAAGGTGTCTACTCCTCCAACAATCGTCGTGCTCGGTGGCCTTAACATGGACCTCATTGGGGTGGTCGACAGGCTCCCTGAACCGGGCGAGACGATCGCGGGCGAGCACTTCTACACTGCACCCGGCGGCAAGGGCGGAAACCAAGCGGTGGCCGCCGCTCGCTTAGGAGCGGACGTGAAGATGGTCGGCCGAGTTGGCGACGACCTGTTCGGTCCAACGTTACTGGACAACATGCGAGCAAACGGCATCGACGTGAGCGGCGTTGCGACCGGACCAAGCCAACCCCACGGGAGTCGCGATGATCCTGCTTGACGCGGTGAAGCAGAACTACATCGTCGCCGTGTACGGCGCGAACATGACCTGTGACGCCGAGCAGGTGCGACAGGTCGAGTCGGCTCTCGAAGGCGCTGATTGCTTGATGCTTCAGCTCGAGGTCCCAGCGGAGGTCTCGCTGGAGGCCGCGAGAGCGGCGAAGCGTCGTGGAGTCCTCGTGGTCTGGGACCCAGCGCCGCCCGCGACCATGCCCGCCGAGGCTTACTCGGTGCTCGACGTCGTTACCCCGAACCAGCATGAGGCCGCGGTCCTCACCGGTGTGGAGGTTGAGGACGTGGCTTCGGCGGCGAGGGCCGCACAGGCGTTGCTCGAACTGGGAGCGCCGACGGCGGTCGTCAAGCTTGGGGAGTTCGGCGCGTACTTCGCGTCGGCCGAGGCGAACGGGCACGTGTCCGCATTTGAGGTCGATGTCGTGGACACGGTGGCCGCCGGAGACGCCTTCGCCGGGGCGCTCGCGGTAGCGCTAGCCGAGGGGCGCGGTCTCGAGGAGTCGGTCCGTTATGGCGCGGCGGCGGGAGCGCTGGCGGTGACGAGACCGGGCGTCCAAGACGCGATGCCCAGCAGGGCGGAGGTCGAGGGTCTGGTCGACGGCACCCAGGCTAGCTGAAGGCGTGTCGGTTATGCTTCTAGGGCCGGTGGAATCCTCGACCAGAGTGGGTCGTCTTGCTCCTGTTGCTCTGGGCCGGCAAGCGCGGTGCCGCGCTCGGTCGAGCTACTTCTTCCCCTTGTCGTCGGATGAACCTTTGCCCTTGTCGTCGGATGAACCTTTGCCCTTGTCGTCGGATGAGCCCTTGCCCTTATCGTCGGACGAGCCCTTGCCCTTATCGCCGGATGAGCCCTTGTCTTTCTTGGCCTCCTTCACCCGATCGGTCTCTCTCTGTTGCTTTCGGTCTTCGGACTTGGATTCGTGCTCCTCTTTCTTTTTCAGAGCCCGCTGCAGGTCACGCTTGGTGCTCGTACTCGCGCCCGCCAGGGCTTTCTGTAGGCGCTCATCCTCTTTCTGCTTTCGCTCTTCGAAGCGCTTCGTGACGCCCGCTAGCTGACTGGTCTTGCCCGACGCTTCTAGCTTCTCTGCAAGTCGTTCCAGCCGCTCCGTGATCTTGTCGGTCGGCTCTTTGGCGACTATCTCCAGTTCGTCGCCGTCCTTGCCCTTCTTCTTACGCGTCAAGAGGATCAGGTCGTCCCCGCTGCCGGCGCAGGGAGGCTCCTCGTCGATGGCGGCGTCTTCGGTAGTGGTCGCGACGACCTCAGTCGTGGTCGCTGTCGTGGTGATGTTGGCTTCCTGCAAAGGTACGCCGAAAGCCACCAGTCCGCCGAAGCCGACCGGGCCCACTACCACGACGTCGGCCGTGAGTAGCCCTTGGATGCCCGGTCCGAAGAACGACAGTGCGACTGTCGTGGACGTCGTGCTCGTGGAGACGTCTTCCAGAGTCTGAGCCACGCCGTTTTCGTCGATGACCTCGAGGGTTCCTTCGGTGTCACAGCTGACAACCGCCCGCTTGTGTGAGCGAGAAGGCTTCACCTCGCCTTTGTCCTTGGTCAGGATTTTTATATAGGTTGCGAATACGGTCCGGAATGGCGGTTCCGTGGGTTCTATCTCAGCCTTCTTACCGGTGTCGTCGGTGGTCGTCGTGATCGTCTCGTCGGTGGTCGTCGTGATCGTCTCGTCGGTGGTCGTCGTGATCGTCTCGTCGGTGGTCGTCGTGATCGTCTCGTCGGTGGTCGTCGTGATCGTCTCGTCGGTGGTCGTCGTGATCGTCTCGTCGGTGGTCGTCGTGATCGTCTCGTCGGTGGTCGTCGTGATCGTCTCGTCGGTGGTCGTCGTGATCGTCTCGTCGGTGGTCGTCGTGATCGTCTCGTCGGTGGTCGTCGTGATCGTCTCGTCGGTGGTCGTCGTGATCGTCTCGTCGGTGGTCGTCGTGATCGTCTCGTCGGTGGTCGTCGTGATCGTCTCATCGGTGGAGGTCGCGACGGTCCCGTCAGTGGTGGTCGTGACGGTCCCGTCGGTCGTGGTCGTGACGGTCTCGTCGGTTGTGGTCGTGACAGTGTCGTCGGTCGTTGTCGTGACGGTATCGTCAGTGGTTGTCGCGACCGCCTCGTCATCGTCTGAGCCCTTCTCAGGTTTTGGTGCCTTGGCTTTCAGAGACCGGTTCAGCTTAACGACTACCTTCTGGCCGACCTCCAGCGCGGTGACCCCGATGTTCTTCTCGGACGGTGCGTCGACGACTGTCGTACTGCTGAGATTGACGAGAACGTTGCCATGGTTGGTCTGAAGGGTGAACGATTGGCCGGGCTCGAGCGCAACTATTCGGCCGGATATCGATTTCCGGACGAACTGGCCCTTTGGCACATCGTCGGTCGCGCCCTCAGCTACGGAGTGGAATAGTGAGAGCTGGACATAGGTCGCTCCCAAGGCCGACACGGCCAACAGGAGAACGACTAATGTCTTGGCTGCACTGGAACCCGCGTGGGATAGTATGAACGACATGTGCTTCTATCCTTCTTCCTCTGGAGGCTCATACGCCACGATCAGGACGGCGCCCTTCTCCTCCCCCGTGGCGATGCTTGAGACTATTTCGATCACATTGGGGCCTTCCTCGAGCGCCATCGACACCTCGAAAATGCCTTCTTCATCCACTTCTGCGAAAGTGTCCTGGACTGTAACCGCGGCGTCCACTCGCGTCCGCCCCCTGATAACCACCGGCGTCGTCGTTACGAAGCTGATTTCGCCCCCTGCTTCCGGCAACGGGGAGAGGATGTCTAGGAAGAGCGTCTCTCCGATCGCGCCAGCCGGTCCGGATGGAGTGGCTGTCGGAGTCGGGGTCGCCGTAGGCGTGGGCGTATTCGTCGGCGTGGGAGTCGCCGTGGGCCTTGGCGTCCTCGTAGGTGTGGGCGTAGGTGTCGCCGTTGGAACCGGCGTCGCCGTGGGTGGCCTCGGCGTCGCGGTCGGGGGTGTCGTTGCCGTGGGTGAAGGAGGCGCAGTCGTTGCGGTCGGTGGAGGGGTGTCGGTGGGTACTGGGGTCGTCGTGGCGGTCGCGGGTTGCGTCGCCGTTGGCTCCGGGGTCTCCGTAGGCGCAGTCGTCGGAATAGGTGACGGCGAGGGCATAGCCGGTATCGGCGTATCGGTGGCGGATACGACCGCGGTGGGTGTCTCGACCGGTTCGGGTGTCGCCGTCGGTGAGGCTGTTTCGCCGCACGCGGCCGCTACCGCCATGCCACCGATCACCCAAGGCGCTAACGCTGTTCGACTTTGGGAGTTAAGAAAGGTCATTCTGGATAGGTAGGAAAGAATAATGCGCAACTCTGGCAATCTCCCCTCAATTATGTGAATAGCTGAAAATCTCAGTCAACGCCTAATCCCGAATCCACCGACGGACAGGGATGGACGACGTGAGGACAGCGGAAGGGGGTGAGGGAGTTACAGGCGTGATGATCCGGGCTCGAATTTGGGTAGACGGGAGGTTGGCGGGCGGTCTGCAGGCGCTTTTGGGGGCACCGATGGCGGCCTACAGTGGCTGTGGCGAGCCAGATGGCGGGATAGGACACGGCAAGAGGCGCTCGCGGACTGGGCTGGCGCGAGTTTGCGGGGACGTTGGGTTGGCTGGTGGGTCAGTGGCGGACGGGCTCCGTCAGGCTGGGAGTGGAATGGCTCGCAGTCGGGCCAGGGCGCGGCTGAACTGCTCCTCCCAGGGCCAGCGCCGGGGAAGCTGCAGGGTCAATCGGCGTGCCGAGCGGGTGATCCGTCCGGCCAAGGCAAAGACCCGTCGTCTGAGGGTCTTGGTGGTCACGATCTGCTGACCCAGGCCGATGCGGGCTGTCCAGCGGGCCAGGTTGTGCGCCATCACCTGTACCGCCAGCCAGGCGCCGTTGGCGGCGAAACGGCCCGAGGGGAGATGGTTCAGCCCCACGCCGTACTTGAGGTCGCGTATCGCATTCTCGATCTCGGCGTGACGGCGATGATCGGCCTCCAGTTCCAGCGTCTCCCCGTCCCGGTTGGTGATGAAGCCGTGATAGCTGTAGGTGGCGAAGAGAGCCAGTTGAGAACAGGGCGCCGGCTTCACCCGCCGGACGATGAGCCGTACCGGCGCGGCGTCCGCCTCGGCCTGGAACGGGGTGTAGGTGGTCTCGGCCACATCGGCGGCGCCGTCCATCCAGTAAGGAATCGGCGTCCAGGCATCTTCGGGTATCGCCTCGATGAGATTCCGCAGGCGGGCGCGCTGGCGGATGGCGATGGAGAAGCGGACATCCATCCGGCGGCAGACGGCGACCACGGCGTGGGTATAGAAGCCGCTGTCGGCCCGCACCGTGAGTTGGCCCCTGGCTCCGCAGTAGCGCACCCGCCCCACCGTTTCACGCAGGAAGTGGGCAGCGCCGCGGGCGGTGTTAGCCCGGCCCTCGCGCAGGCGGGCCATCAGCACGTCGCCGGTGCCGGCGGCGACGGCCAGCAGCGGGTGATAGCCCCGCGCACCGGTGTAGCCGTGGTGGCGGGCGCCCTCCTTGGCCAGTCCGTAGGTCTCGCAGATCGTCGAATCAAGGTCGATGGTGAATGGTGCGTCGCCGGGTCCGGCACCGGCCTTCCAGACCCGGGCCAGCAACTCGCGGCTCACCCGGTCCAGTTGGCGGACATGGCCCCACCTGAAGCTGCGCAGGAAGGTGCCCAGGGTGGAGGGAGCCTTAGCCGTGAAACCGAGCACGCGGGCGGTCCCGCCGGCGCGCAGCACATCGGCGTCGTCGATGCAATCTCCGCCGGCTAGGGCGGAGGCCACCAGGGTCATCATCTTGTCGCCGGTGTTCGCCCGGCCCGGCGCGCCGCCGAGGTCGAGGTGCTTCCGGAGGAGTTGGGGCAGGCCAAGGCGCAGGGCGAGGGTGGCGGGAAGGATCAGCCCGGCATTGGCCACCAGGCGGTGGTCGTCGAAGGCGATTTGGATGCGGTCGGGGTGGTTACGTGGTAGCATCTATCGGGTGCTCCTTTTCTGGGACCGGTTTTCTGTTTCAAAACCATTATCCCAGATTCAGAGGCGCACCCTTTTGTTTCTTCAGCAGGCCTCCTACACGCCGTCCTTCGGTGGATTAGGGCTAATGGGAGCGATGACCGTTTTCAAACCGGATTCTACCAGGAACCCAAGGTTGCCGAGCATCTCGCATGTTCGATTAAGCGGAAACAGCGCTGGGATATAATGCGACAAAGGGACCGGGAACGCACCCGGAACAAACGTCATGAAGCTCGACGCTAGCAAGCATATCGACAAGCCGCCTGATCATGTATACCGCATCGGTTGCGACTTTGGGTACTGGGTGCCAAAAGTGGACGCAGACGTGGTCTCTATGAATAAAACAACTGACGGCGCTCTTGGGATAGGTACCAGGTGGCTTGAGGTCCTAAAGGTGCCTGGCTCGACAGTCGACGTTGACCTCTGGATGGACTCGGTCGACCCCGGCAAGTCGGTCGGCGTCGAGGTCAAGTCAAGTACGATGAAGGGTACCGCCACGTTCTCGTTCACCCCGAGCGATGAGGGCACAGACCTGGCCCTATCGGCCCACGCCACAACCCTGCCTTTGCTTGGCCGGATCATGTACCCGATGATCCGCATGGACTTCCGAAAGCGGGAGACCCAGCGGCTCGAAGTCGTCAAAAAGATGATCGGATGTGAAGCGCTGGACCCGGCGAGTGGGGAGTCGGTGCCGACAGTGGAATAGTGGACTCGCAACGTCACTTCCTGGAAAGCTTCAATGCCAAACGCACGCACAGAGCACATCGCCTACGGTGACGGCACTCTGCCGGTCCAGGTGCCGGACCGCACCCGCACGCTGACCGCCAAGCCCGCACTGCCAGGCGTAGCCGACATCGAGGAAGCGGTCCGGCGGGCAATCGCCGAGCCCATCGCGCACGAGCCCCTCGACAAGCTGGCCGGCCCGAAGGCCAAGGTCACCATCGCCTTCGACGACGCCTCCGGCTCCTACTTCCAGACCAGCCGTGTCGACTTTCGCCAGGTTGCCATCGAGATCATCGTCGAGGAGCTGCGCAAGCTTGGCGTCGACCTCGGCGACATCACTCTTCTGTGCGCCCAGGGGCTCCACCGTAAGCTGAGCCGCACCGAGATGGAGACCTTCCTCGGGCGGCGGCTCGTCCTCCAGTTCGGATACAACCAACTCTACTGCCACGACGCCGAGGACCCGGACCAGCTCGTCCATCTCGGCTACACCCATCGCGGCTGGGACGTCGAGGTGAACAAGGCGATCGTCGACTCGGACCTTTTCATCTATCTGAACACGATGTGGGCGCCCTTCAACGGCGGCTGGAAGTCGACCGCCGTGGGGCTCGGCACCTTCCGCAGCATCCGCCACCACCATCGGCCGTGGCCGTCGGCGTCGGGCCAGTCGGTCGACGACCCCAAGAACTCGGCGTTCAAGAAGCTTGTGTGGGAGCAGGGCGAGGTGATTCGCGACGCCCTGGACAAGAAGGGGCGCCGCGTCTTCTCGATCGAGACCGTCTACAACAACGCCGAGCCGGAGAAGGACCTCATCGCCGTCTTCGCCGGGCACCCCACCGAGGTGCACCCTCACACCCTCGCGGCCATCGAGGACCAGCTTGTCGTCGACGTGCAGGGGCAGTCGGACATCCTGGTCGCGGGGATCAGCAACCGGGAGTGCTACTCGAAGTTCTCGGTCATGAACCCCATCCTGGTAGCCAACTCCGCGATGGCCAACACGGTCATGCAGTTCCAGGGCGCGCCGGTCGTTCGGGAGGGCGGCATCGCAATCCTGGCCCACCCGCTGGAGGCGCGCTTCGACGAGCGGCGGTTCGCCCCGTACGTCGAGTTTTACGACAAGCTGCTGCCGCAGGAACTCGACCCCTACTGGCTCTGGGAGAACTACGTCGAGGATTTCGCCCATCGGCCTGAGTACATCTACGGCTATCGCCACGCTAACGCCTACCACGGCGCGCACCCTTTCTTCATGTGGAACAGCACCGGCGTCCCGAGACGCTACCTGAGCGACATCTACTTCGCCGGCGTCAAGGACGTTGATGCCGCGGCCCGTTGCGGCTTTCGCGCCTTCCCGACGGTCGAGGATGCGATCGAGGCGGCGGAGGCCGAGCTCGGCAAGACCGCCGAGATCACGCTGATGCAGCGCCCGCCCCAGTTCATTCCGCGGGTGTCGACGGGGTAGGGTCTTACCTCCTCCCCCGGCGGGGGAGGATTGAGGAGGGGGCGTTCCGCGGGAATGCTGCCGACATCCGAGCTTAACGAGATCACGGCTGGGTTCGACGGTCGGATCGGCGTGTATGTCAGGGACATCGCGAGCGGCGCGACGTACGAGCACTTCGCCGGCGAGCGGTTCCCGACGGCCAGCGCCATCAAGCTCCCGGTGCTTATCGAGCTGTACCGGCAGGTCGAGGCGGGGACGCTTCGGCTCGACGAACGGCGCCGACTTCACGACGGCATCTCTCGACTGTTCGCGTCGGGGACGCTGCGGATGTTTGGCGAGGACCCAGAGCTGACCCTCCGCGACTACGCCCGCGCCATGATCATCGTGAGCGACGACGTGGCCGCCGACGTCTTGATGGACGCGGTCGGCATCGAAAATGTCAACGAGACCATGGCGTCGCTGGGGTGCGCGGACACCCGGGGCAGTATGTCGATGGGGACGTGGCACTACGCAATGTTCGGCCTGGCCCATCTTCCGCCCAGCCTCGACGGCGACGAGTTCGTCAGCGCGAAGTTTCGTTCGGAGGGTATCGACCACTCGACCGTGTCCTTCAGTGACTCGCTGGAGAACAACGTCGCCTCGCCTGCCGACATGGGGGCGCTGCTGGAGCGGCTGGACCGCGGGGAGATCGTCAGCCCCGCCGCCTCCGAATCGATGGTCGGCCTCTTGAAGGAGTGCCAGGACCGAGGGAAGATAGCCCGGCATCTGAAGCCAGGCGTGGCGGGTCGCGCACAAGGGCGGCTCCAGCGGCCGGATCAAGGCGGACGCAGGGATCGTTTACCTGCCGGGCGGGCCGCTGGTCATCGCGGTCTTCGCGCTGGACGCCACCGACGAGCGTCATGCCCAGGACGCGATCGCGGAGATAGCGCGTGTCGCGGTTGGGGCGGTGTCGCCGGAGAGTGTGGTCTCGGGGTAACCCGGGAGTAGGGCCGCACCATTCACGGATCCCTGGATTCCGGCGTTCGCCGGAATGACGGAGTCCGGCGGCGTCGATGTGGTTCGACAAGCTCACCACGAACGGGAAGTCGAGTTTCTCTTGTGGAACACCTGGCGGATTGTCCCAGATACGATTCGTAGCTAAGGGGGGTCGAAAAACTGTTCCATCTCGCGCCGTTCTGTTCCATTCGTATCTGGTTGGCCGGTACAACTGACCGGTGAACTGTCCACGGTCCTATCTGGCGGCAGTTCACGGATGTTCCGTTTGCTCAGTTTGGTTCTATCTCCAAAGACAAAGGGACGGACCGACCGTGGGGTCTGTCCCTCGTAACAATGATCGCACGGATGTTCTGATACGTCAAACGCGGTTGTAGTAATCTTGGAGCGGCGTCGTTGGAGTCTTCACCTGCAGGGTCCCTATCGAATGACTGTCGATGTCGAGATGCGAGGTTCGAGACGGGCGCATGCAATGCGCCCCTACGACAGTCCGGGTCAGAATGACGGATGCCAGCTTATTGGGTGGCTTACCTGTCTTGGAGCGAAGTCCTTAGATTTTTCACTCGCAGGGCTCCTTCAGAATGACAGCCAGTACAGGGCAGCCCTATGCGTGTCGGCCCGCGTCGCGATGCGAGCTGGAAGGCGGGCGCATGTCCCGATGCCGCATCGGGACGCCCACCACAGAACGGATGAAAGGACCACTTGAATGATCAAGCTTGGCTGCTACTGCTTCATGTACGACAGGGAAACGTCGACGCGGCTGGTCGACCCCGAGACGTTCATCGAGTACGCCCACGAGCTGCGCCTCGACGCCGTCGATTTTGACCTGAACAAAGCCTTCCCGAGGTCCGACCGCGAATACCTGATGCGCGTGAAAGATGCGTGCCTGAAGCACGGCATGTCCATCGGGTGCATCGACGGGGGCGGGAGCTTCGTCGGGAAGGAGGAGGAGCTGGCCTCCCGGGTCGAGTTTGCGAAGTCGCGGGTGGACACGGCGGTGTTCATGGGCGCGCCTATGGTGCTGTTGGCCACTGGAGGCGTCCCGGAGGAGATACGCGCTCCGATGGTCCGCTGCTACCAGGAGGTCTGCGACTACGCCGTCGAGCGGGGCGTGATCGTCGGGATGCGGGGTCACGCGCCGGTCACGGAACCGACGGGCGACGACATCCTGCGTCTATACGAGGAGGTCGGCCGCGAGAACTTCACCTTCAGCATGGACACCGGCCGGTGGGTCGGGTCGCCCGGCGTGACTCCCAAAGGCGAGTGGGACCGGAGCATCGACTTCTACGGGTTCATGGAGCAGACGGCGCCTATCGCGTCGTACGTGCGGGCCAAGGTTTTCAAGATCGACAGCGGCCGGGAGGAGTGGTTCGACTACGAGCGAATCGTCAGGATACTCAGGTCGGTCGACTACAACGGGACGGTCTCGATCTACTACCTCGGCAAGGACTTCAGCGACTGCGACGACTTCGAGGGGATCAGGCTGGTGGTGGAGCACCTGCGGGATGTATTGGGGAGGTTCAAATAGCGTGACCGCATGCTGTCGCGGCTGGGCTTTGGCGCCGGGCGACGATCGCGCTGGATACGTAGCAGTTCAGCAGTAGCATCTTTCACCACGGTTCGGTCCTACACAAGCTCCGGCGCCTCGTCGCCCAAGTGGTAGCCGGACCGTCCCTTTATAGCGCAGGCACTCGGTCCGCGGCGGGCCAAAGTATTAGCAGAATCAAATCTGGACAGCGGGCCGACCGAGCTGTCGACGGCGGCAGTATTGGTCTAACTGACAGATGTTACGATGCGGGACGTTCAAATAGTGCGGATCCGGCGATGAACAAGAACCAGGCAAAGCGATTCTGGAATCACGCCGGCACCTTCCTCAGTTGGCAAGGGTGGGCTGGATCAGCTGTGTTTGTCGCGGTTGTACTGGCGGGCATCGGCTGGTGGTTGGTCTCAATAGGCGACTCCGACGAACCTGTTCGCCGACCGCCTGAAGACCAGGTACGCGTCGAAGATTCGGGGTCCGTGACCGGAAGTCCTTCTAAGGACCAAGAAACGCTGCTCACGAAAGGCATCGATGCTTACGGCAACGGACTTTACCCTGAAGCACTGAATTACTTTCGGCAAGCGCTCGTGATCGCCCGTGAGGTCGAGGATCGTGTGAATGAAGGGACCATTCTCCACCACGTCGGAAACGTATATACATCTCAGGGACGCCATCGCCAAGCGTTGGAGAACCTTCGACAAGCCTTGGTGATTCGGCGCGAGGTTGGGGATCTTTCGGGTGAGGGTGCGATTTTGTGTGAAGGGCGGAGAGATAATGTACCACCTGGGCGGTCGAGCGCTGAGATGTGGCGCTTGAAAACTGTACCGCCTGTCGCCTTCAATCAGGAACGACCGAACCTGATTGAAGGTGGATTGGATGTACAAGGTGGAGATGTACCTGCGAGTTCGCAGGGCTTGTTTCGTCGAAGGGATGAGCGTCCGAGAGGCGGCCCGAGTGTTCAGGCTACACCGGGACACGGTGCGCAAGATGCTCGAGTACTCCGTGCCCCCAGGGTATCGACGGCAACGACCGGCTCGCAGACCGAAGCTCGATCCATATAAGGGTGTGATGGACCAGATCCTGGAGCAGGATCTGAGCTCACCGAAGAAGCAGCGTCACACCGCCAAGCGTATCTACGAACGGCTCAGAGACGAACACGGCTTCCCCGGCAAGTACACGATAGTCAAAGACTACGTTCGAGAACGCCGTCGTCATACCCGCGAGATGTTCTTACCTCTGTCCCACCCTCCGGGACATGCCCAGTGCGACTACGGCGAAGCTCGAGTGATCATCGGCGGAGTGGAACGCAAAGCCCACTACTTCGCCCTGGACCTCCCTCACAGCGACGGGTGCTATGTGAAGGCGTATCCCGCCGAGACGACGGAGTCATTCTGCGACGGACACGTCTCCGCCTTCGCGTTCCTGGGCGGAGTGCCTCAGAGCATCCTCTACGACAACACCACGCTCGCGGTAGCCAGAATCCTGGGAGATGGTCGCCGGCAGCGGACCAGGGTGTTCTCCGAGCTTCAGTCCCACTACCTGTTCGAGGACCGGTTCGGCCGTCCAGGCAAAGGGAACGATAAGGGCAAAGTAGAAGGTCTGGTCGGCTATGTCCGCCGGAACTTCCTGGTGCCCATTCCATCGTTCGAGAGCTTCGATGCCCTCAATGCTCATCTGGAGCAACACTGCCTCAGACGGTTCGAAGATCGACTCCGCGGCCACAACGAGACGATAGGAGAACGGCTGGAGCGGGACCTGGAGAAGTTGCTGCCTCTGCCGGCCGTACCGTACGACGCCAGCGACAAGCACGCGACGAGGGTCAGTTCTCTGTCCCTGGTCAGATACCGGACCAATGACTATTCGGTCCCGGTGGCCTACGGTCATCGGGACGTTGTGGTCCGCGGATATGTACATGAGGTTGTGATCAGCTGTGGCGCTGAAGTCATCGCCCGCCATCGGCGGTCCTACGATCGAGACGACTTCGTCTTCGACCCTCTCCATTACCTGCCGCTCCTTGAGAAGAAGACGAGGGCATTGGATCAGGCGGCGCCGCTGGTTGGATGGGAGTTGCCCGAGGAGTTCGGAGTGTTGCGGCGGCTGCTGGAGTCTCGGATGGGCAAGCGAGGAAAGAGGGAGTTCGTGCAGGTGCTCAGACTGATGGAGAACTTCCAGCCGGAAGAAGTCCACGACGCCGTACGAGACGCCATTCGACTCGGGGCTGTGAGCTTCGATGCTGTCAAGCACCTGGTGCTGTGCAGGATCGAGGGTCGACCGCCTAGACTCGACATGGAGTTGTACCCGTATCTGCCCAGGACCAACGTTGCAACAACCTCGACCAGGGACTACATGGCTCTCCTGGCGGGGAGCCGGTCATGACCAACAAGTCCACGATGTTGCTCGAACACAACCTCAAGCAACTCAAGCTCCCCACGTTCCTGAGGGAGTACGACAAGCTGGCATCCCAGTGTGCCAGTGAGGGAGCTGACCATCCGGACTACCTGCTGCGACTATCGGAGTTGGAGCTGATCGACCGTCACCATCGCATGGTGGAACGTCGGATCAAAGCAGCCCGCTTCCCGACGACCAAGAGCCTCGACACCTTCGACTTCCTGTCTATGCCGTCCCTGAACAAGGCTCTGGTTCTGGAGCTGGCACGATGCGAGTACATCGAGCGCCCCCACAACGTCATCGCTCTCGGCAACAGTGGCACCGGCAAGACCCATATCGCCCTCGGTCTCGGTCTGGCTGCGTGTCAGAGGGGACTGTCCGTGGGCTTCACCACCGCCGCTGCTCTGGTTCACGAGCTGATCGAGGCCAGGGACGAACGGCGTCTGCTCAACCTGCAGAGAAGGCTCGCACGACTCAAGCTTCTGATCATCGACGAACTGGGCTTCGTGCCCTTGTCCAAGACTGGCGCCGAGCTCCTCTTCGAGGTGTTCAGCCAGCGTTACGAGCGTGGATCGGTCCTGGTGACCTCCAACCTGCCCTTCGTCGAGTGGACCGAGGTGTTCGGCTCTGAACGGCTGACCGGAGCTCTCCTCGACCGCCTCACCCACCATGTCGACATCCTGGAGATGAACGGGGACAGCTACCGACTCAAGCACAGCAAGAAGACTTCTGGCCGCCAGCTATCTGACTGAGCCTGATCTCCAACGCCCCACGAACCTTGATGCCCATTCTACGGCGTTCAGTGGTACAGTTTTGCTCCGCCCCGCTGGTACGTTTTCACACCGCCCTTGACACGTGATGATCCGGGCTCGAATTTGGGTAGACGGGAGGTTGGCGGGCGGTCTGCAGGCGCTTTTGGGGGCACCGATGGCGGCCTACAGTGGCTGTGGCGAGCCAGATGGCGGGATAGGACACGGCAAGAGGCGCTCGCGGACTGGGCTGGCGCGAGTTTGCGGGGACGTTGGGTTGGCTGGTGGGTCAGTGGCGGACGGGCTCCGTCAGGCTGGGAGTGGAATGGCTCGCAGTCGGGCCAGGGCGCGGCTGAACTGCTCCTCCCAGGGCCAGCGCCGGGGAAGCTGCAGGGTCAATCGGCGTGCCGAGCGGGTGATCCGTCCGGCCAAGGCAAAGACCCGTCGTCTGAGGGTCTTGGTGGTCACGATCTGCTGACCCAGGCCGATGCGGGCTGTCCAGCGGGCCAGGTTGTGCGCCATCACCTGTACCGCCAGCCAGGCGCCGTTGGCGGCGAAACGGCCCGAGGGGAGATGGTTCAGCCCCACGCCGTACTTGAGGTCGCGTATCGCATTCTCGATCTCGGCGTGACGGCGATGATCGGCCTCCAGTTCCAGCGTCTCCCCGTCCCGGTCGGTGATGAAGCCGTGATAGCTGTAGGTGGCGAAGAGAGCCAGTTGAGAACAGGGCGCCGGCTTCACCCGCCGGACGATGAGCCGTACCGGCGCGGCGTCCGCCTCGGCCTGGAACGGGGTGTAGGTGGTCTCGGCCACATCGGCGGCGCCGTCCATCCAGTAAGGAATCGGCGTCCAGGCATCTTCGGGTATCGCCTCGATGAGATTCCGCAGGCGGGCGCGCTGGCGGATGGCGATGGAGAAGCGGACATCCATCCGGCGGCAGACGGCGACCACGGCGTGGGTATAGAAGCCGCTGTCGGCCCGCACCGTGAGTTGGCCCCTGGCTCCGCAGTAGCGCACCCGCCCCACCGTTTCACGCAGGAAGTGGGCAGCGCCGCGGGCGGTGTTAGCCCGGCCCTCGCGCAGGCGGGCCATCAGCACGTCGCCGGTGCCGGCGGCGACGGCCAGCAGCGGGTGATAGCCCCGCGCACCGGTGTAGCCGTGGTGGCGGGCGCCCTCCTTGGCCAGTCCGTAGGTCTCGCAGATCGTCGAATCAAGGTCGATGGTGAATGGTGCGTCGCCGGGTCCGGCACCGGCCTTCCAGACCCGGGCCAGCAACTCGCGGCTCACCCGGTCCAGTTGGCGGACATGGCCCCACCTGAAGCTGCGCAGGAAGGTGCCCAGGGTGGAGGGAGCCTTAGCCGTGAAACCGAGCACGCGGGCGGTCCCGCCGGCGCGCAGCACATCGGCGTCGTCGATGCAATCTCCGCCGGCTAGGGCGGAGGCCACCAGGGTCATCATCTTGTCGCCGGTGTTCGCCCGGCCCGGCGCGCCGCCGAGGTCGAGGTGCTTCCGGAGGAGTTGGGGCAGGCCAAGGCGCAGGGCGAGGGTGGCGGGAAGGATCAGCCCGGCATTGGCCACCAGGCGGTGGTCGTCGAAGGCGATTTGGATGCGGTCGGGGTGGTTACGTGGTAGCATCTATCGGGTGCTCCTTTTCTGGGACCGGTTTTCTGTTTCAAAACCATTATCCCAGATTCAGAGGCGCACCCTTTTGTTTCTTCAGCAGGCCTCCTACACGCCGTCCTTCGGTGGATTAGGGATAAGGAAAAGGAGAGAAGGAAATGAACCTGTCAGAGTTCGTAGACACATACCGCGACGCAATCGCGGCGAGGGTCGTCGAGTCGTACCCGCCTCTGTACCGGCCGTCCACCAACGGCCACCACCTGCCGCAGCTGCTGCGCTCCCCCATCGGCGCGCAGGCGGACGCCGTACGGGGCACGGCCCTGTCGCTGCGCGCGCGCCGTGGCACCACCGTCGTGGGCGAGATGGGCACCGGCAAGACCTTCAGTGCGCCGCGTAACGCGGCATAGGATACCCGGCTCATCCGGGAAGAACTCGGAGAAGGTTCTTGGGCCAACCGACCCACCTCGAAGCGAAAGCCTAGGGGGAAAGTAGCATGTCGGTAAAGCGGCTACAGCCCCAAAGCGTTGTAGGGCTGGTTCCGCAAGGCCCGCGCGATACGGTGAAAGCTAGACTGCCTGAACCCCAGTTCCCAGATGGTGTTCTTGCCACCCGCCGGTAGAACGCTTGTAACCCGGCGCCACTCATTGCCTCGGTATGATGAAGGTACCAATGCAACTCCGATGAGTGGACGATGACCAATGTGGTCATTCAAAGGGGACGAACGGGGCACCTACAGTCGCGCTAGATACGTCCTATGTCGAACGACCAGAAGGGATACGATTCAAAACGGACAACTGGGGATTCAGGTTGGGCTAACGGCGCACACGTGGACACTCTCCAGTGACCCACTAGGTCGCCTGTCAAGCGCAGCACACTCACCGAGCAGTCAATACACTTAATACGGCTCGCCCGGCGTGCTTGTCAACGACGGTCCGATCTCCCAGTGGCTCTCGAAGGGAAACCTCAACGCTATCTAGGCAATCCATACCACCTCGGAACGGAGTGGAGAAGGCCATCACTTTGACTTGCACGTCAGCGGCCGTCTCTTGCAGCGAAACACGTGGTGCCCCGTGACAAGAGGCGACAATGAGTTCCAGCCTCTGCGGGGAATGCAACACCACTTCCATTACATCCACTCCGCTGCGCCACCCACCTCCACCAAGGTACTGCCACACCATGAAACAGGCTACAAAGACCAACAACCCTGTCACTACAACTGTGACAATTAGGGGGCCTAGGCGGCCAGGCAAGAACACTCTTCGACTGGAACTGTCCGTCATAAGGCCTCCTTTCGTTGGCTACGCCGTGCCATGGCACTCAATTGCTGTGGACTCACGTTGAGAATAATCCAACCGTAACCCCAAAGTCAACGGAACGCGGGATGGCCTACGGGGGGAGACCCCTATGGTCACGGAGTCCTCGTAGTAGTCCGAGCAGGGGAAAGCCCGGCACATGGCGAAGGAGGACAGGTGGTTTCGACGGAATACAACAGGGAGGTATGCACAATGCAACAAGCCGAAACTGTATTGAACGTCATACGCGAACGCGGAGAACGAGGATTGCCGCTGGAGAACATCTATCGGCTGCTTTACAACCGGAACCTTTACCTGCGGGCCTACGGGCGTATCTACTCAAACCAGGGGGCTACAACCAAGGGAGCCACCGCAGAGACCATGGACGGTATGTCACTGGCCAAAATCGACCGCATCATCGAAGCCCTGCGCTACGAGCGGTTCCGATGGACGCCGGTGCGTCGGGTCAACATTCCCAAGCCTAACGGCAAGACCCGCGCCTTGGGCATACCGACGGGGCCGGACAAGCTGCTGCAAGAGGTCATCCGGATGATTCTGGAAGCCTACTACGAGCCGCAGTTTTCCGACCGCTCCCACGGCTTTCGGCCCGACCGGGGGTGCCACACCGCCTTGGGCGAAGTGGTACGCACCTGGACGGGATCCCGCTGGTTCGTCGAAGGGGACATCAAAGGGTGCTTCGACAACATCGACCATCAAATCCTGTTGTCGGCGCTCGGCGAGAAGCTCCACGACAACCGATTCCTACGCCTGCTCAAGTACCTACTGAAGGCAGGCTACGTCGAGGGTTGGAAATATGGCCGCACGCTGAGCGGTACCCCGCAAGGCGGAATAGTCAGCCCCATCCTCGCCAACGTTTACCTAGACCGGTTGGACAAGTTTGTCGAGAACGTGCTGATACCAGCCCACACCCGTGGCTCAGACCGGAGAGACAACCGCGAGTACACACGTTTGCTGAACCAAGCGGCCCGCCAGAGGAAGCGGGGGAACCACGCCAAGGCACTGCAACTGCGCAAGCAAATGCAACAACTGCCGTCACGTGACCCCTACGACCCCGGCTACCGCCGGTTACGGTACGTGCGCTACGCGGACGACTTCGTGCTGGGTTTCATCGGGCCAAAGGTCGAAGCCCAACAGGTGAAAGAGTCCCTGGAGACGTTCCTGCGCGACTCGCTCAAGCTGGAGCTATCCAGGGAGAAAACTCTCATCACCCACGCCACCAGCCAGGCGGCGCGGTTCCTCGGCTACGAACTCGTGAACCAACAGGCCAACGACCAGTTCGACCGCCATGGTCGGCGCAGGGTCAACGGCCAAATCGGATTGCGGGTTCCCGCCGACGTCATCGAGCAACATTGCCAAGCCTACATGCGCAAAGGCAAACCGGCACACCGCAGTTACCTACTCCACGATGAAGATTTCTCCATCGTGGCACAGTACCAGTCGGAGTTCCGGGGCGTCGTCAACTACTATCTTCTGGCCTACAACGTCTCCCATTTCGGGAAACTGAAAGGGGTCATGGAGATGTCGCTGGCACGGACCCTTGCGGCAAAGCACAAGTCCACCGCACGGAAGATGCAACGCCAGTACAAGAGCGTCGCGGAAACCGAGCACGGGCCGCGCGTCTGTCTCAAGGTCGTCAAGCAGCAGGACAACGGCAAACGCCCTAAAGTGGCGTACTTCGGTGGCATACCCCTGAAACGGCAACGGCAGGCAGTTCTCGTAGACCAACAGCCTCAGCGGTACAGGGCTGGCCGCAACGAGCTTACTAAACGGCTCCTAGCGGACACATGCGAGATGTGCGACTCAACGGTGAAAGTGGAAATCCACCACATCCGCGCACTTCGCGACCTGAACGTGAAAGGCCAACGGGAAAAGCCCAAGTGGGTACAACTCATGGCGGCGCGGAAACGAAAGACCCTTGCGGTCTGCCGCACGTGTCACATGGACATCCACCACGGGCGAATCAATCCGCAGAAGCAGACATAAACCACTGGAGAGCCGGATGCGGTGAAAGCCGCACGTCCGGTTCGGAGGAGGGCCGACGGAAAAGTGCTCCGCTAACACGGGGTAACTCGCCGGCGGCCTATCCTACGTGCGCCGCGTAACGCGGCATAGGATACCCGGCTCAGTCGGGAAGAACTCGGAGAAAGTTCTTGGGCCAACCGACCCACCTCGAAGCGAAAGCCTAGGGGGACAACAGCATGTCGGTAAAGCGGCTACAGTCCCAAAGCGTTGTAGGACTGGTTCCGCAAGGCCCGCGCGATACGGTGAAAGCTTGATTGCCTGAACCCCAGTTCCCAGTTGGTGTTCTTGCCACCCGCCGGTAGAACGCTTGTAACCCGGCGCCGCTCATTGCACTGGTCTGATGAATGGAACAATGCAACTCCGATGAGTGGACGATGACCGATGCGGTCCATTCAAGGGAACGAACGGGGCACCTACAGTCGCGCTAGATACGTCCTATGTCGATGACCAAAAGGACACGGTTCGGCGTCTCCGGGACAGCTATACAGCTATCCCAAATACTGCAAGCGCCAGCCACACCACCACGACGACCAGAATCACACCAACCAAGACCGTGAGTAACGTCTTTAGCACAATGCTCCTCTTGGGGTTCGAACCGTCCGTGGAAAGTTTGGCAGAACCTAGTCCCCAAGTCAACGGAACGCGGGATGGCCTACGGGGGGAGATCCCTATGGTCACGGAGTCCTCGTAGTAGTCCGAGCCGGGGAAAGCCCGGCACATGGCGAAGGAGGACAGGTGGTTTCGACGGAATACAACAGGGAGGTATGCACAATGCAACAAGCCGAAACTGTATTGAACGTCATACGCGAACGCGGAGAACGAGGATTGCCGCTGGAGAACATCTATCGGCTGCTTTACAACCGGAACCTTTACCTGCGGGCCTACGGGCGTATCTACTCAAACCAGGGAGCTACGACCAAGGGAGTCACCGCAGAGACCGTGGACGGTATGTCACTGGCCAAAATCGACCGCATCATCGACGAGCTTCGTTACGAGCGGTTCCGGTGGACGCCGGTGCGACGGGTCAACATTCCTAAGCCCAACGGCAAGACCCGCGCCTTGGGCATACCGACGTGGACGGACAAGTTGCTGCAAGAGGTCATCCGGATGATTCTGGAAGCCTACTACGAGCCGCAGTTTTCCGACCGCTCCCACGGCTTCCGGCCCGGCCGGGGTTGCCACACCGCCTTGAGCAACGTGACCACCCACTGGACCGGTGTCCGCTGGTTCGTCGAGGGCGACATCAAAGGGTGCTTTGACAACATAGACCACGATGTCCTGTTGTCGGTGCTCGACGAGAAGCTCCACGACAACCGATTCCTACGCTTGCTGAGGTACCTACTGAAAGCGGGCTACGTTGAGGATTGGAAGTATGGCCGCACGCTGAGCGGGACACCGCAAGGCGGCGTGGTCAGTCCCATCCTCGCCAACATCTACCTAGACCGGTTGGACAAGTTTGTCGAGCACGTGCTGATACCAGCCCACACCCGTGGCTCAGACCGGAGAGACAACCGCGAGTACACACGTTTGATGAACCAAGCGGCCCGCCAGAGGAAGCGGGGGAACCACGCCAAGGCACTGCAACTGCGCAAGCAAATGCAACAACTGCCGTCACGCGACCCCTACGACCCCGGCTACCGCAGGTTACGGTACGTACGCTACGCGGACGACTTCGTACTGGGTTTCATTGGGCCAAAGGCCGAAGCCCAACAGGTAAAGGAGTCCCTGGAAACATTCCTGCGCGACTCGCTCAAGCTGGAGCTATCCAGGGAGAAAACTCTCATAACCCACGCCACCAGCCAGGCGGCGCGGTTCCTCGGCTACGAGCTCGTGAACCAACAGGCCAACGACCAGTTCGACCGCAATGGTCGGCGCAGGGTCAACGGCCAAATCGGATTGCGGGTTCCCGCCGACGTCATCGAGCAACATTGCCAAGCCTACATGCGCAAAGGCAAACCGGCACACCGCAGTTACCTACTCCACGATGAAGATTTCTCCATCGTGGCACAGTACCAGTCGGAGTTCCGGGGCGTCGTCAACTACTACCTTCTGGCTCACAACGTCTCCCATTTCGGGAAACTGCGAGGGGTCATGGAGATGTCGCTGGCACGGACCCTTGCGGCCAAGCATAAGTCCACCGCACGGAAGATGCAACGCCAGTACAAGAGCGTCGCGGAAACCGAGCACGGACCGCGCGTCTGTCTCAAGGTCGTCAAGCAGCAGGACAACGGCAAACGCCCTAAAGTGGCGTACTTCGGTGGCATACCCCTGAAACGGCAACGGCAGGCAGTTCTCGTAGACCAACAGCCTCAGCGGTACAGGGCTGGCCGCAACGAGCTTACCAAACGGCTCCTAGCGGACACATGCGAGATGTGCGACTCAACGGTGAAAGTGGAAATCCACCACATCCGCGCACTTCGCGACCTGAACGTGAAAGGCCAACGGGAAAAGCCCAAGTGGGTACAACTCATGGCGGCGCGGAAACGAAAGACCCTTGCGGTCTGCCGGACGTGTCACATGGACATCCACCACGGGCGAATCAATCCGCAGAAGCAGACATAAACCACTGGAGAGCCGGATGCGGTGAAAGCCGCACGTCCGGTTCGGAGGAGGGCCGACGGAAAAGTGCTCCGCTAACACGGGGTAACTCGCCGGCGGCCTATCCTACTTGCCGCTGCCGCCGCCCACATGGCGGGCTTCAGGCGGATTCTGGTGGTCGGACCGCCACATTTGATGCGGAAGTGGAAGCGGGAGGTCGAGCAGACCGTCCCGAACGCACGCGCAGCCATCGTCAAGTCCATCTCCGACCTGGAGGCGCTGCGCGCCTCCCACGGGCCTGGGCCGCTCTTCGTCGTCATGTCGCGTGAACGCGCCAAGCTCTCCTACCGCTGGAAGCCCGCAACGGTGGAGCGCTGGGCGGCCCCGGCTGGCAGGCTACTCCGCGACGAGGAGACCGGGGAGCCGATCCGAGTAGCGTGCTGCCCGGCCTGCTACTCACCAATCGTCGATGGCGAAGGGGTGCCCCTGACCGACGCCCAGCTGTCCCGCAGAAGGCACAGGTGCACCAGGTGCGGCGGCGCTCTCTGGCAGGCCGATGTAGCCGGTCCTCGACGGTTCCCTTTGGCGGACTACGTCAAGCACCGCATGAGGGGCTTCTTCGACCTGCTCATTGCAGACGAGGTCCATGAGTTCAAGGGCCGGGGCAGCGCCCAGGGCATCGCGGCGGGCATCCTCGCCGACGCCTGCGGCAGGTCACTAACGCTGACGGGAACTCTGCTTGGCGGGTATGCGAGCACCTTGTTCCATCTCCTCTATCGGTTCTCCCCTGAGATCAGGACGGAGTTCGGCAGATCGGAGGAGGGCCGGTGGATCAGCCGGTACGGCTTCCTGGAGGAGACGGTCCGTCGCGGGGACGACGGCGGCTACGACGAGGACGGCAGGAGCAGCAGGCGCAGGCGATACCGCAAGACGGTGCGGGAGAAGCCGGGGCTCGCCCCCGCTGCGCTGTTCCACCTCATAGGGCACAGCGTGTTCCTGCGGCTCTCCGACGTGGCCTCCGACCTGCCGCCTTACGAGGAGCAGGTGCTCCTGTCCTCGATGGACTCCGAGCCCGACGCCACGGAGCTATCGCAGCGCAAGGCATACGACAAGCTCTTCGACACGCTGCGGTCCGCTCTGACTGAGGCCCTCGCCAAGGGCTCAAAGAGGCTGCTGGCCACGTACCTTCAAAGCCTTCTGGCGTATCCCGACGGCTGCACGCGGGGCGAGACAGCCTTCGATCCCACGACCGGGGACGTGCTCGTGCAGATACCTCCGCTGTCGGACGAGAGGCTATACCCAAAGGAAAAGGCCCTGGTGGACCTTGTCGCCGCCGAGCGGCTGGAGGGGAGAAGGGTGCTGGTCTACGCGACCCACACGGGGTCGAGGGACGTAACCGGGAGGATGAGCGACATCCTCACCCGCCACGGCTTTAAGGTGGCTGTGATGAAGGCCGACGCCGTTGCCCCCGACCGCAGGGAGGCGTGGGTCGCCGAGAGGGTACAGGAGGGCATCGACGTGTTGATATGCCACCCCCGCCTGGTGCAGACCGGCCTCGACCTGGTGGACTTTCCGACGATCTGTTGGATGGAAACAGACTACAGCGTCTACACGATGCGGCAGGCTTCGCGCCGCTCTTGGCGCATAGGCCAGACCAGGCCGGTCAGGGTCGTCTTCATGGCCTACCGAAACAGCCTCCAGGCCGACGCCCTCAAGCTGGTGGCCAAGAAGTTGCAGAGCTCTCTGGCGGTGGAGGGCGAGCTGCCAGAGGACGGGCTTGCCGCATATGGCGACGACGGAGACGACCTGATGCTCGCCCTGGCCCGCAAGATCGTGAATGGAGATGAGGGGGACCTGTCTGCCGACGAGGCAGGCGAGGAGACGGTGGAAGCGGCTTTCGCGCAGGCGCGGGACGCCGAGGCAACCGGAGAGGAGCTGCTGGTTGACGAGGGGTGGAGGACGCTTGAGGTGGAGCCTGAGATCGTCGAGGCGGACAACGGCGCAGACGGGGCCGAAGCCGCCGTCGAGGCGGTCATGACCAACGGTCACCGGCCTGCCGAAGAGGCCAGCGAAGCCGAACCGGCTGAGCCGGAGCAGGCGGTCCTGACGTGGGCCGAGCTGTTTGCCCAGGTGCCTATGAAGCGGAACGGACGGCGCAAGCCGCCCCAGCCGGCGTCGCTGTCGCTCTTCGAGTGGGCGGTGCAGGTCGAGGAGGAGCAGGAAAGGGAGGCTCAAACGGTGTCCTGAACGGGCGCCGCCAACGTGGCAACGAAGCATACCAATAACGACTAAGAAGGAGATGCAAGATGACAAGGATTTTCGTGTACGACGATCGGGAGTTTCCCGACCCAGACCCCCAGTTGAGCGTCGAGCAGGTGAAAAGCACGCTGGCGGACTTCTACGGGGAGATCGCCAACGCGAGCGTCAAAGAGACCAGGCGCGGCGACGATACGGTGTACGAGTTCCAGCGGCGGGTGGGCACCAAGGGTCTTCACCCATACACAGAATTGAGGAGGTAGCCCAATGGACAATAAGACCCTTGCCGGTCTGCTGGCGGCGGTGCCGACGGCAGACCTCAGACTCATAGAGCTTACGGCGGAGCTCACACGTCCCGACGGCTCCCTCGACCTGGACGCGGCGGCCTCCCAGCCCGCAGAGGTGGAGCTCGCCTGCGCCCAGGCACGGGACTACGCGGCGGCCACGGGCCGCCTGGCCGAGGCGCTGCGATGGAAGCTGCAGCCCCGCCGCGGCTGAGCCGGCTGGCCGACCTGCTCCTGCGGCGTCCGCCGTCGCTGCGGGACCTAATGACCCTGGTCGGATACGCCGAAGACTACAGCTGGTTCGCGGGGCTGGTGCGCCGCCTCTTTCCCCAGGAGGCGGAGGCGGTGCTCTCGCCCCCCAACGCACGCGAGAGAGTGGAGGGATTCGCCCGAACCTTCGAGCAGCGCCACTTCCCCCTCTACGCGCCGTTCTTCGACTACTACCTCTCCGAGGAGGACGAGCCCGCCTTCACAGCCCTCCGCAGGGGCATCCCCTACGATCTACAGGGGGTCGGCTACGAGGGGTTGCACGAGATGTGGAACGGCTACCGGGAAGGGCTCTCGGCCCTGGCCCTGCTGGTCAAGCCTCCTGAGTCCTTCTACACGGAGCCCGACGAGATCAGGGTGGCCTGGCTTGAGTCAGCAGCCGCCCGCATCCCGCAAGACACGCTGCTCAGGATACCCGAAGGCGGCATACCCCTGGAGGCCCTCACGGAGGCGGTCAGGGGGACCAGGTTCGAGGGGGCGGTCCAGGCCGCCTCCTGGGTCTGGGCCGAGACGGGAAACATGTTCCTCGACTGCTGTTACGAGGACGGATTCTACGATGGCTTCGCCGACCCTTGGGAGGACGAGATCATCCAGCAGGCCACCGAGGAGTGGCGCAGGGCCAGAGCCGTCCTCGACTCAGCATTCAACCTGGCCGACTGGCTGGAGGAAGACCTGCCCGGCCGCTTCGCCGAGATGCTGGACTTCATCCTGGGGCGACTCCCCAAGAAACACACGGAGGAAAGCGATGAGTGATGAATCTGACACCACCCTGTGGTCCCTGCCGGACGAGATGGAGGCGCCCAGGGACGAGCTCAAGATACAGCTAGAGGTCTACCAGGAAACAATCCTGCTGCGCGGCTTCGAGAAGGGCGGCGGCTGGGTCAGACCCGTCTCGGCGGACGGGATCGCCAGCGCGCTCACCCGGCACCTGGGGTTCTCCTCGGGGCTGCTGCCGGAAGGCGCGATCTGGTGGAACCAGGGCGAGACCGGACAGATGGTGGCTGTGTGGCGGCCGCCGAGGGTGTGGCCGGTGGCCCTGCAACGGGAGGCGTTCAAGGCTCCCGCCAGGCTCCGGCTTCCCATGCCCGGCCTGGTCTTCGTCTGCTCGCCGGGCCGCGCTCCCTGGGTCTACGCCGCAACAGGCCGGCCGGTGGAGCCGGAACAGCAGCTCTACCGAGTCCCGGCCTTCAACGTCTTCAGCGACGGGAGGGCCTGCCCCGGAAGCCACACGTTCCCCGAAGAGGTCGAGCAGATACCGGAGTCCTTCTTCCAGTCCTTCTTCTCGCTTACAGGCGACAACCGGAACCGCTCGAAGAGACACCCCGACAACCTGCTCGCGCTATGGGAGGAGCTAGATGGAAAGACTGAGTACCCAACTGAGGACCTGGTCCCGCAGTGTACCGTGGCCGAGGTCATGGCGGCCTCGGAAGGGAGACGACGCTACTACTAGCGCCGCACCAAGCCCGGTGGGGTACCTGGTCAACCACCCCGACGGCCTCACAGGAGTCCAGGCGATCGGCTACGACTACGTGCTGGGCTCGGGCGGCGTCTACGTCCAGTCCCAGAGCACCGACCTTGTGGCGCGGGTGGCGGTCGCACCGGGTTCGATACGAGGACTGGGTCCGGTGACCGAGAAGCTGGCGCTGACCCACGGCCCCATCCCGGCGTATCTGCTGGAGTGGGGGCTGCGGTGGTTCCGAGAGGCCCCGAGCACAGAGCGTTTCTTCGCGGTGCGCTGGGACGGGGACGCCTACCGGGTCGTGGTCCCGGAACAGAATGGGACTACCTCGTCCCTCACGGACCGGCCCCCGGCCGGTGCGATAGCGGAGTTCCACTCCCACGGAAGGGGACGGGCCTTCTTCTCTACCACCGACAACGAGGACGAGCAAGGCTTCCGCATCTACGGGGTCGCAGGACGGCTTGACACCCCTCAACCGGAGCTGAGTCTCCGGGTGGGGGGTCTATGGCCACTTCGCCCCGGTCTCGTGGTCGCAGGTGTTCGGCGGTCCCACGCCGGGCGTTCGCATACCAGCCACGGGACCTGAACGAGATCGATCCAAATAAGGAGGTAACCTACCTATGCCCTACTACCTGGACAACGAGTTCCTGATTGGAAGGCCGTGGATCACCGTGGTCGGCTGCGGCGGGACCGGCGGCTTCGTGGCGGAGGGCCTCTGCCGGCTATTCACCGGAAAGGAGGCCACCATCGTCCTGGTCGACCACGATCGCGTGGAGCCTCACAACCTGCTGCGCCAGAACTTCTACGCAGACGACGTCGGCCGTTTCAAGAGCCAGGCCCTGGCCGACAGGCTGGCCCGCGCCTACCGGCGCCCCATCGGCTACTCGGTCTACCCCTTCCGGGAGGACCCGTCCGGCTCCTATGGACAGCGATGGCCCGGCATTCCCACCTACGGCAACTGCCTGCTCATCGGCTGCGCCGACAACGCCGCCGCGCGCAGGGCGATGGAGGAGTGCCTGACGGGCAGCCGACACCAGTGGCTAATCGACGCGGGCAACGACACCAACTGGGGGCAGATTCTCGTAGGGAATGTGGCTGAGCCCAGGCCCTGGGACGAGCCGGCATTCGTCGACGACACCTGCTACCTGCTGCCCGCGCCCATGCTACAGCGCCCAGACCTGCTGACCACGGTGCCGACCGCCCCTCCTGATGTTGATTGCGCGGCGGCGCTCGACCTCACCGACCAGGACCCCACCATCAACCAGGCGATGGCGTCACTGGTGCTACAGGTCGTGCGCCGCATGGTGGCGGGAACCTGCCCCTTCATGGGCCTCTACCTGGACATGGAGCAGGGCACGGTCACCCCAACCTACGTCACCCCGCAGGCGGTGGAGCGGGTGGTGAGGTCGAGCTCCGAGGAAAGGGGAAGAGGAATATGTCGCCCTGAAGGGGAGGATAGCGTCCTGATGATCGAGGCTCACAACGCAGCCACAGAAGAACAGAGAGAGGAGAAGTCACATGTCTAAAGAGAATGAAACGGGAGTATCCCGCGAAGATGCCCAGAACGCCGGAGAGAGTCTCTTCGGCGATACGACGCCCAAGCCGGCTGCTGCGGTCGCGGAAAAGGAAGAGGCCAAGAACAAGACCAGCCAGGAGGCGCAGGGCTCGGACGCCGCCAAGAACCAAAACAGCGGAGATGAGAGCGGCCCTGCCGACGACCAAGCCGCCGAAGACGAGGCCGGTGCGACCAAGGACCTGAAGGTCGTCGTGTCCATCAGAGGAGGCAGCGCAACCATCGGCGTGCAGCGGCCCTCGTCGGACCCGCACATTGAGTCGTTCGATCACCCTGAGCTGCCCGCGCTGGCGGGGGAGGTCTCGGCGGTGATCGAGAGGGCGAGAGTCAGGTGGGAGGAGGCCCCCAGGCATCCCGCTTACGCGCGGCCCACTCGCTCGACCAGCGATCGGCGCCGCCGTGAACAGGGATCTGCGCAGGACTCGACTGCCGATGCAGAGGCAGCCCGACAGCAGCCGAGGCTGTTCTAGGTACGGGGGCTTGTGCTCCGAGGCTGGGTTGGGATGTGGCAGAGCAGGCGGCCGTCAGCTAGACGGCCGCCTGGCTTCTGCCGTGGCTGCATGTATGGGCGCCTTTTTGCATTTCGGTCTGGAATCTGGAGAGGCGCGAGCGGCCGGGCTCAATTCTGGGGCGCTAATGGACGAGTAGGACCAGGCTGGTGGGATACCTCGTAGCCCCTGGCCGGCCCATACGTTGGCCTATTTTGTTTCCGGAAGGGCTACTCGGTCGGCCCAGCAACGGGGGCTAGTCCGAGTCCACCCATGACCTCAAGGATGTCCTGAGAGCTCGCGCCATCGGTCGGGACCCAATCAAGAGGCTTACCGCCACAGCGAGACCGATGATCCCCAAAAGGTTGGGCTCAATCACAACGCTAGGCTCGATCAATACATAGGAGTTGTTATCGAGGTGCATCGTGTATCCCAGGAAGCCCCCAGTTTCGATGAAGAACCGCGACCATCCGGTCATCGAGACGAGACCCAAGACGAGCACCACCAGAGCTGTAACCAGATAGAGCCCGACTGCCACAATGAGAGACCAGAAGACGAATTCCAACGAGCGGGCGACGGCCTTCTTCGCCATTACACCTTCCAACATCGGCTCCCTCCCTTCTCTCCATTAACTCTACCATAATTCCCTACGAACGCCCGGGAGACGGTGGGCTCCCCTGCCTGGGCACATATGGCGGCCTTTTTTGTTGCCCGAATTCGTGACTGCTCCCCATACATTGGATGCAGCGGGCCGGATCAGGCGGCGTTCAGACTCGATGCCCAGGGCCGTGCGGCAGAGGTACTGCGACGCGCGCCGGTCACCGTCCAGCCGCCTCCGACCGCTCGATGGCCATCTGCCTGTCGTGACGAACGAGCAGGTCGTCGGGTCTCAGGCGGATGACCTGGTCGTAGTCCTCAATCGCCCCTTCGTACTCCCCCAGCAGCATGCGGGCGTATCCTCTACCGAAGAGGGCGCCCCAGCTGTCCGGGTCGATTCCGATGACGGCGGTGAAGTCTTCGATTGCACTCTCGTACCCGCCCAGCTGCATGTGGGAGGTCGCCCTGTTGCCGATGACCCCGGTGTTGGTGGGGTCAAGCTCGATTGCCCTGGTGTAGTCCTCGATGGCCAGGTCGTGCCGCTCCAGGCTGCTATGGGCGAGCCCTCTGCCGATGAAGGCTTCGCTGCTATCGGGATCGAGGCAAAGGGACATGTTGAGGTCCTCCATCGCGCGGTCGTACTGCCCGAGGTTGCCCAGAGCGGCTCCCCTGCTGAGCAGGGCGCTGGCGCTGTTGGGATAGAGGTGGAGGGACCTGTCTAGGTCACGGACCGCGTCGTCGTATAGTCCAAGATTGAGGTTCGTGACTCCCCTGAGGTAGAAGGCGACGTCGTTGTCCGGCTCCAGCTCGATGGCGGCGTCGAAGTCCTCGATGGCCTTGCGGCGCTCGCCAAGATCACGGTATGCGAGTCCCCTGTGCTGGTGGGCGATGGCGAGGCTGGGGTCGAGCTCGATGGCCCTGCTCAGGTCCTCGACCGCCCGGAGATGCTCCCCCATCTCGGCGTAGGTCACGCCTCTGTTGTGGTACGGGTCGGCGTCATTGGGGGCCAGGCCGATGGCCGTGTCGAAGTCCTCGATGGCCTTGTCGAAATTACCCAGATCAGCGCTGGACGTGCCTCTGCTGTAGCGCGCGACGGGATCGTCAGGATCGAGGCGGATGGCGATGTCGTAGTCATCGATTGCCGAGCGGTGCTCGCCCAGCTCTGCATGGGCGCGTGCCCTGTGAAAATAGGCGTGGGAGTCGTCAGGGGCAAGATCGATGACTCTGCTGTAGTCCTCCGCCGCACGGCCGTGCTCCCCCAACTCGACGTAGAGCAGACCCCTGGTGGACAGGGCATCGGTATCGTCCGGTCTCGACCTGATGTGCGCGGTCAGGTGCTCGACCGCCTGGTCAAGACCCTCGCGGCCCAGACCATCCAACACCCTGCGGAGGACCCGTTCGGCTTGCTCATCGGTCACCCGGAGGCCTTCTGGCGACTTCCGTCCATTCGTCCCGTTATGTTGTCCGGTCATGGCTTTCCTCCCTGTATGTCTCGATGCCCCGCTATCAGGACGATTCTCTGTCGCGGGCTGTTGCGAGCGATGTCTCCATATATTAGCACACACGTTCTTGTCTTGCAGCAATACCCGTTGCTGCTCGTGAGCGTGGCGGAAGGGTCGCGGCTGCCAGGAACGCGGTACTGGGAGCCGGACAACTGCACGTCCATATGTGGAGCCTTTTTCTATTTGGGCTACATTCTCCGCCGAGCTTGACTTTTCCGGCAACGAAACCTGATACTGTCGCCGCGATTTCTGCTACAGCGGGTCCTCGTCCTCGTGTTCCAGTCCCTGTCACGATCCCTCCTGACCGGCCTGGCCCTGCGTCTTGCGACGGCGGGTCAGACCGACCACTCCACGGCGACCTGCGCCGGCGTCCCCCTTACCAACCCGTGATGAACCGATTGAAGGAAGCCATACTGCCGTTCGATCCGCAGTATCCGGAGGACATAGTGCCTCCGTCGTGGAGGGCGCGAGCGTCATCGGTGGGATTCGCGTTCGCGCTGGGCGCCGTAACGGGCCTGGGCACATTGAGTATCGTCCACTACGTGGCCTTCCTCATAGTGGCCCTGTTCGCAGGGGCTGTCGGTCAACCACTCCGTACCGGGGCTCTCGATGATCCTCAACATGGCCCCCTTCAGGCACGGCGGTGAGAGGACGGGACGCTGGCTGCGAAACATGCTGATCTACACAGTGGGCGCGGTTGCGGCCACAACCGCTGTCGGAGGGGTGCTTGGCTACCTGGGGAGTATGCTGCCCCGGAGCTGGTCGTCGGACTCATATGGCCTGGCGGCTCTCGGTGTGCTGGCGGCGCTATACGCGCTGCGCGAGCCACCAGTCGTATCGCTTCCTGCACCGCAGTGGTGGACGCAGCTTGCTGCGTGGAGGCGCAGCCGATACCGTCAGCTCATCGAGTCCGACCCCTTCGGTGGACTGATCAGGGAGGTGTGCGGCACCTTCGTGCCCAACGCTATGATTCAGGTAATGACGGTCGCTGCGATCGTGTACGGCTCCCCCGTCTTCGGCGCCATCGTGTTCGGGGTGTACGGTGCATATCGCGCCGGTATGCTATGGCTCATCGTGTCGTGGAGAAGCACCAGCGCGGACATCGACCACGCCTTCGAGCTCACTACCGGGATGGCGCCGAGGATTCGCCTGATCGGTGGCTCCTGGATGGCCTTCGTGGGTGCGTACTCCATCGTGGCATGGATCACCAGCGGCGGCTAGCTCATCGGCTGCGTTGAGTAGGCACTCCGCCCGCTATCGGGCGGGCACCCCATACATCTTGCTTCCCGTGGCGAACGAGGGGCCTTGGCCAGGTACGCCGACCTACCTTAGAGAAGGCTTGACCGCGTTGGCCCAGCTCTTGGGTCGGACGCCTCTTGGTTCCCACACAAGTAGCGGGCGGGACACTTCGTATGTGCCCCGCCCGCAACGTACTTGTTAGAATCCCCCGCGTGGTCAGACGCTCAAGACCCTCCCTTGCCCTGGTACTTCGGATTCACCGCCTGAAACTGTGTCCAGAAATGAAAGCCTAGCAGGACGTTATTAAGTGGCTACTCACGGTGACGAAGTGAGCCGTACCTCCGGTGTGGCGAAACCACCCGTCGCTGACGGTCCGGTATGTTTGGGTGCCGGACACGCAAGGGTCCGTGACGCTCCGGTAGATGTAAGAGGATCATTCGCCTCCGGCTCCAGCGACATCTCTGCGCTGGAAGAGCCAGAAGACAGCGCTCATCGTGGCCGGCATCGAGGCTCTGGATACACAGGGAGAGGACGGGCTGGGAAAGCGGATCGCCAGGGCGGAGCGCGATCTCCAGAAAGTCCAGATCGAAGAAGAAAGAGCCATCAGGCTGTACGTGTCGGGGAAGATTAAGGAAGACCAACTCGACCAGCAACGCAAGTTCATCCTCGAACGGCTGGAAACCGCTCGGGAGAAGCTGGACGACCTCCGCGCCAGAGAGTCGATGGCATCTGAGAAGCGGGTCCTGATGGAGAACCTCGTCCAGTGGGCTGGGAAGTTCGGCAAAGGGTTGGATGACCTGCCCGACGAGAAGCGCCGGGATGTCTTGCGGCTGCTCGTCGATCAGGTCTTGGTCGATCGTAATAACAACGTCAGCATTACCCTGGGTATTCCAACAGAGGATTTTGCGTCGATTGAGAATGAGGAATCACGTAACCTCCGCCGCCTGATAGCGTTTACACACCTATTGACGCAACCTCCTTGACTGATGGAGACAGCGTAATGTCGGACCAAGATATCGACATAGCAGATCACACCGATTGTACTTCTTGTCCGGACGAGGGCTACAAGCCACTGCCGTTCGAAGGTACTCGCCTAGGCCGACGTCGTTTTTTGGGAGGGGCCGTTGCAGGTGTGGGAGCCTTCATTGCCACCCGTTTCATGCCGCCGATGCCAACTGCCGTGGCCGACGACCACTGTTGTTTTGAACTTGAGTGGGAGGGATGTCGCTGCGTTGTATGCCCACCCAGTGTCCCTGAGTACCACTGCTGTGGGATTTGTCCTTGTGGTGAAGCCCCCCCGGAAGGTACCCCTGATTGGGTCGAGCAATATGAGCGCAACTATTATTGCTGGTATGCTGCTCCTTGTGGTGATACCGAGACGTTCATCGGATGCAATGGATGCAACAACACATGTCGGCAGTCGCATTAGAACATCTCTGAAGAACCGATAGCTATACCAAAACGAGGAGGTGGTTCAAGGTGGCTAGTCATATCCAGATCAAAGAAGTGGCAGAGAGAAAAGTAATCAGATATGGGTTTCCATCGCGAACTGGCGCACACCAACGGCAACATCCACCTGCGGTGATCACTTCCCTAGGTGACATTTCCGCGCAGGCAACGGGCCTGCTGGTTCCGACAGTCATGCCGGAAGGATACGCGTTCAACCACGGCCGTGTGTTAGACCCCGCAATCAGCCGGCTAGTGTATTACAAGGACCTCTTTGTCCTACAGGTAACGCAAGGGCTTCCGCAGTACCAGTCCAACGTGCAGCGTGGTTTCGTGGAGCAGAAGCTCGTCGCTGGTTACGAGGGCTACCTGATCCGAGGCTGTTGGACGTACTTCGTCCATCGCGGTGAGAGCCGACCAACTCAGTCAGTGTGGACCGGCTTCTCCATCTCCTTGGTTTTGGAGAGGGACGCCAAGGTTGTCGTACTAAAGGCGTGGCAAAACCAGCCTGAGAACGGCAGCGTGAGTGAGACTGCCCTTTTGGAAGTCGCATCTTCCCTTTCCGCCTACTAAGCTTGTTCAGATGACAGAACGGAGGTGAATCCTACGAGTTCTGGTAACTTAAGGAGGCCCTTGCGAACGCTGGACAAGATGGTTTCAACAGTAGGGATGATGTTCTGGCTCGCTGTTATCTTCGGGAGCTGCAGCCAAACGCCGTCGACGTCTGCACCTAAAGCCCAGGAAGAAGCCTCGGCGGGGGTGTCCACGGCCGCTCCAAATGTGGAGACAACAACTGTGCCCATTGTCTCCGCATTCTCGGAGGTTCCCAATCCTTCTGTGACCGAATCGGACCACCGCGAGGAAGCCATCGCTGTGACCGAAGAGGTACTTGCGCACTGGTGGGTCAGTTATCCGGAGTCGGACCACCCCGAGGAAGCCATCGTACTCGATCATCACAGCGTATCTACGTTCGGCGCACCTCCCGTGTTACCGCTGGTTTTCGTATTCCCCACTCAGATGACTGTCAACTTGTATGACAATTGCTCACCCAGCGAACTTGCGGGCAAGGAATACCTGGAACTGGCGCTGCCGCAAGACAATCCTCCAGATCGTGACGAGTACCTAGCTACCCTCTGGGATATCGTTTCATCCGGAGAAGAGCCGGCACCGACCAGTGCAACGGGACAGGTGTTGACCGCAGATGACCTCAATACGGGAGAAGGTCTCGCACTTGTCCCCAAGTACATCACAGAGATGTTCCCCGTCGAAGGTGAAACCATCCCGACGGTGCGAATGGCGAGGTATCTGGGAGAAGGCGACGACGCCATCAGGAATCTTACAGTCTCACTTCCCCGGCCGTTGGCAGTCGGCGAGTCGGAAGCCTACTTGCTCGCCGGCCCGCCGATGCCTGTCTGGGTCTATTTCGGTGCAGGCGAGCGTTGGTTCGAGTACCTGGCTTCGCCGTCGTTCCACGCCGAAGGGCTGGATGAGGCCAGTCTCGCCAACACGCTTCGGTCGCTCATCCCGGTCGTCGAGTCGAAGTCAATCCCTAAACCAAAGAACGAAAGGTCGTTAGGTTACCTCCAGGACTGCCTGGTCCCGAAACCGCCGACTCCCTGAAGGCTGCGATGGCATTGTTCTTGAAAGCCGCCAAGCGCTAGACCGTTGTCGACCCTCCAACCCGGAATCGAGGGTGCCATTAATATGATCGCAGTAGTCCTTCTCGCTCGAGTACTGCTAGGTGCCGTGTTCTTGATGTCGGCACTCGCCAAGCTGGCGACGCCACGGGGCTTCGCCCAAGACGTGCGTGAATATCAGATTCTGCCGGGCCGTTTGGCGGAGGCGTTTGGCTACGTCCTTCCGTTCGCCGAGATATCGGCAGCGGCGCTGTTGCTCAGTGGCCTCTACCCGCAGTGGGGAGCCGGAGCCATTATCGCTATGTTGGTTGTTTTCATGATGGCCGTCGGTTGGGCCATGGCTCGGGGGTTAAACCTATCCTGTGCCTGCTATGGCCTGCTCTACCGCGAGAGGGTCGGCTGGCAGACGCAAATCCGTGATGGCATCCTACTCGCTATGGCCCTGGTCGTGTTTGTCGGCGACGACGGTACGAAGACCGTGGCGTATCTAGCGTCCAACCTCGATACACTGGCTTACGCTTTGGCACTGGTTGCCACGATCGCTGCGACCGGCTTCGCTTCCATTGTCGGGTTTCTTTCCATTCGCTACGCATGGCGAGAAAGGCTGCGCGCTAGAGAAGAGTTTGTCGCAATGGGCCAGGATTACGAGCATCCCCATGACGGCCACGAACACACTTCCCATGTGTCAAGGGCGGTGTGAAAACGTACCAGCGGGGTGTCGATGGTCAGCGAAAATGTCCGGCTAAGTGGCCAGCGAGAATGTCACTTGTATTGCTCGCGATGATAACAGATGGCTCCTATTCGACCCGATCTCGCTTCATGGGCGGGCTCAGAGCTTCCATGTACTTCTTTGCCGTGTCCCGATGGATGCCGAGTTCCCGGGCGACCCCTCGAGTCGACAACCCCCTGCGCTTCGCCTTCTGAACAGCGTTCCACCTTGCCGTCTGGAGTGGAGTGGGCTTCCTGCGCTGCATGGCAGGTGCCTTGCGGACTCTGACGGCGCCGTTGTCGATGGCCGTGTCGTCAGCATCGCCGGCGTCCATCTGTGCGTCGAGTGCTGCCAGGGCCGCCTCCCAGCGCCTGCTCAGACCGTTGAGATCGGGACGTGGGGGTGTCAAGTGTGAAGAAGAGTCGTTGAAGCTTCTGAGTATGCCTGGGCGGGGTGGCGCCTCCTGGCTGGGGATGATCTCTCCCCGGTAACGCACAGCCAGCTGGCCGTCCAGGCCTTCCAGCACATCTGCCACCGCCCCCGCATAGCTGCGCCGCTCCGTCCCGGGCAGCAACTGAAGCGTTCTCCAGCGGTACTTCACCGTGTTGTCCCTGGCCACCCTGCGGCTGTGCCTGAAGCAGAGCGCAGTGTCGAGGCACACTCCCGGTCCCAACGGGCGGTAGGCAGCCTCAGGGTGCTGTGCCGGCACTCCGAAGCGAGCGTTGAAGCGGTCAAGGAACTCCTTCAGCAGGGTGTTGGCCTCCTCGATGGTGACTGCACCAGCGAGTCTGAGCTCGGTCACCAGCCTATCCTGGAACGTTCCCGCTGTGCGCTCCACTCTACCCTTAGCCTGCGGTGACAGGGCGAAGACCATCTGTATGCCGAGTTCGTCCATCGCACGACTGAACTGTGTGGGTGCACCGGCGCGCCCGGAGCCGGGCACGTTCTTGAAGACGGAGTGCCGGTCGGTGTAGAGGGCGATGGGTACGCCGTAGCGCTGTATCAGCCCCCTCATCAGCAGGAAGTAGTCGCGGGTGTTCTCCTGCTCGCAGAACAGGGCGTTGACCACGATGCCGGTGGCGTCATCGACGGCCAGCAGCAGCGCGAAGGGAGGACCATCGTCTCCAAGCCATCGGTGGTGGCTACCGTCCACCTGTACCAGCATGCCCTCGCGGGGCATCCGCTGCCGGCGGACACGGTGCCGGGGCGGCCGACGGCGGCGCGGGCTCTTCAAGCCGGCACCCGTCAGTATGCGCCGCAGGGTGGTTCGACCGATCTCTATGCCCTCGCGCTCCCTGAGCAGCTCGCTCAGGTGAGTGTGGTTGGCATCGGGGTAGCGGGTTTGAGCAAGTCGCAACACTTCGGACCTCAGCGGCTCCGGCGTTGCGTTGGTCGACCGTAGTCCACGGTTACCATGAGCGAGTGCGGCTGCGCCCTCCCTCCTATAGGCCGCCAGGATGCGCCTGGTGTGGCGTGCGCTCACTCCCATGAGGGTTGCCGCCTGGTCCAGGGTCATGTGCTCTGCCAGTAAGCTGTTGAGGACCTGAAGTCTTGCCTGCTCCTTCTGAGTCAACGTCAATGTCTCCATAGTCGGACATTTTCGCTGACCAGTTAGGGAGGACAGAATCGCTGAACATCAACAAGGGCGGCTCAAGAGCTGAGATGTGGCGCTTGAAAAGCGTACCGCCTGTCGCCTTCAATCAGGAACGACCGAACCTGACTGAAGGTGGATTGGATGTACAAGGTGGGTATTTACCTCCGTGTTCGCAAGGCTTGTTTCGTCGAAGGGATGAGCGTCCGAGAGGCGGCCCGAGTGTTCGGGCTACACCGGGACACGGTGCGCAAGATGCTCGAGTACTCCGTGCCCCCAGGGTATCGACGGCAACGACCGGCTCGCAGACCGAAGCTCGATCCATATAAGGGTGTGATGGACCAGATCCTGGAGCAGGATCTGAGCTCACCGAAGAAGCAGCGTCACACCGCCAAGCGTATCTACGAACGGCTCAGAGACGAACACGGCTTCCCCGGCAAGTACACGATAGTCAAAGACTACGTTCGAGAACGCCGTCGTCGGACCCGAGAGATGTTCGTACCACTGTCCCATTCCCCGGGACATGCCCAGTGTGACTTTGGCGAAGCTCGAGTGATCATCGGCGGAGTGGAACGCAAAGCCCACTACTTCGCCCTGGACCTCCCTCACAGCGACGGGTGCTATGTGAAGGCGTATCCCGCCGAGACGACGGAGTCATTCTGCGACGGACACGTCTCCGCCTTCGCGTTCCTGGGCGGAGTGCCTCAGAGCATCCTCTACGACAACACCACGCTCGCGGTAGCCAGAATCCTGGGAGATGGTCGCCGGCAGCGGACCAGGGTGTTCTCCGAGCTTCAGTCCCACTACCTGTTCGAGGACTGCGATGATGAATACCGGGCCACCTCGGCCCGGGTCTGACCCCTTCGAGGACTGGCACGATGCCTTCAACCGGATCTGTCGACTCGAGTCGAGGTGGCGCCGGAAGTGCCTTTGGCACGGCGAGCAGTGACTTTATAGGAGCTTGGCTTTAAGTCCCATCGCAGTCCTGTCCGCTCACCCAGCCAGAGCGCTATCCCAGAGGAGGTGGTAGAGATGACAGGAGTCGTAGATCAAGAAGGCGGTCGTTCTGTTCGGGTAGTCGTCGGAGTGGATACTCACCAAGACAAGCATGTGGCAGTGGCCATTGACCGTCAGGGTGTACGGCTGGGGGAGCTTCACGCACCGGCGACTATGCATGGCTATCAGGATCTCGAACGGTGGTCACGGAGTCTGGGAGAGATTCACGCCTTTGGGATTGAGGGTACGGGTTCCTACGGGGCCGGAGTGGCTCGCTACCTGACCCGTAGGGGACATACCGTCGTGGAGGTGAATAGGCCCGACCGGTCAACCCGCTACAGGAAAGGCAAGAGCGACCCCACCGATGCGGAGATGGCAGCTCGATCAGTATTGGCGGGAGTGGCCGAAGCCACACCCAAGTCGGGGGAGGGAGAGGTGGAGATGATCCGCATGCTCAAGAGCGCCAAGGACTCGGCCGTCAAGGCTCGCACCCAGGCCTTCAATCAGATGAAGGCCCTGATTGTCACAGCCCCGGCTGAGCTTCGCGAGACCCTCGTTGGACTCACCGCCGGTGCTCTAATCAAGCTGTGCAAGAACTTCCGGCCTGGTCGTCCGGACGATCCCACGGCGGCGGCCAGGTACACCCTGCGCTCCCTTGCCCGCCGCTACCGTCAACTCAGCAATGAGATACATGACCTGGAGGGGGAGCTGGAACGACTCACCCGTACCATATCCCCAGCCCTGGTAGACAGCTACGGTATAGGACCCGACACGGCAGCCACTCTACTGGTGGCTGCAGGGAGCAACCCTGAGCGCCTCGACTCCGAGGCTTCTTTCGCCTCCCTGTGCGGCGTCAATCCCATACCTGCTTCATCAGGCAAGACCAACCGCCACCGGCTCAATCGCGGCGGTCATCGTCAGGCCAACGCTGCTCTCCATCGCATCGTCGTGGTCAGACTTCGATATGATCCGCGGACCCAGTCCTACATGCGGCGGCGCACCATGGAGGGGATGAGCAAGGCGGAGATCATCCGTTGCCTCAAACGCTACGTAGCTCGCGAAGTCTTCTCTGCCCTACGGACCTCGGCCCAAACAGTTCAAGCCACGACTTGACTTCTATAGGAGCATCCGGTTTGGCCGTCCAGGCAAAGGGAACGATAAGGGCAAAGTAGAAGGTCTGGTCGGCTATGTCCGCCGGAACTTCCTGGTGCCCATTCCATCGTTCGAGAGCTTCGATGCCCTCAATGCTCATCTGGAGCAACACTGCCTCAGACGGTTCGAAGATCGACTCCGCGGCCACAACGAGACGATAGGAGAACGGCTGGAGCGGGACCTGGAGAAGTTGCTGCCTCTGCCGGCCGTACCGTACGACGCCAGCGACAAGCACGCGACGAGGGTCAGTTCTCTGTCCCTGGTCAGATACCGGACCAATGACTATTCGGTCCCGGTGGCCTACGGTCATCGGGACGTTGTGGTCCGCGGATATGTACACGAGGTTGTGATCAGCTGTGGCGCTGAAGTCATCGCCCGCCATCGGCGGTCCTACGATCGAGACGACTTCGTCTTCGACCCTCTCCATTACCTGCCGCTCCTTGAGAAGAAGACGAGGGCATTGGATCAGGCGGCGCCGCTGGTTGGATGGGAGTTGCCCGAGGAGTTCGGAGTGTTGCGGCGGTTGCTGGAGTCTCGGATGGGCAAGCGAGGAAAGAGGGAGTTCGTGCAGGTGCTCAGACTGATGGAGAACTTCCAGCCGGAAGAAGTCCACGACGCCGTACGAGACGCCATTCGACTCGGGGCTGTGAGCTTCGATGCTGTCAAGCACCTGGTGCTGTGCAGGATCGAGGGTCGACCGCCTAGACTCGACATGGAGTTGTACCCGTATCTGCCCAGGACCAACGTTGCAACAACCTCGACCAGGGACTACATGGCTCTCCTGGCGGGGAGCCGGTCATGACCAACAAGTCCACGATGTTGCTCGAACACAACCTCAAGCAACTCAAGCTCCCCACGTTCCTGAGGGAGTACGACAAGCTGGCATCCCAGTGTGCGAGTGAGGGAGCTGACCATCCGGACTACCTGCTGCGACTATCGGAGTTGGAGCTGATCGACCGTCACCATCGCATGGTGGAACGTCGGATCAAAGCAGCCCGCTTCCCGACGACCAAGAGCCTCGACACCTTCGACTTCCTGTCTATGCCGTCCCTGAACAAGGCTCTGGTTCTGGAGCTGGCACGATGCGAGTACATCGAGCGCCCCCACAACGTCATCGCTCTCGGCAACAGTGGCACCGGCAAGACCCATATCGCCCTCGGTCTCGGTCTGGCTGCGTGTCAGAGGGGACTGTCCGTGGGCTTCACCACCGCCGCTGCTCTGGTTCACGAGCTGATCGAGGCCAGGGACGAACGGCGTCTGCTCAACCTGCAGAGAAGGCTCGCACGACTCAAGCTTCTGATCATCGACGAACTGGGCTTCGTGCCCTTGTCCAAGA
Source organism: Dehalococcoidia bacterium (assembly GCA_965248605.1). Taxonomy (GTDB): domain Bacteria; phylum Chloroflexota; class Dehalococcoidia; order Lucifugimonadales; family CAUZJF01; genus CAUZJF01. Next base: position 2,789,098 of record CBDFJV010000007.1, read on the forward strand.
CTGGCGCCGAGCTCCTCTTCGAGGTGTTCAGCCAGCGTTACGAGCGTGGATCGGTCCTGGTGACCTCCAACCTGCCCTTCGTCGAGTGGACCGAGGTGTTCGGCTCTGAACGGCTGACCGGAGCTCTCCTCGACCGCCTCACCCACCATGTCGACATCCTGGAGATGAACGGGGACAGCTACCGACTCAAGCACAGCAAGAAGACTTCTGGCCGCCAGCTATCTGACTGAGCCTGATCTCCAACGCCCCACGAACCTTGATGCCCATTCTACGGCGTTCAGTGGTACAGTTTTGCTCCGCCCCGCTTGTTGATGTTCAGCGATTCTGTCCTCCCTAACTGGTCAGCGAAAATGTCCGACTATGGAGACATTGACGTTGACTCAGAAGGAGCAGGCAAGACTTCAGGTCCTCAACAGCTTACTGGCAGAGCACATGACCCTGGACCAGGCGGCAACCCTCATGGGAGTGAGCGCACGCCACACCAGGCGCATCCTGGCGGCCTATAGGAGGGAGGGCGCAGCCGCACTCGCTCATGGTAACCGTGGACTACGGTCGACCAACGCAACGCCGGAGCCGCTGAGGTCCGAAGTGTTGCGACTTGCTCAAACCCGCTACCCCGATGCCAACCACACTCACCTGAGCGAGCTGCTCAGGGAGCGCGAGGGCATAGAGATCGGTCGAACCACCCTGCGGCGCATACTGACGGGTGCCGGCTTGAAGAGCCCGCGCCGCCGTCGGCCGCCCCGGCACCGTGTCCGCCGGCAGCGGATGCCCCGCGAGGGCATGCTGGTACAGGTGGACGGTAGCCACCACCGATGGCTTGGAGACGATGGTCCTCCCTTCGCGCTGCTGCTGGCCGTCGATGACGCCACCGGCATCGTGGTCAACGCCCTGTTCTGCGAGCAGGAGAACACCCGCGACTACTTCCTGCTGATGAGGGGGCTGATACAGCGCTACGGCGTACCCATCGCCCTCTACACCGACCGGCACTCCGTCTTCAAGAACGTGCCCGGCTCCGGGCGCGCCGGTGCACCCACACAGTTCAGTCGTGCGATGGACGAACTCGGCATACAGATGGTCTTCGCCCTGTCACCGCAGGCTAAGGGTAGAGTGGAGCGCACAGCGGGAACGTTCCAGGATAGGCTGGTGACCGAGCTCAGACTCGCTGGTGCAGTCACCATCGAGGAGGCCAACACCCTGCTGAAGGAGTTCCTTGACCGCTTCAACGCTCGCTTCGGAGTGCCGGCACAGCACCCTGAGGCTGCCTACCGCCCGTTGGGACCGGGAGTGTGCCTCGACACTGCGCTCTGCTTCAGGCACAGCCGCAGGGTGGCCAGGGACAACACGGTGAAGTACCGCTGGAGAACGCTTCAGTTGCTGCCCGGGACGGAGCGGCGCAGCTATGCGGGGGCGGTGGCAGATGTGCTGGAAGGCCTGGACGGCCAGCTGGCTGTGCGTTACCGGGGAGAGATCATCCCCAGCCAGGAGGCGCCACCCCGCCCAGGCATACTCAGAAGCTTCAACGACTCTTCTTCACACTTGACACCCCCACGTCCCGATCTCAACGGTCTGAGCAGGCGCTGGGAGGCGGCCCTGGCAGCACTCGACGCACAGATGGACGCCGGCGATGCTGACGACACGGCCATCGACAACGGCGCCGTCAGAGTCCGCAAGGCACCTGCCATGCAGCGCAGGAAGCCCACTCCACTCCAGACGGCAAGGTGGAACGCTGTTCAGAAGGCGAAGCGCAGGGGGTTGTCGACTCGAGGGGTCGCCCGGGAACTCGGCATCCATCGGGACACGGCAAAGAAGTACATGGAAGCTCTGAGCCCGCCCATGAAGCGAGATCGGGTCGAATAGGAGCCATCTGTTATCATCGCGAGCAATACAAGTAACATTCTCGCTGGCCACTTAGCCGGACATTTTCGCTGACCATCGACACCGCCCTGGCGGTACATTATCTCTCCGCCATTCACAGGCGATGGCGCCGCGGAGTCCCTGATGAGCGTCCGAGACCACCAGCTCCACCCCGCCGAGGCCCCTGGCGGACAGCGAGCGTAGGAAGGCCAGCCAGAAGGCGCCGTCTTCACTGGTACCCACGTCCATCCCTATGATCTCACGCTTGCCCTCGCCATTGACCGCCGTCGCCACCACCACGCTGACGTTGACGATCCTGCCGGCCTCCCTGACCTTCTGGGTAAGTGCGTCCAGCCACAGGTAGGGGTAGGGTCCGCCGTCCAGCGGTCGGCCCAGGAAGCCATCCACCACCTCATCGAGCTCCTGGCAGATACGCGAGACCTGACTCTTGGAGATACCCTCACACCCCAGGGCCTTGACCAGGTCATCCACCCGCCTTGTGGATACCCCTTCCACGTAGGCCTGCTGGATCACCGCCAGCAGAGCTCGCTCGCTGCGACGCCGTGGCTCCAGCAGGCTCGGGAAGTAGCTTCCTTCCCTGAGCTTGGGTATCTGCAGCTCCATCGTCCCTACCCGGGTATCCCACGCCCGGGACCGATACCCGTTGCGCTGGGTCACCCGCTCAGGGCTGCGTTCTCCATACTCAGCACCGATCCTCCCAGAAACCTCCGCATCCATGATCCCCTCTACCAGCACTCTCAGTGCCTCCCGTAGAAAGTCCACGTCACCGTCCATTCCCCCCTTGCGCAATAGCTCCAGCAGGTCCATCCTTTCCTTGACCACCGTTGTCCTCCTTTTCTCGAGCTTCGTGTTTGCCCGCTAAGGATGACGCGGTGGTCTCTCTTTCTCCAGACCCTCTCCCTCTTACACCACTTCCTGGGACTCTACTCGGTGTACCCTCTCTGTGAACAACACGGGCTCGAGGCCCAAGAGAGGAGATAGACCGCCCATGAGGAAGGAAAGCACTGAGAGTAGGTCGGAGTCAAGGCCGGAGTGGGAGCAGTTGGAGGATTGGGTGCGAAGCCATGTCCAGAGGCTGATCCAGGAGTTGCTGGAGGAGGAGGTGACGGCGTTTCTGGGAAGGGCGAAGTCGGCGCTCAGATCCGACTCGGACTCAGATACCGGCTATCGGAACGGATACGGCAGAGCCCGGAGGCTTACTTACGCTGAGTTCGGGAACGATACAGCTGAGGCGGCCACGAGTCCGCGATACCGAGGAGCAGTTCGAGAGCCGGCTGCTGCCGCTGTTCGTCAACAGGACCAGGAAGGTTGCTGAGCTGATCCCCGAGCTGTACCTGCACGGTCTATCCGAAGGCGACTTCGATCTGGCTTTGCGGGGGCTGCTGGGAGAGGACGCACCGGTATCGGCGAGCACGGTGGCCCGGTTGAAGTCCAAGTGGAACGATGAGCTTGCCCAATGGCGCAGCCGGCCCCTCGATGACCTCGAAGTGGTCTACATGTGGGTGGATGGAGTCTACGTCAAGGCTGGTCTTGACAAGGAGAAGGCGGCGGTACTGGTGGTGATGGCGGCCCTGAGCGACGGGAGCAAGGTGGTGGTGAGCGCTGTTCCCGGATACAGGGAGTCCACAGAGAACTGGTCCGAGGTGCTCAGGGACATCAAGCGCCGGGGCTTGAGCTGCCCGAGGCTGGTGGTTGGAGACGGACACCTGGGCATCTGGGGAGCTCTGCGCAACGTCTATCCTCAGGCAGCAGAGCAACGCTGCTGGAACCACAAGATCGTAAACGTGCTCGCCAAGCTTCCAAAGCGACAACAGGACCAGGCCAAGCTCATGCTGCGTACTATCCCCTACGCGCCGACTCGGACAGAGGCTGAGCGTCTCAGGACGGTGTTCACCAGGTGGTGCGGCGACCTTTCCTACGAGGCGGCCTCAGAGGCCTTGGAGCGGGACTGGGACCGCATGGTCACCTTCTATGACTTCCCAAAGGAGCACTGGGGGCACCTTCGCACGACGAACCCGGTAGAGTCACCCTTCGCGGCCCTCAGGCTTCGGACCGATGCCGCCAAGCGATACAAGAGGGTCGATCGGGCGATAGCGGTGATCTGGAAAATGTTGATGGTCGCCGAACAGCGCTTCAGGCGTCTGAAGGCCCCTGAGTTGATCGAAGACGTCTATCTCGGTGCACAGTATGCGGATGGAATCGCCATTGAATCAACGGCTGAGAAGGTCGCCGCCTGATGTCGTTTACACACCTATTGACGTAACCTCGCGCGTGGCCCATGAACACCAGCTTGGCCTCCTTCCCCTTGCCCTTACGCATCAGCCGAGCCTCGGGGTCCGTCTTGCTCTGATGCGTTTCGTTCCTCAACCGCTCTCCACGACAGTCCACCGACGAGTTGCCAGGGTCATCATCGGGCGTCTGATGTTCCTCATCTCGCCGCCTGAAGCTCTTGATGCTCGCAGCCGCCTCTATCAGCGTCCCGTCCACACTGAAGTGCTCGTCCGACAGCAGTCCCTCTCGGTCGGCTTCCCACACCACCTCGTCGAACAGCGCCTGTCCTATCCTGTGCTCTAGCATACGTCTGCGGTTCTTCGTGAACACCGTCGGATCAAAGCTCGGCTCCATCAGGTTCATGTCCAAGAACCAGCGGAACAGGAGATTGTATTCAAGCTCCTCGCAGAAGGCTCGCTCGCTGCGCACCGAGTACAGACAGATCAGCAACGATGCCTTCAGCAGACGTTCCGGCGGCACAGACGCGCGACCCACCTTCGCGTACATCCGGTCGAACTCTGGCGACAGGCGCTCCAACGCCTGGTCGGCCACCGCTTTGATGGTCCGAAGGGGATGGTCCTTTGGGACTCGCTCCTCCAAGTCCACGAATGCCAGCATACTCGCCTGTGCGTCACGTCTGCCGCGCATGAGTAGGACACCTCCATCGCTTTGTCGTAGTATCCTATCTCATCAAATCGTTTTTCCGCAGCCTGTTAGAGAATCCACGCGGATAAGGACTAAGTGGGCTCATAACGGTTACGCTTCATACGCTTCCTTCAATGGGGTCGTTCCACATCGCCCATCCACCAGGGGTGCGGAACCCCCAGGAAACGGGGGGTCCCCGGGCCGATGGCGCCGCCCATTAAGCGTGGTGGCGGCGGGTGGTATATTTTGTCGCTGGGAACTGGGTTTCAGGCAATTCAGCCTTCACCATATCGCACGGGCCTTGCGGAGCCATGCCTTACACGCTTTCCAACATCCTCCGCTTCGCCGACATGCTCTTGTCACCCTGGGCTCTATCCCCAAGCTCTTCCTTGCTAAGCAGGGGATTCGGCGCCGGATATCACGGCACGCTGGAAGTCTCGGCGTCGCCGCCTTCGGCTGCACCCAGTCCCACTGCCCACGAGTACCGCAGTTTTTGTTTCGATTGAATAACCGATAACCTGGTGCAAGAGGCCCTCAACAGCACCGGGAACGTCCCTACTTCGCCAGCGGCAGCCGGACCGGGGACGGCGGCAATGGTCTGGGTTCTCGCGCTGGGAGCCCTGCTGCTGTTCAGCGCGGCCGCAGGCGTCGTCGCTGTTGCTGTTCGAGTGGGCGCTCGCCGATCATGAGCACCAGCGGAATGAGGGGCTAGCCGCCGCAGACCGCCGACCACAAGACACAGGGGCAGCCATCGTCTGAAAACGGTGCCTGTACCCTCCTGAGCATGTATGCCGGTCTATTCTCTTGCCCGAATTCGTGACTGCTTTCCATACATCGGAGGCAGCGGGCCGGATCGGGCGGCGTTCAGTCTCCATGCTCAGGGCCGGGTGGTGGCCCTATTGCGACGCGCCGCTCACCGTCGAGCCGCCTCCGCCCGCTCGATGGCCATCTGCCTGTGGTGGCGAGCGAAGGGCTCGTCGGGATTCAGACGGATGGCCTGGTCGTAGTCCTCGACCGCTCCTTCGTACTTCCCCAGCAGCATGCGGGCGTATCCCCTCGCGAAGAGGGCGTCCCAGTTGTCCGGGTCGATCCCGATGATGACGGTGAAGTCGTCGATGGCCCTCTCGTACTCGTCCAGGTGCATGTGGGAGGTCCCCCTGTTGCAGAGGACTTTGATGTTGCCGGGATCGAGCTCGATGGCCCTGGTGTAGTCCTCTATCGCCCGGTCGTGCCGCCCAAGGCTGCTATGGGCGAGCCCCCTGGCGATGAAGGTCTCACCGTTGTCGGGATCGAGGCTGAGGGACCTGTTGAGGTCCTCCATCGCCCGGTCGTACTGCCCAAGGCTGCCGAGAGCGGCTCCCCTGCTGAGGAGGGCGGCGGCGTTGTTGAGATCGATCTGGAGGGACCTGTCCAGGTCACGGACCGCATCGTCGTGTAGCCCTAGATTGAGGTTGGTGACTCCCCGCAAGTAGTACGCGAGGTTGTCGTCCGGTTCGAGCTCGATGGCGGAGTCGAAATCCTCAATGGCCTTGCGGTGCTCGCCAAGATTACGGTGTGCGAGTCCCCTGTGCTGGTGGGCGATGGCGAGGCTGGGGTCGAGCTCGATGGCCCTGCTCAGGTCCTCGACCGCCCGGAGGTGCTCTCCCATCTCGGCGTAGGTCACGCCTCGGTTGTAGTACGGGTCGGCGTCGTTGGGGGCGAGGCCGATGGCCGTGTCGAAGTCCTCGATTGCACTGTCGAAGTTACCCATCTCAGCGCTGGACCCCCCTCTGTTGTAGCGCGCGACGTGATCGTCAGGATCGAGGCGGATGGCGATGCCGTAGTCATCGATTGCCGAGCGGTGCTCGCCCATTTCGGCAAGAGCACGTACCCTTTGAAAATAGGCGTGGGAGTCACCAGGGGCAAGATCGATGACTCTGCTGTAGTCCTCCACCGCGCGGAGGTGCTCGCCCAGCTCGCCGTAGAGCAGCCCCCTGGCGGACAGGGCCTCGACATCGTCCGGTCTCTCCTTGATGTGCTCGGTCAGGCGCTCGACCGCCTGGTGAAGGTCCTCGCGACCCAGGCCATCCATCGCCCTTTGGAATCTACCGTTGCCCTCCGATGCCTTCCGTCCATTCGTCCCGTTATGTTGTCCGGTCATGGCTTTCCTCCCTGTATGTCTCGACACCCCGCCATCAGGACGCTTCTTTGTCGCGGGGCTGCTGCGAACGATGTCTCTACATATTAGCACACACGTTCGTGTCTTGCAGTAGTACCCGCCGCTGCTCGTGAGCGTGGCGGAAGGGTCGTGGCTGCCAAGGGACCGCGATACTGGGAGTCGGACAACTGCACGTCCATGTGTGGAGCCCTTTGGTGTTCGGGCTACATCTTCCGCCGCCCTTGACTTTTCCGACGATGAAATCCGATACTACCGCCGCAATTTCTGCTACTACGGGTCCACATGAAGTCGTAGGCCCATACATGGTCCGGTCTCTCAGGTCTCAGCCTCATGCATGACCCATCGTTCAGCCACAACCGTCCTCTCTTGGGCTGTTTGCTGGGCACCTTTAGCCCTTCCCGTCGCCAGATCCTCTCCACCCTTTTGTGGTTCACCCTCCATCCACGATGTTGGAGCAGAGCCGTGATTCTGCGGTAACCGTACCTGCCGAACTCCCTTGCAAGCTCTACGATCGCCTCTGTGAGCAACCGCTCGTGGTCTGAGGAGGCAGGATCGTACCGCTGGGTGGACCGAGGCTGGCCGAGCACCTTGCAGGCCCGACGTTCTGAGATACCAAGGACCTCTATTGCAAGGTCAACACCCTGACGGCGACGGGTCGGGCTCAGAAGTTTCCCTCCGCCACCTCTTTCAATATCTGGTTATCCAGTGTCGGGTCTGCGACGGCTCTCTTGAGCCGGCTGTTCTCTGCCTCGAGCAGTTTCAGCCGTTTGGCCTGGTCTATGCTCAAGCCGCCGTACTCATTCCGCCACCGATAGAAGGTCTGCTCGGTGACTCCGATCTGACGGCAGACCTCGCCCACCGTGCTGCCTGTGGACATCGCCACCTCGGCCTCACGCAGCTTGGTTATGATCTGCTCCGGAGTGTGCTTCTTTCTTGGCATTCCGCCCCCTTTCATGTCTGACCATGTCTAACATTAGACCTGGATCAGTTTTTTGGGGGCAGGTCAGCACGGCCATTTGCTCATGGACAGGACCGGTGAAGGCTGCGATCATGTCTTTGAGCAGCCGGGCTGAGGCGGCACGGGTCCGACTATCCGGACGGCCCAGCGGTACCGTCATCGGATACGCCCAGCCCCACCGCCCACGAGTAACGCACCTTTTGGTGTTGATTGAGAAAGGGGGATGGGGACGCCCCTACGAGACGTGCGAAGCGTCCACTTCTAGCCGTGCCTGGCGACAGTGCCCACACTTGATCGTCGACAGTCACTCGGAGGTCGCGGCCACCACGTCGGACCGCTTGACCGCCTCTGCAAATGCCTTGATCTTGGTCGGGTCTTTGGTCCCGTTGGTCTCCACTCCGCTGGACACGTCGACCCCCCAAGGATGTACCGTCTCGATAGCCCCGCCCACGTTGTCGGCGGTCAGCCCACCTGCCAGGACGATCTCGAAGTCGCCCGAGACCTCCTGGGCGATGCGCCAGTCGAAGCTGCGACCGGTCCCCCCCAGGGAGCCCGGCTCGCGCTTGTCGAGAAGGGGGACGTGGTCGCCTGCCACGACCTCCGCGATTTTGTCGCGCACCTCGGCCGTCACGTCTAGCCTCGGGGCTTCGTCACGGACCTTGATCTGCCTGATTACGGAGGCGTCCACCTGGTCCCAATACTCGGGCGGCTCGTCTCCGCACAGCTGGGCCAGATCTAGACCACAGCGCCGAATAATCCTGTTGACGTCATCGATCGGTTGGTTGGCGAAGAGGCCCACTAGCCGCGGGCCGTTTTTCCCAAACGACCGGCGGTATTCCTGGATAACCTCCCATGCCTCGTCTTCGCCGAGCCGGCGCCGGGCCCCCGGAACGAAGTTGAAACCCAGGAAGTCGGCTCCGGCCTTCGCCGCGACAAGGGCGTTCCCAGGATCGCGCAGGCCGCAGATCTTGAAACTGGTCACGTCAGCTCTCGTAGCTTTGCGCCGGGGTCGTCCGCGGTGACAAGGGCCTCGCCCACCAGGGCCGCGTCGGCCCCAGCCTCGCGGACACGGACTACGTGGTCACGTTCGCTAAGGCCGCTCTCGCTCACGATGACCTTTCCGTCGGGCACCGTGGGCGCGAGCTGCTCGGTCACGGCCAGGTCGGTCTTGAAGGTCCGAAGGTCCCGGTTGTTGATCCCGATGATCTCGGCCCCGGTGTCGAGGGCAACAGCGAGCTCGTCTTCGTCGTGTACCTCGACCAGAGACTGCATCCAGAACTGCGTTGCCAGACCCATCAACTCCTTGAGCTGTGGAGGCTCCAGCATCGCAACGATAAGCAGAATGGCGTCTGCACCGTAGGCTCGGGCTTCGTAGACCTGGTACGGGTCGAAGATAAACTCCTTCTGGAGCACCGGGACCCCGCGAGCATTGACGGTCTCGTGCACGGCTTCGAGGTGAGCGATGCTCCCCTGGAAGTGGTCGGCGTTGGTCAGCACCGAGATAGCCGCGGCGCCATTGTCGCCGTAGGCGCCGGCCAGGGAGCGTGGGTCGAAGTCGGCGCGGAGAAGGCCCTTGGCCGGGGACGCCTTCTTCACCTCGGCGATTATCCGGAGGGAGTCGCCCATCAGGGCGCCGGCCAGGTTCAGAGGCGCGGCTTGCTGCTCGATACGAGTCTCGAGCTTCCTTATGGGTGCCTCCACCTTGAGACGTTCGACCTCGCGGCGCTTCACCTCTACGATCTTTTTGAGGATGTCCGGCGTGTCCAAAGTCGTCATCAAGCACCTTGCGAAGGTCTGGCTGAATCGCTACTCGAGCTTCTGGCTCAGCTCGACCAGCGCGTCGAGCTTACCGTTGGCGGCGCCGCTGTCGATGGAGTCGGCCGCGATGGCGACCCCGTCCTTGATCGTCCTGGCCTTGTCGGCGGCCACGAGACCGCCCGCTGCATTCACTAGCACTATATTGCGCGTTGGTCCGGCGGCGCCTTGAAGGACGTCGCTTGCCATCTCGGCGCCTGCCTGAGGGCTACTGATCTTCAGGTCGCTCCTGAGTGCTCGCTCGAATCCCAACTCCTCTGGAGTGACCGTATAGGAAGTCACGGCGCCGTCCTTGAGCTCCCATACCGTCGTCGCATCGCTGAGGCTGATTTCGTCCAGGCCGTCCGCGCCGTGGACGACCAAGGCGTGGGTGCTACCTAGCATCCCTAGCACGGAGGCCATCATCTCACCGATTCCGGAGCTCGCGACTCCTACCAGCTGGGAGTTGGCTCCGGCCGGGTTGGTAAGCGGCCCGAGGATGTTGAAGACCGTCCTGATACCGATCTCGCGGCGAGGGGCGGCGGCGAACCGCATCGAAGGGTGAAACACCTGGGCGAACATGAAGCCGAAGCCCACCTCGTCGATGCACCGTCCAACACCCTCCGGGCTCAGATCGATCTTGACCCCCAGCGCCTCGAGAACGTCTGCGCTGCCGCAAGCCCCGGACATCGCGCGGTTGCCGTGCTTTGCGACCTTCACGCCGGCCCCCGCTACGACTAGTCCCGCGGTCGTCGAGATGTTGAATGTACCTGACCCGTCGCCGCCGGTCCCGCACGTATCGACGACCGGCCCCGCCACGTCGACGTGAAGGGACTTCTCTCTCATGACACGCGCCATTCCAGCGACCTCGTCGGGCGTCTCGCCCTTTATCCGCAGCGCCGTGACGAACGCGCCGAACTGAGCTGGGGTGGCGTCGCCACCCATGATCTCGTTCATCGCGTCGGCCGCCTCGTCAGCCGACAACGATTCTCCAGATACCAGCGAGTCGATCGCTTGCTGGATCATTTTTGTCTCCTTGAGGTGGGCCACACCAGACGCAAAAGGCGGCCGGCGGGAAGTAGGGACTCGACCGTGTCGGCCGAGCATCGACTAGCTGTTTGTGATGCCTATAGAGTAGCAGAACGCAAGGTGTATGTAACGGAGCGGGATAGGGGGGCGGGTGGAGGTCCCCTTACGTGTTTCCGGCCGATTCCTGTCTCCTGGCGCCGGTGGAAGTCGCGGGCATGGGCTCCAAGTGTCGCTTGAGCGCGAACGAGGGGCCGCCCTACACTGGGACCGCTAAGGTAGCCCGAAAGGGGAGACGTAATGTCCGTTGGGCCCGAGACACAAGAGCTGAAAGACCTTGCCAACCAGCACTTGTGGATGCATAGCGCCGACTGGGCCCAGATGGCCGAACGCGGTGGCCCGCTTATCGCTGTCGAGGGCAAGGGCATCAGGATAACGGACTCCGACGGGAACTCCTGGATCGACGTCAACGGAGGGTACGTCTCGGTGAACGTCGGGTACGGGCGCACCGAAATCGCCGACGCCGCCTACGAGCAGATGCGGAGCCTCGCCTACTTTCCTCAGACGTCCACGACACCCGCTACCGTCAAGCTTGTAGAAAAGCTCGCTGACATCACACCTGGGTCCCTTTCCAGGGTGTTCCCCGTGAACAGCGGCTCCGAAGCCAACGAAACGGCGATCAAGATCGCCAGAGCCTACCACCGGCGACGCGGAGAGCCAGGGCGGTACAAGGTGATCAGCCGTCGGGGTTCCTACCACGGGGCCACGGCGGGAGTGCTGTGGCTCGGCTCGACGCCCGGCGCCTCCCGCGCCGACTACGAGCCTTCGCCTCCCGGGGTGCTGTACGCCCCGCAACCTAATCCGTACCGGTGCGAGCTAGGCGGCGAGACGCCATCGGAGTGCGCGGTCCGGTGCGTCCGGGCGATCGACGAGCTCGTTCGTTTTCACGGTCCCGAGACGGTCTCGGCCGTCATCGCGGAGCCGGTAGCCATGGGGCATGGTGCGGTAGTGCCAGGCGACGAGTACTGGCCGATGTTGCGCGAGATCTGTAGCGAGTACGGAGTGCTACTTATCGCCGACGAGGTAATCACCGGGTTCGGGCGCACCGGCAAGATGTTCGGGGTCGAGCACTGGGACGTCGTGCCCGACATCATGACCGTCGCCAAGGGCATCGTCAGCAGCTACCTGCCGCTCGGGGCGACGATCGCGACGGATGAAGTCGCTCAGCATTTCGTCGGCGAAGGGAGCCTTTTCCGGCACGTCCTCACGACTGCCGGCCACCCGGTGGCCGCTGCGGCGGCGCTAAAGAACATCGAGATCCTCGAGACCGAGAACCTGGTCCGGAACTCGGCCGAGGTGGGAGCGTACTTGAAGGAGCAACTCGTAGGGTTGATGACCGACCATCCCATCGTTGGCGACGTCAGGGGTATCGGGCTGCTCTTGGGCTTCGAGCTCGTCAGCGATCGTAAGACCAAGGCAAGGTTCGACCCGGAACTCAAGGTGTCCGACAGGCTCACCGAACGATTCAAGGCCCATGGGCTCATCCTCCGCTCCTACAGCGGGATCGTGAACGTCGGTCCGCCTCTATGCGTTACACGGGATGACGTCGATGAGATCGTGCACGCCATCGACCTCTCGCTTTGGGAGCTGGAGGGCGACCTCGGAATCGCGTCCACGACTTGATACTACAAGCAGAATGTTATGATGGGAGACAACGCGTAAGAAAGAGGTAATATGACTTCTGAAAACGGACTTCATGCCGCCGATCATACGTCTACCAGAGTGGCGGTGTTCATTGACGGCAGCAATCTCTACCACAGTCTCGAGGAAAATTGTAAACGCTTCGATCTCGACTTCGCCGCATTCTCGTCTAAGCTCTGCGACGGCCGCACGCATTATCGTTCCTACTACTACAACGTTCTCAGAGATTTCGACCGGAACCCCCAAGCCTACCAGGACCAACAGAAGTTTCTTACCGCCCTTTACAGCACGCCGTACCTCGACGTCCGCCTCGGTGGGTCCAAGGTCCGCGGCGACACGGCGGTTGAGAAGGGCATCGACATCATGCTGGCAACAGACCTGCTCCAGATGGCTTGGGAGAACCGCTACGACGTCGCAATTGTCGTAACGGGTGACGGCGACTTTGCCTACGCTGTCCAAGCGGTCAAAAACATGGGCAAATACGTCGAAATCGCCGCGTTTCCGTCGAACCTATCGTGGGAGCTCTCGAACGTGGCGGACGCCCGCGAACTCTTCACACCCGACTACTTCGCCGATCTCTGGAGCCGGAAGCGGACGCCCGCTAAAGCCGCACCCCAAAACGGCGGGAAGACCAGCGGAAGCGGTAACGGAAGTGGCGGGGGCCAGCGCCGAGGCTGGCGGTTGGGACGGTCGAGGAAGACCGACTCCGAGTAGTTCAGCCGCAGCTAGAAGGTGTCGGGCGCGGCCGCGATACCTTCCAGGTCGCTTCTCGTGTACGATCCAAGGCTTCGGAAGTCCAGGTTCGTGTAGTTGTGGACCCACTGCATCGCAATCTTGACAGCCTTCCGGTACCGCTCCTCGGTCTGAGCGAGCGTAAGTTGCTCCTCGGTCTCCCAAACCCCCTCGTTTCGGCGCCTGGTAACGATGTCCTCGACCTCCTCGTTGAGGAGGCGTTTCACGAGCCCGAAATCGTGCACCTCTCCGGTTTCCGTATCTTTCGCTCCGTGCCGGACGCGCTGTCCGATCTGTGCTACGGACATTCGTCCAGTCGCCAGGTCCTCCATCAGCGGTGGGTGGATTCCGGGTCGTCCTTCCAGGCTGTCGATGCCTTTGGCCCCTCGACCGTTCAGCCAACCCTCGACGTACTCGATCAGCATCCTGGCGTTGCGCCGTGTCCCGTCGACGGTGACCGGTCCTTCGGGAACATCGATCTTGATCGGATAGTTCTCCGGGTCCGCCATTTCTGGTCTCGGCTGCCAGCCGGTCGAGCGTAGCTCCTTGAATGGGTCGGCGGCGGTCTTCATGTGAAAGATGTGGGCCACCCAGCCCCTCATGAACCCTTGCTCTGCTTCCCATTCCTTGTCCGCCCTGATGGCGGCACCCGCAGCGTCGTTTACCTCCGCGTCCCTCGAGGGCAGCGCCGTCGCCATACCACCGATAGGCACCGCGCCTCTCTTGAGACAGATGGCCACCAACCGCCGGAAGGTGTTCGCCAGGAACTCGGTAGTCTTTATGTCGACACCGAACCGATCGGGCCAAATGGCGTTAGCATCAGCCATGATGAACTCGAAAACACTTGCCTTGAAGTCCCACCGGGCTGCATTGAGACCGGCCGCATACGGACCGAGAGCGTACAGCGCCTCCTCCATCTGGTAGGCCAGCGGAAGGGACTCGACCAGCGGGACGGCTCTGATGACTCCATCTTCGGGCAGTCCCAAATGCTTGCGGCTAAAGTCGAAGAAGTCACGCCAAAAGCCTGCCTCCTCCGCTGACTCGAGCTTCGGCAGATAGAAGTAGACGCCTTGCCCCCGTTCTATCTGAGCCTGTCCGGCGTGAAAGAGGGTTAGTGCTGTTCCCAGGATCGCAGCGGAAACCGGCTGTCCGTCGATAGTGACCTCGGATTCGTCGAGGTGCAGCCCACGCTCCCGGTGCATGAAGAACGGTAGCTCGCCGTCCTCGATCTTGTAGTGCCGGCCGGTCTCCGCGTTGGTGAACTCCAGGGTGCGCTCGACGGCCGCGAGACGGTTACGCGTCGCGGTCACGGTGTCGATGAAGCGATGCCCGGCAGAGTCCTCGTCGTCGTCGAGGTCGCCCTCGGCCCGGACTCCGTCCGAGCCGGGGTTCAGGGCGTTGATGAACATCGACGTCATCGACGCTGGGCCGGTTATCTCGATCCCCGGCCGCTTGAGGTCGGCCGGAACCTCAGGGACTCTCCACTCTCCCGTGTTTATCTCCGATTCGGGAAGGTAAGTTGGCAGTACTCCATTCGTCAAAGCACTGTCCAGGACCGCTGCCCTCTGGCGCCGGAGCTCAAGGACCCGAGCCGTGAACCTATCGTGCGCCGCTACGAGGTATTCGACGAATTGGGGCGTAAATAGGTCAGAGGCACCCTCGACCTCCGTGAAGCGGGCCCTGTCCGTTGCGACCATTGATGATCACCTACGTGTACGAATGAGGGGCCAATATTACCACAGCGCCTGATCCGGTCCTGGGATCACGAGCCGCTACCGTTTCAATGCCCTCAACCTGTCTGCTATACTCCCCAACGGCGTTTTTCGAGGTGTCGTCGGGCTTGGGAAGGAAGGGAGACGGCATGACGGTATGCGCGGTGCTGGGTGCTCAGTGGGGTGACGAAGGCAAGGGAAAGATCGTCGATTTTCTGGCCAGGGACGCCGACGTCGTAGCCAGATTCTCAGGTGGGAACAACGCCGGACATACCGTCCTGGCTGACGAAGGCGAGTTCAAGCTCCACCTCATTCCATGCAACGTCCTGTGGCCGGACGCCATCGGTGTCATAGGCAACGGGGTCGTCGTCGACCCTGACGGTTTCCTCGAAGAGATCGCGGGCCTCGAACAGCGTGGGATAGATCTCACCGACCGGCTGATGGTCAGCGATCGCGCTCATCTCGTGATGCCCTACCACGTCGTGGTGGACGAGCTTGCCGACGCGGCGCGCGGAAAGGACGCGATCGGAACGACGGGCAAGGGAATCGGGCCCGCCTATACCGACAAGACGGCCCGTAGCGGAATCCGCGCAGCCGACCTGTCGGACCTGGAGGCACTGTTGCCCAGGCTCGAGAGCGCGGTTAGCCAGGCCAACGCTCTGATAACGAACGTATACGGCGGAACGCCCGTCGACCCTGACGAGGTATTCGAAAAGTGCAAAGCATGGTCAACTCGAATGGCGCCCTATATCCGCGAGGTCGAGCACATCGTTTACAATGCGGTTGAGGCGCGCGAGACGGTGATACTCGAAGGGGCGCAGGGCGCTCTGCTCGACCTTGACCACGGCACATACCCCTTCGTTACGTCGTCCCACCCAACGATAGGAGGAGCATGCACCGGCCTGGGGCTCCTTCCGCGGCAGATCGACATCGTACTTGGGGTGTTCAAGGCTTACAGTACGCGGGTCGGCGGTGGGCCCTTCGTAACCGAACTATTCGACGAAACTGGAGAAGAGATACGAGAGCGCGCTCAAGAGTTCGGCACGACCACGGGGCGGCCTCGTCGCGTAGGTTGGTTTGATTCAGTGACTGCCCGGTATAGCGCTCGTATCAATGGCTACACATCTCTGGTGTTGACCCGGCTAGACGTCCTAGATCACTTCGACCGCATACGTATTTGCGCGGCCTACGAGCTCGACGGAGAAATCGTCCACGACTTCCCTGGAAACGCCGCGCTTCTTGAGCGGTGCACGCCGGTCTACGAAGAAGCGCCCGGCTGGGACAGCCCCACGGCGGGCGCGACCAAGCTCCACGACTTGCCGAGGGAAGCGCTCTACTATATAGACAGGCTGCAGGAGCTGGTAGGCGCGCACATCGACATCATCTCCACTGGGCCCCACCGCGACCAGACCATCGTGGTCCGGTCTGTGCTTTAGGGGCGGGGACGCCGCCGCTAGACAGGTAAGTCCATCTCGTAGCGGTCCATCACGGTGTCGAACTTCGCTATGAAGTCGTCGTCGGGCGGGGCCATGGGGAGGCGGGCAGGGCCCGCGTTGAAGCCGGCGCGGTTGACCGCATATTTGACGGGTATCGGATTAGTGACCCAGAAGAGCGCCTTGAACAGCGGCAGCAGCCGGCGATGCGCGGCCGCAGCGGTCTCGATGTCGCCCTCCAGCACCAAACCCATCATTGTCTTGACCTGGTTGCTTATGATATTGCCGGCTACGCTAACAATGCCGAATCCCCCGACGCACATGATTGGGAAGGTCTCGTCGTCGTTGCCTGACCAGACGTTGAAGCCGTCGGGCGCACCATCGATTATGCGAGTTATCTGTACCAGGTCTGATGACGCCTCTTTGACGCCTACGATGTTGTCTATCTGAGCCAGCCGAAGCGTCGTCTCGTCGGTCATGTTCAGTGACGTGCGAGACGGCACGTTGTAGAGCATCCCCGGCAGGCTCGTCGCCTCGGCGATGGCCTTGAAGTGCTGGTACAGCCCTTCCTGTGGGGGCTTGTTGTAAGCGGGCACCGTCAGCAGTAGGCTGTCCACGCCAACCTTTTCAGCTTCTTTGGAAAGCTCGATGGACTTGCGGTGGTTGTTGTCGGTAGTCCCAGCCATCACAGCGGCCCGGTCGCCGACTTCTTCCTTTACTTCGCCAAAGAGCCGCAGCTTCTCATCGTCGGACATCGAGGGGGATTCACCCGTGGTGCCGCCGATCAAGACACCGTCGCTGCCAGAGTCGATGATGCCTTTGGCTAGCTTGCGGGCCTGTCCGTAGTCAATCTCGCCCTCCTCATCGAACGGCGTGATCATCGCCGTTAGCAGCCGTCCCATCTCCACCATGGCTATACCCCCTTTTGAGCCGGCAGTAGCTCCCGGCTGAGGACATCTTCGGCGATCTGGACCGCGTTCAGCGCTGCTCCCTTGCGCAGGTTGTCCGTTACGATCCACATCGCGACGCCGTGCGGATGGGACTCGTCCTGCCTGATACGCCCGACGAATACCTCGTCCCTCCCCTCGGCGTCGACGGGCATAGGATACACATTCGATTCTGGGGCGTCCATCACTCTGAGACCGGGCGCTTCGGCCAACGTTTCTCGGACCTCGTCCGCCATGATCGGCTCGTCGAACTCTATGTGGACGGCCTCGCTATGCGACACCATTACCGGCACCCGGACGCAGGTGGCCGACACCGCCAGCTCCGGCTCGTGAAGTATCTTCCGGGTCTCGTTGACCATCTTCATCTCTTCAGTAGTGTAGCCGTTGTCTACGAAAGACTCGACCTGGGGAAGCACGTTGAAGGCTATCTGGTGTGGAAGTGCGTTCGGCTCCGGCTGGTCCCCGTCAAGGACCTGGCCGGACTGCAGGCGCAACTCGTCCATGGCGGCCGCGCCGGCGCCAGAGACCGACTGGTATGTAGCCGCGGTCACCCGACGCACGGGACTCAGGTTGTTCAGAGGCTTGAGGACCATCGCCAAAGGTGTCGTAGAGCAGTTGGGAGCCGCGATGAGGCCTTGGTGGCTCTCGATGTCGTCGCCGTTCACCTCGGGGATGACCAGCGGGACGTCGGGGTCCATCCGGAACGCCGAGCTCTTGTCTATGACGAGAGCTCCCTCGTCGACAGCCATCGGAGCAAGCCCGCGGCTGACGTCACTGGAAGCGGCGATGAATACGATGTCGACATCGTGCAGAAGCTCGCGGGTCGGTTCCTCAACGACCACCTCGACGCCTTTGACCGCCAGCGGCTTACCCCAAGACCGCTTTGACGCGCAAAGACGCACAGAGCTGGCTGGGAAGTTGCGCTCCTCGATGATGCGCAACAAGACCTGGCCTGCCGCGCCGGTTGCCCCGATTACCGCGATTTTGTAGCCGTTCATGCTTGTCGTCTGTGGAGGAGCTGCTACCGCTCTCGGTACGCTTCACGCCTGTGCCGCACACCGAGCACAACGATGATTTGGGCCCTCAAGTCCGGACGGAACCTTATCCGCCAGGTCGCCTACCCTCAAACGCCATTGGTCCTTCGCACCTTGTATCTTGATCACATTGGCATGCCGCTGCGCGACATATTTGTCCAGAGCTTCGAAAACTCGGCGACGTGCTTGAACGTCCAGATCGCGAATGTCGCGCCGGGCGTGCCTCGTGAGCTCGTACCGCCAGCTCAAGGCAAGAGCTCTTGCTTCGCCTCCTCGGCCGAAACCGCCTCTCCGTCCAGATACTCTTTCCAGGCCTCCGAGGCTCTCGCGTCTTCCTCCAGCGTCGTAGGTTCGTCATCCACCGGCGCGTCCAGTAGGCCTCGTACAAGCGGGTCAGACGTGTCGCGCAGGTACTCGAGATACCTCAGCGCTGCGTCCAACTCGCTGTCTGGAAGCTGATCAACCACTCGTCGCAGATTTTCTTTTGTAGTCATCGCGATCACCTCGCGGTTCAGGCTGCGGGCAGGTGCGGTTCTCGAATAGCTCTGACAACCTGAACACAGGGTGATCAGATGATAGCCAGTATGCTGGACCAAATCCAGTGCCTGGACGGTGGAGAATTAGCGCGGAGCCGTAGTCTCAATCCGTTGCGTCTGGAGAGTGGGTAAGTTGAAACGTCCTGGTAGCCGCTGGCGCAGGCTTGTCCTAAAACCCCATGATCTTGTCGAGGCCCACGACAAGACCGGGGTTCGAGACGACATGCCGGATGGCCATTAAGACCCCCGGCATGAAGCTTTCGCGGCTGACGGAGTCGTGTCGGATGGTCAGGGTCTGGCCCAGGGCGCCGAAAACGAGCTCGTGATGTGCGACGCGGCCGGGCATTCGAGCGCTGTGGATGCTGACGCCGCCAGATATACCGCCTCGGGTTCCAGAGACGGTCTCCTTTTCGGCTTGAGGCGCTTTGAAGTCGCGACCCTTGCCCTCGGCTGTTGCCTTGGCTATCGCGATCGCCGTGCCGGAAGGTGCGTCGGCTTTGCCTTCACTGTGACTCTCGATGAGATCGGCGTAGTCGAAGTAAGGTGCAGCTTGCTTCGCGAGATGCATCATGACAACCGCGCCTAACGCAAAGTTGGGTGCGATCATGATCCCGACCTGGTGCTCGTCGGCCAGTGTCTTGGCCTCTCGCAGGGTCGATTCAGAGCTGCCTGTCGAGCCGATAACCACGTTGACGTTCCGGGGTGCCGCCGTCTGGATAGCGGATAGAGCCCCGTCGGCTCCGGAGAAATCGACCACAACATCGGCGTCGCCGATCACAGACTCTAAAGAGGTCGAGAGCGGCACGGCGCCTGAACCGTCAGGTAGCCCAATGGAATCCGCCGAGGCGTTCAGATCGACTCCTGCGACGGGGTGCAGGTCCTCTTCCGTTGAGGTCAGACTAAGGACTTGCTGTCCCATCTTGCCCAGCACGCCTTGGACGACTACGTTAATGGGTGACACAGCCTGCACCTCCATTTGGGATAGAGACGATCCGCCCCGAATAGAATACATGGGCGAATCTCAGGATGCGACGTACGCCGGTGGAGCCGACGCAATTGGCTAGCCGCCTCGAGCGGTACCTAGCGGGGTGGTGGGCCAGACCTGTGCCGAGGGGGACCTCCGCCGCCACCACGGGGCCCACCACGTCCTGGGCCGCCTCGTCCGCCGCCTTGAGGCCGGTCGCCTTGCCGGTACCCGCCCTGCTGGCCGCCTCCCGGTCTGCCGTTCCCCTGTCGGTAACCGCCCGGTCGACGGTCGCCGCCGGACTCGCCGGCCGGTCGGGAGCCGCCGCCCTCTGAGCCTTCGAGAAGTGCCCGGCGCGACAGCCGGATGCGGCCCGTCGGGTCGACGTCCTGGACCATTACGGTAATCTCTTCGCCCAGCTTCACCAGGCCTTCGACCGTGGGTACGTGCTCGTTGGAAAGCTCGCTGATGTGGACCATGCCGTCCTTGCCGGGCAGGATTTCGACGAAAGCGCCGAAGTCCATGATGCGCACTACCTTGCCCGTGTAGATCTCGCCTACTTTCGCTTCACGGGTCAGGTTCTCTATCATTGCGACGGCCTTCTTGGCGGCCTCTCCATCGGTTGCACCGATAGTGATGGTGCCGTCGTCCTCGACGTCCACTGTGGCCCCTGTTTCATCGACGATGCCCCGAATCGTCTTGCCGCCCGGGCCGATGACCAGTCCAATCTTGTCGACTGGCACGCTTATGCGCGTCATCCTCGGTGCGTACTGGCTGACGTCGTCCCGAGGCGTACCAATCGTCTCATTCATCCGGTCGAGGAGGAACATTCGCCCTTCTTCGGCCTGCTTCAGAGCGGCCTCGATGATCTCGAAGCTCAGGCTTCTTATCTTAATATCGAGCTGAATGGCGGTGATGCCGTCCCTGGTGCCGGCGACCTTGAAGTCCATGTCCCCGGCGTGGTCTTCCATCCCTTGGATGTCGGTCAAGGTCGCGTAATTGCCGTTTTCTTCGGCGACAAGCCCGATCGATATCCCTGCAACCGGCTTCGAGATGGGCACGCCTGCGTCCATCAACGCGAGGGTCGCGGCGCAGACGCTGCCCATCGAGGTGCTTCCGTTTGAGCTGAGCGCTTCCGCGACGAGACGAATCGTGTACGGGAAATCCTCTACGTCCGGCAACACCGGCACGAGCGCGCGCTCGGCCAGGGCGCCGTGTCCGACCTCTCTTCTTCCCGGAGGCGTTATTCGCTTGGCCTCTCCGGTCGAGAACGGCGGGAAGTTGTAGTGCAGTATGAACCGCTTCGATTCCTGAGGGCTGAGCGTGTCCATCCGCTGGGCGTCGCTGACGGAGCCGAGGGTCGCTATTCCCAGGATCTGGGTCTCCCCTCGTGTGAAGAGACCGCTACCGTGGGTGCGTGGAAGGAGACCGACTTCGGATGTGATAGGACGTATCTCGGTCAGACTCCTGCCGTCGGGCCGTTCTCCACGGGAAATGATGGCTTCCCGGAATGTCTTCTTAGAGGAGGACTCGACTTGCGCCTTGAAAGCTGAACTTACGGCAGCCGGCGCATAGGTTTCGCCCAGCGACTCCACGACCTCTTTCTTCAACGAGGCGAGCTTATCCTCTACGTCGGGCTTCTCGCCCTGGGCGTCCAGGACGCTTGCCAGTTTATCGCCTACTGCCGACTCGACGGCGGCGACCAGATCGGTTGGCAGGCCTTCGATTTCGAATCCGGCTTTCGTCCGCCCGATCTCTCTGACCATGTCCTCTTGCAGCTCGATCAGCTCAAGATTGACGTCCTGAGCGAGTTGCAAGGCTTCCAGGACCATCGGCTCCGAGAGCTCATTCGCCCCCGCTTCGATCATCACGATTCCGTCGCGACTGCCCGAGACAACCAGTTCCAACTCGCTTTTTTCGAGCTGCTCGTAAGTCGGGTTTACCGCGTACTGACCGTCAACCCGTCCGATGCGAGTGGCGCCTATGGGGCCGTCGAAGGGAATGTCGGAGATCGACAGCGCGGCAGATGTGCCGATCATGACGAGCATGTCGAGAGGGTTCTCGACGTCGGCGGACAACGGCGTAGCAATTACCTGGACTTCCTTCCGGAACCCATCTGGGAAAAGCGGCCGTACCGAGCGGTCGGTGAGGCGGTCGGCCAGAACATGTTCCGTCGGAGGACGACCCTCCCTGCGGAAATAGTTGCGGGGAATCTTCCCCCGTGCGTAGAGCCGCTCCTCAAAATCGATAGTCAGAGGAAAGAAATCAATCCCTTCGCGCGGGTTATCCATCGTGGCCGTTACCAGCACGGCGCAGTCGCCGTACGTTACCAGGACCGAGCCGTTGGCTTGCTGGGCGAGAACACCCGTCTTTAGGACGAGCGTCCCAGAGCCAATGTCACGTTGGAAAGTGGACAACATAGAAAACGGTACCTCCTACGGGAAACAAAGAAAAAAAGCCCCGGCAATGCGGGACTTATCTCCTTAGCCCAAGCCTTGCGATGAGAGACCTGTAACGGGCCACGTCTTCCCCGTTGAGGTACTGAAGGAGACGGCGCCTACGGCCGACGAGTCTGAGAAGACCGCGTCGGGTGGCTTCGTCGTGCTTGTGGACTCTAAGGTGTTCTGTCAGGCCGTCTATTCGGGCGGTCATTATGGCCACCTGAACTTCGGTGGAGCCGGTATCTCCCTCGTGGGACTGATACTCCTCTGCGATGGCTCCTTTCGCGGCTGCGTCCAAGCCCATACCTTACTCTCTATCGCTCTCTCTTATTTGGCTGTCGATTGTAGCACACGTATCGTGAGTCCGGCAAAAGCAAGCCGGGTACTACGACGGTACGGCTATGCTTTGGAACATCGTCCCGTTAGTATGTATTCCGTGGCGCTCGAGCCGCCTTGGCCAGCAAGGCACCGAATTCTCCGGAGCACCAACTGTGGATCTGAACCGAGCGAAGTCACCTTCATTCCTCGCCGGGCTTGGCGTCTTTGCGGCTTCGCTGGTTCTTTACCTCTCGACAATTGCGCCGACCTTGAGCTGGGGCGTCGACGAAGTGGGCGTGGACGGCGGCGAGCTGCTGGCCGCCGCCAATACTCTGGGGGTGCCTCACCCGCCCGGCTATCCGACGTATACGCTCCTGCTCAAGACCTTCGCGACGATCGTGCCGATTGGTGAATTTGCCTTCAGGGGCAACCTGCTCTCGGCGTTGTTGATGTCTGCCGCGGCGTTCATCGTGTACGTGGCTGCGCTACGCCTGTGTCGCTCGCTGGGTCCAGAAGCGCCGCCGGTGCTGGCGGTGATCGGTGCCTCGCTGACCGGGACGGCCTTTGCCGCTTCCCACATACCATGGTCCCTTGCCGTCGTCACTGAGGTGTACGCGCTCAACGCTCTGTTCGCTAGCGCGCTGCTGTTAATCGCCGTCCGACTAGTACTGCCAGGACCGGGCGATAGCCGAGGACGGCGCTCCGAGGACCGAAGCCTGGCCGCGTTCGGGGTTCTTCTTGGGCTCGGTCTCGGCAATCACCTGACCCTCCTGGCTGTCGCGGTCCCGTTACTGTTTTGGACAGGTGCAAGCCTTGGGTGGCGGCGCTTGGCCTCGCTATGGCTGATCGGGCCGTTGCTTGTAGGGCTATCGGTATACCTGTACGTGCCGCTGAGCGCGGCGAGCAACCCTCCGATCAGCTGGGGTGGCGCCGATACCTTTCGAGGCGTTTTCTGGCTGCTGACCGCCCGCGCCTACGAGGACTACGTTTTCGGGGTCGCCCCGGGGGATATATATGATCGAGGCCTAGTCTGGGCTGAGCTCGTCTTCTCCCAGTTCAATGCATTGGGCCTTTTCATCGGGCTTCTGGCGGTAGGCCCCTTGCGTAAGCCCGAATCCACCGACGGACAGGGATGGACGACGTGAGGACAGCGGAAGGGGGTGAGGGAGTTACAGGCGTGATGATCCGGGCTCGAATTTGGGTAGACGGGAGGTTGGCGGGCGGTCTGCAGGCGCTTTTGGGGGCACCGATGGCGGCCTACAGTGGCTGTGGCGAGCCAGATGGCGGGATAGGACACGGCAAGAGGCGCTCGCGGACTGGGCTGGCGCGAGTTTGCGGGGACGTTGGGTTGGCTGGTGGGTCAGTGGCGGACGGGCTCCGTCAGGCTGGGAGTGGAATGGCTCGCAGTCGGGCCAGGGCGCGGCTGAACTGCTCCTCCCAGGGCCAGCGCCGGGGAAGCTGCAGGGTCAATCGGCGTGCCGAGCGGGTGATCCGTCCGGCCAAGGCAAAGACCCGTCGTCTGAGGGTCTTGGTGGTCACGATCTGCTGACCCAGGCCGATGCGGGCTGTCCAGCGGGCCAGGTTGTGCGCCATCACCTGTACCGCCAGCCAGGCGCCGTTGGCGGCGAAACGGCCCGAGGGGAGATGGTTCAGCCCCACGCCGTACTTGAGGTCGCGTATCGCATTCTCGATCTCGGCGTGACGGCGATGATCGGCCTCCAGTTCCAGCGTCTCCCCGTCCCGGTCGGTGATGAAGCCGTGATAGCTGTAGGTGGCGAAGAGAGCCAGTTGAGAACAGGGCGCCGGCTTCACCCGCCGGACGATGAGCCGTACCGGCGCGGCGTCCGCCTCGGCCTGGAACGGGGTGTAGGTGGTCTCGGCCACATCGGCGGCGCCGTCCATCCAGTAAGGAATCGGCGTCCAGGCATCTTCGGGTATCGCCTCGATGAGATTCCGCAGGCGGGCGCGCTGGCGGATGGCGATGGAGAAGCGGACATCCATCCGGCGGCAGACGGCGACCACGGCGTGGGTATAGAAGCCGCTGTCGGCCCGCACCGTGAGTTGGCCCCTGGCTCCGCAGTAGCGCACCCGCCCCACCGTTTCACGCAGGAAGTGGGCAGCGCCGCGGGCGGTGTTAGCCCGGCCCTCGCGCAGGCGGGCCATCAGCACGTCGCCGGTGCCGGCGGCGACGGCCAGCAGCGGGTGATAGCCCCGCGCACCGGTGTAGCCGTGGTGGCGGGCGCCCTCCTTGGCCAGTCCGTAGGTCTCGCAGATCGTCGAATCAAGGTCGATGGTGAATGGTGCGTCGCCGGGTCCGGCACCGGCCTTCCAGACCCGGGCCAGCAACTCGCGGCTCACCCGGTCCAGTTGGCGGACATGGCCCCACCTGAAGCTGCGCAGGAAGGTGCCCAGGGTGGAGGGAGCCTTAGCCGTGAAACCGAGCACGCGGGCGGTCCCGCCGGCGCGCAGCACATCGGCGTCGTCGATGCAATCTCCGCCGGCTAGGGCGGAGGCCACCAGGGTCATCATCTTGTCGCCGGTGTTCGCCCGGCCCGGCGCGCCGCCGAGGTCGAGGTGCTTCCGGAGGAGTTGGGGCAGGCCAAGGCGCAGGGCGAGGGTGGCGGGAAGGATCAGCCCGGCATTGGCCACCAGGCGGTGGTCGTCGAAGGCGATTTGGATGCGGTCGGGGTGGTTACGTGGTAGCATCTATCGGGTGCTCCTTTTCTGGGACCGGTTTTCTGTTTCAAAACCATTATCCCAGATTCAGAGGCGCACCCTTTTGTTTCTTCAGCAGGCCTCCTACACGCCGTCCTTCGGTGGATTAGGGCTTAGCCGTGAAACCGAGCACGCGGGCGGTCCCGCCGGCGCGCAGCACATCGGCGTCGTCGATGCAATCTCCGCCGGCTAGGGCGGAGGCCACCAGGGTCATCATCTTGTCGCCGGTGTTCGCCCGGCCCGGCGCGCCGCCGAGGTCGAGGTGCTTCCGGAGGAGTTGGGGCAGGCCAAGGCGCAGGGCGAGGGTGGCGGGAAGGATCAGCCCGGCATTGGCCACCAGGCGGTGGTCGTCGAAGGCGATTTGGATGCGGTCGGGGTGGTTACGTGGTAGCATCTATCGGGTGCTCCTTTTCTGGGACCGGTTTTCTGTTTCAAAACCATTATCCCAGATTCAGAGGCGCACCCTTTTGTTTCTTCAGCAGGCCTCCTACACGCCGTCCTTCGGTGGATTAGGGTTTAGCCCGAATCCACCGACGGACAGGGATGGACGACGTGAGGACAGCGGAAGGGGGTGAGGGAGTTACAGGCGTGATGATCCGGGCTCGAATTTGGGTAGACGGGAGGTTGGCGGGCGGTCTGCAGGCGCTTTTGGGGGCACCGATGGCGGCCTACAGTGGCTGTGGCGAGCCAGATGGCGGGATAGGACACGGCAAGAGGCGCTCGCGGACTGGGCTGGCGCGAGTTTGCGGGGACGTTGGGTTGGCTGGTGGGTCAGTGGCGGACGGGCTCCGTCAGGCTGGGAGTGGAATGGCTCGCAGTCGGGCCAGGGCGCGGCTGAACTGCTCCTCCCAGGGCCAGCGCCGGGGAAGCTGCAGGGTCAATCGGCGTGCCGAGCGGGTGATCCGTCCGGCCAAGGCAAAGACCCGTCGTCTGAGGGTCTTGGTGGTCACGATCTGCTGACCCAGGCCGATGCGGGCTGTCCAGCGGGCCAGGTTGTGCGCCATCACCTGTACCGCCAGCCAGGCGCCGTTGGCGGCGAAGCGCGCCGACGGCATGTGGTTCAGCCCGACGCCGTACTTGAGGTCGCGTATGGCGTTCTCGACCTCGGCGTGGCGGCGATGATCGGCCTCCAGTTCCAGCGTCTCCCCATCGCGGTCGGTGATGAAGGCGTGATAGCTGTATCTGGCGAAGAGGGCGAGCTGGGAACCGGGCGTCGGCTTCACCCGCCGGACAATGAGCCGCACCGGCGCGGCGTCCGGCTTGGTCTGGAACGGGGTGTAAGTCGTCTCGGCGACATCGGCGGCGCCGTCCGTCCAGTAGGGAATGGGAGTCCAGTCCTCCTGTGGTATCGCCTCGATCAGGTCCCGCAGGCTGGCGCGCTGGCGGATGGTGATAGAGAAGCGGACATCCATTTCCCGG
The DNA here is from genome assembly GCA_965248605.1 of Dehalococcoidia bacterium. GTDB lineage: Bacteria > Chloroflexota > Dehalococcoidia > Lucifugimonadales > CAUZJF01 > CAUZJF01. The sequence goes on from CBDFJV010000007.1 coordinate 2,815,780, forward strand.
CAGGCGGCAACGACAGTGTGGGCGTAGAAGCCGCTGTCGGCCCGCACCGTGAGTTGTCCCCTGGCCCCGCCGTAGCGCACCCGCCCCACCGTCTCACGCAGGAAGTGGGCGGCGCCACGGGCGGTGTTGGCCCGGCCCTCGCGCAGCCGGGACATCAGCACCTCGCCGGTGCCGGCGGCAATGGCCAGCAGCGGGTGATAGCCGCGGGCGCCGGTATAGCCGTGGTGGCGCGCTCCCTCCTTGGCCAGTCCATAGGTCTCGCAGATGGTCGAGTCCAGGTCGATGGTCAGGGGCGAGTCGCCGGGTCCGGCCCCAGCGGCCCAGGCCCGGGCCAACAACTGGCGGCTCACGCGGTCGAGTTGACGGACATGCCCCCACCGGAAGCTGCGCAGGAAGGTCCCCAGGGTGGATGGCGCCTTGACCACGCAGCCTAGAACACCGACCGTCCCACCAGCGCGCAGCGCATCGGCGTCGTCGATGCAGTCGCCGCCTGCCAGCGCGGAAGCGACCAGCGTCAGCATCTTGTCCCCAGTGTTCGCCCGTCCCGGCGCTCCGCCGAGGTCAAGGTGATGGTCGACGAGTTCCCGCAGGCCCAGGTGCCGGGCTAGGGTGGCCGGCAGGAGCAGGCCGGCATTGGCCACCAGGCGATGGTCGTCAAAGACGATGCGGATACGGTCGGGTTTGTTCTGTGGCAGCATCTATTGGGTGCTCCTTGTTTCCGGGCGGGTTTCTGTTCCAAAATCATTATCCCAGATTCAGAGGAGCACCCGCTGGCTTCTTCAAGGGCTGTCCCCAAGGACGTCCTTCGGTGGATTCGGGGTAAGGTTGAGCCCAAGTTTCTGGTCTCTTCGGCCGCCTCGATAGCGCTCATCAGCATCTACTCGATCACTTTCAACTCAGTCGACTTCCAGGTCCTGATGGTGCCCGCTCTTCTGCTCTTCTCGGTGTGGCTGGGGTTTGGCTTCTTCTGGATCGCGAGCACCTGGATCGTTGGGACGACCATCAGACAACGGGGACCGACTAACGGTCATAGGCGACTGAGCGTGTCCTATCAGGGTCTGGCGCTCGGAGCGGTAGCGCTTCTCCTGGTTCCGGGTGTGTCCGTCGCCCTCAACCATGGGTCCAATAACCTGAGGAGCGACCGCGCGGCCTATGAAAGGGGCGCAGAGATCATTGGCTCCGTCCCCGACGGCTCCGTCGTGCTAAGCCTGCGTGAACGTGACGTGTTCCCTTCCTGGTATATTCGTTATGTCGAGAAGCCCGACAGGGACGTCGCCGTCATCGCTGTCCGGTTGCTACAGTTCGACTGGTACCGCCGCGATATTCAGAAGCTGTTCCCCGACCGTGTCCCCGAAATCGATTCGACAGACGTCTCGGCAGCGATGAGGAACATAGTCGAGCACAACAGTGGCAGATCGAACGTTTACTTCACTTTCGCGAATCCATCGCTCACCAACGGCTATGAGTTAGAGGCGGCCGGAAGCGTGTGGGAAGCGAGATTGAAGTAGACCTTGACGCGGCCGGATTGCAGACCGCATCTCATTTGCGATGAACGAGTAGACGGAGCCGTTCCATCGAATCGTTGGCAACGGTTCCCCCGGTTTGTCGTTATCGATAAGTAGAAAGCTCTGCCGTGAGGCATCTACGGTATACTTGAATGGGCGGGCAGAGCTACCTTTTATTTCACTCGAGGCGAGCCGTTCAAGTGATCCCAGACAACGAAAGTCGGTACCGGCCAGGTCAGAACGTCTTCAGCCCCGCTGAGGTGCCACCAAAGTCGTCCAGCGGACTTGGGTTTGCTATTCTGGCTCTGGGCTTGCTTGCAGGCTTCGTACTTGGGTGGGTGGCCTTCGTGTCCCCATGGACGGACTCCTCGAGGTCGAGGCCCCTATTCGATGAAAACAAAGTCAGGTCGTTGTTCGAGGAGGCCGGTCCGGCCGTCGTAGAAATCACACTCTCGAGGCCCACAAGGTTTTCCGGCGTGTTTTCGAGAGAAGACTCCGGCTCGGGTTTCTTGATCGACCGTGAAGGGCACATCGCGACGAACAATCACGTCATTGACGGGGAGGGAGACATCTCGGTCAGGCTCTCCAACGGCCGCGTTCTGGAAGCGCAGGTACTCGGGACGAGCCCGCTAGACGACCTCGCTCTTCTGCAAGTCGACCCAGCCGCAGTAGAGGGCATCGATCCTTTGCCTCTCGCGGACTCTGACGAAATCGTGCCGGGGCAGCTGGCGGTGGCTATAGGCAGCCCGTTCGAGGAGTTCAACTCAGTCACCGTCGGTATCGTGAGTGGCACGGGTAGGACTCGCCTCAGCGAGCACTTGCGTCCTATCCCCGGTCTGGTCCAGACCGACGCCGCTCTCAATCCGGGAAACTCGGGTGGGCCTCTACTGAACTCCGACGGTGAAGTGATGGGCGTAAATACCTCGGTGCAGGTCGCATCGTCGATCCAGATCGGTATTGGGTACGCGGTTCCGAGCAATACCCTGAAACACCTGCTTCCCCAACTCATTACAAGGGGACAGGTCAGGCGGCCGTGGATGGGCATCACGAGCTGGCCTCTCAGTGAAAGCGGAGCTGCGAGACTGGGACTGCCCGCCGAGAGTGAAATCTATCTCAGGTTCGTGTGTGAAGGCGGACCCGCGCACAGGGCCGGCCTGCGGGGCGACCCGAGGCTCACCGGCAACGGAGACATGATCCTGAGTATCGACGGCGAGCCCGTCTCTTCGATGTCCGACATGGTCGACTACTTCAATCTACTGCAGCCGACCGATGTCGTCCGCTTGGAGGTCCACAGAAGCGGCGCGACCCGCAGCGTCGACGTCGTACTCGACGAGTGGCCCGTTGGCGAAGGGTTCGGTACCCTGTGGCGACCCTTCAATGGCGAGCCCTGCCCTCCGTAACGAGTACGACGACCCCTCAAGAACTTCGCTGGGCCTTCTGTGTTCCCCTCCTCCGACCGGCCTGCAATTGAGGTGGTATCATCTCGTTCGAATGATCAGAAGGGCACGGCCGCTCGACCTCCTCTAACGTCCTCAAGTAGGGGCAATCCTATGGAGCCTGTCTCGGAACAGGTCTGCGCCTACCAGGTTTTCACATCTTGTAAAGAGCTAGGTCCATGATGAGAGTCGATTTGGAAGTAAACAATAGAGTGACCCGTACCGGATCGGAATCAATGCGCCGCGATAGCCACAGAGATTCGCAGCTGACGGGAAGACCAAGCGCTGAAGAAACGCATTGGCTTGGATGCGGAAAATACCCTCGGCCGGGCGGACCAGACTTTCCACAGCGTGCGTATGTTGAAGGCTGTGGCCAGCATTACCCACTCAGCACTAACGTTGGTCAGTCCGCGCAAGAGGAACCGGCGAGCTTGTTGTTGCTCCTTGATGATGCCGAAGGCAGGTTCCGCTAACTCTTTGCGCCTACGGTACAGTTCCTTGGCCTCATCAGTGGCCATCCAGTCCCGATGGCTACCTAACACATGCTCATAAGGCCCTATCTCAAGCGCGCGACCTTGACGACGGTCTGTGGTGCATACCCCGAACGCCGGACAAACACGGCACGTAGCTCAGCGGTCCGTCCCGGTATCTCGATGGTCTCGCTGACCGTTTGCTCCACCGTCTGGCCTGGCTGCGTCACCGTCTCGCTGACGGTGGTCTGCTCGATGCGGCCTGGCAGCGTGACCTGCGTGGATGCGTAGCCGGTAGCACTCCCACTGGCGTAGCCCGTGGCGGTGTCGCTGGCGTAGGCTGTTGCCTCGCCAGAGGCATACCCGGTGGCTGTGTCGGATGCGTACCCTGTCGCGGTGTCCTCGGCGTACCCTGTGGCGGTATCGCTGGCATATCCCGTCGCGCTGCCCGATGCGTACCCGGTGGCGCTCCCGCTGGCATAGCCGGTTGCGGACCCCGACGCATAGCCGGTTGCGCTGCCCGATGCGTATCCCGCGGCGCTTCCGCTGGCGTAGCCGGTGGCGGACCCCGAGGCATATCCGGTGGCGCTGCCGGAGGCGTACCCCGTTGCGCTCCCACTGGCGTAGCCCGTGGCGCTCCCCGATGCGTAACCCGTTGCGGTATCGCTGGCGTACTCGGACGCCGTGTCGGAGGCGTAGCCGCTGGCTTCCTCCGAGGGCACCCACACGTTGATGTTGAGCCAGCCGAGGATGATGTTCACCCAGTGGCTGACGGTCGTGTAGAAGCCTCCCACGACGGCGGACACGACCGTCCCCACCGTCGCCGAGAGGACGGCCCCGACCGTGGTCGATACCCAGGTCCCCACCGTTCCGTTGACCCATGTACCCACTGTCCCAGAGAGCCATGTCCCGACCGTGCCGGTGAGCCAGGTCCCAACGGTCGCCGACAGCCACGTCCAGACCGTCGCAGAGAGCCAGGTCCCAACGGTCGCCGACAGCCACGTCCCGACCGTCGCAGAGAGCCAGGTCCCGACCGTTGTCGAGAGCCATGAGCCGACCGTGGTGGAGAGCCACGCGCCCACGGTCGTGGACAGCCATGAGCCCACCGTGGCGGAGAGCCATGAGCCGACGGTCGTGGAGAGCCATGAGCCCACGGTTGCCGACAGCCATGAGCCGACGGTCGCGGACAGCCACGAGCCGACCGTGCCTGTGAGCCAGGTCCCCACGGTCGCGGGACACCCACCCGCCGACGGTCTCGGTTACGGGGTCCCAGGCGGCCTGAAGGGTCGCCGACAGGGTGCGTGTGACCGGCCCGAAGAAGGCGCTCAGGTGGGTCGACACCGTGTGGTACACGGGGTCCCACACCGCGCTGAGGGTAGAGGTGACCGTGTGGAAGAAGCCGGCGAAGCGCCCGATGACGGGCACGTTGGCGAGCCAGGTCCCCTCCTCGTGGTGGACGAGGTCCACCCTGGCGGGCAGCGGTATCACGTGAGGGCAGCCCGGTACCAGACCCAGACATAACGTTGAGCTCGGGAACGGCAAGTTTAGACGCCTTCTCTCCAAACGCTCCCGGAGTGTATTCAGTCGGCATCCGGTCCTGCCGGTACAACAATTTCACCGACTGCGACCCGTACGTGATGAGCTCGAATTCCCTGACCAAGCTGGCCCCACCCGTATACGAGAGCATCTCTGTAGTTCCACTTCCTCTGCGGGAAGCAAAGATGAAGTGGGGACCCGTCGCCGATGCCACCGAGTATACCGTTCAGGGCCGAGCGCCCTCCGGCTCGTGGCCCACCGGAGCGCCGAGTGCCAGCAACAGCAACAACAGGCTTGTGCCACACGTAGGGGCCTCAACCGATACACAGTCCGTCGAGATAGAGCTTGACGACATCCTCGTCATGAACGAGGAGTACCACTATCAGTTCATAGCTAGGGGCAACGGCACCACGGAGCTGGATAGTGAGGCCAGCAAGGCGATCACTATCATCGGCAACCCGATACTGGTGGGAGGCAGAGCCGACGGGAGCAGCCCTGGCAACAATGGGCGGGTTGTGCTTGAGTGGGAGACGATCTCGGGAGTCGACGAATACAAGATTTGGTACAGGATGCTGGGCACCTCCCATGAGAGCTTGGACTGGCCCGAAGACCCGGATTGGCCGGGCCCAGGATCCAGTTTCGCGCCAGACATCTTCGACGCTCCCACTGGGGCTGGGAGAGTGTATAGGACGATCTCCAACCTGCCTCGGGGATGGATTTACGGTTTCCAGGTCAACTACGTGAAGACAGATGCCACCAGGGTATTCTCGGCGCGAGATGCGTACGTGTGGCCCTCTTCGGGATTCCCAGGGAACGGTAAGCGCGTTGGAACATACACATTCTTCGGGCACCATCAGAATCGGGAGTTCGAGTACATCATTTGTGACACCACATTCGATGATCCCTTGACTCCGGCCGATGAGAGCACTGATTGGGTCAACCTCATCAATCACGCATTCGGACAGTGGCAGGAGGCCACCGATGGGCTGGTCACCGTGACCCACGATTCGAATGGCACTTGCCCCAGTCCTTCAACGCCAATAGAGCAGTTCATTGCCAAGGACGATCGACAGAATGAAGTCAGGATGCTCGACCTGACCAATCACAGTATCTACTGGTTCACAGAGTTCAAATCAGATGTCTTCAAGTACTGCGTTCCCAACGCGAGTGCTTGCGTTACGTCATTCCAGGGCTATTCGGGCATCGGCACCGACGACTATTTCCGCAATCGCATCAACGAGATCATAGAGAATTTCAGGGCAGGGAACATTGCTGTGCCCCAATTGTGGGCGGACTTGGGAGTCATAATGGCCAGGGCCTCTCTTCATAGGCGACAGGCCAGGAACGCGCTGCAGGGCGTCGATGTGACTTTCAACAGAGAGGAGTTCGAGGTCGAGTCACCAGCCATTCCTGGCGGCGACAACCTCATAAGTAACGGCGACATCCGCTTCAACACATGTATGAACAATGGAGTCCCAGACGCTAACGACAACAGGAGGGGCGATGACTTCTTCGCCTATGCGACAGCCGTGCACGAGGCGGGACACGCCCTGGGCCTTTCAAACGTGGACTACCCGATATGGGACATGGCAGATAAAGTAGCCGCCTACGTTGCCGCTCACCCCACGATCCCGGACTCAGTGATGAACTACGACTCCGACAAGAGGATTAGATATCCGGTCGTACCTGGCTTCTCCGAACCTGACTGCTCACCGCATCCTTTCGACGTGATGGCCGTCTATGCTCTCTATCAGAATGTTCCCATCGCGTCCATTTCCGGGGACCGGGAGGGAAGCTCTGGAGACCAGATAACCCTGGCAGCGTCTGTCTCTGGCGGGAAGCCCCCCTATACGTACAGATGGTCTGACCCCTCCGAAGTCTTCACATACTCTCCCAATGCTGAGGCCGCATCCGTAACGATAACCCTTCCATACGTACCTCCAGAGGGCGGACTTTCCCAGCGCTATGTCGTACTGGTGGCCAAGGATGCTAACGGGATAGAAGCGCGGGCCTCCAGACTCGTCACGACAAACTCGCAGTGAAGGACAAGGTAGGACCTGATAAGGCATGACACGGACCCACTGGACAGTTCCAGCCCTGTTGGTCTTGCTGTTCCCACTGTCATCGGCGGCGGTGCCTACCTGTTCCCAGGTCTATGCACCTGACACGAGACTCTGGATCAGTACTCTTGAGGAAGCGAACGCTCGATTCGCGCCTCAGTGGTCGCCTGACGGAGCTCATATCGTCTTCATATATAGGGGGGGAGGGGACGATGGATCCACATACCTTGCCCGCTCTGACGGTTCCAGCGTGCGACGGATCTCAGAGGGTGAGGGTGAGTACGACGTAGACTACTCCCCGGACATCTCAACAGATGGCTCGCGCATCGTCTACGCAACGGCACGGCATCTTACAAAGGGTGACTTTGACACCTTCGGGGTCACGCGCAACTTCGAGATAGAGACGTCGGGGCTGGACGGCTCCGACCGGCACAGACTCACAGAAAACGGAGACATGGACACCTCTCCTGTGTGGTCGCCTGATGGTGACCGTATCGCCTTCGCGAGGATCGATGACGACTACTATCGTCCCAGAGATAGCGGCATCTACGTAATTGGCTCAGACGGCTCGGGCGTGCGCCGTATTGTGACCTACCGCAACAGGGACACGAATGCCGGTCAATATGTTACTGATCGATTCTACACAGGTGGTCTAGCGTGGTCGCCCGACGGGACGAGGTTGGCATTCATTCTCGATGAGGCCGAAGAACTACCCGGTGAGTATAGTGTCGATCGGACCGCCCTCTATACCGTGGGCGCGGACGGCACGGAGTTGACTCGACTAGTCGCCAGTCAGGACGAACATGTTGATTCGATAGTTGGAACGCCGGCCTGGTCCCCTGACGGCCAAGAACTCGCCTTCTTGCGTGCAGACTTGCCTGCAGAACTTAGTGAAGGACGTGCAGCCGTGAAGCTATATGCGATAGCGCCCGATGGCTCCGGTCTGCGCGAGGTGTCAGACCCAGGCTGGGAGTTTTTTCTTGGCCGTGAGGTAGCATCCAGCTTGTCTTGGTCTCCCGACGGCAATAGCATTCTGTTCTCGCTGGCCGAGCGGACCAATTGGTTAAAGGGGACCACCTACGTGGTCAACGCGGACGGCTCCGGTCTCCGTGAGGTTAGACGAGGGCTCTACGTAAGCTGGTCTCCTGACGGTTCCAGGATTGCCGTGGTCCAGGAAGACTGGGAGGACCCCGACATCCTGTTCACCACGGCCTTGGACGGCTCGGACCTGCGCGTTCTGGTAAGACGAGACGAGGACGGCGACCTGGTGGCCGCGAACCGGAGATGAAGCCGTGGTCACACAGAGGAATATGCTCGCAGTCGTTACGGCCCCACATATCCGAATGACCTGAGATGTCCACAACGAACCCCAACACGAAGCTAGGCAACCTGACGACCGCTGTTGCACTCGTTGCGATACTGGCCGCCGTTGGCTGCTCCGATGACGCCAACCGGGAACTCTCTGGGACCAGAGACGCGCCCGGAAACGACGGCCGTGCATCGGTGGGTTCCAAGATGGGGAGCGCCCCGGCTTCCGAGGCCGCATCCCAGCCTTCAATACAGCAACACGATCCGGATGGTCCCGTATTGCAGGAAGCCTCCGCTTTTCGCTCAGGAGGGGACCGCGGATCATCGGTCACTGCTGTGACCGATGATCGAACCCTAGTCGGTCGCTCCGGAGCGGCACATACGCACGGACCCGGTAAGACCGCGGCTATTAGGCCACCCTGTGCGTACGGCTCATGTGAGCCACGCGACATCAGTGGGATCAACCCCATTTCCAGCGCAGTAGGCGGTGGCAGTGCGGCCGGTGGTGACACGGGAGCGGCGACCGTTGAAGAGGTGTTGGAGAAGGGCCTAGATCTTGCCGGAGCGTCCCCGGTGCATCTGGCCTTCCGTGGAAGGCCAAAGGATGACTCCGTGCGGTGCGAGTGGCGGGGCGTGGCGAGAACTCCGGAGCAGCGGGAGCAGGCCGTCCGGTTCTGGCTGGACCTGGATGACGAAGACGAGTTGCCCTCTGCGGCCGAGGTGGAGCGCCTGTTCATGGAGGAGCTCGACCGGATCAACCCGATCTTCCCTGAGACGGTCAAGTCCAACTTCCGCGCGCTGGCGCGGGGAGGACTGTCAACCGACTTTCGGTTTCTGACCTGCTACGTCGACTATGCCGTTGACGAATACCTGCTCGGATCGAGCTCTGAGACCACGACAACGCTGACGATCGCCTACGATCGGAGAGGCGAAGGCCGTTCCTATGACCTTTACAGTCGTGCTCACGCTGCGGGCGAGTTTGGAAGCGAAGCCCTCATGAGCGAGCAGGAATACGAAGACCACCTGGGCGAAATTGCCTCCGCCATCGAGCTGCTCCTGAGCGCCATATTCGAGGAACGTGAGAACGTCGTATTCCTGGCGCCGATGGGGGCTCACAACACGATCAGCGTCGAGGCATGGCAAGCGGTCCAGCAGTGGGACCTTCAGTTGGATGACGACGGGACTGTGAACGCCGTCCGTTACGGTGCGCCAGAAAACGATCCGGAGTACTCACAGCCGCTGACGGAGCTTGAGGAACGTGTCGAGACGGCCGCCGAGACGGACGAGTTCGCGGGAGAGCGGATCGAGAGCGCCGAAGACCTGTCCGATCACTACGAGGAGATCGGCGCGCACGACGACATCACCCCGGATGACGGTGAAACGACGACCTTCACCCCAGAACCGCCACCACCCGTCCCTCCGTGCTACAACGCAGTTAACGATCCTTACATCGACTCGGGCTTAGTCGGCGACTGCGAGGTCCTGCTCGACATAAAGGACACCCTGGCGGGCACGGCGACGCTGGACTGGAGCGCCGACACAGCCATCTCCGAGTGGGAAGGCATTACGGTAGATGGGGACCCGAGTCGAGTGGTGCGTCTGGAGCTTCCGTCTAAGGGACTCGACGGCAGCGTCCCTTCAGGGCTGAGCGGACTGAGAGGCCTCCAGGTGCTTGCTCTCGGCAGCAACAGCCTCACAGGCACCATCCCTACCGAGATAGGCGGTCTCGCCGACCTCCAGAGACTAGACCTCAGCAGCAACCAGATAGACGGGGAGATTCCGCCTGAGCTGGGCAACCTCTCGAAGCTGCAACAGCTACGGCTCAAGACCAACCAGCTGTCGGGACAGATTCCTCCTGAGCTTACGGCACTGTCCAGCCTGGAGATACTACGCCTGGGAGGCAACCAGCTCACAGGCTGCATACCGTCGGCCCTGCAGGACGTGGGGGATAATGACCTGACCGTCCTTGATCTCCCCTACTGTATCCCGGCGTTCGAGTCCGAAGGCTACACATTCTCGGTCCAAGACGACGTGCCCGTCACGACGGTCGTGGGCACCGTCACGGCCACGGACCTCGACAGCGATCCTGTAACCTACGCCATCACCAGCGGCAACGAGGACGGCAAGTTCGCCATCGACGAGCTTTCAGGCGAGATCGCCGTCGCAGACCTTTTTGACCAGGCGACCTCCACCTCCTACTCATTGGCGGTGGAGGCAAGCGATCCGTACGAGGGCGCGTCCACCGTGACGGTGGACATCTCCGTCTTTGCGCCCTGCGCCAACGGTGTCGCAGTGCCGAACCCCGGCGGCAATCCGGGCCTTGTCGGCGACTGCACGGCCCTGCTGGAGATCAAAGACGCCCTCGCGGGAACGGCTACTCTGGACTGGAGCGCCGACACCGCCATCACGGAGTGGAGCGGGATCACCGTTGAGGGCACGCCAGGTCGCGTTAGGGGACTGGCTGTCAGTGAAGCCGGCCTGAGCGGCCAGATTCCTTCAGGGCTCAGCGGCCTGTCTGAACTGGCCACCCTGGATCTCAGGGCGAATCAGCTGACGGGGGAGATACTGCCAGAGCTGGCCGAGCTCGCCAATCTGACCTACCTGGCACTTTCCAACAACCAGCTGACCGGCTGCATACCTTCGGCCCTACAGGACGTCGCACAGAACGACCTGGACCAACTGAGTCTGCCGTACTGCGTCCCGGCGTTCGAGACCGACGGCTACTCGTTCTCGGTCCAGCACGACGCAGCCGTCGACACGGTCGTGGGCGCCGTAACCGCCACAGATGCGGACGGGGATACCGTCACCTACGCCATCACCGGGGGCAACGAGGAAGGCAAGTTCGCCATAGGGGACGGTTCCTCCGGTCAGATTACTGTCGCAGACCTGCTGGACTACGACACGGTCTCCTCGTACTCACTGACGGTGGAGGCAACCGATGGCTACGGAACAGCGGTGTCGACAGTGGCGATCAGTCTGATCGGTGACTGCTCTGTTGGCATTGTCGTATCAGACCCTGAAGCCAACTCCGACCTGGTCGAGGACTGCGAGCTCCTACTGCACATCAGGGACACCCTCGCCGGTACCGCCACGCTGAACTGGAGCGTGGACACGCCCATCACTGACTGGGACGGCATCACCGTCGGCGGTACACCAAGTCGGGTCCTGCGGCTCTCGCTTATATCACGCGGCCTTACGGGGACCATCCCGCCAACCCTGGCAGAGCTAACAGGGCTGGAAGTCCTCGCTCTCAATAGAAATGAGCTAACAGGCCCGATACCCGCGGAGCTGGCACGCCTGTCCAATCTCTCGTTTCTGACCCTGGCCATCAACCAGCTGAGCGGGGAGATACCTGCGGGGCTGGGCAATCTGGCCAATCTGAAACAGCTGTGGCTCAAAGACAATCAGCTGACGGGGGAGATACCGCCAGAGTTGGGCAGCCTATCGAAGCTCACGTACCTTGTTCTGCACACCAACCAGCTGAGCGGGGAGATACCATCAGAGCTGGCCGAGCTCGCCAATCTGACCTACCTGGCACTTTCCAACAACCAGCTGACAGGCTGCATACCATCGGCCCTTCAGGACGTGGCCAGCAACGACTTGGGCCAGCTGGGTCTTTCCTTCTGTGGGGCCTCGTCAGATTGACCGCTTCCCCTTGGAAGTGCGAGGAGGGACTAGCTGGCGATCCGCGATCCAAGACTGTAGGAGCGGGGAGTAGCCCATGAAAGCCAGCGTGGTCCTATTCGCCGTCGGATCGGCGATACTGGCGCTCATGATTCCCCTCCTTCTAACCCCGTTCCTAATTGCATTGATCGCGGCTCTTGTAACGTCGATGGTCTGGTTGGCATTCAGGAGGTCAACGGTTCGACAGCCTGCAAGGGTGCGATTAATGCTCCCTCTGACCTCACTGACTATCTTCGTGATAGGCGTTGCATCCGCGATACTTTCGGCCCATCAACGTCGTGCTGGGGATCATCGCAGCGCTGATGATCGTTCACGCGTTGCGGAAAACTGTCGTCAGCGGTCCTGCAACAGCCTGGTCGATACTCGCATTGGCGTCGCTGCTGGTCCTCGGCCTCTCCACATTGCTGCTTCTGACGCTAGGACCGTTTACCGCTCCGATCGGCCTCCGCGCTGCTGCTGTTTGCGTTGGTCAAGCTCCTGCGGGGTGTTCGCGCCGACGGCCATGCCGTGTGAAGCCGGCGGCCGAAGCTGACTAGGGCCTAGTGGTTCAACGTTTTTGTATTGATGGGTAGAGTGACTTTAGCTTGATGCGCGCATCCTCGGTAGTGAAGCGCCAATCCACTCGTATCACATCCCGGTTGCGTTGATTCTGCCAAGCATTGACCTCGCCGCGCAGGATGTCTTGATTGGCAATCCGTCGGTCCAGGCACTGTCGAGCCAGCACACCGATCTCTATCTCCGCCATATTCAACCAACTCCCGTGTTTGGGAGTGTAGTGTATCTCCAGTCGCTCAGCTATACGCCTCGCCTCAGCAGGCTCGAATGCCTCGTATAGCGAGGACAGCTTGTGAGTGTTGAGATTGTCCATTACCAGCACGATCCGGTCTCTGTCAGGGTAGTCCTCGTCGACCAGTTTCTTTATCACATGCGCCCAGTCCACCTTCGTGCGACGCTCTCTGACCTCGACTCGGCGCCATCCGTCCAACGGTGCAAACAGCATGAACAGGCTGCTCACTCCATTGCGCTCGTATTCGTAGTCGTATGCCGCCGATAAGCCGGGCGCTGCGGGACGCGGCACTCGCGTCTCCTTGACTTGCTGTTTGCTCGTCTCATCCATGCACACCAGAACCTCATTCCCATCGTACGGCCGTTGGTAGACCTCCAGTACGTCTTCCATCGCGCACACAAACTCCGCGCTCTGACCGGGCGGGATGCACCAACTCTGCTTCAGCCACGGCTTCAGTTCGTTTTTTTTTGAGCGCCTGGCGAACCGTCTCGGTGCTAATGGTCCCGACTATCTCACACTCGACCAACTGGTCAGCCAACAGCTTCAGGGTCCAACTGGCACGCCCCTCCGGCGGTTCCCCGCAGGCCATCGCTATCAACCGTGCTTCACCTTCGCCGTCCAGTCTCTTTTGACGCCGACGCAGTTGCTTTTTGCGATTCAGCGCAGACTCGACCCCCTCCTCCACACAGCGCTTGCGTATTCGCTCGACCGTTGACTGTCCCACACCGAGCGCGCTGGTGATGTCCGCGTCCTTCATTCCCCCGTCCGAGCGTGACTCATCGCTCATCAGCAGAATGCGCGCATGGGTCTGTTTGTACGCCGCAGCCCGACCGCGTGAGACCAAGGCGTTGAGTTCCTGTTGTTCGTCGGTAGTCAGTCTGATACGGTACTTCTTGGTAGACATCATGGTTCCTCCTCGGTTCAACGTTACGATTGAACCCCCAAGAGGAACAATGACTATCATGGTATTCATTTCAATGATGTTGGACCACTAGTTGGTCGATCCGGGGAAACTCATGAATAGCTATCGATCAGCGCGTGTGCGAGCCAATTGGACCCTGGTCCTGCTGGGTCTATCGGGCATCGTCATCCTGCCATACCTGGCCGACATCCTACGGGTCTTCGCCCCTCCGCTAATATTGTACGGTCCTCCACTGACATGGGCTCACTGGGTATTTTCGATCCCACTGTGGTTCTTGAGCGTGCCCATGTTTTTCGGACACGCTACCCTCTTTTCCATGGTTGTGTTCGGGGGAGCCGTCGTAGCGCTCTGCATGTGGATGCACAGGGCGTCAAGAAACCTCGCGGCGCTAGGGATCGCCGGCCAGCCGGCTCCGGGAGACTCAGCTGTGCGGTGGTGGTTCCGCCCGGTCACGTGGTTGTCGCGGCCCCACCGGGTCCTGGCAGAGCTGTGGAGAGGAAGTCAGCCGCACCTGGGGACGCACGAAGAGGGCACATCGACAAGCGTCAGGTCATCACGACTGCTCGATCTGTTGTGGATCATGTGGCTGTTGTCTATCCCGTCACTCCTGGCAGCTCTCTACTCCTGGCTGGACATGTTCTTGTTCGAGTTCCGCATCCTGCTGACACCCTCTTTCGGTATGGGCTTCACTCACTTAGTCGATGTCATCATCTATGACTATGCCGTCGTGTACACGGTCTATGGAGCACTGATCGCATCCGGCTTGGTGGCGCTTACGGCCTGCATATCGACGGCCGTTGTGGTCAGAAGGATAACGGCCAACCAGGAAAGGAGACAAGCCGAGATCACCAACGCTCAGGTGGCTCCAGATGGGGGCCGCCGAGATGTATCTGGAGCAGTACTTCCTGGACGTCACCGGGGGCAATCGGGGAGAGGCTCAGTGATGGCCCCAGTGCTGCGCCTCGTCCGCTGGGAGTGGTTAAACCCGAATCCACCGAAGGACACCGATGGACGGCGTGAGGGCAGCGGAAGGGGGTGGGTGAGGGAGCTACAGGGGGGATGGCCTGGGGTCTTGGGGTAGATGGGAGGCCGGCGGCCGGTCTTCAGTCGCCGCACAGGGCCCCTAAGGCCCTATGCGGGAGTTGCGATGCGCGGGAAGGCGAGAGGATACGCAGCAGGGGACTCTCGCGACCGGGGTGGCGCGAGATTGCGGGGACGTTGGGTCAGTTGCAGGCTGGCTGTCAGGCCGGGAACGGAATGGCTTGCAGCCGGGCCAAGGCGCGACTGAACTGGGTTTCCCAAGGCCAGCGCCGGGGGAGATGCAAAGTGAGGCGGCGCGCCGAGCGGGTGATCCGTCCCACCAGAGCGAAGACCCGCCGCCTGAGGGTCTTGGTGATCACGGTCCGCTCGCCCAGACCAATCCGCGCCGTCCAGCGGGCCAGGTTATGCGCCATCACCTGGACCGCCAGCCAGGCGCCGTTGGCGGCGAAGCGCGCCGACGGCATGTGGTTCAGCCCGACGCCGTACTTGAGGTCGCGTATGGCGTTCTCGACCTCGGCGTGGCGGCGATGATCGGCCTCCAGTTCCAGCGTCTCCCCATCGCGGTCGGTGATGAAGGCGTGATAGCTGTATCTGGCGAAGAGGGCGAGCTGGGAACCGGGCGTCGGCTTCACCCGCCGGACAATGAGCCGCACCGGCGCGGCGTCCGGCTTGGTCTGGAACGGGGTGTAAGTCGTCTCGGCGACATCGGCGGCGCCGTCCATCCAGTAGGGAATGGGAGTCCAGTCCTCCTGTGGTATCGCCTCGATCAGGTCCCGCAGGCTGGCGCGCTGGCGGATGGTGATAGAGAAGCGGACATCCATTTCCCGGCAGGCGGCAACGACAGTGTGGGCGTAGAAGCCGCTGTCGGCCCGCACCGTGAGTTGTCCCCTGGCCCCGCCGTAGCGCACCCGCCCCACCGTCTCACGCAGGAAGTGGGCGGCGCCACGGGCGGTGTTGGCCCGGCCCTCGCGCAGCCGGGACATCAGCACCTCGCCGGTGCCGGCGGCAATGGCCAGCAGCGGGTGATAGCCGCGGGCGCCGGTATAGCCGTGGTGGCGCGCTCCCTCCTTGGCCAGTCCATAGGTCTCGCAGATGGTCGAGTCCAGGTCGATGGTCAGGGGCGAGTCGCCGGGTCCGGCCCCAGCGGCCCAGGCCCGGGCCAACAACTGGCGGCTCACGCGGTCGAGTTGACGGACATGCCCCCACCGGAAGCTGCGCAGGAAGGTCCCCAGGGTGGATGGCGCCTTGACCACGCAGCCTAGAACACCGACCGTCCCACCAGCGCGCAGCGCATCGGCGTCGTCGATGCAGTCGCCGCCTGCCAGCGCGGAAGCGACCAGCGTCAGCATCTTGTCCCCAGTGTTCGCCCGTCCCGGCGCTCCGCCGAGGTCAAGGTGATGGTCGACGAGTTCCCGCAGGCCCAGGTGCCGGGCTAGGGTGGCCGGCAGGAGCAGGCCGGCATTGGCCACCAGGCGATGGTCGTCAAAGACGATGCGGATACGGTCGGGTTTGTTCTGTGGCAGCATCTATTGGGTGCTCCTTGTTTCCGGGCAGGTTTCTGTTCCAAAACCATTATCCCAGATTCAGAGGAGCACCCGCTGGCTTCTTCAAGGGCTGTCCCCAAGGACGTCCTTCGGTGGATTCGGGTTAAAGCTCCGCCACCGCTGGCTGCCGTGGATACTCCTGGGCATCATCGTGGCCACCTCTCCAATCGGCGTATGGGCCTACGCAGCCTACCACAACGAGAACGTGCAGTCCTTCTTCAACACCACCAGCCCCTTATACAGTGTCACCGTAGAAAACGAAGAAGGCGAGACCGTATCTGTGGAGGTTACGTGCAGAGACGTCGTGGATGGGTCGGTCGAGGAAAAGCTGGCGGTGCTCCCCGAAGAAGAGCGGCAGCCAGCCAGGAGGGGCATTGGACGGTTGATCGAAAGCGGCTCATGACCTGCTCCCCAACACTGGTCCAGGGCTAACGTTAGTCTTGCGCTTGAAGGAAGGGGGGGTAGGATGTCCAGGAGGAAGCACCGGGTACTGAGGGAGGCTGCGGAAGAAACTGGCAAGTCCTTCTAGTAGGCACCAGAGAGTAGAGCACGTCAGGAGTTTGCTGGGAGTCTTGGAGCGAGGCGTCTGCAATAGTGTGGTGAGGCTAGAACCGCTACGGACCGCACGCCGAACCTATTGGGCCGGGCTGGCACTTCTTGCCGCCATCGCCCTGCTGGCGGCGTGCTCTGGTTCGTCCATCCCAACAGCGACACCAGAGCCGACGCCGACCCACACGGCGACGCCTGTACCCTCGCCAACCGCGACGCCTGTGCCCACACCTACTTCGACGCCTGTACCCACACCCACCGCGACGCCCACTGTCGAAGAGGTTGCTGCCGCCCGCCTGTCCAAGATCATTCCGTGGTTCCCAGATCCATTGAATGCAGCTGAGACCGCTGCTGTGGAGACGATAACTGAAATATGGCTTCGAGACCCCGGACTCGGTGGTGCAGTTGCTCACTTGCCCTGGGTCGTCGACGGCGTTCACGTGCATGAATGGTCGACGCTAGTCGCCCTCGGTGCCATAGCCGAGCCGGACCGGGAGACAGCGCTGTTGATGTTGCGCTTGCCTTGGGTCGCAGATGGCATCGGCTTTCCCGAGCTGGAGACCCTCACCATAGTAGGCGAGTTCGCCGAACGGGATCCCCGATTGGGAAGGCTCGTGGTGGACCTGGCCTGGTTGGCTGATGATGTGACTCGCAACGAGTACAACCGTCAGATCTCAGTCCTAGATGCCATGGCCGAGTCGGACCCTGAAACTGCGCTGTTGGTGTTGCGCCTGCCTTGGGTCGCAGACGACGTAACAGATTCCGAACTGCGCATGCTCAGCTCGGTGGGCAAGTTTGCTGAACAGGACCCCAGATTAGGAAGGCTCGTAGCGGACTTGCCGTGGTTCGCCAAGGGCCTTGACGATCACGACTCGAGACAACTCTTGGAGTCCATAGCGGAACGGAACCCGGAACTGGCCGTGCTGGTGGCAGGCTACGGCTGGTTCGTCGACGGCGTGGGCGACTACGGCGAAGCAGACAGCGCCGAAATCTTTGCGCTTGAAGCCCTGAGCGACATCGCCGCGAGAGGCCCGGAACTGGCGAGGGCAGTGTCTGAATTGGCCTGGATCGCCGACGGCATAATCTACTTCGAGGAGTCGGCGCTCAGATATCTTGGCAGCATGGCCGAAAAGGACTTGGAACTGGCTGTAGAGGCGGCGGGTGCTCCGTGGGTCAAGGACGGCATCGTCAGGCATGAGGTCTTCGCGCTTGACGGTCTGGTGGAAATGGTCGACCGGAATCCGGAGTTTGCACGGCAGGTCCTGGACTTCAGTGTGGAGGCTCCGGTCTCGGACCGTGACGTCTATCTCATACTTTCCTTGCATAGCCTGCAGACAGAGCAGTTGGATCGTCTAATTGGCCAGCCGCTGGGGATGCGGGACTTCACCAGCACGTTGGTGTCTATGAACATGGCGGGACTAAACCCTCTCCTCGTAGAGGTCCTCACGTCTGAGGCTCAGACCTTCCGGCCACACCGCGGTGGGGTGGACGGGCCACGCCTCGTCGAGAGAGAGCCTGGGTATGGGCTTCGGGTGCGTTCGCCGGAACAGCAGCATCTCGCCATCCATATCGACCTCCGCCGTCTCCCAGCCGGCGACGCTCCAGGCAAGGGCGTGGCTGTGGCCATTGCCGCCTCTCTGATTTCCCCACCAGGGCCGGTGCAGCCGTGCGGACTGAGGCAGCTCGAATCCGATGACTGCCTCGACCTCGTTGAAGGAGGTCCTCCACTCCTGCACCTGAAGACTGCGCAGATAGGTGTACAGTCTCTGGTACTTGCCCCGGAGCACCATTTCTCGGTACTTGTCCTTCTGGTCTACGGCCATGTCGTGCCTCCTTCGTCTCAGCTTGCCCTAACCGGAGGGTAGACGTCGACATATATTGTAGTGAGTTAGTGACTCCAGCGCAAGCGCCTGGGCAACGGCAACGGACCGGGTAGGGCTCGCGCGCACAGACCCCCCTCAGAAGGCGCGAGATGCCAGGGGTCGCTGGCGGTGTCACACCCGTGTACAGGAGATCGCACGGGGCGGCAAGTTGCAGTTCGGGCGATTCCGTAGCTGAAATCGGGGTGAATGGGGCATCCTGCTAAATCGGAGCGAGCAATTTGATTCCGGTACTCGTGCCACCCCTACTGGACAGTCGCGGCTTTGGAAGTGGACAGGTTGCCGGTGGATGAGTCGGGCGGCACTGGACAGTCGCAGCTACGAAAGTGGACAAAATGCCGATGGCGTTCGCGGACGTGATTGGAACATGGACTTTGGCCTGCGTCATGGGGCATCGGCAGCTACGAATTGGGGAAAGTGGAACATCGACGCGTAAGAGAGGCGGATGGGGTTTGAAGAACCGGGGGGCCGGCTGGCGGGAACGTCGAAGGGCTGGCGGCGCCACCCCTACCTCAGCACAAACCACCATAGGAGAACGCTGCCGACCAGCAGCACGAACAGCACGATTGCGGTCACGCGGACCATGTTGAGCAGATTCTTCGTCTCCTTGTGCGCGGCGGTCTCCTTCCGGTACGCCTCCTCAAGTTCCTTATGCGCCTGTCTGCTGGCTAACGCCGCTTCCCTGGCCTCGTCTCGCTCCCGCTCCAACTCCGATGCTCGCCCATCCAGCTCCCACACGGTCTGCTGAAGCTTGTCCTCCCGACCAAGGGATCGACGCAGCAGTTCGTCGTCGCCCACGTACTCTAGCCCGTGCATACGCACATAGACCCAGCGCCCCTCCCTGCGAACCTCGATCTCCCCCCTCCTGATCCTCCGGTCGAGAGTGGACAGGGATATCTCCATCTCTCGCGCCGCCTCTGCTTTCGTCACCCAGCGCACATGCTCATCCATCACTCTTTTCCTCGCCCTGTGACTGACGCCTCCGCCTCCGGTTGAACAGACGCAGGCCCCGCCCCTCGGCGTCGTGAGCATCCGCCGACTCCCGGCCCCCGGCGTCGTCTTCGGGTTGCCGAGCCGCCTCCAGGACCTCCACGCGACGGGTCAGACGCTCCACCACCCTCGCCAGATCGTCCACGGCTTCAATCGCCAGCCTCATCCTCGCCTCCAGCCGGTCCAGTGGCGTCGTTCTCTCCCATCCGGGGTCGTCCAGGTTGGCCATGAGCCGCTGCACGGCCAGAGTCATCCTGCCCGTCAGTCGCTCACGGCGCAGGGCCAGCGCCACCGTCTTCCGGTTCACTCCCAGAAGGGCCGCCGTCCGGCGCTGACCCTCCCGCTCGACCAGCCACTCCACGACCCATCTGAGGTCGGGCTGATTGTCGTCGGCCCGCGATGCCCGTTCGTCACTCATTTTCGTCCTCTACAGGGGGGTGGCCCGCTTTGATAATCGCATCCCTTTTTCGGTGGAACCAGCCCTGGACAAGAACTGTTCACAGATTTCGGTCAGTACACTCCGAATGTGGCAGGAATCCCTAGTTGGCTGGCCCGGGATGTCCGTTCCTACCCATGCCCCAAAATCATGTCACGCATCCCGACATCGTTTCGCCGCAAAACCGATGGGCCACACTGGGCCGCGGACGCCGCCGACACGCCAAATCCTGCCCGGATCAGCTGTGCCGACCCGCCGGACAGGTTCATCCATAGCTGTTTCTTCGCTATCGGATGATGCGTCAGGGGCTGCAAAAGTGCAATCAGGTCATTGTCGGGGAGGCAATGTAGTTTAGCATGGCTTTTCATTCATTTGCATTTTCGGGCGCTGACCGGTCAGAGGATGTGTCGGCCTATTTCGTAGCTAAATTAGGGGCAAATCAGGCGGGTTGTGGCCTCACAAGACCTCGCCTACAGGCCAAGATGCACCATTTGCAGCCCCCAGACAGCATATCGGGGAGATAGGGACGTATCGGCCCTATCTATTCCCCTCTACAGGACGGTGACGCACCCGGTGGTAGAGCGAGTCCCACTGGTAGGCCCTCAGCCCGGACAGGGGAAGTCTCGGAGACTCCGGCTCCCACAGTGGATGCCAGGACCGCCCCAGGATTCCTGCGGTGGACAGGACAGGGATGCACGACACGAGAATGGGCAGCGACATCCGAGTCATCCGCGCCGATGTGCGCACGTAGGTGGCCTCGACCTCCTCTGTGTCAACTACGAAGAGCGTGACGGGGAACGGAGGCTGGTCGTCGCCGGGCTCGGTGGAACAGTAGTAGCTCATGTAGGGACTCAGGCGGGCCAGGACTCCCTCGGGGTGACGGACACGTAGCTCGTACTCGAGGTAGAACGGTATCTGAAGGCCCCCGGCGACTACGTGCCCCACGGCGTCGGGGGCGATGGCCGACTGACCCCAGTTGTAGGCTCGGTCAGACCTCGCAGTGGGCACCGACCACAGCAGCTCGCTGTCAGGGTCGGCCCTGGCCTCAGACTGAAGCTTCGAGAGGAACCACGTGATGCCGTCTGCGTGCTTCGTCTGCCGCGCCCACGTCTCGATGCGGTGGCCCACATGCCGTGTCCGGCCCTGATGGTCTGTCGTGAGGGCTGTGCTCCAGATGCCCCGTGTCGTCGGGAGCTGAGCACGGTCCCGGTGGGTGATGTAGCGAATGCCCTCGGCGGACAACGTGTAGCGAGTGTGACTGCGTTGTCCTCGACGCTCGACCAGGCCCCAGGTGTTCACGAGGCTGTGCATCATCTGGCTGACACGGCCCTCGGAGACGCCCAGCCAGAGGGCAAGGTGGTCACGGGGCATCATCGGGTGGTCCGTCACCATGTCGAGAATCCGCTTCTCCGAAGGGCTGACCCCGAAGGTCGGCGCAGCCTGCACCATCCGCTCAGGATTGGGTATCGAGGCCCGCTTGCGACTCGGCGACTCCGTATGAAGCGCTCCGCCGGTGCCGCCCTGCGAACTCACAAAATCGAGAGTGTAGTACGAGCCACTGAACAGACCCGAGGTCTTCTGCCAGACGTGGTAGTTCCGTCTTTCCAGTGTGTCCCGAGACTCCACACCGACGTAGGAGTCTTCAAGATTCAGTTCCATGCAGAACCTCGTTGTCAGCCTGAGCTACCAGGCGCTGGGGGTCAGGATCAGGATCGTGTCAGGGCGGCGCGTGTAGTGGTACTCGGCTATGGCCCTCAGCCGATCGTAGAGCGACCGGCGCCGCAGGGCAAGGCCCTGGCGGACCACGCCGAAGTTGCGGCCGTCGTGGAGCGTGATGGTGGCGTCAAAGCGGCCCCGGCGGTGGAACTCCACGTGCGAACGGAGCCCGTCAACGCCGGGGGAGAGTGAGGCTGCAAGGCGGTAGATTGTGGCCACCGCGTCCATCCGGCGGATCAACAGCGCCAGCCACTCCCTGGAAACAGGGTAGGCTCGCACGAAGTCCGAAGGTGTGTCGAAGTCGAGGAACTGGACAGCTTCGCGGATGCCACGGGCTGTCAGATAGTATCTCCGGCTCGATGACAGATATGCGGTGCCATGGCTGATGCGCCCAACCATGCCATTGGTCAGCAGGTTGATCAGCCCGCGATGGATGGTTGCGCGGGCCTCGCCCAGGATGCCCGCCAGCTCCATCGCATCGACGAACGGCATCTGGCTGAGTGAGTGCAGTAGCTGTCGGTCAGAGATGGCCATATGTCGAGCGTAACAAAGGTACGGTTCGATGGGCAGCCGTCACATGGCAGTACAATGTGTGGGCTTCCCGCATCACCGCCACTTGCAAGCGCCCTCAACAGAGAGGATGTTCACTCAGCGGCGCTCTGGCGGAACGTATCTCCGACATGCCGATCGCCAGAATGTCGTCGACTATCCATTCAGACTGTCGACTTCGTCGGGCTGTAGTGGGACTAAAGCTGCTGGAGGGTTTCGAGCAGTTGCCTGTGACTATCTCTAGTCTCAAAGCCAAGGAACTTCAAGAGCCCATAATCAAGGTAAAACTGGCTCAAGTCATGCAAGTAAAAGTAATTGGCAGGATCAACATCCAAATACTTGAGATAATTGACCTTGACTTCAGCCGGAGTATCAGGATTGAGAGGATGAGCAACGTAGTTACGCACACTGCCCAGCAGGTAAACACCCCTCATCTCAGATTCACCTAGGTTTTCACACAGTCTCGCCATGGTTGGAGTCTTGGTTCGGTCCAAACAAAGATTGGGAATCTGATAGGCTGACAAGACTTTGTCAATTTCTCCGCTGGAATTGCCGTAAATTGTCTTCTGTAACGCCAAGCTAGCCAATATCTCCAGGCCTGCATAGCTCTTCGCCACCGCGTCTTCTGGAACGCCAGCTTTCTGCATTCTACCGATAGACACTTTACCAATAGGCGCTCATCTGCTCGATGAACCCGGGCAGGAGACCAGGACAGGTTCACAGTATGATATGCGTAGGCCGGAAGTGGTGGACCTGAGGGGACTTTGTACGCAGTACTGTTTTCGATCTGGTCCTCTCATTCTAGCTGAAAGTTGGACCGCTTGCGGCCTGGGGTCGCTGAGGTAGGATGGGAAAAGTGGACACCAAAGTCGGATAAGCTAGAGAGACGGAGGTGTCAGGATGAAGAGGGCCCCGCAAGGAAGGTATACCAGGGAATTCCGGCAGGAAGCAGTGAAGCTGGTATTGGAAGAGAATCTGTCATTGCCAGAGGCAGGGCGTCGGTTGTCCTTACCGCCATCGACGTTGGGGTATTGGGTGAAGCTATATAAGGCCGGCAAATTGGGAGACGTGGGCAAGAGCTACCGGCCCTTGACCGACGTGGAGATGGAGCTGGCCCGGACGAAGAAAGAACTGGCGGAAGTGAAGATGGAGCGGGACATCCTAAAAAAAGCAGCCGCGTACTTTGCCAGGGAGTCGCTGCCCGGTACGCGATGATGAAACAACTGCGGCTCGATTACCCCACATCTGTCCTGAGCCGAATGTTGGTCGTATCGGCCAGTGGCTACTATGCCTGGGTGGACAGGCCGCCGAGCAAGCGAGCGCGAGAGGAAGTGCGGCTGGAGCTTGAGATCAAGGCGGCCCACAAGCGGACGAGACAGACCTATGGCCCGGAACGGTTACAGCGTGACCTGGCGGAGCATGGCGTTCGGGTGGGCATTGGCCGCATCAAGCGTATCCGGAAGAAGTTGGGCATACGCTGCAAGCAAAAGAGGAGGTTCAAGGCGACCACTCAGTCCAGGCACAGGCTGTCGGTCGCGGAGAACGTCTTGGGCCAGCAGTTCAAGGTCTACCGGCCCAACGCAGTGTGGGTCACAGACATCACATATGTCCCCACAGATGAGGGCTGGCTGTACCTGGCAGGCCACAAGGACCTGTTTACCGGAGAGATCGTGGGCTATGCCATGGGAGAACGGTTGAGCAGGAACCTGGTGAGCCAGTCACTCCTCCGGGCGCTCTCCAGCAAGCGTCCCTCAGCGGGAGTCCTGCATCATTCAGACCGGGGCAGCCAGTACTGCTCCCAGGAGTATAGGAGTCTTCTGGAACGGTTTGGACTGCAAACCTCCATGAGCAGGACAGGCAATTGTTTTGACAACGCGCCGATGGAGAGCTTCTGGGGCACCCTCAAGCAAGAACTGGTTCACCACCGCCACTACGGGAGCAGACGAGAGGCAGTTCGTGACATCACGGAATACGTCGAGAGCTTCTACAATCGCCAGCGCCGGCAGGCTAGGCTAGGATTCCTCTCACCTGCAGCCTATGAAAAGAGATACTATGCTGGGCTACTGGCTGCATGAAAGCTTTCGTGTCCACTATTGACATCCGACCTCAATCCGAGTGATGCTTGAAACCATTGACGGCCTCCGCTATCGACTCGGACTTCATCGACTCGATCCACCTCCACAGCAGTTTCCCCCTCCGAACGTCTACCACCACAAACACGTATATCCATCGGTACACCAACTGCACTCGCTGACGCACCTTCACTCCACGACGACCCCATACCCTTCGAACCGTCCCCCGCAAACCCACTCGCATCTCATCGGCAAAGCCAAGAACCGTCTCAGAACTCACCCCCGCTCTGGCAAGGGCTCGACCACACCCTCTGCACATCAAGGTCTGCCTTCTCGTGAAATGCGCGAGGCACCTTCGGCGAACATCCCAACCTCTTGAGCAGACTGTACACTCCGCCTGGCTTGTAGCTCACTTCATACTCGGACTCTATCCAATTTCTGATCTCGCCCGCCGTCTTGAAGCGTCCCTTCGACACCTCCTGTGCCAATCCCCGTTCTTCCTCTGTGCTCAGGTACCGCGGCGTACCCCTGACTCCCTTCTTATGAGAGAGCACCTCCTGCACACCTCCCTGTCTATACCAGCCCACCCATGACTGTACCGTCCGATAATGGACCCCTACCACCGAGGCCACTTCTGAGAGCTGCCGTCCTGAACGCAGCAGCCACAGTCCATGCAGCCGAGTA
This sequence comes from Dehalococcoidia bacterium, assembly GCA_965248605.1. GTDB lineage: Bacteria > Chloroflexota > Dehalococcoidia > Lucifugimonadales > CAUZJF01 > CAUZJF01. The sequence goes on from CBDFJV010000007.1 coordinate 2,840,949, forward strand.
CGCAGTGTACCGTCCCGCTCTGCAAGATATGCTGCCTTCAGAGCCTCCGGCGTATCCTCTGTGCGCCAATCCACTCGAAACGGTCGACCGATCATCTGATGCCCTCCAACTCCATGAGTTGGTATCAGCATCCACAAAGTGTCACGACGCCGCTAGCTGGTTTATGGCCTTATTGTCCGCAAATGGTATAACACCCCCAGACCCTAAGCTTCATAGACGCCGATTAGAGATAACAGGCTCCGAGGCCAGCAAGTCGCGGAGCTTGCTCAGGTCCGGCAGGCCAAGGATTCGTGAGACGCCTGAGTCCAAGGCTTGCCGGGCCGGGCAATGCGCCATACCCGGCAGCCGCTCGAACTCCGCCTCCGTCATCTCATTGAACAAGTCTGACAAGCCTTTGAGCTGCTTCGGGGAGAGACTACGCGTGTCCAAGACTGGCAGTTCCTCCAAGTCTGCTTTTTTCAACTGAACCCAACCGCCTTGTGTCGTATTGCGGACAGCCATCAAGGTTAGCAGGCCCAAACTGCTATTCAGCCATACCGTGAGCGCCTTCTCGACAGTGGGGTCATCGACCCGGACGGGCCACCACATGCTGCCCAGGACATTGGTATCCGCTCTCATGGAAACAACCCTAACTGTGTTGAGCCGGAAGCGTGCTCCGACAAGGAGCCTGCCTGCCTTTGGCCATAACTGGTTGACAGGCTTGAGACGGCGGCCAGGGGGCGGTTCAACCAGCGGGGCCAAATAACTGTCTGGCTTCGTCTTGATCCATCTCCGTTGGTCGGTGTCGTGGTTCGCAATCATGGAATATGCTGTAACCGCAGTTGTCCGCTCGAAGCCATCCCACAAGTCTCTTATGTCTGGGCCAATTCTACCGAGATCGCTGAAATGGCTTATGGGGATGTTAGCCGTTATCTCCTCACTTGGAACCCACACCTCGCCGGCGTCCAGCAGCCTCAGAGCGCTGCGCACCAGGTCGGCGCGGGCGAACTGCACACCGTACCACTGCTTGCCGGCAAGCTTCGATTCAGGCATAGACAGCGCCTCGCCGACATGCCGGCGGTCAACCTCCAGTAGTGCAGTGCCCGTCCCCTCGAATGTCGCTGGCTTCGTCGCGGTAATTGCCTGTGCCACTCGGTGGGCATCCAACACGCCGTCTGGGTTGTGCCAAAGATTGACGAAGGTAGTGCGGCGTTCCACTGAGTCATCGTTGTTTGGGCGACGCGTCGCTATCAGCAACACCTGTATGTGAATGGCGGAGAGATAATGTACCGCCAGGGCGGCTCAAGAACTGAGATGTGGCGCTTGAAAACTGTACCGCCTGTCGCCTTCAATCAGGAACGACCGAACCTGATTGAAGGTGGATTGGATGTACAAGGTGGAGATGTACCTGCGAGTTCGCAGGGCTTGTTTCGTCGAAGGGATGAGCGTCCGAGAGGCGGCCCGAGTGTTCGGGCTACACCGGGACACGGTGCGCAAGATGCTCGAGTACTCCGTGCCCCCAGGGTATCGACGGCAACGACCGGCTCGCAGACCGAAGCTCGATCCATATAAGGGTGTGATGGACCAGATCCTGGAGCAGGATCTGAGCTCACCGAAGAAGCAGCGTCACACCGCCAAGCGTATCTACGAACGGCTCAGAGACGAACACGGCTTCCCCGGCAAGTACACGATAGTCAAAGACTACGTTCGAGAACGCCGTCGTCATACCCGCGAGATGTTCGTACCACTGTCCCATTCCCCGGGACATGCCCAGTGCGACTACGGCGAAGCTCGAGTGATCATCGGCGGAGTGGAACGCAAAGCCCACTACTTCGCCCTGGACCTCCCTCACAGCGACGGGTGCTATGTGAAGGCGTATCCCGCCGAGACGACGGAGTCATTCTGCGACGGACACGTCTCCGCCTTCGCGTTCCTGGGCGGAGTGCCTCAGAGCATCCTCTACGACAACACCACGCTCGCGGTAGCCAGAATTCTGGGAGATGGTCGCCGGCAGCGGACCAGGGTGTTCTCCGAGCTTCAGTCCCACTACCTGTTCGAGGACCGGTTCGGCCGTCCAGGCAAAGGGAACGATAAGGGCAAAGTAGAAGGTCTGGTCGGCTATGTCCGCCGGAACTTCCTGGTGCCCATTCCATCGTTCGAGAGCTTCGATGCCCTCAATGCTCATCTGGAGCAACACTGCCTCAGACGGTTCGAAGATCGACTCCGCGGCCACAACGAGACGATAGGAGAACGGCTGGAGCGGGACCTGGAGAAGTTGCTGCCTCTGCCGGCCGTACCGTACGACGCCAGCGACAAGCACGCGACGAGGGTCAGTTCTCTGTCCCTGGTCAGATACCGGACCAATGACTATTCGGTCCCGGTGGCCTACGGTCATCGGGACGTTGTGGTCCGCGGATATGTACATGAGGTTGTGATCAGCTGTGGCGCTGAAGTCATCGCCCGCCATCGGCGGTCCTACGATCGAGACGACTTCGTCTTCGACCCTCTCCATTACCTGCCGCTCCTTGAGAAGAAGACGAGGGCATTGGATCAGGCGGCGCCGCTGGTTGGATGGGAGTTGCCCGAGGAGTTCGGAGTGTTGCGGCGGCTGCTGGAGTCTCGGATGGGCAAGCGAGGAAAGAGGGAGTTCGTGCAGGTGCTCAGACTGATGGAGAACTTCCAGCCGGAAGAAGTCCACGACGCCGTACGAGACGCCATTCGACTCGGGGCTGTGAGCTTCGATGCTGTCAAGCACCTGGTGCTGTGCAGGATCGAGGGTCGACCGCCTAGACTCGACATGGAGTTGTACCCGTATCTGCCCAGGACCAACGTTGCAACAACCTCGACCAGGGACTACATGGCTCTCCTGGCGGGGAGCCGGTCATGACCAACAAGTCCACGATGTTGCTCGAACACAACCTCAAGCAACTCAAGCTCCCCACGTTCCTGAGGGAGTACGACAAGCTGGCATCCCAGTGTGCGAGTGAGGGAGCTGACCATCCGGACTACCTGCTGCGACTATCGGAGTTGGAGCTGATCGACCGTCACCATCGCATGGTGGAACGTCGGATCAAAGCAGCCCGCTTCCCGACGACCAAGAGCCTCGACACCTTCGACTTCCTGTCTATGCCGTCCCTGAACAAGGCTCTGGTTCTGGAGCTGGCACGATGCGAGTACATCGAGCGCCCCCACAACGTCATCGCTCTCGGCAACAGTGGCACCGGCAAGACCCATATCGCCCTCGGTCTCGGTCTGGCTGCGTGTCAGAGGGGACTGTCCGTGGGCTTCACCACCGCCGCTGCTCTGGTTCACGAGCTGATCGAGGCCAGGGACGAACGGCGTCTGCTCAACCTGCAGAGAAGGCTCGCACGACTCAAGCTTCTGATCATCGACGAACTGGGCTTCGTGCCCTTGTCCAAGACTGGCGCCGAGCTCCTCTTCGAGGTGTTCAGCCAGCGTTACGAGCGTGGATCGGTCCTGGTGACCTCCAACCTGCCCTTCGTCGAGTGGACCGAGGTGTTCGGCTCTGAACGGCTGACCGGAGCTCTCCTCGACCGCCTCACCCACCATGTCGACATCCTGGAGATGAACGGGGACAGCTACCGACTCAAGCACAGCAAGAAGACTTCTGGCCGCCAGCTATCCTGACTGAGCCTGATCTCCAACGCCCCACGAACCTTGATGCCCATTCTACGGCGTTCAGTGGTACAGTTTTGCTCCGCCCCGCTGGTACGTTTTCACACCGCCCTTGACACCCGCCCGATGCGCTTGCCCTGCCGTCGCGCCCGCTCCATCCCTTTCCTGACCAGCTCTCGATGTCGACCTCTGAGTTCGGAGTCCTAGTACCAGATCAGCCCACCCATAGCTGTTCCGAAGGGTCCCTTTGCAGGCTTCTGTTTAGGCGCTGGTGGCTCTGCCGATAAGTCCTCCGGGACCGGGCATGCCTGGGCCCGGAGAGCTGCTGCAAGGGGAGGCGCCTCCCGCGGGGTCAGGACCTTGCCGCGATAGGACACCAGCAGACTGCCGTTCAGTCGCTCCTGCACAACGACATAGGCACCAGCGTAGCTGGTCCGGTCGGCGTCGGGGAACAGCTGCAAGGTACGCCCGTGGTACTGCACGGTGTTGTCCTTGGCCACTCTGCGTTGCTCTTTGAGGCACAGCACACCTTCCACCTCAAGACCCTCGTCTACCACACGATAGGCAGACCCTCCCTGGGCCGCCGGCACTCCGAAGCGCGTGTTGTAGCGTGGCACGAACTCGCTCAAGACTTCATTGGCCTCGATCAGCGTACTGGCACCGGCCAGGCGCAGCTCTGCGCCCCTCGTTCTCCTGTTTTTCCTTCCTTGAGCGCCGCTTTTCGCCCGTGCTAGAATTGGCGCAAGACCAACGCATCTTCCCGGAGATACGATGTCCGGTCACTCCAAGTGGTCGACGATCAAGCACGGCAAGGCAGTCTCTGACGCCCGGCGTGGCCAGCTCTTCACGAAGCTGTCGAAGGAGATCATCATCGCCGCGCGGCAAGGCGGCGCTGACCCCGAAATGAATTTCCGGCTGCGCATGTCCGTCCAGCGGGCCAAAGACAGCAACATGCCCGCCGATACTATCGACCGTGCCTTGAAAAAAGGCTCCGGCGAGGGAGCCGGAGGGGAGCAGATGGCGGAGGTGGTCTATGAGGGTTACGGCCCCGGCGGCACCGCGATTCTGCTAGAGTCGTTGACTGACAACAAGAATAGGACCGTCTCAGACGTTCGCTCGACCTTCACTAAGGCGGGCGGAAACCTTGCGCAGGCCGGCGCTGTAGCCTGGCAGTTCGAGCAGAAGGGCGTAGTGGTGGTCGACGCCGACGACGAACAGGCCGAGGACCTGACCCTGCTGACCATCGACGCCGGCGCGGAGGACTTCGAGACCTTCGACGGCTCGCTCCAGGTCTACTCGAGTCCCGAGCATCTGGAGGCCATTCGTAAGGCATTGGCGGACCAGGGTGCTGAGATCAAGTCGTCGGAGCTCTCGATGGTCCCCAAGAACACGATTACACTTGATGCCAAGAGTGCCAAGCAGACCTTGAGGCTGCTCGATACCCTCGAAGAACTCGACGACGTCCAGCGTGTCTTCTCCAACGCCGACTTTCCCGACGAAGTCCTCGCGGACTACAGCGGGGAGGAGTGACACTAACCTTTCGCCAGGGGCACCAGTGCGCGTTCTTGGTATAGACCCGGGGACGTACAAAATGGGCGTCGGAGTCATCGAGTCCGACGGCAGCGACCTTTCTCTCTTACTCTCAACCGTAATCTCGCCCAAACGACGTGACCCCTTGGCCGCTAGGCTGCATCACCTCTACTCCGAGCTATCGGCCATAATCGGTGAGGTAAGGCCATCGGAGGTTGCGATCGAGGAGCCTTTCGTCGGCGAGAACATCCGCTCAGCCCTGTCCATCGGTCAGGCCCAGGCCGTGGCTATGGTCGCCGCTGCGGCGCACGGCCTGACGATTACCGGCTACGCCCCTTCCCAGGTCAAACAGGCCGTCACCGACCACGGCGGCAGCTCCAAAGACCAGGTCGGTGAGATGGTCAGGGTGCTCCTCAGGCTGGACGAAGTCCCGTCGTCTTCCGACGCCTCCGACGCCCTCGCTGTGGCGATTTGCCACGTCAACTCCATCGCCGTGCGCGACCTCGTGATCACAGAGTGACCTCCAAACGTTGGAGACGGGGTTGCGGGGACAGAACAATTGTGCGAACATGGCGTGGACGGGGTCCGCTCGGCCCGGCCGACTATCACCCGAGAGTGTCGCAGACCGATGGCTTTCCCCTATCTGGGCGCGACACTTTGCGACGAAATGCGACAGGGTAAAAAAACACGTGCCTTACTCTTCGACTAGAAACCACGGGGTGAGATCCACCCTTTGATCACGTCCATCGAAGGCAAGCTTGCTGGGTCAGGCGGTGGATGGGTGGACGTCAACCTGGGCGCGGTGACCCTCAGGGCCAGCGTCCCCGACTCTTCCATCGATAGTCTCGGGAGTCCTGGCGACCGGGTGCGCCTCTTCACTTCCCTGCAGACCCGTGAGGACAGCCTGACCCTGTTCGGCTTTCCGACCGGCGAGGAACGGTCCGCTTTCGAGGCACTGATCCAGGTCAACGGCGTAGGGCCGCGCGTCGCGCTCAGCGTTCTCTCTTCGATGACTCCGGACGTGCTCGCCCTCGCGGTGGCGGCCGCCGACATCGACTCCTTCAAAGGCGTGTCCGGCGTCGGCACCAGGACTGCGAACCGCATAGTCTTGGAGCTCAAGGGCAAGCTCGACGCGGAGCTGCGCATCGCCGCCGGCGGCCCCGCTGACGATGACCTCCTACAGGCCTTGGTCGCTCTGGGTTATAGCGCTTCGGAGGTCGCCGAGGCGGCCGCGTCATTGCCTCGAGATGCCGACCTCTCGCTCGAGGAGCGGGTGCGGCTGTGTATCCAGCACCTCGGGGGCGCCTGACCTTCCATGGCGACCGACTTCGACGCCTGGGCCGGCATCTACGACTCGGTCTACTCATACGTCCGCGACGACATCCCTTTCTACACAAGGCTTGCTCGCGAGGCGGATGGGCCGGTAATCGAACTGGGGTGTGGCACCGGTAGGGTAACGCTCCCGATCGCCGATGCCGGCGTGGAAATCACCGGAGTCGACTCCTCTGAGGCCATGCTCGCGGTAGCCCAACGCAAAGCTGAAGCGCAACCGGCCTCGAACGACAAGCTCACCCTTCTTCACGGGGACATGCGCGACCTCTTGCTGGAAGGTAGCTTCGGGCTAGTCATAGTCCCTTTCCGTGGCTTCCTGTCCCTCTTGACAGTAGAAGACCAGATCAAGACGCTCAGCAACGTCAAGCGGCTTCTCTCGCCGGGCGGCAAGGTCGCCTTCAACATCTTCGTCCCAGACCTGGACATGCTGACCCAGCCGGGCGACGTCCCGTCACATTTCCGGGACGTCACGGACCCTGAAACCGGTGCCAGACAGGTTCTCTGGCACCAGAGCAGCTACGATAACCACGCCCAGATAATCGATGCGCGCGTCATCGTCGAGACTCTCGATGGGGACGGAGTCGTTACGAAGCGGCTTTACCGCGATTTCCAGCTACGCTATGTACATCGCTGGGAAATGTATCACCTCCTGACGACCTGCGGATTCGACGTCCTGTCCCTCTACGGCGACTTCGACGAGTCCCCCTTCGACGAGTCCAGCACCGAGATGGTTTGGGTGGCCCAAGCATAAGCTTAGGTCCCCATCCCCGGTCACCCGGCGAGGCGTCTGCGAAGGGCTCGACGGGACCGTGGACTACCCGAATCGCAAGTCCTCTCGTTCTATATCTTGACGGCTCCGCTGCGGAAGCGCGCACCGTGCGGGACAACTTCAAGGACGAGGGGTTGTGATGTTCAAGACACCTAAACTCACGTGGCTAATACTGGCGTTGGTCGCCGTCACTTCGGTGGCGTTGGTGGCTTGCGGCAGCGGAACGGACGAAAGAACGGGACCCGCCCCAGCGGCGGTGGCTCAAGATAAGCCTGGCGGTGACATTGACACCGAAACGCTGAACGCCTTAGTCGCGGCGGCCGTTGCCAAGGCACTCAAGGCCGAGGCCCAACTCGCTCCTCAGCAGGTCGCGACTGAGATGGATCAGCCGGCGGCGGCAATTGAGAACGCGATGGCTGAGCCGGCGCAAACGGAGATAGCTCCAGTTGAAAAGCCCGCGACGCAGCCCGCTGAGCGGATGGCGGCTGTGGAGACGGCACCGGAACGGCAAGCTGAGACTACGGTCTCCGCGGATGCGCCTTCGGATGCATACGGGATTGTTGCGGCTCACGAAGACGTGCTCGCGGGCATCTATGACGCGGTGCTTCCATCGGTGGTCCGTATCGAGGTGGCGTCATCCGTAGCGGGTGGCCAGACGCCTCAGGGACAGTTGCCGGATGGCTTCCAGCAGCGAGGCGAAGGCTCCGGGTTCGTGTGGAGCCAAGATGGCTACATCGTTACAAACCACCATGTGGTCGACGATGCCGATCGTGTGACAATCGTTTTCGCCGACGGGACCGAGGTCGAAGGCGAGGTCCTGGGCAGTGACCCGGACTCCGACTTGGCGGTGTTAAAGGTAAACCTTGCCCGCCGAGCGACTCAAGCCGGTGGCATTGGGCGACAGCAGCGCGCTGAGGGTAGGCCAGTTGGCGGTCGCCATCGGCACCCCCTTCGGACAGGACTTCACGATGACTAGCGGCATCGTCAGCGCCCTCGGGCGCACGATACCGGGCAACGGCGCCTTCTCGATACCCGAGTCGATACAGACCGACGCGCCGATCAATCCGGGCAACTCGGGCGGCCCGCTGCTCGATAAGGACGGCTGGGTGATCGGCATCAACTCGCAGATCAGGACCCTCAGCGGCAGCAGCTCCGGCGTCGGCTTCGCGGTGCCCATCAACGCTGCGAAGCGGGTGATTCCCGAGCTGATCGAACACGGAACGTACGAGTACGCCTACCTTGGCATCACGGGCGCCGACTTGCGGTCCACGGCCGCCGAGGCGAAAGGGCTATCGGAAGACACCCATGGCGTCATTGTGATGGAGGTCCACGACGGTGGCCCGTCGGCCCGCGCGGGAGTCAAGGCCAATACCGGCACGACTACGTTCGGTGGCGATCAGTACCCGGTGGGCGGCGACGTAATTACGGCCGTCGACGGTGTCGCGGTCGACGAGATGGGCGATCTGATTTCGTACATGAACGAGAACACTCGGCCCGGCGACACAATGGAGTTGAGCCTGGTCCGGGCTGACGGCAGCCAGGCGACGGTCGACATAGAGTTGACCGCTCGACCCACCGCCAGCCCACCCACGGCGTTCGTACCCTAGACCACCAGAGACCGCCAGTTAAATAGACCGCGTACCGCAGCCGGCCTGGCTCCTCCTCACCAGGCCGGCTGCCTTTGGGATAAGGGTTAGGGTTTGGGTCGGATGCAGCAAGGCCATTCTGCACTCGTCATCTTTCGTTGGCCGCTTATCCCGAGATCAGCTATGATGGACTGACTAGACGTTTGCGACTTCGTTCAGAACGATGGGAACATTTGGATCCGGTATGCGGGAGGCTCGTGGGGGTCGCAGGGCACTGGCTTCGACCGACGCGTAACGAGTGACGTCAACTAACCCTAATGCCTGAATTCAAAATCGTCTCGGACTTCAAGCCGACAGGCGACCAGCCACAGGCCATCGACAAGCTCGCTCAGGGCGTCGATCGCGGCCTCACGCACCAGACGCTCCTCGGTGTTACCGGTAGCGGGAAGACCTTTACGATGGCGTGCGTCGTCGAGCAGGTGCAGCGGCCCACCCTGGTTATCGCCCATAACAAGACCCTCGCGGCGCAGCTGGCCACCGAGTTCAAGGAGTTCTTCCCGGACAACGCCGTCGAGTATTTCGTCAGCTACTACGACTACTACCAGCCCGAAGCCTATCTCCCGAGGACCGACACCTACATCGAGAAGGACGCCGACATCAACCAGGAGCTAGACAAGCTCCGTCACTCGGCCACTCGTGCGCTGCTGACAAGGCGAGACGTCCTAATCGTGGCGTCGGTCTCGTGCATCTTCGGTCTGGGCTCTCCGGCCGAGTACCAAAGCTTCGTCGCCTACATACGGAAGGGCGAGCGCAAGAACCGTAACCGCCTCGTGCGCGACCTTGTCGAGATGCAGTACGAGCGCAACGATATGGACATGGCCCGCGGCCGGTTCCGCGTTCGGGGCGACACCATCGAGATACTGCCGGCCTACGAAGAGATCGGGATTCGCATCGAGTTCTGGGGCGACGAGGTCGAGCGCATCGTTCAGCTCGACACCCTGACCGGCGAAATCCTGGGCGAGCGCGACGATATCGAGATATACCCCGCCAAGCACTTCGTCACCTCTGAAGAGAAGATAGAGGTCGCGCTTACCGCCATCGAGCAAGAGCTTGACGAACGCCTCGCCGAGTTGAAGGCCGAGGACAAGCTGCTGGAAGCCCAGCGACTCGAGTCGCGGACGCGGTACGACCTCGAGATGATGCGAGAGACCGGGTACTGCGCCGGTGTCGAGAACTACTCGCTGCACCTGTCCCAGCGCATGCGGGGGAGTGCACCTTATACGCTTCTCGACTACATCCCCGAGGACTACTTGCTGTTCATAGACGAGTCACACATGACGCTGCCGCAGATCAGGGGCATGTACGGGGGAGACCGGTCGCGCAAGGAAATCCTGGTCGACTTTGGGTTCAGGCTCCCAACGGCGATGGACAACCGGCCGCTGAACTTCGGAGAGTTCGAGGAGCGCGTGAACCAGGCCGTGTACGTGTCCGCAACGCCCGGCCCTTACGAGTACGAGCATACGCAACAGATGGTCGAGCAAGTCATCCGCCCCACCGGCCTGACCGACCCAATCATCGAGGTCAAGCCGACCTCCGGCCAAATCGACGACCTCCTTTACCAGATCAGGCAACGGACCGAGAAGGGCGAGCGCTGCCTGGTTACCACTCTAACCAAGCGAATGGCCGAGGAGCTCGCCGACTACCTTCGAGAAGCCGGTGTCAAAACCCACCACCTCCACTCCGAGATCGATACCCTGGAGCGCAGCGAGGTACTACGAGACCTGCGCCTGGGCGTATACGACGTGGTGGTCGGGATCAACTTGCTCAGGGAGGGGCTCGACCTCCCCGAGGTGAGCCTGGTGGCCATCCTGGACGCCGACAAGGAGGGGTTCCTACGCTCCGGCGGCTCCCTGATCCAGACCATTGGCCGCGCGGCGCGTCACGTCGACGGGCACGTGATCATGTACGCGGACACGGTCACGGATTCGATGAAGCACGCGATCGGGGAGACCGAGAGGCGCAAGGAGATACAGGAGACCCACAACGCCGAGAACGGCATTACGCCACAGGGCATCCGCAAGACCATCCACGACATCACCGAGCGCGTCAGAGCCGTCGCCGAGACGAAGGCCTCTTACGTCACTGAGGGCGACATCCCCAAAGAGGAACTCGCGCGTCTCATCAAGGACCTGGAGTCCCAGATGAAGACCGCTTCGCGAAACCTCGAGTTCGAGAAGGCTGCGCTCTTGAGGGACCGGATCGTCGACCTCCGCAAGGTGATGGTCGAAGACCCGGTCGCTCCTTAGGATTTACCTGCCTCCACTAGACCCTTCCATTTTCTGTGAGCACAGCCGTGCGCTTGCCGGGTTCTCGTAAATTGTAACGCTGACTCGCCTTGCCTCCGGTACGCTGCTCACGTGTAGTATTTAAGAGAACGTTTCTGAGCGCGAAGGTTCAGGTTGTGGCATTCCTGCTTATTCAACGTCCAGGCGAGGCCGACGAGAGGTTCTCTCTCGCCGACACCGAGGTTAGGATCGGGCGTCTGTCCGACAACGAGCTCGCGATCGACGAGCCGTCGTTATCGCGCTACCACGCCGTCATATCCGCGACCGGCGACGGACACACTGTGGTTGATCTGGGCAGTCGCAACGGCACCCGCGTGAATGGGCAGTTGGCCTCAGACGCGCCTGTCCAACTTCGCCCGGGCGACGACGTTGCCCTGGGTAGTCAGGGTGTTGTCCTTCGGTACCTCGCGGACGACGCGCGGTCAGGTGATATTACTGGTTTTTTTGGAACAGTCCCCGCGCCGGGAGAATCGACTGTTTCTCCGGCGGTAGTCGAGGATGGTGAGCGATGGATGAAGGTCCTTCGCGTTACGCCCTGGCTCCGTTTCGTAGGAGCCGCGGCGGGTTCCCTCGCCGCCGTACTCGCCCTCGCTTGGTGGATCATCCGTTGGCTCGTACCCTAGCTCCAGGCGATAGCGAGACCCCCTAGCGCTGGATGAATGACCATTAGAATAAGGGTGATGACCGCGCGGGCCTTAAAAAGCAATCCATGCAGAAATGTGTTTTATTGACACCTTCAGGGGGCGCAGCTAGAATGAAGGTGATTCACCGGCTACAGCGAAAACGGGAGCTGTCCTAACATGACAACCTCGACTCTTACGAAAGAAAATGTGCTCGAAGCCCTCAAGGACGTCTTCGACCCGGAAATCCCGGTTAACGTCGTCGACCTGGGGCTCGTATACGACTGCAAGGTCGAAGATGGTGACGTGAACGTCAAGATGACGCTGACCTTCGCGGGCTGTGGGATGGGCCCTTACATCTCCCAGCAAGCCGAGTGGCGGATCGCCGAAATCGAGGAGGTCGAAGACGTCGAGGTGGAGATGGTCTATGACCCCCCCTGGTCCCCCGACATGATCACCGAAGACGGCAAGGCCCAGTTGGGCCTCGACTGACCCGCAGTCCGTTAGCCACCGTTCACGGACCCGCGCACCCCGCCAAAGTCCATCCTCACACTTCGACAAACTCACGGCCGGCACTCGATCTTCCTCGGCAACAAGCTATCGCTGAGAATCATTGACGTACATTGTGACCAGCACCCTAAAGGATGAAACGGGCTAATCTTGCCTCCTTCCCGTCTCTGGGAGAAGACTGAGATGAGGGCTCTTTTCACAGTAAGGACTAGCCGATGACCCACCCCCACCCTCAGAATCCGCAGGCCGCCGCTCAGGGCCGCGCCAAGATCGAGCAGATGAAGCGCTCCTTCGAGCAGAAGAAGGCCATTGCTGACAGTCTCGGCCGCATCAAGAACAAGATCGGCGTCTACAGCGGCAAAGGGGGCGTCGGCAAGACTACGGTCGCGGTCAACCTGGCGGTTACGCTGGCCCAGGACGGGGCGAGTGTGGGCATCCTGGACGTCGACGTCGACTGCCCCAACGTGGTCCGGGCGATGAAGGTCGCGGAGCCTCCTGTGGTTGGGGACGAGAAGAAGCTGCTGCCGCCCGAACGGTTTGGCGTCCGAGTGATGTCGATGGGCTTCTTTCAGGAGAACGAAGAAGAGGCCATTATCTGGCGCGGACCGATGATCCACAACGCAATCAACCAGCTGATTCAGTCGACCGAGTGGGGGGACCTCGACTATCTGGTAATCGACCTGCCGCCCGGGACGTCCGACTCGCCGCTCACGGTGATGCAGACCCTTACCCTGGACGGTTTCGTCGTCGTGACTACTCCTCAGGAACTGGCGAAGATTGACGCCATGCGATCGATCAACATGATCCGCAAGCTGAAGGTCAACGTTCTGGGAGTCGTAGAGAACTTCTCCGGCAGCATCTTCGGGTCCGGGGCCGGAGAGGACCTCGCCAAGGAGATGGAGATCCCCTTTCTCGGCAGGTTCGAGCTAAGGGAGGACTATCGGGACACTTCGAAGCCCACGGTCTTGAACAGCAAGGCTGTTCGCTCCGAGTACCAGAAAGTGGCCGAGCGCGCCATCAACGAACTCGAAAACGGAGCCGAAGGGGCCGCTTAGCCGACGGTTTCTTGGGCAGGCGCTGAGTCGGCCCTCACTCAGGCGGCTACTCGACGATCGCGCCCGACTCCATCTCGTGACTTCCGACGTGCGCTGCTTTGCGGAGACGGTGTTGAAGCGCCACTGTTCAGGGATCTGTCAATCCTTCCGCCGGCCTCCGAACTGGATTGGATCTCTTGGACGGCTTGGGCCACCATCGTTGCATCGTCTCGGATCCCCGCCACCGCTTCTCTGGCTACGGCTGTCGCCAAGTACTTCTCGGGTCGCTGAAGAAGTAGGTGAACCCTTCCTGATATCGCGAAGAGGGGGCTATTAAGTTCGTGGGCGATGCCGCTGGCAAGCGTGTGAACCGAAGCCGCTGTGGTCTTTCGTGAAGCCCGTCCGTTGCGGGCGCGGAGCTTCCGTTCCTGTGCCTTCAGCACCTCGAGACGAAGTGCGTTTGCACGGGCCTGTCGGCTGGTTCTTACTAAGATCAGATAGGTGGACAGTAGCGGGGCCGCTAGGAGAAATAACGCCCACCAGGCAGCACTGATCAGTACCAGGGCGAGAAAAATAAGCGCAAGCCCGCCTAGCAAAAGAACACCTTGGTTGGCGGCGTTCTTGATCAGCCGGTACCACGAGCGTGTCACAGGCGTCCTGTCTGTGGCTGTGGCCGCTGCTAAAGCCAATGGCTCACTAGTAGACCGAAATCTTTGAAATGAGGGGTAGCCGAGATTGGCGTGCTACGACGACAGGGCGGGTTTCAAACCCGCCCCTACCAAGCCGTAACCTCAGAACCCTTCAATACTAGGATGTTGGACCACTAGCCTCCTGAGACGGAATATGTCCACCGGACGCCAAGCCAGCATGGCGTCCGGTGGACTGAGGCGCCGATCGTTCGAGAGATCCGGACGCCGACGCTTCATTGGTCCCGCCGATGAAACGACTCAACTCTCTAGTCGATTCCCGACCACCTAAGCCCGGCTTCGGCGATCTCGGCTCCGTTCACCGCGAGAACCGTAGCCGCCGTCGCAAACGCGACAAACGCTATAGCCCCCCACTTCTTCGCTAGCCTCAACACCTTCATCAAGCTCCTCCTTCTTGCTGTGCCAGTCGCACGCAGTTTGCTTGGCTGGAACCGAGACTAGCAGGGGCTCGCTGCCAGCCGACAGATTGATAACCCCCAGATGCCGGGGGGAAAACATGCAACAGTAACTGGGGGAAAACCCCCAACCCCGCGCTGCGAGACCTGCAGAAAACCGCCAATCGGCTTCTTTGCGCTATTGCGTTTTTCGTTACGTTGTGGGAATATGTGGGCCGCTACAGCCCGACGGCATACTAGAACCGGCATGACACAAGCCAGCGATACGATCCGTGTCTACATAGCCGAAGAGCAGGGGATTCTTCGGGAAGTTTACCTATCGAGCTTCGCGTCGAACCCACGAATCGAAGTGGTTGAGTCCTCAGGCGATACGTCGGCTGCTTCGATTGCGGAAGCGGTTCAGAGCGTCGAGCCCGACGTGGTCCTCATCGGCGGCAAGGTGCTCAAGCCCGACGTAGTCGCAACCCTAGAGAAGATTCGCGAGGGTCTGCCGGAAGTCGCTTTGGTCGTCCTCTCGGCATCCCACGAGGTCGAAGGGGTAAGGGCCTTGAGGGAGTTCTCGCGCGGGAACTCAGTCGGCTGTGCCTATCTGCTCAAGCACACTATCGATACCGCTGACCAGATCGCCCAGACGATCGAATTCGTCGCAGATGGGCGTCTAATCGTCGACCCCGTAGTGATGGACGGAATGATCTCAGCGGGGGAGAGCGCGACCAGCTTCCTGGGGGACCTTACACGAAGAGAAGTGGAGGTCCTGAGCTGGATGGCGAGGGGCTACAAGAACGACACTATCGCCGAAGTCCTGAGCCTGGACACGAAGACCGTCGAGCGCCATATCAACAACGTCTACAGCAAACTCGGGGACTGCCCCGAGTCGATGAACCCCAGAGTCTACGCGGTGATGTCTTACCTGAGTGCTACGGGCATGCTGCCGCCGGAGCAGTTTGGCCGCGACGGCCGAGGGTAGTCACCCAGCCGTACTAGACTCCGAGCGATTCCAGCACTTCTAGCGACGGCTCCAGTTCCCCCGTCTCGACCCGCTTCGTCAGCCGGACTACTGCCTCGTTGACCGGCGTCGGGACCCCGAGATCCAAGCCCTTCGCGACCACGTAACCGTTGAGGCTGTCGACCTCGGTCCTGCGGCCCTTCCCTATGTCCTGGGCCAGCGAGGGCCGACCCTCCAACAGAACGCCCGCGCCCTCCTGGAGCTTCGCCTCGACCTCGCTGCGGACGCCTACGTCGTTCTGAGCCGCGAGGAATTTTTCTGGGGGAATCCCCCACATCGGCTCTACCTGAATCCCCAGCGCCCCAGCAACCTGGCACAGCTCGACAGCGATTCTGATGCCGAGGTCGAGGGTCCTCGCGTTCTGCTTTACCCCCGCCGAGCCCAGACCTGTGATTCCAGCCAATGCGTTGGACATAGCGTTGTTGGCCAGCTTCGACCACCGGTGTCCCCACAGGTTGGTCGTGGTCACGGTCTGGCCCACGTCACCCATGACTTCCGCGAGCTTCTCGACCCGCTTGGTGATCAGGCCACTCGGTTCCCCCAGTGTGAATGCCGTGCGACTGTCCTTGGCTGTCGTTCGCTCGGCGTGCCCCGGCTCATACATGGCGGCACCCATCTGGATTACGCACCCGACCACCTTTGACCAGCCGACGATCGGCGCGATGGCGTCTTCATTGATGCTGTTTTGTGCCGACACGACGTAGCCGCCTGGGGCCAGATATGGCTTTATGAACGTCGTGGCCCACGGGGTATCGTAGGACTTCACCGCTATTATCGCGACGTCGAACTCCGGTTGGACCCGAGCGACCTCCCCGAGGTGAAATACGTTCGCATCGACCGTGAACTCCCCCTCAACGCTCGTGAGGGTTAACCCGTGACTTTTGATGCGCTCGACGTTCTCCGGCCAGGTATCGATCAATGTCAGGTCTCGGCCCTCTTGGGCCATGTAGGCGCCCGTGACGCCCCCGATGCCTCCAACGCCAAGTATCCCTACTCGAAGCGACATGTCTTCATCTCCTGGTGTTCTGACGAATTGGTAAAACGTGAAGCGTAAAGTGTGATCTAGCCCTCTGTACCTTGTTACGACATTTTACGTCTTCTTCTCTGTGTTCTCCGTGATCTCTGTGGCGAACGACGGAGGTCTCGTCCGCATCAGGGTTACCACCGAAACCGCGAACAGCCCGGCCACGACCAGGAATGCTGGGCCGTAGTCGTCCCAAAGGTCGAACGACAGTCCCGCGATCAAGGGCCCCGTGATCATCGGGACAACCGTGGCCATCTGGGACAGACCGGAGATGCTGCCGAAGTACTTGATTCCAAAGCTCTCCTGGATTATCAGGGTACCCAGGACGCCGTAAGCCCCCATGAAGAAACCGTAGAGGGGCACGGAAACCCACACGAACGGTAGCGACGGGTAAGAGACCATCAGCACTATGAAGACTATCTGCCCGCTCAGGCTCACGATCATCGCTTTGCGCGCGGTGACGCGTTCGGCCATGTATCCGAACACGACCTTGCCGCCCATACCGAACGTCGCCAGCAGTCCGACGGCGGAAATAACGACGGTCGTGCTCAACCCCTCGGCCGCCAGATGGGCGTTCACGTGGGGAAGTACGGCGCTATATGTAAACGAAGCAAGCATCGCCACTAGGGTAATCGCGTAAAACGACCGTGTCTGGAGGGCCTCTTGTAACGTCCAGCCGGTCAGGGCTTGCCGCGCCGCGCGTGAAGGATCGGGTCGCCCCACCGGGTCGATGCGACCGCCGGGCTCTTCGTGCACCAACACAAGGGCGGCAAAGGCAAGGACGAACGATATTGCGGCGATGACGAGGAAGGCCATCTTCCATGGTACGTCGATACCCCAGCCTGTAGCGGAGGCGAGAATGTAGCCGGTAATAAAGGGCATGGTCAGTCCGCCGAAGTTGTTCCCGACCATGGTGATACCCATCACCCTCCCGCGCGTCCTCGGAAACCAGATCCCCACGAGTCTGCCAGCCGGCAGAAGCGCGGCACCGGAGAAGGACATGAACTGAAGGAAGCTGAGGGCGTACAGGTGCCACAATTCGGTAATCAGCGGACGCAGCGCGAAGCTGAGGCCGAACGTGATCAGGGAGCCGGCCATCACCGGTCTCGCGCCGTAGCGGTCCATCAAGCGGCCAAGTAGGGGCGACGTTATGCTACCTACGGCCATGAAAGACAATGACGCGCTGATGGCAGTACGTGGCCATTTGAAGGTGTCTTCCAGCGGCTCGATAAACAGGCCGAAGGCGTAGTTGGAGGTGCCGATCAGGAGCCCGGCCGAGAGGAACACCACCGCGACGATAAGCCAGCCGTAGTGCGCCCGCGGCATGCGCAGCGCAATGTCAGAAGCGCGCATGCTGGATATGGTACACCTTGAACGTGCCTAATCCTACGAATGTTTTGTTTGACGTCCCTAATGCCGCATCGGAAGGACCTTCGGGCGTCGGCCCGTCATTGTTCGCAACCTCCCTGGATTGTTCGCATTGGTCAGGCGCACGAGGGGACTCGGGTTTCCCATAGACTCGGCGAGAACGATCAACGCCTTAGCCCGAATCCACCGAAGGACGTCCTTGGGGACAGCCCTTGAAGAAGCCAGCGGGTGCTCCTCTGAATCTGGGATAATGATTTTGGAACAGAAACCTGCCCGGAAACAAGGAGCACCCAATAGATGCTGCCACAGAACAAACCCGACCGTATCCGCATCGTCTTTGACGACCATCGCCTGGTGGCCAATGCCGGCCTGCTCCTGCCGGCCACCCTAGCCCGGCACCTGGGCCTGCGGGAACTCGTCGACCATCACCTTGACCTCGGCGGAGCGCCGGGACGGGCGAACACTGGGGACAAGATGCTGACGCTGGTCGCTTCCGCGCTGGCAGGCGGCGACTGCATCGACGACGCCGATGCGCTGCGCGCTGGTGGGACGGTCGGTGTTCTAGGCTGCGTGGTCAAGGCGCCATCCACCCTGGGGACCTTCCTGCGCAGCTTCCGGTGGGGGCATGTCCGTCAACTCGACCGCGTGAGCCGCCAGTTGTTGGCCCGGGCCTGGGCCGCTGGGGCCGGACCCGGCGACTCGCCCCTGACCATCGACCTGGACTCGACCATCTGCGAGACCTATGGACTGGCCAAGGAGGGAGCGCGCCACCACGGCTATACCGGCGCCCGCGGCTATCACCCGCTGCTGGCCATTGCCGCCGGCACCGGCGAGGTGCTGATGTCCCGGCTGCGCGAGGGCCGGGCCAACACCGCCCGTGGCGCCGCCCACTTCCTGCGTGAGACGGTGGGGCGGGTGCGCTACGGCGGGGCCAGGGGACAACTCACGGTGCGGGCCGACAGCGGCTTCTACGCCCACACTGTCGTTGCCGCCTGCCGGGAAATGGATGTCCGCTTCTCTATCACCATCCGCCAGCGCGCCAGCCTGCGGGACCTGATCGAGGCGATACCACAGGAGGACTGGACTCCCATTCCCTACTGGACGGACGGCGCCGCCGATGTCGCCGAGACGACTTACACCCCGTTCCAGACCAAGCCGGACGCCGCGCCGGTGCGGCTCATTGTCCGGCGGGTGAAGCCGACGCCCGGTTCCCAGCTCGCCCTCTTCGCCAGATACAGCTATCACGCCTTCATCACCGACCGCGATGGGGAGACGCTGGAACTGGAGGCCGATCATCGCCGCCACGCCGAGGTCGAGAACGCCATACGCGACCTCAAGTACGGCGTCGGGCTGAACCACATGCCGTCGGCGCGCTTCGCCGCCAACGGCGCCTGGCTGGCGGTCCAGGTGATGGCGCATAACCTGGCCCGCTGGACGGCGCGGATTGGTCTGGGCGAGCGGACCGTGATCACCAAGACCCTCAGGCGGCGGGTCTTCGCTCTGGTGGGACGGATCACCCGCTCGGCGCGCCGCCTCACTTTGCATCTCCCCCGGCGCTGGCCTTGGGAAACCCAGTTCAGTCGCGCCTTGGCCCGGCTGCAAGCCATTCCGTTCCCGGCCTGACAGCCAGCCTGCAACTGACCCAACGTCCCCGCAATCTCGCGCCACCCCGGTCGCGAGAGTCCCCTGCTGCGTATCCTCTCGCCTTCCCGCGCATCGCAACTCCCGCATAGGGCCTTAGGGGCCCTGTGCGGCGACTGAAGACCGGCCGCCGGCCTCCCATCTACCCCAAGACCCCAGGCCATCCCCCCTGTAGCTCCCTCACCCACCCCCTTCCGCTGCCCTCACGCCGTCCATCGGTGTCCTTCGGTGGATTCGGGCTTAAGCCTCAGTCCATTCAACTCAGTATCGGACGGCTGGGCCGCATCCTGGCGCCGGGGTTCGACCTCGTCGCGGAAATTATCGTCGTGAATCCACCGGTAGAGGTGGTGCGCCCGACGTTGGCCAGCCGAGCTGCCTCCGATAGCGACCGGTAGGAGACGAGGTAGAAGAGGGTGTCGCGTACCGGGTAGCCGCGAAACCCGCGCCGCCCGGGGCAGGGCCGCGAGCTGCTTGTCAGATAGGAGGGGTCGTTTTTCTGCTCCGTTCTGCTCCATATCGCTCCTTTCCTATCTGGTGTGCCGGTGCATCGGGCTGGGAAACCGTTCTACCGTCCTATGTAGCGCCGACACACGGACGTTCCAGATCTTTCCTGTTTGCTCCATCATGTTTCACCTCCCGATTTCATTTCCAAAGACAAAGGGACAGGCCCCAGGTCTGTCCCTCAAACCAAAGATAGCACATCCGTTCTTGAATGTCAAGTTTTGTTTTGGTGTGGTGAGGTTGAGTACGTCAGGACGAGCGGGTGTTACCTTCTGTTCAGAGTAGTGGATTCCGGCCCTCGACTTTCGTCGGGGCAGGCTTTTCGCCGGAATCGTCCATGTCCCGTTGCCGCCGGCACCCTAAAGGATGAAAACTGCCAATGTTTCGAGGCAATATTGGTAGATGTGGGAGCAGACCCGTGTGTCTGGCCCCGTGTCGCCATTCACGCCGGGACGCGGGCGCATTGCAATGCGCCCCTACCAAAGGAGGCCTCTGGAGCACGTCCCTTTTCATGGCAATGACGGAGGGGGTTGACTGCCCGGTGGGTGGGGCAGTCACCTAAACAGCTGCCCGCACCGCCGGCACCGCCACCGAGCGATCGGCGGATCGATGTAGTCCAGCTCGTTGCTTTGACACCGGGGACAGGCGACGATGGCCCAGTAGTCGAGGCCTTCGACCTCGTCCTCTTTGCCTGGATTCCGGGAGTTCCCAGACCTTGCCACGGCCGCGAGCCACGAGCCGACCCTGCCACCTGCCGCGACGCGAGATACGTAAAACCCCGTGGCAAACACCAGGCCCACGGCGAACCCTCCTAGATGAGCGAAGTAGGCTACGTCCGTACCCGTCGCCCCAGGCGCTATTGAAGCGAACCCGCTGAACAACTGAATCAGCACCCAGATTCCAAGGAAAACGATCGCCGGAACGGAGACGACCGTAATAAGCCCGAATATGATGAGGGTCCGGATCCTGCTGAATGGGTGCAGGATCAGATAGGCTCCGAGGACTCCCGAAAGCGCGCCGCTAGCCCCGACCATAGGCGTCGTGTCGCTCGAATCGATCACCGATTGCGCCAGAACGGCTGCTATTCCGGCCACGAAGTAGAAAATAACGTAGGGAGCGTGTCCGAGCTCGTCTTCGATCCTTCTGCCGAACACCCAGAGAAAGAGCATGTTGCCGCCCAGGTGGACGAACCCTCCGTGGACGAACATCGACGTGATGGCGGTGGCCCAATTGGGGACGGGGGAAGTTACGTCGATTTCGTAAGGGACCCCAAATACGAGCACCCGCACCGCCGTCAGGTGTGCTCCTTCCAGGATCTCGGCGGGGATCGCTCCGAATTGGTGGACGAAGATGAACGAGTCGATGTCGTCCAGCGTCAGCTGATATAGGAAGACGAGCACGCTCGCCGTAATCAGCGAAACGGTCGCCTATGGGGCCGTGCGTGACCGAAAATCGGGGTCAGAGAGTGGGATCACGCCCCTGTCCTCTTCGATGGGTTCCTGACCGATAGAGTACGGGATGTAGGACAGAGGCGATAGTCGAGACCGCCTACCTTGACGGCTCTTGACGATTCGTGTTGAATCGGGCCCACCCCGGGACACGCAAGGAGATCAACAATGGCAGACTATCGACCCCTCGATATCTCAGCATGGTGCAACGCGGGCCCTTCGCTGATCGGAGCGGATGCGGCCGACGTCATCGGCCAGCACAGCTTCCGCGGGCTCCCGTTCCAGGTTGGGTCAGATGGCGCTGAGCACTGCTTCGTATCATTGAGCGGTTCAGACGGCTCAGTCACCGTCCCTGTTGACCAGAACGCCAAGCGGCTCATATTCGCGCACCGACTCATGGACTCGGACCTGGCGGACGGAGGTCCTCTCGGCGTTCAAGCCGCCGAGTACGTCTTCCGTCTCTCGGGAGGAGACGAGATCCGCGTTCCCATACGCGAGAGGTTCGAGGTCGCCCCGGTAGCCGGCAGGATCGCCATCCCCGGCACTCCCGGGGCACCCTACCGGGCC
Source organism: Dehalococcoidia bacterium (assembly GCA_965248605.1). Lineage (GTDB taxonomy): Bacteria > Chloroflexota > Dehalococcoidia > Lucifugimonadales > CAUZJF01 > CAUZJF01. The sequence goes on from CBDFJV010000007.1 coordinate 2,862,947, forward strand.
GTACCCGACCAGAAGGCCAGGCTGCAGCCCAGGTACGAGGGCGCCTGGGAGGGGGCCGGCCGACGCCAGACCGAGGCCGACCAGGCAACGGCGCGCAACTACTACCTCTGGTCTTGGGAGAACCCGCAACCTGACCAGCAGGTCGAGTCCATCGAGATCGTCCCGAGTGGGCTGCCGTTCATCATCGCCGCCATCACTCTGAGCGACTTAGAGGAACACCCCTTCGCCAGAGAAGGTCGACTGGCCGCTCGAATCACCCTGACCGACGAGGCCGACGCCGAGAGAGATTTCAAGGAGCTCGACGTCGAGGTCGACCGAGGCGACACGACCTACGTGTTCCCGCTGCCCCGGTCGTCCGCCGAGGAGTTCGTTGGCGACCGCTATGCGTGGGGCCAGCGGCCAAACGATACGTCCAGCCCGTCGTACGTGGAAGTTTCGGCCGTGCGGTCGGCCACCGTGACCGTCAAACAGGGTGGCGAGGATGTCGGCTCGGTCAATTGGGGGCAGGTCGTGGACAAAGGCGCCGTGGCCACGCCGCGCATGCGAGTCGAGCTGGTCGACCCCGGCAAGAACTGGGTCCACGTCAAGGTCCTGGACGACGAAACAGGCCGACCGGTGCCGTGCCGCGTACACTTCCGGTCGCCCGAGGGCATCCCCTTCCAGCCCCACGGCCACCACAACCAGGTCAACTCGAACATCCCGTCGTGGCACAACGACGTAGGCGGCGATCTGCGTCTCGGTCAGACCTCTTTCGCCTTCATCGATGGGACGTGCCAGGGGTGGCTGCCTCGCGGCGACGTCTACACGGACATATCTCGGGGTTTCGAATACGAGCCTCTGCGCGGCAAGGTGACCATCGCGCCCGGTCAGCGCGAGCTCACCCTTCGCATCAAGCGCTGGACGAACATGAACGCCGAAGGATGGTACAGCGGCGACTCTCACGTCCACTTCCTGTCGCCCGACGGCGCCCACCGCGAGGCCCAGGCCGAGGACCTGGACGTCGTGAACCTGCTCCAGTCCCAGTGGGGTAGCCTTTTCACAAACACCGAGGACTTCATCGGCGAGCCGAGCGTGTCGCGGCAGGGCGACAGCATCGTCTACGTGGGCCAGGAGAACCGCCAGCACTTCATGGGCCACATGATCCTTTGGGGCCTCAAGCAACCCATCATGCCGTGGTGCAGCGATGGGCTGGGCGAAGCGGAGATCGGCGGCGCCATGGAGACCACGCTGAGCGACTGGGCCGACCGCTGCCACGAGCAGGGGGGCTGGGTCGTGCAACCCCACTTCCCCAACCCCAACGGCGAAGCGGCCGCCCTGGTTGCGATGGGCCGGCTCGACGGCGTAGAGATGATCCGACAGACCGAGTACAACCACAACGAATACTACCGGTACCTCAACTGCGGGTACCGGCTGCCACTCGTCGGTGGCACCGACAAGATGTCCAACGAGGTGCCTGTCGGCCTCTACCGGACCTACGCCCAGCTTGCGGAGGGCGACGAGTTCAACTACGAGAATTGGTGCAACAGCGTCGCGATCGGGCGGACGTTCCTCAGCGGCGGGCCCCTCATCGGCCTGTCGGTCGACGGACAGGCGATCGGGGATACGGTGAGTATGTCAGGCCCCGGCACGGTCGAGGTGGACGCGTGGGCCGAGAGCATCTTCCCTATACACCGTCTTGAGATTGTCCAGGCCGGTAGGGTGGTGGCCTCGGCGGAGTCCGCCGAGGGGACTCGACGGCTCGAAATCAAGGAGAAGCTGCAAATAGACGGGCACACGTGGCTGGCAGCCCGCTGCGGCGGCCCCGAATACTACGGCCCAAACCACATCGACGCCATGAACCGCGGAATCTTCGCTCACACGTCGCCGGTCTACGTCGCCTGCGGCGGCGACTGGTGGATGTTCGACAAATCCGCAGCCCAGTACATGCTCACCATGATCGACGGCGACCTCTCGTACATACGCGAGACCTCCAACCAGCACACCCGAGGCAACGTCACCCACCACCACGGCCACGACGACCACATGGCCTACTTGGAGCGGCCATTCCAAGAGGCTCGTGAAGCGATCGAGGGCCGGATGCGGAAGCTCGGAATCGAGTTATAGGGGTACGGGGTATGGGGTATGGGGTATGGGGTATGGGGTATGGGGTGAAGGGTGTAGGGTGTAGGGTACGGGACGCAGGAAGGTGGACGCGGTCATTCCGAGCGAAGCGAGGAATCTAGGAACTCGATCTGCAGATCGAGTCCTTCACGGGATGTTGCGACCTTAGATTCTTCATTCGCTTCGCTCTTTCAGAATGACAGGGAGCTGAGTCTGTACGCGTCCTCCTTAACCCCTAGCCCCTAACCCTTGACCCCCAGCCCCACCACCACCGGGCCCCCAACCCTCGGGTCCCGTAGCACGACGACATCGGCGCCGTAGACCTCGGCGATGTTCTCCTCCGTCAGCACTTCGTCGGGCCGTCCCTCGAACCCCACTTTGCCGTCGCGCAGCATCACCAGCCGGGTACAGTAGCGGGCAGCCATCGTAAGGTCGTGCATCGCGACTACGACTGCCCCGCCGCGCTTGCCGTGTAGGTCGCGCACAAGGTCCATCACCTTGATCTGGTGTGAGAGGTCGAGACTCGCGGTAGGCTCGTCAAGGAGGAGCAGAGGGGCCTCCTGGGCGAGAGCCATGGCGATGACGGCGCGCTGGCGCTCGCCGCCTGACAGCGTGCCCGCGACCCGGTCCGCAAGGTCCACGGTTTCGGTGAGAGCCATAGCCCGGTCGACTGCCTCGAAGTCCTTCTTGCCCTCCCATTGCAACAGCTTCAGGTGGGCGTTTCGGCCCATGAGCACTAGGTCGCTGACCGTGTAGCCGGTCGGCACGGGCGGGTTCTGGGGCACCACTGCTACCATGTGGGCGCGGTCCTGAGGGCTGACCTCCGAAACGTCCTGGTTCGCGATTCTGATGCGGCCCTTCGAGGGTTTGAGGGCGCCGCTGATCAGGCGCAACAGCGTCGTCTTACCGCACCCGTTCGGACCTACGACGCCCACTAGCTCAGTCTCGCGGACGTTGAGATCGACGCCTGCCAGGACCTGCCGTTCGCCGTAGCCGAACTCTACGCCTGCAATCTGTAGCACTCGGCGCTCCATGCCACCGCGGTTAAGCCGGACCGAGAAGGGGTTCCAGCACTGGGGCGGGTAGGACGATGAAGCCGATAAACCAGCCTGGCGTTGTAGCGAGCACTGCTCCCAGCCAGTCGATATCCTGCACTTCGTGGATTGCTACGATGCCTGCCACCAGAATCCACGAATATCCTACCCAGGTTACTACGTTGCCGAGGATGGGCACCTGAAGGAAGACAAGCAAGACCGCTGGCCCGTAGACGATCCCGAGGGCCCTGAGCACCTTCCTAAATCCAGCCCCGCCCGCCAGGAACCGGCTTCCAGCCAGGTACGTTACTGCTGCCCACACAATCCAGCCAACGAGGGTGATCATGAGCACGACCCACATCCACACCAGCCTGTCTTCAATTTGGCTCAGGTCGACTTCCCTCTCTGGGGTCTCGACCAGTCCGCCGGTAAGCCCAAGGCCCAATGACATCCCCGCGAGGATCACAATACCGGTGGCGTGCAGAATCGCCATCGGATCGTTGCCCGCCTGGCTGTAGATCCCTCGGGTCAACAGCGCCGCTCTGACGGCGCGCACGAACATACGGATCAAGGGGTGGCCTCGGTGATCGAGAATCTGGCCGATTGTAGCTCAGGGGCCAAGAAAGTCAATGTGCGGCCAGTGTTTGGCAGAGAGCATCGGCAACTACGAAGCCTGGGCTGGCGCTAGCCGTGGATCACTATCTGGGTCCCTTCCGGGGACTCGCTCGTATCCAGCGTCTTGCCGGCAAACGATTCCACGCTCTGGGGGCCTATATACAGGACAGCGGCGCGCCCGTGTTCGACGACTTCGTCGTCCGGGTTCCTAGCATCCACCGCCAGCACGACGGCGCCGTCTGATCCGAGTGACAATCGAAGAGCATCGTCCGGCCCGTGCGGCATTTCATCAAGCGCGTGGCTTAGGGCGGCTGCGGCCCGATCGGTCACGTACACAGGTTTTCCGGCGTTGCTATCGGACCTGTCGTTCATGACGGTCAAGCCGCGGCCCATCGCTGAACGAGACCTGAGCTTGTTCTCCCAGGCCGTGACCTCTTTCCGCGCACGCTCCAAGGCGACCTGCTTTTCTTTGATCTCGCCGGTAAAGCCGTTCATGTCTTTCTCTGCCCGCCGGGCATCGTCCGCCCAACGGCGAGCGTCGGTCGCCGCATCCTCCGCCGCCGCGGTCCACCGGCGGGTCTCTGCTACCCACCGATGCGGCGGCAGTCCCTTGCGTTTGGCGTCGGCGGCGTTCTTCTTGGCTTCGTCGAGCTTGACTTGAGCCAGGTTGCGACGCCCCGCCGCTTCGTCCGCCATACTGCCGCCACGCCTGACCAAACCGTCGGAGCGGTCTTGGTCGAGTCGCAGGGTCTCAAGAGTGGCTAGTGCTCTCTTTACCTTCAGCTCGGCTGCGGCCAGTCTCGAACGAATCGTGTCGTACTCTTCGTCCCACCTTTTTGTCCGCTGAACAGTCGCCATCCCTTAGAAGACCCTTCGTGGAGATATTGAGCCAGTTTCCCGGACATCCGGCTCGTCTGATCGGACGTTCGCGACCCAAAGGATACCATCAGAAGTGGGGTTGGAAAAAGGTACGGCCGAGATTTGGATCATAACAACGGCCTAACCGACGTATCAGCTATGTCGGTAGCCCGTCGTGGTCCGAGGCGGATAGCCCGCCCGCTCATGTCCCGAGGTATCAGGACTCTAGTAGACCGAAATCTTTGAAATGAGGGGTAGCCGAAATTGGCGTGCTACGACGACAGGGCGGGTTTCAAACCCGCCCCTACCAAGCCGTAACCTCAGAACCCTTCAATACTAGGATGTTGGACCACTAGTCTGAACACGAAAGTCTCTTCGCTCGAGGCAAGCCTTATTCGGTCTCCGTGGGCCAAGAGGTGTGACAGGGCGGTGACCTTCTCTCCGTTTACGAAGGTCCCGTCCTCGGTATTCAGGTCGCGCAATATGAACCCAGCCGGCGTCTCGACAATCAAGGCATGCCGTCGAGAAACGGTGTCGTGGTCGACAGCTACTTCGTTGTAGGCCCCGCGACCCAACACAAACGGGTCTCTCGACACACCGAATCTCTCTTTTTCTCGGAGACCGCCGGCAACCTCGAGAGTCGCTTCGAGGCCACGCTCGATTCCCGGAACCTCGACTCCGTTCGTATCGCTTGCGCTCCGAGTGGGCTCTTGAGGCTCCGGGTGAGGTCGTGTTGGATCAAACCCCATACGCCAGGCGTTGTATCAGGTACTCGGGGAGGCCGCGTTCCGTCATCTTGTCCTGGGTGGTGGGGACCTCGTATGCGGCCCTGTGATGCGACATTTGCTGGGCGTCCGAGTCGTACGCCGCATAGCTGGCCCTGGGGTCTCGGTCGCGCGGCTGGCCAACTGCTCCCGGGTTGATGATCATCCGATCGTGTCCGACGTCGACTGGGCCGTTCGCCGGAAACGCCTCGAAAACGGCGCCTTCCTTCGATCCTCGACAGACGAAGGCCTTATGCGAGTGGCCGACCAAACACGTAGGGGTGTCGAAGTAGGCGAAGTTGGCGTCGGCGACCTCGGGCGTCAAGACATACTCGGTCTCCGGAAAGCGCGGGCTTCCGTGGACCATCGTGAACCCGTCGATCTCGATTCTTCGAGGAAGCCCTCGCAGATACTCTGCGTGCGAGTAAGTCAGCTGCGAGGCTGTCCAGGCTACGGCAGCGGTGGCGTGGCTGTTGAACGATTCGACGCTCATTTCCCCTATCGCCGCCAGATCGTGATTGCCGGCAACTCCACGGTGCTCGTACTGACTGAGCAGTTCGATGCACTCGCCAGGATCGGGCCCGTATCCGACAAGGTCGCCTAGGGACCATAGTTCGTCGAAGCCACCGTTGGCCTCCGCATCGGCGATTACGCTCCGGAGCGCCTCGACGTTGCTGTGAATGTCCGAAACGATTAACGCTCGCAAGCGTTTCTCCTAAGCCCGAATCCACCGAAGGACACCGATGGACGGCGTGAGGGCAGCGGAAGGGGGTGGGTGAGGGAGCTACAGGGGGGATGGCCTGGGGTCTTGGGGTAGATGGGAGGCCGGCGGCCGGTCTTCAGTCGCCGCACAGGGCCCCTAAGGCCCTATGCGGGAGTTGCGATGCGCGGGAAGGCGAGAGGATACGCAGCAGGGGACTCTCGCGACCGGGGTGGCGCGAGATTGCGGGGACGTTGGGTCAGTTGCAGGCTGGCTGTCAGGCCGGGAACGGAATGGCTTGCAGCCGGGCCAAGGCGCGACTGAACTGGGTTTCCCAAGGCCAGCGCCGGGGGAGATGCAAAGTGAGGCGGCGCGCCGAGCGGGTGATCCGTCCCACCAGAGCGAAGACCCGCCGCCTGAGGGTCTTGGTGATCACGGTCCGCTCGCCCAGACCAATCCGCGCCGTCCAGCGGGCCAGGTTATGCGCCATCACCTGGACCGCCAGCCAGGCGCCGTTGGCGGCGAAGCGCGCCGACGGCATGTGGTTCAGCCCGACGCCGTACTTGAGGTCGCGTATGGCGTTCTCGACCTCGGCGTGGCGGCGATGATCGGCCTCCAGTTCCAGCGTCTCCCCATCGCGGTCGGTGATGAAGGCGTGATAGCTGTATCTGGCGAAGAGGGCGAGCTGGGAACCGGGCGTCGGCTTCACCCGCCGGACAATGAGCCGCACCGGCGCGGCGTCCGGCTTGGTCTGGAACGGGGTGTAAGTCGTCTCGGCGACATCGGCGGCGCCGTCCGTCCAGTAGGGAATGGGAGTCCAGTCCTCCTGTGGTATCGCCTCGATCAGGTCCCGCAGGCTGGCGCGCTGGCGGATGGTGATAGAGAAGCGGACATCCATTTCCCGGCAGGCGGCAACGACAGTGTGGGCGTAGAAGCCGCTGTCGGCCCGCACCGTGAGTTGTCCCCTGGCCCCGCCGTAGCGCACCCGCCCCACCGTCTCACGCAGGAAGTGGGCGGCGCCACGGGCGGTGTTGGCCCGGCCCTCGCGCAGCCGGGACATCAGCACCTCGCCGGTGCCGGCGGCAATGGCCAGCAGCGGGTGATAGCCGCGGGCGCCGGTATAGCCGTGGTGGCGCGCTCCCTCCTTGGCCAGTCCATAGGTCTCGCAGATGGTCGAGTCCAGGTCGATGGTCAGGGGCGAGTCGCCGGGTCCGGCCCCAGCGGCCCAGGCCCGGGCCAACAACTGGCGGCTCACGCGGTCGAGTTGACGGACATGCCCCCACCGGAAGCTGCGCAGGAAGGTCCCCAGGGTGGATGGCGCCTTGACCACGCAGCCTAGAACACCGACCGTCCCACCAGCGCGCAGCGCATCGGCGTCGTCGATGCAGTCGCCGCCTGCCAGCGCGGAAGCGACCAGCGTCAGCATCTTGTCCCCAGTGTTCGCCCGTCCCGGCGCTCCGCCGAGGTCAAGGTGATGGTCGACGAGTTCCCGCAGGCCCAGGTGCCGGGCTAGGGTGGCCGGCAGGAGCAGGCCGGCATTGGCCACCAGGCGATGGTCGTCAAAGACGATGCGGATACGGTCGGGTTTGTTCTGTGGCAGCATCTATTGGGTGCTCCTTGTTTCCGGGCGGGTTTCTGTTCCAAAATCATTATCCCAGATTCAGAGGAGCACCCGCTGGCTTCTTCAAGGGCTGTCCCCAAGGACGTCCTTCGGTGGATTCGGGCTAAGGGATGAATACTTCGGATGGACTCTCGACGCGGCGTGGTGCGGGCCAATCGATGCTATCGTAAGGGCGGACGACGGCCTTGAGTATTACGCTCCCCGAAGGATTCCGTACGGTGGTAACCCTCTCATCACGCAAAGTGTAGCCACCATGTGGACAGGCATGCTGACACCTGGGAGAATACAAGCAACAGTTCTGAATGACTAAGGGACGGGAGAAGACTTGAAGAAAACGAAGCTTCTTGTGGTCGAAGACGAGGCGCTATTCAGTGAGCTACTGAAGAACAATCTATCGGCTGAGCCGGACCTCGAGGTCGTTGGAGTTGCACGGGATGGGGCTTCGGCGATCGCCCTCGCCAGAAAGACGAAGCCGGATGCCCTCGTAGTAGACATCGAGCTGGAGGGAGATCTGGACGGCATTGAAGCTGCGGTCAAGATCAAGGAAGAGCGCCCGGAAGTCGGGGTGGTGATTCTCTCTTCCCATCGGGACCGGCGCTACGTCACAAGCCTCCCGCTCGAAAACAGCTCGGGCTGGGCTTATCTCCTGAAGCAGTCGACTCCGGACGTCGGAACTCTCGTCCGGGCGATTCAAGGCAGCATCATGGGCATGATGGTGCTCGATCCCTCGGTGGTAACCAGCCTACGGCCCAAACAGGGCTCGTCGATAGACAAGCTCACGCCCCGGCAGCGAGATGTTCTCGAGTTGATCGCACAAGGACACAACAATGCGACCATCGCCCAGCGCCTCAACCTAACCGGCAAGTCGGTTGAGACCTACATCAATGCGATCTACCAGATACTCCAGCTATCGAACGAGCCCGATATCCACGCTCGTGTCAAGGCGACACTGCTCTACCTGCAGGACACAGAGTCCCGAGAGTAGGCGACACCTCCGGTCCTGCTCTCTTTCGAGTATATTTCGGAAGTCCCTCTTCCCGCGGGAGGTGGTCGGCACCTCGAAGTCCAATACCAGAAAGTCGATGGTCGTGCCGTTTGTTGAGGATGGGAGGTGAGACGCATGGTGGATAGAGTAGTCGTGAAGGTCGGTCCTGCCTGGCTGCGGCGAACGGTCTTATTCCGGCTTGCCATCGTGTCCGCAGCGGCAATTGTCGTCTCTTGCGGCGGGGCGGACGAGGTCGATAGCGACGGCACCGACTCCTCAGCGGCGTTGGAAGCCTCAGCCGCTGCTGATACCAGAGCCGACGAAGCCGCGAGAGCCGCTGCCGACGCGCAAGCCATCGCCGATGTAGAGTCCCAGGCTGCCGCCGATGCCAAGGCCAGAGCTGACTCTGAGGCCCAGGCAGCCTCCGACGCTAAGGCCAGGGCTGACGCAGAGTCCCAGGCTGCCGCCGATGCTAAAGCGAGAGCGGACGCAGAGTCCCAGGCCGCTGCCGCCGCCGTCGCGTCTGCGAGCACCGCCGAGGAGAAGGCTGCCGCTGATGCTAGGGCACGAGAGGCGGCCGCGGCAGCACGGCTTGCTGAGGTTCGACAACAAGAGGCTCAAGCTGCCGAGGAGGAGGCCAGGAGAAGAGAAGAAGCCGCCGCCAAGGCATCCGAAGAAGAGGCAGTCGCTCGGAAAAAAGCCGAGGACGCCGAGCTCCAGCGTTTAGCGGCTGAGCAAGAAGCCAAGAAAACACAATTCCTAGCTTCCCTTAGCAAAGGCATAGCAGTCTACGCCGGGGCAGGACAGGGCATTTTCTCAGGCGACGGCGGGCCTGCCATCGACGCTGACTTGGAGGAGCCGTTCGGCATCGCGTTGGACTCCGATAACAACCTCTTCATCGCAACAGGCCATCGTGTCCGTCGCGTGGACGCGGCCACGGGTATCATCACCACCTTTGCAGGCACCGGAAGCGCAGGTTACAGCGGAGACGGAGGTCCCGCTATCGAGGCGAAGATCAAATCGCCGGAGGCTCTGGCCATCGACGGGGCCGGGAACCTGTACATCGCTACCTTCCAGCGCGTTCGCAAGGTGGACGTCGAGACCGGCGTCATCTCGACGGTGGCGGGGGGCGGCATCCCTGAGATAGTAAAGCTGGTCAAGCATCCCGGAGAAAACATACAAGCCACTGACTCCTGGATGTCATTTCCTGTCGGTGTGGCGGTTGACGCTCATGGCAACATCTACTTTACCGCCAACAACCGCGTCCGCAAGGTGGACGCCGAGACCGGGATCGTAACGACGCTGGCTGGGTGGGGCACGAATGATCTGTCGGGAGACGGCGGTCCGGCGTCAGAAGCGGGTATCGCAGACCCGCAAGGGATCGACGTCGACGATCAGGGAAACATCTACTTCGCCGATAGCTACAACCAGCGCATCCGTAGGATAGATGGCACCACCGGAATCATCATCACGCTGGCCGGTATCGGAAAGTCGCCCCGGCGACTCACCCGGACCCCACGTACGTGATCAAGCCTACGGGACAGGGGTTCTCAGGCGACGGTGGGCCTGCCGACAGCGCCATGCTCGCTGCACCGACCGGTGTGGCCGTAGGACCCGACGGAAGCCTCTATGTCGCGGACACCGGCAACGACCGCATCCGCAAGATAGACCTGACCTCCGGCATCATCACCACCCTGGCGGACGGCGGCGCTAAGGTCGGCGGGTTGATACAGAGCGCCTTCCCGAGGAGGGCCGAGGAAGGAAACGCTGTTGATGTCACTTTCGAGCACTTTGGGCCCCCGGCAGCCTTGGCCGTATCCAAGGAAGGCATCATCTTCCTATCCGATCCAATACACAACAGGATCGTCAGCATCGTGCCGTAAGCCGCGCAGAGTTTGGACTCAGCGCACCAGACAATACCCTTGGTGCAGCAACCTAAGGCTGTGCCGGATCGTGGGCCCGCGGCAAGAACGGGTTGTCCGCCGGCTCCTTGCCACCGTAGAACCACGTCAGCGGAAGCACCTTTAGCTTCTGGTTGAACCCGCCCGGTTTCGTCCTGCTGTGTACCAGCTCGGCCGTCTCCGGATGCTCCTCGTAGTGGGAGTACGTGTATGCCACCAAGACCCGGTCCTTCAGTACGAGCACCGAGGGATAGGACCACCGGCCGTGGAAGTCGACCGTCTCGATGTAGTCGCCCTCTCGCTCCAGGGCCGGCACTCCGGGCGGCAAGTACTGCTCGGCCGGACGGTTGGCGCGGAATGGGCCCGGTTCTACCCTCGTTTCCTCGTGCATCGACTCGATATTCTGGAAGAACTCCCACACACTTCCACCGTTCCGGCTTATCGCCGACGACAACCGGGTCCGGTTGAAGCCCCGCTTGACGTCTTCTTCGTTCTCCTGGTTCCAGACGACCAACAGGTGACCCGTCGAGGGAATCGTCCGTATCTGGGCCGGAGTCGTCGTAGCGGCTAGCGATGTGCCCTGGGGTCGTGTCCAGGTTGTGCCATCGTCGTGCGACCAGGCCTGGAAAACCCGGCCCATCTTGGTGCGGAAAAACATTAGGAGCTTCCCCGGTGACACCTCCGTTACCGTGGGCTCCCCAATCGGGCTGGCGAGGGCAGCGTAGTCGACCGTAATCACCAGTTCGCCATCTTCGTTCTGGCGCCACGTCCTGCCGTCGTCGTCCGAGTAGACGACCCACGAGAAGCCCATCCCACCCCCGCTCCAGAAGTGGGCAGACGTGGTCGTCCATTGCCCGTTCAGGAGCTTCCCGGTCATGGGCGTTCGAGGGACGTCCGGCCCGGCCGTCTGGCCCATTCCTCCGTACAAGGGAAGGACGATTCGTCCGGAGGACGTGCGCAGCAACACGTCCTGATAGGCGTGTGAGTTGCGACCGACCGAGGTCGCGCGCACGGGCGGCTCCCACGTCTCTCCCCCGTCCTCCGAGCGCCAGAACACCATGTACGAGTAGCTCTCGGTCACTCCTGTCCCAGAATCGTTCTCCCCTCGGCGCGCCGCCGCCAGCCCGACTCCGTTGCCCGACAGCTTGACGAGCGAAGTGGAGCCGCCCCCGACGAGGTCGCCGTTGGTGTCGCGACGCTCGAACGGCTCCGACCACGTTATGCCGCCGTCTTCGGAGGTCGTGAAGGTCGTGTTCGCGGCGTGCAGAATGCGTCCGTCGTTCAGCTCGACGAAGGTAGACGAGTGGAAGTAGTTGGTCTCGTGTGCGGCCAGCACTTCCTCCGGGCGAGTCATGGGAACGTTACTCATACGGGTCCTCCGTCGGCTCAACCGGTAGAGATTGCGCGATTGTAGCAGTGCCCGGCGTCGAATCCTTGGGAGGACGCGCGCCATTCTCCGACATCGGGAGTACCGTCGATACCGTGGTCCCGCCCCCTGGGGAGCTCGTAACTACGCACGTGCCCCCTACCACTTGGGCATAGTCGCTCATCGTGCCTATCCCCATGCCGTCCGAGTGTGCGCCCGGCTCGAATCCGCTGCCGTCGTCCCTGACGTTCAAACGCAGCAACTGGTCCGACGGCGCAGTGAGCTCGACCGACACGTTGCTCGCGCCGGAGTGTTTGATCACATTCGTGAACGCTTCCTCTGCAACTCGATAGGCCGCCAGCCGCACCCGCTCCGGAATCAGCCTCGAATTGGTCCGCTCGCGTCGCGTCAGGTCCGCATCCAGCTCCATGTCGACGGTGACGGCAGACTCAAAACGGTCCGCCAGCGACTGAAGCCCTGCCGTCAGACCACGCCGCAGGATAGATGGATACAGGCGCAAGCTGACCTGGCGTACATCCTTCTCAACGATCTCCTCGAGCTTGACGCGAATGTCGGCCAGCTCAGATGTCAGATTATTTTGTGACGTTGGGTCGAGCGCTTCGTCGATCTGGTGCATGAGTAAGATAATCTTGTTTTGCAGCGAGCCGTGTAGGTTGTGCGATATCTCGCGCCTCAGTGACTCTGCCACCTCCACTATGCGTGTGCGCGACTGGTGCAGCTCGGCTTCAATGCGCTTGCGCTCGTCGACTTCGAGCTCGAGTCGCTCATTGGAAGACGCCAGGTCGCGGGCGCGCTGGTCTAGTCGGTCCTGCGAGTCCTGCAAGCTCTCCGTCATTTTCTCGAAGGCCTGACTCAGGTCCCCGATCTCGTCGTTCCGGCTCTGGTGGGCCTCGAATGTCAGGTCGCCGGCAGCGACCTTCCGCGTCGCGTTAACAAGGCGTCGAACGGGGCGAAGAAAGTACTGTGCGACTCCGTAGGAAACGACACCGCCGATCAAGACAATAGCTAGGAACTGCCAGACTCTCTGGACAGTCAGGCTACTGATTTTCGCCTCCACAGCTTCAACGCCGTAAGAGACGTACACCGCTCCGAGTACGTCCCTCCCGGCTGTGATCGGCGCTGCGACCTCTAGCCGCTCTTCAGTGCGGTCGAGCAGCGTCCGACGTCCTTCGACCGCGCCCATCACAAATTCGTCGCCGGAGAAGAAGTAGCCAATCTCATCAGCCGCGACTTCCGTATCTGGCCCCTCAACCTCCCTTAACTTGAACCCTCTGCTAACGAGAGTGCCAGCCGGTAAGAGGAACCCCGATGTCGAGTATGGCTCTTCAAACGCGATGACCTTCCCGACGAAACCCTCCACGGTGGAGATACCGCTCCCGCGGTTTGCTAGGTACACGCTCCAGTAGGTCGGTACCTCTTCTTTCCACCTCCGGAGGATTACTTCGGAATCTGCGATCTCCTGGACCGCCAGAGTAGGGAAGGGGCTATCGAAATAGACATCCGCCTGACCCTCATTCATGAGGCGGTCCATATCCTCGATACTGCTCGCGATCACGACGCGCCCTTCGGAGATCCCGAATTCTTTGAGGTTATCGGCTAGATAGTCCGCCAATGGCTGGAAACGCCTTACCTTCTTAGCGGGGTCCAGGGGGTCGATGTCACCGAGGACTATGGCCAAGCCGCTGGACGCGGCAGGCGACGGCACGGCCGTCGGTGTGGAGTCGTCGGAGCCACAGGCGACCGCCACCGAGATCAGCAGCACGGCGGCAGCGGCCACATTACGCCATTCAATTCGAAGCTGAGTGCTCACTCCAAACCCCGTTGTTTCGGCTTCCGAGCGGCTCTCGCCGGCCGCGCTGAGACCAACAAAGGACTTTCAGTCAAAGCCTGGCGCTAAGACGGGTGTGATCAAAAGCAGGCAGAACGACCTTATCAGAACAACGGACCAGCTTGGTCGGAACGCTTCGGGCGTCCCGATGTGGCATCGGGACGCACCTAGAAATGCCGAAGATGCCTACCACTTTTAATCAAACCCCGCTAAGACCACGTAAACCAGGGTAGGAGGACCCCGACTAACGAACGCCGCTCAGGAGCATTGCCGTTCCTGATGCACTTCGCAAGGTAGTTGTGTAGCCGGATGAAGCCAGGTAGGTGGATACCATCGGCTTCCAATCTTCTGTACAGGTCTTGCGCCATCGCTAACGGGTCCGGCTGATCAACCCGTTCCCATTCGACAACGAAATCGTACGTCAGGGACATGACGAGCGTTTCAGCCCCGTTGGAAGACCAGTTCCTTTCCAGGCTCCTTAGCTTCGATTGGGCCATGGGTTCCGACTCTTTGCCCAAAGCGGCATGGCATCGTCCAAGATTTCCAGCCGACGCTCGACTCGTTCGAGATCGTTGACCTTGAAGCTAACTGACAGGGCTGTTCGGATCGCACGTAATCTAACACGTGGATCGGGATCTCTCATCAAGTCCCTCAACAGAGGAATAGACTCAAGCATGAGGCCTTTGAGCTCGACCTTGGTGAATTCCGCCAGCTCACCGCGGGCTCGAGCGAGCCTTTCCCGAAATTCCTCATCCTTCATCCAGTTGTACACAGTTTTCCTGTCGATTCCCGGTAGCTTTGCAGCTTTAGCGACCACAGGCTCAGCTACGAGGTACGGCAGGGCGGCTTGCTGCCTTACGCTGAGTGCGGTCGAACCGTTCGTGGAATTCTGTTGAAGAATGTTGAACCTCCCGTTTGGGGGCCAGATTCATCCCTCGGATTTGGATTATACCCCTGTTTCGCAGTGTAGCACATACGTTCGGCTAGTGGAAGCCAGGGTCTTCGGGGCACAGCCCCTATGTATGCAGCAAAGCGAGTTGCTTTCATACGTTTCGTCCGCCCTGCGGATGTATGGTTGCTCACTTCAGCTTGCGGTTGTATCTAATTACCGTGGGTCAAATCCCCCCAACCCCCCTTTTCAAAGGGGGGACAGAGCCGGACCCCAGGAGCGGACTGGTGGGCTCTCAAGTAACTGCTCGGTTTTTGAGGGCCTTGCGGGAGCGCCAGGGCAGGCGCGGGGGCACAGCCCCTATGTATGCAGCAACGCGAGTTGCTTTCATACGTTTCTTCCGCCCTGTGGATGTATGGTTGCTCACTTTCAGCTTGCGGTTGTATCTAATTACCGTGGGTCAAATCCCCCCAACCCCCCTTTTCAAAGGGGGGACAGAGCCGGACCCCAGGAGCGGACTGGTGGGCTCTCAAGTAACTGCTCGGTTTTTGAGGGCCTTGCGGGAGCGCCAGGGCAGGCACGGGGGCACTGCCCCTACGTACGCAGCAAAGCGAGTTGCTTTCATACGTTTTGACCGCCCTGCGGATGTATGGTTGCTCAGGATGAGCGGGTCCGGTGGGTAGGATTCCCGACGATCGGGACCCGTCGACGCCGCCTAGTCTGCCAACTATAATGGCAGTGACCAGAGTTCGTTCCGAGAGGTATCCACTAGTGACCTTCCTTCCACCATCGGCCGCCCTCGCTCTCAAAGAGTGGGCCGTTGCCGTCGACGCTTTGGCCGCCGGAAAGCAGATTATGGTCCTCAGAAAAGGTGGGATACACCGGGAAGACAAGGAGTTCCGGGTCGTACACCCTGAGTTTCTGTTGTATCCAACGTACGAGCACCAGAAAGCCGAGTTGCTCAAGAACGACTCCCACTCCGACCTTGCGAGGACTCTCGAAGAAGACGACGTGGACAGCCTGGTGACTCTCGCCCGATGGTGTCAGGTCACCGACGTCTTCGAGCTGAGAGATGGCGAGACGCTGGTCAGCCTCTCGCCCTTCCACATCTGGGCTGACGACTACGCGCACAAGAGACTCCACTGGCGCCCCAAGCAGCCGCTGACGGTCTTGCTGCTCAGGGTCTACGAGCTTCAGCAGCCCCAGGCCGTTCCGGTCCTCGACGAATTTGTCGGCTGCAAGTCCTGGGTCGAGCTCGGTCAGGACATACCTCTCGGCTTTATGTCTCCGGCGCTCTCCGATCTAGACTACAACCGGAAGGTCGACGCGATCAGAGCTACCTTGGCAGATAGCGGAGGTGCGCTTGCAGGCGCGTCGACCGCAAGGGCGGCAGAATGAAGTTCAGAACGCTTGGTGCCACGGACCTCGAAGTCTCGGAAGTCGGTTTCGGCGTCTGGACCGTTGCCACTAACTGGTGGGGGAAGATCACCGAAGAGCAGGGCGTAGGTCTTTTACAGAAGGCCTACGACCTCGAGATCAACCTGTTCGACACGGCGGACGCGTACGGCGACGGGTACGGCGAGGAGATAGTGTCCAAGGCCTTGGGCCGAAAGCGCCACGAGATCATTCTCTGCACCAAGTTCGGCTACGACATCTACGACGACGCGCCGAGAGAAGGACACACCGAGCGGCCGCAGAACTTCGACCCGGAGTTTATCCGAAGCGCCTGCGAGCAGAGCCTGCGCCGTCTCGGCACCGATTACATCGACCTTTACCAGCTACACAACCCCCGCATCGACACCATCGAAAGGGACGAGGTCTTTGATACCCTCGACGAGCTCGCCTCGGAGGGCAAGATTCGCTACTACGGTGTGGCGTTAGGACCGGACATCGGCTGGTTCGAAGAAGGTGAGGCGTCGATGAAGGAGCGTAGCACCCCAACTCTTCAGATAATCTACAGCATCCTGGAGCAGGACCCGGCCAATCGCTTCTTCCCCATAGCCGAAGAGAATGACACCGGTCTCATGACACGGGTGCCGCACGCTTCGGGGATGCTGGACGGCACCTACTCCAAGGACACGGTGTTCGACGCGAGTGACCATCGAAGCCACCGTCGCCGGCAGTGGCTTGAGCAGAGCCTTCAGAAGGTGGCGACTCTCGATTTCCTCACAGAGGGCATAGATTCGACCATCGGACAAATCGCCATCAGGTTCGCGCTGGCGGGGCCAAAGGTCGCGTCAGTGCTACCTAACGTCACGAACCTGCCGCAACTCGAGGAGTTCGCGGCGGCGCCGCACACCGAGGAAATCCCGCAAGAGTTTCTGGACCGGGTCGCCGAGTTGTACGAAGAGAACTTCTACGTCGAGTCGGTCGCTGAGGCGTCCGACGCCGAGTGATTCTCGGCGGTCTCCGTGCTAGCTACAGGCTCATCGGCGACCGGTTCATCCGAAGCTTCGACCGCCTGTGGCTCGGGTGCCACGTCGATCTCTTCCAGCTCGACTTGAGCAACCTCCGCCTCTGACGCGACGTCGTTCGGGTCTGCTGGATTCCGGCTTTCGCCGGAATGACGAATTGGCTGTGGCTCGGGCGCCACGCCGACCTCTTCCGGTTCGATTTGAGCAGCTTCTGATTCTGACGCGACCTCGAGCGGGTCTGCTGGATTCCGGCCTTCGCCGGAATGACGAATTGCCTGCGCCCCGGGCGCCGTGTCTATTTCATCAGGCTGCCTCTGACCAGTGCGGGCTTCAGCCTCTGACGTAACCTCATTCTCGACTGTGGGTGTTATGGCCTCTGGCTCGGACACTGCCTCGTCCCGCTCGGCTGAGGTGCGCTTCCCGTCCTGCCTTTGAGAACGGTCCCGCCTCTGGCCGCGGTCCCGTCGCCTTCTGCGCTTCGACTTGACGCGCTTCATCTCGCCTTCGATGAGCCTGTAGTCTCTCTGCGGCAAGATATGAAGCGTTTCGACGAATGCGAGTGGCCACTGCTCCGGCGCCCAGCGCTTCACGTATTCGAGCCTGGGCCCGAGATCCAAGGCGTCGATATAGTCGGGTTCGGCGAGAACGATCAGCGGCGACATATGTACCCGAAGGGGGTATTCCTCGCGCTGCCCGTTACTCTGCCAGACCGGAGTCCGGTCCTCGAAGTACTTGGACGTGACGGTTGCCGTCGCGGTCCACTTGCGGATTCCGGACACGTAAAAGAGGATCCGGTCGTCAGGCTCGATCCGCTGGGCGCGCCGCCTCTGTCGATGCGTCAGCCCGTGTACGTCGAATCCTCGCTCTTTGCTGATGCGAAAATTTTCCGGCGACTGGACAACCATCCAGTAGTTTTTCGGCATGGGCTTGGCTCCGAATTACCATTTGCTTCGTGACGTTACATTCTACCATCGGACTTTGTTAGTTAAAGTCCCGGAAGTCACCTCCACGGTCCTTCGACGGACTCAGAGACGAACGGCGACCGCTGGATTCCGGCTTTCGCCGGAATGACGGACCGGCTCGTCGTTCGACAGGGGCAAATCCCCCCTAACCCCCTTTCCAAAGGGGGGGAAGCTCTGAACGGAAACCCTCTTTGCAAAAGGGGGGGAAGCTCTGCACGGACGGATGTGCGACTATCCGCCAGTGGTGAACCCTTCGATGGATTAAGGACAAGCGCGGCGGATCACGGTCTGGTCCGGCCCTTTCTGACAATGAAAAGGTCTAGGTCACCTTACGAGATGTCTCTCATTATGTTGTACATGTGCAGGAATAGTTTCCACGCTTCACGGGTATAGTCGAGCGGGCCGACACCTCCGTCTTCGTCGACGTGCACTTGTATCTGCTTTTGGAAGAACGAGAACTCGGTGTAATAAGTGTTCCCGACGCCCAGAGCTCTAGCGAACCTGCCGGACTCTTCCGATGGCACCAGCTTGTCAGCACGGTCGTGCATGATAAGGACGCGCGCCTTCAGCTTGTCGATGTTCGTGCTCGGCGAAATCCGGCGCATCAGATCCTTGGTCTTGGGCGCGAGGGCATCGACGAGCCCGTCGACCTCGGCGTGAGGCGCGCCCTTCAAGAGGCGGTAAGCGGCCACAGCTTCGGACGTTTGCAGAGCGGTCAGGTCGTCTTGGCTATCTTTCTTGTCGTAGAAGATGTTAGTTAGCAAAGCCCGGTCTTCAGGGTCCGATACGCCGTCTATCAGGTGATAGCGGAGCACTCGGAGGGGGAGGTCGTCGGTTTCCCATGGTGCAACGTAGTCGTCTCCGAACCGGCTTCTGCTACCCATCGCCTTGACATAGTCGAACATGTCGTAATAACCGGCGAAGAAATTGACGAACTTAACGTGGTCTCGGATCCGGTCGTTCTGGGCGGCAACGGTTGCCATGGAGGCACCGGTACAAATGCCGCCCATACCAACTCGCTCGGGGTCGACCCGATCAAGGCCTCTGAGGTACTGGAACGCATGCACGAGATGGTCGATGTCGTCGATGGAGAGGCGCTGCTGCTCCTGCGTTTCGAGCCAGGGGAGCATGACCACCATTCCCGCCCTGGCGAGTCCCTCGGCCAGAGCTACGACCCGCTGGTCCTGTCGTGGAGGCTCGGCCACAACGCCAAGGAAAAAGAGGACGGCGCTGTGCTCACCGGAGCCGCCCGGCAAATAGAGGTCTGCGGTACCCAGGCCATCGGCCTTAGGGTAGGTAATCTCCCGCCATACCGGGTCAGGAGTCACCCACTCTTGCGGCTTGATCGGGATGCCTGGAAGGACCTGGGGGATGAATAGCGCGGTCCGAACGGCAGCCCGGCCCTGAGGCGTGACGCACGTGCCGAGCATCACGAGGCCTAGGAGGACTCCGGCGGCGATCAGTAGCCTGCGCAGAAACCTGCGCACGGTCTCGCCCCTTCCTTCTCAATACCAGTCGGTCCAGCTTCAGAGGTATTATAACTAGAGAAGAGCGGAGAATACGTAATGCAGACACAGGACCAGGGTGTTCCCGACGGGACCGTCGGGGCGATCGTGCTCGCAGCTGGTTCGAGCAGAAGGATGGGAGCCGTTGACAAGGTGTTCCTTTCGCTGCTTGAACGGCCGTTGGTCAGCTACAGTCTCAAGACGTTGAACGATTCGCCAAAAGTCGATTCGATAGTCCTGGTCACGTCTCCTGACAAGATGGAACGTGCCCAGGAACTGGTCTCTGAATCGGGCTGGGAGAAGGTGTCCGAGGTATGCCTTGGAGGCGTTCGGCGACAGGACTCAGTGAGAAGCGGGTTGGAGAGAATAGGAGAGATGGCGTGGGTGATCGTCCACGACGCCGCCCGGCCGTTCGTCGATGAGGGCATCATTGCCCGAGGACTTCGGGAGGTCCGGCACACGGGAGCCGCGGTGTCGGCCGTGCCGGTCAGGGATACGATAAAATCAGCGAACTCGGACGGAGTCGTTACGGAGACGCTCGATCGCAGTCGGCTATGGCACGTACAGACTCCTCAGCTGTTCGCCGTAGACACGCTGCGTAGAGCCCACAATCGCATAAGCCACGACGTTACCGACGACGCCTCGATGGTTGAACGGATTGGAGGAACGGTACGAGTGTTCGCAGGTTCGTACGAAAACTTCAAGATCACCACACCTCAGGACGTTGCCATCGCTGAAGCAGTGCTGAGGGCACGACAGGCCCGGGAATGAGCGCCCGTTCCGGTATCGGGTTCGATGTGCACCCGCTCGTCGAAGGCCGCGACCTGGTGCTGGGTGGGGTGTCAGTCGCGTTCGAGAAGGGCCTCTCCGGTCATAGCGACGGTGACGTGCTGGCGCATGCCGTGATCGACGCCTTGCTGGGCGCCGCCGGCCTGGGGGACATCGGCGTCCATTTCCCGTCCGGTGACTCGCGGTTGGAAGGCATCGCGAGCACCGAGTTACTCAGTGAGACGGTCGGCCTCGTCGCCGCCGGCGGATGGCAGGCCACCTATGTCGATGCTACAATACTCGCCGAACGTCCGGTCCTTGGCCCCTCGATTCCCCAGATCCAAGCAAGCCTCGCGACGCATCTGACGCTGGACCGCAGCCTCGTCAACGTCAAGGCGACTACGACCGATGGCCTCGGGTTCGTAGGCCGTGGTGAAGGAATCGCAGCCCTCTGCGTGGCCACGCTAGAACCTTCGGAATGAAGCTCTACAACACTCTTACCCGTTCTACCGAGACCCTCACTCCGATCGGCGACACCATCAAGATGTACGTCTGCGGCCTTACGCCCTACTCGGCGTCTCATGTGGGGCACGCGATGCGGGCGGTCGTCTTCGATGTTCTACGCCGGTATCTCGAATACAGCGGACATGAGGTCAAACACGTCGAGAATTTCACGGATATCGACGACAAGATGATCGCGCGGTCCGCGGAGCTAGGCATTTCAACGGAGGAGCTCGCCGACAGAAACATCGAACGTTATGGGACGGAGATGGCGGCCCTCAACGTTCTCCCCGCCCACCTCTACCCGCGGGCGACGCGCGAGATCCCGAAGATGCTCGAGATGATCGGCGCGTTGGTCGAAAAAGGCTTCGCCTACGTTGTGAACGGCGACGTCTACTATCGCGTACGCCAGAACACTGCATACGGGAAATTGAGCCGCCGTAGCCTGGACAGTATGAAGGCCGGGGCCCGTGTGGAAATCGACGAAAGCAAGCAGGACGTCATGGACTTCGCGCTGTGGAAGAGCCAAAAGCCGGGCGAGCCGGGTTGGGACAACCCTTGGGGAAAGGGACGGCCCGGCTGGCATATCGAGTGCAGCGCCATGGCACTGACGTATCTGGGTGAAACGCTAGACATCCACGGAGGCGGCCAAGACCTGATATTCCCCCACCACGAGAACGAGATCGCTCAGTCCGAGTCCTACACCGGAGGCGCCGCGATGGCCCGATTCTGGGTCCACAACGGGCTTCTCCGGCTGGCCGGCGACAAGATGAGCAAGTCCTCGGGCAACTTCATTACCATCGGCGAGGCCCTTCAACGATTCTCCTCGGACGCTCTCCGGCTCTTTTTCCTGAGCTGCCACTACAGGAGCCCGGCGACGTACGACGAGGAGGCCCTTACAGCACAAGAGCGGGCCGCCGAGCGGCTGCGGAACGCGATGTCTCTCGCCGCTCGGACGACCGGCGCCGCGACTCTGGATGCTGAGCCGTACCGTAAGAAGTTCATCGACTCCATGGACGAAGACCTCAACACGCCTCGCGCGATCGCGGCCCTGTTTGACCTGGCCCACGAGATCAATCGTTCGGTCGAGGATGGGACCGACGTCTCAACTGCACAAGGAACGTTGAAGGAATTGGCCGGTGTTCTCGGGCTGACGCTTACACCTCCCAACGTCGACAGCGCGGCCGACCGTGCCCTCCTCCGCGACCTATCGGCTAGTATCGCCAACAAGATACGGAACAGCGGCGAGCTCGACCTGGCCGGTCGTCTGGAGAAGGCGGTCCAGGACCGTGACGGCGACGACGGCAGTCCTGACGCACTGATCGAGGCCCTTGTCGAGACCCGCTCCCAACTCCGGTCCGCGAAGGCCTACGAGCTGGCAGACCTCATTCGTGTGCAACTGGCGGAGGCCGGGTTTGTCCTGGAGGACACGTCACAAGGGACCGGGTGGAAGCACGGAAGGGCCAAGGAGACTGCATAGGCGCGGCTGATCTCGGGCGTCCCGGGCGACCACCCTTCTACATAAGGGGCTCGAACTCTTACTTCGCAAGCCTCGCCAGACGCAGCTGACGCCTCCGACGACTCACTACCTGGACTAGTACTGATGTGGCGCCTAGGGACGCGGCCAGCACAACCAGTATGAGCTCTGTCGCCGCCGGTACGGGCACCACGGCGGGGCGAGCGACGAATCTGTGGATGGCGCCGTTGTAGGGGATGATATACAGGGTCCCCTGTTGGTCTACTCCGAAAGACGTGATCGTCAAGTTCGTGTCTATGAGGAGAGCTTGCTCGATGACCGAGCCTGCTTCGTAGCGCAGCCCCCATATCTTCCCGGAGCAGTAGTCGCCGTAAACGTAGGCGCCGGCCAGGTCAGAGACGCGAGTTCCGCGGTAGACACGGCCGCCGGTAATTGAGCAGCCTTCTGAGTAAGCGTACTCGGCTACCGGCAGCTCCAGATCAGTCTGGTCGCAGACCGCCCCCGGAGGCGGGTAGCAGTGGGCTCCCTCCATGACGTTCCAACCGTAGTTGCGACCGGGCTTGAGGACGTCCACCTCTTCGTAGTGGTTCTGGCCAACGTCGCCGACCCAGAGCTGTCCGGTCGGCGGATCGAACGAGAACCTCCACGGATTGCGGAGACCGTACGCCCAGAGTTCCTCGCGGACCCCGCCGCCTGCTCCGACAAATGGATTGTCCGCAGGGACCGAATACGGTTGCGCCTGCGTTGCCGCTGAGACGTCGATGCGGAGGACGCTCCCGAGGAGCGTGGTCCTGTTTTGGCCGTGGCCACCAGGATCGCCGCTTGAGCCGCCGTCTCCCAGGCTCGCATACAAGTAGCCGTCTGGGCCGAACGCCAGCATGCCGCCGTTGTGATTGCCAAAAGGCTGCTCAACCTCCAGTAGCACCAGTTCGCTATTCGGATCGGCGAGATTGGCGTCGGTGGAGCTCACGGTGAACCGCGAGATGACGGACCGTAGCGGGGTCGGCGCCGTGTAGTTAGCGTAGAAGTAGCCGTTGGAGAAGTAGCTAGGGTCGAAGGCCAGTCCGAGAAGCCCCTGTTCACCCCCCGTGGCGCTGAGTTGGGTCCCGATGTCCAGGAAGATGTTGGTCGAGGAAGCTCTCGGCTCGTTGATAAAGACCAGGACTTGACCGTTCTGCTGAACGACCCATAGCCGCCCCGTGCTATCGGCGGCGTCCGCGATATGGACCATTTGGGAGAACGAGAGGTCCGGGAATGCCATTTCGACATCAAAAGGCGTGAGGTCGGTCAGCGCCGAACCGATCGGTCCATCCGCCTCAATAGGAGCGGTGGCGTTTGACGTGGCTGCGAGAGCCGCCACAGCGGCCAAAGCTGCGGTTACTCGGATCAGTCGTGCTGTTGAAACCAGGGTTCTCAAGCTTCAGGTTTGAGATAGGTTTCCAGCAGCGTCGCGCGGGCCGGTCGAAGAAGGTGCCACCGTCACGGAGGCGCCCACGCCCGCTGACAGTTCCCTGGCCGCACTTCCGTTCCTCGCCGCGACCTCTAGATAGCCGTTGCTGCCGATTAGGGCAACCAGACCGTCGCCCTCAGCATAGTTACGGCTGATCCCGGATATCACCGCGTTGCCTATTGCCACCTCGACTGGGCCAGGCCGGACGTCCGACGCGTGAACGTTGGTGATCAAGTTTCCGAAGCGGTCGACGTGTATGACCCGTCCCTCGATTTCCGTCTCCCCAGCAGCCGGAGAGGCGAGGTTGAGTACCGTAACTTCCTCTAGCCGGGGGCCGAGTTTTCGAGCCTCAACGCCACTGGCCAGATGTCCGGCGACGGGTGCGAAGATGTCTCGGCCGTGGAAGGTGTTGCTGACTTCGGGTCGCCAGAACTCGACGTTCGTGAGCATGTACGCCCTTCACCCATCGGGCACTCTGACGGCCATGGGCTCCAGGAAACTCACCTCATCTGTCGGCCCGTCGGCTTCCACGTCGTTTCGTCGCGGTCCACTCGTCAATACGTGAGTAAAGACCCCGTTGTCCGGCCCTACGAAACGGCCCCCAGGGCCCTCGAGCGAGATCGCACGCCGAGAAGTCCCGACGTCCGGGTCCACGATACAGACGTGAACGGTCTCTGGCGGGAAGTACGAAGACGCGGTCCACAGCACGTACGCGGCGTGGGCCACGTCTTGAGGAGGTATGTCGTGAGATATGTCGACGATGGTGGTCGAGCCGGTAGTGGCGAAGACTGCGCCCTTCATAGCTCCGACATAGCCGTCTTCGACCCCGAAGTCGGTGGTCAGAGTGATAATCGAGGACATTGCGGCTCGGACAGGGCGGGAGCGCGCAGAAGGCCGGTCAGAATACCCGAACGCTAATGATGGATGTCGTGAGAAATACGACCACCAGAACGATCGTGAGCTGGAAGAGGGTCTTTTCGATCCCTCTTCGTGTTCGATACGAGCTCTCGGCAGACCCGAACAGCCCCGTCCCTTGCCCGCGCACCTGAAGAAGGATAACAACCACCAGGGCGATGGATAAGAGTATTTGGACCAGATTCATTGTCCCGCTCATTTGAGGTCCGCCTTGGAGAGAGAGGTATGTAGCTCGCCGGCCAAAATGTCAGTCGTTTCGATTGCCTATCCGACCGTTGCCGGCGCGGCTGAAGCCAACACGGTTTCGTTCCCATCATACACATCGATAACCAGCTTAGCCAGCTTGACCGGATCGTGCCTGAGTGGGTGATCGTTCTCGACCAGGTCGGCAGTGACTAACTTGGCAACCTCCATCTTCGTTCTGGAGAAACCAACGGGCCTGGCTTCGAACCTTGGCCCCGGTTCGACCAGCCGATCGTTGGCGATTACTCGATCGGCGATGGTCGGAAAGGTATGTGCCTGAAGCGCTTCGACATGGTCCTCCACCGAGTAACCGTCCGTCTCGCCCGGCTGGGTCGCCACGTTGCATACATATATCTTGCGCGCGTCCGACGCCTTGATGGCCTCAGCGATCCCAGACACTAGCAGGTTTGGCAATAGACTCGTATAGAGGCTCCCGGGTCCCATGACAATCAGCTGTGTTTCCCGAATCGCATCGACGGCAGGCTGGTAGGCCTCGACGTTGTGCGGTTCGATCGAAACGCGGTCGATCGGACCGCCGGACCCGGTGATCGCTGACTCTCCCTGCACGAGCCTCCCATCCCTCATGATCGCTTCGAGATGCAGGTTCGCCATCGTGGCGGGTAGAATCTGGCCACGCACGTTCAACACGCGGCTCGACTCGTAGAGGGCCTCCTCGAAGCTGCCAGTGACGTTGGACATCGCGACTATGAAGAGGTTGCCGAAGCTATGTCCCTCCAGGCCGTTTCCCTGATCGAACCTGTACTGGAAGAGCTCGCTAACAAGAGTCTCGTCATCGGATAGAGCGACCAGGCAAGCCCGGAAGTCGCCTGGCGGGATTACTCCCATCTCTCGTCTCAAACGGCCAGAAGACCCTCCGTCGTCCGCAACCGTGACTATGGCTGTCAAGTTGTCGGTGTACACCTTGAGCCCTCTCAATAGGACCGACAGTCCGGTCCCGCCGCCGATGACGACTATCCTGGGGCCGCGACCCAAGGAACGCCGGGTGTACAAGGTATGGGTCAAGGCGTCGATGCTGGACGAGGAGAACAATAGTGGTCCAACCGAGCGATAGAGGCCGTAGATCCCGAACAGTATTGCTGTCAGGCCTACAATCGCCAGGATCACGCCCTCGAGCTGCCATGGCAACAGATTCGGTAGGTAAGGGGACAGCACTCGCTTGATGACTATGGCAAGCCCGGTCGAGGACACCACGATCCCTGCCGCGGTAATAAGCAGCCACCGCTTTACACCTAGACCGAAGTAGAAGAATCGCCCGACAACCCCGGGGGCCGGCTCAGGCGTCCGACCGCCGTTGCGCGCTCCGTTTGAACCGAAGCTGGGTCTCATTCCCTCACCTTCGCGACTCGAGCTTTTCTTTGACGAGTTTTGAAGCTACCTGAGGATTAGCCTTGCCCTTGGTGATCCTCATCACCTGGCCGATGAGATAGCGCATCGCACCATCTTTGCCGTTCAGGTAGTCGGCGACCGCCTCTTCATTTGCGGAAACGGCTTCCTCGACCGCAGGGCGTACGGAATCTTCTTCGCTGAGCTGCACCATACCCTGTTCGTCCGCAAGCTCCTTTGGTGGCCGACCGGTCGCGAACATCTCTTCGAAAACGGTCTTCGCCATGTTGTTACTCAGCGTTCCGGCTTCCACCAATTCGATGAGCTCCGCCAAATGCTGCGGTTTGACTTTGATGTGTTGGATCTCAGTTCCAGTTTCGTTCAACAGCCTCGCCACTTCACCTAACATCCAATTGCTGACCGACTTGGCCCAAGGCCGAGTTTCGGGGGACCCTGGACCTGTTTCCAAGACGGTCTCGAAGAAATCGGCTGTTCCCTTCGAGGTCGTGAGGAGGCCGGCGTCGTATGACGACAGCGCGTACTGATCGATGAAACGGGCCTTCTTGGCTTGGGGAAGCTCAGGCAGCGTGGCGCGTATCTCGTCTACCCATCCCGGTTCGATAACTACCAACGGCAGGTCCGGCTCCGGGAAGTAGCGGTAGTCCGACGCGTACTCCTTTGAGCGCTGACTGACTGTCACTCCCCGGTCATCGACCCAACCTCGCGTCTCTTGCTCGATCCTCTCTCCCTCTCTTGCCATGCGTATCTGCCGCCCCGTCTCGTACTCGAGCGCTGCGTGTACGGAGCGAAAGCTGTTCATGTTCTTTACTTCGACTTTGGCGCCAAGTTCGTCAGACCCCTCCGGTCTGACGCTGATGTTGGCGTCGCACCGAAAGCTGCCCTCTTCCATATTGGCGGTGCTGGCGCCGATGTAGCGAAGTATCGTGTGCAGGGTCGTCAAATACGCCTTCGCCTCGTCCGGCGATCTCATGTCGGGCTCACTCACTGTCTCCATAAGAGGGACGCCCGCGCGGTTGATGTCGAGCAGGCTGTACCCGTCACCGTTCGAGCCGTTGCGGTGGAGCAGCTTGGCGACGTCCTCTTCCAGGTGGACTCTGGTAATGCCCACGGTCTTCTCGCCTTCGTCGACTTGAACCGTCAGCTTGCCGTTCTTGGCGATGGGCTGGTCGTACTGCGAGATCTGGTAGCCCTTCATAAGGTCAGGGTAGGGGTAGTTCTTGCGGTCGAACTTGGTCTCGCGCGAAATCGAGCACTCCAGCGCAAGGCCCGTCGCGATTACCAGTTCCACGGCCCGCCGGTTGATCACCGGGAGAACCCCCGGCATCCCCATGCAAACTTCGCACACCATCGTGTTAGGTGATGCGTCCTGGTAGTCCGCTCCGCATGAGCAGAACATCTTGCTCTTCGTCAGGAGTTGGCTATGGACCTCAAGCCCTATAACCACTTCGTAGTTGACGGCCGTGGTTGTCACGTCCATTTTCCTGGCTTCAAGCCCGCAGTGGGCTGCTCACATCATGCGTCGTGAGCTTGAAAATGTCTACGCCCCCAGCGGTGGCGTGTTCGATCGATTCGCATATTGGGCAAAGGGGTGTTGAATCCCACGCGACCACTAAGCGTCGTCGAGACCCTCTGCCCAGGCGCGCCCTCGCCGATCAGAGGTACGAAACGGCACGGCCCCAGGGTCTCGACCGAATAGGACTCCTTCGATCGGCTAACCTTCATCAGGTCCTGGGAGTGCTTCGAACCGACTGGGACAACGAGCCTGCCACCGATGGCCATCTGGTCCATCAACTCGCGCGGTAGCTTGGGCGCGCCGGCGGCTACGACGATCCCGTCGTATGGAGCGGCCTTCGGCCACCCAAGGCGGTGTTCGGCCATCACAACCTCGACCGTCGTGTAGCCCAGGGATGCCAGGCGCTGCCGAGCTGACTCGGCAAGGGATGGTATCCTTTCGACGGAGACGACCTCGGCCGCCAGCTCGGCCAGAATCGCGGCTTGATACCCGCTGCCGGTTCCCAGTTCGAGCGCCCGGTCCGTCCGCCGTAGCTCGAGAGCGCTCAACATCATAGCCACGATGTACGGCTGGGAGATAGTCTGTCCGTCTCCGATCGGCGCCGGGGCGTCTTCGTAGGCCAGCTGTCGGACGCCTTCGGGCACGAATTCTTCGCGGCGGACCCGTCCCATCGCTTCGACGACCCGTTTGTCACGGATTTCCGTCCACAGACGATCGAACAGCCTGCGCTTTGCGTCCTCCACGGCCTCCCTCTTGGCCGCAACGATAGCACAGATGTCCGAACTCGACAACGTATCGACGGGCCGCGCGCCGCGAGATAGACACGTTTAGTTTGACTCGATAGGGGTCAAATGCTACTCTAGCGAAGGCCGTTCAGAGACGACTATCCAAGCGCTGCGCGTAGACGAGAGTGATTCGCAAAAATGGATGCCGATACTACCGATCGCAAGCTGCTGAACTCTATCCAGAGCTCGTTTCCGCTCGTTGAGGAGCCGTTCGCAGAATTGGCGGGTCCCCTGGGACTCGTACCTGACGAGGTAATATCGCGGATTCAGGCGCTGAAAGACCGGAACATCGTCCGGCAGATCAGCGCTATCTTCGATACCAGGCGCTTAGGCTATAAGACGTCGTTGGTCGCGATGCGTTTTCCACCGGACAGCCTTGATTCAGGGGCGAGGACTATCAACGAGCATCCGGGGGTTAGCCACAACTACGCCCGAGACGGCGACTACAACCTCTGGTTCACGATCGCTGTGCCGCCTAGCGAAAGCCTGGAAACGACGGTCGAAGACTACGCTCGAACAACGGGAGCAGAACGCTACCGTGTGCTCCCAACGATCAGGTTCTTCAAGATCGGCGTCAACTTCGACATGGTCAAGGAAGAGGGCGTGGCGGACGAATACTACAGCCCCGACGGCTACGACAATCGGAACGGGAACGATTGGAATAAGGTAGAGCCGGTCACGTCATTCGAGATAGAGGCGATCAGGGAGCTGCAAGAAGACCTGTCTCTGGAGCCGCACCCCTTCGAACCCATGGCCGCTCGACTTGGGGTCTCCGAGCAAGACCTCTTTGGGCTTGCAGTTTCGTTCAAAGACCGTGGGCTCATGCGCCGGTTCAGTGCAGTCCTCCATCATCGGAGGGCCGGGTTCAAGTCCAACGCCATGGCCGTGTGGAAGGTGCCTTCCGAGCGGTCCGAAGAGGTTGGGAGAACGATGGCGTCGTCGAAATGGGTCACCCATTGCTACGAGCGGCCTACGTTTTCCGACTTCCCTTACTCCCACTACACGATGATCCATGCCACGTCGCGAGAGAAGTGTGTAGAGGTGGCGGGCGATATATCTGTGGCGACCGGGATTGCGGACTACCGCCTCCTATACAGCACGCGAGAGTACAAGAAGACGCGCGTACGGTATTTCGTGTAGGCGTCCCTCGCGTTCACCCCCCGCCACGCAGTCGTCAAGGACGCACCCTCGATCTTAAGGAAGAAACGATGCCTGCATACTACCCTGTGTTTCTCGACGTCAGGGACCGGCGATGCATAGTTATCGGCGGCGGCGACCTCGGTGAAGAGAAAGCGACACGGCTGCTGGAGTACGGCGCCCGCGTCGAGGTCATCAGTCTCGATATAACCGATGACCTGCTCAAAGAAGTCGACGGCGAGCGTTTGACATGGGTCCGGCGTGGCTACGAGCAGGGAGACCTGGAGGGCGCGTTCATTGCCATCGTCGCCGACACCAGCGATAGTAAGGTGAACCGCCGTGTGAGCGAGGAGGCCAGGGGCCGGAACGTCCCTCTCAACGTCTCCGACGTCACCCACCTTTGCACGTGGATCGCTCCCGCCGTCGTCCGCCGAGGCGAGGTGATCGTCGCGGCTTCAACGGGCGGAGCAAGTCCGGCATTGGCCCGCAAGTTCCGGGAGGAGCTCGCAGGCACCGGCCGCGTCCCGTCTCAACTCGGCGTAATGGAGTGGGCGGACCTGGCCCCATTGCTGTCCGAGGTGAGAGAAGAGCTGGCCGGGAAGGGCATCAGACTCAACGTCGACCACTGGCAGGCCTGCTTGACCGACGACCTCGTTGACCTTGTGCAGGCTGGGAGGTCAAGAGAAGCCAAAGAGTCACTCATGTCCCGCCTCCTTATCGCCACCGAGTGCGATTGCGAAGACGGTGTCTGCAAGATGTGGGAGGACCTGGTCCTCGACAAAGGGGCGCCCGTGGCCTCTACGGCCACTTGACCCTGGCCCAGCCGTGACTTCTCGACTCGTAAGGGTGGGCAGCAGGTCCAGCCCGCTTTCGCTGGCCCAGACCGATCAGGTCCTATCGAAGCTACGGGTCAAGTTCCCTGATCGCCGATTCGTTTTGCAACACATCAGCACCACGGGAGACAGCAACAAGGATGCCCCTCTTCTCACAATGGAAAAGGGCATGTTCGTCAAGGAGATCGAGCTGGCCCTTCTCAGCGGGGAGATCGACCTCGCGGTGCATAGTGCCAAAGACCTGACAGTCGATTTGCCGGAGGGCCTGACTCTGGCGGCTGTTGCGCAGCGTGAGGACCCTCGGGACGTGCTTGTAGACAGGTGGGGTCTCGGTCTCGCGGCGTTGCCAGGGGGCGCACGGGTGGGGACGAGCAGTCCCCGCCGTACCGCCTTGATAATGGCATCGCGGCCCGACATCAAAGTGCTTCCGATCAGGGGAAATGTTGGTACTCGCCTCGAAAAATCGCGCGGCGACGACTACGACGGGGTCGTTCTAGCGGCCGCCGGCCTGTCCCGTTTGGACCGACTTAGCGAAGTCAGTGAATACCTGGCTCCTGACCAGTTCACGCCCGAAGTGGGCCAGGGTTCCTTGGCCGTCCAGACCCGTTCGGACGACCGCGATACAATCGAAATGGTCCGAGAGATTGACGACGGGCCAAGCCACATCGCGCTGAAGGCCGAGCGAGCGTTCCTGAGCGCGATGGGAGGCGGGTGCTCTGTACCTGTGACCGCATACGCGCAATCCGCTGGGGACAAGCTAGGTATCTCTAGTGTGGCCGCGCTCCCGGACGGCTCGCGCGTCTTCCGGGCGGCTTTCGACGGAGACTCCGAAGACCCGGAGTCGGCGGGAAAGACAGTGGCAGAGCGATTGCTGGAGGCCGGCGCAAAGGAGATAGTCGACGGCTTTTAGCTGCAGCCGTGGCTAGTTCACCCTATTGTCGAAAGCGCCATGAACAGGGAGACGAAAGAGGGCAAGTCCAAGCTGGGAGTGGTCTACCTGGTGGGAGCTGGGCCCGGCGACCCGGGACTCATCACCGTGAAGGGGCTGCAGTATTTAGAATCGGCTGACGTCGTGGTCTATGACAGACTGGTCGACGCCCGGCTTTTGAACCGCGTGAAACCCGACGTGGAGCTGATCGACGTCGGTAAGACCCCCGGCGACGGAAGGCGGACCCAGGCTGAGGTAAATGCCTTGTTGGTTCATCACGCCAAGGAAGGAAAGCAAGTAGTGCGCCTCAAGGGAGGAGACCCGTTCGTGTTCGGCAGGGGAGGCGAGGAAGCCGACGAGCTGTCGAAAGCGGGTATTCCTTTCGAGGTTGTACCGGGCGTGACCTCGGCCGTAGCGGCCCCCGCGTATGCAGGTATTCCATTGACCCACCGCGATTTCGCATCGTCGGTCACGTTCGTGACGGGCTCGGAGTCGCCCGACAAGCCCGACAGCGCGGTCGCATGGGGCAAGCTGGCTGAGGTCGGCGGCACGCTCGTCGTCTTGATGGGCTGGCAGAACCTCAGTAGCATCACGTCGACTTTGCTCCAAGGCGGACGCGACGCGGAGACGCCGACTGCGCTCGTGGAGTGGGGCACGGAGCCGGTGCAGCGCACCGTCGTCGGCACCCTCTCGGACATCGCGGAAAAGGGCCAGCGCGCCGGGCTGTCTCCACCTGTGGTCGTCGTGATAGGTGGGGTAGTTGGCCTTAGGTCCCGCCTCCGATGGTTCGATAACCGCCCTCTCTTCGGCAAACGGGTCCTGGTCACCAGGCCGTCCCGTCAGACGCGTGACCTATCCGAGCTACTCTCACAGGAAGGAGCCTTGCCGATCGAGGTGCCGACCATCGAAGTGCGCGAACCAGCCGACAGCTCGGGTCTCGATGCGGCGGTGGCCGAGTTGTCGACTTACGACTGGGTGGTGTTCGCCAGCACGAACGCCGTCGAGGCCATCTTTGAACAACTGGGCCGGCAAGGCCGAGACGCCAGGGCGTTCGGCGGCGCCAAGGTCGCGGCCATCGGGACCGCGACCGCCGAGAGCCTTAGGGCGAGAGGTATCGTTGCAGAGTATGTGCCGGAAGAGTTCGTTTCCGAGGCCGTCGTCGAAGGGCTAAAGCAACGCGGGATTCAGGAGTCAAGGGTGCTTGTGCCGCGGTCGGACGTTGGACGGGAGACGCTGGTCGACGGGCTGGAGGGCCTCGGCGCCTCTGTCAACGAGGTCACTGCTTACCGGACTGTGCTCCCAGAGGAGTCGCGTACCCATCTCCACGAGGTGTTGTCGCAAGGCTTGGACGCGGTGACGTTTACCAGCTCGTCGACGGTGACAAATTTTGTGAAGCTTCTGGACGGCCAAATGGGTAGCCTGTCAGGGACGAAAATTGCGTGCATCGGACCGATCACTGCTGCGACGGCCGAGGACTTGGGGCTGCCCGTCCACGTCGTTGCCGAAGAGTACACGACAGCTGGACTCGTCGACGCCATCAGGGCCTATTTCAGCGAGGAGACGCCCCACGATGGGTAGTTATCCGAGGACTCGACTCCGAAGACTGCGGGACCAGCCAGCGATCCGTGACATGACGCGCGAGACGAGGCTCTCCGTCGAGAATTTCATATACCCGATCTTCGTGACCCACGGGCGCGACGTACGTAGAGAGATCGATCCGATGCCGGGGATGTACCAGTTCTCCCTCGATCAACTGATCCCGGAAATCGGATCGGTCGCGGAGCTCGGTATCCGCTCGGTACTGCTCTTCGGGATTCCAGCGAAGAAGGACCCGACCGGGGCCGGAGCCTACTCGGCCAATGGGATAGTCCAGGAAGCAGTCCGAGTGATCAAGCAGGCTGCTCCCGAGCTTCTCGTCTTCACCGACGTCTGCCTCTGCGAGTACACCGACCACGGGCACTGCGGCGTGCTGAAAGACGGAGGCGTGGACAACGACAAAACTCTGGAGTTGCTGGCGACAACCGCGATCTCCCACGCGGAGGCTGGCGCCGACGTAGTGTCGCCCTCCGCGATGATGGACGGCCAGGTGGCGGCGGTGCGCGACAAGCTCGACAGCAGTGGGTTCGTGGACACGCCTATCATGTCCTATTCCGCGAAATACGCCTCGTCGTTCTACGGTCCCTTTAGGGTCGCCGCCCAGTCAGCACCCGAGTTTGGCGACCGGCGGGGATACCAGATGGACCCGGCCAACGTGCGTCAGGCGACGACTGAGATCGCCCAGGACATCGAGGAGGGCGCCGACATCGTCATGGTCAAGCCGGCACTGGCCTATCTCGACGTGATCGCCAAGGCCAGGGAGCAGTTCACCGTCCCTATCGCGGCCTACAACGTCAGTGGAGAGTACGCGATGGTGAAGGCCGCCGCCGAAAACGAGTGGCTAGACTCCCGGCAGGTCACGATTGAGATTCTGACGGCCATCAAGAGAGCGGGCGCTGACATCATCATTAGCTATCACGCCAAGGAGCTGGCTCAGTGGTTGGCCGAAGCCTGACAAAGGGCTCGAAAACTCCAGTCCGCTCACCCTGAGCCCTGTCGAAGGTCGCCCTAGTCCCTGCATGACGTGATCTCCAACCTGGCCCGCATCCTCCAGCTTCGGGTTTATGTAGTCCGGGGCGACAGCATGAGCCCAACGCTCGAGCACGGCCAGCATCTAGTTGTGCGACCGGTCGGACGGGCTGCGCAGGCCCTCCCTCGAAGTAGCCTCGCAATCGTCCAAGACCCACAGGACCGCGAGACAAGCTACGTGAAGCGAGTCGTTGGTCTGCCCGGGGAGACGGTCAGTACTGAAGACGGACTACTGTTCATCGACGGCGCCCACCTGGACGAGCCCTATCTCGGCGGCCTGCCGGCCTCACTCGGGCTCGGAGAGGCGTCGTGGGACCTCGGCCCGGCCGAGATCTTCGCGATGGGCGACAACCGGCATCGCAGCACCGATAGCAGGGTCTTGGGGCCGGTCCCATCGACTCTAATCGCCGGCCAGGTTGTGTGGCGCTATTGGCCCCTCCGTAAGCTCGGACGAGTCCGTTGACAGCCGCAACCACGGGGGTTGCCTGGTCGGGTTGGTTCCGGTAACCTTCTAGCAGCTTTAACACTATATTAGGAAGGGAAGCTCCGATGACACGATTCTCGCGACTTACTCGATGGTTGCCCGTTCGCGTGGCCAAAGCTCACTGCGACATCCCGTGCGGCATATATGATCCGATCTCTGCGAAGATCGCCGCTCAGACGGTGTTGAAGATGGTGATGAGGATACAGGCGCTGGAATACCCGGAACACGGCACGGAGGAGCAGCACGCGACGCACGCTAACACCTCTGGTCGCTACATCACGGTGAAAGAGCAGCACGCCGATTTGGTCAAGCACGAGGTCGACATCTTGTGGCACGACTACTTCAAGCCGGAACACCTTGAAAAGTACCCGGACCTGCACACCACGATCTGGGAGACGACGAAGCTGGCGTCGGCCAACAAGCAGAACGTCGATCTCGACTCGGCTAAGGGACTGGTCGACTCTGTCGACAGGATAGCCGAGATTTTCTGGGCCACCAAGGGGGTCACGTATAGCGACCCCGTGGCGGAAACGCGATTCGGCGCTTAGCCGGTCAACAGAGAGCAAAAAGGACGGGGCACCCAACTGTGGGGTGCCCCGTCCTTTTTCGCGATGGTGAATACGGGCGAATGCCCAGGTTTATAGAGTCCGTTCCTTCGCGGGGAGGACTATTGCAACCTGTTGTCGAGGCTTACGCTGACGCCCTAGACCCCGCCTCCGGCAATGGCACGAAGGAACCGGCGCCATGCGGGTACGTCGTCCTTGACCGGTTGGGACTCCTTCGCGCTGATCTTCCGGCCGTTCAGCTCTTTGCCGTCCAGGAGCTTGATTGCGGTGCTTGCCTTTGTTTCGTCAGGCATCTCGACGAATGCGAACCCCTTGGCCATCCTTACCTTGGAGACCTCACCGTACCTCTCGAACTCTTGTCGAAGCTCCTCTTCCTTGACGCTTGCGGCGACTTTTCCAACGTAGATGTTCATGCTCCACCTCGTACGCGAGAATCTATTGGCCGCGCTGCGATGGGGCTGCGGAACGCCCCGCCAAGACTACGGGATAGGCTTCTGAGGTCCGCAATTGTACCATAGTGTTGGTGATAGCCACCCACTCGGCCGCTCACACCGCTCTCGCCTGCCGGCCATCCGATCGCGACCTAGCCACGGTAGGCCAACGGTTACCTAGCAGCCTCGCGACGTTTTCGGTCGTCGCCTCGTCGATTTCCTTCCGACTCACTCCCTTGAGCTCGGCCAGCTTCGTGGCGACGTCGGCGACATGCCGGGGCTCCGTCCAGTTTTCTCGTTTAGCCTTGAAGGGCTGCGGCGCGGCGTCGGTCTCGAGGACGATGTGCTCGAGCGGCAGGTTTTTTGCGACCTCCTGTAGGGCCGGTAGTCGTAGCAACGGCCTTGCCAGCGAGACGAAGAATCCGAGATCGATGGCCTCTCGCGCGGTTTCGAGGTCCGCCTGGAAGTAGTGCATGGCCCCTCCGACCTCGTAGGCCCGTTCCTCTCGCAGGACGCGCAGAACCTCCGGATGCGACTCACGGCTGTGAAACACGATAGGCAGGTCGAGTTCGATCGCCAGCCTGATCTGTTCCCGAAAGGCCTGGTACTGGATAGCCTGGTCCGGCGTCCCTTCGGTGAAATCGAGGCCGATCTCGCTCACCACGACGACCTTGGCGGATGAGATCGCCAGCTCTCGAAGCTGCTGCGTCGCAACGTCATCGACGGGTCCCGTGAGGTCCATTGGATGAATCCCGACCCCGGCAAATAGATCGTCGAACAGACTCGATAGCTCAACCGAGCGGCCCGACGCTTCCAGGGTCGTTCCGGACGTAATCACCATGCCCACGCCCGCGGCGCGCGAACGGCTCAATATGTCGGAGACGTCTCCAGGCGTGAACGAGTCGAGGTGTGTGTGGATGTCTATCAGCATCTGAGAGGGAGCGATACACTCAGAGGTGAGGCGCATCTAATCGCACCGAGGACTAGATTTGCCTGGAAGGCGGCGTCAGGGCTGAATTATACTACGGGCACGTCTCCGCCCGGTCGGAGGCTATTTGCTTTGAGGAAGACGACCTGGGTTCGACCAGAAACACATTGAAACGCAGGGTCCTGGGAATCGGCAGAATAGCCATCGGCCTTGCTGCCAGCGCAGGCCTTGGGTGGTTGGTCATCAGCGGGCTTGAGTGGGACAGGGTGATCGATGCCCTGGGCCGCGTGTCGCCCGCCAGACTCGCGCTGGCCGTCGCGGTTTTCATGCTGGCCGGAGTCCTCCGGGCCGCGCGCTGGCGACTGCTGTTCTTGAACGAAGAGATCTCGGTCTGGCGCCTGTTCATCGTCCAACACGAAGGCCTCGGAATTGGAAACCTGGTCCCGGTCAGAGTGGCCAGCGAGATATACCAGCTGGCCGTCTTGACCTTAAGGGACAAGATCAACCGCGCGAACGCCGTTGCGGCCCTAGGGATGGAGCGGGTCGTCGATGCGGTTTCGAGCACGACAATACTTTGCGTCGCGTTCTTTCTCGTGCCCGAGATGAAGGACCTGGGCGTTTTCGTTTGGGGCGCGGTGGCGATTGCCTTGCTTGCGGTCGGACTTGCTACCGCCGTTGCCTGGGGCGGCCAGGCACTGGCTTTCGTTCAGCGAATCACTTTCGTGGCCGCCGTTTCATCGGCCATCCGGGAGTTTCGGCACGAGAGGGCGAGGTTGTTGTACGCCCTGCTGATGAGCGTGGCCTACTGGGCCCTCGTTGGCGCTACTGCCTGGATAATCGCCGTCGCCATTGACCTGCCCGTATCCCCTGTTGCTGCGACGCTGGTAATTATGGGCACGACTTTCTTCGCGACCGCCGTACCTGCCGCTCCGGGTGCGCTAGGCACCTTCGAGTTTGCAATTGTCTACGTTTTGGGCATCCTCGGCATCGACGACGCTGACAGCTTTGCCTACGCCATCATAGTGCACGCTGTTTTCTTCCTGCCCGCGATGATCATCGCGGCGGTCTTCTTGCCGAGGGAAGGAGTCGTCTCTTTTAGGCTGACGCGGCGGGAGCCGACGGAACTGGAGGGTGATGGCGAAGATGCCGTTCTAACATCTGTGGGCTCAAGTGATAAGAGCGGAGACGATGCGGGAAGATAGGCTTGCCCCAAGTGTGCTATGCAGAACTGGATGTCTTGGCGGCCCCAGAAACCTCAGTGGCATTCTGAATGAGCGGAGCGAAAGAAGAATATAGGAGCCTAGCTACTAGGGAGGTGCCATTTTCGCGAGTTGGGTCTTGAGATTCCTCGCGGAACTCGCAATGACATGGGTAGGGTCCTTGAGAGTCGGCACAGAGGCGCGGTCTAATTAGGCTTCCAGTGCATCCTCAAGCGCGGACCACGGCAGCAGGGCGCACTTGATACGGACGGGAAACTCCCGGACGCCGGTGAGCGCAGACAGGTCTCCGAACTGGGCAAGCTCGGTGTCGTTTCCGTCGCCGGCCATCATCTGACGGAAGCGGTCGCCGATCGACTTGACCTCATCGACGGTCTTGCCTTCGAGCACCTCCGCCATGATCGAGGCCGACGCCTGGTTGATCGAACACCCGACAGCCTGCACGCCGATCGCAGCCACGCGCCCATCGTCGAGGGATACCTGGATGTCAACTTCGTCGCCGCAGAAGGGGTTTACGCTGCGGCCGGTCGCGTCGGCGTCCTCGATGCGGTCGTGGTTGCGGGGGTTGCGGCAGTGGTCGAGGATAGAGTCGCGGTACAGGTCACCGAGCTCGTTTGGCTCCATGTACAAAGTATGTCAGCGCCTGCTTCAGCGCGTCAACCAGCGCGTCCACCTCGGACTCGGTGTTGTAGACGTAGAAGCTGGCTCGCGCCGTGGCGGGGACGTTGAGGGTACGCATCAGCGGCATGGTGCAGTGGTGACCGGTGCGGATTGCGATCCCGAGGCGGTCCAGAAAGGTGCCCAGATCGTGGGCGTGTAGCTCAGGTGAGTGGAACGACATTATTCCGCCCCGGATCGCTGAGTCTCTGGGCCCGAAAACCTCGATGTCCTGTTCCAGCGCCTGAAAGGCGTTCAGGGCGTATTGGGTAAGCTGCACCTCGTGCTCGCGGACGTTCTCCATTCCAAGATCGCTCAGATAGTCGATGGCCGCACCCAGGGTGATGGCGCCGGCTATGTCGGGCGTGCCCGCCTCGAATCGCATTGGAAGGTCGTTCCAGGTCGCTCTGTCGTTCCAGACCTCCAAGACCATCTCGCCGCCGACGAGGAAGGGTTCCATCTCGTCGAGAATTTCCCGCTTCGCGTACAAAGCGCCGATGCCCGTTGGTCCCATCATCTTGTGGCCTGAGAAGGCAAGGAAGTCGCAGTCCAGGTCTTCAACGTCGACGGGTAGGTGGGGCACGCTCTGCGCTCCGTCCACTAGCACGGTAGCGCCGACCGCGTGGGCTCGCTCAGCGAGCTCCTTCACCGGGTTGATCGTGCCCAGCGAGTTCGACATGTGCGCCACCGCTAGCAGGCGGGTCCGAGGGCCCATCGCCGCCTCGAACTCATCCATGTCGATGGTTCCTTCGTCAGTCAAAGGCAGGACCTTTAACGTCGCGCCCTTTTCTCGGGCTACTCGCTGCCAGGGCACGAGATCGCTATGGTGCTCCATCTGGGTCGTAACGATCTCGTCGCCGGGCTGGACGTTTTGAAGGGCCCAGGAGCTCGCCACCAGATTGATGGCCTCGGTGGTGTTGCGCGTCCAGACGATTGACTCGGACGTGCCGGCGCCAATGAAGGTGGCCACCTTCTGTCGCGCTGCCTCGAAGCGGTCCGTCGCCTCCATGCTTAGCGCATGGACACCGCGGTGCACGTTGGAGTTGTAGTTCTCGTAGTATTCGGTCAACGTCTCGATGACGCTGCGAGGCTTCTGGGAGGTCGCGGCGTTGTCGAGGTAAACGAGCGGCTTGCCATAGACTTGTCGCGACAGGATCGGGAAGTCAGCCCTGATCCTGTCGATATCCAGGGCTATGGCGCTCTCAGTCTTGGCAGTCGGGACTTGCATGCTTGGCGATACCCCTGGCGCTAAACGTCGACCTCGATCTCATCTCCGCTGAGGCGGATGGGGAAGGTATCGACTGGAAGCACCGCCGGTTCCACGGTGACCTCGCCCGTCCGCACGTCGAACCTCGCTCCGTGCCGAGGACACTCGACTTCGCAGCCTTCCAGCTCTCCCTGGTCCAACGAGCCACCGTCGTGTGTGCAGACGTTGTCGATAGCGTAGAGAGTCCCGTCTACGTTGCACACCGCTACTTCGCGGTCACCAACTTCGTACACGGTCACCGTGCCCGGCGCCACCTCCGCCAATCTACCTACTCGTGTGAAAGCCATTCTTCGTTTGCTACCTCGCTATTGGTTCTGGGTGTGATCAAAAGTAGACGGAACCACTGCGTCGAACAACGGACCAGCTTGGTCGGAACGCTGCGGGCGCATGCAATGCGCCCCTACAAATGCCGAAGATGCTTGCCACTTTCAACCACACCCATTGGTTCTCGGATTATGCGCTGGCCACCATCTCGGCGCCGGCGCGCCGGCGCGTCCGGATTCGCTCTACCAGGTCGGCGATCGTTGTGCCGTCTAGGACGACGTGTATCGCCGACTCGACCTCCCGCCACACCTCGCGCTGCCCGCACGCCCCCGACTGGTCGCAGCGTCCGGCGTCGTCGAGGCAGCCGATCAGGCTCTGCGTGCCGCCGAGATGGTCGAGCACCATGCCCATCGTTATTTCTGTAGGTTTCTTGGCCAGAGAGTGGCCTCCGGCAGGACCCCTCTGGCTGCCCGTGAACCCATGCCTGTGAAGGGTGTGCAGCACGCGCGCCAGGTAGGGCTCGGGGATGCCCTGTCGGCGGGCGATCTCGGCAGCCCGCACGGTACCTTCCCCTCCATGCTCCGCGAGATCGACCAGAGCCCTGACACCGTAGTCAACCTGCATTGGAATGTGCATCGCTCACCTCCAGCCTCGTCCTCAAGACACGGCTTCCCATCGGGCCTCGCTACTCTGTCGAGACCCTTTGATCTCCACGCAACGCGCCACGCAGCGCATGCCAGGACAGCGTGGCGCACTTCACCCTGGTCGGGAACTCGGAGACGCCCGAAAGCACCTCGAGATCGCCCAACCCCTCAGCGTCGAAGTCTTCGTCGGGCGCCCTAGTCAGCATATGACGGAATCGATCGAACACCTCGGTGGCCTCTTCCGTTGTCTTGCCTTTGATGGTCTCGGTCAACATCGAGGCCGACGCCTTGGAGATGGCGCAGCCCGACCCCTGGAATGCAACGTCGCTTACGACGTCATCATCGAGCTTCACGTACAACGTGACCGTGTCCCCGCAGAAGGGGTTGAAACCGTTGGCGGACGTGGTTGCGTCCTCCATCGCCCGGAAGTTGCGCGGCTTCCAGTTGTGGTCCATGATCAGCTCTTGGTATAGCTCTTCTAGATCGTCCATCGTTCCTTTCACGATCGTCAGCCTATCCGTATAGGACGCTCCTACGATTTGTCGCAGACCCGCCTTCTTTCCGCCGCGTTGTCCGGGGCAATGTCGACGCGTTCACGCCCATAGCCTCAGGTTCGCCCAGCGCGGCTAGGGCGGGTCACAGACCCGCCCCTACCATTTGCTCCCCACTCGTAT
Organism: Dehalococcoidia bacterium; assembly: GCA_965248605.1. GTDB lineage: Bacteria > Chloroflexota > Dehalococcoidia > Lucifugimonadales > CAUZJF01 > CAUZJF01. Next base: position 2,904,182 of record CBDFJV010000007.1, read on the forward strand.
CGGACTTGAGAAGGTGCTGTCAAGGTAGTCTCTGAGCGACTCCAGCTTGACGCGTTCGATGATCTCGCTGGCGAAGCCGTGGATCAGCAGTGCTCGCGCAGTTTCCTCGTCGATGCCGCGACTCCGCATGTAGAACAGCGCCTCATCCGCTACAGCGCCCGCCGTAGCGCCGTGGAAGCACTGGACGTCGTCCGCGAAGATTTCCAGGCTCGGCTTGGTGTTTATGCGGGCGCCCTCGGACAGGAGCAGGTTCTTGTCGGACTGGCGGGCGTACGTCTTCTGAGCGTCGGGACGCACGAGCACCCTCCCGCTGAAGACCGCCCGTGAGCTGTCGGCCAGTATCCCCTTGAAATACTGTTCGCTGCTCGTGTGGGGCTTGGCATGGTCGATGTCTATGTGGTTGTCGATGTGCTGACGGCCGGACGTCAGGTAGAGCCCATTCAGATCGCAGGAGCCGCCGGGCGCGTCCAATACTACCTGCAGGTCGTTTCTGGCGAGCGCCGCTCCTCTGGCGAAAGACGTCGACTTAAACTCGCTGTCCCGCCCGAGCCGGACGCGGGTCGTGCCGATGTGGTACGCCTCGGAGCTTTCGTTCAAATACCTGTAGTGCTCGAGGCTCCCGCCTTCCTCCACGACGATCTCAGCGACCGCGTTCGTGAAGTAGGGAGCCTGGGATAGGCCAACATAGCTCTCGACGACGGTCAACCGGCTGTGACGGCCCACGAGAATCAGGGTCCTGGGGTACGTCGCGGTCGGTTCGGGTCGGCCCGTCGAGACGAACACCAGGTGGAGCACCGCCTCGGCCTCCGTTTCGTCCCGCACATGCACGAATGCCCCGTCGTGCAGGAAAGCCGTGTTGACGGCTGTAAACCCGTCTTCGTCCACGCCGGTGTAGCTGCCGAGGTGTTTTTCCACCAGCCCGCTGTCGGCGGCTGCCGCATCGACCAGCCTCTCGACCCTCACTCCATTGGACGAACGCTGTACGCTCGAACGGTCGGCCGAGAAGTGGCCGTCGATGAATACGAGCCGGTCCCATTGTTCGTCCCAGGGAACGACCTCAGTGATGGCGTCCGAAGCAGCGGTGCCATTGGCCTCGAAGGGATACGCGAACGCCCGCTTGGCAACCGGCCCTACGTTCGTGTATTTCCAGCGCTCGTTACCACGTGTGGCCGTCGGAAACTTGACGGCCTCGAACGCGTCTAGTCCGCGTTGCCGCAGCTTCCTGAGCCAGTCCGGCTGCTCGCCGTTCAGGCCCGCCTCGAAAGCGCGATGGTCAGCTATATACTTGTCGTATGCGGTTAGCTTTTGAGTCATTGCTACGTCGTCTGCTCGAATGGTTGGGCCCCCTTCCCAACCTTCCCCCGGCGGGGGAAGGGGTCTAACCTCCTCTCCTCTCGGGGGAGGATTGAGGAGGGGGAATCGACCACGAGAGTCAGCACCTCGACCTACACCTTCGCCTTCTCGCCCACGGACTCCTTCACCCAGTCGTACCCCCTGGACTCTAGCTCGATGGCCAGATCTTCGCTGCCGGAACGAACGATCCGGCCGTCTATCAGGACGTGGACGAAGTCCGGGGTGATGTAGTTGAGGATGCGCTGGTAGTGCGTCACCAGAATCATGGCTTTGTCGGGGCTGCGCCGCTGGTTCATGCCGTCGGCGACGGTCCGTAGCGCGTCGATGTCGAGACCGGAGTCGGTCTCGTCCAGCAGCGCGAGTTTGGGGTCGAGTATGGCGAGCTGAAGCATCTCGCTGCGCTTCTTCTCGCCACCCGAGAAGCCTTCATTGACCGAGCGTTTCACGAGATCGGGGTCGATCCCAACCTTGGCGACGCTCTCTTTGAACAGCTTGTCGAACTCGCGGGCGTTGAGGTCCGGTTCGCCGCGGTGTTTCCGTCCGGCATCGAGAGCGGCCTTCAGGAACTGCCGGTTCCGGACACCAGGAAGCTCGACGGGATACTGGAAGGCCAGGAATATCCCTTCGACGGCGCGCTGGTCTGGTCTGAGCTCCGTCAGATCTCGGCCCTCGTACAGCACCTCGCCGCCGGTGATCTGGTATTCGGGCCTGCCGACGATGGCGTTGGCAAGGGTGCTTTTGCCGCTACCGTTGGGGCCCATCACAGCGTGCACCTCACCGGCATTCAGTGTGAGGTCTACTCCTCGCAGCACCTCGGTGCCTTTCACCGAGACGTGAAGGTCGCGTATTTCAAGCATCGGTATCTTGCCGTTCATGTTTGTCTTTCTGAGGCTGTCGACTCGCGGTCTTGTCAGATACGCGGGCAGGTCTTAGACCTGCCCCTACGAAGAATCTTGATACTACCCTACAGCGCCTTCGAGGCTCACCCGAAGTAGCTGCTGGGCTTCCATCGCGAACTCGAATGGCAGCTCCTGGAAGATCCCGCGGCAGAAGCCGTTGATGATCATGTAGTGGGCCTCTTCTTCGGAGATGCCGCGCTGCATCGAGTAGAAGAGCTGGTCGTCGCCCACCTTTGAGGTCGATGCCTCGTGCTCCATTCGAGCTGTCGGGTTGCGGACGTCGATGTACGGCACCGTATGGGCGCCACACTCGTCGCCGATCAGCAGGGAGTCACACTGTGTGAAGTTGGTTGCGTTGGCGGCTGAGGGGTTGATCTGGACCAGTCCACGGTAGGTGCTCTGGCCTTTGCCAGCCGAGATCCCTTTGGCGACGATGGTGCTCTTCGTGTTCTTACCAATGTGGGTCATCTTGGTGCCGGTATCGGCCTGCTGGTAGTTGTTGACCAGGGCGACCGAGTAGAACTCGCCGGTCGAGTTGTCCCCCTGGAGGATCACGCTGGGGTATTTCCATGTGATGGCCGAGCCTGTCTCGACCTGTGTCCACGAGATCTTGGAGTTCCGGCCTTGGGCCTTGCCGCGTTTCGTTACGAAGTTGTAGACGCCACCATTGCCTTCCTTGTCGCCCGGGTACCAGTTCTGGAGCGTCGAATACTTGATCTCCGCGTCGTCCAGCGCCACCAGCTCGACGACTGCTGCGTGGAGCTGGTGCGACTTCCTCATCGGGGCAGTGCACCCTTCGAGGTAACTAACATATGAGCCTTCGTCGGCGACGATCAGCGTCCGCTCGAATTGGCCCGTCTCCTCCGCGTTGATGCGGAAGTAGGTCATCAGCTCGATCGGGCACCGGACGCCCTTGGGGACATATACGAAGGAACCGTCGCTGAAGACGGCCGAGTTCAATGTTGCGTAGAAGTTGTCGCTGTAGGGCACCACCGAGCCGAGGTACTTCTCGATCAGATCGGGATGGTCCTGGACGGCCTCGCTGACGGAGCAAAAAATGACGCCGGACTCCTCCAGCATCTTCTGGTAGGTCGTCGCGACCGAGACGCTGTCGAAGATAGCGTCGACAGCCACGCCGGTCATCTTCTTCTGCTCTTCGATGGGGATGCCGAGCTTGTCGAACGCCTCGATCAGGTCGGGGTCCACCTCGTCGAGGTTTTTGGGGCCGTCAGTCTTCTCGACCGGAGCCGCGTAGTAGTGGATGTCCTGGTAATCGATCGAGGGGAAGTCGACCTTGGCCCACCGGGGCTCGTTGTTGTCGAGCTTCAACCAGTGTCGATACGCCTTGAGCCGCCAATCTAGCAAAAATTCGGGCTCATTCTTCTTGGCCGAGATCATCCGAACGACGTCCTCGTTGAGCCCTTTAGGCGCAATCTCGGACTCGATGTCGGTTACAAACCCCCACTTGTAGTCGGTGTCTAGGTCGGTGGAGGTCCTCGATATGACTTTAGGTGCGGCCACTGAATCTCCTTGCGGCTTTGTTGATTAGATTGGTCAACAATTTATTTTAGCGAGGTAGACTCTCGCGGTCAAGAGATTTCACAACGATCCGTGAGACCGCTAACGCCCGTCGCCTTGAAGCAGGTCGACCATCAGAGCCTTCGACGCTTCGACGTCCACTCCAACCGCGACCCGTACCGCGCCGGCGCCGTATCGAGCCGTGGTCTTCCCTCTGCGTTTCATATCTTCGAGCTCAACCGACACCTCGGCAGACCAGTACGTCAGTAAGCTCGGCTCCAGGGCCGCGACGAGCGCCAGGGGATCGCAGAGGTTGTAGCTGTCTCGGTCGACCTGTCGCTTGAACCAGTTGCCGAGCACCCGGTTGGCTAGAGCGGCCGTCTTCGAGGCGCCTGGCACCCAAGGCAGGTCATCTCGTGTCACGACGGTTTGGTCACAGACGTCGAGACCGACAAGCGTGACCGGCGCTCCCGACGAGAGCACGATTGCGGCGGCCTCGGGGTCGTTGTAAACGTTGAACTCGGCGTGAGGCGTCACGTTTCCAGGCACCTCGACGGCGCCGCCCATTACCACGATCTCACGTGTCCACTCCACCAATCGAGGTTCGATCGTTAGTGCGCTAGCAACGTTAGTTAGAGGGCCCAGGGCGACCAGCGTGATCTCGTTTGGCGCCGCCGAGACCGTATCGACGATTACCTGGTCCGCCGGCGCGAGAGAAGCATGGCTCCGCGGCTCCGGCAACCGGACGCCCAACCCCGCAGGGCCGTGGAAGTAGTAACCGTAGTGGAACGTGCCATGGAGCGGCCGCGCCGCTCCTTGCGCCACAGGCAGTCCGGGGGTCCGGTTGTCCGGAGAAACCGGAATACCGAGGTGGTCCAACAGCCGGAGTGCATTACGCGTTGTATGGGCGAGGGTGGCATTGCCGCCGATCGTCGTGATCCCTTGCACGTCGAGGCTGGGCGAGTTGAACGCCATCATCAAGGCGAGGACATCGTCGGTGCCGGGATCGGCGTCGATCAGGACCTTGGACGTGGCGTGAACTCCTTTGGCAGTCGTGTGGTGTAGTCCGACCTCGGGCGGGTCTGAGACCCGCCCCTACGTGTTAGTCAGGCGCGATTTCGTAGGGGCAGGGCTGAGACCTGACCGGCGCCTCAACCGCGCGCACCCGACGGCCTGCCTTCGCTCGTCCACGTTTTATGGACCGAGAGTGACCGAGTGATTGTCAGGATGAGGCGCCCAGGCCAGTTGTTCGCCGCGCTGGAAGCCAATAATGAAATCGGCTGCTGGATGGTGGCTATGCTTGATGGCCTCGATCACGGCGTCGTGGTCGTACTCGACGCGCCGGTGAAATACCTGGTATCCGTCTTCGCTCGCGTCGATAACGGCGTAGCTAGCCCGCAGGTCGGGCCCGAAGGGATTGCTTACGCTGCCCGGGTTGACGACGTGAGCCGCCTGGAGACGCCTGTCGACGGCCTGATGGGAGTGGCCGCCGCACACCAGATCGACGTTGGACACCGTGATCAACGCCTCCATCTCCTCATTGCTCAGCCCTGGATGAAAGCCGCTGCCGTCGTCACGTCCGGGTGAGGCATGGGACGCCAGTAATCGCTTGCCGTCGGGGAGGGTGAGCCGCTGCTCCAGCGGGAGGTCGGCAAGCCAGTCGAACCAGCCGTGGGCACTAACGTATCCCCGGGTCCAGACGAACATTGCGGTCACCTGCGTTAGCTGCGCGACCAGCGCTGGATCGGCTTTTGCGTCGTCCAAACTCGGCGGCGGGCCCTCGCCGGTCACGACGTATCGGTCGGTGTTGCCTCGGACGAATGTGACGTCGTCGAGTCCGGTCAAGCGTTCAAGCACCGCCACCGGGTCGACGCCGATAGCCACGTGGTCGCCAAGGACCAGGTATCGTTCGACTCCCATCGCCTCTGCGTCCGCAAGGACGGCGTCGAGCGCGATTGAGTTGCCGTGTATGTCGGACAGGACACCGAGTCGCATAAGCAATATCCTCTATCCGGACATCGGGGCGACCCTCTGGACGTCGAGGCCCTCGGGTCGCACGTAATCCTTGTAACGCGTCAATATCTCGACCCCGTTCACGCTGCGGGCGAAGCCGGCCTTGGGGGCTTGCTTCTTCGTCTCGATTTCCAGGACGTTCTCGCCTCGCTTCACATCGTCGATTTCGAGCTTGTAGCGGAACCAGTGGGCCGACATTCCCAGCGGGGCTTGCAGTGACATGCCGCCACGTAGTGAAGTCTTCATTTCAAGGGCGCGCTCGTCGTTGATCTCGGCGTCCGCAGCCGAGAGGACCCTGCCGTTGAAGCGGGTCTCGATCTCGTCCTCGATACAGTAGTACGAGTAGCGGATGGTGAGCACCGGTTTGCGCATCTCGCCGTCCGCTCGGGCGCTGTCGACATCGTCGGCGACCAAGATCTTGATCGAGGCCGTCTTGCCCTCCTCAAGCTCTACAGGAAGCTGGCGCTCCGGTGTCGTGGTGGGTTCGGCAAGGACTCCTTCACGTGGCGAGAGCATGTACCGCTTGGCGTAGCGGTTGAAGACCTCAGGGTATCCGAGCTCCCGCAGGATCTGGTACTCCCGTTCTGCAAAGGGCCAGAGGAAGTACCCGTTGTACTGGCCCGCATAGCCTTGTAACTCCAGGGTCTTCCCGAGGGCACGGAACATCTCGATGCTCGGCACGCCGACGCGTTCGTCGTAGACCCGGCGCGGCGGTCGATAGTATGCCGCGCCGCCGGCTGCGTTGGCCGCGTCCGGCAGCCACTTCGCCTGGATTCCGGTATCGATTACCACGTTGCCGTCCTGGCCGACCACGTAGTCGATGCTACCTTCTCGGAACACTGCTTCGACGTCCAGCCCCATAGCAAGGCATTCTTCGCGCTTGAGGGGCACCCGGGCCATGACGGGAATCTCTCGGCCTTGCTGCTCTCCGGCTTCGTTCGCCAGCTCGCGCACCTGGGCCATGAAGCGGGTCATTACCGGGACGCTCTTTTCGACGTCACCCTTCTTGAAGTAGTTGCCTCCGAACATGAAGTCGAGCTCGATGCCGTCCGGCTGGTAATCGAAGAGCACTTCTCGCAATAGATCGAGCTTGTACTGCCGGACCGCCTCGTTGGCGAAGTCGTACGACCACTCTGCACGTCCCTCTTCATCGATGCAGACTTCCTTGCCGCGCTCCCACTTCAGCGAGCCGCACCGTTCGTCGTACTGGGCCGAGTTGTCCTGGAGCTTCAGGCTCGGGTATACGGATACGCCAAGCTCGCGACCGCGGTTGACTACCTCGCGAAGCTGGTCGGTACCCTTCTTGAAGCTCTCCTCGGCCATGCGCATGATCCGCCAGTCGATGTAGTTCTCCCACACCTCTTTGTTCTGGCCGATGACGCGCCCAACCTTGCTGTTGTGGAAGAAGACGTCGCCGTAGCCCAAGCCCAGCACAAGGGAGTCAGCGCCTGTGCCCGCGACCTCGTCGACGGGCCACTGGAGCATGTGGATGCTGGCGGGCGGTTCGATCCGCTTGCCGTGAAAGTGATGGGCGTCGTTGTAGTAGATCAGTCTCGGTTTTTTCAATCGGTCCTCCTGAGGTTCACTGTAGAACACTGTGAGCGCCCGACCTTCGCTCATGGTGAGCCCTTCGGCGAAGCTCAGGACAGGCTTGTCGAACCATATACCGTCTACTCTTTCGTGTAGGTGGCCATGTCCTGCATATAGCGCTCCCGTCCGTACACGTCCTTCTTGTAGTTCCAGCGGGCGTTGACAGGATACATCTTCAGGCTACGGTCTTCGAGGGGTAGCTTGACTGGAGCCTGCCCCCTGCGCGCCGACTCTCTCAACGCGACGCAAATTTCCAGGGACTTCCGCAGGTCTTCGCCGGTGCTGAGCTTGAGGGGTGTGCCGTTGTCCAGCGATTCCACGAGGGCGTCGACGGTTGCCATCATGCCGGGTGTTGGGACGCGCCAGCCTTCTTGGTCGTAGGCGAGCTTGCCTCCGAGACCCCGCGTTGGGAACAGTCCTTCGACTTCCTCGAGGTCTCCCAGCCTTTGTGATTCGTCCGTGTGGCCCTCTTTGAGGAGATGGAGCCCCTGGCTATCGTCGTACAGGAGTCCGGTGGCGCCAACGACTTCGAAACGGCCGCCCGCAACCTTTTTCGCGCCCTGTTTGACATGGATGAACACCTCGACGCCGTTGTCGAAGCGGACATATCCGCCGATGCCGCCGAATCCAGCAGCGCCTTCCTCGTGCCCTTCCTCATAGTCGCTGGATGCGTCACCCTCTACCCAGCCTGTCACCCACTCGGCTACTGGGTCGCCGGCGAAGTGGAGGGCGAGATTCATGCCGTGGCAACCTCCCTGACCAAGCGAGTCGTAGACGTTGATGCTCTGGACGTCCCCGATTTCGCCCGCCTCTACCAGATCCCGCGCCTTCCAGTACTCGGGGTAGTTTAGTGCCACTAAGCCCGCCGCAAAGAAGATGCTTCTCTCGCGGCACTCTTCGACCATCCGGTCCGCGTCATCGAGGCTGGCGGTGAGCGGCTTCTCGCACGAGACCGCCTTCACCCCCGCCTGCGCGGACGCGACCACTGCGCCGGCGTTGGCTCGCACGGGCAGCACGGGCGCCGAGATGTCGATACGCTCCGTGGCCAACATCTCGTTGTAGTCGTCGTAGGCTGGCACTCCGAAGCGCTCGCGGAACAAGTCGAGGTTCTCCGGGTCGGTGTCTGCGACCGCGACGACCTCGGTCCGCGGATGGATGGCGTAGCCACGGGCGTGATGGGTCCCCTGGCGGCCGCCGCCTATGATCCCGACGCGATACGTTTCGTCTGTCAATGTCTTTCTCCTAGCGAGACGCCATGGTCGAACGATCCCGCGGCCCATGCCCCGAAGGCATACCTCAGACGAATGCCAGGAGCCGCGCCGGGTTCTGCACCAGAATCTTCTCGACCGCTTCCTCGGATATTGCGGCTTCGCGCATTCGGGACACAACGTTGTTGAGGATGTGGGCGTAGCCGTGGCCGCCGTATTTCGATGTCCGGTGTTTCGTGCAGATGTCCTGAGCGATTAAGATCCGGGACCCGTGCCCGTCGTCGATGAGGCGCTTGACGAAGGCGATGCGCTGGGCGTCGGACGGCGTGTCCATCGTCGATAAGGGATAGTACGACGTCTCCCAGCCGAAGCCGTCGTACTCAAGGTAGCAGCCCCTGGCGGCCAACTCGAGCACGTCGTCGACCTCGCGGAACGTGCGGTCGAGGTGGCACATGACAACTCGCTCCACGTCGGCGCCTGCTTCGGTCAGGATGTCTAGTATCTCGAAAGGCGCTCGCGGGTCGCGGCCTGGATGGACCGATATGGCCGCGCCGGTCTCCCGCTGCGCCCAGGCCGCCGCCTTCAGGACTTTTCGCTCGTCTGGGGTCAATGGCCATGAGCAACCCAACTCCCCGATGATACCCGCTCTGACCCCTGTGTCTCCGACGCCAACTCGGATGTCGTCGACGAGCTCCTGTGCGACCTCAGCTTCGCTCTTGTCGGGTAGGCTCGTGGGCTGGGCGCCATCGACGTAGTACCCCGCCCCCATGATGACGTGTAGCCCGGTGGCGCGGGCGATGCGTGCCAGCGCCTTCGGGTCGCGGCCGATGCCGATCGAGGTGACGTCCACGATCGTCTGCCCCCCGGCCATCTTGTAGAGCATGGCTTCGGAAACGGCGACCTCCTCGTCCAGCAGTTCCAGGTTGTCGCGGTTCCTGAAGGCGTCGTAGCTGGTCCAACCGTAGCTCCCGATGTCCACCGGGCCCGCAGACCTGAGCCGGCCACTCGCCTCGGCCGGTTCTCTCAACAGGCAAGTCAGGTCAATGAGCAAGTGCTCGTGGGTGGTGGTATAGCCTAGATCCTCCGGCTTCACTGGACCTAGGACAGTTTGCACCAGACCCGTATTGATTTGGTTGGACAAACGCTCGCGAGCTCTCGGGCGCATGCCAGGCACCCCCACTATCTTGCTATCTTGAGCCGAATCGCGCGGCCTGGTCGGCGATGTCTATCCCAACCAGCTCGCTCCAGGCCGCTAGCAGCCTGTTCGTGATGTCGCCCGGCTTGCCGTCGCCGACCGGCCGGCGGTCCACGCAGGTCACCGGAACCATGCACCATGGCGTCGTGGCGAAGAACACCTCGTCGGCCGTGTAGACGTCGTAAGGCTCCAGGTCTTCCTCGGCGACGGGAATCTCGAGTTGATGCGCCAGATCGTAGACCATCTGCCTCGAAACGCCCTGAAGGATGCTACGGTCGGTCGGGGAGCGGATGATTCCGTTTGTAACTACGAAAGCGTTATACCCGGACCCCTCGGTTATGCTGCCGCGCTCGTCTCTCAGAATTGGCAGAGCACCAGCGTCAACGTCGTTGGCCTCGAGCTCGGCAAGGCTGAAGTTCATTCTGCTGTAGTGCTTGATCTTCGGATCGAGGGCTTCCGGCGAGTAGCTCCGCGTCCTGGTGATCACCGCCCGCATCCCTTCGTCGTAGGCGCGGTGAAAGTTGTAGAAGTCGATGGGGTTGACGCGGATGCCAACGGTGGGGGTTTCCGCCAACCACGCGTGGCGTCCGGGCCCCCGGGTGACGAACTGGTGGACGTTGAAGTCGCCGGCCTCCGCCAGCATGTGCCGGTTGCGGTCGATTGCTTCTTCGCTGACTTCGACGAACTCGTCGACCGAAAGGTCCGGCTCGATTCGGGCGTACTTCAGCGAGCGGTAGAGCCTCTCGACGTGCTCCTTCATGCGGAAGCTCTTCCCGTTGAACGTGCGCTCGACCTCGTAGACGGTGTCACCGATGAAGAAGCCCCGATCGAGGGCATCGATCCGTAGCTCGCCGAGTGGTATCCAGTCGCCGTTCAGATAAGCGACGTAATCTTGCGTCACGCAGTTCCCAGTCCATCGTCGAAGAAAGACCCTTCTCGCTGTGCTCGATTGAAGGTCTCCTCGAACTCCGGCGTGCCGTCGTCTTCCCAGGACTCGGTCCGGAGCCCCCGGGTCACGCCCTCTTCGGTTCCCGTTATCCGGGTGACGGAGGGCGGGCCCGCAGAATAGACCTTGCGGCCACCCGGCAGGTGCAGGACGCCGACGTACCTAGGCGGCTCGACCGGTGCATTAGACGCGAACTTTGCGACCGCCTCCTCGTCCACCTCGAACCCCAAGCCGGGCGCCTCTGGCACCTGCGAGAAGCCCTCTATCACGGGTATCCGCTCGGTCGTGATGTCTTCTTCGTACTGGTCGTCGAGGGCGATCAAGTGACCTGTCATAGTCGGCAGCACCGCCGCCATGTGTAGCGCCTGGGCCTTGGCGAGCGTGCCACCGGTGAGCTGCATTATGGTCTGGACGTTGGCCTTGCCGCAGGCCACGCCCCTCGCCAGGGAGTCGCCGATGCTGCACGTGGGGAGCCCGTCGCCGAGCATGTAGATGTCGGCCATCCCGTGGATGATCTCCTGCATTCCGCCCAACGGCGGCCTGTGCAGGACGATGGGGATGGTCGTCTTCTCGCGCAGGCGCCGCCAGCCGTCGAGATCGTTCCGGTTCAGAGGGTCTTCGATGAAGCCGACAACGGGGTGCTTCTCGAGCTCCGCAATGATCGGCAGCAGGGCGCCCAGGGTGCGGCTCCCGTTGAAGTCGTAATGAATCTTGAACCCCTCCGGCGCGACTTCCTCGGCCAGCCGCGTCTGCTCCATCACGTCATGAGTCGCGCTGGTGTGCATCTTGAAGACCATGTATCCCTGGTCGACGGCCCTGACGATCTCGTCGCGGAAGACCTCGGGAGGAGACGGCCGCGTCCATGCCGCCACCGTCACGGCGTCCCGTACCTTTTGGCCCATCAGCTTGTAGGCAGGGACTTCGACGTGTTTGCCCATGACGTCGTAAAGGGCGCCGCCCAGGGCAGGGGAGAAGGTATTGTTGATGAAGTCGAAGGGGTTGCGGCCGATCAGCGAGTCGACAAACGAGTCGTCGGGCGGAGTCCAATTGGCCCGCGTCCGTTCGTCTCCGTAGCCCACGAGACCGTTATCGGTGCGCACCTTGACCAGTAGGCGGTTGTCGATGCCTATGAGCTGAAGCCGGTCTGTGTAGCGGTCTGCGAGTGGCGGATGGAACTTGATGAACTCGACGTCGGTGATACGCAAAGGAGAGCTCCTACATAGCTGCAAAGACCCACTGGAAGTCCGGCCCAAAGGATACTCGCGGCCCTATCGATTTGCAACGAAGGGTGCTTGCATCTAAGTCGGTGATTCGCTGCTCGATCCAGGCCCTAGTCGGCTGGCCCGATAGGAACTAAGGCTCTATAATGGAGCCAAAACAGAACTACGGGAGCGAGCTATGGCGATGAACCTGTCGATCAAGAACGTCCCTGAGGAGATCGTCGAGGGCCTCAGAGATAGAGCCAAGCGCAATCATAGATCTATGCAAGGGGAGATGATGTCGATTCTGGAGCACGCGGTTGAGCCCGAGAAGTTGACTGTTGCTGAGGCCTATGCACAAATCAAAGCTACAGGTTTGATAACCAAGGGAGACTCGACCGCGATGATCAGAGAGGACCGAGATGCCCGATAAGGTGGCCGATGCTTCTATACTCGGCGCCATGATGTTTCGCGAATCTCGCGCCGACGAGGCGGAACTATTGGTTGGAGACGGTCCGCTATACGAACCACCATTGCTACTATATGAACTGACGAACATCGCTCGGAAGAAGACGCTACTCGAACCTGGAAAGCTCGTGTCAATCGTTGAAGCCCTCGACGTCATCTTCGCTATGGATATCCAGTGGCGCGATGTTGACCACCCACAAGTTCTCCAACTCGCGCTGGAGACTGGACTGACGACATACGACGCCTCGTATATCTACGTGGCCCAAACCGTCGGAGTGCCTCTTGTCACGTTTGACAAGAAGATGCAGGCCGCATACGACAAGATCGGCGGGTCGAACTAAGCGACTGCGAGACCTAGCCTAGCCCGCCTCGTCGAGGAGGTAGAAGGTCATCGACTGCAACGACAGAACGGGATCGATATTCCGTATCACAACGCTCATGGGGACCTGAGGCGCTATCGGCGCGTAGTTCAGAATCCCCGCGACACCGGTCTCGACCAGAAGGTCGATCACGGACTGGGCCTCGGCCGCCGGGACCGCCACGATAGCGATCGAAATATGACGGGTCCTGAGGGTTTCGTCCAGTTCGGACATCGGCCTTACGGTCAGGTCCCCGATGTCGCTGCCGACCTGTTCGGGGTCTCTGTCGAAGGCCGAAACGATGTGGAAACCCTCGGGTACGAACCCGGGGTAGTTGATTATCGCCTGCCCCAGGCGCCCGACTCCGATCAGGCAGGCCGTCCACGTCTTGTCGAGACCAAGGATCTGCCGAAGCTCGTCGCGAAGAAACTTGACGTTGTAGCCGCGACCCTGCTTGCCGAAGCGCCCGAAGTAGCTGAGGTCCTTGCGGATCTGGGCGGGGGTCATCTGAAGGAGGCTGCCCAGCTGGTGAGAGCTTACGACGCTATCTCCCTGACCTAAAAGCTGCGTCAGCGCCCTTACGTAGAGCGGGAGACGCAGCACGACCACGTCAGGTATCTGCGCGGTACTCATCTATCTTCTCGCTGAGGGCCCAACGGCCATCACACCGGCTTCATGCAACTGCGCGCCATTGTAGTGACTCCCCCTATACGAGTCAACGCTTGTGAATTTTCGCACACACGCCGGTCTTGGCGCACGCGGACCCTGTTCAGCTTCCTTGACACCAAATAGGGCCGGATGCTAGACTTCGCGGGTGCCCGTCGGGGTCTGACAGCATCAGAATCCAGCATTCCTCCGCCGGATTTGATACAGTCCCCGCCCTCCCCCAGGGTCGGCCGCTGACACGGCTCAGAGAGGACCAGCGCAGTTGGCAGAAGAGAAGGTCGAGCTCAAGAAGGGCCTTAAGGACGTCTACTTCGATAGGTCCGAGTCGAGCTTCATAGACGCCAAGAACGGCATCCTCCTCTACCGCGGCTACAACATCCACGACCTCGCCGAACACTCGACCTTCGAAGAGACAGCCTATCTGATGCTCCACGGAGCCCTACCCACCGGCTCCCAGCTCGACGATTTCGATGCGCAGCTCAAGGCGGCGCGCCAACTGCCGGACGAAGTCCTCCAGGTCGTCCGCATCACCAAAGACGCGCACCCCATGGACGTTTTGCGGACGGCGGTCTCGGCAATGAGCTCGCTGGACTCGGAGGTTGGCGACAACTCACGAGACGCGACGCTGCGAAAAGGGATACGACTTACGTCGGCAACGGTCGCGATCGTGGCCGCCCACGCCCGTCTGCGGGATGGGAAGGACCCCGTGTCCCCCGACACGAACCTGAGCCACGCTGCGAACCTGCTCTACATGCTCTTCGGCGAGCGGCCCGACGATCGGGACGCCCGCCTGATCGACAAGGACCTCGTGCTTCATGCCGAGCACGGCGTCAACGCTTCCACCTTCGCGGCCCGCGTCGCGGCGTCGACGGGCGCCGACTTCCATGCCGCGATCACCGCCGCAATCGCCGTCCTCAAGGGCCCCAAGCACGGTGGCGCAGCCGAAAACGTCATGAACATGGCCCAGGAGATCGGCAGCGCCGACAGGGCCAAGGACTACGTCGAGGGTGTCGTCAACAACGGCGGCAGGATCCCCGGATTCGGCCATCCTGTCTATAGGAGTGTCGATCCAAGGACGGTCCACCTGAAGGCCGACGCCAAGGAACTGGGCGAGCGCAAAGGGAACCCCGGCTGGTTCTCGATTCTCCAGGCGGTCACTGAAACGGATACCATGAAAAAGCGCTCGCGCCTCGGTCATCACCCAAACGTGGACCTATGGGCGGGCGCGGTCTACTCATTGCTGGACATACCAAACGACCTGTTCATCCCACTGTTCGCCATCGGACGGATGCCCGGATGGACGGCGCACATCCTCGAGCAATATGGCCAGAAGGACATCCTTCGGCCCCGGCTACAGTATTCAGGCCCCATGGACGTGTCTTACGTACCGATCGAGCAACGCAACTAGAAAGAGACCGCGCGCAGCAAATAGCCAGGAGGGACCCGCCTTTGACTGATCAAAAGGACCTTGCATCGGATTGCCGGCACACGTGGATGATCGATAGCCCGAACGGGCCCACCAGCATGGGCACCTGCACGGAGTGCGGGGAGAGAGGGGAGTTCCGGAATTCGATGCCGATTACCGGTTGGGACCGCTCCGGCGCCCAGCGACGCGCGGCCAAGGCCCGCAGCTAGCTCGAACGTAAAGACATATTTCAGTGCGTAGTGGGAAGGGAGCGTCCTTTCGAGGGCGCTCCCTTTTCGTTTGACCTCACCCCGGCCCTCTCCGCGTGCGGAGAGGGAGACCAAGAGATCTGGCATCGAGGTCCCGTATTGTGGAATGCCCGGACAGGTCGTGCAATTCCGACTGCGGGTCGTCTTCCATTATGTGAGTCCTCCTGGTTTAGTGGTGGTCTTGAAAAAACGCTCTTCGAAGTGTCGGAATCTGTAGGAAATTGTCGGATTTGTATCTGAGGGTTTCCGACACTTTCAGGGAAAATCCGACAGGTCGGGGGAGCTGGGTACAGGGTATAGGGTACGGTCATCTGGTAGTCGATATCTGCGGTTGTGCGGTGCATTGTCGTTCTCCTCGTGCTGGGCCGGTGGACCAGAAAACAAAGGGACAGATCGGGGACTGTCCCTCAGAAGTACAGTAGCACATGCGTTCTGTCGATGTCAAATGGTACTGTCAGGGAACGCGTGAGGCGTAAAGGCGTAGAAATGTAAGGCGCAAAACGTGAAACGTAAGAGCGTTCGCAGAGGGAGTTGGGGAGCGATTTGACGACTCGGGCCGAGCAGGAAATACGACGCCAGATAGCTCTGCGAGGGAAGATCACTTTCGCGGAGTTTATGGAGCTCGCGCTCTACCATCCCGTCGATGGGTACTACGCCGGGGAGCGGATCGGGGCCGAGGGCGACTACTATACAAGCTCGATCGCACATCCGGCGTTCGGGGCGCTAATCTGTATCCAGCTCCACGCGATGTGGGAGGCGTTGGGCGGACCTTCTCCGTTCCATGCGGTCGAGGTGGGCGCGGGCACCGGCCTGCTGGCGCGGGACGTCGTTGAATTCTCGCGGCATCTGCCCGACGGCTTCCGGGAGGCCCTGCGGTACGTGGCCGTGGACCGGACCCCGCCGGCGCGACTGGATTCCGGCGGAAGCCGATATGACGGAGTGGATTGGGCGACCTGTAGCGGGCTACCGTTCGAGGGTCTCGTCGGGTGCGTGGTGTCCAACGAGCTCGTCGACTCGTTTCCGGTGCACCGGTTCGAGATCGAGGAAGGCGCCGTTCGGGAGGTGTATGTCACACTCGTCGACGACACCTTCGCCGAGATGCTGGATGAGCCGTCGACGCCGCTCCTGGCTCAGCGTGTGTCCGAACTGAATTTTATCGAAGGCTTCCGGGGCGAGGTGAACCCGGGCATCGGGCCGTGGGCCGCCGAGGTCGCCCGCGCCCTCGACCGGGGGTTCGTGCTCACGATCGATTATGGCTACGAGGCCGCCGAGCTCTACTCGTCGAAGCGTCCTCGGGGCACTCTAAAGACCTACTCGCGCCACACGCAAGGGGCGGACCCGTACCGGAGCGTGGGCCGGCAGGACCTGACCGCCCACGTCGACTTCTCGGCGGTGGTTGCGGAGGGCGATGCCGCTGGCCTCAGGCCTCTCGTGCTCCAATCGCAGTCGGCGTTCCTGCGGTCGCTGGGTCTCGACGGGTGGTTGCACCGTCTCCACGCGGAGGGTCTACCTCAGCGAGAGCACGACGCCAACATGATGGCGATGCGCGACCTGGTCCGGTCTGACGGCCTGGGCGCCTTCAAGGTGCTGGTGCAGGAGAAGGGCGCTGGCGTTGGCGACCCGGCGCGGCTCAGCCCGGACGCTGGGCTGGCGGCCGGGCTGCCAGTGCCGCTGCTCCGTCCCGAGCATATCCGGCTGCTTGAGGGGCGGTATCCGGATGGGTGGTGGTAGCCAACGCCACGCGTGTAGGAGTTCCTCGTCCAGCAGTAGCAGTAACCATGGCGGTTTCCTCGTGGCTTCCGGGCCGTCATGGCCTTGTCTCCTGCGGCAGCCTCTCCAGCACGGCGTCGTACAGTTCACGCGCCACGGCCAACGCGTCGTCCGCCTCGCTGACTGGTGGCTCGCCCGTCTCACCGGGGTAGCGGAAAGCCCAGGCGAACACCGTAAGACGCTCCGCCCGTCGACAGTTAGCCTCCAGGCTAAGGTCGATTTCGGTGCACGCGGCGCCTAACTCCGCAAGGTCGTGCGTCCGACGGAAGACGCGGTCGTGCCAAGTGAGGAAGGCCTTCAGCGCCTTCTCGGCAGCCTGCTGGGCGTGGAAGACCATGTCAGTAACAATGGGTGGATCGGCTCTGCGTTCGAAGGCACCGGCTCGGATGTGAAGGGCGGAGAGATAATGTACCACCTGGGCGGTCGAGCGCTGAGATGTGGCGCTTGAAAACTGTACCGCCTGTCGCCTTCAATCAGGAACGACCGAACCTGATTGAAGGTGGATTGGATGTACAAGGTGGAGATGTACCTGCGAGTTCGCAGGGCTTGTTTCGTCGAAGGGATGAGCGTCCGAGAGGCGGCCCGAGTGTTCGGGCTACACCGGGACACGGTGCGCAAGATGCTCGAGTACTCCGTGCCCCCAGGGTATCGACGGCAACGACCGGCTCGCAGACCGAAGCTCGATCCATATAAGGGTGTGATGGACCAGATCCTGGAGCAGGATCTGAGCTCACCGAAGAAGCAGCGTCACACCGCCAAGCGTATCTACGAACGGCTCAGAGACGAACACGGCTTCCCCGGCAAGTACACGATAGTCAAAGACTACGTTCGAGAACGCCGTCGTCATACCCGCGAGATGTTCGTACCACTGTCCCATTCCCCGGGACATGCCCAGTGCGACTACGGCGAAGCTCGAGTGATCATCGGCGGAGTGGAACGCAAAGCCCACTACTTCGCCCTGGACCTCCCTCACAGCGACGGGTGCTATGTGAAGGCGTATCCCGCCGAGACGACGGAGTCATTCTGCGACGGACACGTCTCCGCCTTCGCGTTCCTGGGCGGAGTGCCTCAGAGCATCCTCTACGACAACACCACGCTCGCGGTAGCCAGAATCCTGGGAGATGGTCGCCGGCAGCGGACCAGGGTGTTCTCCGAGCTTCAGTCCCACTACCTGTTCGAGGACCGGTTCGGCCGTCCAGGCAAAGGGAACGATAAGGGCAAAGTAGAAGGTCTGGTCGGCTATGTCCGCCGGAACTTCCTGGTGCCCATTCCATCGTTCGAGAGCTTCGATGCCCTCAATGCTCATCTGGAGCAACACTGCCTCAGACGGTTCGAAGATCGACTCCGCGGCCACAACGAGACGATAGGAGAACGGCTGGAGCGGGACCTGGAGAAGTTGCTGCCTCTGCCGGCCGTACCGTACGACGCCAGCGACAAGCACGCGACGAGGGTCAGTTCTCTGTCCCTGGTCAGATACCGGACCAATGACTATTCGGTCCCGGTGGCCTACGGTCATCGGGACGTTGTGGTCCGCGGATATGTACATGAGGTTGTGATCAGCTGTGGCGCTGAAGTCATCGCCCGCCATCGGCGGTCCTACGATCGAGACGACTTCGTCTTCGACCCTCTCCATTACCTGCCGCTCCTTGAGAAGAAGACGAGGGCATTGGATCAGGCGGCGCCGCTGGTTGGATGGGAGTTGCCCGAGGAGTTCGGAGTGTTGCGGCGGCTGCTGGAGTCTCGGATGGGCAAGCGAGGAAAGAGGGAGTTCGTGCAGGTGCTCAGACTGATGGAGAACTTCCAGCCGGAAGAAGTCCACGACGCCGTACGAGACGCCATTCGACTCGGGGCTGTGAGCTTCGATGCTGTCAAGCACCTGGTGCTGTGCAGGATCGAGGGTCGACCGCCTAGACTCGACATGGAGTTGTACCCGTATCTGCCCAGGACCAACGTTGCAACAACCTCGACCAGGGACTACATGGCTCTCCTGGCGGGGAGCCGGTCATGACCAACAAGTCCACGATGTTGCTCGAACACAACCTCAAGCAACTCAAGCTCCCCACGTTCCTGAGGGAGTACGACAAGCTGGCATCCCAGTGTGCGAGTGAGGGAGCTGACCATCCGGACTACCTGCTGCGACTATCGGAGTTGGAGCTGATCGACCGTCACCATCGCATGGTGGAACGTCGGATCAAAGCAGCCCGCTTCCCGACGACCAAGAGCCTCGACACCTTCGACTTCCTGTCTATGCCGTCCCTGAACAAGGCTCTGGTTCTGGAGCTGGCACGATGCGAGTACATCGAGCGCCCCCACAACGTCATCGCTCTCGGCAACAGTGGCACCGGCAAGACCCATATCGCCCTCGGTCTCGGTCTGGCTGCGTGTCAGAGGGGACTGTCCGTGGGCTTCACCACCGCCGCTGCTCTGGTTCACGAGCTGATCGAGGCCAGGGACGAACGGCGTCTGCTCAACCTGCAGAGAAGGCTCGCACGACTCAAGCTTCTGATCATCGACGAACTGGGCTTCGTGCCCTTGTCCAAGACTGGCGCCGAGCTCCTCTTCGAGGTGTTCAGCCAGCGTTACGAGCGTGGATCGGTCCTGGTGACCTCCAACCTGCCCTTCGTCGAGTGGACCGAGGTGTTCGGCTCTGAACGGCTGACCGGAGCTCTCCTCGACCGCCTCACCCACCATGTCGACATCCTGGAGATGAACGGGGACAGCTACCGACTCAAGCACAGCAAGAAGACTTCTGGCCGCCAGCTATCTGACTGAGCCTGATCTCCAACGCCCCACGAACCTTGATGCCCATTCTACGGCGTTCAGTGGTACAGTTTTGCTCCGCCCCGCTGGTACGTTTTCACACCGCCCTTGACACTCGGAGGTCCTCCGCAGCCCTGGCCAGCCAACCACAGGTCTCCGCAACCCGCTCCGGGTCAAGCGGCATAGAGAAGCTTCCCTTCCCGAGCAACGGTAGCCGGCAGTGACGCCTTCAAGTGCAACCGAGCATCGAAGTCGGCTCGTGTCCAGACTAGGATATCAGCCGATATGCCAAGACCCCAGATCAGGGTATGCGCTCGCTGCGCCAACTTATATCCGGGCTCGTCGGCATGAGAGACGACTGCTAACAGGTCGTAGTCGCTGTGCTCGTCGGCGTCCCCGCGGGCATGGGAGCCGAACAAATATATCTGTTCAGGCCGGAGCTCGCGCACCAGACGCTGGACGATCTCCGCCAGGGGCTGCCTCGACGTTTCCCCGAGATGCTCGGGATCTTCGACTTGCGCCGGCCGCGCCACCGTTCGTGTTACCTCCCAGGCATCACAGTTTCGTCTTCACCACGTGGCAGACCAGTATAACCGCCTCGCCGTGAAGCCGCCCGCCACTGAGTTTAGCCACGCGAGATGACGTCGGCCTGGGCCGGTAGGACCTGACGGCCCACGTCGACTTCTCGGCGGTGGTCGCCGAGGGCGAGGCCGCCGGTCTCCGACCCTTGTGGCTCCAGCCGCAGTCGCGGTTCCTGCAGTCGCTGGGCCTGGACGGCTGGCTGCGACGTCTGCGCGCCGAACGCCTTCCCCAGCGCGAGCACGACGCGAACATGATGGCCATGCGCGACCTGGTCCGGCAGGATAGGTTGGGGGCGTTCAAGGTGCTGGTGCAGGAGAAGGGCACGGGTGTCAGCGACCCGGGCCAACTCGCCTCTGACCTATCCCTCGCTGCTGACCTGTCGCTTCCTCTGCTTCGGCCCGAGCATATCCGGCTGCTTGAAGGGCGGTATCCATACGTTGCGTGGGGCGTTGAAGCGGTTGAGTCGAAGGGCACCGAAGATGCGGCGTTGGTGCGGAGGATTCGCTAAGTCGCGCCCAATCGGTTGCGGTTCCGGTGCTTTTGTCAAGTCCGCGTTCCTACAGGTGAATCAAAGAAAGTACGTACGGACCTTCCGCGCCCGATATCCTCACACATTCGACTCTATAGGTGCCGCGAAGGCTGCCAAGATCCAGCCGTTCCTCCCCTGAGAAACGCCCCACACCGTTGTATGATTCCTCAATCAGACTCCCAGGATTCTTTAGGCTGTCCCTTTTCGGAACATAGCAGCCTCGAGGCGCTGCGCTCCACAGAACCCGCATGCGCTCTTCTTTCGTCTCTCCTTTGTGGTTCCGGAAGCCATACGGCTTCCATGCTACGAGAGCGGCATGCCAGGTGCCTAGACGCTCAAGTCGGATCGCGGCTGAGTAGGACGACACTTTGTAACGCTTCGTTAGGCGAATGAAACTGTCCAGAGATGGTTCCGGAGTTGCTTCCAGATCTCGTCGGACCACGTCCTCAGGTGTCAGAATCTCTGCCGCGAAGAGATCGCACAAGCGTTCCTCCCTCCAGTCCCGGCCAGACTGCTTGTAGGGCCTGAACGGAGTTTCAGCACTGAGTGAGAAGAAGAACGTGTGACCAATCTCATGCGCCAAGCTGAACCGCCGTCGTACCTCAGCTAGGTCGCGATTCAGCTTTACACGGAATCCTCCATGCTTCGGAATCAGCACTGCATGCTGAGAGCGTCCCATTGAGGTCTCCGAGACTTCGTTGATCCTTCGGTCCTCGGCGATTCGTTTTGGGTCGTATGGAGGAGGGATATCGATATAGGGTCGGATCGTGTCACGGGCCGCTGCGCGGATCCCGTCTCTTGCCGAAGCAACGCGAAGACTATCCAGGAACCATAATATAGCTGGGCTTTTCGTAGCTGTCATCCGTCCCTGCTCATGCGACCGCTAGTTGGCGTCGGAACGTGCGTCCAGCCAAAATGTCCGCCACTGCTCCTCGGTTCTGGGCGGTTCGGCCTGGGAACGCGACGCCGCCTCCCACAATTCGTCTCGCGCACCCACGGTCAGATTTTCCCCTCTGGCCATTCGATCTAACGCGGCGAGCCGAGGCTCCGGTCCAATCGAGCGATACTTGGGGTTTTCGTTAAACATCTCCCAGCGGTACACGCACGCGTCTGACAGCGCTTGGGCCTTGGAGTCGACGAGGTCCGGCCGTAGAAATACGGAAAGCCTCCAGAGCGCCCGGTGCTTTGCCTCGATCTCCTCGATCTCCTCGATCTCGCCTTTGGGAGGATCATCTTTGATGGTATTCAGAGGGCGGATCGAGTCGTCGATCCACCTCACCTTTACGGCGGCCTGCTTCAAGGCCATATCAGGTTCTGGACAGTAAACGATGATATCCGCTGGAGAGACTCCACAGTCACGGGCGAGATCAGCTTCGAGTTCGGCCCTCCGGTCTGGGCTGTCATGTAGCTCCTCAGAGAGCCGCTCTTGTTGATACCTGGCTCGATACTCGCCAACCGAATAAATCGACTTGTATAACCGACGGGTTCTTAACGCCTTGGCTATTTCGGAAGCTCCGGATTCCGGAGACTCTTCGAGCACGGTCAACAGTTTTTCATCACTGAATCGGGCTAGTTCTGCTTCGTTATGCAATCGTCCATTGTAGACTGCCTTGGCGACCATACCGGAGGATGCCTGTTTCGCGTGGTGGAAATACACTCGTTCACCTAGTGGTCCAACATCCTAGTATTGAAGGGTTCTGAGGTTACGGCTTGGTAGGGGCGGGTTTGAAACCCGCCCTGTCGTCGTAGCACGCCAATCTCGGCTACCCCTCATTTCAAAGATTTCGGTCTACTAGTGTGTATCTCGCCCTTAACAAATGTACGACTTCCGACAGGACGTCCCGTCTGAGCGTGCCCTTTTTCTCCAGCCGGATAACCAAGCGCCGAGAGCCGGAACGCCCTTTCGACACGACAAAGTAGTTCATGAAACGATTGCCAAAATTTTCCTTGAGCCCGGTGTAGTAGTTGTCTCTTTTCAGGTAGTCCAGGAGATCGGCACAGATCGTATTGCCCACAATGTCCGAGGCAAATGGGTACGGTAGAGCTTCTATCTCGGCTTCTTCCTTTGCCTGGAGAGTTTGTAGCAGTAGGCCCAGAAAGTTGTCTCCAAGCTCTCGTTTGATTGTTCCGCCGATTTCTGTGTCGCTTCCGAGAAAGCTCTCATACCGCGTTTCGTGTTTGGCGATCAACTTAGCCTCGTCTTCGAGCTCATGGCCGAACGGAGCGTACGGGATGTCGTGGAGGAGTGCCCCGAGTCGGATCAATAGGTGTGCTTCCGAGTCGATGCGATCCTCGGGGTCGAGATTTCCGTTCACCCGAGAGACGATTGCTTCGGCCTCCGCCAACGTGCCTAAGGAGTGCTCAAACCTTGTATGCACCGCTCCGGGGTAAATAAGATAGGCAGATGCTAATTGTCTGAACCCTCTGAGCCTTTGAAAGTCGCGGGTATCGATGATATCGATTTCCAGCTTTGTGAGCCTGATGTCGTCATGCACTGGGTCAGTGACGGTCTTGTACGGAATAAGCCTAGATTGGAGCTGGCTCGGTGTAAGAGACGTTGACGTTGACCCCGAGGGACCTTGGGCGTTGTCCATCACTTCCCCTCCTGAGCTTGGTGACTGAGAAATCGTTGACGGCTTTCCGAACAAATCGACGGGCTCAAGCTGCAGGCCCACGCCCCGCTTGTCCAAAGTGGCTAGTAGACCGAAATCTTTGAAATGAGGGGTAGCCGAGATTGGCGTGCTACGACGACAGGGCGGGTTTCAAACCCGCCCCTACCAAGCCGTAACCTCAGAACCCTTCAATACTAGGATGTTGGACCACTAGTACATCGGCAACGCTCTTCTTGCTCGGTCGTTTTTGTGACTTGCCTTCGCTCAACCAATGTTTCAACGTCGACTCCTTCAAGCCGAGCCATCGGGTAAGTTCGGGCACGGTCATATTCATATCTTTCCGAAGGGTACGCAGTCGGGCGACGAGTGCATCGGGATCTGTCAATGGCCTTTCCATCGTTATAAGCGCCTTCCTCGCCACGACATCGGACTAGCTCGCCCCACAGCGAAGTTCTCTCGCCGCAACCATCGGCACCATTTTAGATTCAGTCATACTACGTATTTTGGAGTGACACTCGTTTATCGGCGAGAGATGGACTGTCGTCTATTCTAACGTCCGCACGGCCGCGGCTCAACGAGCCAGAACTCTTCGTGGCTCCGACCGTCGTACACCGTTGCTTGGATACTAAACCAGGATAGGGCGTCGCCACCTACCTACGGCATACCGCCCTGAAGAATCTTGATGAGCTTGTCGGGGTCGATGTTGCCGCCGGATACCACGCAGGCTACCTTACCTGTGCCGACGCCGCCGGAGAGGGCCGCGGCTACCGGGGTGGCGCCGGCGGCCTCGGAGATGACGTGGTTGCGCTCGGCGATTAGTTTGACGGCGGCGGCTATCTCGGCGAGGGTCGCGATGATCGAGCCGTCGAGGAGCCTGCTAGCGAGAGGCCACATCTCGGGGAAGACGAACGGGGTGCCGATGCCGCTGACGAAGCTGGGCGTGTTCTCGACTTCGACGGGCCGTCCGGCCGCCAGCGACGGAGCGACGGGCGCGCCGGTCTCGACTTCGGCGGCGTAGAGTTTTACGTCGGGATTCACGGCCTTGATGGCCGAGCCGATGCTGGTGGTCAGGCCTCCACCGCCGTAGGGGACGACGACAGCGTCGACGTCGGGGAGGTCTTCGAGGATCTCGAGGCCGATGGTTCCGTTGCCAGCCAGGACGTCGGGGTGGGCGAAGGGGTGGATGAAGGAGCCGCGCATGCCCTCGTGTTTGTGGGTGCTGGCGATTTCCAGCACCTTGGCCCAGGGGACCTTGATCGCCGTGGCGCCCTGTTTCTCGATGGCTGCAAGCTTGTTCGCGGGCGTGTCGTCGGAGACGACGACGGAGCAGTCGATGGCGAGCTCTCGGGAGGCCCAGGCCATGGCGATGGCCATGTTGCCGGAGCTGACCGTCCATACGCCGTCGCGTACTCTGTCACCGGCCAGTTTGAGGGCGTTCATGGCACCGCGCAGCTTGAAGGAGCCGTTGGGCTGCATGTTCTCGAGTTTCAGGTAGATATCGGCGGGGGCGTCGTCGACGTTTAGGCGCACCAGGGGCGTCCGGACGACGGAGCCGGAGATTCGGGCCTGCGCGGCGCGGATGTCGTCCAAGGGGATGGAGTCGATTGGGGTTATTTTGTCTGGGGTCATTGTGTGCTCACCTAGTGGTCCAACATCCTAGTATTGAAGGGTTCTGAGGTTACGGCTTGGTAGGGGCGGGTTTGAAACCCGCCCTGTCGTCGTAGCACGCCAATCTCGGCTACCCCTCATTTCAAAGATTTCGGTCTACTAGTGTGTTTGATGTCCTAGCGCCTTATGTTGAATATGGGCTCTGCCCCGTGCCCTAGCGAGGGGCTCACCCCCCCTCTGCACGCTCTGGACGCTTCAGTCGCTGGGTGGCTTTGATTCCTTGGGCGGCTCAAGGGTTAGTTTGCTTGAATTATCCCGCCCACCCGCCCTAAGTTGAAAACGGGGCTCCGCCCCGTACCCCGGCAAAGGGGGCGGCCCCCTCTGCACTCCCCTAGGTGGGCCTCAGTCGCTGGCGGCTTGTACCGGTTTGGGCTCGGCATTGCGGGCTTTCAGGTACTGACCAGTATGGGAGTCCTCGATCTCGGCGACTTGTTCGGGGGTGCCTTCGGCGATGACGTAGCCGCCGGCGTCGCCGGCGCCGGGGCCGAGGTCGATCAGGTGGTCGGCGGCGTTGATGAGGTCGAGGTGGTGCTCGATCAGGACGACGCTGTTGCCCGCGTCGACGAGGCGGTGAAGGACGCGGAGCAGATGAGCGCAGTCCTCGAAGGAGAGTCCGGTGGTCGGCTCGTCGAGGATGTATAGCGTGTTGCCGGTGGCGCGCTTGGCGAGCTCGGTGGCGAGTTTGACGCGCTGGGCCTCGCCGCCGCTCAGGGTCGTCGCAGGCTGGCCGAGCCGGATGTAGCCGAGGCCGACGTCGAACATGGTCTGGAGCCTGTTCCTCACCCTGGGTATGTTGGTGAAGTACTCCAAGGCCTCGGTGACGGTCATATCGAGAACGTCGGCGATGTTCTTGCCCTTGAACTTGATCTCGAGGGCCTCGCGGTTGTAGCGCTTGCCCTGACAGACTTCGCACGGGACGGTCACGTCGGGCAGGAAGTGCATCTCGATGGTGACGTAGCCGTCGCCGGAACACGCCTCGCAGCGGCCGCCCTTGACGTTGAAGGAGAACCGGCCGGGCTTGTACCCCCGCACCCTGGCCTCGGGCATCGTGGCGAAGAGCTCGCGGATGGGTGTGAAGGTGTTGGTGTAGGTGGCCGGGTTGCTCCGCGGCGTGCGGCCGATGGCCGACTGGTCGATGTTGACGACCTTGTCGACGGCGTCGACGTTCTTGATGCCGTCGCTCTCGCCAGGCCTGTCCTTGGCGCGGTAGAAGTGCTTCGCGAGGCTCTTGTACAGCACCTCGTTGATCAGAGTGCTCTTGCCGGACCCCGACACGCCGGTGATGCAGACCAGCATTCCCAGGGGAATCTTGACGTCGATGTCTTTGAGATTGTTCTGACGGGCGCCTTTGACCACGATGTGCTGGCGGTTCCCTCGCCGCCGGCCCATCGGTATCGGAATCCGGCGCCGGCCGCTCAGGTACTGGCCGGTGATGGAGTCCGCAGTCTCGATAATGTCCTCGACGGTGCCGGTCGCGATGATCTCTCCGCCGTGCTCGCCGGCGGCGGGCCCGAGGTCGATGACGTGGTCCGCGGACCGCATGATGGCCTCGTCGTGCTCGACGATCAGGACAGTGTTGCCCAGGTCGCGAAGCCGCTTCAACGTCTCGATCAGACGGTGGTCGTCGACGGGGTGGAGGCCTACGGAGGGCTCGTCGCACACGTACAAGACGCCCATGAGTCCGGAGCCGATCTGCGTTGCCAGCCGGATGCGCTGGGCCTCGCCCCCGCTCAGCGTGGAGGCGGTGCGCTCGAGGGACAGGTAGTCGAGTCCGATGTTGACGAGGAAGAGCAGCCGCTCCTCGATCTCTTTCAGTATCTGCTCAGCGATCGCCTTCTCGCGGGACGTGAGGACCTCGGCCTGGGTGACACCGTTGGTCGAGCCGCCGCGCTGGGCCGACTTTCCGTTTCGAGTGCCCTTAGGTGGCGCCACTTCCTCGGACGCGGTCGCGCCGCCTATCTCGTGGACCCACTCCAGGGAGTGGGTGATGGACTTGCGCGTCACGTCGATGATGTTGAGGCCGCCGACAGTCACGGCCAAGGCCTCGGGCTTTAGGCGCTGGCCCTCGCACGATCGGCACGGCCTCGATGTCATGAAGCGTTCGAACGCGCTACGGACGGAGTCGGACTCTGTCTCACGGTATCGGCGTTGCAGGTAGGGCACCACGCCGTCGAAGGACCCCTTCCACCGGAACTGGCGCTCGCCGGCGCCTGGGCGGTTCATCCTGATGGTGCGGCCCTGGGTCCCGTGAAGCAGCAAGTCGACGTATTTCTTTGGAAGCCTCTTGACCGGCACTGTCGTCGAAAAGCCCAGGCTACTCGCAGCTTCCTCCGCGAGTCTGAAGAACCAGCGATGAGGTGAGTCGGCCACGATGGCGCCCTGCTCGAGCGACAACTCCTTGTCGGGGATCACCAGGTCGGGGTCGACCTCTAGTCGGTAGCCGAGCCCGGTGCAAGTGGAGCAGGCCCCATGGGGGTTATTGAAGCTGAAGGTCCGCGGCTCGAGCTCGCCTAGGCTGATATTGCAGTGGACGCAGGCGAACTCCTCGGAGAAGAGCATCTCGTTGCCGTCGGTGGTGTCGACGAGCACAGTGCCGCCGGCCATCCGAAGCGCACTCTCGACCGAGTCGGCGACCCGGGTGGGCTCCGCGCTGTCGCCGATGACCAGCCGGTCGACGATCACCTCGATGGTGTGCCATTTCTTCTTGTCGAGGTCGAAGGTATCCGTGAGGTCGTGCACTTCGCCGTTGACCCTGACTCGGACGAACCCGGCCTGGCGCGCCTCCTCGAAGACATCCTTGTGCTCCCCCTTCTTCCGCCTGACCATCGGCGCCAGGATCTGAATGCGACTGCCTTCAGGAATCTTCATCACTGCATCGACGATTTGCTGGACGGTCTGGCGCTGCACGGGCCGCCCACAGTTGTAGCAGTGGGGGCGGCCGGCGCGGGCGAAGAGCAGGCGCAGGTAGTCGTACACCTCGGTAACGGTGCCGACGGTCGAGCGGGGGTTCTTGGATACGCCCTTCTGGTCGATGGAGATTGAGGGCGACAGCCCGTCGATGTGGTCGACGTCTGGCTTGTCCATCCTGCCCAGGAATTGTCTGGCGTAAGCGGAGAGGGACTCGACGTAGCGGCGCTGACCCTCGGCGTAGATAGTGTCGAAGGCCAGCGAGCTCTTCCCCGACCCGGAAACGCCGGTGATGACGACCAGCCGGTTGCGGGGAATGGTTACGTCGACGTTCTTGAGGTTGTGCTCTCGGGCTCCGCGAACGACGATGTTTTCAAGCGGCATTCTGTGGGTATCGGCTCCGAGGTTAGGGTTAGGGTCGGTGATGTGATTGTACCAGTCGGCGGGATGGGTGGGACACTGCCGAGATGGTCATCGGGCGGGTCTGAGACCCGCCTCTACGGGGGTGCTTTTCTAAGTGATGCATTCTGTTGCAAAGTGTCACGTTGGAAAGTATCCAAAGATGCAGAGCCCTCATCTCAAATCTTCTCCCGGAAGCGGGAGAAGAGGTAGGACCGCCCGACCATTATACAGAACATGCGTACTGCACGCAAACTGCGTCGCGAGCAGTTTCGAGCGGCAGCCGGTTGCCGCGAGGGTGCTCCAGTGGCTTCGTGTTCCGGAGCAGGACGTCGATTAACTCCGACGTGGGCATGTTTGTTACGCCTCATTCATAGCCGAGGGCAGGTCTGAGACCTGCCCCTACTGTTGCGTACTAGTGGGTCAGCGCGAAAGGTAGGTCAGCCGACGGACGACAGGCCCGGCACCGGCTCCAGGTCCGACGGCGTAAGCGTGGGCACTGATGAGTCGTGAGGGAAGTCGGCCGATTCGACGTCTTGGACGGGCATCCACGCCATCCGGTGGGCCGACTCTCGCGCCGCCAGGCACATCGCGACGCTGACCAGGCCTGCGGTCAGGTCAGTGCGGGACTCGTCCCGTCTTAGGCATACGTCGGCGAAGTTTTGTATAAGGGCCTCGTCGCCGCCCATATGCTCGCCGCTCCGTTCGATCTCGACTTGATCGACTCGATCGCTATGGTGATCGGTCACGGTCAGGGCGCTCTTGTACCAGTCGAAGGAGAGTGTGGCCTTGTAGCCGGTGATCACGGCGCCGCGGGTCGCGGCGCCCTTGCGAGAAACGAAGTTCTGGCTGTAGGCAGCGTGCGCTCCGTCGGCGTACTGGACGATGGCGGAGCCAGCGTCCTGGTGCACGATCTCCTCGCCAAAGACGCAGGGGTGATCGCCCTCCAACACGCCCTGGGTGTTGCCGCTGCGCTTCATGCCTGACGGGCTCTCGAGACATGTGTCGACCAGCTCACAGGTGGAACACCACAAGTCGTGCGGCATGTCGCCGCCGTATACGGTCCTGGACATCATCGCCGTGACGGCCGTCGGACGGCCCAGTATCTGGTTCAGGTAGTCGAAGTCGTGCGTGGCCTTCTGGAGCCAGAGCCCGTGAGTCTTCGAGTAATCCCTATACGACGGCCTGCTGTAGTACACCCAGCCGTAGGGGACGTTGTTGACGGCCTGGACCTGGTTGATCGCGCCGAGGTCACCGGACCGCACTACCTCCATCACAGACTCGAACAACGGTGTCCGCCTCAGAGGGAACGAGACAACGACGGACTTCTCCTGTCCTCGGTAAGCGTTCCGTAGCTGCGCCGTCTGCTCATAAGAGACTGACACCGGCTTCTCCAGGAATACCGGGAGCCCCGTCGAGGCGACTTTAACGGCCACGGAAGTGTGAACATTGCAGTGGGAGGCGATCAATATGCCGTCAAACTCCCGCGAGTGCTCCAAGAGCTCGTCCTCGCTTGAAAAGAAGCTCACCGAGCTGCCGTCGACGCCGGCTCGCTTGGTCCGCTCCCTGGCTCCGTCGAGGTCTACGTCGGCGACGGCAACGAGCTGGAATCCTTCGACGAGCTGCTGGAAGCGGGTCATCAGCGACGAGGCGCGATGCCCCATGCCGATCACCGCAAGTTTGAGGCTATCAGCCATCGGCGGCGCTCCAAGTGTCCATAGGGTGTTCGTATTGTTACACAGTCTTGCCGTTTTCGAGCGATCAGTTTCCTTGATCAGCCCGATGTTTGGAGTATAGGCTGCCATTGCAGACGCCAGGAGGAGCGGCAATGGCATCTGAGAGGCCGAATCCGACGGTGCTCGTCATAGACGACGAGGTGGACTTGAGAAGCCTCTTGCAGTCGACCCTGGAAAGGGCAGACTACAACGTCGTGCTGGCGGCCGGTGGGCAGGAGGGGCTGAGGGCCTTCTTCGAAGCTCGGCCGGATCTGGCGATCGTAGACATCATCATGCCGGATATGAGCGGCTGGACTGTCCTCGAACGCATTCGGGAGGTGTCCGAGACCCCAGTAATCATGCTGACCGCTCTTGGACAGGAAGCGGACAGGATAAAGGGGCTCAAGGGCGGTGCTGACGACTATGTCGCCAAGCCCTTCAGTCCGAACGAGCTGGTGGCGCGTTGCGAGGCCGTGCTCCGCCGAACTCAATGGGCCAAGGCACAGGCCGATCAGGAGGTGGACGCGTACCGGGACAGCGTCCTCCAGGTCGACTTCCGTAGACGCGAAGTATACGTCACCGGCGAGAAGATAGACCTCTCGCCGCTCGAGTACCGGCTGCTAACAGCCCTGGTGCAGAACCCGTGAATTGTCGTCGATCCGGATGAACTGGAGGACCGGGCCTGGGGTGTCGGCTACGGCAGTCGCGAGAGCCTTCGTGTATATATCGGTAACCTGCGAAAAAAGCTGAATGTTTCCCCTGAAGTCCCGGCGCTAATCGAGACCGTCCGAGGCTTCGGCTATAGGTACGAACCCCCGCTGAGTTAGGTACGCCGTAATACCTTGGGGGGGCCGACCCGCCTTCTGCCGACGTCGTCGCGTCGACCCACCCCTACTTCCGCTTTGCGCTATGCTGGGGTGGAGGCCCTACCCGGCTAGACAGTGGCGCCAAAAGGCCCTTGAGCATCCATGCCATAGGTGCGATTCTAGGACGATCGGTGGGCTGATGCGCTAGGCGAAAAGAGATTCGACTGACCCAAATCGGCGGTAGAGTAGAATAGTGCCGCAAGGGTGTGGGTGGCTCACCTAGTTGGGAACGCTTTAGCTACTTAAGCGCCGCGATGTAAACTGTCTTTAGAGGACAAACGATGGAACTCAGTAGAGAT
Organism: Dehalococcoidia bacterium; assembly: GCA_965248605.1. Lineage (GTDB taxonomy): Bacteria > Chloroflexota > Dehalococcoidia > Lucifugimonadales > CAUZJF01 > CAUZJF01. Next base: position 2,935,377 of record CBDFJV010000007.1, read on the forward strand.
ATACTAAAGCGCTTGAACAGACTGACACATGAGATCGTTCAAATCAAAGCAAGCCTTGTAGATAAGGAAAGGCCAGACTCCAGGACCTCTGAGGCGTACAAGGATTTTACGGAGGCGTTCAAAGAGGTTTCCTCAAGGTGGTCAGGCGATTCAGCCCGCGACGAGATAAGGGCTCAAAGACAGTAATCAGCCATGCCCGACCGTGTTACTTTGGATAGCTCGGTTATCGTAGCAGCCCTTAGACAGCAGGAAGAGCACCACCAAGCCAGTAGAGCGATATTGGATAGGGTGGGTAAAGGTGACTTGGTCGCTGTCCAGCCTTATACGGTGCTAATCGAAGTCGGCGCTGCGATCAAGCGTCGACCTGGCTCACAGTCGCTGTCCGAACCACGGAGCTCTCCACGGGTGGCATCATAGCTTCGCCATCAAGCCCGGCATCGGAATGAGAATAATCCCGATCTCGAAAGCGCGAGCTTGGCCGGCTTCGACGTCGGCTTCAGTCCCGCGGCACGACCGGGAGAGTGATACGTGACGGGTACTCGGCCGCGTGGTAGACGGTCTGAAGTGCCGGTACCAGGCTGACGTCCGTCCCTATCGGCTCGCCGGTATTCGCGTTACGGTCGAACCTCGGGAAGTTGCTGCTCGATATCTCCAGCCGTATTCGATGGCCGATCTTGAACAGGTTGCTCGTCGCCCATAGGTCGATCTTGTATTCGTAGACGACTCCCGGATCGACCAGCTCTGCCGGTCCTTTGGGCGTCCTGAACCTGGCTCTGATGATCCCCTCGGTCAGGTTTCTCGCGTACCCATCCGGGGCGACGTCCACCAGCTTCGCGGTGAAGTCCGTGTCCCTGCCGGACGTGGAGGCGAATAGCGTCACCGCGATGGGGCCGGTCACCTCGACATACTGCTCCAGACGCGGCGTCGTGTAGACCAGCACATCGGAACGGACTTCGACGGGCCGTTGATCGAACGCTCCGGGTGGCAGGAAACCATCGTCCGCGGCCAGTGGGCCGCCGCGGGTGGGTACCGGATCGATAGGGTTATATACATAGACGTCGGGGGCCTCCCGGCCGGGGGTCTCTCGGGTAAGCCACCCATCGCCGTTCAAAGTGTTCGCTTTCCCTCGACTGTGCAGGTAGTACTCAGTATGTTGGGCCCTATCAAGCGGCCACTCGTCCTCCTCCCTCCAGACGTTTTCACCCATGACGAAAATGCGGACCGGCTTCTCGTCGCTGACACCCGCGTCCTCTCCCCGCAGCCAGTAGTCGTGGTATCTCAGTATTTCGGCCTGTATTCCCATAGCCTGACCGGCCGCTCGAGTCCCAAAGCTGACTTCGCCGGCGACGCCGCCAAGGTCTGTCCCGTGAGACCATGGACCAACGACCAGCCTCTGGCCAGTCCGGGCCTCCGCCGTGGCGCCCTTCTCCTTCATCCCCACGTAATTGCGCAACGTCCCACCGAGAAAGATGTCGTACCAACCCCCGTAGTTAAATGCGGGTACACTGATCTCGGAATGCGCACCCTCGATGCTGACGTTCTCCCAATACTCATCGTGCTCGGCGTGTTCAAGCCAATCGTAGTAGTAGGGCGCAAGCCCACCTTCAAGCTCCGGAAACTCTTGCATCGGCAGGTGGTTCAGGCCCGCCGTCAGGTTGTCTTTCGCCTCGATCAGTATTTCGAGCTGCCTCGTCGATAGGAATAGCCGTTTCGCCAGGTTCTCCCAGTTTGCCGCCGCCATCGGTCCCAGGCTCCATGCAAGGTTGAAGCCTAGCTGGAATGCGCCTCCTTGCCAGGCCCACCCCTCGTGGTAGTTCGAGGGCGTGATCCCCGGAGCAATGGCCATCAACGAAGGCGGCTTGGCTTTAGCCGCTAGCCATTGAGTTGCGCCGAGGTAGGAGCGTCCGAACATCCCTACCTTGCCGTCGCACCAGGACTGGGCGGCGACCCACTCGACCGAGTCGTAGCCGTCGTTCATCTCGTCGACGAAGGCGTAGAACTCGCCGTCGGAGCTGAACCTGCCCCGCACGTCCTGGATCACCACTGCGTAGCCGTGCATGGCCGCGCCGATGGCGTCTACGCCACCGGACCTGGTGTTGGGATCGCTCTTGTTGTAGGGAGTCCGCTTGAGCAGCGCCGGGACCTTGCCGGGCGTGTCCGGGCGGTACACGTCTGCGTACGTGATCGTCCCGTCCCGCAGCATGAGCGGGACGTTTGGCTCGAACTTGACGGAGTACTGGTTCGTCAAAACCCCAGCCTCCCGTGATGTTGGCTTCGGAGAATCAAAGGAGAATCAAAAAGGTGCTATGGCGCGCTGTGGCCCACATGATTGTTAGACCAGTGTACCGGGCTTCGCAAAAACCCCCGCCGTCTTGGATGGAGCCTGGACGTTCGTCAGCATTATGGCACTGTCATTCCGAGCGCAGCGAGGAATCTAAAAGACCCTGCGACAAGCTGGATTGTTCGTTAGAGGACCACCTTAGATTCTTCACTCGCTGCGCTCAATCAGAATGACAGACAACGCGAACGAAACCGGCGGAGGACTTTCGCCACAGGCCTATCTGGCTGTCCACCCGAGGTCGATCGTGTGACAGGCGCCCGTGATCGAGCGAGCGTCGTCCGACGTCAGGAATAGCGCGAGTGCCGCCACCTCCTCAGGGTCGATCAGGTGTTTGATCGCCGCGGGCCCCAGCATGACCTTGTCGGTAACCTCGTCCTCGCCTATGTTCGTTATGCGGGCCTGATCGGCGATCTGGGCTTCGACGAGGGGTGTGCGAACGTATGCCGGACAGATGGCGTTGGCCGTAACCCCATGCTCCCCCGCCTCGAGAGCGACCGTCTTCGTCAGCCCCACGATTCCGTGTTTAGCCGAAACATAGGCGGACTTGAACGGGCTGGCGATCAATCCGTGGATTGATGACATGTTGATGATGCGGCCCCATTCGCGCTCTTTCATTCCGGGTAGGGTGTACTTGATCAGCTGGAAAGGCGCGACGAGCATCACCTGGACCAGCTTGGCCCAGGTCTCGTCCGGAAAGTCCTCGACAGGGGACATATGCTGGAACCCCGCGTTGTTAACGAGGATGTCGACCCTGCCTTTCAGTTCCACAGCCTGCTGGCCTAGCTGGCGCGTCTGCTCCAAGTCGGCCAGGTCCGCTTGCAAGAAGGTCCCGCCGATCTCGTCGGCGACCTTCTGGCCGCTGTCGCTCATGTCGGCTACGACGACATGGGCGCCGCTCTCCGCCATCGCCACGGCGATCGCGCGGCCGATACCGCTCCCGCCGCCCGTGACCATCGCAACTTTGCTTTCAAGTGACGTCCGCCTGTCTGTCACTGGCGTACTCCCGCTGCGGAGTGCATTTCGTACTCGACCAGGCGGGAGTGTACCATAGCGGTGGAAGGTATCGGGAACCAGGATTCGGCGACTGTTATAATCTCAGCGGCTCGAACCGGAATCACGGATTTCTCACGTCCAAAAACCATGAGAACGACGGAGGCTTAAACGGTGAATCGCCAGGAACTGCAGCAACTTATCCGAGGGACTATCGCAACTCTGCCTACTGCTTTCGACGAAGGAATGCAGGTGGACCATGCCAAGATGGCCGAACTTACTCGCTGGTGGGTCAGTGAAGGTCTGGGCACCTCGACATCGGCCCTCAAGGTGGCGGCTGCCATGGGCGAGGGGCCCGATCTCAATGACGAGGAGTGGCCTCACTTGCTTCGCACGGTCGTCAACGCGGCGGGGAGTGACGCAACGGTAATATGCGCGCTCAAGCCCAAGAACACCCTGCACACCATCGCGGACGCAAAGCGCGCCCAAGACCTGGGGGCCGTCGGTCTGCAAATCGACCTCCCCTTCTTCCACCATGCGAACCGGGACGATCTGGTGCGCTTCTTCACGGACGTTTCCGACGCCATCGACATCGGGATCATGATTTACAACACCCACTGGTTCACATCGGACCCTACCGCCGAGGCGATGACGGCAGAGACGATGCTCAGGCTGGCCGACGCCGAGCACGTCGTGGCCATAAAGTGGGCTGTCCCGAATCCCGACGACTACGACTCGATGAAGGAGTTCGCTCACATCTTCAACGTGATCGACAACTCGGGACAGCCTGTCCGGTCCCACAAGAACGGTGGTCGTGGCTACATCAGCAACCTGGTCGCCGTTCACCCGGCGCACGACCTAGGTATATGGAAGCTCCTGGAGGCCGGCCGCTACGACGAGGCCCAGGCGGAGATCGATCGCGTCAGGGGTCCGATGGCCGGGTGGATGGCCAAGACCGCGGCCCGGTCGGGTGGCTATCGCCAGCTCAAGGGCCTGATGGCGGCGGTGGGGCATCCGGCCGGACCGCCTCGTCCGCCGACCCTCCCCGTCGACGACGCGGAGCTCGCCGAGATCACGGACGTCCTGAAGGGGATCGGCTGGCCGACGGCCGCGTAGCCTAGCGGAGCGGAGTCTTACCTCCTCCCACTCCGGGGGAGGATTGAGGTGGGGGTTCCCCGGACCACAAGGCAAGTGTCATTCTGAGCGCCCGGAGGCGTGAAGAATCTAAAGTCGTGCCTTGGAGCGCCGCGCCCATTCCATATCACAGTCTCTTAGATTCCTCGCCGGGCTTGGAATGACAGGAGCGACGGGCGAATGACCCCACCAGAAACACAGACCGAGAGCAAGACCCAAGCCGCTCGGCCGTCCCCGCGCGCCTACAGGATCATCTACAACTGGGACGGCGCGCCCGTTCACTACTCCGAGTACCCCCAGTCGATGGAGCAGTTTCTCGAGAAGACCTACGCTCCCATCGCGGACACGCAGATCGATGCCCACTTCTGGTCTATTGGCACACACGAGGCCGAGTGGCCGACCGACGCGATGGAGTCTCTAGGCGAAACGGCTGACCGCAGGTACGAATCGGTCCTCTCAATGCGCCAGTCCGAAAGCCTGCGCACCATGTTCGAACGGGGCGAGGACCCCTACGAGGCGATGGTGGAGCGGGGCCATGAGCTCGGAGTCGACGTCTACTGCTCGGTCCGGATGAACGACAACCACTTCTGGGACCTGACTCCGGAGGACGTGCCTGGCACTACCCGGGTCGGCCTGACGAAGTTGCGGAAGGAGCACCCCGAGTGGCTCCTGGGCACCAACGAGGCCCCCCGTTGGGCCTCGACCTCCTGGAATATGGCTATCCCGGACGTCCGAGAGCATAAGCTCCAATATATTGCCGAGGCGTGTAGGCAGGCCGACTGGGACGGCGTCGAACTCGATTGGCAGAGGCACGCGTTCCACCTGCCCGAGCACGACGGCTACCGTCTACGGTACGTCCTGACGGACCTCCAGCGGGCCGTCCGTCGCGTCGCAGACCAGATCGCGGGCGAACGTGGCAGGCCCTTCCACGTCGCTGTTCGGGTAGCCACGACTTTGGAGTCGTGTCGCCGCATCGGCTACGACGTCGAGACCTGGATGAAAGAGGGGCTTTGCGACGTCGTCATCGGTGGCGGCAACTCCGGCACCGACCCGGGGTTCGAGGTCGAGAGGTTCCAGGAGATCGCGGAAGGCACCGGAGTCCGCGTATACCCGTGTTTCGATTTCGATACGAGGCAGCAGGCGAACCGTCTTTTATCCCACTCCGCCTGGCGCGATTCGTGGTTCCGCGCCATGTCGGCCGATTTCTGGGACCGAGGCGTTGACGGCATCTACATCTTCAACTGGCACGCCAACGAGCAAACGCGACGCAACCTCCTAACCACCATCGGATCGCCCGAGACGCTCCGTCGCACTGACAAGGTCTACTCCGCCCTCCACCGCAGCATTGCCCAGAAGGGGAAACGGAGCAGCACGGGCGTCGAGCGTACCGGAGCCGAGCGTGACGACCGCATCTATGGTGAGACGCCGGTCGTGCTCTACCGGACCATGACAGGCGACGGCCCGCGCTTCCATATCACCATCAGCGACGACGTGGTCGCGGAGGCCGCGAACAGCGCGCTGGAACGAGTCGATCTCCGGGTCGAACTCGACCACTACTCTCCGGCGGACAACGTCGAGGTAACGCTGGACGGCGAGCCGCTAGGTAGCCCGCAGGTCCGGCATCCGTCCGCCGAGAACCCCAACGTGCCCGCCGACGTCGACGAGAACGCCTGGCTCGTCTGGGCCCTGGAGCCGAGCCACGCAGGTAAAGGGCCGCACGAGGTCCAGGTGGTCCTGGTCGAAAGAGACCCGAGGATTCGCTCGGAGATCGTAGTCAACAACGTCGAGTTCTACGTGACCTACGTCTGACCAGCATAGGGTAGTCGTGCTCAGGGTGTCATGAATCGAGCGGACTAGCAGAGTATCGAAACGCACTCGTCAAGTCCCGCTAAACTTGATCCTACGACGTCGGACGAATTGTGGCGAGGTGCTTCGCACCAATCGCGGGTCACGTAATCGGCAACTCGTGAAGCGCTCGTCCGGAGGAGATGCCCGTGGCTGGTCCAACTGCACATGGCAAGAGCATCGGTGTGGCGCTCGTCGGCAGCGGCTTCGCCGCCCATTTTCACGCCGCCAACTACCGGCGCGTGCACGGTCTCGATATACGATTCGCAGGCGTTTACAGCCGGCGTCCGGAGGCAGCGAAGGCGTTCGCCCAGGAACACGGGTTCGAGAAGACTTACGACGACCTCGACGCTCTTCTCGACGACCCTGAGGTCGACGTCGTCGATGCCTGCGTGCCAACGGCGCTCCACGAAGGGATCGTGACTCGCTCTCTCGCCGCGGGAAAGCACGTGGTTGTCGAGAAGCCATTCACCGGCTCGTTCACTCCCGGCGAGGACGCTGATGGCTGGAAGCGCTGCCTGGAGGACGCGTTGGAGAGCGCCGACCGGATGGTCGAAGCGGAGCGTGCATCGGGCCGCCGGATTCTGTATGCGGAAAACTGGGTCTATGCACCGGGTGTCCAGAAGGCTCGCAGGCTTCTCGATTCCGCCGATACGCCGGTCCTTCGCATAGTCGCCGAGGAATCGCACAGCGGCACTCATTCTCCGTATGCCATGCAGTGGAAGACCAGCGGCGGCGGTAGCCTCCTGAACAAGGGCTGCCACCCTTTGGGCGGCGCGCTTTACCTGAAGCAGGTCGAGGGCTTACGACGGCTGGGCAAGCCGGTCCGGCCCGTCTGGGTCACTGGAGTCGTCGGCAACCTGACCCACAGCGACGCCTTCGCCAGCGAAGCAGAGCACGTCATCCGCACCGGCTGGACCGACTGCGAGGACTGGGCGACGATGGTCGTCGGGTTCGACGACGGGTCGGTCGCGCAGATCTCCGCGGCTGACACCACCCTCGGAGGCGTGCAGAACGTAATGACCGTCTACGCGGGCCGGTCCGTGATCAACGTCAACATCAACCCCAACGACGCCGTAATGGCTTACTCTCCCGACGCCGACGCGTTCGCCAACGAGTACGTCCGAGAGAAGGTCGAGACCACCGCGGGCTGGCAATTCACGAACCCCGACGAGGACTGGATAAACGGTTTCCCGCACGAGATGCAGGACTTCTGCGAGGCCGTGGCTGACGGCAAGGAGCCGCTCTCAGGCAGTCTGCTCGGGAGAGACGTCGTGGCGGTCTGCTATTCCGCGTACCTGTCGGCGGCGACCGGCCAGCGAGTGGATGTTCCTGGAAGCAGCTAGGCGACGATCAACGGCACGAGCATCTCGTCAGGACTGAGCCCGGAATGGTGAGAGGCCTGAGACATTATCTTACCCTCGCCACGCGCCGGCAGGTACTCGATTACGTCGGACCCACGCGAAATCGCGACCAGGTCGCCGATGCGGCTCCTCGCCACGTCCGATAGAGGTCCAGGGCCGAAGAGCTCGAGATCCTCGGCATCGTCGACCGTTATCAACAGGAAGCGGTCGCCGAAGCGGTCTTTGAGCCGACGGCGAATAGTCGGAACCGCGCCGTCCGTTGCATGTAGATACAGCACTCTGGCGTCTCCGGTCGGAGCGAACCTGAGCGAGCCCATCAGAGGGTCTGTGCTCCTGATTAGATGCTTGGACCGTTCCCCGACATCCAGAAAACCGTGGTCGGCGCTGATGACAATCCGGCCGAGCCCGTCGATCTGTTCGTGCAAGAGCTCGAGCGAGCGGTCTAGCTCGAGGAGAGCCGCTCTGGCTTCTGGGTGTCCAGCTCCGTACGCGTGTACGACAGTGTCGAGTCGATGAGTGTACAGATACGTATACGTTGGGCCGTTGGCGCTTCGGACCCTTTCGGCTACGGCTTCGATCGCCGCAGGTAGGCTTTTGGATGCGAGGCTCGTCCGACCGCCGGTGACGTACTTCGAGTAAGTGCTCCCGGCTATTCGCTCGGGGAGGGCCACGAGCGTGTCCCTGGGCACAAGGCTTGGGATGGGTGGCCATGGGAAGACGCCTTCGGCTGCTACACCGAGATGAGCAAGCGACTCCCCGTCTCTGCGCCTCACGAACTGCAACAGCACTGCCGCCCCGCCTATTTCGGTTAGATGGGTCCACCATCCGGTCACCGCGTGAGCGTTGGGCCATTCGCCAGTTGTGATGGAGGTGAGCGCCGTCGCAGTCGTCGACGGGAAAACAGACCTCAGCTCCGCAACCCGGTGAAGGGCCAGGAAGGAGTCGCGAGGTAGTTGGTCGACGAAGCTTTGTCCAAGGCCGTCAACAATGACAAAGACGAGATGTTTGGACGGGCCTATCAGTTCCGCCAGAGAGCGGGAGCTCTTCGTAGGTTCGATAGACGTGACGCCGACAATCCGGGCGACCGCCCGAGAAAGATCGATGATGCTCCGATCGCCGTCAGATGGGTGCACCAACGACCCATCAGCGAAGGCGGCGCGCAGTTCGTCTGTGTCGCTCATGAATTCATTCTGTAGTTGGGTCGATCCGACACGCGATGGTTTTTTCCTTCCAGCCGTGAGCGCGGTGTATGATGCCAGCGTAGTCGTCTCGTTGCGCCGCGAGTCCTAATCTTGCCCAAAAACCCAGCCCTCAACAAAGACCAGCCATCGCACTCTCGCAGCGCCGTGAGTCTAGACACGGTAAGAGCCCAGCTAGGCAGCGCCTACGACCGCTTCGGGCCGGGCAGCCAGTCGCGTCACGCGGAAATGTTGCGGTCAATCTCGCGGTCGGAAGACGTCGAGATCGAGATCGAAAGGTCGGTCGAAGATCACTGGATTGTGACCGTATGCACGGCGAACCGCCTGGGAGCACTGTCGATAGTGGCAGGGCTGTTCTCCGCACTTCGATTGGACATCGTACGGGCCCACGTTTTCACGCTCCACTTTCCCGAGCCCGTGGAAGCGAGCCAGCGTACTCGAAGAGTCCGACGGGGCCGGCCTCGGCAGGGCCTCTCGGCGCCCGCGGGGCCTCCGACAACGATGATACTCGATATATTCGAGGTCCGCGTACCTGACGGCGGCGCCGACGAAGGGTTCTGGTCACAGCTCCGACACGACCTCGCGTCCCTTATGGCCGATCTGGTCGAAAAGGGGCTCGACAACGTCCGTGAACAGATAATTGACCGAATCAGTCCGGCCCTCCAACCTGCCGAAGGCTGGACTGAACAGCCATTGTCAACGGCGATCGAGGTAACCAATGACACGTCACTTCACTACACGGTGCTTGTGGTGCGCTCCAGGGATACCGCCGGTTTCCTCTTCGCCTTCGCTAATGCCCTCGCCATGGCCCGTGTAAACATCCAGCGCGCCGAGATAGATACCGTCGAGGGCGAAGTGCGTGACGTCTTCTGGCTCACCGATGCCCGGGGACGCAAGATCACCGACGAGAGACGGATCCAGGAGCTGCGCTTTGCCACCGCGCTGATCAAGCACTTCACCGACCTTCTGCCGCAGTCGCCGAATCCGGCCCAGGCGCTGCGCCAGTTTCACGCGCTTACCCAGCAGGTACTGTCACGCGACGACTGGACTCTAGAGCTGCGCAACCTCGAATCACCGGAAGTCCTCGAAACCCTCATCCAACTCTTGGGATCGAGCAGGTTTCTGTGGGAAGACTTTCTCAGGATGCAGTACGACAATCTGTTCCCGGTGCTGGTCGACGTACCCACGCTGGACGATAGAAAGGGCAAAGAGTTGTTGGTGGAGACCCTGGATGCCCAGCTGGCCGAGCAGCCCAACCACGACGATCGCGTCGCCACGCTGAACAAGTTCAAGGACCGGGAGATGTTCCGGATCGACCTGCGCCACATCACCGAGCGGGTAGAGTTCCGCGATTTCTCCGAGGAATTGACGGAACTGGCGGAGGTGGTAGTCGCCAAAGCCGCTGAGATCTCGTCGCGCAGCCTGGAGGAACGGTATGGGGCACCCCTGTTAGAAGACGGCGGACCATGCGAATGGTGCGTCTGCGCTCTCGGGAAAGCCGGAGGTCACGAGCTGGGTTTCGGATCGGATATCGAGCTTGTTTTTGTGTACGACGACCAGGGGACTACGAGCGGCGCCGACGGAATAGAAAACTCCGCCTATTTCGGGGAGCTCGTCCAGGAGTTCACACGGACGGTGATCGCGAGGCAGGAAGGGGTCTTCGAGATCGACATGCGTCTTCGACCGTTCGGGAACGCGGGCGCCCTGGCCTCTAGTTTGAGCGGGTTTAACGACTACTACTCGCCTGACGGTCCAGCCCGACAGTTTGAGCGGTTGGCGCTCGTGAAGCTGCGCCCGATGGCAGGCGATCGGACTCTGGGCGCGAGCGTAGCCGAAGCGAGAGATGCGTTCGTCTACGCAGCGTCACCGATCGACGTGGAGAACATCCTGCACCTGCGCCGGCGACAGGCTTCGGAGCTCGTCCCATCCGGGTCCGTCAGCGCCAAGTACAGCGAAGGCGGCCTGGTCGACCTGGAATACTTTGTGCAGACCCACCAGATATCAGCCGGCCGCACGGACTCGACCGTACGCGCGACCGGGACCCTCGATGCCATTGAACGTCTGGCCGAAGGAGACCATCTCTCTCGCAAGCAGGCCACCGAGATCGCCAACGCCTATCGGTTCATGCGACGGCTCATCGACGCCTTGCGGGTGGTGCGTGGCAACGCAAAAGACCTGACGATACCGGAGATGAACTCTCGCCAGTCCCGATACCTGGCCCAAAGACTCGGGTTCGAGTCCAGCGCTGAGCTGCACGAGGCGGTAGGGGAGCAGATGAACGTTGCGCGAGACCTGTGGAAAGGGGAGATTCCAATATGATCGACTTGGAGCCCCGACGACCCGCAGTGGAACAGCCGCCGTCCTGGGCTGTCAAAAAAGGAAGTGGCCCTCCGGTCTGCCGGAGGGCCACTTGGTAGCCGGAGGCGATTAGTCTCCGAACTCGTGGACGAGGGTGGGGGGTGGCCCCGGGGGCGGCTGGGTCATGTCGATACCGTGGATGTCCTTGACGCTGTCTCGGAACCAGATATCGAACGGGTCCGTCGACGCTCCCATCTGCGGCATCATGTTTTCCGCACCAGGTCCCTGAACGTGGACCACTGCGAAGTCACCCATCGGGGTCTCCTGGCGCCAGACCCTCTCGCGGGTGATGCCATGCCGTTTCCTGGACGCGACGTACTCGTCGTGTCGTGCTCCGTCTATCTCGGCGTTGAACTGCTTCCACGTATCGAGCTTGCCCGGCAATATCGGGGCTGCAAACGCTACTTCTCCCATCGACTCCTCCTTGAGTTGGGCCGTTCGGCCAGATTTTCCTCCAATGTCCGCAGAGCGAACGGGCCGACGATAGATAATCGTTGGATGGTTGTCAGGCGGCTGTTGACACTGCCCTCTACCCACGACTAACGTACCGCGTGCCACCGAAACGGCGGAGAGTAGACCTGGAATGAAAGAAACAATCGAAACAGACGTACTCGTCGTTGGGGGTGGCGGCGCTGCCTAGGGACGGCTTCGGACACGTGTTGGAACGTATCGACGGGCTCCATCCGGCACCAAGGCAGCTAGCATACCTGGGGCATCATCGGAGGTGACGAGGGTAGCCAAGAAGAAGGTACGTGCCTGGAGGGGCGTGGGAAGGGACTCCAAACGCAGTAAACGAGACACAGCTGCTCGTCGAACGCCGGTCACAACGCCTACAAATGGTCTTGTGAGCTTGGTTCGGAAGATTGACGGCATTCGTGACTGAATCTACCATTGCTACCGTCGAGGGCAGTGCGTTGCCTGGTACCAAGTAGCTGATAAGGGGAATGTCGCAGTAAAGATGAAGAGGGATTTGAAGCTGCACACATTAGTCACCTTGGTATTGATAGCTCTGAGTCTGACTTTGGTTGGTTGTGGCGGTGAGGCCACCCCAGCGACAACGTCAACGCCTTCCCCATCGTCGACACTGGCCGAAACCCCGCGGATAGACACGGCGGCCACTCAAGTGGCGCCTAAATCGAGCGCGTTCCGGCTGACTATTCTCCACAACAACGATGGCCAGTCCCAGCTTATTGACCTGGGCCCGGGCCTTGAGGACTTCGGCGGAGTGGCGCGCTTCAAGACGGTGGTGCAGCGAGAGAAGCAGGTGGTCGTCTCCGATGAAGGTCCGGCAGGGAAGCGTGGGGTGATCATGGTATCCTCAGGTGACAACTTCGTGGCTGGGGCCGAGTTTATCGCCGGCCTTCGGGCCGGCATCTTCTACGACGCCCTGGCGCTTGACCTGATCGGCTACGACGCCATTGCCCTAGGCAACCACGACTTCGACTTTGGCCCCGAGGTGCTGGCCGAGTTCATCAAGCAGGTGTCGACAAGCCGAGCGCCTTTCCTAAGCTCAAACCTGGACTACTCCGGCGAGCCTATGCTCCGCGATCTGTTTGACCAGGGGCGTATAGCAGAGAGCGTCGTGGTGGAGGAAAACGGAGAGAGTATAGGAATCATCGGTGCCACCACCCCGGACCTTGGTGTAATCTCCAGCCCTCGGAAGGTCAAGATCATCGATGACGTGGCGGGGGAGGTCCAGACCGAGGTCGACCGGCTAGAGGCCTCTGGGGTCAACAAGATAGTCCTTATCAGCCACCTGCAAGACATCGACACTGATATTGCACTGGTGGGTCAACTTCAGGGCGTTGACGTAGTGGTGGCAGGCGGCGGCGATGAGCTCCTGGCTAACGAGGGTGATCTGCTCATCCCCGGCGAAGGTACTCCCTTCGGCCCTTACCCCATCATGGCCACCGACCGAGGTGGTAATAGAGTGCCAGTGGTCACCACAGCCGGGAGCTACAGCTACCTGGGCAAGCTGGTGGTCACATTCGATGGTAATGGCCGTCTGGTGGACATTGACGAAGCAGCCAGCGGTCCCCTCCGCATCGCTGGTGGGGACGACCGCTTCCTCTGGCAGGCGCGCCGGCTGGCGCTTGATTATGGCGCTGCCCTGCCAGGTGTGGCGGTTCAGAACAGCGGGGCCATCCGCAACGACTCGCTACTACCTGCAGGGCAGATTCGGGAGCTGGATACCTTAGAAATGGCCCCATTTGCCAACATGGTAGCGGTGGTGGAGGAAATCTCCAGGAGTCAGTTCAAGGAGGTCCTGGAGAATGCAGTGTCTCGTGCCGTGGGTGGCGACACCGAGGGCGGCACTGGACGTTTTGCCCAGGTGTCCGGGTTCAGTTTCGAGTGGTCCGAGTCCGGCATCGCCCAGGTCCTCAATCCGGACGGTTCAGTCAAAGTCCCCGGCACGCGTGTTCAGACGGCGGTGCTGGATGGCGGCGAGGTCATCGTTCGCGCGGGAAGGGTCGCCTCCGGTCTGGAGTTGACCGTGGCCACTACAGACTTCCTGGCCCGCGGCGGTGACGAGTACCCCTTCCGGGGAGCGCCCTTCACCGCGCTGGGAGTAACCTATCAGCAGGCCCTGGTCAACTACATCCAGTTCCCTGCTGGCCTTGACGGAACGGTCACCGCCGCCGACTATCGAGACGGCGGTGAGGGCCGTATAAAGCGGTTGCCCTAGGCGACCCCGGTTCTGGTACCGGCACCAGTTGGGCGCGGAGTTCTGCCCTGCTGTTAGTGACTTATAACTCCGGTTTGCGACTTAAAATGCAGGAAACACTCGAAGCAGACGTACTCGTTGTGGGCGGCGGTGGCGCCGGATGTCGGGCCGCCATCGAGGCCCACGACCAGGGCGTCCGAGTCCTGATGATCGTCAAGGGCCCGTTCGGGAATAGCGGCTGCACTCTCAACGTCGGCACGAGCACGGCTATCGGCCCGTGGAGCCTAGAGGGCGACACTACCGAGTCGGCTATGCGCGACTTGCTCACCCACGGTGGCTTCGTCGGGAACCAGGATCTGGCGAAAATACTCGTCGACGAGTCTCGCGACCGGGTGATCGAGATGCAGGGCTGGGGCGTCGACCTTGCCAGAAACGAAGACGGCAGCGTGGACCTCCACCACGCGGCAGCCCATTCGATGACCAGGAACTTCAGGTTCACGTCCTCTCGGACGAGTAAGCACGACTATGGGGCCGAGCCTGGTATGGCGATCATGGACGCTCTGAGCGAACAGGTGATGAAGCGGGGCATTCGTGTCCTGGACGAGACCGCTCTGGTCTACCTGCTTACGAGTGACGGCATCGTTGTCGGAGCCACGGCCCTCGACTCTCGCCGAGGAAATATGCTCGCGATCAAAGCCGGGTCGACGGTGCTGGCGACCGGGACGTACAGCCAGATCTTCTCGCCGACGACCGTTTCTCTCCACGAGACGGGCGATGGCCAGGCCGCGGCGTACCGCGCGGGCGCCGAGCTGATCGACATGGAGAGCACCCAGTTCGTTGCGACCTCCATCCCCTATCCGCCGGGCTCCATATTCCGAAACGCTCTCGGCGAAGAGTTCCTTGGACGATACGGTATCGCCGAGGCGAGGGAGGTAACCAAGGAGGAACTCACCTTCGCGGTCTGGTCCGAGGTTAAGGAGGGCAGGGGCACCGACCGAGAGACAATCCTACTCGATCTCACCGCTGCTCTCAGGGACAAGTCACTGTCCGACGCACTGATGCTGCTGGTCGAAGAGAATCTCAAGCAGGCCGGCAGTCCTTACGACGAGTCTGAGCTGGCCGATCTCGATCCCCGCAAGACGCCGGTCCACTCTGCTCCGCGTGCTCATACGACCATCGGTGGGATCAGAATCGACGCCGAATGCGCCACAACGGTCTCGGGTCTGTTCGCCTGCGGCGGCGGTGCCGGCGGGGTCTACGGGCTGGCGCGACCCGAGGGATACACGTCGATGATCACGTTGGTGTTCGGGAGGCGGGCGGGGTTCTTCGCGGCTCAGGCCGCGGCCCGCGAGGGCGGACACGGTCTCACGAACGCCGCCGTGAGCACGGACACGTCGTGGCTGAGCAGCACAGGGTCCGGCGTCGGTCCCGAGGAGATCAAAGACGCGCTACTCAAAGCCACACGCAAGTACGCCTGGGTCATGAAGGACGATGAAGGTCTCAACCGTGGGCTGGCCGAAATGCAACGTCTCACCGAATCGGCTTCGATGCCGGAGAAGCGGGACGCCGCGGCCCTATTGAACGCGCTCGAGGCAAGGAACATGTTGTTAACGAGCGAGCTTATGTTCCGGTGCAGTATCGAGAGGAAAGAGAGCAGAGGAGCGTTCCTCCGCACCGACTACCCGAAGACTGACAACGAGAACTGGTTACGGAACACGATCTCCAAGCAGGTCGATGGCGAAGTCGTCATTAGTAGCGAGCCGGTTGATCTGAAGTACGCCAAGCCGGTGCCCGAAAGTCCAGCGCCCGGCTAGCCCTGTCGCAGATACCCGTGCAAATCGTTCTGAATCCTCCGAGTGGCTCAGGATAGAACTCAGTGAAGGACCTGGGGAGTTGGGGTACGGTCCCGCTCGCCGTAGCACTGACAGCACTACTCACGGCCGTCTGCGGCGAGTCGTTGTCACCGACCGTTACGCCCACCATTGTCGCGACTGCGGTCCCATCCTCGACCGAAGCGCCGGCGCCGGACCCAACGGTAACGTCCGTCCCGTTACCCACCGACGAGCCGACGGCTACCGTCTCCATTGAACCCACGCAACCGGCTGTCGAAGAAGAAAGCAGGCTCCGCTATCTCGCCCTCGGCGACTCGTACACGATAGGCCAGAGCGTGGACGAGGCCGACCGCTTTCCGGTGCAGCTTGCGAACCAACTCCGTGACGTAGGCGCCGATGTAGCAGACCCGGAGATCATCGCCCGGACGGGCTGGACCACCACCGATCTGATGGCCGGAATTCGCGAGGTAGACCCCCAAGGACCCTACGATCTCGTCACCGTGTTGATCGGCGTCAACAACCAGTTCCAGGGCTGGGACGTCGAGGAGTACAGCATTGGCCTAGATGAGGTCCTCGAGCGCGCCGTGGAGTTCGCCGGGGATGATGCGTCACGGGTCGTAGTGCTTTCGATTCCCGACTACGGCGTGACGCCCTTCGCCGCGCGCATCGGACCAGGCTACGTCGCCGAGCAGATCGACCTGTTCAACGGCATCAAGAAGCGGCAGGCGGACGGCATCCGCGAACTGAAATACCTGGATATCACTCCCATTTCACGAGAGGCGAAGTCCGATCTTAGCCTCCTTGCTGATGACGACCTGCACCCCTCGGGCAAGATGTATACACGATGGGTCGAGCTGCTGCTACCGATGGCACTCGAAGTGCTCGGTGAGCAGTAGCTCCCTCCCGGCGCATCTCCGGCCGAATAGGTGCTTACACGCTGTGATAAGCTCCCGCAGACGACCTTTTACCGGACACTCTTCTCAAGGAGCAACCCCATGAGCAACGTCCCGATGACACGGCCCGAAGACGCGCTCGCGATACATACCGATGATCGCTTCAGGAGGCCGACCTTCGCCGGCCTGGCGGACGGCCGTATCATGATGACGGACGGCCGTCTGTTCTACGTCTCCAACGACGGCGGTGTCACCTGGTCCGAAGGCATCGAGCGACGAGACTCCGACGGAAACCCGGTGTCAGGGTCGTCGATGACCAACCTGGGTGGCAACACTCTCGGGCTGGTTGGCACGTGGAGCGACCCTGCGGCCCCACGGTTCTCCTGGGAGTCGAAGAGGACCGCCCACATGCTCTTCTGGCGCTCGGAAGACGGCGGCGAGACCTGGGCGCCGCCGGTCCACATCCAACCTCCGGGTGTCGTAATGCACGCGTATCAGGACGTGCTCCTCAGGACGTCGTCGGGGCGCATCATCCTGCCTCTGTATAGCAGCATGGGGCAGGGGACCTGGCACCACGAAGGTGCTCCGTTCGTTGGGGGTTACTGGAACGGCAACTACATCTCGACGGACGCCCACTTCTACGACCCTCACTTCAGCGCCAGCTACATCGTGTACAGCGACGACGAAGGGCAGACCTGGAACACCAACCGGGACGGCGAACTGATTATTCACACGGAGTACGGAGCTAATCCCGAGTACGCGAACGAGCCGTCGGTGACGGAGGTCTCGCCTGGCAGGCTCCTGATGATCATGCGTACGGGTCTAGGCCGGATGTTCCAGGCGTGGTCGGACGACGACGGTACGAGTTGGTCGCGCCCGGAGCCGACTCAACTGGCCGGAACGAACGCTCCGGGTCAGGTCCGCAAGTTGCCTGGGACGGGCCACCTACTCGTCGTCTGGACCCAGCAGAGCGAGCGCGAGATCAAGCAAGGCTTCATCCGCACGCGGCTATCGTCGGCGGTCAGTCGGAATGGCGGCGGGATATGGGAGTTCTTCCAGAACGTCGAGTCGATTCATGAAGAGACCCGCGTCGAGGCGGGGCCGATCCAGCGCGTGCGACCCCAGGGCCGTTTTTCGATCCATCCGGGCGGAGGCTATGAGGTCGATGCGGAGTATTCGGTCGAGCTGGAGAACTACGGTCGCTGGTCTTATCCCTCGGTATACGTGGCCGAGGACCGGGTCTTGATCGCTCACTCGGACTCCCCGCAGGACCCAGTTACCGGAGATGCCATCTCTGGTGGCAAGCTGAAGGTGCTCCCGATCTCGTGGTTCTACGGAGGCCGTGACCCGGCGGCGGAGAGCTTCGTGATCAAGAAGATCGAGGACCTGCCGCCGCGGCCGTGATGACCTATTAACGGCTCGCCGTCAGCAGGGTCCGCTGGATTCCGGCTTCCGCCGGAATGACGGAGTTGTCGCCTTAGACGTTAGCCTAATACCAGTAGGGTAGGTCGCCCTTTTTCGCTGTGACCGTGCCGCTCTCGTCGACGGTGAGGAAGGGCACATTGCCTCTGTGTCCCGAGTAGGGGCCGTACATGACGGCCAGCTGGTCCTCGGTCATGCCTCCGACGGTTTCCTCGCCCCAGTAGGTCTCAGGCGGCGCGATCTCTGCTGCGGGTCCGCCCCTGACTGCCGAGCGAGACGCGTACTTGAAGAGCACGGACCTTCGCTCGCGGTCACTCTGCCAGGGCAGGGTGCCGTGGGTCAGGGCGCCGTCCATGAAGAAGAGGAGGTCGCCGGCCTTCATCTCGGGCTGCACGACCAGCCCCATATCGTCGTCTGCCATGCGAACGCCCTCGGGCATCGGGAACTTCGACTTGTGGCTGCCGGGTACGCATGCGAAACCCCCGTCGCCGGCATAGACGTCGGCGAGCTGCCAGGTCACTGTCACGCCGCCGCAATAGGACCTGCCATTCTGGTGGTGGTAGGCAACGTAGGACTTGAATGGATCGCCGGAGCCGTGCATCGTGAGCCCCTCGGTCCCTTTGGTTCCGGCGATGAGCAGCGGACCGTGGTCGAGCCGGAACCCCGGGCCGCTTATCTCGTTCATTCTCTTCACCATGGCCGGGTGGGCCAGCATGTTCCTGAATGGGTCGCAGTAGGGCTTCTCCATCTGGAGCATGCCCTCCAGCGTCGGCCGGCCCGTGCCTGCGAGCCTTTCTGAGCCCTTTGCCCCATCGCCGGCGGCCGCAATCTCGATCTGCTGCGAGTAGTGGTCGATAGCTTCGTTCGCGGACGCGACCTCACCAGCGGTCAGGACCCCTTCGACGACCAGGTATCCGTTGAGGTCCCAGAAATACAGCTCGTTGCCATCCATCAGCTAACCTCTTGCTCCGCTCGCTGTGCAGGGTTGGTCTGACCTCCTCTCCCACCGGGAGAGGATTGAGGTGAGGGTTAAGCCGCGCCCACGGTGGTCGCCTCCGTGATCCGGACCTCGACGCCGTCCGATTCCAGGTACGGGACCCTGTCGCGTGTCAGCACGCCCGGACCGTAGAGGACGGCCTGCTGCTCTGGAGAAAGCTCGGCGGTCCATTGGCCCCACCGGTCTTCGGGAAGGAAGTGCCGGCCGAGGTCCCGAACGGCGGCCCGGGCGGCATACTTGTAGAGGACAGACCGGCGAGGGTGCTTTGCTTTCCAGGGAAGCGTGCCGTGAGTCGCCGTCTCGGCGAAGAAGAGCACGTCACCGGCCTTCATGACGGGCTGCTTAACGACGCCCATGTCGTCGTCGACGGTATTGACGCCTTCAGGAGTCGGCTCGCTGGTCTTGTGGCTGCCGGGCACTATGGCGAACCCGCCGTCTCCTTCGTCGACGTCGGTGAGCTGCCAGGCGATCGTGACACCGCTGCAGAAGATCCTGCCGTTCTGCTGGTGGTACCAGACCTGCGGCGCGAAGGGCTCGCCGGAACCGTGCAGCCGATGGCCTTCGGTGCCGATCTCGCCTGAGATCAGTAATGGCCCGTGATCGAGCCGGAACCCCATCCCGCTGATCTCGTTGAGGCGCGAGACAACCACCGGATGCACTAATAGCTTGCGAAACGGCTCGCGATGGGGGGCCGGCCAGCCCAACATGCCGTAAAGCTCGGGCCGGCCTGTTCCCTCAAGCTTGTTCGAGCCTCTGGATAGACCGCCCGGCCGGTCGTCCCGCGGTGTTATGTCGTCGGCGAAGTGATCGATGGCGCGGTTGCACTCGTCAACTTCGGCTGCCGAAAGAGCGCCGCGGACGACGAGATAGCCGGTCAGGTCGAAGAAGTACTTCTCCTCTTCGGACATGACATATTTGACGTTAGTCACGGCGCCTCCCTCTTCGCGCGTCTTGACGCTGGTTTCGAATGTCTGTCTATCAGCCGTACCCGCGTTCGCGAGACTACACCGCCCCTTGGCACGTGTCAACGCGCCCTGGCGTCGGTCTCCAGGAGCAGTGCTATAGCGATTTGCGATCCATCGACACAGCTAGTTCACAGATACGTCAGAGAACGCGGGCCGCAAGGTGTCCTGGTGTTCGTTCTGGCGGCCGTAGCGGTTGCCTGCTCGACCGGGTCGAACGAAGAGTTCTCGGACCGGCCGGTCGTCCGGGAGCCTGCTGACGTTGGTGTGGCGACAGTGGTCTACGGCCCTGACGGCTTCACGCCGGCGGGAGTGGTTGCAGTCTCTACGTCCTCCACGCCGTTGCCGGTCAGGCGGTTTCGGCGACCGGACCCGACGACCGACGCATCCTCGATCCCAGTCGAGCGAATAGCGACGGGATACTGTCGTGCATGATGGTGTATACGACGGGCACGACGATCAACGTTAGGAAAGTCGAGCTCATGAGCCCGCCGATGACGACCGTCGCGAGCTCTGCTCCGATGATCCCGCCATCGGCCTCGACGAAGGCCGCGAGAGGCAACAGAGCGAAGCTCGTCGTGAACGCCGTCATCAGGATCGGTCGCAGTCGGACCTTGGCCCCCTGGACCAGCGCTTCGGGGATGCTTAAACCTTTCTCTCGTAGCTGTTCCACGAACGCGATGAGGACGATGGCGTTGGTTACCACAATCCCCACCAGTAGCAGCATGCCCATCATGGCGGGCAGGCCCAGTGTGCGGCCGGTGATGGCCAGCGCTGTTAGCGCCCCGATGACCGCCAGCGGCAGGCTCATAACTATCACGAAGGGGTTGCGCAGGGCTCCGCGGCTCGCCGCCATCACCAGGTACACGAGTAGAATGCCGATCCCCATCGCGAGGAAGATGTCCTCGAACCCTTCGGCTATCTGCGCGAATATGCCCCCGGTCTTCACCTGGACGCCGCCGGGAAGCGTCATTGCATCGATCTTCTGCTGCACCACCAGGCCTATCGCCTGGGCGTCGTCGCCGGTAATGACCCCGGTTATGCTGGCGGCGCGCCGTCCATCTATGCGACTGACGCTCAGCGGTCCTTCACGCACCACCACGTCGGCGACCTCGTCGAGTCGTGCGGTCCCCAGAGGCCCCGCAATCGCGATGGCTTTGACCTTCTCGATGTTGTCGACGTCCTCCGAGCTGCCCTTCAGCACTACGGTCGTCGACGAGCCGTCGAGGTCGACGACTGTTACCGGACGGCCGACCATGAACTGGTTGACCTGGAATGCGACGGTCCGGGCGGTAAGTCCCAGTCTCGCCGCCTCGGCGAGCTTCACGTCGACTACGATCTCGTCCCTACCTTCGGACACGTCGCTCGTTACGTCGACGATGCCGTCGATCGCGCTGAATTCAGCGGCCAGGACACGGGCGACATCTGAGATGGCGTCGTAGTCGTGGCCCGTCACGGCCACCTCCAGGCCGGACACCGGCGGTCCGTCGGAAATCTCGGTGATCGCAATAGTCCGACCCTCACGACCTTCGAGATCGTTGCGCAGGTCGTCGATGATATCCTCCGGTGCGTCGTCCTCCAGTCGAACGAAGACGCTGGCCCGGCTGGAACCACCGACACCCGATCCCGCGCCTGGGATGAAGCCGGATTCCGGGTTTCCAATGGTCGTCTGATAGAGGTCGACAACTCCCCCGGTCGATAGCCTCTCCAGCACTCCCTCGACCTGATCGACTTCCGAAAGCGTGCTTTCGATGGAGGATCCCGGCGGCAAGGTCATGTTGATCGATAAGAATCGTGCGCCGCCGGAGCCAAACAGAGTGACCGGGATAAACGCCATGAGCCCGACGCTGCCCGCGGTAAGGAGGACGGCAACGACAAGCGTGACCAGCTTGTGGCCCAACGACCATTTGAGCACAGGGGCGTACACGCGCTGCATCCAGGTCTCCGTTTCGGCGGGGGCCTCCTCGGAGTCAACCTGAGAGATCATGTCCCCTCTACGCAGCAGAATTGCGCCAAGGACGGGGACTGCGGTCAAGGCGACGAGGAGAGAAGCGATAAGCGCGTACGTGACCGTTAGTGCGAAGGGAGTAAAGAAGGACCCGACCAGCCCCTGGAGGAAAGCCAGGGGGACAAAAACGACGATGGTCGTCAACGTAGAGGAAGTGATCGCAGGAGCGACTTCTCTGGTCGCTTCCAGGGCGGCCCGGACCCGGTCTTCGTCTCGCTGGATGCGGCGGTACACGTTCTCCAGGACCACGATGCTGTCGTCGACGACGCGTCCCACCGAGATCGCGAGCCCACCGAGCGTCATGAAGTTCAGTGTCATGCCCTGAAAGCCCATGAGCAAGATGCCGGTGAAAATGCTGAGCGGAATAGAGAGCCCGATCACGACGGTCGGTCTCAAAGTGAGCTGAAGTCCCTTGGCGAGAGTAGGCCGGCGGGTCAGGAGGAACGCGAATACAACTAAGACGGCGAATAAGAACCCCAGGAGGGCCTCGCGTTGCAATGTGTCGATCTGTGCCTGAATGTCCGGACCGTCGTTGATAATAGTGGCGATTCGAATGTCCTCTGGGAGGTCCAAAGCGTCGAGGTTTTCCATGACGGTGCCTGTGACGTCGACGGTGTTAGCATCCGGCTCCTTGAGGACGCTCACGCCCAGGCTCGGTTTGCCGTTCGTGCGCGAGACGCTGGTAGCCGGGCCCGCGCCGATAGTCACGTCCGCGACGTCCGACAACAGCACGGGGGGCGCGTCGCCGCTTCCGCCACTTGGGGGCGACCCCTGTCCTCCGCCGGGCGCTACTCCTCCGATCTGAGCGCCGGGGAATCCGACGACCAGGTCCCTGATCTCGTCCAGCGAATTATAGGAGTGAGTCGTGCGTATGGGGTAGGTCTGTCCGTCCTCGGTGATAGTCCCCGCCGGGAACGTAATGTTGTTCTCCTCCAGCGCTTGTGAAATCTGGAATAGAGAGATCCCAGCGGCCGCCAGACGGTCCGGGTCCACCGTGACCAGGACCTGCGGATCGACGCCGCCAGACAGGTCCGCGCTGAATACGCCGTTTACCTGCGTTATGGCGGGAAGGACCAGCGACTCGACGATGGCCTGGAGGTCCGCTATCTCGCGGTCGGCCAGGATGCTGAGCTGGAGGACTGGAAAGCTCTCGACATTGATGCGCCCCACCGTCGGTTCTTCCACACCGCTAGGAAACGAGATGCTGCCGATCCGACTTTGGATGGTCCGTTCAGCCTCGGCCATGTCGATTCCAAACGTAAAGTTGGCAAGAACCAAGGAAAGGTTCTCCGAAGATATCGACTGGATTTCTTCGATCCCCTCGACGCCCGATATCGCGTTCTCGATGGGCTCCGTAACGTCTGATACGACTGCCTCCGGGTTGGCCGAAGGGTAGAAAGCAGATATCGTCACGAGCGGGAATTCGATCTGTGGGAAAAGCTCGACTTGAAGTGAGCGGTACGTAAACACGCCGCCGGACAGCACGAGTAAGATGATCAGAATCGTGACCGACCTCGAACCCAAGGCCAGCCGAGTTAGGTGACTCAAGGCAGCGATCTCCAGTTTCTATTGTTTGAACACACGTTCGCGGTAACCCACGGCTGAATATAGTAACCAGGATCGTTTGGCTTGGCTACACCGGGACGGCTACGGTGCGGTTATCGTCGCTTGCTCCTGGCAGCTATTACGTTGGCTTGAGCTGCGGGCAGGTCTGAGACCTGCCCCTACGCCAAATGGTGCGGCTCTGTGACCCGCCCGAGGGTAAGGACTGTACTTGTGGTTAGCCTAGAGCTAACAATTGCCCAGGTACAGTTGCTATATAATAGACCGGCATTCAGACGCGCGGCGCACAGCGGGCGTCGAGGAGATGATGAGACATGCAAGGCTCAGCCGAGCTAGTCATCAACAAAGGCATCGAAGACGTCTGGGCCTATGTTTCCGATTTCAGCAAGATGGGAGAGTGGGTCGAGGGCGTCTCCGACGCACAGCAGGTGCCTGAGGGCGACCTCGAAGCCGGGAAGAAGCTCAAGAGCAAGTACAGCTACCGTGGCAAGACCTTTGACGTCGAATACGAGGTAACGGAATACGGCCCGCCGAATCGGTTCGGTATGAAGTCGACCGAGGGCCCGTTCCCGTTCGAGGGCCTCATTGAGCTGGAGACCTACGCGGGCAGCACCAGGGTCACCAACACTATCGACGCCGGTTCCGACGGCTTAATCACGAGCATCATCTTCTCGGTGTTCGGGTCGTTCGTTCGCAGGTCCATGAACAAGCGCATGCAGCAGGAACTGGAGAAGCTGAAGTCGGTGCTACAGACCGCCTAGTGGCGCGAACAGCACCGACAACCTCCGAACGCCGGATCGACGTTCCCGGCGCCTACAACGTCCGCGATCTGGGCGGCCTTCCAACCTCGGACGGCCGGACTACCAAGTGGGGACGTTTCGTTCGCGCGGATCTCTTGTCCGGCCTGCCTGCGGAGTCGCAGGCTACTCTGGCGGATTACGGGATTCGTACGGTGGTCGATCTGAGGACGACTTGGGAGACCACGGAATGGCCGAGTTCTTTCGCTAACCATGCCGAGCTTGGACATCATCACCACAATCTACAGGGAGATGACCCGCTCTCAGGCTACGTGTTAGGCGACGAAGACTGGCCGGTGTCGGATTCCTATCTTACGTTGCTTAACGTCCGCCGCGGTGCGGTCCGAGACGTGTTGGCAACCATCGCTGATGGCAACGGGTCTCCGGCCGTGTTCTTCTGTGCGGGCGGCGCGGACCGGACCGGTATCATAGCGGCATTGCTACTCGCCATCGCTGGCGTCTCGGACGAGGTGATCGCCGAGGACTACTCGCTTACCGCGCAAGGCCTTGTCGACCGCTTTCTCGCCGAAGGCAAGCCGGCGTGGATGCCTCCTGAGGACCTCACCTCGGGACGCGCTCTCAAGACTCTCGCCCGTCGGGACACGATGCTCGAGATGCTGGGAAAGGTTCGTCGGGACTTCGGGGGTGTCGAGCCCTATCTCCTGAGCGTCGGCGTGACCAACGCGCAGATCGAAAACATTCGAGACAGCTTCGTCGAGTAGGGGACTCCAATGGCCAAGACCAGATACGCTTTGGTTGGGACCGGCGGTCGCGCGGTCATGTTCCTAGACCCGCTGGCGACGCGGTTCAAAGACCAGGCCGAGCTGGTCGGCCTCTGTGACCCCAACCCGGCGCGACTCGCATACCACAACGACAGACTTGCCGACGAGCTCGGCTACCACGAGGTGCCGACCTTCGACGCAGATCAGTTCGACGCCATGGTCGAGGAGACAAAGCCGGACACGATCATTGTCACGACCATCGACGCGCTCCACCACAAGTACATTATTCGTGCGATGGAGCTGGGCTGCGACGCCGTCACCGAGAAGCCGATGACCATCGACGCCGAAAAATGCAACGCCATCCTCGAGGCGGTGCAGAGGACCGGTAAGCAGCTGCGCGTCGCCTTCAACTACCGGTGGGGACCCGGCGCAACCACGGTGCGGAAGATGCTTGCCGAGGGTGTCATCGGCGAGATCATCCATGTCGACCTCGACTACATGCTCAACACGAGTCACGGCGCCGACTATTTTCGGCGGTGGCACCGGGAGAAGGACAAGTCCGGCGGCCTGCTGATACACAAGGCAACGCACCACTTCGACATGGTCAACTGGTGGATCGACGCGGTCCCGGAGACGGTGTTCGGTATGGGCCGGCTGGCCTTCTACGGCCGAGAGAACGCCGAGCGACGTGGAGAGGCGGTTAAGTACCAGCGCTACCACGGCAGTGACACCGGCGACGATCCGTTCGCTATTGACCTGACGGCCAGCGAAAAGACACGAGGCCTGTACCTCGACGCTGAAGAGCACGACGGATACGTCCGAGATCGCAACGTGTTCGGCGACAACATTACCATCGAGGACACGATGAGCGTTCTGGTCCGGTATCGCACTGGCGTGGTGCTCAACTACTCCCTCAACGCTTACCTGCCCCGCGAGGGCTTCCAGGTCGCGTTCAACGGCACGAAGGGCCGGATGGAGTACCGGGAGGCGCACGCGGTCATGGCCCCAGGTCAGGCGAAGCACGCCGGCCTCGATCAAGAACATGGCAGCTTCCTGACCGTACGACCGCTGTTTGGCGAGCCCTACGAAGTCGACATAGTCGAGGCCGCAGGTGGGCATGGGGGTGGCGACCCGCTGCTCCAGGCGCAGATTTTCGACGCGAACGCAATGCCAGATCCGGTCGGCCGCGACGCGGGCCAAGGGCAGGGGGCTGCGTCCATCCTTATCGGGATCTCCGCCAACAAGTCCTTCGAGTCCGGTCAGCCCGTACGTGTCGACGAGATCTGCCCCGCTCTCGGCGGCGCCACCCACCTCAGCGAGCTGACTTAGCGCAGCTCTACGCTCCCGACGGTGGGGACGGCCCGCCGGCGCGTCTCTGCCCGCCCACACGGCGCCGGTCGTATACAAGGCCCCACTCCGTCATTCCGGCGCAAGCCGGAATCCAGAAGACCTGAGCTGAGTTGACGCTGAGGACGCAAAGGTGCGGGGAACGTTTCTCTCGTGGAACACCTCACGATTTCCTCCAGATACGATTTTGTAGCTGGGGGACCCCTGTTCAACTGTTCCGTTTTCATCCATTTTGTTCCGTTCCGTATGTGGAGTGACGGTCGATTGGGGCGGGAGGTGTTCCACTCCCTATCTACAGCGTTATGTCGGAAAGGGGAAACTGTTCCATCTGGCTCGTTCGAAAATAAAAAAGGACAGACTCGTGGGGTCGATCCTTCACAACCACGATAGCACATCCGTTCTTGGATGTCATCTGGCGCGCCTGCGGCCACTTCATTTGACAAACGGGCTCCTACGTTATATCCTTACACGTAAGGCGCAAGGCGGTAATCACCGTCAATCAGTGTGACATTCGGCACTCGCCGGCGTGGTAAACTGTCACCGCCGGAGGCTACGATGAAGAACCGACTAGCGATCGCCCTCATGGTCCTAGGGTTCGGAGGAGCCATTCTCTCCCAAGGAGCCTCCACGGCACTGGCGGCCGGTCCGCATGCGGCTCTGATCGAGTTGGATGAGCCTATTCTGCCGGCGACAGCCCGGTTCCTCGAGCGGGGCATACAGAAGGCCGCTGACGACGGCGCGAGAGTCGTCGTAGTCACTCTCGACACCCCGGGCGGCCTGATCGACCCCACAAGGGACATAGTCACTTCGATCCTTGGCTCTCCGATCCCTGTGGTCGTCTTCGTCTCGCCGCAAGGCGCCCGCGCCGCCTCAGCGGGGACCTTTATCACGGCCGCCGCACACGTAGCGGCGATGACGCTCGTATCCAACATCGGGGCTGCCTCGCCAGTTGGCGCCGACGGCGGGAACCTGCCTTCCACCCTGGAGTCCAAGGTCAAAGAGGACGCGGCTGCAGACATCCGCAGTATCGCTGAGGTACGCGGCCGCAACATCGAAGCTCTCGAAGCAACGGTGATGGAGGCGAAGTCCTACTCGGCGTCCGAGGCGTTGGAGATCAACATCATAGACGTGATCGCCGTCGACCTCG
Organism: Dehalococcoidia bacterium; assembly: GCA_965248605.1. Classification (GTDB taxonomy): domain Bacteria; phylum Chloroflexota; class Dehalococcoidia; order Lucifugimonadales; family CAUZJF01; genus CAUZJF01. The sequence goes on from CBDFJV010000007.1 coordinate 2,962,963, forward strand.
CCGACCTGCTGGCCCAGATCGATGGACGCACTGTATGCGTCGGCCAGGGCTGCGCGGTAATCGACGGTCAGCTCCAAGGAGGGTCGTTGATCGAGCTGCAGACCCAGGGCTTGGACGCCATCGTTGTCGAGAGGACGATGCTAGAGAGCCTCCTGGCCTTTCTCGCTAATCCCACTGTGACATTCCTCTTACTTTCCTTGGGCGCACTCGGTGTTTTCATTGAGTTCTTCTTAGGTGCAGGGATGATCTTGCCCGGCATCGTCGGGATTATCTTCCTCGCTCTGGCGTTCGTCGGGATGGGCCAACTGCCGGTCAACTGGGTGGGCATCGTGTTGATCGGGCTGTCGGTGCTACTGTTCATACTCGAATTCCAAGTTCCGGGGACCTCAGTATTCGGTATCGCCGGTGTGGTGGCGTTCGCGCTGGGCGGCTTACTTCTTTTCGGCGACTTTGCCCTCCCTGGCTTCACGCCGGAGCCGATCGAGGCGCCCAATCTGCGCGTCAATCCTTTGGTAGTCGCAGTGACTACGGCAGGCATGGCGGCGATCGTCGTGTTCTTCGTCCGGAGCATTCTCGGGGCTCGAACGCCCGGCACCCTGGAGCCGACGTCGGTCACCACCCTGGTCGGCCAGACCGGTGTTGTTACCGCCGAGCTGGCACCCAGAGGTATGGTGCACGTTGGCGGCGAGGAGTGGAGCGCCGTGTCAGATTCGGGCGACACAATCGAAAAGGGCGAGGAGATCCTCGTCACGGAAGCCGATGGGCTGACGCTCAAGGTTTTCAAGTCGCCCCTGCCTCACGAAGAAGGCGAAGAAGGCACGCCTGAGGTCGAGATGGCGTAGGAATGTATCCTTGAGAATCCAGCTATAATTTGGCACTTAGCAGCCGGCGATCGGACCGGCTTTCACGAATCGATTGGTCTACGAGTTCCTAGGAGGGGCTGAAATGGCGATCCTAAACTTCTTGAAGAGCTACGAGCGAATGGCCCGGTTCAAATGGGGCAACTTCGATGGCATGAAGGGTCCGGGCCCAGCGTGGGTCATACCGATCATGCACTCGGGAAAGAAGGTTGACCTTCGCACCGAGGTGATGGATATCCCAAGGTCGACCAACATCACCAGGGACAACGCCGCGATTGACATCGACTTCCTCGTCTACCTGAGAGTGATGGAGGAGACCTCAGACAGATCGGTCTTGACGGTCGAGAACTACCACGCAGCGGTAGTGGGGCTGGCGACCACCACCCTGCGTGCCGTGGTGGGCGACATCACTCTCGACGAGGTCCTGTCGCAACGCGAGAAGATAAACAACGCCTTGCGCGAGAAGCTGGACGCCGAGACTGGAAGGTGGGGCATCAAGGTCGAGAACGTGGAGATCAGGGAGATCGAGCCGCCGCGGGACATCCAGGAGGCGATGAACAGGCAGATGTCCGCCGAGCGCGTCAGACGCGCGGTCGTGCTTGAAGCCAGTGGCACCAAAGAGGCGGCCGTTACGGTGGCGGAGGGCGAGAAGCAGGCGGCCATTCTGAAGGCCGAGGGCCAGCGGCAGGCCGAGATCCTGAGCGCCGAGGGCGACCAGCAGGCCGCTGTCCTTCGGGCCGACGGCTTCGCGACAGCTCTCGACAGGGTCTACGCTATTGCGCAGAACGTCGACGCGAAGACGATGAGTCTCCAGTACTTCGACACTCTCAAGGCCTTGGGCGCAGGTGCGTCGACCAAGTTCATATTCCCAATGGAGTTCACCAAGCTCCTGACTCCGTTTACGGGCATGTCCGGCGGCCCTGACGACGACGGGAAGTCGTAAGTTACGGCACGGCTTCTGGCCTAGTAGATCGGCCTCTCCATGTCCTTCGCTCCGCTCAGAACGACACTGCTGTCATTCTGACGACCGCAGAGAGGAAGAATCTAGGGACTGCGTCCGTATCCAGGTCGGGTTGCGGACGCGACCTCCCCAGGTCCTTCGCTTTGCTCAGGACGACAGAGATGACAGAGCCGGTCTGCTACTCGTCGGGCACGGGAGCATACTTGCCGTCGGGCGTGAACTGCACCTTGCGCCCGGCTTTGGTCGCATAGAAGCTTCCGCTCCGGCCAGCCAGTGTCGCCACCCAGTCGGGGACCGCCAGGCCGTCGGCCTTCATTCGCGCGGCTGTTTCGGCGACGCCGAGGGCGTCCCAGATTTCGAACAGGCCTAGCTCCCAGCCGAAACCCCACGTCATCGCATGGTCGATGCTGGCGATATCGTCAGCCGCTTCGCCGACGTTCCGCGCGGCATAGACCATGAGCGGCGAAAGCGATAGCCATGCCAGACGGCTGGCCACGTCGTCGCCTTCAATGAGCGTCTTGAGCCGCCCGGAAGCATCGTCCATATCGAGGGCGGCTTTCAGCGACGCGGAGTCGAAACGCCGTCTCGGCCTGTACTCGAAGGCGTCGTGATCAAGAGCGAGAATCTGTCTTTCGCCATCGACTTCCGTGCGCCTGAAGAAGCCCTGACCGGCCTTTTCGCCCGTCCAGCCGCGGGCCACCATTTCGCGAACATGGGGCAGCACTTCGAAGGCAGCCTTATCGTTCTGGTCCACTAGCGACTCGCGCATGTTGTCGCAGATAGCCACGAACACGTCGAGCCCCACCAGGTCGAGGGTGCGGAAAGTGGCGCTGTTGGGGCGCCCCATGGCTCGCCCGGTGACCTCGTCCACCTCGTCAGGGCCGAGTCCGAGCTCTTCCGCCGCCCGGAGCGTGACCAGCGTGCCGTAGGCCCAGAGCCGGTTCGCGATGAACCCCGGAACGTCGTGGGCGACTACCACGCGCCTATCCAGGACTCCTTCGGCAACCTGCCTCAGGGCTGAGACGACATCGGGTGACGTGTCGAGTCCTGGGATGACTTCGAGCAGGCGGAGGTAGCGCGGAGGGTTGAAGAAGTGGGTCCCTAGGAAGCGCGCCCGCAGAGCTCGAGGCAACGCTTCGGCGATCGAGTGGATTGGGATGCCGGACGTGTTGCTACTGACGAGGACATCCGGGCGCACATGGTCCGCGACTCGCGACCAGAGGTCTCGCTTGATATCGAGGTCTTCGGTCACGGCTTCGATGACCCAGTCGGCTTCGCGGGCCCGGCACAGGTCGTCGGAGAAGTTGCCCGGCCGGATGAGTTCCAGGTCACTTTCAGCAAAAATTGGGTTGGGCTTGAGTGTCCGCAGGCGCCGTATCGCGTCCTCCGCCAGACGGCTCTTTCCGTCGCCGTCAGTCGCGAGATCGAGCAGGTCGCAAGCGATGCCCTTGCCGGCGAGGAGCGCCGCGATCTGCGACCCCATGGTGCCGGCGCCTAGCACAGCAGCTCTGCTTACGGTCCTGGTCACGGGCTAAGGATAGACGATAATGTTGGCGAGCAGAACCACTTCCGGGGAACCGTGGACTTTGCGAGGTTCAGCGCGACCCTTCGCCAAGCTCAGGGTGACGTGCACGCAATTGACCCTCATCGCCGTCAGTCGGGATGATGGTCGCGATCCGAACCCGGTCATCTTGCACCGTAATGTGCTCGACCACCAGTCGCAGGAAACACGGTCTAGCTCGCCTTGAGCAACCAGGTCTCTGAGGCGATCAAGGCCTGGCCTGACGAGGTTGTCGCGACTGTAGCTCTCGTCCACAAACTCAAGGCTTCCATTGAGACCATCTTCGGCAACCTTCGCTCGTAGCTCGCCTAGTTGACTTTGAACCGTATCCTCGCGCTCCTGTCGATCGGAGCTTACTCTGGCGTAATACGCTGACTTGATCATTTCTGTATCTTTCTCGCGCCACGTTTGCGGCCCGGCCCTTTGACGTGGGTCTTTGCGAACTCTAGAGGGTCGCGCCTCGAGATTATCCAGTTTCGGCCTACTCTCATAGCCGGTAGCCGATCGTCGCGTATCATCTGCCAGACCGCGACGGCATGAACGTCAAGAATGCGCGCTGCTTGGCCTGTCGACAGAAACTCTGACGACTCTGAGTCGACGTAGTCTTTATTCATGCCATCCGGGCGACAGAAGAAGCTGTTGCCAGGCAGGGCTTAGAGATTCTCAGTTGTCTACAGATAAGCGCGACGGGCGTTGCCGGATGGTTTAAGGGGCTCTCTCCGCCGATGGACGGCTCTCGGCCCTTTGGCGCATCTTCTGGTACTCTGAAACCGTGGCTAGATGCGCGAGGGAACGTTGATGAAGCCCCTTCAGGCTCTTTTCTTTGATTTGGACTCAACGCTTTTCGATAAAAGCGGCTTTCAAGAATCTATCGTCCGCGCTTGCAGGAAGATCGCTGCGATTCAACCGGCTCTAGACGCCGCTCGGCTCATCGCGGCGAACTCTGACGTCTGGGAGACGTACTGGCCAGAAATCGAGGCCAAATGGAACCTTGGCGCTATTGACGGAAAATCGGTGGGCGTCGAAGCGTGGCGTCGTACGCTGCGAGCCTGCGGATGGGCCGATGAGTCTTTGGTGCAGCAAGCTTCGCAGACCCATCGGCAGTTTGAGGGCGAGGCGTATCGTCTGTTCGACGACGTACCAAAGCTCTTCGCTTCAGTGACGGAGGCTCACATTCCGCTCGCACTCATAACGAACGGAGCTTCTGATACGCAGCGCCACAAGCTACGTGTGCTAGGCATAGAGAGCAGGTTTGATGCAGTAGTAATCTCCGGCGAAGTTGGGGTTGCGAAGCCGGATTCATCGGTCTTTGGCCTAGCCCTTGACATGTTGGATGTTGAGCGAGAACACGTGTGGCATGTTGGCGATAACCTGATGACTGACGTCGCCGGGGCCAAGGCGGCCGGGCTTACTGCGGTGTGGCTCAATCGAGGCGGACTAAGTCGTAGTGACGGGGAACCGGAGCCAGATGTCGAGATTCGTTCCCTGTCCGATCTGATGACCCTACTGGCTGAATGAGCCGCCGGCGTGCAAATAGGCACAGCACCCCGATTGACCCTTGGACATCGGAGAACGAGCTCAAACTATTGGCGCTTCGTTGTTGGAACTTTGAGGGTCGTCTGGCAAATTGTTGTCCGTACGAATCTTAATGAGCTAGATTGACCATCGTGACCATAACCGGCTTGATCGTCGGTGCCATCGTTGGTGCTATCCTCGTTTTCGGTGGCCTAGCTGCTTTCATTGGTTTCAATCCATCTGGGCCGCATGCTCTTGACCCCGATACGGGGAGCAAGGTCATGACCATTTTCTGGGGGTCATTGGTCGTTAGTCTCATCGCTGGTGGGATCATTGGCGGAGTTCTTGCCAAACGGTCGAAGGAACAGGCTCTCGTCCCAAATGAACAAAAGGTCTCCTGATGCCTTGGTCGATCGTTCCTTCGCAGCGGTGTCAGCAAAGGGGTAATTGCGTGCACGTCGTCAAGGTGAGCGGCGAGGGCGGGTCTACGCGTTACCGGTACCCTCTGTTAGTCTGTCATTGACCGGTGAAGGGCCTCTGTACCATCGCGAGGCTGAGCAGACGAGAGACACGAGGTGGTGAACGTTAACAAGGAAGTCGATGTCTGGTTCGAGGCCTTCGATCATCCTCTGAAAGACGCCATGGTCCGTGTACGGGAGGTCATTCTGGGTGCGGACTCCCGCATCGAAGAGACGGTCAAGTGGAGCACCCCGACCTTCATGTATAAGGGGAACCTCGTTAGCTTTCAGCCACGGACCAAGAAGTTCGTGAGCCTGATGTTCCATCGCGGCGCGGATATTCCGGGAGACCACCCTCGCCTGGAGGGCGACGCTGCCCTGGTGCGGACAATGCATTTCGACGACGTTGCCGACGTCGAAGCCCACCAGAAAGACCTCGACGACGTGGTACGGGCGTGGTGCGATTCCAAGGATACCGCGGGGTAGGCGTTCCTGCCTCATCTCCCCGAGGGAGAGGACTGAGGTGAGGGCCCTTGCGCTCGCCTTATCAGAACACCGCGGAACCCACGTAGCCAATGACGGACAGCAAGAGTCCAACGGCCAAAGCACGGGTGCTACGCCGAAATCAAACCAATGCCGAAAAGGCCCTATGGGCTCAACTTGCCGACCGGCGCACAGCGGGCGCCAAGTTTCGAAGGCAGCACCCGCTGGGACCGTACGTCGTGGACCTTTTCTGCTTTGAACACAAGCTGGTCATCGAGGTGGATGGAGGACAGCACAACGAGCCGGAGGTCGAGACGTTGGACAAAGACAGGACCGCCTGGCTTGAGGAGAACGGCTACAAGGTCTTGAGGTTCTGGAATAGCGAAGTCATGGGGAATCTCGAGGGGGTCGTGGCGAGGATCTCAGAAGCGTTGGAGGCCCCGCTAAGACCCTCACCTCAATCCTCTCCCGGAGGGAGAGGAGGTAAGACTACCCCTACCCCCGGCTAGCCGTCGGTCGAGTAGGCGTACAGGCGGGCGTATGCCCCAGCGAGCGCCATTAGCTCGTCGTGGGTGCCCTTCTCGACGATGCGGCCGTCCTCGACGACAGCGATCTGGTTGGCGTTCCTCACCGTCGAGAGGCGGTGGGCGATCACGATGGCCGTGCGCCCCTTCAGCAGGTCGGCCAGCGCCTTTTGAATTGCGACCTCTGTCTCAGTGTCGATGTTGGCCGTGGCCTCGTCCAGGATCAGGACCTGAGGGTCCGCGACCAGCGCTCTCGCGAAGCTGATGAGCTGGCGCTGCCCAATGCTAAAATTCGCGCCCCGCTCCTGGATGAAGGTGTCGTAGCCTTTTTCCAGGCCCATAATAAACTCGTGGGCCCCAACGGCTTTGGCCGCCTTGACGACAGCGATGTCGGTGGCCTCGGAGTGGTTGTACCGGATGTTCTCCATGACCGTAGTGTCGGAGAAGAGGTACGGCTCCTGCGTCACCACGCTCATCTGCCGCGCCAGCGATTCGATGGTGACGTCGCGGACGTCGTGTCCGTCGATGGTGATGCGCCCTCGGGTCACGTCGTAAAGCCGCATCACAAGGGAGGCGATCGTCGTCTTGCCGGCGCCTGTCGGGCCCACCAGCGCCAGGGTCTCGCCGGTCGGTATGTCGAGGCTGACGTCTTGCAGCACCGGATTTCCCGGCGTGTAGTGGAAGCCCACCCCCTCGTATCTTACGTGTCCCTTGGTGCGCGAGAGCTTGACGGCGTCGGGTTTATCGGCGATGTCGGGCTTCACGTCCAATAGCTCGAAGATGCGGGCGCCCGAGACCATCGCCTGCTGAAGCGACGCGTACTGTCCGACCAGGCTTTGCACCGGCTCGAAGAAGCGTTGAATATAGAGGAAGAACGCCACAAGCACGCCCGCCTGTATGGCGTTCCCCAGGACCAGGCTACCGCCGAAGACGACTACCAGGGCCAGAGCCAGAGCCATGAGGATCTGCACCGCGGGCCTCAATACCGCCGAGTACCTGGTCGCCTGCAACTGAGCATCGAGGTTCTCGTGATTGACCTTCCCGAAGCGGCGAATGTTGACCTGTTCTCGATTGAGGCTCTGTACGACCCGAACGCCTGAAATGTTTTCCTGTAGTCCGGAGTTCACGCTGGCCATGGCCCGGCGCACGCGCAGGAACGACTTGCGCGCGAAGCGTTGCCAGAAGATCAGCACGGCGACTAAGGGAGGCACCACAAGGAACGTGAGCAGAGCGAGTCCAGCGTCCATCCAGACCATCACCAGGATGATTCCGCCCAGGCTCACCACGTCAGCCAGACTCTGCACCGCCAGATCGAGCAGCCCCTGCAACTGCCTCACGTCGTTCTGCAGTCGCGACATTACCTTGCCGACTTCGTTGCGGTCGTGGAACGACATCGAGAGACGCTGAAGGTGGCTGAACAGGTCCAGCCTTAGCGCGCGCAGCACTTGCTGGCCAACGAACGCCAGCATGCGCTGATGGGCGTAGTGGCTTCCGAACTGGACGACGACAACGGCCACCAGGACCAGCGCCATCACGTCCAGGCCTCTTACATCACCCGTTCCGACGTTGTCGTCGATTGCGAATTTGACAAGGGCGGGTATGGCGACCACGGCGCCCGAATAGACCATCATCGTAGCGAATACGGCCAGCGCCCTCCGCCAGTACGGGCGAATGTAGGCGAGCAGTCGTACAATGACCTTTCGGTCGTACTGCTGCGCCTCTTGCGCCTCAAGGTTGACGGCCGGCGCGTGCACTTTGGCGATCATGACTTCACCGTCCGGCTGGGTGCCGTTTCCAGGTTCGACGGAACTTCCAGAGTCGGCTGGAGTTGGAGCTCGTGGGTGCGACGGTAGATCCCATCCAGCGTCCTGAGCTTCTCGTGCGTGCCACTCTCGACAATCATTCCTCTGTCCAGAACGAGCACGAGATCGGCCTGACGCAGCGTTGACAGCCGGTGCGCGATCACGAACGTGGTCCGTCCCTTGATGACCTCCGCAAGCGCCTGTTGGATCTGTTGCTCTGTGCCGACATCGACACTGGACGTCGAGTCGTCGAGTATCAGAATCGGTGGGTCGAGCAGAATCGTGCGTGCGATGGCCAGTCTCTGGCGCTGGCCGCCAGACAACGTAAGGCCTCGTTCGCCGACCCAGGTGTCGTAGCCGTCTGGAAGGCTATCGACCCAGTCGTGGAATTGCGCTACCTTGGCCGCTTCTTCGATTCGTTCGAGAGAGGCGCTCTTCACACCGTAGGCGATGTTGTCGCGAATGGTGGCGCCGAACACGAACACGTCCTGCAACACGATCCCGATATTCTTCCGCAGGGAGTCCAGAGTTACGTCGTGGGTGTCGACGTCGTCGATGGTTATACGCCCCGACGTCGGGTCGTAGAACCGCGGGATCATGTGCACCAGGCTACTCTTACCCGAGCCGGGGGCGCCGAGAAGGGCCACTACCTGGCCCGGCTGGGCCTCGAAGCTCACGTTCCGGACGGCGTGCTTCGACGGTTCGTAGTCCAGCGTTACATTGTCGAACTTGACGCGGCCCGCGACCCTTGGCAGAACTTGGGCGTCCTTCGACTGCCTGACTGGAGATCGCGCGTCTAGCACCTCGAAGAGGCGCTGACCGGCGGCGACGGTGCGGGCGACGGTTGTAGCCGCCGATGCGATACCCCGCACCGGCATGGCCAGCATGGCCATATACAGCACGAAAGCCGTCAGCTCACCGGTCGAGAGATTCCCTAGGATGACCTCGCGGCCTCCGACCCACACGATAGCGACCATGGCAAGGCCCATGAGGAAGCTCATCTGGGCTCCGCGCAAAGCGGATAGAGAGCTGGCCAGATAGGCGTTATCGGCCACGGACGAGGCTCGTCGCTCGAACCTCTGCTCCTCGTGTCGGCGAGCCCCGAACGCCTTCACGACGCGCACGCCAGTAAGGTTCTCTTGCAGAACGGTTGTCATGTTCGCCGTTTCCGCCTGTTGTTTGCCCCACAACTCTTTAAGGCGGAAGAACATCGTCGCCGAACGTGTTGCGACGATAGGGATGAAGGCCAGGCAGACCAGTCCCAGGCGCCAGTTCATCGACATGATCAGGAATGAAATGGTCCCCAGGGTGAGGATGATCCTTAGCCATTTGACGATTCCATGGCCCAGGAACCCCCTCACGGCCTCCACGTCGGCTGTGGCCCGCGACATCAGGTTTCCGGTCTGGTGCTTGTCGTGGAACCCGAAGCTGAGACGTTGCAGCTTTTTGAAGAAGTCGTTGCGAAGCTCGTAGGCGGCCCGCTGGGACACGGACTCCGACAGGTAGGACTCGGCGTATTCGAGTACTCCACGAATCACGCTGATGAGGAGAATCGCGCCGGCCGTCAGAATGAGGTTGCGGCGGAGGCCGCTCTCGAGGGCTTCGTCGATCGACGTGCCGAGAAGGCTAGGAATCGCGATTCCGGCCAGCGTGGCCAGGGCCATCGTCACAAGGGAGCCCACCATGGGCCATTTGTGCCGCCAGCCATATCCGGTCAGCCGTATGAGGGTCCTGGTACCGGAATAGGCAGGTGGTTGTGACGACGAAGGTGGAGGTTCCGCCTCTTCTTGCGCCATTCTGTTCTCTAGCCCCCTTGTCTCTCTGGTCCGTAACGTCCGGGCACCAAAAACGCCTCCCTCGTAGCTTGCCTTAGCGCGCTACGGGAGGCATCGAATCCCGCGGACTCCTTGGTCGGCGGTGGTTGTCAGTGATCCATCGCCGAATGCTGATGTATGATAACACAAACATGAGAAAAAATACATGAGTTAGAACGTCATATTCTGGCCCGTTTGGAAACCCAGCTCTGTCTCACGGTCGTAGCTGTGGGGGTCACCGGCACCTGGACGCATAATTCATCCCTGAATATTCAGTAATCTAATCTCATAACAAATGACGGCTACTCAAAGTTAGCCGGACTCCTTTACAAGTTTCAATGCCTTTCTGGTACTTGCATCGAAGAATCGGCGAGCCGCTCACCGCTCGCCTTTGGTGATGTCCGCCGTCGGGTATACTCTAAGCCCTCGTCTTTGTGCGGACCGATAGGCCTTGGTAGCGGTCCTGGAGGAATTCGGTTAGATGATCACCGGCATGAACCACACGGGGTTCGTCGTCAAGGACCTGGAACGCTCGATGAGGTTCTACCGGGAAGTCATAGGCTTCGAGCTGGTCCGGCTCGTCGAGCGCACCGGGGCACCGATCTCTCAGGTGGTGGGCTACAAAGACGCTCACCTGCGGGCCGCGCTCCTGTCTCTAGGCGGCGACCACCTGCTGGAGCTGGTCGAGTACCACAATCCGCCGGCTTCTGACAGGCCGACCGAAGAGCGCGCGGTCCTCGGTGCCGGTCACGTCGCCTTTACCGTCGACGACATCAACGAGACATATCGGGACCTGACAAGTAAGGGGGCCGTGGCGCTGAATCCACCGGCGTGGGTGGCGCCCGATCGAGCGGCGTGCTACATGCAGGACCCGGACGGGAACTGGATCGAGCTCATCCAGACCAACGAAGCCTAGGCCGGGCCGCCCGCGTGGGGACTAGCTACCTTGAGCGTGTCAAGGAGTTCCCTCTTTCGTTCCTCTGTCGTGAACGACGCGACGATCGTGTTCCGAGTGAAGGTTAGCAGGTCTTGCTCTAAGAACCCGAGGCCCTGGGCCAGCTCGTATTCGCGGCCAATGCTCGTGCCCATTCGGACGGGGTCGTCCGAGTTCAATGTAACCGGCACTCCCGCGTCCACGAGGTTGCGGACAGGATGGGAGTCGAGGTCGGGCACGGCCCCTAAGACCACGTTCGACGTCAGACAACACTCCACGGTGACGCCGGCATCCACGACCGACTGCAGCAGGTCCGGCGTGTCGGTGGCGTGAACCGCATGGCCGAGACGGGTGATCCCAGGCGCCCCGAGGGCTCCAGCGATGTTGGCCGACGAGAGCTCGCCCGCGTGCGAGGAAACACCAAGCCCAGCTCCCGCCGCCCGCTCGGCCCATACGTACGCCTCAGTCCAGCGAGCCTCTCGTTCGTACGGCTCAGGTATGAAGTCGATTCCGGCCAGACCTTCGTCACGCATGCGAAGGCAGGCTTCGAACATCTCCGTGGCGCCCACTCGCTCGGGCCACAAACCCGTGATAATCGCCTCGGCGTGAAATGTCGGATGGCGAGCGCGCGCAGCGGTCTCGGCCTCGCGAAACCGCGACATGAATCCCGGCCGCAGGCTCCAGCCGAAGCCGAATCGCATCTCGAAGAGGATGGTCCCCTCTTCTGCGGCGTCCAGCATGGCGTCGGTCAGCCAGGCCACGAAGTTGGCGTCGTGGTTAAGGGTTTCGATCTGGTCCGGCTCGAACTCTCGGCCCAAGCCGGATTTGGCCCCTAGCAGGAGATCGAAACGGTCCATCCCCTCTGGTAGCTGGCCGGCTCGTTCGACCTGGGAGTCCCAGTCGTGAGGCATGCGGCCAGCACGGCGCGCTATGAGCCGCTCGAGTCTGGCCTGCATCTCGGCATGCAGGTGGATGTCGGCCTTTGGGAGCTTCTTGATATCGGTGGATTGGCGCATATGTCGGCCACCTCGACGGCGAGAACCTGACGTAGGGGCTGGTCTCAGACCGGCCCGTCCGGCTTAGCCGTCGGAAGTGCTCCGAGGAGCGCATTCCTACGCTCCTCTGTCGTGAACGACGCGACGATCGCGTTCCGAGTGAAGGTTAGCAGGTCTTGCTCTAAGAACCCGAGGCCCTGGGCCAGCTCGTATTCGCGGCCAATGCTCGTGCCCATCCGCACCGGGTCGTCTGAGTTCAGTGTAACCGGCACTCCCGCGTCCACGAGGGCGCGGATTGGATGGGATTCGAGGTCTGGCACGGCCCCCAGGACTACGTTCGACGTCAGACAACACTCCACGGTGACGCCTGCGTCCACGACCGACTGCAGCAGGTCCGGCGTTTCGGTTGCGTGAACTGCGTGGCCGAGACGGGTGATCCCAGGCGCCCCGAGCGCCCCGGCGATGTTAGCCGACGTGAGCTCTCCCGAGTGGGAGGAGACACCAAGACCGACTTCGACCGCTCGCTCGGCCCACACGTACGCCTCAGTCCAGTGAGCCTCTCGTTCGTACGGCTCAGGTATGAAGTCGATTCCGGCCAGCCCTTCGTCACGCATGCGAAGGCAAGCCTCGAACATCTCCGCCCCTCCCTCCCGCTCGGGCCACACGCCGGTGATAATCGCCTCGGCATGAAAAGCCGGATATTGGGCACGCGCGGCAGCCTCGGCCTCTCGAAACCGCGCTATTAACCAGGGCTGTGTCACATACCCCATGCCGAAGCGTACTTCGATCAATATTGCTCCATCCTCAGCGGCATCTAGCATAGCGTCCGTCAGCCAGGCTACGAAGTTCGCTTCGTCGTTCAGGGATTCGATCTGGTCCGGATCGAACTCGGGTCCTAGGCCGTGTTTGGCTACGAGCAAGAGATCGAACCGGCCCGTCCCTTCTGGGAGTTCGCGGGCTCGCTCGACGCGGGCGTTCCAGTCGTGAGGCGTTCGGCCTGCACGTCGCGCTATGAGCCGCTCGAGCCTTGCCTGGGTCTCGGCGTGAAGGTGGATGTCGGCCTTTGGAATCGCTTCAAGCTGGGTGGCTGCAGTCATTTCAAGACCTCGTCCCAGGGCGTGCGAGCGCCTTCGACAGGCTCAGGCTGAGCGGATATTTTCGAGCCATCGTGAGCCCTTCAGCAGGGTCTCCCGGCGCGGGCTCAAAACCGTTCTCTGGTCCCCATACCAAACCCTATTCAACTGAACCGCAATCCGCGTTGATTTCCGAAGGCCCGGTTCGGTCGTGGGTAGGGCGACTCCTCGGGGGCGGGCATGCCGATCAGGCGATCGCCGTCGGTCCACCGCCGGTCGTCGCCGTACATTCTCTGGAGGAGCACGTCGGTCAGCTCATGAAGTACGGTCGAGTACCCGGGGTCATCCGACACGTCCTGTAGCTCGTCGGGGTCGTCGTCGAGGTCAAAGAGCTGCACCACGTTGCCGGCCGGGTAGTAGATGAGCTTGTGGCGCGTGTCCCGCACCATTCGCGTGGCGGTGTCATTGTCGTCGTGCAGGCCGTAAATGTGGTCGCGGCGGCGCTCGCCGATCAGAGAAAGCCCCTCCACAGTCAGCGGTACGGGGATGTCGCATAGCTCCATGAGGGTAGGGAAGACATCGGCCTGAATCGCCAGGCGGTCGTCTCTGATTCCTTTGCCGACGTCGTCGCGACTCGCCTGAGGCATCAGCACCATCGGGATCTTCGCCGAGTGCTCGTAGAATAGCTTCTTGGCATACAGCCCGTGGTTACCGAGCATGTCGCCGTGGTCGCAGGTGAACATGATTATCGTGTCGTCGAGCAGCCCTTCCTCTCGGAGCAGTCCGATGACCAGACGTATCTGGTGGTCTACGTGTGTGCAGAGGGCGTAGAACGCCTGCCTCGCCAGACGAATCGCACTTTCCGGGTAGGAGTCTCGACCTAGCGGCCTCGCTCGAAGGGCATGAGGGAGCTGGTCTGGGTCCCGCGCCCATTCGCCCATGAACGGCATGTCGATATCGAGGTGCCGGTACATCTCGAGGTACTCGGCCAGTGGCGCAAGCGGCGGATGGGGGTGGTTGAACGACATGTACCAGAACGAGGGCCGTGTCGGGTCCCGCCGTACGATGAACTTACTCATCTCCCGGACCGTCCAGTTGGTCACGTGAAGGTGCTCCGGTAGATGCCAGGGGCGGACGAGGTACTCGTTGTTCGAAAGCCCGTGCCCTAGCTCCTGGCCCGAGTAACCCTGCTCGTGCAGGAACAGCTCGTAATCGTCTTTCATCATGCCGAGATGGTGACGCCCCTCCTCGTTGAGTATGACGTCGTCGAAGCCGATGCGATCGCGCTGGGGGTACACGTGGAGCTTCCCCACCGCGTAGGCCTGGTAGCCGGCGTCCCGGAACGTCTGCGCCAGAGTCGGGAGCTCCGGCATCCCGAGTTGCTCGCTGAAGAGGTGGTCGCCGTGGCTACGGGCCTCGGCGCCAGTCATGAGCTCCCGCCGAGCCGGGACGCAGGACGGAGTCGTCGTGTAGGCGTTGGTGTACGCGACGCCGTTAGCGACGAGCTGGTCCAGCGTCGGCGTCAGAACCGTCGGATGTCCCAGAGTGCCGATGAGCTGGCCGCTCCAGTGGTCGACGCAGATTAGCAGTACGTTTGGCCTGGGCATGTTGCTGACTGCGTGAAACGTAAAACGTAAATATGCAGAGGGGCTCTTTTACGCTTTACGCTCCTCTTCCTCTCCCTGTTCCGATTCTTCAGCAATAATCGGCACTTCTGGCTGTGACTTCTCGCTCCACTCGCTGTAGAAGTATTTGAACACGTCACGTGCAACGCCCGTCATGGGCACCGCGGCGATAACTCCGAAGACGCCGAAGGTCTCGCTCGCCACCATCAGGGCCACCATGATAATCGCGGGATGCAGGTTGATGGCATTGCTGTGTATGCGTGGCACAAGCAGCGAGTTCTCGATCAGTTGGACCCCGAAGTAGATCAGGACGACCCAGACTATGTCCGACGGCGACGTCGCCAGCGTGACGAGAACACCGGGGATCGCTCCGAGCAGTGGTCCAACGACGGGCACCAGCTCGAAGACACCGGCAACTACCCCTAGGATTACCGAGAACCTAATCCCTAAAAGGGAGAGCCCGAGAAAGACCAGAAGTCCCACGAAGAACATCAGGATCAGCTGGGCTCGGATATACGCACCCAAAGCCTCATTGATGATCGTTACGACCTTGCGGGCGTGCCGCCGGGGGTTTTCGGGGAGCAGCGCATAGAAGCTCCCAATTGCTAGCTCCTGGTCCTTCAACAAATAGAAGAGCAGGATGGGTACCATCGCGAGGCCGATCACGAGGCTGAAGGTGTTCGAAACCGCGCTCAGGGTCCGGGCCAATATGGCCTCGGCGATGTCTATCAAAATCGTTCCAAGCTCCGACAGATACTTCTCGATCTGAAGACGGATGTCCTCGGGGATTCGGTCGGAGTACACCCGGTTCCACCCCTCGACGGTGTCTCTCGCGCTGGAATAGAGCTGTGGCAACGAGTCCACGAAATCGATCGCCTCTTTGAATGCCGGAGGGATAATGATGGCCAGCAAGCCGGCCGCCACCGCCAGGGCGAGAACGTAGATCACTAGGATGGCACCTATGCGGCTCGCCCCCGGCCACCGCTCCCGCCACGGCATCAGCGACTCGATGGCCTTGACGATCGGAAATAGAAGAAATGCGAAGACCCCGCTGATGATGAACGGGAATAGGGCGCTACGAGCCAGGTAGAGCAGGCCGAATACACCGACCAACGCGACGATTACGAGTATGCGGCGCCTCTGCAGCGCGTCCAGCGCTACCGAGTCGCCGTCTGAAGGGACGGGCGCTCTCATGGGAGGGCGACGCAGAGCACCGCGGGCAGGTCTTCGACTAGCAGCGACCAACTCTCCCCTCGGTCATGCGAGACGAATACCTGTCCTTGCGAAGTTCCGAAGGCCACGGTTGAGCTGTCTGCCGCGAGACAATAAGTATCGATGTTGGAAGGGAACCATTCTGGCAGTCCCGCTTCACATCGCTGGAAAGGTCCGCTCGAGTCGAGGGCCCTCTTGTACACGGCGGCCCGGTTCGAATTGTGGGCGGTCGACGTGGTGATAAAGACTGTGCCGTCGATGGCGGCCACGGCCCTCAGGTAGTTGCCGTGCAGCCCGCTGGTCTGATAATCCCAGGCCTCTCCGCCATCCCGGCTGACAACCAGGCCCTTGGCCGAGGCAGCCAGAACGGCACCGGAACCATGATCCGCCATGACCTGGTGGACGTCGGCCTTGATGTCGATGGTTGGCTGCCACGACGTCGCGCCGTCGGAGGAGCGCACCACGCCGCCTACGTGGATATTGGCGAACACCGTGCCGGCCGCGTCGGCCGTCAGCGAACGCACGTCGGGTGGCCCGCCCCATGGCGTGAACCATGTGTCGCGCTCGGGAGCTTGGTCGAAAGTCTCGACCACCTCGAGATCCTCGTTACGCAGTGAGTAGACGTGAGCCTCGGATGTGCCTACTAACGTGCCGAAGGCGGTGGGGAGAATGCAGTTGGCCCTGAGTCCGTCCAACGTCGTGACCGACTCCCAATCGCCGTTGAGGCCAGAGCGCCACACCTCTCGCCCGTCGAGGATGGCGATCCAGCCATCGTCTTCCTTCGCGAGGGCCGTGACCTCGTGGCCAGCGAGTGACTTCTTTGTCTCGTCGGCGATCGTGTACAGCCCATCTTTCGTGCCCGCGATTATCGTCGCTGCCATATCGCCCTCGGGCGTCATAGACTGGCCCCGGTTCGAGGTTCCTGACGCGGCCCGATTATATCTTCCGGCGAAGGCCGACGCGACCTGACCGGTCTGTTCGGGCTCCGGGGCGTCACGACGCCACCTCCGGACCGTGCGCTCACTGCTTTGACAGTTAACGTAGATAGCTTCATACTGCGGCGCTGAATGTTGGCAACTGGGGACGTACTGATTGATGGACGTAGCACAAAAGCGCAATCCGGACTGGTCCGTATTTTTGATCGGAGGGCACTCGTATTCGGGAAAATCGACCGCTGCGAAACGCTTAGCCCTGGACTTCGGTGTGCCGTGGATGATGGTGGACGACCTGCGGCTGGCATTCCAGCGAGCCCGTGTCCGTCTACCCAAGAATACCGATGCTTTGTACTTCGACACGATACCGGACGTGTGGCAGGGTCGGCCAGAGGAGTTGTGTGATGCTCTGATTGCCGTTGGTGAAGTACTATCCGCCCCGCTGGAGGTAGTCATCGAGAATCATGTGGATCAGTCTGTCCCAATCGTGATAGATGGAGACGGGATATTGCCGTCGCTCTTGTCCCGGCCACCGGTAGTCGAACGAGCAGGAGCGGTTCGCGCAGTTTTCCTGATTGAACCAGAGGAGTCGGCAATCCTGGCGAATATGCCCGCTCGCGGAAGGCACATAGAAGGCATGACACAAAAGGAACTGCGCAATGAAGCACACACAAAATGGTTGTATGGGCAGTGGCTCGCCTGCGAGGCGACGCGTTACAATTTGCGAGTAGTGGAACCACGTCCGTGGGACACGCTCGTCGAACGACTCATCGAGGCAGCAAAGATTTAAGGTAACCACCTGTGAAGCTCTTCTTGGTTCAGAAGATTCAGTCGCTTATGCAGCGCCGCCGTCGGCGGTTGGACGCCGCTCAGTACATTCGGGGTTATCAACGATATCCCGAGACGCTCGAAGAAGCGGCGTTTGCTGTCACCTGCCTAGAGTGGGCGTTTTCCGAGTGCCCATGGGAGCCCGCCGAACAATAGAACGCCCATTTTCATAGTCCGCCGCAACCACTAGGAGATCACGGATGGACATTGTCGGCTACATGGAGCGCCACGGCCACGAGCAGCTGGTGGTATGTCATGAGCCTTCCGTTGGTCTAAAGGCGTACATCGCGATCCACGACACGACTCTTGGCCCGGCGTGCGGCGGCGTCAGGGTGTGGCCCCACGCGACCGAAGATGAAGCGCTGATGGACGTGCTGCGGCTGGCGAAGGCGATGACCTACAAGTCGGCGGTCGCGGGCATTGGCCTCGGTGGAGGCAAGGCGCTCATCGTCGCTGACCCTCACAAAGACAAGAGTGAGGCGCTTCTGAGGGCCTTCGGGAAACACGTCGACACCCTGGGAGGCCGGTACGTCACCACCGAGGACGTCGGCATGACACCGGAGGACCTGGAGCATGTCGCCCAAGAGACCGACCACGTGGTTGGTTTGCCGGTGTCGATGGGAGGCAGCGGTGATACTTCCGTGATGACCGGCCTGGGCGTCTACCTCGGCATGAAGGCGGCCGCAAGGTCCGTTTGGGACTCGGACAGCCTCGAAGGCCGCGTGGTGGCGATGCAGGGGTTCGGCAACGTCGGAACCAACCTGGCAAAGCACCTTGCCGATGAGGGCGCCAAGCTCGTAGTCACAGATGTCCACGAAGAGTCCCTGGATCGTGCCCGCGACTTGGGCACCGAAGTAGTTGCACCCGATGAGATATACGACGTCGATTGCGACGTTTTTTCACCGTGCGCGCTTGGCGGGGTGCTCAACGACGACACGATACCGCGCCTCAAGTGCGCGGTCGTCGCCGGTGGCGCCAACAACCAACTACTCGACGACAACCACGGCGAGGAGCTACAGCGCCGCGGAATCGTGTACGCGCCCGACTTCGTCATTAACGCGGGCGGGATCATTAACGTCTTCTGCGAGATCGACGGCGTGTATCGAGCCGACCACGCACAGGAGCTGACCGAGCGGATAGGCGAGACAACCGAGCGCGTGATCCGGATCGCCACAGACGACGACATCCCTACGTCGGTCGCGGCCACTCGGCTGGCCGAGCGCCGAATCGAGTCCGTGCGAGGGCTAAAGCCGGTCTACCGCTAGACGCGGCCGTCAGCGTCGCGCTCATATCTATACGACCCGGCGTCTACCCGCTTGAATTTGCCCCTTCGGTGTGCCATCGTAAACGCGCTCGGACGCTGAGACCCGGAGACCCCCATGCGCATACTCATTACCGGTATCACAGGCCGAATCGGCGCCAACCTGGCCGCGTCGCTGCTTAGCGAGGGTCACGAAGTGCGGGGGCTGGTCTGGCCGCGAGACCGCAGGGTCGAAAAGCTAAAGCACCTCGACATCGAGATCCAGGAGGGTAGCGTCACGGAGGTCCCGGACGTACTCACAGCAGTCAACGGCGTTGAGGCAGTCTACCACCTGGGAGCGGCTTTCCAGGGCGGGGGTCCTTTCACTGCAGACGAGTACTTCGAGATCAACGTCCGCGGCACCTTCAACATGCTGGAAGCCGCGAAGATCAACGAGCAGCTACGCGGGTTCTATTTCGCCAGCACTGACGCCGTCCTCGAGAAATACACGCCGGACGGAATGCCGGAGCCAATCCGTGAGGACCATATCCCGCGTAAGCCGAGGGGCTGGTACTCGCTCTCCAAGTCAGTCGGCGAGGAGATGTGCGGCGCTTACGCTCGGGCCGGCTGGGTACGAACAACGGTCCTGCGCTTTTGCTACGTGGTCGCAGGCGAAGAGATCCTCGATTTCGGCCAGTTCTACCTGAGCCGTCAGAAGAGCCGGCCGGAGCTGGCCTCTCTTTGGGAAGGCGAGGAGCGGGTCGTGCTGCTCAGGGACAAGAATGGCCGCCCCTACAAGAAGCACATGGCCGACGTTCGCGACATCGTGCTTGGTTTAGTCTCCGCCCTCGACAAGACCGAGGCGGTCGGCGAGACGTTCCAGCTGGCCGGCCCCAAGGCATTTACCTGGGACGAGGCGGTCCCCCACCTTTCGGCCGTCCTCGACATCCCGCAGATCGACGCTCTGGTCGACGGTCCGCCGACCTTTTACGAGCACGACATCTCGAAGGCGAAGGTGCTTCTCGGCTTCGACCCGCAGTACGACATCATCCGTATGATCGACGACGCCGTTGCCTTTCGCGAAGGCGAGCGCCGCGGTGTACTTCCCGCCGAAGAGGCGGAGCCGGGTATCCCTTCCCCCGCCGGGGGAAGGTTAGGAAGGGGGACGCAACCTGCCGAAGCGACCTCTCCGACCTACAGAGGCCAGATGGTCGTCGGGCTCCTTGCTCGCGGCGACATCGACAAGATTGTCGAGCGGTGTCGTCAGCTTCAGGTCGACCACGTCACGCTGGCCGTCGGAAACATGCCGGGCACCAGGGAAACCGGCGCTCCGGACCTAGCGGCGATGCGCGAGTACCACGAAAAGCTTTCGGACAAGGACATCACCGTCTCGGCCTGGAACCAGAAGGGTCACCTGGGCCGCGACCCGGACATCATGCTGAACCCGTCGGCGCATCGCGACAGGATCGACGCTGCTTTGCGTTCGATCGAGGTCCAGGGTGAGCTCGGTATCGACGTGCAACTCCACTATGTCGGCGTTCCGGAGCCAGCGGACCCCGCCCAGGACGAGGACTACTGGGGCGGCCTGCTGTCGATCTTCAGAGAGCTGGTCGCTCAGGCTGAGGCCTCGAAGGTCAAGATCGCCAACCACGGCATCTGGCGCGCGCTGTCCGACGACATCCGCGACGAGGCACTGGCGTCGGGGCTCACGGTCGACGGCTACCGCCACTACGTCAACCCAAATTTCGGCGGACCCTTCTTGGTACGTACCGCCGAGCACATCCGGCGTCTGATCGAAGAAGTGCCGAGCGATTACCACGGCGTGACCATGTGCGCCGGTATGTACATCCACGGCGCAGACCCGTTGGATGAAATCGAACGATTCAAGGGCAAGATCCACTTCGTGCAGATCAGAGACCTGGAGGGGCGCTGGCCGCACTCGCGAGAGGTCTTCCCAGGCACCGGCGACCTCGATTTTCGCGCGATCATACGGGCTCTACGCGACGCCGGGTACGACGGGTTTATGCATCCCGAACATCTCGGTCAGCCGCGGTTTCCCGGCGAGGACCTGGAGCAGGTTGCGACCTGGCTGGTCAAACGTTGGGTCGACGAGGCATTGTCCAGGCGAGAGTAGCCCAGTCGCTTCACCCCGCCTCTCACCGACCGCCATTGCTAGACGAGACTGTCCCCTGATAGTCTACCCGCGCCAATCCGTACTGGAGGAATGTCCATGAAGGTGACCGGCTCCGAACTGATCGCTCGCGCCTTGAGGCTGGAAGGCATCGAGGACGTCTTCGCGTTGGCGGGCGACCACACGTTACCGCTCATGGACCACCTGGCTCGAGGCGGGTTCCACTTTATCGACACAAGACACGAGCAGGCCGCGGTCGACATGGCCAACGCCTACGGTCGCATCACGGGCAGGCCTGGAGTCTCGATGTTCACGACGCCCGGACACGCCAACGCGATTCCGGGGCTGACGCTGGCCCACCACATGGACTCACCGCTGATCAATATTTCAGGCTGTGCGGACCAGGATAGGTTGGGGCAGGGAGCTTCCCAGGAAATCGATCAGGTCGGGATGGCGGCGCCGGTGACCAAGGGCTCCTGGTTCATCGCCGACCCGTATCGCATTCCGGAGTTCTTCGCCCGCGCCTTCAGGACCGCGTTGTCGGGCAGTCGTGGCCCGGTACATCTCACGATTCCGACGGATGTGCAGCGGGCCGAAGTCGAAGAGAGCGACGTCCGCTTTTACGCGCCCGAGGAGTACCGGCCCGCCGGCGGAAGCCAGGGGGACCCGGCCAAGGTCCGGGACGCGATCGAGCTGTTGAACCGAGCGAAGCGGCCGATCATAGTCGCCGGCAACGGTGCTCACTCGGCGGAGCAGGCCGACCTCGAGCGCCTCATCGAGACCACGGGCATCCCGCTGTTCACCGAGATGGCAGCGAGAGGCGTAGTTCCCGACTCTCACTCGCTATGCTTCGGTCTTGCCGATGGACGCGCCAATCCTGTCGCTCTCAGCCTGAAGGAGGCCGATGCTGTACTGCTGCTCGGCAAGAAGGTCGACTTTCTGATCGCGTTCGGGGGCCCGCCAGCCTTCGACCCGGACGTCCGCATCATTCAGGTCGACTCGTCGTTCGAGCAGATCGGCCTTGCGCGCGGCGTAGACGTTGGGATCGTCGGCGACCCTAGCGCGGTGCTGAAGCAGCTGGCCGACGAGGCGGAGAAGCACAGCTGGGCGAAACATCCCATGCTGGATGACCTGCGGTCGCGGCAGGCCGATCTCGAACGCGACCTTGACGGCCGGACGGCGGCCCCGGGCATCCACACCATGGAAGTCCACAAGGCCCTGCGTCGAGTCATGGGCGAGAACGACGCCCTGGTCTTCGAAGGCAGTGACTTCGCCTTCTACGGCGCCCCTTACTATCCGAGCCAGAAGCCCAGGCGATGGTTCACCAATGGAACCCTGGGCATGCTAGGGTGGGCAGTGCCATTCGGCATCGGCGTCCAAGTGGCCCTGCCGGATTCGAAGGTTGCTGTCCTCTCCGGCGACGGCGGCTTTGGCTTCAACGGCATGGAGATCGATACGGCCGTGCGACACAACATCCCTGTAGTCATTGTGATCGGGAACGACAGTGTCTGGGGCATCGACTACCACCAGCAGGTCCAGCTCTTCGGCAAGACGGTGGCGACGGAGCTGCTACCCAATACTCGCTACGACAAAGTGGCGGAGGCTTTAGGGGCCCACGGCGAGTACGTGGAAAGCGCCGCCGAGATTCCCGGCGCGCTCGAACGCGCCTTCGCGTCAGGAAAGCCGGCAGTCGTGAACGTCCGCACCGAACCATCGCCCAGTCCACTCACGGAGTGGATCATCCAACAGAAGGGGCTCCAGGGCGGCGCGAAGCGCGACTCCTGAGGCACGGGGCATTAGTCAGATTTGGAGTTGGATATGGAAGACAGCGAAACGTTGGGCTTTGTTTCAAGGGCAATAGCCATACTCGCGATCGAACGCAACGTCAGGTTGGGAGGGGCATTGAAGATCTGAGCGACGCGGGCTCTGGACACACCCATCTTGTCCGCGAGCTCCGAGCGAGTCATTGACCGCAGTTCCATAATACGGGTTGCTTGTTCTACGACTCCTATCGCCAGCGCTTCAGCCACGAAATCAGCATCCGCTTCGTATTCAGCAATCGTGCTGTCCAACAGGCCCAGACCCTCTGCTGAAACCTTCTCTGGCGCGTCCTCGTAGGCTTGGATAGCGGAATCTGCCATCCTGGTCACGCTCCTATCTCTTTCCGATACTGGGCCATCATTCGCTCCGCCCGCTGAACCTCGTTCCGGACCATCGACGATGAAGGCTTCCGCGAGCCGTGTGTGAGAATTGTCTGACCTCCGGGGTTGTAGAAGTAGTAAACGCGATCAGCCTGCCTCGTCTTGAACTCAAATATGTTTTCGCTGAGCTTTCTAGACCGACGCTCGTTTGTGATTGGTCCATGATCCGCGTGCATCCGGAGTAGAGCGAGAAGCGACTTGCGGGATGGTTCTGCCATTTCGGCGATGAAGTCCATAACCGGGCAATCTTCTACAGTTTCGTCCGAAGAAATGTCGACGGCGAAGATCCTGAACCGCGAGCCTTCAATGAGTAGGACCTGTTTCATGTTAACATATAACTTAACTGGTGCTCAAATCCGCGACTTTGCTCAGCTATTGGGCGGTGCCGATCGGATCTGTGAAGATGCCTCCGTTGACCACGCCCTGCCGTAGTCGGCGTATCCCGTAGTCCCTACCGTGGACAAGGCGATTTCCTGCCGGTAGACTCTCGACGCGACCCTACGTTCAGCCTCGTGGACTTCGGTCGTCCACTCAGGAATGCGTTCTGGCCCTCTGGCGAGCGCCTCTTCCAAAACACGCCCATCCATCGCGTCGCCGCCAGGCAGGCCTAGTATGCTCAGCACCGTCGGCGCGACGTCGACGTTTCCCGTAGGGTTGGCGACACGGGCACCTCGTTTGAAGCTCGGCCCCCGGGCGAAGAGGACGTTGTTCACCTCTTGCCTGCTCATGGAACCGTGATCGCCGGCGTAGGCGTTTGTACTTGCGACGTGTCCCGCGTAGTCTGCCGTGCTGGGCTCCGAGTCCCATGCGAAGGACATGGCAAGATCGGGCGCCCGCGGTCCATCGGCACCCACCAGCGCCGTCGGAAGGACGCCCTCGATCGGGCCGATGGCAGTCGCCCCGACGATGGCGCCGCACCACGGTTGTCCCATAAGCCACTTGGCGAGACGGTCTGTCGTCGCCGGGTCCCGTTCGTGGACGTAGAAGAGCACGGCCCCGCCGTTCGGCACTACGGTAACGCCTCCTGGCTCTCCTCTGTTCGGGAAGCCCGCTTGCCGGACGGCGGTCCTAATGTCGATGGTCGAGGAGACCGTCGAGTAGCCATGATCCGACAGAACGATCAGGTCGGTTTCGGCCGTCCGGTCGGTGCTGTCCAGCCAGTCCAGCAGTCTGCCGAACTGCTCGTCCGACTGCCGCAGCGAATCCTCGGCTTGCGGGGAGCCAACACCGGCCGGGTGCTGGGCGGCGTCAGGCTGGCTACACCACAACACTGACACCGCCGACTCTCTCTCCTCCAGAACGTACTGGGTGAGCACGTCGATTGCCCTGCCCATCAACTCGGAGACCGGCATGTCGCGCAGCCCTTCGTCGATGTCAGGACCCGCCGGCCAGGGGCCGAATCGGGAAACGATCTCGCCATGAAGGGCGCCGGGCATCGTGAACTTGAAGTGTATCGACGCTCCGCCGACTCGCTCAGCATGTGGGTTCTGCATGAACGTCCCACCCCTGCCCCCGATGCTCACCGAGACCAGCTCACGCCTGTTGGCGGCCAGGATCTCGCCGAGCGTCGGTGCGAGCAGGATCTGCCCGGTCTTTTCGGCCACCTCAGTCAGGTCCTCGCGTTTGAGGGTGATCGGCCGCATCGGGTCCAGCTCGCGGACGACGATGTTGTTCGCGGCGAGCCCGTGCCTCCCGGGATAGCACCCGGTGTGGATGCTGGCGAGGTTGACCCTGGTCATCGTTGGGAACACCGAGTGGTGGTTCTCGAACACCACGCCTTCGGCGGCCATCGCGGAAAGGTTGGGCATGCGCGCCGGCGTTACCTGCGCGGGCTGAAGCCCGTCGAATCCGACGATAATGACCGAGCTCATAGTGCCTCAGGTCCTATCCAGTTCCGGTTTCGATTGGGATCGCGGTTTGAACGTTACTGCCGGTCATGTCTTGAGGACTGTTTCATCCTGAAGCCCTGTGATGTGTATTTCACCGAGTTGGATTAAAATACACCGATAGCGTAAGATGTGTATTTCACCGAGTTGGATTAAAATACACCGATAGCGTAACAAGAGCCAGCAAGGGATGAAGGAGGACATCAGGGCATGGGGACTCTTACAAAGCCAGCGTTCGACGAGTACGCGGCAGCCGAGTACGACGGTCGTCTGTATTCTTCGGACAACGTCGCAACCGGCGTCGAGTCGCTCGACGACGTCACCGATGAGCTCGTTGACTACTACCGCGAGAACGGGTTCCTGGTCGTCCAGAACGCCTTTACCCAAACTGAGGTCAGCGACGCCCTGAGCGGCTTGATGGACCTGATCGACGGGAAACGTCCGGACTTCACGGAGGTCCAGTTCGAGCAGAGTCTGGCCGACGAGCTGGCCTCCATGAGCGTCGAGAACCGGCGAGATTCGGTCCGCAAGCTCAAGGACTTCGTCGACTTCGAACCGCGCCTCAGAGTCATGTCGGAGAAGCCGGACTTTTTGAAGGTAGTGGCCCGGCTGCTCGGCTCCAAAACAGAGCTCTTCGCCAACCAGGCCCTCATCAAGCCGCCCCGAATCGGGCGCGAGAAGCCCTGGCACCAGGACCACGCCTTCTTCAACGTTCCGATGGGCACACCTATCGTCGGGTGCTGGATCGCCCTGGACCGCGCGACTTTCGAAAACGGCTGTATGCACGTGAAACCTGGTACCCACGTCGAGGGACCCAAGGTCCACTTCAAGCAGCGCGATTGGCAGATATGCGATGCGCATCTCAACCTCGACCGGGACGCAGCCGTTCCGTTGGAGCCCGGAGGCCTTTTGTTCTTTGACGGCCTCATGCACCATGGGACGCCCGCCAACCGAACGTCGCGACGCAGGCGGGCTGCGCAGTTTCACTATGTTCCCGAAGGCACCCCTCGCATCGAGGACGAAGAGCGCATGGCTGTGTTCGGCAGCGAGGGAAAAAACGTCACCTGCTAGGAATTCAGAGAGCACCCGTTCGGGCTCGCCCCCTAACTGCGCAGACATTTGAAAGTCAACCGAACGATCGATAGTCATGGCCGTACCTAAAGACAAAACGGCGCTGTTGGAGGCGATCGGAGAGAACTATCAGAAGCTTCGCGCAGATTTATGAAGATATCCCTGATGAATTGACGCGCATCGTCGAGCTCGCCGGTCACAAAAAGGAAACCCAGATGTCCGTTTGTGACCTCGTAGGCTACTTGGTTGGTTGGGGCCAGCTCGTACTCAAGTGGCATCGGCGGCGAGACGGAGGTCATGGTGTTGATTTCCCCGAAACGGGATATAAATGGACGGAACTAGTAGACCGAAATCTTTGAAATGAGGGGTAGCCGAGATTGGCGTGCTACGACGACAGGGCGGGTTTCAAACCCGCCCCTACCAAGCCGTAACCTCAGAACCCTTCAATACTAGGATGTTGGACCACTAGGTTCACTCGCTCAGAAGTTTTACAGTGACTACAATGCGTACGATTTCAGAACGCTTCTAAACAAGCTCGATGTCACGAAAGAAAAGATCATCTCCCTGGTGGAAAGCAAAGACAACGAAGAACTCTACGGACCGCACTGGTATCGAAACGCCACCATGGGTCATATGGTTCAGTTGAACACAGCGGCTCCATACAAGAACGCACGAGCCCGAGTTCGAAAGTGGAAGAGGTCACGACAACTATAGGGCAAAACGCTTGCGGCGCCTGCCGTCTGAGAGGTGAAGACCATGTCGGATACCGACCTCGCACCCATCGCCCACATTATGCGCCGAGCCGGCTTCGGCGCTGGGCGCGCAGAGCTGGAGAGACTCGCCACTCGGGGCTACGAAGCTCTCGTCGAGGACCTTCTCCGTCCTGAGGAGTTTTCGGACGCCGATCCTGACGTCCTTTACAGGTGGTCGAACGTGAACGGCCGGGACAGGTACCCTGGCAACTGGCTCTACCGCATGATGAACACCGGCCGGCCCCTCACTGAGAAGATGGCGCTTTTCTGGCATCACGTGTTCCCGACGGGCTCGGGAAAATCCGCCGAGTACGTCAGGGACCAGATCGAGATGTTCCGGCGCGTCGCCCTCTCGGACATGCGCACAATCCTGATCGAGCTGTCCGAAGATCCGGCGATGATCATGTGGCTCGACAACCAGGAGAACCACAAAGAGGAGCCTAACGAAAACTATGGGCGCGAACTGCTAGAGCTCTTCTCGATGGGTGTCGGCAACTATACGGAGGAAGACGTCAAAGCCGCGGCACGGGCCTTCACGGGTTGGAGCTTCCTCGATCCCGTCCTGGGCAGCGGCGTACGTGAGGGCAACTTCCCCAGCAAGTTCCTGTTCTTCGAAGACAACCACGACGAAACGCCCAAGAGGTTCCTCGGCGAGACGGGGCGCTTCAACGGCGAGGATATCGTCGACATAATAGTTAGACAGCCGGCCTGCGCCCGCTTCATATCCCGGCACCTCTACACTTTCTTCGTCGCAGACGAGCCGCAGGTGGCGTCTTGGAACGAGACTCCTCCGCGGGACCCGGAGGCCGTCGATACCCTGGTAAAGGCCTATTTCGAGTCAGACGGCGACATTCGGTCGGTGCTGCGGGTGCTCTTCAACTCCGATTTCTTCAAACAGGCGACGTACGCCCGGGTGAAGAGTCCGGCCGAGCATGTAGCGGGAGTGCTCAAGCTGATGGGGACGTACACGCTGCCTGACCTGCGGAGGGGAGGTCCGGAGCAGAACATGGGACTCATGGGCCAGCAACTACAAAACCCCCTTACAGTCGAAGGGTGGCACACGGGACGGGACTGGATCGACGGAGGCACGCTTAACGAGCGCGTGAACTACGCTGTCGAGCGGGTGAACGACACCGACGCTCCGGGCTTCAAAGATATCGTCGACCGCCTGGCCTCGCGCTCGCCGCTTGTGCCCGAGGAGTTCGTCGATCTGTCCCTCGAACTTGCGGGCCACGTTAACGTGGACGAGGAAACTCGTGGAGAGCTCATCGAACACGCCGAATCGGGCGGTGAGTTGAGGCTCGACGACGAGGCGACGCGCGAGGCCAATGAAGCTCGCGTATTGAGGATGCTACGACTCATCGTTTCGACCAAAGAGTACCAATTTAACTAGAAGGGATTGGGGATTGGGGATTAGGGTTTAGGGGCTGGGGCCCCAACCCCTAGACCCTAATCCCGAATGCCTAATCCCGAATGCCTAATCCCTAATGCCTAACCCCTAATGCCTAACCCCTAATGCCTAACCCCTAATCCCGAATCCACCGAAGGACACCGATGGACGGCGTGAGGGCAGCGGAAGGGGGTGGGTGAGGGAGCTACAGGGGGGATGGCCTGGGGTCTTGGGGTAGATGGGAGGCCGGCGGCCGGTCTTCAGTCGCCGCACAGGGCCCCTAAGGCCCTATGCGGGAGTTGCGATGCGCGGGAAGGCGAGAGGATACGCAGCAGGGGACTCTCGCGACCGGGGTGGCGCGAGATTGCGGGGACGTTGGGTCAGTTGCAGGCTGGCTGTCAGGCCGGGAACGGAATGGCTTGCAGCCGGGCCAAGGCGCGACTGAACTGGGTTTCCCAAGGCCAGCGCCGGGGGAGATGCAAAGTGAGGCGGCGCGCCGAGCGGGTGATCCGTCCCACCAGAGCGAAGACCCGCCGCCTGAGGGTCTTGGTGATCACGGTCCGCTCGCCCAGACCAATCCGCGCCGTCCAGCGGGCCAGGTTATGCGCCATCACCTGGACCGCCAGCCAGGCGCCGTTGGCGGCGAAGCGCGCCGACGGCATGTGGTTCAGCCCGACGCCGTACTTGAGGTCGCGTATGGCGTTCTCGACCTCGGCGTGGCGGCGATGATCGGCCTCCAGTTCCAGCGTCTCCCCATCGCGGTCGGTGATGAAGGCGTGATAGCTGTATCTGGCGAAGAGGGCGAGCTGGGAACCGGGCGTCGGCTTCACCCGCCGGACAATGAGCCGCACCGGCGCGGCGTCCGGCTTGGTCTGGAACGGGGTGTAAGTCGTCTCGGCGACATCGGCGGCGCCGTCCGTCCAGTAGGGAATGGGAGTCCAGTCCTCCTGTGGTATCGCCTCGATCAGGTCCCGCAGGCTGGCGCGCTGGCGGATGGTGATAGAGAAGCGGACATCCATTTCCCGGCAGGCGGCAACGACAGTGTGGGCGTAGAAGCCGCTGTCGGCCCGCACCGTGAGTTGTCCCCTGGCCCCGCCGTAGCGCACCCGCCCCACCGTCTCACGCAGGAAGTGGGCGGCGCCACGGGCGGTGTTGGCCCGGCCCTCGCGCAGCCGGGACATCAGCACCTCGCCGGTGCCGGCGGCAATGGCCAGCAGCGGGTGATAGCCGCGGGCGCCGGTATAGCCGTGGTGGCGCGCTCCCTCCTTGGCCAGTCCATAGGTCTCGCAGATGGTCGAGTCCAGGTCGATGGTCAGGGGCGAGTCGCCGGGTCCGGCCCCAGCGGCCCAGGCCCGGGCCAACAACTGGCGGCTCACGCGGTCGAGTTGACGGACATGCCCCCACCGGAAGCTGCGCAGGAAGGTCCCCAGGGTGGATGGCGCCTTGACCACGCAGCCTAGAACACCGACCGTCCCACCAGCGCGCAGCGCATCGGCGTCGTCGATGCAGTCGCCGCCTGCCAGCGCGGAAGCGACCAGCGTCAGCATCTTGTCCCCAGTGTTCGCCCGTCCCGGCGCTCCGCCGAGGTCAAGGTGATGGTCGACGAGTTCCCGCAGGCCCAGGTGCCGGGCTAGGGTGGCCGGCAGGAGCAGGCCGGCATTGGCCACCAGGCGATGGTCGTCAAAGACGATGCGGATACGGTCGGGTTTGTTCTGTGGCAGCATCTATTGGGTGCTCCTTGTTTCCGGGCGGGTTTCTGTTCCAAAATCATTATCCCAGATTCAGAGGAGCACCCGCTGGCTTCTTCAAGGGCTGTCCCCAAGGACGTCCTTCGGTGGATTCGGGCTAATGCCTAACCCCTAATGCCTAACCCCCAAACCCCATCCTCAAAGGAGATCGCCATGGCTAGGCAACCTGGACTCGTCCGAACGGGTTTCCCGTTCCTCAAGACGATCGGGAATTTTACGAAGACGAGCCTCCCGTACGACATCGCGCTGGGGCAGGAAGGCCGAATATACGCGCTGTGCGGCGGCGGCTCCGGCCCCGTTACGATCACCAACATAGAAGACGAAGACCTCGGCGCGTTCGGCTCTCCCGACTACGGCTTCCGCTTTCCAAATGTGAAGCGCCCTTACGGCGCCGACGACTGGCCGGTGCGCGATGGGGCGCTCCTCAGGCCGTGCCAGATCATCGTAGACAAGGACGAGCTGGTCTACATCTCCGACGAGGGCGCCGACCGCATATCGATCTTCAACCGGCATGGTGAGTTCATGGGGAAGTGGGGCGAACACGGCTCGGAGCACGGCCATCTGCACCGTCCGGCCGGGATTGCATTCGATGCGGACGAGGATATATACGTCATCGATACCTTGAATCACCGCGTCCAGAAGTTCACGAAGGACGGGAGCTTCCTGGGTACTTGGGGGCGCTTTGGGACATCGGAGCGCGAGTTCAACATGCCGTGGGGCATCGCGATCGACGAGCTGGGCCAGATTTACGTCGCCGACTGGCGCAACGACCGAGTCCAGGTGTTCGACCTCAACATGGACTTCATCTTCGAGTTCGGCGCGTCGGGCAGCGGCAACGGCGAGTTCTGCCGGCCATCGGGCGTCGCCGTCGACAAGCATGGCGACATCTACGTAGCCGACACCCAGAACAACCGTGTGCAGCTCTTCGATGAGGACGGCGTCTACGTACAGCAGTTCACCGGGGACGCGAACCTTTCGGTTTCGTACCGCGAACCGATGATCAGACCCAGAAAGACCTACCGCCGGCGACCTGAGACCGGCGACCTCGACCTCGTGAAGCTCCTGGGCCACCCACGATCCGTACGAGTCGACGATGACTTCAATCTGATCGTGGCCGACTACGAGAGCCACCGGATACAGGTGTACAAGAAAGAGGCCTTCCCCCTAGGCGAGGACCAGGTCGCTCCTCCTCGGAGATCACCGACTCTGAATCCGGCGTTCACCGGGTAACCTGCCGGCCGCCGACTCTGCTCGCCGGCGTCCACAAGAGCTAACTGCCGGGGACCTTGCGAGGTCCCGGCGCAGTTCCGTCCGGACATCCGTCAGCCCCGCCTGTTCGAGTCGTCATACCCCCACGCCGCCCCCACTTACGACCTATCGAAAACTCGCGCCTGTTTCCCCCGAGCACACGGCACTGAATGCTCTCGATGTGTGATAACGTCTTGGCCCAAATGCTGCCAGGGGAGGCGATCGCTTTGAATAACGACTTCGAAAAGAGAGTAGCGTCGACGCTGCCCGATGAAACGTTGTTTCTCCACGCCTACGCGGGTGCCGCGAGTATCAAGGAGGTGAAGGACGGTCGCCTTCTGAACATCGTTGGGAGGTTGGAGAAGCAGGTCTCCGAAGACGGCGGCGAGACCTGGACCGAATCGGCGCCGCTGACAGACGGTTCAGGAAACCAGATCGTGGGAAGCGCCGCTAACCTGGTTGTCCTGAAATCTGGCGCGCTGGGTCTTATCTACGCGTTCACGCGGGAGGGAGACAAGGGCCGTCCTGCCTGGTTCATCCGCTCAGACGATGAAGGCGAGACCTGGTCCGATCCGGTGATGGTGAGCGAGCCCGGCATCATGGCGGCCATCTGGAACGACACCGCTATCGTGACCAGCTCAGGACGCATCGTCATTCCCGTTTACTGGTACGTCGGGAAGAGGGTAATCATCCCTCAAGGCGTGGGGGCATCGGTGGGCCTCCTTGGCGACGAGTTGGCCGGAGTGGGCGGCCACGGCTACGAGAACATCATCGACGTGAGCTGGGTCTACTACTCGGACGATGAGGGGCGGACGTGGCAGAGGAACGAAGACGGCGAGATGATGGTGACGATTGACTACAGCGCCGGGGGCCACTTCTCGTGCGAGGAGTCCGTCATCGCCGAAGTGAGCCCGAATCACCTGCTCAACGTGCACAGGACCCAATTGGGCCGGCTCTATCAGAGCTGGTCCGACGACGACGGCTCGACATGGTCTCACCCCGAGCCCACGACGCTGGCCTCTTCGAGAGCGCCGGCCTGCCTGAGGCGCGTGCCCGGTACCGACGATCTCTTGATCCTGTGGAACCAGGTCTCGGGAGACGAGATCGAGCGCGGCAGACAAAGACACAGGCTCACCGCGGCCATAAGCCAGGACGGTGGCGCGACGTGGAAGTTCAGGAAGAACGTCGGAGCCCTCGACGGCGACGAGACCACCTATGTCGAGCCGCCGCCGATCAGGAGCTACCGAGCGGCGAACTACACGCCAAGGCTGCCGTACAACGATCGGGTGATGGACTACCCGTCCATGTACATCGGGAAGGACAGGGTGATCATCAATACGAAGTTCAAGGAGAGGGGGCCGGATATCGACCTGCCGCCTCGCGGCAAGGGAGTACGGACCACTATCACGCTGGGCTTACCCCTTCAATGGTTCTACGAAGGCTGACCGAGTCCGAGCACATCGCACAACTCGGGCCCGTAGGGGCAGGCCCCCGCGCCTGCCTTCTTAAATAGCTGGCCGGAATGAACCGGACCACGACGAGAAAGGACTGAGTCAATGCTGCCCGATATGCCGACGATCACCGCGACCGAGGTAACCGCGCCGCCCACCTGGGCGTTGCTGCAGCGCAAGCTAATCGCTCTCATGGAGGAATCCGCCCCTATGATGAGCAGGAAGTACGCCGAGCGAAACGGTGCGTGGTACTGGTCCGACGACATGGACGACTACTATGAGCGCTCGTACAACTGGTGTCTCCTGTACGCGCTGGGCGGCGACGAAAGCCTTGTCGACCTGGCGTTGAAGCACTGGAATGCCACCACTCGACTGTTCGACGACAGGGACGGAAATCGGGCCAACAATCTCGACTATCACCACGGCACCACGCCGATGACGCTCAGGTACAGCATTCACAACGAGTACTTCGGTCTGGCCCATCCCGGCGACGCCGAATGGCACCACATGGGCGAGGGCAACATGGCGTTCTACGACTTCGGCGTCGCCGACCCTACGATCTACGAGAACGTCCGTCGTGCCAGGCGGTTCGCGGCCATGTACATCGGCGAGGACCCGGAGGCTCCGAACTGGGACCCCGTGCACAAGATCATCCGGTCGCCGATGAACAGTAGCGAGGGCCCATGGCTCCAGGCGCCTCTTAACAGTGTCATGGACTACCTGCACGGTGGTAAGTCGTTGGACAACCCCGCCTGGGAGCCGAAGGTGATGGGCTCGCGCTCTTCGATCTACCCGATCGTCAAGGACCTGGAGTTCGGCTGGTGGGACGATCCGGAGAAGGCGGACGAGATCGTGAAGCTGTTCAACCATGTCGTCTTGAACGGCGACCTCGTTGCCAACCTATCGGCCACCGGTCTCGTGACGAACGCCTATCTCTACACCGGCGACGAAAAGTACAAGCGGTGGGTGTTGGAGTACGTGGACGCCTGGATGTCCCGCATCGAGCAGAACAACGGCATTATCCCCGACAACGTTGGGCCGACGGGCAAGGTTGGCGAGCACAGGGAAGGGGTGTGGTGGGGCGGTCTGACGGGCTGGGGCAGCAATTACGGCTACCAGCGCCTGTTTCATTCGGTCATGGTCGCCACGGAGTGCGCCGTGCTGCTAAGCGGCGACTTCAAGTACCTCGACCTGATGCGCTCCCAGATCAAGATGCTGCTCGACAACTCATTCACCCGCGAAGACGGACACCTGCTGGTGCCGATCAGGATCACGCCCGACGGGTGGGACAGGAGCAGTGCAATTCCACTGCGTGTTTATGAGTCCGCCCACATCTACCACATGTCGATGTCTCAGGAAGACTACGACCTCATCGACCGGCTGCGGGAGGGCGACAAAGAGCGGGACTGGAACGAGGTGACCTTCCACGGGGACCGAAGGGCCGACTGGCAAACGGAGTACAGCCGGTTCCAGTACTACGACGGCAAGAACCCCGACTGGCCGGAGAAGGCGCTCACTGCTCAGTACAACCAAGCGGTGAACGCTTACGAACTGTTGAAGGCAGATGACCGGGACGCAGCCCAATTGATCGCCGACAACGACGAGCCACCGAACCCGGTCTATACCAAGGTGTTGACCCAGACGACGATGGGAGCTCCTCACTCCGTTTACCACGGCGGCCTGCTACGAGCGACGGTCCGGTACTTCGACGCCGACCGCATGCGGCCTGGGCTGCCACCTGACGTTGGGGCCCTGGTGGACGAGTTACGGGCCGATGGCGTCGGTGTGCAGCTCGTAAACACGAGCCCCACCGAGACCCGGTCGGTGATTGTACAGTCCGGCGCATTCGGTGAGCACCAGTTCACCAATATGAGGTCTGGAAACGACGTAGTCCCGGTGAACGGCAAGTACTTCACGGTCCAGCTCCCGCCATCCACCTCAATTCGGATCGACGCCGGCTTGAAGCGCTTTGTCAACGACCCCAGCTACGCGTTCCCGTGGCACGGGGACAAGATCCCGGTACCCTTCGACTAGGCGACACCACACCCACTAAGGAGATCGAGATGAGCAACGTTCCGATGACCCGGCCTGAAGAGGCCCTGGCGATACGCGAGACCAAGTACTTCCACGACTCGACCTTCGTCGAGCTCGACGACGGCCGTATCATGCACAGCGCGCGGCGGTTGTTTAGCTTCTCGAAGGACGGCGGACTGACCTGGTCCGATGACTCGCCTCGCCACGACCGCAATGGCGACCCCGTCGGCGGTGACTCGTCTCTGGTGAGATTTGTCCGGCAAAGGCGTCGGCATGGGCGGAAGAAGGATCAATCGGGGCGGGAAGATCGGGTCCACCGCGAGCGTCATTTTCTGGCGCTCCGAGGACGGTGGGGAGACATGGGAACCGCCTGTACAGGTCAGCACTCCTGGGGTCGATACGCACGTCTACCAGGACGTGCTGCTGCGGACGTCCTCGGGAAGGCTGATCTTCCCGGTGTACACGGGTCGTAAGGCGACGGGCGTCAACGTTAAGAAGGCGCCAGGGGTCGGCAAACTCGTGAACGGCCACTGGGTCGGGGTTGGCGCACACGATTTCGACCCCGGGTACTCGACCGTCTACGTGTGCTACTCCGATGATGATGGGCGCACCTGGGAGCGGAACCAGGACGGAGACCTCTTCATTCTGTTGGACTGGAACGCCCTCTACAGCTACGTCAACGAGCCGTCGGTGACCGAGGTAGTTCCCGGCACCCTGCTGGTGATGATGCGCGTCGGCCTGGGCCGTCATTTCCAGGCGTGGTCCTACGACAACGGAGAATCGTGGACCCGGCCACAGCCCACGACACTTGCGTCCAGCACTACTCCATGCCAGATCAGGACTCTGCCTAACGGTCATCTGCTGATGGTCTGGAACCAGGAGAGCGAGTCGGAGATCAAGCAGGGCTACGCCCGGACTCGTCTCTCGTCGGCCGTCAGCCGGAACGGTGGAAGCGTGTGGGAGTTTTTCCAGAACGTCGAGTCGATGCACGAGTCGACGCGGGTGGAGCCGGGGCCCATTCGGCCGACCCGCCCCGAGGAGCAGCACTTCGAGCCGGGGGTGGCCGCGCCTGAGAGGCCGACGGAGCACGTCGTTTCGGTCGGCGCTCATGGAAGGTGGTCATACCCGTCGGCTCTCGTGCTCAAGGACCGAGTGATCATCGCTCACACATATTCGGTCTTGGAGGAGCATCCCACGGAGGCTCGACTGATCTTGAGCAGCCGCAAAGACGAAAACTCGATCAACCAGAAGCAGAAGGTGCTCCCTCTGAGCTGGTTCTACGGAGGCAAGGAGCCAGCCGACAACCCGTTCTTGCCGCGCGCTCACGAGCCGGCCCAGCCTTAACGGGCCTTGTAGGGGCGGACCTACGGAGCCTGTCTCAAAAGGTTTTCTGTGTCCTTGATTTGACTACCGCTGTTGGTAGAGTATTGCCAGAACGAATCGAGGAGCGAGTGTGATGCCTCTGCGACCACTGAACAGAGAGCAGAGTTGGTTGTTCCCGCCGACTCTGGACGAGTTGTTGCCTGAGAACCATCCTGCCCGGTTTGTAGCGGCGTTGGTGGATGGGTTGGACCGAGCCAACTGGTCTGAGCTGGGGGTCGATATAGACGGGGAGCCTTTGGGGTCCCCTGCCTACCACCCACGAGGGCTTCTGAGCGTGTGGGTGTATGGATTTACGACCGGAGTACGCTCCAGCCGTAAACTGGAGGCGGCGTGCCGAGACCAGATACCTTACCTGTGGCTCACCGGGTGGCAGCACCCGGACCACAACACCTTGTGGCGGTTCTATCGCGAGCACCGTGGGGCCATGCGAGCATTGTTGAAGCGAACGGTGCGCACGGCGGTGACGATGGGACTGGTCGATTTGGCGGTACAGGCGGTGGATGGGACGAAGATCATGGCCAACGCGACTAAGAATCGGACATATGATGCTGCCCAGTTGGAGCGATTGTTGAAGCGCACGGAGGCAGCGATTGCGGAGTTGGAAGCGCAGAACGAGGCTGGAGACGATGCTCCTCCACCGCGGTTGCCGAAACAGCTGTCGCAGGCCCACAGACTGAGAGAAAAGGTGGTTGAGGCGATGGAGCGGGTTTCGAGAGAAGAGGGGTTGGAGCGGTTCAATTTGACCGACGAAGATGCCGAACTGGTCAAAAGTCGCCACGGGATCGTTGCGGGGTATAACGCGCAGGCGATGGTCTCGCCTCTTGAGCCAGACAAGGCCGGTGCAAGTGGGCTGCTGATCACAGCGGCCGAGGTGGTCAACGACCCTGATGATCATGCTCAGTTGATACCTATGCTGGAACAAGCCCAGGACAATACGGGAGAGCCGGTCGAGATGACACTGGGCGACGCTGGATATCATTCTGGGGCCAATCTGGCTGCTTGCGCTGAGCGAGAGCAACTCGTGGTAATGCCGGAGGCCCAACAGAGAGCACTCACGCAGCCTTACCACAAGGACCACTTCACGTATGACGATGCTGCAGACACCTATACTTGCCCCGAAGGCCAACCACTCAGGTTTTCCGGTATCAAGCAGCGTACAGGCAGGCCGACAATGCGAGTGTACCGAGCGTCGGGAGCTACGTGCCGTGTTTGTCCGGCGTTCGGGGTATGCACCACAGACCGTCGTCAAGGTCGCGCGCTTGAGATAGGGCCTTATGAGCATGTGTTAGGTAGCCATCGGGACTGGATGGCCACTGATGAGGCCAAGGAACTGTACCGTAGGCGCAAAGAGTTGGCGGAACCTGCCTTCGGCATCATCAAGGAGCAACAACAAGCTCGCCGGTTCCTCTTGCGCGGACTGACCAACGTTAGTGCTGAGTGGGTAATGCTGGCCACAGCCTTCAACATACGCACGCTGTGGAAAGTCTGGTCCGCCCGGCCGAGGGTATTTTCCGCATCCAAGCCAATGCGTTTCTTCAGCGCTTGGTCTTCCCGTCAGCTGCGAATCTCTGTGGCTATCGCGGCGCATTGATTCCGATCCGGTACGGGTCACTCTATTGTTTACTTCCAAATCGACTCTCATCATGGACCTAGCTCTTTACAAGATGTGAAAACCTGGTAGGCGCAGACCTGTTCCGAGACAGGCTCTCTGTGTCTGCCCGCCCGCTGAGAAGAGGAGAAGACGATGAGCAACGTGCCGATGACCCGCCCGGAAGAGGCACTGGCGATACACGACACGACGTACTTTCACGATTCGAGTTTCGTCGAGCTGGACGATGGCCGGCTCATGCACACCGCGCGAGGGTTGTTCAGCTACTCCGACGACGGCGGCGTGACGTGGTCCGAGGATTCTCGGCGAGTCGACCGAGACGGGGGAGCAGTCGGCGGGAACTCGTCCCTGGTGAAGCTTTCGAGCAAGGGGATTGGCCTCGGCGGAAGGCGCCTGAACCCGAGCGGAAAGCTCGGCGACACGTCCAAGATCATCTTCTGGCGTTCGGAAGACGAGGGTGAGACCTGGGAGCCGCCCGTCGACGTCAGCCCGCCGGGGGTCGACACGCACGCATACCAGGACGTGCTACTTCGAACGTCCTCAGGACGGCTGATCTATCCCGTGTATACCTACATGGGACAGAACAGGGGGCCGGACGACCGGAAACGTCCCGGTGTCGGCAAGCTGGTCAACGGCCAGTGGGTAGCAGTCGGAGCACACGATCATGACCCTGGGTTCACTACGGTCTACGTCTGCTATTCGGACGACGACGGGCGTACCTGGGAGCGAAACCAGGACGGAGACCTGTTCATTCTGTTGGACTGGAACGCCAACTACAACTACGTGAATGAGCCGACTGTCACGGAGGTAGTGCCCGGCACGCTGCTAATGATGATGCGTGTCGGCCTGGGGCGCCACTTCCAGGCGTGGTCCTACGACAACGGCGAGTCGTGGACGCGTCCCCAGCCGACTGCCCTGGCCGCCAGCACAACGCCGTGCCAGATACTGACCCTGCCTAATGGTCATCTGTTAATGGTCTGGAACCAGGAGAGCGAGGCGGAGATCAAGCAGGGCTACGCCCGGACTCGTCTCTCGTCGGCCGTTAGCCGGAACGGCGGGGGCGTGTGGGAGTTCTTCCAGAACGTCGAGTCGATGCACGAGACCACGCGGGTCGAGCCTGGTCCCATTAGGGTAGTCCGCCCCGCCGAGATGCATTTCGAGCAGGGAGTTCCCGCTCCCGAATGTGAGACCGAGCACATACGGTCGGTCGGCGCCCATGGACGGTGGGCGTACCCCTCGGCCATAGCGCTCAAGGACCGGGTCATCATCGCTCATACGTACTCGGTGTATGAAGAGCATCCTATTGAGGCTCGACTGCTCCTGAGCAGCCGGAAGGACGAAGGCTCGATCAACCAGAAGCGGAAGGTGCTCCCGCTGAGCTGGTTCTACGGAGGTAAGGAGCCGGCTGACAACCCCTTCCTGCCACGCGCACACGAACCCGCTCAGCCTTAGCCCGAATCCACCGAAGGACACCGATGGACGGCGTGAGGGCAGCGGAAGGGGGTGGGTGAGGGAGCTACAGGGGGGATGGCCTGGGGTCTTGGGGTAGATGGGAGGCCGGCGGCCGGTCTTCAGTCGCCGCACAGGGCCCCTAAGGCCCTATGCGGGAGTTGCGATGCGCGGGAAGGCGAGAGGATACGCAGCAGGGGACTCTCGCGACCGGGGTGGCGCGAGATTGCGGGGACGTTGGGTCAGTTGCAGGCTGGCTGTCAGGCCGGGAACGGAATGGCTTGCAGCCGGGCCAAGGCGCGACTGAACTGGGTTTCCCAAGGCCAGCGCCGGGGGAGATGCAAAGTGAGGCGGCGCGCCGAGCGGGTGATCCGTCCCACCAGAGCGAAGACCCGCCGCCTGAGGGTCTTGGTGATCACGGTCCGCTCGCCCAGACCAATCCGCGCCGTCCAGCGGGCCAGGTTATGCGCCATCACCTGGACCGCCAGCCAGGCGCCGTTGGCGGCGAAGCGCGCCGACGGCATGTGGTTCAGCCCGACGCCGTACTTGAGGTCGCGTATGGCGTTCTCGACCTCGGCGTGGCGGCGATGATCGGCCTCCAGTTCCAGCGTCTCCCCATCGCGGTCGGTGATGAAGGCGTGATAGCTGTATCTGGCGAAGAGGGCGAGCTGGGAACCGGGCGTCGGCTTCACCCGCCGGACAATGAGCCGCACCGGCGCGGCGTCCGGCTTGGTCTGGAACGGGGTGTAAGTCGTCTCGGCGACATCGGCGGCGCCGTCCGTCCAGTAGGGAATGGGAGTCCAGTCCTCCTGTGGTATCGCCTCGATCAGGTCCCGCAGGCTGGCGCGCTGGCGGATGGTGATAGAGAAGCGGACATCCATTTCCCGGCAGGCGGCAACGACAGTGTGGGCGTAGAAGCCGCTGTCGGCCCGCACCGTGAGTTGTCCCCTGGCCCCGCCGTAGCGCACCCGCCCCACCGTCTCACGCAGGAAGTGGGCGGCGCCACGGGCGGTGTTGGCCCGGCCCTCGCGCAGCCGGGACATCAGCACCTCGCCGGTGCCGGCGGCAATGGCCAGCAGCGGGTGATAGCCGCGGGCGCCGGTATAGCCGTGGTGGCGCGCTCCCTCCTTGGCCAGTCCATAGGTCTCGCAGATGGTCGAGTCCAGGTCGATGGTCAGGGGCGAGTCGCCGGGTCCGGCCCCAGCGGCCCAGGCCCGGGCCAACAACTGGCGGCTCACGCGGTCGAGTTGACGGACATGCCCCCACCGGAAGCTGCGCAGGAAGGTCCCCAGGGTGGATGGCGCCTTGACCACGCAGCCTAGAACACCGACCGTCCCACCAGCGCGCAGCGCATCGGCGTCGTCGATGCAGTCGCCGCCTGCCAGCGCGGAAGCGACCAGCGTCAGCATCTTGTCCCCAGTGTTCGCCCGTCCCGGCGCTCCGCCGAGGTCAAGGTGATGGTCGACGAGTTCCCGCAGGCCCAGGTGCCGGGCTAGGGTGGCCGTCAGGAGCAGGCCGGCATTGGCCACCAGACGATGGTCGTCAAAGACGATGCGGATACGGTCGGGTTTGTTCTGTGGCAGCATCTATTGGGTGCTCCTTGTTTCCGGGCGGGTTTCTGTTCCAAAACCATTATCCCAGATTCAGAGGAGCACCCGCTGGCTTCTTCAAGGGCTGTCCCCAAGGCCGTCCTTCGGTGGATTCGGGTTTAGTACCAGTTCGGGGCGCCCTCACCTCCCCGAGAGTCTCGGGATCTCCGACAATCCTCTCCCGCAGAGAGAGGAGGTAGAGCCCTACAGCATGGTCTCGTTGAGCCGGACGCCGAAGCCTGGCCGGTCGGGAGGCGTCAGGTGACCATCCACCGTTGTTGGTTCCTCCAACCACAGCTCGTCTCTCGGCGGCACCCACCTCTCCGGGTGCGTCTCGGCGAGATCATCGCAGTCCGTTGCCGCGATGAAGTGCAGTCCCCAAATCTCTCCGCCGCGATGCGGCACTACCGTCACCCCATACTCCTTGGCCAGGTCCAGGATCCGGAGTCCTTCAGTTATGCCGCCGCACCACGTGAGGTCCGGCTGCCAGATGTCGAGAGCCCCGACCTTGGCGGCCGCCGCGAAGCCGAAGCGGGTGAACTCGTGCTCGCCTCCGGCCAGGTTGATCGGTTTGATCCTCGGCCGGAGGGCCGCCTGTTCGTCGACAAGGTCCGGCGTCAGGACGTCCTCGAACCAGTAGAGGTCGTACTCCGCAAGCGCTTCGGCCATTCGCAGAGTCGCAGCCGTGTCCCAGCTCATGTAGCAGTCGGTCATGATGAGGGCGTCGTCCCCGAAGGTCTCACGAGACCGCCTCGCCGATGCTACGGTCTTCGCCACGTCTTCATCGGAGCCTCCGCGGCCGGGTGGGAACTTGTTGGCCGTGTAGCCCATGTCTAGGTAGCGCTCCATCTCGTTTCCGGACGCGTAGGCCCTGACCTTCGGTTTCTTGAGCCCGCCCAGCAGCTCATAGACCGGAACGCCTCGGGCCTTGCCGAGCAGGTCCCAGAGCGCCAGGTCGACGCCGCTTAACGCCATCACCGCGAGACCCTTCCGCCCGTAGGGAAGCGACTGCTGGTACAGGATGTCCCAAGTCTCGCGGATGTCGCCGGTTGTCTCGACAGTGCGCCCGACCAGGAGCTCTCGCAGGTGCTGATTGACCACCAGGCATCCCGGGTCGCCTCCTCCGCCGTACCCCAGCCCCACCGCACCGTTGTCGGCCTCGACGCGCACGACGATCTGCCAGAAGTGCGACTGCCACGCCCCTGGGGGTATCTGGGACCATTTTGGGTATATGGCTTTCACATCGGTGATTCTCATTGTGTTCTCCAGTACTCGCTCGTCGGCGCGTAGAC
Organism: Dehalococcoidia bacterium; assembly: GCA_965248605.1. Lineage (GTDB taxonomy): Bacteria > Chloroflexota > Dehalococcoidia > Lucifugimonadales > CAUZJF01 > CAUZJF01. Next base: position 3,005,014 of record CBDFJV010000007.1, read on the forward strand.
GTGTGGCTGTTTGGTACGGGCGGGAACTAGGCGGCGAACTTTCGGTTCAGGGTTCCTGGATCCCGGCTCTCGCCGGAATGACGGAATGGCTTCAGGCATATTCGTCTACGTCGCCGAACAGGTCGACGAGACGCCGGCTGTCTCTGTCGGGAAGCATCGGGTCCTCCAGGGCGGCGGCGTTGGCTTCCAGGTGCGCGATGCTGGCGGTGCCGCTCAGGACGGTCGACACCGCCGGATGGTCGGCCGCAAACTTGTACCCCGCGCTGACGACAGAGTCCACCGCGTCGTGGACCAGCCAGTCCAGCGGCCGCTTGGCGGGAAGGCTATCGGCGGCGAGGTACCCGGCTTTTTTCCACTCGGCGATAGTCTCTTCCAGCATTATCGGGTCGGGCAGGCGGATGCGCACGGCGGCCATGTTGATCACGCCAACATCGTGCTCGAGCGCGAGGGGGAGGGCCTCTCGGGCCGCGAGCTGGTTCAGGATTCCGTACTTAAGCTCGACAACGTCCCACAGCTCCGGGTGTTGACTCACGGCCATCGTTGCGACCTGATGGCTTGTGTCCAGCGGGAAGCGCTCGCTGAAGCCGATGTAGCGGACGACGCCCTCCTCGTGCAGTCGGCGTAGTTCCGGGACGTATCGCTCGACGACCTGATCGTAGTGTTGTGGCAAGACGCCGTGGAGCATCAGGACGTCCAGATAGTCGGTCCGAAGTCGGCGCAGGCTTCGCTCGGCGGACTCGCGGAGCTCGCCTGGGTCTTCGGCCCAACGGTCGTCTCTGTCGTAGCTCCACTTCGTAACCAAGACATAGGACTCCCTCGGTACACTGACCAGCGCCTCGCCTAAGGCCTCCTCCGTGTCGGCGTAGAGCGCGGACGTGTCGAACAAGTTCACCCCAAGGTCCACGCAGCGCTGTACCAGGGCGTGTTGCTGCTCTCTGGAGTGGCCCAGCATCTGGCCCATTCGCCGCGCTCCACCGGTCCCCAGCCCCAGGAGCGAGACTCTCAGCCCGGTCCTTCCCAGTGTCCTGTAGTTCATCGGATGCTTTCGGAGTGGACGATCTCATCAGTCTGCCCGTCAAGAGGTCCGGCCAAGAGTATAGCCGTGCGTTCAATGGAACGCAGCCTCGCCGAGCCTATCAAAAGAGCGGTGGCGCCTTGACCATCGCTCAGCTATTCAGATTCAGAGAACAGAAGATCAGCGAGATACTTCTGGTCTTTGACAGCAGGGCGTTCTCTTAACCCGAATCCACCGACGGACAGGGATGGACGACGTGAGGACAGCGGAAGGGGGTGAGGGAGTTACAGGCGTGATGATCCGGGCTCGAATTTGGGTAGACGGGAGGTTGGCGGGCGGTCTGCAGGCGCTTTTGGGGGCACCGATGGCGGCCTACAGTGGCTGTGGCGAGCCAGATGGCGGGATAGGACACGGCAAGAGGCGCTCGCGGACTGGGCTGGCGCGAGTTTGCGGTGACGTTGGGTTGGCTGGTGGGTCAGTGGCGGACGGGCTCCGTCAGGCTGGGAGTGGAATGGCTCGCAGTCGGGCCAGGGCGCGGCTGAACTGCTCCTCCCAGGGCCAGCGCCGGGGAAGCTGCAGGGTCAATCGGCGTGCCGAGCGGGTGATCCGTCCGGCCAAGGCAAAGACCCGTCGTCTGAGGGTCTTGGTGGTCACGATCTGCTGACCCAGGCCGATGCGGGCTGTCCAGCGGGCCAGGTTGTGCGCCATCACCTGTACCGCCAGCCAGGCGCCGTTGGCGGCGAAACGGCCCGAGGGGAGATGGTTCAGCCCCACGCCGTACTTGAGGTCGCGTATCGCATTCTCGATCTCGGCGTGACGGCGATGATCGGCCTCCAGTTCCAGCGTCTCCCCGTCCCGGTCGGTGATGAAGCCGTGATAGCTGTAGGTGGCGAAGAGAGCCAGTTGAGAACAGGGCGCCGGCTTCACCCGCCGGACGATGAGCCGTACCGGCGCGGCGTCCGCCTCGGCCTGGAACGGGGTGTAGGTGGTCTCGGCCACATCGGCGGCGCCGTCCATCCAGTAAGGAATCGGCGTCCAGGCATCTTCGGGTATCGCCTCGATGAGATTCCGCAGGCGGGCGCGCTGGCGGATGGCGATGGAGAAGCGGACATCCATCCGGCGGCAGACGGCGACCACGGCGTGGGTATAGAAGCCGCTGTCGGCCCGCACCGTGAGTTGGCCCCTGGCTCCGCAGTAGCGCACCCGCCCCACCGTTTCACGCAGGAAGTGGGCAGCGCCGCGGGCGGTGTTAGCCCGGCCCTCGCGCAGGCGGGCCATCAGCACGTCGCCGGTGCCGGCGGCGACGGCCAGCAGCGGGTGATAGCCCCGCGCACCGGTGTAGCCGTGGTGGCGGGCGCCCTCCTTGGCCAGTCCGTAGGTCTCGCAGATCGTCGAATCAAGGTCGATGGTGAATGGTGCGTCGCCGGGTCCGGCACCGGCCTTCCAGACCCGGGCCAGCAACTCGCGGCTCACCCGGTCCAGTTGGCGGACATGGCCCCACCTGAAGCTGCGCAGGAAGGTGCCCAGGGTGGAGGGAGCCTTAGCCGTGAAACCGAGCACGCGGGCGGTCCCGCCGGCGCGCAGCACATCGGCGTCGTCGATGCAATCTCCGCCGGCTAGGGCGGAGGCCACCAGGGTCATCATCTTGTCGCCGGTGTTCGCCCGGCCCGGCGCGCCGCCGAGGTCGAGGTGCTTCCGGAGGAGTTGGGGCAGGCCAAGGCGCAGGGCGAGGGTGGCGGGAAGGATCAGCCCGGCATTGGCCACCAGGCGGTGGTCGTCGAAGGCGATTTGGATGCGGTCGGGGTGGTTACGTGGTAGCATCTATCGGGTGCTCCTTTTCTGGGACCGGTTTTCTGTTTCAAAACCATTATCCCAGATTCAGAGGCGCACCCTTTTGTTTCTTCAGCAGGCCTCCTACACGCCGTCCTTCGGTGGATTAGGGTTTACCTTGGCCGCGCCAGACGGAAATAGCAAAGTAATACCGGCCATAAGCTGTGGAGTTGAAAGGAATCCGGACCATACCTCTCGATGCTGGCAGATACGATTCGAGGTGGAGACGAACAACACTGCAAGCTCACAGGAATACATGCTGACCGCTTCTAGCACCGCTATCACCAGCGTGCGGACTGGCTCTTTGATGGTTTCTCGATACCCTCGTTGGGAGCGGGACGCGATTACCTTTGCCGAGACTAACTTGACGTCCACCGGTCAAACCATCGCGTCGGTCGTGACGCAGGACGATGGGAGGCCTGTCGTCGAAACCGTAATGTTCACCACGGCCTTCCCGACCAGCGGTACCCAGACGAAAACCGGCACCAGCTGCGGAGTGACGGACCACGGAGACTATGTCTCTCGGTGCTGGGAGACTCCTATCGACGCCGCGAGAGGGGCAACGACGAGTACCAAGCGGTACTCGGTAGAAGCTTTCAGCCCAGACATTCGATCCACAGCAGAAGGGGTTCTGAGCGTCGTTGAATTGGAGAACCGGTCCGACGCCACTCTGGACTCCTCCGAGCCGATCACCGTCCTTGGGACCGTGGAGCAAATCATTTTCGGCAACGGAGTCGAACAGGGTATCCAGAAAGAGCTGCGAATCGCCATGACTTGGAGGGGACTGCCCTCTGAGGGCGCTAATATCGCCAGCGCCGACCTGACGTTATACGTGGCGAATGACCAAATGGAACCGAACGATTCTTGGAAAGTAAGCTTCGCCAGGGCGCTCACTCTACCACCTGTCGAGGTGCAGATCTCATGGGCCATGCAACCGATTACCGCCCCACCTGCCAGTGTTGTGGTCTTCGGAAAACCCGAAACAGGCACGTTCGTTACGTTTGACGTAAAGGAACTTGTGCAGGAAGCCGTGGATGCAGGGACCCCTCGGGTCTCAATGGTTATCTCCGTAGAAAAGATCAATGTGGGCGACACCGGTTTGGATTCGGTCGGTTTCAGGAGCAGGGACGTCGGCGACCGGAAACTGAGACCGCGCTTGCTTATCCAATACTACTGAATCTGATCTTCGCGTACCTGTGCTAACATCACCCGACCGTGTCTGGTCAAAAGCGTAGGAGGGTCCATGTCGTCTGAACAGGAACCGGGCCGCGCGATGGTCGTGATGGCCCACGCCGACGATGCCGAGTTCGGCTGCTCCGGCACCGTTGCCGGCTGGTGTCACAATGGCTGGGACGTCGTCTACGTCCTTTGCACCGACGGTAGCAAGGGCAGCAGCGACCCCACGGCGACCCCACAGCAGTTGTCTGAAACCCGGAGGCGGGAACAGGTCGCGGCAAGCAAAGTTTTGGGACTCAAGGACGTCGTTTTCCTGGGCTACGAGGACAGCAAGCTTCAGCCGACGCTCGAGCTCCGCAGAGATATCTCGAGAGAGATCAGGCGCCACAAGCCGGACATCCTCATCTGCATGTACCCGATGCGTAACCTCAACGGGGACTGGGGTGTTGGGCATCCAGACCATATGGCTTCGGGTGAAGCAGCGATGTCCGCAGTGTATCCGACCGCTCGGGACCACTTGACTTTCCCGGAACTGCTCGAAGAGGGACTGGAGCCCCACAAGGTGGCTGAGGTGTGGATTGTCGGGCACCCAGAGCCGGACCACTCAGTCGACGTGACGGACCACATCGATACGTCCATCGCGGCGTTGACCGAACACACCTCACAGCTCGGGTCGTGGGGTGTGGACCAGGTATCGACGTTCTATCGCAAGTGGCGTAGAGACCGTGGCGTCGGCAAGGGCATGCAATACGCCGAGGAGTTCAAGCGTATCGTCGTCGACCGCTTCGGCCGGGACGAAGACGAGGAGGACGAGTCGAGCTAGCCTCCAGCTTGTTCAGGCTCTCCCTGGAAGAGGCGTTGTCACATAGGCGCCACCAGAGATACAATCGAGGCGAGTGCAGCTTCCGTGGTTGTACCGAAGCACAGGGCACATGAGACTACCGGAGGGAAGTGATGGCGGGTCGGGAATCGATGCTCGTGGTGGAAAAAGGTATACCGAGCGTTCAAGCTATCCCGTTGGACCAGCCTGTTTTCATGGTCGGCGCTTCGACCAGCGCCGATGTCTTTGCGACAACCCATTCATCTCGCGCCTTCACGCTCAGATCGTTCAGGAGGGCGAGCGGTTCCGCATCAGGGACCTGGACAGTAGGAACGGGACGTACGTCAACGGGAACCGCATCTCCGGTGAGGGGCACATCCTGCGGAGTGGGGACCGGATCGAACTAGCCGAAGGCCAGGTGGTGTTGAAGTTCCGGACGCGCGGCACGACGCTCACGCTTCAATCTCCCGCTGGCGCAGACGGGAGCCTCCTCGTCGACGGGAAATCGCGGGAGGTCTGGGTCGAGGGTACCGCGCTTGAGACACCCCTCTCTCGAAAGGAGTTCGACGTTCTGAACCTCCTCTACGAAAAAAGGGGAGAGGCGTGTAGCAAAGACGATATCGCGACGGTCGGCTGGCCTGAGCGTAACGGCGGAGACGTCGGTGACCAGGAGATCGAGCAGTCGATTCGACGTATCCGGCTCCGCGTGGAGCCCGACCCCTCCAACCCCAAGTATATCGTCACAGTCCGGGGTTTCGGGTACAAGCTGGCGCAGAACGCACGCCGAGAACAGCCCACTTCCTAGACGGGCCCTTAGTCCGGGGCTTTGGTCGTCTTGCTCGCCGTGGTTCGACAGGCTCACCACGAACGGATCCTAATAACGTGCCGCCCGTTCCGAGCTGTGGTTCGGGTGCCGCAGCTATGAGACTCTCGGGCGATGCTGCGCCCACGGCCGCGCTTGTTCGTAGGCCGCCGACGCCGCTATGATAGTCGCCTCTCCGAGCTTTGGCCCTACAATGTGCAGGCCTATCGGTAGACCCTCGCTGGAGAACCCACAAGGGATGCTTGCCGCGGGATGCTTGATCATGTTGATCGGGAAGGTGAAGGGGAGGAAGCCCCAGAACCAGTGGACTGCTTTCCCGTCGATTTCGCTGGGCGGCTGTCCGTGCGGAAATGGCGACGCTGCCATCGTCGGTGACATCAGCAGGTCGTAGTTCTCGAACACGTCGGCGAACTGGCCCTGGAGACGATCGACGTAGGCCAGGCCTTTGACGAACTCGGCACCTGTAATGGTCGCTCCGTGCTCGTAGCATTCGACGGTGTAGTCGGCCAGATCGTCGCGGTGATCTTTCAGTAGCTGCTCGTTCCTGGCGTAGGCGACGGCGCAGAACAGGTCCCAGAAGGTTTCGAAGGGCGAGTCGAGCTTTAGGGGCGTTTCCTCGACCGTGCAGCCCAGCTCCTCGAATACTCGCGCCGCTTTCTCCGCGGCTTCTCGCACCTCTCGGTCCACGGGTGCATAGCCGAAGTCCGGACTCCAGGCGATTCGTAGACCGTCCACGCCTCGATCTGCGGCGGCGAGGTAGTCGTCGTTGGGCTCTCGGAGCGAGCCGGCGTCTCGCGAGTCGTAGCCCGCCAGTACCTGGAGCATCAGAGCCGAGTCGCGCACGGTTCTGGTCATCGGTCCGGCCTGGGTGAACAGGTTCGTCGTGGGCACGGCCCCTGCGCCACCGTAGTAGGGCACTCGACCCAACGTCGGTTTGATTCCATATACCCCGCAAAAACTCGCAGGTATGCGGATCGAGCCGCCACCGTCGGTTCCTGTTGCCAGGGAGCACAGACCCGACGCGACCGCAGCCGCTCCTCCTCCGCTCGAACCTCCCGCAGTCATCTCCGGGTTCCAGGGGTTACCACAGGGGTTGCCGAGCCTGTTCTCGGTGCGGGCCAGCAGACCGAACTCAGGCGTGTTGGTCTTGCCCAGTATCGTTCCACCGGCCTGTCTAATGCGTTCGACGACAACGGAGTCCTCGTCGGGCACCCGGTCTTTGAAGGCGAGCGAGCCGCCTGTCGAGCGGAGTCCCCTGGTCATCTCCAGGTCCTTGACTGAAGTAGGCAAGCCGTGGAGCGGACCGAGACTGTCCCCTCGCATGACTGCCTGCTCCGCGGCCCTGGCGGAGGCCATCGCCCCGTCGCGATTGAGAGTCAGAAAGGAGTTCAGCTGAGAATCGAGCGAATCTATCCGGCCGAAGTAGAGGTCGGTCAGCTCAACTGGGGAAAGCTGTTTGGTCTGGATGAGTTCCCGCACCTCGGTGGCGGGCGCGAAGGCCAAGTTTGTGTCCATCAGCTGTTACTCCTTGTGGACCGATGCGGGCGCATGCCCCGAGGTCGTATCCGGGCGCCCCTGCCAGAAGTCAACGTATGTCGACTCGCCGCGCGAGTTTAGCAGCCGACTAACGCCCGCGCAACGCTCCGGCTCTCGAGCTCCTCGCGTAAATTGTCGTCGTGCATCCACTGGTAGAGGGTGGTGCGCCCGACGTGGGCGAGCCGGGCGGCCTCCGATAGCGACCGGTGGGAGACGAAGTAGGGCAGGGCCGCGAGCTGCTGTTGGTTAGGGTTTTTTGCTCAGCCGCTCCATTCTGTTCCATATGTTCCATTTCCTTTCTGGTGGGTGGTACATCCGGCTGGGAAACTGTTCCACTCTCCCTATCTGGCGGTGGAACACCGGTGTTTCGAATTGGTCCGTTTTGTTCTGTCTTGTTTCACGTCCAGAATCCGTTTCAAAAGACAAAGGGACAGACCTGGGGGTCTGTCCCTCAGAATCACTGTAGTACATCCGTTCTGGAATGTCAAATGGCTATGTCGTTAATGGTCTACGATTCTGTCAGAGCTAGGTGTTCAGTGAAAATGTCAGTTTGGTAGAGTGAGTAGAGTGTGGCCACTAGCTAGTTCTCCTGAAGATAGCGTGTACGAGGGCCAACCACAGAAGCCCTCATCTCCCTCTTCTCCCAGAGGCCGGGAGAAGAGGGAAGACCCTGCCCTCCCTCATCTTTCGTGGTGGCGGTGGCGACCGACATGGGGGATTTCCATGAAAAGGGGGCGCGACGATTCGACCTTTCATGCGGCGCCAGATATAATGTGTACTACGGAGGATGCCTTCTGCCATGGCGAGAGTGCGGGTGATGTACTGGAAGGAGATCCCCGTCCAGGTGAGCGCTGAGGATGAGTCGGGCCAGGTCTCGAAGCCTCTTGACGACCGGTTCCAGCAAGGCGTCGACGCTATCTCGATGTTCGACGGTAGTAGCGGAAGCGACGAGTATATGATGGCGTGGGAGTGGGGCCCGTACACGGAAGCCGACGGCACCGCGGAAGAAGCGGCGTCGGCAGTAGCCGACAGCTACAACAAAGGCTTTCCGAAAGACTTCGTGGCTAGAGTCCGCGACCTGCACCAGGCCGGCCAGCGCAATCCGAAGCCAGGGGCCATCGACGGTTGGAGAGAGCTATGAGCCAGTCAAACGGCCGTTCTCCGTCTATCCTAGAACGACTCGCTCGGGGCGATGTCTTGATTTCGGACGGCGCCACTGGGACCTACCTGCAGTCCGGTGGCCTGGAGCCGGGAGGATGTCCTGAAGAGCTAAACGTGAGCAGGCCCGAGTTGGTACAGACGATGGCAGCCGACTATTTTGCGGCCGGCGCCGACATGGTCCTCACCAACTCCTTCGGCGGCAGCAAGTTCATGCTCAAGAAGTATGGGCACGACGGCCGCGTCGCCGAATTCAACCGTCTCGCGGCGCAACACGCTCGAAGCCAGGCTCCACCCGGACGCTACGTCATAGGCTCGGTAGGCCCAACCGGTGAATTCCTCGAGCCGCTGGGAGAGGTCAGCGAGTCGGAGATGTCGGACGCCTTCGTCGAGCAGATCAAGGCGCTCGAAGAAGGCGGCGCCGACGGTGTCGTTGTCGAGACGATGACGGCGCTTGAAGAGGCTTCGCTGGCAATCAGGGCCGCGAAAGAGAACACCAACCTGACAGTCATCGCTACGATGACCTTCGACAAAGGTCCACGCGGCTATTTCACCATGATGGGCGTCACGCCGGAGCGGGCGGCGAAGGAGTTGCGAGACGCCGGCGCAGACGTGGTTGGTTCGAACTGCGGGAACGGGATCGAGGGCATGGTCGAGATAGCGCGGCAGATGCGACCGGCTACCGATGCCCCGATGCTTGTACACTCGAACGCGGGCATACCGGCGATCAGGAAGGGGCAGATCGTATATCCGGAGACCCCGCAGTTCATGGCTGAACACTACGCAACGCTCGCCGATACAGGTATCAACATCTTGGGTGGCTGCTGCGGTACCACGCCGGCCCACATAACGGCGTTGAAGGAATCAGTCTTGTCGCGAGTCGCGACAGGTTGAAACGGCGACGGAGGGCGTCAGACGATGGCTAATCCGGAAACGGCGGAGCGGACCAAGGTTGTCGACGTAGTCGAGCGTCTTGGCAACTGCTTCGAGCTCGTCCCTTTGGACCCCCATTTCCACGAAATCAGTGTCGGCCTATACGCTAAGGACAATGTCTTCACGGTCTGGACGTACAACAGGACACCCGGGGTCGAAGTCAGAATAGAGAAGATCAGGGACCAGCTCGTGTCCCTCGGGGGTTTGGAGCCTGTAGCCGGCAGGACCGATCAGGTGCGGTTCCCGTGCGGCGAAACGCACCGGCGGCCGCTAAAGTTCTTGACGATGCAGGCCGTTGAAAGGGACCCTGACTACAAGCTGCCGGAAAGCGGCGTTAAGGACCTGCGCTCTCCACTGATGCTGAATGTGGCGGGACGAGAGCAGGACGGCCTATGGATATATTCCATCACGGGCGAAGGGGAGGCCCCAAACGCTGCGGCCCGCCTTCGAGCGATCACTGGGGGAATGGTCCGTTACGGCGAGATGGAGAAGGTTGACGAGGGAGTCGGGTTCACCTGCGGACAACGCCACGACAAGCTTGCAATGATCGTCCTGCCGTACGCCCGTAATGTAAGCGGCGTCGAGACGATGCTCGACGAGGCTGCGCTTCGCGGCCAGATGACCACCAGTACGCTGGGCTTCACTCCGCCTACGTAGTAGGCCAGGGTCTTTCGACTATCTTCGATACATAGAGGACTGCCGCTCATGGTGAGCCCTTCAATAGACTCAGGACAGGCTTGTCGAACCATGTGGGCGCCCTTCGACAAGCTCAGCTGGCCACAAGGCTCGACAATCTCCTCGAGGTGCCTAGGGCGGTCAAGGCTTGGGCCGAGGCGAAACGGCAAGGCGCCGGGTAGGCGGCTTCGATTTGGGTAGGAAGGGAGGCATTCGATGGCTTTCGTAGAGACAATGACACCCAGAGAGCGGGTGATGAACGCCCTGGCGGGGAAGCCTGTGGACCGGACGCCCGTGTCGAATCCGACCAATGTCGCCACTGTCGAGCTGATGGACCTTATGGACGCTCCCTTCCCTGAGGCCTGTCGCGACCCGGAGCTCAACGCTCGCCTTGCAGCGACCGGCTATACGGAGCTGGGCTTCGATTCGATCATGCCTTATTTCACGATAATCCAGGAGTCGTCGGCTTTGGGCTGTGACATGCAATGGGAGCAGAAGGACAACTGGCCGACCGTCCGCATGAACAATCCCATATGGAAGGGCCCGGGTGACGTCAGGATACCGCCCGGATTCCTGGAGCACCGCGACAACCTTGCCGTCACGAGGTCGATCTCCATACTCAAGGAGGAGTTCGGCGACGAGGTGGCGATCATTGGCAAGACCATGGGGCCATGGACGCTGGCGTACCACGTCTTCGGAGTCGAGACTTTCCTCTTGATGACTATCGACGACCCGGCTTTGACGATGGAGTCTCTCAACCGTCTGAAGGAGATCTCGGTGCTGTTCGGCCAGGCCCAGATAGATGCCGGCGCCGACGCGCTGACGTTTCCCGACCACGCCACCGGAGACCTGGTGAGCGGCGAGTACTACAAGCGGTTCCTGCTGGAGCTCCACCAAGAGATGGTCGAGCGCCTCGACGTGCCGCTCATCCTGCATATCTGCGGCAATACGCTAGACCGCATGGACTACATCGCTCAAAACAACATGGCGGCGTTCCATTTCGACTCGAAGAACGACCCCCAGCAGGCGATGGATATAGTGGATGGCCGGATCGGACTGGTAGGGAACATCAACAACCCTGAGACGCTGTATGCCCGCGGGCCCGAAGAAGTCCGCGCCGAGGTGTACCGCTGCATGGATGCGGGCGTAAACATGATCGCACCCGAGTGCGCGGTGCCCCTCGCGACCAAGCTCGAGAACCTTCTCGAAATCCCGAAGGCTGTGAAGTCCTGGACCGAGGAGCATCGCGGAAACGGCGCGTAGCCCCTGCGTGACCCCTTCTCCCCGAGAGGCTCGGGATCTTCGACAATCCTCCCCCGGTGGGGGAGGAGGCCAGGAATCCCTTCCCCCGTTGGGGGAAGGTTAGGAAGGGGGCAAGCGCCAGTAAAGCAGTAGAACCCATGCTAAAAGTAGTCGAATCACCGAAAGCGTTTACGATAGTCGGCGAGAACATCCACGCGACGGGGGTGTTGCTCCAGAATGGCCGCCGCGCGACCCCCTCCTCCCCGAGGGGCTCGGGATCTTCGACAATCCTCTCCCGGCGGGGGAGGAGGTAGGTCCATGCCCAGAGTCATCGAGTCGCCGGAAGACTTCACGATAATTGGAGAAAACATCCACGCCACGCGGGTGCTACTGCGCAATGGCCGCCGCGCGACCACCCTTGACGACGGCGCGGAAGTCGTGCCGTTCAAGGGCGAGTCGGGAGAACAGCGGTACCTCACCGTGCCCGACTGGTTCAAAAAGACTCAACCTTACGAGCAGGGGCAGATCAAGCACTTTATGATTGCGATGATGAAGGGCATCGGCGACGATCCCTCCGAGCAGGAGGAAGGTGCGGCTTACCTCCGGTACGAGGTCGAACGCCAGGTGAAGGCCGGCGCAGGCTATCTCGACATCAACGTGGACGAAATCCACTACGATCTCGACACCCAGAAAAGAGCGATGAAGTGGGCCGTTCAGACGGTACAAGAAGCATCGCCGATACCGGTCAGTGTCGATTCATCCAACTCGGAGATCATCGCCGAAGGACTCTCGGCCTATGATCGCAAAGCAGGCCGGCCGCTGATGAACTCCGTCGCTCCGGAGCGGCCTGAGACGGTAGACATGATCGTCGAGCACGACGCTCGGGTCATCGTCATGGCGACCAGCGGGACGGGCATGCCTCAAGACGCCGACGAGCGGGTCGAGAACACCACCGTGATCATGAACCAACTCAATTCCAAGGGAGTGCCACTCAGCGACATCTTCATCGACGCGATCATCTTCCCAATCTCTGTCGACGGCCAGAACGGCAACCACTATTTCGACGCGGTCCGGGCCTTGAGAGACAGATACGGCAACGAGATCCATATCGGGATGGGGCTGAGCAATGTCTCGTTTGGGATGCCGAACCGCAAGCTCATCAACGAGACGTTCATACACCTTGCCCTGGACGCCGGTATAGACGCAGGGATCATCGATCCGGTAGCTACGAAGCTAAAGAACGTGTTCGAGCTCGAAACCGAGTCCGAGCGGTTCGGTTTTGCCAGCGACATGCTGCTGGGTAAGGACGACTTCTGCATGAACTACATCCAGGCCCACCGCGATGGGAAACTGGCGTGAGCCGCACTATTGACACGAAACCGGTACCGCGACCTTCATTGACAAAGCTAGGGTGCCTACAATAGTTTTGTAGGCAAGGCCCAAACCGAGTTAGGGGGATTCAGCCGATGCCGATAGTCCACGAAGGCTTGATCAAAGAGATGGGCCACGTCACGAGGCCCTTCGAGATCAAGCACATCAAGGAGCTCTTCGAGGATACCGACCCCTTGATGCAGCAAATTGCTTACGACCTCATAACGGGCAATAACAACGAGGTCGACAGGTTGACCAAGCAGGCTCTCGACGGCGGCTTTACGGCCAATACGATCCTGGACGATGGTCTTGTTTCCGGAATGGCGATCGTGGGCATAAAGTTCCGTGACAACATAATATTTGTCCCCGAGGTGCTGATCGCGGCACGCGCGATGAAAGCAGGGATGGCTCACGTTGAGCCGATCCTGTCGGCGTCGGGCATCGAGCCCATCGGCACCGTCATTATGGGAACGGTGAAGGGCGACCTGCACGACATCGGCAAGAACCTGTGCATAATGATGCTGAACGGAGCGGGCTTTACGGTGCACGATCTGGGCGTCGATACCAAGCCGGAAGAGTTCATCGAGGCGGTCGTCGAGCACCAGGCCCAAGTGGTGGGCATGTCCGCGCTTCTCACCACCACGATGCCCAACATGGGCCGGACGATTCAGGCGTTCGAGGACGAAGGCCTCCGCGAGAGTGTGAAGATCATGGTTGGGGGCGCGCCGGTAACGCAGGAGTTCGCCGAGGACATGGGCGCCGACGGCTACGGCGAGAACGCCATAGCTTGCGTCGACATGGCGAAGATGCTTGTCGGAGCGGGCGGTGCGGTGCCGGCGGAGGCTCCGGCCTCAGCGGCGGCCGAGGGTTAGGCGGAACGGGGGCATGTCGGCCAAAGTCGACAGAGAGCGCTACGAGGCGAGCGTCGCCAGGCTCACCGACATCTTCAGAGGGGTGTCGGATGCCGTGACAGAGGTCTCGAAGATGCGCTGCCCTTACAAGAATGTCCAGGACCGGTGCACGGCCAAATTCGGTTGCCGCAACCAGGACCGCGCAGTACCGGAAGGCGAGCTATTCATCTGCACCGGCAGCGACAATCTCGACTATCGTAGTGCGTGGGAAGTCTAGCTGCGCCCAGTCCTCTGAGATGTATCTGCGTTCGACGGAAAGAGCCCTCATCTCAATCTTCTCCCGGAGGCGGGAGAAGAAGTAAGACTCCGCCCCATTTTCATCCGTTAGGGTGTCCCGCGCACGGGACATGGATGGTTCCGTGAATTCGATGTGAACGGGGGCACCCACAGTGCCCCCGTATAGTTTTGTGTGACAATGGACGTGGAGAACGTTCTGCGTAACCGTTAGGAGCTTATGTCTCCTCTCTACCACGGCGACACTAAACTGGAGCTGGTCGCCGGAAAGACCATCTTCGACTACGCCGACAACCTGAAGGTCCGTGTTCCGACCTCGTGCAGCCGCAGCGGCGAGTGCCACGAGTGCATCGTCGAGGTAAAGCGCGGGATGGAGGCTCTCAGCCCCCTAACCGACCCGGAAGCGTTCCTGCGCGGCAACTATCGGCTTGCGTGCCAGGCCACGGTGATCGACCCCGAAGTCGATGTCGAGTTCGGCGTACTCCGCCGGCAGCCCAGGATCCTTACTGACTCGGTCCGCCGCGAAGTGGAGCTAGAGCCGCTGACGGCTCGGAAGGGCGACGGCGTCTTTTTCAGAGACGAGCGCATCGACGACTACCGCGGCGCTCTATACGGTATCGCCATCGACGTTGGCACGACCACCGTCGTGCTCAATCTGGTCGATCTCGAGAGCGGCGAAGTCACGTACACGGCTTCGTTCGAGAACCCGCAGCGCTTCGGCGGCAGCGACATCATGCACCGCATCTCTTACGATGGCGGCGAGTTCCAGGGCGAGCTCCAGCAGGTCATGCTGTCCTCCATCAACTTTGAGATCGGGGACATGTCTCGCAAGCTCGGAGTCCACCGGCGGCGTATCTACGAGGTCGTCATAGTGGGCAATGCCACGATGCGAGACATACTGTTCGGCTTCGACGTTCAACCTATCGGAGAGAGGCCCTACAAATCGGTGACGGAGCTTGAGATGCTGGGCGGAGAGCGGGAGACAACCTCGCTGAACGTCAAGGCATCGGAGCTCGGTCTGCGGGTGTTTCCCAAGGCCAACGTCTACGGCGGCCCACTCGTCGGAAGCCATGTCGGCGCGGACGTGGCAGCCGACCTGCTGGCGATCGGCATGGACGAGGAAGACGACGTGGTGATGTTGGTCGACGTCGGGACGAATACGGAGGTAGTCGTCGGTAACCGGACCCGGATGATGGCTGCGTCGTGCCCTGCAGGTCCGGCCTTCGAAGGCGGCGAGATCACGTACGGAATGCCCGGCTATGAAGGGGCGGTCGAAAGCGTATCACTCAAGGGTGACGCGGTAACCATCAAGACCATCGGTGACGCGACGCCCGAGGGCATCTGCGGCTCCGGCCTGGTCGACCTTTTGGCCGAGCTTCGTCGTACCGGAAAGATGAACGAGCTTGGCGTATTCGACAACGGCGCTGACGAGTTCTTTTTCGCACCTGAGCAGAGAATGTCGGTCTCCAGAGCCGATCTCAGCTCCCTGGCCCAGGCCAAGTCGGCCAACCACTGCGGGCAGTTCATCGTCCTAAGGCGCTACGGAGAGCCCGTCGACCGGATCAACACCCTGTACCTGGCGGGCGGGTTCGCCAACTACGTCGACACTGCGAATGCGGTCGACATCGGCTTCATCGCAAATGTCCCGGCCGACCGAGTCGTGAAGGCCGGCAACGCATCCCTCGAAGGTGCGACGATCATGCTGACTTCCGCGACCAAGAGAGAGGTCGCCGAGGAGATGGTTCGGCGGATCGAGCACGTCGAGCTAGAGACGACCAGCGACTTCTTCGACATCTTCGTCGAAGGCTGCATGTTCAAGCCGATGGAAGCTTCGTTTGCCTAGTTCGGATGCGTCGGACAGTGCGGACGAGGCCGCCTCGGCGCTCCGTAACGCCCTCGCAAACAAGCTCAAGGGCTGGGACGTGATTCGTACTGCGGAGGTCGAAACGGCTTTCCGCGAGGTTTCCCGCCATCTGTTCCTGCCGGGCGAAGACCTCGAAAAGGTCTACAGCGACCAGGCCATCGTTACAAAGCAGGACGGCCGCCACCCCGATAGTGCGCCGATCAGCTCTTCATCGCAGCCTGCGATCATGGCGATCATGCTCGAGCAGCTTGGACTTGAACTCGGACACCGGGTCCTCGAGATCGGCGCCGGTACTGGCTACAACGCGGCGCTGATGGCGCACATCGTGGGCGAAACGGGCAGGGTCGTCACGTTGGATATCGACGACGACATCGTGGCCGACGCACAGAAGCACATCGCCGCCGCGGGGCTCGACAACGTCACCGTGGTTCGCGCTGACGGCGGTTACGGCTATCCGCGCGAAGCGCCATACGACCGCATCATCCTGACGGTCGGAGCCTGGGACATCGCACCCGCCTGGCTGGAGCAGCTAAAACCAGACGGGAGGATGGTGTTACCGCTGTCGACCAGGGGTGGCTACCAGCTATCGGTCGCCTTCGAACGCCAGAATGGCCATCTCGAGAGCACGTCGGTCAAGCCGTGCGGTTTCATGCTGCTGCGGGGTGACTTCGCCAGCCCCGAACACCACCTGCCGCTCGAACCGGGATTCTCTCTTGATGTCGTCGAGAAGCCGAAATTGGATGCAGACGGAGTATGGCTGCTGTTGACCGGGGAGAGCTCCGACGCGGCAACCGGCGTGAGCGTATCGCCAGCGGAGTCCGGGTTTGGTGGCTTCGGCCGTTGGCTATCCCTACATCTGCCCGGCATGTGCACTTTGACGGCTCAGAGTAACGCCGTCGAACGTGGCATCGTGCCGTGCCTGTTTGGATACGGTAAAGACCCGGAGTTCTGCCACACACGAGGCTCGATTAACTCGACCAGCCTTGCGGTCTTGGTGCGTGGGGCCCCACCGCCGGACTCAAAGTCCTCCGAATCGTTTGAGCTCATGGTAAGGACCTACGGGCCCGATCCGACGCCGGCCGAGCTCGTGATGGAGCAGGTGAAAGCCTGGGACGCCGCCGGCAGGCCGGACATTCTGGGCTTGAAGGTGAAGGCGTTGCCGATCGAGTCGCCCTACACGCCAACGAAAACAGAGGTCGTGATCCCAAAGAAATCGAGTCTAATCGTGGTAGGCTGGGAGTAGCCAGACACGACGGAACGCCGACGGTGCGAACGCGGGAGCTACGGCCTGCGTTAGAGAAAGCAATCAAGTTACCGCTGTTCGTGGGTGAGCTTTGGCTTATTATCAGTATGAAGATGGCCCCGGTATGCCGCGCGGCTTTGGGTTCTCGAGAACGGGAGACCGGCCTCTTGTAACGTGGGCGCTGCTTGGAGCCAACGTTCTCGTTTTCCTGGCGGCCTGGGCGGCGGGCGGCACCGAGGATTCCGAGGTGCTCCTGGACTTCGGCGCGATGTTCGGGCCGTTGATCGCCAGCGGTGAGTACTGGCGGCTCTTCACGGCGATGTTCCTGCACGTCGGGTTCACACACCTCTTCGTCAACGGCTTCGCTCTGTTCGTCTTTGGCCCGATCGTCGAGAGGGCGTTCGGACCCACGAAGTTCCTGACGATTTACCTGCTCGGCGGGTTAACAGGTAGTGTGGCCAGCTACCTGCTAAACTCGATCGCTATCGGAGCCGGAGCGAGTGGAGCGGTGTTCGCCGTTATCGGCGGGCTCGCGGCCTTCTTCGTCGTTCAACGCAACGCCCTCGGGAGCATGGGCCGTCGCAGCCTTGTGGGCCTCCTCGTCCTCATTGGCGTCAACCTCTCATTCGGGTTGGCGATGCCGGGCATTGACAACTGGGCTCACATAGGAGGCCTTGCAGGTGGGTTCGCGCTGGGCATGATTCTCGCTCCCACATTCCGGACCGTCGCGGCGCCTCCAAGCGTCGGACCAGAGACCGTCGACGAGAACTCGCTCTCACGACGCCTTTGGGTCATACCGCTCTGGCTTGGAATCCTAACGGCCGGGACGTGGATGGCCGGAGCCAGTATGCCCGAGAACCCCTACACCCACGTATTCGTCGCCGAACGGCACTTCGACCGCGGCAACCACGTTGCAGCTCTTGAGGAGATTGAGAAGGCCCTGATTCCCTACGATTCTGTGGACCCTACGCAGATCCTCCTGGTCAGGGGCGACGCCCACCTGTTGCGCGGGCGCATTCTTGCGAGCCAAGGGGCCTTCGACCAGGCCAAGGCAGAGCTCGGAGACGCGATCCTCTACGGGGACAGATTGACCAGAGCCCAAGCCAGAGAGTTGCTGGTCGGTCTTTCGCTCCTACGCTAGCCGATCGGAGACGGCGCTAACGGAGCGAGTAGAACAGATCGCGGGAGAATCGGGCGTCCCGACCGCTAAGCGGTCTTCTGTTCGTGAGTCGGCATCGCGATGGGTGTACCGTCGGTGGAGGCCAGCCTGACGTCTGCGGTGCCGAGAATCGCGTCGGCGTCTACCAGACAATTGGCAACGCCGGGGAGAGTGGGGAGCTCGTACATTACGTCGAGCAGGGTGTGCTCCAGGATCGATCTTAGGGCCCGTGCTCCCGTCCCGTGTTTCAAAGCCTCGTCCGCGGCGGCGTCCAGCGACTCTTCGGTAAATACAAGGTCTACTTCGTCCATGCGGAACAGGGCCTGATACTGCTTCACGAACGCGTTCTTCGGCTCCGTCAGTACCTTGATCAGAGCCTCTTTGTCGAGCTCACGGAGGCTGACGTTTATGGGGAGACGGCCCACAAGCTCAGGGATGAACCCGTACGTAAGGAGGTCGTCGGCGGCGACAGACTGGAGCAGGTCTTCGGCAATGACGGCGTTCTTGTTGCCGGAGACCTTCGCGTCGAAGCCGATCGTAACTTTGTCCTTGGATAACCGCCAATCGACCAGGTCGGCGAGGCCATCGAACGCGCCCCCACACATGAACAGGATGTTGTTGGTCTTGATCTGCAAGAACTCCTGGTGGGGGTGCTTTCTTCCGCCTTGGGGTGGGACGTTCGCGACGCAGCCTTCGATGATCTTGAGGAGCGCCTGCTGAACACCCTCTCCCGAAACATCCCGTGTTATCGAAGGGTTGGGGCTCTTGCGAGCGATCTTGTCGATTTCGTCTATGTAGATGATCCCTTGCTCTGCCCTCGCAATATCGAAATCAGCCGCCTGTATCAGTCTCAGTAGGATGTTCTCGACATCCTCTCCGACGTAGCCAGCCTCGGTAAGTGAGGTAGCGTCGGCTATGGCGAAAGGTACGTCGAGAATCCGTGCGAGGGTCTCGGCCAGCAGCGTCTTGCCGCACCCCGCGGGCCCAAGCATAAGGATGTTGGCCTTTTGGAGCTCCACGTCGGTCGGCTTCTGATTCGACCAGATGCGCTTGTAGTGGTTGTAGACGGCGACGCTGAGGACCTTCTTGGCCTGTTCCTGCCCGATGACGTATTCGTCGAGCTTCTGGTAGATCCATCTGGGATTGACACCTTTGGCCATCAGGCCGCTGGCGTCCCTAGGAGGAGCTGGGCTCTCCTCTGTGATTATCTGGCCGCACAGCGCGACGCATTCGTCGCAAATGAAGACGCGGTCCGGGCCTGCGATAAGGCGTTTTACCTGCCCCTGCGGTTTTCCACAGAAGGAACACAGGTAGCTGTTCTGACCGCTCTTCGTTGTTGGCATCTACCTCACTCTCATCGAGCTTCGTACTGCCGGCGACGGGTTTGGCCGCCGATTGCCTTAACCCGTGGCGGCATCCGGTACTTGCTCAGTAGACCCGTAGACCTCGTCTATCAGGCCGTACTCCCGTGCCTCTTCGGCGTTCAAGAAGTAGTCGCGGTCCGTATCTCGTGCTATTTTATCGTATGGCTGCCCGGTATGTTGAGATATTATCTGGCGCATTCTGTCCTGGACCCGCAGTATTTCACGGGCGTGGATCTCGATGTCGGATGCCTGTCCCTGGGCTCCACTCGACGGCTGATGCATGTGAATGGACGAGTTGGGCAGCGCGTACCGTTTTCCGGTAGCTCCCGCACAGAGCAGAACTGTAGCCATGCTCGCGGCCGACCCGACACAGATGGTAGATACGGGGGGCTTGATCAGCTGCATTGTGTCGTAGATCGCGAGCCCCGCAGTTATGACCCCTCCGGGAGAGTTGATGAAGAGTTGGATATCCCTGTCGGGGTCTTCCCTTTCGAGGAACAGGAGCTGAGCGACTATGGCATTGGTCACCTGGTCCTGGATCGGCGTACCGAGAAAAACAATCCGCTCCTTCAGAAGAAGCGAATAGATGTCGTAAGCCCTTTCGCCTCTGGCGCCCGTCTCCACCACCATCGGGATCACGTTTTCAGGTCGTTGCATCAACTCGATCACCTCCTTCTTCAGGCTCTTCTTCTTCGTTCTGGTCATCCGTTTCGGATGATCCGTCTACTTCGTCTTTTGCTATGGCCGTCAGGCGGTTGATCGCCTTTTCGACGAGTAACGTCTCGCGTACCGAGCTTCGAACTTCGGGCGAGTCGAGGTTATGGCCTGCCGCCGCGTCCATGCCGGACTCTGCAAGTCTCTTGACCTCTGCGTCGATGTCTTCGTCGGATACCTCGAGGCCCTCCTGCTCGGCCAGGGTGGCGAGGGCATATGAGCGGGATAGCCGCTCGGTAGCCTGCTCGGTCATCTCTTCTTGTATCTCGTCTTCGGTCTTACCCGTGTACCTGAGGTAGTCGTCCTTTCGAATATTTAACCGCTCGACGAACTGGTCTCGCCGGTCAACCATGTGCTCAACTTCATGCTCTACCAGAAGCGGCGGCAGGTCGACAGTTACCAGCTTGACAAGCTCTTCGAGAGCCGCTTCGCGGTACTGCGTCGTCTGGGCCTTCGAGGCTTCCTCTTCGACTTCCTCTTTCACTTTGTCCCGTAGTGCCTCGAGACTCTCATAGTCGTCACCGACGCTCTTAGCGAACTCGTCGTCCATCTCCGGCAGGTTTCGTTCTTTGATGTCGCTGGCCGTTAAGGTGAAGTGCACGGTCTTGCCCGCGAGGCTGGTGTCGGCGTGGTCGTCGCGTACAGGTAGATCGAACTCTCTCTCGACGCCGACCTCAGTTCCCACAAGCCGCTCAGCGAAGCCCGGCAAGGGCACGACCGAACCTGGTTCCGCGACGATCACCGAGCCTTTCTGATCGAGCATCGTCTGGCCGTCGACGGTGCCCAGAGCGGTCAGAGTTACCATGTCGCCGAGCTGCAAGGGCCTTTCGACGGGCTCCCAGGGCGCTATCCCCTTTCGGAGCTCTTCCAACCGCTCCTGTACGTCTTCTTCCGACGTCTCAACAGGCTCTTCGGGGACCCTCAATTCCTTATATGGGCCAAGGTCTACAGTCGGCGTCAGGGCGACCTTGGCTTCGACGGTGACGGGCTCCAGTTCGAGTAGCTCGATCGAAGGCCGGCCGGCTGTCTCGAGCTCTTGCTCCTCGATGGCGCGCCTGGTCACCTCGGAGACCATCTGGTCTAGGGATTCGCGCAGGAGGCTCTCGCGACCGAAGTAGTTCTCCACGACAGAGCGCGGAGCTTTGCCTTTGCGAAAGCCGGGGATGGTCACGCGCTGTACGAGGCGTCGATATCCTCGGTCAATGTATGGAGCCGTATCTTCGTCCTCAAGTTCAATGTGGAGAAGCGTCTGCCTGTCCACGATTTCGTCTTGAGTAATTTTCAAGGAGGGCTCCACATGCGCGCTTCGATAATTATAGCATGACGGCCTTTCCGCTCGGAAGGTTGGCGGTGCCACGGCCCCGATAACATCCGCGACGAGCCTTCGGCTCTGAGGTCGGCGGAGGACTGTGCTATTCTGCGCTCTCAAGAGGCCGTCGGACACACGAATTCGAGTCGTGGAGGAAGCACATCATGGGTATCGCGCACCTCGAGGTAAGACCTGAGCAGCTTGGGGAAGGCTGCGCCGCGAGCACTGGAGGGAAATCCCCCTGACCCCCTTTGCAAAGGGGGGGACGGATTGCCGCTCCGTTACCCGGGACGATAATCAAAACATGCGTGTCTCACGACTAGCCAATCCGACCAGCGTTGGAATCCTCGCTACACGACCGGCTAGGCAGCTTGTGAAAATAAGGCAATGGTCCGGCTCTGCCTCCCCTTTGCAAAGAGGGGACGGATTGCCGCTCCGCTTCCCGGGACGATAGTCAAAACATGCGTGTCTCACGACTAGCCAATCCGACCAGCGTTGGAATCCTCGCTACACGACCGGCTAGGCAGCTTGTGAAAATAAGGCAATGGTCCGGCTCTGCCCCCCCTTGCGAAGGGGAACGGATTTGCCGCTCCGCTTTCCGGGACGATAATCAAAACATGCGCGTCTCACGATTAGCCAATCCGACCAGCGTTGGAATCCTCGCTACAACCGGCTAGGCAGCTTGTGAAAATAAGGTAATGGTCCGGCTCTGCCCCCTTTGCGAAGGGGAACGGATTTGCCGCTCCGCTTCCCAGGACGATAGTCAAAACATGAGTGTCTCACGACTAATCAGGTCAATGCCCGCTCGTCTGGCTGCGGCGTAGCTCGTTGGAAACCGCCTGACGCAACGCGTCGAGCGAATCGCTTATGCCGACGCGGTAGTTCGCAGGTGACCTGAGCTCCTTGTGCACGGCCGGCAGCGATTCGGATTCGCGCCCGAACTCTTCCTTCAGCTCCTGCAGCGAGAGTGGCGGTTCCAGTCGCTTTCCGCCGGCCATGACGTCCCTCAGCAGCGGGTTGCCGTTAGGTGGGGCCGGTTCGTCCGCGGTGGCGATGACATCGCGGGCGTAGACACCGTCGGAGTCTCTGAAACGGTAGACCTGCTTTGGGCCGGGGAGAGTCTGCTTTCCCTGGCTGAGCTTCAGGGTGGGCCTGCCGTCGTATTCGACTAGCTTGTACACACAATCGGTCCACGGGGCGTCGGCGGAGACGCCAACTTTTGTCCCTACGCCGAACCCGTCGATCGGGGCACCGGCTGCAAGAAGCGCGTCCACCGCGAACTCGTCCAGGCTCCCGCTGGCGAAGACCTCGACATGAGGCAGGCCCGCCGCATCGAGGAGGTCGCGGGTCTTGCGAGATAGGTCGAGAAGATCGCCGCTGTCGAGTCTCACTGCACGGAGCGCGTGTCCGCGACGCTCCATATTCTTTGCCACGTTGACTGCTTTCCCAACGCCTTCTAGGGTGTCGTACGTGTCGACGAGAAGCGTGGTCGTGTCGGGGAAGGCGTCAGCGTACACCTGGAAGGAGGTTTGCTCGTCGGTGAAGGCCTCGACGAAAGAGTGGGCCATGGTCCCGAAGACGGGAATGTCGTAGAGCTTCGCCGCCATGAGGTTGCTGGTGCCTGCGAATCCTACAAGGAAGCTAACGCGGGCAAGCTTGTTGGCCGCGTCAACACCGTGGGTCCGGCGAGCCGCGAAGTCGACGATGGCCTTGCCGCGCGCGGCGTGGACGACTCGCGATGCCTTCGTTGCCAAGATGGTCTGGAGGTTGATCTGGTTGAGAAGGGCGGTCTCTACGATCTGCGCTTCGATCATCGGGGCGGTGACTTCGATGGCCGGCTCCTCCGCGAAGAAGATGGCCCCTTCACTCATCGTGCGAACCGATCCGGTGAAACGCAGGTCGCGCAGGAAGGCTAGGTAGGCTTCGTCGAACCTTTCGAGGGAACGGAGGTACTCGATGTCCTCGGCCGAAAAGCGGAGGTTCTCCAGGTAGCGAAGAGCGTCGTCGACGCCGGCGAGGACGAAGTAGGCGCGGTCCGGTGGATAGCTACGGAACGTGAGGCTGAAAGTGGCCGATGCGGTGGTACCACTTCGCCAGTAGGCCTGGGCCATCGTGAGCTCGTAGAGGTCGGTGAAGAGCGCCGGTGGAGGGGACGTGGAGGTCATTGTTCGTGGTAGCGTTAGACAGGGTCACCGGCCCCACAAGCTGAAGTAGGCACAAGAAGCCGAACGACCCTCACCTCAATCCTCTCCCACGAGGGAGAGGAGGTAAGAACTCCCCCGGATCAGCTAATGAGAAGCCTTGACCTTCTCGAGCATCACCGGCGGGAGCGGGAAGGCCCACCCGCGGTTGATGATGATTTCGCGGGACAGGCTCGGCGGAATGGCGACGATGATCTCCGGCTCTATCGAGAACCGGCCGTCGAAGCCGCCTACGGCGCTGCGGGCGTGGACTCCGGCGAAACCGCCTGGGTCGACGCCGTTGTCGGCGTAGTCGCTAAGGCCGCCACCGAAGACCGAGTGCCACCTGGCGGAGAAGCCGTTGGTGACGGAGGGCGCGGCGCTTGTGGCGCCTCCTCCGGGCGAGACCACCATACCCAGGGCTTTTACGGTGTAGAGTACGTCGTTGAGGTCGCCCTCTCCACCGCAGCTAAGGGTCCAATGGAGCCTGGCGATCAGCGTGTCGGCCACGTCCTGTGCGCCTTGCTGACCGTGTTTGATGCGGTCCTCGTCGTCGTTCATGGGGTACGTCCCGCCGGAGGCACCCGATAGGAAGACAAGACCGCTCTCCTGGACGACCGCGTGGGCCAGCTTGTTGCCTGCCAGGGAGGTGACGTTCTGATCGAAGGTGCCCAGATCCATGCCGATCTCGCGAATCCTGTCGTAAACGTCGAAGTTGCGACGCATCTCATCGGGTATCAGTGCTTCGTCGTAGTGCTTGCCCAATTCTGCGACCTCGAAACGAGTTTCATCCGGGTACAAGCCCGGACGCGTGGGATGTTATCAGAACCGAGGCGACTTCGTCGTGCGATCGGCGCTCTTCCAGAGGTCGGCGGTCTTACACCATGAGGTGTTAATTGCGGGGTCTGGACGATGATCGGTCGGGAGCCATCCAGAAAGAAAGGAAGCCCCGCTGAGCGGAGTGCTGTCCAAGGGGCAGGTGATCCTTGAAACGTTCCGCAAAGCAGGGCCCGCGTCATTGTACCATTCTTCTAGGGGTTAGCACCTAAGGGTAAACTCTTAGCTGGCTCGATAAGCTAACTCACTGTAGCGTTGAGAGGTTTTAGGGGCGCATGCGATGCGCCCCTACGTGGTGGTCGGACGGGCTCACCCACTAACGGTCGGGCAATTGGTGGTTTGCCAGCCTATCTCGCGATCCGAGGATTCAGGTGCTCAGTGTACGGATTCAGTGGTCCGCAGCGAAGTGGTCCCAGCCTCGGCGTTCGATAGCAATGGGCGCGCCATTCGCATCGAGAACGGTGACTCGAGGCGGGCCTTCCGCCACCTCTCCGATGGTCGCAGTCTGGACGTCCATGGCCGGCTTCAGCTCGCCCATGAGTTCCGGCGTAGCGGTGAAGAGCAGCTCGTAGTCCTCACCGCCGGCCAGGGCTAGCGACAGCCAATCGTCGGGAAACGCTGATCTCAGATGGTCGTCGACCGGAACTTTGTCTGCGTGGACGACGGCGGACACACCGCTAGCTTCGCACAGCTTGCCGAGGTCAGCGACAAGGCCGTCGCTGATGTCGATGGCTGCTTTGACGCCCCGACGGGCAAGCTGGATCCCGGAAGAGACGCGAGGCACCGGCCGGTTGTGTGCCTCGACCAGATGGGCGGCCGTCTCGGCGCCGGGGCGCTCCCCGGGTTCTCCTCGCAGGACCCGGAGGCCACCGGCCGAGCAGCCGAGGGCGCCGGTCACGGCGATCACGTCGCCGACCGATGCCGCACCGCGTGTCAGGAGTGGTTCAGCGGGCGTGCCACCGTTGCCCTCTTTGGGCGTGGCCGTCCCGTACATCGCGACCGCGACGAAGACAGTGGGCGACCTTACGACATCCCCTCCGACGACCTGACCGCCGAACTCGCGAGATACGTCGGCGATCCCTCGGTACATCGCTTCGATTCCATCGACCGGGAGGTCGCCCCGAAGACCCAACGTGACCGTCGAGTACAACGGAACACAACCCATGGCTGCGATGTCGCTCAGGTTGACCGCCAGGGACTTCCAGCCAAGGTCCGCCCAGTTGATACGGTCCAGGTCGAAATGCACACCTTCGACCAACGCGTCCGCCGTGGCCACTGCGGTCGTCGCCGGGCCCTGCCATGCGGCGGCGTCGTCGCCGATGCCGAGCCGAAGAAGGAAGCGATGGGCGTCATATTGGTCCGTCGCGTCGGTCCCGATGGCCTCCGACAGCAACTCGATCAGCCTGGTCTCGCCTACGTCGCGTACGAGCATGCAGGCATTATAGAGGGGGTACAGGGTTAGGGGTTAGGGGCTGGGGATTGGGGTTAAGGAGACGGGGAGCCTTTGATTATGCCGGAATTTTCGAGGGTTTGGAGTTCCACGGCGTCGACGCTAAGCTTTTCCTTCAGTACTTCGAAGGTGTGTTCGCCCAAGAGCGGCGGGTGGCCCTGGGGTGTGGCGGGGGTGCGGCTCATGTTCTGAAGGGCGTTGGCCATCAGACGGACGTTACCCAGTGATGGGTGAGGAACGTCCCATGTGGCCTTGCGAGCTTCCGCTTGGGGCTCGGCCAAGGCCTCCGCGAAGTTGTTGATGGGGAGCGCCATCAACTTCGCGTCTGAAAGCATGTCGACCCATTCGGAGCGAGTCTTGGAGCGGAACACGTCCTCAAGTATCGGCGCGAGGACCGTGTAATTCTCTACGCGGTCCGAGTTGGTCCGAAAACGGGCGTCGTCGGCGAGCGAATGTCGTCCGATCGTTTCAGCGAGACGCTGGAACTGGTCGTCGTTGACGCATGCCAACATGAACCAGTCGCCGTCGGCCGCCTCGAAGCCCTGGTACGGGACGATCTGCGGGTGGGCGTTGCCAAGGCGACCGGGTGGCTCGCCGGTGGTGAGGTAGTTCTGGGCCACGTTTACCATGCTCATCAGCCCGACGTCGAAGAGCGACAGGTCGAGAGCCTGGCCGCGACCGCTGTGCTCCCGCTCGCGCAGGGCCGCCAGGACTCCGACTCCGGCCAGGAGGCCCGTGAGAAGGTCGATCACCGCGACGCCGACCTTCACGGGCGGGCCGTCAGCTTCGCCGGTGATGCTCATCAGGCCGGTCAGCCCTTGCAGGGTCGTGTCGACGGCGGGCTCGGCGGCTCGAGGCCCAGTGTGTCCGAAGCCCGTGATGGAGGCGTAGACAATACCGGGGTTGATCTCGGCCACGCTTTCGTAGTCGAGTCCATAGCGGGCAAGGTCGCCAGTCTTGAAGTTCTCGACCAGCACGTCGGCCTGGCGGGCGAGGCCGCGGACCAGCTCTTGCCCCTTCGGCTCTTTCAGATTGATGGCGACACTCTTTTTGCCCCTGTTGGTTGCGAGGTAGTAGGCGGCCTGGTCGCCTACGAAGGGCGGTCCCAGCTTCCTGGTATCGTCGCCCCATGGCGGCTCGATCTTCCAGACCGTCGCGCCGAGGTCGGACAGGGTCTGCGTGCAGAACGGCCCGGCGAGAAGCCTGGAGAGGTCTAATACGATGACGTCGTCGAGTGCGCCCATCTTGCCCCCTAACGAAAGGCTCCGAGTCCAGTGATTTCCCGACCGAGGGCAAGGGTGTGGATGTCGTACGTGCCCTCGTAGGTGTCGACACTCTCCAGGTTCAGCATGTGCCTGATGACGTGGTGGTCAAGGGTGATGCCGCTGGCGGCGAGGATCTCGCGGGCGGAGCGGGCCCCTTCGAGCGCCGCTCGCACGTTACGCCGCTTGGCCAGCGAGACCTGGGTGTGGTCGAGGTCTCCGTCGTTTTTCAACCGGCCAAGTCGCCATGCCAGCAGGAGTCCGCTGGTGTGGTCGGATAGCATCCGGACGAGCTTTTCCTGGACCAGCTGCCTGGCGGCGATGGGCTTGCCGAACGTCACTCGGGTTTTGGCGAACTCGAGCGCCTCGGAGTAGACGGCCTCGAGAGCCCCCATCGCGCCCCAGACGAGTCCGTATCGCGCCTGGGTGAGGCACGATAACGGCGCTGACAGGCCACGCGCGCCAGGGAGGACCTGGTCTTGAGGAACCCGGACCCCGTCGAGGACCAGCTCGGCGACGCCGCCGACCCGCAGGCTCATCTGGCGCCGGACTGGGTGAGCGGCGAAGCCTGGGGAGTCGGTCGGCACGATGAATCCGCGGACGGCCCCTTCGTCGTCCTTGGCCCATACGATCGCGACGTCCGCGAAGGCACCGCAGCTAATCCACATCTTGGCGCCGCTGAGGACGTAGTCGTCGCCATCTTTCTTGGCCTGCGTCGTCATAGAAGCGGGGTCCGAGCCGGCCTCTCGCTCGGTGAGGCCGAAGCACCCGACCATCTCCCCGGCGGCGAGCTTGGGGAGATAGCGTTGGCGTTGCTCGTCTGACCCGTAGCTGTGGATGGGGTACATCACGAGCGACCCTTGGACGCTTGCGAAGCTCCTGAGCCCGGAGTCGACCCGCTCCAGCTCGTACATGACCAGTCCGTAGCCGACGCTACTCACGGATGGGGTTTGATCCGGACCGGGCAGACTCGCTCCCAGCAGGCCCATCTCCCCGAACCTAGGCGCCAGGTGGTCTGGAAACGTGCCATCCTCCCACCAGTCCCGTACGTGACGCATGACCTCCGCTTCGAGGAACTCGCGTAGCGAGGCCTGGGTCTGGCGTTCTTCAGGCGTGAATAAAGCGGAGATGTCGTAGAAATCGAGCATTCGAGAAGGTGGAGTTTCAGGATGTTCGGCGGTAACTGTACGCGGTGTGAGAGTGTCGTACAAGAGGCGAAGTCGGCACGGTCACCGCCCTGAAGTAACCACCTTCCACGGGGTGGTAGAGACGCCGTGGGGGCGTCTCTACGGCAGTGTCAATATTTCGCGGCTCTAGCCGAGCCTGCGACGGCTGCCCTGCGTAAGCAGGAAGACCGTTACGCCAACGATCAGGAAGGATGCCAGCACTCCCGCTATCACGATCACGATGGCGGGATCCGTCACGTCCTCTTCCGGTGTCGCCGGCGAGCCTGGTTCGGGAGTCGGCTGGGGCGTCAGAACAGGTGGCGCCGGCGTCAGGCTGACGGCCAGAGCGGTTGGCGTAGCGGCCGGTGTCCCGGTGATCGGCGGCGGAGACGGCTCCGGCGATGCCTCGACCGTTGGAGATGGCGCGGGTGTGTCGGTCGGAGTCGCTGTTGGCTGGGGGCTTGGGGTAGCCGACGGAGTGGGACTCGGCGTTTCAGTAGGAGCGGGAGTTGGAGTTGGAGATGCCGTCGGTGTCGCAGTCCGAGTCGGAGTCGGAGTGGCCATTGGTGTGGCCGTCGGCGTGGCGGTTGGGCTCGGAGTAGCCGTGGCCGTCTGTGTAGGGGTTGGGCTTGGCGTCGGTGTGCGTGTCGGGGTCGCGGTTGGGGAGGGTGTCGCAGTCGCGGTGGGAGTGGGGGTTGGCTGTGCGGCCGCGACGGCTTCGATCACGCGGATCCGATGGTTCCACGTGTCAGCGATATAGAGGTTACCTGACTTGTCTACCGCCAGACCACGTGGTTGGCCCAGGCTCGCGCCGGTTGCCGGTCCGTCGTCGCCCGTGAGTGCGAAGATACCCGTTCCGGCGATAGTGGTTATGACGCCCGTGGCTATGTCTACTTTGCGGACCCGGTTGTTGAGCGTATCCGAGATGAGGACATCTCCATCATGGCTCAACGCGACGTCCTCTGGGGCGGAAAGGCTGGCGTTCAGCGCGGGCCCACCATCACCGGAAAAACCCTGATCCCCGTTGCCCGCGACGGTCGTAATCACGCCGGTGTCCGCATCGACTCTACGGACACGGTGATTGCCTGTATCCGCTATGTATAGATTGTCTTCCGAGTCTAACCCGACGCCCTCTGGCGACAGCAGGCTGGCATTGGTCGCCTGGCCGCCGTCGCCGCCGAAGCCCGAAGAGGACGACCCGGCCACGGTCTTGATTATCCCTAACCTCGAGTCGACCATCCGTATACGGTGGTTTTCGGTGTCGGCGATGTACAGATTGTCTCGCGAGTCGACGGCCAGGCCGCGCGGCAGTCGGAGCGTGGCGATGGAGGCGTGTCCCCCGTCGCCGGTAAAGGCGAATCCGCCGTTACCGGCCAGGGTACGAATTATGCCCTGGTTGTCGATCTTGCGGACCCGGCTGTTCAAGGTATCGCCGATGTAGATGGCGCCCTTGCTGTCCACCGCGATCCCCTCCGGGAAGCGGAACCCAGCGTTGACGGCCTTGTCGAAGTCACCGGAGAACAGAGGGTTCCCAATGCCTGCTACCGTAGTAATCCGGCCCGTGGCCGCGTCTACCCTGCGAATACGGTGGTTGTTGGTGTCCGCAACATAGATATTGCCGTTCTTGTCGACGGCCACGGCTTCGGGTTTGAACATGGTCGCGCTGGTCGCCGGGCCATTGTCTCCGGAGAAGTTCCTGCTGGCCTGCCCGGCGACCGTCGAAATGGTGTTGATGCTCGCTTCTACCCGCCGGACACGGTGATTGCCGGTATCGGCGATGTATATGTGGCCCTGCCTGTCTAACGCCACTCCCCTGGGTGCGTTGATACGCGAGAGGGAGGCGTCGTCGCCATCGCCGCCGAATTCGGCCAGCCCATTACCGGCCAACGTCGTAATCAGGGTGCTGAACACGGCCACCTTCCGGACTCGGTTGTTGCCCGTGTCGGCGATATACATGTTCCCGACAGAGTCGAAAGCGAGCGAGCTCGGCTGGAATAGCTGGGCGGTCGAGGCGGCCGTGCCGTCTCCGGAGGAGCCTTCGACACCGGTCCCGGCGAAGGTGCTGATCACGCCGGTGGCTATCTCGACTCGTCGGACTCTATGATTTCCGGAGTCCGCGACATAGACGTTGCCCTGGGCGTCGGTCGCGACGCTCTCCGGGTGTCGAAGACTGGCGTTTACACCGCTTCCGCCATCGCCTGCATACCCGAAAGTGCCGTCGCCGGCTACCGTGGTTATGACTGCTGTGGTCCCTTCGATGCGACGTACACGGTTGTTGAACGTATCGGCGATGACAACGTTTCCCCGAATATCGACAGCGACGTCGCGAGGGGCCCGCAGGCTGGCGCTCAAGGAGAGACCGCCGTCGCCCGCGAACGCGAAGCTTCCGTTTCCCGCGATCGTCGTGATGATACCGGTAACGGCGTCCACCTTCCGAATCCGGTTGTTCTCCGTGTCGGCGATCACCAGGTTGTCGGCCAAGTCGAACGCAACGCCCTCCGGGAAGCTCAGGTTGGCTTGCGTTGCGGGGCCGAGGTCTCCTCCGAAGCCAGACGTGCCGTTTCCAGCGTAGGTTGTGATCACGCCTGTATCACGGTCCCAGCGACGAATGCGATGCGTTTCGGGATCGGCGATATAGACGTTGCCGGCGTTGTCCGTCGCCACGCCTCTCGGCGCGGCGAGGCTGGCGAGTATCCCGACGCTCCCGTCGCCGACGCCACCTCCTGCGACTGTGGTGATGTCGCCAACGCCGGGGTTGGCCAGCGACGTAGGATGAGCAACGAAAAGCAAGAAAAGAGCGACTATCGTCAGTGCGGACGCCGTTCTAAAGTGCAAGGTCCAGGGTGGGAAGCGAGGTGACATCCGATCCAGAATAGCGCCAATCATTTCTGGCCGCTAGGGAAGGAAGGGGTTAGGTTCTGGGGATTAGGGGTCCAGGTCCCTGACCCCTAATCCCTAACCCCCAACTCATTCTCTTCAGAAGGTCGCGAGCCTCGTTGCCAGTTCTCTCGTGGTGAGGGACTCTCGTTCCTGGGCGACGTCCACTTCGGCCAGCCCGATCGGCCGACGCACCGATCCGGGGTCGATTCCGGTCTTGAGCGCGGCAAGGACGCCGGCTGCCTCCCAGTAGTTCTCGACGAAGTGGAGCTGATCTGAGGACCACGGAAGGGCAGAGAGGTCGTTCTGCATCAGGTTCCGGTTCTCGCGGACGGCAACCACCGGGATCCCCTGTTCCAGCGCGGCCAGTGTCGGGAGTCCTACACATCCGTCAGGAATCACGAGGCAAGAGACGTCTCGGGCAGTAAAGACGCCGGGTTCGCGCATGTCGACCGGGGCGTCGACGATCGCTGGGCTCTGCTGCAGTCCCTTGAGAACACTTAGCAGGAACGTCACTGAAACGACTTCGGCGGCCATTCGAGGATCGACGACCCCCACGTCCATGTTGGCGATCTCTTGGGACTCCAGCATCGGCGAGTGGGCCGTTGGCACGTTGTAGCTGGACGAAAGGGCATGGGTAAGTAGCGCTTCGACGCCGCCCCAGGGATTGACCATCGCCCCTCCACCGGCGAAGTAGTCCCGGTGGTAGCTCTCAGGGACAGTTATGATCGACGATACGGCTACGGCATCGTAGTCGGAACGGTACCTTTCGAGGGCCGCCAGTAGCCCGTCCATGCCGCGGACTTCTCCTGACGCCCTGCCCGACGCGGTATAAAGCGACCCCATCTCGAAGTTCCGGTCGAGCCGGACGACGCGCGGGCAGACCAGGCCGTATGAGGCGCGGGCGGCGTTGACGGCGTTGATCGCCGATTTCGTGAACACCTCTTCGCTATGTTCGTGAACGGCTACGAGCACCCGGTTGTTACGTACTCTGCGGAGCCCGACTGTTCCCATGAGTAGCCGGGAAATCACGCTTCCTTCTACATAGAGGGTGTTGTGGGGGATTTCGATGATGTCGGAAGCATTGAGAACGTTGGGATGCGTGATGAGCGTGTCGCAGACAGATGCAAGGAGCTTCGCGGCAGGTGTGGCGTCGCCGGCGTGGCCGCCTATTTCCGCCCCTATACCCGTAGGTACCAGCATGACGGCGTTGAAGGTATCGACGCTCTCATGGCGCCTGTGGACAAAGTCGAAAATCGACGCCGGCACTCTAGCTCCGCCGAGCTGAACGCCAACCTCACATTGGTAGTGCCCTTCGTCCGAAGCGGTTACCACGAACCGCAGCGGTACCTTACCGTCGCTCAACTCGCGGTCCGTAGCGTGGACCAGGCTTTCGAGGACCGGCGCGCCATCCCCGGACAGCCGGACGTTAAACTCTCTTTCAGACAGTTGCATTCTGGCCCCAGCGCTCGGAATAGTCCGCGTAGCTGAACCGCTTCTTGAGAATGAACTCGCCGTCGGGCGTCAAAGCGTAGATACTGGGAAGGTTGATCCCGTTGAAAGTGTGCGCCTTGGAGAGCGTGTAAGCGCCTGCGTCGGCGAAAACGACCCTGGAGCCGAGATCGAGGGGCTCTTCGAAACGGTACGTACCGAACATGTCTCCTGCCAGGCAGGTGCAGCCGACCAGAATGTACTCGTGCGGTGCGCCGTCGTGATGGCCGGCAACCTCGGGCTCATATCCGTACTCGAATACCTCGGGCATGTGGTTAACCGTCGTATCGAGGACCGCGATTTGTTTGCCTTCGCTTTCGAAAAGGTCCAAAACGCTGGCGACGACGTAGCCAGCTGTCCTGACAAGAGCCGCTCCGGGCTCGATGATCACCCGCAGGCTGTATGATTTCTCTAGAGTCTCCGCGACCCTCGCAACCGCGTTTACGTCGTCGGGACCCCCGAAAAGGTAGCCCCCGCCGAGGTTGATCCAGCTGAGCCGTCCTAAGAGACTGTCGAGTCGCGAGCAGAGGTGCTCTACCGTGGCGTCCAGCTGGCGGAGGTCGGTCGCGTCGCAGTTTGCGTGAACGTGGATGCCTTCGAGGCCTTCAAGCCGCTCAGGCTGTCGCTCGACGACCTCTATGAGCGTGTCGAGTGGGACGCCCAACTTGGAGTGGGGGCGGCAGGGGTCGTAGCGTTCGTCGTCAAGAAAGGAGAGCTGGGGGTTCACACGCAGGCCGCCGCTTGCGGGCTGCATTTCGGCCCTGTACCGCTCCCACTGCCCGAGGGAGTTGAACGACACGAAGTCGCAGAGCTGGCCGATCTCGTTTGCCTCGTCCGGTCTGATGCCCGGAGTCGTAAGATGGATGGACGCGTCCGGACCGGCAGTCTGGCGGGCCAGCCGGGCCTCGAACAGCGAGCTGGCGGCGAAGCCGTCGAGGTGTGGTGTCATATGCTCGATAACCGAGGCGAGGGGGAGCGACTTCGTCGAGAACAGGACGTCGCAGCGTCCTCGTAGTCGTCCGGTCAAAGCGAGCAGCCTGTGTACCTCCCTTTCGTCGTAGACGAAGGCCGGGGTGTCCTTGACCTCTGCGGCCAGAGCATCGACTACTTGGGGTCTGGTCGCTGTGGCGTCGACAGTCTCGATCATTCGGCTGCTCTCCGAGAATCGCGTGCGGGTGCGGTTCGGCGGTGATTCTAGCATACCGGTAGTTGAGCTAAATCGCCCGTTTCGCTCGAACAGTGCCCCTATAATGAGATGACCTGCCTATCAATTGCCACCGCGATCGTCGGAACGCGTCGCTACGTGTGCAACCCAGACGGCTTTGGAACATGAGGACGTACAACCAACCGGACAATCTTCTGAAATTGCTTGGCGGTGTCGTGCAGGCCGCAAGCAAAACGACTTTCTATTCAGGATTCTTGGGCGAACACGCCAATGTCGAAAGCCTTGATGATTTCGCGGCGATACCACTGACGCCGCTGGAAAGGTACCGCCGGCAACGATTGGCCGACGTTCTGGCCGAGCCCGGTCAGGTCGACTGGATTGTCGGCCCGTACCGCGGACAATCGGCCGACTCGGTGGCGGTCGCGGAGGGGCCTGACGAGGGCGAGTCTCGCTACGATGTCTTCGCCGACGCCGTCAAGGAGTGCCTGCCGCTCGACGAGGTCCGGTCGGGTGCCGTCGTGGCGTCATCCGGGCGGCGTCAGTTCGGTGCCGAGTTGGCGACGATCTTGATCTACGCAGGCGTGCCTTCGCACCTGTTCATCGACTCAACGGACGACAGGACATACGAGCGCCTCGGACTTGTACGGCCCGATGTTCTCGTGCTCGCCGCTGAACCTCTGGACGAGAGCCTTTTGCCGTCGGCCACCAGACTATGCGTGACGTTTCGTCGGACCCAGATGCTGCGCCGTTTCCAACAGCTCGACATGTACCTGGTCGACGAGCTGGGTTTCCTGGGCCAGTCCAACGATGGAGTGCGGTACTCGCTGAACAGGGATCTGTATTACTTCGAGACGTCCGACACAAGCAGGCTGGTCGTGACGGCGCTGCACAACAAGGTTCAGCCGTTGCTGAGGATCGAGATTCCGGACCGGGTGAAGCAGACGGGTACTGACCCCATCGAGTTCATCGAGCTGGCGACAGAGGGATAGCCACTCCGGTGCGTGCGTGGATCTACGCGGGTTGTAGATAAGGTGGACGCCATAGCTCATGGATGCTCTCCAGCCCGAGCTTCAGCTGCGCCAGCCTCTCCAGACCCAGACCGAAGGCGTAGCCATTGACTTGCAGAGGATCGTGCCCCGCCTCGCGAAGCATTGCTGGTTTGAGCATCCCACATCCGGCCACGGCCAGCCAGTCCTGCTTCGTCTTGACGTCCACGTCCATCCCTCCGTCCACCCAGCCGTAGTCGCATTCGCGGTACCTGACGTCGACCGCGCCGAGAACCACCGAGAGGACCTGTTTGAGCGTCGCCTTGAGTATGTCTACTGAGACGCCTGGCTCCACGCATATCAAGTCCAGCTGATGGAAGACCTTGAGGTGCAGTTCGTCCTCTTCTTCGCCAGGTCGGAAGACACGGCCGGCCGTAATCAAACGCACCGGAGGCTCCCGTCCCTGAATTGCACGCAACGTGGCCCCGCTCGTCTGGGTCCTTAGCATGCTGTTGGCGTCGAGACTGTAACCGTCCCCGTATCCGGCGAAGTATTCTCTGCGGATCGAGGGGTAGATGTCTCTCTCCTCAACCTCTCGGCTCTCGACTGTCTCATATCCCGGTAAGGCCGATTTGATCTGGTCGACGATCGCGCGAATTGGGTGATCTTCGATCAGGAGAGGTTGAGGCCGGCTCACCAGCTCCGCAACTACCTTTGCAGACACACCATTCGCCGACATCGCCTCGTCCGATATAGTCCTCGCCATGTTGATCACGTACTCCTTGAGTTTTCGTCTCGCGTTGAACAGTCGCTTCTTTACCGCCGCTTCCGACAGACCGAGGTAGTCCCCGATTTCGCGTTGGGTCATTCCGCCGATGAAATACAGGGCCGTAACCGTTCTCTGGCGATCAGGCAGGGACTGGATGGCGGCGTGCACCGTCCTGTCCCGTTCCTGGCGCTCCAGACTCTCGAAAGGCGCGTCCTCTCGCTCTGCCGTTTCCGAAGCGTCGAGCAAGGGGCCTGTTGGCAATGTTTTTCTTCGCGTCATTCGATCGCATGCTGTCGCGACAACCTTCTGAAACCAGGACGGAAAAGCCTCAGGCGCGGTCAGCGAACCCAGGTTCCGGTAGGCTTCGACAAACGCCTCTTGCACGGCGTCCTCGGCAAGATGGCTGTCACCAAGCCGCGCGAAGGCGCGACCGAAGGCCGAGGCGCGAAACCGTCTTACGATCTCCTCGTAGCTTTCAAGGTCGCCCGCCTGTGCTTTACGTACTAGGTCACTGCTGTCGGTCAAAGTGGTTCCTTGCTCCGTTCAACAAGAAGGCTGTCATATCAAGAGAGCCGCCCCGCATTGGGAAGGTTACCCTCAAGTCAGGCAGGCTGCCTGCCGTAAGCGTCTAGATCACGTAAGAACAATGGGATAACCTGCCTTTCATGAAGGATTGGGATGACGAACATTCGATGTCGACGTTGGAATTGGTCGGGTCCATATCAGATAGCTCGATCAAGGTACTCCGCGAGTGCCTTCTGCGTTGCTATTCGTCCTTCCAGACCTACCGCGAGGTCTTCGAGGAGCTTGGCATTTCTCGCGCCGACATCGTCGAGGGCGACCCTCTGGCTATCCTGCAGAGCCTGCCTCTTCTACAGGGCGAGCGCTTCGTGGCGCTGATGGATGAGAGTCTGGAGGTGGGTGAGCGCATCGTCGACCTCGAGACCTCGTCCGGCACGATGGGCCCGCGATCACGCAGGTTCATCTCGAGCGAGGACGACGCCTCGGACCACGAGTTGCTCGCGAAGATGTTCGGGGTGTTTGGCATCGGCCCTGAAGACCGGGTGGCCTGCCTCGACGTTGACCCCGTTAACCTGATGGTTTCGTTCACGAAGGCGCTTG
Source organism: Dehalococcoidia bacterium (assembly GCA_965248605.1). Classification (GTDB taxonomy): domain Bacteria; phylum Chloroflexota; class Dehalococcoidia; order Lucifugimonadales; family CAUZJF01; genus CAUZJF01. The sequence goes on from CBDFJV010000007.1 coordinate 3,041,696, forward strand.
ACCTGCTGGGAGTCCAGGAGTCGTACGCCTACTGTGCGGGGCCGGATTTCACGGCTGAAATGGCCAGCCTCCGCGCGCTCGACCCGACCGTGATCGTGACGATTCCGTCGATAGTCGAGCGCTGCTTCGAATCCCTCAAGCTTGCGTACGCCGCCGCTCATGGACATCTGCAGAAAGTCGTGTACTTCGGCGAACCGCCGTCTCGGGCCACGCGCCGGGCCCTGGAGTTGAACCTTGGCGTCGAGGTCTTCGGGTACTACGGAGCGACCGAGACGTCGTCGCTTGGAGCCGAATGCTCGGCGCACGACGGCATACATGTCTTCACCGACCACAACGTCATCGAGGTTGCCAAGGACGATGTCTCCTCGTCGACCGGCGAGATAGTAGTCACCTCGCTTAAGCAGCGGACGCTCCCGCTGCTGAGGTACGCGTTGAGGGACGAGATTGCTGTCAGGTCAGGTCCGTGCGCCTGCGGACTAGATTATCCGCGGATCGAAGTGGTCGGCAGAGCCGATGACAGCTTCTCTATACTCGGTCTCAAGGTCCACTACGCTCCAGTCCTAGATGCTGTTTACGAACAGGCGGACTCGACGGGGCTGATGCAGCTTGAGGTGACGCGACACGACAAAGAGGCGTTGACGATTGTTCTGCCCGACCGGCTGCGCGGTCTTGAGGACGCCATGAGGAGGACGGTGCTCGACCGTGATCGAGAGCTGGAGTTCCTCGTGCGAGGCGGCTACCTTGGCCTGACTTTCTCGTTTGTTGACGAGGGCTACTTCAGCGGGACAAGGAAGGTCCAGAGGGTGGTGGACGATCGCTAGTTGGCTGGTCGCGGAATCTCCCCCTCCTCCCCGAGAGGCTCGGGATCTTCGACAATCGTCTCCAAAGGTGAAGAAGGAAAACCCGTGCCAGCTTCATTGATTGGGCCAATCTGGCCGTGTTGTACAATAGGCCCTCTGGACGCGTTCGTAGCGAAGTACTTGGACCCTACCTAATTCACACTGTAACTGATGGCTGAGTACGATTACGACATAGTGATAATCGGGTCGGGTCCGGCCGGGCAGCGTGCTGCGGTGCAGGCCGCGAAGGTCGACAAGCGCGTGGCGCTCATCGAGCGGAACGACGTCGTCGGCGGGGTCATGCTTAACACGGGGACGATTCCTAGTAAGACTCTTCGTGAGGCGACGCTTTATCTCACCGGATACCGCGAGCGCGAACTGTACGGCGAATCGTACACGGTCAAGCAGAACATCAGCATGCAAGACCTGCTGTTCCGGACCGAGTACGTCGTGCGACATGAGATCGACGTTATGCGCCACCAGCTGATGCGCAACCGCGTCGAGCTGATCACCTCTGAGGCGTCTTTCGTCGACCCCCATACTCTGCGACTTACCTCCCTGAACGGGACGGCGCATCGCGAGATAACGGCGTCCAGCATCGTGATCGCCACTGGAACGGCTGCCACGACCGTGCCGCATATCCCTTTCGACGGTAAACGTATATTCCTGAGCGACGACATGCTGTACCTCGACAGCGTGCCGCGAACCATGACTATCGTCGGAGCGGGCGTGATCGGCCTCGAGTACGCCAGCATATTCGCGACACTTGGAGTCCGGGTAACTGTCATCGATAAGGCCCCACAGCTTCTGCCGTTCATCGACCGCGAGATCATGGAGGCGCTTGTCTACCAGCTTCGGCTCATGAGAGTCACGTTGCGTCTGGGCGAAGAGGTCAGCGACATAGCGCCCGTAGACGACGCGCGGGGGGAACGAGTCGAGATCCATCTGGCGAGCGGAAAACAGATCGTTTCCGAGAAAGCGCTGTACAGCATCGGCCGTACGGGTGCGACGAAGGCGTTGCATCTCGAAGCGGCGGGCCTCGCGGCCGACGACCGCGGGCGTATCAAGGTCAAATCGACCTATCAGACTGAGGTCCCTCACATCTACGCCGTAGGTGACGTCATCGGCTTCCCAAGCCTCGCTTCGACTTCCTCGGAGCAAGGGAGACTGGCTGCCTGTCACGCATTGGGTATAGAAGCGAAGAGCGTGCCGGAGCTGTTCCCGTTTGGGATCTACACGATCCCTGAGATCTCAATGGTCGGACGTAACGAGGAAGAGCTTACGGAGGACGGCGTTCCGTACGAGGTCGGAAAGGCCCAGTACCGGGAGATCGCCCGCGGCCAGATTATTGGTGATAGTACGGGCCTGCTGAAGCTCGTCTTCCATCTCGAGACTCACGAGTTGCTGGGGGTCCACGTCATTGGGGAAGGCGCCGCGGAGCTGGTCCATATCGGGCAGACGGTGCTGGCCTTCGGAGGCAAAATACACTACTTCGTGGACACGGTGTTCAACTACCCGACTCTGGCCGAGTGCTACAAGACGGCCGCTTTCGATGGAGTGAACCGGCTTGGGGCGTGACATCGGTCCGCGTCCGGACCGCCATCGGTTTTTGACTCCCGACCATTTGGGAATTCAATCACTGGGGCATCCGGCCCTTCGTGGTGGTCGTGCGCGCCCGTGACCGTATCAGATTGAAGAAGTACTGCGCATGAAACAGAAGACGCTTGCTGTGGACTTCGGTGGCACGAATATTCGCGCTGCTATAGTCGACCGACGCGGGACTATCGTGAACAGGCACTCGGCGCCGACGCTCGCAAACGAAGGGCGCGACGCAGTGCTTGGTCGTGTCATCGAGACGATAGAAGAGGTGAGCGAGTCTGAGGACATGGAATCGCTGGCCGGTATCGGTATCTCGCAGCCAGGGCCGACCGAACCCGAGACTGGAGTCCTGTACGCTGCCCCAAACCTCCCAGGTTGGGGCGGCTTCGCGTTGACCGCTGTGTTGACCGAGCGGTTTTCACTCGCGGCTAACGCGGCAAACGATGCCAACGCGGCGGCAATCGGGGTCCATCGGTTCGGAAATGGGCGTGGCTCGACGAACATGATCTACATGACGGTGAGCACCGGCATCGGAGGCGGGATCATAATCGATGGACGGCTCTACGTCGGCTCTCGGGGCTTCGCCGGCGAAATCGGACACATACAGATAGACGCGGACGGCCCCCGTTGTGCCTGTGGCAATACAGGATGCCTAGAAGCGCTTTCGTCTGGCACGGCAGTCGCCCGCATAGCTCGTGAGAGCCTGGCCGCAGGCGAGAAAAGTGCGCTGATCGACTTGTCGGGAGGCGACCCAAACAACGTGACCGCTGAGATGGTTGCCGAGACCGCGCGTTCGGGCGACTTGCTGGGCCAGCGAATTTTTGCAGAGGCCTCGCGCAACCTCGGAATCGGGATAGTCGGCCTGATTCACGCCTTCGATCCCGACCTCATCGTGCTTGGAGGGGGACTGACTCAGCAATTCGATCTGCTGTTGCGCGGCGTCACGAAAGAGGTCAAGCGGCGGGTTCTCGGGAAGGACCAGGACAAGATTCCCGTGATCAAGTCCGACCTGGGCGACGATGCGGGACTTCTCGGCGCTGCCGCTCTGGCTTTCGAGGCCGCGGACGCGACCGACGAGGCTTGAAGAAACGGAGACTTCGATGCTAAAGAAGCTCGGTAAGCTGACGAAAGTGAAACAGGACCAGGAGGGACTGGATGTCCCTCCCGGCCAGTACTTGACCACCAAGTTTCCGGTCCTCTCCTTTGGCCCCACCCCGATTATCGATCTCGAGGAGTGGCGGTTCCGAGTGTTCGGACTGGTCGAAGAGGAGGTCACCTTCGATTGGGAGGAGTTCACAAATCTGGGCAAAGTCACGCTCGACGCCGAATTCCACTGTGTCACACAGTGGAGCCGGTTGGAGAATACCTGGGAAGGGGTTCCGTTCAGCGCTCTAACAAACGCCATCGCGCCCAAACCTGAGGCGAAATATGTGATGGCGCACTGCTACGGCGGCTACACCACGAACGTCGGACTGGACGTCCTGCAGGACGACGACGTTCTATTCGCGTACAACCACGACGGCTCTCCCCTGGAACCGGACCACGGGGGACCAATGCGACTCGTTGTCCCCAAGCGCTACGGATGGAAGAGCGCAAAATGGGTCAACGGCCTGGAGTTCATGGCCGACGACGCGCCGGGATTCTGGGAGGTCCGGGGCTACCACATGGAAGGGGACCCATTGAAGGAGCAGCGTTTTTGGGAGAGACCAGTCTAGGAAGGGTACGGGGTACGGGGTACGGGGTACAGGGTACGGTATAGAGAAGGACCCTCTCGACGTCGAGAGGGTCCTTGTTTTCACATGAGCGAACTCGCCAGTGTGGTGACTACGCGACCCTTCTCTTCTTAGCCGTCAGTACCTTGGCCGGAACAGCGGGCGCCAGCTTGAACGGGCCGGACTGTTCAAGGTCGACAATCCAGCCGCACTGAAGGCACTCTTTGTAGTCGCCGTACATGTCGCCACTCGTATGCATGTCTCCCTCGCACCTGGGACAGGCTTTGAAAAGCAGCATTGTTCTTACCTCCTTTGTGGCCGCCGCTTGTGGTGCAAGCACCGCGCCGTCTCGATAGTTACTGTGTTGATACGTTAGACGCGGATTGCTGGTTTTCGGTTCTTATCTCGCCAGCCGGGGTATTTAGCCGCATATTATACGACTTGACACGCGGCGTATCAAACTCTATACTGTCGTGCGACCAAGACTTGGCGGACCGGAATTCGGCGAGATGAGAAAGAAACCGGACCAGCCGCGTACCAGTTCACGTTCTCCATTGTCCAATATAACGGGCGAGGGTTTTTGGGGTTAGGTGAAATGTTGGAAGACTCTCGGAAGAGCTTGAGGCGGACCCGGCGGATTACTGTCGACTCCGTTGTTACGTCGGCTGTCGGCTCCACGCCGGGGCAGATGGAAGGCGTCTATATCATCAGCGTCGCGGCACGGATACTCGAGATGCATCCACAGACGCTTCGCAAGTACGAACGGGCCGGCCTGGTCAATCCGTCGCGGACGGTCGGGATGCTGAGGTTGTATTCCGAAGAGGACATCGCCCGGCTACGGCTGATCAAGCATCTAGTCGGGGACCTGGGACTCAATCTTGCGGGCGTACAGCTGACTCTGGACCTCTTCAATCACTTGTTGAAGACCAAGGGCCGTTTGAGCACCGTCGAACCCGTGCAGCTCAAGGGGTTTCTCGAGCAAGCACTGGACGAGATGTTCGAGTTGATCCACGCACACGCCAAGTAGCAGCAACATCGCCTGAGGCGTGGCATTCTGACGGCGATTCTCCGAGGAGCGAGCCACATGACGGTACAAGACCAACCCTCCGAAGACGACGGGAACCTCGAAGAGGTCGGGCGGCAAGCCGACGACGCGGAGCTGCACAAGGAGGTGCTCGAAGAGGCGCTTCGAGAGAAGGAGCAGTTCCGGACGATGGCGCAGCGGTCCCAGGCCGATCTGGAGAACTACAAGAGGCGTTCGGCCGAGGAGATTGCCGAGGTCAGGCGCAACGCCACGTCTCAATTGCTGCTCAAGACCCTGTTGGTGGTCGACGACCTCGAACGAGCGATGTCGCATATCCCGGACGACGCGGTTGCCCCGGGCTGGCTTGAAGGTCTTCAGCTCGTGATGCGAAGCGTCGAGACGCTCTTTGAGTCCGAGGGAGTCAACAAGATCGAGGCGGCCGGCCAGCCGTTCGATCCGAGAGAGGCAGAAGCGGTCCACTATCAGGAAACGACCGAACCTGAAGAAGGGCACGTCATATCAGTGGTCCGGGAAGGTTACAAGCATCGCGATAAGATCCTGCGGGCTGCGCAGGTGATCGTGGCCAAGGCGCCGGAGCGTCAATCAGAATCTGAACCAATCGAGGAGGAGTCGCAGAATGCCTAAGGTACTGGGAATCGATCTGGGAACCACCAACTCCTGTATGGCCGTGATCGAGGCCGGCGAGCCACGGGTGCTCGAGAACGCTGAAGGCGGCCGCACAACAGCATCCGTCGTGGCGACTAACCCGAAGAATGGCGAGCGTTACGTGGGACTTACGGCCAAGCGCCAGGCCGTGACGAACCCGGACAACACCATATACTCCGTCAAGCGGCTGATGGGCAGGCGCTTCGACGAAGACACCGTGAAGCGCGACATAGAGATGATGCCGTTCAAAGTAGTCGGGCACTCCAACGGCGACGCCTATGTGGAGATGACCGGCAAGCAACACGCGCCACCAGAGGTGTCGGCAATGATCCTGCAGAAGCTCAAGCAGGACGCCGAAGCCAAGCTGGGAGAGAAGATCACCCAGGCGGTGATCACTGTGCCCGCCTACTTCAACGACAGCCAGCGTAACGCGACCAAGGACGCCGGGCGTATCGCGGGTCTCGAAGTCCTGCGGATCATCAACGAGCCGACCGCGGCATCGTTGGCGTACGGCCTGGAAAAAAAGGCCGAGGAGACCATCGCCGTCTATGACCTTGGCGGAGGCACGTTCGACATAACGGTCCTCCAGCTAGGCGAAGGGGTCTTCGAAGTCAAAGCCACAAATGGGAACACCCACCTGGGCGGAGACGACTTCGACCAGCGGATCGTCGACTGGATCAGCGACGAGTTCAAGAAGGAGCAAGGGATAGACCTGAAGGAAGACAGGATGGCGTTGCAGCGGCTCCGAGAGGCAGCCGAGCGCGGCAAGATCGAGCTCTCGACGACGATTCAGACAGAGATCAACCTGCCCTTCATTACCGCGGACGCCTCCGGCCCTAAGCACCTGGTGATGACCCTCACCCGGTCGAAGATGGAGCAGCTGGTCGGAGACCTGGTGCAGGATACCGTCGAGCCGTGCAAACAGGCGATGAAGGACGCCGGAGTCACCGCTGACGATATCAACGAGATCATCCTCGTAGGCGGCATGACGCGAATGCCCGCTGTTCAGAAGGTGGTCGTGGACCTGTTCGGCAAGGAGCCCCACCAGGGCGTGAACCCCGACGAAGTAGTCGCCGTTGGCGCGGCCATCCAGGCCGGAGTATTGCAGGGCGACGTGCAGGACCTGTTGCTCCTCGACGTTACGCCGCTGACTTTAGGGATCGAGACGCTCGGTGGCGTGACGACGGCGCTCATCCCCCGAAACACCACGATACCGACGTCGAAGACAGAAGTGTTCACCACCGCCGCCGACGGTCAGACCAGCGTCGAAGTCCACGTTCTCCAGGGCGAGCGTCCGACGGCAGTCGATAACAAGACGATCGGCCGCTTCATGCTGGACGGAATTCTCCCTGCGGCACGCGGCACGCCTCAGATCGAGGTAACTTTCGATATCAACGCAGACGGCATCCTCGAGGTATCGGCGAAGGACAAGGGCACGGGTAAAGAGCAGCGGATTACCATAACGGCCAGCTCTGGCCTGTCCGAAGACGAGATCGACCAGATGGTCAAAGATGCAGAGACCCATGCCGAGGAAGACCAACACAAGCTTGAGGAGGTAGAGATCCGCAACAGCGCCGACAACGCCGCCTTCGCGGCTGAGAAGCTGCTGAAGGACAACGAGGACAAGGTCCCGGACGATCTGAAGCAAGAGATCGAGGGCAAGGTTGAAGCAGTGCGGACGGCGCTAAACGGCGCGGATATAGAGGCGATCAAGACGGCAATGGAAGAGCTCCAGGCCGCTATCCAGAAGGTGGGCGAGATCGTCTACAGCCAGACGCCCGGCGGTGACGGCGCCGGCGACAGCGCCGGAGGCGAGGAGCCTCCCGCCGAAGGTGCTGATGAGGAGTCTAAGGAAGAGGGTACGGTCGAAGGCGAGTATCGGGAAGTGTAGGAGGGGTACGGGGTTTGGGGGTTGGGGTCTGGGGTCTGGGGTCTGGGGTGCCGCCGACTGCCGTTGAACTCGAAGCCGAACTGAGACCAGTGAACAGGGCCGCTCAACGGGGCGGCCCTGTTTTTTGTCAGGCTCGTGAACCAGGGACTAGGCCGCGCTGTATTCGGAGGAATCTAGCGATCTGATCGTGCCCAGCTTCTGCCGCACGCTGTTCCGGCGTGCCGACCGCGTCGGTCGATCTTGGGTCAGCCCCGTGGGCCAGGAGCTCCTGCACGACCGGCCATGTCCTGGAACCGCTCGACGAGGACGGCGAAGCCTTCAACTTCGCCTGCTTTGGCTCGGGCCAGAGCGTCCCGTAGCCTACCCATCGCGCCTCCATAGGATTATTCGCCCACATTAGAATCCAGGTTTCGGACAAAAGGTTGCAGCGTCCAAGAATATTGGTCCGAGATCGGCCGGACCCAGGCTCGGTCCACGTTCGGTAACGGTAAAAAAATAGAACTGCCCGAGGGCTTTCTTTGGTACGGGCGCATTGCAATGCGCCCGCATCCCGGCGTGATCGCGACGTCGGCAGACACGCAGGTCTGCCCCTACGTCGGAAGCAATCGGCGTGGACGATTCTGAGCGTTGCGGAAGAATCTGGCGACGCTGCGTTGGCACGAAGGACAGGGCTGAGGCCTGGGCACCGCCGCGGGTTCTTCGTCGCCCGATGCCGCATCGGGACTCCTCACAACGACAGTCGTGCCATCTCTGTTCCCATCGGTTATCGAGCCGGCTCGTTGTTCCCTACCAGATGCTCCAGCCGCCGTCCACGACGAGGTTGTGGCCCGTGATCCAGGCGCCCGCGGACGACGCCAGCAGGGCCACCGCTCCCTTCAGGTCGTCGGGACTGCCGGGGCGTGGTAGAGGGATGGCGTCCAGCGCGCGCTCTGCGATTAGCCGGTGGGTATCCGGCTTCGGGATCTGTCCTGGGCTGATGCAATTGGCGGTGATGCCGTACTCTCCGAGCTCGCCGGCCAGGTGTCGCGTCATATTGATTATGCCGCCCTTGGCGGTCTGGTAGGCGGCGGCGCCCCGCTTGAAGCCCGTGCCCTCGTAGAAGCGCTTGTCGCTCGTATTAAAGCCGTGGATGGAGCCGATGGTAATGATCGCGCCAGACCGCTGCGGGATCATCACCCGGGCGGCAGCCTGGGCGCAGAGGTAGGTGCCCGTGACGTTTAGCTGAATGGTGCTCGTGAACTCGTCGACGTCGCCATCAGGGACGTAAGTTGGAGGCTTAGCGCTGCCACCGGCGTTGCAGACCATGACGTCGAGGCGACCGTGGCTTGCCACGACCTCGTCGACCAGCCCGTTCACCTCGTCCTCAACTGTGACGTCGCATCCGTGGCCGGTGCAGTCGATTCCGGCCGCTCGCAACTCTGCCGCGACCTCGTCGCACAGCTCGCGACGCCGGCTGGCGATGGCAACCGACGCGCCCAGCTCTCCCAGTGAAGTGGCCATCGCTCGCCCCAGGTGAGTGCCGCCGCCGGTGACGATGGCGACGCGGCCGTGGAGATCGAAGAGGTCCGGGGTGTTCATCGAGGGCTCACAATATCAAGATTGGAGACGGCAAGGCGTGGGAGCTCGGAGTCCCTTCTGAGTCCACCGCCGGTGGCGGAGGTAGAAGCGCCTGCCTCTACCTCATGACGGCGTGGAACAGCGGGTTGCGCTGTCGACTCGGTTGTGTGGGGCCGACGGCCCCGTTCAGAAGGTTCAGCCGATACCGCCGAAGCCGACGGTTACGAGCTCCCCCTCGACGGTCACCGGCGTGATGCGCTCGCCGCCCGTGAGCTTTTCGACCTTGGACCAGGCTTCGGGATGTAGTGCTAGGTTGACCTCTTCGTAGACTGCGCCGGCCGTGTCTAACTCCGCTTTGAGGGCGTCTGAATACTCGCAGTCAGGATGTGTGTAAACGACCGTCGCTTCTGTCATGAACGCCTTCGGGGTGAGTAGTGACGAGTAGCTGGTGGAGATAGGGGGACTCGAACCCCCAACCTCGGCATTGCGAACGCCGCGCTCTCCCAGTTGAGCTATATCCCCCACGCCAGCCTGATTATAGCTGTGAGTGAAACTGAGTGTCAAAGCGTCGGACCGAGTTGCGACCTTATGTTACAATGGCCCGAACTCCGAGATCGTGTTGGGATGTTCCGCTTTAAGCGTTGGAGATTCGGTCGACTACGCGTGCGGCGCTTGGCAAGTCCGAGGAGAAATTGAGTTCATCGGGAGCACCGCATGAATATCTACGTTGGGAAGATCGCCTATGAGGCGACAGACGAAGACCTGCGACAGGCCTTCGAGGCACACGGCGAGGTAGGGTCGGCGACAATCATTATGGACCGCTACTCGGGCCGGTCGCGTGGTTTCGGCTTCGTCGAGATGCCGAGCAGCGACGAGGCCAACGCGGCCATCGAGGCGCTGAACGGTTCCGAGCTTAGAGGCCGCCCCATAGTCGTCAATGAGTCGCGGCCCCGAGAGCCGCGTGGTGGCGGCGGCGGTGGCGGTGGAGGAGACCGAGGATACGGCGGTGGTGGTGGTGGCGGAGGCCCCCGCTACTAAACGCTCTGCCAGCATCGGTCTCACGTACCTATATTCGTCTATTCGTCTGACGGCCGCTACGGCGTCCACTTTGCCGGAGCGCGCTGCTTTTCCGTCCGCGTTGTGACGCGTTCCAACTGCATGCTATAATCCCTGCCGCGCCCCGAAAGTAGCGCCGAGGAGTCGTGTTTGGTAGCCGAAAAGCTAAGAGAATATGAAATGGTGGTCGTGCTCAGTCCGGAGGCAACGGAAGAGGAGATCGCTGCCACTACAGAACGCCTAGAGGCGCTAGTCACTGAACAAGGTGGCAGCATCGCGGAGCGCGACGTCTGGGGCCTTCGTCCCCTCGCTTTTCCCGTGAAGAAGTTCAATGAAGGTAACTACCTCCTGATTCGGTTCTCCCTGGACGGCAGCGCGTTGGCCGGTCTCAACGGAAGCTTAAGTGCGTCACAGGACATCATTCGTTTCCTGGTGAGCTCGGCACATAAGCCCCCTGAGAAGACCGAAGATTGATGAGGGGTCAGTAACGCCATGTCGATGAACAAGATGCTGGTGATCGGCAACGTAGGCAATGACCCTGAGATGAGGTACACGCCCAACGGCGACCCTGTAACGTCTTTCAACGTGGCAACTAACTGGCGCCACACGACTTCTGAGGGCGAGCAGCGAGAAGAAACGGAGTGGTTTCGGATAAACACTTGGGGCCGGCTCGCTGAGACATGCAACCAGTACGTCACAAAGGGGATGAGGGTTTACGTCGAAGGAAGATTGAAGAGTAGCCCGTGGACTACCCAGGACGGACAACTACGGGCTGGCAATGAGATCCGTGCAAGCGACGTTCGGTTCCTAGACCGTCCTCAGGCTGCAGGTACAGCTGCAGGTACAGAAGAGGGAGGAGAGCCGGCTTCCGCAGGCGATGTGGAGGACCTTCCGTGGTAAGTCTTTCGCTACCGAGAATCGAGGTTTAGAGTGACGTCAGGTCCGAGACGTGGTGCTGGACCCCCAAGAGGTGGCCCGAGGCGTGGCAGGCCCCGCTATTACGCCCGGCGGAAGGTATGTGGTTTCTGTGTAAACCACGTAACGTATATCGACTACAAGGACACCGCTACCCTCAAGCGGTACCTGTCCGACCAGTTCAAGATCGAATCGAGGCGCAAGACCGGCACCTGCTCGAAACACCAACGAGGGCTCGCCGGCGCCGTCAAGCGCGCCAGACATCTTGCGATGCTGCCCTACAGCCGGACGCACCGACTGCCAGGTGGCGACCGGTTCGAGCAATCCTCGCGGCGCCCGCCTCCGCCTCCGCCTCCACCTCCGGCTGCTCCTGCTCCGGACGAGACCGCTGCGGATTCGGCGCCTTCGGCCGAGGCGCCGGACGCTAAGGCTGCGCCTGCTGAAGCTCAGGCGGCCGAGGCGCCACCTACCGAAGCCTCAGCTCCTGAGACACCTCCGGCGGAAGCCACGAGTGCCGAGGCGCCTTCCGACGAAGCTCTGGCCCCCGAAGCCGATTCGGCGGAAGCATCAGAGGCTGAAGCGGCTCCCGCCGCCGCTGAGACCAAAGGGGAGTAGCACACCCCTCTCTGACCGGTCGGGCCGGTGGCATTGCCTACCTCGCGAAATCGGCGTTAGCCCGCTAGCGCGCGGGCATGGGCAGCACGTCGGCAGGTAAGATGCCGTCGGCTGAGAACCAACTCGTTTCGTCCGTCCCTAGCTCTATCTCCCTGAAAGAACCGCAGTTGTCCAATCCAACCAGAATCGGCGTTGGCCTTCTAGGTTTGGGGGTCGTGGGCAGTGGCGTGGCCCAGGTATTACGAGAGGCTGCCGAGCGAATCGAGGCTGCGGTCGGGTGCTCTGTGGTCCTCGAGGGTGTGCTGGTCCGCGACCCCGTCAAGTACCGCGACCATGAGGTGCCGGCCGGTCTCATCACGACTGACGCAGGCAGTATCTTGAACAACCCGAAAGTCGACGTCGTCGTCGAGGCGATGGGAGGGCAGCAACCCGCGTTTGACTACATCTTCGAGGCCATGTCCCTCGGGAAGCACGTAGCCACCGCCAACAAAGAGGTTATGGCGCGCCACGGCCCGGAAGTTCTTGCGCACGCGGACGGGCAAGGCGTCCACGTGCGGTTCGAGGCCAGCGTGGCCGGCGGCACCCCGATTATCGGCCCTTTGCTACGCGATCTAGCGGCCAATGATTTTGTGGCTATTAACGGCATAATCAATGGCACCACGAACTATATTCTCACCAAGATGGCCAACGAAGGTGTCGACTTCGCCGACGCGCTGCAAGAGGCACAGGAGCTGGGCTACGCCGAACCGGACCCTACCAACGACGTCGAAGGGGTCGACGCCGCCTACAAGCTCGCGATCTTGTCGACTCTGGCGTTTCGGTCGAGGGTCAGAGATACCGACGTTTACAGGGAAGGGATCAGCAACCTCAAGGCGCGCGACTTCCAATACGCTAGAGAGCTGGGATACAACATCAAGCTGCTGGCGATGGCCCGTAAGGACGATGGATACGTTCAAGCCAGGGTGCACCCCGTTTTTGTGCCCTCGGAGGCGCCATTGGCGAAGGTGGACGGCGTATTGAACGCCATCGAAGTCGAAACGGACCTGGCGGGCCGCGTGCTTTTTCAGGGGCGGGGTGCCGGAGCGCTCCCGACGGCTAGTGCGCTGGTGGCCGACTTGATCGATATCACGCGTAACGTGGTGGGGGGAGTTCTACAGACTACCTCGCCCAAGCTAGATGCGAACCTTGCGGTCCGGCCAATGCCCGGTCTTGAGACCAAGTACTACCTGCGCATGGACGTGATCGACCGGGCCGGCGTCCTCGCTCGGATAGCCACCGTGCTGGGAGACCTCGATATCAGTATCGACTCCGTGATCCAAAAGGGGGCGGACGAGCAAGCCCATACCGCGGAACTGGTCATCACCACGCACAGGGCCGCTGAAGCGGCGATGCAGAACGCGGTACGCCTTCTCGAGGGCCTGGAAGTCGTCCGAGAAGTTGGCAACGTGGTGCGCGTCGAGGATTGGGAGTAGCGCCCACACGGTCTGCGTTTGTGGCCTGTTTGACCGGCTCAATCCACATTGCTAGCATTGGTCGTATCGTTGAGTGGAGGGCTCTAATGAATACTAAAACGCTCACAAGGTCGCTCAGATGGGTTTCGGTCCTGCTGGCCGCCGGTCTAGCAATGCTGCTCATCGCCTGCGGAGCGGCGGACGAGGAGAAGACCCAAGAGCCAGCTGCTGTTGCCTCAGATACGGGAGCTCCGACCGGAGGTGAGACTCCGGATGAGACGAAGAAAGAAACCGCAATTGTTGGCGGCTTCGAGGTGTTGGTAGGCGGCGCCGGAGGCGGATTTGGTGGTGACGGCGGTCTGGCCACGGCGGCTGAGATCTATGCCCCAATGGGCGTTGCGGTCGACGGCAACGGCAACGTCTACGTATCCGGAGACCATCGTATCCGGAAAGTCGATGCTGAGACGGGGATCATCACCACCTTCGTGGGTACTGGAAGCCCCGGCTACGGCGGAGACGATGGGGAGGCGGCGAGCGCGAAAATCAAGCTGCCCGAGGGTGTTGCCGTAGACGCCGACGGCAACCTGTACATCGCCGACAGCGGCAACGGCCGTATCCGCAAGGTCGATGTCTCCACAGGGATGATCACGACTGTCGCGGGCGGAGGTCCGCCAGTTGCGATGCGCCGGACCAACACAGGCGACGGTGGCCTGGCTACCGAGGCCTACTTCAAGGAGCCTCGGGACGTCGCGGTCGACAGCAAGGGGAACATCTATTTCGTCGCCGAGGACCGGGTCCGAAAGGTCGACATCGCGACGGGCGTGATTTCGACCTATGCGGGCAAGGGTGTGAGGGGCGTCGAAGGCGATGGCGGACCGGCGAACGAGGCCGCGATCGCGGACGCCATGGGCCTCGCGTTCGACGCCGACGACAATCTATACATCGCGGACACCGACAACCAGCGTGTGCGTATGGTGGAGGCCGCCACCGGGATAATCAGAACGTTGGCCGGAATCGGTGTTCACGGGAGCGACGAGACCTTAGACCAGGTCGAACCGGGGAAGCGTAAAGTAGCGACTCAAGGTCTGGGCTATTCAGGGGACGGCGGACCGGCCGCCGAAGCGATGATGCGGCTCCCTCACGCCGTAGCGGTATCGCCCAACGGGCAGCTGTATATAGCCGACATGGGGAATGACGTAGTCCGCGCCGTCGATCTGAGCAGCAAGGTCATTAGGACCGCGGTGGATGGCGGCGCCGTGACCGGCAAACAATACGACACCGATGGGTACATGGGCAGTGGCGCTATCGAGATTACTTTCACCAACTTCAGCCCGCCCAGGGCAGTCGCCGTAGACAACGATGGCAACATCTATATCGCTGACTTGAAGCAGAACAAAATCGTAAAGTACAGACCATAACCTGGGACGGTCGTCGTGCCCTGGCTGTGGCGCACCTAGGCGTCGTCGAGTCCGGTGGCGCTGAGGACCGCCTCTGAGTTCCGTTTGACTAGGTTTGGGCTCCATGCTACCGTTTGTCCCACTCAAACGGAGGTCGCCGATGTTCTTGTTAGGCGCCCTGAAGAGCCGCCCCTCCCGTCGGGCTCACATGCGTGTTTTCAAAGTGGCAATGCTGGCGCTCGGAGCGAGCATTGTCCTGACTTCCTGCGGCGGCGACGACGAATCCGACGCTGAAACGGTCCCGGACTACCCCGTCGGTAATATCTCGACGGTCGCCGGTACGGGAGTATCAGGATCGGACGGCGACGGTGGACCCGCAACCACAGCTCAGATCTACGCCCCCTCCGGGGTCGCCATCGACGGAGAGGGCAACATCTATGTATCCGGCGACTACCGGGTTCGTCGAGTGGACGGGGCTTCCGGGGTGATTACGACGGTTGCTGGAACGGGATCTCCCGGATACGGCGGTGACGGAGTCGACGCCGCTGGCGCACAGCTGGATGTTCCCGAGGGGATAGCGGTTGACTCGCAAGGCAATCTCTACATCGCGGACACGGACAATCAGCGAATCCGTAGGGTCGATGCCTCAACCGGCGTCATTACCACCGTGGCCGGCGGCATTGAAGTCACCTCCGAGATGCGACTTCAGGGTTATACAGGCGACGATGGCCCGGCGATGGAGGCGTACATACCGCGCCCCGTTGGCATTGCTATCGACGCGGACGGCAACATCTACATAGCCGACCGCGACGCTAACTCCGTCCGGCGGGTGGACGCGGCCAGCGGAGAAATCACTACTGTGGCCGGTGGAACGACTATCACGCAGGAACAGGGCGACGAGGGTTTCATCCGCGACGGCGAGCTGGCGACCAGCGCATTCCTGGACAAGCCGTCCGGTGTTGCCGTAGATAGCCGCGGCAACGTTTACATCGCCGATAGCGGCAACCTTGTGGTACGCAAAGTAGACGCGTCGACGGGCATCATCACCTCGGTTGCTCGAGGTGATAATCCGCCGGAAGGCGCGAGCAAAACGGCCGCCAAAGTATTTACATTCGTGCCCAGGAATGTGGCGGTAGATAGTGAAGACAACCTGTACATCGTGGCGGACGTTGGTATATATAAGCTGGACGTCGCTACAGGCGAATCGATTACCGTCGCCGGCGGCGGTTCGGGAGACCTCGGAGATGGCGGCCCCGCCACGAGCGCAACTCTCGCTGGGCCAAACGCGGTCGCCGTAAAGCCAGACGGTTCTTTCCTAATCGCTGAGCTCGCGTCGAACAGGATACGAGAAGTCACCGCGCCCGTCCCGCGATAACACGGTAGGCGTCCGGCTTGGGCATCCAAGATGCCCAAGTTGCTTTCTCTGATGTGAGATTACAGCGTGCTCGTTTTTCCTTAGTTGGACAGCACTCAGCCAACCTGACCTTTCCGCCTATTAGCATCCGAAGGGTGAGTCATATGAACCAGTTCTTTGGCAAGACAGGTTATCTGTTGGTAATCGGCGTCTTCGTTGCCTTTGCCTGGGCGGTTGGGCTGTGGTCTATCGGAGCGTATGGCATGGTTCGTATCGGCCAATCACTACGGGGTACGGTCGAGGAACTTGGCCCCAGCTGGTCGCCCGATGGGACGAGGGTGGCTTTCGCGTCCAACGAGCATGGGAACTACGACATCTACGTCCAGAACGCGGACGGCGGCGACCGGACAAATCTGACCAACAGCTCAGAAGAGTCGAGCCAACCCATTTGGTCACCGGACGGGAGCCGAATTGCGTATGTCTCGAAGGGCCAGCGGGGCTTCGACATCCATGTAGTCCGTCCTGACGGCTCCGCCCACAGCAACCTCAGTAACTTCCCATCCCTCTATACCGATATCGCGTGGTCTCCCGATGGGACGAAGATCGCTTTCATATCCAACCGCGACGTTCGTCGAATCGAGCGTTTGGGAAACCCATCCGATGGACCTGTGCTGTTTCCCGAGCGTCGCAGCCCCGACATCTACGTGATGAACGCTGACGGGACCGATGTCACGCGGCTGACGTTCAACCAGGCTACGGACCGGCGGCCGCGGTGGTCGCCGGGCGGTGGCAGGATCATGTTCCAGTCGACCAGGGACGGCAACAGCGAGATCTACGTGATCGACGCGGACGGTACCGCTCTCACCAGGCTAACGGAGAATGACGTGACCGACATCGACCCGGCCTGGTCGCCGAACGGCGAACGGATCGCTTTCGCTACCGCACGGGCACAGACTGAATTCCAGGCTCACCTGAAGGACGACCAATCGTCGGTGCCAAGTATGCTTCGCCTAACCGGGGTGATCAGGACAATGGCGACGGGCATCAACTTCGATATATACGTTATGAACGCCGACGGCAGCGGGTCCATCAACATAACCAACAGCCCGACCACCAACGACACCGGCCCGGTGTGGTCTCCTGACGGCCGCTTCATCGCCTTCGACGGCGCTTACCTGAGAGTCCCTTCGACCGCGCCGGGTAGGAGCGAGGTGTACGTATTGGGTGTGGACGGTGTCGATGGAATGGTCCCGATCACGCAACCCACGACTCCGCCGGAGACGCATGAAGGGCCCGTTTGGTCGCCCGACGGCCGACGCATCGGCTACGTTTCAAGGGGCATCGACTCGGCCCGAATCCGCATGATCCAGGTCAGGACCGGCGAACCCGAATCCAACGGTCGGGCTGACGGCCCCGACCGAAATGCTGGCACCCCGCTCACCCTGAGCTTATCTAAGGGTCCCTGAGCCGACAGCCGTTTGTTGCAGGAAAGCTGGGCCGTCGCGTGTTGGTTCGACAGCCGCTCCGACACTCCCGGTACTCCCCTGAGCCCCCGTTGTCGACTTCAGTCCTATCAGGGCACAACAGCAGTCGCCACCCTGCAAGTTTGTTGTTAATGTAACAAGGGACGGATCGAGGCTGAGGTGAACGATCGATGGTCTTTCAGCGTGAGTACAAGGTCGGGACCAGCTGGGGGTACCTGCTGGCCGGTGCGATAGGCATCGGGTCGATTGTGGGCGCCTATACCTTCGTGTACTACTTCGCGATTAAGGGCAGCTCCCAGCCAGGCCCTGTGCTCGCCGATTCGGTGATCGGCGATCAGCGCCCGACCTGGTCTCCGGATGGCACCAGAGTCGCGATCTCGTCCGGCGAGACCGGGGACTACGACATCTACGTCCAGAACGCCGATGGGAGCGAACGGAACAGGATCACGGATAGCCTAGCCAACGAGACCCATCCCGTCTGGGCCCCAAACGGGGAGAGGATAGCCTACATCTCTCGGGCCGCCGACAGCAGTTCCGACATACCGCCAGAGCTACAACTCGGCAGCTCCGACATACACGTCGTCAACTCCGATGGCTCCGGTCGCACAAACCTGACCAACTTCCCCTCCCTATACAGGGATCTGGTGTGGTCGCCAGACGGGACAAAGATCGCGTTCGTTTCCAACCGCGACATTCGTCCGGCCGGGATCGGAATTCCGACATCCGAAACGGGTCCGCCCGCGCGTCTTAAGCGTCGAAGACCCGATATCTATGTGATGAACGCGGATGGGAGCGACCAGACGAGGCTAACCTTCGACCTGGCTTCGGACACAAAGCCGGCCTGGTCGCCCGACAGCAACAACATCGCGTTCCAATCGAACAGGGACGGCAACAGCGAGATATACATCGTCGACGTCGACAGCGGCGGCTTGACGAGGCTAACGGAGAACGAGGTTACGGATGTCGACCCGGTGTGGTCGCCGGATGGCACGCGAATCGCATTCGCCACCGCCCGAATACAGACGGAATTCCAGAGAGAGCTACAGGAAGGCCGGTCGGCCCAGCCTTTCGCTAACGTTGGTTCGGCGAGCTTCAGTGCGCTTGCGACTGGGCTTAACTTTGACATCTACGTCGTCAATGCGGATGGGACCGGCGCCATCAATCTGTCCAACAGCCCCAGTAGCGACGATACCCGGCCGGTGTGGTCTCCTGATGGGGACTACGTCGCTTTCGACGGCGCGCACCTGCCTGCCCAGCCGGGTGTCCCCGGCGATACTGAAGTGTACGTCGTCAAGCTGGAAGGCGCCGGCGGCGTGCTACCGATAACGGGAACGAGCCTCGCCAAGTTCAAGGCACCGACACATGCAGGCCCGGCATGGTCTCCCGATGGTCGCCTGATCGGCTATATGTCGAAGGACGAGGACACGGTGCGTGTTCAGGTGGTGCAACTCGTCGAACCCACGCCGTAGGCCAATTCGAGCCACCGACGGTCGCTAGTCTGGTAGGTGCTGCTTCTGCCTTCTCCAGCCGTCGTCTGATGGGAAGGCGGTAGTGCTTTCGACCCGCTGCGCGTCGCCGTCGAACCAGTCCTGGACGGTCGAGCGCCATTTTCGGTAGTGCGGCATCGTTCTGTGGGTTTCGACGGCCGCTCTGTCCTCATAGACCTCGTAGAGGTGCACCAGATTCGGGTCGGAGTCGTCTTTGAGAACGTCGAAACGGTAGCATCCAGGCTCGTTTTGGACGGAGCCGCGGGCGTCGTCGAGGGTCGCTTCGATGAAGCGGTCCATGTATCCGGGCTTGACGCGTATGGAGACGATGATCGCGAACATGGCTAGGCTCCTTGCTGGGTGGGGTGGGCGTACAGCTGTACGTCTTGCAGACTCTAGTAGTAGTTCACGCATGTTTTGACTATCGTCCTGGGAAGCGGAGCGACAATCCGTCCCCCCTTTGCGAAAGGGGGGTTAGGGGGATTTGCCTGCTTGCGGCGCAACGTTCCCCACATCTGCGTACGGAGGCGCCGGGCCTTCTCGCTCAGCTTGCGGTTATATCTGATCACCGTGGGTCAAATCCCCCTAACCCCCTTTTCAAAAAGGGGGACAGAGCTGGCCCCTAGCTTAATTCGGATAAAGCTGCTGCAACCGGTTGTATAGCGAGGATCCCATGGCCCCACATATCATCTTACGCGTGACTTACCACTAGCTTCGGTACTTCGTTTGATGAAGGTCGGGGGCACGACCGTCGACGGCAAGTCTACGGCTTAGTAAATGCCCCGTAAATCATGCCGACCACAGCTCCTCCAACGGCTCCGGCGATTCCGCCGCCGATTGCGCCCAGGACTGCGAACAAAGCTCCAATCATGGGCACGGCGACGATCGATGTGCCGGCCGGCAAAGATTGTGCCGTGCCGATGCCGCCGAAGAGGCCGGTAACCACCATCCCGACCATGCCCACCCACGTCATCCCGCGGGTCAGGCCGGTGATGCCATAGGTTACGAACCGGGGCGGCTCGTCAGAATAGCCGGGGCGTGTCGGTGACTTGACCCGACCGCGTAACGAATCGGAACCGGAACCGGCGCCTACATATATGGTTTCGGTTTCCCTGTCTCGTCGTGCGGCCGCGTTTGTTGTGAGCTCTACGGGTATCTGGACCTCTTGGTCGTCCAACCCAACAGAGATTATTTCGAAGTACCGGCTGCTTGGGTCCTTACCCACCGCCTCGATCTCGACGCGGAGCGGGAGCTCGTCGACGTCGGTCAATGACTGGTAGCCGACCACAGTGACCCAGGAATCCGGGTTGCCGATCCGGATGCTTGCGTAGGGTCCGCCTTGGTTCGTGAGGGTGAATGAGCCGGTCCGTCTCTGGCCCGCCTCGACATCGGTGAACCGCAGCCGTGTGTGGTCGACAGATGGAATAGGCGGCTTATGTCGGCCGAGCCACTGGACGTGGTACTTCTTGCGAGCTTCAGGATCGCTGAGGACGGCGTTGGCCCGGTTAACGGTCTTTAGCTTCTCCTCGGCGGCCCGTTTCTCCTCTTCGTCGACGCCGATGAGGCGATCGGGGTGAAAGGCCAGCGCCTTGGCTCGGTACGCGCTCTTGACCTCGGCGAGGGACGCCCCTGGCTCAACCTCGAGGACTTTGTAGTAGTCTTCCCATTCGGCCATCGGGTTACCTGACGGAGGGAATCGCTCCGTCTACGGTTGTGGCAGCACCTGGATTCCGCCGGTACCTGGGAGCATCTTGGCCGTCGACGCGATTCCCTGGCCGAGATCGTTGCTCGGTACCATGACCGACAGATCGTTTCGCGTCGCAAGCCGTTTGAGGAAGTCGTGGTCGGCGTCGTCGGTGCCTATCGTGATGATGTCGATGCCGCCGTTCTTGGCCTCCCGGGCCGCGGCGAGGGCGTCCTTCTCGCTATCGGGTATGCCATCGGTCACCACAACGATGGCCCGCGCCCCTGACCGTCCCTGTAGCTTGTCGGTCGCCAGCTGAATGCCGCCGGCCATGTCGGTCGAAATGCCTCGTTCCAGCTTGTCGACGTAAAGGCGGATCACCGCGAGGTCCCGCTGCGGCTCGCAGATGTGGGTCGCAGCGGTCTCGAAGCTCACGAGGCCGACGGCGTAGCCCTTCTGGCGGGCCTCCGGGAAAAAATCGATAGCGCCTCGTTTCGCTTGGGTCAGCTTATCGCCGGCCATACTCGCCGAGCAGTCTATCGCAAGATAGACCCAACCGCTGCCGCCGACCTCACCGCCGACGGGCCTGCCCTGGCGCTTGATCTCGATGCCACGGCTCGAGACGGAGACGCGAGTGTCGTCGGGGCGCCTGGTGATGTCAGAGTTTTGGTTCGTCATATAAAAACGTGCTCATAATACCAGACGAGCGGCTCGTAGCGGCGTGTTGACCAATGTGGCGTTCGTCCCTATGATTCATGCTCCAATCGCAGCTCTGGGAGCCCGCTCATGGACCTCAAGCAGCACATCCGCGACATACCGGACTTCCCGCGGCCCGGCATACTGTTCAGGGACATCACACCGCTCCTGAGCAGCCCCGAGGCGTTCCGACACGTCATCGAGACGTTTGCATCCCTCTACAAGGCGTCCGACGTGGACGCGGTCGCCGGCATCGAAGCACGGGGGTTCCTGTTCGCGGCTCCGCTTGCCCTTCACCTCGACAGGCCTCTGGTGCCGATCCGCAAGGAGGGCAAGCTGCCCTTCGAGACCACGAGCGTCAAGTACGTCCTCGAATACGGCGAGAGCGCAGTCGAGGTCCATACGGACGCCATCAGCCCCGGGCAGCGAGTGCTGATCGTGGACGACCTGATCGCCACAGGCGGCACCATAGCCGCTGCCGCTCGGCTGGTTGAAACGTCGGGGGGGGGGAAGTCGCCGGCCTGGCGACGGTCATCGAGCTCGACGACCTTAAGGGACGCGACCGGCTCCGCGGCTATGACGTTTTCTCGCTGGTGCACTACTAGTGGTACAACATCCTAGTATTGAAGGGTTCTGAGGTTACGGCTTGGTAGGGGCGGGTTTGAAACCCGCCCTGTCGTCGTAGCACGCCAATCTCGGCTACCCCTCATTTCAAAGATTTCGGTCTACTAGGGCGCAACGCGAAAAGGAGGCGTGGTTGGCCACAAGCCCGCAGCTGATCGAACCGAGGTCTACAGCTCGGATTGACAGAGACGCGCGACTGATTGCGTACGTAGGATCAGCGATCGGCCTCGTGCCGGCTTCCGGGTTGGGCCTGCTCAGGTCCGTCAGAGGAGGTTGGCCGATTGAGCCGACCTTCGTTCTAGGGGACGTCGCATTCGCGCTGATGTACGCTGCGCCATACTTGCTAGTCCTGGTAGTCGCCCGGACTGGTCATGGTGCGGCCCGCGGTGGGCTGCTGTTCGCGCTGGGAATGCTCTCGTTGGCCGCGACCGTCTCGACCTTCCCTGGCTCCGGGATCACCATTGTGTTAGCTCCCGCCACGGTTGCCATCATGTTGGCCGGAGTCTGGAGCCTCCGCGCCGCGGAGGGCCGGATGCTGTGGGCCGCGCCCTACTTTCTGGTCGGGTCGTTAGGCGCGGCCATAGTCATCTTTGCGTTCCTTTCGATGTTCGTCCTCGAAGCCGATAGGGTACGATGCCGGCCGCTTGGAAGAGGTGGTTGTCTGAGCGACACGATTACCAGCTCGGAAGGTGCGAAGGCCTTAGGAATCCTGGCGTTCGGGGCGGCCATTCCGATTGCTGCGTCAAGAGTCCGGGTCGGCCCCAACAGCTCATGATAGGGCGAGACGGTGATTCGTGAGATATTATTCACGAATTGTGATAAACGCGTCCCTGTCATTGCATGCCGTCGAAATCGGTTGTGCCTGAGTGCACAATGTTGACAGAAGCGTGACGAGAATGTGAGTATGATTTCACGGGGCGGGGTTGTGTCTGGGATGGGTCGGTGCTGGAGGTGCCCATGTCTGTAGTTACGACAGGCGGCATGTATGGCGGTGGCGGCAGGGTGCTCGGAGCGGCGGTGGCCGAGAGGCTTGCGGCCGACTACGTCGACCGGCTGATTCTTGCCAACGCCGCGCGGCACGTAGGAGCGACCGTTGAGGCGCTCAACGAACGAGAGCAGCGGCCGCCCACCAGAGGTGAGCGATTCACCTCGATGCTGCAGCGCATCCTCGAGAGGTCTGCCGTCACCAGCTCTGGGGGCGATCCGTATTTCGGGCCCGGCGCCATGGCGCTTTTGACCCTTGAGTTCGAGGACCTTCCTGAGCCGACCATCACGAGGGGCCACGAGCTCGAAGACGAGAAGTACTTCGAGGCTATCCGGAGCGTGGTGACGGACCTGGCCGCGGCCGGGAACGTGGTCATCGTCGGTCGAGGCGGTGCGTTGATCCTCCGACAATACCCCCGAGTTCTTCGAGTGGGGACGGTCGCCCATATGGACGACCGGATCGCGAGAACAACGGAGCTGGAGCGCATCGATCGCGACGAAGCTGAGAAGAAGCTAATCGACAGGGACGCCGCCCGCGCCTACTTCTACAAGCGTTACTTCGATGTCGATGACCCGGACCACCCCGACCACTACCACCTCGTGATCAACACCAGCGAAGTCGATATCGACTTCGCTGCAACGATCGTCGTCGAAGCGGCAGAAGCGCTCGACGGCGGCAAACTCAAGCTCAACGCAGGGGTGGGCGCCAAATAGCGATTTCGGTCCGACCGCCGCCGGTCCGGCGGCAACTGCACATCTCGTTTGCCGCGACCCTCCGAGACCGTGCGCCCTCCGAGTGCTGTTGGTGTAAGCTCTTTCTATATGGGAGCTTCACGCATAGTGGGCGCTCACAAGCCGTTGTTGGCTACGGTCTTGCATGCGCTCGGCTGGATGGCCCTCGCCGGCTTCACCGCTTGTGGTTCCGGCAGTTCCAGTGATGGGGAACTGAAGGTCACGTTCGAGGGCTTCAGCGACGCCCAGTCATCCGAGGTCGACTTCTCGGTCAGAATCGAGACGATCGAGGCGACCCAGGTCTTCGTACCCTATACAGTCGAAGTGGTCGTCGATGGCAGGGCCATCTCCAGCGCGGAAGTCCTGCTGGGCGTCGAAGGCCTGCCGAACGATCCCTCGGAAGGTTACTTGAACACCGTCGGGTACATGGAGATTAACGGGAACCGAGTCAGCCGGGCTAGAGGGAGCAGGTTCGTGCTCGTAGGCCACCGGGGCAGCATCGACATGGAGGCCCACGGCGATAGCATCGCAAAGATGCTCAGGGCGATGGCGTCGAACCAGTCTCGAGCGCAAAGAGAGGCGCAGGACCTCGCAAGGGAGAAGCAGGCGCTGCTAGCCGGCGCCGGGAGCGACCCATCCCTCGAGAGCAAGTTGTCCGAGCTCGACGCCAAGCTCGCCGCCGCCGACGAGGGGCTGCTCAAGTGGCGCGGTTGGATCGGAGGTCGAGGTGGCGAGACGGACGAGTTCGACCGGTTTGTGAGGCAGTACGTCGGCGTGAGAGTGACGCCGGACGAGAGCGATCTGCTCGAAGAGGAGCCAGCAGTAGTGGCACCGGAATGAAACGGCGTGTCTACAGTCACGAAATGACTTCGCCACGCCCGGCGGTGGACTGCGCCTATGCATTTCGCGTAGCGGCGCCACTCGGACGGGAGTAGGCCGCAGTTGTTCAAAGTAGTTCTCGGCGTCGTGGCGCTGCTAGCGGTCGTCTTTCTCGTGGGAACGGTTGCCGTCAATCTCCTGCGCGAGATTCCCGACGCCGCCCAGGAGCCTCGCCGAATCGCAACTTCAACGATAGACGAAGAGCCGGTAGTATCGAGCCAGGCGTGGGTACACGTCGTCGCTCTCTCTGGCGGCGCTGCCTTTGGACTAGTCGCCACGACGAGGCGGCACAGGCGTAGGGTATGGCCGTTCAAACCCAAGGTGCGGATCGAACGGCTCATGAGGGAGTTCTTTGACACGCACGTGGCCGGTGGAGCGGTCCACGAAAGGCGCTGGGCCGGCGAAACTGTCGATAGCCTTATCGTTCCCTTTGCCTGGACGGCCGAACCGGTCCTCGAACAGGTAGTGGGACTGAAGCTCGGAGAACACCCTGGTCCGCTGCCGGCGACCATCTCCCAGGATTCTGGCTACCGCGAGCGTGGTGTTGTCGTAGAGGATGCTCTGAGGCACTCCGCCCAGGAACGCGAAGGCGGAGACGTGTCCGTCGCAGAATGACTCCGTCGTCTCGGCGGGATACGCCTTCACATAGCACCCGTCGCTGTGAGGGAGGTCCAGGGCGAAGTAGTGGGCTTTGCGTTCCACTCCGCCGATGATCACTCGAGCTTCGCCGTAGTCGCACTGGGCATGTCCCGGGGAATGGGACAGAGGTAAGAACATCTCGCGGGTATGACGACGGCGTTCTCGAACGTAGTCTTTGACTATCGTGTACTTGCCGGGGAAGCCGTGTTCGTCTCTGAGCCGTTCGTAGATACGCTTGGCGGTGTGACGCTGCTTCTTCGGTGAGCTCAGATCCTGCTCCAGGATCTGGTCCATCACACCCTTATATGGATCGAGCTTCGGTCTGCGAGCCGGTCGTTGCCGTCGATACCCTGGGGGCACGGAGTACTCGAGCATCTTGCGCACCGTGTCCCGGTGTAGCCCGAACACTCGGGCCGCCTCTCGGACGCTCATCCCTTCGACGAAACAAGCCCTGCGAACTCGCAGGTACATCTCCACCTTGTACATCCAATCCACCTTCAATCAGGTTCGGTCGTTCCTGATTGAAGGCGACAGGCGGTACAGTTTTCAAGCGCCACATCTCAGCGCTCGACCGCCCAGGTGGTACATTATCTCTCCGCCCTTCACATTAGAGACGGCGTCAGGCCTGTTCACCGGCGGAGAGGCACACTTCGGCCCGGTCTACCTCATCGCAGAAGAGGTCAGGCGGCTTAGCAAGCTGAGCCCGAACGTGAGTCCACTGTCGCCCTGAGCCCGCTTCGCGTGGAGGGTCTGAGGCCGTGGGTAGACGTTTTAAGCGACACGAACCCCACCCCAGATGCTTCGTCGCTCCTCCTCAGCATGGACAGCGCGCTACGGCGAAGCCGGCTCGTGGGCGCGAGGCAAGAATGGGTTGTCGGCCGGTTCCTTCCCTCCGTAGAACCACGTGATCGGCAGCACCTTGAGCTTTTGATTGAAGCCACCCTCTTTGCGGCTACTAGCGGCTACTAAGGGAAACCTCGGCTTTGGTGGGGTGCTCCTCGATCTCCGAGTACGTATGGGCGATCAGCACCCGGTCCTTCATGACGTAGACCGATGGGTACGACCAACGCCCGTGGAAGTCGGCTGGTACGATGTGCTCGGGCTCGCGCTCGGGCGCCGGGACGCCCGGCGCGAAGTTAATCTCGGCAGGGCGTAGAGGCCGGATGGGCCCCGGCTCTACGCGGGTCGATTCGTGGATCGACTCGACGTTCTGGAAGAACTCCCACACGCCGCCACCATTTCGGCTGATGGCCGAGGACATCCGCGTCCGGTTGAAGCCACGCTTCACCTCTTCCTCGTTCTCCTGGTTCCACACCACCAGCAGATGCCCCGTAGACGGGATGGAGCGGATCTGGGCCGGGGCCGTGCTCGAAGCCAGCGCGGTCGGCTGAGGCCGCGTCCACGTCTCGCCGTTGTCGTCGGACCAGGCCTGGTAGAGACGGCCGAGGCCGGTGCGCATCATCATGAGGAGGCGGCCGGGATACACTTCCGTCACGCTCGGCTCTACTACGAAGCTGTAGGTCGAGTTCCAGTCTAGGAGGATGAAGAGGTCTCCGTCCTGGTTGCGCTCCCATGTCCGTCCCTCGTCGTCGGAGTAGCAGGCGTAGACGGCAGCGAAGTGGGGGTCGAAGAAGTGGGCCGCCGTGCCTACCCATTGCCCGTTCAGCAGCTTGCCTGTCGCGGGAGGCGCGGCGTCGTTCAGTCCCTTGGGCTGGCCCGTTCCATACTCGACAGGGATCACGATGCGACCTGAGGATGTGCGCAGCATAACGTCCTGATAGGTCCCGATACCGGGAGGCGCCACCCTGGTCGGCGCGCTCCAGGTCTCGCCGTTGTCGTCGGAGCGCCAGAAAAGGAGCTGGTTTGGCTTCCACGGGTGCTCCGACTGATGGGGTGGAACGTCGCGTCTGGTTGCGGAGAGGCCGATCGCCTTGCCGGACAGCCGCACTAGGGAGGTGTCCCCGCCGCCTACCGGATTGCCATTCGCGTCCCTGCGTTCGGACTCTTCCGACCAGGTTATCCCGCCGTCGTCGGAGCTAGTGAACCTGGTCCCTGAGACGTGCAGGACACGCCCGCTCTCAAGCTCGACGAAGGTAGAAGAGTGGAAGAAGGTGGTCTCATGGACGGCCAGCATCTCTTCGGGACGGGTCATGGGAACGTTGGACATGGTCAGTTCTCCTTAGGTGTGTTGAACGGGCTACCATTCCATGCTGCGCACTAACGCAGTTGCCTATCCTAGCAGCCTTTTGGAAATAATCTCACGCATCATCTCGGAGGAGCCGGCGGCGATGGTCCAGAGGCGGTAGTCGCGGGCGAAGCGCTCGACCGGCGTCTCCTTCATGTAGCCGTAGCCGCCGTGGAGCTGGACCGCCTCGTATGCGACGCGGTTGGCCATCTCCGTTGCGAAGAGCTTGGCCATCGAGACCTCCGACACGCAGTCCTGGCCGGACGCGAGCTTCTCGGCGGCGTGGTATGAGAGCCTACGAGCCGCCTCGACCTGGGTCGCCTGGTCGGCGACCCGGTGTCGGAGCGCCTGGAACTCGGCTAGCTCCTTCCCGAACGCCCTGCGCTTGCCGAGATAGTCGATGGTCTGCTCGAGCGCGTGGTCGGCGGCCGAGACGCTGAGGATGGCCGCCAGCAGACGCTCGCGTTGGAGCCCCTCGGCAAGCTGGTAGAACCCGCGCCCCTCCTCGCCGATGAGGTTGTCGGCCGGGACCGTGACATCCTCGAAGACGAGCTCAGCCGTGTCCGATGCAAGCATGCCGGTCTTGTCGAGCTTCTTGGAGACCTGCAGGCCCGACGAATCTCGCTCGACGAGGAACTGGGAAAGGCCGCGATGTCGTGGGCCGTCGTCGGAGGTCCTCGCGGCCACGAAGTAGAGGTCGCCGTACACGCCGTTGGTTATGAACGTCTTGGCGCCGGAGATGACCCAATCGTCGCCGTCCCGACGAGCGCGGGTCGTCAGGCCGGCCATGTCCGACCCGGCTTCGGGCTCGGTGATCGCTAGAGCGCACACGGTCTCGCCGCGTATGATTCCGGGGAGATAGCGCGACTTCTGCTCGTCGGTGCCGAGGCGCGCCAGCCACGGCGAGGACATATCAGTGTGGACGACGACGCTAAAGGCGACGCCCCCGGCGCCGCACCGGGCCAGCTCCTCCGCCAGCACGACTGACATCCAGAAGTCGGCGTCGTCCCCGCCGTATTCCGCCGGGTACTCGATGCCGAGGAACCCGAGCTCGCCCATTCGGCGGAAGAGGGTCCGGGGGATCTCGCCTCGCTCCTCCCATTCGTCGACGTTTGGAACGATCTCGTCCTGAACGAAGCGCCTTACGGTGCTTCGAAAAAGGTCGTGTTCTTCGTTGAAATGCATGATCGTCAGATTCGGACTTCTACGGGCGACCCGCGGTCCCCTTTCAGTGACCGCAGGGTCTTCAAAGTGGCCAGTAGTTGAATGTGCGACATGTATAGAGATCCGGCGAAGAAGCCCACGTCACCGATGACGAAGCGCGCAAGCACAAGCTGTAGCGGCTCGTCCCAGGCCTGGAATTCGACGATGCATGGCGCTCCATCTATGTGCAGGCTAGTCTTTGCGCGGGCTTTGCCGGCCAGTCCGTCCAGGTTCCAGTCGCGATATATGTTTCCTCGGTAACGGTATTCGTCCTTGAGTTGCTTTGGACCATAAGCATACATAAGTCCCCGGATGGTAACCTGCGCTTCGTATTGAATGGGTACGTCGTCTACCCCCTGGGACTGCCGGAGGTGCAGCACCCTCTCGGGATGCTTTCTGGCACCAGACAGGTAAGTCAGGGTAACCCGTTCGATGGTACCCTTCCGATCGCCTTCGTTCCATCTGAAATTAGCCAAGCGGAGACGGGACTGCTTGCGCCCTAGACCGTAGACGGGAAACTGGGCCTCCGCCAGCAGACTCGAGAAGGCTTCCGTCTGCTCGTAAGGGTATTTATGGCCCTGGGTCTCCGGTATTCGACTATGGGGGTATGCTCGGCGGGAAAATGACCTCAGGCCGCGCAGCACCTTGGCGAGTGGATTAACGCGCCGGTGACCTATGCTAACGAACCCTCTCGTACTGGCCCTAGTACCACACTGGGCGCAGACCATTTCGAACGACCCAAAGCGTTGGCTGAAGAAGTTCGGCCTTCGCACGCGCTGGAGAGACTTGGAACTCCGGTAGGTCGAGACGGTCTGCAAAACCGCGTTGGAGTGACCCAAGTGAGCCCCGCATTGACGGCAACGGGTGTCCTGGTGCGGGATATCTGGCATGACTGGTAGCTTACTGCAATGTGTTGGGCTCGGCGCCTATCGAATCCACGTAGGGGCAGGCTCTGCGTGTCTGCCCGCGTCGCGGTCGAACCCGGACGCCGCGAGGCACTGGACGGCCGCTCAGCCGGTCCACCCGTGACTGATCGACTCCCAGCTCAGCAGGTCGCCCTCGATGTGCTCCACGATACCGACCTTCTCCATCAGGAACATCGCCTGCGCCCGATGGTGCATGTTGTGTGTGATGACGTGTGCGATCGAGCCGCCGAACGTCCTGCGAACCGGCGGGTCTTCGTCCGGGTCCACGTAGGTATCGTCGTACCGGCCTTCGCGGGCGACGCGACGCGAAACGTCGACGAAGTCTCGGCTGATGATTCCGAGCCGCTCGATCAACTCGGGGACAGACGTGCCGGTTCTGCTTTGGATGGGACGTTCGCACACCAGGTCCGTCCAGATCTCCATATTGACGATGAAGTGGACGAAGGTCGCACGCAGGGACCTGTGGTCGATCTCGAACTCCTTGTCCAAAAGTTCGTCGGGTAGCTCCTGGCACGCCTCGAGCAATTGACGAGTCGTCCAGGTGTCGTGAGCGAGTAGCCTGTCCAAGATGTCCATCGAGCTTCCCTCGGCCCTATTAGTGCGGCCGGCGGCCGGCCTTGCGGTCGCGCTCGAGGTCTCGGAGCTCCGTACGCCTGATCTTGCCGCTGATAGTCTTGGGGAGATCGTCCGTGAACTCGACTTCTCGAGGGTACTTGTATGGGGCCGTAACGTTGCGGACGTGGGCTTGCAGGTCGGTTACCAGATCGTCCGAAGGCTGGCGGTCAGACGTCAACACGACGAACGCCTTGACGATCTCGCCCCTGACCTCGTCCGCGGTGCCGACAACCGCGGCCTCGGCGACCGCTGGGTGCTCAAGAAGCGCAGACTCGACCTCGAAGGGTCCGATGCGGTAAGACGCGCTGATTATGACGTCGTCCGCGCGACCGACGAACCAGAAATAGCCGTCTTGGTCGCGGGTCGCCCGGTCGCCGGTGTAGTACCACTCGCTACGGAAGCACTTGGCGTTTGCCTCAGTGTTCTGCCAGTAACCGGGGAAGAGACCAACCGGGCGTTCCGGCTGGACCCGAACGGCGATCTCGCCCTCGTCACCGTCTCGTAGCTCGCGACCGTTCTCGTCCACGACGGCCACGTGGTATCCGGGCGCGACTACGCCCATCGACCCCGGCTTGAACTCCAGGCCGGGGAAAGCGGACACCAGCAGCGTCGTCTCGGTCTGTCCGTAAGCCTCATAGATATGGTGTCCGGTGCCTTCGCGCCAGACCTCGATCACCTCGGGGTTGAGGGGCTCTCCGGCGCCGAGACAGTGGCGCAACGCCTTGGGACGAACGCTTTTGAGGTTCTCCAGGACGAGCATCCGGTAGGCTGTCGGCGGCGCAAAGAACGTCGTGATCGGATACTTCTCGATCATACCGAGGGTCTCCCCGGCGTCGAATCTTCCACGATGGTCCCAGATGAAGATGGCCGCACCCATGTTCCAGGGCGCGAACAGGCAGGACCATGCCGCCTGCGCCCAGCCGGTGTCGGAGAGCGTCCAGTGGAGGTCCGTCGGCCGGTTGTCCATCCAGAACTTCCCGGTCGCGACGTGTCCTATCGGGTAGTTGGCATGGGTGATCATCACCATCTTCGGGTATCCGGTGGTACCGGACGTGAAGTAGATCATCAGGGGGTCCGACGAGGGGTTTTGTGGATTGGGTAGGTCGACCGACGCCTTCTCCATCAAGTCCTGGTAACCATGGTGGTTGCCCGATTCGCCGACGACCACGATCTCCCTCAAGTCGGGACATTCGTCGCGAATACTCTCGATCTTGTCCACGTTCTCTTCATCGGTGACCGCGACGGTCACTCCCGCGGCATTGAGGCGGTACGCGATGTCCTTCTCGGTCAGCAAAGTGGTTCCCGGCACCGAGACGAAGCGCCCCCTGATACATCCGAGAACCAGCTCCCACCATTCGACGATTCGCGGGAGCATCAGGAAAACGCGGTCTCCGGGTTTCGCGCCAATGCCACCAAGAGCGTTCGCCGCCTGCCTCGACCGAGTCCCGAACTCGGCGAAGGTCACATTCCGAGATGAGCCATCTTCGCCGACCCAGACCATTGCGACCTTCGTAGGCTCGCGGCTCCAAGCGTCGAAGACTTCGTAGGCCCAGTTGTAGCGCTCGGGTACGTCGAGTGTGAATGTTCGGTACGTCTCGGCATAGTCGCCGATCTGGTATTGCTGAACCATGCTAGCCGTCCCCCGGTGACCCCACGGCCGCGATGGCCTTTGAGCTCGACATCGGCTCGCTGTCCGGACCAAGCTCAGAAACTATCGCATCTGTGTGCTCCCCTAGTCGGGGAGGCGCCCCCGCGGGCGATACGGAGCCCGTCGAAAAGCGCGCGGGGTAGGACAGGTACCTGCTACCCTCGCGGTCGACGTAGGCGTTGCGCGCCTTGAGCTGTGGAGATTCGAAGACGTCCCCGATCTCGGTTACGGCAGCGGCAGGCACATCGGCTTCTAGCAGGAGCTTCTCCCACTCGGCGGCGTCCCGGGTCGCGACCGTACGCTGGATCAGCTCCCGCAATTCTTGGCCGCGCGCCATGCGCTCGGAGAAATCCAGCTCGTCCAGGCCATCCAGTCCGGCGACGGCGCAGAAGCGGGCCCAGAAGTGCTCCTCGTGCACGATTCCCAGACTGAGCCAGCGGCCATCGGAGCAAAGGAAAAGACCGTAGTGTGGTATGGAGGTGACATTGGGTTCGCCATCGGACAGGCCCTCGGTTCCCACCTCCGAAAGCTCCGGCGTCAGCATTGAGAGGGCTGCTTCCGCCATCGAGAGGTCGATATAGGCGCCTTGCCCTGTAACTCTTCTTCCGTTGACCGCGGCCAGTGTCGATATCGCCGCGTGAAGGCCCGCGGCCATGTCCGAGACCAGGATGCCCGGGGGCCATGGTCGACCCTCGATCTTGGCCTGGAGTCCCAGGTACCCGGTCAGCGCCATGTAGTTGATGTCATGGCCGGGCCGGTCTTTCCACGGGCCGTCCTGGCCGAAACCCGAGATCGAACAGTACACGAGCTCAGCGTTGTGCGCGGACAAAGTCGCGTAGTCGGCACCCAGTCTTTTCGCCACGCCCGGGCGCCAGCCTTCAAGCACGATGTCGGCGACTCGCGCCAGCTCTCCGAGTACCTGGCGTCCGGGCGACGTCTTCAGATCGAGGACGATGCTCTGCTTGCCTCGATTGACCCCGGCCCACATCTCCGGGCTACGCCGTAGGGGATCGCCACCAGGCGGCTCTACCTTAATTACCCGCGCGCCCAGGTCGCCGAGCATCATCGAGCAGAAGGGGCCTGGCATATTGACGGTCAGGTCCACGACTGACAGATCGTCGAGGGGCTTCATGCGGCGGAGTTTAGCAGCGGCCTCGATTGAGCGTCAATCTAGGAGGCCCGTGCAACGCGCAGTTTCGGCGAAAGATGTAATGGTCTTGCGGCTGTTGTAGAATAGCAGCGTGGCCGGCCGTCGACGACAAGTCGGCTTTGGGAGCGCGAGGGACAAAAGGGAGGGTCCGGATATGGCTAACGCAACCGGCGTAGAAGAGTGGCGAGACGAGTTGAAGTCGACGCTGCTTACGCGCAAGGAGCTCGGCGAGGATATGGAGGACGAGGTTATCGAGTCGTTTCTCGCCCGGATGCAGCGCGCAATCGACGAGCAGGTCGAGGCCCGCGTCAACGCGGCGTCCGGGGCAGGGCGTGGAGGGCGTTCTTATAACGTAAAAACCGGTAGGTTAGCGATCGTTTTGTGCCTATCTATACCCTTGCTCGCGATCGCCGGCACGCCGGGGATCCTTGCGTTCGTCGCTCTGATCTTGGTTCTGTTGTTGCTCCCTTAGCTGACTGGATGGGAGCGGTCTTGTGACCGCTCTTGACTGCGTTGGAGCCGGCGACGAACCGGCCTGGCATCGTGTTTTTGGCTCCTGTCCGGGAGCACGGCCTTGACGCTTTTCGTTTCACATCTATCTTGCCACCATAGAACGACTGTACTACTCTTCTTTGAGCCCCCCCGATTCCTGCCTCAAAGTATCGCACACCGTCCACACACCTCGGCCGGAACCCCACTTCGTCATTGCCATGAAATAGACGTGCTTGGGAGGACTTCCACTGGTAGGGGCGTCCCGATGCGGCATCGGGACAATGCGCCCGTCCTGGCTTGAATCGCGGCGCGGCCAAACACACAGAGCCTGCCCTTACATCGACCGGAACTGCTCCGAGACGTGTGCAGAATTTCAACATTTAGGGGTGCTGGTAGCAACCGGCATGGACGATTCCGGCGAAAAGCCTGCCCCGACGAAAGTCGTGGACCGGAATCCAGAACCCTCGACCTAAGGCAACACCCGCTCGTCCTCCGTCATTCCGGCGAAAGCCGGAACCCAGGACCCTGAACTGAAGGCGACACCCGCTCGCACTCCGTCACTCCGGCGAAAGCCGGAACCCAGGACCCTGAACTGAAGGCAACACTCGCTCGCACTCCGTCATTCCGGCGAAAGCCGGAATCCAGGACCCTGGACTGAAGGCGACACCCGCTCGCACTCCGTCATTCCGGCGAAAGCCGGAACCCAGGACCCTGAACTGAAGGCAACACTCGCTCGTCCTCCGTCATTCCGGCGAAAGCCGGAATCCAGGACCCTGAACTGAAGGTGACATCGCTTGTCCTGAGCCTGCGAAGGACGGACCCAACCTCATCCGCACCACTAGAACACAGCCTTTACGGTTCACGTCTTCCTTGACATCCCAGAACGGATGTGCTACCGTACTTGTGAGGGAGAGACCCCGCGGGTCTATCCCTTTTGTCTTTGCGAGGGAACCAGATGGAACAGTTTCCCCTTTTCCAACATAACGCTGTAGATAGGGAACGGAACAACCGCCCAGCCCGATCGACCGTCCCTCCACATACGAAACGGAACAAAACGGATGAAAACGGAACAGTTGAACAGGGGGGTCTTAGCTATAAATCGTATCTGAAAAAATCGCGAGGTGTTCCGTTTCAGCACCCTCCGCGCTCTGGGCGCGCTCCGCGGTGACTCTCCCGGAGGAGAGTTGTCGAACATCCCGAAACTCTTGGAGAGGAGTGGGGACCCGTACCCTGCACCCCGCTCCTCACCTGTCGCAACCCCCGCCCAAGTGTCGCAACCCCTAGATACGGATGCGACGATTGGGGTGTACCATCGTTGTGGCCAGCGTAGAATACCCGCCACGGGTGATAGGTAGCTCAGAAGCTCTATCGTTGACGCAAAGGGCGTATGGCTAGGCTCGGTATCGTCCTATACCACGGAATCGAGAGCGGGGAAGAGCTCCGCCAGTACGGCGTCGCCGCCGAGGCTGCCGGATTCGAATCGATCTGGGTAACCGAGCGGTATTTCCACGAAGAGACGTTTTCGATGCTCGGGTTCCTGGCCGCAGCAACCCAGCGGATACGGCTCGGCGTCGCTGTCGCCAACCCGTACACTCGCAGCCCGGCGCTGCTGGCTATGGCTGCGGCGACGCTCGACCGCATCTCCGGGGGGCGCTTCATGCTGGGGATGGGTAGAAGCGACCGAGACGTAATCGAGGGGCGTCTGGGGTTGCGCTACGGGAATGGGCGCGAAACGCTGGAAGAGGCCGTCTCCGTAGTCAGAGACTTGCTCGCCGGGCAAGATGTCACCAGGCATGAAGGGCGGTTCCCGCTGTCGGGCGCTCATCTAGAGACGATGCCTGTCCAATCGAAGGTCCCGATATATTTGGGCGCCATAGGTGCAAAGGCCTTGCGTCTAGCGGGCGCCATTGGAGACGGCGTGCTGTTGAACGCATATTCTCCGGTAGAGTACGTCAAGTACGCCGTTCAGGAAGTTCGACGGGGAGCGGACGCTGCAGGGCGGTCTCCCGATGACGTGGACATCGCATGCATGTTGGTGATGCGTCCGGAGAATTCGCGGCACGAGAACCGCGAGGAATTGCGAAGGAGGATCGCGCGCCTGCTCGCCGAGCGGGACGTCGGTGAGGTCCTGCTCGAGCGAGGTGGATTCGACCCTTCGATTCTCGGGCCGCTGCGCGCGTCGACGGCCACTGACAAAAGAAAGTCTGGTACGGGATTCGTTACCGATGAGATGGTCGACGCTTTCTACGTGCTAGGGTCCCCGGAAGCCGTAAAGGAGCGAATCGAAGAATATCGAACGGCGGGCGTGGATGTGCCGTTACTGCTGCCGAGGCTTGACGACTTCCACACCGTTGCCGAGTTCGGATCAGCACCGTCATTCCGAGCCCCGCGAGGAATCTAAGGACCGTGTTGCCAGACCGCGACCTCGTTCACAATGCCACGTCCTTAGATTCTTCACTCGCTTCGCTCATTCAGAATGACTGGTTAGACAGGTTCAAACCGAACGTGACCAGGTAAGTCCCAAATGTTGGCCTCGATGTCACACCATGCAAAATCTTCCGAGCCCGTTATTATTCGTGGTGTCCCGAGCAAGAGAGCATCGGGACATTGGTATGAAACAGGGGTGGCGCGAGCCGAAAACGCATGGTATAATCTGATATCTAAATACAGAATGGGTGGCCGAGACGCCGCCGCATCTGGCCGATGACCAAAAGCTTATGGCCGGCGATCGAAGTGTCGCTCAAGCCATGAGCATTTTAATATCCGCCCGAACCCCCTATCTAGCGGAGTCAAGGCCATCGGTTGCCGAGGTATCGTTGACGGGCCGGACGGCGGTGTGGTACGTAAGGGCAGGTCAGTAGATCGGCTCTTGAGTGAAAGGACGAGGCACATGGGCTCCAACATTTTGAGCAAGAAAGCATTGTTGGTATTTGCTGCTGCAGTGAGCCTCGCCGTGGCTGTGGCGTGCGGGGGCGCACAAGCGCCCGGATCCGAGACAGTAGCGAAAGGCGCGCTGGAAAGTAGGGACCCGTCCCTGCCTGTCGTGTCGGCGAGCGATATGCTTCCCGATAGCGGAGACGACTGGTACGTGGCGCCTAAGGTAGGCCCCGGCGAGTTTGGCGACAGCGAATGGAAAGGCACGAGGCCAACGGAGTTCAACGAGTCTCCGATATTAGCGGAGTTGGTCAGGAAAGGGATTCCGTGCGGGACCAACACCGGCTTCGAAAAGCCCTGTCCGCCCCTCGAGGAGCGGCTGCCGGTGCCGGAGGACATCCGGGTAGTCGCCCCTCCTCAGGAGGTTGGGATATACGGCGGCGACAAGGTGATGTTCGCTACCCACGTGGGCCTGAGCCATGACATCTCCAGCGAGACCTGCCTCAGCGGCAGCTACATTCCAGGGCAGAAGATCGCTCTTACATGCAAGGCTGTGGAGATCAGCGAGGACGGCAGGGTTTACACTGTCACGTTGCGGCAGGGTATCAAGTGGTCCGACGGCGTGCCGATGACCATGGACGACGTGCGAATGGCGTGGGAAGACATCAACTTCAATAAAGAGTACACGACACACATCGAGCCTAAGTACAAAGACCCGGTCACGGGAAACAGAGTCAAATTTGGGATACAGGACGACTGGACGTTCTGGTTCGCCTACGACACGCCGAACTTCACCATCTTCGAAGGCAAAGGCACCGGCTCAGAGTGGTGTAGTCCTGGCCAGTTCTGCTGGTACGTTCCGGTGCACTGGCGGTCCGATCTCCACCCGAAGTATGCCGATGGCAAGGCGCTAAAGGAGAACCTGAAGGCGCACAGCATCGAAGACTGGACCAAGCTATGGTACAAGTTGCAGAGCGACGATGAGTACTGCAACGTCAAGCTAGGGGCTTACTACCACCGCTGCGACGACTCGTTCCTCGGCCGCGGTCAAGAGACTCCGAGCAGGTCGGGCTATCAGAAGATGTATCGGAACCCTTACTACTTTACTGTCGACGTGTACGGCAACCAGCTTCCCTATATAGACACAGTAGCCGTACAGCGGGTGGAGAGCAGGGAAGTGGCCGCGTTCCGCGTCATGGCGGGCGAATCCGACGGGCCTTTGAGCAGAGACCTCAGGCTTAAGGAGCTGCCCCTCCTGCACTACAACATGGAAAAGTCGGACTACAGCATATTCCACAAGCCCACTCTTACGGGCATGGACTCAGGGTTGACCATGAGCCAGGACTTCAAAAACGACCTGGAGATCGGGAGGCTTCTGAGGACGAAAGACTTCCGGATTGCGCTGTCGCTGGGCATCGACCGTCAGAGCATCAACGAAGCGATTTTCTCCGGGTTTGGAGTCCCCCAGAACTGGATACCGCACCCGTCAACGCCGTTCTATCCCGGCGACGAGTACGCACTTCTGAACGCAACCTACGATTTGGACCGCGCCAAGGAGCTCATGGCCAAGATGGGCTATAAAGACACTGACGGCGACGGGTTCCTGAATCGACTGGACGGCAAAGGAAACCTGGAGCTGTTCCTCGAGGGCGGAGTGTCCTCCGGTCTCGCCAACATCATGAGTGGCTCCGAACACCTGGACGTCGCGCAGGTACTTCAGAAGCACTGGAGCCTCCTGGGAATCAAGCTGAACTTCAGGCTCGGTCCTCAGGCATACAAGAGGTACGAACAGGGCAAGCAGTACATGATGATCGGCGGGAACAACTACAACCACGAGGTTTGGGGGCCTTCCTGGGCGGGCCTGACGCCTCAATACCAGGGCCGGTCGATGGGCCCGGAGGTCGCCAGGTACTTCCATACAGGGGGCAAGGAGGGCATGAAGCCGAGTGGGCCCTCGCCGGACTGGACCGACGTCTACGGCAACATGTCTCCTGAGGCGAGCCCGACCTTCGGCAAGAGCTACCCGTCCGACATCAGCCGATGCGATTACAAGGGCGAGACTATCGGCTGCATGATGGCGCTTCAGAAGCTCATCGTCGAGGGCAGGCAGTACCCCAAGTTCCATCCGGAGCGGTTGCGAATCGGCAAGGAAGTATTTGCGATAACCGTCAGGGAGATGTACTTCGTCAACACCATCGGCTTCTCCGGCTGCTGCGGCAACGGTCTGGCCGTAGCAAGGAACAACATGAGGAACGTCCCTCGCTGGGCGACCGGCGGAAGTGGTTGGGGCTCCTTCGCCGAAATGCAGTACTTCGAGGATGGGATCGACAACTTCAACCACCCAGGAAATCGGTCGAAGCGGTACGGCAGCTGGAGCTTCGCGCAACACAGCTTTGACGACCCGCGTTTGACAGCGTACGGTCAGCAGAAGCTACAGGAGGCACAGCAGAAACAGGCCGCGTCTGTGCCGTAGCATTCAATAGTCGCGGATATTCAGAGGGCCCGGACCGCTTCCGGGCCCTTTGACTTTAAGGGCGCTGCATCTAACCTGGGTTAGAAGTTGTTCAGAACGGCTCTTGCCAAGAAAAGGACGGTTGGGCTGCCAATGCTTGCAGTCCTCTTCGCCGTTACCTTCTATTTTGGCTGGACCCCCCTTTCGCCCGACCTTCGTCGTGATCTCGACTCTGCCATCGCGCCGGAGCTCCGATGTTTCCAGGGCGTCTGTGAGGAACTCGAATCCGACTCGACCTTTTACTCTAAGTGGTGGACCGTCTCTCTAACTTACCTGCGCCACACCAGCATAGGAATGGCCCTCGCCGTTTTGGCTGCAGCCGTCGCGACCGCGTTCCTGATACCGAAGTCCGCCCGTCCGCACAGATCGGTTGACCACGGCCAGACGGCGAACGGAGAGCCCGCTCTACCGGACATTCGAGGCGTCGGACCCCGCCAGTCGATTGGACTCAATGTTCCCGCGCTGGTAATGGCCGTCTTTGTCTTCGCACCACTCGTTTGGGCCGGCCGGTCCATCATGGGTGCGGTCGTTGTCCTGGTAGTTGGCAGGTTCGTAGCAGAGAGCCGGCCGAATGGCGGTGGCGACTACGACGAGTCCCCCGAAAGACGAGCTGAAGCCGAAGAGGCACCCGGCTGGCGCCCGGCGGTCGGCGAGGCATTGCGCGACTTGCTCCGCACGATACTGCGCTACTCCGCGGTGATTATCCCCACATCGGTTGTAGCCGGCATCCTGGCGGGGCCCGCTGTTCAGCTAGCATCCGCAGACGCGATCGCGGCTTATGTTGGGGACACAGCGACGGGTGTGGCCATCGCGGCAACGCTCGGAATCTTGATTACGGTTCCATTTATGGCGGAGGTACCTCTAGTTGCCCTCCTCCTAGCGCTAGGAGGAGGTGCGGCGCCGGCCGCGACTCTACTTTTCGCGAGTGCATTTGGCGGCCCCCTGGCCTTCACGAGGCTCGTCAGTCTTCTTTCCACGCGGAGTGCTGCCATAGTTACAGCCTCAACCTGGGCCGTCGCAGCTCTTGGAGGTGTGGTGGTCGTAGCAGCAATTGCCGCGACGAAGTTGGGGGAGGACCTTGATGCAGATTCGGTGGATGGCGCACAGAGTGCTAATGTCGCCTCCGTTGCACTAGATGGGCCCGTGTTCGTCAACGCGACTGGAGAGGCGGGGATCGACTTCGTACACCATCCAGGTGAGTGGCAAGAGGACCGGGTCGCGGCCGGCGTTGTTGTGTTCGACTTCAACGGTGACGGGCTTAGCGACATCTATTTTCCTCAGCTCGACGGGCCGAACGCCCTGTATCGGAACGAGGGAGGGGGCACTTTCTCGGAGGTGGCGGCGGAGGCAGGCGTAGACGACCCGGAAGGCAGCGGCAACGGGGGCTGTGCGGCTGACTACGACAATGACGGCGACCAGGACCTGTACGTCACGAATCACGGGCCAAGCCGGTTCTTCCGGAACGACGGTGACGGTACGTTCTCGGACGCGACTGTTGACGTCGGGTTCGATCATTCGCTGGCGACTCTGCGATCGACTGGATGCTCATGGGGTGACTACGACCGTGACGGCTTCCTTGACTTCGTGGTGGTACGTTACGCCCACAGGCTGGACTTCGAAGAGATGCAGGTTGACGAATACTCCGCTCTGGTGCCGTCCAAGTCCGACGTTCCGTTCAATCTGGCGGTCGGGCGGCTCAGTCTGTACCACAACAGTGGAGATGGTTCGTTCAGCGACGCGACGGCCTTGTTGGGCGATATACGTTATCCGGGTTCGGCTGACCGCGAGGGAGAGGTTGGTAACCTCTGGGGAGCAGGGTTTCAGCCGGCCTGGGTCGACTTCGACAATGACCGGGACCCCGACCTCTACGTCGTTAACGACATGGGGGCGATGTTGCAGCCTAATGTTCTGTGGCGCAACGACGGAGCGGCCGCCGATGG
Source organism: Dehalococcoidia bacterium (assembly GCA_965248605.1). Taxonomy (GTDB): domain Bacteria; phylum Chloroflexota; class Dehalococcoidia; order Lucifugimonadales; family CAUZJF01; genus CAUZJF01. Next base: position 3,082,526 of record CBDFJV010000007.1, read on the forward strand.
TGCTTGGAGGTTTGAAGACGTGTCCGCCTCGTCTGGCGCCGACGCCGCAATCGACGGTATGGCCCTCGCCGTTGGGGACTACGACCTAGACGGGTTCCTGGACTTCTACATGACTAACATCGGCCCGTCGGTGTTACTCAGAAACAATGGAGACGGCCTGACGTTCTCCGACAGCACGGTAGCCGCCGGCGCGGGGATCGGCTTCGTCGGGGCGCAGAAGCGGATGACCTGGGGTGCGATGTTCTTCGACCACGACAACGATGGCGATGAGGACCTGTACGTCGTTAGCGGTCTGCAGACCCAGAAGAACGTGCTCCTCCGCAACGAAGGGGATGGCACCTTCGTGGACATTTCTTTCGGCAGCGGCGCCGACGACTCTAGCTGGGGCCACGGCGGAGCTTACCTCGATTACGACGGCGATGGCTGCCTCGACCTCGTGGTCTCCAACTGGGACCAGCCGGCTAGCCTGTTCCGGAACCTTTGCGATTCGGGGGGAAACTGGCTCGTCGTTGAAGCCGTCGGGGCCGACAGCAACCGTGACGGGATCGGCGCGAGGATCACGGTGGAATCGAAGGGGGATCTGCAGGTCAGGGAGGTATTCAGCGGAGCCAGCCAGATGGGCCAGAATATGCGCGAGGCCCACTTCGGCCTCGGTACCGCGACTCAAGTGGACACCCTGACCGTTCAGTGGCCTAGCGGACAAGTGCAGACAATGTCGGGTGTTCCCGCGAATCGGCGGGTAACCGTCGAGGAGCCTGGATAGAGGTACGCTCCGCCGTCTTCAGGTCACTGTCGCGTCTAGAGCCATAAGGGCGTCGGCGCCCCGGCGGTCGCCTCCTTGTCAGCGAGGTGTCCGACTTTTCAGAGGTACGATTGGATCGAGGCAATCCTTATTCTGATTCCCCTGGAAATAGTGTTCCGCGGGCGTGGTGTGAGACGCTCCAGCGGGCCGTCTCTACGGCCCTAATTTCATCTTCTGTGGTGTCGGTGGCAACCGGCATGGCAAATTCCTTAATAGCATCGGTATGTCCGTAGGGCGGACCGAATCTAGGCGAGTAACTATTTGACCAGTGCTCGATAGTTTCCCCCCTTTGAAAAGGGGGTTAGGGGGATTTCGCCCAATTGAACGACGAGCCTGACCCAGTCGCACCCCTCCCCTTGACATTACCAGAACGCATGTACTATACTGTCTGGCGAGGGACAGACCCCACGGTCGGTCCATTTCTGTTGGGAGACACAGTCTGTCCAGCGGACCGACCCCACGGTCGGTCCATCTTTGCTGGCAGTCTTTCCAGCGGACCGACCCCGCAGGTCTGTCCTTTGTTTTTTGGCCCGCCGACACACAACGAGGAGAGCAACAATGCACCAGACAACCCGCCCAAATCGACTGCCGATACCCCGTACCCTGAACCCTGTACCCTGTACCCGGGTGCCCCGCCCCCGACCTGTCGGATTTTCCCTGAAAGTGTCGGAAACTCTCAGATACAAATCCGACAACTTCCTACGGATTCCGACACTTTCGAAGAGCGTTTTTTCAAGACCACCACTAAACCAGGAGGACTCAACATAATGGAAAGCGACCCTCAACCGGAATCGCATGAGCTTTCTGACAGGCAGTTGGCCGTTCTACCCTACCTCGTTTCGTCGCCATCGGTCTCCGAAGCGGCCGCCGCGCCAGCGCCCGGAGAGCCGACGTCCATTGCTCGACCCTTCATCAATGGATGCACGACCCTCAATTTCGCCAGGAGTTGGCAGGGGCGGACCGAATCTAAGCGAGTAACTATTTGACCAGTGCTCGATAGTTTCCCCCCTTTGAAAAGGGGGTTAGGGGGATTTAGATCTGTCAAACGACTCGTCGGAGCCCGTGAAAAAGAGCAGTTACTCGATAGATTGATCACACTACCCTGTCGGACTTTTCGACCGGGCGTACCAAATAACCCGATATCCGCCGGGAGAAACGTCCACGACGCATGGAGCCGAACGATCCCCGGGGGTGGTGATGACGTAAAGAGTCAACCTGTCTCCGAGTGTCGAGGAAACCGGGCCGTGGGCTCGGGCCGTATTGAATGCATAGTAGTAGCGAGAGAGGCCTGGATGGCGCGCAATGCCTAGCTACACGAGGCCCGATTGACATTGTGCGGTGCGTATGGTAATTTCGCATGCTGTCGAGACAGCAGGAACGTAGCGCGGAATAGAATGGCAGAGAGAATACTCTCAATAGGAGGAGATGTATGGCGTCTAGGTTATTGAAGCTTAGGTGGCTGATTGCCATCGCGGCGGCTTTGAGCCTCGTAGCGGCTGTGGCTTGTGGCAGCGCGGACGAGGACGAGCCGACGACGGCGGCGACCGACACGACGGTCCCGGATACCACCGTGCCCGATGTGCCGGCAGCGACGGACACCACGGACGACGAGAAGATGGACGATTCGACAGCGATGGCGGACGACGAGAAGATGGAGGACGACGACCTGGGCTATGTAGCGTGGACGGCGCCTACCTACGGGCCGGGCGACCTTCCGACCACGTTCTACGACGGCCCCAGGCCGACGAAGTTCACTGAGAGCCCGAAGCTTGCCGAAATGGTGAGGAAGGGCCTGCCGTGCGGTACGTACCACGGCCCCTCGGTTTCCCCATCGGTCGACGGTGGACCGCAGCCGTGCCCCGCTGTTGAGGACCGGCTTCCCGTACCGGAGGACGTCCTCGTTATGGCCCCGCCGTACGAGATTGGCATCCACGGCGGGATGAAGCGGTTCTATACGACGGGCGGCCAAGTTGTGGCCGATCTGTCGAGCCAGGCCCTGTTCACAGGCGACGGCGCCCGGGCGGGCAAGACCATCGAGCTGAGCGACGATGGCCGGACCTACACGGCAACGATGCGTGACGGCTGGAAGTGGAGCGACGGCAAGCCCATCGACATCGAAGACTTCCGGATCGCATGGGAAGACTTCAACTACAACAAAGAGCTCCACCCGGACGGCTTGACGTACCCGGGCAAGGATGGCGTCACGGGCAACGACCCGACGTTCGCAGTAGTGGACGCGAACACGTGGTCTCTGACCTACGACACACCCAACTACACGATGCTGGAAGGCAAGTGGTCCGGCCGGCCCTGCTGGGGCTGCCGGGGTGGTTGGTCTATGGTCCATGCGCCGTTCTTCACCCAGTTCCATCCGAAGTATGCGGACCCTGCCGACCTGAAAGCGCAGCAGGAGTACTGGGGCGTAGACTCGTGGACGAAGGTAGTGTTCCGGTTCCACCCTGAGTTCGGACAGGCGGTACCGGTGATAGGCAACTTCGCCACTCCGGTTTCCGACTGGCGCGTAGGCTGGGGTACGAAGTGCTCCGCCTGCCCCGCCGGAGAGTTCAAGACTACACACCCGTACACGCTGGCGAACCCGTTCTTCGGAGCGGTAGACCCGCAAGGGAACCAGCTTCCGTACCTCGACGGCGCGGAGACGGAGATCGTGGAGAGCAAAGACGTTGAGGTCTTCCGTGCTCTCGCTGGTGAGTCGGACGGTCCTCGCTGCTGCTGGGGCGCAGGTGTGCTGCCGCTGTGGCACAAGAGCATGGAAAGCGGCGACATCAGCATCTTTAGCTGGATCCGTCTGGACGGCCACGACGCCACGTACACGTGGAACCACGACTACAACACGGACCCTGAGATCGGGCGGCTGGTAAGGACGAAGGACTTCCGGCAGGCGATGAGCGTTGCGATAGACCGGGAGGCCATCAACGAGGCCGTGTTTGCTGGGCTGGCAACGGTACAGAACCACGTACCGCATCCAAGCGTCGCGTACTACCCTGGGCCCGAGTGGGCGAGCTTCGAGATCGAGCAGGACCAGGCCAAGGCCAAAGACCTGTTCAAGAACATGGGCTACACAGACGGGGATGGGGATGGCTGGTTTGACCGTCTGGATGGCACCGGCCCATTGACCATCGAGTTCTCTTCCACCGCGGACGAGGGCGACGATTATCTCGCTATTGGCGAGTTGGTCAAAGCCAACTGGGAAGCGATAGGGGTTAAGGTCGACCTGACGAACGAGAGCCTGAACGACCGCTACAAGATCGGCGACTACTACCTTTCCGGGCCGTACGACGACTCGTACGGGCACAGCCCGTGGACGATCGACTGGTCGAAGATGTTCCCGATGTACAGCGACCGTGGTCCCTCGCCGAAGTCCGGTGCGTACTACTACACCGGTGGCGAAGAGGGCTGGGCTCCTACGGGCGGCACGGCCGAGTACACCGACATCTACGGGAACATGGCCCCCGCCGATACCTACCCAACCGACATCCTGGGCGACTGGGTGAGGCTGCAGGACATTCACCGAGAAGGAAAACAGCTTCCGGAGTTCGACCCGCGCCGGATCGATATGGGCAAAGAGGTCTACAGGACGTTGATCGAGGGCTTCTACCATATAGAGCTCGTCGGCTTCAAGGCGAACGTTGGCTACGTGCGAAACAACGTACGTAACTGGCACCGCGAGGGCCTGACGGCAGGATATGGCCACAACAACGAGTTGCACTACTTCGAGGATGGGATCGACAACGTGAGCCATCCTGGAAACAGGTCGAAGAAGTACAGTAGCTGGAGCTTCGCGCTTCAGTAGAGGTACAGACCGAAACATAGTGTAGAAGTCACAGGGCCCGGGCAGAAATGTCCGGGCCCTGTGTTTTTCGTAGGTGCAATGGGCATACATAGCCCGCCGAGGTGGCATTGACATTTGGACGCGGCACATGATACCGTCCATACTCGTCTAGGTATGAGGATTGATATCGTAGTGCGGAATCGTGTAGTGCGGAACAGTGAAGTGCGGAGATGATGAAATCCCACGAGGAGGAGACGTATGGCGTCTAGGTTATTGAAGCTTAGGTGGCTTGTGATGATTGCAGCCTCTCTGAGCCTGGTAGCGGCGGTAGCTTGTTCCGCCGAAGATGCGGCGGATCCGGACGCGCCGGCGGCAGCCAAGGCTGCAGCCCCGGCGAAGACGGCGGACTCGACCACGGTAGATGCGCCGTCACAGACGCAGGTGCAGCCGGACGCGCCGCAATTGGCGGCGAACGCTGCCCCTGCCGCGCAGCCCGACGCTGCCCAGCCTTCCACGCAGGTCGTTCCCGGTGGCGGGGCGGCGAAGGAAGAGCGCCAGGCACCTGACGAGGTTATGATGGAGAAGGAAGAGTTGGGTTACGTGGTGTGGACGGCACCGACCTATGCTCCCGGCGAGCTTCCATCCTGGGTGTACGACGGCCCCCGGCCGACGAAGTTCACCGAGGCCCCGTTGTTTGCCGAGCTTGTGAAGAAAGGCCAGCCGTGCGGAACCTACCACGGCCCAAGCGTTTCACCGTCGACTGACGGCGGGCCGCAGGCATGCCCTGCGATAGCGGACAGGCTGCCGGTACCGGCAGACATCCTGGTAATGCAGCCTCCGTACGAGATCGGAGTCCACGGCGGCACGAAACGGTTCTACACGACCGGCGGTCAGGTAGTTGCGGACCTTTCGAGCCAGGGCCTGTTTGCGACCCAGGGTGCTCGCGTCGGCAAGGCCCAGAGCATTAGCGACGATGGCCGAACATACACCTTCACCCTTCGCGAGGGTTGGAAGTGGAGCGACGGCAAGCCCTTGAACATGGAGGACTTCCGGGTAGCCTGGGAGGACTTCAACTACAACAAGGAGCTAATGCCGGACGGACTGACGTACCCGGGCAAAGACGGCGTCACGGGCAACGACCCGCAGTTTGGCGAAGTGGACGAGTGGAACTGGTCTCTGACCTACGATACGCCTAACTACACGGCGTTGTCTGACTGGTCGGGACGGCCATGCTGGGGCTGCCGAGGCGGCACCACGATGGTCCACGCACCGTTCTGGAAGCAATTCCACCCTAAGTATGCAGACCCTGCGGACCTGAAGGCGCAGCAGGAGTATTGGGGTGTAGACGATTGGACGAAGGTGGTGTTCCGGTTCCATCCTGAGTTTGGTCAGGCGGTACCGGTACTAGGCAACTTCGCCACCCCCGTGGCGGACTGGCGTGTAGGCTGGGGCACGAAGTGCACGGCCTGTCCCGCCGGTCAGTTCAAGACGACGAACCCGTTCACACAAGCAAACCCGTTCTTCGGAGCGGTAGACCCTCACGGTAACCAGCTCCCGTACCTTGATGGAGCGCAGACCGTGATGGTAGAGAGCCGTGAGATCGAGGTCTTCCGGGCGATGGCGGGTGAGTCGGATGGCCCTCGCTGCTGCTGGGGCACCGCTGACCTGCCTTTGTGGCACAAGAACATGGAGCGCGGCGATTTCAGCATCTTTGGCTGGGTCCGGTTCTCGGGAGACGACTCTGGGTTCGTCTGGAACCATGACTACGACGCCGACCCTGAGATCGGGCGACTTGTCCGAACGCTGGACTTCCGGCGTGCGGTAAGCCTTTCTATCGACCGTGACGCCATCAATGAGGTAGCGTTTGCGGGTCTGGCGACAGTACAGCAGAAGGTCCCGCATCCCAGCATTCCGTACTATCCTGGCCCCGAGTGGGCGAGCTTCGAGATCGGTCCCGACAAAGCGGCCGCGAAGGCGCTCATGACGAAGATGGGCTACCAGGACGCGGATGGAGACGGCTGGCTTGACCGTCTGGACGGCACCGGCCCGTTGACGCTGGCGTGGAAGTCGGGCGAGAACTACCGCGGTGGCTACACCGGCCACACGGTTGCTCAGATGGTCGCCAAAGACCTGAACGAAGTCGGAATCGCCACAGACCTTGGCCTTATGCGCTGGTGGGGCGATGAAGGCTTCTTGGGCGAGTATGCCCAGGGCAAACAGTTCATCATCGGACCGTTTGGCAAGCTAGAGGACGAGACGCCGTGGACGATCTACTACTCGGAAATGCTTCCGATGTACAAGGACCGTGGTCCTTCGCCTAAGGCCGGTGCGTACTACTACACCGGTGGCGAAGAGGGCTGGGCGCCTTCGGGCCCGAACGAGGCGTTCACGGACGTATACGGGAACCAGGCGTGTGCAGGTACCTACCCGTCCGACGTGCAGTGCATCTTCGTCGATCTGCAGGAGCTCCATCGTGAGGGCAAGCAGTTGGCGAGTCACGACCCGCGTCGCATCGAGATTGGTCAGGAGATCTACAGGACGATCGTAGAGAACCATCTCCAGCTCAACATCGTTGGGTTCTCGCCGCAGATCGGCTACGTGCGAAACAACGTACGTAACTGGTGGCGTGATGGCCTGACGGCAGGGTACGGCCACTTCAACGAGTTGCACTATTTCGAGGATGGACTCGACAACGCGAACCATCCTGGGAACAGGTCGAAGAAGTACAGCAGCTGGAGCTTCGCGCTTCAGTAGAGGTACAGACCGAAAGATAGTGTAGAAGTCGCAGGGCCCGGGCAGAAATGTCCGGGCCCTGTGTTATTGTGTCGTTTGTCGCTCGGGCCGACGCGGCCATACTGCGCGGCCTGGGCCTCTCTCGGAACTAGACCGAGCGCTCGGATGGGCAAGATGCATAAGATGGTCAGGGCAGCCGTAGAGCAGGCCGGGCTTAGAGTCGAACTCGGCGGAGTCGAGCGTTGGGAGCAGACCCTCCCTGTCGATGAGGTCATCGGCAGAGTGGGCCGTCTGGGTGATTATCTGCGGCGGACCAACATCTTCAACGCTGACGGGATCATACTAACGCCGGTCGTGCTTCAGCATCTCGGCCAACCAGGAGAATTCGACGGGTTGCTGAACGAGCTGGAACGGCTGAGGAGGGAGACTCGTAGCGGCCGCTTCGACCGAAGCCACACACTGCAACGAGATTTGGAATTCACGAAGTTCAGGTGGAAGGGCGCCCATGCCTCATACGGAACCCGGCCAGACAAAGAGTTGTATCAGGAGTTCGAGGAGCTCCACGAACTGCCGCCTCCAGAAGCCCTAGAGGAGTTCTCGCTCAGCGATAGGCACCTCCAGGAGGCGAAGCGAGCGGCGCTCGAAGCCGTCGGGTTCTTGGACTTCTTGAGGGTATTCCGGACGCGCTCCAATAGGCGAATCGTTGTCGTCGGTAACGACAAGGCGCAGCACTGGGGCGGCGGATATGGCCGCATGTTCGTCGTCGAGCCCCTCGAAGAGTATTTGTCCAACGATTTCGCTATCAGGTACGACGCGGTGCCATCTCACAGCACCATGCGCCTCAACGTCCCGTCCGCGTTCCCCAAGGACTTCGTCAGGGAGCTTTGCGACGAGATGCCGCACCTGGTCATCGTCGACGGCGCAGGGCCGCCGAAGGCCAGCTACACGACCCGATTCTCCCGGGCGGTCCGGGGATACGCCAACTGGTTCGCCGTCTTCAACGACCTGCGCTCAGGTGGTCGTCACGAGCTGTACGAGGCCGACACGCCTCTGCCGGGCGACCACTGTGCCGAGCTGCGGAAGTGGGATGACTACGTGATGGTGCGCGAGGAAGTCGAGGGGTGGGTTGAGCCGGGCCCGACGTACTCCGTGGCACTCTGGGCCCCGGAGCCAGCGGAGAAGACATTATTGGCTGACTTAGAGGTAGACTGGAGAGACGCCGATCCGACCTCCAACCAGCCGCTTGCTGTCCTTGCCAACCCTATCATTTACCGCTCCGACCTCGTCCAGACAGGGAGGTACCTCGGGCCGTTGGATGATGCGGCGACGAAGCTCTTGAGTGGGACGCGACCTTACTATTTCGACAGCGCCGACAAAGAGACCAAAGAGCAAATCGTTTTGGGATTCGGGCCTTATGGCCTGGAGACGAGAGTCGAGGGGCCCACGACGAGGTCCTATATCAACGCGGTCCAGCGGCAGATCACGGCCGAAATCGCCGCTTTGCTGAGGGAGGACTCGTCTCCATCCTAGGAATCCGCTCTCAGCGGGTTGCACCTACTCCCAATCATTCTCTGGAACGTACGATCGGTCCAGCGGATGATAGCCGATGGCCCTGCGGCCATGTCCTATATCGTAGAGGGGCCAGTTGCTGTCTGAGACTCCGAATACGATTTCGAACCCCGCCCAGGGGTAGGTGACCGCCTGCTCGAAGACTCGGACAGCGTCGGCGTGACTGAGCTGATGAGGATGCTCCGGTAGCGGTCGGTCAGGGTTGCAGTTTCCGATACGCACGGCTACGAACTCCATGCCGAAGCGGTCGTGGTACATCGAGCCCAGGTTCTCGCCGAAGACCTTCGTAAGCGAGTAGTAGCTGTCGGGTCGAGGGATCATATCGACCGTGCGCTGGATGCTTCTGGGATAGACGGCGGAGGGCAATAGCCCGGCGCGACTGGCGTACGCCACCCGATGAACGCCATTCTGTCGGGCCGACTCAAGCACGTTGTATGTTCCCTGGATATTGTTGAGACAGCGCCCCCACTCGTACTCGCCACCCGCCAGGTGGATGATCGCGTCCATCCCTCGTGTGGCTTTCAACACGGTCTCGAAGTCCCCGATGTCGCCCACAGTGGAGTGGTCCAGCAGCGGTACAGGCACCTGATCGAAACCATGGAGCTCGTGTCGCCCCTTCAACCCGTTAACCAGGATGGTTCCGACCTTACCGGCAGCGCCGGTCATTAGCACACGCATTGGGTTGGCAACTCCTTCTGTCCACAGCACCTGCGTAGTCATAGAGCGGATTCAGGTGGACAGCTCCATCGTTCTTACTTGTGCCGCCCAAGATTATCCATCAGTCATTCACGTGCCAATTGTCATTGACGACCTATAAGGCCAATGGTACACTCGGCGCCGTCCTGCCCACCGGCACCGGCCGCGTGGGGACGACGCATCCCCAGGGCGACCGCCACACAAACGGAAACATGGCCTACCGACTTGGCGTAGACGTAGGAGGCACGTTCACCGACCTTGCGCTCTACGACGTCGAGACCGGCCAGTTGGAGTTCACAAAAACCCCGTCGACGACTGGCGACCAGGCCCGAGGCGTCGCCACCGGCGTCGAGGAGCTGACCGAACGGCTCAACGCCCCTCCTAGCGACATTGAGTTTTTCATTCACGGAACGACCGTCGCGACCAACGCGCTGCTTGAGCGCGGTGGGTCCCGGACGGCGCTCATCGTCACCGCCGGATTCCGCGACATTCTCCAGATCGGCCGGCAGGACCGCCCACACCTATACGATTGGAAGCTACGAAGGCCTGAGCCGCTGGTTCCGCGTCATCTGAGGTTCGAGGTCCGAGAACGCGTCCTGTACACGGGCGAGGTCGAGACCCCTCTCGCCGAGGCCGAAATCCAGCAGGTGATCGCGCGTCTACGAGACTCTGAAGTCGAGGCTGTGGCCGTTTGCCTGCTCCACTCCTACACCAATCCGGCCCATGAAAAGGCAATCGGACGCGCCATCGGAGCCGCGTTGCCAAACGTCGCACTGTCGCTGTCTTGTGAAGTGTTGCCCGAATTCAAAGAATACGAGCGAATGAGCACGACGGCTATCAACGCGTACGTGGCTCCAATCGTGGGCAGTTACCTTCGCGTACTTGAAAAGGCGGTGGCGGACATCGGAGTGGCGTCGAACGTCTATGTCATGCAGTCCAATGGAGGCACCACGACCGCGGCGGCCGCCGCCGAAATGCCCGTTCACACTATCATGTCTGGGCCGGCTGCAGGAGTCATCGGCAGCGCCGCTCTGGCTGTGCAGGCCGGCGAGCTGAATTCGATTTCGGTCGATATGGGCGGCACCAGCTTCGATGTATGTCTCGCATACCAGGGCGAGATACGACGCACTCAGGAAAGCGAGATAAACAGGCTTCCGGTCAAAGTCCCAATGGTGGACATCCACACTCTGGGCGCAGGCGGCGGCAGCGTCGCCTGGATCGATCCCGGTGGCGCGTTGCGCGTGGGGCCTCGGAGCGCCGGCGCTGAACCCGGACCAGTGTGCTACGGCCATGGCGGCGAAGAGCCGACCGTTACGGACGCCAACCTGGTGCTCGGACGGCTGAACCCACAGCGCTTCCTCGGAGGCCGGATGTCCCTCGATGCCGATCTGGCACGTGAGGCCGTTCGGTCTCGCATATCCGAGCCTTTGGGCATCGGGCTCGAAGAGGCCGCCGAAGGAATCGTCAGGATCGTAAACGCCGGCATGATCAAGGGTATCCGCGTAGTGTCTGTGGGGAAGGGCTACGATCCACGGGACTTCTGTCTGGTGGCGTTCGGCGGTGCTGGTCCCGTTCACGCGGCGGAGCTTGCCTACGAGATGGACATTCCCAGGGTCCTAGTGCCGATCGCGCCCGGGGTAACCTCAGCGTTGGGGCTGCTGATGGCTGACCTCAGACACGACTACGTGCGGACCGTTCTCGCACGAAGCAACGAGATCGACGCCGGAAGGCTGAACGTCCTTTACGGCGAGATGGAGTCCGAAGCCGTGGCCCAAATGGCCCGCGAAGGCACCAAGGAGGAGAAGACCAGCCTCGTTCGGTTGGCGGATTTGCGATATCTCGGCCAGGGGTTCGAAATACAGGTGCCGGTCCCCGGCGGGACCTTGGACTCAGAGCATGTGGGGAAGACGTTGGACAGCTTCCACGAGGCCCATGCCAGCCTCTACGGCTACTCAAACCCAGAGAGCTCCATCGAAGTCGTGAATCTTCGAGTGACGTCGCTAGCGTCTACGCCTCGGCCGAGGATGGAGCCGGACAAACTAGATGGGGGCGAAAGTCAAGCGATCGCAGTCGATTCGCAGCGTGACGTGTTTTTCGATGGGGAGTACGTCTCCACGCCCATCTATGACCGAACGAAGCTGGCGCCGGGCGGAGTGATCGAGGGCCCGGCTATCGTCGAACAACTGGACTCGACTACGGTCATATGGCCCCGTCAGACGGCAAGGGTCGACGGATTCAAGAACCTCGTAATCGAGCGAGTGGACCGATGACCACGACGAAGGTCGACCCGATCACGCTGGAGGTGATGCGGAACGGCTTTTACTCAATCGCGGACGAGATGATCGCCGCGCTAGTGAGGGCGAGCTACTCGACGAATATCAAGGACCGGCGCGATACCTCTTGCGCGATCTACACCGCTACTGGCGAAGTGGTCGTCGTCGCCCAGAGCGAGATCGGGACACCGCTTCACCTGGGAACGATGTCGTCGGCCGTGTGGTCTGCCATGGAGGCGTACAACTTCGAGGAGCTGGACCCCGGCGACGCAATCGCCCACAACATGCCTTATCCCGCGGGACCGGGTCACCTCAACGACCTCTGCATCGTTTCACCGATCTTCCACGACGGCAAGCTCGTCGCCATCGGCGCAAACCAGGCCCATCACGTCGACATGGGCGGGTTCGCGCCGGGGTCGATGCCCTTCGGGGTCTCGGAGATCTTCCAGGAGGGCCTTCAGATCCCACCTGTGCGGCTGTTCCGTCGAGGTGAGCTGGACAGAGAGTTGTGGGCTTTGATCTCTCAGAACATCCGCCCAAGGGATGAGGTGCGCGGCGACCTCCAGGCCCAGTTCGCAGCCAACTCGGTCGGCTCCCGGCGTCTCGGCGAACTGATCGACAGGTACGGCCAGGGCACAGTGACTCAGTACCTCCGGGAGATGCTCGACTACTCGGAACGGCGGATGCGCGCCGCGATCGCCACGATCCCGCCCGGCTCCTACTCGTTCGAGGACGTAATCGAGGGTGATGGCATTACACACGACCTGTTCACCATTAGGGTGACGATCGAGGCAAAGGGCGATTCGCTTCGGGCGGACTTCACCGCCACGGACGACGCGTCTCTCGGCCCGTTGAACTGCCGCTGGCCGTCGGTAGCGGCGGGCGTTTACTACGTGCTCAAGGCGGTCCTCGACCCCGATCTACCACCGAATGCAGGCGCGTACAGGCCGGTGGAAATCGACGTGAGGCCTGGCAGTCTCCTATCTGCTGTCTATCCAATGGCGGTCTGCAACGCCAACATCATTACGTCGCAGAGGATCGTGGACGTGCTGCTGGGCGCGCTGTCTCAGGTTATCCTGAAAAGGTGCAGGCCGCCTGCTCGGGGACGATGAACCTGCTGAATATCGGTGGCCTCGACCCTCGGAGTGATATCTACTACAACTACATCGAGACCTACGCGGGCGGACAGGGCGCCATGCTGGGCCAGGACGGAATGGATGCTGTTCAGAACCATATGACGAACACGCGCAACGCTCCTGTCGAGGCCATCGAGGTCGCGTACCCTCTGCGAGTGGAGTCGTATGAGCTGGTGCCAGACTCCGAGGGCGCAGGAGAGTACCGTGGGGGCGTCGGCCTGCGCCGGACCCTCCGTATCGACGGCGAGCCGGTGCAGCTGACGCTGAGCTCCGACCGGAGCGAAGTGCAGCCGTGGGGCCTATTTGGGGGCATGCCTGCTCGTACGTCTCGGTGTGTCGTCACTGGTCCCGGCGGCGACGAACGCAATCTTCCATCCAAGATCACCACGCGGATCGAGCCAGATCACGTCATCGTAACGGAGACTCCCGGGGGTGGTGGTTGGGGCGACCCCGGGCGCCGCGACGCCGAGGCCGTCCGCCACGACGTGCTAGAAGGGCTGGTGTCGACGCAACGCGCTCGAAAAGCTTATGGCGTCGTGATCGATCCGGAGACTATGGAGTTAGACGAAACGGAGACCCAGAGGCTCAGGGCTGGAGGCTGATCCAATGCTGATAATCGATGGCGACTACCCGATGGCCGTTGGCGCTCTCGATATGGACCGCGACCTGACGCGGCCCATCGAGGAGGTTCGTGCAGCCACTGGTGGATTCAAGCGCTATAGGCAGTGGTCCGATACCGAGACGATGGCGTCACTACCGGAGCTGCGCAAAGGTAACGTCGCAGTCGCTCTGGTCAAGGTGGTGGCGTGCGTGGTGAAGCCTGGCCATCCCCACGGCGAGTACCGTACCGCCGACATCGCCCACGCGGCGGCCAGAGGCCAGCTCGCGTACTATCGGCTCCTCGAGGCCAAAGGCGAAGCGCGAATACTCACCAGTAGCGGAGACTTCACGGAGCACATGCAAACTTGGTCGGAGGCTGAGGACCGCAGCGAGCTGCCGGTGGGCTTAGTTATGGGCATGGAGGGCGCGGACGCCATCGTCTGGCCGCAGCAGGTGCGCTACTGGTGGGACGCGGGCGTTCGTGTCATCAGCCTGTCGCACTACGGCGTCAGCTATTACTCGCACGGCTCTGGTACCGGCACCGACGGCGGCCTTCAGCCGGGCGCCGACGAGCTCCTCAAAGAGATGGACGACCTCGGTATGGTACTCGACGTCTCCCACACTTCAGACGAGTCCGTGCGTCAGGAGCTAGAGATCTTCACCGGTCCGGTCCTGGCCAGTCACCAGAACTGCCGGGCTATCGTGCCCGGCGAGCGTCAGTTCCCCGACGAGCAGCTTAACTGGGTCATCGAGCGGGGAGGGGTAATTGGAGCGTCCATGGACACGTGGATGCTCAACTCCACACACCAGCTCGATTGGGGCGGTGACATCCCGCCGAGACGGACGGTTTTCGCCCGAGAGTCGATAACCCTCGATGACTACGTTGACCACATCGACTACGTCTGTCAGCTCGCCGGCAACTCGCTCCACGCCGCCATTGGGGGAGACACAGACGGCCAAGGAGGCCGAGACGGCGCGCCCTACGAGATCGACACGGTTGCAGACTACCAGAAGGTAGCCGACGTACTCGATCGACGGGGGTACAGCCGGGAGAACGTCGAGAACGTCATGTACCGTAACTGGCAACGGTTCTTCGAAAAGTGGCTCCCCGACAAGAGTTAACCACAGAGATCACCGAGCCGATAGAGACTAGTAGACCGAAATCTTTGAAATGAGGGGTAGCCGAGATTGGCGTGCTACGACGACAGGGCGGGTTTCAAACCCGCCCCTACCAAGCCGTAACCTCAGAACCCTTCAATACTAGGATGTTGGACCACTAGATAGTTTCATCAGAACCCTTTCGTGCTGAGCCCTTCGACTGGACTCAGGACAGGCCTGTGGAAGCACGGCCCCGCCAAGCGAGTTGTTTATGTTGGGATCCCTGGTGGTATCCATCTGTGTGCCTCACCCGTGATGCATGCGTAAGACAGCCGACGCCGTGGTCATTGGCGGCGGAGCGATTGGCGCGAGCGTTCTCTACCATCTAACTCAGTTGGGGATGCACGACGTCGTGCTGCTGGAAAAGGGTGCCCTGGCCTCCGGCTCCACGGGCGACACGGCGGCGATGGTGCGCCAGCACTACTCCAACGAAGTAAGCATCCGGCTCGTCAAGTTAAGTCTAGAGATTCTCCAGCGCTTTCCCGACGAGTTCGACGGCGCCGACGTCTTCACTCCAACCGGCTGGCTGTTCCTATGCCCGCCCGAGGCATCGGTCGTCTTCGACGAAAACATGGACCGTTTGAAACGCCTGGGCGTGAGGACGTGGGAGATTTCGGTCGAGGAAGCGGCAGACGAGCTGCCGGGGCTGAACACCGATGGTATTGCTCGCGTCGCCTTCGAGCCCGACTCCGGGTACGCCGACCCGCAACTTTTGACAAGCACCCTCGCCGGCAAGGCCGCCGAGGCCGGCGCCGAGGTTCGCGTCGATACGCCGGCGGTCGGGCTGGTCGTCTCCAACGGCCGCGTGAGGTCCGTCGCGACCGATGACGGCGAGATAAGCACGCCGGTCGTGGTAAACGCAGCGGGGCCGTGGGCCGGGATGGTCGGGCGTTGGGCCGGGCTGGACCTGCCGCTGGAGATATCGCGGGAGCAGGACATCGTGATTCGGCCTCCAGACGACGCGCCACCATTACGAAGGGTGGTCTCCAACATGGTTGACAAGACGTACTTCAGGCCGGAAGGCGACCACAACATCCTTGTGGGGACCGGACACCCAAAAGCCAACGAACCGGCCGACCCGGACAGCTTCAGCCACGACGCCGACCCCGGTTTCGTCAGCGAGGCCAGCCGACGTATCGTTCACAGGCTCCCGATGCTGGAAGGCAGCGGCCTGGTTGCCAGCTGGGCCGGTCTTTACACGATCACGCCCGACTGGAACATGATCGTCGACGAAGCGCCGGGGGTCGAGGGACTGTTTCTCGCAGTGGGTGGCAGCGGCCACTCGTTCAAGCTGGCCCCGGCCATCGGGCTATGCCTCGCCGAGCGGATAGTAAACGGCCGCGCAACGACGGTCGATATCGCACCGCTCCGGGCAACACGCTTCGGGGAGGACCAAGCCCTCCGCTCGACATACGGCGGCAACCGAGGGTAAGGTAACCGCGATGGAAGACCGGGCGAACGTCGTCATAATCGGCGCGGGCATCGTCGGGTGCAGCGTCGCCTATCACCTTACCGAGCTGGGGTGGCGCGACATCGTCGTGGTCGAGCAGGGTCCGCTCTTCGAGACCGGCGGCTCCACTTCGCATGCACCCGGGCTGATATACCAGGTCAACTTCTCCAAGACGATGTCTCAGTTCGCGAAGTACACCGTCGAGCTGTACGACAGCCTGAGTCTCAACGACGAGCCATGCTTCCACCGAGTCGGTGGTATGGAGGTGGCGTGGACGAAGGAGCGTTGGGAGGACCTGAAACGCAAGAGCGGCGCCGGTCGGGCTTGGGGGCTGGACGTCGAGCTGTTGAGCGGCACCGAGGTTCGCGAGAGGGTCCCGGTGCTTTCGGACCGGATACACGGCGCCATGTTTTCGGCCGGTGACGGTGCGGCCAAGCAGGTCTGGGTGACGGAGGCCATGGCGAAGAAGGCCGGGCAGCGCGGTGCAACCTTCCATGGAAACACTGGCGTGACCGGGATCGCGGTGTCCGACGGCCGTGTGGAGGCAGTCGAGACCTCCAACGGGACCATCCGCACCGATACAGTCGTGGCCGCCGCAGGGATATGGGGCCCTCGAATCGGCCGGATGGCGGGCGTTCCGATTCCGCTATCACCGATGAGGCACCAGTATGCCCACACGGTCCCGATCCCTGAGCTGGTGGGTGAGACTGACGAGTTCAGGCACCCTATTCTGCGGCACCAGGACGAGGCGATGTACCTGAGACAGCGGGCCGACCATTTCGTAATCGGCTCGTACCGCCACGAGCCCCTCCTGGTCGACGCCGACGATATCCTTCAGCACGGGGAAGCGCCGGTGATGCCCTCAATGATGGAGTGGGAGCCCGAGATCTTCGAAAGCGCCCGTGCGGCCGCCGGTGAGCTTGTCCCGTGCTTGGAAGGCGCCGAATTGGACCGGAAGGTCAACGGCATGTTCTCTTTCACGACCGACGGCATGCCACTGCTGGGCGAGTCGGCGGAGGTCAAGGGGTTCTGGTCGGCGCAGGCGGTATGGATCACGCACGCCGGCGGCGTCGGGAAGGCCGTGGCCGAGTGGATGGTCGACGGCACTCCCAGCCTCGACATGCGCGAGTGCGATATCAAGCGATTCCACTCCCACGTCCATACCTCGTCCTACGTCAAGAAGCGCTCGGCGCAGCAGTACCGCGAGGTCTACGACATCATCCATCCGCGACAGCAGATGGAAGACCCCCGCGGCTTACGAGTTAGCCCTTTCTACGGACGGGAGCAGGACCTCGGCGCAGTCTTCTTCGAAGCCGGCGGATGGGAGCGACCTCAGTGGTACGAGGCTAACGCGCACCTCCTGGCAGACCAGGACTGGCCCAACCGGACGGGGTGGGACGCCCAGTACTGGTCGCCGATCATCGGCGCCGAGCACCGCGCGGCCCGTGAGCGCGTCGGGATATTCGATTCGACGCCGTTTACCAAGCTCGAAGTAACGGGACCCGGCGCGCTCCCGTTCATGCAGTACATCACCGGCAACCAGATGGACAAGCCTCCGGGAACGGTCACGTACACGCCCATGCTCACCGAGACCGGCGGAATCAAGTGCGATCTGACTGTCGTGCGGCTGGCCGCCGACCGCTTCATGGTCGTCACCGGTGGTGGCTTGGGCATGCACGACCAGGCCTGGGTCCGCAGCCATCTGCCTTCGGATGGCTCCGCCCAGGTGGCCGACGTTACAGGCGCCTTGAGCTGTGTCTCCGTTTGGGGACCGAGGGCCCGCGAGTTGGTACAGAACGTCAGCGACGACGACTTCTCCGACCAAGGCTTCCCGTACTTGGCGGCAAAACGGGTGGCGATCGGCGACGTTTCGATCCTGGCCGTGCGTATCTCTTACGTCGGCGAGCTGGGTTGGGAGCTCTACGTCGCGTCGGAGAACGCTCTCAGGGTTTGGGATACCATCTGGGACGCGGGCCAGCCTCTTGGCATCACGGCTATGGGCCTCGGGGCGCTGGATTCGTTAAGGTTGGAGAAAGGCTACAGGCTCTGGGGGGCCGAGATACATACCGAGTACAATCCCTATGAGGCGGGGATGGGTTTCGCTGTGAGGCGAAACAAAGGCGATTTCCTGGGCCGCGACGCTCTGATGGAAGTAAGGAAGCACGGCGTCTCACGAAAGCTCTGCTGTATGACGTTGGAGGACCCGAACCGGGTCGTAATGGGCAGCGAACCGCTCATGGACGCCGACCAAGTGGTCGGTTACGTCACCAGCGCCGACTACGGCTACTCGGTCCACAGTAGCATCGTGTACGGGTACCTGCCGGCCGAGCTTGCGAACGAAGGCACGACCGTAGACGTGCTCTACTTCGGGCAGCGTTTCCCCGCGACCGTTGTGCGGGAGCCGCTGTTCGATCCGGCTGGCGACAGGCTGAAGTCCTGAGCTCGCGGCCGACCGAAGGAGAGATCGCATGAAGTGGAGTTCAGCGGTTTCGGACAACCCGTCCCTCGTCGAGGCCGTCCGAGAGTGCGTCGCGATGCTGGGTGACGAGCTTGGCGATCTCTCCCGCGACCTCACTGTGCTGTTCGTCTCAGCCCACCACTCTCCCGTGTACGGGAGAGTCCCCGAGCTCGTCCGCGAGCACTGTGGCGACGGTCTACTGGTAGGTTGCTCTAGCGGTGGAGTCATCGGGGCGGGTAGGGAGGTCGAGAACCGCCCTGGATTCGCCATCGCATCGGCGAACCTTCCCGATGTCGAGATCGTTCCGTTTCACCTCACCGGCGACGACCTGCCCAACGCCGACGCTCCGCCGGATAGCTGGGAGGCATTAGTTGACGTGGCTCCTGCTGGAAACCCGCAGTTCATTTTGCTTGCCGATCCGTTCAGTAGTCGCACAGACGACCTCGTCGTCGGGCTCGACTATGCTTTCCCGGGTAGTGTGAAAATCGGAGGAATTGCCAGCGGCGCCACACAACCTGGAGGCAACGCCCTTTACCTCGGGCACCAGCTCTTCGATAACGGCGTGGTGGGCGTTGCCATGTCCGGCGCGCTTGCCGTCGACACCGTCGTGGCCCAGGGCTGCCGGCCGATCGGCTGGCCACTGCAGGTCACGTCGTGCACAAAGAACATCCTCGAGGAGGTCGATGGCTCAGCTCCTTTCGAGGTGCTCCGCCAGATCTACGCGAAGTCGAGCGAGCGCGACCAGCAGCTATTCCGCCAGTCTCTGTTTATCGGTGTCGCCATGGACGAGTTCAACGACTCGCCCCAGCTCGGCGACTTCAAGATACGGAACATCATCGGAGTAAACGAAAAAACTGGAATTGTAGCCGTGGACGAGGCGCTCAGGGAAGGGCAGACTGTGCAGTTCCATCTCAGGGACAAAGAGACAGCCTCCCAGGACCTCAACGCACTCCTGTCCAGGTACTCCGGCGAGAACACCGTGGAGGACGGTAGCGGGGCGCTACTGTTCTCGTGTCTGGGCCGAGGGTCCGGCCTCTACGGACGGCCCGACCACGACACCGACATGTTCCGCGACGTCGTGAGGCCCATGCCGCTGACCGGCTTCTTCTGCAACGGCGAGATCGGCCCTGTAGGGGACACGACGTTTCTCCACGGATACACGAGCTCGTTCGGCATCTTCCGTCCGAAGCGGGATTAGGGTGCAGGGTGCAGGGTACGGCCGGAACCCGCAGGGGGTGGGTCTCAGACCCGCCCGTCGGCGATGCTCAGCAACCGCGCGGCGTTTCGTCCGGCGATAGCGTCTCTGTCTCCTTGCGGCAGCGACGAATCGGCGATCTGGGATAGCAACCGCTTGCTCCGCATCAAAGGGTAGTCGCTGCCCATCAGGATTCGCTCGGGGCCCACGAGAGCGGCGACGGTCTGGAACACCTGCGATTCGTAAAGGAGCGGCGACGCGGCGGTATCGAAGTAAACGTTGGTTAGCGCTTCCGACACTTCTGGCATCAAGGCGTAGAAAGGCAGCCCTCCGCCCCAGTGGGCGCACACAACGATTACGTCCGGAAAGCTTTGGATGAAGCGCCAGAGCACCTGTGGGCGGGTCTCGCCTTTACCGGCGTACGAGTGCCCCAACGGCTCCGAGGAGTGGGTCGTGACGATCAACCCGTGGTGCTTCACGACCTCCATTAGCGGCGTCATCACGTTTTCGTCGCCCAGGTCGAAGCCCTGTGAGTCAGGGTGCAGCTCGCCGACGCCCCGCAGACCGACCGTCGCGCAGCGCTCAGCCTCGCGGACTGCATCCTCGCCCCAGGTGGGGCTGACCCCCGCGAATCCTACAAGCCGGTCGGGATACCGCTGAGTCGCCTCGACAAGGTAGTCGTTGCACTCGCGGGCGAGGGTATAGTCGGTCCAGCCGATCCCCATGACCACCGACACGTCGACGCCGTCCTCGTCCATTGCGTGGACGATGTCCTCGGCCGTGGCCATCTTGGCCCTAGGGTCGGCTAACAGCTCGCCGAAAGTAGCATCCCGCTCGATGTACTGCTCGCGCTTGTCGCGCAGCCACGGCGGAAAGATGTGGGTGTGGAAGTCGACGATCATGTTCAGAGTTCACCGCTGAGACTGCGGAGCCAGCAGGGATTCGTTTAATTTTCTCGCTGGTTATTACGGCAGTTACTGCTTTGTCGCCACAATCCACAACCACGTGGTGGGCACACCGTCCTCCTCGACCACGACCTCCTCCTTGCTCGTGATCTGCATGCCGGCCTCCTCGACTAGGCGGCAGTTCGTCTGACCATCGAAGTGACTCCAGAACATCGGAGTCCCAAACCAGTCTCGCTCGAAACCCACGTCCAATGATCGGGCTCCCAGTGCTGCCACGAATTGGCCTTCTGGCCGCAACCAAGTGCCTATGTCGCGGAACAATTTAGAGTGCTCATCCCTGGGCACGTGGATTATGGAGAAGAAGGCGGTAGTGACATCGAAAGTACCGAACTCGAAGCTGAGCGTGGTCATGTCGTTCTGAATAAAGTTCGCGTTGGGGACATTGCCGCGAGCGCGTGCGATCTGCTTAGCGGAAATGTCTACGCCGGTCACTGCGAAGTGTCCGGCGAGGGTTCGTGTGGTCGGCACTCCGATTCCGCATCCAAGATCCAGCAGGGCGGCACCACTGGGCATGCGTTGGATCAGCTCAGCCGTATAGCGGCTGATAGCTCCTGTCGATGGCCACTTCTTCGTCTGCTCCTGGAAAGAGTCGCCGATCCGGTCGTAGCCTTCGGCGACCGTACGTTTAGGGTCGCTGGGCCGGATCATTTCACGCCTCACCGAACAGCCGCGCTAGATTGCCGCCGCAGATCTTGGCCATATCTTCGAGTGGGATGAAGTCGCAGTATCGCCTCAGATAGTCGAGGGACTGCTTGTAGGTGCAGTGCCTCTCGACGTTGGGCATATCCGAGCCCCACATCAGCCTGTCGGGCCCCATTCGTTCGTAGTACTCCCGGATCACGGGCCGTGCCTCCGCGTAGGGGTAGTCCCAGACGGCGCCCTGGAAAATCGGGAATAGCAGCTCTGCCGAGACGTTGGGAGACTCCAGAGGTTGCCAGGCCTCGTCGGGAATGTTCACTAGGCCGTCTTCCATGAACCGTGAAAGGAGCAGTCCGTGGGTCAGGGCGACTGGGACCTCCCGGTAGCGCCGGAGCCAGCGGCCGAACGCCGCGAGCTCGGCGAGGTACGGTTCCTTGCCCGGAAGCGCCGACGTGACGAACCAGAACACCGGGATGCCCAGGTCTCGGACGCGGTCCCAGAATGGATGGAACGCCGGGTCGTCGAGCATCTCGGAACGCCCGTGCTGACGCAGGCTGCCTGACTGGAACCAGAGGGCGTGCAAGCCTAGCGAGCCGATGGCCCGGTCGAGCTCTTGGATCTGGCTGGGGTCGTCGGCGCGCCACTCGTCGACCATCGCCAGGCCCCAGAACCTGTCCGGGTACTCGTGAACGGCCTCCGCCAAGTAGCTGTTCAGCCGACCGTAGACGTGGCCCGTCTGGAGCATCGCCTTGTCGACGCCGACGTAGTCCATCTGGGCAAGCATTAGCTCAGGGCGGGCTTCGAGCTTGGCCAAGGTGGGCGGCAGGTACTGCTTCGTGAAGTCGGCGCCGCCGACCGTCCACGTGAACTTGCCGTACTCCCCACTGCGCATGTTCACGTCGGTCAGCCCCTCGATCGACGGCTCTTCAGGCATGACTAACATCTGCTCGACGACCGCAGCATTGTCGGTGACACGACGCGACGGCTGATGGTGGAACATCAACGTTAGCTGAGCGTAGCGCATGTGCTCAGCGGTGGAACTGTGACCAGACGGGCTTCCCATGGGAGGGAAAGCGTGGGCGTGGGAATCGGCGATCATGGCTGGCGGGAGTGTACCACACGCGTACGTCGCGGCCGATGCGTTCGACGTCTACATCTTGCCGGCGGTCAGCGCGGCGCGCACCTTTTCCCTGTAACCCACGCTGTTATACGCGCAGAACGGAATGATTCGCCCGTCAGGGATCAGCTCGCCGATGCAGCACTTCATCAGCGCCTTCAGGTCGAGGGTGTATGGGTCGGCGAACCCCTGCACGACGATCGTGAAAACGTGCTTCTTGAGGTATGCCGTCTCACTGGAGAAAGAGAGGTCGCAGGCCGCGCAGTCGAACCGGCGCGCGGCCGGGTCGGTGCCGGGCACCGACGAAGCGGACCACAGGCCTTCCAGGGCTTCCAGGACATCAGGTCGTATTTCCGGCAGGGTCCGGTTCGTGATGTAGTCGAGGTACTTGTCGACCTCGACCACTCTAGGCAACGGCGTAACCTTGCCGTTCTCCACGTAGGCATACGTCGCCGAACGACAGGTCGGGTGGCAGCATGGCACTGGAATGAAGTCGCTCTCGACGAACATGCCGTCGGTCTGCTCCGCCACTCCGTGTATTACGTCGGCGACCGTCTCACGGTCGAGAGGGTCGAAGGCGACGAACCTGCCGGAATGGGTCACTGGTTGGAAGGCGACACCGCGCACGGCCGGGTGCTCGATACCGAACCGCACGATTGGCCCGATCTCGTCGTGGTTCACGCCTTTCTCGATAGCCGGTACGAGGACGACGTCGAGCTCAGCCTCGGCCAGCCGGTCTAAAGCTGTCAGCTTGGTCTGGAGGAGGTCCTTGCCTCGAATGGTCTGGTGGGTCTGCGTCGAGAAGCCATCGAACTGCAAGTAGACCGTCGGGCCGACGTCGGCGAGGCCTGCGAGGAAACGGTCGTCCCGGGCGACCTTAATCCCGTTGGTGTTCAGCATCACCACCTTTACGCCCTTGTCTCCGGCCATTCTGAGCATCGGGAGGATGTCAGGGTGAATGGTGGGCTCGCCGCCGCTGAACTGGACGACCTCGGGGTCGCCCTCCAACTCCACGAAGCGGTCGAGCATCCGCTCCACCTGAGCCATCGTGAGGCTGAAGCCGGGCTGAGCGTCGGCGAAACAGATCGGGCAGTCGAGGTTGCAGTGGCTGTTGACCTCGATCAGGCCGAGGCAGGTGTGTTGTTTGTGCTCGGGGCAGAGGCCGCAGTCCTTAGGACAGCCGTCCACAACGTCGGTGCTGTAGCCCAACGGCATCGTGCCGGGTTTGTTGTAACGAAGCGAATCGACGTACATGTCCGCGTCTGAGCTCACGAGCGACTCGAACCAGCCGTGCGTAGGGCACCTCTTCCGCATCACGACGCGCCCATCCTTCAAGAGTATCTGGGCGTCGATGGTGTCCAGGCACTTCGGGCAGACGCTGCGGGTCAGCTCATAGAAGATATAGTCGGCGTCGCGTTTGGCAGTCTCTACCACGCTAATGCTCCTCTCCGGCTCGTCGAGACTCTATGTCCAGCCAGGCGCGCTGTCAACTGAAAGCGACTCCAGGATGGCCCGCCAGTGGAGCGATTTTTCGGTCACTGGATTCGGGGTTTTCACTGTTGACACGCCTCTCTGCGGCTCCTGTATAGTGTCTCAGGCTCGGACGGGCGCTCTCTCTTGCCCGATTAGATGCCAAACGCCTCAAGGAGAAGCATGGCGAAGATCAAGCACATCGCGATCGCGACTCAGGACCCGGACGCCACAGCGGCGTTCTATAAGGACGTATTCGAGCTCGAAATGGTAGGCAAGGTCGACGGCGAGAACGCTGAGGGCTATTACCTCAGCGACGGCAACATAAACCTGGCCATACTGAAATTCAAAAACGAGGCCGTGACCGGTGATTTCGGGCTGTCGTACAACGGTATACACCATATAGGTTTCCAGGTGAACGACGTGTCCGCGACCGACGCCAGACTTCAAAAGGCGGAGTCGTACCCCATGAACAGAGTGAATACAGCACTCAAGGCTGGCATGGGTGGAAACGGCCACGGGCGCAACGTCGAGATGAAATACAGCGGCCCCGATGGGGTGATGATAGACATCTCACAGGCCGGCTGGGTCGGCACCGGGGCTGCGTAAACGAGCAGCGAGGAGAACAGCGAACGCCGTAAGGGCGGGTCGAAGACCCGCCCTCGTCTTTTGGGCGCCTAAGCCGCCTTGCGGTGGAACAGGTTGAGGGCGGATCCCGCCTTGAACCACTCTATCTGGGAGGCCCCGAAGGAGTGGTTCAGTGACAGCGTCTCGGTGGCGCCGTCGGTGTGGTGGACCGTGCACATGACAGGCTTGCCCGGCGCGAGCGACGACAAGCCAGTCAGGCTGATGCGGTCGTCTTCGCGGATACGGTCGTAGTCGGTCGAGTTGTCGAAGGTCAGCGGCAGCAGGCCCTGCTTCTTCAGGTTCGACTCGTGGATGCGGGCGAAGCTCCGGACGATGACCGCGGCTCCTCCGAGCAACCTCGGCGACAACGCGGCGTGCTCCCGGCTGCTGCCCTCACCGTAGTTCTCGTCCCCTACGACAACCCATCGGACGCCCTTGTCCTTATAGTGTCCTGCGATCCTCGATATCGTCTGGCCGGCCTCCCCAGTCAGCACGTTGCGCCCCTTGCCCGTCTCTCCGGTGAAGGCGTTGATCGCGCCCATGAACATGTTCTCGCTGAACTTGCTCAGGTGCCCCCGGTACCGAAGCCACGGTCCGGCGGGTGAGATATGGTCGGTCGTGCACTTCCCCTCGGCTTTGATCAGGACAGGCATATCGAGGAAGTCGTTGCCGTCCCATTCCGGCCACGGTTCGAGCTTCTCGAGACGGTCGCTGCCGGGATCGATGACGATCTCGATAGCGCTGCCGTCGTGGGGAGGCGCCACGTAGGACGACTCGCCAGGGTCGAATCCCTTCGGGGGCACTTCCGGAGCCTTGGCCGGGGGGTCTAGCCTGAACTGCTTTCCGCCTGCACCGTCCAGGGTGTCCTTCAATGGGTTGAACGAGAGCCTGCCCGCCAAAGCAAGGGCAACCACGACCTCCGGGCTGGCGATGAAGTTCATCGTCTCGGACCGGCCGTCGTTCCGTCTTGGGAAGTTGCGGTTGTAGGACGTGACGATTGTGTTGGGAACGCCTTCGAGGAGCTTCTCCCGCTTCCACTGTCCTATGCAGGGGCCGCAGGCGTTGGCGAGCACCGTCGCATCGATGGCTTCGAGGGAGTCAAGCTGGCCGTCGCGGCTGATCGTGGCGCGGACCTGCTCGGACCCGGGCGTTACCATCAGCGGCGTGGCCGCCTTGATGCCATGGGCGCTCGCTTGCTCCGCCACGTCGGCGGCGCGGCTCATGTCCTCGTACGAGGAGTTCGTGCAGCTTCCGATGAGCGACGTGTCGATCTCGTCGACGAATTCGTTGGTTGTGTCTCGTACTTCTTGCGCTAGCGCCGATATTGGCCGCGCCCTGTCAGGAGAGTGCGGACCGACAACGTGGGGCTCCAGTGTGCCTAGGTCGATCTCAACGACTCTGTCGAAGTGGCTTGCTGGGTCGGCTTCGACCTCTGCGTCGGGTCCAAGGAGGTTTTTGTGCTCGTTGGCCAGGTCTGCCAGCTCACCGCGGTCCGTGGCCCTGAGGTACCTCGCCATACACTCATCGTAGGCAAAGATCGAGGTTGTCGCCCCTAGCTCGGCGCCCATGTTCGTGATGGTCGCTTTGCCTGTGCAGCTTATCGACTCGGCGCCGGGACCGAAGTACTCGATGATCGCGTTGGTGCCGCCGGCCACTGTGAGCTCTCCCGCGAGGTAGAGGATGACGTCTTTGGGGGCCGTCCAGCCGCTCAGCTTTCCCGTCAGGTGCACGCCGATGTGCTTTGGGTACAGCACTTCCCATGGGAGGCCGGCCATCACCTCAACCGCGTCCGCGCCACCGACCCCGACCGCGCAGGCCCCGAGTCCTCCAGCATTCGGCGTATGCGAGTCGGTGCCGACAATCAGGGCGCCGGGATAAGCGTAGTTTTCCAGGACCACCTGATGGATGATCCCCGCGCCGGGACCCCAGAAGCCTGCGCCGAACTTCGCGGCCGCCGACTGAAGGAAGCCGTACACCTCTTCGTTCTCTTCGAGCGATTGCACCAGATCGATGCCGCCTTCCACCCTTGCCTGGACCAAGTGGTCGCAGTGGACTGTCGTTGGGACCGCTGTTCTTGTGCGCAAGGTCTGCATGAAGTTGAGCATTACCGTCTGCCCTAAGACGTCCTGGAGCGCGACGCGGTCCGGGTGGAGCATCAGAAGGCTCTGGCCCGGGACCATCTCTTGTTCCGCCGGGTCGTCTAGATGTCCCAGCAGCACCTTGTCGGCCAGAGTAAGAGGTCGAGCAAGCCTTTCGCGGACGACCTGGATGTTCCTCCGCATGGTAGCGTAGGTCTTCGCGACCATCTCCGGCGTGGATTCCACGGCTGGCATCACGTCGTCCTCCAAACATGCGCTGCGTAAACGTCAGCGGCCTGGGGAATGTAAGAAAGCCCCAGGCCGCCTATTCCACTCTTTTTGCGATGCTGCGTTACCTCGCGGTTTGCCGATCTGGTCGACGGCTCGCTAGCGCGACTGTCCAAAATACTCGTAGTTAATGTCTATGTAGCTCTCCCATTGCTCGGGAGTATCCTCCTCGGCGAATATGGCGACTACCGGGCACACCGGCTCGCATGCCGCACAATCGATGCACTCCTCGGGGTTGATGTAGTACATGTTGTCTTCGTCCTTCGTGTAGATGCAGTCGACTGGACACACGTCTACGCAGGCTGCGTCTTTAACGTCGATGCATGGTTCGGCGATGATGTACGTCATTTCGGTGGGACCCTCCTGGGGCGCGACAATCTGAGGTCGCACCAGATTATAAGGTGGGCGGCGTTCGCGATTCAAGCATTTCGGGCTTAGTTGCTCTCGCCAACGATACTATGCCACCTCGCTAGACTGCATGCTTGACATCGTAACAGCGCCGCGCTAACTTGCGCTGGCGAGGTGATACGTGGGAACGCCGCCGACATTTCCAGCCTCCGAAATGGACCAGATCGACGCCAGCTTTGGCGGCGACGTAGGCTTCTACGTCGAGGACCTAACCACCAGCGCGTCTCACGAACACAGGGCAGATGAGCGGTTCCCTACGGCCAGCGAGTGCAAGATCACCGTGATGGTCGAGCTCTTCAAGCAGGCTCACGAAGGTAAGCTTGCCCTGAGCGATAGACGACACCTCGACGACAATATCTCGACCCACGGCTCCGGCGCGCTGAGCATGCTGGAAGACTCGCCTGAGCTGACGCTGCTCGACTACTGCCGGCTAATGATCACCGTCAGCGACAACATCGCCACCGACCAGCTTATGGGTGTGGTCGGAAACGCCAACATAAACGCGACCCTAGACGCCCTCGGCTACCCCAACACCCGGACGCCGGTCACCATGGGGCGCTACCACTACAGGATGGTTGGACTCGACGACGTCGAGACCAGTCCCGCCAACGATCGGCTGTACACCGAGCGGGCTAAGAACCCCGGTATCGACTACGGCGCGGTTTCTTTCACCGGCTCGTTGGACAACAACGTCGCGACGCCCCGCGAAATGGCTTCTCTCCTGAAGCGCATTCACGCCGGAGAGGTCGTCAGCAGAGACGCGTCCGAGCAGATGATCGAGATTCTGAAGGTGGCGCGCGAACTGCGCATGATCAGGAAGTACCTGTCGCCAAACATCGAAGTCGCGCAGAAGAGTGGGTCTAGCGGCCGTATCAAGGCGAACGTCGGCATCGTGTACCTGCCCACCGGGCCGTTGGTCATATCGGCTTTCGCGCTGGCGACTGACAACGAGGAGAACGGCGCGGAGGCGATCGCACAAGTAGCGAAGCTGGCCGTCGGGGCTGTCTCGCCCGATAGCATCGCTGAGCCGGAGTGATGCGCCACGGAGAGCGCGGAGTCCGCAGAGACTCCAGATTGGTCAAGAGTACAGCATGAAAGTCTACATACTCACTGATAGCGAAGGTCAGGCGTGCGTCACCCGGGAGAAAGACCCTGACACGGTGTATGGCCCGTGGCAGGGCGAGTACATCCGGAAGCGCGCGACCGAGGAGACGTCGGCCGCCGTAGAGGCGGCGCGTGAAGCCGGGGCCACAGAGATCCTCGTGCAGGACGGTGGGTTCATTCGAGGCGTCTCGCCGGGTGGCCTTGTGTTGCACTACGACGACCTGCCGCGAGGTATCCGCATAGCCCTGGGCGGCGTGCCGATATGGCGGGTCGTCGACTCGACCTTCGATGCGGCCATCCTGCTTGGGCACCATGCCATGGCCGGAGTCGAGGACGCTGTGATGGCGCACACGTTCAGCTCGGCCGAGATCGAGAACATGTGGCTCAATGGGAGCCGAATCGGCGAGATTGCCGTCGAAGCGCTGCAGCTTGGAGTGTCGGGGGTGCCGGTGGTGATGGTATCCGCGGACGAGGCCGGCTGTCGCGAGGCCCAGGAGTGGCTCGGCGATGTTGAAATCGCGCCTACCAAGGTCGGGCTGGGTACCCACCAAGCCGTCTCCCTCCACCCCAAAGACGCCGACGACCTGATAGGCGAGAAGACGAAGGCGGCGCTGGGACGCATTGGCGATTTCACGCCGTTCACGATGGACCCTCCCTTCGAGCTGCGAACCGACTGTTTCACCCAGGAGCAGGCCGAAAGGCGCGCGAACATCAAGGGAGGGGAGTTCGTCAGTCCCCGTAGCGTGGTCATTCGAACGGAGACACCCATCGATTTTACGGGCCAGATGACGGCCGCCGCGAAATGGAGCACGCTCGGCGCGCCCAGCACCTGAAGCCGTATGCCGAGCCCGTAGGGGCAGGTCTCAAACCTGTCTTCATTTGTCCGACAGTCGAAAACCCCACTGAGCGCCAATAATCAAACCTAGGTTTCTGCCGGTGCAGCACGAGCCAGACACGATAGGAGACCGGGATGCCAGACGGTAATCGTCAGCCGCCGCGCGACTATGGGATCATCTACAACTGGGACGGCGCGCCTCTCCACTATTCCGAGTTCCCGCAGTCCCAGGAGCAGTTCCTCGAGAAAGTCTACGCACCAATAAAGGATACCCAGGTCGGAGCTCACTTCTGGTCCGTCGGCGGACACGAGACAGAATGGCCTACTGAGAGCCTGGAATACACGGGCGATTCGGTCGGAAGAGTGTACGACTCGGTGCTGGCCGTCCGACACGACGAAGGCGTCCGCGCCATGTTCGAACGGGGCGAGAACCCTTATCAGGCTATGGTCGAGCGCGGACACGAGCTGGGCGTCGACGTCTACTGCTCCGTTCGGATGAACGACAACCACTTCTACGGCATCTTGCCCCGGGACATGGCCAAGACCGTGCGGCACGGCCTCACTCAGATCCGCAAGGACCACCCTGAATGGTGCCTCCAGCCGGAAGATGTTCCCGAGCAACGTGGTATCGGCTCCTGGAACATGGCGTTCCCGGAGGTGAGGGAGCACCGCCTCCAATACGTCGCCGAAGCATGCCGGCAGGCCGATTGGGACGGCGTCGAGATCGACTGGCAACGACATCCCTTCCATCTTCCGGAGCACGACGGATACCGGCTTCGGTACACGTTGACCGACCTGCAACGAGCTATCCGCGAGATGATGGACCGTATCGCGGACGAGCGGGGCAAGCCCTTCTATCTGGCCGTGCGGGTGGCGGCGACCCTGGAGTCGTGTCGCCGTATCGGCTACGACCTCGAGACCTGGGCCCGGGACGGGCTTTGCGACATCGTCATAGCCGCGGGCGGATCGGGCACTGACCCCGATACTGAGGTGGAAGCATTGAGGGAGCTCCTCGACGGCACCGGCATCAAGCTATACGCCGGCTACGACACCGACGGCAGGCAAGATGCCAAGCGCCTGGTGCCTTACCGGACCTGGCAGCACGCCTGGCTCCGGGCAACGGCGGCCGGGCACTGGGACCGGGGCGTCGACGGAGTCTACGCGTTCAACTGGCACGCCGACTCGCAGACACGACGCGACCTACTGACGACCATAGGCTCGCGCGAGACCTTGAACGGCAAAGACAAGATATACGCTGCCATCCACAGGGGGCCATCTGCGGGCGGGGACGCGGCCGCGGGCAGCGGTCTGAACGATCGCATCTATGGGGAGACGGCCGTCGTTCTCTATCGTACGCTCACGGGAGATGGGCCTCTCTTCCACGTGTCCGTTCACGACGACGTTGTGTCGGAATCGAGCGCGGGTCGGCTCGTTGGCACCGAGCTTCAGGTCGAGATCGAGCATTTCGCGCCCGGCGACCGAGTCGCGGTGACCTTGGATGGCAACGAGTTGGGCGGTCCGGCTATCCGCAACGTGGCAGCAGAGGCCCCGAACGTTCCCGAGGACGTGGCGGAGAATAGCTGGCTCGTATGGTCCCTGTCTCCGGAGCAGGCCGCCCGGGGGCGCCACAAGGTGAAGGTTTTGCTGTTCGAGCGCGACGCCCGGATCAGGTCCGAGCTCGTGGTCGCACATGTCGAGATTCATGTCAGATACAAGGGAACGGAGTAAAACGTGAAACGTAAAAGCGCATTTGAATTTACGTTTTACGCCTTACGTTTCACGGGAATAGCCCAATGACCCACCGACCCGAACTGGCCAGGAATCACGTTAGCAGCCGCGAGACCGAGCGCCTGGGGCTCGGCTTGGGGAGGAAGATCGGCCTTCTCGATCCGACCACCAAGCCCGCGACAGACGATAGGTACGCCACGGGCGAGTGGGACGAGCTGCACGCGCAGATGACGGTGGTCGACGCCTATTCCGCCGCGGTGGACCTCGAGCAACTGCTCCAGGGCGGAATCGACGTCGTAATCCAGGCGCTAGGGGCCGAGGAGCTGTTTGTCCGAATACCGACTCACGCCTCGTCTGGCCCTCCGCCAACGGGAGTGCGGACGTGGAAGCATGTGTTCGAGGGGCCGGACCTGGTGGAGCGTATCCGGATAAACATCGAAGAGCACCTGGCATTCGTCAAAGCATACGAGGACCATATTGGACTGGCCCGGAGTGAGCAGGACGTAAGGGATATCGTGAAGAGCGGTAGGATCGCCATGGTCCTGATGCTCGTTTCCGGCGTGATCGCCGGCGACCTGAGGATCTTGCGCCAATACCGGGACTGGGGTGTAACGGTCATGGCCCTGTGCCATCTGGGTGCGATGGACTGGTCCGACTCGACAGCGGAGCTGAACGACCCGCCTGGGTTGACCAAGTTCGGCCGCGAAGTCGTCGCCGAGTGCAACTCGATTGGTGTCCTGGTTGACCTGGCACACGCTTCGGACGAGACCTGCCGCGAAGCTCTTGAGGTGGCGACGCGACCGGTGATCGCCACCCACACCAAGTGCCGTGCAATCTCGAACGCCATGCGCGACATGAGCGACGATGTAATACGGGCGGTCGCGGACGAGGGCGGTGTCGTAGGCATTCTGGCGCCCGCTCCGCGGACCTCACAGGAGTCTCAGGAGGCGAGGCTAAGGCGGGACGCTCGGCTGGCCGAGACTTACCCAGACCCCTTCGAGCTGGCGGCCGCCAAGCTCGCCGACGCCTACTCGTGGGGCACCAAGCTAGACCTTGAGAGCATCGACCACGCCGTCAACATCGCGGGAATCGACCACGTGGGTATCTCGTCACACTTCCAGAACGTACCCCAATGGCGCGAGTTCACAGGCGCGTTGATCGAGCACGGGTACAGCGAAGAAGACGCCGCCAAGATCCTGGGCGAGAATGTGTTGCGAGTGGTTCGTGAGGGGATCGGGCTGACGACTACGACGTGAGCCGTGTGGAAGGGACCCCTACTTGAAGGCTTCCTCGAGGAGGGTCATGTGCTCTTCCGAAAGCCGCCAGTCTGAAGCGGCGCAGTTCTCTTCCGTACGCTGGACCGAGTTCGACTTGGGTATGGCGATCACGCCTTCCTTCGAGGTGCACCAGTTGAGGGCGACCTGCGCTGGCGTCTTGCCGGTGGCCCTCGATACCGCCTCCAGCACTTCGTGGCGTTTCCGGCCGATCAGGTAGTCCAGGCCGCCTCGGGCTGCCAGAGGGCTGTAGGCGATTATCGTGACGGCGGTCTGCTGGCAGTATGGCAAAAGCTCTTCCTCGATGCTCCTGGCGAACAGGCTGTACTGCACCTGGTTGGCGACGATCTTGTGCCTAGACGCGGCCTGCGCCTCGTTGAGCTGCTCTACCGAGAAGTTGCTGACTCCTATGAACCTGACCTTGCCGGCATCGACGAGGCGGTCCATTGCCGCCATCGTCTCCTCAATGGGGACATCGACGCCGGGTTGATGTAGCTGGTAGAGGTCGATGTGGTCTGTGCCCAGGAGGCCGAGACTCCGGTCGGCGGCCGCGATAACGTCGTCGAGCCTGAAGTGCGACCGAGATACTTTCGTTGCGATGAAGACTTGGTCCCGAATGCCAGCGATGGCTTCGCCGACCCGTTCCTCCGTTCGGTACGACTCGGCGGTATCGAGCAAGGTCGCGCCGAGCGCGATGCCCCTTCGAAGAGCTTCGGGGCCTACTGTGTAGCCCGCAGTGCCAAGCCCGATCTCAGGGATCTCGGTAGTCGTGTCGCCGAGCTGTATAACGCGCATTGACGCCTCCTGCGAAGTTGCTAGCCAGCTGGCCCGTCGAAGCCCTACCACTCCGAGAAGCAGTAGAGGTAACCGTTCCAGGTGCCTACGCACAGGCCATCTTCCGTGACTACAGGCGCGGCCGCAATCGGGGCGGGAAGCTGGATGCTTCGCTTCGACTCACCTGAGGAGGAGTCGAGCACGTACACTACGCCGTCGATCCCACACACGATTAGCTCGTTGCCCACCACTACCGGCCGGGCAAGGATCGACCGAAGTCCGCGACGATGCGGGGTCATGTCGAGCAGGTCGCTGCCACACCCATGCGTCCATAGTATGTCGCCGGTCTCGAGGTCGAGTGCGATAGCGGTACCGCCCGAAGTCGTGTAGTAGAGCTGGTCTTCATCGGCCACCATCGAGGTTGGGTACTGGTAGCCATACTCCATGTTCCCGTCCAGGTACTTCGACGTGCCTGGGGCCCAAGTGTACTCGACTGCCTCGCGGTGCCAGACGACCTCTCCGGACCGGACGTCGAGGGCCACAAGCTTGCCTGGGTCCCCCGCCGCCACGAGCGTATCGCCGTTGGCGATCGCCGCCGGATACTGGAACTCCACCCCCAGGCTCTGCTCCCAGGCCGGCTCACCATCACGCCGCCTGAGGCCGACGATGCCCCTCTTGGGTATATGCACTGCCAGCGTATCGTCCAACACGGTTGGGCTGGCGTAGCATGGACGGTTCGTACCTTCGAAGGGGGTGTACCAGAGTTGCTCTCCGGTCTCCAGGGCGAAGGCTCCATACCCCAACTGTGCCCCTGCATACACGAAGTCACCTGCCGTGGCCGGAGATGTGGCGGTGCGACCCGACGGGAACTCGGGTAGAGTCGCGCGCCATTCGATGGCACCAGAAGAGGCGTCAATCGCGTACACACCGCCGGTCGTCGAAAGGGCGACGACCGTTCCGTCCTCGCCGAGCGCCACGTTGTTCCTCACCGACGCATCGGTCCGGGCGTGCCAACGTCGCTCGCCGGTCTTCGTCGATAGGCAGTAGACTCCGGCGTCGCCGCGCCCGTGCTCGTCCGAAAGGGCAAGCAGCAGGTCTGTTCCTCGGGCAATCGGCTCGGAGCGGTGCAGATGTCCGGGCAGTTCCAGCTCCCACTCCAGCTTGGCACTCGAAGAAGCCGGTCTTTTTGAACCCGACGTCGACTGTCCGGCGCTTGATTCGCCTCTACCAAGCGCTTTTAGCTCCATGCCGAAACCGGTCTCGGTGAATCGCACCATCCGATAGCCGCGGGGGTTCGTGTCTATACCTCCGAAGCTTGTCGGCGTGACCGATGCCACGGTGATGCCCCGGTACGTGAAGACGTTGCTGATATGGGTGTGCCCATGCAGCACGAGGGAAACGTCGTAGTCGGCCAGCAGGTCCAAGAGTTCCACGGTCGGCGGAGGGTGCATCAGGATCACGGTCTCTAACCCCTTCGGCTTCATGGTCAGATCGGAGACGAGCCACCGTTCCTTGCGCTCGGCGTCTTCGGGGGAGAAGAACTCGTCTTCGGCGGCGTAGGCGACAAAATGCCGATCGCCCCAATCGAAGCTAAAGCACACCGGTCCGAGCACCTTCTCGAAATTCCCGGTGCACGTACTTCCGGACCCGTTGATAACGTACTCCGACGCGCTGTCGTGCCCGCCCCACACGGGGACGAAGGGAGCGGTTGTCCTCGCGAGTGTTTCTCGCAGCAGGTCCAGCTCCGAAGGAGTCCCTTCCTCGGTTAAATCGCCCGTGCAGACGATCAGGTCAGGCGTCTCCGAGTCTTCAAGCTCCCGTAAGTCCGTAGACAGCAGTTCTTGCGTCGGTACCCTCTCCTCTTCGGTGCCGAGATGGGTATCGGATAGGTGGGCCAGATTGAAGTCCCGGCTCTTTTTTTTCGGAGCCGGATCGAGGGTGAAGTCGATGTTGGCCGGGCGGGTAGGCGTGGTCCTGTAGAACTTTTCTTGTGTAGCGTAGCCGTCGGGCACCGTCACGAAGACGAAGGAGTGTGTTCCAGGTTCGGCCTCGATGGCGTAGCGCCCTTCGGAGTCTGCGCGAACCACTGACTCGCCGTTCGACACCAGCGTTCCAGGCAGTGCCCGGCCGGAGGCGTCGGATACCTTACCTTCGATTCGTATGCTCATGTTCCTGAGTTGATTGGGGAATCGCTGTCGTTGACGGCCCCCGTGGTGCGCGCTTTTGCATCACGTGAATCGACCAAGGCCATTACGTGAAGAACGCATGGGGAATCATTCGTGCCGCGAGGTCGGAGTAATACAGGGCTGGGCTGCTGCCGGACGGGATGGCGAATATCGTCCGTCGCTAGGTGATCGGGAGCTCAACGACCTTGAGCCAAAACTCCTCGACGGCGCTGACGACGTTGGTAAATCTATCGAAATCGACTGGTTTGGTGATATAGCAGTTCGCGTGTAGTTCGTAGCATTGTTGAATATCGGCCTCGGCCTGGGAGGTCGTTAGAACGACGACCGGTATCCGTTTCAGTTCAGGGTCAGCTTTGATCTCTGCAAGGCATTCCCTGCCGTCTTTCCTTGGGAGGTTGAGGTCGAGGAGGATCAGGTCGGGTCGCGCCGCGTCCTGGTAGTCGCCGATCTTGCGCAGAACCGCCAGAGCCTCTTCGCCATCACCGGCTACCTTCAGATGGTAGGGGATGTTACCCTCTGATAGCGCTTCCTCGGTCAGGCGCACATCGGCAGGGTTGTCTTCGACTAAGAGAATCTCTATAGGTCTGCCCAGCTTGGCGCCGACCACCATGGTCTCTCCTCGTTCCGAGAGCGCAGGCTCCGAGGGAATGAGTCTCGCCTTAGTCGCCTGGCGATCTCTGAATTTTGGCGATCGCGCGCAGATAGTTCTGCACCGTTCCGATAACCATCTTCAGATGGCCGCCCTGAAGTGGTTTGGTGAGGTAGTTGTTTACTTGAAGATTATAGCTTCGCAGAATATCCTCTTCAGAGCTGGACATGGTTAGGACTACCACCGGGATATTCTTGAGGTCGGGATCCTCTTTTATCTTGGTCAGGAGCTCGCGGCCGTCCATCTTTGGGAGGCCGAGGTCCAGGAGAATCATGCTGGGGTGAGGTGCATTCGAGTGGTCGCCCTCTTTCTTTAGCATCGCCAGCGCGACTTCACCGTCTCTGGCAACTGTTAGGTTGTGGTCGACGCCCGAGTCCTTCAGGGCCTCCTCGGTTAGCCTCACGTCTCCCGGGTTGTCTTCCACGAGCAGTATCTCGATTGGCGCACTTCCTTCAGCTACCATCGGCCCTCACCTTTTTGTGATCCTGGGTCGCTGGCTACGAGTCTGACTCCAGCTCGGCCTCGAGCAGTTCCCTTAGACGGGCGACATCTACGGGCTTGGTGATGTAGTTATCGGCTTTGAGGTTGTAGCTGAGTAGGATGTCGAACTCGTCCCTGGACATCGTGAGGACGATCACGGGGATGTCCTCGAGCTCGGTATCCGACTTGATGGTAGCGAGCACTTCGCGGCCGTCCGTACCGGGCAGCCCAAGGTCGAGAAGGATCACGTCCGGGCGGCGGCCCTCAGTCCGGAGTATCGACATTGCGGAGCCGCCATCTTCCGCCACCAGCAAATTATGGGGTACGGCCGAGTCTTTGAGCGCTTCTTGAGTTAGCCTGACGTCCGCCAGGTTGTCTTCAACAAGCAGAATGTTCAGCGGACCGCCTGCTTTCGCAAGGGCCATCGATGACCTCCTGCCTTTGTCGCTCCGTCGAGAGTGTCCCCGGATCTGACGGTATGCTTTCCATACCTACGTGGTGCCGTCACTACGGGAGTCGTCAGACTGAGGCATTGTAAATCAAAGCTCAACCCGTTGCCACCCGACAGAAGGCCTATGGCGGTCCGCGGACCGGCCCGCAACGGGAGCTAGAGGCTAATGATGCCCTTCTGCACCGCTTTCGTGACCGCCTCTGTCCTGTGATTGACGTCGAGCTTCGTAAAGATGTTTGCGACGTGCGTCTTGACGGTGCTTTCGCTGATTGACAGAGATGCGGCTATCTCCTTGTTGGCTGCGCCCTTCGCCATGTGACCCAAGACCTCGACTTCTCGCTCCGAGAGGCCTTCGGCAGGGACTTGGTTGGCGTTTTGACGGGACAGGGACGCGAGACGGTCGAGGACCTTGGCGGCGACTCCCGGCTGGATGAGGGACTCACCACGATGCACCGCCCGTACGGCCTTGAACAGCTCCTCGCGAGAAACGTCTTTGAGAAGGTATCCCTTCGCGCCGGCGTCAATGGCGTCGAAGATATACTCGTCAGTATCGAAGGTTGTAAGCACGATGAACCTGGCGTCGGGGACCTCTTCGTGGATGCGTAGCATGGCCTGGACGCCGTCGAGCTCCGGCATGCGCAGGTCCATCAAGGTGACGTCCGGCTTCAACGACCGTGCCGAATCGACGGCCTCCAGCCCGTTCGAGGCCTCGCCGACGACCTCGATGTCCGGCTGTCTCCCAAGCATGTTGGCCAGGCCGTTTCTCACGACCATGTGGTCGTCTACGATCAGGACGCGGATTGTGTCCATTCCTCGATTCCCTTCGTCTCACCTGTCGGCTTTTGACGCGACGCATTAGGCCCGCAGGCCGTCGTGCGAGGCAGCGGACCGCTTAGACTGGTATCGTCGCCTCGATCGTCGTGCCTTGGCCCTTGCCACTCGCGACCGCGAGAGTACCGCTTAACAAGGTGGCGCGCTGCTCCATCGCGGTAAGGCCGAAGCCGCCTTCGGCCCCAACGTCACGGGTCGAACGTGGGTCGAATCCGACTCCGTCGTCTTTGATTCGCAATCTGACCGCCTTGTCCGAGAAGGACGCTTCTATTTGCACGCTGGAGGCCTCGGCGTGCTTCCTGACGTTGGCCAGGGCCTCCTGACATATTCGCAGTACGGCCGTCTGAGCATCCAATGAGATTTCGCCCGGCCGCCCCGAGATTACAAGAGCGGCGCTTTCGGAACCGTCCTCGGACCAGCTGTCGACCTCATGCCGAAGAGCATCGACCAAAGGACGGTCTTCCAGTGCTTTCGGCGTGAGATTGAATACGGAGCGTCTCGCCTCCTGGAGGCTTTCCCGGCCGAGGTCCTTGGCTCTTGCTAGGTACTCGGCTGCCTCTTCCGGGCTCTGGTCGAAGGCCTGTTCTGCCGCTTCGAGCTGCAACACGATGCCCGTAAACCCCTGGGCGAGCGTATCGTGAATTTCACGCGCCATGCGGTTCCGTTCTCCGACGACGGCCAAGTCTCGCTGGGTGCGCTCGACCAGCTTTCGTTCCGTGATATTTCGGATAGTTCCTTGTAGCCCGATGTTGCGTCCCGTCTCGTCGAACCTCCTCGACGCAGTCATCAGACAGTCCATAACGGTACCATCTTTCCTAACCAGCTTCACCTCGAAGTCCCTCACTGATCTTGCCTCAGCTACGTTTCGCCTGAATGACTCTCGATCTGTCGCGTCGGAGAACCTCTCTCCGACGTCTGAGCCGATAGCATCCTCGCCGTGGAAACCGAACAGATCGAGGGCCGCCTGGTTGGCGCTGATAACCTTGCCGTCAGCGTCGCTTACAAAAATTGCGTCGCTGGACTCCTCGAACAGGGCCTTGTACCTCTCTTCGCTGGTCTGGAGCTCAATCTCGGTCCGCTTCAGCCCTGTGATATCGGTAGCGTAAACGTGCCCTACTTGCAGCTCGGGTACGCCTCGTACCGCACATTGAAAGTGGCGTTTCCCAAACACAGCCTCGTGATAGACCAACTGACCTTCCCTGATGCAAGCCGCCAGGTCGATCTCGACCAGACCCGGTAATATAGACGTCAGCTCCGTACCGGCCTTGGCCTGGTCGCCCATCAGTTCCAGGGCCGCTGGATTTGCGGAAACGATCGAGCCGTCTGTGTCGAACCGAAGGACGGGCGCCGGGTTCATCTCCGCGAAAAGAGCAAGCTCTCGCACGGCCGTCTCCGCCCGTTTGTGCTCGGTCTGATCGGCGAGCACCGCCATGAATCCGGTCATCTCTCCCGCGGAGTCGTGTAAGGGTGCTGTCCAGATACTAACGTCGACCCCCGAACCGTCTTTACGCCGGTGTTCAGTTTCTAGCCCTTCTAGCTGCTCGCCTTGAATAGCTCGACTGAAAACCCCGCGCAACTCCCCCCTTCCTGTTTCTCAGGTGAAAGTGGATAAAGCTGGCCAACGACCTCAGCTTCCGTCCATCCGAAGACGTCAGTTGCTGCCTGGTTCCACGTGCGCACGCGTGCCTCCAGGTCGAGGGTGACGATCGGTAGGGGCGAGGCCTGGATCAGGGCGCTGAGAGTCTGGTTCGAGTTTCGGAGTTCTTGGGTGCGGTCGGTGACCCTTTGCTCGAGAGTCTCGTACGACTCCTGCAGCTGGGACGCCATAAGGTTGAACTCCCTGGCCAGTACTCCTATTTCGTCATCGGATGGAGACTCGATCGTCTGACCGAAGTTCCCACGGGCCACCTCTCCGGCCGCGGTTATCAGGTCGTCAACAGGACGCATGAGCCGGCGGAGCCCGACGGCAACCAGGCCGGCGGGCAACGCAACGCCTAAGCCCTAATCCACCGAAGGACGGCGTGTAGGAGGCCTGCTGAAGAAACAAAAGGGTGCGCCTCTGAATCTGGGATAATGGTTTTGAAACAGAAAACCGGTCCCAGAAAAGGAGCACCCGATAGATGCTACCACGTAACCACCCCGACCGCATCCAAATCGCCTTCGACGACCACCGCCTGGTGGCCAATGCCGGGCTGATCCTTCCCGCCACCCTCGCCCTGCGCCTTGGCCTGCCCCAACTCCTCCGGAAGCACCTCGACCTCGGCGGCGCGCCGGGCCGGGCGAACACCGGCGACAAGATGATGACCCTGGTGGCCTCCGCCCTAGCCGGCGGAGATTGCATCGACGACGCCGATGTGCTGCGCGCCGGCGGGACCGCCCGCGTGCTCGGTTTCACGGCTAAGGCTCCCTCCACCCTGGGCACCTTCCTGCGCAGCTTCAGGTGGGGCCATGTCCGCCAACTGGACCGGGTGAGCCGCGAGTTGCTGGCCCGGGTCTGGAAGGCCGGTGCCGGACCCGGCGACGCACCATTCACCATCGACCTTGATTCGACGATCTGCGAGACCTACGGACTGGCCAAGGAGGGCGCCCGCCACCACGGCTACACCGGTGCGCGGGGCTATCACCCGCTGCTGGCCGTCGCCGCCGGCACCGGCGACGTGCTGATGGCCCGCCTGCGCGAGGGCCGGGCTAACACCGCCCGCGGCGCTGCCCACTTCCTGCGTGAAACGGTGGGGCGGGTGCGCTACGGCGGGGCCAGGGGACAACTCACGGTGCGGGCCGACAGCGGCTTCTATACCCACGCCGTGGTCGCCGTCTGCCGCCGGATGGATGTCCGCTTCTCCATCGCCATCCGCCAGCGCGCCCGCCTGCGGAATCTCATCGAGGCGATACCCGAAGATGCCTGGACGCCGATTCCTTACTGGCTGGACGGCGCCGCCGATGTGGCCGAGACCACCTACACCCCGTTCCAGGCCGAGGCGGACGCCGCGCCGGTACGGCTCATCGTCCGGCGGGTGAAGCCGGCGCCCTGTTCTCAACTGGCTCTCTTCGCCACCTACAGCTATCACGGCTTCATCACCGACCGGGACGGGGAGACGCTGGAACTGGAGGCCGATCATCGCCGTCACGCCGAGATCGAGAATGCGATACGCGACCTCAAGTACGGCGTGGGGCTGAACCATCTCCCCTCGGGCCGTTTCGCCGCCAACGGCGCCTGGCTGGCGGTACAGGTGATGGCGCACAACCTGGCCCGCTGGACAGCCCGCATCGGCCTGGGTCAGCAGATCGTGACCACCAAGACCCTCAGACGACGGGTCTTTGCCTTGGCCGGACGGATCACCCGCTCGGCACGCCGATTGACCCTGCAGCTTCCCCGGCGCTGGCCCTGGGAGGAGCAGTTCAGCCGCGCCCTGGCCCGACTGCGAGCCATTCCACTCCCAGCCTGACGGAGCCCGTCCGCCACTGACCCACCAGCCAACCCAACGTCCCCGCAAACTCGCGCCAGCCCAGTCCGCGAGCGCCTCTTGCCGTGTCCTATCCCGCCATCTGGCTCGCCACAGCCACTGTAGGCCGCCATCGGTGCCCCCAAAAGCGCCTGCAGACCGCCCGCCAACCTCCCGTCTACCCAAATTCGAGCCCGGATCATCACGCCTGTAACTCCCTCACCCCCTTCCGCTGTCCTCACGTCGTCCATCCCTGTCCGTCGGTGGATCCGGGCTAAGGCCAAGAGAATAAACACGAAGCTCCGGTACGTTCGGCTGTCGGCCGTCAGCGATTCCCAGCTCTCTTCGGTTACCAGACCCCACGGCGTGCCTGGAACCGGAGCGAAACCGGCCACAATCTCGACGCCTCCGAAGTCCTTTGTGCGCACAGCACCGGTCTGCGAGGCCGACACCTGCTGGACCACGGGTTGGCCGGAAAAATCGACTCCGATCTGAGTGCTGTCCGAGTGGAATATCACTCGACCGTTGGCGTCAACCAGATAAGTACGTCCTTGTCGTCCGAGCCGGAGCTTCACGATTCCGCCGTAGAAGGCGCTGGCGCTCTCCGCTTGAAGACGGAAGATACCGATGAGTGAGCCGAGGAATTCGTTGCCTTCGCCGAGGACCGGCACAGCGGCGACAACTGCCTCCGTTCCCGGACCTAGGGAGTGAGCGTCGGAGAAAAGCGGCACGGGTGAGCGTCGTACTTGTCGGAAGTGGTCACTCGCAGACCAGTCCTGACCCAGAATCGCTGGCATTTTCGGTTCGGTGGCGACTACTTTGCCGGATGCGTCCAGGACGACGACGCCCCCGTCGAAGACCACGAGTTGCGAGCGCGAACGACTCAGTGCAGCCTGCTGCGCGTCTGGGTCGGCCCTCGACATGTCCGAAGAACGGGCCAGGCCCGACAGCAGGTCGACGTACTCGGCCAGTGAGCTAGCCAGCCGGCTGGCGGACAGCCGCGTGACGTCCTCATCGCGCTCGACTACCAGTTTCTCCGTCACCTCCTGGGACGAGTAGAAGGTGACCAGTGCGACGGCGACCAGAATGATAGCCGTGGGGATGAAGAACCAAGCTATGAGCTTGGTTCGGAGGCTTCGTTGAAGAGGACGAACGGCGGCGCGCTAGCTTAGTGCCACCACAGCTAAGCTCCCGGCTGAAGCGCCTCGATCTCGCCGCACGCCGCTCGCACCGCGTCGACAGGCGTTTGTCCGAGGGTGAAGGTCTGGTCCCAAGCCTCGTAGGCGACGCGCTTTGCATCGTTCATGTTGGCAAAGACCTC
Source organism: Dehalococcoidia bacterium (assembly GCA_965248605.1). GTDB lineage: Bacteria > Chloroflexota > Dehalococcoidia > Lucifugimonadales > CAUZJF01 > CAUZJF01. The sequence continues at coordinate 3,125,051 of CBDFJV010000007.1, forward strand.
GGAGGTCACGGAGTAGCCTTTTATATGGCCGTCCGTGAATGCCGCGATGTCGACGTTCTTCGCCTTTTCGGGGAACTCCTCACGGATAAATCCGACCCATTCGTCCACCAGCGAGGCCCTGGCCGGCTGCAGGAAGTTGGCGCGAGCCATCGCTCGACCGTAGTCTTTGCTTACCCCGAATCCACCGAAGGACAGGGATGGACGACGTGAGGACAGCGGAAGGGGGTGAGGGAGTTACAGGCGTGATGATCCGGGCTCGAATTTGGGTAGACGGGAGGTTGGCGGGCGGTCTGCAGGCGCTTTTGGGGGCACCGATGGCGGCCTACAGTGGCTGTGGCGAGCCAGATGGCGGGATAGGACACGGCAAGAGGCGCTCGCGGACTGGGCTGGCGCGAGTTTGCGGGGACGTTGGGTTGGCTGGTGGGTCAGTGGCGGACGGGCTCCGTCAGGCTGGGAGTGGAATGGCTCGCAGTCGGGCCAGGGCGCGGCTGAACTGCTCCTCCCAGGGCCAGCGCCGGGGAAGCTGCAGGGTCAATCGGCGTGCCGAGCGGGTGATCCGTCCGGCCAAGGCAAAGACCCGTCGTCTGAGGGTCTTGGTGGTCACGATCTGCTGACCCAGGCTGATGCGGGCTGTCCAGCGGGCCAGGTTGTGCGCCATCACCTGTACCGCCAGCCAGGCGCCGTTGGCGGCGAAACGGCCCGAGGGGAGATGGTTCAGCCCCACGCCGTACTTGAGGTCGCGTATCGCATTCTCGATCTCGGCGTGACGGCGATGATCGGCCTCCAGTTCCAGCGTCTCCCCGTCCCGGTCGGTGATGAAGCCGTGATAGCTGTAGGTGGCGAAGAGAGCCAGTTGAGAACAGGGCGCCGGCTTCACCCGCCGGACGATGAGCCGTACCGGCGCGGCGTCCGCCTCGGCCTGGAACGGGGTGTAGGTGGTCTCGGCCACATCGGCGGCGCCGTCCAGCCAGTAAGGAATCGGCGTCCAGCCATCTTCGGGTATCGCCTCGATGAGATTCCGCAGGCGGGCGCGCTGGCGGATGGCGATGGAGAAGCGGACATCCATCCGGCGGCAGACGGCGACCACGGCGTGGGTATAGAAGCCGCTGTCGGCCCGCACCGTGAGTTGGCCCCTGGCTCCGCCGTAGCGCACCCGCCCCACCGTTTCACGCAGGAAGTGGGCAGCGCCGCGGGCGGTGTTAGCCCGGCCCTCGCGCAGGCGGGCCATCAGCACGTCGCCGGTGCCGGCGGCGACGGCCAGCAGCGGGTGATAGCCCCGCGCACCGGTGTAGCCGTGGTGGCGGGCGCCCTCCTTGGCCAGTCCGTAGGTCTCGCAGATCGTCGAATCAAGGTCGATGGTGAATGGTGCGTCGCCGGGTCCGGCACCGGCCTTCCAGACCCGGGCCAGCAACTCGCGGCTCACCCGGTCCAGTTGGCGGACATGGCCCCACCTGAAGCTGCGCAGGAAGGTGCCCAGGGTGGAGGGAGCCTTAGCCGTGAAACCGAGCACGCGGGCGGTCCCGCCGGCGCGCAGCACATCGGCGTCGTCGATGCAATCTCCGCCGGCTAGGGCGGAGGCCACCAGGGTCATCATCTTGTCGCCGGTGTTCGCCCGGCCCGGCGCGCCGCCGAGGTCGAGGTGCTTCCGGAGGAGTTGGGGCAGGCCAAGGCGCAGGGCGAGGGTGGCGGGAAGGATCAGCCCGGCATTGGCCACCAGGCGGTGGTCGTCGAAGGCGATTTGGATGCGGTCGGGGTGGTTACGTGGTAGCATCTATCGGGTGCTCCTTTTCTGGGACCGGTTTTCTGTTTCAAAACCATTATCCCAGATTCAGAGGCGCACCCTTTTGTTTCTTCAGCAGGCCTCCTACACGCCGTCCTTCGGTGGATTAGGGCTTACGAGGAACTTTACCAACTCCCACGCCTCGTCGGGATGCTTGGTGCCTGCGTAAATCCCATAGCCGTCTGTTGTGGCCAGCGTAACGCGGCGGGCGGGGCCGGCCGGAAACGGCGCCACGCCAACTCGGAAGTCAGAGCTCGCCAGGATGTCCTTGAGGGCCCAGGAACCGTCTTCGACCATTGCCACCCGCCCTCCGACGAAGGCGTCCCGCGTTCCTAGATTCTGGACGTCGAGAAAGGTAGCCATGATCTTGTCGTCCCACATCCTGTCGCGGACCCATTGCATGGCTTCTATCGCTTCTGGTTCGCCCATTAGGCACTTCGTGGGATCATCGGGGTCCACTAGCCTGCCGCCCCAGCCATTGATATGCATCTGGATCCGGTCCCACGAGATGTCGACCATGCTGCCCCACAGGTCGGTTTCGCCGTCGCCGTCACGGTCGTGGGTAAGACGTTTCATAGCTGCAGTGTAGTCGTCGTGGTCCCAGTTCCCGTCCGGGTAGTCCACTTCATACTCGTCGAAGATGTCCTTGTTGTAGTAAAGGCCCAGCGCGCCGTGATACTTCGGCAGCCCGTACTGTTTGCCATCGCTAGTGAAAAACGCGCTGTACTGCGCCGGGTCCCAGTCGTCGATCGTCGCCTGGTCCAGGTCCGCCTCGACGTACGGGCGCAGGTCTAGCATGTGTCCCTCTTGCGCCCAGATAGGGAAGAACGTACAGCACCCCTGGAACACATCCGGAGCCGTCCCTTCTTGCATGTCCTTGAGCATCGACTGCTCGATGTCGACGGGGTCGGGGGTATAAAAGACTCGGATGTTGGGGTGTTTCGCCCGAAACTGGTCGAGCATCCGCTGCGCCATTGGGGGAAACCACTCGGTCTGCCAGTCCTGGTAGACGAGCTGTACCTCGTCGCTTGCGGCTTGCGTCGACGCGCCAGGCTCCGACGCGCCGCATGCCTTCAAGAGAGTCGCGGCACCGGCTACGCCAGCGAGCATTAGGAACTCGCGCCGTGACAACGAATCTAAGTCGACGCCGAAGGGCGCCCACCGCTCCTGCCTCATGGTAAGTCTCTGTCGCCCCGGCAAACTTATTCGGAGATGGCTGCTGTCTTCCAGTTAAGCCCGAATCCACCGAAGGACACCGATGGACGGCGTGAGGGCAGCGGAAGGGGGTGGGTGAGGGAGCTACAGGGGGGATGGCCTGGGGTCTTGGGGTAGAGGGAGGCCGGCGGCCGGTCTTCAGTCGCCGCACAGGGCCCCTAAGGCCCTATGCGGGAGTTGCGATGCGCGGGAAGGCGAGAGGATACGCAGCAGGGGACTCTCGCGACCGGGGTGGCGCGAGATTGCGGGGACGTTGGGTCAGTTGCAGGCTGGCTGTCAGGCCGGGAACGGAATGGCTTGCAGCCGGGCCAAGGCGCGACTGAACTGGGTTTCCCAAGGCCAGCGCCGGGGGAGATGCAAAGTGAGGCGGCGCGCCGAGCGGGTGATCCGTCCCACCAGAGCGAAGACCCGCCGCCTGAGGGTCTTGGTGATCACGGTCCGCTCGCCCAGACCAATCCGCGCCGTCCAGCGGGCCAGGTTATGCGCCATCACCTGGACCGCCAGCCAGGCGCCGTTGGCGGCGAAGCGCGCCGACGGCATGTGGTTCAGCCCGACGCCGTACTTGAGGTCGCGTATGGCGTTCTCGACCTCGGCGTGGCGGCGATGATCGGCCTCCAGTTCCAGCGTCTCCCCATCGCGGTCGGTGATGAAGGCGTGATAGCTGTATCTGGCGAAGAGGGCGAGCTGGGAACCGGGCGTCGGCTTCACCCGCCGGACAATGAGCCGCACCGGCGCGGCGTCCGGCTTGGTCTGGAACGGGGTGTAAGTCGTCTCGGCGACATCGGCGGCGCCGTCCGTCCAGTAGGGAATGGGAGTCCAGTCCTCCTGTGGTATCGCCTCGATCAGGTCCCGCAGGCTGGCGCGCTGGCGGATGGTGATAGAGAAGCGGACATCCATTTCCCGGCAGGCGGCAACGACAGTGTGGGCGTAGAAGCCGCTGTCGGCCCGCACCGTGAGTTGTCCCCTGGCCCCGCCGTAGCGCACCCGCCCCACCGTCTCACGCAGGAAGTGGGCGGCGCCACGGGCGGTGTTGGCCCGGCCCTCGCGCAGCCGGGACATCAGCACCTCGCCGGTGCCGGCGGCAATGGCCAGCAGCGGGTGATAGCCGCGGGCGCCGGTATAGCCGTGGTGGCGCGCTCCCTCCTTGGCCAGTCCATAGGTCTCGCAGATGGTCGAGTCCAGGTCGATGGTCAGGGGCGAGTCGCCGGGTCCGGCCCCAGCGGCCCAGGCCCGGGCCAACAACTGGCGGCTCACGCGGTCGAGTTGACGGACATGCCCCCACCGGAAGCTGCGCAGGAAGGTCCCCAGGGTGGATGGCGCCTTGACCACGCAGCCTAGAACACCGACCGTCCCACCAGCGCGCAGCGCATCGGCGTCGTCGATGCAGTCGCCGCCTGCCAGCGCGGAAGCGACCAGCGTCAGCATCTTGTCCCCAGTGTTCGCCCGTCCCGGCGCTCCGCCGAGGTCAAGGTGATGGTCGACGAGTTCCCGCAGGCCCAGGTGCCGGGCTAGGGTGGCCGGCAGGAGCAGGCCGGCATTGGCCACCAGGCGATGGTCGTCAAAGACGATGCGGATACGGTCGGGTTTGTTCTGTGGCAGCATCTATTGGGTGCTCCTTGTTTCCGGGCAGGTTTCTGTTCCAAAACCATTATCCCAGATTCAGAGGAGCACCCGCTGGCTTCTTCAAGGGCTGTCCCCAAGGACGTCCTTCGGTGGATTCGGGTTAAGGCCAAGTCTAGGCGGACGCGCGATGACCCGTCAAGCAAAGGGGCGGTATCTGAGCGTTCTTGTCGGTGGATGTGGTGCTGGTACACGGGAATGACGCCTAATCGTATTTCAGGACTAGCGGCAATCGGCCCAATAGCCATCGTCAATTCCACGGTCCAGCCGATGGACGCGACGGTCGTCCGCTCCGTGTTGGTCCCGGCCACCATGAAGCTGTTGGGTGACCGGAACTGGTACCTTCCCGCGTGGCTGCAGTGGCTTCCGGAGGTGTCGGCCGAAGGAGGCGAGGAGCCGGCTCCGGTCTCCGCGGGTGGCGCCTACGGCCAGCCGGTCCTGTAACGATTCCCGTCAAAGGGGACGACTAGTCCTAGAATGATTGAAGATGCTCAGGGGCGCCGAAGATTCGGCGCCCCTCTGCTTGACCTGGTATCCCTGAGCTCTGGCAGTGGGTTCCTCCGAACGCAGATCATACTTTCGGAGGATGTAGGGTCGGTAGGATGCACGAGGCTCAGCGAGTCCTATTGATCGTATTGTAAGGCAAGCGACGGCGATCACTTGCTTGCTGGCGAGACGTGCTGTATCCGTGGCTCTGGCCCCCGAGGAGGGTAAAATGCCTGAACAAACAGTTTTGGAGCGCCCCGACCCGAAAGAACAGTCGGTGGTCGTGGAGGGCAGCATGAACGACTCGATCATCCGTGCATCTCGAGTGGAGAAGGTGTACGACGGCGGCAACGTGCAGGTGCGTGCTCTGGCGGGTGTCGACTTGACGATCAGTCGAGGCGAGATGGTTGCCGTGATGGGGCCATCCGGATGCGGCAAAACGACGCTTCTCAACACCCTTTCGGGCATCGACGACATCACTGAAGGAGCGGTTGAGATCGACGGGCAGCCCATCCACGACCTCTCGAATACCGGATTCCCTGGTTTCAGGTCGTCGTCGTGGCAGTGATTGCGTACGTAGCGTCCCTCGTGACGACCTTCTTGCCTGCTCGTCAGGCCTCCCGGGTCTATCCAGCCGAGGCCCTCCGCGCCGAGTGACTCGTGCTCACAGATGCCGAACATCATGGCGCGTGATCACAGAGGATCCCTGTTGCAGACGATAACGGTACTCATAGCGGACGACAGCGCATCCGACCGTCACGGGCTTCGCGGTATACTACGGGCCTACGACGACATAAAGGTTGTCGGGGAAGCGGACCGCGGGGACATGGCCGTATCCTTAGCCACGGAGATGCGGCCCGACGTCATCGTAATGGACGCTCAGATGCCCGGCGTGGACGGTCTAGAAGCGACCCGCCGCATCAAAGACCGAGCCCCCGACTCCAAGGTCTTGCTGCTGACGGTGCACTCCGCACTTATGGACGAAGCTCTCGACGCCGGCGTCGACCTCTACATGCTCAAAGACGCCGGCCGCGAGCGATTGGTCCAAGGCATTCGCGAGCTGGCGTCCGGCGGCAACGAGAGCTAGCTTCCGCCCAGTCCCAGACCCGCACCACGCCGAGGCCAGTTCGTTTCGTCGACGCCAGCCCCGATGACGGCCCCAGGCCTGGTACACTCTGACGTCCTTCTCCAGATAGACAGCACGTTGAGTTGTGCGTGCTCTTGGTGGTCGAGCCCATCCGTCATCCTAGGAAAATAGGGTTTCAGGCGGCCTTCGACGTGACTGTGCGCCTCCAGTCGTTCGAACTCGTCGCCAACCCATACGTGGTAAATTTTCATCCTTAAGGTGCTGGTAGCAACCGGAATGGACGACTCCGGCGAAAGCCGGAATCCAGAAACCCCGCATCGAAAGCAAGCCGCTCTCAGTCGATCTATGAAATCCCCAAGCCAGGCAGTCGGTCATTCCGGCGAGTTCAGATACTGAGAACCGGTGGTACTGTTGAGGATGCAACGGGGAACGCCGTGCCGGTCCGTCATGGACTGCGGGATGGTCGAGATCCGGCCGAAGTCCTAGCGCACGTCCCGGGAGCCCGGAAAGGAATCGAGCGGGCGTTGAGAGAGTTGGGTTGGATGGACGGTCGCGCCTGCCTCGCCTCCGTAAGCGGCTACGGCGTGCTGGCTAGAGCCGGTAGAGCCAAACGGCCCGGAGTGGTATTCGCTCGTGCCGCCGCGAGGAAAGAGACCGACCCGTTGGAGGACGACCACAGCCGAGTCTTCGTCGGGCTGCCGTTGACAAAGGGCGATTAGAAGCTGTCGGGCATGCCAGTGGCAAACAAGGCCGGGCGTATTCAACGCCCGGCCTTTTGCGTGCTCGTCGTTTGCTAGAAGTAGACTCTGCTTCCGATCGTCCGGCGCGGCGCTGGAACTGGAGTCGTTGATGTGTCTGTGTGCTGGCTGCCGCCGTATAGCGGGTTCCCACTCGACCTGCGATGGCTTGTCCTGTTCGAGATTCTCGCGTTCTTCATCGTGGCCCCTCCCTCAGTGTTCGGGTGTCCGTCTGACCAACAACGACATCATCGCCTATTGTGTGCCGTGTGACATCGTCAGTTCGGGGGTTTTGTAGTCGTCCTTCAGGATGACGAGCCGGCTCGTTCGACCGGATGATCGGCACGTACCACAGCGGCTGCGTACTTCGTTTGCTACACTGTTGGTACCATTTCCCGGAGTAGCGCAGCATGAACCTACCCGACCTTTCACCTTCGATGCTCTGGGCCTTCACCGCGATGGCGTTCGTCTACGGCACGGGCATGACCCTGACGGTCGCGATCTTCGCGCTCGTTTATCTGTCGACTTCGGGCTGATTCGTGACGACTGAAACGAAGAAAACCGTCCCCGATTGGGTCACGTTCCCCAAGGACGACTGGACCGAGATCACTCCGGAGGAGGCCGGACTCGACCCCGAGGAGTTCCAACGATTTCTAAATGGCCTGGACGTTCGAGGCGCCAGCTTCGCGGACGAAGACCACACCGAGGGTAAGTTCGGCGCCGTGCTCACCCGCGGCGGCTATTTGATTCACACATGGGGAGACCGCCACTATCGGTTCCAGACGGCCTCTGTTGGCAAGGCCTTTTCCTGGGCGCTGATCGGGCTCGCAGTTGCCGAAGGACTCATCGACGCCGACGAGCCCATCAACAAGACGTGGACCGGCGAGGGCCAGCTGTCGCATCCCCACAAGTATCTGACTGCTGGCCACCATCGCGCCCTGACCTGGCGGCATCTCATCGGGCCCAAGGAGAAGAGCGAGCATTATGGCGGGTTCCCGATGGAGCTCGGACTCAGGTGGCGTAATGGGCAGAGCGGCATGGAGGACCCGGTAGAAGGGGTGCAAGAATGGGCGACGTGGACAGGCGACCCCTTCTACGACCTATACTCCCATGTCGAGCCGGGCACAATTGGCCACTACAGTAGCGCGGGGTTCTGGCGGCTGGGCCAGGCGCTGACGGCCGTCTGGGACGCTGACCTCAAGGATGTCCTCGACGAAAAGCTGTTTGGCAAGATCGGGATATCGCCAAACTCTTGGGACTGGCTGACCGGCGAGTATGTCAAGGACCGCAAGTACTTCTACCCTACGTTACCAGACTCATACACCTATCTCGATCCTCCGTACGAGATCAACGGCCATCCGGTACGAAGCGGCCCAGGATGGGTCGTCATCAGCGCGTCCGACCTCGCTCGCTATGGCCATCTCAACTCCACCGGGGGCGTTTGGAAGGGAGAGCAGGTCATTGATCCAATGTGGCTTCGGGGCCATAGCGGCGGCAACAAGAGCGGTCAATGCGGGGAGGGTGAGTATTTCACGGCGATGGGCGCCGTGACGACCGTGGGCCTGGACCACCCATACGCGACCGCTACGACTAGCTTCATCCCAAGGGGGGTGTTCATCGGCACCGTGCGACGCTCAAATCCGGCCTACGGAGTGAGTCGATGACCTCTGAGGGACAACTCGTTTGAACCCGACCGATGCAGCTCTCCTAGTCGCAGGCGGACAGCACGACGGTGAGTCGATGCCTCTGGGTCCTCGTCTCTTCTCCATCGGTCGTCAACAGGGCATCGACCTGTTCATAGACGACGTGTCAGCTTCGCGGCAGCATGCCGAGATCGTGGAAAAGGACGGCGACTACTATCTTCGTGACTTGGCCAGCACCAACGGGACCTTCGTCAACGGCCATCGTATGGGGGACAAGGAGCTGTTGTTACAGGACGAAGACAAGATACGAGTGGCCGGCAGCGAAGTCACCTACGTCTTCCGGTATACGGGATACCAAACTCAGCAGCTGACCGTCGCGCTGTCTACCGATAGGCCGCCTGACGTAACGGTGGAAGAAGATGCGCCTGACTCGGTATCCGTAGAGTCCGGCGAACTCTACGACGGAACGGTCCGGCTACGGGTCGTCGGGGATACCGGTCTGCTGGTTGAATTCGCCAAAAACCTGCGCAACAAGCCGGGCCTTCGTTTACTGCGCCTGGCTAAACACGGTAACGGCGACATGGGACTTTGGGTAGGTCTCCGAGAACCCATGGACTTGACGGCCGAGCTCAGGACGATCGCTGGTGTTAGCAACGTAAGTACGCCTGGAGGTCGCGATCTGAGCCCCAAAAGCCAAGATAACCCTCTCACGGTGTTGCTCGACCTCCAGAATCCCGAGCGCTGCTACTACTGCGGCGGCATGTTGAGGCCTGGCTCCAACGTCTGCGACACCTGCCGGAAGACTATGGCCTAGACATCCGGATTCGCGGACTGCAGCCGCTTTACGCGGCCATCCCTGATCACGCCAGACAAAGTATCCGTGCGGCTTTGATCGCCATCGTTGGAAGCGGCTCTACCACTTTACGCAGCTTCGAACTCACCCAGGCAGCGGCGAAGCCGATGGCCGCCGCCGCGATAATGTCCAAGGGGTAGTGGACCCCCGCGTAGACGCGTGAGAATCCGAACAGGGCCGCGAGCAGCGTTAATGCCGTCCCAAGGCGTCTGTCGATGCCCCACACCGCGGCGGCCAAGCCGAACATGGCCGCCGCCGAGTTAGCCGGAAAAGAAGAGTCCGTAGGCTCGTAGAAGAGCAGGCTAACGTCGAGGTCAACAAAAGGCCGGTCCCGGAAGTACAGGACGTTTAGCGCGAACACGCTTCCACTGGCAATCGCCATCGACGCCAGCGCTACGAGCACCCCTACCTGGTTGCGCATCCGTGCGGCTGAGTCGCCACCGGCGAACCAGAGTCCCAGCAGCGTCAGAGCCATGGCCGCCGTGGCAAGGTAGTCGCTAACGACCCACTCTATCGCCGAGTCGAAGAGTGGGAACGCGCCTACCATTCCGTTTATCCAGAGAAATACGACTTCGTCTGTGCGCGCCAATTGTTCCGCCAATATCTTAGGCTAAGGCGAACCGCTCTTAAGTAGCTCGTCCGAGTCAAGGCCGTGAGACCGTCAATCGGTGTCTGCCCTCGGCCTGTCATCCGCGCGTTAATGATGGAGGTCAGCAGTGAGGTAGCCATGGTCGCGCTGATCGTGCCTAGGAAGAAGAGCAGGGCCTGATCATTGCCGTCGAGGCCACCTTCGTAGTCGTTGATGTTACGCGTCTCGGACGTGAAGAACCAGACGAAGGCGATGACTGGGGTGGCGAGGCCCAACGTACGGGCTAGGAGGGGGGACTTGAAGACCAGGAGTCCTTGAAGATTGCCCAGCGATGCGGCTACCTGAATCACCCCTACGTTGGCAACCAGCGCGAACAGATAGTAGTCGACGGCGAAGTTGAACATCGCGCGATGCCGCGCGCTAACCCTCGAGGGGAACGGCGGTGCACCAATCGAGGTACTTGGGATTGTTACCCTTGATTACGTCGGCGTAGAGCCCCTGGATCGACCGAGTCGTCTCGCCGACTTCCCCGTCCCCGATGGCGCGGTTGTCGAGGTGGCCTACGGGCGTGACGTGTGCCGCGGTCCCAGTAAGGAAGATCTCGTCGGCCAGGTACAACTCGCTCCGGTAGACATGCCGTTCCACGATGTCGAGGCTCAGCTCTTCTCTTGCGAGAGTGAACACCGAGTCCCTGGTGATGCCGGTCAGGTTGTTGTCGCCTAGTTCCGGCGTCGAGATCACGCCTTTCGAGACGACGAACAGGTTCTCGCCGGTGCCCTCCGCGACGGTGCCGTTCTGGTTCAGCAAAATGCCCTCGTCGAAGCCGGCCAGCGACGCCTCGGTCTTCGCAAGGATCGAATTGACGTAGGTACCCGAGACTTTGATCCGGGTGGGGATGTTCGTGTCCTCGAGCCGGCGCCACGACGACGTGCAGCACTTGATAGCTCCATCGGTGTCGATGTACGCCCCGAAGGGAATTACGATGATGGCAAAGTCACTGGCGAGCTCGTGAAGTCTGAGGTTGGCGACGAGTTCCTCGCTCTTGTAGGTGATCGGCCGAATATAAACGTCCTCTGTATACCCGGCGCTCTGGACAAGGTCAACAGTTATCTGACATAAGTCGTCGATGGAGTATGGGATGTCCATCATCATGATCCGGCATCCTTGGAGCATCCGCTCGTAGTGTTCCCGCAGCCTGAAGATGAACATCTTGCCTTGTTCATCGTTCCAGTTGCCCCGGACGCCCTCGAATACTGCCGTCCCGTAGTGGAGGGCGTGCGTCATGATGCTGACTCTGGCGTCCGAGATCGGCACGATTTCGCCCCGAAAGAATGCCAGTTGCTTGGGCATATCGAGTCTACTCCTTGCAGAAGTTGCCCGCAGATTATAAGTCGTGAGACACGATACGTAAACGAAGCACGGTCTTATGAAGGGTTACGCTATAATGGCAGCTACGTTCACTACCGCCTCGGACCCCTATGATGAACGCCCTCAGCGCGAGCACGCAGAGCTCCGAACAGACCAACTATCGGCGAATCGTCGTTAAAGCAGGGACGACCCTACTGACTGACTCTGCGGGCGGCCTCGACCTGGAAACGATGGAGGCCCTCGTGCGGCAGATGGCCCAGCTCCATCGCGACGGCGCCGACGTGATCTTCGTCACGTCGGGGGCGGTGGCGGCCGGGCGCCACGTGCTCGACACGATCACGGACAGTAAAGACGTTCCATTCCGACAAGTCCTTGCGGCGGCCGGTCAGGGCCGCTTGATGCATACTTACGGGCAGCTCTTCGGCGGGCACGAAATCACCGTCGCTCAAGCCCTACTTACGCGCAAGGACCTTCAAGACCGGCTTGGCTACCTGAACGTACGCAATACGCTGCTGGCGCTACTCGAGCTGAAGGTGATCCCAATCGTTAACGAGAACGACGTGGTTTCGATCGACGAGCTCGAAGGGGAGGTCTTCGGCGACAACGACAACCTTTCGGCGATGGTCGCCAATCTGGTGGACGCCGACCTGCTCGCGCTGCTGGGTAGGGTGGAGGGGCTGTTCACCGCCGACCCGAACGTGGACCCGTCGGCGAAGCTGATTCCTACCGTGGAAAGGCTTGACGACGTCGAGGCCCTGGGTGGACGGTCGTGGGACGGTCAGGGGCAGGGCGGAATGGCCACAAAGCTCGAGGCCGCAAGACTGGCCACTGCTTCGGGAATTGACGTAACGGTGACCGGCGGTCGTAACCCTGAAGTGCTGACCCGCCTCGCCGGCGGCGAGCGAATCGGGACCTTCTTTCCGGCAACGGGAAGCAAGATGGAGAGCCGCAAACGCTGGATGCTCAGCGGCGTGTCGACCAAGGGCGAGATCGTGGTCGATCAAGGCGCATCAACCGCCGTCGTTGACCGCAACCGTAGCCTACTGCCGGCCGGCATAAAAGAGGTGGAAGGCTCCTTCGACCGCGGCGACATCGTGTCGATCTTGGCTCCCGGAGACGGTCAGATCGCGGCGGGCATCGCCAACTACGGCTCCGACGACCTCACGCGCATCAAGGGACGGCGGTCCGACCGTATCGAGGAGCTTCTTGGTCATCACTACGGAGACGAGGCGGTCCACAGGAACAACATGGTGATACTATAAGGTCTGGATAGCAGCGCGATCAGGTGCCAGACGGACGAAAGGCATTGGCTAGTGGGCGTTTTCGAGATCAAGATCGGCGGCCGCTCATGGCCTCAAGGAAGTCGGCAAAAACTGGGCGTGTATCAGGCCTCTCTCTCTGGAGGTAAAGTCTACAAGACCAAGTCCGCGCGCTTGTATCTTGAGGGATCGTGCGACGCTAACCGACTAAAGGACGAAGTAATACCTAAGGTAAAGGAATACATCCGAAGCGGACACAAGATAAAGCTCCCTGTTGCAGTGGAGTGCTATGTATCAAAGAGACCTTCACTGGGAGACTGGCGAGGCGGAGCTCGTCGGGTTCCTGATTCCAAGTCGCGACGATTGAAGTTCTTCGTCAATGAAGGCTATGCGGCTTTTGAAGTTGCCGAAGACGGCACTTTATTGGACCCGATCTAGGAGAACTTGCTTGCAATCGGTCACAGTAGATCTTGAGCCACAGGGCAAGAACGCGAGGAAGGCCTCTCGGTCGCTGGCCCGGCTTCCCGGCCGGGTGAAAGACGAGGCCCTGCGCAATGTCGCCGACGGACTCCGATCCCGAAGCGATGAGATACTCGAAGCGAACGCAAAAGACACTGATGCAGGCGAACGCGACGGTCTCAGCGCCTCGATTCTCGATCGACTGCTCCTGAACGCGGAACGGCTCTCCGCTCTGGCCGATGATGTCCGCGCCGTGGCAGCACTCCCGGACCCTCTCGGCGAAAGCTTCGACGTACGCGAGTTGCCCAACGGACTCAAGGCAGGAAAGCGACGCGTGCCTCTCGGGGTGGTCGGGGCCATCTACGAGAACCGGCCCAACGTCACCATCGACATCGCGGTCCTGTGCCTCAAGTCGGGGAACGCCGTCATCCTGCGTGGCGGACGGGAGGCAATCAATTCGAATACGGCGCTGGCCGGGCTCGTGCGGGACTGTATCGCCGAGACTGGGGTGCCTCGGGACGCTGTCCAGTTCGTCGAGTCCACTGACAGGGTACTTGTGGGTGAGATGCTGAAGATGAAGGAGTACATCGATCTCATCATCCCCCGTGGGGGCTCAGAGCTTGTCAGGCGCGTCGCTGCCGAAGCAACGATGCCTGCCGTCACCGGCGGAATCGGCGTATGCCACGCGTACATAGATCGGACCGCTAACGTGGACAACGGCGTCGCGATAGCCCACGACTCCAAGGTCTCACGGCCGTCGGTCTGCAACGCTCTCGATACGGTACTCGTGCACTCGGCCATCGCGCCCGGCTACCTGCCCAAGCTGGCCGAGGACTGGGGTCGCGCCGGCGTCGAGATGCGGTGCGACCGCCGGGCGCTGAGCATACTGGGTAGCATCGACGGCCGGGCCCTGATCCCGGCGTCTGACGATGACTGGGGCACCGAGTTCCTGTCACTCACGGCCTCGGTGAAGGTCGTCGATTCACTGGACGAAGCGCTTGAACATATCGAGACTTACGGCTCCGGACACACCGATGTCATCGTGACCGAGGACTACTCCGCTGCGAACCGGTTCCTCGAAGAGGTCGATTCCGGGGTCGTCATGATCAACGCGAGCACGCGGTTCAACGACGGCGGCCAGCTGGGGTTGGGCGCAGAGGTCGCCATAAGTACCAACAAGATGCATGCTCGCGGCCCAATGGGGCTCAAAGAACTGACCTCGTACAAGTGGACGGTGCAAGGCAGCGGCCAGGTAAGAACGTAGTTGATCGGAGGTCCCGCCTTCTGGTCGGGTCCGGACCTGTCCCGAGCAAAGCCGAAGGGATGAAGCCCTAGTTCCATGCTAGGGTGGATGGGATTCAACGGGACCTGCTGACGTTTCACGCCAGCTATACAGACAATCGGTAGGTGAAAATGGCAGACTTCTACTTCGAACGAGAGTGCAGAACAGCTTCATCCGAGTGTCATACAATCCTTCAGGACGAGAACGCAATCGGGCGTGTCGACGTCCACTTCGCCAATCCCGATATCCACGCAACCCTCAACGTCGCCGAGAGCTTGACAAACGACGATATCCAGGACCTGATCGATACGGTCGACGAGGAGATACTCGACTCTGTAGGGATCGTGAGAGGGGAGGTCATAGTCCATGTCCACCAGGGACAGGACCTTGGCGTCTTCAGCACGCGCAACTTCACTGGGAACGGCGGGGGCGGGCATCAGCACAACAGCTAGGGGACCGGCATGGTTGAACGCAGCGTCAAATATACCGTACGGGACTACATGAATCTCCCCGAGTCCGAGGAGAAACGGTACGAGCTGATCGATGGAGAGCTTGACTTGGTACCTTCGCCGACTACTCAGCATCAGGACATCGTGGGGCGCCTCTTCTTGGTCCTCGCGAGGTTCGTCCAAGCGGGAAACCTCGGTCGAGTGTTTGTCGCGCCGTTGGATGTCGTGCTGTCCGAACATGACGTGCTGCAACCCGACTTGATGTACGTGTCTAAGGAACGAGAATCGATCGTATCCGACCCAAACGTAAAAGGCGCGCCTAACATGGTTGTAGAAGTGCTCTCTCCAGCTACGGAGGACCGAGACCGGACCGTGAAGCGCGCCAGGTACCTAAAGTATGGCGTCGTCGAATACTGGATCGTAGACCCGCAGTCGAGGACCATCGAAGTTCTACGTGCCGAAGCTACCAACTTCGAGACGGAGCGAATCTATGCTCCTGGGACCACGATGGTCTCTCCTGAGCTCCCTGGCCTCGAGGTGGACGTCGCCAATATCTTCGCCTAGGCTCTGTGTCGCGGGATCGGCTGTTCCGCTGTCTTCAGCCTTCCACTCGATGGCTTCGAGCGAACGCCCCCCAGGCGTCTCGCGATGAGTATTTGAGCTCCATCCCCGAAGCTTGCCTGAAGCTGTCCGCGCTGGCCGTCCAGCGGTACCTGATGAAGTTCAGCCCGCTCGAGCGCGAGTCCGACTGTAGCCGTAGCGCCCAAGTCGTATCGGTAGCCGCATAGAGCAGCGGCGCCGGTAGTCTGACGAGCCGCCGGCCCAATGCTGCGGCCATCTCGCTCCACTGGACCAAGCCGTCGCCGGCGATGTTGAACAGCCCAGGTACGCTGTTCAGCGTGCAGTGAACCAGGGCGTCTGTTAAGTCGTCTTCGTGCAGGAGCTGCATCGGGGGATCGGCGCCTCTCACGGCCACCAGAAAGCGTCTCAAGAAGGCCCGTGCGATGAAGTTGTCGGCGCTGGGCCCCACGACGGGACAGGCCCGAAGAATTGTCGATTGGAAGCCCTCTTGGAGCTTGGTGAACACTTTGATCAGCGATTCAGCGGAGAGTTTGTCTTGACTGTATTCGAACCCCTCGACGGGGCGTGGCGGATCGTCTTCAGTGAGAAACTCGGGATTGTCGGCGTGCGCTCCGTAAACGCTTGTGCTGCTGAGGTAGACGATTCGCCCAACGCCCGTCTTGGCGCACCCTACGAGGACGCTCTCGGTGCCGGCGACGTTGGCGTACCGGACCGCGGACCGGTCGCGGCTCGGCTTCAGGATGAACGCCAGGTGTACTACGACGTCGATCTCGTGAGACCGGAACGCTTCGGTCAAGGGCGCGGCGACGTTTTGTTTGAGGAACACTACCTTGCTGGTGTGGGTGTAAGAGATGGGACGGACGTCGATTGCGAGGATGCGCTCTATCTGCGGCTCTCGTTCGAGACGCCTGACCAGCTTTCCGCCGAGGTAGCCGGACGCGCCGGTTACGGCGATCCGTCGGGGGCCGTCACTCATCCGCCACGATATCGGTGAAGTCGAACTTCAGCGTGCCCAGGCCCGGGACTTCGAATCCCATCTCGATCTTGTGAGAGCCAGGTTGCAGTTTATCGCCGTCGACCCAAACGTCGATGGCCTTGTTCATCGGGAGCGTGAACGGACTCTCCTCGGAAACTGAATCGAATGCGGTCTCCTGCCCGTCGAGGACGAAGAACGTTCGGTCCGGGGCGATCTCTTGGCCGTCGACCACGACTGGCAGCATCCGTTTCGCGTAACCCGAGCCCAGCCCGTTCTTGAGCTGGAACTCGTAGCCTACCTCGCCATTTTTGAGGCTCTCTTTAACGTAGAGTCTTCGCAATAGGAATCCAGGTACCGATACCATTAGGCGGAGTCTCCTAGAGTTCGTAGGTTCATCGCGTTCGTCCTCAAATCGGTGCGTCTAATCGCGCGGCGAAGTCGATAATAAGGTCCGCCAGCTCGTCCGGCCGCTCGAATTGAACGCCGTGGCCGCATTCCAGCCACTCGACCCGGAGCTTTGGGCACCGGTCCACGACGCTCTGGACTTCGTCCCTTTTGTAGCCGCCTTTCGTCGCGGCGACCAACAGCACGGGGCATCGGATCCGGTCGTAGGTGTCGAGGCCAGGGAGGTCTTGCTCTGCGACGGCTCGGTTTAGGGCCATGAAGTGATAAGGCGATAATCGGAAGCGAGGAAGCCCGTCGTTCCCCACGACGAAGTCCCGGCGAAGCTCGGCTTCCGAGCTCTCATTCGGGGCTTCAGGGCCGTCCGTCCGGACCCAGTCGATCAGTTCTTCGAGCTCGGCAGGCGTCCCTGCGAACTCAATCGCACGAGATATGACAGGGTGGGTTCTCAGTTGCTCTTCAAGCCGGACGAAGTCATCCTCGGTCATCTTTTTCTGCTTTCCAATGGAAAAGCCGTCTACGCAAACGACGCCGGCGCAGCTTGAATAGAGGGCCGCATATTTCAGTCCGATCAAGCCACCCCACGAGTGCCCGACCACGATAGGCTCGTTAAGGCGCAAGGCTTCGTACGAATAGTCCTCGGCGTCGTCCGACTGGCCGTGGCCTCGCTGGTCATATGCGACGGCCCTGAACGGACCGACCATCCGACGTGCAAATGCGTCCCACGACGTCAGGTTAGGGCCCGGCCCGCCATGTACGAAGACAAGCGGCTGGCCTCGGCCCCCATAGTCCCGTACAGCGAGCCGAACGCCGCCGGAGTCTATGAAGAGGTCGGTCGTTTCAACAGTTCCCGAGGACGGGTTCCCGTGAGTCATCGCGCGTTCTCTAGTGTGGATTGCCGTCGATCCTTCTGCGCATTTCGTAGATCGCCTTCTCAGCCTCAAGGACCTCAGAGGGGAGGCTGTGGATCTTGCCAAGTGAGGATGCGTAGACGAAGACTTTCGCCGCGCGTTCGGTGAACTCGCACACGTCCAGAGCTTCGGCCAGGTCGCGGCCCACCCCGACAGCGCCGTGGCTCCTAATGAGCGCCGCGCCCCGGTCGCCGAGCGCCCTGCACACATTGTCGGCCAGCTCCTGGCTCGAGGGGAAGGCGTATTCGGACACCTTTATAGCCCCTCCCACGACGACGGCCATCTCATCGACGATGGGCGGGATTTCGAGACCCACAACCGCGGCCACGGTGGCGAAGGTGGGGTGGGTGTGTATGACCGCGCCGACGTCTGGTCGTGCCCGGTAGACTGCCACATGCAGCAACGCCTCGGACGACGGCGTCGGGCCCGGCTCGACGGGCTCCAGGTCGAAGTCGACGATCGCGACGTTGTGGGGCCCGAGATCGTCAGATCGCGCACCCGCCCCCGTGATCGCCAGTAGCTCCTGGGATCCTTCATTCGCCAGCCTGACGCTGACGTTGCCGCTGGAGCCCGTCGTCAGGCCCAGCTCAGCGATGCGCCGTGCTGTCTCGACGACGTTGCGCTTTTCGGATTCCCATCTCGAAGTCATGATCGCTCTCGCGCCTTATACAGGCAGGCGTCGCATTTCCTTTTCGAGTGTAGCCCATCTTTGGTAATGGTCCGCATACTCTCCGGCAGTCCTCGGGTCAGGCTCCAGTACGGTCGCGGAGTACCTAATACTCCCAGCCACTTCATCGAGAGACGCAAACTCCCCGATCGCCGTAAGCGCGCAAAGATACGCGCCCGTCGCACTGACATCCGGAGTCGAAGCAACGCGAATGGGTCTCGCAAGAACGTCTCTCAAGATGTCGACCCAGGTTCTAGTCCGGGTCATGCCGCCCCCAACGGCGACCTCCGCCAGCGTCTGACCGATCGCCGCTTCGGCCTGTTCCAGGTTTGCCCTCACGGCGTAGGCTATCGCTTCGAGCGCCGCCCGCGCCAGGTGCCCCCTGCTAGTATCGCTGAAGGTGAGAGGAACAGGAAAAACAATCCCGCCGGTCCGGAGCCCGAGGTCTGCCATGTCCATGCGGGACGGTCCGAGAAACGCGGTGACCCCCTCCGATCCAATAGGCGCGTTGGAGGCCATCGCGTCCATGTCTTCGAAGGAAGACACGTGCCCACCCCAGACCGTGTCTGCGAGCCATTGGTACGAGTTCCCCGCGTCCCCTGCCGTGCTCTCTAACACCCATTTGCCTGGAGTAAGAAAACAGCCCGCCCAGGTTCGTCGGTCCGAAGACAGGACGGGTCGTCCGGTGATTGTTTGTAGCGTCACACTCCACCCGGCGACGACTCCTGCTTCGTATTCGTCGTGCACCCCCATGCCCAGAAGGCCACATTGGGTGTCGGCGCCGCTCGTAGCTACCACCGTGCTGGGAGACAGCCCCGTCGACCGCGACGCCTGCTCCGCTACCGCTCCCACGGCGCTTCCTGCCTGCGCCAGCGGCAAATGCCCGATGTCGACGAAGCCCAGCTCACCCAACAGCCCGGTAGCCCACCGCCGTTCGGCGATATCGAGAAGGCCCGCGTCCCCGGCCAACGTGGCTTCGCTGGCCATCACGCCCGACAGCCTGTACACGAGCCAATCGGCTATGGTCAAGACCGTTACGACGTTGCTGTAGAGGTCTGGCCGATTGTTCTGGAACCATCGCAGCTTGGCAGGGGCGAATAGGAACGAAGGCGTGTGGCCTGTGGTCGTGTAGACCCCGGAGCCCATCTCCTCGTCGATGGCTCCACCTTCGAAGACGGCTCGGAGGTCGAGGTTCGGCCCAGCGTAAAGCTCGCGCCCTGCCGTGTCCAGGAAGACGACCCCCTGGCGCTGGCTCGTAGCTGTAACGGCAGCGACCTCGCTCGGCGAGGCGCCAGACTCGTGTAGCGCGCGTGACATCGTCTCGCAGATGCGGAGCCACGTGGCGTCCGCATCGAACTCGCGGGCGTAGGGTGAGATGTCGTCGGTGGGCCTGTAGGCCCAGGCGCCGGCTTCGGTGCCCACGATTCGCCCGCTCTTGTCGAAGACGTGGCATCGGACGGTGCTGCTACCCGCGTCCAGAACGACGATGTATCGCTCAACCACGACGGTCCCACGCATCGGCGTTCACCAGGTTTCGGGGCCGCTCTCCGTCGAGGAATCGCAGTATGTCGTCGGTCATCATTGTCGAGTGTCGCTCGATCGTCTCGGCAGTCGCTCCGCCAATGTGGGGCGTCAACACGATGTTGTCTAGCGTGAGAAGCGGGCTGTTTGGCGCGACAGGCTGGGTTTCGAAGACATCCATCGCCACACCCGCAATCCTCTTCTCGCGGAGCGCGTCGACGAGCGCCTCTTCGCCAACGATGGACGCGTCTGACAGGTTCACGATGTAGGCCGTAGAGGGCATTAGACCGATCCTGCGGGCATCCAGGAGCCCGGCCGTCTCGGGCGTCGCTGGCGCATGAATCGCAACGACGTCCGATGCGGTCAGCAGGTCGTCCAGCTCAACCATGCGAACGACATCCGGCGGTTGGTCCACATATGGGTCGTATGCGAGGCAGGTCATGCCGAAGGCCTGTGCCAGCGCCGCGGTCTTTCGACCAACGGCTCCCAGGCCAATGATCCCGAGCGTTCGTCCGGCGAGCTCGACGCCCCGCATCGAGAGGTACGGCTCCACGGGGTTCTGCCACCGGCCGTCTTTGACGTACCGATCGGCCTGAGGGACCTGCCTTGCCAGCGCCAGCATCAAGCCTAACGCATGCTCGGCCACGGCCTGCGCATTTCTGGCCGGCGTGTTTACGACGACCACACCGTGCCGAGTCGCGGCCTCAACGTCGATCTGATGTGTCGTCGCGCGACAGATGCCGACGAATCTTAGCGACGATGCGCCTGTGAACGCCTCTTCGAACACGAAGTCCGACTCCACGACGAGAACGTGTGTACCGTCGTCGCGCAGCCGTGCCGCGAGCTGATCCGGGTCCTGCAGCCGCCGCGTCTCCATCCAGCTTTCGTAGGCCACGGTCATGCGTTCACGTAGTCTGCCCAGCTGTTCGTCCGTAAAGGGTGCGAGCACGAGTGCCGCGGGTTTGTAAGACTGTTCTGCCAAAATACGACTACGCCGCGCTGTGTTCTCGCTCTGCGACGAGGTCCGCGGCGAAGACGCCGCTGCGGACCGCGCTCTCCATCGTCGCGGGCCAGCCTGTTTGCGTCCAGTCCCCGGCCAGATAGAGGTTCGGGATCGGCGTCGCTTGAGGGAGGCGATGTCTCGCCGCGCCCGGTAGGGAGCGGAAGGTGGCGTTCAGCTCTTTCACGACGTGAAACCGCTCGAGCGTGGCGTCGGCCGCCCGTGGAAAAAGTCGGGCCATTTCGACGGTGAACTGCTCAATCAGCTCTTCCTTGGGGGTGTCTACGAACGCCCACGCCCCGCTTAGCGAAACGCAGACGTACTGGCCGTTCTCGCTGCCGCGATCCTGAATGAAGCTCTTGTTGAATACCCATTGCACGGGGCTTTCGAGGAACGCTACGAAGTCCTCGTCCATGATCTCTCGGTCGTACCACAGATGAATCCCTACTATCGGCGACGAATCAAGCTCGTCCGCAACGCTGAAGTGGGGGCTAGAGCTCGCCTCTTCGGGCAGGACTTCGAGCAGCGTTTTATGGGGCAGGGCCGAAATGTAGGCGTCCCCCTCCAGAAGATCGCCGTTGGAGAGCTTTATTCCACTAACTCTCCCGTCATTGACGAGGACCGAGCTCACGGACCGGCCCAGTGCCAGCTCGCCTCCCCTCGCCTCGATGTAGCGCTGTGCGGGCTCGCCGTTCAGGGACGTAAGCCCCACTCTCGCGAGGCCAATCGACGCATCCCTGGGCCCTTTGAGGAGCGCCTCCTGAAAGACCATGAGCCCCATGTCGGCGCTGACGTCGCGAACATCGTCGTTCAAGGCAGGCAGTATGAAGAGGTTCCAGAGGTTTTCGATCGCGGGGTCTGTCTGGCCGTGCCGTTTTAGCCAGTCGTAGAAGGACTCGCTGTCGAGCTCCGCCGACCGCTTTGAGCGACGAGTCAGCTTGACCACAAGTAGCCCGTAGACGACGAGCAGCTTGTCTTTCAGGCCGACGTGTGGATAGGTTAGGAACGACGGGAGGAGGTGCAGCCGGCCCAGCCAGGCCTTGCTGGCGAGCGTTGCGGAAACTCCGTTTCTGACGACCTTGGTGTGGAGCTTGTCCGGGAGATACGTCTTGTCCGTGGCTCCGATGGCGTCGAGGTAGTCCCGGTAGTAGGAGTTGCATCCGAGGAAGACGTGCTGGCCGTTGTCCACTTCGACAGTGTCGTCTCCCTCGCCCTCGCGGAAGGAGAAGGCGCGTCCGCCGAGAAAGGGGCGCTTTTCGACCAGGGTGACTGAGAATCCATGCTCAAGCAGGCGACGGGCAGCGGACAGCCCGGCCAGCCCCCCGCCGAGGACGATTATCTTCTTAGGGGATACGCGGCCGGTAGCAGGCTCGTCGCCCATAACCTCGCCATGAGAAGCCATTTCTGCCTGGAGGTTAGCCCGATCCGACGCTGGAAGACGTCGAAGTCGGCCGCCTCGATTCGATCGAGGATCGCGCTGTATACCGCATGGAGCACGGCCGGACAGGCCCGCGTCTGGGGCGGAAGGAGGGGGAAAAGCTGCTTACCCTTATCGAAGTACTCCCTGGCCCGCGCTATTTGGAACCGCATGAGTGCCCGGAAAGCGTCGTTCACAACGCCCTCTTGCAGCTCACGTTCAGAGTACCCGAACCTGTAGATCTCGTCTAGCGGGAGATAGATGCGGCCCCTGGCGGCGTCCTCCCTGAGGTCTCGCACGATGTTCGTAAGCTGCATCGCCAGACCGAGGTCGACCGCGTGGTCCTCCGCAACGGGCTGCTCGTACCCGAAGACCTTGATACTAACAAGGCCGACCACCGATGCGACCTTGTAGCAGTACTCTCTCAGCTCGTCGAAGCTCTGATACCGGGTCACGGCGAGGTCTATCTCGACCCCGGAGACTATCTCTTCCAGATAGTCTCCGGGTATGTCGAACGAGTCGGTAGTGTCCTTCAGCGCGACGAAGACCGGGTCCGCCTGACCGTCCAGGCCGTTGCGGATATGATCACGGATTTCGGCGAACTGCCGTCGCTTTTCGTCCGGTGTTTCGTCGCCATCGGCCACGTCATCGCACAGGCGGCAGAAAGCATATGCTGCGTGAATTGCGCGGCGTTTACGCGGTGGAAGCGTGCGAAAGGCATAGGAAAAATTCCTCGCCTCGGCCTTGGTGATCCGCTCGCAGTGTGCGTAGGCCAGTTCCAGTTCCGTAGCCATTTGTCGTGCCGTTTTGTCAGTCCCTTCCAGTTTCAGCCGAGTACTGAAACGAATGCCTATCATTCCGAGCGGAGCGAGGAATCCAAGTGACCCCGTTGCAGAACGTGGTGTCTGCCGTAAGCTGCGACCTTAGATTCTTCGATTGCTCCGCTCACTCAGAATGACAGACAAGGTAGTCATTGGGTCATATCCGGCCAATAAACCGGTCGTCGCCGCTTGGGAATCACCGGGCGTTCCCTGCGAGCTTCAACCTCACCGCCGTACCCGCCATCATTCGTAGTTTCGCCGCTCTCGAAAGCGCCGGACGCCGGCTCAGGACGTCGTAGTCCTGAGCTTCGATGGCGTCAAGCACCTTGATACCGCCTTTCGTGAACAGGGCCACGTCCAGTCTCAGCCGGCCATCGAGCTCGCCGGCCAGTCCTACGCCCTTTCTAAACAATTCGCGGGCCTGCTCCACCTCGAACGCCATCAGGTCCCTGAACTGTCCGGTGACTTCCCGTCGTGCCAGCTGGTCCTCGGAGTAGTCGAAACGCTTCATGTCTTCCTGGGGTATGTAGATTCGCCCGATGGCGAAGTCTCTCGCAACGTCCTGCCAGAAGTTGGCCAGTTGCAGGGCAGTACATGTGTAGTCGGACAACCGCTGGCGGCGTTCGTCTCTATATCCGAACACGTGCAGCACCAGGTGTCCGACCGGGTTCGCTGAGTGCTGGCAGTAGTAGTCGACATCGTCATAAGTCGGGTAGCGGAATACCCTCTGGTCCATACGATTGGCTTCAATCAGTCTCAGAAAGGGCTCGATCGGGATGTCGAACTCTTCAATAGTCTCTTGAAGGGCGACCATGTAGGGGTGGCTTGGCGAGCCGCCGTAGCAGGCCCGCAGGTCGAGTTCCCAGGCGTCTAGGGCAGCGAGCCTGTCGCCTTCGAACTCGTCGCCCAGGTCGTCTACGAAGCGACAGAAGGCGTAGATGGCATAGACGTGGTGGCGCTTGTTGCGGGGAAGGAGCCAGGAACCTACGGTGAAGTTCTCGTAGTGGGTCCTGGCGAGCTGTGCGCAGCGGGCGTAACCTTCCTCCGCACTGCAGTCCGCGACACTGCCGGGGAGGACCATCTCCATCTGGACGTCAGACCCCCATCACCTGCACCAGGATCTCCCGGTCTTCCTTCTTGTCGTCGTCAAGCTCGACCATGAAAATGTGCTGGTACTGGCCCAGGGCCAATCTGCCGTCGATAACCGGAATCGTTTCGCTGCTCCCGAGCACCAGGTGCTGACAGTGGGAATGTCCGTTCGGGCACTCGTCCTCGTGCATGTGCACCGTGCGGATGCTGAAGTCGTTGTGGCCGTAACGGGCGTTACGCGGGGCGAGCTTCTCCAACAGACTCGACAGATCGTTTATGAGCAGCGGCTCGTTCTCTTGAATGGTAATCGCTGCGGTTGTGTGTCTGGAGAAAATGACAGCGACACCGCTGCGAATCTGAGAATCGTACACGGAGTCCGCGACACGATCAGTGATATCGATGAACTCGGGCATACTTGTCGATGCCACGTTCAACGAGAACTCGCAAACCCGGTACGTAACCTCGGTTTCTCTCATTTGCAAAACCTCACTCGGAAGTCGCCGTCGACCATATTGTCTGGTCGAAGTCGTAAAAGTGCGAGCATGATTATAGCGTCTTTAGCCTCGAACGCCTAATCTGGCTGAATTCGTAAGCCGGCCATTCCGTGCTGTGTACTTGACCCCACTCGGTGCGCGGCCGTCCAAAAAGGCCCTGTACCGCCCAAGCGCCGTTAGCGGCCAGTAGTTGCGGTACATGTGGTATTTGATCATGAACCCGGCCGGAAGCTCGGCGCCCTGGTAGCCAGGGTCTCCAGGCTTCGGATATCGTCGCGGGCGTTTCCCGACGCCGTAACCTGGGAATCCGGTGCCGGTGAAGTAAGGCTCGTCCCACGATCCGTTGCTCCGTTGGGTGCCCGTCAAGTGTTCTATACCTCGCCGGGTCGATGGGTTGGTGCCTTCTCCCGCGGCAATAAGAGCGATAAGTGCCCACGACGTCTGCGAAGGAGTGCTCGGCCCCCGCCCGCGATACGCCGGGTCGACGTATGAGGCGCAGCTTTCGCCCCACCCTCCGTCGGCATTCTGGTGCCTCACGACCCAGTCTACGGCCCTCTTGACCGCCGGCATGGTCATGTCCACGCCCAACGCCTCCAGCGCGGGTAGGACGGCGCCCGCGCCGTAGATGTAGTTCACTCCCCACCGGCCGAACCAGGGCCCATCGTCTTCCTGTTCGGCGAATAGGTAGTCGAGAGCCTTGGCCACGGCCGGATGATCGGCGCCGAAACCGAGGTGCCCGAGAGCCTCGAGCGCGTGAGCTGTAACGTCGACACTGGGAGGGTCGATAGTCTCGCCGAAGTCGGCGAAAGGTATTCTGGCGATGAATGACTTGGTGTTGTCCTTATCGAAGGCCCCCCATCCGCCGTTTGAGCACTGCATCCCCAGGACCCACCGGACGGCGCGGTCTATCGCGTCCTGTCTTCCCTCTTGCGGCGGGAGGTCCGACCTGGATAGGGCAAGCAGTATTTCAGCCGTGTCGTCGATGTCCGGGTATACGTCGTTGTGGAACTCGAAGGCCCAACCCCCAGGCGGCACGCCCTTCGCCCTTACCTGCCAATCTCCCCGGTCCAGAATCTGTCGGTCGAGTAGCCACTTGGTCGCTTTTACTATAGAGGGGTGGTCCGGTCGAAGACCGGAGTCAAGCATCGCGTTCATGGCCAGACCGGTATCCCAGATAGGCGACACGCAGGCCTGCACTCTTAGCGTGTCCCCATCCTCGATGGCGAAGTTCTCGAAGCCTGCCAGTCCTTTCGCGATGGCAGGGTGTTCCCGCGGGTACCCCAGACTCGACAGCGCCATCAAAGAGTAAACCCAGGGCGGCTGGATCCCGCCCCAACTGCCATCGGCTTCCTGGTGTTCCACGATCCACCGCTCCGCCTTCTTGAGCGCCTGCCCCCTGGTCGGATTCCATGGGAGTTTCTCAAGGTAGCGAAGGACTGTGTCGCCTGCGTAGAAGAAGGTCTCCCAACCGACCAGCTTCTTTGGCCTTGCGATTGAGTAGTCCGTTTGGGCACGGGGGAGCGGGTAGAGCTCGTCGATGTTGGCCCAATCAGGCACGGGCCGTACCGGTTTCTTGTCAAGCAGCACGAGCAAGGGGACGATAGTGCCTCGGGCCCAGCTGGCGAAATCGTAGATATTGATCGGCGCCCAGTCTGGCACGAGCATGAGCTCCGGGGGCATGATGGGCACGCCCCTCCAGTCCCACTGCCCAAGGAGCGCCAGCCATATTTTGGTGAAGACCCGTGTCTTAGGGACGCCACCTTTCGCGACGATGAAGTCGCGGGCCTTGCGCATAAAGGGCTCGTTGGCAGAGTAGCCGGCGAGCTTCAGCGCGAAGTAGCACTCGGTCGAAGTACTGAGGTCGCCCGGGGCATCGTAGAACTGGCCCCACGTCCCGTCGCTCCGCTGGCGTTGCAGTATGTGGCGGGCAAGCTTATCCCACCTTTGCTTCTCGGCGACGCCCAAGAAGTGGGTCAGGAACTGGTACTCGGCCTCCATCGTCGGGTTCGACTCCAGCTCTCCCCACCAGTAGCCGTCCGGGTACTGGATGCTGAGGAGGTGCTGCTGTGCCCTCTCGATGGCGTCTGCCAACGTCGCGTCATGTCGCCCTGTTTCCCGACCGTTGACGTGGCCTGAGGTGGAATGCATCTTCGATTAGCCGACCGGGACCGGCGTTCGCGGTGAGGTCAGTGCGGTCAGGATCTTGGTTAGTGACGACCTCGCCCTCCGAGACAGAGCCCAGAGCCTCATGAGCTCCGGGATACGCGTCGGGTGTGAAACAGCGTATCGTACGGCTGCACTATACCTGTTGCTGCCTGCGTCGGCGGCCACGCTCTCGACGAACGGCGGCAGCGTCATGTCCATGGGGTCGAACACGGACCGAACGACGACCACCGACGCCCCTTGGTCGCTGGCGGCCTTACAGACCCAGAAGCTCTCCATGTCGATTACGCTCACTGGGAAACGCTCACCGACTCGACGCTTGTCGGAGGCGGTGCGGATAACGATGGGCACCGTGAGGCAGCCGCCGCTTGCATAGTCGAACGTTCGGCCGTGTGGACTCGAATCGAGTTTGTCGGCGATCGTTGCTACGTTCGGAGCTATCGAACGTGATTCCCCAACGGACGCGGAGTCCAAAGGCCTCTCGATAGCCCATACACTGTCGCAAATAAAAAGGTCTCCCGTAGTGAGCCCGGGCCTCGCGGCCGCCGCGAATCCCACCGAAACTACTGTGTCGGGCGCGAATTCGTCCAGCGCTTTCTTCACAGCCTTCTGGGCTGAATGCTTTCCTATGCCGCTCTCCACAACTAAGACTTCGGGGATCTCTTCGGACGAGTAAAAGCGCCCGTCCGCGTCGGTCTTCGACGCAAGGCCGAAGCCGCCAAAGGAAAGATACTCGCTTACTTCTTCCTTGATCGCGGCGATAATAGCAATCATTCTTGGGGGCGCTAGCTGGCGCCGACGCCACTGTTTTGAATGGCGCCTTCCTTTATCATTCGGTAGGCGTCGGCTGGCTTGCCGATAGCCTCCAAGATCGACGCTGACTCGAAGCCGCAGTGCATCATGCAGTTGGCGCACCTCGGGTCCTTGCCAACGCCGTACCGCTCCCAGACCTCGTCCTTGTAAAGGTCGTCGACGTTCTGTGTGTGCCGGTCGCCCAAGAGGTAGCAGGGCTCCCGCCAGCCCAATGTGGTATAGGTCGGATTGGACCATGCTGTGCACTGGTAGTCCCGTTCGCCTCTTAGGAAGTCCAGGTACAGAGGGTTGTTGTAAAACCTGAGCCCGCGCTTCGGGTCCAGAACGTTCTTGAAGACCTTCCGTGCTCGGTTCCGCGATATGAAGAGCTCCTGGTTAGGCACCGAATCGTACTTGTAGCCTGGGGACACCATGCAACCTTCGATCCCCATGTCCGTCATCATCTGGAACATCTCGATCAGATCGTCCTCGTCGCATCCGTTGAACACCGTCGTATTGGTAGTGACCCGGTATCCTCCCTCTAGCGCGGCCTTTATGCCTCGAAGGGCGATCTTGAATACACCCTTGCGGTACACGGACCGGTCGTGAGCCTCTTCCATGCCGTCAAGGTGTACTACCCAGCAGAAGTACTTGGACGGCGGGACCTTCTTCATCACCCGCTCCATCAGGAGGGCGTTCGTGCACATGTAAACGAACTTCTTCTGAGCAATGATTCCTGCGACGATCTCGTCGATCTGTGGATGCAGCGTCGGTTCGCCGCCGGCGATGGAGACGATGGGCGCGTTCGACTCTTCCACCGCGGCGATACACTGCTCGACCGTCACCATCCGGTCGATCACCGGTTCGTATTCACGGATGCGCCCGCACCCTTCGCATGCCAGGTTGCATTTCTCCAGAGGCTCGAGCATCGTTACCAGAGGGAACCTCCGCCGCCGAGCGAGCTTGTTCTTAGCTATGTACCACCCTAGCCGGACAGCCAACTCAATTGGTCTGCTCATACCTCAGCTCCCAGGCACAGTGTTTGCCAGCGTCGCGATTCACGCCAGGATACGGGGCGCATGTCCCGATGCGGCATCGGGACGCCCCTACCAGAGGAAATCCCTCGGACCTTTCTGTTTTCAGAAGAACCACCAACAGCTAGTGTTCGCTCACCGCCTAGTGCTGCCTCACCGATAGGAAGTGACACAGCTCTTCGACGTCCTGTCGGTCACGCGGCGACATCTCTACGCCGTCGAGCGACGATAACGTGGCGTCGCAGTGTTCGGCCACCAGGCCTTCCGCATAGTCTTTTACTGAGAGACGGTCCATGATCCCTAGCACGTCGTCGACGGCCTCGTCGTCGATGGACTCACTCCTATACACGCTCTCTAGCACGCTTGCGTCTGTTCCGCCCGCCTTCGACATGGCGTACACGACGGGTAGTGAGTTTTTCTTGCGGCGGATGTCGGCGCCTACCGGCTTTCCAGTCGTATCGTCGTCGCCCCAGATCCCGAGGACGTCGTCCCTTACCTGAAAGGCAAAGCCCAGGTGCCGCCCGCATTCGCGGAAAGCCCTCACCGTGGGCGTGTCACCTCCGCCGAGCAGGGCCCCGACGTTCAGGGCACAGCGGAACAGTGCGCCGGTCTTCTTCGAGATCATCCCGAGGTACGCTCGCATGCCCACGTCGCTCCGACCTTCGTACGACAGATCGAGGAACTGGCCTTCGATCATTTCAAGGTAGGCCTCCGTGAGTAGGCGGGCCACTCGGTTCGCGTCCTGGAGGGACACGCCTAGCTGAGCGAGCTCCGCCAGAGACGCGTCGGCGACCACGTTCATAACGTTGCCGGCAACGAGCGCCTTCGCGTCGCCCCACACGGCCCAGACCGTAGGACGATGGTGGCGCGTTTCGTCTCTATCCTGAACGTCGTCGTGGATGAGCGAGAAGTTGTGGACTAACTCAAGCGAGACGGCCGCGGGCATCGCCCGGTCTAATATGCCTCCAGCGGCTTCGCAGGCAAACAGGCAGAGCGTAGGGCGGAGCGCCTTGCCCTCGGTAGCTACGATGGCGCCTCCGTCGGCGTCGGCCCACCCCATCGAATAGAGTAGAAGCGGCGACGCTGCCAAGCTTTCACCGGACAGCCGAAGCCGCAGGGCATCGCCGATCCGAGCCTTATACCTGGAGAAGATAGCCGGGAGTGTGGGTGTCCGGCTACCGGTGACTGCGAGGGCAGGGTTGGCCAATAGAAGCTAACCTCGCCTACTACGGATGAAGCCGAATGCTAGCATCGAAATTGATCAAGTGTCAATTGGCCTGGGTAAGGCGCCGTGACAGCCAGGGAATCGACAGGTTGCAACCGAGTCATCAGCGATGCTATGCCTCCTCGCCTGGCCAAGGTTAACGGTAGACATCTCAGTGGCTACCAGTCGCGTCGCGCGAGTATCACATTGTACCCTTATAGCACTGAGCCGTAGTTGGCCGCTGTCCCAAGGAGCAGACGGGTGGAAGTAACCGACGGCGTTCACGTCGTGCCCGTTCGATGGTCGCGAGTCTATCTGCTCGAGTACGAAAACCTTGCGCTGGTTGACACCGGTCCGCCGTGGGGGGTCGGAGCAGTACTGCGATACATTCACTCCATCGGGCGCAGCCCCGACGAAGTCGAGTTCATCCTGATAACGCACAGCCACCCCGACCACTCCCTCGCCGCGGCGACTCTCGCTCAGCGGACAGGCGCCCGCATCTTGGCTCATGCAGGGGACACGTTGGCCTTGAGCTCGGGCGAGCGTTGCCTCAGCTACATCGGAGCGCTTTCCCGACTACGTTCGGCTGCAGGGTTGTCGAGCGGCGCTTCGATCAGCCGCACCGTTCAGGACCAAGATATCGTACCGATACGAGGCGGCGTAAAGGTGCTTCACACACCCGGTCACACGCCAGGAAGCGTGTGCTACCTGCTGCAAGACGAGGGAGTCCTGTTCTCTGGGGACACTATATTCAGCGATGGCGTAACCGTGAGCCGCTCGGCGCCGTTCCCGAAGTCAAATACCGAGGACTATCGCGCTTCGCTTGCCCGGCTGGCTGATGAGGACTTCGACGTACTTTGTGGCGGGCACGGGCGGCCTCTCGTCGGAAACGCGTCCGAAAGAGTGCGCGATCTGCTGGCGACGAGCCCGAACCCGCCGACCTGGCGGTCAGTAGTTGCTCGGTCTGCAACGAGACCGCTCCGTAGCCTTGGCTTCGTTCGCGGCACAGTGGACCTGTAATAAAGCGTCGTTGACACCTGCGACAGGCCACACTTACACTCCCGTCATGGATTTCAAGTGGCCCCGGCTAGAGTATAGAGAAGAATGCATGCGCGAGGGCATGCAGATTGAAGACGCAGGCATCAGCGTCGACGACAAAGTGCGGCTGCTCAACGCGCTGAGCGATACCGGCCTCAAGAACATCGTCGTCGGCTCCTTCGTCAGCCCCCGATACACGCCCCAGATGGCCCGCATCGACGAGATCGTCCGGAAGTTCACGCCTCGTCCGGAAGTGACCTACACGGGCCTGTTGGTCAACGAGAAGGCTGTCGAACGGGCGAAGCCCTACTCTCCGCCCCTTACAATCGAGACGGCAAGGCCCGTCTTGAGCTACCACCTCTGCGACGTGTTCACGCGCCGCAATTTCAACCGCTCGCAGGAGACGGAGATTGCGCGTTGGCCTCAGATCGTGGCCGCAGCGCAGGAGCGGGGCGCCACCGAGGCCGGAATCGGGGTCGCGGCCGCCTGGGGATCCAACTTCGTCGGTAGGTTCACTTTGGCGCAGCGGATGGAGGTTTTGGAACGCGGCCATCTGACTTGGGACAAGGTCGGAATTCCTGTGACCTCCGTCAGCCTCGTGGACCCCATGGCATGGTGCACGCCGCACCGGGTCGAGGAGCAGATCGTCGCCGTGAAGGAACGCTGGCCGGAGATTAAGCGGTTCTACCTACACCTCCACGACGCCCGCGGAATGGCGCTCTTGTCGGCGTATGCCGCGATGCGGGTACTCGGTCCAGAGGACGCTATCGAGCTCGATGGGACGATCGGCGGCATCGGAGGTTGCCCATATTGTGGCACCGGACGGGCGACGGGGATGATGCCAACCGAGGACGCGATGCACCTGTTTGAGGACCTCGGTATCGAGACTGGCGTCGACCTGGACAGGTTGATCGACTGCGTTTGGATGCTCGAAGAGATTCTTGGTCGGCCAACGTTCGGCCATGTCTCGAAGGCGGGTCCCCGGCCTGCCGAAAGTGGCGCTTGGTTCGACCCCAACATGCCTTTCGTCGAGACCCTCGAAGAGGCCCGCCATTTCAAGCTGGGGCCGCAAGCATACGAGGGGCAAATCTACCCCTGGGGGGAACGCATTCGAAGCGAGCAACGTCCCGATACGCTTGCCTGAACCAGCTAGAGATCGAACGGTTCGCGCGAGTTCGAGTCGCGTCCTGTCCACCCAAGTTAAGTCTCTAGGCCCTGCCTAATACATGGAGACCAACGTACCTAGTGGTCCAACATCCTAGTATTGAAGGGTTCTGAGGTTACGGCTTGGTAGGGGCGGGTTTGAAACCCGCCCTGTCGTCGTAGCACGCCAATCTCGGCTACCCCTCATTTCAAAGATTTCGGTCTACTAGTCCTTGGGCTAATTCGTGCCTAGCCCGAATCCACCGAAGGACACCGATGGACGGCGTGAGGGCAGCGGAAGGGGGTGGGTGAGGGAGCTACAGGGGGGATGGCCTGGGGTCTTGGGGTAGATGGGAGGCCGGCGGCCGGTCTTCAGTCGCCGCACAGGGCCCCTAAGGCCCTATGCGGGAGTTGCGATGCGCGGGAAGGCGAGAGGATACGCAGCAGGGGACTCTCGCGACCGGGGTGGCGCGAGATTGCGGGGACGTTGGGTCAGTTGCAGGCTGGCTGTCAGGCCGGGAACGGAATGGCTTGCAGCCGGGCCAAGGCGCGACTGAACTGGGTTTCCCAAGGCCAGCGCCGGGGGAGATGCAAAGTGAGGCGGCGCGCCGAGCGGGTGATCCGTCCCACCAGAGCGAAGACCCGCCGCCTGAGGGTCTTGGTGATCACGGTCCGCTCGCCCAGACCAATCCGCGCCGTCCAGCGGGCCAGGTTATGCGCCATCACCTGGACCGCCAGCCAGGCGCCGTTGGCGGCGAAGCGCGCCGACGGCATGTGGTTCAGCCCGACGCCGTACTTGAGGTCGCGTATGGCGTTCTCGACCTCGGCGTGGCGGCGATGATCGGCCTCCAGTTCCAGCGTCTCCCCATCGCGGTCGGTGATGAAGGCGTGATAGCTGTATCTGGCGAAGAGGGCGAGCTGGGAACCGGGCGTCGGCTTCACCCGCCGGACAATGAGCCGCACCGGCGCGGCGTCCGGCTTGGTCTGGAACGGGGTGTAAGTCGTCTCGGCGACATCGGCGGCGCCGTCCGTCCAGTAGGGAATGGGAGTCCAGTCCTCCTGTGGTATCGCCTCGATCAGGTCCCGCAGGCTGACGCGCTGGCGGATGGTGATAGAGAAGCGGACATCCATTTCCCGGCAGGCGGCAACGACAGTGTGGGCGTAGAAGCCGCTGTCGGCCCGCACCGTGAGTTGTCCCCTGGCCCCGCCGTAGCGCACCCGCCCCACCGTCTCACGCAGGAAGTGGGCGGCGCCACGGGCGGTGTTGGCCCGGCCCTCGCGCAGCCGGGACATCAGCACCTCGCCGGTGCCGGCGGCAATGGCCAGCAGCGGGTGATAGCCGCGGGCGCCGGTATAGCCGTGGTGGCGCGCTCCCTCCTTGGCCAGTCCATAGGTCTCGCAGATGGTCGAGTCCAGGTCGATGGTCAGGGGCGAGTCGCCGGGTCCGGCCCCAGCGGCCCAGGCCCGGGCCAACAACTGGCGGCTCACGCGGTCGAGTTGACGGACATGCCCCCACCGGAAGCTGCGCAGGAAGGTCCCCAGGGTGGATGGCGCCTTGACCACGCAGCCTAGAACACCGACCGTCCCACCAGCGCGCAGCGCATCGGCGTCGTCGATGCAGTCGCCGCCTGCCAGCGCGGAAGCGACCAGCGTCAGCATCTTGTCCCCAGTGTTCGCCCGTCCCGGCGCTCCGCCGAGGTCAAGGTGATGGTCGACGAGTTCCCGCAGGCCCAGGTGCCGGGCTAGGGTGGCCGGCAGGAGCAGGCCGGCATTGGCCACCAGGCGATGGTCGTCAAAGACGATGCGGATACGGTCGGGTTTGTTCTGTGGCAGCATCTATTGGGTGCTCCTTGTTTCCGGGCGGGTTTCTGTTCCAAAATCATTATCCCAGATTCAGAGGAGCACCCGCTGGCTTCTTCAAGGGCTGTCCCCAAGGACGTCCTTCGGTGGATTCGGGCCTAGGCAGCCCGCGAAAACGAGCGTAATACACGCGGCATCGGGCGTACACCATAGCGTCGTAACGTCGAGTTGTGGCAAGATGGATGGCCTACTGGTGCTTTAGTTAATTCACCGCCACTTTGGTTAATCGAGCGGACATACACGAGACCGAGGAGGAACAAGATGCCTATGTTCGAAGTGCTATCCAAGTCTGAGGCCGAGCTGAAAACCGCGACTGGTAAGCGGGCGGAACTAACAAAAGAATATCTCGGCTATATCCAGGGACTTAGAAAGGGCCAGGCCGGCAAGCTCACTGCGGGCGTAGGAGAGAGCGTTGCCGCGGTACGAAGGCGCCTCGGATCAGCCGCCCGGGCTGCCGGCAAAGACCTGACAATCAAGCGTACCGGCGACGACGTATACTTCTGGATTGCCGAACGTGCAGGGAACGGTCGCCGCCGTGGCCGGCCGCGAAAGAACGAGACGTCTTCGTAGTCAGAGTCGTGAGGGCCGGCGCCTATTCCGTGGCCAATCGGGCGTAGCGAGCGTGGGTGACGCACGCCTGCGTGCACCACCAGCTACACATGATTTCGCCGTTCGGTAGCCTGACGGCATTAGGTTTGCCGAACGCGATGTTATCGTGGCTTGCCGGGTATTCCGGCCGTTGCTCCACCCCAAGGTATTCCTGACCGACCGCGTCCCAGACCATCACCTGGTTGTCCAGGTCCCATGTCTTGCCCTCGTCCTCGGAAAGCACGACCATTATTCCGGGGCTCATCCCCTCCCGCCGAGTGTAGGCGGCCACCAACAGGCCGCCTCCCAGATCTACCAGCCAGCTCGTCTGCCCCATGATCCCGGTCGGCTGCGGGTGGCTCCACGTCGAAGCGGCCTCGTCTGATGTCGTCAGATGCAGGTCGAAGTCCTTGGACGCCCCCACGTCCTGAGTCCACTGCAACGCCGCCACGCGCCCATCCAGCAGCTGCATGTGGCGGCCGTGAGAGAACATCTTCTCGGCATCAGAAGCGCTGGGATGTTCGACGGGTCCGGACCAAGTCTTTCCACGATCATCGGAGAATGTCGAGAAGGTCTTGATGTGCAAGGGGCTCACGTCGTCCCAGGCCTTCCAATGCTCGCCGGTCAGAAGCCAGCGCCCGTCGTTCAGCTCAATCACCTGTGAAGGTGGGGCAGCCGTCCCCTGATAAGGGAAGTCCACCAGCTCTGGCTCCGACCAGGTGTGACCGTGGTCTTCGGAACGGAACAGGACTGTCTCGACCGGGCGCCACCCTCCCGTTTCCGGGTTGTACATCGGCACCTCGGGGTCGACGAAGTCGACGCGGAAGGCTACCAGGACCATTGACCCGTCCCGGAGAAGTGTCCCGTGGGGCGCGCTGTAGTTGTACGGGATATCGTCTCCGGCAGCGTCCCATACGTGTTCCTCCTGGAACCAGGTCTCGCCCCCATCGGTAGATCTGAGCTTGGCGAGCTTCCCATCGACCGAGTAGAAGGCGGAACCGAGCCGGTAGAAGCAGATCAGCTCCGTGTCGGACAGGGGCACGATATTCGGCAGGAAGGCGCACTCGACCTTGAAACCGGGGTTAGGGTTCTTGTACAGGACACCTTCTGATAAAAGCTTCAGCTTTTTCATGTTGCTCCTTCTAATGCATCGGAATCCAGCCAAGTCTGGTCAAGGACGGCCAGAGACCGTCATTTGAAATGCTTGAACTCACCATAGTAATTGTCATCCGTCGACTTCACGCCACCCACCCACACAACGTGACCGGTAGCCTCGATCTCGCCCGAAGGCGTCGTGTTTCGTTCGGCGAAGAGCTCCAAACGAGCGTCGTCGGGCGCCGGAAATGGAGCGCCCGCCCATGCCCAGATGGAGCACTGGAACTGCAGCCATTCGTAGACGTCGGGATAGTAACGCTTTGCCACACGGTCGGCTGCTAGGCGTATGCTGACTCCGTTGCGCTCCATGGCGACCCGGACTTGGTCAGACGTCCCTATCAGCTGGTTGTGACGCTGGCCCGCACCGAACAGCTCACGTACCTCTTGATGATGGAGGTTGCCGATCACTTCACAGAACAGCAGGCCGTCGGGTTTGAGCACTCTGAGAGCGGCCTGGATTCGATAGCTGTCGTAGCCAATTGGACCTCGCTCAGTGAACACGAAATCGAAGGACTCTGGTTCGAGTTCTTCGCTGTTTTCGACAAAGTCGAGCAACCGGAACTCGACGTTCGTGGCCTTCTTTTTGCGCAGAGCGTCTTCGGCAAGTCCGATGTGGGCTGGGTCGTTGTCGACGCCCAGACCTATGCCGAAACGATTGCTGTGGTCGACGAGCGTTTTGCCGTTGCCACAGCCAATATCGAGGACGCGCATGTCTGGCCTAAACTCCGCGGCGATCACTTCTCGGGCGGAGAGATTTAGCCGGTTGTCGCTGCGGTCTTTGGCAGGCGCCGAGCCGTAGTAGGAGTGCTCAGCTTCGAGGATGGCTCTTAGACGGTCTTGGTCGAGCTTCATATGGGTGCTCCGTGGTAGTTGGTCAACTCGTCGTCGTGGAGAGGAGCCCTCACCTTAATCCTCTCCCGGAAGGAGAGGAGGTAAGCCTCCCCCACAGCTCGGCGGTATTGTCTACGATTGGCTGCCTGACCGCCAATACTCACCTAGCACAGAGACCGAATTACGTATATTGTGAAAAAATTATCGAAGTACGCTGGCATCCCTGTCCGGATAAAATGGCGATGGCGAGAAAAAGTCGCAACGGTGTGACTGCGTGCCGAATTACGCCTCGACATCGTGAATAGTGCCGAAATTCACAAACATCTACATTGCGTGAGGGGTGTATGCCTGCTATATTGGTTGAAACCTGGAGGGATCGCATAGTGGTCTAGTGCGGGCGCCTGCTAAGCGCTTAGGGGGAGAAATCCTTCTCATGGGTTCGAATCCCATTCCCTCCGCCACTCGCCAAAGTTCGACATTGTTTCGGTTCCGATCTCAAGGTCCGAGGAGCGGTATACCTTGCGAGAGTTGCGTAGTTACAGCATCTGGACTATAGGGTGCCAGATGAACATGGCCGACTCCGAGCGGCTCGAGAGCGCGATGGGCCAGATGGGGCTCGCGCCCGCCGAGTCGGCGCAGGAGGCCGACGTCGTTGTTCTCAACAGCTGCGTCGTCCGTCAAAGTGCGGAAGATAAGGTCGCGGGAATGCTCGGCACATTGAAACCGCTCAAACGAGAAAACCCGGATAAGGTCGTCGCCCTGATGGGATGTATGGTGGGGCCGAATACGGCCTCCCTCGAGCGACGTTTCCCCCAAGTCGACGTCTTCATGCGTCCGCAACAGTATGAGCCGATCATCGACCTGCTCGGCGGTCGTATGGGAATCGACCCGGAGGGTTGTATAGGACCGCTGACGGCGCGCCCGGACGTCACGGCCTACATTCCTATCATCCACGGCTGCGACAAGTTCTGCTCCTTCTGCATCATCCCATACCGGCGGGGTAGGGAGGTCAGTCGGGCGGTTCCCGATATCGCTCGGGAAGCCCAACTTCTCGCCGAGCGGGGAGTGAAGGAGGTCACACTCCTCGGGCAGAACGTCGATTCCTACGGACACGACCTGGAGGATGACGTCGACCTTGCTGATCTTCTCGAAGCCGTGAACGACGTAGACGGAATCGAACGCGTCCGCTTCCTGACTTCGCACCCGAACGACATGAGTGACCACATCATCGACGCGGTCGCGGGGCTGGACAAGGTGTGCGAGCACGTCAACCTGCCATTCCAGGCCGGCGACGACGAGGTACTGGCGCGGATGCGCAGGGGCTACACGACCGTGGAGTACCGTGCGCTGGTAGATAAGATCAGGAGCCGGATACCTAACGTCTCCATGAGCACCGATCTCATCGTCGGGTTCTGCGGAGAAACCGACGATCAATTCGAGCGGACACTCGACATGCTCCGCGACGTGCGCTTCGACAAGGTCCATTCCGCCGCATACTCGACTCGCGAGAACACCATCGCGGACCGTCAGTTCGAGGACGACGTGCCCACGCAGGAGAAGCGCGCGAGGCTGAAGGCTGTAGACGATCTGCAAGCAGGTATTCAGTCCGAGATCAACAGCAAGCTCAAGGGAGACGTGCTCGAGGTCCTTCTCGAAGGGGAAAAACGTGGGAAGGTCCAGGGCCGGAACCGGAACGACAAGCTCGTTTTTATAGAGGACGGCGTCGACCGCATCGGTGAAGTCCTCGACGTTAGGGTGGACAAGACCAGCCCGTGGTCATTGCAGGGAACGGTGGTTTCCGCGCAATAACGGGCCGGAGGAGCCGCTATGGCAACTGCCGCAATAGCAACCGAAGTTAGAGAAGAGCGACGGCCGATTGTACCGATCACCGAGATCGAGCAGTCCGCCTTCTGCCGCACGGACGAGACGCTGGAGGCCAAAACCCTCGAGAAGGAATTCGAGGCGGGGGTCAGGTGGCAGAAGATCCCGATCTCGTACCTCAAGGCGACACCTGAAGAGCTCGACGTTCGGATCGGCGAAGCCAGAGCCGCTTTGGGCGAACAGGTGGTGATCCTCGGCCACCACTATCAGCGCAACGAGATCATCAAGTACGCCGATCTTCGTGGCGACTCTTTCAAGCTCTCCCAGTACGCTGCTTCGCAGGACTCCGACTTCATCGTGTTCTGTGGGGTCCACTTCATGGCCGAGACGGCGGACGTCCTAAGCTCGCCGGACCAGAAGGTAATGCTGCCGAATCTGACCGCCGGCTGCTCAATGGCCGACATGGCCGACATCGACGACGTGCTCGACTGCTGGGACGACCTTGAAGGCCTGTTCGGCAACGGTGAGGTAGTGCCGATTACCTATATGAACTCGACTGCGGCCATCAAGTCGCTGTGCGGCAGGAACAACGGGATCGTCTGCACGTCCAGCAACGCCACGGCGACCTTTGAATGGGCCTTCTCGCAGAGCGATCGCATCCTGTTCCTTCCCGACCAGCACCTGGGCCGGAACACGGCGCTGAAGCTAGGTATCGGCCTCGACGAGATGCTGGTATGGAACCCCTTCAAGCCCCTGGGCGGGCACTCTGAAGACGAGCTGCGGCGTGCCAAGGTGATTCTCTGGCAGGGCCACTGTTCAGTCCACACACGGTTCAACGTCGCCCAGATCGAGGAGGCGCGGCAGAAGTACCCCGAGGTCAACGTCGTCGTGCACCCGGAGTGCTTTGCGGAGGTGGTTCAGGCCGCCGACTTCAACGGTTCGACTGAGTACATAATCAAGGTCATCGAGGAGGCTCCTGCCGGGAGCGTCTGGGCGGTGGGGACCGAAATCAGCCTGGTCAACCGCATCGCGCAGGAGAACCCGGACAAGACGGTGTTCTGCCTCGACTCGGTCGTATGCCCGTGCTCGACCATGTATCGCATACATCCGGCGTATCTCTCCTGGGTGCTCGACGGCATGAACGCCGGCGTCGTCGTAAACCAGATTAAGGTCGACGACGCGACCCGATTCGAGGCACGTATTGCCCTCGACCGGATGCTCTCGGTCGTCTAGCTGTCGGCCAGCGGCAGTGTCAGGCCTGGCACCGGCGTGGCTGCGTGGCCGGGCACTGTGTTTCGACGGGCTCAGCACGAGCGGACTGTTATAGCTGCCCTAAGAGTCATCTGTAATCTCTGTGGGCTCCGTGGTGCACCTCCGGGGGAGTGATGGTCAGGTCCTGGGAGTCTCTCGAAGCCGAGTACCGGCGAGTCACGCCGGAATCACGGGCTCAATGGGAACGGAGCAGGCAACTCATGCCTGCGGGCGTGATCAAGGGCGAATATTGGCTCCCACCCTACCCCTTCTACGTCGACCGGTCGGAAGGTTGCTATCTGTGGGACCTGGACGGCCGACAGATCGTAGACTTCGCCTGCCACCACACGGCTATGATCCTCGGACATACTCCGCCGTCGGTGCTAGAGGCGGTCCAGCACGAGGTGGAACGAGGGATCGCGCTAAGTGCGCCCACCGCGATCGAGGCGGAGATCGCGGATGAGCTTGTGAAACGGGTGCCGTCGGTCGAGAAGGTGCGCTTCTGCAACTCGGGCTCGGAGGCCACCCAGCACGCAGCGAGGTTGCTTCGTACCTATACCGGCAAGCCCAAGATCGCCAAGTTCGAGGGCGCATTTCAAGGGAGCAACGACGCTCTCGAGATTTCTTATAACCCGCCGCTCGATAGTGCCGGTCCGGCCGACGCTCCGACGGCCGTCCCGACCCAGGCTGGCATGCCCCCGGGCGCCGAAGACAACATGGTAGTGCTTCCATATAGCAATGAGAAAGCCGTCGAGCGGATCCTGATCGAACACCGCGACGAGCTAGCCGGTGTCTTCTACGATGCCAAGCCCGGCATGTTCGACATCTCGAAGGACTTCCCCGTCTTCGTCCATCGACTTGCCCGCGAGCTTGGGATGCTCTTTGTCATGGACGAGGTGATCAGCTTCGCCGTAGGCTACGGTGGGTATCAAGGTAAGTATGGCCTGGACGCGGACCTGACAGTCTTCGGCAAGATCGTCGGTGGCGGGTTCCCCGTAGGAGCCGTCGGGGGCCGCGACGACCTGATGGACGCCTTCGACAACTCGAAGCCCTCGAACCGGACGACGATGAGCGGCACGTTCTCGGGCAACAATTTCACTCTTGCGGCGGGCTTGGCCACGATGCGCGCAATGACCCTGGAGGTATACGAGCACATTGAGCGCCTCAGAGCGAGACTCCACACAGGCCTGGTCGATCTGTTCACGCGGGCGAACGTCCCGTTTCAGGCAGTCAGCGAAGGCTCGGTTTTGAGCTTCTACCTGACGGACCAGCCCGTGATCGACTACCGAAGCTCGCTGACCGCCGATTCTCTCTTGACAGAGCGCATACGGCTGGGACTTCTCCTCCAGGGTTACAATCTGCGTGTTGGTCTCGTCCGCACGGCCCTCTCGTACCCGATGACCGTGGACGACATCGACGGTCTTCTGGTGGCCTTCGAGACAGTTCTTGCGGACGGGGATTGAGCCTGTCTTGATAGTCACGTCTGAGATTGAGGCGCTGGTCGACCGGGCTCTTGCCGAAGACCTGTCGGCGGGAGACCCAACCACCGACGCTCTGGTCCCATCCGAGCTTGAGGGCAGGGCGGTTATCGTCGCGGACGAAGAGGGGGTCTTGGCAGGCGTCGAGATCGCGCAAACCGCGTTCCTCCGCGTTGACCAATCACTCACTTTCACGGCCATGCTCCGGGACGGCGCGCCTCTCAGCCCTCACGACCCCGCCTCCGGTCGTGAGGGCGACGTAATCGGTGAGATCGAAGGTCCGGTGGCATCGATACTCACTGCAGAGCGGACCGCACTGAACTTCATGCGGCACCTGAGCGGCATCGCAAGCGAAACGGCCAGGTACGTGGAGGCGGTCGCGGGATTCACCGTTCG
Organism: Dehalococcoidia bacterium; assembly: GCA_965248605.1. Classification (GTDB taxonomy): domain Bacteria; phylum Chloroflexota; class Dehalococcoidia; order Lucifugimonadales; family CAUZJF01; genus CAUZJF01. The sequence continues at coordinate 3,166,512 of CBDFJV010000007.1, forward strand.
AATACTCGACACCCGAAAGACGACCCCGGGACTCCGGTCGCTGGAGAAATACGCCGTCCGCATGGGAGGCGGCCGCAACCACCGCTATAACCTCGGGGACGGGGTGCTGATCAAGGACAACCATATCGATGTGATGCGGCGAGCTGGGTTGGACCTCGGGGACGCCGTGAAAAAGGCCAGGGCCGAGGCTCCGCACACGCTTACCATAGAAGTCGAAGTCGAGGACCTCGATCAAGTCCGGGAAGCCCTCGATGCAGGCGCAGACGCTCTTCTGCTGGACAACATGAGCCTTGAAGTCATGAGCCGGGCGGTCGAAATGGCCAGGGGAAAGGCTGTTCTCGAGGCTTCGGGTCGGATCAACCTGGCAAATGTCGAGGACGTCGCAGCGACCGGAGTCGATCTGATCTCGGTAGGCGCACTGACTCACTCATCCAGGGCTTTGGATATCAGCCTGGATCTCGTGTAGCTGCCGTCGAAACTGTTCACCTCTGACGATAAGCACTCAAGAATTCGTCGCGGCCGATCCCGGCCTGACTGCAGATCGCCCTAAGCGTCGCTTGTCTAATTCTTGGATGATTGGGCATGGTGAGAGGTGTGCGAGTCCCATCTGGGTTCTCGCGTTCCATTGCAATGTGCTCTCTCCGCCTGACGATGCGAAACCCTAGCAATTCAAGAGTTCGAACGACTCGACGCCTGGGAGCATCGGAAGGGAACCGCGTCACGAGTCGGCGACGACGGCCTCCGCCACGAACGCCTCGACCACGGGCGATTCCACCTCGAGGACTTCGGAGCCGAACGTCTCGATGTGGAACTGAATGGCAGAGTTGACGTCGGACAGCGCTTCGGCGTAGGTGTCGCCCTGTCCAACCACCACGCCCTTCATGCCCAGGGGATACGCCACGTAGCCGTCCTCGTGTTTTTCGACGACGATTTTGAATTGCCTCATTAGAACCTCCTGCCCGCTACCAAGCGTAACACGACGGTTCGGCACGCGTGTTTCATCGCCGGCGTGGGCGCTTGGTGTCGTCTGAGTCCAGCATGATGGTGACTGGTCCGTCGTTGAGGATGGACACCAGCATGTGGGCCTGAAACCGGCCGGTCTCGACCGGAAGGCCGGTCTCCCTGAAAAGCTCGACCGTGCGCCCGAACAGGTGCTCGGCCTGCTCCGGTGGGGCGGCGTCGACGAAACTGGGGCGACGGCCCTTTCGCGTGTCGCCGTAGAGGGTGAACTGGCTGACAATCAAAAGCTCGGCCCCTATGTCCAGGGCCGAGCGATGGAACTTGCCGTCTTCGTCGTTGAAGATGCGGAGGTTGGCAGTCTTGTTGACTATGTGGAGGGCTTGCTCGTCTCGGTCAGTACCCGAGAAACCTACCAGCACCACCAGGCCCGGTCCGATTGCGCCAACGACATCGGCTCCGACGGTGACTGAGGCCTCCGAAACCCGCTGGATCAGGGCTCGCAACTCAGCCGCCCTTCCTACTTCTTTGCGGCTGACTCCTTCTTCGGCTTCTCTTTGGAGTCGGACTTGCCGTTCTTGGAAGATTCAGCTTTAGGCTTTGACTCGGACTCGGACTCGCCCGAGTCCTTCGAATCGGAGGTCGAGCCTGTAGCGCCTCCACGCTTGCCGTAGTCGTTCACGTACCAGCCGCTTCCCTTGAAGACGACGGGCACCGAGTGGATGACCCGGCGGGCGGTGTTGTTACAGACGGGGCAGTCGGCCACAGGCTCAGAGGTGAAGCTTTGCTTGAGCTCGAACCTATGTTGGCACGTCTGGCACTCGTAGTCGTATCGTGGCAAAAGAAGCCTCCGGCTCCAATCGTGAGCTAGCAGCCACCCGTCGTGGCTGCTAGTGTCTACCTCAAATGTAGCTTCGACGCGATTCTGTGTCAAGTTGAGCAAGCCGGAGATCCGACTAGGATGGCGTCGAGATATAGGGGGCGCGCCTACGAGATGGGTATATGGCTTCCGAGGGCGCGCTGTAAGCCGCCGTGCCACGCGTCGGCCATGTCGTCGATGCTGACACTGAGATCGCCCGGGACGACGAACGCATCTCCGCCCACATGGCCCAGCTGAGTCGTCGGCACCTGCTCCGACGTCCAGATGTGTTCCAGGGCGGACAGGCTGTCGGGGTCCAACGAAACGACGATGCGGGACTGGGCCTCTCCGAACAGCGCGGCGTCCCACCTGCCAGACACTGTAAACGAGGCTTCGAGTCCGACGCGCCCGACGATGCAGCACTCCGCCAGCGCCACGGCGAGACCGCCGTCGGAGCAGTCGTGTGCCGAGCTCAGCAGACCTCCTTCGATGGCGCGTCGACACGTCCGCTGGACCGCGCTTTCGAGATCGAGGTCTATGGTCGGCCGGCCAGCTACCAGTCCGTGCTGCAACTCCAAGTACTCGCTGCCGGCCAGCGTCGACCCCTCTCCGCGCACCTCCGACGTTCCGAGCAACACGACGGCGTCGCCCGGTCGCTTGAACGCGGAGCCGACGTGCATCGCGACGTCTTCGAGTAGCCCTAGCGCCCCAATCACCGGGGTCGGGTACACGCCCTCGCCGTGGGTCTCGTTGTAGAGACTGACATTACCGCTCACTATCGGCGCTCCGAGGGCCTTGGACGCCTCGGCGATACCCTTGATGCACTCTTCGAGCTGATAGTAGATATCAGCCCTCTCCGGGTTGCCGAAGTTGAGGCAGTCGGTCAGAGCGATAGGCTCCGCTCCCTGGCAGACAACGTTGCGGCACGCTTCGGCCACGGCTATCTTGCCTCCCTCATACGGGTCGAGGTAGCAGTAGCGCCCGTTGCCGTCGGTGGCCAGAGCGATGCCCTTTCTCGTGCCTTTGACCCGCAGTACCGCCGCGTCCGCCCCCGGCCCCACGACGGTGTTCGTCTGCACCTGGTGGTCGTACTGGCGGTACACTGGCTCTTTGCTTGCGATGTTCGGCGACGCCAGGAGGCGCAAGAGCACGGTTCTCGGCGACTGCGTCGGCACCGGAACGCCGCTCAGGTCGAAGCTCTGGCGTTCTCGCAGGCTCTCCGACTGCGCCCCCTGGAGCCGGTACAGGGGCGGGTCCGTCAGCAAGTGGACCGGCGCTTGCCCTTGGGGGCTAGCGCCGTCGAATACCCTCGCCGCGCTGTCGTCAGTCACCTCACCTATGGTGCTCCACTGCAATCCCCACCTGTCGAAAATCGAGGTGACTGAGTCGAGATGCCCATGTTCGATGATAATGAGCATCCGCTCCTGGGACTCTGAGAGCATGACTTCATACGGGCTCATACCGGAGTCCCGTCGTGGGACCTCGGCAACGTCGATTCTGACGCCGGTGCCGCCCCGGTCAGCCGACTCGACCGTCGAGCTGGTCAGACCAGCGGCGCCGAGGTCCTGGATCCCAACAACCTTCCCGCTCGCCGCGACCTCGAGGCACGCCTCCATGAGGACCTTTTCGAGGAATGGATTGCCGACCTGAACGGTGGGTCTCAACTCGCGTTCTTCCTCGAAGGCCCGCGAGGCGAGTCCCGAGGCTCCATGGATGCCGTCACGCCCCGTGTCTGCTCCGACTAGCAGGAGCAGGTTACCGGGCTCGCCCGTAGTCGCGCTTATCATGCGGTCCTTCTCGACGAGCCCCACGCACATGGCATTCACAAGTGGATTGCCCGAGTAGGAGCTCGAAAAAGCGATCTCGCCTCCGACGTTGGGTATGCCCAGGCAGTTGCCGTATCCGGAGATCCCACTTACGACACCGTTGAAGAGCTGTCTGTTTCGGGGTTCGGAAAGCGAGCCGAAGCGCAGCGAGTTGAGAAGAGCTATCGGCCGGGCCCCCATGGCGAAGATATCCCGCACTATGCCGCCGACACCGGTGGCTGCTCCCTGGTAGGGCTCAACGGCCGACGGGTGGTTGTGCGACTCCACCTTCATGACTACCGCCAGGCCGTCACCGATGTCGACAGCGCCGGCGTTCTCCTGGCCCGGTCCAACGAGCAGTCGCGGGCTGTCGCTGGGGAGCATCCTGAGCAGCGGCTTTGAGTGCTTGTAGCCACAATGTTCGCTCCACAAGGAGCCGAACATACCGAGCTCGAGTTCGTTGGGCTCTCGGCCCAGCCGCTCGACGATAGCCTCGTACTCGCCGTCGCTGATCGCGAGCGCGTCTAGCGCCTCTCTTGAGACGGTCATGAGATCAGCGACTGGAAGATGAAGCGGCCGTCTTCCCCGCCGACGACCGACTCGCAGCACCGCTCCGGGTGCGGCATCATTCCAAGCACGTTGCCGTTGGCGTTGGAGATGCCGGCGATGTTTCGTAGCGACCCGTTGGGGTTCGCTTCATCAATGACGTTGCCAGTGTCGTCGGAGTATCGGAAGATCACCCGCCCCGCGCTTTCAAGCTCATCCAGGGTCCCGCGATCGGCGAAGTAGTTGCCCTCGCCGTGGGAGATCGGTATTCGCAGGACCTGGCCGAGGGTGGTCCTAGTAGTGAACGGCGAGGATGTGCTCTCGACTCGCAATTCGGTCCACTGGCATCGGAACTGTAGGCTGTCGTTGCGCCTCAGGACGCCGGGCAGCAGGCCGGCCTCGCAGAGGACTTGGAAGCCGTTGCAGATGCCCATTACGAGCTTGCCCTGCTCGGCAAAGTCCTCGACGGCGCGCATCACAGGGGAGAACCTGGCGATGGCTCCAGCTCGCAGGTAGTCACCGTAAGAGAATCCGCCGGGCAGGATGACGCAGTCGAAGCCCGATAGGTCGGTCTGCGTATGCCAGACGTACTCGACAGGCTGTTCAAATACGTCGTTCAGAACGTGGTAGCAGTCTGTATCGCTCCAGGTCCCGGGGAAAACGACAACGCCGAATCTCATGCTAGGCAGTCCCGGCCGTGATCAAGCCGGGTCGGTGCCTAGGTCTTTCAGGAGTTGCGTAACAGCGCTACTGACCTGTCTACCCTGGGCCCTGCCCTTAACCTGAGGCATAACCTTGCCCATGACCTTACCCATGTCCTGGGGACCTGCCGCGCCGAGCTCAGCGATCGTTTCGCGGACGACCGCCTCGATCTCGTCCGCGGTCATCTGCTCGGGCAGATACTCCAGGATTATCTCGAGCTCCCCTTGCTCCTTGTCGACCAGGTCCTGGCGGCCGCCTTTTTCGAAAGCCTCGATACTGTCCCGCCGCTGTTGGGCCTGGCGGCTCAGCACCTCGAAGATCGCCTCTTCGTCAAGCTCGGTCTGGCGTGCGATCTCCTGGTTGTGTATATCAGAGCGAAGGAAACGAATGACGTCGCGCGCCGCGAGGTCGCCACTGCGCATCGCCTGCTTGAGGTCGTCGTTCAATCTCTCTCGAATTGACATTTGACTATCGCCGTATTCAGACCAATTGGTCCGGACGGAGTATAGGAGCGGGCTTTGGGGGTGTCAACCAAAACGCTGCGCCTAGTGCTAGATGGTCAATGATTATGTCAGTGGTTAACTGTTCAATGAAATGCGGTGTCAGACACCGAGGGCGACGAGACCAGGTACGGTAGGACCGCGCGCTGCTTCTTGGACAGTTCGTTCGATTCCGACTGGGGGTTGTTTTCCATTCGTGCAAGTCCTCCCTGGGGAGGTGGTGCGTTGAGGAATAAGTGGGGTGCAAAAAATTACTCTGTCGCAAACCGTCGCAAACTGATGTATTCATATCTGAGGGTTGCAACACCTGGGCGGGGGAATGCAACAGGTCGGGGGCTGGGTACAGGGTACGGGGTGCAGGGTGCGGGGTACGGGTAGTCGATTTCGGGGGTTGTTTTGTGCGTTGTCGCTCTCCTCGTGCTGTGTCGGTGGGCCAGAAAAACAAAAGGGACGGCCCTGTAGGGTCAGTCCCTCGAAAGATAGCGTAGCACAAATGTCCTAGTACGTCAAATTACCAAAACGCTAGGTAGTATCCTAGTTTGAAAGGTCAACGAGGTCTAGGGTTGGCAGCTTACTGGCGACCAAGCGGTTAGGTGGAGCTGAGCCATTCATTCAGAGCCCGGTCGTCGGTGTACTGGTAGGCGGTTCCCCCAAGCTCCCGGAAGCGCACGACCAACTGAGACGAATCTTCGATCACGAGGCTGGTTGAGTAACCGTAACCTTCGCCCAGCATGTCGAAGGCGATAGGCCAGAGCTCACCCTTGTCGCCGGTGCCGTAGTCGCACGAGTTGACGATCGCGTCGAACACCTCGTCCAGGCCGAGGGTTGGAACGACAACCTCGTTGAACACGTCGAAGTTGCTCGTCACCAGGGCCGTCTTGCGGCCGAGTTGTGCCTGCTGCTGCGCGAAGTCCCATACAGCCTCATTGAGGGTGATCTGAGCGCAGCCTTCGTAGAGGGCAGCGAAGATGAAGTCCGGTGAGAGGCCGGTCTTGGGCGACAAGTAATCAGCAATGTCCCGGGACGAAAGGAGCCCAGTGCCCCAGCCATGCCTGATGTGCTGAGCCTCCTGACCCGTCATCAAGTCGTCCACGTGCTTGAGAGCCCGAGGTCCAAGCAGCTTGAAGTATGGGTCAGACGAGAGGGTACCCGCAAAATCGAAGACAACGCAGTTGATCGAGCGAAAGTCCAATGTGGTTCAATATCTGCGAAACGACAGACGGTTGAATCCCTCGGCTATGCGATAAAACGTACCTATCATTCGACGCCCCTATCCGGAACCGCGCTGTTCCTGAACGATAGCTGCCCGCACCGCCGCCTCCGGGGAATCGACTGGCCCTTCATGTAGCACAGCCACGTAACGTCGCTTCTTTGGGCCATCCACCGCGTGAGACCAAGCATAACACCGCGTCGCCGTAGGGTGTCCCCGCAAGTCAAAGACCTCCACAGTGCCGTCCCATACGATCTTCGCCTACTGCAACCTAGTGGTCCAACATCCTAGTATTGAAGGGTTCTGAGGTTACGGCTTGGTAGGGGCGGGTTTGAAACCCGCCCTGTCGTCGTAGCACGCCAATCTCGGCTACCCCTCATTTCAAAGATTTCGGTCTACTAGTCCGTAGTCACCGGAGCCTCCACGGGGCAATCCCTGCGATGGTCACGGGACTCCAAGACGATTTCTGGTCTCTGCGCGACCTCGTTGACCTTTCGAACTAGGACACTACCAAACGCTACGCCCTGGGTGCGGACTCGTCACTTTATCGCCACCAGGCCGAACGTATACTTCTCCTCGGAGGCGATAGTGAACAGCTCCTTGGCTATCTCGATACGCCTGGTGTCACCTCGGGGGTGCTCGAGACCCTCCTGCCAGAGATCTTGCATCCGTTTGAGCGCCCCCGTGGAATCTGCCGGGTATGTATCTTCAGGCGCTGGTGGCTGGTATGCCGGGTCGGGTCCTGAAGGAGCCATGCCCTCGAGCCCTCCCGTCTCCAGGAAACGGCCGATCTCAGGCGCGAAATGTGTCGACCCCGAAATCGGCACCAGACGGAACCAGGACGTCTTCCACGGTTCGGGCTGGTAAGGCGTCGAATGGATGCCGATATACTGCTTGTTCTCCTTCATCTTCTGGAAGGTATCCGGCCCTTCGGTCCAGTCGAGGCCGATACCGATCTCGCGCCAGTGGGTTTTGATCAGGTCCGCGATCGTGTTGTAGCTGCGGCCGACCACGTCGGCCCGGAGGCTGGCCACTCCAAAGCCGCCGCCGACCTTCCACCGCAGGGTGAGCGCCCCGGCGCCGTCGGCCCGGTCTCTCAGACCATCGCCGTCTGAGTCCACGAGTCCGATCTCGTCGAGTATTTCGTTCGCTCGCTCGACATCTCGGACGGCGTCCAGCGTCGCCCACTCGGAGCCCGGGTGGTACTGGGAGCGGGGTACGGTAAGCCAGTTGCCTGGAGTTCCCGTACCCTGGTAGACGATCTGATTGATGGCCTGCCGGTCTATCGCCAGCGAAAGGGCGACCCGGAACTCTTTCGTGCGAAGCCACCTTCCGATCTCGGGGTCGGCGTTGTACTCCTGACTGAGGACCAGGAAAGTCGGCTGGTCGTAGCCTGTTGCTGAAGTGAATCCTTGCGTATCGGGAGCCGCGCCGCCAGACGAACCGGGCGAACCCGACGAACAGGATAGCGCGGCTGCGAGGAACGCTGCAGCCAGGCCGAACCCAGCGATGGTCACCAGAGGGCGGCCGCGCTTCATCCTCTGCCGTCGTTTGCGAGACGCTTCGAAGCGTCCGCTATGGCGGCGAGAGACCGCTGGCGGCCAAGTATCTCGATGGTCTGGAACAGAGGCGGCGCGACTTTGAGGCCCGTCGTCGCGATCCTCAGTGTTCCCAGTAGCTGACGGGTCTTGAGGCCCAGCTCTTCAGCGAGGGGTCTGAGGGCGCCCTCGATGGACTCCGAGTCGAATGCAGTCAACGCTTCAAGCGCGGCCGAAGATTCCCGCAGCGCCTTCGCGGTGCTTTCCTCGTCCATCCCTTTCTGAGTCAGCTCGTTGGTGTCGTAATCGAGGGCGTCCGTGAAGAAAAAAGCAATCAGGGGCGCTGCGTCCTTCAGCGTCTTCAGCCGTTCATGAATGAGGGGCACGATCCGCAGGACCATCTCTCGCGATAGTGTCTTGGGAATACCGTCGGCCGAGTAGAGCCGCCAGTAACTTAGCAACGCGTCGGCAAGCTGGTCGGGGGACATGGCCCTCAGGTATTGGCCGTTCATCGAGTTGAGTTTGTCGAGATTGAAGACGGCGCCGGACTTGTTCACCCTCTCGAGAGAGAAGCTCTCGATTAGCTGTTGTTTGGACAGGACCTCGGTCTTGTCGTCGAGTGACCACCCCAGGAGCGCGAGGAAGTTCACCATCGCGTCGGGGATGAAGCCCATTTCGCGATACTCGAGCACAGAGGTCGCGCCGTGGCGCTTGCTCAGTTTGGACTTGTCGGGGGCGAGTATGATCGGCAGGTGCGCCAGCTCCGGCGGCTGCCAGCCTAACGCCTGGTATAGCTGCAGGTGCCGTGGCGTGCTAGGGAGCCACTCCTCGGCTCGGAGCACATGGCTGATTTCCATGGCGTGATCGTCGACGACACTTGCGAGGTGGTACGTGGGGAAGCCGTCGCTCTTGAGTATCACGAAGTCGTCGACCAGCCGGTTTTCGAAGGTGACCTCGCCACGAATAACGTCGACGGCCGTCGTCTCGCCATCAGACGGCATTCGGAACCGGACAACGGACAGGTCCCCGCTGCTTTCCCGTTCCTTGCGCTGTTCGACGGTGAGGTTCTGGCAGTGACCGTCGTATCCTACTTGTTGTCGCGTCTGACTTTGCTCGCGCCGCAGCGTGTCCAAACGCTCGGGAGTACAGTAGCAGCGGTAGGCGGTCTCGGTGTCCAGTAGCCGTTCGGCGGTGGTCTGGTAGAGGTCGAGCCGTTGGGACTGGACATATGGGCCAAAGTCGCCGCCGACATCGGGCCCCTCGTCCCAGTCGATTCCCAGCCACTTGAGCGCCTCGAACTGGCCCTCGACGGCGCCCTCGACTATTCGTGACTGGTCGGTGTCCTCGATGCGTATGATGAAGTCGCCATCGTGGCGCCGAGCGAATAGCCAAATGAATATGGCCGTACGGATGTTGCCGACATGAGGTTCGCCCGTCGGACTGGGGGCATATCTAACTCGAACTTGCGTCATGTCTCAAAAACGCCTTTCGGATCGCATTCTAGCAGACGGGGTGGGAGGGGTACGGGGTACGGGGTAAGAGGCTACTGGGTACGGCGGGAATGCTTATGCTGTGGCCAGCGAATGGAGCAGCGCCGTGAGCTCTTCAGGTAGCTCGGACTTGAATTTGTGGTGGTGGCCTGTTGTTGGGTGATCGAAACCCAGGAGGCTCGCGTGGAGGAAGTGGCGGTCAAGCCCAGGATGAGCCTTGCCATAGAGCGCGTCTCCGACAGCCGAATGGCCGATGGAGGCCAGATGGACTCTGATCTGGTGGGTCCGTCCCGTCGCGGGCTTGACCTGTAACAGAGCATATCGGTCGTATTGAGTCGTTACGTTGTATTGGGTGGTCGACGGTCTGCCGGTGCTGACCACCGCCATCCGCTTGCGGTCACCGGGATGGCGCCCTACCGGCGCGTCGATAACGGCGGCCGGGGGGGACACAGTGCCGTGCACCAGAGCTTGGTAGACCTTCGTTACGGTCCGGTCTTTGAACTGCCGGCTCAGGTCGCCGTGCGCCTTGTCGTTTTTCGCAACGACAACAAGCCCTGACGTGTCTTTATCCAGGCGATGGACGATACCAGGCCGAAGCGCGTCTCCGACACCCTCGAGATCGGGACAGTGCGCCAGCACCGCATTGGCCAACGTTCCGTCCGGGTGGCCCGCGGAGGGATGCACGGGCATCCCGGCCGGTTTGTCTACCACAACCAGCTCGCCGTCCTCGTACACAATGTTCAGGGGTATGGGTTGCGGTTCGAGGTCAGTAGGGGCGGGTTCTGGCACCGTAAGGCGAAGCGTCTGTCCCTCGGCGAGCCGCAACGAGGCCTTCACGGGTGCTCCGTCGACCGTCACGTTGCCGTGGGCGATTAGCCTCTGTAGGCGAGAACGCGACAAGTCAGGGAAAGTTGTCGCCAGGAGTTTGTCCAGCCGTTCTCCGCTCTCATCGACGGACACGGTGTGGCTTTCACGCGCCCCGGGCCCATTGGAAGGCGCGGGCATCAATCCGGACCGTCAGGTTCGTCCAGGGGTTCCGCCGGTTTGCTCGTGTCACGGCCCAGCATGACGGTTGCGGCGAGCAAGCCGATCCCTATCACGATCGACGAGTCGGCGAGGTTGAATATGGGCCAGGGGCCTACGTCGATGAAGTCCACCACCTCCCCTGATCTCACGCGGTCGAGGAGGTTTCCGAATGCGCCACCCAGTTGGAGTCCGATAGCCAATCTCAGGAAAACGCTGGGCATTGCCTGTGTGCGGTAGAAATAGAACAGAAACCCGATGGCGAAGAACGAAGCGATGATCAAGAAAGTGGTCTGGTCGGGGAACAGTCCAAACGCAGTGCCCGAGTTGGTCCCGTGGGTTATTCGGAAGAATCCGTCGCTTGGCCACGACTCGTAGGGCAGTAAGGAGTTCTTGACGACGAGCTTGCTAACCTGGTCGACGACGAAGATTCCCACGACCGTCGCAATGAAGAGCGCATCGCGGTACAGAGAGACTCCAGTCCTTCCGGCGGATTCACGCGGTGGGTCGGCGGTCGGAGCGACGACCGGTGCTTCGCTGCTGTCCATCTGTGCCACAGGCTCTCCAAACTCGCCGTAGTTGGCCTTCCTTACCGTCACCTTATATGATACCTGTTCCGCGACGCCCTGCGAACAACGTACCATGCACCTTGACAACGACGTAATATATATGTATACTTACGCGTAAGTCCACTAGGAGACCTTAAGATGACAGACCAAGAACCAGACAAGAAGCGGATCGTTGAGGGGATCGAAATAGTCGTCGACGAGGCCAAGGCCGGCGTACGTAAGGCTATCCGGAGCTCGGGAGTTGAGTCCCTTGGGGAAAACCTCAAGGAGACGCTGCAGGGGGCTCTGTCGGCCCGCAACAGCGTCGTAATGGTCAGGCTGAACGAAGAGAGCCTGGCCCGGCTGGACGACCTGGTCGAAGCCGGGGTCGTGAACAGCAGGTCCGAATCCGCCGCCTACCTGATCGGAGAAGGTATAAACGCTCGAAGAGACCTGTTCGATCGGATCTCCAACAAGATCGATCAGATCCGGAAGGCGAAGAAAGAGCTCAAACAGCTCCTCGACGAGACTCCAGGTGACAAAAACGAGGCAACGGACGACGAGCCCTCGGACAAGCCGGAGTAGGCTACAGGGCGTCTACCTCCACTCATCGAGGCTTTGCACCACAAGTCGTCTTGCGGAGCCGTGGTTCGACAAGCTCACCATGAGCGGGTTCGATAGGCTCACCACGAACGAGGACGGGCTCTCAAGTAACTGCTCGGTTTTTGAGGGCCTTGCAGCATGCGTAGGGCAGTGCCCCCGTGCCTGCCCTACGCATGCTGCAAGCGAGTTGCTTTCATACGTTTCGTCCGCCCCGCGGACTTATGATTGCTGACCACGAACGTAGCTTCAGATCCCCCTGGGTTCGTCCTGAGCTCGTCGAAGGACAATGACGGCTAGGGGCACTCTAAGTCCAAAAGCCACCCATCGACGATCCGTTCTTTCTTGAGCCGCCGGAAGAGGGCAGGTGAATCGGTGCGTTAGACGAGTTGTGGCGCGACGAAGCCGATGGCGAGTATCACCAGCCCGCCGGTCACACCCACAACCCAGGTTGCGACGGCGAAGCTCGCGATAGCCGGCCTTGGCATGACCTTGGCCAGCCCCCAGAAGGTGATAGGCCCTCCGGCTGCGGCTGCGAATAGAAGCGTGGCCGCGGGTGCAGTGCCCATTCCCAGAATGAGGAGCAGGGCTACCAGTGGGATTTCGAATAGCAACGGCACGTTGATGAGAAGACCCAGAGTAGCGGCGATCACAATGCCGACGGCGTTGTTGCCGAGATAGGTCGTAACGGTGTCCTGGCTGATCCACTGCATCGCGAGGCCGCTTGCGAAGCCTGCAACGATCATGATGGGCCCTAGCCGGACGAGATAGCCGATGCTGACTCTCGCCCAATCGCGGAACCCCTGAGTGAGAACCGGTTTCCACGGCGCAACCTCGTTAGGCTCTTCGGGCTCCATGGACTCCACCTCAGCGAACGAGTCCCGTCCCCACCTGGACGCCACTTTCGCTACGATCGGACCTATGGCAACCGCTCCGACCAGGCCGAACGCGAGGCGGCTGAAGCCAAGCAGCGGCGTGAATACGAAGAACGTCATGAGCACGCCCGGGATATTGAGGGTAGCCGACCCCTGGACCATCCCAACGGCGCCTTCGATACCGCCGCCTCTCCTCCGATAGGCCGATGTGACCGGCACGATGCACGCCGAACAGAGATTCATCACCGGGCCCACTGCGACACCGTGCAGAGTACGCCTCAGAATACCCCGGTTCAGGAATCCGATCGTGCTCGAATCCGCGAACAGGAAGGACTCAGCCAGACCCGCTACCAGAAAGGCGAACACCATACCGACCGTGACGAGTCGCAGGTAAGTTACGGAGAAGGACCACCATCGTGAAAGCAGGCTGGAATCGGGGTCCCGGTCGATGCAGAAGCCCTGGAAGCATTGCAGCTCCGGGCCAGAGACGGCGGCCAGGTCTCCCTCGACGATGTCGACTTTCGGAAGGCGATTGAAGGTAAAGAAAAGTGTGAGCAACGCGACGAACACAAGCAGTCCGACCACCCGCTTCTTATTCACGGCGGAGCCGATCCACTGTCCGGTTTGCCGGGTTTCTAGGGCTTTATCCATGGGGATTGTGGAACATCACAGATCTATGACTCGCCTCGCCGCCGTCGAATGAGATCGCGTACTCTGCTGCCGACGTCGACTTCTCCGGGCGACGGCGGAAGAATGACCCAGAGTACGAAAAGGGCTCCAAAGACTACCGTTGGCAGTGCCGCTTCAAACCACCACTCTGGCATCGTTATGGGTTCCTGTCCGAATTTCCGCTAGCTACTTGGCTACAACTAGCTAGATATTATACGTCGGCCCATTCGTCGTAGCCAACAGGAAATGCCGTGGGCCTAGGGCCATCAGCTTTCCGGTACGACCTTAGGGTCCCTGTAGACGATCACGCCATCGACCAGCGGTGGCGCCAGCACCTGGCCACCAACCGCCCATACTCCGCCCTCCGGGTCTTGCCACACGGCGTGTAGCGCCTCGGCCAAGTCGATCCCCGTATCGATGGCCTCCCATGTGTCGTTCTCTCGTCGTAGCACTGCGCCCTCGACACCGACAGCATATGCCGTCTCACTGCCGGTCCAGACCCCCATCACATGGGGCGTCCCGTCGGGAGTAACGTCCCGCCAGCCGCTGCCATCGTTTTCGAGGACGACGCCCGTACCAAGTCCTCCGACAGCGGCCAGCTTCTCGTCGTCTGCATGTACAGTGAACAGGATGTGGGACGTTCCCGAGTCCTCCTGACTGAATCTCGATCCGTCGAAATGGACAACGACTCCCCCGGTGCCGACCATCCAGACGTCGTCGGCCGACTGGCCCCAGACCTTGAACATCGCCTGCGACTCGTTGAGATCGGCAGGGAAGCCCGAGGCCTTGGTCCAGGACTGGCCGTCGTATCGCCACGCGAAGGCACCCGCCGGGAGCTGACCGCCTACAGCCCAGAGGTCATCCGGAGCGGTACCCCAAATGCCGTAAACGGTACCGGTGCCGGGCGTCTCCATCCGCTCGAACTCGCCCTGCCGATACCGAAGGATGACTCCATCCTTACCACCCAGGAATATCGGACCGTCTTCGAACCCGAACACCCACCACAGATCGCCCGAGACCCCCGTTTCAAGCTGTTCCCATTCGGCGCCGTCGAAGTGCATCGCCGTTGCGCCCGTGCCGTCTCCTCGGTCGGCGCCAACCGCCCATACGTCGTCAGCACCGGAGCCCCAGACTGCCATAAGTGCGCCCGGAAGCTTCGAGTGTACGAGCGTCCAGCTGGCGGAGTCGTCGACGGCGCTGCTACCGCAGGAGACTGCAGTCGCTGCGATGCCAACGGAGACGACGACGGTCAAAAGGCAGACCGGCGCACGACTTTTTAGATTGCGTACGTTCACTTGCTGTTGTCGCCGTAGGCTCTCTGCCGAAGCGTCGCGGCGGTTCTCTTTGTATACGTGCTACAACCCCACTGCTGGATTCGTCACCGGAGCGGCCTCGCTCGATACTACTCTTGCCGCAACAACGTCTATATCTACTCCATGGGGTAGGGGCGCCAGCGTCGTAGTCCGGTCTTCTCGAGCACTGACGGGTTCACGCAGGCCCTGGGCCAGCGACCCGAGAGAACCAGTGCTATCTCGCGGCCTACGCGCCTGCGCCGCTCTGGGTCCATGCGCGACGAGGCCGAGGCCGCGTGAGGCGTCAGGACCACTTTGTCCATCTTGAGCAACGGATTGTTGGGCTCGGGCGGCTCCTTCTCGAGCACGTCCAACCCCGCCGCGCCGATCCAGCCTTCCTGGAGGGCTCGGACCAATGCTGCTTCGTCGACCGTGTCGCCACGCCCGGTGTTGATGAAGAGCGAATGGGGTTTCATCAAACGGAACTGCTCCTCCCCGAGCATGTGGTGCGTCTCAGTGGTGTGGGGCGCATGCATCGACAGTATGTCGGACCTTTGCAGTAGCTCTGTGAACCCGACAGGTTCGACCCGTTCTCGAGTCATGGCTAGCTCGCCGATGTAGGGATCGAAGGCAACCATGTGAAGTCCGAAGGGCTGCGCCCGAGCCGTGACGGCCTTTGCGACGTTGCCGAATGAGATCAGGCCAAGAGTCAGACCCATCAGTCGGGGATATCCGTATAGAAGCGGTCTCCCGTCGCCCCATCGGCCGTCGCGGGCCATGCGGTCGACTATGATCAGCCGGCGGTATGTGGCCAGCACAAGCATCATAGTGTGGTCGGCGACCTCATCTATGAAGATGTCCGGTACGTTAGTGACCGGGATGCCTTTTGCGGTGGCCGCGGCAACGTCGACCCTGTCCGCTCCGACGCTTCCCAGGGCGATAACCTTGCACTGGTGCAATGCATCGATTACCGAGCTGGAGATGGTGTTACGCCCAGCTATTATGGCGTCGGCGTTCCGCGCTTGCTCGATGAATTCGTCGTCTTTGCCGGCCGGGACCACGACCAGCTCGGCCCCTATCGGAGCCAGCGCCTCCATCTCGAGGTCGTGTGTGGCCTCCTCGAATGCCGCGTAGGCACTTCCGGTAGCCTGTGTGACAACCTTGAACTTCGCCAATGACAACTCCTCTATTGCCGGAGGCCCGTTTGAGAAGGGCGCCCCCACCGGAGCGATAGGATATGACAGGTCGCGTGCAGTGTCTAGACTCGACGGCGCCGTACGCGACTGATGCGGAAAACGTACCCTGCGACGGCAGTTTACCTTGACACCTCGTCGGCCTCGCTGCTACTATTGGACGAAACGTGGAACTTACCACAGTAGTATAAGGGGACGAGTCGGCGCCTGACCCTGATCGTAGATCGGGCTTAGGCGCTTATTTTTTGGCAATGGTAGCTTCGGCGGCGGTGGCGGTGCTCGCGGCGGGCAAGGGCACCCGGATGAGATCGCGGATTCCCAAGGTGCTCCACCGTCTGTGCGGTACCGAGATGGTCCGGCTAGTTGTAGACGCGGCAAAAGGCGCTCAGCTAGACTCGATTGTCGTGGTTGTGGGCCCGGACACACACACACCGGTCAAGGAATCCCTCGACGACGTCGAATACGCTTTACAGAAAGAGCCGCTGGGCACCGGACATGCGCTTCTCCAGGCGCAATCATCGGCGCAAGGATTTGACAACATTGTCGTCCTGTCGGCCGACGTGCCTCTGATCCGCCCCGAAACTATCCGAGACCTCTTACGTCTTCACCTCGATACCGACGCATCGGTGACAATGCTGACCGCGACTCCCGACGACGTCGACGGTCTCGGACGTATCGTCAGGGACAAGCACGGCGCTGTCGCCGAGGTCGTTGAAGAGGCCATCGCCGACGATACGACGCGGGCCATCGGCGAGGTGAACGCCGGAGTCTATTGTTTCCGGTCCTCGTGGCTCTGGCCGACCCTGAGTGCCCTCGGACCGTCGGCGAACGGTGAGATATTCCTGACGGACCTCGTTTCAGCAGCATCGCAACAGAGTGAGGTCGTGGAGTCGCTTCGCACCGAACAAAGCTGGGAGGCTCTCGGCGTAAACACGAGGGCCCAGCTAGCAACGGCGGAAGCAAAACTGCGCGGGCAGTTGCGGGAACGCTGGATGCTGGCCGGGGTCACGATGGGCGACCCTTCGACGGTATACCTGGACCTTTCCGTAGAGCTCGATGAGGACGTCGTTCTCCATCCGAACACCCATATTAGAGGCACATCTCGTATCGCCGCCGGCTGCCAGATCGGTCCCAACGCCACCATCGACCACTCGACCATCGGCCCGCGCTCGCGCGTCGAGAGCGCCGTAATCGAGGGCTCGACGCTGCAACGCGACGTAAGCGTAGGCCCGTTCAGCCACATTCGCTCGGGAAGCCTTCTTGAAAGCGGTGTCCACGTCGGAAGCTCCGCGGAGATCAAGGCCAGCCGACTGGGACCGGGGACTAAGTGCGGACACTTCAGCTACATCGGAAACGCGATGATCGGAGCCAACGTGAACATTGGGGCCGGCACAGTCACGTGCAACTTCGACGGAACACCTACGAAGAAAGAGACCGTTATCGGGGACGACGTCATGATCGGTTCAGCCACGATGCTGGTCGCGCCCGTCCGAGTCGGCGACCGATCGGAGACCGGGGCCGGGGCCGTCGTGACTCGGGATGTGCCGCCGGATACGCTCGCGTACGGCGTGCCCGCAAGACCCCGTCTACGTGGTGGCCCGGTGGACCCCGACACTAACGTCAGCGTGGCAGAGCCGGTCGACGTGGCTCTTGCTCGGCAGCCAGGGGAGTCGTAAAAGCGCCGTGGGAATGAAACCGGCCGGCGTCGGGATAACATAGTTTGGAGAGCGATAGTAGCTTAGCCTGGGTCATCCTGGCCACCTCTGTGGTGGGCTTCTTCATCTTGTCTGTGGTGGAAGCGAGCCTTCTCCTGGTCAGGAGGGAACGCGCTCAGCTTCTCGTGGCGGAGCAGGTGCGTGGCTCCGTCGCCCTTGAGAGCCTGTATATGGCTCCGGCGGGCCCTGCCCGCGCCACATCGCTTCTAAAGGCCCTGTTCCTTGGCTCTGGCCTTCTTGCTCTAGCGGCTCTCGTGATAGGACGGTGGGACAACTGGGGCATAATCGCTCTGGCTGGCCTGGGGGCGTTCCTTGCGACGGGGGCGCTTCACATGGTATCGCGGTCCGTCGCCGCACTCTCGCCGGAGACCATCGCACTCACAGTCGCTCCGTCGGTGCGAGCGCTCGCTCAGTTTCTGAAGCCGGTCACGGCACTTAGCGACCGAGCGGTCCGCCGTGCGTCCAACGGCGCCGACGACGCGTCGCCAAACGGCGAGGCGTTGCCGCTGGAGTTGGGGATCTCGGACGATTCCGAAGAAGGGCTGGACGAACGTGAGGCCGAGATGATCAGGGGCGTGGTCCGACTGGACAAGACCACGGCTCGCGAGATTATGCTTCCCCGCCTCGACATCGTTGCTGTTGAGTTGGGCACTCCCTTGACGCAAGTCGCCGAAACGATGGTCGATTCCGGCCACAGCCGAATTCCCGTGTATGAGGAAAGCCTGGACGTCGTCAAAGGCATCGCATACGTTCGAGATATTCTGAAGAACCTGAACCGCAACGGTGAGTCCCTAGGTCGTCTCAGTGAGCAAATGATTCGCCCGGCGATGTTCATTCCGGAGACCAAGGACCTCGAAGAGCTTCTCAACGAGATACAGGAAACGCGAGTTCACATGGCCATCGTGGTCGACGAGTACGGCGGCGTTTCCGGCCTCGTAACCATAGAAGACCTGCTGGAAGAGATCGTCGGCGAGATACAAGACGAGTTCGACGTCGGCGAGCCGGAGCTGGAGACGATCGGCGAGGGCGAGTTCCTGATGGACGCACGTACCGGTCTCGACGAGCTGAACCAGCTCCTGGACCTGAAAGTCGAGGGCGACGGATTCGATACCGTCGGAGGATTCGTCTACGATCGCCTCGGCAAGATCCCCGCCGCGGGGGACCGGGTGGAGTACGACGGCCTGCAGATCGAGGTCGTCTCGACGGTTGGGCGACGTCTCAAGAAGCTACGCGTCGTCCGAGTCAGCGAGGGTGCCGAGTCCTCCAACAAATAGGCCCTTCCGCCGTCTCCTCGGCCCGCAACCGCAGTCACCCACGGGGCCCTAATGCCCCCCTTGGCGCGCTACCTCTCTGAACATCGGATCGGCATGCTGAAACAGGCCGAAATTCCGTGTAGGGCGGCGGTGACGTTACCAACGTCCTCCGGGTCCAAGCGATAGTCCTGCATAGCGGGCGACCTGAATAGCAAGGCCGCGAAGCCCGACCGCGCAAGTGCTGCCCCCAAGACTCGGGATCTGCGGATGGTCGAACCCGAAGGGCACCACGCCAAGGCAGACTACCACGCCCTAGTGGGGACCAGGTCGAGAAGGGCGGTAGAGGTCTCGGCAACCCTTGCCGAAGGGAGTCGGAAACGTCACCTGCTCGTGACCGGCTGGCTGGTAAGCCAACCCACCGGCCGCGACGGCAGCGTGGGCAAGACCTCCAGAAGAACACGGCGCTCTTGGCAGTCGCTCGAGCCGTTCGTATTGCGTTGCCGAAGAATCATATCTTTTGTTCTCCCTCTCCGTGGACATTGCCGCCTACGCGGAATCGTTACTACGTCCGAACCTGCCGCTTAGAGCATAAACAAAGGAGCCTCGTGCCAACGCACGAGGCTCCTTTTCTACGTTCGGCTATGTGCTAGCGGAACTACTTGGCTTCGACGATGATCAGCGGAGTGGTGGCAGTGGTTCCGGCGATACCCGAAGCCTTTATCGAGATGATTCCCGGATCCTGGTCCACGGTCCAGACGACGGACCAGGCACCTTGCTCGTTTGCGTTTGCGGTTTTTAGGTTCGACCATGAGAGGCCTGTCGGTAGGTCCCTGCTCCCTGTAATCCGGTCAACTGTCGTTCTTTCATCAGGCCGGAAGCCAGCGCCATATATCGTGACGTCCTGCCCCATCTCCACGATCTGTGGGATGACCACCAGACTACCGTCCGTGTTCGGAACCAGTGAAGGAGAGGTGTCAGGTGGCGGCTCGGGAAGCGGAGGCGCGTCACCCAAGACCATCGCGGGCGCGCTCGCCTCGCTGCCATCGGCGCCGCTCGCGAGGATCGTGACAATCCCTGCCTCGACGATCTGGCTTATCCTACCGCTGACGCCCCCGGCGTCTCTAAGAGGATCGAGCTCGATCACCCAGGCACCGCCGCCATTGGAATCGATGAAGGTTGCTACGGTGGCCCTTGCGCTACCGCCTCCGTAGTCAATCGAGACTGAAACCGGCTCGAACTTATCGAAACCGGACCCGGCGATCATTACCTTGTCTCCAAGGTAGAACTGTGGCGGGTTTACCATCAGGCCGGCACCAGGAGAAACGCCAGCAGGCCCGGTAGGTCCCTGAGGACCCGCCAACCCAGCCTCGCCCGGTAGTCCCGGGTTACCCGGCTTACCAGGGTTACCCGGTAGTCCCGGCAGACCTGGCGGTCCTGAAGGTCCTGAAGGTCCCGAAGGACCAAGTTCGCCGGGGTTGCCCGGCTTTCCAGGTAGTCCCGGCTTGCCCGGTTGTCCCGGATTACCGGCACACGCTGCAAGCAGAAGAAGTCCAAACAGCGATACCAACATCGCCATAAGTACGCCACTTCGAGGAAGATCTATTCTCATTTGAGCCCCTCTCTCCAGTTTCCTCTTTCCGACGAAAACCAAGCCCACAAACGAACGCCTCGCTGGGTTCCCAAGCGACGCCTAGCTATGAGCGGGGCTAATGATATGCACCAACCCATGGGTTGTCAACCCCCCTGCGGCTTGATACTGGCGAATCCAGCGTTACGTCGCATGATTCCCGCAACGAGGGGCTCGGACGCCTTTCGTCGCGCAACGAAATGCGGGCGGTCGACGCGGGTTGCCCGGAAGGCGAGCCGAGGTGTTGTTGGGGGCGAGCCGCTCTGCTATATTCGGTGCGACAAGCCCCCGTAGCTCAGTGGATAGAGCACCGGCCTCCGGAGCCGGGTGCGTGGGTTCGAGTCCCGCCGGGGGCGCTTCGTCACCTAGAACCATTGCGCCTTGTCTACCACGTTCTTCAGGGGCTTGCCCTCGTTGAAACGAACGCAGTTTTCGACAAGCAACTCCGTCCTCCGGTCTTCCAGGTAAGGGTCCTCCCCGGCTACGTGTGGCGTTATCAACGCTCCAGGTGCCCTCCACAGGCCGTGATCTTCAGGCAGAGGCTCGATCTGGAATACGTCGAGAGCCGCGCCGGCGATTGCCCCGCGTTCCAGCGCTTCGACGAGATCGTCCAGAATGACGTTCGCACCGCGGCCGATGTTGATGAAGAAAGCGCTCTCCTTCATAAGTCCGAATTGCGCGGCTTGGAACATGCCGCGGGTCTCGGGCGTCTCGGGCACCGTGGCGATCACGAAGTCGCCTCGTGGGAGGGTCTCCGCGAGGGCGTCTGCCGGCAGGAGCTCGGCGACTCCGGGCGGTGCGTCACTTCTGCGGGCGTCGACTCCGATGACGTTCATGCCGAACTCCGAGCACAGTCTGGCCGTCTCGCTACCGATCCCTCCCACCCCGACGATTACCGCGGTCGCCTCCGGCAGGTGGACAGTCTCGACGGCCGAAAGCCATTCGCGTCGGAGCTGGCCCGGAATGTACTTATGAAGACCCCGAGCGAAGGCGAGCACAAAGGACATGATATGCGCGCTTATGTGATCGTTGAAGATCTCCCGGGTGTTAGTCACGACGACATCGCTCTCGATGAGCGCTGGATAGTAGAAACCGGCCAGCGGTCCCGCGTGCGGCGAAGCTATCCAACGAAGCTTTTTAGCCCGCCCGAAGACCTCGGGCAGAACGTAACCGAAAACAGCATCGGCGTCCTCGATCAGCTCCTTGGCCTCGTCGGTTGTGCTAGCGACGTCGACCTGAATTCCGGGGACGGCTTCGGCCAGTTTGCGAGGCCAATGGTCGTAATGGAAACCTTTACCAGGTTCGCCCCTCGGACCGGTGGATACGATGAGCAGCCGAAAGGACATATCGGTGGGCCTCCGTGCGAGAGCGCACGCGAGGGAGTCTAGGAACCCCGCCCATGTGATGTCAAGGGTCTCGATATCGACGGGGTGTAATTGGAAGTAGTGGGGAATTGGGATTGCAGAGGTATAAGTAAAGTCCGGGTGCTGCCCGGCGTCCAAGAGGACGCGGTGGTGAGCTTTGAGGACCGGCTGGGCTCAAGAAGAGGTTTCGGAGCGGACCGACGAAGCAGGTTATCGAAATGTATGAAGTGGGTCTACGGGCAAATCGCGGTAGGCCCGTCCACCGCACCGTAGACAGCTTTCCCCTGTAGCTCAGACGGATAGAGCAACGGTTTCCTAATTAGCCAGGACGCCCTCCCACGAGCTCGCAGACCCTCGGCAGCGGGGTATTCGTAGCTGACCGCGCCGGATGCCGCCCGCGAATGCCCGTGCTAACCCGCACGGCAGGTTAGCAAAATGTTTGAAACGAACGCTCCTACCCGGCCGTGACCTTCTCCGGTTGGTCGGTCTGCTTCACCCCGGCGAGGAACTCATCGTCGTTGAGGGCGATAGGTCGCAGGATTTCCCACATGGCGTATGCCAAGGGCGAAGGGCCGTTAGCGGCGGCCTTAGCAAACAGGGCCAACGGATCGCCATCAGGGGAGACTTGTTGTTGGAGCGCCTGGCGAAGCAGGAACCGAGCATACGTGGTCATGCCCATGCCACTTTCTTTGCCGCGGCGCTGAAGCTCCTTGAGGTCTTCCTTCGAGACCCGGACCGACAGCCTGTGCTCGAGAGGCCGGCTTACCACTAGCTCGACGGGCTCCAGTTCGTCTTCGTAGTCCGCCAGGCTGTGGGTCTCCCAGAACTTCGCTTCGTCTTCTTCGCTATCGAACTCAGGTATCTTGCCCATTTTGTTAGCTCCTAAGCTGTACAACGTGCTTCTTCGCCGTGTTTATCTCATTCCGGTCGCTCTTCCATCCAGTCTTCAGCCTCCAAAGCCCTCGTAGCAGCGGCTGGAGAACGATAGTCAGGAAATGGCCTCCGTGGGTCTTACCAGTGACATAGGTGCGCTCCCCGTGGCGACGGGAGTAGTTGGGGCCGAAAACAACCTCTTCCACGTCCTCGACGGTGAGTCCTTTGTCTACTTCGAGATGGTTGATGTTCCAATCGTCCCAATCGAGGCTTGTAACATATATCGGCATCTCAGATATTCCTTGTCCGCCATTGTATGACAATTTGCATCAAATGTCAAGTAACATCAGCTATGAATCGTAGCTGGGGGAGGGACGAGGGCAAGGAGAGCCCCACGGGGGGGGGTACCGCAGGGCTTGAGGAAACCTGTCCTAAGCCAGCACAGGCTGGGGTTCAGACAGCATCAATATCTTATCCGGTCGCCGGCTACCTCGCGGTAACGCAGACGAAGCACCGGCTGCACGATGATCGAGGACTGGTGTACGAGGAGCCCAAGACAAAGAAGTCCGGTCAGCCGGTCGTACTGCCCGACGTCACCCGCCAGACGCTACAGGACGAGTACGGAGCCCGCAATGCCCCCGGTGCGGACCACATGGTCATCCTGGGCCCTTACGGCCGTGCTGCTCAGCCCGATACCGTCTCGCAAGCGTTCAGGCGGCTAGCGAGGAGGACCGGCTTTTCCGATCTACCCCTGAAGGACCTACGCCACACCCACGGGTCGCTGATGCTCGCGTCGGGCGCCAACCTGAAAGTGGTACAGGACCGCCTCCGGCATGCTAACATCGGTACCACGGCCGACAGGTACATCCGGGTGCTGCCAGGCATCCAGGAGGACGCGGTGGTGAACTTCGAGGACCGGCTTGCTCAGGAAGAGATTTCGGACCGGACCGACGAGGCAAGGTTAGCAAAATGTTTGAAAAGTGGGTCTACAGGCAAATCGCCGCTGGCCCGTCCACCGCACCGTAGACGGCTTGCCCCTGTAGCTCAGGCGGATAGAGCAACGGTTTCCTAAACCGTGTGTCGCCGGTTCGAGTCCGGCCAGGGGTACCACCTAACCATCTCGTGACGAAAGAGCCTCTGCCTGTTCAAAGCAAGGGCCTCGGTGCCGTTCAGCCTCGGACTGGCCAGGGACTAAACGTCGACTGAGCTAGCCGCGACCCTGCCCGCTTTCGTCAGGCTGCGGACCGTCATTACCATGGGGAGTAGCTCTTTCAACGTCGACTCACCTTTGGACGTGAGTTGGAATCGACCAGTGTCGTTTTGTCGGATGAGTTCTTGAACTGAGAGAGCCCGCAGATATCGGCTTAGCTGGCTGTAGCTCAGGTTGCAGCGGTACATGATGGCTGTTTTTTTCGCACCGCCGTTGTCGCAGGTCGAGAGGATTTCCTGAATTATCTCAATCGCTGTTCGGCGACGTTTTGACGTTGAGGTTGTCATTAACACCCTTCCGGTCCATCTTGAAACACGAACTGGCCCGTACCCGCTCGGCTGCGGGCTGTACTCTCTTCCACAGTAACAGCGGCGTGGTGACGGTGGGGTGAACAAGTGGATAAAACACGGTTGCAGTCCGAGCGGGCGCCTGTGAAGTTATTGTTAGTTCGCGCGCTTGGCGTGCCGGCGAGTTCGGTGTGGTGTCGATACCACCAAGTGCGGACTGAGGCCCTGAGATGGCTCCAGCTAGCAGCGCGATTCGCAGGCGTGCGGCGGGAGATAGGACTCGGCTCGAGACACTCCAATTGCCACGAAGCGAAAGCCGTAACGTTAGCCGTAACCAACCAGGGACGATGTTGCGTTAGACTGCGTCACGAAAGAGTCTAGTTCCAGGCGAGCGAGTTATTCGTGAGTCAGTCCACTCAAGAGCCGATGACACCACAGCCCTTGGCTAAAGACGCAGCCGGCGCGATCTTGCATTGGGGTTGGCTGCCTTTCGGCCAACCGATCCGGTCCGTGGTCGTGCCCCTTGCGATCTTTATCTCAGCCGCCGCCTCGCGATCTGATGAGCTTCACTTGTTTCCTTACGAAGAATGAAGAACAGGGCCGCCAAATTCCTTGCCTGGCTCCTCTGGGCCGCGTTCTGGGCCCAGGCAGCGTTTATCATTCTCGTCGAGCACTTCCTGGTTCCTTCCATCGGACAAGAAGTGCTGGTAGTGGATCTGTTGTTTGTCCTAGCCGCCGCTGCCATGGCTACCACGGGGACTATTGTCGTTTCGAGGCTTCCAGGTAACCCCGTCGGCTGGCTGCTGCTGGCAGCTGCTCTTGCACCCTTTCTTGCTGAGACCGCCCTCGTCTACGCTCAGTACACCCTCCGTATCAGGCCGGACGCCCTGCCTGGCGGTTTGGTCGCGGGATTAATCTCCCAAAATCTTTGGATGGTGTTCCTCGGTTCGATCATTTTTCTTGCGCTCCTCTTTCCCGACGGAAAGTTGCTGTCGGCGCGCTGGCGATGGGTTTTGTGGGGTTCGGTTGGTGCTCTCATAGCACTCGCTGCCTCGTCGTCTCTGGGGCCTGAACTAGCTTTTTTGGAAGTACAGCCGCCTCTTAAGAGCCCAATCGCCATTGCCGGCGCCGAGGGGATCCTGGCTGCCGTTGAAATAGCGGCCCTTCTCGGTATTGCCGTATCGTTGATCGCGGTGACGTTGTCCATGGCTCTCCGCTTCACCGGGAGCGCTGGTGAAGAACGTCAGCAGATCAAGTGGTTCGCTTACACGGCCGGCTTGTTCACCACATACTTCGTTGTGACCCTACTCTTGGAAATCACCGGCAACCCTCTCCCCAAGGCTTGGGACTCAGCCTTGCTCGCCGGCTTTCTCTCGCTCTTGCCCGCGGGCGTGGCATTGGCCATCCTCAAATACCGCCTGTATGACATCGACTTCCTCATTAACCGCACGCTGGTCTATGGTGTGCTGACCGCAGTTCTGGCAGTCACGTATTTTGGCAGTGTTGTGGTGCTCCAAACGGCCTTCCGCACGATCACGGGGCAGGGAAGTACTGTGGCGCTCGTCGTTTCGACTCTGGCGATAGTGGCGCTGTTCTCACCGCTGCGCAACCGCGTCCAGGTAATCATCGACAGGCGTTTCTACCGTCGCAAGTACGACGCGGCAAGGACAGTGGCCGGCTTCAGCGCAACGGCGCGGGATGAAGTTGACCTGGAGAGACTCACCCGCAACCTGGTAACTGTGGTTCAGGACGCCCTACAGCCTGCCCATGTGTCATTGCAGTTGCGTGGGTCTGACGATGAGTGACCTGGCGACAAGTGCGAGCGTTCAAAAGGAGGCCACGGCCCGACCTATCTACCTTGTGAACGGCGAGCGGCCCTGCTGATCCGATCTGAAGGTGAGATACGAGGCGTTTGTTAACAGAAGTGCTGACAACGACACAGAGGTTCCGGCGGGGCGATACAACGCGATGAGGGTAGGGATGGTGGGCGGTACTGGATTTGAACCAATGACCTCTGCGATGTCAACGCAGCGCTCTAAACCGCTGAGCTAACCGCCCGAAACCCGCTGTCCGCGGTCGACCGGTGGACGAGTGAGTCAAGTCTAGCAAGGGCCGCTGATTCAGGTCAAGAAAGAAACCTGACCCTAACGCGGCACGTCCAACGGCTGGGCAGAACGCAGAAGGGGCCCGCGTCTGCGGGCCCCTTCTGCTTATCGCTTCATGGCGGGGACGTTAGCGCCTACAGGGAAGGTATCTCTTTCATGGTGGTCGTGTCTTCTATTGGACCATCGACCTCGAACGGCCGAGGCCGTTCATCGTCGAAACCACCGGGCCTCTCCCCGAAGCCGTCGTCTTCGAACAGGCCAACCGGCACCTGGCTCTCTACCTCATGGAGCGCTAGCCGTTCTTTGCCCTCTTCGGACATGTCGAACCGGGCAGGGATTAGCCTTCCGATGATTACGTTTTCCTTCAGGCCCTTCAGGTAGTCTACTTTTCCGTTCAGCGCCGCCTCGGTGAGGACACGGGTCGTCTCCTGGAATGACGCGGCCGCGAGGAAGCTGTCGACGTCCAACGAAGCTCTCGTGATGCCCAGCAGTGTTGGGCTGGCGGTTGCCGGCTCGCCGCCCTCTGCGAGAATCGCCGCGTTGATGTCCTCGTACTGGTGACGAGCTACCAGCTCACCTGGAAGCAGGTCCGTGTCACCTGGACCGTCGATGCTCACCTTCCGCAGCATCTGGCCGATTACCACCTCGATGTGCTTGTTGTGGATCGGCACTCCCTGGGACCTGTAGACCCTCTGGACCTCCCCGATCAAGTACTGTTGGACGGCCTCTCGCCCTTGGATCCCGAGTACCTGCTGAGGGCTCTTCGGGCCTGCCGTCAAAGACTGTCCGGCCGAGACGGTCTCACCGCTATCGACGATGACGTGGGCGGCGGCCGGAATCGGATACTCGCGCTGCTCCTCGTCCGTCCACGTAATGCTCAATGAGCCCTTGTGGACGTGGACGGTTCCGGACACTCTTGCCACGACTTCTGCAGCCTGCAGCGACTTTGCCTCGTCTTTTGCGTCCTTCTTTGTCTTCTTGGTCGCCTTCGACTTGGACGGTGGAGGCTGGGCCAGTGTGGCGCCTATAGCCACGTCGGTACCGCTTTTCACCGCGGCCTTATAGCCCTTCGACAATGGGTACTCGTCGACGTACTCCTCGTAGCTGACGACTTTGATGCTTCGACCTTCCGCGGTCTCCGACACCTCCGCGACGCCGTCGATCTCCGATAGCACGGCTTCACCTTTAGGCGACCTGGCCTCGAACAGCTCCTCGACCCTTGGGAGGCCGCTGGTAATGTCCGCCCCGGCGATGCCGCCTGTGTGGAACGTCCGCATGGTCAACTGAGTGCCGGGTTCGCCGATGCTCTGGGCCGCGATTATCCCGACGGCTTCGCCCATCATGACGGGACGCCATGTCGCAAGGGAAGCGCCGTAGCATTTGACGCAGACGCCGCGAGAGGACTCGCAGGTTAGCGGCGAGTGAACAAAGATCTGCCCCACGCCAGTTTCCGCGATTCTCCGTGCCGTGTCTTCGAAGATCAGCTCTCCGGCGTCGACGATCACTTCACCGGTCTCGGGGTCGGCGATGGGCGCCGCCGCGAACCGGCTTTTTATTCGCTCCTCGAATGAGGTGATTAGAGGCTCGTTTGGCGTGTTCTCAACGAGTACACCGTTCTCAGAACCGCAGTCGTCCGAGGTTATGGTGACCTCCTGGGCGACGTCTATCAGCCTTCGCGTCAGATAGCCACTATCCGCCGTTCTCAGTGCGGTGTCAGCGAGGCCCTTCCTGGCCCCGTGAGTGGAGATGAAGTACTCCAACACGCTGAGACCTTCGCGGAAGTTCGACTTGATGGGCCTATCGATGACCCGTCCTTTCGGATCGGACATCAGGCCTCTCATGCCGGCCATCTGCTTTATCTGGGCGATGTTACCTTTGGCGCCCGACGTGGCCATCAGGTAGATGCCCCGATAGTTGCGAAGGTTGTCTTCGATGACTTTGGTAAGGGTATCGTTGGCATCTGTCCAGATCTGGACCGCGTTCGCGTACCGCTCATCCTCCGTGATCAAGCCGTCGAGGAATTGCTGTTCGAGCAGGTCGGCCTTACGCTCGGCCTCGCCGACGATCGATTCCTTTTCCTGAGACACTTCGATGTCGTTGATCGCGATCGTTACTCCCGACTTGGAGGCGTACTTGAAGCCCAAGTCCTTGATCGCGTCCAGTAGATCGAGCGTTTTGTCGTTCCCAAACCGCTGGTAGCACTCTCCGGTGATGTCTTTGAGGGCGCCCTTCTCGAGCTCTTGATTGCGGAAGCCGAGCTCAGGCGGCAAGGCGTCATTGAATAGGATCCGCCCGACGGTGGTCTCTATCCACTCTCCGGTTCCGTTGGAGCCCACCCTAACGTTGATTAGAGCTCGTAGATCGACCTGCTTTAGTTCGTAGGCCAAGCGGGCTTCTTCGAAGTTACTGAACCGGAGTCCGGTGCCGAGGGCTTCTTCCCGTACCATCGTCATGTAGTAGCAACCGAGGACCATGTCGAGCGTTGGGGCCACAATCGGCTCGGCCCGAACTAGGCGAGAGCTTGTTGTAAACACTCAACATAACCTTGTTGGCTTCTTGCACGGCTCCCTTGGAGAGCGGCACGTGCACCGCCATCTGGTCGCCGTCGAAGTCGGCGCCGAAGGCGTTACAGACCAGCGGGTGCACCTGTATGGCCCCGCCCTCGACTAGTATCGGCTTGAAAGCCTGGATCCCGAGACGGTGCAGAGTCGGTGCTCTGTTCAGAAGCACCGGCCGTTGCTTGACCACCTCTTCGAGAATGTCCCACACCTCAGGTCGCGCCCGCTCGGCAAGGCGCTTCGCGCTCTTGATGTTGTGCGCATAGCCATTGATCACCAGGCGGTTCATCACGAACGGCTTGAACAGCTCAAGCGCCATCCTCCGCGGCAGGCCGCACTCGTGGAGCTTGAGATT